>NZ_WESE01000002.1 GCF_009184895.1 Nostocoides sp. F2B08 | reverse complement strand
ACGCTCGGTAAACACCGGGGCCTCCCACATCTGTCGGATAGGCCGAGCAGGCGGCCCCTGCTCGGTAACCCACGAGCATCTGTGCGCGGGGCCCCGGCCCGCAACCAGCCCACCAGGCCGGTCACCTCATAGCGTCTAGCACGAGCGCGGGAGTCCTTTCCCGGGCGGTGTGTCGAGATCTTCATGGAGCTTCGTGGTCTGGACCGGGCGATGGTCCTTGCCTCGCAGGCGTTCACCGCGCTGATCCCGCTGATGATCCTCGTCGGGGCCGTCCTTCCGGCGGGTGACTCGTCCGTCTCCGACGCCGTGATCCGGCGGTTCGGCCTCGAGGGGCAGGCGGCGGTCGCGGTCGCGGCCGTCTTCGCTCGTCCGGAGACCGGCTCCGTCGGCCTGTTCAGCCTGCTGCTGCTGATCGTCTCGGGGGTCTCGCTCACCCGGCGCATGCAGCTGATGTACGTGCAGGCCTGGCGACTCCCACCTCTGCGGGGCGTGCGCGGGTCCTTCAACGCCGCGATGGGGCTGACCGTCCTGCTCGTGGAGCTCGCGCTGCTCTACCTGGTCCGCACCCTGGTTCGCGACGTCCCGTTCGACTGGGCGATCCAGGTCCCCCTGTCGGCTCTGGCCGGGGTGGCGCTGTGGACGACGATCCCCTGGTTGCTCATGGACCGCAGGCTCCGCTGGCGCCGGCTGCTCCCCGGCGGTGTCCTGATGGCGGTGATGGCCGGCATCTACGGTGTCGTGACGACGATCTACATGCCGCCGTTGATGACGTCCTACAGCCTGCGGTTCGGCCTTTTCGGCGTGACCATCGCGCTCGTCGGGTGGCTGCTCGCCGTGTGCCTGATCCTCGTGTCGGCGACCATCGTCGCGGCCGAGCTCGACCGGTCGCCGGAGCCCTGGGCGGCGCGGCTTCGCGAGCTGGCGGAGGGGCGCTCGGGTCGTGTCACCATAGAGGGGTAGCGCAGGACCCGAGGAGCCCGATGCCGCGGAGCGACAGCCCCACCGCCGAGCGCCTCACCGTGCCCGTCGGCGGGATGACGTGCGCGTCCTGCGAGCGGCGCGTCGGCAAGGCGCTGCGGAGGCTCCCCGGGGTCGAGACCGTGGACGTGTCCGCGACCCGTGGCTCGGCCACCCTGCGAGGCGCGGACCTGCCTGCACGTGACGAGATCGACGCGGCCATCCGGTCGGCCGGGTACGAGCCGGCCGCTGCACCCTGGTTGACCCGTGACCGCTCGGTCTGGCGGACCGTCCTCGTCGCCGCGGCGATGGTGGCCGGCCTCGCGGCGGTCGTGTCGCTCGTCGGCCTCCCCGACGTCATGACGGGTGTGTCCGACCCGTCGACCGGCGGCCTGGTCGTCGTTCTGCTCCTCGGCCTGGCGGCCGGGGTCTCCACGTGCATGGCGCTCATCGGCGGACTGGTCCTCGGATTCTCGGCGGCCCACGCGGCGTCACTCGGTGACCAGAGGCGCAGCTCTCAGCCGATCCTGACCCGAATGGGACCACAGCTCGCGTTCAACGCCGGCCGGGTCGTCGGCTTCGCCGTCCTGGGCGCCCTCCTCGGTGGCCTCGGCTCGTCGATGAGCCTGCCGATCCGGGTCACGGCCGTGCTCGTGCTCGTCGTGGCGCTGGTGATGTTCCTTCTCGGCGTCCGGCTCACCGGCGTCTCACCGCGGGTGGCCGCCTGGTCCCCGCGACTGCCCGCTGCCCTCGGCCGCGCCCTCGGCATCGACTCCGCGACCGAGCGGTCCTACAGCCACTGGCGGACGGCGCTCGTCGGAGCCGCCACGTTCTTCCTGCCCTGCGGCTTCACCCAGGCCGTGCAGATCTATGCCCTGTCGACCGCGTCGCCCGTCACCGGCGGAGCGGTCATGGCGGTGTTCGCGCTGGGAACGGCACCGGGTCTGCTCGCGCTGGGAGCGGTCCCCGAGCTGACCTCAGGTCGACGTCAGGTCCGGGTGCTGCAGGTTGTCGGCGTCGTGGTCCTCGCATTCGCACTGCTCAACGTCTCGAGCGGTCTGCAGCTGCTCGGCGTGCGGGGCTCGGCGACCACCGCATACGGGCAGACGATCTCGGACAACGTCACCGTCGAGGGCGGCGTGCAGACCGTGCGGATGACCCAGGTGCGCGACGGCTACGAACCTGCCGACACGGTGCTCTACGCAGGGATGCCGACGACCTGGCTCATCGACGCGAAGTCCCAGCTCGACTGCAGTGCCTTCCTGCGGGTGCCCTCCCTCGGCGTCTCGGTCGACCTCACGCAGGGCCCGAACACCATCGAGCTCCCGGCGCTCGAGCCCGGGGTCGTGCCGTTCACCTGCGTGATGGGGATGTACTCCGGCAACCTCGTCGCGATCGAGCCGCCGGAGGCCGGCGCGGGCTGACCTTGTGCGGGTTGCCGCCGCACCGGCCGCGGCCGACGACGAGAGATGGTTGTGCGCACGTTCCGAGCTCGGGAACGTGCCAGGAACCATCTCTCGTCAGGGTAGGGGGAAAGCAGGAGAGGCAGGCGACCCGCGAGACGACGGCGAGCTCACAGCGTCGGCGGCCAGGGCGGTGGTGGGATGGTCAGGCCGGGCGGCGGCTCGCCGTAGGTCTCCTCGTACCAGGTCGCGTAGCCGGCGACGGCGGTCGGCAGGGTCGGGAAGATCCGGTCCGGGCCGAGCCGCTCGAGGAAACCGGCCGCCCGCAGGGGTGAGCGCAGGTCCTGCTTCACCCGGGCGAGCGCCAGCTCGACGCCCTCGTCGGCGAGGGTCAGCCGCAGCGTCTCGAGGGTGTCGACCGCGGTGACGTCGACCTCGACGTTGGACTCGACGTTGAGCAACAGCCAGTGCACCGGCCCCTCCTCCTGGGCCTGACGGACGGCGTCGAGGGCCTTGGTGAGGAAGTTGGCGGAGTTCGCGAAGAAGAGCGGGGCGTCGTAGCGGTAGACGACCAGACCGGGCACCTGCACCGCTTGGGGATAGTCGTCGACATCGTGCATGCCGGCCACCCCGGGGACATAGCCGAGGATCCCGTCGTGCGGGTTGACGATGCGGCGAAGCAGGTCGAGCACCGACAGCGCGATGGCGACTCCGATCCCCTCGAGGACGCCGAGCGCGAAGACCGCCACGGTCGTCGTCACGGCGAGGACGAGCTCACTGCCGCGGAACGCCGCGAACCGCCGGAGCTCGGCGATGTCGATCAGCCTAAGGGCCGCATAGACCACGACACCTCCGAGCGCCGCCTCCGGGAAGGTGGCGATCACCGGGCCGAGCCAGACCAGAGTGGCGAGGACGAGAGCGGCCGAGACGAGTGAGTGCAGCTGGGTGCGTGCTCCGACCGTGTCGGCGATGACCGTCCTGCTGCCGCTCGAGCTGACCGGGAACCCCTGGAACAGGCCGGAGAGCACGTTCGCCCCACCGAGGGCGAGGAACTCCTGGTTGCTGTCGATCCGCTCGCGCTGCTTGATCGCGAACGCCCGGGCGGTCACGACGTTGTCCGAGTATGCGACGACGGCTACTCCCAGAGCGGCGGGCAGGAGGGCCCACAGGTCGACGGACGTGACCTGGGGGACCTGCAGCGCCGGCAGGCCCTCCGGGATCTCGCCGACGACACGGATCCCGGCGTCGGCCAGTCCGAACAGCTGGACCACGGCGGCGGCGCCGAGCATGACGATAAGCGGACCGGGCCAGCGGGGCGCGTACCTGTGGAAGACGAGCAGCGCCGCGAGAGTGACCATCGCGAGGACGAACGTCGGCAGATCGACGTCGGAGAGGTGGGTCAGGGCGAACCACAGCTCGCCCAGGCTGCTGCCCGACGTCTCGATCCCGAGGATCTTGTCGAGCTGGCTCACGATCATGAGCACCGCGATACCGGCCATGTAGCCGACGAGCACCGGCTTCGACAGCAGCTCGGCGACGAACCCGAGGCGCAGCACCCACCCGAGGACGCAGAGCAGCCCGACGGCGATGGCGAGCAGGGCAGCGATGTCCGTCGGGCCCACGGCTCCGGCACCCGCAGCGACCAGCGCCGCGACGCCTGCCGCAGTCATGAGTGCGGTCGTCGACTCCGGACCGACCGAGAGCTGGCGGCTCGAGCCGAGCAGCGCATACACGACGAGGGCGGGGACGACCGCCCAGAGGCCGGTGACGGTCGGGAGTCCGGCGACCTCCGCATACGCGAGGACCTGTGGGACGAGGTAGGCGGTGACGGTCAGCCCGGCCAGGACGTCGCCGCGCAACCAGCCGCGCTCATAGGCGCGCAGGACCGCGACCCCCGGTGCGAGGCGGGCCCACAACGGGGCCTCCCCAGTGCGGGTGCCATTCCTCCGGGCCGCCATCGGCTCTCCTGCTCCGTGCCCCTGCGTGCGAGGTGTGCTCCCCAACGGCGCGGCACTGGCCGGAGTCTAGTCAGCCGCAGGTGTTCTCGACGGGCTCTCCCTGCAATCGCGCCTGGGTCCATTCCACGAGCTCCGGGATCGCAGGCGAGTCCGGCTCGACGAGGGGCACGTGGTCCCGTCCCTCGTAGACCCGGAAGTCGACCTGCTGGCCGGCCGCGCACCGCTCCTCGACGAAGGCCTCCTGCGCCGGCAGCACGACGAGCTGGTCGTCGGCGCCCTGCCCGATGAGCAGCGGCGCCTCGATCGGCCCGGCGGGGGTGTTCTCCTCGAGGCGCTGCGCGAGCGCCCCACGGTTCGGGTCGCCGTTCCAGATCGTGCGGTCGAGGGCGAAGATCGTGCCCACCGAGATGAGGGTGCGGCGGTCGGCGAGGCACCGCCCGGCCATCTCCTCCACGATCGGCTGCGCCCCGGGCCGGACGTACTCCTCATAGCTGACGTCGTCGTAGATCGCGGCGTAGGAGTCGATGACGAACGCCGCGAAGAGCTCGCCGGCGGTGACGTTGCCGAGGTTGTCGATGAGAGCGGGCAGGTTGCTCGCCGGCGCGAGGGCGGCGACGCCCTCGATCGCCAGCTCCGGCGCGTACGTGGGCGCCAACATGCCGGTCCACAGTGCGGCGTGACCGCCCTGGGAGTGTCCCCACACGACGGTCTGCTCGCCGAGCTCGACGTCGTCGAGCTCGCGGGCGGCGCGGATCGCGTCGAGCACCGAGCGGCCCTCGCCCTGCCCGATGAGATACGGGTGGGGCCCTTCCGTGCCGAGCCCCACGTAGTCGGTGGCCACGAAGGCCCAGCCGTTCTCCATCACCGCGTCGATGTTGAAGAACGCTCCGGACTCGAAGGGTTCGGTCACCGTCGGCGCACAGCCGGGGACGGCACCGGTCGTGCCGTGCGCCCAGGCGATCACGGGTATGCGGTCGCCGGCCTGGTCGGTCGGCACGACGACGAGACCGCTCGCCACCGCGGGCTGCCCTTCGTCGCGCGTCGTCGTGTAGAGGATCCGCCAGGCGCTGGCACCCTCGGGAATCTCGCGGGTGTAGGGCTCGGCCTTGAGGAGCCGGCCCGGCTCGGCGGGGACATCGGCGGGCGCGGCATAGAACTCGTCGGGCTCCGGTGCGCCCCGGCGGATGACGAAGGACGTGGCCACCAGGGCGACGGCAAGGAGCACCGCGAGCGCGTTGCCGGCGAGGCGGAGCCAGGCTCGCCGACCCGAGGTCCGAGGGGTGTCGCGCCCCTCGTCGTCGCGTCCTCGGGCCCGAGCGACCGAGCGGCCGAGCAGGCGGCCGCCGAGGAGGATGAGGCGGATCCCGAAGAAGACGCCGATGAGGATGACGCTGACATCCGGCCACAGCAGGGCGAGCGCACCGAAGGCCACCGAGGCGACACCGCCGAGGGCGGCGTTCCACCGTTCCACCCCGCGGCTGGCGCGCGCCTCGAGGAGGTCGAGGATTCCGCCGACGATGAGCGAGACGCCGACCGCGATGATGACGACGCGCACCCCAAGGCCGGTGAAGGCGACGACGGCGATCGCGCCGAGGATGTAGGCGGCACCGCGCAGCAGCCGGAACCTGCGCCGACGAGGATCCTCCTCGGCCCGCTCGGCTGCGGGGGCGAGCAGCTCCGCCACGCCGGCGACGAGGAGCCCGACGACGATGAGGAGGAGCAGCGCGGCGAGGGAGGCCATCGGCCGCAGCGTCAGCCAGCCGCCGATGGCGATCAGGGCCAGAGCGAGGAGCGCACCGAGCCACCACGGAAGTCGGTTCATGCGGTTCCGTCCGTCCACCACGGGGCGGGCGCCCGTGTTCTTCGACCGACTGTAGAACCTTTGCACCGGTCCTCGGTGGGTTGACGCGACCGTCTCTCCCCGTCCGCCTTCCGCGAGGGACGGACCCGCGTTGGCCATAGACGTCGATAGCCACCGCCGAGCCGTCCGTGGCGCTCCTTACGCTCTCCCCGCAGTCCTCGGCCCAGGCCGTCAGCGCGCGTGTCCCGCTGCTCACAAACGGCCGCCCACGGAGACCGTGCGGCGTAGCGTCGGCAAGTGGGCAGGGGTGTGTGTTTCGTGGGGCCGAAGGAGGCCGACATGAACGCCATCGATCTGGTCTCGATCGTCGCCGGTGTCATCCTGGCAGTGGTGATCGTCATCCTCGGCCGCCGAGCCCGCCCGACCGAGCCGGACCGGTCGGCCATGCCCGGCATCCTCGGCTGGGCCCCTCTTGGGCTCGGGCTCCTCACGCTGGCGCTCGCGTTCGCCGTCACTGCGGGCGTGAGCTTCTCGGCCGTCATCGCCCTGGGAGTCGCGACGATCATCGTCGCCATCGCCGCCCTGCGCGACCACGACCGCCGCTGGGCCACCTGGGTCGGGCTCGTCGCCGGTCTTGTCCCCACCCTGTTCTGGGGACTGTTCGCCCTCGGCTACGGCATCATCGCGCTCACCGGGTGCCCGGACGAGCTGCGGGAAAGCGCCGAGGACATCGCGCCTCCGCCCGGAGTGGAGGTGCGCTGGGAAGGGACCGAGAACGAGTCCTGTCGCGCCGAGATCCCGACCGACCTGAGCGAGGAGGAGGTCCTCACCCACTACGAAGGACAGTTCGAGGCCGACGGCTGGGAACCGGCCACGAGTCAGAACGGGCCACAGTGGGTGGCCGCGACCCAGGGCGACACGGTCTACGAGGTGGGCTGGGTGCAGCCGCCCGGTGAGCAAGCCGCGATCATGCTTCTGCTCAGCGACCGGACGTCGGACGAGTGACGCGGGGCGCTGCCAGGCTGTGCCCGTGAGCCCACGGACAGTCGTCGCACGCGCGGACAGAGATCGGGGAAGATCGCTGCTGCCAGGACGACAGCGACCTTCCCCGGTGTGTCGGTCCCGACGTCGCCGTACCTACGTCAGGGGTGCATCCGCACGGTGCTGCTGAACGCGCCACCAGTCCATCGCCATCACAGCGACCGCCGCGGGGACCGCGGGCAGGATCAGGAACATGCCGAGTTCGGCCGTCTCACCGCCGACGAACATGGCGGCGACGACGGCGACCAGACCCAGGACAACGGCCCCGAGCCGGAGGCCGTGACGTCGAGGGTGCCCCCTCGCCCCGGCCAGGTCACGGACGGCCGCGACGACAGGCATGGCGAGGAACGCCACGACCGCGATCGCCACGAGGATGACCATGCCCCACGGGCCTTCGTCCTCCTCCGGAAGTCCCGGGATGAGCCTTCCGAGGAAGGCGAGAGCGATGAAGGCGACCCCGAACAGGGCGCCGCCGACCATCGCGCCGAGGACATACGCGACGAGGTCCCGCCACCCGAGGTGACGCCCGTAGACCAGCCACGCGAGCAGCGGACCGCCGATAACGGCGAGCGGCATGCCCAGGGCGCCGATCGCCTCGAGCCAGACCGGTGGAGTCCACGTCCCCAGCTCTCCGCCGGAGAGCAAGTAGGCGATGCCCTCTTGCACGAGCATCGCGCCCAGGAAGATCATCGCCGCGTAGAGAAAGGCATCCGCAGCGAGGTTGTGACGCTCACGGCTCGCGACCGCGGGCCGGTGCAGTGTCTCGGTCATGGTGCACCTCCGCGCAACCGTCGACCCAGACGGCTGCTACCTTCATCCTCCTCGTGCTGGGACCTGTCGGAGGCGCGCTGTGACCGACGAGACCACCCCCCCTCAGCTGAGCAGACCGCCGAGCATGCCGCCGCTCTGGTTGCCCTGCTGTCCACCGCCCTGGACGGACTCGCTCGGCTGAACCAGCACATACCCCTGTCCGCCGAAGGCCATCTGCAGCATCTCGCCCGTGCCGCCGCGCAGCATCGTGCCGATGCCGCCCGTGTCGATCCGGATGTCCATGCTCACTCCGGCGGTCCACAGCACCACGGCCTGGGCATCGGCGAACGTCGGGGAGGAGGCGACGTCGAGCGCGATCGGCTCACCCTTGGTCGTCACCGCGACGTAGCCGGTGCCCCGGAGCGAGACGTTGTAGAGCCCGCCGGTCATCGCCGCCCCGCGGGCCTGGATGCGGTGGATGTCCCATTGGATGGAGTTGCTGAACGCGAGCACGTTGCGACCGTTGACCGAGATCGCGTCGTTCTCGAGGTAGATGATCTGGATCTCGGCTGCCTCGTCGGCGAGGAACAGCTCACCGGATCCCGAGCACACCATCACCGAAACGCCCTCGCCGGTGACCGCGGACTTGAACATCCGGCTCATCCCGACGCTCTTCTTCGCGAAGCGCACGTCACCCTGGTAGGCCACCATCGAGCCGAGTCGAGCCGTCACCTCGCCGTAGCGCATGTCGATGCGGAGGAGCTTCTTGTTCTGCAACGCGAAGGGATCCTGCGTCGCCTTCTCCTTGAAGTCCGTCAAGAGCGATCCGTGGATCGGCATGGTTCCTGTCACTCCCGTCCTGCCCGGCTCTATCGGCCGGGACCGACCCTCAGTATCCACGGCCGGACCGGGCCGGACTAGGGTGAAACGCCAACGGCGCCCGTTCGGCGCCGGCGCGGTCGAGGCGCACGGGAGGCGCGATGAGTTTCTTCGAGAAGGCCAAGCAGGCGGCGACCGAGATGGCCGCCAAGGCCGACCAGGCGATGGCCAACGCCGGGATCGCCGGCGGACCGGCGGGGGGTCCGGCGGGCGGTAGCCGCGAGGCCGACGCCGCGCTGCGCGACTTCGGGCTCATCATGTGGCGCGAGGCGCAAGGGCGGCCGGTCGACCCGGGCGAGCGCGAGCGGGTCGTCGGCGTGCTGCGCGGCCTCGAGTCCGCCGGAGTGCTCACGCATCTGCGCACTGGAGCCACCGCGGGCGGCGGCAGCTCCCTGTTCGGCGGACCCACCCCGACCGCCCCGCCGCCGCCTCCCGGAGCGGCGGCAGCGCAGGCCGGCTCCTCGGACGTGGCGGCCTCGCCTCCGCCGCCACCTCCTCCGCCACCCCCGCCCGCCGAGCCCGCCGAGCCGGCCCCGTCAAGCGAGTCGCACGGCGGCACCGCGCCGCCACCCCCACCGCCGTCCTGGGCGTGACCGCATAGCGTCCGCGCCGGGCCGGCGCCGGGTGACCGCGCTCACCTGGCGAGACCTCCGGATCGGCGGGATGATCGAGTCATGGCACACCGGCGTCGTCACGGGGTGGGGGTTCTCGCGGTGGTGCTCGCCGTCGCCCTGACCGGGTGTGTCGGTGAGGGTTCGGGAGACGGCCCGACCGGCGGTGAGGACACGATCGACCCCACGCGCACGGTCGAGTCGACCTCCGTGGACCCCGACGTGCCCGTGGCGGAGGGCTCCGGATGCGACGTCGGCGACGGCGACCTGGCGGACGGTCGATGGTTCGGCACCGTGGCGACCCTGACCGCTGACTCGATCGAGCTCGACATCGCCTGCTGGTTCATCGGCGAGGACGCGGTCATCGCGGCCGAGGAGGACGGCGCCGAGTCGCCACCGCCGAACGACTACTACGTCCGCAACGAGAACCCCGACACGACGACCGTCGACATCGCTCCCGACGCGGTCGCCGTGTTCTACCCCACGGGAAGCCCCGACGGCGAGACCGGGACGGTCGCCGACCTCGTGTCCGCGAGTGAGGACCGCGGCGGTTACCCCTACGGCGTGTGGATCGAGGTCAGCGACGGCGTCGTCGTCAGCGTCGACGAGCAGTGGGTTCCCTGACGCCTCGCCGGGTCAGGCCACCTGTCCTCTGCGCTGAATTCCCAAGCAAGGCAAGGCTCACCACAACCTGTCTCGTCGCTCACAAACGTGTGTCACGGCGTGCGCTTCATACCCTTGGGGGTATAGCGTCGAAGCATGGCAAAGCTCCTGATCCTGGGGGCGGGCACTGCAGGCACAATGACTGCCAACCTCCTCCGCAAAGCCCTCGATGCCTCGTGGTCGATCACCGTCGTCGACCAGGACACCGAGCACCACTACCAGCCCGGCTACCTCTTCATCCCCTTCTGGATGGAGCCCGAGCGCGTCGTCAAGGACTGCCGCGAGTTCCTCCCCGACGGGGTCGAGTTCGTCGAGGCCGCGATCGAACGCGTCGACCCGCGTGCACAGCAGGTGCACCTGGCGGACGACCGGACCCTCGCATACGACTGGCTCGTGATCGCCACCGGCACCCGCCCCGACCCGACCCTCGTCGAGGGCATGGCCGAGGCGCTCGCCGAGCACACCACGGTGCACCAGTTCTTCACGCTCGAGGGGGCGACGGCCCTCAAGGCCGCGCTCGCGTCCTTCGACTCCGGCCGGCTCCTCGTGCACGTGAGCGAGATGCCGATCAAGTGCCCCGTCGCACCGCTGGAGTTCGCGTTCCTCGTCGAGGACCACTACCGCAAGCGCAGGCTGCGCCACAAGGTCGACATCACCTACGTGACCCCGCTCGACGGCGCCTTCACCAAGCCGGTCGCGAGCAAGGAGCTCGGCGGCCTGCTCAAGGACCGCAGCATCCGGCTCGCCGCGGACTTCGCCGTGGAGAAGGTGGACGCCCAGCGCAAGGTGCTCGTCGCATACGACGGACGTGAGCTGCCCTTCGACCTCCTCGTGACGATCCCCCCGAACGTCGGCCAGCAGTACGTTGTCGACTCGGGCCTGGGCAACGACGCGGGTTTCATCCCCGTCGACAAGCACACCCTGCGGTCGGTCGAGCACGAGCGGATCTTCGTCCTCGGCGACGCGAGCGACATCCCGACCTCCAAGGCCGGCTCGGTCGCCCACTTCGCCGCCGAGCAGTTCGTCGGCAACTTCCTCGCCGCCATCGACGGCCGATCCTTGCCGCACTCCTTCGACGGGCACGCCAACTGCTTCGTCGAGTCCGGCCGCGGCCAGGCCCTGCTGCTCGACTTCAACTACGACACCGAGCCGCTCAAGGGCACCTTCCCCGCCGGTCTCATCGGACCGATGAAGCTCCTCAAGCCGGCCCGCGTCAACCACCTCGGCAAGCTCGCCTTCGAGCAGATCTACTGGAACATGCTGCTCCCCGGACGCAAGCTGCCCGTCCCCAACGAGATGTCCATGGCCGGCAAGCACCTGCCCGACGCCGGCGAGAAAGAGTGACGACCATGCCGACGAACACCATCAACGGGCGCAGCTTCGAGGTCGACGAGGAGGGCTTCTTCGTCAACCGCGACGAGTGGAGCGAGGACCTCGCCAAGGACCTGGCGCCGCTCATCGGCATCGAGCTCGACGAGGAGCACCTCGCGCCGCTGCGCTTCATGCGCGACGACGCGGCCGCCAGCGGCGTCACCCCGACCCTGCGCCGCATGCAGACCGTCGGCGGCTTCGACATCAAGACCCTCTTCGCCCTCTACCCCGGCAAGCCCGCAAAGAAGATGTCCTGGCTCGCCGGCCTCCGCAAGCCCGTCGGCTGCGTCTAGGAGCTTCGACATGAGTGTCACAGAACAGACCATCACCGACCGGCCCGTCACCGACAAGGCCGCCACCACCGGCACGCCGTCCCGGGCCCCGATACCGGAGGGGTTCATCCTCCCGGACTTCGGCGACCGCGCCCGCCCGACCGGTGCTGCGCAGACCGGGACGTCCGAGGAGAGCGGGACCCCCGCATACACCGGCCCGCGCAAGATGGCCTTCATCTGCTCCAAGGGCAACCTCGACATGGCCTACCCGGCGATGATCGTCGGCAACGCGGCCCTCGGCGAGGGCGTCGAGGTGCACATCTTCTTCACCTTCTGGGGCCTGGACATCGTCAACACCAAGCTCAACCACAAGCTGAAGTTCACGATGGCCGGCAACACCGCGATGCACATGAACGACCTCGGCCGGCTCCGGCCCGGCTGGGAGCACCTGTCGCTGCCGCAGGTCATGGGCAACCTGCCCGGCATGACCTCGTTCGCCACGAACATGATGAAGAAGCAGATGGAGGAGCTCGAGATCCCGAACATCCCGGACTTCCTCGACCTCATGGAGGCCTCCGGCGCGCACATGTACGCCTGCAAGCTCTCCTTCGACATGGCCAAGATGATCGAGGCCGACCTCCACCCCGGTGTCGAGGGCGTGATCAGCGCCTCCGACTTCGTCGAGATCGCGGAGGGGGCTCAGATCATCTTCATCTGATGAGCTGGTGAGGTGCCGGCGCCTGGGCACCTCACCGTTCTCCCCCACGGGAGAAGCCGACCCCGGAGTCGGACCGTTGCCCCCGCAGTGCCCGGTCCGCCCGGGGTCGGTCTGTGTCCGGGGGCGTTCTCTGGGTATGCGGTGGTCACCCGGTCCCAGCCGGCGCCGAGGGTCACAGGCTCGGTCGGGAGCAGGTGGTTCCGGCCGCGGGCCGAACGTCGACCTGTGACTCGTTCCACGTGACGAGCACACACGTACGTCGACCGAGAAACCGGGCCGGATACCGCGCCGTCGCCGATCCGGCATCGATCACGAAACCGTCCGAGTAGCTGGAGGGCACACCGCGCCACACACCCTGTCCAGCTCCCCTTGTCGCTCCCATCGCTCGACATCGGTCAGAGTCGTGCCCTCGAAGTGCCGGCTCGCCTCGTCCATGAGAGCGGCCTGCCGCTGTGCCGCACCGACGACCGGCAGGAGGAGGGCGCAGACGGCGGCTACCGCCACTGTGACCCCCCGACACCACCACCGTCGACGGCTCACGACCCGCCCGCCGATCCCCTCGGTGACCCAGCCCGCAAGCACGGCGACCCCCACTCCGGTGGCCGTCCCGGCGACGTTGGCCACGATGTCCGCCACGTCGTAGGCCCCGAGCCCGGTGACGGCCTGGACGAGCTCGATCGCAACGCTGAGAGCACCGAGTGCGCCGAGCACGGTCCAGGGGCGGCGGGTGACCACCGTCCACAGGAGGCCCGCGGGCAGGAACAGGAGGGTGTTCAGCAGCATCTGGGTGCTCCCGAGCGGATCCGCCAGCGCGCGCCACAGATCGTCGGGCGATCCTGTGCTCGGGCCGGTCCAGCCCGGCATCGTCAGGCGAACGCCGGAGGCCACGGCCGGGACCAGAATGGCCACCTCCCGAAACAGCGTGAACACGAGGATGTCCACGACGGAGAAGACGGCGACAAAGGTCAGCCACACCGGAGCATCCAGCCAGTCCTGTCGGACGACCACGGCGGTGAGGACGAGCGCGAAGAGAAGCCCCAGGACCACCGCCTGGATGATCCCCGTGCTCACGAAGAATGCGAGCACGTCGACGATCTCGGTCACGGGCCGGCGCGGCGCTGGCTCGGGGTGATGCCGAAGCGGGCGCGGAAGGCGCGGGAGAAGTGCGCCGAGTCGCGGAAGCCGCTGCCGTGCGCGACGGACGTGATCGTCGCGGTCGGCGGGCCGTCCGGTGCCAGAACCGCCCAGGCATGGTCGAGTCGCCGCTGCTGGAGCAGGTGCCCGAACGTCGTGCCGCGGGATGCGAGGAGCTTGGTGAGGTAGCTGACCGAGATCGACACCCGGCGTGCGACCTCGCCGGTCGTGAGATCGGGGTCGGCGAAGTGGTTGTCGATCTCGTCGAGGACCGCCTGCAGCAGCGCCGTCCGTGGCGAGGGTGCCGACGGCATCGCGGCCTCGCTGACGGCGAGGGAGATGAGCGGGACGATGTGCTCGGTGATGCCCGCGGTCTCGCGAGGTGACGGGTTGACGCGTTGTGACCGGAGAGCGCGGAGGACGCCGAGGACCATGGCACCCGACGCGGTGGTCCCGTCGACGGTCACCGCGGTGCACAGCTCGGGCGCCGCGAGGTGGGTGTCGAGCATGTCCTTGGGGATCATCAGGCAGATGTCGTCGAAGGTGCAGCCGAAGTCGAGGGTGAACGGGCGGTCGCCGTCGACGAGGAGGAACTGCCCGGGGAGCGCCGTCGCGACCCTGCCGTCCTGCACGGCACTGCCGCATCCGCGCAGGACGAGGTTGAGGAAGTACTGCCCGGACGGACGAGCCCGAATGAGGTCGGCGGGACGGTGGACGGTCTGGGCCTCGGAGGTGAGCCACGACAGAGCGAGGTCTCCCAGCCGACGGGCCTGGATCGCACTTCGGAATCCGTCGCCCTCGACGTCATCGGCGCGGCTGAGCGTGACGGGGGTGAACGCGTCGGCCACCATGTGCCGCCACAGGTCGAACTGCACAGGGGCCGGGTGTCCGGTGGTCGCCAACTGCACCTCGGCGAGCGCGAGCATGAGAAGAAGTGTGCACCCTCGACGACGAGTGCGCCACTGTATTCGCACGTCACAGCAGTACGCCGGAGTGTGCGCCCTCGGACAAACAGCAGTGCGCTGACGGACAAGACAGGACCGTTCGATCCCGACAGGATCATCACTCGACCCGCCCGTTCCGAGCGGGGGACCGGAACACCACAGGGAGGACACCATGTCCCTACGGAATCGAATGCGGCGGCCGCTTGTCGTCGGCGCCGCGGCGTTGACGGCGATTGGGCTCGGCGCTGCGCCGGCGATGGCGCACCAGTGTGTCAACGCGAGCAAGAAGAACCAGGCCGCAGGCGTTCAGATCGTCATGGATGCGACCTTCACGCCGATCTGGATCTCCAACGGACTCCAGCAGCGCATCGACAAGGGGGTGGTAGACCTTGCGACAGGGGAGGGCTTCCACGGCCTGTTGGGAATCGACTTGGATGGCGACGGGGCAGTGGACGTCGCGACGTACATGGTCGGACGCGACGGCGAGATCCCGCAGAAGGCTCAGTGGAACGGCCCGACGTGCAAGGGCATCGTCAACTTCGAGACCTTCATGACGGAGTGTCAGACGGCACCGGTCTGACCGGTCCGACCCACAGAGACGGGGAGGCCCGAGCGCCATGGGGCGGTCGCTCGGGTCTCCCGCATGACCGGAACGAGGGCCGGAACATATACCCCATGGGGTATCATGAAGCTGTGCCGATCCCAGACCAGCGCGAAGCCGTAGACAACGCTTGCGCACTCACGGTGGCGCCGTGGCTCCCGGGCTGGACCTGGCGGCATGGTCTCCTCACCGCCTTGGGCGCGGTGCTCGGGTGGCTGTTCTACTCCGGTCTCGCGGTGAACCTACCCGGCCTCGGATGGACGGTGGTCGTCCTCATCCTGTCGGCGACCGCCGGCCGGGTCGTGGCCAGCTATCTCCCGCGCGAGGGCACGAGGCTCGCCCTCCCGCGCGACGTCTGCGGCTACGCGCCGATCCTCATGCTCCTCGTCGCCGGGTGGTTCCTCACCATCTCGACGGGCTCGCTGTGGAGCGCCCCGCCGGCCGTGCTCATCGCCGGGCTCGCCGTGTTGCGACGGACGGCCGGCTCCTCCACCTGCTCGGTCTGAGCCTCCCGCCGCCGAGCATCCGCCGATCGGGCGACCCTCCTCACTGCACCACCGGCGCCGATCTGATTGGGTGGCGGTATGCCCAAGAAGCCCGGCCGCTCCCGTCGTCGCCCTCCGAACCGGTCGGCGACACGGGGTCAGACCGGGCGCGTCAACCACCCGAGCACGCCCCGGCCGGACGACCATCCGGCCTTGAACGACCCTGCCACCGGTGAGCTGATGCAGGGCCTGCGTCGCTCACTTCGCTCGGGCGACCCGGCGACCTTCCTCGTCGACGCGAGCGCCATCGTCGCTCTCGCCGAGGCGACCGACGCCGACCTCCCGGAGGACTGGGTCGGGCTCATGGAGGCCTTCGCCGAGATCGACATCGCGGAGACGACGGCCCTCCTGCACGTGGCCTCGGCCTTCGCCGGCGACGACCTCCACCGCCGCCGTCTCCAGCGCATACTGGCGATGCGGCGCCAGCCGATGCCCGGCTACGTGACCGGGCTGGGTGAGGCGGAGGTGACCACCGCATACTTCATGGGCGACGAGCTCGGCGACGGCGACAACATCATCCTCGGCATCGACTTCCCGGACGGCACGGCGATGACCGCCATCGCCTACATCGACCACAACATGGGGACGATCGTCAAGGACGGCTTCTTCATCGGCGAGCACATCGAGGTCGTCCGCGAGCGCTATATCGAGCTCATCCGCGAGCAGGGGGACAGCACGAGCGAGCTGCCGCCGATGGGCCTGGGCGAGGCGCGCGACCGGATCGAGGAGGCGCTCGAGAACCTCGACCGGCTGCACCCCGACTGGGAGCAGGACGGCTGGCCGCTCGCCCGGCCGCTGCTCGAGCTGCTCGTCGCGACGATGCCCGAGCCCGACGAGCGGACCACCTCGCCCCTGCTCGACGCCTCCGACTGCGAGCGGGCCTTCTGGGCCTCCCCCGAGGGAGCCGAGCTCGAGCGTGAGTCGGCCATCATGGACGCGGTCGGGGAGCTGCTCGAGTTCGCCGAGGAGCACTGGCGCGACCCGCTGCGCTGGAGTCCCGTGGCCGTCGAGGTATGCGTCCGCGAGCTCGCCTTCGACGTCACCGTGAGCGACGGTGCGGTCGAGGAGTTCCCCCGGGTACTGCCCCGGATCGTCCGCTTCGCTCATCGCACTCGGGGCATCTCGCCGGGGCGGACCGCGGAGACGCTGGCGGCGGTCGAGGAATGGCTCCCGGTGCTCCAGGCCAGCCGCGCGACCGGCATCACCGCGGCACTACGCCAGTCCAACGAGCTGTACGACGCCGCGATGGCCGGCGATCTCGGGCCCCTCATGCGGCACCGGTTGGTCGGGACGCTCGGCAGCGACGAGGCCGTCGTGGCACTCGACGACGTGCCGCACCCGGACGAGGAGCTCGATTTGTCCCCAGTGCCCGAGGACCTGCACGAGCGGGTCAGCGCGATCTCCGCCCACCTCGACCGGCTGTGCGCGGCCGGCCTGGCGAACCTCGACGTCGAGTTCCGCACCGTGTGCAGGCGATTCCTCGTCGGCATCGCCGCGCGAGCTCCGGAGGTGCTGCGCCGCAGGGCCAAGGACATCAACACGGCATCGGCCATCGCGTGGCTCCTCGCCCGGGAGAACAACCTCATCGGAGGGCCGCCCCAACGGGTCAGGGCCCAGACGATCGCCGAGGTCATCGGAGCGCCGAGCAACTCGGACCGGGCGCAGTCGCTGCGCTCGGCCTTCACCGGTGCCCGGAACAAATACCTGGACAGCCACGCCCTCGGCGCTCCGATCCTCGTGAGCCGGTACCGGCGCGAGCTGATGGAGCAGCGCGAGCAGTACTGGTGAGGCAGGGGTCGAGGCGGCGAGGGCGGCTCGACTAGTCGGTCGCGTCGGCGGCGCGCTCGACCTCGGCCTCCAGGTCCTCGTCGTCGACCCCGCGCAGGCGCAGGGCAAGGGCGTCCAGGCCCAGCACGACGACGAGTCCGAGCACCGCGAGCACCGTTGGCACGAGCCACGTCGAGGCGGTCGGCAGGCCGAGCTCGGTGGTCTGGAAGCCACCGGGCCAGGGCCACAGGATGCGGATCGACCCGACCATCAGCCCGATCATCGCCGCGAGGACGATGTCGTGGTAGTGGTGCAGCAGCCAGCGAAGCGTCGTGGAGGACACCGCGATGCCGGTCAGGCAGCCGAGGGCGAACACGGCGATGACGACGAGGTCGCGGTCAGCGACTGCGGCGAGCACCTGGGCGTAGAGGCCGAGGAGCACCAGGATGAACGAGCCGCTGATGCCCGGGAGGACCATCGCGGTGATGGCCACAGCGCCGCCGAGGAAGAAGCCCCAGAGCGGGGTGGTGACCTCGCCCGAGGTCTCGCTCGCGGGGCTGAGCCCGAGGAGCAGGAAGGTCACGACCGAAGACAGTGCGAGGACCTGCCAGTGCCGTGGCCCCGGCGTCATGAGCTGACGCCAGCAGATGACCACGGCCGCCGCGATCAGTCCGCAGAACAGACCCGCGAGCTGGACGGGATACCGCTCGATCGCCACGGACAGCGTGCTGGCGCCGAGGAAGACGACGGTGAGGATGCCGATCCCGAGCGCCCCGAGCCAGACGAACGGCACCCGCCGCAACGCGGCGCCGGCACGCTTGAGATCGCCCTTCGCGAGGTGGACGAGCACCTCGACCCCGGAGTGGAGGGAGGCGATGAATCGCTCGTAGATCCCGAGCACGAGGGCGACGGTGCCGCCGGAGACCCCCGGCACGAGGTCAGCCGAGCCCATGAGCATGCCGCGCAGGACCTGAGCGAGCGTCCCGCGCACCGTGGGCGGCGGGGGCAAGGCGGAGGAACGGCTCTCGGGCATTCGTCCATGGTATCGGCGCCGACCGGAGGTCCCGGTCGGCGCCGATCCACGGTCAGCGGCCGCGCGTCGCGGTGATCTCGAAGACGGACGTCGTCCCCGACACCTCGTTGGCGACGACGAGCAGCGGCCGGCCGGTCGGGCTGTCGCTCTTCGCGATGAACTCCAGACCCTCGGCGCCGAGATCGCCGGCGGCCTTCCAGTCATCGGTCTCGTCACCGTCGAAGTCGACCGTGAAGTCGCGGTTGTTGACGTAGTCGACGAACGAGGACCGCGTCGGGTCGGTGATGTCGAAGACCATCACGCCACCGATGCGCTCGAGCCCGACGAACGCATAGGTCCGACCCTGGATCGACCCGATCGTCACGCCCTCGGGCTCGACACCCTTGGCGTCGCTGCGGCTCTCGAACGACGGCTGCTCGTCGTGGCCCGCGTTGAAGGCCTCCTCGGGCAGCTCGCCGGCGCTGATCAGGTCGGCGACGGTCTCCTCGAACAGGCCCGCCGAGTCGAACACCTGCTCGCCCGACGCGGTGTGGATCGAGAAGCTTCGGCCGCCCAGCGCATACAGCTCGGAGTAGCAGCCGGCCACCTCGTCCAGACCGAGGTCGGTGAGCACGTCGAGGCGACCGAGGTTCGCGTTCGCCTGGATGTCGGAGGGGAAGACGCCGTCGCAGAGCTCGAGGTCCCCGGCGCGCTCGGTGTCGACGAAGTCGCCCCACTCGCGCGAGTCACCCTCGTTGGCGCTGACGACGAGGTCCTCACCGCGGAAGCGGTAGGTCGCCAGACCGTCCGGCATCCGCACCCCGAACACCGGCCAGTTCCCCAGGGTGATCCCACCGTCGCGGTCGGAGGGGTCGAGCACGCCGTCGGTCGACCAGTCGGTCAGCTCGAGCGCCCACAGGTCGGTCAGGGTCGCGCTGCGGATGTCGACCACGGCGACCGCGTTGGCCTCCTGGATCGACATGTATGCGGTGCGCCCCGTCGCGTCGATCGTCACGTACTCGGGCTCGAGGTTGCGCGCGATGCGGCCGGCCGGCTCCTGTCCGTCCGGGACGGGCACGTCGGGGCCGAAGACGCGGACCCCGTCCGGCAGGGGCATGCCGGAGTCGTAGGCGCGGAAGTCGACGGTCCGGACTGAGTCCTGGGTCAGGCGGGAGAACTGCTGCAGACTGCGCGGCAGGCTGATGACGGAGATGCTGCCCTCGGGGTCGCTGCCGAAGTCGTCGGCGGGCTCGCCCTCGTTGGCGACCACCGCATACCCCCCGTTCGGGGCGAGAGCAACGGCGTCGGGGAGCGAACCGGCCCGGACCCCGCCGAGGTAGCCGAGGCCGTCGGCGGCGAAGAACAGGACCCATCCCCGCTGCACCTTGTCCCCCGCCTCCACCGCCACCGCGAGCAGGCCGTCGGACACGGCGACCGAGTTGACCACGGCGCCGGCGTCCACTGCCGACCCGTCGGCGGCGAGCCGGCCTGCGGCCACGAGGGACTCGCGATAGCTGGGCACGCCGTCGGAGCCGAGGTCGAGCACGTCGACCTGACCGGACTGCGCGTTCACGACGAAGAGGGCGTCCGTGCTCACATCGAATGCCGGGATCTCCGCGGCGGAGGCGTCGAAGACCCCGGTCGCATAGGTCCCGGCGAGGGAGAGCTCGATCGACGGGTTGCTCGGGCTCGCGAGCGCGGACGCACCACCGAGCAGGCTCGACGCGCAGACAGCGGTGGCGGCCGCGCCGGCCAGGCCCAGTCGGCTCTTTCGGCGGGTGGTCGTCCGGCGGGAGGTGGAAGCAGCTGGCATCGTGGGGACTCCTGAGGCAGACGGCGGCCGGACCAGGGTGGGCCGACCGCGCTCACTCTCGTCGGCGCGCCCCCTCCGCCGGGCGACGTCCAGGTGAACACCCGGCGAGCGTCGGGCGACGATCCGGTGCCGTTACCCCCATCCGGCAGGGGGTACCGTTGAGCGATCGGATGCGAGGAGCCTTGGATGACGACGTCGCGGACCAGGTCTGAGCAGGTCAGCACGCCAGCGGCCGACCTCGTGCTCAACGGAAGCCGGGTGCCACTGGATGGCGTGCCCCCGCATACGAGCCTCCTCGACTGGGTGCGTGAACGCGGCCTGACCGGCACCAAGGAGGGCTGCGCGGAGGGGGAGTGCGGCGCGTGCGCCGTCCTCGTCGCGCGGCCGACGCCCGAGGGCAGCGCCGAACCGACCGAGTGGGTCGCGATCAACTCGTGCCTGGTCCCCGTCGCGGCGCTCGACGGGCAGGAGGTCGTCACGGTCGAGGGGCTGGGCTCACCCGAGGACCTGCACCCCGTCCAACGCGAGATGGCCGAGCGCGGCGGCTCCCAATGCGGCTACTGCACACCGGGATTCGTCTGCTCGATGGCGGCGGAGTACTACCGGGCCGACCGCACGCCGCGCGCTGCCTCCGGCGTGGACGGCTCCGGCGTGGACGGCTCCGACTCCGTCGACCACGACTGCGGCCCAAACGGCTTCGACCTCCACGCCCTGTCCGGCAACCTCTGCCGCTGCACCGGTTACCGCCCCATCCGCGACGCGGCCTTCGCCCTCGGGGCGCCCGACGCGCACGACCCGCTCGTGTCCCGGCGCTCGTTCCCGCCGCCGGACGTGCCCCGCACCCGGATCCGCTCGGGTGATGAGGAGTTCGTGCGACCGGCCGACCTGGGCGAGGCCCTCGAGATCCTCACGAGGCATCCCGAGGCGCTCGTCCTCGCCGGCTCGACCGACCTCGGCGTCGCGATCAACCTGCAGGGCCTGCGACCGCCGTTCGTCCTGGCTGTCGACCGGCTCCCCGAGCTGCGCGAGCTGCACGTCGGGGACGGCGACATCCGCATCGGGGCCGCCCTCACGCTCAGCGAGGTCGAGCGCGGGCTGGCCGGACACGTCCCGCTGCTCGACGAGCTGTTCCCGCAGTTCGCCTCGCCCCTCATCCGCAACGCCGCGACCCTCGGCAGCAACCTCGCCACCGCCTCCCCGATCGGCGACGCGGCGCCGGTCCTCCTCGCCCTCGAGGCGTCGCTGGTCCTCACCGGCCCGTCGGGGGACCGGGTCGTGCCGCTGGACGGCTTCTTCACCGGGTACCGCGAGACCGTTCGCGCCGCGGACGAGCTGATCCGCGAGATCCGCATCCCGCTGCCGCTCGCCGGCACGACCGCCTTCCACAAGGTCGCCAAGCGCCGCTTCGACGACATCTCGAGCGTGGCCGTCGGCTTCGCCCTGGACATCGCCGACGGCACCGTGCGCCGGGCCCGGATCGGGGTCGGCGGCATCGCGGCGACCCCGGTGCGCGCCCGCGCGACCGAGGCCGCGCTGGAGGGTATGCGCTGGTCACCCGAGCCGGTCGCCCGCGCCGCCGCGGTGCTCGCGACCGAGGGGACGCCGATCTCCGACATGCGCGCGAGCGACCGCTACCGCCGCGCCATGCTCGAGCAGTCGCTGCTCGCGCTCTTCGCCCGCGAGACCGGCGAGGAGTCGGCGGAGCGGCCCGGATCGGCACAGGAGGCGACGTCATGAGCCACCTGTCCGCGCGCCCGGAGAACCCCGTCGTCGGCGAGGCCCTGCCCCATGAGTCCGCCGTCCTCCACGTCACCGGCCGGGCGCTCTACACCGACGACCTCCACCCGCGGACCAAGGACGTCCTGCACGCTTGGCCCGTCCAGTCCCCCCACGCCCACGCCCGCGTCACCCAGCTCGAGGTGTGCGCCGCATACGAGATCCCCGGCGTGGTGCGGGTGCTCACAGCGGGCGACGTCCCCGGGGTCAACGACTCGGGCACCAAGAACGACGAGCCGCTGTTCCCCGACGAGGTGTGCTTCGTCGGGCAGGCGGTGTGCTGGGTCCTCGGGGAGACCCTCGAGGCGGCCCGGCTCGGCGCCGCCGAGGTCCGGGTCGACTACGAGCCGCTCCGCTCGATCGTCACGATCGCCGACGCCATCAAGGCAGACAGCTACCAGGGCGCCACCCGGACCGTGCGCCGCGGCAACGCGATGAGCGCCCTCGCGCGCGCCGCGCACACGTTCACCGGCGAGATCACCTTCGCGGGGCAGGAGCACTTCTACCTCGAGACCCACGCCAGCCTGGCCACCGTCGGCGACGACGGCCGGGTCTTCGTCCAGAGCAGCACCCAGCACCCGACCGAGACCCAGGAGATCGTCGCGCACGTCCTCGGCGTCGGCGCCCACGAAGTGACCGTGCAGTGCCTGCGAATGGGCGGCGGGTTCGGCGGCAAGGAGGAGCAGCCGCACGGCTTCGCCGCCGTCGCCGCGCTCGGGGCGACGCTCACCGGGCGACCGGTCCGGGTGCGGCTGAACCGGACCCAGGACCTGACGATGACCGGCAAGCGACACGGGTTCCACGCGGCCTGGCGGGTCGGCTTCGACCACGACGGGCATCTCGTCGCGCTGCAGACGACGCTCACCTCGGACGGCGGTTGGAGTCTCGACCTCTCCGAGCCGGTGCTCGCCCGGGCGCTGTGCCACGTCGACAACGCCTACTGGATCCCCGACGTCGAGATCGTCGGCCGGGTGGCCCGCACGCACAAGACCTCGCAGACCGCCTTCCGCGGGTTCGGCGGGCCGCAGGGCATGCTCGTCACCGAGGACATCATCGGTCGCTGCGCGCCGCTGCTCGGGATCGAGCCGCACGAGCTGCGCCGACGCAACTTCTACACCGATGGGCAGACCACGCCCTACGGCCAGGTCGTCCACCAGACCGAGCGGCTCGTGCGGGCCTGGGACCAGGTGACCTCGACGGCCGAGCTGGAGAGGCGTCGCGGCGCGCTCGCCGGGTTCAACGCGGCGCACGAGCACGTCAAGCGCGGCCTGGCGATCACGCCGGTGAAGTTCGGGATCTCGTTCAACTTCACGGCGATGAACCAGGGCGGCGCGCTCGTCCACGTCTACCGCGACGGCACCGTCCTGATCAACCACGGCGGCACGGAGATGGGCCAGGGCCTGCACACGAAGATGCTCCAGGTGGCCGCCACTGCGCTCGGGGTGCCGCTGTCGAGGGTCCGCCTCGCACCGACCCGCACCGACAAGGTGCCGAACACCTCCGCCACCGCCGCCTCGGCCGGCGCCGACCTCAACGGCGGCGCGATCAAGGACGCCTGCGAGCAGATCCTCGCCCGGCTGCGGCCGGTCGCCGCCGAGCGGATGGAGGTGCCCGTCGAGGACGTGCGGTTCGAGGGCGGCGAGGTGCGGGCCGGGGAGCGTTCGATGCCGTGGGCCGAGCTCGTCCACACCGCCTATCTCTCCCGGGTGCAGCTCTTCGCGGCCGGCTACTACCGCACCGAGGGCATCCACTGGGACCCCGAGATCATGCACGGGACGCCGTTCAAGTACTTCGCCTACGGCGTCGCGGCGGCCGAGGTCGAGGTCGACGGGTTCACCGGGGCCTATCGCACCCGCCGGGTCGACATCGTCCACGATGTCGGCGACAGCCTCTCGCCACTGGTCGACATCGGCCAGATCGAGGGCGGGTTCGTCCAGGGCGCAGGCTGGCTCACGCTCGAGGATCTGCGCTGGGACGAGTCCGACGACCCCGAGCGCCGAGGGCGGCTGACCACGCAGAGCGCGAGCACCTACAAGCTGCCGAGCCTGTCCGAGATGCCGGAGGAGCTCAACGTCGCCCTCCTCGAGCGGGCTCACGAGGAGGGCGTCGTCTACGGGTCGAAGGCGGTCGGCGAGCCGCCGCTCATGCTCGCGTTCTCGGTCCGCGAGGCGCTGCGCCAGGCGTGTGCGGCCTTCGGGCCGACCGGCCACAGCGTCGTGCTGGACTCGCCCGCCACACCCGAGGCGGTCTTCTGGGCTCTCGACGAGGCGCGCCGCGCATACCGTCCCGCCGTGCCTGAACCGACCGAGCTGGGCCATCCTGTGCAGGTCACCCAGGTCTGAGAACCGGAGGTCTGAAAGGTATGCGCTGGCTGGCAGCCGTCGAACACCTGCGCTCCCGCGGGGAGCCGGGGGTGCTCGTCACCGTCACCGCCGTGCGTGGTCATGCCCCGCGGGACGCGGGCGCCAAGATGGTGGTCTCGGCGACGACGACGTGGGACTCGATCGGCGGCGGCGCCCTGGAGGCGGTCGCGATCGAGGTCGCCCGCGAGATGATCTCGGGTGAGGTGACGGTCCCGGAGTCGTTCACGTCGACGCTGTCGGACAAGGTCGTGCCCTCGCACGGGGTCCAGTGCTGCGGTGGGGAGGTCACCGTGCTGCTCGAGCCGCTGCCGATCCGGCCTGCGGTCGCGGTGTTCGGGATGGGGCACGTCGGGCACGAGCTCGCGCGGATCCTTGCCCGGCACGACGTCGACCTGCACCTCGTCGACACGCGGGCGGAGCGGTTCGACGACGTGCGGATGGCCCCGCTGCGCGACGCAGACGCACGGATCCACGTGCACTCGGTGCCGCTGCTGCCCGAGCAGGTTCTCGTGACCCTGCCCACCGGGACGCACGTCCTCGTCATGACCCATGACCACGCCGAGGACCACGCGATCGTCGACGCGGCGCTGCGGATGACGGAGCCGCGGCTCGGGATGGTCGGCCTGATCGGGTCGAGCGCCAAGTGGACGCGAATGCGGCAGCGCCTGCTCGCCGACGGCCTGTCGGAGTCGGATGTCGCCCGCGTCGTCACACCGATCGGGCTGCCCGGTGTCGGCGGCAAGGATCCGGCGGTCATCGCGGTGAGTGTCGCCGCCGATCTGCTTCAGCGGATGCACGCCGCGGTCGGCCCGGCTCCGGCAGCCCGCCACGGCGAGGCATAGCCCCGCCCCCGCGGTCGTCCGGCTATGCTCCGAGGCAGCACGGGCCGACAGCGACCCGGGGACGGAGTCGGATCGGTGAGCGAGGCGGAGGCGGCCCCGCGCGAGCGACGGCGGATCGAGTGGCGTGAGCTGACCGCGGTCATCCTCCTCTCGGTGACGGCGATCGTCACGGCCTGGACCGGCTTCCAGTCGAGCAAGTGGGGCGGGGCGATGTCGATCTCGTTCTCACAGGCGTCGACGGCCCGGATCGAGGCGGCGCGGTTGGAGGGAGCCGCCAACCGCAAGGCCGCAGTCCAGGTCTCGCTGTTCACCCAGTGGCTCCAGGCCTACCAGGCGCAGGACGAGACACTGACCACGTTCCTGCAGGACCGGTTCCCTGAGCCGCTGGCGACGACGTTCCCGCTCTGGCTCGAGGAGCGGCCGCTACTCGACCCCGACGCTCCGGCGACCCCTTTCGAGATGCCGACCTACGTCATCCCCGAGTCGGTCGCCGCGGCCGAGGCCGACGACCGCGCCGATGCGAAGTTCGCCGAGGCCTTGGAGAACAATCAGCGCTCCGACAACTACACGGTTCTGACGGTGGCCTTCGCGACCGTGCTCTTCTTCGGTGCACTGTCGGGTCGAATGCATTCCAGGGGGGCTCAGTCGGCCTTCCTCGTTCTCGGCTGGGCGGTCTTCGTCGTCGCCGCCGTGCTGCTCGTGACCTACCCGAAGCTGATCTGAGTCTGGAGTCCGTCTATGGACGAGGTCCTCCTCGCGATCACGAGAGTGGCGATGTTGACCTTCGTCGTCGCGGGCATGGCGGCGATGGGGCTGAGCCTGACAGTTGCCGGGATACTCCGCCCGCTGCGCAACGGCGTCCTGGTCATCGGGTTGCTCGTGGTCAACTTCGTCGTCGTCCCGGCGCTGACCGTCCTCGCCACCCGGGTGCTGCCCATGGAGGAGGCCGCAGCGACCGCCGTGATCCTCCTGGGGTGCTGCGCCGGCGCGCCCTTCCTCCCGGCGCTGGCCAAACTGGCCAACGGCGATCCCAACCTGGCCGTGGGCAGCATGGTGCTGCTCATGGTCGTCACCGTGATCTATGCCCCGCTCGTGGTGCCCCTCGTCGTCCCCGGTGCCGAGGTGTCGGCCTGGGACATCGCCTCCTCGCTCGTGGTGCTGATGCTGATACCGCTGCTGCTCGGGCTGCTGGCCCGGGCGCGCCATCCGGCTGTCGCTGCAGCCTGGGCCGGGACGGTCGGCCAGGTCTCGACGGGTGCGCTCTTCCTGGCCCTGGGGGCGGGCATCCTCGTCAGCTGGCGTGACGTGCTGGGGTCGGTGGGCACGTGGATCTTCGTCGGAGCCCTCATCGTCCTCGTGGTCGGCCTCGCGGCCGGCTACCTCGCCGCCGTCGGGCGGTCGCGAGCCGACCGGTGGCTGGTTGGGCTGGCATCTGCGCAGCGCAACATCTCGGCCGCCCTGGTGATCGCCGCGTCGCTGAGCGGGGACGTCGTGGTGCGGACCCTGGTCGCGGCCCTGGTCGTTCCGGTCGTGTTGCTCGTCCTCGCCGGCGAGATCGGCAAGAGGGCGACGCGATGACCGGGGCGGTCGTGGTCTTCGCAGTTCTCGTCCTCGGCTTCGCGGCAGTGACCCGAGGGCTCGGCCGGCTCTCGATCACCGCGCCCATCATCTTCCTGGGCGTTGGGGCGGCACTGGCGGCGGTCAGCCCGTTCGCCCCGGAGACCCTCAGAGAACCGCTGACCATCCTGGCCGAGGTGACGTTGGCGCTCATCCTGTTCCATGACGCCTCGCAGGTGCGGCCCCGCGAGATCAAGCGGGATCCGGGCCCGGCCGTTCGGCTCCTCCTCATTGGTCTTCCGCTCACCATGCTGCTGGGGTACGGCCTGGCCCTGATCGTCCTCCCCGGCACGCCCGTGATGTTCGCCCTCCTGCTCGCGGCCGCTCTGGCCCCGACGGATGCCGGGCTCGGAGCCGCCACCGTGCTCAACCCGGTCGTCCCCGTCCGGGTGCGCCGACTGCTCAACGTCGAGAGCGGGCTCAACGACGGTCTCGCCACGCCTGTGGTGCTCTTCGCGATCGCCGCGATCGCCGGAACCGAGGGGCTGGGCGTGGGCGAGTCGGTGGCGCAGGCCGTCGTGGAGCTCGTTCTCGGCGTGGTCGTGGGGATCGCCGTCGGCGCCGGGGGCGGCGCTCTCCTGCGCTGGTCCGACGGTCGGGGTCTGAGCTCGACGCACTCCCGGAGGATCGGCGTCCTGGCCATGCCGGTCCTGGCCTACTTCGGCGCAGACCTCGCCGGCGTCAACGCGTTCGTGGCCTCGTTCGTCGCCGGGATGGCGCTGGCGGGAGTGCTGACGTGGGAGGAGGAGGAGTCCTCTCCCACGAGTCTGACCGAGGCGCTCTCGGAGCCCCTGGGGTACGCCGTCTGGCTGGCCTTCGGCGTCGGCGTCGTGCCGCTCATCGTGTCCGAGGTCGGCTGGCGCGAGGTGCTGTATGCGGTGCTCGCCCTGACTGTGATCCGCATGGTGCCCGTCGCGCTGAGTCTGCTCGGATCCGGATTCGCGTGGCCGACCGTCGCCTTCGTGGGCTGGTTCGGTCCACGGGGACTCGCCTCGGTCGTGTTCGCGCTGCTTGCCCTCGAGAGCCTCGACGACGACGTGGCTCTGCGTCGGATCGTGGCAACCATCGCATGCACCGTCGTCATCAGCGTCTTCGCGCACGGGTTGACCGCCTCCCCGCTCGCGAACCGCTACGGCGCATGGTGCGGTCGCAGCCGCCGGCACCACGAGGGCGCCCCCGCCTCCGAGCCCCGGCGGCGGAGGTCGATGATGCTGCGCTGAGCTGCGGCCGCGCTCCGCCGCACATCCGCCCATCGGCCGCAGATCCGCCCATCGGCCGCAGATCCGCCCACCTGCTGCGGCAATTGCTGCGCCCGCTCACCCCAGGTCCACCCGCCGGCGAGATCTGCGCCCGCGGGGGGTACGGTCTACATCTCCTCGTGGGTGTTCGGGTCGCCGTCGAACCGCCGGCCGCGGTCGACACCCATCGCAGTGATCGCCGCCATCTCGTCGTCGCTCAGCTCGAATCCGAACAGGTCGAGGTTCTCGCGCTGCCTCTCGGGCGACTCCGACTTCGGCAGCGGCAGGAGTCCACGCTGGAGGTGCCAGCGGAGGACGACCTGCCCGGCACTCACGCCGTGCCGCTGCGTCGGCCCGGCGATCGGCTCTGCGTCGAGGTCCACGCTGCCCTTGCCCAGGGGCGACCACGACTCGGTGACGATCCCGAGTCGCTCGTGGACCGTGACGAGCTCCTCCTGCGGGAAGCGCGGGTGGATCTCGACCTGGTTGACCGCGGGAGTCACGCCGGTGGCGTCGATGATCCGGCCGAGGTGCTCCTCCGTGAAGTTGCTGACGCCGATCGAGCGCACGAGCCCGCGCTCGCGGCACTCCACCAGCGCCTCCCACGCCTCGACATAGAGACCGCGGCTCGGGTTCGGCCAATGGATCAGAACGAGATCGAGCACGTCGAACGCCATCCGCCGCAGGCTGTCCTCCACGCTGCGCACCGCGAGGTCCTTGGCGTGGAACCGGCCGGGGATCTTCGTGGTCACGAGCAGCTCGCTGCGGTCCAGACCACTGGCCCGGACCGCCTCCCCGACCTCGACCTCGTTCTCGTAGTTCACCGCCGAGTCGAGCAGCCGGTAGCCGTTCTCGATCGCACCCACCATCGCGGCGACGCCGGACTCGCCGCGGAGGGGATAGGTGCCGAAGCCGATCGAGGGCAGCTCCGCGCCGTCGTTGAGGGTGTATGCGCTGGTCACCGTCATCTCCCCAGCATGCCCCATGAGCATTACGACTCCACATCGGCGGCGGATCTGAGGTAGACACGTCCCATGGAAACCAGCCCGCGACCTGCGGCGACGTTCAGCGGCGACTGGAGCGGACAGCTCGTCGCCACCGCCATCCACACCGGCCACGACCTCCGGCCCGAGGTGGCCGAGCAGATGATCCTCGACGAGGCGACCCGACTGCGTGAGGAGGACCCGCATACCGACCGGATCGCGGACCTGGCGCCCGCCCGGGTGGTCGTGAACCGGTCCCGCTTCGAGGTCGACCTCAACCGTCTACTCGAGGACGCGGTGTACCGGACACCGGAGGACTGCTGGGACCTCGAGGTGTGGCGCAGCAACCCGCTCGAGGATGCCATCGTGCGCCGGAGCCAGCAGGTGTACGCGTCGTTCTACGCGGATCTCGCTGCCCGGCTGGACCAGGTGGCGGCCCGCGGCCCGTTCGTCCTCTACGACGTCCACTCGTACAACCACCGCCGGAACGGGCCCGACGCCGAGCCGGAGCCGGTCGATGACAACCCCGAGGTCAACCTCGGCACAGGCACGGTCGACCGCAAGGTCTTCCAGGGGGTCGTGGACGCCTTCGCCGAGTCGCTCGGCGCGCAGCGAACCGAGGGCGGCCAGATCGACGTGCGGGAGAACGTCAAGTTCGAGGGCCGTGCCCTGTCGTGGTGGGTGCACGAGCGGTACGCCGGCCGGGGTGTCTGCCTCGCCCTCGAGTTCAAGAAGACCTACATGGACGAGTGGACCGGCGCGCCGGACGAGCGCCGCATCGCGCAGCTGCGGCAGGCGCTCGCCGCGACGCACGAGCCCGTGCTCGCCGCACTGCGCGAGATCGGCGACTGAGCAGTGCCCTTCGCTCCGGGCGACCTGGCGATCGACCACGCTCTGGCACGGTTGTCGGGCGGAGTGCGGTTCCTGCTCGACGTCACCCCGGTGAACGCGGACCAGGCGCGGGAGGCCTATCTCGCAGAGGACGTCGCCGAGCCGGCGTTCGCCTACCGAGACCTCGAGACCGACCCGGACGTGCTCGAGGCCGAGCTCGCTCGGATCGACCCCGCCGAGGTCGAGGACCGCACGCTGGGGCACCTGCTGCGCGCCAAGCACCGCGAGATGGAGCTCCAGCTGCAGATGCTCCGAGCGCGCGGCACGTCCGACTTCCTGCAGATGTCGGTCGAGCTCTACGGGGCGGTGTCGCCGGCGCTGTACGAGCGCGCGGGGGCTTTGCTGCTCACCGTCGAGCCTCCTGAGGCCGACGACGGGCAGCTCGACGCGGAGGAGTTCCGCGCGCTGGCCGAGCAGGAGCTGGACCACTACCGCGGGATCGCCCCCGACATCGGGCTGCACGTCGAGGTCCGAGACGACGTCTCGGGGGTGCTGTGCGAGGGGACCGCACTGCTCATCGGCGCGCGGTCGACCGTGGTCACCCGGCGCACCTTCGCGCTCCTTCAGCACGAGGTCGGCACCCACCTCATCACGCAGGTGAACGGGAGCCGTCAACCGATCACGGTGCTCGGCACCGGGCTGGCGCACTACGACGAGACGCAGGAAGGCCTGGCCGTGGTGGCCGAGGTGGCCGTCGGAGGGCTGACCGCGGCGCGACTGCGCCAGCTCGCCGCCCGGGTCGTCGTCGTCCACGACCTGCTCGCTGGTGCGGGCTTCGTCGACTGCCACCGTCGGCTGCTCGACGCGGGCCTGCCCTCCGGCGCCGCCTTCACGACCGTCATGCGCGTGTTCCGCTCCGGCGGCCTGACCAAGGACGCCATCTACCTGCGCGGGCTGCTGGACCTGCTCGGCCACGTCCGCCACGGCGGCTCACTCGAACCGCTGTACTCCGGCAAGTTCGCGCTGACCGACCTGCCGCTCGTCGAGGACCTCACCGAGCGGGGTCTGATCCACCCACCCACCGTCCTGCCCCGGTTCTGGGACCTCCCCGGAACCACCGAGCGCCTCGCCGAGGCCGCCGCGGCGGACGACCTCACCCAGCTCACCAGAGGAGAGCCATGAAGATCGGATTCGTCGTCAACGACGTCGAGACGGAGAAGCCCGAGTACACCACCACCCGGCTCGCCATGGCGGCGACCAATATGGAGCACGAGGTGTGGCTCATCGGCATGGGCGACTTCGGCTACGAGCCGGACGGCTCGCTCGAGGCCCGCGGGTGGGGCGGAGCGAAGAAGGGCTACCGCTCGCTCGAGCGCTACCTCGCCGACGTCCAGAAGCCGGAGACCGAGGCACGGGTCGCGCTCGACGAGTTCGACGTCGTCATGCTCCGTTCCGACCCGGCGGACGACGCCCAGGAGGCACCCTGGGCCAACAATGCAGGCGTCGCCTTCGGCGAGCTGATCGCCTCGAGCGGCGTTCTCGTCGTCAACAACCCGTCGAGCCTGGCCAACGCGCTGTCCAAGGCCTACTTCCAGCAGTTCCCCGAGGTGGTGCGTCCGCGCACGCTCATCTCCCGGGACGAGGACCGGATCGCCAAGTTCGTCGACGAGCTCGGCGGCAAGGCGGTGCTCAAACCCCTCCAGGGATCGGGTGGCTCGGGCGTCTTCATGGTGACCGGCAAGGAGTCACCGAACCTCTCCCAGATGATCGAGGCCATCGCCCGGGACGGCTACGTCGTAGCGCAGGAGTACCTGCCCGAGGCCAAGGACGGCGACGTGCGGATGTTCGTCATGAACGGCCGTCCGCTCATGGTCGGCGACGCCTACGCGGCGTTCCGCCGGCGCAGCAGCTCCGACGACATCCGCTCGAACATGTCGGCCGGCGGCAAGGCGGTCAAGGCGACCGTGACCAAGGAGATGCTCGACATGGTCGAGGCGGTGCGCCCCAAGCTCGTCGCGGACGGGATGTTCCTCGTCGGCCTCGACATCGTGGGCGACAAGCTCATGGAGGTCAACGTCTTCAGCCCCGGCGGCCTCGGCTCGTGCGAGCGGCTCTACGAGGTCGACTTCGCCCCGGCGATCATCGAGGACCTCGCTCGCAAGGTCGCGCTGCGGGACCACTACGGCGACCAGCTGACGAACATCATGCGCGCCACGCTCTGAGGCGGCGCGCGCATGGCCTCGGTCGAGAGTGCACGACGTGCCGTATGCGCCACTCGCCTCACGGCAGGTCGTGCACTCTCGACTGGTCACGTAGGGCAGACGTCGAACGGCTTGCGGTCGGGCAGGTAGGCGCTCCATTCAGCGTCGGTCATCTCCCTGCCGGCGATGCGGCATGCCGCCGCGACGGCAGCCTCAGGCCTGGGGTCCCAGACCGAAACCTCCCCGTCCAGGGAGGCTATGAGCACGTCGGAGGTGCCCGGGGCGAACCCTGCGTGGGCTTCTTCGTCAGTCGTTACGAAACCGAGGTACCCGCGAGTCCGGGCATCCCAGAGGCCCACCCGACCTGACCCAGACGTCGCGAACTGCCCGCCATCGGGGGAGAACTGGATCATGTAACCATCGGCGATGTGGGGTCCCGATGACCTGGAGACCGTCGCCAAGGTGCTCGGATCCAGGAACGCCACTGTGCTCTGGACGTCCCGGGACGGGTCGGTTCCGACCAGGACGACGGTCTTGCCGTCGGGCGTCCACGCCAATCCCTGTACGTCCAGACCAGGATCGGCGGACTTGAGCACCCTTCCTTGTGCGAGGTCCAGCAGCTGGAGCTTGCGGTCGATCCACACCAGCGCTCGTTCCCCGTCGCCGTTCGCCGCGAGGCCGCGTATGGGCACGTCAGCCGTCACGAGGACAGGCTTGCCGAGGATCTCCAGGGTGGAGACGTCGACGGTGTAGACCCAGCCCTCGTGCGTCCCCACCACCAGTCGGTCTCCGTCCCCGCTGAACCTCACGGACTCGACGATCCCGTAGCGGTCGGGAACCCGGTGCTGGCCCGCGGCCTGCCCGGTGGCCGGGTCCCACAGGTCCACCCACTGGTCGTTCTGCACGCTGGCGAGCATTCGGCTGTCAGGCCGCCAGGAGAGGTCACCGAAGTAGGTGTTGCTCTCTCGGAACGTAGAGATCGGGGTCCGGACTCCTGATTCGACGTCGAGGAACTGGACGGCGAACGACTCAGGCACGCCGCCGATGAGGCTCCCCACCGTCCGGCCGTCCGGAGAGACCATCGTCATGGCTCTGTCCGAGTCTCGCTGCGGCTCGACGGGGAGGGATCGCACGAAGCGGCGGTCGCCCACCAGGTCCCACACCAGTAGCCTCTCGCCTCCCCTGCTGTAGAGCGTCCGGCCGTCGGGGCTGAACCCGATCCCGCCGGACTCAGCTCCGGTGAGCCGCAGCCCGCCCTGGTCGGGGTCGGTGAGTGACCGCACGACGAGGGCGCCGTCGACCCCGTAGCCCAGCATCCCTCCTCTCGGGGAGAGCATGAGCCCGTCGATGTCCTCGTTCTCCTCGATGACGGACGTCACGGTCAGCAGCTCCGGGTCGAGAAGCGCGATCTGTCGGCCTCGCACGCCGACCAGGACGGACCCGTCGGCGGTGAGGGCGATGGGCCCGATGTCCGGTGCGGACCGGAGTACCGAACCGGAGGCGGCGTCGAGCATCAGGGCCGCGTCGTCGTTCGCCAGGTATACCCGCGCCCCGTCGTCGCTCACGGCCAGTTGGCTGTGTATGGGGAACGGTAGGTTGAACGCCGCGACCGGACGCGCGAGGTCTGCGGTGTCCCAGACCCTGATCCAGGTCTCCGTGTCCAGCTGGGTCGGGTGGACGAACCCTGCCACGAGCCAGCGTCCGTCGTTGCTGAACGCCAGGGACTCCTGCACCACGCGACCCTGCGGCTGACCTCCCAGCTGGGCATTGGCGAGGACCGCGGTCGTGGGGTCGAACATCCGGACCGGGAGCGGGTCGACCCGCCTTTCGCCACTCGGCGTGCTGACATTGACGGCGGCGGCGAGCTGGGTGCCGTTCGGGTTGAAGCTCACGCCGTAAAGGGGGATGTCGTGGTTGTGAGCCACGTCACCGGTCTCTGTGTCGACGATGGTCACCCCGGCGTCCCACCCTGTCGTGGCAACCCTTCGACCATCGGGGGCCACCGCCCCCGAGATCGGTGTGGTCACCTTGTGGATGCCGATCAGCTCGGGCGCACGATCGAGCACCCCGCGCAGATTGCCCCGGGTGTCGGGCGTGTCGTCCAGCTCGGTCCCCGCAACGGCGAGGAGGAGCGCGCGGTCGAGGATGTCGCTGCGCAGCGCCTCGGCGCCCAGCCGGCGGGCATCCGCGGCCATCGCCTGCTGCTCGGCCATGCTCGCCTGATGCTGTGCCCGCTGCTCCGCGGTGAATGCCTCGACCCCGGCCACTAGCGCGATGGCGAGGAGTCCCGCCACCGCCGCCAGGCCCCACCGAAGTCGACGGTTGGCGCGACGCTCGAGGCGCACCTGCTTCTCGGTCGCGCGCGCCTCGGCCTCGGCGAGCGCCTCCGACGCATCGAGGAAGTCCTGTTCGGTCCGGGTGAGCGTCGGGGCGCTGCGGGTTCGCCACTGCTGCGCACGGGCCTGGCGCGGCCCGCGGTAGAGCTCGCCGGCCGTTCGGCCGAGCTCCTCCCAGCTGTCGGCCGCGACCGCGAGGTGCCGCATGATCCGCAGACCCTCGACATCGTCGTCGAGCCAGGAGCGCAGCCGCGGCCAGGCGACTGCGAGCGCCTCGTGGGCGATCTCGACGGTGTCACCGTCGCTGCTGAGGAGCCGCGCTCCGACGAGGCTCTCGATGACCGCCTCGTGCTCCTCGTCGGCGGCCACCGACCGTCGCGGTGCCCGGGTGCGCACCGGGTCGCCGGAGTCACTCGGCACGACCAGACGCAGCATGAGGTCTCGCAGCATGTCCTGCTGGCGGGTCGTCATCCCTCTGAACACTGTCTCGGCCGACTGGGACACCGCCTCCTGGATCCCGCCGGTGGCCGCGTAGCCGGCGACCGTCAGGGTGCTCCCCTCTCGCCGGGTCCATGTCTGCCGCAGCACGTGGGAGAGGAGCGGCAACGCCCCGGGGGCGCCCTCCACCTCGCGGACGAGGAGGTCGACCAGACCCGGCTCCAGCCGCAGGCCCGCCTGTGCGGCCGGCCCCTCGATCGCCCGTCGGAGCGCGTCGGCGTCCATCGGACCCAGGAGGTGCAGGCCGCGCTCGACCAGGTGCGCGAAGTCCGAGTACCGGGAGACCTCGCCGAGTCGGTCGGCCCTGAGCGTGAGGATCAACGGTCCTCTGCCGGCGACGACGGTCAGCGCTGCGAGGAAGGCCAGGCGCTCGTCGGCATCGACCTCCGGTGCCAGCACCTCCTCGCACTGGTCGACGACGAGCACGTCACCCTTGCGGTGGGGCACTTCGGCGAGGATGTCCATCGGATGCCGCCCGGGTGTCACGACGCGCACCCGGCGGCCGTCCCGCTCCAACGCAGCCGCGACGCCCGCTCGCGCGAGCGAGGACTTCCCGCTGCCCGAGGCGCCGACGATCGCCAGCGCGCTGCCCTCATCGAGGTGGGCCAGGCACGCCTCGATGTCGGACTCCCGGCCGAAGAACGACCCCGCGTCACTGATGTCATAGGCCACCAACCCCGGGTAGGGGCAGACGGCGCTGGGCTCGGGGATCGCGGCCTGCACCGCGAGCGAGGGGTCCTGGCGCAGGATCGCCTGCTCGAGCGCGGCGAGGTCCGGACCGGGGTCGAGGCCGAGATCCTTGACGAGCACGGTGCGCGCCCGATGCAGCGTGTCGAGTGCCTCGTGCTGACGCCCGCTCTGGTACTGGGCCAGCGCGAGCAGCCCCCAACGGCGTTCACGGAACGGCGCCTCGTGCAGCAGGGCGACGGCAGGCGCGAGCGCGTCGTCGTGGTGTCCCGACCGCAGCATCACCTCGACGTGGAGCTCCTCGGCGTCGCGGTGCAGCTCGACGAGGCGCTCGTGCTCGATCAGCCCGGGCGTCCACCCGTTGAGCTCGGTGAAGGGCTCGCCCCGCCAGAGGTCCAGGGCCTCGCGCAGCAGGTAGGCGGATCGCTCGGGCTCGCCGAGCGTGAGCAGCTCACGGGCTCGGCCGATCAGCCGCTCGAAGCGGAGGTGGTCGAGGTGGTCGACGTGCACCCGCAGCCGGTAGCCGTGCTCCGCGGTCTCGATGAGGTCGGCTCCCAGTCTCCTGCGCAGACGCGAGACACACCCCTGCACGACCTTCGACCACGACGGCGGCGGGGTCTCGCCCCAGATCGCCTCGGCGAGCGACTCCGCGCGGACCACCGTGCCCGGCCGGACCGCCAAGGCCTCGAGCACCACGCGGTCGCGCAGGCCCATGGTCGAGGTCGCTCCGTCTAGCTCGAGTGGACCGAGCACGGCGATACCCATGTCATGAATGTCCACCTGCGGAGATGGCCCGTCAATGGCCGCGATACCGGCGTGATACCCGCCCGGTACGGCTCTGGTACCGCGGTCTGTCACAACGGTGAAGCCATCCGTCCGGGTGGCGCCCCATCGATCGTGAGGTCAGGTCATGTCCCCTCTTCACTCCCGCGTCATCGGCAGTGCCGCCACCGCCCTTGTCGCGTGCGCGCTTCTCGCCACCACCGCCGTCCCCTCGTCCGCGAAGCCGGATCCCGGCCCAATGCCCGAGCGGACGTCGACATCCTCGTCGTGCTCGCTGCAGCGGGTCGGCAGGCAGTTCGTCCGGTGCGACGACCTCACCGGCAACGGCGTGCCCGCCCCGCTGTGGGTCCCGCAGCGCTGACCGCCGGCAGGTCTGACCCAGGGGCGTCCGACAGGGTCGAGACGGCAATTGTCCCTGGGGCGGGTTCAGTGCCGCGGCCGAGGTCGCGGCCGACACCTCGCGCTCGGCGATCACCGCCTACGGCGACGCCGACGGCAGGTGCAGTCACGCCGCTGGCTGCTCTCGACCATCGGCGCCCAGTTCGGCCATCCGGACCCCGAGGCGCTGGCCCGCGTCGTCGTCGCCCACGCCGTCAAGCTGCCCCGCAAGCGACGCGACGGCACCTACACCGAGGGCATCTCGGTCACGCTCCGAGCAGAGCTGCCTCGGCCGGCTGGACCCAGGCGACCGAGGACAATGGGCGCGTGAGTGAGACGCCGCGACCACCGCATACCGGATCCGGACCCGATCCGGTGCCGGACCGACCCGCACGGCCGTGGGGGACGGCGCTGCAGCACATGTCGCTGAGGGCGTTCGACCTCAGCGAGCGCGCGGGCCGGGCAGGTCTCGCCTCGCAGCGGCGCAGCCTGCGGCGGTGGCGGTCGCACCTGTTCCTCGTCACCCAGATGGCGCTCGCCGCCGGGCTCGGATGGTTTCTCGGTCAGCGCCTGCTCGGACACGAGCAGCCGTTCTTCGCCTCGATCGCCGCGATCCTGTGTCTCGGCCTGTCCTACGGGCAGCGGATCTCGCGCGTCGTCGAGGTCGCCGTCGGGGTGTTCCTCGGTGTCCTCGTCGGCGACATCTTCGTCACCGTCTTCGGCAGCGGCGCCTGGCAGATCACCCTCGCCGTGTTCATCGCGATGTCGGTCGCACTCTGGCTCGGCGCGCGCACGCTCATGGTCATGCAGGCGGGCATCCAGTCGGCCGTCGTCATCACACTCCTCCCCGGCGTCGACTCCGGGTTCGCCCGGTGGGCCGACGCCCTGCTCGGCTGTGCGATCGCGCTCGTCATCGCGTTGGTCGCGCCGACCTCGCCGATCCAGCGACCGCGGCACCGCGCCGCCGCCGTCCTCAGCGAGGCCGCCGCGACGCTCCGGTCAGCCGAGGCCGCGCTGGGGTCCGGCGACCAGGAGGCGGCCGACGCCGTGCTCGACCGGGCGCGCGCCACCGAGACGATGCTCTCCGAGCTGTCGACGGCAGCGGCCGAGGGCGTCGAGCTCGTGCGCTACTCGCCGTTGCTGCGGGGACACCGGCAGGACATGCAGGAGGTCGCGGCGCTCGTCGCCCCGTTGGACCGGATGCTGCGCAACCTTCGCGTCCTCGCCCGGCGCGTCACGGTGTCGGCGTATCGCGGTGAGCCGGTCTCGCCGGAGGTCATCGCGCTCATCGACGACGTCGCCGACATCGCGGAGTTCTGCGCCCGCGAGCTGACCGCCCGGCGGCTCCCCACCCGCGCGCGCGACCGGATCATCGCGGCGGGCGACCTCAGCTCGGGCATCGACCACCACGCGCTGTCGTTGTCCAACGTCGTCATCATCGGCCAGGCCCGCAGCATCCTCATCGACCTGCTCGAGCTGACCGGGCTCACCTACGCCGACGCGCAGGAGCTGCTGCCGGACATGCACTGAGCGTCAGAGTCGGCGAGCACCGGCGTGTTCCTCATCCGACCGGTGCGAGATCTCGCACCGGACTGGTAACTTCGCGCCAAACGCAGGGATCACTTGACCGAGCCGGACATCAGACCGCCGATGAAGTAGCGGCCGAGCAGGATGTAGACGAGCAGGGTCGGCAACGAGGCGATGAGCACGCCGGCCATGATCTGCGGGTAGTCCGGGTTCTGCCCGCCCGCGAGCTCGTTGAGCACGAACGTCACCGGGCCGTTGTTGCGGTTGGTGAGGAACAGCGCGAAGAGGAAATCGTTCCACGCCGACGTGAACTGCCAGATCAGCGTGACCACGAACGCCGGGATCGAGAGCGGCAGCACCACCGAGCGGTAGATCCGCAGCATCCCCGCGCCGTCGATCTTGGCGGCCTCGAGGATGTCGTTGGGCACGGCGGTCGCGTAGTAGTTGCGGAAGATCAGTGTGCAGATCGGGATGCCGAAGATCGTGTGCACTGCGATGAGCTTGACGATGCCCTGGAACCACGGGAGGGCCTGCTCGACGTCGAGCATCATGCCGGTGAGCGGGATCATCACGGCCTGGTAGGGGATGAACATCCCGAACAGGAACAGCGTGAAGACCACCTGGTCCCCGGGGAAGCGCCACCGCGAGAACACGAAGCCGTTCATCGACCCGAGCATCGAGCTGAGCAGCGCGACGGACACCGCGAGGATGACCGTCCGGATCAGGGACGGTGCGAGGCGCTCGATCGCGCTCGCCCACCCCTCGGTCGAGATCGTCGTGGGCAGCGCCCAGGCGTCACTGGCGCCGGCGCCGCCGGTCGGCTTGAAGCTCGTGACGATGAGGACATACATCGGCATGAGGATCACGAGGACGAAGGCGATGAGCATCGCGTAGCGGGTGGCCCGCGTTGCGACGCTCCCCTGCGTCCCGGGAGCCTTCCCGGTGCTGCGGTATGCCGTGGTCGGCTTGGCGCCCGCCGGTGGCACCGGGTCGGCGGGCAGGGCGTCGGTCGTGGCGCTCATGACGACCGCTCCCTCTCGGTGCGGTTGGTGTAGACGAGGTACGGGACGACGACGACCGCCACGATGGTCAGCAGGATCGTCGCGTTCACCGCGGCCATGACCTTGTCACCCTGGTTGAACATCTGGGTCCACATCAGCGTGGCCGGCACCGCGGCGACGTAGGAGTTGGGGCCGGCGATCGCGTAGATGAGGTCGAACATCTTCATCGACATGTGGCCGATGATGATGAGCGCGGACAGCGCGATCGGCGACAGCTGGGGGAACAGCACGTGCCGGTAGATCTGCCGGTCGGTCGCTCCGTCGATCCGGGCGGCCTCACGCTGGTCCTCCGAGATGCCCCGGAAGCCGGCGAGGAAGAGCGCCATGACATAGCCGGAGAGCTGCCAGATCGCCGGCATGGCCATGGCGGCCATGTTCCACCGGCTGTCGGCGGACCACCACGACGACTGCAGTCCGTCGAGCCCGACCATCTGGAAGAGCTGGTTGAGCCCGACCGCCTGCTCACCCTCCTGCGGGCTGAGCAGCCAGCGCCACACCACACCGGCGGCGATGAAGGACACCGCCATCGGGAACAGGTAGACGGAGCGGAAGACACCCTCCCCGTTCACGCCCTTCTCGAGCAGGACGGCCCAGAGCAGGCCGAAGAACATCGTGCCGAGGAGGAAGACGACGGTGAGGACGAGCAGGTTCCACAGGGCGTGCTGGTAGTCCGAGGTGCTGAGGAGCTCCCCGTAGTTGCCGATCCCCCCGGCGTGTTGGGGTCGCTCGACGATCTCCCCTCCCACGACGACCCGCCTGGTCGAGGCGTTCAGAGAGGTCCAGATGTTCTGGCCGATGAGCCCGTACACGAAGATCGCGATGAGGATGATCGACGGGCTGATGAGGACGAGGCCCGGGAGCCAGGTCTTCGCGCGTGACATGTGGGTGGTCGTCCCTTCACAGCGGGAGCACGTGGGTGCTGACGGGTGCGCGGGTGCTGCGGACGGCCGCAGCCGTCACAGCGGAGGTGGGTATGCGGTTCGCACCGAACCCGGTCGGAGCCGGATCCGGTGCGAACCGTTGGGTTTCACAGCACTTCCCGGTGGGTGGTGATCAGCCGAGGGCCTTGTCCGCTGCCGCGGTCAGGTCGGTCACGTAGACCGTGCCGTCCTTGCTGGAGTAGAACTTCGCCGTGGCCGTCGAGATGTCGTCGAGCCACGCGAGCGGCACGGCGGCACCGTGGGCGATCGAGGACGCGATCGTGTCGTTCGCGAAGGACTCGATGGCCGTCTGCTGGTAGGTCGGGAAGTCGTCCGACGGGACGTCGGTCCGCGCCGGGATGGATCCCTTGGCCAGGTTGAAGGCCTGCTGCCCGTCGACCGAGCCGACCGTGCGCAGCCAGTCCTTCGAGCCCTCGGGGTTCGGCGCCCCGACGGGAAGGGTGAAGGAGTCGGCGAGGAAGTTGAACACGCCGTCCGTTCCCGGGACCGGGAAGTAGACGTAGTCCTCGCCGTCGACCTGGTCGCGGGAGTTGAACTGGCCGACGGCCCAGTCGCCCATGACGTTGTAGGCAGCGGTGCCGTCGATGACCATGTCGGTCGGCGCGACCCAGTCATCGCCGCTGGAGGCGTTGTTCGCGAACGCGAGCAGCTGGGTCATGTGGTCGACCGCCGTCTGCACGCCCTCGGAGTCCCACGGGGTCGAGCCGTCGAAGAGTCCGGCGTAGTCCTCGGGGCCCAGGTCGGCGAGCAGGACGTTCTCGAAGAGGTGGACCACAGTCCACGTGCCGCCGATCGAGAGCGGGGTCTCGACTCCGGAGTCCTTGACCTTCTGCATGTCGGCGAGCCAGGCGTCCATGTCTCCGGGTGTCTCGGTCACACCGGCCGCCTCGAGGACTGTCGGGTTGGCCCACACGACGTTGCTCCGGTGGATGTTCGAGGGCACCGAGTAGATGTTGCCCTCGACGGTGATCCGGTCGAGCAGGTCCTGCGGGAAGACCGAGCTGCCACCGAGCTCCTCGATGACGTCGTTGACCGGCTCGACCTGGGAGTTGACGATGTAGTCGGTCAGCTCCGCGCCGGCGTGACCCTGGAAGGAGTCCGGCGGGTTGCCGTTCTCGAGGTCGGAGGCGAGCTTGGCCTTGGCGTTGGTGCCGGCGCCGCCGGCCACCGCGAGGTTGACGAACGTGTCGTTGGGGAACTGCTCGTTGAACACGCCGACCATGGCGTCGAGGCCGACCTTCTCGGAGCCGTCGGCCCACCAGGTGAAGACTCCCACCTCGCCGCCGGCGCCTCCCTCCATCTGCTCCTGCGTCTCGGTCGACGCGGCGGTCGTGGTGTCGTCGGCGCTGTCGCTCGTCGTGCCGGTTGCACACGCGGCGAGGCTGAGGGCGGCGATTCCGATGACCGCCGCGGACGTCCTTGTCCTTCTCATACTCTTTCCTTCATCCCTTCTCATCCGCCCCGACAGGGGGTGTCGATCGGGGCGACGGGAGAGCGCGGTCATGCGCTCCTACCGGTGAGTATCCTCCCGCCGACGACGATGCGACCGGGATGGTGACGGATGACTCAGCCGCCTATCGAGCAATGGCCGAGAAGGGCTGTGACCAGCGGTTTTCCGCCATGGACGACGCTGCCGCTAGCGGAGCGAGACCTGCCGTCCGATGGTTCCGACGAGCCGCTCGCGGGCGGCCGAGGAGGCCGCCTCGTCGCGGGTCGCCGTGACTTCGGCGAGCCGGTGGGTGAGGTCGAGCCGGCGGGCCACCCGCCCGTCCGGGTCGCTCTCGAGCAGCGCCTCGATCGCCGCCACCCCGGCGTCGGCGCGGGCCACGAGCTGGGCCTGCGCCGCGTCGAGCCGCGCCGCGTACCAGTCGCTCGCGAGCACCGACTCACGGGTGAACATCGCCCGGAAGGCCGGGTCGCCGAGGGTCAGCCCCTCGGCCGAGATCCCGTCGGCCATGATCTCGAGGAGCGCACGCACCGGCGGGCAGGCCGAGGCGATCGTGCCGTCCTTCAGGTATGCCCGGGCCACCCGCTCGTGCGTGCTCACCATGACGTCGACCGAGTCCGCGAAGACCGCCCGGTCCTGGGTCTCGGGCCGCAGTACGGCCTCGGTGAAGATCGACTCGGGGTGCATGAAGATCCGGCCGAGGAAGATCGAGGCGAACTTGTCGGTGATCCGCCAGCCGAGCCGGCTCGCCGCGACCGTCCGACCATCGATCTCGAGGTCCTCGATTCGCTCGAGGTACTTGTGCTCGATGAGCCACGAGCAGGAGCGCTCGTGCGGCTGCATCCGGGCGAAGATCTCCGGGATGAGCAGGCTCACGTCGTGGTCCACGCGCACGTTCGGACCCACGTGCCCCGCACCGGAGAGCCACCCGTCGTAGCCGGTCAGCGCATACGAGAGGAACGCGGCGTTGAGGTCGTAGGTCGTCGGGAGCGCGTTGAACGGCGCCTTGGTCAGGGCGCCCTCACTGCCGGCACCCGTCGTCGACGGCGACTTGCCGGTCATCGACGAGATGAACTCCATGAGCAGCTCGGGCAGCTCGAGGTAGTGCAGCGGGCTGAACGCGCAGAGCGCCGGGACGCCCTCACCAGGCGGGTTGTTCCGCCGGCCCGCGGCGATGACGTCGACCTCGAACGGCACCGGCTCGCTCATCGCCATCCCCCTCTGCAGCCGCACGGCGGTCAGGGCGGTCGCGGTGCCGAGCGGGTCGGCGAGGTCGGGGCGGACCTGGAGGTAGCGCGGGTTCTTCGACGGCTTGCCGTCCACCATGCGCGGCCGGGCCGAGCAGACGACGTATGCGGGACGCGCCTCCTCGTCCTCGGCGACGAAGCCGGTGAGCCGCTCGCGCATCGGGGGCGTGAACCGGCTGAGCATCACGGCGTCGTCGGTGATCTCGCGGGCGGCCGCGCGGTCCAGGGGCTGCCAGTTCGACAGGAACGTGCCGGCGGCCGCGATGTCCGCCTCGGCCATCGTGTCGTAGCCGGGGACGATCGCGTCGTCGGGACGCTGGAAGAGCAGACCCTCGCAGTTCTCGACGAGCTTGCGCGACGGGGAGCCGTCCGCACCCGGCACGACGACGGACGCGGTGATGTCGTCCTCGGTCTGCACCTTGACGGCGGGCGCGAAGTCCGGGCGCAGACTGAACAGCCGGTACGACCCGTCCTCCTCGTAGCCGACCCGCAGCATGTCGACGAGCACCGGGCGGCCGTCGACGCGCAGCCGGTTGCCCGGCCGGCCGTTGACCCGGCTCACCGAGAGGTGGCTGCGCCAGTCGGCGCCCCACTCGGGCTGGTACTCGACCTTGATGACGTAGACGAGCTCGAGGATGTGGGACGGGATGGAGCGGATGAACGCGTTGTGCTCGTCCGAGTAGTCCTTGCGCGGCGTGAACAGCTTGATCACGCTGCCGATGCTCCGCTCGGAGCCGAACACCGGACGGTGGTCGGTGCCGTTTCGGGCCGGGTCGGCGAAGCGCTGGGAGTAGTCGCGGGAGACGATCTGTTCGACCGCGTCGAGGTCGGCATCGAAGTCGGCGACGTAGGCCGTGCCGATGGTGATGGCGTCGGCGATCGACTTGGAGATCTCGGACTTGCCGCCGCCGGAGACGGTGCACGGTTTGTGGCACACGGTCGCGGTCGACGACGTGCCGACGATCGTCCACTGCACCGGGTCGGTGCGGACCTGGCGCATCTGGACCCGGAAGCCGCTCGTGTCGAGGTACACCGAGTCGCCGCGGAAGGGGATCGTGGCGGGCTCACCGTCGGCGCCGGTCCAGGAGACGGTGCGCTCCGGCAGCGAGAAGTGGGCACCCGTCGGCACGAGGACGAGTCCCGGGATGGACGTCGAGCGCGCCCATCCCGCGGCGTCGGAGCCGGATCCGTCCGCGTCCCACTCACCCGGGTCCCGCTCGACCACCGCCGACACGCTCGGGGCGTCCACCGCATACGTGTTCGTGAACTCCTGGCCCTCGTCCCAGGAGGGGAAGACCATCGCGCCGCCGGAGTGCTCCTCCTCGGCGCCGCCGAGGAGGTTGGCGGACATGGAGATCTGGGTCTTGACCTCCTTCTTGCAGTAGCCGAAGTAGTTGTCGGCGATGACGGTGACCATGACGCCCCGCTCGTCGCGGGCGCACACCTTGAAGGCCTGCCCGTCGTTGTATCGCTCGGCCGGGTCGCTCCAGCACATACCGTCGCGGATCTGGCGTTCGGTCGCGTGGTCGCGGTGCGGCAGGCCCAGCGACTTCTTCGTGCAGGTGACGAGATGCGGTGCGAGCACGACGAGACCGGTGTGGCCGGTCCAGCCGAGCGGGTCGAGGGCGGAGTCGTTCTCGGGCAGGTAGGGGTCGCCGGCGTTGCCGAAGATGCCCTCGACGAAGTCGAGGTTGGCGACCATGCTGCCGGGCACGATGAAGCGGGTCTCGAGGCGACGCTCGCGCGAGCGTCCGGGGACGCCCACGACGACGAGGGGGCGGAGCAGGAGCGAGACGAAGCAGGACGCCTTGTCCTCCTGGGTCGAGGTGATCGGCAGCTCGAGCGCGGAGGTGGGCGGCTCGAGGGCCCGGGTCAGCAGCGCGGCGAAGACCTCGCGCGGCACGGCCTTCTTGTCGTCGGGGATCGGCAGGCCGCCCTCGGCGAGGTGGAAGACGCCGGCCGTCGTGCGGCGGTCGTTGCGCGGGTTGTGCAGGACCCCGTTGGCGAGGCGGTAGCTCGTGATGAGCTCGGACGCGTACTCGTCCGAGTCGACCGGCAGCGACAGCGCGCGAGCCAGGCCCGGGCGGTCGAGGGTGAGGGTGCGCCGCGGCAGCCGCGGCACGTGCTCGACGCCCTCCAGGTATGCCGCGAGGAAGTCCTCGATGCGCTCGTCGACGGGGGGCAGCCGGTCGTCGAGACGCCGACTCAGCTCGCGCTGCCGGTCCAGGAGGGGGGCCACGAGATCCTCCGCGCCCGCGTGCGGTGTGCCAGCCGCGGTGGCCGGCCGCACCGTCGGCAGCCCGAGCAGGCGCAGCCGGAGGTTGATCGCGGGGAGCAGCGGCTCGGTCAGGGGAGTGGCGGTGGACGGGGTGGCGCTCGGTGCCATGGCGTGCCTCTTCGAGATCAAGGTGGATCCCGCGACAGCCTACCGGTGGTCATTCGCTGTCCACGGGCCGTGAGAAGACGCTATCGCGAGGCCGTGCACGGCTCTAGGCAGGGGTGGCTCACCTCACCTGGCGCCGGTGCATCGTCCCGTGTTTGGTGCGTTGTGGGGCGTTTGGGGCGCTACAGCGCACCGAAGCGATGCCAACGCACCGGTTCAGCGACAACAGACCGGATCGACGAACCAGTGAACCGCGGCCGCGCGCCTGCCTAGGCTTCGACCATGACCGTGCTGCAGTCCCTCTCCTCGGCGCTCGACACGGCGCTGGACCGCACCGTCGTGCCGGGGTTCTCGACCATCGGCTACGCGGTGCGCCGACGCCTGCCGACCTGGCCGGCCGACCCCGCGCAGGACGCGCTGCGTGGCCGACACATCGCGGTCACCGGCGCGACCTCGGGCCTGGGCCACGCGACGGTGAGACAGCTGAGCGGGCTCGGCGCGCATACCCATCTCGTCGTGCGCAGCCGGCCCAAGGCGGAGGAGGTCGCGGCAGAACTGCCCGGCCCCTCGACGATCTGGGACTGCGACCTGTCCGACCTGGACAGCGTCCGCCGGTTCGCCCGCGAGATCACCGCCGCCGCACCGCCGCTCGCGGGTCTCGTGCACAACGCGGGCGCCCTGCCCGCCACCCGCACCGAGTCGGCCCAGGGACACGAGCTGACGATGGCGCTGCACGTCCTCGGGCCGGTCCTCATGACCGAGTTGCTCCAGCCCCTGCTCGCCGCGCAGCAGGCCCGCGTCGTCTTCGTCACCTCCGGCGGGATGTATGCGCAGGGCCTGCCGGTCCGTAACCCGGACTACGAGCGGGGCACGTATACGGGGACCAATGCCTACGCACGCAGCAAGCGCACGCAGGTCGAGCTGCTGCCGATCCTCGCGGAGCGCTGGGCGCCGGTCCGGGTCTATGCGATGCATCCCGGCTGGGCCGAGACCCCCGGCGTCACCGAGCAGCTCCCGACGTTCGACAAGGTGATGGGTCCGATCCTGCGGGACGCCGACGGGGGTGCGGACACGACGACCTGGTTGCTCGCCAGTGAGACCGCCCCGGCCCCAGGCGGACTGTGGATGGACCGGCGCGAGCGGCCCACCGCATACCTCGGGCGGAACGCTCCCACCGAGGACGAACGCACCCGGATGTGGGAGTGGGTCGTCGAGGCGACCGGCCTCGGCTAGCGGATGCGCGACCGATCGTGTGAATCAGACGGTGTGATCGCACCGTCCACGTCACACGATCTGGCGTGCGCGACTCCCTTCAGCAGGGGGTGAGGTTCGCTGCCGCCTCGCTCACTGCGAGCAGGCCCCCGAGAACGACGACCCTCTCCGCCCCCAGGCGCTCGATCTCGTCGAGCGTCGGTCGGGGGACGCAGTCCGGCTCGGTGAGAAGCAGCGGCGCGCCGACCCTGGCTGCCGTGGGGCCCCCGGCCAGCGCGTCCGGGAAGTTCACACCCGAGGCCAGGAACACCGTGGCAGCTCCCTGTGGATAGGTCTCACGCGAGACCCGCGCCGCCGTTTCGTACCGGGTTGCCCCGGCCCAGCGCACGACCTCGGCGTTGGGGAGAGCCAACCGGACCTGCTCCATGACGACGTCCTCCACCGCCTGGGTCCCGCCCAGGACGACGACCTTGGTCGGCTGTCCGAAGGTCAGTTGGTCCTTCACCGACTCGGGGAGGTCGGTCGGTCGAGTCAGCATGAGGGCCCCGTCGAGCCGACCGGCCGCCGCGCTGCCACCGAGGGCGTCGGGGAAATCCAGTCCCGTGGCGAGGAACATGGTGGTGTCGGCCCGGTGAGACGAGAATGCGAGCACCGCCGAGGTTGCATACCGGTCGGCGCCGGCCAGGCGGTGTACGCCGTCGAGGGCATAGTCGCCCAACTGCGCCTCGATCGCTCCGGAGACCGCGCTCACACCACCTGCGATGTACACGGACCACGGGTTCAGAAGGTCCAGCTCCGCCTCGACCGCTTCGGGGAGTGCACCGTCCCGGGGAACGAGCAGCAGCGGTCCTTGTCGGTTGTCGGCGACCGCGCCCGCAGCGAGCGCATCGGGGAAGTCGGCCCCGGACGCGACCACGACGCCGAACTCTGCGAGTTCGTAGGCATAGTTCGAGATGGCGACAGCGGTCTCGTAGCGTGTCTCACCGGCGAGCCTGGTGACGGTGACATCGGCCGGTGCAGGCGGCGCCAAAGTGGCGACCGCGACGAGTGCACATGCACCGACAGCGAGAAAGCTCTTCATGGGCCCCCTTCGTCGTGCTGTCCGAGTGGAATGGTCCCACGCCTCAGCCGTGCCGTCGACCCTCGTCGTCAGCGGTCGTCGACGGCCTTCTCCAGCTCCTCCTTGTTCATCGTCGAGCGGCCCTCGACGCCCTTGCGCTTGGCCTCCTCGTAGAGCTGGTCCTTGGTGCGTCCGCCCGCACCCTTGTGCGAGCGCAGGCCACCCCGGCGGCCGGATGAGATGTCGTCGGTCGACGTCTTGCTCGCCTCCTCCGACTCACCGGCGCGGGCGCGCTCCTTGTTGACCGTCCGGGCGGCGATCTCCTCGGCGGTGTCCTCGTCCTCGCCGCGCTCGAGCAGACCCTCCTTGATGTGGTCGTACTGACGCTCACGTTTCTTGCTCCAGGCATCCTGCGGCATGTCGATCTCCTTCTCTCGGTTGGGTTTTCGAGTGGTTCGCTCATGTGCGAAGGTCAGGTCAACAGGTCGAGCACCGCCTTCTCGAGGAGCTCCTGACGGCGGGACGGCGAGGTGCGCGCGGTCACCCGCGGTGACTCGATCGTCGTGCCCGCCTCGTAGAGGTCGATCACGCGTGGGTCGATGTAGCTGGACCGGGCCACAGCAGGGGTATTACCCAGATATGCAGCGACTTCCTCGATCGCCGCCTTGACCGCCCGTTTGCGTGAGGCCTTCGTGTCGCCTGGCTCGCCGGATTCCGCGAGCGCCGCAGCGGCCAAGACCGTCCCGTGCCAGGTGCGGAAGTCCTTGGCGGTCAGGTCGCCGCCGAGCACCTCGGCCAGGTAGGCGTTGACCGCGGCGGCGTCGAGGTCGATCCACCGGCGCTGCTGGGTGTAGGCGAGCAGCCGCCGACTGCGCGCGCGGCGAGACCGCATCCGATCGAGCGCCGCGAGGACGTCTGAGTCGTCGATGAGGATCGTGTGCTCGACGCCGGACTTGCCGACGAACTGGAAGCGCAGGCCCTCTCGGCACTTGCGCACGTGCTGGCGCTCGAGTGTCGTCAGGCCGAACGACCCGTTGGTGTCGGCGTAGGCGTCGCTGCCGATGCGGAAGTACCCGAGGTCGAGCAGTCGCACCGCGACGGCCGTGGCGCGCTCCCGCGGCATGCCCGTCGCGGCCAGGTCCTTGGCAATGTGGCGCCGTGCCTTGGGCAGCTCGGCCGCCGCTGCGAGCACCCGGTCGAACTTCTGCTTGTCGCGTTTGACGCGCCAGTCCGGGTGGTAGAGGTACTGTCGGCGCCCCGCGTCGTCGGTGCCCACGGCCTGGATGTGTCCGTTGGCGAGCGGGCAGATCCAGACGTCCCTCCACGCGGGCGGGATCGCCAGGCTCCGGATCCGCTCCACGTCCTCGGCGGGCAGCGGGCGGCCGTCCTCGTCGCGGTAGGAGAACCCTGTGCCGGCCCGACGGCGGGTCCATCCCCGCATCGTCGGGCTCACCCGCCGCAGCCGTGCCATTCCCACACCGTATGCGGTCGTCCAGCCCTCTGACCAGGCTCGCCGATCACTGCGGCAGGCCCCTGACCAGCGACGATCCGCGCCCCGGTGAAGGCGGACACGACGATCGGCCCACCCCGCGGGTGTCCGGGGTGGGCCGATCAGATGGCGTGCGGGTCAGGGTCAGGTGGTCGTCACCGGAGCGTTCTCGACGTGCTCGGCCTTGCGCGCGGGGCAGAGGCGCGCCGCAAACGGATCGGAAACGACTGTGCACCCAAGTCGCTGGCCGCGCGTCGTATCGGTGAGCGGCGGGAGTCGCCCATCCGATCAGGAGGTCTGCAATGTCACGTGAACACCGCATACACACCATCCGGTGGCACCGGCCGACCGCCCTGGCCGGATGCGCCGCCCTCGTCCTCGCCCTCGGCGTGAGCGCCTGCGGCTCGGACGAGCCGGAATCCCCCACGACCCCGACGGCCGCGCCGACGACCTCGACGCAGACCCCGACAGCCGCGCCCACCACGACGCCGGACGACGGGGTCGAACCCACACCGACGACGACGGACGAGCCCGACGGTGGCGAGGTCTCCGGCATCCCGGTGTACTACATCGGGGACTCCGGCGGCTCGTTCCGGCTGTACCGGGAGTGGCGCACCGTCCCGGACGAGGGCGACCCGGTCGAGTCGGCGCTCGCGGCGATGATGAGCGTTCCGCCCCTCGACCCGGACTACCTGTCGCCATGGGTGGCGCCGGACGAGATGGAGGTCGAGCGTGAGGGCTCGAACATCACCGTCGACCTGTCCGCCGACGCCTTTAGCGGCACCGCCGGCAGCGAGCTGTCGGCGACGGCGATCCAGCAGCTCGTCTACACGGCCACGGCCGCCTCGACCTTGGACGGACCGGCCGCGACGACCGTGACGATCCTCGTCGACGGACGCGCGGCAGACGCCTGGGGACACGTGCGGGTCGGCGAGCCGACCGCGCGGGCGCCTCAGGGCGAGGTCCTCTCGCACGTGTGGATCCTCTCGCCGCAGGAGGGTGATGTCGTCGACGCCGGAGATGTCCGGATCACCGGCTACGGCGCGTCCTTCGAGGCCCACTTCAACTGGACCATCGAAGGCCCGGCCGGCACGATCGAGGGCTTCACGCTGAGCGACAACGGCGCGGGGTTCGCCGAGTTCCGGTTCACCGAGGAACTGGAGCCCGGTGAGTACACCGTCACCGTCGAGAGCAGCAGCGGCCTCGAGGAGTTCACCCCGTTCGTCGACAGCAAGACCTTCACCGTGCGCTGAGGTCGCGCGAGGTCAACCGCGCCGGTCGAGGGCGCCCTGGATCCGGGCTCGCAGCATCGGCGCGGGCTGGGCGCCGATGAGCGTGTCGACGACCTGGCCGCGGTCCATGATGAGCAGCATCGGGATGCTCATCGCCTTGTAGCGCTGCGCCGTCGCAGGCGCTTCGTCGACGTTGACCTTGACGACCTTGAGGCGTCCGGCCAACTCGCGACTGAGGGTCTCGAGCACGGGCGCGATCATGCGGCACGGCCCGCACCACGGCGCCCAGAGGTCGACGACGACGATGGTTTTGGTGTCGACGGCCGAGTCGAAGTCGGCGTCCCCGGCGTCGACGAGCCACGGCAGGTCGGTCTTGCACGAGGGGCACCTCGGGTGTCCCGAGGCCGCCAGCGGGAGACGGTTCTTCGTGCCGCACGACGGGCACGCGATGACATTGCTCGCCATGCCTCCCAGCGTATGCCGCCAGTCTGGGGTCTGGGCATACGGTGGGGGAATGAGCGCATCGATGGAACACCGTCCGATCCCGCGACTCGGCCGGGACGTCAGCGTCGTCGGTCAAGGGTGCTGGCAGCTCGGCGCCGACTGGGGCGAGGTCGCCGACGACACCGCCACAGGAATCCTCGCGGCGGCCGCTGACGCCGGCGTCACGTTCTTCGACACCGCCGACGTCTACGGCGACGGGCGCAGCGAGCGTCTCGTCGGGGAGTTCGTCCACGACCGGGGCCGCGAGGGGTTCGTCGTGGCGACGAAGATGGGCCGGCGCGCCGACCCGCACGTCCCCGAGCAGTTCACCGCCGACAACCTGCGCCGGTGGAACGACCGCTCCCGCGAGAACCTGCGCGACGACACCCTCGACCTCGTCCAGCTGCACTGCCCGCCGACGCCGGTGTACTCCACCGACGCCGTCTTCGAGATCCTCGACGAGATGGTCGCCGAGGGTCGGATGCGCGCCTACGGCGTCTCGGTCGAGACGGTCGACGAGGCGCTCACGGCGATCCGACGCGAGCACGTCGCGTCGGTGCAGATCATCCTGAACGTGCTCCGGCGCAAGCCCCTCGAGCAGGTGCTCGGCGCGGCCGCTGACGCCGGGGTCGCGATCATCGCCCGGGTCCCGCTCGCGTCCGGCATGCTGTCCGGGCGCTTCGGTGCCGACACGACCTTCGCCCCGGACGACCATCGTGCGTTCAACCGGCACGGCGAGGCATTCGACGTCGGCGAGACCTTCTCGGGCGTCCCCTACGACGTCGGCGTCCAGGCGGCACAGCGTTTCGCCGCCATCGGTTCGCACGGCACCCCGGCCCAGCGCGCGTTGCGCTGGATCATCGACCAGCCCGGGGTCACGACCGTCATCCCGGGTGCCAGTCGCCCGGAGCAGGCCGTCGCCAACGCCGGCGCCGCGGCCCTGCCGCCGACCTCCGCGGAGGAGCTGATCGCATACGAGCGCCTGTACGACGACCTCATCCGCGAACACGTCCACGACCGCTGGTGAGCGATCCCGTGAGGCCGACCCCGCGCGCACGTGCGGGCGCATAGGCTCGCCCTGTGACCGACGTCGCCGCGGCGACAGCTCTTCGACCCGAGTAGGTGTGTGCCCGTGAACGCTCAACCGATCGTCGTCGGCATCGACGGCTCGCCCGGCGCCAGCCGCGCGCTCGACTGGGCCCTGTCGTGGGCCGGGTCCACCGGCGCGCCGGTGCGGGTCATCGCGGCCGAGGCCGTCCCGCCCGGGCGCACCGCCTCCTCTCCCGGTCTCGGCGGCACGGCACGCGCCGTCATCGAGGGTGAGACGAGTCGGCTGCAAGAGGCGCGGGCAGACGAGGCCGACGTCCGGATCGAGACCGAGGCGCTCGTCGCCCACCCGGTCAGCGCGCTGATCGCGGAGAGCCAGCAGGCGGGTGCGGTGGTCGTCGGCACCCGGGGGAGCGGCGCATACCAGGGCAACGTCATCGGCAGCATCGCCGGAGCGGTCGCCGCGAGCGCGCACTGTCCCACCGTCGTCATCCCGCCGGGCGCGCCTGATCATCACGACGACGAAGGGCCTATCGTCGTCGGCTTCGACGGGTCCGAGGCCTCCCTCGGTGCGGCCAGGTTGGCCGTGTCCGCGGCCGCCGCCGAGGGCCGCGAGGTCGTCCTCGTCCAGGCGGAGATCGGCGAGACCTCACCCGACGAGCCGCTCGACCACATCGCCGAGACCCTGCGCTCGGAACACCCGGACGTGACGATCGAGCTGCGCGCGACCGCCGAGGATGCCGCGGAGGCGCTGACGGCCGCCTCCGGCGACGCCGCGTTCGTCGTCGTCTCGAGTCACGGGCACCGCGGGGTGCCCGGGTTCCTGCTCGGCTCCACCGCACGCGCGCTCGTGCAGACCGCACAGTCGCCGGTCATCGTGCTCACCGGCCGCTCCGAACGGCGCTGGCCGGTCCGCGCCGACTGAGCCGGCGGAGCCCGAGGTTCGACCCGCCCCACATCGGCGACGACCACCCCCGAAGTGCGGACTCACCCCCTGCAATTGCAGGCGGCAGGTCGGAGTTCGGGTGCTGGGTCGGCTCTCCGGACGGCAGGTCACGGTCCGGTCCACCGCCTCGGCAGCTCCTCAGTCGCCGCGCAGCGACCCGAGCACGAGCGGCAGCTCGGGCAGCAGCTCGCCGGCGAGATAGCCGACCCGTCCGAACTTGGTCGCCAGCGCGTCGCCTGCGGCGGCATGGGTGTATGCGCCCCACACCAGAGCCTGCACGCGCGGCGCTCCCCGGCTCACCAGACCGGCGACGGCTCCTGCGAGAACGTCACCACTGCCGGACGTGCCGAGCCCCGTGTCCCCGGTGGACACCAGCCACACGCCGTCGCTCGAGACGACCCGCCCGGAGCACGCGACGACGGCGCCATACCGCTCGACGACCTCGGCCGCGGCAGCGGGGATATCGTCGTCGTCCAGATCGTCGGAGCCGACGATGATGCCGAGCTCTCCGGTGTTCGGTGTCAGCGCCAGCCGGCCGGAGATGCGCTCGACGAGGGACGGGTCGAGGTCCGGCAGGACAGTGGCAGCGTAGGCGTCGAGCACGACCGGCAGGTCCTCCGGCACGAGCGGCAGCAGCTCCTCGAGCACGCGGGTGGTGCCGTCGGCGTCGTCGAGGCCGGGCCCGACGAGCAGGGCGTCCCCGCGCTGCACCTCACGCTCGAGCAGCCGGCCGGCCTCCTCACCGGTGATGGAGCCGGAGGCGTTCTCCGGGAGGCCGTGCACTCCCGACTCCGGGACGGCCACGGCGACGTGGGGCGCCACGCTCTCCGCGACGGCCATGGACAGCCGGCCTGCGCCCATCCGCAGCGCCGCGACACCGGCGAGCATGGCCGCCCCCGGTGTGGCCTGGGCGCCGCCGACGACGACCACCTGGCCGCGGGCGTACTTCGTGCCCGTCGGCTCGGGCAGCGGCCAGGCACGCAGCAGCATCGGCGTGATGAGCCGTGGGTCGTCGGCCGTCCCAGGTGTCGCCTCGGGGGGAACGCCGGGCTCCTTCCCCGCCATCACGAACCCCCGACCTCGTCGCTCGCACCCGGCTGGTCGGTGACGTCGGCTCCGTGTTCGCGCAGGTGCGAGTCCTCGTTGTAGGCCGTGACCCGCCATCCGGTCGGCGAGTCCTCGTCGCGCTCCAACCGGCAGATCGCCGCGTTGCGGAGACCGTCAGACCGGGAGCGCTCGAGCACCGCCTCCTCGTCCATCCCCTCGGCGACGTAGCAGAACAACAGGATGACGACGTCGTGCGCCGAGACCAGGACCCGCTCGCGCCGCTCGTACTCGGCCAGGTCTCCGAGCACCGCCCGCACCCGCAGCGCCACATCCGCCCACGACTCCCCGCCCGGCGGTCGGTAGTAGAACTTGCCGATCCACTTCCGGCGCTCGGCCTCCTCGGGGAACTTCTCACGGATGCCGGCCGCGGTGAGCATGTCGGTGATCCCCATGTCCCGGTCTCGCAGGCGTTCGTCCACGCGCATGTCGAGGCGCGTGTCGCATACCTCCAGCGCGATCTCGGCCGTCTCGCGCGCGCGACGGTACGGACTGGTCCACACGACCTCCGGCCGCTCGTCCCGCGACAGTCCGGCCAGCCAGTGGCCGACCGCCTCCGCCTGCCGCCGGCCCGTCTTCGAGAGCACGACGTCGGCATCGCGGGCCGGGACGTCGATCTCGTGCAGCTCGTCGCGGGCCGCGGCCTCGGCCGCGACGTTCCCCTCGGACTGACCGTGCCGGACGAGGATCAACTCTCGCACTGTCATCCGGGCAGCATAGGCACACCTGGGTGTCGAATACCGGACGAGGGGAGCACACTGGAGGAAGGCGGCCGACCGACTGAGGGTGCGTAACATCCGAGGAGGAGTGGTCATGTCCCGCATCGCCGACGCGGCGGAGGAGTTCCTGCGGTGCTCGCGCATCGCCGTCACCGGGGTCTCGCGCGACCCCAAGGGAGAGGCGGCCAACGGGATCTATCGCCGGCTCCGCGACCGGGGGTATGCGGTGGTCGCCATCAACCCCAACGCGACCGAGGTCGAGGGAGACCCCGCGTACCCTGACCTCGCGAGCGTGCCCGACGGGGTGGAGGCGGTCGTCATCGCGACCCGGCCCGAGCAGGCGATGGGCACCGTGGAGGACGCCATCGCCGCCGGAGTCCGGCAGGTCTGGATGCACCGCGCGTTCGGCGCCGGGTCGGTGGACGCGGAGGCGGTCCGGGTCGGTCGGGAGGCCGGGCTCACGGTCATCGACGGGGGCTGCCCGCTGATGTTCGGGCGGGCCTCCGACGGCGGACACCGGTTCATGTGCCGGCTGTTCACGCTGACCGGCAAGGTCCCGCGGACGGTCTAGGTCGTCGGGCGAGCGCGTTGCTCGCGCCAGGCCCGCCAGGCGCCGGTGGACCAGAGCGCCCAGACGACGAGCACCGGCTGGAAGAACAGCCGGGTGACGCGGGCGGCGTCGGTGTCGAGACCGAACGCGTCCCGGCCCTCGACCCACTGCGCGACGTTGCCAGGGAAGATCGCGACGAAGAAGCCTGCGGTCAGCCACCCGACCAGCGGGCGCGCCGCCTGTGGAGCGGCGACCAGGGCGAGCCCGAGCAGGATCTCGACGACCCCCGAGGCGAGAACGACGAGGTCGACGTCGACGGGCAGCCAGGAGGGGACCTGCGCGCGGAACTCCTCGCGGCCGAACGTCAGGTGCGCGGTTCCGGCGAAGAGTAGGAAGAGTCCGAGGACGATCCTCGCCAGGGTGCGCATACCGAGACCGTATGCGGTGCGCGCGTCGTCGCTGCCCCCACCCGGCCGGCGCCGGACGTGACTGCGGGGCCGGGCGCTTCGCGCCCGACCCCGCAGCTTGGGAGAGGTGACTGCCCCTTACGGAGCCGCGGTCACCGGACCGATCACGTTGGTGACCGGGGCTTCCGACTGCCCGAGGTCGTCGGTGTACTCGACGACGACTCGGAGGAACCGGCCCTCGTCCGCGGCCTGGAGGGTGTATTGCGTCTGCGTACCCTCCTGGACCGTGGTGACGAGGCTCGGGTCAGCGAAGTCCGCCTCGGCGGCTGCCGTCTCGAACCGGTAGACCCAGCCCGCCTCGGCCGCCGTCTCGACGCCGTCACCGTCGGTCGGAGGAGCGGCCTGGACGTTCTGTCCGACCACCACTCCACCGGGGGTGACGAGGTCGTTGATGACCGGCTCGTCGTTGACGTTCTCCACCGGGTTCTCGGTCCACGGTGTCGTGACCACGTAGGTCACTCCACCGACGACCAGGGTCACCCGGGCCTGGAGGAACTGGGCGACTGTGCCGTCGTCCGGCGTGAACGAGAAGCCCGTGACCGGGGCACCCGTGCCATCGACGATCTGCTCGAGCTCGGTGATCTCCGCCGGGGTCGCACCCTCGCCCATGAACCACTCGACGACGACGCTGTCCGCCGTGCTCAGGTCGAACGGCTGACCGTCGAGATCCAGCAGCTCCGCCGTGACCTGCTCGTCCTCCACCGGGGTCTGGTCGTCGAGCACCGCTGTCGCGATGGACTCGCAGGCCTCACCCGTGCGCAGGTCGAAGCAGTTGTCGCTGAACTGGACGACCTCGATGTTGCGGATGACATCCGCACCCTCGGCCTCCTCAGCCTCACCGGCGCCACCGTTGGGTGCGACGTGCGCAACCATGTGGTAGCCATCGCCGAGATCGGTGATCTCGTACTCCGCCATCGGGCCGGTGTACACCGCGGTGTCGAGGCTGCCCGGCTCGTCCAGGTCGACGAGCTCACGGATGATCCGGAGGTCACCCGGGTCGATCTCGCCACGGTACATCCGCTCCTGGTAGGCAGCGGCCGAGTCTTGACGCTCGACGATCTCGCCGGCCTCGTTGACGAGACCGAGCTGGACCCGAAGCATCAGGTCACCGTCGATGACGTCGTCACCGCCGCGTCCCTGGATGGTGTCGGAACCCGGACCACCGACGAGGATGTTGTTGACGCCGTCGGTGTCGACCACGGGTCCGGTCGTCATGAACCGGAGCGCGTAGTTGTCGTGGTCGGCCGGCTGCAGGAACTCCCGAAGACCGTCGATCGTGTCGAGCGTCTCCTCGGTCATCTTGTGCAGCTCGGGCTCGACTCCCTCGGGTCCGTCCAGCTCGCGGCTCATGCCCTTGAGCTGGTCGTCGCCGAAGCTTCCGGACATCGCCTCGAGCAGGTCGTAGCGGTCGCGAACGGCCGTCACGTCGGGACGCTGGAGCAGCGTGATCAGGAAGTCGATGTCGACGTTCGCGGTCTCGCCGTAGTACGTGATCCAGTCGAATCCCATGTTGCCGAGGTGCCGGTCGGTGCCGAACCACTCGCCGACGAGGATGTCGTCGCCACCCTCACCTTCGATGTCGTCGTTGCCCTCGCGGCCGATGACCACGTCGTTGCCACCGATGACGTCGTTCTGGAACTGGTTGGCGTTGTCGCCCTGCAGCAGATCTGCATGGCGGCTGCCTTCCACCCAGTCCTCGTCCTCGCCGGCGAACACGTTCATCCGACCGGTCTGGCCGAGCACGACGTCGTTGCCGTCACCGGCGAACACCGTGTCGATGTCACCGCCGTTGGCGACGAAGTCGTGGCCGGGACCACCGTGGAGGATGTCGAACCCAGGACCGGAGTTGAGCACGTCGTTGCCCCACTCGCCCTTGAGCACGTCGTCTCCGAAGAGATCCGTGAGGACGTCGTTGCCGTCACCGCCGGCGAGGATGTCGTTGCCGGCACCACCTTCGACGATGTCGTTGCCGTCCTTGGCCTTGACGGAGTCATCGCCCTCGTCCACCCGGATCCGGTCGTCGGCCGGGGTTCCGTGGATCTCGACGTGCTCGTCACCGACCCAGCGCCACGTGCCGTCAGGGTCCTGACGGAGCGTGCCGGGGTACGGCTGCGTGATGCCTTCGAGCTGGATGACGGGGTCCTGGACGGCGAAGATGTTCGCCGGCAGGTTCGACGCATCCGTCGTGCGCTCGATGAGCGCCGTGAACGAGCTCGCCTCGAGTGCGGCGAACAGCTGGTTGCCCTGGTTGCGGAACAGGTAGTAGAACCTGTCGCCGAACTGGAGGGCCTCCATCTGCTCCTCGAAGACGAAGTTGAACGTCGAGCCCAGCATGCCGCCGAACGGGTTGACCCGCTCCGCCAGACCACCGGTCCAGAAGTCCACGTCCTCGAGGCCCGTGGTCGTCGTGCCGCCCGCGTTCGCCCATGCACCGGTGGAGAACATGAAGTCCATCCGGTCTTCGGGTGCGGCGGCCGTCGTCGGAGCGAACTGGCTCAGCTCAGTCTCCGCATTCCCGTCGATGGCGATCGGACCACCGAGGATGACGATGTTCGACGGAGCCAGTCGGGTGATCTCGGCCTGGATCGCCGGCGGCACTTCGCCGGACGGAGGAATGAGCAGCACGGGATCACCGTTGAGGCCGGCCACCGGGCTGATCGCCAGGCTGTCCGGGAAGTTGGTCCCTGTCGCGATGTACAGGGTTCCACCTCGGTTCGCGGCGAAGTTGGCGGCGCTGATCAGCGCTGCGGTGTCGTAGCGCGTCTCGCCCGCAATCCGGGTCACGGTCACGCCGGGCACCGCCGCCTGGACAGCAGACTCCACTGCTGCCGGAACGGCCAACGGACCTCCGAGGATGACCACCTCCTGCGGAGCGAGCCGCTGCAGTTCGGCGCTGGTCACCGCAGGCAGGGTCGTGTCGGTGAGCAGGATGGGGTCACCGTCGCGAGCAGCCGCGGCAGCAGCCACCAGCGCGTCCGGGAAGTTCATCCCGGTCGCCAGGTAGACGCGGTCCGCCTGCCCTGCCGTCGGCTGCAGCAGCTGACTGATCTGCGCAGCCGTGTCGAAGCGACTCCCACCCGCGATCCGTGAGACCGGGGCGATCCCGGAGTCCGTCAGCGCCTGCTCGACCGACGCGGACACGGCGAGCTCGCCACCGAGGATGACGACCTGCTGCGGGGCGAGCCGCGCGAGCTCGATCGACGTCTCCACCGGCAGGAAGTCCCGATGCGTGAGCAGGATCGGGCCGGGGCCCTGAGCAGCCAGCGCGCCGGCTGCGAGAGCGTCGGGGAAGTTGTTGCCGGTCGTGACGTAGACGACAGGCACACCCGCCTGGAAGTGACTGCTCGAGATGAGCGCGGCTGTGCCGTAGCGCGTCCCAGCAGCGAGTCGCGAGATGAACTCCTGGCCCTGAGGAACACCGTTGACAAGCAGAGCGGCTGCCTCACGCTTACCGTCGATCGTCGTCTCGGCGAGGATCGAGGGGTGGGTGCCGTAGGCGGCCACGAAGTTGACCAGCGACGAGTTGCTCGCGTCACGGCCGAAGATGTTGCCGTTCTTGAGGTTGTTGCCGAAGTCGGTCCAGTTGGCGTACGGCCGCATGGTGACATCGCCGGTGGCCTCGAAGAACGTCCGACGCGCCTCCTGGAGGGGAGCCACACCGGCGTCACGACCGCGCAGCAGGTTGATCGTCGCGAGGTCGAGCGGCAGCCCCAGCAGGTTGTTGCGCAGGGTGTCGATGACGAACTCGTCGATCTGCGAGCTCGGCTGACGGACGACGCCGTTGATGATGGCGCCGGCGCCCTGCTCAGCGGTCAACCTGCCACCGTCCGTGAAGGCGTCCGGGTTGAGGAATCCATCGAGCAACGAGATGTTCCCCGTCTCGAAGCCTTGGCGCGCGATGTCCTCCGTGAGCATGGAGTGCCCGAACCGGTAGACGACGTGCGCGAACTCGGCTGTGATCGCCGGATCCATGTTGGCGTTGTACGAGTTCTCGTTGAACACGACCTCGTCGATCGCCGGCTGGATGGTGCGGCCGAACTCCTCGAAGACCATGTGCTGGTACTGCATCTCGGTAGCGAACCGGGCCGCCTGGAAGAGACGCTGCTCGTAGCTCCAGTCGTCGGCCTCCGGGCCGGGCAGCACGTCGGCCGCCCGCTTGTTCGGCCAGCTGTGGTCGAGACCCTGGTAGGCCCTCTTCAGCTGCTCGTACTCGGGACGGTCGAGCCACTCCTGGATCGTCGCGATCTGTCGGTTGTGCTCACCGTGGAAGACGGTGTGCACGGCAGTCAGGGCGATGTTCTCATTGCCGCGACCGTCACCGGTGATGAAGTGCGCACCGAGCGAGACGTTGTCGTATCCGGACAGAACCGGCTGACCGTTCTCGTCGAGGATCGGGTCGCCGTTCTCGTCGAAGCGCGGCTGAAGGTCACCGTTCTCGTCGATGACCGGGGTGGCGCCGTGGGCGATGTCGTCGAGGAAGGCGTGACCGGTGGTCAGCGCGTCATCCGCGTTCGCCGGGGAGGTGATGCTGCCCTCGACGTTGAGCGGAGAGCCGCCGTTGTCGGTGACGATCATCGGGAAGCCGCCGGGACCCGGGACGAAGTTGCCGTACGGGTCCGTGACGACCTGGGGGACGTCGAGCGCCCGAGCGTCGGACAGCTCGATGCCGAGGATGTCGCGGGCCTGGGCCTTCACCTCGTTCCACGTCGCCAGACCGCCCGCGGCGCCGTCGAGCAGGCGGCCGGTGTCCTGCGGCACCCCGTCGACGAGCACGTACTCACGCACGAACACCTGGTGCGAGGGGTGCGAGGTGTAGGTCTGGTTCTGGTCGACGAACGGGGTCGTCTCGTTGTTGTGGACGTCGTCCTCGGTACCGATCACGTTGTCCGGGCCGGGGGACCGGGTCGCGCGGGAGAGGATCAGGTAGGGCGCCTGCGGGTTGAAGCCCGCGACCTGGCGGATCGGGTCGTCCGCGGCCAGGGGAACGACGAGCGTGCCGTTGCCGCCCTTGTCGACGAGGTCGAGACCGTGGTCGAAGAACTGTCCGAAGAAGGTGAAGAAGGCGTTGGTCTGCGCCGAGAGGCCCTCGTCCGGAGCCATGTTGGGCAGGAAGATCGTGCCGTCGGGGCGGATCTCGGCACCGGGGAGGTGCGTCGCGGCGTTGACGGCCGCGGGGTTGTCCGTGCTCTGGTCGACGATGAGGTTGGAGATCTCGCGCGGCTTGGCGTCATAGACGATGTGGCCGGGCTCCCACTGCTCGTAGCAGGTCAGGCCGGGCTCGCACATCGACGTGTCGCCGGCAGGCGGGGCTCCGGGCGCCGTGAGCGGGGCGTCGGCCTGGCGGTAGTACGGCTCCAGCCACTTCTTGAAGGGCTGGTCGCCCGCTCCCCAGGTCGAACGACCTTCGAGCAGGTTGTTGTACGAGCCGTCGACCGTCCGCAGACCGAGCGGCAGTGCCGGACTCGGCACACACTTGCCGGACCGGTCGGTCGGCGTCGCGCAGAGCAGGTCATTGCCGTCGGCGTGCGCCTCGGCGATCTGGATCTGCCGAAGGATGAAGTCCAGGTCGTTCGCGTTCAGGTAGAACGGCGGGTCCGGCTCCGTGACGGCTGCCGCCGTCGTCGTGTTCATGGCCACCAGCGGCACGGCAAGGGCCGAGCTCGTCAGCAGAGCCACGAGACGCCGCACGCGGGTGCGCCGGCGACTGGATGTCTGAGACATCGGGTGTGCTCCTCTCCCACTTTTGACCGCAGTTCCCTGCGCTGTCCCCATCCCCTGCCCGCGGATCTCCGACCTCGATGCACAAACACGCATGGAACACCGCAGGAATGGGTTGTCGGCTGACTATTCCTTTCGCTGCTGCACACGGTCAATGGCGGAGTCAAGAGATCAACCGAAGGAATGATGGAAAGAATCTGACCCCGCCTTATCCCCACCTGAGGCGTCCGGTGTGTATAGTGCGCCGTCGCCCTATCAGACCCGGCAGCCGCGAGGCTCTCTCGAGGTCCAGCCGGCCCGGAAACCGATGGCGCTCAACGCGATCCCCCGTCATGCTGACGTGATGGGCGACGACACCTGGGCCGAACCGACACGACTCGCGAACGTCCTCGAGGCCGACCAGGACGTCTCGGGAGTCCTGCGCGTGACGCGCGGAACGGAGGTGCTCTGGGAGGTCCGGCTCGGCTACGCGGAACGCGCGCACCGCATACCGATCACCTCCTCGACGCGGTTCGCGACGGCCTCGCTGGGCAAGATGTTCACGGCGGTCGGCATTCTCGACGCGGCAGGCCGCGGCGAGCTCGCCCTCGACGATCCCGTCGTCTCGCTCCTGGCTCCGGAGGACCGACCCGGCACCCTGCGCGACGACGTCACGGTTCACCACCTGCTCTCCCACACCTCGGGCATCGCGGACTACTTCGAGGAGGACGAGGACCTGCCGGGGTATCGGGAGGACTACGGCGCGCTCTGGGAGACGCTGCCGACCTACCGCGTCCGCGACTACCGGGCGCTGCTCCCCCTTTTCGCCGACCTGCCGCCGGTCTGCCCGCCGGGCACGGCCAATCACTACAGCAACGCGGGCTACGTCCTGCTCGGCATCCTCCTGGCCGAGGTGTCCGGTCTGCCGTTCGCCGACGCGGTCGTGACCCGCGTCTTCGAGCCCGCGGGACTGACGGCCAGCGGCTACCCGGCTCTCGACGAGGTCCACCCCGACGTCGCGGTGGGATACCTGAGGCCGCTCACGCCGGAGGGACCGTGGCGCACCAACGTCTTCTCCGTACCGGCGGTCGGCGGAGGTGACGGCGGCGCGGTCGTCTCCGCCCCGGACGTCGAGCGCTTCCTCCGAGCCGTCCGGACCGGTGGCGTGTGGCGGGGCGTGACACCGGAGCTCGTTCTCACTCCCCGTTTCGAGGCGGATGACCGCTGGGCGCCGGCCTACGGCGTCGACGTCCGGGACGACGGCGTGTTCTGCAAGGACGGGGGCGACCCCGGAGTCGCCGCGTTCGCGCGGCTCAACCCGAACACGGACACGACCGTCGTCCTCCTCGCCAACATCGGGTGGGAGGACGTCGATGGACTCTCCGGGCTGCTGCGACTCGTGATCGACACCGCCGACACAGCCTGAGCCCTCGCCGTGGCGATGGTGCCGACCAGGTATGCACTCCCTCGGTCGGCACCACCGCCGACGTAGGTTCAGCCGGTCGTGCGCACCGCCAGCCCGTGCGGGTCGGCGAGCTCGACACCGCCGACGATGTTGGTCACGGCGGCATGGCCACGAACAACTCCCTCACGGCCGTCCTTGCGCACCTCGAGCACGAGCAGTCCGGGCGCATCACCGCTCGCGGCGTGCGCTCCGCTCAGCGGGTTGGGTCCTCTCGTCGCGGCGTAGACGGCGCGACCGTCCGGCGACTGCGCCGCGATGTCCGGCGCCGGCGACTGGGATGCAGGCGACCGCAGGTTGAGGGTCTGCCCCGCGCCACCGCTTCGCGCCTCGAAGACCTGAAGCACGTGCGCCGACCGGTCGAACGCCCAGACGTGGCGGTCCCTGACCGTCACCATGCCGTGAGCGTCACGCGGTCCGCGGGTGTCCTGTTGGACGAGCTCGACCGCAGGCTGGTCGTTCGGGTTCCACAGCTCGGGTCCACCGACCGGCACGCGGTAGATGAACCAGCCGGAGAGGGCGTTCACCGGACGGCCACCGTTGCCGTACACCCAGCCCTCGGCCTCGGTGAACCCGCATCCGTCCCTGGCGACCTCGGTCGCGGGATAGTCGGCGACGATCGACATGCTCTCCGGGTCCACAGCGAACAGGCCGCCACCGCGTAGCGACACGAACGCCGGGAAGCCGTTCTGTGGGACGAACAGGCAGATCGGCGCGTTGTCCGGCCGTATCTTTGCATTGTCCGGGGTCTGGACCGGCTGACCCTGGGGCGTCTGCCCGGACGAGAGATCCAGGGTGGCGTCCGGCTCCTGGCTGAACGCGTTCGTCGCATAGTCGGTGCTGATCCGCTCGACCTTCTTGCCGTTCTGGTTGGCCACGAGGATGAAGCGGTCATCCGGAGTCGGAACAGCCGCGTGCGCCTGCCGCGCGCCGCCGGCGCCGACCTCGGAGCGGAAGCACGCAACCGGCTCACGGGTCTCGGCCTGGAAGATCACGACGTGACCACTCGCGACGAAGGAGAGCACGGCATGGGACTGCGTGGCGTTGAAGTAGATCATGTGCGGGCGCACCGGGTTGGCACCCGTTTCAGCCCGGCACAGGTCGGCCGTCTCCGCGCTCAGTTCGACGACCTCGGCGGTGGCCGTCGACGCATCGCGGCGCAGCTCGGCACCCTCGTAGATGTGGATCCGGCCACCGAAGGTCGGCGACGCGGCGGGGTCCGTGTTGGACTGGTCCACCAGCCAGACCTCGTGCTGGTCGCGCTTGCCGACGTTGGTGAACGCCCCGCTGATCGGCCCGCTCGGCTCGACCGGAGGTGGGGAGTAGCCGAACCCCTCGTGGTGCTCGCCGCGCGGCGCCGAGGCTCCGGCTGCGGCCGCCACGGCGATCAGAGCGACCGCGACGGACATGACAGAGCCTGCGACGATGCGCCGTGCGGAACCAAGGATAGGTGTGGACACGGGTCCTCCTGATGACGGATGTTGCGATCACTCCGTTATACATGTCATAACACGTCCTAAGGCTTCTGTTCACCATCCGGATACCTGGGTCCGTGGCATAGTGGGCCTCGGCAGGGGCGTCCCAGCAAGCTTCAGGAGGACACCGTGACCAGTGGTTCGGGAACAGCCGACGACCCGTGGGTACTGACGACCGCACCGGGCTCGTCGGCCTACACCATGCATCGGGATCCCGACGCAGACCCACCCGCCCTCGTCTGCCAGGTCGGCTCCACCACTCTCCGCTATCACCTCAGCGCCGTCGAGGATCTGCACGCATGGCTCACCGAGCGCGGTGACTGGGTCGACCTCGGAGCCGCGGACGAGAAGAAGGAGCCGGCGCCCGGGACCGTCGAGGCGTGGGGCCGATCCGAGGACAACCCGGTCGGCGGGTGGTACGGCTTGCGCAAGGGCTACCGCGGTCGGTTCGGGATGTACCTCCCGCCGCTGCTCGAGGCCCTCGGCCTCGCAGAACTGACCCACCAGCCGCGCAACAACCGGATGCGGGCCATCTGACCGGTCGGCGCGAGGCGCCCCGTGGTGCCGGATGGGGCGAGTAGCCCGCGGCCGGCACCACATCGCCTGTGTCTCCTCCGTCTCGGGCGACGATCGATGCCGAGGCGAGCGACGCATACTGGGCGGGAGGGTCGTCATGAGCGGGACCGCAGCCGTCGACACACCCGCCCGGGACGCGAGCGCGACCGTCCCGCGCCGGCCGTATCTGGACAACATCAAGATCGCGCTCATCGCCGCGATCATCGTCATCCACGCGATCCTCGGCTACGCCGGGATGGTCGTCGCCTGGACGTACACCGAGGTCCGCGAGGTCACGCTCGCTCCGGTCACCGAGATCGCGTTGTTCCTTGTGGCGGCTCCGTTCGCCCTGTTCCTCATCGCCCTGTTGTTCCTCGTTGCCGGCCTGCTCACAACCGGTTCGCGCGACCGCAAGGGAACCGGGCGCTTCGCCCGGGACCGTCTGATGCGACTCGGAATCCCCTTTGTCGTATACGTGTTCCTCATCCAGCCCGTTCTGGTCTATGCGCTCGCCCACCCGCTCGGACTCCTCCCCGGCAGCATCTGGGACGAGTGGTTCGGCCCGGAACGTCGGCTGGACACCGGACCACTCTGGTTCGTCGGCGTGCTCCTGGTCTTCTCGCTCGGCTACGCCGTCCTGTATGCGGTGGTCCGGTCCTCGCCCGGTCGTCACACCGCGCGTGGGTCGGGTCGCGGTCACGGACGCCCGATCACAGCGCGGACGCTGGCGTTGTTGGCGGCCGTCGTGGCACCGGCGTCGTTCGCCGTCCGGCTCCTCTGGCCGTACGGCTCGGAGAGCGGGATCAGCGACCTCAACTTCTGGGAATGGCCGGCCTGCCTCGCCGTCTTCGGCCTCGGCGTAGCCGCCGCCGGGCAGGGGTGGCTGGACCGGGTGCCGCCCGAACTGGTGCGGCGCTGTGGGGTGGTCACCGCGGTCGGGGTGGCCGCCGTGGTGGTCCTTCTCGCCGTCGCCGGGCTCCGGGACGGAATCGACGCGCTGCTCGGCGGGGTGGAGTCTCTCGGCGGCGGCCTTCGCCGCTGTGGATGCGGTGCTGACGGTGTTCGGCTCGGTGTGGCTGCTCGGCGTGGCCCAGCACCGCCTCGACCGCACCTACCGGTTCGGCCCGGAGCTGGCCCGCGCGGCCTACGGTGCCTTCATCCTGCAGACCGCCTTCTTGCTCGGGATCGCCGTGCTCCTCAGGCCGGTCGACGCCCCCGCCGAGGTCAAGGCGTTGCTCGTGGCGGCCGGCGGCCTGATCTGCTCATTCGGGGTGGCCTGGCTCCTCGTGCGCTTCGTCCCCGGGTTGCGGCGCGTCCTGTGACCGGCGAGCGTCTCCCCACGCGCGTTCGGCATACCCCCGCGTGACAGCGTCGCAACCGGCCTGCCAGACGCGCGACATGACGCGCCCTCGGCATACCCCCGCGTGACAGCGTCGCAACCGGCCTGCCAGACGCGCGACATGACGCGCCTTCGACATACCCGCGAGTGAGGGCGTCGCGACCGGCCTGCCAGACGCGCGACATGACGCGCCTTCGACATACCCCCGTGTGACGGTGTCGCGACCGGCCTGCCAGACGCGCGACATGACGCGCCTTCGGCATACCCCCGTGTGACGGTGTCGCGACCGGCCTGCCAGAGGCGCGACATGACGCGCCTTCGGCATACCCCCGTGTGAGGGCGTCGCGACCGGCCTGCCAGAGGCACGACATGCGGGCGACTCAGGCTCATGTCCAGGGACCGGTCATCCGTCGTCGAGGCCGTGGAGCCGACCGCTGTCGGTGGGCGTCGCTATAACAGGTATAACGCCTGACTCCCGGTATAACCGATATAACACCACGACACCTCATCCCGAGGAGGGCCGCGATGCCCCGAGGACCGAACCCCTTCCGCCCCGGCTTCGGCATCTCCCCGCGCGTCCTCGCCGGCCGCGACGACCTTCTCGCGGAGTTCGAGACCGCCCTCGACGAGGGCCCGGGCTCACCGCTACGTTCGGTCCTCGTCAGCGGAACGCGCGGCATGGGCAAGACCGTCGTCCTCAACGAGCTCGAAGAGCTGGCCCGGGTGCGAGGGTGGCTCGTCATCCGGCTCCCCGAATCCGGTGGGCTCGTCGACGACCTCGTGCAGACGACGCTGCCGACCCTGCTGTCCGAGCACGACTCTGCCCGAGCCGTCCGACGCCGGGTGACGGGTGGAGGGGTGAGCGGGCTGGGCTCGGTGACGACGTCGGCGACCGAGCGGTACCCCGTCCGCGAGACCGCCGAGACCCTGCTCACCAGACTCCTCGACGTCCTCGCCCAGCACGGCACCGGCATTCTCCTCACCCTCGACGAGGTGCAGGCCGTCGACCGCGACGAGCTCGCCGCCTTCGCCTCGATCTACCAGCACCTGATCCGGGACGAGCGCGAGGTCGCGTTCGCCGCCGCGGGTCTCCCCGTCGGCGTCGACCGGCTGCTCCAGCACCGGGGGACGACCTTCCTGCGACGGGCCGAGCGCATACACCTGCCGTCGCTGACCCGCACCGAGGTCATCGAGGCCGCGCGACGCACGATCGAGGACGCCGACGGGCGGATCACCGCCGAGGCGCTGGAGGCGCTCGCCGACGTCGTCCACGGCTATCCCTACCTGCTCCAGCTCGCCGGCCACGGTGCCTGGCGCTCGGCCGGAGAGCGCAGGCGACTGACGACGGACGACGTCACGTCCACCGTCCCGCTGGTCAGCGAGCGGATGGGCCGGCTCATCCACGGGCCGGCCCTGCGCGACGTCCCGCAGAAGCAGCGCGACTATCTCGCCGCGATGGCACACGACGACGGCCCGTCGGCGACGAGCGACCTCGCCGCCCGGCTGGGCGTCAACATGCAGCACCAGAACGTCTACCGCACCCGCCTCATCGAGCGCGAGCTCATCACCGCGGCCGGACACGGCTTCGTCGACTTCGCCCTGCCCTACCTGCGCGAGCACCTGCGACGGCAGACCCGTGGCTGAGGGTCACGCCATCCACGGGTTGGCGCGGCGCTTCGACGCCGCGTTCGCCGGGAAGGTCGTCCAGGTGACCTCCCCTCGGGGACGCGAGGACATCTCCGAACCCCTCGACGGTCGGCGGGTCCGGACCGCCGAGGCCTGGGGCAAGCACCTGCTGGTCCACGTCGACGACGCACCGACGCTGCACTGCCACCTCGGAATGAACGGCCGGTTCTCGGTTCGCCTCCACCGGCGGGCGGTCCGGAACGGGTGGCTGCGCACCCCACCGCCGTCGACGGGAGCCGAGCACCTCCGCTTCCTGACCGTCACGCACCTGGGAGACCTCACCCGCCCCACGGTCTGCGAGCTGCTCGACGACGAGGGGGTCGAGCGGCTCCTCGACCGTCTGGGTCCCGACCCACTACGCCCCGACCACGACGCCGAGGCGGCCATCCGGGCGTTGAGCCGCTCGCGACGCGCCATCGGCGCCCTGCTCCTGGACCAGTCGGTCGTCGCCGGGGTCGGCAACGTCTATCGCGCCGAGCTGCTGCACCGGGCGCGGATCTCGCCCTGGACGCAGGGGTCGGCCCTCGACCGGGACCGCCTCGAGTCGCTGTGGCGCGACACCATCCGGCTCATGGAGATCGGCGCGGCGGCCGGCTGGATCATCAGCGACGAACGCCAGATCGCTGACGCTGTCCCCTACCTCGAGACCGGGCGACGGGTGCCCCGGTGGGCCAAGCTGTATGCGGTGTACCAGCGCGCCGGTCGGCCTTGCGGGCGATGTGGCTCACCGATCGAGTCGGCCATGCAGGGCAGGCAACGGGTGTTCTGGTGTCCGGGCTGCCAGCCGGACCTCGGGTGAGGCACGCCGGGGCGTGGTCACCGCGTCTGGAGCTCAGCTCGGGCCGAGAGGCGCGTCGCCGGAGGACAGGGACCGAACCACAGCCGAGTCTTTGAGCTCGACGAAGAACGTCACGGTCTCTGTGTCGCCGATGTTCTCGCCCGCGTGCTCCTGCGCATCGAGCCAGCGCACCTCTCCGGCGGGCAGGCTCACGTCGACCGAACGCCCGCCGTGGTGCAGGCGGCGCTCGAACGCCGACGCGGTGATCATCACGCTGTCCGGATGGCTGTGCGGCAGGGTGCGGTCGCCGGGTCGATCGCGGTAGCGCAGGACTCTGACCCGGTCGTTCTCGAAGGCGACGGAGTACAGCTCCGGGTTCGTGGCGATGGGGTCGGCCATGGGTCCTCCTCTGCGTGTCGTGTGCCTGCTGACCGATATGGCCACCGCCCTCCAGCGTCCCACCGTCGAGGTCCGCTGTTAAGAGTCCTGCTGAGCCCTGGGAGAAGGAGCCGATGCGACCGCCCGCCGGCACCGTCCGTCCGCCCGGCTGAGACAATCGACCCGTGGCCCTCGCGCACACACCCGTGGCGGGCAGTCCGCCGCACCTGATCGACGCGGCGGAGCTCTGCGACACCCTCGAGACGGACCCCGGCCAGGGCCTGAGCTCAGCCGAGGTCGAACGTCGGCTCGAGCGCTACGGCCGGAACGAGCTGCGGGCACGCGGCGCCGTCCCGCTGTGGCGGCGCATCCTCGCGCAGTTCCAGGACCCGCTGGTCTACCTGCTGCTCGTCGCCATCGTCGTCTCCCTCGTCATCTGGATCATCGAGGGAATGGCCGGCGTCCCGGTCGACGTCGTCGTCATCGCGGCGATCCTCATCCTCAACGCCGTCATCGGGTTCGTCCAGGAGGCCAAGGCCGAGGACGCGGTCGCGGCTCTGGCCGAGATGACGGCGGCGACCTCGTCGGTGCTGCGCGACGGCCGGGCCGCCACGGTCCCCTCTGCCGACCTGGTCCCCGGTGACGTCCTGCTGCTGAGCGAGGGCGACTCCGTCGGTGCGGACGCCCGCCTCGTCGAGGCCAGCGGGCTGAAGATCCAGGAGGCCGCCCTCACCGGCGAGTCGGCGGCGGTCGTCAAGTCCCCCGCGACGTTGGACGGCGAGGTGGCGCTGGCCGACCGACACAACATGGTCCACAAGGGCACCGCCGTCGTCGAGGGCGTCGGGCGGGCGGTCGTCACGACGACCGGCATGGCGACGGAGATGGGCCACATCGCCGACCTCCTCGACCGCACCGAGCAGGACCCCTCACCGCTCCAGGTCGAGATCGCCACGGTCTCCCGCACCCTCGGCATTCTCGTCATCGCGATCGCCGTCGTCGTCATGGTCACCCTCGCTGTCGTCCAGGGCGCCGACACGGCCGACGAGTGGGTGACGATCCTCCTTCTGGGCGTCTCGCTCGCCGTCGCCGCCGTGCCCGAGGGGCTCCCCGCCATCCTCTCGCTCGTCCTCGCGATCGGCGTGCGGGCCATGGCCCGTCGCAACGCCGTCATGAAGCACCTGCACTCCGTCGAGACGCTCGGCTCCACCTCGGTGATCTGCTCGGACAAGACCGGCACCCTGACCCGGAACGAGATGACCCTGCGCGCGATCGTGACCGCGTCCGGTCGCGTCGACCTCACCGGGACGGGGTATGCGCCGGTCGGGGAGCCGTCCTTCGCACCCTCTGGCGACGGCTCTCCGACCGAGGACCCAGCCCCGGACGACCTGGTCGTCGAGGCCCGGCTCGTGCTCATCGGCGGCACCGTCGCCAACAACGCGAGCATCGCCGAGGTCGACGGTCAGTGGGTCGTCCACGGCGACCCCACCGAGGCCGCCTTCGTCGTCGCCACGGCAAAGCTCGGCGAGGTACCCGAGCGGATCGCCCGCTACGAGCGCCGCGCCGAGGTGCCGTTCACCTCCGAGCGCAAGATGATGTCGGTCCTCGCCCACCACGACGAGCGCGCGGAGGACCGGATCTACACCAAGGGCGCTCCGGACGTCCTCCTCGAGCGCTGCGTCTCCGAACGTCGGGGTGAGCGGGTCGTCCCGCTCGACGACACCGCGCGGTCGCGGGTCCTCGCCCAGGTCGAGCACCTCTCCGGTGAGGGGTACCGCACACTGGGCGTCGCATACCGGATCGTCGGCGACGGCGAGCAGACCCCGGGCCGCGACGACGACGTGGAGCACGACCTCGTCCTCGCCGGCGTCGTCGGCATCATCGACCCGCCCCGCGAGGAGGCGAGAGCGGCCGTCGCCGACGCACACCGCGCCGGGGTGCGCACGATCATGATCACCGGCGACCACCCCGCGACCGCGCAGCGGATCGCAGCCGACCTCGGCATCGTCGCCGAGGGCGGCCGGGCCGCGACGGGACTCGAGCTGGAGCGCCTCGACGACGCCGGTCTCGCCGAGGTCGTGCGCACGACGAGTGTGTATGCGCGGGTCGCCCCCCAGCACAAGCTGCGGATCGTCGATGCGCTCCAGAGCGACGGTCAGGTCGTCGCGATGACCGGGGACGGCGTGAACGACGCTCCCGCGCTCAAGACCGCCGACATCGGGATCGCGATGGGCATCACCGGGACGGAGGTGACCAAGGAGGCGAGCCGGATGATCCTCGCCGACGACAACTTCGCGACGATCGTCGCGGCCATCCACCGCGGGCGGATCATCTTCGACAACATCGCGAAGTTCCTCCGCTACATGATGTCGTCGAACCTCGGCGAGGTCTTCACGGTGTTCTTCGGCATCGTCCTCGCGGGGGTCATCGGCCTGCGGGACGCGTCGAGCCCCGACGGTCTCGTCGTGCCGCTGCTCGCGACGCAGATCCTGTGGATCAACCTCGTGACCGACTCCGTCCCGGGTCTGGCGATGGGTGTCGACCCCGAGATCGACGACGTCATGGCCCGACGGCCGCGACGCCCGGACCGGCCGATCCTGGACCGTCGGATGTGGGCGCGGATCCTCTTCACGGGCACGGCGATGGGGGCGGTGACGCTGGCCACGATGGACCTGTTCCTTCCCGGCGGGTTGTTGGCGGCGCCCTTCGGTGCGGAGTCGTTCGACACGGCGAGGACGGCCGGCTTCACGACGCTCGTCCTCGCACAGCTGTTCAACGCGCTCAGCTCACGGTCGGCGACGCAGAGCGCGTTCCACCGGATGTTCCGCAACCCGTGGCTGTGGAGCGCGATCGGGCTCGTCGTCGCGCTGCAGCTGGCCGTGGTGCACCTGCCCTTCCTGCAGGCGGCCTTCACCACCGAGCCGCTCACGTTCGAGCAGTGGCTCGTCTGCGTCGGCATGGCCTCCGTGGTGTTGTGGGCGCAGGAGGTCGTCAAGCTCGTCGAGCGGTGGGCGTCGCCGGAGCCGACGCCGGCCTGACCCGACCCGTGGTGCCAGACGCGGCGTGCAGCCCCCGCCCGACACCACAGCACCTCACCCCTACCGACGCCCCGCGTCAGTAGCGCCGCGGCACGTCGTACTCGACCTCGGTGACGCGCAGGCGGATGTACGAGTAGTCCCCATCCGGGCGGGCATACACGGCCTCGCCGGCGGTGGGCACCCGGACACCGGCGAACTCGCCGTACGACTGGACCGGCGTCGACCATGGGATGACCGCCGAGGACTCGCGGTCATAGCGGTCCGCGACCATGGTCGTCAGCCGGCCTTCGGCGTCGAAGGAGAACACAGCCGACCCGCTCGCACCGCCATAGGTCATCGTGGCGCGCGCCGACGCCCCGTCGACCGGCTCCCAGGTGATCTCGGGGATGAGGGCACCGGCGGGGAACCACATGATCTCGTTGAGGAAGCGCAGCAGGTCGGCCTCGTCGACCGCGGCTCCGCTGTCCGTGGCGACGGGAGCCACCCCGAGCAACCGCATCTCCAGCCGTCCCCGGCCGTCGACGTAGCTGTCGGTCCCCACGACCTGGACACCGGGCGCCATCCGGATCCGGGCCTTCCACACGAACGCCGGCGGTGCGGTGGAGTAGTACCCCTCCGCAGCGAATGGGACCCACCCGCCCCCGCCGATGCGCAGCTCGCCCAGCTGGCGGAGCCGGACAGTCGCCGGGACCGGGCGTCCGACGACCCCGGAGAAGCGCAACCAGCGCCGCACCGGTTCGGGCAGGTCCTCCAGCTCGCGGTCCGTCACCGGATCGGCCGGTGCAGCCAGGCCCTCGGCAAGCACCCGGTCGGCGAGGTCGTCGATCCGACCCTCGAAATCGGCACGCACCAGATGGGTCGCCGCCGACGCAGCGGCCAGACCGCCGACCACGGTCAGCGCCTTGGGGAACCTGTTCATGGACCCACTCTCCCGTCAGCTCGAGGAACTCGCGGCGGCCGCACCGGCGGTGATGACGACGATCGCCGCCGTCATGGCCTCGATGGCCTTGGCGACCGCCTGTCCGATGACGTCACCGGAGGCCACCTCGTCGATCCGGCGGTTCAGGTCATGCTTGCTCAGCAGGCCCTTCTCCTCGTCGAGGACCTTGCCCGAGACGCCCAGCCCTTTGAGCAGCGCCAGCAGGGCGGCCTCGCCGGGAGTCGCGCTTGCGCCGCTGAGGACCGCACGCAGCCGCTCGCGAAGCCCCTGCTCGGGTCGCGGGTCGCGCACCGGGTAGCGCGCCCCGATCAGGCCGAACGCCTTCTTCGGCTCGATGGCGATCACGCCGTCGGCGGCGAGTGAGTCGGCGATCCGGTCGCGCGGGTTGAGTCTGCCGTCGGTGACGAGACCGGAGAGTTTCGTCCCCTCCTTGGCGCGCACCCGCTCGAGGGCGGCGTCGAGGACCGGGTCGCCGACCGATTCCGCCGTCGTGACGGTAACGCGGGGGTCCTTGTCGTCGTTCAGCGCGATGTGCTCCCCCAGCAGTAGGTCGGTCAGCACCGCCCCAGAGAGCCCGTAGTCGTTCTGTGCGAACGCGCTCTCGGCCTTGCCGTCGTCGCGTCGCAGGAGCAGGAAGAGCTGTTCGGCCACCAGCATGCCTCCACCGTACGTGGCTCCGGCAGCGAGTGAGAGGCTTCGGTATGCGGTGCTCGCCACGGTCGGGCACCTCACTTGCACGAGGTCGCGCGGGCGCCCGACCGACCCGCCCACAACCTCTAGGCGAAAGGGATCTCTCATGGCTAGGACCACACCCGTCTCCGAGTCGGTCGTCACCTCCGGACTGCTCGAGGCGATGCCGGTGAGCGAGTCGTCGATCACCTCGCGTGTCGTCGTCGACAACCCGCTGCTGCGCGTGGTCGTCTTCGCCTTCGACGCCGGCGAGATGCTGACAGAGCACTCGTCACCGCGCGCCGTCGTCGTCCAGCTCCTCGACGGTCGGATCGACCTCACCCTCGCGGGCGAGACCTCGACGATGTCACCCGGCGACGTCGTCTACATGGAGCCGGGCGTCCGGCACGCGCTGGTCGCCCTCGAGCCGAGCCACCTCTCGCTCGTCATGGTGGACACCGAGTTCGTGGACACCGAGTCCGTGGACACCGAGTCCGCGAACACCGACGTTTCGAACACCGACTGACCGCGCCTTGGCGAAAGGTGCGCACCCGCTGGCCGACAGCTTCTCGATCCCTCGTCAGGCGACGCGGACCGTTCGCCGTTTCGGTCCAATTTGGGGAAAGTGGCGGGGCTGGCCGACTGAGCGCTCCCGGCGAAGGTGCGCACAGCATACCCCCTCGGGTATTATTGAGACCATGTCGCGCACCATCGATATCCCCACCTTCGCCGCCCGCAGAGCCGACGGAGCGCTCGTCATCGACGTGCGCGAGCCGATGGAGTACGTCCTTGGCCACGTGCCGGGCGCCCGGCTCGTGCCGATGAGCCGCATCTCCCAGGCGCTCTCGATCCTGCCGCGCGGCGAGGACGTCTACGTCATCTGCGAGACCGGCAACCGGAGCGACTCGATGGCTGAGTTCCTCTCGACCATGGGCATCGACGCGATCTCGGTCTCCGGCGGCGTCAGCGCCTGGAGGGCGGCGGGTCACCCGACCGTCGCGGGACGCGCGGCCGCCTGAGCCGGTCGCACCCGCTCTATCTCTTGCCCTGACCGGCGAACGCCGACAAGGTTGGGGGTGCACAACCGACCTGCACGTTCGACGAACCAGGAGAGACACATGGCGACGACCCGCACCGCTTCAGCCCACTGGGAGGGTTCCCTCATGGAGGGCTCTGGACAGGTGACCATGGAGTCCTCCGGGCTCGGCACGTATGACGTCACATGGCCGTCGCGGGCGGAGGAGCCGAACGGACGCACCAGCCCGGAGGAGCTCATCGCGGCGGCGCACTCGACGTGCTTCTCGATGGCGCTCTCGCACGCACTCGCCCAGGCCGGCACGCCGCCCACCTCGCTCGACACGACCGCCGACGTGACCTTCCAGCCCGGCACCGGAATCACCGGAATCGTCCTCAAGGTCACCGGCTCGGTCCCGGGCATCTCGGCCGAGCAGTTCCAGGAGGCCGCCGAAGGCGCGAAGACGGGGTGCCCGGTGAGCCAGGCGCTCTCCGTCCCCATCGAGCTCGAGGTCTCGTTCGCCGACTGAGCACCGGCAGGGCGCGCAAACCCCACGCGCGCCACCGCACTCCCTAGCATGGGCAGATGGCCGGCCGGGGGGAGGGAGGGGCGCGATGAGCATCGCGTCCGACCCGGACGAGGGCGGCACGTCGGCCGGCACGGCCTCTCGGGAGACTCAGGCCCCGGAGTCTCTCATCGGCCGCGAGGTCGAGCTCGACACCCTGGCCACGCTCCTTGCGCACGGACGCACGTCGATCGTCAACGTCACCGGCTCCCGAGGTGTGGGCAAGTCGGCGCTCGTCCGGGCGGCGCTCGAGCGCGCCTCGTCACGGTTCGCAGAGGTCGCGCACCTCGATCTCACCGGCGAGACGCCGGTGAGCGCCCTGGCCGGCCTGCGACGCCATGTCGCCCGCCTTCCGATCCCGGCGCGCCGAGGCGACCTCTCGTCCGTGGCGGAGCGACTGCTGCTGTTCCTCGACCGCGCAGACGTCCTCTCCCGCGCCGAGCAGGAGCTCGTCGACCTCGTCCCGGACGGCCCGGCCTGTCTCGTCGTCGAGTCCGTGCCGCAGCTGCGGCACCCGCGGATCGCCGTCGTCCAGGTGGGCCCCCTGAGCCTTCCCGCAGCGGCGGAGCTGTTCCGCCGCCGGGCCCAGGCGACGGGCGCCGCACTCGCCGAGGACGAGGCGACCACCGCATACATCCACCGGGTCTGCACGGCCGTCGACGCGAACCCGCTGGCGATCGACCTCGCTGCGGCGCGACTGCCGTTCCTGCCGCTCGCCACACTGGCGACCGCGCTGGAGTCGCCTGAGCGCGCCCTCGCAGTCCTGTCCGCGCCACGGCCGGCGCTCTCCGAGAGACGGGCCCTGCGCACAGGACTCGCCGCCAGCCACCGGTCGACGTCCGCCGCCTCACAGCGGCTGCTCGACATGCTGAGCGTGTTCTCGGGATCGTTCACGATCGAGGCCATCGAGGCGATGTGGGTCGGCGACCCCTCCGAGTGCTTCGACGCCTTGACCGAGCTGATCGACCTGCGCTTGGTCCAGCTCGACGACACGTCGGGCGTCGGTCGCGGCCGGCTCAGCCGGCTCGTGCGGGACTTCGCCACCGAGCGGATCGTCGGCTCACCCGTGGAGGAGGAGGCCCGCTCCCGGCACGCGGACCACTACTGCCACATCGCGCGCCGTGCCGCACTCGCGTACGACGACGCCGATGAGGACGCGGCTCGCGCCATTCTCGGGGAGGACTATCCCGAGGCACTCGCGGCACTGCGCTGGCTGAGCGATCGGGACCCCGCCCGCGCCCTCCGGCTCGGCGCGGACCTGGGATGGGACGCCCATCGCCGCGGGGGTGGAGCGGCAGTCGTGGAGATGTTGGAGCAGCTGACGCAGAGCGAGTATGCGGGGGCCGAGTCCGCCCGACGCGACGCCCTGCTGTGGCTCGCCCAGCTGGCGAGCTGGTCACCGCTCGGCGCCGACAGGATGGGACTCATCCGGGAACAGCTCGCCGATGCGCTCGATCTCGCGCGCCGACTGGAGGAGCCGCTGCCCCTGCTCCGCGCGCTCCGCGCGCACTTCATCTCGATGGTGGCACGGGGCGACATCGCCGCGAGCGTGGCGGCATGCCGGGAAGGGATCGCGCTCGCCACGGCGATCGGGCATGCCCGCTGGCTCGGCCGGTTCGAGATCTCCTTGAGCGCCGTGCACGCTCTCGTGCACGAGTACGACGAGGCGGTGAGGCTGGCCACGTCCGGGCTCGCTCGGGCGACCCGGTCCGATGACCGGCCGGGGATCGCGCTCGGCTCGCTGGCGCTGCACGTGATGCCGGCGGACCACGTCCCGACCCGGGCCGAGCTACCCGCCCTCGAGCAGGTGCTCGAGATCTTCCATGCCCAGGGCGACCTCCAGAACGAGCTGCACACGCTGGCGACCCTGGCTCAGGAGGCCGTCGACCGCGAGGATGCCCGCTCCGCTGCCGGCTGGGTCCTCACTCGGCAGGACCGCCTGGGCCGAACAGATCTCCTCAACGGGCTGACCGTCTCGGTCATGCTGGCGGTCCACGTCGCCCGGCTGCGCGGTGACCACACCGTCGGTGCCCGGCTGCACGGCTCCGTCTCCTCGCACATGGAACCCCTTGTGGCGGTCCTGGCGCCGAGACACGTCGACCTGTACCGCTCCGGCCTGGAGTCGTTCCGGGAGGCGCTGGGCACGGACGACTTCGAGATGGCCGTCGCGGGCGGGCGGCTACTGGACCGGGAGCAGACTCTCGTCGAGCTCGTGGACTACCTGCGGAGCGTGGTGGACGGACCGGCCGCGACAGCTGCGGCTGGTCGCGCGGTCGCGTCCCAGGACGACGCCGATGGCGCCGCACCGAGCCCGCTCAGCCCCAGAGAGGGCCAGGTGCTCCGGCTGCTTGCCAGAGGACTGCGCAACAAGGAGATCGCCCAGGAGCTGGCCATCAGCCCCAAGAGCGTCATGCACCACACGGGCTCGATCTACCGCAGGCTCGGCGTGCGCAGCCGCACCGAGGCTGTGGCCGCCGCCGCGAGGCTGGGCCTGGTCGAGATCGGTGAGTCACTCGATTAGCGGCCACAGCGCCGAGCCGGTAGTGTTGAACCCGTTGTTGAGCTTTTCCGAAGTTGCAGTTGGTGTCGTAGTTTCCGTTCCGGAACCTCGCATTTCTGGGCAGAGGTTGACCGGCATCACCAACATCGGAGCCCCGACCGTCGGGATGTGCTCCAACGACTCGAAAGAGAGGCCATCGCATGGCTACTGGAACTGTGAAGTGGTTCAACGCTGAGAAGGGCTTCGGCTTCATCGCCCCCGACGACGGCAGCGCCGACGTCTTCGCCCACTACTCGGCGATCAACTCCAACGGCTACCGCTCGCTCGACGAGAACGACAAGGTCGAGTACGAGGCGCAGCAGGGCCCCAAGGGTCTGCAGGCCGCGAACATCACCGTCCTTCGCTGAGCTCGCTCAGCGACTGACCAGAGCCCTCCTCCCGGATCTCCGGGAGGAGGGCTCTGTCGTTCGGCGCCGTCCTCGCGCTGCCTCGGCGCCTATCGCGACGAGGCCCGCCGCTCGGCGTCGCTGTAGCCGACGTCGGCCGCGCTGAGACCGGCGGCGCGGGCCGCACGCACCCGGCCCACCATCGCGGAGGTCGAGGCCATCGCCTCCCGAGAGGCGGTGCGTGAGTACGTCATCGAGCGACTCGCCGGGACGCCGAGGCCGGTGCCGACCTCGATGGCGTCCTGGTCGGCGCCCATGTAGAGGAACTCCCAGCCGTAGGTCTGCGTCTGCTGCTGGATCAGGGACCTGACCGCCGCGTGGGTCCACTCCTTGCTCGCGTTCTCGTGCCCGTCGGTCATGATCCCGACGATGACGGTGCCGGGGCGGCCCGCCTCGGGCAGGGCGGCGAGACGCTCGCCGGCGTCGGTGACCAGCCGCCCGATCGCGTCGAGCAGGGCGGTCGTCCCCCGCGGCTGGAGCTGCAGACCGGGCACCTCGGCGATCGGCAGGTCGGCGTAGACGACGTCGTAGCGGTCGTCGAACTGCGCGAGCGTCACCCGGCAGTCGCCGGGCTGGGTCCGCTGTTCGGCGATGAAGGCGTCGAAGCCGCCGACTGTGTCCTCGCGGATGGACTGCATCGAGCCCGACCGGTCGAGGAGGAAGTACAGGTGGGTGAGATCGGCGTTGGTCATGAGGTGCTCCTCGCTGTCGGTGACCGGTGGTGGGTCAGGTGTCCCGTCGGCGCCTGAACCGCAGCGGTGCGGGCGGGTTGTCGGGGGTCGGCGCGGGCCGGCCGAGCTCGGCGTCGTATCTGGCTCGCTCGACCGAGGTGCGGGTCACGCGGCCCTCGGGCGTCGCATACGGGCTGAGGCGTGCGGTCCGCGCCAGCCGTGGGCCGACGGCGTTCTCGGAGAGGTCGGCCAGCTGGCCGGCCTGTCGCAGGGATGCTCCCTCCTCGAGGACGGCGGCGGCCATGGCCTCGTCGACCGCCCGGTTCAGGTGCTGCTGGGCCTCGATGAGGACCGGCAGCGCGTCGGTGGCGCTCGCGCACCGGCCGGCGGTCTCGAGCGAGCGGGCCGCTCTCTCGATGAGGGACTCGAGGTCGGGTGCGTCCTGTGCCACAGCACTATCGTATCCGCAGTTAGTGCGGATTAGCAAGAGGTGAGTATGCGGTGCTCACCTGCTCCGCCGCGCGCCCCGGTGCGCTGTCTGCGAGTCTGGACCGAAGGCGGCTCGATCTCGCAGACGCGAGCCGCGAAGCCGAGCAGGAGGAGAAGGTCATGACCTACCGAGTGGGGTACTTCATCGGAAGCCTGTCGTCGCAGTCGATCAACCGGACGCTGAGCGAGGCACTCATCACCGTCGCGCCGAAGGACCTCGAGTTCCACGAGATCCCGATCCGGGACCTGCCGCTGTACAACCGCGACCTCGACGACGACTTCCCGCCGGAGGCGACGGCACTCAAGGCCGCGATCGCCGACAGCCAGGCCGTCCTGTTCGTCACTCCCGAGTACAACCGCTCCATCCCCGGTGCGCTCGCCAACGCCATCGACTGGGCGTCCCGGCCCTACGGCGAGAACTCCTTCGACCACGTCCCGGCCGGGGTGATCGGCGCCTCCCCGGGCGGGATCGGCACCGCCGTCGGGCAGCAGACGCTGCGGGGGATCCTCAGCTACTGCAACGCCCGACAGATGACCGCTCCGGAGGCGTACATCCAGTTCGACCCGGACGCCTATGGGGAGAACGGTGAGGTCACGGACGAGGAGCTCAAGGGCGTTCTCACCGAGTTCATGCAGGAGTTCCGCGACCACATCGCGCGGGTGCTCACGGTCCTGCCGCGCGAATGACGGGGGTGGCGCCCGGCGGGTGCGCCGCGTCCGGGTAGTGCGTGGGTTCGGCGAGTACTACGGGGACCGCAGGCGGTGGAACGACACCAAGCGCGGGGAGGACAACCCGCCGGTCTGAGCAGGGGGCGATTCGGCGTCGCACTCTCTCGCCGGGTTCCCCTTCGCGTCGTCGCCTTGTGTCATGGAGACACGCCGACGATCTCGAGTGATCGTCGGCGTGTTGCCATGACACAACGGGTCCGGCTGGTCTGGGCACCCGGAGGTGGAAGTATGCGGTGGTCCCGCTCAGCGGCGACCGGAGCGGCTGCTGGTCGAGAAGGCCGCGGCGCCACCGCCCGAACGGGCCGGCCGGCCCTGCGAGCCGTTGCGGCCGGAGCGGGGCTGCCCCTGACCGGAACCCTGGCCCGCGCGAGTCTGGCCCTGGGGCGAGCGGCCCTGACCCTGGCGACTCTGACCCTGGCGAGCCTGTCCCTGGCCCGAGCCGGACTGGCGCGGACGGCCCGAGCCACCGCTTCGTCCCCCTCGACCCCGGCTACCTGAGGAGCTGGAAGAGGAGATGGAGGCGACCGGCGCATACCCGCCGGGGAAGGTGCGCTCCCCAGGGGCGATCTCGCCCAGGAAGGGGTGCGTGGCGTGGACCCGCGTCGTCTTGGGGTTGATGCCCGCCTTGCGGGTGAGGTCGCGGACGTCGCGGACCTGGTCGTCCATCATCAGGGTGATGACACTGCCGGACGCGCCGGCGCGGGCGGTGCGGCCCGAGCGGTGCAGGTAGGCCTTGTGCTCGACCGGCGGGTCGGCGTGGATGACGAGACCCACGTCGTCGACATGGATGCCACGCGCGGCGATGTCGGTCGCGACGAGCGTGTGCGCGGCGCCCGAGTGGAACGCGTCCATGGTGCGGGTGCGGGCGTTCTGGCTGAGGTTGCCGTGCAGCTCGACGGCCGGGACGCCGGAGGCGTTGAGCTGGCGCGCGAGCTTCTTCGCGCGGTGCTTGGTGCGGGTGAACACGACCTTGCGGCCGGGGGAGGCGACGAGGTCGAGCAGCACCGGCAGGTGCGCGTCGCCGCTGACGTGGAGCACGTGGTGGCTCATCGACGAGACGGGCGACTGGGCCGAGTCCGCCTCGTGGGTGACCGGCTGGGTCAGGTAGCGCGTGACGAGGGTGCCGACCGCGTTGTCGAGGGTCGCGCTGAAGAGCATGCGCTGACCGGTGCGGGGCGTCTTGTCGAGCAGGCGGCGCACGCTCGGCAGGAAGCCGAGGTCGGCCATGTGGTCGGCCTCGTCGAGGACGGTGACCTCGACCGAGTCCAGGCTCACATGACCCTGCTGGATGAGGTCCTCGAGCCGGCCCGGGCAGGCGACGACGATGTCGACGCCGCGCGCGATGGCCTGGACCTGCGGGTTCTGGCCGACGCCGCCGAAGACGGTCTTCGAGGTGAGCCCGGCGGCCCTGGCCAGCGGCGTGAGCGCCTCATCGATCTGGGTGGCAAGCTCGCGGGTGGGCGCGAGGATCAACGCCCGCGGGCGGCGGGGGCGCCGCGTGGTCGGGCTCATCTCGTCCGCGAGGCGGGCGATGACCGGAAGGACGAACGCGTAGGTCTTGCCCGAACCGGTGCGGCCGCGGCCGAGGACGTCGCGGCCGGCCAGGCTGTCGGGCAGCGTGGCGGCCTGGATCGGGGTGGGGACGGTGATGCCTCGGTCGGCGAGGACCCGGGTCAGGGACGCGGGGACGCCGAGGGCAGCGAAGGATGAGGGGGCGTCATGGGACACCATGAGAAGAACTCCAGGAATCTGATGCATGTCGGTTCTGCCCGGCGCGGTCCGGGCCACCCGGCTCGATCGTCACAGTTGTTGGTCGTCACTGTGGACGGGCGTGGGGTGTCCGCTCGGTCGCGGCGCGTCGGCATCGACGAAGAAGAAAAGGGAAGCGGGCCGAGGCAGAACGGTGCGGGCCGCTGTTCATGAGCCTACGGGGTCGAGGCGGTGCGCGCGAATCGACCGCGTCCCCTCGGGTGCGGACATACTGTCCGGATGGGCGGTCACAGGCATGTGGACGAGGGCGAGACGGCCAAGCAGCTGCTGCAGCGGTACCTGCAGCGCGGACGCGACTCCCTGCTGGCGAAGCTCGAGGGCGTGAGCGAGTACGACGCCCGCCGACCCGTCGTGCCGACCGGGACGAACCTGCTCGGACTCGTCAAGCACGTGGCGAGCGTCGAGGCCGGATATCTGGGGGACACGTTCGGACGACCGTTCGGGGAACCACTGCCGTGGTTCGAGGACCACGCGGAGACCAACGCCGACATGTGGGCCACCGCCGACGAGCCCCTCGACGCGATCGTCGCGCTGTACCGGCGCGTCTGGGCGCACTCGGACGGGACGATCGAGGCGCTCGAGCTCGAGGCGCCCGGGCGAGTGGCCTGGTGGGGCGAGCACGGCGATGTCACGCTGCACCAGGTGCTCGTCCACATGATCGACGAGACGAGCCGGCACGCCGGCCACGCCGACATCGTCCGCGAGCTCATCGACGGCGTCGTCGGACTCCGGACCCAGGGTGACAACCTGCCCGACGAGGATGCCGAGTGGTGGGCCGCCTACCACGAGCGGCTCCAGCAGACGGCCCAGCACTTCAGGTGAGCCGTCAGCCGGCCGCGTCGGATAGGACACCTGCCGTCCGGCCCGCGGTGATCTGCGGTTAGTTTGGTGGGCAGACCACCTTCGGAGGAGACCCGCATGCCTCGCATGGATCCGCGCACGGTCGTGCTGCACGGGCAGGAGCTGTCCTTCGTCGACAGCGGTTCCGGTCCGGTCGTCCTGTTCATCCACGGCATCCTCGGGTCGCAGCGGCAGTGGGCCCGCCTCGTGGACCGGATGGACGACAACCAGCGCGTCATCGTGCCGGACCTGTTCGGGCACGGCGACTCGGCCAAGCCGATGGGCGACTACTCGCTCAGCGCGCACGCGGCCACCCTTCGGGACCTGCTCGACCACCTCGGGGTCGAGCGCGTCACCCTCGTCGGGCACTCGCTGGGCGGCGGCATCGCGATGCAGTTTCTCTACCTGTTCCCGGACCGGGTCGACCGGCTCGTGCTCATCGCCAGTGGCGGCCTGGGTCGTGAGGTCAACCTCGTCCTGCGCTCGGCCACCCTGCCCGGTGCCGACCAGGTGCTGCGGGTGGCGGCCTCCGGCCCTGTGCTGTCGCGCCTCGAGTCTCTCGGGCAGGGGGTGGCCAAGGTCGGGTGGCGCCCCGGCTCGGACCTCCGCGCCATCTGGAAGGGGTTCACGTCACTCGCCGACGGCGAGAGCCGACGGGCCTTCCTCGCGACGACCCGCTCGGTCATCGACCTCGGCGGGCAGAGCATCAGCGCCCACGAACGGCTCGAGAGCATGCCCAAGATCCCCACCCTCATCGTGTGGGGTGCCAAGGACCGGATGATCCCGGCCTGGCACGCCCTCAGCGCCCAGGAGTCGATCCCGCACTGTCGGGTCGAGCTGTTCAAGGAGGCCGGTCACTTCCCACACCTGGATGATCCCGACCGCTTCGCCGCGCTCGTGCGGGAGTTCATCCACGAGGAAGACTGAGTCGAGGACCGCCTCACCGGTCCGCGCGCGACGCCCGGGCGGCCCGGACGCTGCGGCGGCGGTGGAGCGGCCATACTCGAGGCCATGGACTGCGTGTTCTGCACGATCGTGAGGGGCGGGGCGGAGGCGAGCACCGCATACGAGGACGAGCGCGTCGTGGCCTTCATGGACATCGCCCCCGCGACCCCCGGACATCTGCTCGTCGTTCCGCGACGGCATGCGCCGCACCTCGCCGACCTCGACCCCGAGGACGGCGCCCAGATGTTCCGGGTGGCTCAGCTGCTCGCCGCGGCGGTGCGCCGATCGTCCATCCCCGCCGACGGGGTGAACCTGCTGTTGGCGGACGGAGCGGTCGCGATGCAGGAGGTCATGCACGTCCATCTCCACGTCCTGCCGCGGACCGAGGGTGACGGACTGTCGCTCAGCGCCGGGTTCCACGAGCCGGACCGAGGCACGCTCGACGCCCAGGCGGCCGATATCGCTGCAGCGATATCGGCATGGCCCCCCTAGGCAGGAGCCGCCCCGTGCCCGAGGATCACGTCTTCCCGATCGTCAACTGCGCCGACCTCGTCCGGTCGACGGCGTGGTATCAACGTGTGCTCGGCGGTGTTGTCGAGTACCGGTACCCCGACGAGGGCGACGCCGAGTTCCTCACCCTCCGCATCGGATCCGGGCTGGTGGGCCTCGGTCACGGGAACGCACCGGCGATGTACGGCGAGACGCCACGGCCGGCCATGGGGCACGCGGTCGACCTCTGCGTCTACGTCCGCGACCTCGACCGCGTCGTCGCTGACGCCGGCGATGACGTGGCCGTCGTTCCCGCCGTGATGCCTTGGGGTGAGCGCCTTGCCTACCTGCGCGATCCCGAGGGCACCATGCTGCTTGTGATCCAGAGCGGCGCTGGAACACAGCCCGACCAGGCGGCATCTCACACGTCCTGACCTGCGCATTCCAGGTCCGTCGCCGGGACGGCACGGCTGTCTGCCGCTAGCGTTGGCCGGACCAGCAGGTCACTCTGAGCGGAGAAGGTCACATGTGGTTCAAGAAGGACAAGGACAGCAACGGCGAGGACGGGGACTCGTCGACAGCGCAGGACGCTGTCGACGATGACGGCATGAGTGGTGTCACCGAGGGCGCGTCTCACGAGAGCAAGCCGACCGACCGCGTCGGCGAGCAGCCCATCGACGCCGAGACCGGCGCTTACTCCGACGAGCTCAGCCAGGCGCTCGAGGATGCTCGGGGCGCCGACGAGGGTGGTGAGACCGACCCCGAGGACTACGAGAGCCGGCATGCGGGCGGCGTCGACGACTCGGGGGTGCTGGCCGACGCGCCGGATGACACGTCCGGCGATGGTGGGTCGGGCGGTGGCAGCGTGTTGCCGCGGGACGGTGCCCTCACGGACGAGTCCGCTGTCGAGCAGACCCCCGAAGCGGCCGCGGCCGAGGAGGGCGAGGCGCTCCGGGACTCGGACCCGACGGACAGCCTCGAGCAGGATGCCGGCACCGACGCCGACCGCGAGCAGCGCGAGGCCGAGCAGTCGCAGGACGAGGGACAGTCGCAGGACGAGAACGAGGACCCTGCCCGCGAGGAGGCCGAGCGGCGCGAGCGCGAAGAGGCGTTCGCCCGGGAGCACGACCCCACCGACCATGACCTCGGGGCGGGAGAGGAGTTCCGGCAGCGGGGCGACTGGACTGCAGACGAGCACGGCGGCCCGCAGGTCCAGGAACCCGACGGCACCGTGCACGAGCCGGACGACGAGGGCACCGAAGGCGGCGAGGGCGGTAGGGGCGGTAGGGGCTCCGGGGAGTCAGCCCTCGAGGACGTTCGCGACGGAGGACACGGCTGGGGGTCCGCCGCGCCGGTCGAGGGTGGTGCCCAGCCGTTGGGTCACCCGGTCAAGGCGTGGCACGACACGATGACCTACGTCCTGCCGGGCGAACCCGGGTATGAGGCGGACCCGCACGAGTGGTTCGTCGACGGCGAGACGGCTGAGCGCGCCGGGTTCCGGCCGGCACACGGCGGCTGAGTCTGCGGCATGCCAGGAGCGCGCTATGTCACGCGCTCGGCAGGCCGCTGATCTGACGCTGAGTCGGGGGCATGCCAAGGGCGCGCGATGTCACGCGTCCGGCAGGCCGCTGATCCGACGCCGAGTCGGGGGCATGCCAAGGGCGCGCGATGTCACGCGTCCGGCAGGCCGCTGATCCGACGCCGAGTCGGGGGCATGCCAGGAGCGCGATATGTCACGCGTCCGGCAGACAGCTGATCCGACGCCGACACGGGGGCATGCCAAAGGCGCGCTATGGCACGCGTCCGGCAGGCCGCTGATCCGACGCCGAGTCGGGGGCATGCCAGGAGCGCGATATGTCACGCGTCCGGCAGACAGCTGATCCGACGCCGCCGAGGCACCCGAATCACGACCAGGACCCCCTTGGCCGGCCACCACACCCGAACTGCGACCTGACTCCCGCAATTGCAGGGGTCAGGTCGCAGTTTCGGGTCAGGTGGAGCGCGTGCCGAGCGCGGAGGCGGGACTCACGCGCTCGGCACGCGGATCAGGGCGACGCGCCGAACTCGAACGCACCCGCGTCGGGGTCGGCGTCCCGGGCGAACCCGCGCTGGTCGGTCGCCGGAGCCGCGGCCGCATCCGCCGCACCGATCGCCGGGCTGCCGGCCTCGAGTGCGTGCGTCAGCGTGGGTCCGCCGTTGTCGGCCAGTGGCCCGAGCAGGGCGTCCGTGTTCGACTGGTCGGTGGTGCCGTTCGGGTTGCACGAGCCGTCGTTGATGACGTTCGAGCCACCTGACGTGATCGTCGCAGCTCCACCGCCCTCGATGGCGCAGGCGAACGCTCCGCCGACGCCCTGCAGGACGTTGTTGGTCAGCGTCGCGCTCGCCGGGGCGCCGAAGGAGGCCACGAGAATTCCCGACGCAGTGCCCTCGAGCGCATTGTTGCCGGCGAAGGTCGAGTTGGTGACCGTCAGCTGGCCGTCGGTGTGGAAGATGCCGCCGCCGTGCCAGGCGGTCGACGTGTTGCCGCTGAAGGTGCTGTTGACGACCGTCGAGTTGCCGAGCGAGCGCAACCCTCCGGCCACGTCACCGGCGACGTTCCCGCTGACGGTGCTACGAGTGATCGTGATCGTGCTGTTGAAGAACCCGTAGATGCCACCGGCCGGCTGAGCGACCGAGGTGTTGTCGCTCACCGTGCTGTCGGTGAGGGTGAGCGTCGCGCCGCTGCCGTTGTAGATACCGCCTCCTCCGAACTCGAAGTTGGCTGGCCCGGGCGCGTTCTGGGTGTTGTCGGTCACGATGACGCGGTCGAGGCTCAGTTCTCCGAGATTTCGGATACCGCCACCCTGAGGTGCCGCGACGCCATCGCGGATGACGAGGTCGTTCATCGACACCTCGGTGCCGGCTGCAACCTGGACCACGCGCGATGCGTCGCCACCGCTGATGGTCACCGGGCCGCTGTCGGGACCGTCGATCGTCACCGATCCGGCGATCTCCAGCTGGCCCGACGTCAGGGTCAGCGTCTCACCCGCGAGACTCGGGTCGAAGCTGATGGTGCCGCCATCGGCGACCTCCGTGAGGGCTTGCCGAAGCGACCCCTCGCCGCTGTCCTCGAGGGTGGTCACCGTGACCTCGGCCGGCTTGGGAATGGGGTCCAGCGTGATGAGGTCGAACGCGACCCGACCGCTGGCGGTCCCAGCGTTGGGCAGCTCGAAGCCGTAGCCCCAGACCTCGTCCAGGCTGAGTCCGTCGTTCGGAGCACCCTCGGGCTGGTCGGCGCTGCGGCTCCACGAGTCGTCGAGCGGTACGGTCACCCGCTGCCACCCGGCGACGGTGTCCGTGAACGACGTCTCCCACCGCTCGGCGGTGTCCGGGCCCTGGTACACCCGCACGTAGTCGACGAGGTACTCCTGCGGGTAGGCGTTGTCCGGGTCGATCGCACCACCGAAGTTGCCGCCGATCGCGAAGTTCAGCAGCAGGAAGAACGGCTTCTCGAAGACCCACGGGTTCGGAGCCACATCGCTCGGAACGGCGCGGTGGTACTCGATACCGTCGACGTACCAGACGATGAGGTTCGGCTGCCACTCCACGGTGAACGTGCGGTACTGGCTGTCCACGCGCTCCTCGAACTCCTGGATCCCGCCGAAGCTCTCGCCGCCGGCGTAGCCCGGGCCGTGGATCGTGCCGAAGATCTCGTTCGGCTCGCGGCTGACGTACTCCATGAAGTCGATCTCGCCGGCGCCCGGCCACGGGTTGTAGGTGATGTCGGTGCCGAGGCTCCAGAAGGCCGGCCAGAGACCGTCGCCCCCGGTGGGCACCTTGAGCCGCGACTCGATGCGCCCGTAGGCGAACTCCGCCTTGTTCTGCGTGATGAGCCGTGCCGACTCGAACTCGCAGGCGCCGTAGTAGCACTCCTGGGAGCCGTCCGCCTCGTCGAGGGTGATGACGAGGTTGCCGTCGCCGTCGGTTGAGGCGTTGTCGGGGTCGTCCGTGTAGTACTGGAGCTCCTCGTTGCCCCAGCCGTTCTTGCCGTCGGGGGTGGTGTCGCCGAGCTCGTAGGCCCAGTTCGCCGGGTTCGGCGGGGTGCCCGCCGGCTCGTCGAACTCGTCGGCCCAGGCCAGCTCCCACCCATCGGGGCCGGGGTCCGGGGCACGGTTCTCCTTGAGCGTCACGGTGACGTCGTCGCCGGAGCCGGTCCCGTAGTACCAGAAGCTGAGACCGGCGTCCCCGGTCCAGTCCTGGGCGATCGGGAAGTCCCGACCGAAGGCGACCGGCTCGCCCCCCGCGATGATCGGAGTGCCGTCCTGCATCTCGCCGGTGAGGGCGAGGTCGGTCGAGGTGCAGTCGTAGCCGGTCTCCCTGGCCCGGAAGTGGAACACCAGGTCCTTCAGGCCGTCCCGGTTGACGTCGGCGACGTGTCGGGTGGGAGTCTTGTTCCGGCCACTCGTGTGGGTCTCGGCCGCCTTGCCGAACCGCACGGTCGTGTGGTCCACGGCTGTCGCGTCGAAGACCGTGGTGCTGAGCAGGTGCACGGGGACGACCCCGTTGCCCTTGTTGCAGAGGTTCCCCAACACCTCGATGTCGGCGACGACGGGGGTGTCGACCTGGAGGACCGCCTCGACCGGATCCTGGTCCGGGCGGGCCATGGCGTCGTCACTCGAGACGTCCTGGGTGCTGAGGGTGACCTCGTCGTCGGCGGACCAGAGGTAGGCGCCCTGCTCGAAGTCGTCGAGCAGCTTCGGGTCGAAGTCGTCGTTGTCGTCGATGAGGACCGAGCCCTGGAACAGGGCTCCCCGTTCCACGTCGACCGGGTTGGTCAGTCGGATGACGATCTGCTTGTCGCCCGTGAACTTGGTGTTGTCGAAGGTCTCGACGGGGAAGCTCAGGGTCGAGGGACCGCCTCTCTCGAAGGTCAGCGTCCCGGACGTCGGCGTGAAGTCTTCGCCCGGAGTCGCGTTCGAGCGCTCGGTCGCGTAGTCGATGCTCACCTGCTCCGGGTCGTCCGGGCCGAGCGGGCGGTTCAGCCTGACCTCGACCTGACCGGTCGTGCCCTCCTCGATGAAGGTGTTCTGCCGGGCGAAGTTGACGGCCGGCGCGGGGGGCTGGGCCACGCCGTACACGGAGACGTCGTCGACGTAGTACGTCCGGGCTCCGCCCGTGCCGAGCGCGCCGAGGGCGTAACCGTGCATCTCGAACAGGCCGAGGCCGTCGTTGGGGGCGCCGTTGCCGATCTCCTTGCGAACGAAGTCGGCGAAGGGGAACTCGAGCAGCTGCCACCCGCTGAAGTCGTCGACGAATGCCACGGTGAACCGCTCGGCATCGTCCGTCGTCGAGTCGGGGTTGCGGTTGTCGAGGATGTCGATGAAGAGTTGACTTCCGCTGTTCTGGCCGAACATCCACAGCGAGATGCCTTCGTTCCGGGACCAGTCCTGGGGATCGGTGAAACCGTGGATGAAGCCGGCGAACGAGGTGGAGCTCACGTCCATCCGGAGGACGTTGTTGGGATCGGATGACCCAGGGACCGGGGCGGGCGGCGCGTCGGTCGTGGCCAGGGTGACCGAGCTCCCTGCGCCGCTGAACGTGCAGAAGCCGAGCGGCGGGACCGACGGTGGGCAGGGTTCGTTGGGCGCGACTCCGCTCTCGAAGTCGTCGATGACGCCGCCAGGGGCGTAGGTGCGGGGACCCTCGCTGAAGGCCCAGTAGTCGGTCCGGAAGTTGACATCGGATCCGGTCCCGATGACGGCTATGACGACGCCGGCGAGTTGGCTCCCCAACACTCCGTCGCCGCCGGTGAGGAACGAGTTGTCGTCGACGAAGTCGGCGAGCGGGATGGAGACCAGCTGCCAGCCGCCCCCGCTGACCGCGCATGGACCGGCATCCGACACGACGCAGTCGAACTGGAACTCATCGGCGCCGTCGGGTTGAGCACCGTCCTCCTGGAGGTTGATCTCGAGCGTGTAGCTCTGCCCAGCATTGGGGTTGATCCAGAAGCTGAAGTGGTCGGTGCCCGTCGTGTCGGTGGGCAACTCCCGACCGAACCCGCCGTAGAAACCAGGCGTCCCGCCCGAGCCCCAGCCTGTCTCCAGTGCGAACGACCCACCGTCGACGGGCGGAAGATCGGCGTTGTTCGCGTTGATTCCCCCACCGCCGACCGCACCATTGAAGCTGGTCCACCCGTTGGCCAAGGGGGCGCCGTGCTCCATATCGTCGAAGACCACCTCCAACCCCACGGCAGAGGAACTCGTCGGAGCGATCACCGCCAGCCCGGCGACGAGCGCTGCGGAAAGCGCAGTGGACAGTTGCCTGCGGGTGCGACGGTGCACAGTGGTTCCTCGAGAAGTCCGCGATGCCAAGCGGCACCTGATGAGAGAGAGCGCTCTCCCAGAATCCTGTGACGACCTTCGTCCTGTCAAGGGGTGACAGCGACCTTTTCGGTGAGTGGAAGGCGCGCCGAGCGCGGATGCAGGGGGTCACGCGCTCGGCGCGCCGATCGGGGACCGGCAGGGCGACGGGTCAGGTCGCGATGTCGGGATACGGCAGCGAGAACTCGGCGAGCGCTGCGCCGTAGGCCTTCTGGTACTGCAGCGGCTCAGTGTTGTCACGCTCGAACATCGCGATGAAGAGCGTCAGGGTGAGGAACGGGTGGGCCCCCATCCGGAACAGCGCGACGTGGTCGTGAGCGGTGAGAGCAGCCCGCTCTTCGTCGGTGAAGGCCAGCCACGTGCTGCGCTCGTCGGCGATGCAGTTCAGGATCCGGTTCGCCTCGTTCTCCTCCCACCACGTCACGAGATCAGCGGGGTCCTCGCGGTAGCGCTCGACCAGCTCGGGGTCGCGGTCAACCGTGAAGAGGAACTTGTTCAGCAGGTACTTGCTCATGCGTCGGCCCTCCCGGCTCCGTGCGTTCCGTCGGCAGTGGCCTTCGGATACCAGGTGAAGTACGCCTCCATCGTGTGGAACAGGTCGAGCGAGTCGACGTGGTCGGCCCGCACCCCGTCACCGGCGGCCCCCATCATGAGCATGAAGTCCATGAACCCGTGGGTCGCGTTGCCGGGAGCGTGCAGGCTGTCGAGGGTCACCTCGGCGAGGCAGCCCTCGATGTCACCGCTCGCGATCCACTCGACGGCCTTGCGGTCGAACTCCGGGTCCGGCCCGTGTGGGCCGAACTGGCGCGGACCGCCGAGCTCGAGCGAGAGGTGCCCGGTGCCGATGATGGCGACCCGCTCATTGCCAGGCCAGGACTCCACGAGCCGACGGATCTGGCGGCCGAGCTCGACGAAGCGGGACGGCTGCGGCAGAGGTGGAGCGAAGATGTTCGTGTAGATCGGCACGATCGGCAGGTCGGCCTCGGGCCGCAGCGTGATGATCGGGCACGTGATCGAGTGGTCGATCCGCAGCTCGTTGCTGAAAGCCAGGTCGAACCCGGAGTCGAGCCCCCCACGCAGGATGTGCGACGAGAGCTCCTCGTGCCCCTCGAGCCGGAACCGCGGGAGCCCGAACTCGCGCTCCTCGTTGTACCAGTTGGCGTCGTAGAACGGCGCCTTGCCGACGAGGAACTGCGGCATGTTGTCCAGCCAGAGCTGGTGGAAGTGGTCGCTGCCGACCATGACGAGGACGTCCGGTTTGGCGCGAGTCAGGGTCTCCCGGAAGCGCTCGATCTTGGCGACCCACTCGTCGGCGAAGGGCGGGCGGTCGTCACCGGTCGAGGTGCTCGCCCGGTAGTAGAACGGGTGGTGCGTCGAGGCGATGACGGCGACGACCTCGGCCATGAGGACTCCTGTGTCTCGTGCTGTTGGTGACGATGTGCTTCAGTCGGTCGGGTCGACGTATGCGGCGGCCCGGTCGACCGTCAGGTACACGTCCATGCCGATCGGGCGACGACGCTCCTCGGCGATGTGGCCGAGCAGTCCGGCGGCGCGCGCCAGGAGGGCGAACCCCCTGAGCAGGTCGACCGGGAGGCCGAGGTCGGCGAGGGCGGCACCGCATACCCCTGCGCCGTTGAGCGGGAGGGTCCGGCCGAGGATGCCGGGGTGCACCCGGCCGACCGCCTCGAACAGCCGCAGGTGCGGCCCGCGCAGACCGACCTCCTCGGCGAGGGCGATGAGGACCGGGGTGCGCGGGTCCTCCTCCTTGTGGACGGGGTGCCCGAGTCCGGGCACGTAGCGGCCGGCCTCCCGGGTGGCGCGGACAGCGGCTTCGGCCACCGCGTCCCACCCGGCGTCGTCCTGCGGCTGCTCCTCGAGCCCTCCGATGACCTCGTCGAGCCACTTCCCGCAGTCCTCGGTGACGCCGAGGAAACGCGAGCCGCCGCCGAGCAGGCCCGCGGCAAGCGCGCCCTGAAGCGAGTCGGGGGCCGAGAGATAGGTCAGCCGCGCCGCGATCGCCGTCGGGGTGAAGCCGTGGTCGGCGAGGGCGACGAGAACGCCCTCGAAGAGCCGGGTCTCCTCGGGCGTCGGCCGGCGCAATGTCACGAGCCAGAAGGCGAGCTCGCCGAAGCCGACCTTGCCGATGAGGTCCTCCGTGAGGTTCTGCCCGAGCAGGCGGATCTCCTCGGGCGTCGAGGTGCCGAGCGAGGTGGGGAAGGTCGTCATCTGGGGTCCTGGGGATCGTCGTCGGTCGCGAGGTCCTCCGTGTCCGATGGCGGCATCGTCTCGAGGGAGGGGTCGGAGAGCCACAGGCGCAGCGCGTCTCCGTGCTGGTCGAGGGACGGCGGTGGCAGGTCGTAGCGGGCGGCGTTCTGGGAGAACCGGATCGGGTTGCGCACCGACGGGATCGTCTGGCCCGTCGGGCCGATCTCGACAACCGGGTCGAGCCCGATCTCCTCCGCGAACCGCACCCCACCCTCGACCGAGTTGATCGGCGCGCAGGGCACCCCCGCGCGGGTCAGCTCGCCGAACCATTCGTCGGCGGTGCGGGTCTGCAGTCGCTCGACGAGCAGCGGCCGCAGCTCCTCCCGGTTGGCGGTGCGGTCCTCGTTGCGCGCGAACCGCGGGTCGTCGGCCACCTCGGGGATGCCAAGGACGTCGACGAGCTTGCGGAACTGCCCGGAGTTGCCGGCGGTGACGATGAGGTCGCGGTCCTGGCACGGCAGCGGCTCGTAGGGGAACAGGCTGGGGTGGCTGTTGCCCATGCGGTGGGGGACGGTGCCGCCCGCGACGTAGGCGCTGGACTGGTTGACCAGTCCCGAGAGGGCCGAGGAGAGCAGGTTGACTTCGACGTGCTGGCCCTCGCCGGTCGCCTCGCGCGCATGCAGCGCGGCGAGGACGCCGATCGTCGCGTGCAGGCCGGTGATGACGTCGAAGACAGAGATGCCGGCACGGAACGGCGGCCCGTCGGGGGAGCCGGTGAGACTCATCAGTCCGGAGATGGCCTGGACCATGAGGTCGTAGCCGGGCAGCTCACGGCCCTTCTCGCCGCTGCCGAAGCCACTGATCGACGCGTAGATGATCCCTGGGTTGTCGGCGGACACCGCGTCGTAGCCGAGGCCGAAGCGGTCCAGACCGCCGGGCTTGAAGTTCTCGATGAACACGTCGGCGCGACGCGCCAGCTCCTGGGCCAGAGCCCGGTCCCCCTCGTCCTTGAGGTCGAGCGCGATGGACCGCTTGTTGCGGTTCACGGCGAGGTAGTAGGTCGAGATACCCTCGCGCACCGGCGGCATCCACGTGCGGGTGTCGTCACCGCCGGGCGACTCGACCTTGATGACCTCGGCGCCGAGGTCGGCGAGCAGCATGGTCGCGTACGGACCGGCGAGGATGCGCGAGAAGTCCGCCACGACGATGCCGGCGAGTGGCCCTGTGTTGGTCACTGTCTGCCTCCTGGTCACGGATCGGGGGTGTCCTGATCGCGATCTAGCGGACAGATGTCCGCCGTTTCGTCAGGCAGTCTCGCCCCGCGCGTTCCGCACTGTCAAGAGCACCGTTTTCACCCTGTATGCGCGGGAGACCGACCCCTTGACGCACCCCTGCACGCGGTGGATAGTGAGCAAGTGTCCGCGATGCGTACATAGGTCCGTCAGTTGCGCGACTGACGCCCCGTGAGTCCCTGCCATGGAGAGGATCAAATGATGACCACCGACACCGACCGCCGCCGCCCCGTGCTGTTCCAGGGCGGGACCGTCCTGACGATGGACGACGGGCACTCCGTCCTCACGGACGCCGACGTTCTCGTCGTCGGTGACCGGATCGAGGCCGTCGGCCACGGCCTCAGTGCGCCCGACGACGCCCAGGTGATCGACAGCAGCGGCGGGATCGTCATGCCCGGCATGATCGACACCCACCGGCACATGTGGCAGACGGCGATGCGCGCATACGGCGCGGACTGGACCCTGACCCAGTACTTCGTCTGGTACTACCTCGAGAACGGCAAGCACTTCCGTCCCCAGGACATCCACGCCGGCAACCTGCTCGCCGCCTGGGAGGCACTCGAGGCGGGCGTGACGACGACCGTCGACTGGTCCCACGGTCTGCAGACGGTCGACCATGCCGACGCGGCGGTCGACGCACTCGCCGCCGTGCCCGGACGTTTCGTCCTCGCCTACGGCAACATCCAGGCCGGCCCCTGGGAGTGGACGGCCGACCCCGCGCTGAAGTCCTTCTTCGACCGTCGGCGCGGCGACCTCCACGGCTGGCAGCTCGCCTTCGACGTGACCGGCGACCCGTCCTTCCCGGAGAAGGCGGCCTTCGAGGCGGCCCGCGACCTCGGCCTGCCCGTCACGACGCACGCCGGCGTCTGGGGTGCCACCAACGACGACGGCATCCGGCTCATGCACGAGAACGGCTTCATGGACGAGCGGACCGTCTACGTCCACGCCGCGACGCTCTCCACCGACAGCTACCAGCGGATCGCGGCCACGGGCGGCTCGGCGTCCGTCTCGACCGAGTCCGAGCAGAGCGCCGGGCAGGGCTACCCTCCCACCTGGCAGCTGCGCAAGCACGGGATCCCGGTGTCGCTGTCGATGGACACGAGCGTCTGGTGGAGCGGCGACCTGTTCTCCGCGATGCGGACCACCCTCGGCGCCGACCGCTCGCGCGAGCACCTCGAGGCGCACGCCAAGGGCGACACGATCACGAACTGCCACCTGCGCGCCGAGCAGGTCGTCGAGTGGGCGACCCGCGGCGGCGCCGACGCTCTCGGCTACGGCGACCTCGGCCGGCTCACCCCGGGCGCGAAGGCCGACGTCGTCCTCATCAAGAACGACCACTCCCCGGTGTCCTTCCCGATGCTCAACCCCTACGGCCACGTCGCGTTCCAGGCCCAGCGCGGTGACGTCCACACCGTCGTCGTCGACGGAGCGGTCGTCAAGCACGAGCACAGGCTCGTCGGCGCGGACCTCGCCGGGGTGCGGGCGAAGGTCGAGGCGACCGTCGCATACCTGCAGGAGACGATGGGTGAGGAGGCCTGGAACGCGGGCATGTCCCCGGCGATGCCCGAGGGCCACGACAAGATCTACGACAACCCGTACCAGTACACCGAGTTCCGCACCGACACCACGCTCGCCCGCGGCAGCGTGTTCGGCGAGCCGGGCGCCGGCGAGATGGGCGACTCGGAGTCGTAGCGGTCGGCCCCGAGTCGAGGGAGCACCCGACAGCAGGCATAGTGGACGCGCGCCCGACCGGGTCACGCACGAGACGAAGGAGGGGCCATGGCCGGGCGAGGAGAGTCGCCGGACTTCGTCGAGGCGCTGGCCCGCGGGCTGGACGTCATCGCGAGCTTCGGCCCTGCCCGGCCGAGGCAGAGTCTCAGCGACGTCGCGCAGTCGACCGGGCTCGCGCGGCCGACCGCGCGACGGCTGCTGCTCACGCTCGAGGAGCTCGGCTATGTCCGGCAGCGAGACGGGGCGTTCGAGCTCACACCGAGGGTGATGACCCTCGGCACCGCGTACGTCTCCTCCCTCGGCCTGTGGGAGATGGCCCGGCCGCGGATGGAGTGGCTCGTCTCCCGCACCGGCGAGTCCTCCTCGATGGCTCAGCTGTCGGGCTCGGACATCGTCTATGTCGCGCGCGTCTCGGTGCCGAAGATCATCGCCCTGCGCGTCGACGTCGGCACCCTCTTCCCGGCGCCTCCGACCTCTCAGGGCAAGGTCCTGCTCGCCGCGCTCTCCCGCGAGGACCTCGAGACGGCGCTCGCCCAGCCGAGCCGGTCGGGCGTCACTCCGCGCCGGCAGTATGCGCCGGACGAGCTCGCGGACGAGCTCACCCAGGTGCGGGCCCGGGGCTGGGCCCTCGCCGACGAGGAGCTGGCCGCGGGGGTGCGCTCGGTGGCCGTGCCGGTGCGCGACGCGACCGGCGCGACGCGTGCGGCGATGAACGTGACCGTGCACGCCGCCGAGACGCCCCTCGAGCGACTACTCGAGGAGCACCTGCCGCTCCTGCAGCGCGCGGCCGGGGAGGTCAGCGCGGACTGGGCGATGTGGCAGAGCCGACCGCACGTCGAGACCGCGGGCTGAGGGCTGAGGTCTCCGGCTGAGGCGGACCGAGTGCAGGGACCAGGCCCGTCCTCAGGGTCGCTGGTAGGCGGGGCCGTCGAGGAAGCGGTCGCGGTGCGCTGTCCAGACATCGCGGAACTGGGGCTCGAGGTCGCTCAGGTCGGTCGCCTCGTCGCATCCGGCCGAGAGCGTGTAGTCGAGGGCGACCCCGTCCCGTCGCGCTCCGCCGATGAAGTAGGTCATGACGGACGTCGCCGTCAGGGACCCGTCGTTGCCCGCCGGGTTCTGCGCCTCGGGTCGGAAGAAGACGTCGCGCACCTCCATCACGGTGCAGCCGTCGCCCTCGACGAGCTCGACCTCGTAGGACATCCGGCACTGGAGGTGCACCTCGTCCTCGACACCGTCAGGCGGGTCGACGACGACCGAGGTCGCCTGGAACGGAGTGGCATCGGGGAAGGCGTCGAGCATCGGGGCGATGTCCGCTCCCGGGCACTCCTGCGGCTGCGCCGCGCCCAGACCCGACGTCTCCGGCGGCGCCTCGAACTCGGTCAGGGCGGCTGCCACGTCGACCGGCTCGGCCGCACTGCCGTCCGCACCGGAACCGTCCGCACCGTCCGCGCCATCGTCCGCATCGCTGTCGGACCCGGCGGCTGCCGACGTCGCAGCACCCGCCGCGGGGTCCGCTCCGTCATCGCCGCTGGGGCCCGAGCTGCACCCGGCGGTCAACGCCAGGACCAACGCCAGAGTCGTGGCCGCCAGCAGTCTGCGCATCACGTCACGGTATCCCGGCTACCCGCGTCGCGGGGCCCATCGAGGCTCCCTCGGCGAGATGGGCTCGCATTTATCACCGTTCGGCCAGCCACGCCTCCAACTCGCGCACCGCGTCCAAGCCGCCCGCCGCATACGCCTGCCAGTCCCGACTCTGCTCGGTGCGACGCTCGACCTCGGCCTCCCAGTGCTCACCGAGGCGGGCTGCGAGGCCGACCAGATCGGGCTCGGGTCGACGCAGCTCGCGGGCCATCACCGACAATGCCGCGACCCGGCCCTCGTGGAACTTGTAGGCGGGGAAGGAGCCACCGTCGCGGGCGATCGCACATGCAGAGCTGACGCCCGCGAGCATGGTCATCGACTCGACCGCGGCCAGCCGGGCTCGCTGCACACGGCCTGCGATCTCCGTGGTCACCATCACGTCTCCAGGATACCCCCGCTGGTATATTCCGACGCCCTGCCGAGAGTAGCGTGGAAGCCGTGGGCATCACGTCCTCACCTACGCGTCACACCGTCACCGAACCGGCCGCACGACCGGTCCCGCGGCTCGCCGGCTGGGCGCTCACCGCACTGCTGGCCTTCTGGGGAGTCGGGGCGATCGGCGGGGGAGCGTACCTCGCGAGCGCCCCGGACGGCAGCAACATCGGCTTCGAGCTCGACCTGCTCGAGGGCACTCCCTTCCCGGACTTCCTCCTCCCCGGTCTGATCCTGCTGACCCTCGGCGTGGCCGCCGTCGCGCTCGCCGCCGTCCTCGGCCGGGCGGTCCACCGACGGACCGCACCGTCCTGGATGCGGCCGATCCTCATCCTCACCGCGGTGGGCATCGACGCATGGATCCTCGGCGAGATCGCGTTCCTCTGGAGCACGGTCGCCGCGATGCCGGAGGCCGACCGGAACTTCTTCTACGTGTTCTGGGCCGTCTACGTCGCACTGTCCGTCCTCATCGGTCTGCTCACGTGGCGGGTGACGCGGCGGGACTCGGGCGACTGACGCATACGGCATCGACGTCCGGACACGTCACGCCCGATCGCAGGCGGGTGTCCGACCGACCTGGCACCATCGGAGGATGTCGCGAGACTCGGGCCAGAGCCCTGACAACCACGAGGTCATCTCCGTGCGCGGCGCGCACGTCAACAACCTCAAGGGCGTCGACGTCGACATCCCCAAGCGCAGGCTGACCGTCTTCACGGGCGTCTCCGGCTCCGGCAAGTCCAGCCTCGTGTTCGGCACGGTCGCCGCGGAGAGCCAACGACTGATCAACGAGACGTACTCGTCCTTCGTCCAGACGTTCATGCCGACGCTGGCCCGTCCGGAGGTCGACTCGCTGCACGGCATCACGGCGGCGATCATCGTCGACCAGGAGCGGATGACCGCGAACGCCCGCTCCACCGTCGGCACCGTCACCGACGCAGGCGCGCTGCTGCGGATCCTCTACTCGCGGCTGTCCGTCCCGCACGTCGGCTCCTCCAACGCGTTCTCGTTCAACGTCCCGTCGGTCAGCGGCAAGGGCGCCTTCACCGTGGCGGGCAAGGGCGGCAAGCCGCAGACGGCGACCTTCGAGATCACCGGCGGCATGTGCCCGGTCTGTGAAGGCCGCGGGCAGGTCTCGGCGATCGACGTCGACGCGGTCGTCGACCGGTCCAAGTCGCTGAACGAGGGCGCGATCCTCGCCCCGAACTTCACCGTCAACACGTGGTACTGGAAGTTCTACGGCGAGTCCGACCGGCTCGACCCGGACAAGCCGCTCAAGGACTACTCGGAAGAGGAGTGGCACTGGTTCTGGGAGCAGGAGCCCGTCAAGATGAAGTTCGCGGGGATGAACACGACGTACATGGGTCTGCTCCCCAAGGTCCGACAGGTCTTCGTCGACAAGGCCGCCGAGGCCAAGCAGGCGCACATCCGCGCCTTCGCCGAGCGCATCGCGACGTTCACCGACTGTCCTGAGTGCGGGGGAACGCGCCTCAACGAAGCGGCCCGCACAGCGAGGGTGCACGACAAGACCCTGCCGGAGGTATGCGCGATGCAGGTCAGCGACCTCCTCACCTGGGTCGAGGGTCTGGACGACCCCGGTGTCGCCCCGCTGGTCGCGAACCTGCGGGCGATGCTCCAGGGACTGGTCGACATCGGCCTCGGCTACCTCTCGATCGACCGCCCGTCCGGGTCGCTCTCCGGCGGCGAGGCCCAGCGGGTCAAGATGGTCCGTCATCTCGGGTCCGCCCTGACCGACATCACGTACGTCTTCGACGAGCCGACCGTCGGGCTGCACCCGCACGACATCGCTCGGATGAACGTGTTGCTGCGCCAGCTCCGCGACAAGGGCAACACGGTCCTCGTCGTCGAGCACAAGCCGGAGGTCATCGCGACCGCCGACCACATCATCGACATGGGGCCGGGGGCCGGGGCGGGCGGCGGCGAGATCGTGTATGCGGGGGACCTGGGCGGCCTGAAGGCCTCCGGGACGGTGACGGGCGACTACCTCGACCATCGGATGGAGCTCCGCGAGACGGTGCGGGAGGCGACCGGTGCGCTCGAGATCCGCGGCGCGAACCTGCACAACCTCAAGGACGTCGACGTCGACATCCCGACCGGGGTGCTGACGGTCGTGACGGGGGTCGCCGGGTCGGGCAAGTCGTCCCTCGTGCACGGGTCCTTGGCCCGGCGCGACGGGGTGCTCGTCGTCGACCAGTCGGCGATCAAGGGGTCGCGCCGCTCCAACCCGGCGACCTACAGCGGGCTGCTCGAGCCGATCCGCAAGGCCTTCGCCAAGGAGAACGGCGTCTCGGCGGCGCTGTTCTCGGCGAACTCCGAGGGCGCGTGCCCGGTCTGCAACGGGGCCGGGCAGATCTTCACCGAGCTCGGCTTCATGGAGACGGTGGCGACGACGTGCGAGGAGTGCGAGGGCAAGCGGTTCAGGCCCGAGGTGCTCGAGTTCCGGCTGCACGGTAAGAACATCGACGAGGTGCTGGGGATGTCGATGTCCGAGGCGGCCGAGACGTTCCGCACCGGGCCGGCGGCGAAGATCCTCGGGCGGCTGCTCGACGTCGGGCTGCCCTACCTCACGCTCGGTCAGCCGTTGACGACCCTCTCCGGCGGCGAACGCCAGCGGCTCAAGCTCGCGGCGTCGATGAGCGACGGGGCGAGCACCTACATCCTCGACGAGCCGACCTCGGGGCTGCACCTCGCCGACACCGAGCAGCTCTGCCGCATGCTGCACGGCCTCGTCGACTCCGGGCACACGGTCATCGTCATCGAGCACAACCTCGCCGTCGTCGCGCAGGCCGACCACATCATCGACATCGGCCCGGGCGCCGGCCACGACGGCGGCACCGTCGTGTTCGAGGGCACGCCGGCGCAGATGGTCGCGGAGGCCGACACCCTCACCGCCCACCACCTGAGGGAGTGGCTCGACCTGGCGCCGCTGCCCTGACAGGGGCGGTGTGCTCGTGGACTCCGCGGGTAGACCCGAACGGGCCCCGGCCGGTCGGCGCTGAACGGACCCCGGCCGGTCGGTGCTCTGGCGGATCACCGCAGTTGGGGAGGACACTGGCCGTCATGACCGCCCGGGCGTCACGCCGCGGGGGGCCGGCGGTCGTCACAGGGGTGGTCGCCCGGCTCGGCATCGCCGGCTGCCTTCTGGTCGCCTCCGCCTCGGCGACCGGAGGAGCCGAGGCGCCGGATGTGACCGTCGACGAGGCCGTGCTCAGCCGGGTCGACTCCTACCTCACCCTCCAGCGCGACGAGCACGGCTGGCCCGGCCTGGCCGCGGCTCTCGTCGCGGACGGTGAGGTGGCGTGGTCGGCTGGCTACGGCACGACGGGACCGGACCGCCGGGACGTCACCCCACAGACGCCCTTCCTGCTCGCCTCGGTGAGCAAGTCGCTCACGGCGGTCGCGGTCATGCGACTCGTCGATGCCGGGATCGTCTCCCTCGACGACCCGGTCACCGACCATCTGCCCGAGCTCGCACCTCGCGGTGACGAGATCACGCTCGGCGATCTCATGGTCCAGCGTTCCGGACTCGACGAGGTCCTCGGTGTCGAGGTCATGGCAGCGGAGCCGGACGTCCCGCTCGACGACAACCTCAGGCGCATCGAACCCGCGCTGCGGGACGACGCCGGCTTCGCCTACTCCAACACCAACTACGACGCGCTCGCCCTCGTGGTCGAGCGCGCCATCGGCCGTCCCTTCGCCGACGTCCTCGACGCCGAGGTCTTCGATCCGCTCGCCATGGCGACGGCGACCACCGACCCGGTGGCGGCGCGTGACGCAGGCCTCGCGGACGGGCACTACCACTGGCTGCTCGCCGGCTTCCGTCCCCATGTGCCGCCGCTGCCCGACTCCGCCGCGGGTTCGTACCGAATGTTCGCCAGCGCCGAGGACGTCGCCCATGCGATCGCGATGCACGTCGGCGACGGCGCCTACGCCGGTCGCCGGGTTCTGTCGTCCGAGAGTCTCGCGGTCCTCCACACCGGCGTGCCGGTCGCCGCCGACGGCGACGCGCGATACGGAGGTGGACTCTGGGTTCATCCGCCGAACTCGGCGTGGATGACCGGGGCGAGCGCCGCATACCCCTTCCTCGAGCACGACGGCTCGGCGCTCGGCTACCGGTCCTACGTGTGGCTCATGCCGGAGCTCGGACTCGGCCTCGTCCTGCTCGCGAACGCCAACGACTGGTCGGACGAGTCGCGGTTGCCGCAGGTGGGGTTCAACATCCGCCAGATGTTGCTCGGCGAGGACGTCACCCCGATCGAGGGACGGTCCGAACCCCTGCGGCGATGGGGCAAGCATCTGTTCGCGCTCCTCGCCATCGCCCAGCTGGCCGTCACCCTCGCCGCGGTCGCGCCCGTTCGGCGCCTACGTGCGGGTCGACCCGCCGGACGTGGCGGCCGCGCCGTTCTCGTCGCCGCCACCGCGCTCACCGCGTTCTCCGGGTATGCGCTGGTCCGATGGATCCCGGACGTCGCGGCAGCGCCACTGCGGGTCGTGGTCCAGGCTCCCGACGCCCGCATCATCGTCGCGGTCATGCTGGCCGCCATGGCCCTGGCCGCCTGCCTGGCCTTCGGCTACCTCGCGTCGCTGCGCACGACGCGACCGGCGCATACCTCTGACGCCGGCGGGACCCAGATGAGAAGTCCCGCCGCTCCGGGCCCGTGATCCTCACCCGGGTCTCATCGACGTCTCATGTTCGAGCAGCAGAGTTGAGACAGATCGGACGGGGCAGACCGTCCACCGATAGAGGGGACATCGACATGAACCGACGCATCACCGCCATCGCCCTACTTCCCATCGCGGCACTCGTGCTCAGCGCCTGCGGCGGCTCGTCGCAGGGTGCGAGCGCGACGAGCGAGCCCGCTGCCACGCTGTCGGCGACGCCGAGTGGCACTGGAACCGACGACGGCACGACGGGTGACGACAACCCGACGGGGACGGACGACTCCACCGCCGCGGTCGAGATGGGCGACGAGATGTTCGGTACCGCCGCCGACGTCGGCGGCCCCTACGGCGAGCTGCGTGACGGCCCGTGGGGCGTCGGCGTCGCCGGAGAGGTCGACTTCCGCGTCACCGGGCCGAACTCGCTCGAGCTCGTCGACGTGGCCGTGAACGAGGGCTGGCAGGTCCGCGAGCAGGAGGTCGAGTCGGACAAGATCGACATCGAGTACGAGCGCGGACCGGTGGAGTACCGGTTCGAGGTCGAGATCGACGACGGTCTGCTCGAGCTCGAGATCGACCAGGACATCGACCGGACCAGCTCCGGCACCTTCGCCGCCGGCGAGGCCGCGACCGTCGACATCACCGCGGAGGTGGGCGCCCTGACCCTCGGCGACGTGACGCTGGCCGACGGCTGGGACGAGACCTCCCGGGAGGTCGACAACGACGACATCGAGCTCGACTTCCGGCGGCAGGGCGACGGGTTCTTCGAGCTGTGGGAGCTCAACGCCGACCGGGGTCGGGACTCGCTGGACGTCGAGGTCGACTACGAGATCGAGGGGCGCTTCGCCGGCTGAGGTCGCGGCCAGGAGGGGGCTGACCCCAACGTGTGAGTGGACCGGTGCTGGGGCACCGGTCCACTCACACAGTGCAGATTCATCGGACGGTCACCGGAACGGGCACGGCACGGCGGCCGGTCGCAACGAGAAGGAGCCACACGGCCAACCAGGCCTCGCCGATGACGGAGGGGATCGCGACGATCGCGAGGAAGACCGTCGACCAGGCCTCGTAGTCCGCGAGGGCGAGGTGGGCCACCGTGTCCACGGCGTACGCGGTGCCCGCGACCATCAGGATGTAGGCGAGGGCCTTCGGCGCCCCGTCGGTGAGCTGGAGCAACCGACCGAGGAGCACCAGGTGGATACCGAAGGCGGCCAGGCCGGCGACCCACGTGAAGTCGAAGGCTCGAAGAGCGAGGAGGACCTGGGCATCGCTGCCGGAGTCGGCCAGCGTCGGGTCGCTCACGAGCGCCAGGGCCGCGAAGAGGAAGACCAGGGCGGTGCCGAGCATGATGCTGTAGCCGAGGCGGAACCAGGCCGATAGGAGTGAGAGGTCGGTGTGGACCCGGCGGAAGAGCATGTGCAGGGCCCACGCGACGGCGATGTCGAGGACGAAGATGACGAGGAACGCGATGGCGCCGATCCGCACGGTGCCGTGCGAGGCGGCGAGCGACTCGGCGGTCGCCCCCGCGTCTCCCGGGCTCAGGACGGAGCCGATGGCGAGGAAGTTGGCGAAGATCGCGAGGACGAAGATGGCAATGTAGCCGGCTCCGGCGACGCGGGCTCCGGTCATCTGCGACGTCGATCCCGTGGTCGCCGGCTCGAGGGTGATCGGTCGGGCCGAGGTGCTCGGCGCCTGCTGGGTGGTGCTCATGTGACTGCTCCTGTGTGGTGAGTGTGGGTGGTCAGACGGTGAGGGCGACCTTGCCGCGCACGTGTCCGGCGGCGAGGTGGTCGATGGCCTTGGGGGCCTCGTGGAGGGGGTAGGTCCGCTCGAGTGCCGGCCGGATGCGACCGGAGTCGACGAGCTCGGCGAGTGTGGCGTAGTCCTCGCCGCGCTCCGTGCTCATCAGGCCGGTCAGTCGCTGGGTGACGAACGGGGAGCGTGCAAGGGCGAGGAGCTGCCGATGCGCTCCTCCCGTCCAGCGCCCGCCCGTGTCGCCGCCGGCGACCACGAGTGTGCCCGTCCGTGTCATCGCCCGGCGCAGGACCGAGATGGGACGGTTGCCGGCGAGATCGAGGACGAGGTCGAACCGGGGGCCGCGCGAGTCGACCTCGTCCGACGCGTAGTCGATGACGTCGACAGCACCCAGCGACCGCACGAGGTCGGCCTTGTGACGGCTGGCCACCGCCGTGACCTCGGCCCCCATGGCGGCCGCGATCTGGACGGCGTAGGACCCCACACCGCCCGATGCGCCGATGACCAACACCAGCTGCCCGGACCGCAGCCCTCCCGTGTCGCGCAGCGCCTGGAGGGCGGTGCCACCCGAGACGGGGATGACGGCGGCTTCGGGGAACGACACCGACGACGGCTTGAGCGCCAGACGGGTCTCGGGCGCGACCGCCAGCTCGGCGAACGAGCCGGACGCCGTGCCCATGACCTCGTCACCGACGGCGAACCGCGTCACGGCATCTCCGACCGCGATGACGACGCCGGCGACGTCGCGGCCCAGAACCGGGCTCTTGGGCCGAATCAGCCCGCCGACGACCCGTGCTGCGTAGGGACGTCCCGTCATCAGGTGCCACGTGCCGCGGTCGACGCCGGCCGCGCGCACCTGAATGAGAACCTCGCCGGGTCCGGGTGTGGGGTCGGTGTGCTCCTCGTACCGAAGGCGGTCGGTGCCGCCGTATCGGGTCTGGGTGATTGCTCGCATTGCTTTCTCCTCGGGTGATTGTTTACGTCGTAAGTTATGGCTGAGGACGCTATACTTACGCCGTACGTCTTGTCAAGCGTCGAATCACAGCATCCGTCGGAGGTGAAGACCGTGGCCGGTCGTCCGAGGTCCCCCCGAGCGCAGGCGCTGAGCCGGGATGCGATCGTCCGGGCCGCCGTCGAGCTCGCCGATCAGGAGGGTTTGACGGCGGTGTCGATGCGAGCCGTCGCAAAACGGCTGGACGTCGAGGCCATGTCGCTCTACAACCACGTCCGCAACAAGGACGACATGCTCGACGGGATGGTCGACCTCGTGTTCGGCGAGTTCCACTCGCCGGTCATCGGGGCGGACTGGAGGGACGAGATGCGAGAGCGCTGCCGGTCCGGCCGGCAGGCGATGACCCGGCACCCGTGGGCCATCGGCCTCATGGACTCCCGGCGCAACTCCGGGTTCGCAACGCTCATGCACCACGACGCCGTCATCGGCTGCCTCCGCGAGGCGGGGTTCTCACTCGCCCTGACGGGTCACGCCTTCGCCGTCCTGGACGCCTACCTCTACGGTTTCGTCGTCCAGGAGCAGAGTCTGGCCTACACCGGCGAGGAGGACCTCGCCGAGCTGGCGGGACAGATGCTCGAGCAGCTGCCGGAGGGCCAGCTCACACACTTCAAGGAGTTCACGATCGGGCACGCGCTGCAGCCCGGATACGACTTCGGGAACGAGTTCGACATGGGCCTCGAGCTCATTCTCGAGGGTCTCGCCCGCCGCCTGGCGGACCACCACCAGCACGTGCACGACTAGGATCGAGGCCACGTCAAGCACGGATCACGACCGCCCACGTGGGCAGGGAGGCGCGCACGTGTCACTGGTGGCAGGAATCGACTCGTCCACCCAGTCGTGCAAGGTCCTCATCGTCGACGCCACCGACGGCACCGTCGTGCGATCGGGCCGGGCGTCGCACCCCGAGGGCACCGAGGTCGACCCCGCCGCATGGTGGCAGGCCCTCGAAGCGGCGGCTGCGGCGGCCGGCGGGCTCGATGACGTGGCGGCGGTCAGCGTGGCGGGTCAGCAGCACGGGATGGTCGCCCTCGACGAGGGTGGTGCCGTGGTGCGCGATGCGCTGCTGTGGAACGACACCCGCTCCGCTCCGCAGGCCGAGCACCTCGTCGCGATGCTCGGCGACGGCGACCTCGAGGCGGGAGCGGGCGAGTGGGTGCACCGCGTCGGGTCGGTGCCGGTGGCGTCGTTCACGGTGACCAAACTTGCCTGGCTGCGCGAGAACGAGCCTCGGACGGCCGCACGCACGGCCGCCGTGGCGCTCCCGCACGACTGGCTGACCTGGCGGCTCGGCGACGCCACGGGTCTGTCCGACCTCGTCACCGATAGATCCGACGCCTCCGGCACCGGGTACTGGAGCCCCCGGACCGGTCGCTACGACGAGGACCTCGTCACCCGCGCGCTCGGACATCTGCCGGCGCTTCCCACCGTGCTCGGGCCCTCCACGGCCGCGGGCCGGACCCCCGCCGGAGCCCTTCTGGGAGCGGGCTGCGGCGACAACGCGGCCGCCGCGCTGGGTCTGGGAGCGACGGCGGGTGACGTCGTCGTCTCGGTGGGCACCTCCGGCGTCGTGTGTGCGGTGACGCCTGACTCGGTCGAGGACGCGACCGGGATGGTCAGCGGCTTCGCGGACGCGACGGGCAGGTTCCTCCCGCTCGCGTGCACGCTCAACGCCGCCCGGGTGCTCGACGCGACGGCTCGGCTGCTCGGCGTGGACCATGCCAGGCTGGACGACCTCGCCGCTGCGTGCCCTCCGGGAGCCGACGGGATGGCGTTCGTCCCCTACCTCGAGGGGGAGCGGACGCCGAACGAACCGACCGCCACCGGAGCACTGCACGGGATGCGCCTGGACACCATGACTCCTGCCCATCTCGCACGCGCGGCCGTCGAGGGGGTGGCGTGCTCCCTCGCCTTCGCCCTGGACCGGATCCGCGAGCAGGGCGTGACGGCACAGCGGGCCGTTCTCGTCGGAGGGGCCGGCCGGTCGGAGGTCCTGCGCCAGGCCCTGGCCGACCTCTTGGGCGTCCCGGTGGAGGTTCCGGAGCCCGGGGAGTACGTCGCCCTGGGCGCCGCCCGCCAGGCCGCCTGGGTGGCATCCGGAGAGCCCGAGGCTCCCCACTGGCCGACTCCGGGCCTGGCGACCTACGAGCCGGGCCCTGCGTCGGACGCGGTGCGCGAACGGTACGAGTCCGCCCGGCACCACGTCCTCGACAGGGTCGGCTAACGCGCTCCCAGGGCGTGCTCGACGGCGAGCTGGTTGAGCCGAACGAAGTGATAACCCGCCTCGGCCTCGCGGTCAGCGGCGGCGGCGCTGAACACGTCCGTCGCGTGGGTGAGCTGGGCCGGAGTCTCGCCCGGTCCCAGGGTCGGCTGGCTCAGCTCGCGCACCCGGCTCGCCTCGATCGCTTCCTGCACCTCCGGGTCGTTGCGGTATGCGGTGGTCCGCTCCTTCAGAAGCAGGTACGTCGTCATGTTGGCGGCTGCCGAGGCCCAGACCCCGTCCGCGTCCTCGGTCCGGGAGGGCTTGTAGTCGAAGTGGCGCGGCCCGTCGTAGCGGGGTCCACCCCCGACGAACCCGTGCTCGAGCAGGTCGACGGTGAAGAAGGCCGACAACAGGTCCCCATGTCCGAAACAGAGGTCCTGGTCGTACTTGATGGACCGCTGACCGTTGAGGTCGATGTGGAACAGCTTGTCCGCCCACAACGCCTGCGCGATGCCGCTCGTGTAGTTGAGCCCGGCCATCTGCTCGTGGCCCACCTCGGGGTTCACGCCGACGATGTCCCCGTGCTCGAGCCGCTCGATGAAGGCGAGAGCGTGGCCGACCGTCGGGAGGAGGATGTCGCCACGTGGCTCGTTGGGCTTGGGCTCGATCGCGATCCGCAGGTCGTGCCCCTGCTCCTTGACGTACTGGGCAACGGCGTCGATGCCCTCGCGGTAGCGGTCCAGTGCGGCGTTGACGTCCTTGACCCCGTCGTACTCGGCGCCCTCGCGGCCGCCCCACATGACGAACGTCCGTGCCCCGAGGGCGGCTGCGAAGTCGACGTTTCGCAGGAGCTTGGCCAGGGTGAACCGCCGCACGTCGCGCCGGTTGGACGTGAGCCCGCCGTCCTTGAAGACGGGATGGCTGAAGGTGTTCGTCGTGACCATGGGCACGACGAGTCCGGTCTCGCGCAGAGCGGGGATGAACCGGGCCAGGATGTCCTCGCGCTCGGAGTCGGTCGCACCGAACGGGATCAGGTCGTCGTCGTGGAAGGTGATGCCCCAGGCACCGAGCTCGGCCAGGCGGTGCACCGCCTCGACGGGGTCCAGCGGGGGACGGCTCGCGTCCCCGAACTGGTCGCGCGCGGCCCAGCCCACCGTCCACAGTCCGAAGGAGAACCGGTCCGCTGGGGTCGGCGTCGGCAGCGGCATGTCAGCCCTCCGCCCCATCGTCGCGACCCGCGCTGAAGGCGGCGTCGAAGGCGGCGGTCGGCGCCTCGAAGTTCAGCGCACGCACGAACTCGAGCGCCTCCGGGGCACCGAGCAGCCGGTCCATCCCGGCGTCCTCCCACTCGATCGAGATCGGACCGTCGTAGCCGATGGAGTTCAGAGCCCGGAAGGAGTCCTCCCACGGCACGTCGCCATGGCCGGTGGACACGAAGTCCCACCCACGCCGCGCGTCCGCCCAGGGCAGGTGGGAGGAGAGTCGCCCGTTGCGGCCGTTCGTCAGGCGAACCCGGGTGTCCTTGCAGTCCACGTGGTAGATCCGGTCCTGGAAGTCCCAGATGAAGCTGACCGGGTCGACCTGCTGCCACACCATGTGGCTCGGGTCCCAGTTGAGCCCGAAGGCCTCCCGGTGACCGATCGCCTCCAGAGTGGCGACGGTGGACCAGTAGTCGTAGGCGATCTCACTGGGGTGGACCTCGTGTGCGAAGCGGACGCCGACCTCGTCGTAGACGTCGAGGATGGGGTTCCACCGGTCGGCGAACTCCCGGTATCCGGCCTCGATGACCTCGGCGGAGACCGGCGGGAACATCGCGACGTACTTCCAGATGGGTGATCCGGTGAAGCCGATGACCGTTCTCACACCGAGGCGCGCGGCGGCACGTGCGGTGTCCTTCATCCGCTCGGCCGCTCGCTGGCGAACACCCTCCGGATCGCCATCCCCCCACACGGATGCGGGCAGGATGTCGCGGTGCCGGTGGTCGATGGGGTCGTCGCACACGGCCTGACCGGTGAGGTGGTTCGAGATCGCCCAGACTCCGAGGCCGTGCCGTTCGAGGATCTCCCTGCGACCCTCGACGTAGCCGTCCTCGGTCAGCGCGCGGTCGACCTCGAAGTGGTCTCCCCAGCAGGCGATCTCCAGTCCGTCGTATCCCCACTCGCCGGCGAGGCGGCACACCTCTTCGAACGGCAGGTCGGCCCACTGGCCGGTGAAGAGCGTCACGGGACGGGTCACGAGGGTGCCTCCTTGTTGTCGTGTCACCGCAGGACCATCCCACGGTTGGTGCCGGCTGGCGGACGGGCCGTTCCCCGGGCGCCGCCCACCAGCCGGAGTCGTGGACGGGCTCAGCCCCGCAGCGCTGCCATGTTGTCGTAGCTCACCCTGGCGAGGTCCAGGGACTGTGTGCTGCCGCCGGCCCCGGGAGCGGTGTCCTGCTCCCACATCGGGTTGTGCCAGCCGCGGGCGCCCATGTCCTTGAAGAAGCCGGCGAAGTCGATGTCGCCCTCTCCGAACGGCGTCATGACGTATCCGTTCGGCACGGAGGTGTCGCGGCGGCCGTCCTTGGCGTGGAACAGCGGGAACCGCTTGGTCTGCTGCTGCACGAGGGCCAGCGGGTCGAAGATCGACTCCACGGTCGAACCGTCCGGAGCCGTGTATGCGGTGTGCCGGTGCCGGGCGACGTAGCCCCAGTAGATGTCCAGCTCGAAGTGGACGTTCTCGGGGTCGGTGTTCGCGATGAAGTACTCGAGTCGCCGCACCCCGGAGGACCGCGTCGGTCGCCCCATCGCGTCGAGCGGCCCACTGTCGAGGAGGAAATTGTATGCGGCGTCGTGGTTGTGCGTGTAGAGCTTGAGTCCGTGCATCGTCCGGGCCCGGTCACCGAGGAACTCCCACCGCTCGATCGCCGCATCCCAGTCCGCGACGTAGGAGCTGTTGGTGGGGTCGCTTCCGGTGCCGATGTGGTCCAGGCCGAGGATGTTGGCGATCTCGCAGCTGGCGTCGAAAGCGGCCAAGGTGGTGTCGGTGATGGTTCCGGGGATGGAGCCGTGGTTCCCCTTCGCGACGAGGCCGTAGTCGTCGAGCCAGGACCGGAGCAGCCGGGCACCGTCGGGGTTGTTGACGTCTCCGCCCTCGGAGTTCCCGTTCTGGCGGTAGCCGGCGAACTCGATCTGGCGGTACCCGATCTGGGAGAGGACCTCGAAGACCTGCTTGAAGCCCGAGGCGACGTCCGGGTACTGAACGGGGTTGCGCGAGACCGCGTCACGCACGGTGTACAGGATGATGCCGCGCCGCGGGGCGGGGATGAGCCGCGCGTTGGAGGCCATCGCCGAGGTCGGCGAGGCGAGCATGGCGGCGGCCGCCATGCCGGTCGTCGCCGCCAGCAGCTGGCGGCGAGAGAGTCCCAGTCGTCGGCCGAGCTCCCGGCCCTCGACCTGGTCTACGTCCTTGTAGTCGGTCATGGTCTTCTCCTCGATGAGTGCGGTGGTGCCTGATCCAGCTGTCGCGAGGGTGACTCGCGGAACGAACCGTCCTCCTTTCCCTACCTGTCGTGTGCGCGCTCCTGCGGGTCGCGGTCATGTGACGGGCACGGGCGCTTCGTGCGGGATCTCCGTCCATGCCGCGCCGTGCGCGGCGCTCTGCTCGACCGCCTCGAGGACCTGTTGGACCACGAGCCCGTCCCGGAAGCTCGGACGCGGCGGCCGTCCCTGCGAGATGTCGGTGAGCAGGTCGACGGCCTGGTGCGTGAAGCCGTGCTCGTAGCCGAGGACGTGACCGGCGGGCCACCAACCAGCGAGGTAGGGGTGCTCGGGCTCGGTCACGAGGACCCGGGTGAAGCCCGCGTCCGGGTCCTCGCCCCGGAGCACATGGAGCACGTTCATGTCCTCGAAGTCGAAGGCCAGGCTGCCGTCGGAGCCGTTGATCTCGAGTCGGATCGAGTTCTTGCGCCCGGTCGCGAACCGGGTTGCCTCGAACGTCGCGAGCGCTCCTCCGGCGAGTCGCGAGATGAAGATCGCGGCGTCGTCCACGGTCACCTCGCCCACGTCGCCGGCGCCGTTCGCCGTGGCGGACAGTCCGGCGCCGCCCGTGGCGAGGGGACGGTGCCGGACGAACGTCTCGGTCAGCGCACTCACCCCGGTGAGGCGGTCACCGGTGACGAACTGGACGAGGTCGATGATGTGGGCGCCGATGTCGCCGAGCGCGCCCGAACCCGCGCGGTCCTTGCGCAGTCGCCACGAGAGCGGCACGTTCGGGTCCACCAGCCAGTCCTGGAGGTACTGCGCGCGCACATGTCGGATGTCCCCGAGGCGGCCGCTGGCCACGATGTCCCTCGCGTGGGCGATGGCCGGCACCCGGCGGTAGGTGAAGCCGACCATCGAGAGGACGCCGGCGGCCTCGGCGACCTCGGCCGCCTCGACCATCTCGACGGCCTCGGCGACGGTGTTCGCGAGGGGCTTCTCGCAGAGAACGTGCTTGCCCGCGCGAAGGGCCGCCACGGCGATCTCCACGTGCGTGTCACCCGGAGTGCAGATGTCGACGACCTGCACGTCGTCGCGCTCGATGACGTCGCGCCAGTCGGTCTCGACCGACTCCCACCCGAAGCGCCGCGCGGTCTCGGACGCCGCCGCCTCGTCACGTCCTGCGACGACCGCGAGCCGGGGCAGGAGTGGCGGGGAGAAGAAGGACCGCGCGTTGCGCCAGCCCTGGGAGTGCGCTCGGCCCATGAAGGCGTAGCCGATCATCCCGATGCCGAGCTCGGATTCGGGTCTGCGGTCCGCAGCCGGGTCGGTTCTCGTCATGCCGTGTCCTTCGTCGTCCGTTCGAGTGGAGTGCGGTGAGAGGAGTGGGACCGCGGTGCCGGCCAGGAGTCCGGCACCGCGGCCGGCGGGTCAGGACTCGAAGCCGAGGTCCATGTACTCGGCGACGTTCTCCTGGGTCACCACGGGGGCGTTGAGCACGATCCGACGCGGCACCTCGACCTGCACGAGGTCGCTCATGCCCTTGTCCTGCGCGAGAAGTCGAGCGAGCTTGATGCCATCGGCGGCCTGGGTCGGCGGGTACAGCACGGTCGCCTCCATGCGGCCCTCCTCGATCCAGCGCATCGCGTTCGCCGAGCCGGCGCCGCCGATGAGGGCCATCTCGTCCCGGCCGGCGTTGTCCAGGGCCGCCATGACGCCGACCCCCTGGTCGTCGTCGTGGTTCCAGATGATGTCGATCTGGGGTGCCGCCTGGAGCAGGTTGGCGGTCACGCGCTCGCCTGACTCGACGGTGAACTCCGCGGCGACCCGGTTGTCGACGCTCTGACCGCACTCGCTGAGCGCGTCGGCGAAGCCCTGGGACCGGTCCTGGGTCAGCGGGAGGGAGTCGATGCCCGCGATCTCGGCGATCACCGGGTCGGCGATGTCGTTCTCCTCGACGAGCTGGCAGGCGTAGGTTCCTGCGGAGACACCCATGCCGTAGTTGTCGCCCAGGATCGTCGTGCGGGCCGCGAACTCGCTGCTGAACTCCCGGTCGACGTTGACGACCGGGATCCCGGCCTGCATGGCCCTGGTCGCGACCTCGGTCAGCGCCGCCCCGTCGGTCGGGAGCAGGACGATCGCGTCGACACCCTCGTTGATGAAGGTCTCGATGTGCGAGATCTGAAGGCTGGCGTCGTTGGTGCCCTCGGCCGAGCGAAGCTCGATGTCCGGGTACTCGGCAGCGGCCTCCTGCGCCGAGGAGTTGATCGCAGCCAGCCAGCCGTGGTCGGCTGCCGGACCGCTGAACCCGATGACGACGGTGTCGCCCTGCTCGTCGTTGGAGCTGCCGGCGTTGCCGGACTGCTCACCGCCGGACTCGGAGGCGGTGTCCTCGGTCTCGGGAGTGTTGCTCGTACAGCCGGTGGCGAGCAGCGCCAGGGCTGCGGCAGCCGCGACGAATGCCGAACGCTTGCGGATGGGGGTTGTCATGGCAATGCTCCAGTTCTGTTGACTCGAGAGGGGTGTGGGGTTGTCTGCGGGGGCTCCCGGCGGAACGCCAGGGGGGCAGGGGTCTGTATGGGGGTGATGGATCACCCACTCGATCGATGTCGTTCCGCGACCCGCTGTTGGAGCAGGACGGCCGCGATGATGATGACCCCCTTGGCGACGGCCTGGGTCGAGGTGTCGAGGTTGTTGAGGGTGAAGACGTTCGTCAGGGTCGTGAAGATCAGCACGCCGAGCACGGTGCCGACGATGGTTCCTCGGCCGCCGCTGAGCAGCGTTCCGCCGATGACGACGGCGGCGATGGCGTCGAGCTCGTAGAGCTGGCCGTGGGTCGAGGTCCCCGTCGTCGTGCGGGCCATGATCATCACGGCTGCGATGCCGCAGGCGATTCCGAGGAGGATGTACAGCATCGCGGTCTGACGACGGACCTGGATTCCCGCGAGGCGCGCCGCCTCCGCATTTCCCCCGATGGCGAGGGTGCGACGTCCGAACGTCGTGCGGTTGAGGAGCACCCATCCGAAGACCGAGACGAGGACGAAGATGATCACGAGGACCGGGATCCCCAGCACGTCTCCGCCGAAGAAGGTGATGAAGTCGCGGTCCCGGATGATCTGGGTCCTGCGCTGGGCGATGATCTCGGCGAGTCCTCGAGCGCCCGCGAGCATGGCGAGAGTGGCGATGAACGGTGCGACCCTGCCGTAGGCGACGAGGACACCGTTGATCAGTCCGCATCCCGCTCCCACCGCGATGGCCGTGAAGACCATGACGACCCAGTGGACGTTCTCGGCCATCGTCTGAGTGGCCAGCGTCGTGGCCCAAACCGAGCTGAGAGCGACGATCGCCCCGACCGAAAGGTCGATGCCACCTCCGCAGATGACGAAGGTCATGCCGATGCTCACGACGCCGATGACCGAGCCCAGGCGAAGGATGGTCAGGACGTTGTCGGCACTGGCGAACCGGTCGCCGGCAGTGGCGAAGCCGACCGCGCAGAGCAGGAGCAGCGCGATGATGAGTCCGAGGTTGCGGCCGAGACCACTGCCCAGGAAGCCTGCGAGACCAGCCGTACCCGGCGCCGACACCGCCGGCGCGTCGGCGGGCGCGACATCGTGTCCGGTGACCTCGTTCTCCGGGCTGGTGAGCTCGTTGCTCATGCGGCCTCTCCTCTCAGGATGATGTCGAGCACGCGGTGCTCGTCGAGCTCGGCGGCCGGCCCCTGATGCAGGACGGCGCCGTCGGCCATGACGAGCACCCGGTCGGCAAGTCCGAGCACCTCCGGAATCTCACTCGAGACGACGACCACGGCGCAGCCGTCCTCGCTGAGCGTTCGGATGAGCGTGTAGATCTCGGATCGTGCGCCGACGTCCACGCCCCGGGTCGGTTCGTCGAGCAGAAGGACGCGGCTACCCCGCTGAAGCCACCGTGCGAGCACGATCTTCTGCTGGTTGCCGCCGCTCAGCGTGCGCATCTCGCGGTCGACGCCCCTGGGTCGCACCTCGAGTGAGGAGGCGTACGACTCGGACGACGCCCGCTCGGCGCCACGGTCGATCCATCCGGCTCTCGAGAAGGCCGGAAGCGAGGCGAGGGAGATGTTGTCGCCCACCGAGTGCTCGAGGACGAGCGCCTGGCTCTTGCGCTCCTCGGGCGCGAGGCCGATCCCCGCGGCAACCGCCTTCGCGACCGACCCAGGAGGCACGACCGTGCCCCCGACGCGAACCCGACCGCGCTCGGCCCGGCGCGCGCCGAAGATCGTCTCCAGGACCTCGGAGCGGCCGGCTCCGACGAGGCCCGCTATGCCGACGATCTCGCCCGGACGGACATCGAACGACACGTCGTGGAACTCACCGTCCCGGCCGAGGTCCTCGACGGAGAGGAGCGGTGTCGCGGCGGTGTCCGGTGCCTCCCTCGTCGGGAAGACGTACTCGATCGACCGTCCCGTCATGAGCGTGATGAGCTCGGCGGTCGGGGTGGACTTCGCGTCCAGCCCGGTGGCGACGGTCGCACCGTCCTTGAGCACCGTCACCCGGTCGCCGATCTCACGGATCTCGTCGAGGCGGTGCGAGATGTAGACGACCGCGACGCCCGCCGATGTCAGCTCACGGACGACGTCGAAGAGCTGGTCGACCTCGGCGGAGTCCAGCACGGCGGAGGGCTCGTCCATGATGATGAGGCGGACGTCGCGCGAGAGGGCTCGGGCCATGCTGACGATCTGCTGATTGGCCGCCGAGAGGCCGCCCACCTCGGTAGTCGGTGAGATGCCGGGGTGTCCCAGCTGCGTGAGCAGCTCCTGCGCCCGCTCCTGGGTGGCTCTGCGCCGGGGGAACCCGAACCGGCTCAGCTCGTGTCCGAGGAAGATGTTCTCGGCGACGGTGAGGCCTTCGACGAGGTCGAGCTCCTGGTACATCGTCGCGATGCCGTGTTCCATGGCCGCCTGAGGGTGGGGGAAGGTCACCTCGGTCCCGTTCCAGAGGATGTGCCCCTCGTCGGGGGTGTGAACACCCGCCAGGACCTTGATCAAGGTCGACTTGCCGGCGCCGTTCTGGCCGAGCAGGCAGTGCACCTCACCGGACCGGACCTCGAGGTCGACACCGCCGAGCGCCACCACACCCGGGAACCGCTTGACGACCCCGGTCATGTGGAGCAACGGCGAACCGTTCGCTCGTCCTTGAGCTGACATGGCGGAAACCCTGGCAGATCTTCTGTTGCACGTCAAGCAAAAGTTTATGCCAATTCTGTAGAAGTGCTCTTCTTGAGCACGGGTTGTGCATCGCAGCCCGCAATTGCCGTGTGCTTGACTTGCCTCATGTCGACCGCGGTGGAGCCGCTTCCGGTCGGTGTGCGGGAGGCGGCCGATGTCCTCTCCGTCATGCTCGACGGCCGCCCGCGGACCCGCGCCGAGCTCATCGCCCTCACCGGGATGGGCCGGTCGACCGTCGGCGCGAAGGTCGACACCCTGCTCTCCTCCGGTCTCCTCGCGCCGGTGGGTTCGGCCGCCTCCACCGGAGGCCGACCACCCGTGCAGTTCTCGTTCGCGCCGAGCGCGAGGGTGGTCATCGCGGCAGACCTGGGCGCGACACCCGCGGGTGTGGCACTGACCGATCTTGCGGGGCGACCGATCGACGTCGTGGTCGGCGAGCTCGACATCGCCGACGGCCCCGAGAGCGTTCTCTCCTGGGTCCTGGACCGGGCGAACGAGCTTCTCCAGCACCACGGCCGGCGTGACGACCTCGTCGGGATCGGGATCGGTGTGCCCGGACCGGTCGAACACTCGACGGGACGACCGGTTCGTCCCCCGATCATGCCCGGCTGGGACGGCTACGACATCCCCGCTCGGGTCACCCGGGATCTCGACGTCCCCGTGCTCGTCGACAACGACGTCAACCTCATGGCCCTCGGTGAGCACTCGACCGCGCACTCCGAGGTCGCAGACCTGCTGTTCGTCAAGGTCGCGACGGGCATCGGCGCAGGCATCATCACGCACGGCCGGTTGTTGCGAGGCGCGAAGGGAGCGGCCGGCGATCTCGGACACGTCGCCTCCCCCCACGGCGGAGATGTCCTGTGCCGGTGCGGCAACCGGGGATGTCTCGAGGCGATCGCGAGCGGTCCGGCCGTCGCGACCCGTCTCCGGGACCAGGGTGTCGACGCCAGGCGGACCCTCGACATCGTCGAACTCGTGGAAGCCGGAGAGGTGCGCGCCGCGACCGAGCTGAGGCAGGCGGGCCGCTTCATCGGTGAGGTCCTGGCGACCTGCGTCAGCCTGCTGAACCCGTCGGTCATCGTGTTGGGCGGACTGCTGACGCGGGCGGGCGACCACCTCATCGCCGGGGTGCGCGAAGTCGTCTACACCCGGTCGCTGCCGTTGGCCACCGGCTCGCTGCAGATCCTCCCCGCCACGACTGGACGGGATGCCGCGATCGCCGGTGCGGCCGTCATGGTGACGGAGCGCATCCTCGGAGTGCGCAAAGGCGTCGCCTACCTGCCGACCGGCTGATGCACAGGCCGGGCACGACGAGCCGAAGGCCTCACGGCAACCAGCCTCGATGTGACAGGCTCATCGCTCTCTCGACGTCCGGCATGCGGGCAGGTGCTGGCGCGGATAGCTCAGCGACTCCACCCCGGGACGTCCGCGATCGCCCGGGCGTCACCGAGTGAGGACCGCCCGATGACGCTCAGGGAGCCGTCCGGCTCCAGCACGACCGCCGCGACGTCACTGAAGTCACCGCGCCCTGAAGAGCGCACCGCCTGAGCCACCTCACCGCGGGTCAGCCGCAGACCGGACAATGCGTCCTCGATCAGCGCACCGTCCCGGACGACGAGTGTCGGCTCGGCGTTGACGAAGTGCCGCCCGCCGGGCAGCGAGGTGGTCACGCGGGTGACGAGCCACTGCGCGCCGATGAGCAGCACCATGCCGACGAGCGCGTCGACGAAGCGGGTCTCCTTGCTCAGGACGGCGCTTGCGAGCATCGACCCGAGAGCCACGGTGACGACGAGGTCGAACGCGTTCAGCTTGGCGAGCACCCGTTTGCCGCCGACCCGTAGCAGCAGGACGAGGGTGACGTAGGACGCCGCCCCCACGAGCAGGATCCGGAGGACGGCGGACCAGGAGTCGAACCACATCGGGCGTGCACCTCACTCGGCAGACGATGGCGTGTCACCGTCCACCATGCCCTGATCCGCGCTCAGCCACACCGTGTGAGTGGACCGGCGTCATGGCGCCGGTCCACTCACACGCTCTCGCGCCCAGACCTCAGACGCCGACCCGATCGGGCGCGTCGTCCGATGTCGGGACCTCGTCGGCGTCCGAACGGCTGTCGAGCGCCCGCTCGAGCTTGGCGCCCTCGACGTCGACGTCGGGCAGGATCCGGTCGAGCCACCGCGGGATCCACCAGGCCTTCTCGCCGAGCAGGGTCATGACCGCGGGCGTGAGGGTCATCCGGACGATGAAGGCGTCGACGAGCACACCCACCGCCAGGCCGAGACCGATCGGCCGCACGAGCGCCAGATGCGCCCACACGAACCCGCCGAACACCGAGATCATGATGATCGCCGCGGCCGTGACGACCCGAGCGCTGTGGTTGAACCCGGTGATGACGGCCGTGCGCGCGTCCCTGCCGTGGACGTGCTCCTCGCGCATCGCGCTGACGAGGAACACCTGGTAGTCCATCGCGAGTCCGAACAGGATGCCGATCAGGAGGATCGGCAGGAACGAGATGATCGGCCCCGGTTCGTTGACGCCGAAGATCGGCGACAGGTGGCCGAGTTGGTACACCGCCACCACCGCCCCGAACGCCGCGACGATGCTCAGGAGGAACCCACCGGTGGCCAGGAACGGGATGACGACCGAGCGGAAGACCAGCAGCAGCAGGATCAGCGAGAGGCCGACGACGACGAACAGATAGAGCGGCAGCGCCTCGGCGAGCTGGTTCGAGATGTCGATGTTCGCGACCGTCACCCCGGTGAGCCCGATCTCGGCGCCGTTGTCGGCGCCGATCCGCGGGGCGATCTGGGTGATCCGGTCGACGAGCCGCTCGGTCGCCGGGTCGGCTGGGCCGGTGGCGGGTTGGATCTGGAAGGCGATCACGTCGCGGGTGTCGTTGACGCCGACCGGCACGACGTACTCGACGTTGTAGATGTCGGCGAACTCCTCGCCGATGTCGGCCTGCGTCGTGAGCAGCTCGGTCTCGTCGCCCTCGGCGATCGGTTGGTCGAGCTCCGCGACGGCGATGATCGGTCCGCTCGCACCGGCACCGAACTCGCTGCGCACCGTGTCATAGGTGATGTATGCGTCGCTCCCGGCCGGCTCGGACGCCCCGTCCGGCAGGCCGAGACGGAGCTGACCCGTCGGGTAGCCGAGCGCGGCGACGATCGCGAGGACCCCGACGATCATCAGCCACGGTCGCCCGGCGACGAAGGCCGCCCACCCGCGGTGGGTGTCGGCCTCGCGGGCGTCCTGCTCGGCGCTGTCGTGCAGGTCTCCACGAGCGAGAGCGGCTCGGGTGCGCTTGCTGAGGACGCGCATACGCATGAGCGAGAGCATCGCCGGGGTCAGGGTGAGCGCGACGAGGACCGCGATCGCCACGGTCCCCGCGGCGACCAGACCCATGACGCCGAGGAAGGGGATGCCCGTCAGGGTGAGCGCGGCAAGGGCGATGACGACCGTGAGGCCGGCGAAGGTGACCGCGTTGCCCGAGGTGCCGACGGCGAGTGCGATCGAGCTCTCGACCGACATGCCGTGCATGACCTGCTGGCGGTGCCGGTTGATGAGGAAGAGCGAGTAGTCGATGCCGACCGCGAGGCCGAGCATGAGCGCGAGCGCCGGGGTGATCGACTGCATGTCGACCACCGAGGACAGGGCGAGCGCGCCGGTGAGACCGACCCCGACGCCGACGAGGGCCATGAGGAGCGGCAGGCCGGCGGCGACGAGGCTCCCGAGCATGACGATGAGGACGACCGCCGCGACCGCCAGACCGACGATCTCGCCCGGGCCGAAGATGCTCGAGATGTCGGAGGTCAGCTCCGCGGACAGGCTCGTCTCGACGCCCTGGGCGTCGAGGTCGTCGGCGACCGCCTTGATCGCGTCCATCGTCTCAGGCGGGATGACCCCGTCCGCGCCCTGGACCGAGATCTGCGACATCGCGACCGTGCCGGACTCGTTGACCAGGCGCAGGCCGTCCGACAGCGCAGCCATCCGCTCACCGGCGACGAGCTGCGCCTCGCCGGCCTCGAGCTCCGCACGGCCCTCGGCGAGCTGGGCCTCGCCGGCCTCGAGCTGCTCCCGGCCGGCGTCGATCTCGGCCTGGGCCTGCGCGGCCTGCTCGGGGGTGACGAAGCCACCCGCGACGGCGGCGTCGAGCTGGGACTGACCGCCGTCGAGCTCGAAGCGGCCCTGCGCGAGCTCCTCCTCGCCGGCCTCGAGCTCGGCACGACCCGCCTCGAGCTCGGCGCGTCCCGAGGCGAGCTGCTCGGCAGAGCCGTCGATCTCGGCCTGGGTCGCGAAGGGGTCGACGGCGAGGACGTCGTCGATCTCGTTCCACGCGGCGACAGCGTCCTCGATGGCGGCCTGCTGGTCCGCGGTGAAGCCGTCGTCGCTGCGGAACACCGCGGTGCCCGTCGTGCCCGCGGCCTCGGGGATCTCGGCCTTGAGCGTGGCCAGCACGGCCTCGAAGCGGCTGCCGGGGATGGAGAACTCGTTGGCCAGCGGCTTGGCGAGCGTGAGCATGCCCGTCACGGTGAGCGCCAGGAGCGCCACCCAGGCGCCGACGACGGGCCAGGGTCGGCGCGCGCACCAGCGGCCGAGGCGGTGGAGGAGGACGGCCATGGTCAGGTCCTTCGGGTGATGGGTTCGACGGAGGATGGGGGATCGGCAGACAGGGACGGCTCAGAGGGCACGACCCAGCCGTGCTCGGCGTAGGCCAGGGCCCGGTCGAGCTGTCGATGGAAGTCGGTGACGTCCGCGGCGTCGACCGGTGCCCCGGACGTGCGGGCGGCCGCCCAGGAACGCTCGGCGGCGGCGAAGCAGTTCATGATCGTCGTCGCCAGAGTGGCGACGTAGAGCGGGTCGGCCCCACGGGGTAGCCGCTGGACGAGGAGCTCTTCGAGCCAGGCGCCCTTCTCGGCCCACACGGTGCGGTCGAACGCCGCCGCCGCGGGGTCGTCGGCGCAGGCATGGAGGTCGAGCAGCGCGAGCCACTCGATGAGCTCCGTGGGGATCCCGACCTCGGCGACGAGACGACGCAGCGGCTGCAGCGGCGAGACGCTGGGGTCGAGGTCACCCACGCCGTCCGCGAGGTGCTCCGTGCTCGAGCCGATGATCTCGGAGACGACCCCCGGGATGCCCGCGTAGTAGTTGAAGAAGGTGCGCCGCGAGATGCCGGCGGCCTCGGCGAGCTGGTCGACCGTGACCCGATGCACGGGCTGGTCGTACACGAGCGTGCGCAGTGCCGCGACGATCGCCTCACGGGTGCGGGCCTTGTTGAGCTCGCGCCGGCCCGGGGTCTCCGCGCCCGGGGCCGTTGTGACGGTGACGTTCACGCTGATGACGGTAGGCGCATACATGCACAGCGTGCAAACCTGCACGTCGTGCACGATGGCAATGCTCTGGATCGCGGCAACCTGCGCCCAGCTACCCCCGCCCAACCTGCCGTAGTTACGCCGACCTGCCGGATGTGCGCCCACATGGCGGAGAAAGTTCCGCGGCCGGTGGGCCCAGGTCCGGCCCGCGACCGGATGCGCGGCCGGGGGGCGAAGGTCCGGCGACGCCGGGCTCGGCGTTGTGCACGGGGAGGGATGCGGGACGCGCTCGGCGTGGTCGCGGCTCTACAGCAGGGCGCGGACGGCGGCGATCGCCCCGTCGAGGTAGCGGTCGACGACCACCCGCTCCTCGTCGGTCAGCGAGGCGTCGAGCGCGGCGAGTGCCGCGAACATCGGCGCGAGGTGGCCCACGGCCTCGGCTCGGCCGGAGTCGGTGAGGTGCACCTCGGTGCGACGGCCGTCCACCGAGTGCGGCCGGCGCTCGGCATGGCCGTTGCCGACGAGCCGGTCGACGACCCCGGATGCGGCCGCGGTCGTGACTCCGAGCACTCGGGCGAGCTCGGCGGGGCCCATCGGCTGGGACGAGAGGTGACGCAGGGCGTGCAGCTCGGAGGTGCTCAGGTGCGCGCGACGGGCGACCTCGATCGGCGCGGCCGAGCCGGCGTCGAGGAGGCGCTGCAGCCGGTCCAGCGTTCCCGACATCTGCCACTGGGGCACGATGTCGCGGACCGACCGGCTGGCGGCATCGTTGTGCATCCTGCTAATTTCCCTTCAGCAACTTAACAACTTCCTGATTCACCTCGTGAATCATGATCGTATCGAAGGGACAACCCATGGCGCGAGGACTGACGAAGTCGCCGGAACAGCGACGCGCTGAGGAACGGGTGAAGCTGCCCCGGCGGGTCCTGCTGGGAGCGATCGCGCTCGTGCTGGCCTGGTTCGCCATCGGAGGGGTCGGCGGCCAGTCGATCGGCCAGCTCTCCTCGCTGCAGGAGAACGACGCCGCCTCCTTCCTCCCCGAGGACGCCGAGTCGACGCTCGTGACCAATGCGCTCACCGACTTCCAGGACGACTCGACGCTTCCTCTCATCGTCGTCGCCGCACGTGACGGTGGGCTCGAACCCACCGACCTCGAGCTCGCGCAGACCTTCGCCACGGAGCTGCCGAACGCCACGGGCGAGCTCCCAGAGGGCACCACGCTCGCGGACTACATCGCCCTTCCGCCCGGCACGCCGCTCCAGGCAGTCCCGAGCGAGGACGGCGAGGCGTTCCTCGTGGTCGTTCCCCTCATCGCCGACGAGGTCGACCAGAACATCGAGGAGGAGCCGGTCCTCGAGCTCGTCACGAGCACCGTCGCCGAGGAGATGGCGCCGCTGGAGGAGGCGGGGCTGACCGCATACATCACCGGACCCGCCGGCTTCATCTCCGACCTGTCCAGCGCGTTCGCCGGGATCGACGGCATCCTGCTCCTCGTCGCCCTCGTGGTCGTCCTCGTCATCCTGCTCATCGTCTACCGCAGCCCGATCCTGCCGTTCGCCGTCCTGCTCACGGCGGTCTTCGGCCTGGCGGCCGCCGGATACGTCGTCTACCGGGTCGCCGACGCCGGACTGATCACGGTCAGCGGCCAGAGCCAGGGCATTCTGTCGATCCTCGTCGTCGGTGCGGCCACCGACTATGCCCTGCTGCTCGTCTCGCGCTACAAGGAGGAGCTCCACGTCCACGACTCGACGTGGACCGCCCTGAAGAAGGCGTGGCGCGCGACGATCGAGCCGATCTCCGCGAGCGCCGCCACCGTCATCCTCGGTCTCCTCGCGCTCGTGCTCGCCGACCTCAAGGGCACCTCGGGTCTCGGGCCGGTGGCCGCCCTCGGCATCAGCGGCGCCTACCTCGCGGCGATCACCTTCCTGCCCGCCCTCCTCGTGCTCGGCCGCCGCTGGATCTTCTGGCCGTCGGTGCCGCACGTGCACACCGCGGAGGACGAGAACCGCCTCGCGAACCGCCTCGGTTGGCGCCGCGTCGCCGAGACCGTCGGTCGACACCCCCGTCGCACCTGGGTCACGGTCACGATCGGACTGCTCGTCGCCGCCGCGTTCCTGCCCATGCTGCGCCTCAACGGCATCGCCCAGTCCGACCTGTTCCTCACCGACGTCGACTCGGTCGCCGGCCAGGAGCTGCTCGCCGAGCACTTCGACGCCGGCTCCGGCTCGCCCGTCCAGATCCTCGCGCCCGAGGAGGCCGCCGAGGACGCCCTCGCCGTCCTCGAGGAGGAGGAGGGGGTCTCCGACCCGACCATCGGTCTCGTCCCGGGCGCCCCGCCGCAGGTCGTGAACGGCAACGTCATCCTCCAGGCCACCCTTCAGGACGCCGCCGACTCCCCGGAGGCCGTCGACACGGTCGAGCGGGTCCGCGACGACCTGCGCACCGTCGACGAGCGGATCCTCGTCGGTGGACAGACCGCCCAGCAGCTCGACACGCGACAGGCCGCCGACCGCGACTTCCTCGTCGTCGCGCCGGTCATCATCCTCGTCGTCTTCGTCATCCTCGTCGTGCTCCTGCGGGCGATCATGGCGCCGCTGTTCCTCATGGTCGCCAACGTCCTGTCGTTCGCTGCAACCCTGGGCATCTCGGCGCTGGTGTTCAACTACCTGTTCGGGTTCCCCGGCGGCGACCCGACGACCGTGCTGTACGGCTTCGTCTTCCTCATCGCCCTCGGCATCGACTACTCGATCTTCCTCATGACGAGGGCCCGCGAGGAGAGCAAGGTGCACGGCACCCGCAAGGGCGTCCTGCGCGCACTCGCCGTCACCGGCGGCGTCATCACCAGTGCCGGCATCGTGCTCGCTGCGACCTTCGGCGCGCTGACGGTCATCCCGCTGGTCTTCCTCGCCCAGATCGCGTTCATCGTCGCGTTCGGCGTCCTCCTCGACACGCTCATCGTCCGCTCCCTCCTTGTGCCGGCGTTCGCCGTCGACATCGGGCGCTGGACGTGGTGGCCGAGCAGGCTGTGGCGCAACGACGGGGAGGAGTCCGCGAAGGCGGCTGCCTCGGAGGACGACCCGGCCGATCGGGAGGCGACACCGGTCGCCTGACCTCCCGCGTTTGGTGCGTTCCTCCCGGTTTGGCGCGATGTATCGCGCCAAACCGGGAGGAACGCACCGTCTTCGGGTCAGGGTCTTCGGGTCAGGGCCTCCGGGTGAGGCCGCAGTCCCACCGTGAGCCGCACAGACGGATACTGACTGCATGGCCACAGAGGAGAAGCTGCCCCGAGCGGGCCTGTCCGTGCCCTACCTGATGGGGTGGCACGTCCGCCGGGTCATGCTCACCCTCTTCGGCCCGGCCCAGCTCGGCTCGGACAGCGACCCGATCGAGCGCCTCAAGCGGGAGCGCCGTGAGCGCAGCGCCCGGGCGGTCGCCGGCGACTGACCTCCGCAGACGCGGTCACGGCACGCCGGTGAGGGGTGGGTGGGAACGGCCCCGATCTGGCACGATGTGTGGCACATCACGTGGAGGTGACGCATGTCTGTCGAGCACTCTGCAGCACACGCCGAGCAGGCCAAGCGCGGCGCATTCTCGTCCCGGCGGGTCTTCATCCTCGCGGCGATCGGGTCGGCCGTCGGACTCGGCAACATCTGGCGGTTCCCCTATGTCGCCTATGAGAACGGCGGCGGGTCGTTCATCATCCCCTACCTCGTCGCCCTGATCACCGCGGGAATCCCGTTCCTGCTCTTCGACTACGCGATGGGCCACCGGCACCGCGGCTCGGCGCCCCTCTCGTTCGCCCGCCTCCGGCGCGGCACCGAGGGACTCGGATGGTGGCAGGTCGCGATCTGCTTCATGATCGCGATCTACTACGCCGCCGTGCTCGCCTGGGCGGTCAGCTACACGATCTTCTCGGTCAACAAGGCCTGGGGCGACGCGCCGGACGCCTACTTCTTCGGCGAGTACCTCCAGGCCGGCGACCCGGGCGTGACCGCGTCGGTCGTCCCGGGCGTGCTCATCCCGCTCGTGGTCGTCTGGGTCGGTGTCCTGGTCATCATGCTCCTCGGTGTCCAGCGCGGGATCGGGGCGACGGCCGCGATCTTCATCCCGCTGCTCGTCATCGCCTTCCTCATTCTCGTCGTGCGCGCGCTCATGCTGCCCGGCGCCGGGGTGGGCCTCGACGCCCTCTTCACCCCCAACTGGTCGGCGCTCCTGGAACCCGGCGTCTGGGCCGCCGCCTTCGGACAGATCTTCTTCTCGCTGTCCATCGGCTTCGGCATCATGATCACCTACGCCTCCTACGTCGACCGCGACACCGACATGACCGGCTCCGGTCTGGTCGTCGGCTTCGCCAACAGCAGCTTCGAGGTCCTCGCCGGCATCGGCGTCTTCGCCGCCCTCGGCTTCATGGCGCAGGCGTCCGGGGTGGCCGTCAGCGAGGTCGCGACCTCGGGCATCGGCCTCGCGTTCATCGCCTTCCCCGCGATCATCAACGAGGCGCCGGGCGGGGCGCTCATCGGCGTCCTCTTCTTCGGCTCCCTCGTCGTCGCCGGACTCACCTCGCTGGTCAGTGTCATCGAGGTCGTCATCTCCGGCATCCGCGACAAGTTCGACCTGCGCCGCCGGACCGCGACCGCCGTCGTCGTCGCACCGGCCGCGCTGCTCAGCCTCGTGTTCTTCTCGACGACGAGCGGGATCTACGTCCTCGACATCGTCGACCACTTCGTCAACCGCTTCGGGATCCTCGTCGTCGCCGTGGTCAGCGTGGTCGTCGTCGCCTGGGTGGTGCGGGCGCTGCCGCGCCTGGCCGACCACCTCAACCTCACGGCGGACCTCCAGGTCGGCCGGCTCTGGGTCGTCACCCTCGGCGCGCTGGTCCCGGTCGTGCTGACGATCGTGCTCATCCAGGAGCTCTGGGCGGTCATCGACGAGCCCTACGGCGGATACCCGATGTGGATGCTCGTCGTCTTCGGCTGGCTCATGGTCGTCGCGATCGCCGTCGCCGGGTTCGTCGCGGCGCGCGTGCCGTGGCGGGAGGGCACCTCGCTCGCCGATCCCTCCGTCCCCGACAGTGAGGAGATCTCATGAGCACGTCAGCGATCCTCATGATGATCGTCGCGATCATCGTCGTCTGGGGCGGTCTTGCCCTGGCCATCGTCCTCATGATGCGCGGCAGGCATCCGGGCGACCCCACCATCCACCGCGACCTCTGAGCCCGCAGGGCGGCTCGCCCCACCCGACCCCGGACATGGGTGGGTCGGCAGCGTGGGGTGCGCCGCGCATACCCGCGGTGGGCGCAGCCCCGGCGTGCCCGGCACGCCGCGGGCGGCCGGTGCGTTGTTCCACCCACCGGCGCGATGTCTCACCCCGAACCGCGCACTACGCGCCAACCACGGTTGGGAGGGCACGGCAGATAGCATCGGGGGCGAGACGAAGGAGGTGAGCGCGATGGGAATCTTCGACCGGGTCGAGAAGCGGCTCGAACGCACCGTCAACAACGTCTTCGCGCGCGCCTTCAAGGCCGACGTGCAGCCGGTCGAGATCGCGAGCGCCATCCGCAAGGCGATGGACGACCGGGCGGTCACACCGAGCCGAGGCCACGTGCTCGTGCCGAACGTCTTCACCGTGATCCTCTCCCCGGGCGACTACGAGCGGCTCGCGGAGTTCGAGGACGACATCATCGACGAGCTCGTCGTGGCCGCCGAGGAGCATGTCGACACCCAGCGCTACTCGCCCGCCGGGCCCATCGCGGTCTCGCTCGAGCGCACCGACGACCTCGACACCGGCGTGTTCCGGATCAAGCCGTCCAAGGCCAAGCAGGTGACGGGGCCGAGAGCCGGGGCGAGCCGCTCCGCGGCCGGGGGGTATGCGGGGGTCGCCCCGAGCGCTCCGTCCGGCCGGTCGGCGGACCGGCCCCCGGTCCCGAGCGCGCCGCCGGGTCGTGACCACGCCGCCGACGAGGCGCTCGCCGGGTTCAACCCCTACGGCGAGAACCCGTACGACGCGGGGCCCGGCTCCGCCGGAGCGGCGGCCGCAGCCGGAGCGGCCGCAGCCGGAGCATCCGCCGGCGCCGTCGGGGCCGTGGGCGCCGCCGCCGGCACGGGCTCCGCGCAGCAAGGTGGCAGCAAGCGGCGCCCCGCCCACCGCGAGGAACCGAGGCAGGTCGTCCCCCGCCGCTCCCGTCCGGGTGACCGCCCATACCTCGCCAGCCGGGACGACCGGTTCCTCCTCATGGGCGCGATCAACGTCATCGGCCGCGACGAGGAGAACGACATCATCTTCGACGACCCCGGCATCTCGCGGCGGCACTCCGAGATCCGGGTCACGACCGACGGTCCGCACCTGGCCGCGACGGTCCGCGACCTCGGCAGCACCAACGGCACCTTCGTCAACGGCGAGCGCGTCTCGAACCAGCGGCTCGAGGACGGCGACCGCGTCACCTTCGGCCGTACGACCGTCGTCTATCACGCCGGACGAGCATGACGAGGACCGCTCATGTCTGAGCTCACCGTCACCGTCCTGCGACTCGGGCTCCTCGCCGCGCTGTGGTTCTTCGTGTTCTCCATCGTCACCGTGCTGCGCTCGGACCTCTACGGTACGCGGATCGTCACCCGCCGAGAGGCGCGGCGGGATGCGCGGCGGGCCCGGCCCGCCGCGCGCGCCGCGGCGGGTCAGCCCGCGGCGGCCGCGCCGCAGCGCAGGCAACGTCGCGGGAACGGCCGGACCATCGCATACCTCGCCGTCACCGCCGGACCGCTGAACGGCACGACTCTGCCGTTGCGCGATCAGGGCACCCTGATCGGCCGCAATCCCGAGTGCGCGCTCGTCCTCGACGACGACTACGCGAGCGGCCGGCACGCGAAGATCTACCGCGAGGGCGAGCAGTGGTTCGTCGAGGACCTCGGCAGCACCAACGGCACGTTCCTCGTGAGCAACGGCACCCAGCAACGCCTCACGGCGGTGACGCCGGTCGGCCCCGGCACCACCCTGCGGTTCGGCAAGACGGTCGTCGAGCTGCGGAGCTAGCCCATGCCGACGGCCTTCAACTACGCCGCACGCTCCGACGTCGGGATGGTGCGCAAGAACAACCAGGACAGCGGGTACGCCGGACCCCACCTGCTCATCGTCGCCGACGGCATGGGTGGTCACGCCGGGGGCGACCTCGCGAGCGCGACGGTCATCGCGGAACTGTTCGAGCTCGACGACGACGCCTACACCGGTGGTGAGACGGCGAGCCTGCTCACCGAGCGGATCGCGCGGGCCAATGCCGAGCTGGGCCGGCTCATCACCGACGACGGCAAGCTCGACGGGATGGGCACGACCGTCACCGCGATCCTGCGCAGCCGCAGCAACCTCGCCCTCGCGCACATCGGCGACTCCCGCGCCTACCTGTTCCGCGACGACGAGCTGACCCAGATCACCCGTGACCACTCATTCGTGCAGACCCTCATCGACGAGGGCCGCATCACCGAGGACGAGGCCGCCACGCACCCGCACCGCTCGTTCGTCACGCGCGTGCTCACCGGGCACGAGGGCGACGACCCCGACGTCGTCGTGCGCAAGGCCCGCGAGGGCGACCGCTACCTGCTCTGCTCGGACGGTCTGACCGGCTTCGTCGCCATCGACACGATCCGCGACGTCCTCGCCGAGCGCGAGGAGCCGGGCGTCACCGCGGACCGGCTGGTCCAGCTGAGCCTGCGGGCCGGCGCGCCGGACAACGTCACGGTCGTCATCGCCGACGTCGTCGACGTGACGACGAGCTCGCCTCCGACCCAGCCGCAGATCGTCGGGGCGGCCTCGATGCGGCGCCGCAAGGGCACCCGGCCGATCCCGATCACCCCGGCGCAGAAGGCCGCCGCCCTCGCGGCTGCCGCATCGCGGGGCGACGGGGATGACGACGAGGACGAGGACGGCCACGAGCCGGTCCAGCTGGCCGAGCAGGGTCCGCGCTCACCGCTGGGGTCGGTCCTCATCATCGTCGCCGCTCTCGTGCTGGCGCTGACCGCCGCGATCGGCGGGATCATCGGCGGCTACCAGTGGAGCCAGCGCCAGTACTTCGTCGGGGCCTACGAGGGCAACGTGACCGTCTTCCAAGGCGTGCCGATGTCGGTCGGGTCGTTCTCGCTGTCCAACCCGCTCTACATCAGCGAGGTCAAGCTGGCCGACCTGCCGGCCTTCCAGCGGAGCCGGGTGACCGAGAACGTCTCGTTCGCCAGCCCGCAGGAGGCCGACGCGCTCGTCGACGACCTGAGGCTGCGAGCGGCCGAGTGCCGTCGGCTGCGGCTGGACGGCGTCGCCTGCGGCACCGGCCCGGATTCGACGCCCTCCCCGACGCCGACCCGCCCGACGCCGACGCGCACCCCGACGAGCAGTCCGTCGACCCCGAGCAGTCCCATCCCCAACCCGACGACCGCGACGGCGGCGGGCCCATGATCTCGATCGCCTCCCTCGGACCCCGCAGTGGCCGCAACGTCGAACTCCTCCTGCTCGTCGGGGCGGTCGGGCTCGTCATGCTCGCCTACGTCAACGTCGAGGTCGGCGCGAACGGCTCGGTGCCGCCCAACCTCCTGACGCAGGGCGCGGTCCTCCTCGGGATCGCCGTCGCCTTCCACCTCGTGCTCCGGTGGCGGGCGGCCTACGCCGACCCGCTCATCCTGCCGATCGCGACCCTGCTCAACGGTCTCGGCATCGTCATGCTCCATCGCATCGACATCGCCCGCTCGAACCCCTTCACCGACGGTCTGGCGCTGCGACAGCTGACCTGGAGCGCCCTGGCCGTCGCGATCGCGGCGGCGGTCATCATCCTGCTGCCGGACCACCGCCTGCTGCGGCGCTACACCTACATCGCCGGGCTGGCCGCCGTCGTCCTGCTGCTCCTGCCGCTGCTGCCGTTCATCGGCCGGGAGGTCCTCGGCGCCCGCATCTGGATCTCGATCGGGCCGTTCTCGTTCCAGCCCGGCGAGCTCGCCAAGATCGCGCTCGCGATCTTCTTCGCCGGCTACCTCGTGACCGCGCGGGACGCGCTCTCGGTGTCCGGTCGCAAGGTGCTCGGGCTGATCCTCCCGCGCGGCAAGGACCTCGGGCCGATCCTCGTCGCCTGGGTCCTCAGCCTCGGCATCCTCGTGTTCCAGCGTGACCTCGGGTCGTCGCTGCTCTTCTTCGGCCTGTTCGTCGCGATGCTCTACGTCGCCACCGAGCGGGTCTCCTGGATCGCGATCGGCCTGACCCTCCTCGCGGTCGGCACCTACGTCGCCTACGGCCTGTTCAGCCACGTCCAGGCTCGCGTGACGCTCTGGCTCGACCCCTTCGCGCCGGGGCAGTCGGACCAGGTCGCCAAGGGGCTGATGGGCCTGGCCGCCGGTGGCCTGCTGGGCACCGGTCTGGGCCGTGGCCGGCCGACCGAGACGTATCTCGCCGAGAGCGACTTCATCTTCCCCAGCTTCGGCGAGGAGCTCGGGCTGATCGGGCTGTTCGCGCTCATCCTGCTGTATGCGCTGCTCGTCCAACGCGGTCTGCGCACCGCCGTGGGGGTGCGGGACGGGTTCGGCAAGCTGCTCGCGGCCGGGCTGTCGTTCTCGATCGCGCTGCAGTGCTTCGTCGTCATCGGCGGGGTGACGCGGGTCATCCCGCTGACCGGCCTGACGACGCCCTTCCTGTCCGCCGGCGGGTCGTCCCTGCTCGCGAACTGGACGATCATCGCGCTGCTCCTGCGGATCAGCGACCAGGCGCGGCGGCCGGTCGACGAGACTCCTCCCGCCCGGCCGTCGGGCTCCACCGAGCAGACCGAGATGGTGCGTCCGGCATGAACGCTCCGATCCGCAAGCTCGGCTTCGTCATCGCCCTGCTGTTCACCACGCTGCTCGTGAGCACGACGATCATCCAGGGCTTCCAGGCCCAGGCGATCAACGCCCGCCCGGAGAATCGGCGCACCCTCCTCGCGACCTACGGCGCCGACCGGGGCGACATCGTCATCGCCGACACCTCGGTCGCGTTCTCGCGGGAGACGGACAACCAGTACCAACGGATCCGTGTCTACCCGGAGGGACCGCGGTATGCGCATGTCACCGGCTACTTCTCGTTCCTGTACGGGGCCGGCGGCGGGATCGAGCTCGCCGCGAACCCGCTGCTCAACGGCTCCGCCGACCAGCTCTTCTACCGCCGCATCTCGGACGTCATCGCCGGCCAGCGACCGAGCGGGGTCAATGTCGAGCTGACGATCGACCCGGCCACCCAGATCGCCGCGGAAGAGGCACTCGGAGGCCAGAAGGGCGCCGCCATCGCGCTCGACCCGAGCACCGGCGCGATCCTCGCGATGGTGAGCCGACCCACCTACGACCCGAACGTCCTCGCCAGCCACGACATGGCGGCGGTCCAGGACGCGTGGACCGAGCTGAACGAGGACCCCGACCAGCCGTTGCTCAACCGCACCATCTCGCAGACCTACCCGCCCGGGTCGACGTTCAAGGTGGTCACGGCCGCCGCAGCCCTGTCCACCGGTCGCTACACCCTGGAGTCCGAGCTCGACGCGCCCGATGTCCTCGACCTCCCGCAGACCGACGCCGACCTGCCGAACTACGGCGGATCGAGCTGCGACCCCTCCGGGGTGCAGTCGATGATCGAGGCGCTCGCCATCTCGTGCAACACCGCCTTCGGTTCGCTCGGGCTGGAGCTCGGCGCCGAGGTCATCCGGGAGCAGTCGGCTCGCTTCGGGATCGGCGACACCCTGCGGGTCCCGATGAACGTCGCCCGGTCGGTGTTTCCCACGGAGGAGCTCGACCCGCCGTCCCTGGCGCAGTCGGCCATCGGGCAGCGGGACGTGCGGATGACGCCGTTGCAGGTGGCGATGGTGAGCGCGGCCATCGCCAACCGGGGCATCGTCATGCAGCCGTACCTCATCGAGTCGGTCGTCGGCAACGACCTCAGCGTGCTCGAGACCGCCGCCCCCCAGGAGCTGTCCGAGGCCGTCGACCCCGAGGTCGCCTCCCAGCTCAGTCTGATGATGCAGCGGGTCGTCCAGACCGGGTCCGGGCAGTCCGCCCAGATCGACGGCGTCACCGTGGCCGGCAAGACCGGCACCGCCGAGGTCGGCGAGGGCCGCCGGGCGCACGCCTGGTTCACCGGCTTCGCGCCCGCCGACGACCCCCAGGTCGCCGTGGCGGTCGTCGTCGAGAACGGCGGCGACACGACGAGCGAGATCAGCGGCGGCCGGGTAGCCGGTCCGATGGCCCGCCAGATCATGGAGGCGGTGGTCCGGCAGTGAACCCGGCGACCGGACCCAGGCCGCCGGGAGGCAGAATGCCGCTGGCGAGCCTCATGCCTCAGGCGACAACCGCATACTCGAATCCGTTGCATCACACCCCCGGAGGTTCCTTGTGAGCGCCCCCCTGCAGATCCTCGGCGGCCGCTACGAGGTCGGCGAGCTCATCGGCCGCGGAGGCATGGCCGAGGTCCACAAGGGGCACGACACGCGCCTGGGGAGGCCCGTCGCGATCAAGCTGCTGCGCGGTGACCTCGCGCGGGACGCGACCTTCCTCACCCGGTTCAAGCGGGAGGCCCAGTCCGCCGCGGGGCTCAACCACGCGAGCATCGTCGCCGTCTACGACTCCGGTGACGAGCTCGTCACCGACGCCCAGGGCGGGCAGCACGACATCCCGTACATCGTCATGGAGTACGTCGACGGACACACGCTGCGCACGGTGCTCACCGAGAAGGGCCCGATGGACCCGACGGAGGCGGCGCGGATGACCGAGGGGGTGCTCGACGCGCTGTCGTACTCCCACCGGATGGGCATCGTGCACCGCGACATCAAGCCGGCCAACGTGATGATCGCCGACGACGGCACGGTCAAGGTCATGGACTTCGGGATCGCCCGGGCCATCGCCGACACGAGTGCGACGATGACGCAGACCCAGGCCGTCATGGGCACCGCCCAGTACCTCTCGCCCGAGCAGGCGCAGGGGCAGACAGTCGACGCCCGCTCCGACCTCTACTCGACCGGGTGCATGCTCTTCGAGCTGCTGACCGGACGCACGCCGTTCCAGGGCGACTCGCCCGTCGCGATCGCCTACCAGCACGTCGGGGAGCGGCCGCCGCTCGTGAGCGACTTCGCGCCGGGCGAGATCGCACCCGAGCTCGATGCCGTCGTCCTGCACTCGCTGGCCAAGCGACGCGACGATCGCTATCAGGACGCGACGTCCTTCCGCAGCGACCTGCAGTCCGCGCGGATGGGGCGCCCGGTGAGTGCCGCCGCCTGGAGCGACCTGACCGACTACCGCGAGGCGATCGGAGCCCCGCCGGTCGGCCGCAACGGGGGGACGGCTGCGGCGGCGGGGGCCGTCGGGGGCGCTGCGCTGGCGGGGGCCGCCGGTGCCCGCGCGGCCGAGACCGAGGTCTACTCCGCCGTCACGGGGAGCAGCGCCGACGCGACCGAGGTCGTGCCCGCGGCGAGCGCTCCGACGGACCGGCCCGTCGCATACCGGACCGAGGCGGACACCTCCGCGTTCCCGCCGGTCCCACCCGACGAGGAGGAGGACAAGCGCCGGCTCGGGTGGCTCTGGGGGGCGCTCGCGGCGCTCGCGCTCGTGGGGATCATGTGGTTCGCGCTGGCCAACCTGCTCGACGGCGGGGGCGAGGAGGAGCCGACGCTGGTCACCGTGCCGAGCGTCGTCGACCAGACGATCGAGCGCGCCTCGACCCAGCTCGTCAGCCTGCAGCTGCGGGTCGAACGGGTGGACACGGCCAACGAGGCTCCCGCGGGGACCGTGCTCGAGCAGGACCCGGAGGCCGGAGCCGAGGTCGAGGTCGGCTCCACGGTGACGCTGACGGTGTCGACCGGGCCGGGCGAGGTGAGCGTGCCCGATCTGGGCGGCCTCACCGAGGCCGAGGCCCGGGCGAGGCTCGTGGACAGCGGCCTGACGCTCGGCGATGTCAGCGAGGTCGACGACTCCACCGAACCCGCGGGCAGGGTCGTCGGCCAGAACCCGTCGGCCGGCAGCACCGTGCCACCCGACACGGCCGTCTCGCTGCAGGTGTCGAGCGGCCGGGTGACGGTGCCGAACGTCGTGGGACTCAGCCTGAGTCAGGCCCAGAGCACTCTCGCCGATCGCGGTCTGGAGTCGTCGTCGACGTTCCGGGAGAGCTCGGAGTTCCCCCAGGGCACGGTGCTCGAGCAGGACCCCCGGGACGGGATCGTCGACCAGGGGACGACCGTCGAGCTCGTCGTCGCGCAGGCTCCCGCGCCCACTCCGACCGAGACGCCGACGACGGAGCCCACGACCGAGCCGACGCAGACCCCGACCGAGACACCGCCTCCGGACGAGGGGGGCGGCTGAGCGGGCGGGCCTGAGTGGCGGGCCTGGACCTCACCTCCGACACCTCCACCCGAAGTGCGACCTGGCACCTGCAACTGCAGGCGTCAGGTCGCACTTCGGGTGCCGGTGCGCAAGTCGGGGGTCACGGCGCGAGTCGGTGCGCGACGCAGCACCCCAACCCGTGCGGGTTGGGGGGTGTCAGGGCACGGCGACGCGGGCAGCGACCGCCGAGGCGTCTCGAACCAGCGGCGACAGCCCGGCCGACCGCTCGACGGCCTGCTCGTCGCCGCAGACCCGCAGCCAGTTGGCGAGCAGCAGGTGCCCACCCTCGGTGAGCACGCTCTCGGGGTGGAACTGCACCCCGTGCAGCGGCAGATCCCGGTGGTGGGCCGCCATGATGACGCCCGACGCGGTGTGACCGTTGGGGACGAGCTCGGGGCCGACCGTCGCCGGGTCGATCGTCAGGGAGTGGTACCGCGTGGCGGTGAACGGCACGGGCAGACCGTCGAGCACTCCGGTGCCCTGGTGGTGGACCAGCGAGGTCTTGCCGTGCAGGAGCTCCGGCGCTCGCCCGACCACCGCGCCGGTGACGACTCCGAGCGCCTGGTGACCCAGGCATACACCCAGCATCGGCTGCGACCGCTCACCGCAGGCTTCGATCATCGCCATCGACACACCCGCCTCCTCCGGCGTGCCCGGACCAGGCGAGATGAGGACGCCGTCGAAGTCGGCGCCGTCGGCGGGTGAGACCGCGTCGTTGCGCACCACGGTGCAGACGGCCCCGAGCTGTTCGAGGTAGACGACGATCGTGAAGACGAAGCTGTCGTAGTTGTCGACGACGAGGATGCGCGTCCGGTCGGGGCTGCTCACCGCACCATTGTCACGCACGGGATGAGTGCCCACTGCGGGCGTGTCAGCGGATGGGGGTCGCATGCTGCAGACCGATCGAACCCGAGTATGCGGGGGCCTCGATCTCGTCGAGGACCTCCACCTCGTAGCCGAGTCCGGCGGCGGCGACGTACTCCTGGTAGATCTGCACCGAACGATCGTTCGCGAGCGCCTCCTGCAGACGACCCTGGTCACCGATCGCGGTGATGACGAACGGCGGGGAGTAGACCCGGCCCTGGAGGATCAGGGTGTTTCCGACGCACCTGACGGCGCTCGTCGAGATGATCCGCTGGTCCTGGATCATCATCGCCTCGGCGCCACCGCGCCAGAGGGCGTTGACGACTCCCTGGACGTCCTGCTGGTGCACGACGAGGTCGTCGACCGTCAGGCCCTCCGGGATCTGGTCGCCGCGCAGCGGGGAGTCGGTGAGCGAGACGGCCACTCCGGGTCCAGTGACCGGGAGGGTGCCGGCGTGCTGGGCGTAGCGGTTCGCGGAGTCGAGGATGCCCGCCACCGCCTCGTCGCGGTCGGTGCGGAGCTCGGTGAGGGAGGCGACCTCGTCCTGCAGCCGGGTGACCTCGGCGGCCCGCATCGTCGCCCGCCGTGCCTCGTCCCGGATCACGTCGGCGAGTCCGCTCGCGGCCGAACGCAGATCGGTGCCCTGGGCCGCGCCTTGGCTGGCGGAGAACAGGGCGCCGGCGAGGACCGCGACGAGGGGGACCAGGATCGTCCAGATCGTCAGCTGCCGTCCGATCCGCCACCGTCGGCGGGGTGTCGGTTGGTCCGGCGCGTCGACCGGTGCGGCCGGCGTGGTGTCCGGTGCGGTGGTTTCAGGGTCGGCATGCGGCTCAGGAGCGGGGCGCGACGGATCGGCACCCGAGGGGGTGGCATCGCCCGTGCGCTCCGTCATGCATCTACGCTAAGTGACAGCGCCGGGATCCTCATACCCGGAACACCGTGTGTGACCCCATCGAGATGGGGCGAGCCGACGATCAGGAGTAGCACCGTGCCCAAGTCCCGCGGACGCGCCAAGCGGACCTCGACACCCCCGCCGGAGCTCGGCCCCAAGCCGGTGGCCGTGAGCCCGACATGGTGGGCTCCGGTCATGGTGGGCCTGATGCTCATCGGTCTCCTCTGGGTCGTCATCTTCTACATCACCGCCGAGCAGTACCCCATTCCGGCACTGGGTCGCTGGAACCTCGGCATCGGCTTCGCGCTCATGCTCGCCGGCTTCGGCATGACGACGCGCTGGCGCTAGGGCGGGGCGTCACCCCACCCAACGTTTCTCCCGCCGCTGTGGTGCCGAACGCGGGCTGCTCGCCCCGATTGGCACCACGCCACAGCGCCTGGCCTCGCCCCCGTGGTGCCGGACGCGGGCTGTACGCCCCGATTGACACCACGCCACATCGCCGACTGCATGCGCTGTGGATAACCACCCGAGCGTGGGAGGCCGACCCGGCAGGATTGCGGGATGCCAGCCAGCGCCCCAGCAGGGACTCCCCGTCGAGGCCGGGGACTACGTGACCGCCGTGAGCGAAAGGCCCGCCCCATCGCACTGGCGCACGGCGGAGTCGCACACCGCGCCGACCTTCGAAGCGCCGGTGTGACCCGAGCCGACGTGCGCACCGAGATCGAGGCCGGTCGGTGGATGCGGCGAGGCCGGCACACCGTGCAGATCGGCACCGGAGACCTCAGCCCCGAAGCGACGCTCTGGCAGGCGGTCTGGGAATCGGGATCAGGGGCGATCCTCGACGGCGTGAGCGCCCTGCTCGTCTGCGGCCTGACCGGGTTCACCCCGAGGAGCGTCGACGTGGCGATGCCGGACCGCAACCGACGCCATCGCCTCCACGGGGTCCGCCTTCATCGGCGACGGCGTCTCGGACCCGTCGCACGCACAGGAATCCCACGCGCGTCGCCCGAGCACGCGGCTCTGCGGGCTGCGCAGTGGGCGGTGTCCGACCGGCAGGCGTTGCTCATCCTGTGCCTTGTGGTGCAGCAACGCATCGTGCACCCCGATCGTCTGTGGGCCAGCCGCACCGAACTGACGCCGACTCGACGACGGGATCTGCTCCTGAGCGCGCTGCAGGACATCTGCGCCGGCGCACGGGCGTTGAGCGAGCTCGACTTCGCGGCGCTCCTTCGAGAGCGGGGACTGCCGGAGCCGTCCCGACAGGTCGTGCGTGAGTTATCGAACGGCCGTGTCTATCTCGACGTCCGATGGGACGACCTCGGTCTCGTGGTGGAGATCGACGGCGGACACCACGCCATGGCCGTCATGCCGGTGGACGACGCGCTGCGACAGAACGACGTTGTTCTCACCGGCGAGACGGTTCTGCGTATCCCCATCCTGGGACTGCGTCTGCAGCCTGGACGGTTCATGGACCAGGTCGAGCGCGGTCTCCACATGATGCGGCAACGGGCGGGGCGTCGGATGGCCGGGTGAGTGACCGTTATCCACACATCGTGTGGATATGTGGGTCACGTCGTGCACACACGTGTGGATAAGTGACCCGCTGCGGCCAGGTTATCCACAGAGTTGTACCCATATGGGGAGAACTACATCGGTGTAATCACGTCGACGTCACGCCTGTGGTGCCACACGAGACGAGCAGCCCCCGACCGACACCACACCACCGCCGCCCCACCCACCGTGTGGTGCAACACGAGACGAGCAGCCCCCGACCGACACCACACCACCGCCGCCCCACCCACCGTGTGGTGCAACACGAGACGAGCAGCCCCCGACCGACACCACACCGCCGCGCCACCCAGCACCGCGCACCTACGGACGATCCCCCGCCTCAGACGAGGGCGTACTTCAGGACGGCGAGCGCGACGAGCACCACGGCGATGGCGCCGAGCCCGATCCAGTGGCGGGAGTAGTCGCCGGGCCTGTTCAGCTCCGGAGGACGACCGAGGTACCCGAAGACCGCCCCGACGAGCAGCCCGGTCACCAGGCCGCCGACGTGTCCCTGCCACGAGATGTTCGGGAACACGAACGGCAGGGCCATGTTGATGCCCAGCAGGATGAGCAACCCGCGGACGGACCCGCCGAGCTTTCGTTGCAGGACGAACAGGGCTCCGAACAACGCGAAGACTGCGCCCGACGCGCCGACCGTCGGCCGGAACCAGTCGAGGCTGGCCGGTGACGCGAACAGCAGGATCATCACCGATCCGCCGAGGGTGCCCAGCGCATACAGCGCCGCGAACCGTGCCCGACCGAGCGCCGGCTCGAGGTACTGGCCGATGATGTACAGCGCGTACATGTTGAACGCGATGTGGAAGAAGCTCGAGCTGTGCACCAGCGCGACGGTGAAGAAGCGCCACGGCTCGGTCTCCCCGAGGATCGGCACGAACGCGAGCCACTCGACGACCACCCGACCGAGGGCGAGCTGGAGCACGAAGACCGCGACCGTGACGCCGATGATCCCGAACGAGAGCCGCGGCCGGCCGTCGGTGACGCGCCCACCGAACACCGTCCTGCCCTGACGCACCGTCTTCGCACCCTCGGCGACGCAGTCGACGCACTGCACGCCGACCGCCGCCTGACGCTGACACGTCGGGCAGACCGGACGCTGGCAGCGCTGGCAGCGCACATAGCTCACGGTCTCCGGATGCCGTGGGCAGACCGGCGGCGCCTCGGGCGGCTGCGTGGGGTACGGCTCGGTCATCGGCGTCGGTCGATCATCAGTGCTCGGAGGAGGCCTGCTGGGGGAACGGTCAGTCCTCGACGGTGACGCGCTCGATGACGACGTCGTCGACCGGGCGGTCCATGGCACCGGTCTGGACGCCGGCGATCCGGTCGACGACCTCACGGGACGGGCCGTCGGCGACCTCACCGAAGATCGTGTGCTTGCCCTGGAGCCAGGTGGTCGGAGCCACGGTGATGAAGAACTGGCTGCCGTTGGTTCCGCGGCCCATCCGCTTGCCGGCGTTGGCCATGGCGAGGATGTAGGGCTTGGTGAAGTCCTTGTCGGGGCTGATCTCGTCGTCGAAGGTGTAGCCGGGCCCGCCCATGCCGGTGCCGGTCGGGCAGCCGCCCTGGATCATGAAGCCGGGGATGATGCGGTGGAAGACCAGGCCGTCGTAGTACGGGCCGGCGTTGGTGCGGCCCGCGTCATCCGAGTAGTCGCGCGTTCCCTTTGCGAGCCCGACGAAGTTGTCGACGGTCTTCGGCGCGTGGTCCGGGAAGAGGGTGATGGCGATGTCGCCGTGGTTCGTGTGCAGGGTTGCCTTCATCCAGCCATTCTTTCATGCCGTATGCGTGGCTCCTGGACGGCTGTCCGGTGCAGGGCGACGCCGGCGCAGGCGGCGAGCGTGGTGATCGGGGCGGCATACCCTCCGGTGGGGCGACCTGCACGGACGTCTGCACATGCACCAGATTGGAGGCGACCGGTACACGCGTCGGGCCCTCATCGGGCAGGATGTCTATCGGAAGTACTTTCCATTTCGGACGCCGTCGTCATGATCGACATGAGCGGCGGCGTCGGAACAACCGAAGGAGTAGCCCATGTTCGACAAGAGCCACGAACAGAAGGCCGCCGAGAACGCCGCCGCCGCGCTGGCAGAGGCGAAGGTGGCGGCGAAGGAGCGCTTTGCCGAGGTCATGAACCAGGCGGAGCACGCGCGGGCAGCCTCGACCGGAGCAGCCGGATCGGCGGGTGAGCACGCCTCGCACATGCGCGAGAGCGTCGTCGAGAAGGCGGCGGTCGCGGGGGAGAAGTGGCAGCACGGAGTCGACGCCGTGACGCCTCGTGTGGAGGCAGCGATGGCGGCTGCCGCACCTCGCGTCGAGGCCGCGAAGGAGACCGTCGGCCCGAAGGTCGAGGCGGCGAAGGAGAGCTTCGTCGAGGACGTCCTGCCCAAGCTGGCGGAGACGGTCGCGGCCGTCGCAGCCACCGCGATGGCGGCGAAGGAGAGCGCCAAGGCGGGCGCGGAGGCGGCGCGCGAGAACGCGCACCAGGTCAAGGACGTCGCCGCGGTCAAGGCCCAGGACTGGGTCGACCACGCTCCGCAGGAGGTCGTCGACCTCATCCCCGGGGTCGAGAAGAGCCCGAAGAAGAGCGGCAAGTGGCTGATCCTGCTGGGTCTGGCCGCCGCCGGTGTCGCTGCCTACGCCGTGATGAACAGCAGGAAGGCCAAGGAGGACCCCTGGGCCACGCCGCGCTACGAGAGCCCGCAAGCCTCGAGCACGACGTCGAGCGGGACGGCCGCCAGCAAGATCGACGCCGCCAAGGAGAAGGCCGCGGCAGCGGGTGCGGCGGTGGCCGCCAAGGCGGGTGAGGTCAAGGAGACCGTGGCGACCAAGGCACAGGACGCCAAGACCGACCCGAAGGGCAAGGCCGAGGACGCGGCCGCCTCGGCCAAGGACGCGGCCGGCGACGCAGCCGACAAGGTTCGCGGCAAGGACGCCGGCGACAAGGCCGGCGATGCGGCGACCGCCCTCAAGGAGGGCGAGCTGTCGAGTGCGGCCGATGCGACGGGCGACGCCGTGAGCGATGTGGCCGACGATGTCCGCGGCAAGGATGCCGGGGACAAGCTCGCCGACGCCGGCGACTCGGCCGGAGACGCTGCGTCCGACGCCTGGACCGACGCGAAGAACTGGAGCGACGAGAAGACGGACGACGCCAAGAAGTAGCCGTCTCGACTCCGACGAACGACGCCCCGGGTCATCCGACCCGGGGCGTCGCCGCGTTCGGGGGGCCGCGCGCCTGACATCCCCCCGTGTCACCACTCCATCAGCAGCATGCCCACCGCGCGCCATATCGCGCGCCCGGCATGCCCGTACGTCAGCGCCGGATCAGCAGCATGCCCACCGCGCGCCATATCGCGCGCCCGGCAGGCCCGTACGCCAGCGCCGGATCAGCAGCATGCCCACCGCGCGCCATACGACGCACCTGGCAGGCCACCGGCCCATAGCCGGACAGTGCCCCCGGACTCGGCTCACGCGCCCCGGGACCGGAAGGCGCGAACCTTGACGACGATGCGGAAGCCCACCCACAGCACGGCCAGGCCGAGGAACACCAGGAGGGCCGAGCTCAGCTCGTCGGGGAAGATCAGGTTGGCGCCGAAGGCGACGACGGCGGCGAGCAGAACGATGACGTCCCATCGGATCGCCTCGATGAGGGTGTCCGGCGCGTCCGGCTCGGGCGACCCGTCCGGCTCAGGCTCACGGGCAGACGACATCGACGGATGATGCAGAAGCGTGTGTGTCCAGTGCGCTCAGCTCGTCGACGGCGGCGTCGAGGAGTCGGTTGCCTCCGCCCACAGGTCGCGCTCGGCCTGCTGCTCGTCGAGCTTCCTCTTCACGAGGGTCACGCCGACGGCGGTGGCGATGAGCATGAGCAGCTTCTTCATGAGGGTGCCTTCTCGGTCTCGAGGTCGATGGTCTCGACGAACTCGGGTGGAGCTCGATCGTTCGACCCTACCAACGCGCGATGGAGTCGCCGGATCACCGCCGCCTGCCGCGGATCACACCATCACCTCGAGAAGCCGTCACCCGTAGAAGCCGTGTCGGGCCAGCGGCCCGATCAGCTCACGCTCCTCGTACGCCAGGTGCGAGAGCAGCCCGTCGGTGAGCACGTCCAGCGCGCGCTGGACCCCGTCGAGCGCCTCCTGCCCCGGGGTGCCGGTTCCGTCGGTGCCGACGAGAGCCACAAGGGCGCGGTCGAGGCCGTCGACCAGGCCGTGGATCTCGTGGTGCTCGGTCTCGAGCTGGTCGATGACACCGGCCAGGTCCGGCTCGCTCGCGCGCAGGTGCGGGAAGATGCTGCGGTCCTCGAGGGTGTGGTGCCCGGTGACGATCCGGCAGTACGACTCGCAGTACGCCCCCAGCGTCCAGTTGTTCTGCCGCATCGTCATGGTGTTGAGGACCAATCGCGCCTGCCCGACGGTCGCGTGCCCGCTGCGCACCTGGGCGAGGATCTCGCGCAGCTGAGCGAGCTCGGACCGCAGACCGTTGTGGATGTCCACGAGGTGCTGCGGCGCGGCGTTGTCGGTCTCGCCATAGGTGCGGCCGGAGATCTGGGTATGCGCCGGTCGCCTGCCCTCGTCCCACGGCACCGCGTCCGTCAGGCGGGTGCCGTCGTCGGGTGTTGGCCGCACCGTCAGGCCCGCCTCGACCGTCGCCGTGACGCGCTCTTCCAATGAGACCGACGCGGCGGGATCTCCTGTCGCAGAGTGCGGTTCGTCACCGGAACCGGCCCGGCGCTCCCGCTCGGCGGCGACGTGCTCACGCACCCGGGGCGCGACCTCGACGGCGTAGCGTCGAACGATGTCGGGGTCATCGGTGCCGAGGATGAAAGTGCTCATGCCCTGCTGGAGAGTCAGACCGGCGAGCTGCTCGGCCCAGTTCTCCGGTGTTCCCTCGAGGAACCCGGAGCCGGTGCCGAACCGGCCGGAGACGTTGTACATCCGGCGGATGAGCACCGGCGCTCGGCCGGCCTTTTCGGCTGCCTCGTCCAGCGCCGAGTTGAGCGCGGGCAGGGAGGCGGGTTCCGCATACCCCATGGACGGGATCCAGGCGTCGGCGAGGCGTGCGGTCAGCCGGATCATCCGCGGCTTGTAGGCGCCCACCCAGATCGGGATGTCGTGCACCGGGCGCGGCCCGGCCTGCAGACCTTCGACCTGGTAGTGCGTCCCACGCACCCGGACCCCGCCGCCGCCCCAGAAGTCGCGGCAGATCGCGATGGCCTCCTCGAGCGCCTCGACCGACTCGCCGGGGCTCCGGCGCGGTCCGCCGGCGGCGACGATGCCGTCCCAGAGCGCGCCGGTGCCGAGACCGAGCTCGACCCGGCCGCCGGTGAGGACGTCCAGGGACGCCGCCGACTTGGCGAGGACGGCGGGGGGTCGCAGCGGCAGGCACGCGACGTTCGGGGCGAGACGGACATTGGTCGTCACTGCGCCGAGGTAGGACAACAGCGTCCACGTGTCGAGGTGGCGCCGCTGGTACGGGTGGTCCTGGATCGAGACGAGGTCGAGGCCCTCGACGTCGGCGGTCCGGGTGAGCTCCACGACCCGGTCGGCCGCGGCGGCGTCCGGGCTGGGGAAGATGCCGAACTGCAGGTCGTGGCCGTAGTCGGTCATGGCCCCATCCTGCCGTGATGTCCGGCCGACCTGGCTCCGGTGCGCCCGGCGGGGGATGATCGAGGGATCATGCGCATCGACCTGAACTCCGACCTGGGCGAGTCCTATGGCCAGTGGCGCCTGGGTGACGACGAGGCCATGCTCGACATCGTCACCTCGGCCAACGTCGCGTGCGGTTTCCACGCGGGGGATGCGCTCACCCTGCAGGAGACGTGCCGGATCGCCGCCGAGCGCGGCGTCGTCGTCGGGGCACAGGTCGGCTACAACCACCTCGCCGGCTTCGGCCGCTGGCACATCGACATGCCGTCTCCCGAACTGACCGCCGACGTGATCTACCAGATCGGCGCCCTCGACGGACTGTGTCGCGTCGCCGGCACCAGGGTGTCCTACGTCAAGCCGCACGGTGCGCTCTACAACACCGCCGCGGTCGACCGGCGCCAGGCCGAGGCGGTCGTGGAGGCGGTGCTGGCCTATGACGCCGGCCTGCCGCTCATGGGCCTGTCGGGCTCGGTGCTCCTGGACGCGGCGCGCGAGGCCGGGCTGCGGACGGTGGCCGAGGCCTTCGCCGACCGGGCCTACACCCCGGAGGGCCGACTCGTCTCGCGGCGGGAGCCGGGGGCGGTCCTGCACGAGCCCGACCTCGTCGCCGAGCGGATGGTGCGGCTCGTCACCGAGGGCAGGGTCGAGGCGGTCGACGGCACCGACGTCGAGGTCCGCGCCGACTCGGTCTGCGTCCACGGCGACTCGCCGGGTGCGGTGGCGATGGCCCGCGCCGTGCGCGAGTCGCTGGAGCGGGCCGGCGCCGTCATCGCGCCCTTCGCCGGGGACGTGTGATGCTCGCCCCGGCCGGCGGGATGGACCGCGGCTACGCCCCGAGCGGTCGCCGCAGCGATGCAGTCCCGGTGCGCCTGCTCGAGATGGGCGACGCGGCGATCCTCGTCGAGACCGGTGGCATCGACGACGTCCTCGTCCTGGCACCCGCACTCGACGACCTCGCCCGCTCCGGCGACCCCGAGCTCGCCGAGGTCACGGACATCGTCCCGGCGGCGCGCACCGTCCTACTCGTCGCGGGCCCGACGGCCGACCTGGCCCGCATCGCCGCCCGGGTCCGCCGGCTGGCGGCGGATATCGACCGCGGCGCGAGTCGCTCCGAGGAGCGGGTCGTGGAGATCCCGGTCCGCTACGACGGCCCCGACCTCGACGAGGTCGCGAGCCTGACCATGCTGAGCCCGCAGGAGGTGGTCGTCGCGCATACCGGAACGCTGTGGCGGGTCGGGTTCGGCGGGTTCGCACCGGGATTCGCCTACCTCGTCGGCGGCGACAGCCGCCTCGCCGTGCCGCGCCGGTCCTCGCCTCGGACGGCCGTCCCGGTCGGCGCGGTCGGTCTGGCGGGCGAGTTCAGCGGGATCTACCCGCGGTCCTCGCCGGGCGGCTGGCAGCTCATCGGCACGACCGACGTCGTGCTGTGGGACGCCGACCGCGACCCGCCGGCACTGCTGCAGCCGGGGAGCACGGTGCGTTTCGTGGAAGTGCCATGAGCGGCGAGCGCGCCCTCGAGGTGATCCAGCCGGGGGTGCTGGCGTTGCTCCAGGACGACGGGCGGGTCGGGCACATGTCCGTCGGCGTCGGCCGTGCGGGCGCGGTCGACCATGGAGCGTACGAGCTGGCCAACCGCCTCGTCGGCAACCTGCCCGGCCAGGCTGCGCTCGAGGTGACCTTGGGCGGCCTGCGGGTGCGCGCGCATACCGACCTGTATGCGGCGCTCACCGGCGCCCCGACCGCCGCCCGCGTCGACGGTCGCCCGGTCGCGCACTGCGCCCTGCTGCGGCTGCGGGCCGGCGCCGAGCTGGTGCTCGGTCTGCCCGAGGCGGGGCTGCGCACCTATCTCGCCGTCCGCGGCGGCTTCGACGTCGACCCGGTCCTCGGGTCGAGATCGACCGACACGATGTCGGGCCTCGGGCCGCCGTGCCTCGCCGAGGGGATGGTGCTGCCGGTCGGGGACGCGTGCGGGCCGCTGCCGCGGATCAACCATGCGCCGGTCTCCACGCCCGAACGCGACGTCGTCACCGTGCGCGTGACCCCGGGACCGCGACGCGACTGGTTCGCCGACCCGCACCAGCTGGGCTCGGTGGAGTGGGCGGTCTCGCCGAAGAGCGACCGCAAGGGGGTGCGTCTCATTGGAGGCTCGGTGGAGCGGCATCCCGATGTCGTCGACGTGGAGCTGCCGAGCGAGGGCATGGTGCGCGGCGCGATCCAGGTGCCCCCGAACGGAGAACCGGTGATCTTCCTCAACGACCACCCGGTGACCGGCGGCTACCCGGTCATCGGCGTCGTCCGCACTCCCGACATCGACCGGGTCGCTCAGCTCGCGCCTGGTCAGCGGGTGCGGCTGCGGTGGGAGGGCCGGCGTTAGGCGGCCTCGCCGCGACGGACGGTTCAGCGGTGGCTAACCAGGTGGATAGCCACCGCTACACCGTCCGTCGCGATGGTTGCGGCTGCGGGATTGGGGGTTCACACTGCGAAGCATGTGGTGGTATGTGGTCATCATCGCGGCGGTCGTCATCGTGCTGACGCTGGTGATCGCCCGGAGAGGCCGCATCGAAGGTGAGGTCCACCCGGACACGCCGGAGTACCGGGCCCTGCGGAGCCGCGGCGACTCGGGGCTCGGCGGAGTCTGACTCCCGATCCTCGACGCTGCCCCACGTCTTCGCGTCATGCACCGGAAGGGGGGTCGCGAGGTCGGCGAAGGCGTGGCGGCCTGACATCTTCGCAGGTCAGCGCGGGTCTGTTCGATCTGCGGAACTTCTGCGAGGTCGGCGGGTCTGTGCCTATAGTTGGCCGGTCCTGCCCATTCGTCGAAGGAGACGACCTTGCGCATCGCCAAGCCACTCACCGTCCTCGCCGCCGCCGCGACCCTCACCGTGGCCGTGGCGGCGCCCGCCAATGCCATCCGATACGGCGAGCCGGACAACAACGAGCACCCTTTCGTCGGCATCATGGTCGCGGGCAACCTCAACGACACGACGGGTGCGTTCGAGCCGCTCTGGCGCTGCTCGGGCACCCTCGTCGACCCGACGCACTTCCTCACGGCCGGGCACTGCACCTTCGGCGCGGAGGCCGTCGAGGTGTGGTTCGACGAGGACATCAACGATCTCCGAGGCGGGGACTACCCGGGTGGTGGCGAGACGTCGATCTCCGGCACCCCGTACACCCACCCCGACTACGACGACGCGGCGTTCTACCTCAACGACCTCGGCATGGTCGTCCTCGACGAGGCGGTCACCCTGGACGAGTACGGGGAGCTCCCCGAGCTCGGCTACTTCGACGACTTCTTCGTCAAGCGCGGCAAGAACAAGCAGCTGTTCACTGCGGTCGGCTACGGCCTGCAGCGGAGCATGCCGGAGCAGACCGGCCTGACCGAGTCCTCCCTCGAACGTCGCCAGGCGACGCTGAAGATCATCAACCAGGATGCGGCGTTCGGCGAGAAGAAGGCGGGCAACTCCGTCCTGTTCACCAACAATGCGGCGACCGGCGGCACCTGCAGCGGCGACTCCGGCGGGCCGATCTTCGTCGAGGGGTCGACCACCATCGCGGCCGTGACCTCCTACGGCCTGAACTCCATCTGCGCCGGAACCGGCGGCGGCTACCGGGTCGACACCGCGGACGACCTCGACTGGCTCGCGGAGGACTTCGGCCTGCTCCCCGGCGCCAACTGGTGACCGCGAGGGCCTGAGCGCCCCACATGACGGACGGCGCAGCGGTGGCCACCACCCCAGGTAGCCACCGCTGAACCGTCCGTCGCGGCGTCAGAGCCACCAGCGCCGAGCGTCAGGCGCCGGTCACCTCGGCCAGTGCGGAGTCGAGGATGTCGAGGCCGGCGTGCAGCTCGTCCTCGGTCACCGTCAGCGGCGGTGCGATGCGGAAGATGCCGCCCATGCCTGGGAGCTGGACGATGTTGAGGTGCAGCCCGCGCTCGAGGCACGCAGACGTCACGGCCTGTCCGAGCCGGTCCGCCGGCGCCCGGCTCGCCTTGTCCTGCACGAGCTCGATGCCCTGCAGCAGCCCGCGCCCCCGGACGTCGCCGACGTTCTCGTGCCGGTCCTTCAGTTCCGCGAGCCGCTCGGACAGCGCCTTGCCGACCAGTCGCGCCCGATCCACGAGCCCGTCGCGCTCCACCACCTCGAGCACCGTCAGCGCGACGGACGCCGCGAGCGGGTCGGACACGTGCGTCGTGAAGAACAGGAAGCCGCGCTCGTGGCACACGGTCTCGATCTCCGCGGACGTCACGGTCGCCGCGACCGGCAGCCCGGCGCCGAGCGTCTTCGACAGGGTGAGGATGTCCGGCACCACGCCGTCGCGCTCGAACGCGTACATGTGCCCGGTCCGCCCCACCCCCGTCTGCGCCTCGTCGAGAATGAGCAGCATCCCGCGCGCCCGGCACTCCTGCTGCAGCCGCGCCAGGTAGCCCTCGGGCAGCTCGATGATCCCGCCGGAGGACAGGATGGGCTCGACGATGCACGCGGCGAGCGACCCGGTCGACTGCCGGTCGAGCGTCGCGAAGCCGTACTCGAGTTCCGCCTCCCAGTCATAGCCACCGTCGGCCCGACGGAAGGGCGAGCGGTATGCGTTGGGCGTCGGCAGCGTCAGGTTGCCGGGCATCGCGGGGCCGTAGCCGCGGCGGCCGGCGGAGAACGTCGCCGCCGCCGCGCCGGACGTCATACCGTGCCATGACTGGTCGAACGCGACGATCTCGTGCCGCCCGGTGTAGAGCTTGGCGAGCTTGACCGCCGCCTCGTTCGACTCGGCACCCGTGGTGAGCAGCATCATCCGCTCGAGCGGGTCGGGCAGCGTGCCGGTGAGGCGCACCGCGAGGTCCACCACCGGTCCGCTGAGCATCCCCGAGTAGAGGTGGTCGAGGTTCGTCACCGACTCCGTCACGGTCCGCACGATGTCGGGGTGCCCGTGCCCGAGGACGGCGCTCATCTGCCCGGACGTGAAGTCGAGGATCGCCCGCCCCTCGCTGTCGTAGACATAGCTGCCCGCGGCCCGCTCGATGCGCCGCGGCGTGAACCCGCCGCCGTAGCGGATCAGGTGGTCCTGCGCCGCCTGCCAGAAGCCGCTCTCGTCCATCGGTGCTCCCTCCGTGCCGCGTCAGTCGGATTCGGTATGCGGTGGTCGCGCACAACCTACTCCGCCCACTCCGCGACGGACGGTTCGGCGTCGGCTATTCGACGTCTGTAGCCACCGCCAAACCGTCCGTCGCGGAGGAGGGGAGGGAGTCGGGACGAGCGAGGTCAGGGTGAGCACCGCATACCCTCGAGGGATGCTGTTCCCCCTGGCCGCCGAGCCCGAGCTGAGCGGCGTCGCCGGCTGGGCGGTCGACCTCATGGAGACGCTCGGCGCGCCTGGTGCGGGCGTGGCGATCGCGCTGGAGAACCTATTCCCGCCGCTGCCGAGCGAGGTGGTCCTGCCACTGGCTGGGTTCGCCGCTGCGCAGGGGACCTTCACGCTCGCCTCGGCGCTGTTCTGGACCACCGCCGGGTCGGTCGTCGGCGCGGTGGCGCTGTACTGGGTCGGTCGTGTCCTCGGCCGGGACAGGATGCGCGCACTGATCAAGGCGATGCCCCTCGTGGACGTGGCCGACGCGGACCGCACCGAGGCGTGGTTCGAACGGCATGGCAAGAAGGCGGTGTTCTTCGGCCGGATGGTGCCGCTGTTCCGCAGTCTGATCTCGGTGCCGGCCGGGGTGACCCGGATGCGCCTGCCGCTGTTCCTCCTGCTGACCGTGACCGGCAGCCTGATCTGGAACACCATCTTCATCCTCGCCGGATACGCCCTCGGCGAGAACTGGCGCCGCATCGAGCCCTACGCGCAGGGGTTCGAGTACGTCGTCATCGCGGCCGTGGTCGGTGCGCTCCTGGTCTTCGTCGGCAAGCGGGTCCGCCGGATCCGCGAGTACCGGCGCCGGGTCGCATCCGGGGAGGACACCCGCGGCGGAATGTGACGGCCGATGCCTCCACCCACGCAGGAAACCGTCGGTTATCGCCATTCCCCACGCCGCTATCCGCACATCGCAGGCCAGTGACCATTAGGTTTGGCGGGCAGCCATCGGAGGTGTGATGTCATCAACCAGCTCGGCGCGGGTCCCTGCCTCCCGCGTGCTCCTCGTCGCCAGCTTCGGCGCTTTCCTCGCCTTCCTCGACGCGACGATCGTCAACGTCGCCTTCCCCTCGATCCGCGAGTCGTTCGCCGAGGCCGACATCGGGGCGCTGTCGTGGGTGCTCAACGCCTACAACATCGTCTTCGCGGCGTTCCTCATCCTCTTCGGCCGGCTGACCGACCTGCTGGGACGACGTCGCTCGTTCGTGACCGGCGTCGCGGTCTTCACGATCGCGTCCGTGCTGTGCGGCCTGGCGCCCTCGGTCGAGTTCCTCATCGGCGCCCGTGTGCTGCAGGCCCTCGGAGCGGCCATGCTCGTGCCCGCCTCGTTGGCCCTTGTGATCGCCGCCTTCCCGAGTGATCGGCGCGCGCACGCCGTCGGCATCTGGGGGGCCTCGGCCGCCATCGCCGCCGGGCTCGGCCCGCCCATCGGCGGCGTCCTGGTCCAGCTGTGGGACTGGCGCGCCGCCTTCCTCGTCAACCTCCCCTTCGGTCTCGTCGCGGTCTGGGCCGCGCGGCACGAGCTCGTCGAGAGCCGCGCCCCCGGGCGGCGGATGGTGCCCGACCTGGTCGGGGCGGCGCTGCTGGTGCTGGCCCTGGGCGCACTCAACCTCGGGATCATCCGCAGCGAGGACTGGGGCTGGACCGGACCGGAGACGATCGCCTGCTTCGCCGCGGCGATCGTCCTCACCGGGCTGTTCGTCATCAGCTCGCGTCGACACCGGGCGCCCATGCTTGACCCGCTGCTGCTGCGCCTGCACTCGTTCAACGTGGGCTCGGTCGCGACCATCGTGGCGGGCCTCGGCTTCTACGCCTACCTGCTCACCAATGTGCTGTGGCTGCAGTACGTCTGGGGCTACAGCGTCATCGTCACCGGCCTCGCGCTCGTGCCGGGGCCTCTCGTCGCGGCCGTCGTCGCCTCCCGTCTCGGGCCGCTCGCCGAGCGTTACGGGTATCGCCCGTTCGTGGTCCCGGGAGCGCTGATCTGGGCGGCCGCGTTCCTCTGGTACCACCAGATGGTCGGACCCGAGCCCGCCTTCTGGGCCGAGTGGCTGCCCGGTCAGATCCTCAGCGGCCTCGGCGTCGGTGCGACGCTCCCGCTGCTCGGTAGTGCATCGCTCGCGGCTGTCCCAGGAGGCCGCTACGCCACCGCCTCGGCGGTCGTGTCAGCCGCGCGCCAGGTCGGCGGCGTTCTCGGCATCGCGGTCATCGTCGTCCTCATCGGCGAGCTCGCACCCGCGACCGTCATCGACAGTCTCCGCGACGGGTGGCTCCTGTCGGTGGCCGCCTTCCTGCTCGTCGCCCTCCTCGCGCTCCCGCTCGGACGGATCGAGGCGATCGACGAGGACGACACCACCGAGGAGCGGCCGGCCGTCATCCATCGCCCCGCCGCGCCGGCAGACTGGGCGGTGCCGGCCGCGGCCGGATCGGAGGCCGACCATGCCGCCACCGACCTGTCCGCGCTGCCGATGTTCGCGGCGCTCCCTGACCGGGCGCGGACCCGGCTCGAACAAGCGGCGAGGCTGACGCATGTCCCGGCCGGCGCATACCTGATGCAGGAGGGCGATCCGCCCGGGTCGGCCTACATCGTGCGGACCGGACGGCTCGAGGTGACGCTCGGAGACACCGTCGTGCGCGAGCTCGGCGCCGGCCAGGTGCTCGGCGAGCTCGCGCTGCTGAGCGGTGAGCCGCGGTCGGCGACCGTGCGGGCGCGGCGGGACACGACGCTGACGGAGATTCCGCGGGAGGCATTCGACGAGGTGCTCGAGAGCGACCCGGCGGCTGCGCGGTACGTGCTGACCCAGGTCGCCGACCGGCTGCGCACCGCCGGTGGGCCTCCGGGACCGCCGCCGCCGGAGCGGGTGTCGGTCATCGCCGTCGTCGGCCTCGGGCCCTCGGTGTCGACCGACGAGGTGCAGTCCGTCGGCGACGCTCTCGAGAGACGCCTGGACCATCACGTTCGGCTCCTCGCCGTCCGCCGCCCAGGTGCGCTGTCGGCCGACGGACTCGCGCGCGCCGAACTGGACTACGACCGCGTGCTGCTCGTTGCCGGTGCCGGGCACCGGGGCGCGGATGCCGATGGGCCCGACGACGTCGCCTGGCGGGAGTTCTGCGTGCGCGAGGCCGACTCCGTCGTGCTCGTCGCCCGCAGTGACGACGCGGTCCCCACCGGGCCACCGGCGCCCGTCCCGTCGCGTCGACCCGAGCTCGTCCTGCTCGGCGCGGCCCCTGAGCCCGACGTGCGGGCTGGTTGGGTGGCCGCGACCGACGCCTGGCAGCTGACGGTCGTCGACGGAGACCCTGCCGGCTCGACGGGGCTGCGCGCCCTCGCCGACCGGCTCGCCGGCCGGTCCCTCGGGCTCGTGCTGGCCGGTGGCGGCGCCCGCGCCTTCACCCACGTGGGGATCCTCCGCGAGCTCGAGGACTCCGGGATCCACGTCGACCGGGTCGCGGGCGCGAGTGTCGGCGGGATCATCGCGGCGGCCCACGCGCTGGGCGTCGACGGGGAGACCCTGGAGGAGATCTGCTACGCGGAGTTCGTGCGGCGGCGGCCGTTCAGCGACTACCGGCTGCCGAGCCAGTCGATCGCCCGGGGCCATCGCGTCAAGGCGGCGATGGAGCGGACCTACGGTCGGGACAACGTCATCGAGGGGCTGCCCCGCCAGTTGTCCGTCGTCAGCGTCGACCTCGTCAGCCGGACCCGTCAGGTGCATCGCCGCGGTCGCGTCGTCGACGCGGCCCTGGCCAGCTCGCGGCTACCCGTGTTGTTCGCGCCCCTACCCACGGACGACGGCCGACTCCTGCTCGACGGCGGAGTGCTGGACAACATGCCGACCGACCTGCTCGTCGAGCGGGACGAGGGCCCCGTGGTCGCCGTGAGCATCGGCTCCGGCGGCGAAGGCAAGCCGCGCAGCGGACGCCCCAAGGTGCCGGCCCTGGGCGACACGCTGATGCGCACGATGATGATCGGCAGCGCCGGCGCGGTGGAGTCCGCGCGCTCGCGCGGTGCGTGGGTCGTCGTTCCGTCGTCCATGGGTGTGGGGCTGCTCGAGTTCCACCAGTTCGACCGGATGGTGCAGTCCGGGCGAGCGGCGGTCCGGCAGTTGCTGGCCGAGGCGAACGGCGACCTGTTCGCCGCGCCGCCTCCGGTCGATGGCGATAGGGAGACGAGGCGCATCAACGGGACCGCCGAAGACGCCGCTGGCGGTGTGCCGGATCAGCGACATGACGTCGACGCGACACACCGCTGACAGGGGCCGATCTCACGAGCATGCCAACCGCGCGACATAGCCCCGCTTCGGCATGCCGCTGTGAGGTGGGCGGTCTCACGAGCATGCCAACCGCGCGACATAGCCCCGCTCCGGCATGCCGCTGACAGAGGCCGATCTCACGAGCCTGCCAACCGCGCGACATAGCCCCGCTCCGGCATGCCGCTGACAGAGGCCGATCTCACGAGCCTGCCAACCGCGCGACATAGCGCCCCTTCGGCATGCCGCTGACAGAGGCCGATCTCACGAGCATGCCAACCGCGCGACATAGCGCCCCTTCGGCATGCCGCTGACAGAGGCCGATCTCACGAGCATGCCAACCGCGCAACCGCACGCGCGGGCGCTCGAACGCGCCGATAACGTGGCCACGAGAGCCGTCCAAACAGATTGATCACCACGAACACAGCCAGCACCGACCGAAGGAGCCGTCATGAGCATGAGCCGCATCGTCGTCACCGGGGGCAGCGGCAAGGCGGGGAGGGCGGTTGTCGCCGATCTCACCGATCATGGCCACGACGTCCTGTCCGTCGACCTCAACGCTTCTCTCGATCCCGATGCACCCACCCTCGCGGTCGACCTTACCGACCTCGGCGAGACGCTCGAGACCCTCGCCGACGCCGACGCCGTGGTGCACCTGGCCGCTGTGCCGGCGCCCGGTATCCGCCCGGACGGGGCGACCTTCGAGAACAACATGATGTCGACCTACAACGTCTTCACCGCGGCAACCCGTCTCGGGCTCCGACGCGTGGTGTGGGCCTCGTCGGAGACCCTCATCGGGCTTCCGTTCGAGCGCGAGCAGCCCCGCTACGCCCCGATCGACGAGGACCACACGCTGCTGCCGGAGTCGCACTACGCGCTCTCGAAGCTTGCGGGCGAGGCGATCGCCGAGCAGTTCGCCCGGTGGTCCGGCATCCCGTTCGTGGCGCTGCGGATCTCCAACATCATGGAGGAGCACGACTACGCCCGCTTCCCCGGATTCTGGGACGACCCGACCGTGCGCGCCTGGAACCTGTGGGGCTACGTCGACGCTCGGGACGTCGCCCAGGCCGTGCGACGCTCACTGACCGCGGACGTCTCAGGTGCCCGCGCATACCTCGTCGCGGCGGCGGACACGTGCATGACCAGGCCGAGTGCAGACCTGCTGGCAGAGGTGTACCCGGACGTGCCCGTGCGGGGAGGCGTCGAGGGGCACACGACGCTGCTGTCCATCGAGCGCGCCCGCGCCGAGCTCGGCTACGAGCCGGAGCACTCCTGGCGCGACTACGTCGACGGCTGAGCGGCTGCGACGGAGGATAACCGCAGGTCAAGGGCACAATCGCCGGGTAGGCGTGACAGGCTGGGTGGATGAAGACGCTCATCATCGCCCTGCTCGTCCTCTGGCTCGTCTTCGCACTGCTCGGTGCGGTCCTGGAGGGGCTGTTCTGGCTGCTCGTCATCGGCGTGGTGGCGTTCCTCGCGACGGCGGCCTGGGGGTGGTTCTCGATGCGTGGCACGAGCCGCTAGCCCGGTCCCGAGCATCCGGGCTCTCACCTCAGGAGATGAAGGCCGACCGCGCCCCAAGCCTCGAATCTGGGCGGTCGGGTCGGGGGCGGTGTCCTCGTGGAAGGACGGCAAGTAGGAGATCCCGACGAGCAGACCTTCAGGGCTCATCAATCGGGCCGTCGTCTGACCCCACGGCTCCTCGTGGGCCTCGACGAGGATCTCCTGGCCCCTGCCCCGCAGCTCTACCACCGCCTCGGCCACCTTCTCCGGAGACGCGACCTCGAGCTCGAGCCAGGCCTGCGGGACCGGTCGGTCCGACGGCCACTCAGCGTGGCGTCGGGGTCGCGCCCGATCGGGCCGAAGCCGGCGACGAAGGCGATGTCCATCTCCTCAGGCTAGCGACGGTCGGCGAGGCCGTCGCGGTGTGACCGATGAGTCACACCTGCACCGAGACGCCCGAGAACACCGCGTGCCACGATCGTGGTCGGAAACGTCACGAGAGGTCGAGAGGTGAGCCCGTGAAGCGGGTCCTGTGGTGGGTGTATGCGGTGGTCGTTTTCGTCCACGGCCTCATCCATGTCATGGGCGTGGTCGAGGGGTTCGGGGTGGCCGACGTCGATCAGCTCACCGAGCCGGTGAGCGGCGGTGAGGCGGTGCTCTGGTTGGTCGCGGGCCTCCTGGTGATCGCGGCCGCCGTCATGACGGTGCTTCGGAGCCGCGGCTGGTGGCTCGTGACCGGGGTCGCAGCCGTCGTGTCCCAGGTCGCGATCCTCACGAGCTGGACCGACGCTCGCGCCGGCACCGCCGTGAACGTCCTCATGCTCGCCGCCGCGGCGTACGGCTTCGCGACGCGCTCCCACGACCCGGCATCGACGCAGGGGGCACGGCCCTGAGCGCGCAGGTGGGGCGGGGCGAGCAGGTGCGCACCGCATACGGTCGCATCCGTGGAGCGGCCCCGGGCCGGCTCTGGTGGCTGGGGCTGCCGGTCGTGCCGGTCCAGGGCTACCGGCTGGCCCGCTCGATCCCGCGCTTCCCCGACGCCGACGGCGTCACCGGGCAGGTCGGCGAGGGCGAGCGCCGGATGAAGGTGGTCACCCTGGGCGACAGCGTGACCGCCGGGTATGCGGTGGGCCACCATCGCTCGTCGGTGGCCGGGCAGCTCGCGGTCCGGTTGGCGGAACGATATGACGCGACCGTCATGTGGGAGGCGTGCGCGCGGACGGGCGCGACGGCCGGCCTGGCGCTCGAGTTGGTCTCGCAGGAGGCGCTCGCCGAGGCGGACCTCGTCTTCGTGTCCATCGGCGTCAACGACCTGAAGAACCTGCACAGCACCACCCGTTTCCGCCGCGAGGTCAGCACGCTGTTCGACGCCATCCTCGAGGCGGCTCCCCGTGCGCGGGTCTGCCTGCTCGGCATCCCGCCGCTCGACCACTTCCCGGCCTTCCCAAGGCCGCTCGCCGACGCGCTGGGCTGGCGTGGCCGGGTCTTCGACGCGATCGGCGCCGAGGCGGTGCGCGCGCGGGAGCGGATGTTCCGGATCGAGACGACCGAGCCGCTCAGGGCGGAGATGTTCGCCGAGGACGGCTTCCACCCGAGCCCGGTTCTCCACGCCGCCTTCGCGGACGCGGTCATGGCCGGGTTCGAGACCGCTGAGTCGGCGACGGAGGGCTGACTGCCGGGACCGGGTCCGGTCACCCCTCGGGGGTGAGGCGACGCCGCTGCGGCGCGCATACGGTCGAGTCGGCTGGTCGATCCGTCGATGAAGGGAAGCCGCCCATGTCGAACTCAGTCTCCGGTTCAGCGGGCTCGCCCTCGTCCGCAGGAGTCTCCGGTGCCAGCGCCGCGGCGGGTGGGGTCCTGGCCGCCACCTGCCTGTCGACGTTCGTCGTCAACGCCAACACCTCCGCGGTGAGCATCCTCCTACCGGCGATCAGCGCCGACACAGGCACCAGCGTCACGACCCTGCAGTGGGCCGTGACCGGCTACTCGCTCGTCGGGGCCGCGGTCATCGTCACCTCGGGCTCCCTCGGTGACGTCTTCGGCCGCAAGAAGATCTTCCAACTCGGACTGCTCCTCTTCGTCGTGTCGTGCATCCTCATCGGCTTGTCGTCCTCCGGTGGCGCGGTCATCCTCGGCCGGTTCATCCAGGGCGCCGCGGGGGCGACGATCCTCGCGTGCGGCCTGAGCCTGCTGTCGGTCGCCAACAGCGGACAGGCGCAGCTGCGTGCCGTCTCCCTGTGGGGTGCCGCCGCGGCCGTGGGAGCGGCGGCCGGACCGCTGCTCGGCGGAGTGCTCGTCGAGGTCACCGGCTGGCAGGGCCTGTTCTGGGTCGGCGCAGCCATCGCCCTGATCTGCATGGTCCTCACCTGGCGCACCGTCGCGGAGTCCAACGACCCGACGCGGTCACGCTCGATCGACTTCGCCGGGTCGGCCCTGATCGCCCTCACCCTCGGCCCGGTCATCCTCGCCCTGAGCAAGGGCAGCGACTGGGGCTGGGCGTCCCTGGCGACCCTCGCCTCCATCGCGGTCGGCATCGCCGCCGGGTTCGCCTTCGTCATGGTGGAGAAGCGGGTCGCGGTGCCGATGCTCGACCTCGGACTGCTCCGCAACCGGGTCCTCGTCGGCTCGACGATCGCCATCCTCATCGGAGCGGGCACGATCAACGCCCTCATGTACCTCGTCAGCCTGTACTTCCAGGATCCGTCGACCCTCGGCTTCTCGCCACTGCAGGCCGGTTTGGCGACGTTGCCCGCGACGGCGGGACTGGTCGCCGTCGCTCCACTCGTGCCACGCCTGGCCAAGAAGTTCGGTGGGCGGCAGGTCATCGGCATCGGGTTCCTCATCACAGCCATCGGCTTCGCCCTGGTCGGCCTCGTCGAGGCTGAGTGGAAGTACACCGCCTTCGTCCTGCCCCTCATCGCGGTCGCCGTCGGAATGGGCCTGAGCAACGGGCCGTCCTCCTCGGCGTCGACGGCGTGCGTGCCGGAGGAGCAGGTCGGTTCGGCATCGGGTGTCTCCAACATGGCGCGGTATGTCGGCGCCGCCGTGGCAACCGCCCTGGCCGCGACGATCTACGGCTCCGTCATCGCCGGCCGGACCGCGGAGGGGGCCTCGACGGCCGACGCCCTCGCCGCGGGACTCGGCACGGCGGCGTGGGTGATGGCCGCCATCAGCGCAGCCGGAGTCGTCATGGCCGTCGTCATGGGTCGGCACAAGGCCGCCGAGGGCACGTTGGAGGACTCGGCCGCAGCTGCCGCAGCCCACACTCACACCCTGCCGACCTCGGCCACCGCGGCGACGTCGAGCGCCTCTGCCTGACCGCCCTCAGCTCCGCGAGCCGTCGGTCAGCTCGTCGAGGAAGGACCGGACCCGCTCGACCGACCGCTGGTCGGGCACCGCGGCACCGGGCCACAGCGAGAGGGCGCGATGGAGCACCCGGTGCTCCTCGGTGACCCGGGTGCACCGCTCGCACTCCGCGAGGTGGGCCTCGAGGCGCGCGACCTCCTCCGCGGTGAGCGGCGCCGACGGGTCGGCGTCGAGGTACCTCTGGATGCGCTTTGCGGTCCAGTGACAGGTGATCATCTGCCGAAGTGACTGCTTCATGCGGGCCTCCCAGGGGTCAGGAACTCGGGGCCGAGCGCGGCGCGGAGTCGGTTGCGGGCCCGGCTGAGCCGGGACATGACCGTGCCGACGGGGACGTCGAGGACGGCGGCCGCCTCGGCGTAGGACAGGTCGTGGACGTCGACGAGGACGACGACGGAGCGGAACTTCGGGTCCAGGTCCTCGAGGGCGTCGGTGAGGCGGGAGCTCAGGGTGGCGTCGAGATGCGCCTGCTCGGCGCTCGGTGCGGTGCCGGCGCCGAAGGCCGGCCGCTGGTCGCCGAGGACGTCCCAGTCGCCGACCGGGTCGGGCCGACGGCGTCGGTTCATGTTGAGGTGGGTGCGTCGGACGATGGTCAAGAGCCAGGCCCGAGGATGTCGGCCGTCGAAGGAGTCGAGCGCACGGAGCGCGCGGATCAGGGACTCCTGCACGAGGTCCTCTGCGTCGGCGCGCTCGCGGGTCAGGCTGAGCGCCACCCGCAGCATGACCTCGATCTCGGGCTCCACGTGCTCCCGGAACGCCCGGGCGCGCGCATCGTCCACGGTCGATTGTCCCTCGTGCACACCCTCGGAACCCGGTGACAGGTGCGTCCGATTCCCGGCCCGTCCGCCACTGCCGTTCCGCTCGCAGGCGGCGGTGTGATGGTGGGGCAACCCGCTGACGGGACGTGGCATTCCGCGCGGCGTAGGGTCGTGGCCAGCGCGCCGAGCGAGAGGATCAGCATGCAGACATTCGACGTCGCGGTCATCGGGCTGGGCCCCGGAGGAGAGCACGTGGCCAATACGCTCGCCGAGCGAGGGCTGAGCGTGCTCGGCATCGAGCATCGGCTCGTCGGTGGCGAGTGCCCGTACTGGGGATGCATCCCGACGAAGATGATGGTGCGGGCCGCATACTCGCTCGCCGAGGCCCGCCGCGTGGACGGCCTCGCGGGCCACGTCAGCGGGGTGACGCCGGACTGGAGCACCGTGGCCGCCCGCATCCGCGAGGAGGCCACCGACTCCTGGGACGACACGGTCGCCGTGGAGCGCTTCACCGGCAAGGGCGGGACTTTCGCGCGGGGCGAGGGGCGGATCGTCTCGCCGACCGAGGTGGCCGTCGGCGACACCCGGTATGCGGTGCGCACCGGCATCGTCGTGGCCACCGGCAGCACGGCGGCGATCCCGCCGGTCCCGGGCCTCTCGGAGGTGGACTACTGGACCAACCGGCAGGCCGTCGAGACCGCAGAGCTCCCGCAATCGATCGTCGTGCTCGGCGGCGGGGCGATCGGGTGCGAGCTGGGCCAGGTCTTCGCCCGCTTCGGCGTCGACGTGACGATCATCGAAGGCGCCCCGCGACTGCTGTCCGCCGAGGAGCCCGAGGCGGGCGACCTCGTCGTCGAGGTCCTGCGGCGGGACGGGATCACCGTGCACACGGGAGTGCGCGCCGAGCGGGTCTCCTCCGACGGTGCCGGCATCACCGTCCACCTCGACGACGGCTCCGCGGTCACCGGCGATCGGCTGCTCGTCTCGACGGGCCGGCGGGCCGACCCGGCCGCCGTCGGACTGACGGCCGTCGGCGTCGACCAGAACGCCCGGGTGGCCCCCGTCGACGAACGGTGCCGGGTGGCGCCCGGGGTCTGGGCGGTCGGCGACGTGACGGGCGAAGGTGCGTTCACCCACATCGCGATGTACCAGGCCGGCATCGTCATCCGGGACATCCTCGGTGAGGACGGCCCTCCGGCGTCCTACGCCGCGCTGCCCCGGGTGACTTTCACCGACCCGGAGGTCGGCGCGGTCGGTCTGACCGAGGCCACGGCCCGCGAGCGCTACGCCAACGTGCGGGTCGGCTGCACCCCGCTGTCCGGCGCCAGCCGCGCCTGGATCCACGCGAAGGGCAACGACGGCCTGATCAAGATCATCGAGGACGCAGACCGCGGCGTGCTCGTCGGTGCGACGACGATGGGGCCGGCCGGCGGCGAGATCATGGGAGCGCTCGCAGTGGCCGTCCACGCCGAGGTCCCGGTCGAGAAGCTGAGGTCGATGATCCTCGCCTTCCCGACGTTCCACCGCGGCATAGGGGTGGCCCTGGAGGATCTCGGCTGAGCGTGTCGCCGGGTCAGGGGACCCGGTCGACACGCGGCCTGGCGCGCCGGCGCCGGACCTCGGCCAGTGCGACGGCCGCCGCAACGAGTGCGAGTGCTCCGACGGCGAGCCATGGACCGGTCTGTGCAAGGAATGAGGAGATCTGGCTCGACAGGCTCGTCACCCACTCCACCGGCCCCCCGGAGATCAGGTCGCCCTGGAAGGCGCGGTACTCGACCCAGCCGTACCAGGTCACGTAGGCGCCGGCGAGCACGAGGAAGGCTCCCGAGATGCGCTTCAGGTGCGGCGCCACACCCCGCGTCCGCCGCATCGCGCTCGCTCCGAAGAGGGCGGTGACGAGGGAGAGAACGACGAGGACGGCACCCATGCCGACGGCGTAGCCGAGGAGGGCTAGCACCCCCGCCGTGGCGGATCCTGCGGTGAAGGCGGTGATGACCGCCGCCAGGAACACGGGGAGCGTGCAGGAGAGCGAGACCACCGCATACACGACGCCGTAGGCCACCATCCCGCGAGGCGTGCCGTCGACGGCGAGCCGGATCCGTGCGGCGTTCATCGCGAACTCGCGCCCGCTCAGCAGGAGGACGCCGACGGCGAGGAGGAGAATGCCCGAGGCGATGGTCACGAAGCTGAGCCAGTCACCGAGCCCGATGGCCAGCACCGTCACGAGAAGGCCGGCGACTCCGAAGACGAGGACGAAGCCGACCGTGACCGCCAGCCCCACACCCAGTGCGCGACCGACCGCGGCCCGGCGCCCGGTCGGCTCGCCGAGGAAGAGCGCGAGATAGGCGGGCAGGAGCGCGAAGCCGCACGGGTTGAAGGCGGCGATCGCGCCCGCCGAAACGGCGAGCGCCACGGCGGGCAGGAGGTCCATCGTCGTCCCAAGGGGTCGGTGGCAGGGGGGCGGGTCCTTCGCACCCGGGAACCCGGTGACCCCCATCCCCGATTCCCGCCGGCTCCGAATACGTCGAGAACGATCCCGCTCACGGGAATGGAACCGGTCGGCCACCGGGTTCCACGCGCAACAAACCCCAGGAGGGCCCTCTCATGATGATGTCCGCACGCACGACGGTCGCCGCTGCCACTCTCGGCGTCGCGCTCGCCCTGGCCGGCTGCTCGTCGGCCGCCGACGACGACGCGTCCGGCGCGGCAACGACGCAGGCTGCCGCGCCAACCGTCGACACCGGATCGGATGACTCCGACGCAGCCGACGCCTCCGACGGCGCCGACGCGACCGAGGGCGCCGACGCGGCCGAGGGGTCGGATGACTCGACGGCCGAGGCGTCGGAGCAGGTCTCCCGCGAGTTCCTCGCGGTCGAGACCCTCGACGGGGCGCAGTTCGACCCGGCCGTGACCCAGGACAAGGGCGTCATCCTGTGGTTCTGGGCTCCGTGGTGCACCATCTGCCGGGGCGAGGCGCCGGAGGTCGCCGAGGTGGCTGCGGAGCTGGAGGCGTCCGGCTCGCCCGTCGTCCTCCTCGGTGTGCCGGGCCGGGGTCAGGTGCCCGAGATGGAGGACTTCGTCGCCGACACCGGAACCGGCGAGATGACCCACCTCGTCGACGTCGAAGGCGTCCTGTGGCGTGACTTCGGGGTCGTCTACCAGCCGGCCTTCGCGCTGCTCGGCACCGACGGCGAGGTCGAGGTCGTCAACGGCGCCCTCGGCGGGGACGGCCTGCGGGACGCCGTGGCTCAGCTGGCGGACGGATGAGCCGGGTCGCCGGAGCCGGGCCGGGCGGCGGAGCGGTGAGACCGAAGGCCCTGGTCTTCGACGTCAACGAGACGTTGTCCGACATGGCTCCGCTCGCGCAGCGGTTCACCGACGTCGGGGCACCCGGGCACCTGTCGGCGACGTGGTTCGCCTCGCTGCTGCGGGACGGCTTCGCGCTGACCGCGGTCGGCGTCAACCCACGCTTCGCCGACCTCGGCCGCACCCTGCTGGCGGCGCGGCTGCGCGGGCAGGTCGAGGACGTCGAGGGCGCGGTCGAGCACGTCATGACGGGCTTCGGTGGGCTGTCGACCCACCCGGACGTCGTGCCGGGCATCCGTCGGCTGGCCGGTCTGCGGATCCGCCTGCTCACGTTGAGCAACGGCAGCGCGACGGTCGCGGAAGGGCTGCTGAGCCGGGCCGGGATCCGCGACTCCTTCGAGGCGCTGCTCTCGGTCGAGGACGCGCCGCTGTGGAAACCGGCTCCCTCCGCCTATGCGTATGCGGTGGAGACCGCCGCGCTCACCCCGGCCGAGTGCATGCTCGTCGCGGTGCACCCGTGGGACATCGACGGCGCCCACCGAGCCGGTCTGAGGACGGCCTGGGTCAACCGCGGCGGTGGCCGCTACCCCGACCACTTCAGTTCCGCAGACCTCGAGGTCGCGTCGATGACCGAGCTGGCCGCACAGCTGGCACGGCTGGACGGGCTCGACGCCGTCGGGGACTGATCGACGGCCCCGCTCCGTGTCGGGCCGCACTCGGGGCCGGGAGCACCTATCGTGGCGGGGAACGCGGCGAAGGCCGCGATCGGATCCTCCAGGTGGAGGGTCGCTCAGGACAAGAGAGGCAATACACATGAATCGCAAGGACCTCGTGGACGTCGTCGCGCGCGAGACCGACCTGTCGAACGCCCAGGCGGATGCAGCCGTGGGCGCAGTCATCTCCGGCATCATCGACACCCTCGCCAAGGGCGAGAAGGTCTCGCTCTCCGGCTTCGGCACGTTCGAGACGCGGCACCGCGCCGCACGTCAGGGCCGCAACCCGCAGACCGGTGAGAGCATCGACATCGCGGCCAGCACGTCGCCGGCGTTCAAGCCCGCGACCGCCTTCAAGCGGGCCGTCTCCGACGCCTGATCCCCGCCACGCAGTCCGCTCGGACTGACGCACCCACCACGACCCGAACCGGGCGGTCGTGCGCGAGTCTCGCGCGCATACCGGATCGAAAGGCACCCGCCATGACCACGACCGTCTATGCGCTGCACGAGAACCCGGAGTGGTTCCCGCCGTTCGCGGCGGCGTTCGAGGCCGAGGGCGTCGCGGTCGAGGAGTGGCTGCTGACCGACGGGGTGCTCGACCTCGGCTCCACGCCGCCCGAGGGGGTGTTCTGGTCGCGGATCAGCGCGTCGGCGCACACCCGGGAGCACCACCTGTCCAAGGACTACAGCCGGGCGGTGCTGTCGTGGCTCGAGTCGCACGGGCGGCGCACGGTCAACGGCCGGCGGGTGCTCGAGCTCGAGATGAGCAAGGTCGACCAGCTCGCCCGGCTGCGGGCGGCCGGGATCGAGACGCCGCGGACCGTGGCGGCGGTCGGACGCGAGCACGTCGTCGCGGCCGCCGCCTCGATCCCGGCACCGTTCGTCACCAAGCACAACCAGGGCGGCAAGGGCCTCGGGGTGCGGCGCTTCGACGACCACGCGGAGCTCGCGGACTACGTGCAGTCGGACGAGTTCGAGGAGCCGCAGGACGGCATCACGCTCGTCCAGGAGTACGTCGTGGCCGCCGAGCCGCGGATCACTCGCGTCGAGATCGTCGGCGGTGAGTTCGTCTATGCGATCGACGCCGACACGGCGCGCGGCGGCTTCCAGCTCTGCCCGGCCGACGCGTGTGCGATCGACCCGGAGACCGGACGGCCGCTCATGCCGCCCGGCGCGACGGTGGAGCCCGAGCCGGACCAGCAGCTCTTCTCGCTGCGCGAGGGGTTCGCGCACCCCATCGTCGACCGCTATATCGCCTTCGCCCGGGACAACGGGATCGAGGTCTGCGGCATCGAGTTCATCGAGTCCGTCGACGGACGACTGCTCACCTACGACGTGAACACGAACACGAACTACAACGCAGTGGTCGAGCAGGCGGCGCCGCGGTCGGCCGCCCGTGCCCTCGTGCGCTACCTGGCGTCGGTGGCCGGCCAACTCTGACCCGCGCTCGGAGCCGGTGCGAGGTGAGTCGGCGGTGCCTGATACGTCAACCTGACGACGTTTTCGCAGATCAAGCCGAACGGCTGAGAACCGCTGGTATCACTATCCAACGTGAAATTGGTCGCAGTAGCGTAACGATGCTTCCCGTCGGGAAAGGGCTAGCAGGGCCTGCGCATCAACCACGCTAGGAGACCTGTCATGAATTCTTCACGGGCCGCGCGCCTCGGCGTCGCAACCCTCGCTCTACTCGTGGCGGTCGCCCCCCCGGCGATCGCCGCCACCGACTCCGCCACCCTGTCCAACGGCGCGGAGCTGTCCGTCACCCTCGATCCCGCCGGATCGGGTGGCACCTTCCTCATCCCGGTCGGCGACACCGACGTCGATGTCCCGTTCACGGGCAGCGCGTCCGTCGGCGAGGGCCAACCGAACGTCCACTGGACCTATGTCATCGACGTCAGCGGCAGCGCCGGAAACGCGTGCGGCGGCGGGCTGGGCACCATCCTCGACTGTGAGAAGGCCGCCGTCACCAATCTCAACACCACGATCGTGTCGGACGGGTCCGCACTCGACGTCGGGCTGGCGGTCTTCGGCACGAATGGCGCCAGCGCCGACATGTCCTCGGCTGGCGGAGACCAACCGATCAACGCCCCGAGCAGCCCGGACGTGAACACGGTCATCGGCTCCGTCGTCATCGGCGGGGTCAACCTGTTCATGCCACGGGCCGTCGGCAGCGGTTCGACCAACTACACGGCCGGGCTCACTGCGGCGTCGACGAGTGTGAACGCCTCTGCGGCGGTCAGCAAGAACGTCGTCTTCCTCTCGGACGGTGCCTCCAACACCGGCGGCGGCGGGTTCAACGCTGCAGTGACGAGCCTGGTCAACGCCGACGCGACGATCTTCTCGTTTGCGGTCGGGGCAGGCGCGGCATGCAACACCGGATCGGACGGCACGCTCCAGGCGATGGCCGACGCAACCGGCGGCACATGCACCAACGTGGCCAACCCGGCCAACCTGCCCGACATCGTGCAGAATGTCACGGCCACCGAACTGTCGTCGGTCACCTTGACGGGTGCCACGCTCGACTCGATCGCGCCGGTCCCTCCCGTGGACGGTCCCGTGACGGCCAACTTCTCGGCGACCGCGGCGGACCTGACACCGGGGACCCACGAGGTCTGCGCAGAGGCCACCGGCCTCGGCCCGAAGAGCGACGCGACCTCCGAGCAGACCGTCGAGGCCTGCGAGGACGTCCACGTCTTCGCCTTCTCGCTTGCTCCCGCCACGGCGACGAACGAGCTCGGCGTGGACAACGAGCACACGGTGACGGCGACGGTCGACGGCCCTGCGGGGATGCTCGCGGGTTGGCCGGTCGACTTCGCGGTGACCGGGAACAATGCGGGCGCGACCGGCACCTGCTCGCCGGCGGACTGCACCACGGACGCCAACGGTGAGGTCACCTTCACCTACGAGGTCCCGGTCGCTCCGTCCAGCCTCGGCACGGACATGATCGGTGCGACCGTGACGATCGACGACGAGACCGGCAGCCTCGAGGTCGAGAAGATCTGGGACGACACCACACCGCCGGTGGCGATGTGCGTCCCGGGTCCGAACCCGGGCGGGCAGATCCCGGCCGCCCCCGGATCGGGCGGACGGGCCCAGAACCCGGACGGCTTCTACACGATCAGCGCCGTCGACGACGTCTGGGGAGCGGTCGACGTCGACCTCTTCGTGACGGATGACGGTTCAGGACACGTGTTCGGCGCCTTCGACAACCCGTCCAACATCAAGTACACCCAGGCGCCGGGAGCGGAGCCCGCCCAGAAGGCGGGTTCGGGCGCCGTCGACTGGAACCTCAAGGGCAAGGGCGACGCCGTCCTGACCGCTGAGGACGGATCCGGCAACGTCAGCGACCCGGTCGACTGCCTGGTGCCGCCCGCACCGCAGTAGACCGCGCCGTTCTCCCTGCCTAGCCTCGAGGGGCCCAGCCACCGGCTGGGCCCCTCGCGCGAGCGTCGCACCCGAGCGGGGTCAGGTGTGCGAGCGGATCGGCCGCTCGGCTCCCGCGGTTAGCGAGCACACGTCCCGCAGCGGGTTCCTCACCGTCGATAATGGCTCCCGTGGACGACCTGCTCGAGCTCTGCGCCGACCTGCCGCAGGAGCGCCTGGCCGCCGGCGAGGTCCTCATCGCCGAAGGCTCCGCTCCGGGGCACATGTTCGTCCTCGTGTCCGGGACGGTCGTCGTCGAGCGGGACGGAACGCCCTTCGCCCAGATCGACCACCCCGGCGCGATATTCGGGGAGATGTCCTGGGTCCTGGACCGGCCCGCGACGGCGACCGCACGCGCCACCGAGGACATCGTCGTCCACCGGATCGCCGACCCCGGCGCGTTCTTCCGTGAGCGGCCCGACGCGGCGGTCAGCGTCCTGCGGATGACGTCGGCGCGGCTCGACGGCCTCACCCAGTACCTCGTCGACGTCAAGCGCCAGTTCGCCGGCAACGACGACCACTCCGGCATGATCGGGCAGATCGTCGACTCCCTCGTCCACCACCAGGCACCGCGTCCGCGCACCGGCTCGGCCCGTGACCCCGAGGGCGACCACGACGACCACTGAGCCGGACTGACCCGCGCGGGTCAGCCCAGGGCGATCGTCTCGCTGTCGAAGACGCCGAACCAGTGCGCCGTGCGTGCCTCGGTGTCGAACGTGATGTGCGGCGGCACGGGTCCGATCTGCTTGCCTGCGTTGAACACCTGGGTCCGGCCGAGCCGGGCGTGCCAGGAGCCGCCCTTGGCCCACGGCGCCTGGTGGATGTGGCCGGAGATGACCACGTCGGGCTGGAGCTCCTCGATCCAGGCGGCGAGGTCGTGGTCGGGGAACTCCCGCCGCCCGTCGCGCACGAGCACCGTCCCCGCCGGCGGTGAGTGGTACACCCACACCCACAGGTCCGGGCGGTCGGCCGCGGCCTCGGCCAGCTGCGCGCCGACCTCGTCTCGGGTCAGTGGACCGTCCCACCAGGGGCAGACCGTGAACCGGACGCCGCCGGTGTCCACGCTCGCCCGGTCGACGACCACCCGCTCGTGCTCGACCCGCTGCAGCCAGCCCGCCTCCTGCTCACCGGTGGCACCGGGGCCGTCGAGGTCGTGGTTGCCCGAGGAGGCGACAACGAGCGCCTTGTCCGCGAGAGAGGTGAGGTATGCGGTGAGCACGACCGACTGCACGTCCAGGGGGACGGGGCTCACCACGTCCGCGAGGTCCCCGGCGAGGACGACGACGTCGACGTCGTCGGCGGCCTTGACGAGCCAGTCGTAGTGGGGCAGCCGGTAGTGCAGGTCCGACACCGACAGGATCCGCACAGGGTGAATGTACGGGACCGGCAGGGACGGCCCGGGCGCGTATCCACGGAATCGCGGGAACGCGATCCGAGGTGTCCGGGGGGGACACGGGAGCCGATCTCCGCGATAATCGGGCCTCATCCGGTGTCTGCGGCAGTGGACCGTCCGGACCTCGACGGAAGGACCCCGATGTCCGAGGAGACCGTGCGCACGCGAGCCGACCTCGTCTCGCTGCTCACCACCGCGGCCGAGATCGAGCACTCGCTCATGGTGCAGTACCTGTTCGCCGCGCTGACGATGAAGCAGAGCACCGATGAGGGCGTGGATGAGGGTCTGACCGAGCACCAGCTCATCCGGGTCGCGCACTGGGAGAAGCAGGTGCTCGCCGTCGCCCGCCAGGAGATGGAGCACCTCGGCCTCGTGGCCAACCTCCTCACGGCGATCGGCGCCGCACCGAGCCTCACGCGACCGAACTTCCCCTACGCGACGTCGCTGTACGGCCACCGTATGGCGCTGACCCGCTTCTCGCAGGAGGCGGTGCACAAGTTCGCCTGCTTCGAGATGCCGCAGAAGGGCGACGACGTCATCACGTGCCCCTCTCCGCCGGACCCGTCGGATCCGGGACCGGCGAGCATCGTCGAGCTCTACACCGCGATCCGGGACGGCTTCTGCACCCTGGCCGCCCAGCCGGAGCCGCTCTTCCTCGTCGGCGCCGACCACCAGCTCGGCGGCAGGGCGCTCGGCACAGACTTCCCGCGCGTCGGGGCGATGGGTGGCGGCTACGACGTGTTCATGTCCACGGTGACGGACCTCCCCAGCGCCCTGGCGGCCGTCGACCTCATCATCGAGCAGGGGGAGGCCGCCACGACCGAAGGCGACGAGGGGCACTTCTTCGCCTTCAAGGGCATTCTCGACGAGTACTCCACGCTGCGCGCGGAGGACCCGACGTTCGAGCCCGCCCGAAAGGTCGTCGACAACCCGACGACCGACGCCGGCCAGGGGGTCAGCACGCTGACCGACCCGATGGCGGTCGCGTGCGCCGGGCTCTTCGACGCGTCCTACCGGAGCATGCTCCGCTTCCTGCTGCGCCTGCTCATGTCGACGGACGAGTCGCCCGAGGAGTCCAGTGCGCTGACCGCGGTCGCGTTCTTCCCGCTCATGACCATGGTCATCCGGCCGCTCGCCGAGGTCCTGACCGCACTGCCCGCTCACAGTCCGGACGACGGGTGGCGGGCCGGCCCACCGTTCGCGCTCGACGGCTCGGTCGGCTTCCTGCCCCACCGCGAAGCCGCCTGGGCCGTGCTCGAGCAGGAGCTCTCGGAGCTCGCACGCCTCGCACACGACGTCGCCGGTATGCCGGGCGCACCCGCGCGGCTCGGCTACATCGCCCGGACCATCGAGCTCGTCGGCCTGCGGTTCTCCGCTCGGATCGCGAACGCTGGTGCTGGGTCACCGTCGGGGTCGTCCTCGGCTGCGGGGGCCGGCTCATGATGGACATCCACTTCGAGGGCTGGTGGCAGTGCCGGTTCGCCACGGACCCGGACCCCACCGACGACCCGCGCGGCGTGAGCGGACCGACCTTCATCACGCCCGGCGAGCCGGTGTTCGACCGGGTCATCCGGTTCCAGGACCCCGTCGCACCCCGGTGGCCCTTCGACGAGAAGATCGGGGTGACGGTCCGGGCGGTGACGATCGCCGGTGTCGACCATCGGGAGAGCGCCCTCATCGGCCGCCCCGTCGACCTGCTCGGCGGCCCGCAGTTCACCCAGCGCAACCTCGTCCTCGTGGACCAGCCGTTCCAGGTGCTCATCGACCCCTTCGACCTGCAGGTGGGCACGCCGGAGTCTGTCCTGCTGCGCCGCGCCGCTCTCTGGGACCTCACCCGGCCGGACCTCACGATCGAGGACGTCTTCCTCGACGAGGCGCTCATCACGCCGCGGATGAACACCGTCGCGATCCAGTCCGCCGAGGTCGCCGAGGCGACCGGCATCCTCGACTACCCGGGATACCGGCGCGAGCGCCTCGCAGCCCTGACCGAGCGACGACGGACCGTCACCAACCCGGTCGAGCAGGCCGCACTCGAGCGCCGGATCACCGCCCTCGACGACGACGCCATCCTCACCGGGGTGCGGCTGGCGTCCGAGCAGTTCCTCGGGATGCAGGTGACCTACGACTTCCTCCTCAACGGGACACCCGAGGTCGTCGACGGCACCGACGTCCTCGGCGGGACGGTCGGCACGTCGCAGCCCTGGGGACTGACCATGTGGTGGGGCGGCTACGACGTCGACACGCTCTGCGGATACGTGCGGGGGACGTTGACGGTGCCCTTCGTCGCGGATCCGGAACCTCCGCGTGCATGAGCTCGTCCCACGCCCACTCCTCGACGCGGTCGCCGCCGGGGCCGACTCGTGGCGGTCCGTCGGACCGGTCCTGAGCATCGACCTCGTCGGCTTCACCTCGATGGCGTGGACGCTCGCCGCCAATGGCGACCGTGGCGCCGAGGCGCTGGCCGACATCGCCGACGCCGTGTTCGGCCCGATCGTCGAGGCCGTGCACACCTACGGCGGCTACGTCGCCGAGTTCGGTGGGGACGCCATCCTCGCGATCTTCCCGCCCGGGCCGAACGAGATGGCCCACCACGCCGACCCTGACACCGACCCGGAGCCGGACCACGGCACCGTGCTCGACGCCGCCGCCGCGGCGCTGGCGATCTCGGATGCGGCCGGCGAGCGCGGTCCGATCCACACCCGGTTCGGCCGGTTCGAGGTGGGCGTGAAGGTGGCCCTCGTCGCGGGGGAGGTCCGGTGGGACGTCCTCGACGACGACTCTGGCTCGAGGTCGACCTACGTCGCCTGGGGCCGGGCGGTCGAGGAGGCGGCCGAGCTCGCCGCCACCGGCAGGCCGGGTGAGGTGCTCGTCGACCCGGCCACCGCATACCTGCTCCGGCAGTCGCTCCCGATCGAGGACCGCGACGGCCGGCACCTGTTCCTCACCACCGACCTGGCCCGGCCGGCCCGGCCGCTGCCGGCCCTGCCGCAGCCGCAGCACCCGCTCGCCGCGCGGTTCGCCCCGGACCGGCTGCTCACCTGGGACCGCCGGGGTGAGCTGCGCCCGGTCCTCACGGCCTTCCTCGGCATGGCCCACGATGCGCCGATCGAGGACGTCCGCCGGCTCGTGAGCGACATCTTCCGGCTGACGGAGACCTACGGCGGCGTCCTGCACCAGATCGAGCGGGCGGAGAAGGGCTGGGTCATCCTGCTGTACTGGGGGACTCCGGTGTCCTTCCCGGGGGACGTCGAACGCGCGTTGAGCCTGCTGCTCGCGCTCCGGGCGCAGAGTCCGGTGCGCTTTCGGGCCGGAGCGACCGTGGGCACCGCGTTCAGCGGGTTCGTCGGTGCGCCCGTGCAGGTCGGGTTCACCTGCTACGGCTCGCACATCAACCTGGCCGCGCGGCTCATGGGGCTCGCCACCGCCGGCTCGGTTCTCGTCGACGGGAGTGTCCTCGGCAACGCGGCCGGCGTCGCGACGTGCACCTCCCTCGGGATGCGCGAGCTCAAGGGGGTCGGGGCACCGGTCGAGGTCTTCGAGCTCGCGGCGCTCGGCGGCGGGGTCGTCGCCCGCGAACACCGGATCGTCGGACGCGACGCGGAGCTGGCGACCCTGCACGAGGCCGTGGCGCGGACCGCCGCAGTGGGGCGCCTGCATCGGGTTTCGCTGGTCGGAGAGCCCGGGTGCGGGAAGTCCGCGCTGCTCGACCTCCTGCGCCGGCGGGAGGAGGGCGTTCAGGGCCTGCACTGGCTCGTGTGCCGCAGCGAGAGCCACGGCGTGCGGTGGCTGCAACCGGTGCGGGACCTCGTGGGCCGGTGGTCGGGGGTCTCGGGGGTCGACGGCGTCGCCGCGAACTCCGCGCGCTTCACGGCGCGGCTGGACGAGCTCGCCGACGCCCTCTCCACCGACCTCGGCGACCGGCTGCGCGACCGTGCCTCGTTCCTCGCTGCCCTGCTCGACCTGCCGGTCCCGGGCTCGACGTGGGCGGCCACCCCGCCCGAGGACCGGTTCGAGGGCATGGTCGACGCCGTCTCCACCCTCCTCGTCGGGCTCGTCGCGACGGGCCCGCTCGTCGTCGTCCTCGAGGACGTTCAGTGGCTCGACCCGACGTCGCGGGAGCTGCTCGACCGGGTGCTCGAGGCGCTGGCCGACTCGCCGGTGACCGTCATCGCGACATGTCAGGAGGGCGAGCAGGTTCCGTCGCCCGTGGACGGCGACGGGCTCGTCGTGCGGATCGGGTCGCTGGGCGTCGAGGAGCTCGACCAGCTCGCCCGGTCCCTCCTCGGGCACGCGCCCCCGCCCTGGCTCGGCGGCTGGCTCGCCCGGCGCACCGAGGGCAACCCGCTGTTCGCGGAGCAGCTCGTCACCTACCTGGCGGGCGAGGGACTGCTCGCCCCTGACGCCCCGGAGCCGGCCGCGGACGTCGCGGTCCCGCCCGACCTGCGCGGGATCATCGTCGCCCGCTTCGACCGGCTGTCGAGCCCGGCCCGCTCGGCGCTGGAGACCGGGGCGGTGCTCGGCCGCCGGTTCGAGCGGCACGTTCTGCGCCGCACCCTGGCAGTCGTCGGGGTCGAGGCGACCCGGCAGGCCGAGGAGGAGGTGCTCGCCGCGGGGCTGTGGACCGCGGACCAGGACAACGTCGCGTTCACCCACCAGTTCCTGTGGACGGCGGCGACGGACATGCCGCTCACGTCGACCCTGCGGTCGCTGCACGCCGCGGCGGCCACCGCGCTCGAGGACGTCTCCGACGAGGGAACCGGGCGATACGTCGGGCGGCTGGCTGTGCACCACCGCGAGGCCGGGCACCTCGGCGAGAGCGCACGCTACGAGAGCCGGGCGTCCGAGCAGGCGCTGCTGCTCGGCGCCTACGCCGACGCCGAGCGTCATGCCGAGCTTGGACTGCACGACCTGGAGACCATGGCGAAGTCCGGTGCCGACCGTCCGGCCGATCTCGAGCTCACCCTCCTCCTCGCCCTGGGCTCGGGCCGAATGATCACGCGAGGGCAGTCGGCGCCGGAGACGTACGAGGCCTACGAGCGAGCACGCCGCATCACCGAGTCGCTCCCGCCGACCCGGCAGAGCTTCCAGGCCGTGTTCGGCCTGCGGATGGCCGCCGCCTTCCGCGGCGACCTTCGGGGCGCGGGCGCGCTCGGGCAGCATGCCCTCGCAATGGCCAAGGAGATCGGGGACGAGGACCTGATCCTCGAGGCGACCCTGATGATCGGCAACACGGCGTTCTGGCACGGCCGGCTCGACGAGGCGATCGACGCCCTGCGTCAGGTGCGGCAGGCAGAGGTCGCCGCCAGCCACGGCGAGTTCGTCCAGCAGCGCCGGCTGACGGCGCTGTTCCCACTGCTGCTCTCGCAGTGGCTGGTCACCGGCGACCCGGGCCTGGTCGAGGTCGCCGAGCAGGGCGTTGCGGAGGCGCGCGCTCTCGCCCACCGGTTCAGCGAGGCGATCACGCTCGAGACGGCGGCGTTCCTGGCGGTGCTGGACGGGGACGTCGTCCGGGCGCGGCGGCACGGCACGGAGCTGCTCGACCTCGCCGAGTCCGAGCCCTTCCCGGTCTATGCGCAGATGGCGCGGGCGGTCCTCGGCTGGGAGGGATGCAGCTCGGACCGCTCCCCCGGTGCGGCGGACGACGTCGGCCGCGCCGTGCACGAGCTTGCGGGCATGCGGGTGATCCTCGGACAGACGCTCATGGAGTGCTTCCACGCCGACGCCGCGCTGGCCGCGGGCGACCCGGCCCACGCGCTGCGCGCCACCGACTCCGGCCTGCGGCGGGCCGAGCGCACCGGCGAGGCGGTCATGACACCCATGCTCCACCTGCTGCGGGCCCGGGCATCGAGCGGTGCCGAGCGTGAGGACGAGCTCCGGCAGGCGCGTTCGCTGGCGGAGGGGATGGGACAGCGCCACGTCGTCGCGCTCGTCGACTCGGAGGCTCGAGCGGGCCGGGACGCCGGGCGGACGAGTCGTCGAGCCGAGCTGGACCGTGAGTCGCACGGACTGAACCACCAGGACTGAATCACCTAGAGAACACATCGATTCGAAGGAGCACCACCATGCCGGACCCTCTGACCCTGTCCTCCGACGACCTCGAGTCGATCCTCCAGGGCGCCTGCTTCCTCGGCTCCGGCGGCGGCGGCCCGCTCGACCTCGGGCGTCAGTTCATCGACGACATCGCCAAGACCGGCAACCCCGTGCGGGTCGTCGACGTGGCCAGCGTGCCGGCGGACGCGACGGGTGCCATCGCAGCCGGTGTCGGGTCGCCGACCGCGGCAGCGTCCGGCTTCCCCTCCGACGCGCCGGGTGTCGCGTGGAAGGAGCTCGAGCGGATCGTCGGCCACTCCCTCGGCTACCTCGTCCCCGCCGAGATCGGCGCCGGCAACACGTTCATCCCGTTCCTGCTCTCCGCCCAGACGCGGCTGCCGGTCATCGACGGCGCGGGGGCGGACCGGGCCGTCCCGGCGCTGCAGCTGTGCACGTATGCGGCGGCCGGTGTCCCCCTCGGCACCGTCGTCCTCGGCAACAGCGACCTCGTCCTGAGCTTCGCGACGCAGGACCCGGCGGTGGCCGACGGCGCGATGCGGGCGCTGCTCGGCGGGGGGGTCTTCGACGAGGACGCCGGCTCGGCCCTCTGGGCGATGGACGGACAGCAGATCGGTGCCGGTGCCATCCGGGGGACGACGAGCCGTGCCCTCCAGGTCGGGAAGCTCCTCAAGGACCCGACCGACCCCGTCCAGGCGGTGGTGAGCTATCTCGGCGGGTCGGTTCTGATCCGCGGGACGATCACCGAGATCGGTGAGGTGACCGGCGGAGGGTTCGACACCGGGCACGTGACGATCACCGCGTCCGGGTCGGGCGGTGACTCGGTCACCGTGGTCAACGTCAACGAGAACCTCATCGCGTACTCCGGCCAGTCGGCGACGGTTCTCGCGACTGCCCCGGACCTGCTCTGCTTCATGACGACCGACGGACAGGCGTTCTCGAACGCCGAGGCCCAGACCTACGCCGACTCCAAGGCCGAGGTGGCCCTGATCCTCGTGCCGTCGTCACCGCAGATGCGCTCGGACTACCTCCTCGACGGGTTCGAGGCGGTGCTCAGGTCGGTCGGCTACTACGGGCCGCTGCAGCTGATGCCTGCCCCTGCATGAGACATCGGTGAGGATCGTGAGCGGGGTGCGTCACGCATACCCCTCGGTCCGGGCCGACCACCGGCGGCCGGCGACCCACAGGAGGACCGAGGCACCGACGACGGCGGCGAAGAGCGCGACGCCGTCGCCGGTGGTCGCCCCACGCCAGCCGGCGTAGGAGAACACGGTCGCCGGCGCGACGGCGCCCGCGAGCGCGGCCGCGAACGCCGGTGTCGGGCGCAGGCCGAACGCGCCTGCGGAGATCGCGACCGTCTCGGCGACGAGCGGCACCGGCCGGCTCGCGACGATGGCGAGCAGTCCCCAGCGCCGGACCAGTCCGGACCCGCGCTCGACGTCGCCGAGGACCACGGCCGACTCGAGCGTGCTCCGGGAGCGGCGGCCGACGGCGTAGGCGAGCGCGAAGCCGCCGACGCTGCCCAGGACGGACAGGGCGATCCCGCCGACGAGGCCGAAGGTCGCGCCCAGGGCGACCATGACGACGCTCGACGGGACGGGGACGAAGGCGTCGACGACGAGCAGGCCGACGCCGACCACACCCGCGACCAGGGAGACCGACCGCAGCCAGGGGGTGGGGTCGACGAGGACCGGCACGCCCGCCCACTCGACGACGGCGAACAGCGCGAGGAGCACGGACGCGAGGCCGGCGACGACCGTCCATGCCCGCACCCGCCGCAGCCGCATCGCTCCATCGTCGAGGGTGGGCTCAGGGGGCGTCAACCGACGGGTCGGGCGGGCGCTCGTCCTCCGGGGCCTGGGGCGTTTCTGCAATACTCGCGATGTGCCGGAGCCCACACCCATGTGGTCACCCCACCTCATCGTCGACCGGGTCGCCATCCTGCGTCGGACGGGCCTGTTCGCCACGACGCCCGCCCGGGTCCTCGCCGGAGTCGCCTCCCGGCTGGAGGAGGTTCCGTTCACAGCGGGCGAGGTGCTCATCACCGCCGGAGCCGTCGAGGAGTGGCTGCTCGTGCTCGTCGAGGGCGAAGTCGAGATCGTCCGTCCCGACGGCCGGGTGCGGGTAGGTCCGGTCGACACGATCGGTGAGCTGTCCGTGCTCGATCCCGCACCCCGCATCGCCGACGTCGTCGCCACCACCGACGGGTGGGCACTGAAGCTCGTGAAGGACGACTTCGACGAGGCGCTCCGGCTGCGACCCGAGATCGCCGCGGGGATCGTCACCGCTCTGGCCCGGCGGCTGCGCGACATGCGTCAGAGGTAGCCCATGCTGCGGTCGCGGTTGGTACTCCTCGGCGGACAGGCCGTCGCGCTGGGTCTGCTGACCGCCTTCCTCGTCGTGCCCGCGAGCGCGCTGTTCCTCAGCACCTACGGCGCCGGGCTCCTTCCGTGGGCCTACATCGTCGTTGCGATCGCGGGGGTCTTCGTCTCGGCGTTGGTCGGTCGCCTGAGCCGCACCATATCCCTGGGGCGCCTCGGCGCGGTCCTGGTCACCGCATACATCGTGATCGTCGTCGTCTGCTGGCTGGCCATCCAGGTCTGGGACGCCCTCGGCACGACCTTCGCCCTCGTCGTGCTCTTCCCGCTGACGATCCCCGTCGGCTTCGTCATCGTGGGCTCGCAGGCGGTTCGGCTCTGGGATGTGCGACAGCTGAAGGCCCAGTTCCCCAAGGCGGTGGCCGGCTTCCCGGCCGGCTTCGCGCTGGGTGGCCTGACCGCCGGTCTGCTGACCGGGCTGTTCGCGGACGTCGCCCACCTGCTGCTCGTCGGGGCCGGGTGCGCCCTCGGCATGCTCGGGCTGATCCTCTATACGGCCCGGCAGTTCCCGGCCGAGCTGCTCACCCGTCCCGAGCCGGCCACCCCGGTGGCGTCGCAGCCGGAGGACTCCGGCGACCGGACGTCGCGGTGGAGCTCGCTGCGGGACACACTCGTCCTCGGCGTCCTCGGCTACCAGATCCTGTCCGGGTCGGTCACCCAGCTGCTCGACTACATGGTCTGGGAGCGTGCGGTCGCCGCCTTCCCCGAGCCGGAGCCGCTCGCGCGCTTCCAGGGCTTCTACGGCGCCGTTCTCAACATCACGAGCATCCTGTTCGTCTTCCTCGTGGCCTCGTGGCTGTTAAGGCGCTACGGCGTTCGCGTGGGGCTCGCGGCGAACCCCGCCCTCATCGTCGTCGCCTGCGTCGCCCTGGTCGCGATCGGATCCGGACCGGGAATCGTGGGGTATGCGTTCCTCGCCGGCGCCTGCATCGCCCAGATCGCCGACATCATGACCACGGACGGGCTGACCCGGACCTCCGTGGCGGCGACGTACCAGGCTCTGCCGCCCGACCGGCGGCTGCGGACCCAAGCGATCGCGGAGGGGGCAGGCACCCCGATCTCCATCGGTCTCGCCGGAGTGCTGCTCCTGGTCATCCAGGCCCTGGATCTCAGCGTCCTGGCCGTCGCCTGGCTCGTCCTCGTCATGTCGGTCGTCTGGGTCGTCCTCGCCACGACGACCTACCGCGCCTACGCCAGCCGGCTGGCCGACGTGCTGCGCCACCGCGAATGGGACCCGCGGGCGCTGCGCGTCGACGGGCCGGCCACCGAGGAGGCGGTGCGCCGGCTGCTGCAGAGCGAGGATCCGCGGGAGAGGGTGACCGGCCTCGAGGCGCTCGCCGACTCGCGCTCGACGGCGCTCGACACCGAGCTGGCTCGCGCCCTGCACGACGAGGACGAACGCGTCTGTCTGCTGGCCCTCGAGCTCGTCGGTCCCGACGACCTGAGACGCCGGCCGGCGGTGCGCGACTCCTTGGTCGACCTGCTCGGCGAGACCCCGGCGGGGGTGCGTGCCGCGGCGGCGATCGTGGGTCGGGACTACGACGTGGGGCCGCGCAGCCGCGAGCTGTGGTCCGCGGCGGTGACGGGCCCGGACCCGACGCTCGCCGAGGCCGCCGTCGCGGGGGCGGCGCGGGCGCCGCACCCGTCCCACCTGCCCGTCCTGCTCGAGGTCGCGGGCCACGCGGACCCGCCGGTGTCGATCGTCGAAGCACTGGCGGCGCACGTAGCGCTGCTCGACTCGACCCTTGCGTCGCTGTGGGAGCTCCCAGGGGATGCGTCGGAGTCGGACCGCCGCCGTCGGGCCATCGTCGTGCGCGCCGTCGCCGGCGCGGGACGCAGCTCCGCCCGGGCGGCCCTCCTGGCCCGCCTCGACGACCCCCGCCTGTCCCGCTCCGATCTGCGACTCGTCGTCGACGGCCTCCGTCCGACGTCGTGGACGCGCCGACCCAGCGCCGCCGTCCCCACCTCGGCGGTGTCCGGGCGCATCGACCTCGAGGCCGCCCGCGTGCTCGCCGCCCTGCGTGGGCTCCGACGGCTCGACCGGCCCGAGCCTGCCGTGCGAAGTGGTGAGGGGGCGGGCGGCCCTCTCGGTCTGGTGATCGCGCGGGAGGCGTTCCGGGACGAGCTGGTCGAGGCCCAGCGTCATGTCGAGACCCTCTTCGGCGCGACCGCTGCTCCTCAGGGGACGGCCTGGTTCATCAGAGCCCTGCGCGGCGAGGACTCGGCCTTGCGGGCGACGGCGATCGAGCTCGCGGAGGCGACCTTCGGGCGTCGCCACGGCCCGCTCGTCGTCGCCGTCCTCGACCCCACCCTGGAGGACGAGGCCCGCATCGCCGAGCTGGAGGCCGCTGGTGTGACGTGCGCACCCGACGGGGCGGACCTGGCCACCTGGCTCGGCGACGTGGCACTCGACGGCTCCGGGATGTGGGGCAGCACGTGGCTGCAGGCCTCGGCGCTGCGAGCCCTGCCCGACATCGCCCCCGACGTCGCGCACCGGGTGGCCGATGAGCTCGAACGACGACCGGATCTCGATCCGGTTCTCGCTCAGACGGCGCACTGGGCGCGCGGCTGAGGCGAGGCTACGGTGAGGGGATGATGCCGATCGAGCCGCAGAGCTGGCATCGAGGTCTCGTCGCCCGGTGGTGGTCTCTGTTCCGAGTGGGCGGCCCGGAGGTCGAGTACTTCAGGCGGTTCGTCGAGGCCGGGCGGCCGGCGCTCGACGTCGCCTGCGGGACGGGGCGACTGCTCGTGCCGTACGTCGAGTCGGGCCTCGACGTCGACGGGTGCGACGTGTCGGCGGACATGATCGCGCTCTGCGCAGCGGCTGCGGAGGCGGTTGGGGCGTCGCCGGACCTGCACTGTCAGGCGATGCACGAGCTCGACCTCCCGCGTCGCTACCGGACCGTCTATGTATGCGGTGGCCTGGGGCTGGGGTCGACGCGCGAACAGGACCAGGAGGCGCTGCGTCGGCTGTACGAGCACCTCGAGCCCGGGGGCCTGCTGGTTCTGGACAACGAGGTGCCCTACTCCGACTCGGCCCACTGGGGTCTGTGGCCGAGCGGCACGCGTGGATCACTGCCGGAGCCGGTGCAGGCACCCGGTGACCGCCGGCTCGGTCCCGACTGTGACGAGTATGCGCTCCAGTCCAGGTTGCTCAGCCTGGATCCGCTCCTGCAGCAGGAGTCCTGGGAGATCAACGCCTACCGGTGGAGAGCCGGTGAGCTCGTCGCCGAGGAGACCCACCTGCTCACGTCGAACCTGTACTTCATGGGCGAGATCGTGATGATGCTCGAAGGTGCAGGGTTCGCGAACGTCGAGGTGCGCGGCGCATACAACGACCAACCGCCGACCGCGGACGACGCGTTCCTCGTCTATCTCGCCAGGCGGCCCTGAAGTCGCCCGCCCTTCTCGGACCGGCGCGTCGTTCGCCGCCCTAGGCGCGGGTGGGGTGCCTGCGCAGCCCCGACCGCCGGCAACGGGACCTAGGCCAGAGTCGTGGCTGAATCCATCTAGCGGCTGGCGCGATTGACCCCTACCCTGAGGCGCAGGACGGTCGACGACGAACGTCCGGGTGATAGGGGCGTGGGGCGATGCGGTGGCTTCGAAGGTTCATCGGCGGCGGTCTGGGACTCGTTCTTGCCGGGGTGGCTCCCGTCGCAGCGCAGGGCCTGCCAACGCCCTCGCCACAGGACGGGCCATCTGGGACGGCTTCGCTCTCGGCCCCTCCCCCGTGGGTGCAACCGGGGCCCGGTGCCGCCGCCGCGAGCGAACCGCCCGAGATCGACGAGGGCACGTACACCGTCACCCTCATCACCGGCGACCGGGTGACCGTCACACGGTCCAGGGACGGGCAGACCTCGGTTGCCGTGACCCCTGCCGCGCGCGCCGACGGCAGCCTGCCGACCTTCAGCCGGATGGCGTGGCAGGGCCACTTCTACGTGATCCCGCACGACGTCTCGGCCCTGGTCCCTGCCCAGCTGGACCGGAGGTTGTTCGACGTGACCGGCCTGATCGCGGCCGGCTTCGACGACGCCGAGGTGGACAGTGTGCCGGTCCTGGTGCAGACGAGTGAGCCGGGCACGAGCACCGATCCCGCTGCCGGTGTGGACTGGCGGGGGCTCGGCGTCGCCCGCGGCAAGAGCCTGAAGAGCATCGGCTCGGTGGCCGGGAAGGTGCCCAAGGCCGAGGGTGGCGAGGCTTTGGTGGAGGCGGTTCGCGAGAACGCGGAGAGCCCGGCGGCCCGCCGCGTCGACCGGCCCGCGGTGAGCAAGGTCTGGCTCGACGGACCCGTACGCGCCCTGGATGCGACCAGCACCCCGCAGGTCGGGGCACCGCAGGCGTGGGCCGCGGGAGCCACCGGCGACGGTGTGATGGTCGCGGTCCTGGACACCGGCGTGGACGCCGAGCACCCGGATCTCGCCGACGCGGTCGTCGCGGCGCAGGACTTCTCCTTCGTCGACGACCCCGAGAACCCCGATGACCAGCCCAACCCCGACGATATCTACGGTCACGGCACCCATGTCGCCGGCATCATCACCGGCAACGGAGCTGCTTCCAACGGCGAGATCGTCGGCGTCGCCCCGGACGCGGTGATCATGAACGGCAAGGTTCTCGACGACTCCGGCTTCGGCTCCGACAGCCAGATCATCGCGGGCATGGAGTGGGCCGCCGCAGAAGGGGCCGACGTGGTCAACATGAGCTTGGGCCTGCCGGGGGGATACACCGACGGCACCGACCCTCTCGCCATGGCGGTCGACGAGCTCTCCGCTGCGCATGACGTGCTCTTCGTCATCGCCGCCGGGAACGAGGGCGGCTACGGCACCATCACCACCCCCGGCAGCTCTGCCCTCGCGCTCACGGTCTCCGCCGTGAACTCCGCCGACGAGCCCACCGGGTTCACCAGCCGCGGGCCCCGCTCCGACGGAGGCGCCAAGCCCGACATCGCCGCTCCCGGGGAGGACATCCTCGCCCCCTGGGTCGGCTGGCCGGACGCTCCCGAGCCGTACCTGTCGGCGAGCGGCACCTCGATGGCCGCCCCGCATGTGGCCGGCGTCGCAGCGCTTCTCGCCCAGGCCAGGCCGCAGCTGGACAGCCAGAAGCTGAAGGCTGTGCTGGTCGGCTCCGCCGAGGATGTCGCGGCCTCCGTCTTGGACGTCGGGTCGGGTCGGGTGTTCGCACCGTCGGCTCTGGACCAGCAGGTCTACGCGACCCCGTCCGCACTCGGGTTCGGGATCTTCCCCTACCCCCAGACCGAGACCGAGGCGGTCACCCAGACACTGGTGTACACCAACCTCTCCAGCGCTGATGTGACTCTCTCGCTCACCGCCGACGCGGCCCTCCAGGACGGCACCCCGGCACCGGCGGGCACGCTGACCCTCGGCGCCGACTCCGTCACCGTGCCCGGCGGAGGCTCCGCCGAGGTGACCGTGACGGTCGATCCTGCCGTCGCTGGTGTCGCAGCCGGACGCATCGGCGGCACGGTCATCGCCACGGACGGCGGCGGCGAGACGGTGCGCACCGCGGTCATGTCGGTCAACGAGCCGGAGATGTACAACCTGACGATCCGGGCCACCTCCCGCGACGGCAGCAACCCGGGCTTCGCCGCCACGGCGGCCGTCACCCCGCTCGCGGACCAGGAGGCCAGCACCTTCGAGCAGCTCTTCCCCGTGTTCGACGAGGACGGCACCGCGACCGTCCGGCTGCCGGTCGGGCCGTACGGCGTGACGGGCATCGTGCCGCAGATCGATCTCGAGACGTTCGATATCTCCGCACTCGATGCGGTGAGCGTGCCCGAGGTGGACCTGACCGCCGAGACCACGGTGCACCTGGACGCAACGCGCGCCGTGCCGGTCCAGGTGCGCACCCAGCGACCGAGCGAGCAGACCATGGTCGACCAGCAGCTGACCCGCCTCGGCGAGCAGAGCGGCACCACTCTCGGCTACGGCGCTTTCGGTCCGGTCTCGGTCGGCGCAGTGCCGAGCGAGGCCGTCACGATCGGAGAGCTCTTCTGGATGCACCGTCACCTACGGTTGCCTCCCAGTGCCTCGCTGGACTCCGGCGACTACCGCTACCTCTACGATCTCGCCTATGTCGAGCGTGATCGGCTGCCGGCCCGGCTCCGATACGAGGCCACGAAGAAGACCACCACGCAGGTCATGGCCGACTACAACGTGATGAGCGACGCCTCGACGACGGCCTTCTCCGGTCGCTTGGCGATGGACCCCAGCGGGTGGGCGTTCGCGACCGCCCTGCCCGTGCGCCTGCCCATCGAGCGGGACGAGTACGTGAGCAGCAGCCCTGACATCCAGTGGTTCGGGCTGCTCGACGTGCTCAGCGGGGCAGCGGTGATCGAGACCCCGCAGCCGTGGACGACTGAGCCGGGCGGGCGCATCACCGAGCGATGGCTGCACCAGGTTCACCACCACAGCACGGTCGACGGCTTCGTCGGAGCCCTCTTCGGCGAGATCTTCGCGCACGCTGTCGCCACGGCTAGCGACGACCATGGGCACGGCATGTTCGCCGTCTTCGACGAGAGCGTCGCGCAGTCCAGGACTCGGCTCTGGTTCGACGGCCAGCTCGTCGCGGACGAGCCAGGGGCGGCCGCGGTCACGACCGAGATTCCCGAGCCCGGCACGCCGGTTCGCGCCCTCGTGGAGACCGCCTTCCAGCACCCCGAATGGGCGCGCTCGTCCGCATACAGCACCGACTGGCGTTACCTCGCCCCGCCGGTGGCGGGCGAGGACGGCATCGCCCAGGCCGAGGTGGTCAACATCCGCTACGGCGCCACAGGGCTGGACGACTACAACAGCACCAAGCGGACCGCGCGGCTCGAGCTCTCCGTCGTCGACGGAACCGGCGAGCCCGCAGCGGGTGTTCGTGGGATTCGGCTGTGGATCTCCGGCGACCAGGGCCGGACCTGGCAGGAAGTCACGGTGCCCCGATCCGGCGTCACCCGCAAGATCAACGTCGTCGCACCCAAGGGCGCCACCTCGATCTCGCTCAAGGCAGAAGCATGGACCCGCACTGCCCGGGTCACAGACACGGTCATCGACGCCTTCGCCCTTCGGTAGCCGGGTGCACCCGAAGGACCGGGTCGACGACCGCATACACCGAGAACGGCGATCGTCTGTCGACTCTGTCGAGGAGTCGTATGCGGTTCTCGCCCGGGTGGCGACGCATACCTGATCGTCGGAGGAAAGGCGAGTGCCCTCTGGTGATCGGGCTCCTCGTGCGCCGCGGTCATCTGGGCGTGAACGTGGAAGCCGCGCTGCGGTCAGGTCCTTCTGTCGTGCGCACGACACGGCATGTGAGGTCGCCGCCTGTGGCCGAAGACTACTCGTTCTTGCATCAGCGGTTGCCAGCGGCTCTTGCGGGGATGTGCTCGACGACAACGGGTCCGGGCATCCAGGCGATTCCGTCGATCGAGCGAAGCGGGGAGAACGGATCTGCCGCGCGCTGCCACGCGATCGCGAGGCTGCTGGAGATCTCGGCCGCCTGGTCCGGGTGGGCCTGAGTGGCCACATGGCGCAACCGATCGACGTTGGTCAGCTTGGCGGTGACCCGCCAGGTGGCCCTTCCGCGGTCGGATGAGACTGGCACGGCCTCGCTCTCCACAGAGAGGATGCGCAAGGCGCCCACCTCCAGCGCCCCCTCCAGACCCTCAGTGGGCCAGATCAGCCAGGCCAGTGCGTCAAAAGGGTCATCGACAGGCGCCCCATCCGGCGCCTCGTCCTGGGGCTCCGAGGTGCCGGGGTCTGCATCCACGGTGCTGATCGCCCCATCCTCGTACTGCCGCGCCGCGGCTTGCCGCAGAGCAGAGGCATCTGTGATGACGACCTCGGCGGTTGCGGTCATGGACCACACCTCCTTGTTCCTCCCCCGCTTCGGCGGGTCGGGAGGGACCTTTGTCACGGGGTCGGGCACGTCGAAAAGGCCCGGTTGGTCGACATGCATGCCGACGACCTTATGCCTGTCGGCCTGCTCCATCTGTGCAAGCCGTGGTGGGCTGGACCGACTCGCACCTGCACCGCTTCCAGCCGGGCGACGGGCCAGTCTGGTCGGCGCCCCACTCGAGCCCCGGTCCGGCAGATGGCACAGGGCTGCGGAGTAGCAGAGTCCTGGATCGGCGAGCCAACCGTGAGGACCTTGCCCGGCCCGTCCTCGTCCTGCGAGTGAACGCTCAGAGCCTCGGGCTGTCGCGCAACCCCAAGGGCATGCCGGCACACCAAGAGGTGGACGTCTGACGCTACTCGTGTGCAATTGCGAAGAATACAAAGAATGGAAGTTGCTCGTACATTGCTACGACGCTCCACGGCATTTGCGAACCGTATTCATTTTGTGGGGGACCAGCCCCCAAAGGCCTATGATTGCAAACTGCCCCGAAACATGCGAAACTTGTTGTGTACCAAGGGGATTCGAGGGACAGATATAGACAGAATAGCCCATCAGATGACATTCTTTCCCCCACCAGTCCCCCACAGGGACTCCCGATGCTAACGCAGCAAGGGGATAGAAACGGAGGTCCAGATGGCCAGGCGACGAGGATTTGGAGAGGTCGAGCGACGGGTTGCCGCGACGGGCAAGGTGAGCTACCGCGCCCGCTACGCGATGCCGGACGGCACCCGTCACTCGCGCACGTTCTGGACGAAGATGGACGCCGAGGCGTGGCTTGCGTCTGAGCGGTGGCTCATCGACAAGGACGAGTGGACACCACCCGCGGCTCGGAAGGTGGCGGAGGAGAAGCGCCGTCGTGAGGCGGAGTACAACACCGTCGGCGGGTACGCCGAACGGTTCCTCGCCGAGCGCGGCCTGCGGGCGACGACGGTCAGGGGCTACCGCATCCTGCTGAGGACCCGGATCCTGCCGTGGTTCGCCGACATGCCGCTGGTCGACGTGACCCTCTCGGAGATCAAACGGTGGCGCGCCGCGCTGGACCCGGAAACCGAGTCGAGCAACGCCGCCGCGTACCGGGTGCTGCGCGCGATCCTCGTCGCCGCCGAGGAGGAGGAGCTGATTTTCCGCGCTCCGCCGAAGATCCGCGGGGCCGGCTCGTCGCGGGTCAAGCGGATCGTCAGGCCGGCGACGCTGGAGGAGATCAGCACGATCGTCGACGCGATGCCGCCGCGGCTGCGGCTGTTCGTCGTGCTTGCGGCGTTCGTCGGGCTGCGCGAGGGTGAGCTGCTCGAGCTGCGGCGCTCGGACATCGACGGCGTCGCGGGGCGGGTCTCGGTCTCTCGCAAGGTCGACAAGGAGCCCCTTCCCGGTGCCTCGAACCCGTGCCCGAACTGCGGCCGGGGGGTCGGCCCGCCGAAGACGAGGAGCGGCACCCGGGTCGTGCACGTCCCGCCACCGTTCCTCCCGATGCTCCAGCGGCACCTGCTCGAGTACGCCGCCCCCGGCGAGGACGGTCTGCTCTTCCCGGGCGACCGGACCGACCACATGAGCACGCGCTTCCTCATGGACCGGTTCCGCGAGGCGCGCGAGGCCGCCGGTCGACCGGACCTGACCATCCACCATCTCCGGCACACGGCCCTGACAATGGCCGGCCAGCACGGCGCGACCGCCGCCGAGCTGCAGGCCCGCGCCGGTCACGCCTCCCAGGCCGCGATGGCGATCTACCAGCACGCCACCCTGGACAGGGACAAGCTGCTCGCCGACCAGATCGGCGCCACCTACCAGGCGTGGATGGAGGGCCGGTCGACGTCCTAACTCGAGCCCGCGCATCCGTACCGGGTTGGTCGGCATGGTCAGCGGAGGAGGTGCCAGTTCGCCGAGGGGATGCGTCGGCCGACGTTCTCGAGGTCGTCGACCTTGACGCGCAGGCTCTTCGGTCCGACGCGGTAGCCGGCGATGACGCCGTCGGCGATGAGCCTGCGCACGGTCTTGACCGACACCGATAGGGATTTGGCGGCCTCGGGGAGGCTGACGTAGATGGCGCGGGTGGTGGGTTGCTCGCTCATGGGTTGGTCCTCCTGGGCTCGGTGGTTGCGGATCGAAGGAACCGGCGGGCCTCGCCGACAGTGATGTAGAGCCGGCCGACGCCGGTGATGCGGGTCCAGCGCGGCCCCACTCCTCGGCGTCGCCAGTCGCGCACGGTGCGCTGCGGCGTGCGGATGAGTGAGCAGAACTCCTCGAAGTGCAGGAGCGCGTCGTCACTCCAGTCGGTAGGGATCTCAATGGGTCTCACGGGTTCCTCCTGTTCGGTGCTGTGCTCCATACGCACCCGATGACCCGATGAGGAGTCACGAGCGCGGCCACAGGTCGACATCAGAGGAAACTGATGTCACATCTCTAAAGCCGCTCAACTCGCTCTGGGGGTTCACCCTCGACCGAGACTCTGGCGCGACAGGGGGCCGGTCTGCCTTCCATCGTTGCCGGCCGACAAACGGAAATCCGCACGTGCGGGGAATGTGCGATTCAATGGAGATCCAGGCCGGCGAAAGCCCCAAGGCATCCAGGCCGGACCGGGTCGGGTGCAGTCAAAACCTCCAACTAGATCACCAGCGACCGACACGCACGGTCGCCCCCGGAATTCGGCTCGGCCAAAGGCGACTCGTAGCGCCAATACGACGCCTGACAACGGGCCTCCATCCCGTGACGCCACCGAACCTGCGGCACGAGACGTGGCGAGGGTGTGTCCGCTGCCTCGTGATGACTGTCGGAGAGTGGCGGATCAACCGTCCGGAACCCTGCACCCCCATGCCCCGCTTGGTGGCCCACGCAGGCCAGCGAACGGACGACGATACCGATGCATCGCTGCGCGCGGGCTTGGCCGGCGTCAGTGCCCGATCACACCGTTGATTAATGAACAGCACCGAAGCCGAGGTCGAGGAGGGCTGCGTGGCTGCGCTCGAGAGCAAGCAGCCTGAAGGTCCGACACCTGCTAGATTACCCGGCAATGAATTGGCGAACGGGGCGACGCGAGGCGGCCACGGACTTGAGCAAACTCTGGTCGTGGCTCCGTGCCCGGCTCTCGACACTTGTCGCTTGGGTGTTGAGTGCCGGCGCAACGCTCGTCGCTTTCGAGATCTGTCAGAACTCCATAGATGCCACTCAAGCAGCGCTGCCCTATACCTATTACAGGTGGCTCGGACCTGCGGCGCTCGCGGCGGTGATCGTCCTCGCCGCTCTGCTTACGCGGGAACTGCTAAATCGCCACAGTCATGACGAAGAAGGCGAGGCGCAGGCTTTTGCACACGCAGTCTTAGCACATGCTCGGCGTCTCCACCGAGACCACCGCCATACCGCTCTACTTAGACTACGGGGCGACGAGAGCCTGAGGCTTCATGTCCTGGGTAGGCACGAGGAACGCCGAGAACTCGGAGACCTCGCACTCCAATCGGCTGGGGCCCTCAACAGGGATCTAGACAAAGCCGCGATCCTAATCGATGACCTTGGGTGGGCAAACTACCTGCTCGGCGACACCCAAACCGCCCTCGCGAACATGGCAAAAGGTACTTCAATCGCTGAGAACGTACGGCGCACAACCCGAGTCGGACATCCAGACTACCAAGACGCCAGTATTCTTGAAGCGCGCGGCATTCGACATCAAGCAGTAATTGGCGCAGCTGGCAACAATGGGCCCATTGACCGGTGGATATCAGATCTCGACAACGCGCAAAAGCTTCTAACTAATGATGATTGGCAGCACGAGAATATCATTAGACAAGAAATTGCCCAGATCCACCATTCTAGGGCGTTCGCGACAGTTTCCTACCTGGGGGTGAACCGCTCTGGCACCATTAGCCCTACCGACACAGAAGGCCGGAGCCGGGCGGCAGGCGCACTTGAGTCGTTGAGAAAGGCTGAGAAGATCTTCCGGAAACTAAGCGACGACTCAAGGCTGCCCAAGGTCTACTTGCTGAGGACCCGAGTCCTAGAAGCGCTCGGAGATTCAATCGATGCCAAGGCCTCGAAAGCCCTCGCCGAGCAATCCTTAAGGGCCTCACCCTGGGCAGAACCGGACGGCATCCAGAGCATTCTGGGCCCGAGCAAGAAGCAATAGCTTGGAGAAAATAGCTATGGAAATCGACGATGAGCTTATCGACATCTACGACGCCTCCTTGCGGCCATTAGGCCGTAAGAATCGCCGTCAAGCACATCTGGACGGCGACTGGCACCGAACTTTTCACTGCTGGGTTGTGCGAGGCGGCCCAAACCCTGCCATGCTCTTTCAGTTGCGCTCGACCAAAATGGGTGACTACCCGGGTCAATGGGACGTCTCCGCTGCAGGGCATGTCTTGGCAGGAGAAAGTATTCTGGACTCGGCTCGCGAGATCTCGGAAGAATTGGGCATTCAATTCGACTTAGATTCCCTAATCTTCGCGGGAGAGCGGATTGAGGTAGCCGATGATCCGGGCGGTATCCGCAATCGGGAGTACCAATCGGTGTTCTTTCTTCGCTACGATTCTCCAATTGAGCAATTTCGACCTGACCTTAATGAGGTTGAAGGGTTGCTTTGGCTACCGATTGCCTCGGGTATCGAGCTCTTTAGCGACGCCATCCGCTCGACCACTTGCGAGGCCGTCATCGTCGACGGAAAGGGGACCCATAGGCATGATATCGAAGTAGCCCGACCGGATTTCGTTCCGCGTATTCCACGCTACTATCTAGCCAGTTTGCTCTCAGCCGTTCGAGTTCTGGCCGGGGAGTCTCCGATTGCACTGGGCTAATCATGACGACGGGTGCACCCAGAATGCGGCACTATAAGGATTACTACTCTATTCATGCTCAGTCGTACGACGAGCTTCGCTTCGACTCGGACCATGAGGTATCCAGCACGGTTGAATGGCTCTTGGATCATCTTGAGTGGACCACCGAGAGCGTGGTGGCGGAGGTGGGTGCAGGAACTTGTCGCTACATATCCGAAATTGAATTGAATCGTCCGGGGCGATATGTGGCCGTTGACCTCAACATTGACCAACTTCGTCATCGCCCCAGCGGCTTCCTGCCAGCGACTTGCGGGACAGCACTTCAACTCCCGATTGCAGCAGGTTCACTCGCAGCCTACCTCGCGATCATGATGATTCATCAGGTACCACGCCCCGATGTACCCGCACTTCTTCTGGAGGCCCATCGCGTCCTAACACCTGGAGGTGTCTTGTTCGTCAAGACATCTAGTTCCTGGGATTTGGAGCGCAGACCTCTGATTCCATTCTTTCCGAGCACCAGGGCCGTTAACGAGAAGCGATACCACTCCATTACTGACCTTACTGAGACTCTGACTGAGTGCGGATTCACTTCCGAAGTGACGTATAGAGAAACACGGGACCTCTATCAGACGAGCGAATACCTTAAACGCGTAAAAGGTCGCGGCAACACAATGTTGTCGTTTGTTGCGGACACTGAGTTCGAAGAAGGCTACGCACGACTCGTTGCCGCCCTTGAAGGGCAAGACACCTACGAGCTTCTGCACCATCACACGTATATCCTTGCTCGGAAGATCCGGTCCTGATACTGGAGACCTTGACGTTTACTCGGCGAGTAGTCAGATGTCCACGTTGAGAAGAATAGGGGGCCCTCGTGACAGCCCATGAGTTCGCGCGGTGCTTTTACGAGCGCTGGACTGAGGCTCCTGCTCCCGTAATGATTAGGCACGCAGAATCAATCAAGAATATTGATTCTCAACGAGGTGGACCAGGCCGTCCATTGACCGCGCGGGGGGAAGCTCAAGCACTCGATGTATCTCATGTTCTCTTGGTGAGTGGACACCATTGGGACGTTGTAATAACTGGGCCCGGAGAACACGTCGTGTCGACGAGTCAAATCGTCTCGAAGCAATTGGCGCTCAGGTCGATAGTGAGTGATTGCCTATCGGGTATTGACTTGGGTGTCCTTGCTGGGTTGACGGAGGCTGAGATGGCTATACAGCAACCTCGAGCCTGGGCTGTTTTCCAAGCTTGGGATCGGCGTGAGATCGCAATGAGTGAGTTCGTTGTTGCGGGCAAGGAGTCGGGAACTTCATTTGCCGAAAGGGTCCTAGGCTGCCTCGTGGCTGACTTGCGACGATACCCCAACCCCTTGTTCGTGGTCGGGCGGTCGATCCTGATCCTCTGCGCCAACATTGTTAGGTCGGAAGGAATCTTCGACTTGGAGACGTTCTTTCATGAGGAATGGGGACACTGCTCTGGACTTTTCGGAAGGGACAGACTGCCGATGGGAAGGAGTACGCGTTGAGCAAGCGACCCCGGAGTCCGAGGGCTAGGCCTGCTTTAATCACTAGCCTGCGTCATGTACGAAATCTTGGCGCGTCCGGCATTCGGTCCGGCAGCAGGGTTGATAGACACGTCCAGTTCGTTGGGAGTGCCATCGAAGTTGGAAGCAACTTCGAAGCCTTGTCGGGCACGGTGATTGAGACGCTTTCCTACCCCGGTGAACGGATCTCTATCGGCGAAGGTGTTCGGCTCAAGCGAAACGTGTGGCTGGTCTCTTATGGTGGGTCGATTGACCTTGGTGACGGGGTTCTTGTTGGCCCGGCCACTGTGGTGCAGGGTCACGGTGGCGTGGTCATTGGAACTGGCACGGTTCTTTCGCCGAATGTCGTGATAGCCAGCGCCACACTCGCATATTGGCGCCCGAGCGGAATCGAGCATCTTGAGCACATGCTCTCGGAAGTGCGTATCGGTCGGAACTGTTGGTTAGGATCTAATGTCGTCGTCTCGGCAGGATCCATCATTGGTGACGGAGTGGTCGTCGCCGCCCAGAGTTTTGTGAGTGGAGAGCTGGCGCCCCACACGCTGTACGCGGGGAGTCCCGCGAGGCCGATCCGAGAGGCATCGATGCCGCCGCCGAGCGGCTCTATGGGCAGGCTGATGAGTTGGGAGTAGCGCCCTGTCGCTGTCGCTGTTTAGACCGGAGGTAGGTCTCAGGCTTAGCGACCTTGCTCTTTCCTGATTCGACGACGTAGCCAAGCGATGTCAGCCCCCGTGAGGACTCAAGGAGAACGTCATCGTCTCTTCGGGCCGGTTCGCTGCTCCACCGTCTAGTTGGTGCGCGATACCCCAGTGACGGTGGCGACGAGGTCGTTGACCCACGCGGAGGTCGTAAGTTCCTGGGGCAGTGGGCTCCACACCGGCTGCGGCACACAACGAAGCTACTGCAGAGTCGGTCGCGAGAAGCTACTGCCCCAGCCCCACTGATCGGCCGATCGAAGCGCATGGTCCCCGGTGGCGTATCGGGACGTTGGGAAGGGACCTTACGTCTGCGAAGGTCAAGGGGCGCCCCTCAGCGACTTCGGAGGGCTCCAAGATGTCCTCACCGTCCTATCCCGTAGCCCTGCGAATCCGGTTGCATGTAGTGATGATCCTCGGGCCGAGGACGTCGCACACCGCCGTACCGCTCGATGTCGCGCTCGGCGATCGTGGCGGCGCGGTTCGGGCCGAGGTCGGCCCTATCGCGGCTGAAGGCCTGCACCCACTGCTGGCGCGCTGTGGCGACGTCCTTGGCGACGAGGTGGGCCGTGTTGCGATGGCGCCCTCGGGTCATCGCGACGTATGCGCTGGCAGCGCCGGTGGTCTCCGTGAGGAGCAGGTGGGCCGTGTCGACCGTCTGTCCCTGAGCTCCGTATGCGGTGGTCGCGTAGGCGAGCTCGACATGCTGATCGACGTACCGGGGAGGCAGGGCCCGGTGACCGCGCCGGCCGGTGACGTGGACCGTGAAGTCGGCATCGAATCCGGTGATGACCCAGGTGTCCCGGTTCGCGACGTCGAGCTCGCGGTCGTTGCGGCGGGTGCTGATGGGATCACCGATCCCGAAGATCCGGCCGTCCCGGGTGCCGACTCGCTGCAGTCCTCCCGTGGAGGCGGAGTGGCGGGTGTCCTGGATGGTCGAGTTGAGGTGAGACACGAGGTCGCGTCGGTCAGCGACGACCAGGCCGTCCTCACGGGTGAGAGACTGCAGCGCCTCAGCCATCGAGGAGTGGATGACGACCTCACCGCGGTCCAGGAGCGTGTCGAAGACGTAGCCGGCACGATCGCCTGACCGCATCAGCAGAGACAGGTCCGCGTACTCAGGGTCGCGGAAGCGGTGCACGGTCTCCAGGGACCAACGACCTCGTGGTCCCGCGCATGTTGCGGCGAGGTCGAGCACACCTCCGCGTCCGACCGCCGGGAGCTGGTGGCGGTCCCCGACGAACGCGACCCGAGCGTGGTTCTCGTCGGCAATCATCAGCAGGGCGAGTGCGGTGTCCTGATCGAGCATGCCGGCCTCGTCGATCAGAAGGAGGTCGCCGTTCCTGAGCTGCGCTTCCGGCTGGGGATCGCTGGCTACCCGCCACCCGAACCCGTCGTCGTCCCAACGGAAGCCGTGTTGATGGATCAGCCATCCTGCCGAGTGGGCCTCGGCGCCGACCTGGGCGGCGGCGACGCTGGCCGCCTGCAGGGTCGGCGTCACTACGACCATCCGCGTGCCGTGAGAGGTGAGCATCTGTTGCGCCGCGGCCAACGTGGTGGTCTTGCCCGACCCGGCTGCGCCCTCGACCACCAGCAACTGCGCGTAGCCGGCGAGCACCCGGGCCACGTCGAGCTGGGTCGGGTCGAGTTCAGGGAAGTTGGTCGCACCGTAGGCCGCCTGGGCGACTATCCAACCTCCCCGTTCGATGAGTTTGGCGGTGATGGCCTCTTCGACGTCGACGACCCGCTTCGAGGTCAATGCGCGCACGTGCTCAGGCACGTCGTCCCGCTCGAGCAGGCGGACGCATACAGAGAGGGCACGGGAGGTGAGGTCCTCGGCGAGCTCACGACGCACCGGACCGGACGCGATGACGTTGACGTCGGCGATGAGGCGTTCGACCTCGCCGCGGATGTCAGCGGCGTTCCAGCTCGAGCGCTTCGCGCCCAGGCGGGAGATGGCGACCTCGACGACGGCGTCGCGGTTGAGCGCCGCGATCGGCACGCTCTTCAGGGGGGTGGGGGCATTCGGGGGGGCGTAGCCGAGGTCGGCCAGCTCCTGGTTCCAGCGGCGGGTGAGGTCGGCACCGTCGAGGGGGGCGACTTTGTCGGGGCGCGCCTGCGCCCAGGCGCGGCGGTCCCAGGCAGCGCGCAGCTTCGGTCCGGGCTCGCGGCCCGGGTTCTCGGCTCGCCACTCAGCCTCGTAGCGGTCGACGTTGCGGGTGATCTGTTCGGCGCGGGCGCTGAACCGGCCGATGTAGTCGGCGAGCTGCTTCACCTCGCCGGTGCTCGGGTCGAGGGTGTAGCCGTGGTCGGCGAGGACCTGTCGGAACTGCGGGTCGCACTGCATCGCGGCCCGCCCCATCCCGTTGAGTGCGTTGATGGAGTCGACGACGCCGACCGAGTGCAGTCCTCGCCAGGTGCCGGCGGCGAAGACGCGGGCGTTGATCTGCAGGTGCAGGTGCCGATGCGGGTCACCGGCGCGGGAGGTGTGGTGCCGCACGATCGCGGCCTCGAGCCGCTCGACTGGGATCTGGACCTGGCGGCCGCGCGGGCCGATCCGGGTGGTGGCGTGCCCGGCGAGCCAGGCGATGATCTCGCCAGCCGCGCGGTCCTGAGCGGCGTCGTATGCGGTGGCCACTGCTGGGTGCATCGCCGCGGCGAGGGACCAGCTCTTGGGTCCGTTGACGACGACCTCGACGAAGCGCAGGGCGTTGTCGTCCTGGCGGAGCCGGCCCTTCCTCAGGCCGGTGGCGACGTCGTAGCCGGCGACCCATCGCTCGTAGGCCGGTCCGTCGAGCTGGCCGGCGTCCGTAATCGTGACGCCGTCGCCGTTGTTGAGGGCGACTATGTGGGTGGCGAGGCCGGTCCCCTCGGCGAGGTAGTAGTCGTCGACCCGGGAGCGATCTGCTTCGACGTAGTTGCGCGCTGCGGCGGCGTTGCCACGGTAGAACTTGACCCCGCCGTGCACCTCGTCACCGCCCGTCACTACTCGTCAATTACACTGTGGATCAGTGTTTTTCATCCACAGGGGGACATCCCTACGGAAATTCGTAGCATGCGTGCCGCAGGGTTTGAAGGGCTTTCGGCGATGTCGGGGGATGCGTTCGCGGACTCGTCAACGGTCGGCACTGGACTGCTCTGATCCGCGCCCCGGACTACTTGGGGCGCATTGGATGCTTCGCACGTAGAACTTAACGGGCTCTTCACCGTTGAGTGTGGGGCTTTAGGGTGAGTCCGCCGCCGATGAGGAGCATGCGGAGTCGGTAGTTGTCTCGGTTGCGGAAGCCGCGGGCGATTAACCGGCCCTCGTCGTCGGGGTCAAGGGTTCGGGTGGAGGTGGGGTGCCCGGTCGAGGTGTCCGTTGAGGGCTTGGATGACGAGCTCGTGTCGCTTGGCCTCGCTGGTCCAGCCTCGCTGGTGGGCGTCGTCGCGGAGGGCGTGCTCGTCGCGGAGCTGTTCCGAGAGGACGGGCAGCAGGGCGGCGCTGGTGGTGAAGTTGTCGCACTGCTCACAGATGTTGGCGTAGGGGCACGCGCCGGCTGCGGTGGGCCGGGTGCAGTAGCCGCCGGACAGCCGGGTCTTGATGGCCTCGGCTTGGAGCCACTGACCGGGCTCCGGCAGCGGTGGTCGGGAGTCGATGACCAGCGGCAGCGGCGTGCTGGTGTGGATGCGTGCCAGGGCGTCGTCGTAGGCCGTGCGCAGGGTCGAGTTGGCCAGGCGGGCGTAGCGCAGCGTCATCTCCGGGGTGACGTGTCCGAGAAGCATCATCAGCGATTGCAGGCTCATGCCAGCGTTGATGAGCTCGGTGGCGTAGGTGTGCCGCAGCTGGTGCGGGGTCACGGTCAAGGGGGTGTCGTCGATGCCGGTCAGTCCTGAGGCGGTGACGGCGTCGAGTAGGCCGCGGCGGATCCGGGCGGCGGCCATCCGGTGGCCGCCGGTGACGAAGAGGAAGTCGGCGTCTCGCGGCTGGCGCGGGTGGGGAAGGCTGCGGTGGGCTCCGCGTACGGCGAGCCATTCGTGGAGGGCGGCCAGGGTGGGTTCGTCGAGCGGAACGACGCGTTCGGTGTCGAGCTTGCCGAGGGGCACCTTGAGCCAGGTGCCGTGCCCGGGAAGTTCCCACAGGCAGTCGAGTTCAAGGTCGAGCAGCTCGCCGATGCGGATCCCGCTGCCGCGCAGCAGGATGACCCCGACCCGGGCCGGGATGTCCTCCAGCTCGTGCACCGCGGCCATCAGGGCCCGGTCCTGGTCGGCGGTGAGTGCTCGAGGCAGGGCTGCGGGCAGGCGGGGCAGGTCCGAGCGCAGCAGCACCGGGGTGGGTGGCCGTTCGGACCAGCCCCACAAGGTGATGTCGTCGAAGAAGACGCGCAGGTTGACCACCGCGGACAGGTGCCTGGCCTTGGAGATGTGCTGGTCCCGGGCGACTCGCCCGAGCCAGCCCCGGGTGGCGTGCCAGGCCAAGAAGTCCTCGAGGTGGACGCGGGTGAGGGCTCGCAGGCTGTTCACCTGCGGGTCATGCTCGGCCAGCCACTGGGCGAAGACCACGAAGCACGCGGCCCGCTCGATGACGGTCTTGGGCCGGCGGGTGGTGGACAGGACGTTCAGGTAGCGCAGCATCGCGGCACGGATCAGCGGCTGCGGCACCGGCGCGAGACGGTCGGCCAGGGTCGTGGCGCGCCGGTTCGGGTGCCTCGGCGGGTGCGGGAGGAGCCCGAGGTGGTAGCCGAGCATGGACAGCCCATAAAGCCTGCCGCGCAGTGGCTTGCGGGTCACCTCGGCCAGGATCGGCGAGTCCTCGATCGTGGCCCACACGGCCCGCAGGTCTTCCTCGGTGAGCTGCTCCAGGACGATCCCGCGGGTCATGCACACCAGCGCCAGCCCGGCGACCGAGACCTGCTGGCACCACTCTTCGCACCAGCCCAGCGCCAGGGACGCGGCCATCGCCCGGTCGACGTCGCGTTGGTGCAGGCTCGCCCAGGTCGTGAAGTGGGCGCCCTTGGCCTTGATGACGAGCAGCTCGACGTCCGGGCGCAGCCGCCCGGTGGCGAAACACCACGACAGGAACGGCCAGGACCCGAACCGGCGCGCCTCGGCCACCCGGGTCGCGGTGGGCCGCTGCATCCACACCGTCAGGTCGACGAAGGCTGCCAGGTGCTGCTCAGCCGCGCGCCGACGTGACCGTTTGGACTGCTGGTTGCAGCCCAGCGTCGCGACGTACGCGCTGTGCTCGGCCAACAGCCGCGCCGGCTGCAGGCAATCCCGTGCCTCACCCGCCGACAGTCGTGGCGCCGGGCGCGGCGATACCGGCTCGCTGACCTGTGGTGTGGCCGTGACCAGGGACAACAGCGGCGTGGTGGGCGTCATGACCCAGCCGCGCTCAGGGCCTGGCGGGCCTTGGCGTACTCATTCGCGACGGTCTCCACGGAGAGGTGGACATACCCGGCGGTGGTCTCCGGGCTGGCGTGTCCCATCAGATCGCGCAGGACGACCAGATCGATCCCGGCTGAGGCGAGCTCGGTGCCGTAGGTGTGCCGGAGTCGATGCGGTCGGACCCTGGGCACGCCAGCCCGGTCGCGGTGGATCCGGAAGATGTGTCGCAGCCCGGCCTCGGTCACCGGCGCCCCACGGGTGGGGCCACGCAAGACGACGAAGCACTCCGCGGTGGAGCATCCGGGAGGGCGTTCGGTGCGCAGGTAGCAGGCCAGCTCGGTGAAGAACGCCCGGTCCACCGGCACGACCCGCTCCTTGCCGCCCTTGCCGAGGACCAGGACCCGGCGAAGACCCATGTCCACGTCGCGCAGCAGCAGACCTCGCACCTCGCCTGAGCGCAGCCCGCCCAGCAGCATCAGCAGCGCCATCGCACGATCCCTGGCGGTGCCCAGGTCGGCGATGAAGGCGGCGACCTCGTGCGCTGGTAACGACTCCGGCAGCCGGCGAGGCTGTCGCACCAGACGCCCCTGACCGACTGACCGGCCCGGAGAGCGGAGGTGCCCGAGCAGGCCTCGACGGGCCCGCACGCTGCTGCTCGTCCTTGCCGTCGGGACCGGGCTCGAGGAGCGGGCGCCGGTGACCACCGCGAACTCGAACAACCCGCGCAGTGCAGCGATCCGCCGGTTCATCGTCGCAGGAGCCGCCCCGCGGACGGCCCGCAGCGGCACCACGACCCGATCCGGGCTCGCGGGCGAAGACCGTTGGAGCCAGGCAAGGAAGTCGAAGACGTCCATCGGCTGCACCGCTGCCAGCGTCAGATCCCGCTCGTCGCAGAACCTGAAGAAGCTGAGCAGGTCGTACGCGTACGCCCGCCGGGTGGCCGGCGCGAAACACCGCGTGGACAGGTGCGCCAGGAACCGGTTCGCCAGCTCGACATCCTCGCCGGGACCGAGCAGCACATGCCCGCCCGGTCCGTCGTGCACCTGCAGACCCATCTTCGACACCTCCACACAGAAGGCCCACCTCGAGCATTCACCTGCCAGGCACCACAATCGGGGACCCGCACACCCATGGCGTGCCGCCCCAGGCAGGGCCGGTTAACCGATATGCGGCGGTGGAGCTCGATCAGTCCGTTCATGGCTTCGGTTCCGCCGTTGGTCGCGCCGTCGGTGTCGAAGTAGCCGAGGAACTCTGATCGCCACTGCTTCAGTGTTCGCCCGAGACGAGCGATCTCCGGGATCGGGCAGGAGGCGAAGGTGTTAACGATCTTCTCGGCGATGGCACGGCCGGCGGCGTGGGTGTGCTGGTGGTAAGCGGAGCGGACCTGTTGGGCACACTGCCAGGCGAGTTCGACTTCGACGTGTTCGTCCCGGGCGGTGAACGCGGCGTGGAGCCGGGCGAGCTGCCGGTCGGTGAGCCGGTCCTGCCCGGCGCGCAGGATGTTGCGGATTCGGTACAGCGGGTCGTTCTTGCGGCCGCGGTGACCGGTGGTGTCCTGCTGCACCCGCCGGCGGACGTCCTCGCCACCTGCGTGGCGAGCTTGACGACATGGAACGCGTCAAGGACCGAGCGGGCGTCCTGCAACTGGTCATCGATGGCGTTCTTGTACCCGTGGAACGGGTCCAACGTCGCGATCTGCACGCTCGAGCGGAACGCCTCACCTCGCTGGTCGAGCCATTGCCGGTACGTCGCCCCGGACCGGCCCGGCACCAGGTCGAGCAGTCGAGCCTTGATGTGTCCGTTGGGATCTCGGGTGAGGTCGACCATCCCGGTCAGCTCCTTCGGGCCCCGGCCGCCGTCCTCGATCGCCTTGGTGGACGCGTGGTGCCACACGTGCTCATCGACCCCGAGGATGGTGACCCCTTCGAAGCGGGACTCGTCGTCGGCGGCGGCCTGCAGCAGCGGCTTGATCGACTCCCACACCGTGCGCCAACCCGTCCCGAGGTGACGCCGGATCCCGTTGACCGAGGCGTGCTCTCGGCGGATCTGCTCGATCACCCACCAGCACGCCCGCCTCGTCATCACCGCCCGCGCGGACGCGACCCGCTCGTCCTGCTCCACGAACGAGGCGACCTCGCAGCCAGGGTCCGGGCACAACCAGCGGCGCTTGCGCCACACGATCCGCACCGGACGCCCGAACGCGGGCGCGTCGACCAGGTGCACGTCGACCCGGCCATGCCCTCGCGCGATGACCCCGCAGGAGCGGCACCCCATCGGCTCCGCGGCCGACTCCACCGTGACCACCAGGCAGTCACGGCCGTCACGTTCGACCCCGATCACGCGCAGCCCAGGCAGCCCGACAAGCAGGTCACAACGGTCGCAGTAGGCGCCGGGCACACGGCAGCACAACGTAGGCTCGGGCATCGTCGAGGTCCTTGAGATCGGTGAGAGGTAGAAGTCCTCCGATCCTCGGGGGCCTCGACCTCGTCACCCCTCAACCAGCCGCCCGGCGCGCCGTGCTCACCCCACACTCATCGGCGAAGAGCCACTTAACGGTGCGCTTTCAGTTCTTGGTGCTGGAAACCATCCGGGAGGTGAGCATCGACATGGCAACGGGTGAGCCTGGCCTACGCAGAGCTGAAGGATGGGCTCAGGGCTCCGATCTGACGCCTGCCCACGGATGCGACCAGATCGTCGCCTGCTCGCCCCTCGAATCTCACCGATTCCGGGGTCCGTTCGCCCAGAGTATCCACGCACCGCCCTCCCTCGGCAGTTGGTGGATGTCGTGACTCCTCGCCGGTGCCGCGAAACCAACTTCTAAAGGCTAGTCGGCTCACTCTTCTCAGGCGGCGCCCGGGTCCACCGCCCTCTCCTTCGGTTGGTCCGCACCGTTCACGCCTCGGCGGCGCAGAGACCGCTGCGGCCCAACCTCAAGCGTGGGGAGGTCTTGGGTCGAACCCAAATCGCGGTCCCTAACCAGGCGGTCTCATCATGTTGCAATGATCGACACGCCGAGAAGGGGACGAGACTGGTCGACACGAGAGTCGCGGAGACAGCGATAATGGCCTCGTGACACGACTCGGGACGCAGGGCCCTGAAGGTACGACACGGCATGGATTGGTCAATACACCCCCGCTATTCGATCAGTGTTGCCGTCGCGTCCAATTCAGTGACCCACGGCTCCGATCTGCAGTGCGTTCGGCCGACGCCGTGGTAGTTCAAAAGCGGCAACGCCGGCAAGCGGTCTCGTGGCGTTCCGTCGGGAGCCGCCCTGCGGTTAATAGCCAACACCACCTTCGTGCTGCTCCTCTTCGCCACTATCCGCCAGCGTCGTGAGGACAGCGATTGATCTCTTCGCTGGTGCAGGCGGAGCCACGCAGGGGTTGAGGGACGCTGGGTTCGTCGTCCTCGCAGCCGCGGAGAACGACAACAACGCTGCCGAGTCCTTCGCGGCCAACCATCCCGATGTCATCATGGCTGGAGACGTGCGCGGCATCGTCCCCTATCGCCTGCGGCGGTTTCTCGGATTGCAGCGCGGCGAACTCGACATCCTCAAGGCTTGTCCGCCCTGCCAAGGATTCAGCAGCCTCACGCGCACGAGTAGCGACCCCCTGCGCAACGACCTTGTGTTGGACGTCCTTCGATTCGTGCTCGACTTCCGCCCCAAGGCAGTGATTGTCGAGAATGTACCCGGCCTTGCGCGTGATGAACGGCTCCCTATTCTCCTCCATGCGATGGAAGGAGCCGGTTATGAGCACTCAACTTACACAGTCGACGCAAGAAACTTTGGCGTCCCGCAGCGACGCCGCCGACTGATAGTGTTGGCGGTTCGCCGCAGCATCACAAGTGAGTTGCCCAGGGATCTTCAAGACCTCGTTCCTCCTCAATTCGACCTCTCTCACCGTACTGCTGGAGAAGCCCTAGACGAACTCGCCAAACACCTTTCGCCTGGCGATCCGTGTAACAGATTCCGCAAAAGCAATCCCTCAGTAACTGCGCGGATCTCGGCAATTCCGATAGGGGGCGACCGATTTGACCTTCCACCTCAGCATCAACTTAAGTGTCACACACGACTGACGGAGTCAGGCCAATCACAACGGGTTGGGGCGACTGCCTCGTACGGGCGCGTGCGAACTGGCGAAGCGGCGCCAACAATGACGACACGTTGCACGACCCCCGCATGCGGGTCCTTCGTCCATCCCACAGAGAACCGCGGCCTCACGCTTCGGGAGGCCGCGACCTTTCAGACCTTCCCGCCGAACTATCACTTCCACGGCGGCTACGACTCGATCGAGCGGCAAATCGGCAACGCTGTGCCTGTCCGCTTGGCAACCGCTTTAGGACTGGTCGTTCAGACAATGTTAACTCGTGCATCTCCCTTCGAGAAGTGGATGTCGGCGTGAAGCCAGGGCAGGGGGGTGCGCCAGGATCGGGCAAGCTAGCCACCTCCGCACTCCGTTTTGCGGGTCGAGCCCTTCGAAAACGAAAGGTCTGGTCATGGCTGGTGGGATGATGAAGGTCACGTCCACCTTGGGGCGGACAATGCGAGCAGCCTGGCGCAATGCGACTCGTTCCTCAAACCCGGTCTATTTCTTGGTCCAGATTGTCATCGCAATGGCTGGCGGCATAATGCTGTCAATCGAAGGTGCCGCGTGGACGGCCGTCGGCACTGGGCTGATTGCTACCGGTATCGCGGGCCTCGTTGCCTTCTTCCATGTATTGCTTGAGGAAGGGCGAGCTCAGCGCCAAAGGTCGCTTGAGCGGTCCGGTCTGCACTCAATCTTTGCGACTCGTAGCGTCTCTATTCGGTCGGAGTATGAAGACCGCCTGCGTTACGCCAGCCGTCAGATCGACATCTTGGGATTCGGACTGAACAGTTTGCGTCAAGACTTCTCCGGATCATTCGATGAGTGGGCAAAACGCTGTAACGTTCGCGTTCTGCTGCTCGATCCCGACGCGCCCGATGAGAAGTCGTCCTATGCAGATGCCAGGGACCGGGAGGAGGGCGCCAATCTTGGAACGATACGTGCCGAGGTTAGGCAATTCCTGGACGAGACTCAAGCACTGCGGAACAGCAACACCAACTTCACTGTGCGGCTTTATCGGACCATGCCCAGCGTGAATATTTTCAGAGTCGATAGCTCGATGTTCTTTGGCCCCTATCTTTTGCATCAGCCATCAAGGAGGACTCCCACGCTTCTGGTCGGCGACGGTTTTCTGTTCGATCGGCTCATGGACCATTTCGAGCAGCTGTGGTCCGACGAGAACTCGCGGCCAGCGCCGTGACCATGTATTCCGCTGAGGGCGTTGTCAATGCCGCTTCGCGCTTGCATTTTGGCCTTCTCGATCTGCCCGCTCATTTTGGACGACGTTACGGTGGCGTCGGGGTGATGCTTGACAGCCCCAGCACGCTCGTGAGGTGGCATACCTCCGCTGAAGAACTCGCCATAGTGTCGGCCACTCCTCTTGACGACTCTGCTCACTGCCAGGTTGGAGCCCTACTTGACCGACTCGAGAGTCACATTGGGGATCGACTCAACGGGAGGATCGAAGTCGTTCACCGCCCGCCAAGTCACCGAGGTTATGGGAGTAAGTCCGCGCTTCTACTTGCCATTGCCGAGGCGGTGTACAGGTCAAACGGCCGTGAGCCGTACCACGACGAGTTGGCTCGTCTTTCCGGCCGCGGAGGCGCAAGTGGTGTTGGTGTCCACGGCTACCGGACTGGTGGACTCGTTCTCGACGCCGGTCACCCTGCCAGGACTCGGCTAGGACCCTCCTCGCTCGGACGTCAAAGCGACATCCCTCTACTCGCTGCTCACCACGCCTATCCAGCTTCTTGGCGTATCGCGCTGCTAGACCTCCCGATGGGGTACGTGCTCGCGCAGCGGGAAGAGGTCCAACTGTTCTCGGCGGCCGCGCGGTCGATCGACAGCCGGGAGGCAGGCACCTCAATCGCGGCTGCGTACCACCAAGTGTTTGCGGGAGTCGCTTCTTCCGAGTTCGAGTTGTTCCGGGATGGGCTCCACTCGTTGCGACGTAATGCCTTCAAGCGCATTGAGGTAGCGTCACAGCATGAAGTCGTCAGGCAGAGCCTGACAAAGCTCGAGGCGCACGACGGGGTGGCTTGCAGTATGAGCTCCGTGGGGCCGCTGGTCTTTGCTATATGCCGGGAATCGGATGAATCGGCCATACATCACATCATGGAGACGGCGACCGAACACTCGAGCCGAGTGCACTGGACCTTTGCCAGAAACTGTGGCCTAACTTCGTAGAGGGTGACTGAAATTGGCCAATACACGGTCTCTTCCGGCTTCTGGTCGCCGTGAACCAGTGCTGTACTTCCACACATCGAACACCGAGAAGTTCCTACAGGCGCGAATCCTTGCGCAAGACGCCAACGTGCGGCTGACACAGTTCTTGGCTGGATCCGAGCCTTATGACGAGGACTACGAGTTGAAGCCCCGCGAGATGCTCGCAAAAGCGCTTGGGCACGCCGTGCGAGCGGCTGGCCGTAGTGCTCTTGTGTTTGTCGAAGACACCACGGTTCGCATTGATGCGCTAAGTTCGCCTGAGGGGGATTATCCTGGCTTGTCTACCAAGGAATGGTTCAGTTCGACGACCTTTGCCAAATTGGCGAGCGAACTGGAAGCAGCTGGTAGTTCCCGTGCGGTCACCGTGCGTTCAGATATTGCACTGAGCATCCCAGGCCATAGAGAGCCGGTGTTCTTTCATGGGGAGACCCGCGGATCAGTGGTCATGCGAGAGCCTCCGCCTCGATCCCATCCGCTGTACACATGGCTCACCACCAGCACGTTCAACGGTTGGTTCGCGCCGGATGGGGTTGATATTGCGCTAGGTCAGATGGATTATGAGGAAAGCCTGTTGTACGACTTCCGAGCGAAGTCCCTTAATTCGCTCTTCGCCCGCGTCCGGGAGTACGCAGCGGTGCTCAACCTTCCCTCACAAGCCTACCGGCGCGCTAGCCCCCGCGTAGCAGCGTTGAAGGACGCCGTACAATTGCCGCTGCTGCCCCCCGTCGGAGAGTTGCCAAGAGCTCCACTCATCGTTATCGGTGAGAGTTGTGCGGGGAAGACCACCTTTGCTCGCATCGCGACGGTGCACGGCGACGCCCAACATGTTGAGGCCAGCAGCCTCCTCGCTCCTCTGGCGGAGCAGAGCTCGTCAATCTTTCCTGATCGGGCGACAGACCCTGCGGCTCACGCACTTTCTGTTCTTGAAGAACTCGGTATGGACGCGATCGCTCAGTACATCGTCGAACATCGTAAAGACGAGATGGAGCGAGATCCACACATCATCACTGGACTCCGGACTCTTGAAGAACTGCGAACCATGCTAAGGTCCTTCCCCGAGTCAAAAGTCATTTATATCTCTTCTCCATTCAATATGCGATATGAACGCTACCTGGTGCGGAAGCGGGGCGAGGAGGTGCGATCCAAGCACGATTTCGCCCAGCGCGACCGATCGCAACACAACTTCGGATTGCTACCCGTCGCCCGGGATATCTGCGACTTGACCATCGAGAACAATGGTTCTCTCGAGGAGTACATGGCAATGGTCTCCGACATTTGGAACGAGTACGTGCTCAGTGGAAACGTTTTACGGCCGGCGGATCGCCGACAGACTAGAGGCAATCTGCGGCAACCGGAGAGGGATCGCTCCCTTAGGGAGCGCAGGACTCGCTTATCTCGATGTCTCGCGTTGCTCAGAGACCGCGGTCCCTTGACCCTCCCCGAGCTGGAGGAGGCGGAGGGCCTAGGAGATCACAACGCCTCGCGTATCCTCGACTTCGCAAGAAACACCACCATTCGGGACGACCCGCCCACGGGTCGCGTGCGTTGGTCTATCACCGATGCCGGCATGGCTTACCTTGAATTGATGGAACGCCCCTAGTCCCGGGGAGAGCGGTCGATATGCGTGGGGAACCACAGACTTAGCTCGTACCTCGCCTCGTTGGGGCTACCGGACGCATGCACCAAGTTCATCACAGCCACGCCAGCGGTCATCGAGGCTTCCTCCGAAACGTGCCCGAAGTCTCCCCGGATTGTCCCCGGCGGCGCTTCTATCGGCATGGTCGGGCCAATGAGTCGCCGGCAATTGCGGACAGCCTCCGCCCCCCGGAGGCGGCAGGCCATGACGGGACCGGAGATCATATACCGCTCCGTCAGTTCCATAGCTAGCCGGCCGCGCCGCTCTTCAAGATCGTGGTAGTGCTGACGGACGAATCCAGGATCGAGCGATCGCGTTTCGGCCTGAATCAATGCAAGATCCGCGTCTTCAAATCTTTGAAGGATCCGCCCAACCAAACCGCGGCTCAGGGCGTCCGGCTTGAGTACAACGAGTGTGTCTTCCACGTGTGGTTCCGTCCCTCCGAGGGCCTGGCATAACTCTCTCACGGGGCTCGGCTCGTGTCCTGGCGCCTTAGTCGGACTTTGCTCGGACGGAAGCGGAGCGGGCGAGAATCACGGCAGAGAAGACCCGCGTCGCTGCCTCCGCGGGCAGCTCGTGCTCCCACACGCGTAGCGAAGTCCACCCCCGTTCAGCCAGCACCGTATCGGTTTCAAGATCTCGCTCACGGTTACGGCGGATCTTCTGATCCCAGTAGGCAGCGTTCGTCTGGGCCACAGTGCCGTGCACCGGGCATCCGTGCCAATAGCAACCATCCACGAAGACAGCGACCTTGGCGCGAGGGAAGACCAAGTCCGCGCGGCGATTGAGGTCGGCAAGGGGCCGAGCATCGACCCGGTACCGTAACCCAAGGGCGTGCACCGCCCGACGAACTGCGAGTTCAGGTCGTGTGTCGCGCCGACGATTTCCCCGCATCGCGGCGCGGACGCGCGGAGATGACGCCCAAGGCTTGTACTCGGCGGTCACCGGTACATCATGCATGTTGAGGCTACGCAGAGACTAGGTAAAGACCGCCAACCGGCAATCTGCTCTACCTTTCTCGTGGATCCTTGTGCTTGCCAGTTCGCCGCTCGTGATTGATCCGCCGTCACCGTGACCGGGGACCTGGGTTGCGTACCTGCTGTCGGACGTCACACCTACGATCCAGATCCTGAGCAACGAACTGATAAGGATGCGCCATGATGACAACTCCTAGGAGGGCCCCCCGAACCGGGGGTGGGCGCCAACACGGCGGTTCCGGCGGGATAGCTCAAGCATCAGCTAAGCTGGCGAACATGAGTCCGGACTCCCCCCCCTTCACCTTCGTCGATCTGTTCGCGGGTGTCGGCGGGTTCCACGCCGCCCTAGGTGCCGTGGGCGGCAAGTGCGTCTATGCAGTTGAGAAGGACCCTGAGGCTGCGGCTGTCTATGAACGCAACTGGAGGAGGCCTGCGCTCGGGGACATCGTGAATGACACTGACCCCACCATGTTGGTTCCGGCGCACGACGTGCTCGCCGCCGGGTTCCCGTGCCAGCCATTCTCGAAGTCTGGTCTGCAGCACGGAATGGATGAGGCCCGCGGCACTCTGTTCTGGAACATTCTTCGAATCCTGGAAGTCCGACGTCCCACGATCGTCATGCTCGAGAACGTGCGCAACATCTACGGTCCGAGGCACAAGCACGAGTGGGCAGTGATCATCCGCTCGCTCCGCGAACTCGGCTATCAAGTATCGTCCCGCCCCATCGTGTTCTCTCCCCATCTATTGCCGCCGGAGCGGGGCGGACGACCCCAGATCCGCGAGCGGGTGTTCATCATGGCAACGTACTTCGGAGTGAGCCGCTCCCATGAGGACGTCGCCCCCTCGGTTCCGCATCAGCCGGTCGACGACTGGTCTCCATCCGGCTGGAATCTGGACGCAGACCTGCCGATTCAGTCGGAGTCCGACCTCAGAGACAGGCTTCGCCTCAACCTTGCTCCCGCAGAGACTACGTGGGTCGAGGCCTGGAACGACTTCGTGACGACACTCCGGTCCGCGGGCGTCAAAAAGCTCCCTGGCTTCCCGGTATGGGTTGACGCGTTCATCCACCAGGACGATCTCGTAGTTCCTCCGGGGACTGCGGCATGGAAGGCCACGTTCCTCCGCAAGAACTCGGCCTTCTACACCGAGCATCGAGAACTACTCGAGGCATGGCTAGCCCGATGGGACTACCTCCGTGACTTTCCGCCATCCAGGCGGAAGTTCGAGTGGCAGGCTCAGGAGGCCGATTCGCTTAGCGAGACGGTAATGCACCTGCGTCCATCTGGGCTGAGGGTAAAGCAGGCGACATATGTTCCGGCTCTCGTAGCCATCACGCAGACAAGCATCCTTGGTGATCGGATGCGTCGAATCTCACCTCGCGAGGCTGCCCGGCTCCAAGGCCTGCCCGAGTGGTTCGACTTCGGCGATCAACCAGACGCAGCGACCTATAAGCAAATGGGCAATGGGGTGAACGTTGGGGCCGCCTATCACGTCTTTCGTGAACACGTCCTGCATACGCTGGCTGCGGTCCGGCGTCGCGCTCCCGGCCTAGCGGCGGCCGTCGAGCGATCTCACCTCAGCCCGGATACTGCAGTTGAGCGCCATTGGGATTCGAGTCGAGAAGTCATCGTGCGTCGTCGAAGCGGGAGGAACAACAGTCGTAGGGCCGCGGGGTAGGGAGATCGGACAGTCAGGCAACGAAGTGCTCGACCGCCCTGAGCACTGCCTCGAGGCCAACCTTCGTTACGGTGCCTCCGCTCGACTCGTAGTGTGCATTCCAGGGGATGCCCGCGGCCTCGACGATCTGGCGAGCCACGTCGGGTTTAGTGAGACTGTCGTCGATGCCGAGGCCAAGACTCTCGTTGACAAGTTCGAAGATCTCTCGAGGCTCAGTTGATCCAGTCGACATTCTTGGGGGCTCGACGCCTACTCTGATGGCGATAGTCCAGACGAGGTCGGCCTTGGTGGTCACAGTTCCGCCGCCCTAAGAGCCGTCCTCAGCGATGATGTGGTCGCGTCCACCCAGGCCAGGTCACCTGAACTCCCGGGCTCTCGACTGAGGAGATCCATGAGTCGCACCCGGTCGATAACCATGACGACCGTGGTGAGTTGCTTCCAGTTAGGGCCCGCTGATCGGATCGTTCCTGGAATCACCAGCAGGCTGAGTGGATCGCTGTCCATTGCGAGCCAGCTAGACCACAGTCGAAGGTCGATGTCGGTGGTTTTAGTGAAGGTCTCCGCCTGGATCGTGCACTGCGCGAGGGCCACGGGAAAACCGGGCCGGCGATCTGCGAACTGGCGCCAGGCGACGACATCAACGCCACCGTCTTTGCGTCGAGGCGGGCGATAGCCCCGGCCAGGCTCCAGGCCCATCCTGCCAGCCAACCAACGGACCGCCTGATCGAACGACTCAGGGCGCCCGTGCCTCGATGGGTATCCGAAAGACAGCGCACACCCACCCGCGCCCCAGAAGTTGGCCAGCGCCGCCTCGGCTACCTCCTCCAGGAGCTCCCCCATCTCCGCAGTCTCCGACACCCGGACCGTCTGGCGCGCTACTGATCCGGGCGTTAGGTAGAGCAAAGCAGCGTACTGGTTAGCCAGAGGGCTCTTCCTGCGAAGAACCGCGATGTCGCGGACGACGAAAGGATAGGCGTCGCCCAAAATGCTCGCCCGCTTCGCCATCACTTCGAGCGCCATCGACACCTTCATCGCTGGCGCACTGATCTCCGCTGTCGCAAGGTCATCCACCTTGTCGCGCCCGAAGTGACCCGAGCTACTGACAAACACGCTCGTCTCGATCCAGTCCGCGATGGCCTCCGTGCTCGAGACCTCGAGATCAGTCATCGATCGACTGGCCTGACTCCGCCTCGACATCGTCTAGCGTCGAGCGAATGCTCCCCACGAGCGACTCGATGTCATCGACGAGATTCTGAACATCAAGGTCCATGGCGAACTCGGCGACATCGCTGCTGGCCGCGTAAAGCGAGTTCTTCGCCGCGTTGAGTTTCAACGTGAGGGCCTTCAAGGGGTCCAGACCCTTCTCCTGAATGCGCTGCTTTGCCTCCTCCAGGGTCTTCCCTTCACGCAGCGCCGCCAGTCCAACCTCGGATGCGATCACATTTCCGAGTTGCGAGATCTGGCGTGAGTCCGAGATCCGAGACTCGTGCTCCTCGTCTCCGAACACCCACTGGATGACTTCCCTGAGCTCCTCTGCCTTGTCGGCGGGCACCGGATCCTTGCCGAGTACCGTCTGTGACCCCAAGGGGGCACCGACGTGATTCCGAATCTTCGTGCTACCCATCGCCACCGTCAGCAGCGAGAACGCACTCTCAACCTGCGAGGTCTCGAGCCCGAGCTTCGCGGCCTGGGTCAGGACCGCCTGATCACGATAGAGGTCTGCCGCCTTGCTTCTCGGGATGCCGATTAGATCGGCAACCTCTTGGAGGGTGCGGCCCTCAGCCACACGAGCGGCGATGTAGCGAGCCTGCATGAAGGGGCGCCACCCAAGTTTGCCGACTACGTGGACTCGAGCAATTTCGGCGTGCGTAGTCGCCCTTGACTCGTGGATGACAATGGGAACCACCATGTCGGCGCTTATAGACCGCTTCGTGGCGAGAACCTCCCATCGATCGGGTGTCGCGAACCCAGCTCGAATCTCTGGGTACGCCAGGCCGATCAATGCAGTCAGCCGTCGGTTGCCTTCCACCACAATCCAAGCGCCAGCCTCATCGGGTGACGGAATGACAATGAGGGGTTCAGCATTGAAGAAGCCCAATTCGACGATGGATTGGGCCACAGTGTACGCCTCAAACCCCATTTCGAGTAGAGTCGCTAGTTCAGCGGTGTCCTTGGTGCGGTGGGTTTCGGGAATCCGGGGGTTCTCGGGATCAAGCCGAAGCGCCGAAAGGGGAGCCTTCCCCACACGCCCAGCACTGATCGGTACCGACTCAGACATTAGATTCCTTTCGAACTACAAGGCCGGAGCCGAGGTAAATCGCCAGGGCCAGTACCTCGCCAGCATCTTCATGTTGCCGTACGTTGGTGCGATGAACCTGAATGAGGATTTGGTTGGGCTCGTTCTCTAGGTTCTCGACAAGCCGGTCGCCAGGATAGAAGTCACCATTTGGCTGTGGCTTGAGGTCACGGCCCTGGAAGAGATTCACGAAACCGAGCTCGCCGGACCATTTGCGGGTTCGTGGACTTCCGCCGTCCTCCATGAGCATGACAGTGGCCTTCTTGTGATGCTCGAAGCCTCGTACCACCGCGTCGGTGAACTCCTCGTGGAGCCAGCCTGGGCTATAAGTCGGACGGGCCCAACCGTCGAGCAAGGACCTAATGGAGGACAGGGAGTCAACGTAAAGAGTGCGGAACGCCAGCCGGCCCTGTGGGACGCGAGGCGCGTCGGTCAAGCCGATGTCCGCGAGCAACTCGTAGTTGTGGGTGGTGTCCCCCGCCAAGCGAGAGGGGGTTCGCATCTGATGCCAGCCCAATCCCATCACCGACAGCGCGCTCACGACGCTCGCACGTGTTGGCTTCATTCCGTCCGGCAGAAGCAGGCCGATCTCACGCGCCCACGTGTGAACAGAACCACCACTCTCGACGTGATCGCGAAGTCGCGCACGCAGGTCCTCCTCTGTATGAACGACCTCCGTCAGAGAACGCACAGTCTTCTTGCTTGCAAAAAACTGACAATAAGGCAGCAGGTCGCCACGGTACCCAAACGCTCGGGCACGCTGTTCCAGCGTGTCGACTTGAGGGCTAGCTGGGCGATTCATGTACGTGACAGTCAGGCCCTCAACAGTGAAGCCACGGTCTAGCTTATTGCCACCCACCAGGATGTGAATTGGCGAGACGTGCCAGTCCACCTTATTGACGTCGGCCGCACTATTAACGAGCCACGTCATCGATTGGGAGAGAACGAACTTCAACTTGTGAAGAAAAGTGTAGTCATCTATGTCTGCAGCCCCGCTGACGACAAGGCGCTTGCGTTCCTCGAGTATTACATCAGGGACACTGGAGATGTCGTCAGCCGCGATCGACTTCCGCCACTGCTCCAATTGTCGGCGAATCAGAAATTCATACCGTGCTTGGACGTCATTCCGCGCAGTAGAATGCACCAGCATACTTATCGGAGGGCTTGCGGCATCATGCAGCAGGAGCAAGGCGGAACCTGCGAGAAAGGCGGACAAGGCCTGGTACAGGCTTTTCTGAAGCTGAAGGGGGGGCGTCTTCGATGCCTGTTCGTCCAACAGCGGCACGTTCCGCACAACACGATCTGCGTTGTCGATGAAGAACTGTTTTCCTCCCGTATACCCCAGCCCGGGCGCCAGGAACTCTACATGCTGCGGACTAAGGATGTCGGCGGCGTCCAGCAGCAGGGGCGCATAGGGGGTCGCTGTGTACTGTACGTAAAGATGGCTAGGCACTGACTTCCGCAGTTCTCGGATGGCGGCGTAGGTGCTGCTCTCGGCGGCTTTGCTCGTATTGAGGGATGCCTGGTCCGCCTCGTCGTCAATGATCAGAACGCGGACGTCATCAGGGATCTTCTCCAACTGCTTGGCCACCGCCCGGATCCGTCCTGCGTGCTTGAGCACCGGTACCAAGCAGACGCGTCCCATGTCGACGAACTTACGGAGCTTCTTGCCGGCCGTTTCGCTCGACGGGTTCGTCTCGCTGATCCAGACATAGTCGGACCTCGTAGTGATGCCTAGGGAGGCCTCCAAGCGCTCGCTGTTCTGGTCGAGTAGAAGGTTCGTCGATCCAAGCAAAGCGACAATGACCTGGTAGCCGTCATCAGCCGCAGCGGCTGCAAGTGCTGTGATCGACGTTGTCTTTCCCGACTGAACATAGCCCAGCGCGAGCACTGTCTCCCCAGTCTTCATCCCTTCCTTCGGCCCTCGCTGAAGAATCGCCTGGACAGACGCCCATATCCCATTGCGTGTCTCATCGTCGATCCCCGACGCTAGGACCGCATCTAGCCGCTCGACTTCATTCATGGGTAGGTTCCTCCCGGGCGATCGAAGAGGTGGTCAGCGCAAGTCGTTTGACCGCCGTCCATGATCGGAATCTGTTTCTGATGGTCTGACCAGATGGTCCGTCCGGTGCATTGGCCCGTTTCCACACGTCATAGCCCTGGATCGAGTTCGGCGCTGTCGGATCTTCAAGGTAGGCCCGGACTATGCTCAGGATGTCTTCGTCTCCCCATTGAGATTCGTAGTGGGGACGGTAAGTCTGTCCCGATACCACGCCCGCCGCATCACAGGCTGCGCTCCAGGATCCGAATCTTTGGCTGACTCTTGGCAGCGATGGGCCAGTCACCTGACCCACTGTTAGCAGTTCTGCATAACCGTTTGCCGTCAGTGGGAACTCGTAGATCGCCGCTTCACGGATGACCTCAAGGATCTCCTCATCAGACCATCGACTCTCGTGGGACCCATGGCCCCACAACCGCAAGTGGACTAGATCGGTTGGCCAGAACTTGGACACGTCCGCGGCATCGAGCCCCGTCTTGGCTGCCACATCCTCTGGTGTCGTCGCACCCGCGCCGGCGAGAAGGGTGCGGATCTTCGTCGCGACCGCCTCTTGCCGAGCCCGCTCTTCCCCTTCGGCCTGTTCAATTTGGAGACGACGCACCTCGGCCCAACTCGGGCCGCCGTACTTTTTGAGCAGCTGCCGAACCCGTTCACGGGTCACCCCGAACGCTTGGCCGATCTCGTCGAGGGTGTCTCCCCGCCACCGTCGCTCGATCATGCCGACCACATGTGGCGGCGCCGGCCGGGGAGGAATGACTCCGTCGGGAGCCCACGCGTAAGCGTCTCGACCGACCTTCACCAAGTATCGCTCTGACTTGGCGAGGTCCTTTAGCATCCTCCGCACATCGCTCTCAGCGGGGGTAAATTCGAGCAGATTCACAGCCTCTTCATATATCTCGCTAATCGTCAAAGCTATCCCGGGGCGCGTTCTCAGCACCTCGGAGACCGCGTTACTGATCGCCTGGCGCTGGACTCGAAGAGTCTGTCTTGGTCCAACCGGCTGAAGCTGGCCAATCTTGCCGTCGGGAGCCCACAGGTAGGCGTCTCGGCCCGCCCTCACGAGACGGCGATCTGATTTGGCGAGATCGCTTAGGACCTTCCGCACATCACCCTCAGGGGGAACAAAATCAAGCAGACGCACTGCCTCTTCGTAGACTCGCCTGATGGTCATCGCTACGCCGACGTGCGTGCTCAGCACATGGGAGACCGTGTCAATGACCGCTTGGCGCTGGACTCGTCGCGTCTCTTTGATCCGGTACTGTTCCACCGCACTTTCGCTGGCCGCCTCCGGATCCCAGGCGTAGGCGTCTCGACCCACCTTCAGGAGATAAGGCTCTTCCTTTTCGAGGTCCCGGAGAATCTTCTTTACATCGATCTCATGGGGGACAATATCGAGCAAGTCCAAGACCTCTTTGTATATCTGCCTGATGGTCATGGCTACCCCGGCGTGCGTCTTGACTACTTGCGTGACCGCCTCCCTGACCGTCTGGCGCTGGACGCGAAGCGTCTCTCTCCGGCCACCAGACCGATAGTGACCTATCGCGTCGTCGCCGTCACTCCCTCCGACCCCAGTTCTGATCCGCTTGTCGCGGCAGGACCTACACTCGCTCGACCTGGCACCCGTCAGCCCATTTCCAATTGGGAACGCCGTGCTTGGCTTCGCCTCTTGGCAGTCGCCGGAGCAGACTCTGACGGCATCGGGTGCGACGGGGACGAAGCTGTCAGCCGAAGGTGAGCTTGGCGTCGACCCCTCGATGCACATCGTCCCGTCCACCCCCTCCTCACGCCTGGCAGCCAACTCTTGACGTCACAGTAGCTAGTCTCCAGTTTGTCCGGCAGCCGGGGGCATTCCGAAACTCGGAACTCCTCGGCAAGATTCCCCCACACTTCCCCCACAGCTTCTGTGGAGATGCTCTCGGGAGGAGCTGATCGAACGTCGAAAACCCGGTCTGACCTGGGGTTTTGTGTGGTGGAGCCTACGGGACTCGAACCCGTAACCCCCTGCTTGCAAAGCAGGTGCGCTACCAATTGCGCCAAGGCCCCGGGGTTCGTCCCGTGGGGGAGGGTGGGCCTAACAGGACTTGAACCTGTGACCTCTTCCTTATCAGGGAAGCGCTCTAACCGTCTGAGCTATAGGCCCGCTCGTGCACGCGCCAGGCAACTGACGCGACACGCGAGATTACCCCATGGTCTCGCACCCGACCAAACCGGCGTCAGGGGGAGACGCTGCTCCTGAGGGGAGGTGTTCCCGCAGGGTGAGGTGCTATAACGCCTGCTCCCGGCGAGAGCGCCTCCCGACGTCGGGAAGACCTCGGATCAGTCGTCGGTCAGCGTCAACTGGAGGCCGCCGACGAGCGCCGCGGACACGTTGTAGAGGAACGCGCCGAGGGTGGCGATCGCGGTGATGAGGATGACGTCGATGACTCCGATGACGATCGACAGGGACACCACCCGGCCGAGTCCGATGTAGTCCATGATGTCGAACGGATCCGAGCCGTCGGCGCCGAACACCTGGGCCGCGATGTCGTTGACCGCGTCGAAGATGCCCATGCCGGCGAGCACGCTCCACAGCACGAACACCATGACCACCCCGGCGATGCCGAGCGCGACCGAGAGCAGGAACGACATCTTCATCGCGCTCCACGGGTCGATCCGCGACACCGTGAGGCGCACCCGGCGGCCCGTGGGAGGGGCCGGCCGTCCAGCCGGACGAGGAGCCGCCGACTTCTGCGCCGTCTTCTGCGGAGGCTGCGATGCGGTCTTCTGCACCTGACCGCCGCCGCCCTGCGCCTGACCCTGGCTGGGACCCTGCTGCCCCTGACCCGGTGCCGGCACCGCACGGGCCGTCTGCTGGCCCTCCTCGGTGCGCACCGCGGTCAGCGGGCGGGTGCTCGAGCCGGAGCCGCCGGGCCCCGAGCCGGACCCGCCGGAGGAGGGGGAGCCTGACCCCGGGCGGCCTGAAGTGCCGTCAGTGGTGCTCACGCGTGGTCTCCTTGCTCGGTCTCCGCCCCGTCGGGCTCGGTCTCACCGGCGTCGCCGCCGGTGTGGTCGACGCTCGCCTGAGGCGACGTTACGCCATTGTCCTGAGCGTCGGCCATCTCGCCGCCACGAGCCGGACCGTCGCCGGCAACCTCGGCGCCGTCACCAGCGCCGTCCTCGGCAGCGGCCTCGGCTTCCGCCTCGACCGCACGCTCGGGGTTGCGCGCCACGGCGACGATCGCGTCGCCCTTGTTCGGCAGCGCGAACGAGACGCCCATCGTGTTCCGCCCGGTTCGGCTGACCTCGTCGACCCGCGAGCGCACGATGTTGCCACGCTCCATGACGACCATGACCTCATCGCCAGGCTCGACCGTCAGCGCTCCGACGAGCTGGCCGCCCTTGCCGGAGTTCGCGGCGGTCACGCCATAGATACCGCGGCCCTTGGGCGTCCACTGCGAGGCGGCGGTCCGCTTGGCGACGCCGTTCTCGAACACCACGAACAGGTCCGGGTCGGTGCCGGCCTCGATGACCGACATCGACAGCAGCGAGTCGCCGGGGCGGAACTTCATGCCCGTCACGCCGCTCGTCGCCCGGCCCATCGGCCGCAGGATCGAGTCGTTGGCATGGAAGCGCACCGACTGCGCCCGGCGCGACACGAGCATGAGGTCGTCCTCGTTGGACGCCAGCCCGGCGCTCACCAGCTCGTCGCCATCCCGCAGGTTCACCGCGATCAGCCCACCGGAGCGGGGCGAGTCGTACTCCGTGAGTCGGGTCTTCTTGACCAGACCCTTCTTCGTCGCGAGCACGAGATAGGGCGCCTGGTCGTAGGACCTCAGCGGGAACACCTGCGCGATCCGCTCACCCGGCTGGAACGCCAGGACGTTCGCGACGTGGTGGCCCTTGGCGTCCCGTCCGCTGTCCGGCAGCTCATAGGCCTTGGCGCGGTACACCCGGCCGAGGTTGGTGAAGAACAGCAACCAGTGGTGCGAGGTCGTGGTGAACAGGTGCTCGACGACGTCCTCACCGCGCAGCGCCGCGCCCCGCACACCCTTGCCCCCCCGCTTCTGGGAGCGGTATGCGTCGAGCCGGGTCCGCTTGGCATACCCACCTCGGGTGATGGTGACGACGACGTCCTCCTCCGGGATGAGGTCCTCGACGGACATGTCGCCGTCGAACAGGTCGATCCGGGTGCGCCGCTCGTCGCCGTAGCGGTCGACGATCTCGCCGAGCTCCGCGGCGACGATTCTCCGCTGCCGGGCCGGGGTGGCCAGGATGTCCTGGTAGTCGAGGATCATCGCCTCGATGCGGTCGTGCTCGTCGACGATCTTCTGCCGCTCCAGGGCCGCCAGACGTCGCAGCTGCATGTTGAGGATGTGCGTCGCCTGGTCCTCGTCGACGTCGAGCAGCTCCATCAGACCGGTGCGCGCCTCGTCCACCGTGGGCGAGCGCCGGATCAGCGCGATGACCTCGTCGAGCATGTCGAGGGCCTTGATCAGGCCGCGCAACAGGTGGATCGCCTTCTCGGCCTCGTCCAGGCGGTACTGCGTGCGCCGGACGATGACCTCGATCTGGTGGTCCACCCAGTACCGCACGAACGCGTCGATCGGCAAGGTGCGCGGCACGTCGTCGACGAGCGCCAGCATGTTGGCACCGAACGTCGTCTGCAGCTGGGTGTGCTTGTAGAGGTTGTTGAGCACCACCTTGGCCACCGCGTCACGCCGCAGCACGATGACGAGACGCTGCCCGGTGCGCCCGGAAGTCTCGTCGGTGATGTCGGCGATGCCACTCACGCGACCCTCGCGGACGAGCTGGGCGATCTTCTCCGCCAACGAGTCCGGGTTGACCTGGTAGGGCAGCTCGGTGACGACGAGGCAGGTCCGCCCCTTGATCTCCTCGATCTCGACGACCGCGCGCATGATGATCGACCCGCGACCGGTCCGATAGGCGTCCTCGATGCCGCGTCGGCCCATGATCAGCGCGCCGGTCGGGAAGTCCGGCCCGGAGATGCGCTCCATGACCGCGGTCAGCGTCTCCTCGCGGGAGGCCTCAGGGTTCTCGAGCACCCACTGCGCCGCCGCGGAGACCTCGCGCAGGTTGTGCGGCGGGATCTGGGTGGCCATGCCGACGGCGATGCCGGAGCTGCCGTTGACGAGCAGGTTCGGGAAGCGCGCCGGCAGCACGGTCGGCTGGAGCGTCTTGCCGTCGTAGTTGGGGATGAAATCGACGGTGTTCTCGTGGATGTCGCGCACGAGCTCGGTCGCGAGCTGAGCCATCCGGCATTCGGTGTACCGCGGCGCCGCGGCCCCGTCGTTGCCCGGGCTGCCGAAGTTGCCCTGGCCGTCGATGAGCGGGTAGCGCAGCGACCACGGCTGCACGAGGCGCACCATCGCGTCGTAGATCGCGCTGTCGCCGTGCGGGTGGTACTTGCCCATGACGTCGCCGACGACGCGCGAGCACTTGTTGTAGCCGCGGTCCGGGCGGTAGCCGCCGTCGTACATCGCGTAGACGATCCGCCGGTGCACGGGCTTCAGGCCGTCGCGCACGTCCGGCAGAGCACGCGAGACGATGACCGACATCGCGTACTCGATGTAGGACTGCTGCATCTCGGTGTTGAGGTCGATCGGCTCGATCCGGTCGCCCTCGCGCACCGGCACGACCGCGCCGAGGTCGTCGGTCGCCTCCTCGACGTCGACGCCCTCCCCGTCGCCGCCGTCACCGAGGATGTCGTCCAGTCCGCCGGGGATATCGTTGTCGTCAGCCATTGCGAATGTCCTTTATCGAAAAGCCTGTTCGGTATGCGGTGCGCACCTGCGCGGTGGCGCGCACCGCATACCTCTGCGTCTGTCGGGCGACCACGGGGTCAGATGTCGAGGAAGCGCACGTCGCGAGCGTTCTTCTGGATGAACGAGCGGCGCGACTCGACGTCCTCGCCCATGAGGATCGAGAACACCTGGTCGGCCGCGGCCGCGTCGTCGAGGGTGACCTGGAGCAGCACGCGCGTCTCGGGGTCCATCGTCGTCTCGCCGAGCTCGCCGAAGTTCATCTCGCCGAGACCCTTGTAGCGCTGGACGGGGTTCTCCTTCGGCAGGCGCTTGCCCGCCGCCAGGCCCGCCGAGTGCAGCCCGTCGCGCTCCCGGTCGGAGTAGGCGAACTCGTGCGGGGCGTTGGTCCAGCGCAGTCGGTACAGAGGCGGCTGCGCGAGGTAGACGTAGCCGGCGTCGATGAGCGGGCGCATGAACCGGAACAGCAGCGTCAGCAGCAGCGTGCGGATGTGCATGCCGTCGACGTCGGCGTCGGCCATCAGGATGATCTTGTGGTACCTGGCCCGGGACAGGTCGAAGTCCTCGCCGATGCCGGTGCCGAACGCCGAGATCAGCGCCTGCACCTCCTGGTTGGCCAGCACCTTGTCGATGCGGGCCTTCTCCACGTTGAGGATCTTGCCGCGGATCGGCAGGATCGCCTGGGTCTCCGGGTTGCGGGCCTGGGTGGCCGAGCCGCCCGCGCTGTCGCCCTCGACGATGAACACCTCGGACAGCGCCGGGTCCTTGCTCGAGCAGTCCTTGAGCTTGCCGGGCAGACCGCCGGACTCGAGCAGTCCCTTGCGGCGCGTGCTGTCGCGGGCCCGACGGGCGGCGATCCGCGCGGCCGCGGCCTGGATCGACTTGCGGATGACGTCCTTGGCCTGGTTCGGGTGCGCCTCGAGCCAGTGCCCGAACTCGTCGGTCATCGCCCGCTGTACGAAGCCCTTGACCTCGGAGTTGCCGAGCTTGGTCTTGGTCTGGCCCTCGAACTGCGGCTCCGCGAGCTTGACGGAGATGACGGCGGTCAGACCCTCGCGGACGTCGTCGCCGGTGAGGTTCTCCTCCTTGTCCTTGAGGAGGTTGTTCTTGCGCGCGAAGTCGTTGACGAGCTTGGTCAGCGCCGCGCGGAAGCCCTCCTCGTGGGTGCCGCCCTCGTGCGTGTTGATCGTGTTGGCGTAGGTGTGCACCGACTCGCTGTAGGCGCCGGTCCACTGCATCGCGATCTCGAGGGACAGGCTGCGCGCCTCGTCCTCGACCTCGAGGCTGATGATCTCGGCGTGCACCGGCTCGGCGCGCTTGGACGAGACGAGGTGCTTGACGTAGTCGACGAGCCCGTCCTCGTAGCGGTACGACGCCGTGCGCGCTTTGACGACCTTCTTCTCGCTCGGGCTCTCGGGGGTCTCGGGCCGCTCGGTCGTGTCGTCGGCGGCCGCCTCGACCTCCTGGACGTCGGCATCGATGTCGTCGAGGTCGACGTCGGTCTCGGCACGGTCCTCGTTGGGCACGCGCTCGTCGGTGAGGTTGATCGTCAGGCCCTTGTTGAGGAAGGCCATCTGCTGGAAGCGCGAGCGGATCGTCTCGTAGTCGAAGTCGACCGACTCGAAGATGTCGGCGTCCGGCCAGAACGTGATCGTCGTGCCGGTCGCGTCGGTCTCCTCCATCTTCGTCAGCGGCGTCGTGGGGAGGCCGTGGTCGAAGGACATCCGGAAGGCGTGGCCCTTCTGGCGGACGCAGACGTCGAGTCGGGTGGAGAGGGCGTTGACGACGGAGGAGCCGACGCCGTGCAGACCGCCGGAGACCTTGTACCCGCCGCCGCCGAACTTGCCGCCCGCGTGGAGCTGGGTGAGGACGAGCTCGACCGCGCTGACGCCCTCTGTCGGGTGGAGGTCGGTCGGGATGCCGCGGCCGTTGTCCTTGACCCGGACGCTGCCGTCCTCGCGGATCGTCACGTCGATGGTGTCGGCATAGCCCGCGAGCGCCTCGTCGACGGAGTTGTCGACGATCTCCCAGACGAGGTGGTGCAGGCCGCGCTCGCCGGTGCTGCCGATGTACATGCCCGGACGCTTGCGGACCGCCTCGAGCCCCTCGAGGACCGTGATCGACCCGGCGTCGTAGTCCGGCATGGCGCTCGGGTCGATGACGGGGGTGCCGTCGGGGACACCCGGGACGGGTCCGTCGGATGCACTGGTGCCGGATCCGCTGGGCGGGGTCGTCGGCTGGTCAGCCACTCGCTCTCCTTCGTCGTGTCCCTCGACCCGGTGAACCGGGGTCGGTGAGGGGTATGCGTGGGGCGCCTCGCGCATACCGTCGGTATGCCCTCGGTCACCTCATGCGAGGCGCCCAGGCCAGGGGGTCACCGGGGGTGGCGACCCGTCGCAGCGCTGGGCGCGGATACTCCCTCTATCCTACCGGGCTGCGGGGACATGACATGCACGCAGACGCGCCTGAGGGCGGTTTTCCGTGGATAACCGGGTCGGACGTATGGGGGATCACGCGGATCGGGGGTTCAGCGGCTCTGTGCGCGGTTCTCGGCGGGGGCACTGCCTTTTCTCTCCCCAACCGGGAAAGGGCTCGTTCACCACGGCAAGTTGACGTGGTGAACGATCCGTTGGCGTGGTGAAGAACCGCCGCCCGCACCCCCGCGACGCCCGCCGCGACGGCTAGCGCGACGCCCTGGCGGCGAAGGCAGCCTGCGCGGCCTTGGAGTGGAACAGCCGCCCCGACAACCGCGCCATCGCGTCGCCGTCGGCGTCGAGGGCGGCGACGAGGTCCCGCGCGAGGATCGCCTTGGACTCGACGAGGCCCTGCCGCACGGCCGTCCGAAGGTCGTCGAGCACCTCCTCGACGCGGTGTGCGACCTGCTCCCCGGAGGTGATGTGGGTGACGAGTCCGGCGTCGCGGGCCTCCTCGGCGGTGAAGGTGCGAGCGGTGAGCGACCAGTCCGCCAGCGTGCGCGGGGCGACGCGGGCCTTGAGCGGGATCGAGATGATCGCGGCGGCCAGGCCGAGCCGGACCTCGGTCAAGGCGAACGACACCTCCCGCGAGCAGACGACGATGTCGGCGCTCGCGACCAGACCGATGCCGCCGGCGCGCACCGGGCCGTCGAGCTGCACCACGACCGGGACCGGGCAGGCGGCCATCGTGCGCTGCAGCGCGATGATGCTGCGGGCCCCCTCGACCATGTCGACGGTCTGCGCCTCCTTGAGGTCGGCGCCCGAGCAGAACACCGGGTGCGAGGAACGGATGAGCACCCCGTGCAGCGACTCGTCGGCGCTCGCCGCCTCGAGCTCCGCCGACAGCGTCGACACCATCGCGCGGGACAGCGCGTTGCGGTTGGCCGGCGAGTTGAGGGTGAGGACGGCGATCCGGTCGGCCGTCTCGCGCAGGACGACGGGCTCGTCCGGCTGCTCGGTCCGAGTTGTCGACGCGTCATCCGATGCCATGGGCGCCATTCTCGCCTACCGACCGAGGCGACCGCAGGGCGCCGGCCACAGATCGGGGTGCGTGGGCTGGGCGAGGTGCGTAGCGCATACGGGCCTGTCGGCAGTACCGTCGAGACCACGAACGCCGCCTCGAGGAGGAGGACTCCGATGGGTCGAAAGCTGCCGATCATCTACGTCCGGGGATATGGCGGGGGGCAGTCCGGCATCGACGCGCTCGTCGAGGACCCGTTCTACGGTTTCAACGCCGGCTCGACCCACGTGCGCGTCGGCGCGCGAGGGGAGCCGAGCTTCTACCAGTTCGAGAGTCCGCTGCTGCGGCTCATGCTCGACCACGACTACCATCTCGAGGTCAACGGCGGTCAGCTCGCGTGGCTGCGCGCGCAGAAGGACGGCAAGGTCGACGAGGCGACCATCTGGATCCACCGCTTCTACGACGAGTCGGCGTCGACCTTCGGCAAGGCGGCGCAGGAGTACCGGCTCGAGCGGGCGGCCGAGGACCTCCTCACGCTCGTCGAGCTCGTCCGCCGCAAGACCGGGGCGCCGCGTGTCTATCTCGTCGCGCACTCGATGGGCGGGCTCGTCTGCCGGAGCATGATCCAGAGGGTCATCCCCGACAAGGGCGGCAAGGCCACCGACTACGTCGACCGGCTTTTCACGTATGCGACGCCGCACGGCGGGATCGAGTTCGACGTCGGCTTCGGGCTGTTCGAGAAGCTGCGGGACCGGTTCGGGATCAACGGCGCCGACATCTTTGGCCCGGAACGGATGTGGGAGTACCTCAACCCGAGCACGCCGCGGAAGCGGCGGCCGAAGAACTGGGACGCGCGCGCCATCCCGGCCACGGCGTTCCCCACCGAACGTGTCTTCACGTTGGTCGGGACGAACCCGGAGGACTACGACGTCGCGATGGGACTGTCGTCGAAAGCGGTCGGGGTCAAGAGCGACGGGCTGGTCCAGATCGAGAACGCGTATGTGCCAGGTGCCAAGTTCGCGTACGTGCACCGCTCGCACTCGGGGCGCTACGGGATCGTCAACTCCGAGGAGGGCTACCAGAACCTGCGGCGGTTCCTGCTCGGCGACCTCGAGGTGACGGCGGACCTCGTCGGGCTGCGGATCCCGCCCGAGCAGGTCGCGGACCCGCGGGACCTGGTCTGGCAGGCCGAGGTCGAGCTCGCCGTGCGCGGGCTGCCGATCCTCATGCACCAGCAGGTCGCCGCCCACCACTGCCCGGTCATCCTCGACCTGCCGGCCGACGCCTCCGACCGGCCGCAGCCGCTCGTGACGACGTTCCTCATCGCCGACCCGACGGTGCGTCCGGACAACGCCGAGACCGCGCGGTACACGTTGCACCTGAAGCTGTTCGCGGTGCGGCAGAAGCGCGGGATCTTCGACTTCCGCGACCACCTCGAGCAGACGGCCGACTTCGACGACTGGCTGGTGGTCGACATCGGCGCGGTGAACGGCGAGCTCGCGGCGTGGGCGAGCTGGGTCTCCGAGCTCGACGTCACGCTGCGGGACTACATCCCGTCGGGGCCGCCGCTCGTCGACGACGACGCGACGCCGCGCAAGTGGGTCAAGCGGTTCCCGCTCCCGGAGGGGGCGCGGCGGCTGTTCGGCGCGGAGGCTGCCCTGCGGCTCACGGTGCGCGACCGCGACGGCCAGGCCGCGGAGGAGCTGAGTCAGCCGGGCTGAGGGGTGCCGGTGACGGCCAGCCGCAGTGGTTCCGGCGAGGGCGGGTCGTGATGCTGAGGCGGGTCCTGCGCCGAGCCGCGGCGGCTCCGGCGAGACGCGGGGATATTGCGCCGCTGCTGGGGTCGAGCGCCGCGGGTCGAGGGGATGGCCGCGGGTCGACGACGTCTCGCGGGTCGAGCCCGGACATGAGTCGAGAGTGCACGACACGCCGGGTGCGCTCTCTCAGGAACGGCGTGCCGTGCACTCTCGACGGCTTGGGGTGGGGTGGTGCCGGTGGTGGGGCGCGGTGGAGTGGCGCGTTTCGCCGTGGGCGGTGCGTTGCACTGCGTCCGGGCCGCTATAGCGGACCGAACTCAGTGCAACGCACCAACCACGGGTCGGGTGGGGTGATGCAGGGTGCTCCGGGGTGAGAGCGGAACCTCAGCCCTTGACGGCACCCTGCATGACACCGGCGACGAGCTGACGCCCGGCGAACATGAACACCACGACGAGCGGGAGCGCCGCGAGGGTCACACCGGCGAGGATGAGCGAGTAGTCCTTGAAGTACGACGCCTGGAGCAGCTGGATCGCCACCGGCAGCGTCGGGTTCGTGGACCCGAGGATGATGAACGGCCAGAAGAACGCCGTCCACGACCCGATGAAGGTGAACAGGCCGAGCATCGTCGCCGCCGGCCGGGCCGCCGGCAGGACCACGTGCCAGAACGTGCGGATCATGCTGCATCCGTCCACCCGGGCCGCCTCGATCAGCTCGTACGGCAGCGCCTGCTCGAGGTACTGAGTCATCCAGAACACGCCGAACGCGGTGACGAGCCCGGGGACGATGATGGCCTCGAGCCGCCCGGTCCAGCCGAGCTCCGCCATGAGGATGAACAGGGGGACGACGCTGAGCTGGGTCGGCACGGCCATCGTCGCGACGACGAAGACCAGCAGCGGCGCCCGGCCCCTGAAGCGGAGCTTGGCGAACGCGAACCCGGCCAGGGTCGAGAAGAACACGACGGAGACCGCCATGATCGTCGCGGCGATGACGCTGTTGAGGACCGCCTGCCAGAACTTGATGTCCGAGCTGATGACCCGCACGGCGTTGTCGATGAAGTTGCCCTCCGGGATCAGCGACGGGATCGGGTTCTGCGCGATCGTCACCGGGTCGGAGCTGCCGAGCAGGAACGAGTAGTACAGCGGGTACGCGGAGAGGGCGAGGACGACGCCGAGAATCGCATACGTCACCCATCCGGGCCGGTTGCCGACCTGCGACTTCCGGCGGCGGATGCGCTCGTCGCGACGCTTGGCGGCCCGGGCCGCGCCGGCGCCGGCGATGCCACCGGCGAGGTGGCTGGACGGAGGTGCGCTCATGACGTCGTCTCCTTCGCATCGTTGTTCGCGGCTGCCGCCTTGCGGGTCGGCTCAGCGGACGCGACGGCGCCGGCGCCGGGGGCCGCCGCCTGGGTCGGCGCGGGTGCCGCGGGGGCGGCGACCTTCTTCGAGTCGCCGGAGGCGATCCGGCGGGTGAGCCAGAAGTTGATCGCACCGACGAGGATGATGATCAGGAAGAGGATCCACGAGACTGCGGCCGCGCGGCCGAAGCTCTTCGTCGGGCCCCAGCCCAGCTCATAGATGTACATCGTCACCGTCATCCACTGCCGGTCCGAACCGCCGAGACCGGTCTGGTCGAACACGCGCGGCTCGTCGAAGATCTGCAGGCCACCGATGGTGGCGGTGATGACGACGAAGATGATCGTCGGCCGCAGCATCGGCACGGTGATCGAGATGAACTGCCGTATGCGGGACGCACCATCGAGGAGCGCCGCCTCATAGAGCTCGGTCGGGATCGCCTGCATGGCGGCCAGGAAGATCAGCGTGACGTAGCCGGTCCACCGGAAGTTGACCATGGTCGCGATGGCGACGTGGCTCTCCAGGACGCCGGCGTGCCAGGCGACCGGCCCGAGACCGACATAGCCGAGCAGCTCGTTGAAGAAGCCGTTCTGGTCCGCGAACATCTTGTTGAAGATGACGCCGACGGCGACGGGGGCGATGACGAACGGGAGCAGGACGCCCATGCGCCAGAAGGTCTTGGCCCGGATGTTCTGGTTGAGCACCGCCGCGAGGGCGAGGGCCGCCAGGGTCTGGGTCACACCGGAGATCAGGAAGATCGAGAAGGTGTTGCGCATGCCCCGCCAGAAGAACTCCTGCTGGACGACCTGCGCGTAGTTCGCCATCCCGACGAACTCACCCTTGCCGCCGATGAGGTTCCAGTCATGCAGGGACACCCAGAGCGTGTAGACGAGGGGGAAGAGTCCGAGGACCGCGAAGAGGATGAAGAAGGGGGAGATGTAGAGGTAGGGAGAGAGCTTGACGTCGAGTGCGGACATCCGCTGCCGTCGGGTGAGCGGAAGTGACTTGCCCGGCGGTGGTGTCGGCGTCGTGCTCGGTGCCGGTTCGGTGACGGTGGCCATGGCGTGTGCTCCTTTGCACTACCGGGGCCGGGCCACCCCTGGTGCAGCAGGGGCGGCCCGGCCGATAGGTGTCAGCCGAGCGCCTCGACCGCGGACACGAACTTCTCCCACGAGGACTCGGGGGTGTCCGTTCCGTCGACGTCGACACGGCTGATGGCCTGCTGCATCGCGTCGTTGATGCCGGAGTACTTCGGGCCCTTGAAGGTCACGACCTCCACGGCCTGGGCGCGCTCGCTGAAGATCTCACCGGTCGGCGCGTTGTTGAAGAACTCACGGGTGTCGCCGAGCAGCTCCTCGCTCTCGAGCGCCTCGACCTGGCTCGGGAAGGTGCCCTTGGACTGGAACGCCTTGATCTGCTGCTCGGGAGCGGTCAGCCAGTCGGCGAGCTCCTTGGCCGCCTCCTGGTTCTCACCCTGGGTCGGGACCGTCAGGAACGAGCCGCCCCAGTTGCCGCCGCCGCCGGGGAAGGTGTTAGCGATGTCCCAGCCCTCGACGCCGGCGGCGTTGCCCTCGATGACGCCGAGCATCCAGCTCGGGCAGACCATCGTGGCGAAGCCGTCACGCTGGAAGGAGCTGGTCCAGTCGTCGCTCCACTGGGAGAGGCCGGCCGACAGGCCGTTCGCAGAGGCCGCGAGCACCTGGTCGTACAGCGCGCGGACCTCGGGGTTCTCCGTCGCGATGACGGTGCCGTCCTCCTGCTCGTAGGGGAACTCGAGCTGGTTGACCATGGCGTTGTAGGTCGCGCCCGCGGACTCCATCCACGGGACGTCGGAGTTGGCCATGAACTCCTCGCCGAGGGCGAAGTAGTCGTCCCACGTCGACCCGAGCGCGGCCGCGACCTCCTCGCGGTCGGAGGGCAGACCGGCGGCCTCGAAGAGGTCGGCGCGGTAGCAGATCGCCTCGGGGCCGATGTCGGTGCCGTAGCCGATGAGCTTGCCGTCGGTCGTCGTCGCCTGCTGGACCTTCCAGTCCACCCAGCGGCCCTCGACCGAGTCGGAGCTGAGGTCCATGAACTGGTCCGGGTACTGCAGCAGCTCGGGCAGCCAGTCGACCTCGACGGCCTCGATGTCGCTCAGGCCGGAGCCGGCGGCGAGTCGGGTGTTGAGGTTGTCGCGGGCCTCGTTGGCCGTCGCGGCCTTCTTGTGCTCGATGGTGACGTCCGGGTTGAGCTCCATGTACTCCGTGAAGAGCTCCTCGTAGCCGAACTCGTTGAACGTCGCGACGGTCAGGGTCACCGGGCCGTCGGAACCGCCCTCACCGCCGCTGCCGGCGTCGGTGTCTGCACTCTCGCCACCACAGGCGGCGAGCAGTGCTGCGGTCATGGTCAGGGCCGCGATACGGCCGTAGGTGGTTCCTCGTCGGGATCCGGGGCGCATGGTTACCTCCACGTTCGTCATTGAATGGCCCAGGCCCCATGCCGGACCCGGTCAGAGAGAGCGCTCTCTGACGCCCATAGTGGCGGTCCGCATTCCCGCTGTCAAGACAGTTCTTCCAACATTCATGCGGAAAACGGTCGATGTGGGGTTGCCGACATGCATCGGGCAGGCCAGAATGTGAGAGCGCTCTCCCTGCTGCTCTCCTCCGGCGGGGGGCCCCATCTCACGGAACGGACGACGTCATATGCAGGACACCGCCAGCAGCCCGGTCATCGACATCGCGGGCGAACGTCATCACGTGATCACCGGGGTGGAGCGCATGCCTCCGTTCCTCATGACCCTGACCAGCGCCAGCGACGTGTGGGCCTACCTCACGAGCAACGGCGGCATCACCGCCGGACGGCGCAATGTCGACCACGCGATCTTCCCATATCGCACCGAGGACCTGGTGGCCGACGACGCCGACGTCACCGGTGGTGTCACGCGGCTGCGCGTCACCGACTCGACCGGGCGGACGAGCGAGTGGCGCCCCTTCGGTCCCGTCCACCCCGACCTTCCCCGGGTCGAGCGGTCGGTCGCCAAGACCGACCTCGGCGACGTCGTCCACTTCGAGGAGCGCCGCCCCGACCTCGACGCGACCATCCGCGTCTCGTGGCGGGTCAGCCCCCGCTTCGGTCTCGTCCGCAGCGTCACCCTCACGTGCGCCGACCCCCGCGGACTCGACGTCCGGATCATCGACGGGATCCGCAACGTCCTTCCCCCAGGCGTCACCGCGCGCACCCAGCGGGAGATGTCGCCCCTGCTCGACGCATACAAGATCTCCGAGCTCGACCCGGCCACCGGTCTGGCCTGGGTCCGGCTCAACTCCATGCTCACCGACCGGGCCGAGGCGTCCGAGGCGCTCGCCGCGACGGCGATGTGGCAGGTCGGCGCCGAGCCGGAGCGCCACCACCTGAGCACCGACGTCCTGCACGGGTGGGGGACCGGCGAGGCCGGCACCCAGGCGAGGGGGCAGCGGGCCGCATACCTCATCGAGCTGTCCCACCACCTCACTCCGGCGACCCCCGCCCGCTGGAGCATCGTCGTCGACATCGACCAGGACGCCGCCGCGCTCGTCGACCTCGAGGAGCTGCTCAGCGACCCGGCCCACCTGGAGATCGCGCTCGAGGACGACATCGCCGCGGGCCGCTCCTCGCTGAAGGCACTCGTCGGATCGTCCGACGGCTGGAGCCGGTCTGGCGACGCGATGGCCGACGCGCACCTGGCCGCCTCGACGATGTTCAACCTCATGCGCGGCGGCGTGCCGCTCGACGGCTACACGGTCGAGCGCGAGGACGTGCGCCGCTTCCTGCGCGAGCGCAACGCGCCGGTCGCCGAGCGCTCGGCGGCGTTCCTCGACGTCCTCCCCGAGCGACTGTCGCTCGACGAGCTGCGCACGGCCGCAGGGGAGACCGGGGACCTCGACCTCAGCCGCCTCGTCCTCGAGTACCTCCCGCTGACCTTCGGCCGGCGCCACGGCGACCCGTCGCGACCGTGGAACAGCTTCGAGATCGACCTCCGCGACGAGCACGGCCGGCCGCGGCTGGCGTACCAGGGCAACTGGCGCGACATCTTCCAGAACTGGGAGGCGCTCGCCTGGTCCTTCCCCGAGCTCACCGAGTCGATGGTGCGCGCGTTCCTCAACGCCACGACCATCGACGGTTACAACCCCTACCGCGTGTTCCGCCAGGGCGTCGAATGGGAGGTGCCGGAGCCGGACGACCCCTGGTCGAACATCGGCTACTGGAGCGACCACCAGATCATCTACCTGCTCAAGCTGCTCGAGGTGCTGCACGACCAGGACCCGCAGCGGCTCGCCGGGCTGCTCGGCCGGGTCGAGATGGTCCACGTCGACGTGCCCTACCGGCTGGCGACCTATGACGAGCTGCTCGTCGACGCCCAGAACTCGGTGTTCTTCGACGAGGAGCGGCACGCGGCGACGATGCAGCGGGTGGCCGAGATCGGCGGCGACGGGCGGCTGCTCGTCGAGGTCGACGGCACGCCCGTGCGCGCCGGCCTGGTCGAGAAGCTGCTCATCCTGCTCACCGCCAAGATGGCGAACTTCGTTCCCGAGGGCGGGATCTGGATGACGACCCAACGCCCCGAATGGAACGACGCGAACAACGCTCTCGTCGGTCGCGGCCTCTCGATCGTCACGGTCGCGCAGCTGCACCGGTTCGTCGCGTTCCTCGAGCGTGTTCTCGAGGAAGCGGCTGAGGGCGACGCCTCGGTCGACGAGCTCGAGATCAGCGAGCCGCTCGCGGTCGCGGTGCGGGCCGTCACCGACGCCCTGTCGGTGTCGCCGCCGGCGGACGGGCGGGTGGACGACCACGTGCGTCGGAGCCTGCTGGACCGCCTCGGCCGGGCCGGAAGCGACTACCGGTATGCGGTGGCCCAGCAGCCCTCCGCCCGCACCACCGTGCGGGTCGCGGAGGTGCGGGAGCACCTCGCGGCCGTGCGGTCCTGGCTCAGCCACACCGTGCGGACGGCGCACCGGTCCGACGGGCTGTACGACGCATACAACCTCCTGCGGCTCGGCGAGGGGACCGCCTCGGTGATCGGTCTCGACCAGATGCTCGAGGGGCAGGTCGCCGTCCTCGGCTCCGGGATCCTCGGACCGGACGAGGTCGACGCGCTCGTCGCGGCGCTGCCGGGGAGCCGGCTGTACCGCGAGGACGCGAACACCTACCAGCTGTATCCGGAGCCGGACATCCGCGGCTTCCTCGAGCGGAACACCCTGCCGGACAACCGTTTCCGCGCGAACGAGCTGCTCGTCGCGCTCGTCGCGGCGGGCGACCGGCGGGTCGTCGTCGGGGACCGGCGCGGTGGGGTGCACGTCGCCGCCGGCATCCGGCACGCGGAGGACCTGCGGGCGCGGCTCGCCGACGTGGGCGCGGATGCGAAGTTCGGGGAGCTCGTCGAGCAGTGCGAGGAGGACGTGCTCGCGATCTTCGAGGAGATGTTCGACCACGCCTCGTTCACCGGCCGGTCGAGCAGCTTCTTCGCCTATGAGGGGGTCGGCAGCGTGTACTGGCACATGGTGTCCAAGCTCGTGCTCGCGATCCGGGAGCAGTTCGACGAGGCGCGACGGTCCGAGGCCGTCGACGAGGCGCGGGTGGCCCGGTTGTCGGCTGCCTACGAGCAGGCGCGCGGAGGGCTCGGGATGGCGAAGACCGCCGAGGAGTACGGCGCGTTCCCGCACGACCCGTACTCACACACGCCGGCCGGACGTGGGGCACGGCAGCCCGGGATGACGGGTCAGGTCAAGGAGGATGTGCTCATCCGGCGGGCCGAGCTCGGCGTGGCGTTCGTCGACGGGCGGCTGCGGCTCGACGCCGGCGCGGTGAGCGAACGCGACTGGTCGACGGCGACGGGCTGGCTCAGCTATGTCGACGTCGACGGTCGCGAGCAGCACGAGCCGATCCCCGTCGGTGCGCTGGGGTTCACCGTGTGCCAGGTGCCGGTGATCATGCGCCGGGTGCCCGGTGGTGAGTCCCTCATCGAGGTGGTCGACGCGGACGGTGCTGTCGAGGCGAGCCGGGACGGCCTGCTCAGCCGTGAGCTGTCGGCCTCGGTGTTCGCGCGGGACGGTCGGGTGCGGCGCATCGTCGTGACCGTGCCGGCTTAGGGATCCGGCGAGGAGTCGGACCACCGCAAACGGCTCGTTCTTCCACGACCGGGGCGCTGCGGCGTGTTTGGTGCGCTACAGCACGCCGAACCCGTCGAAACGCACCGGTCCTGGAGAAACGGACCGGTGCTCTCGGGGCGCGGCTCCGGTCAGGCCGGCTCGCGGGCGGCGCGCTCGCGGACGTGACGCTCGAGATCGGCGACCTGGCGGGACAGGTCCGGGCCGAGACCCGACCTGATGTCGAAGTCCTCGGATTCGATGGACCGGGCGCCGAGTCGCCTGGCGGTGTGCTCGACCATCGCGACCAGGCCCTTGGGTCCACACGCCGCCACGTGCGCGCCGGTCAGGTCGCCGCCGACGATGCTCGCGAACAGCTCCTCGTCGAGCCGCCGCCCGTCCGCCGACGCCACCACGTGGAGGTCGATCCGGGCCTCGTCCCCGGCCCGCCGGAGCACCTCGATCGCCGTCGCGTCGTCCTCGCGCTGGACCGAGTAGACGAGCACCGGGCGCTGCTCGGACGGCACGTCGGCCGGGAGGGCCGCCGTCGCGCTGAGGAACGGCGTGATGCCCACCCCGCCGGCGACCCACACGACGCGTCGTCCGGCCGGATCCTCCGGGAGAGGTTCGAAGCGCCCGTACGGACCCTCGACGTAGACGCGGGCGCCGACGAGGTCGTGCTGCCGGATCTTCGCGGTCCAGTCGCCGAGGTTGCGCACGAAGAAGCGCAGATGCTTCTCACCCGGTGCCGAGGCGATGGTGAAGGCGTGGGGTTCGCGCAGCCCGGGGAGCCGGATCTTGACGAACGCGAAGCGACCCGCGCGGTGCTCCAGCGGCGGTCCGACGGGTGCGAGCTCGAGCTCCATCGTGCGCTCGTGCCGGACTGCGCCGACGATGCGGTAGGCCGCACCCGGGCGGGCGACGTCCCGCCCCACCACGCGCCAGATCCAGGCGGCGAGCCCGATGACGCTGACCGCCACGAGTGCCAGGCTCCAGCCGCTGTCGGCGGGAAAGGGTTTGTCGACGGTCACCGTGTGGAACGCGGCGAGCGCGAACGGGATGCCCATGACCTTGTGACTGAGCCGCCACCACCGGTACGGCACCCACCGCACCAGACTCACCGCCACGAGGATGTAGAAGATCGTCTCGGCGGTTCCGGCGAGGTCGGTGCCCGACTCCATGTAGCCCGACAGCAGTCCGTCGAATCCCCCCTGGATCTCTGGCTCGAGACGCACATGGAGGAACATCGCGACGATGGCGAGGACGCCGGACCACCGGTGCACCGCATACATCCGGTCCAGTCCGCCGAAGAGGGGCTCGAGCCAGCGCAACCGGATCGCGAGCACGAAGCTCCAGGCCATCAGCACGACCGCCACCGAGCCGGTGAACAGGCCGAGGGCCACGGTCCGGTCGGTCGCGGTGTAGGGGACCCACCAGACCACGGCGCTGACGAGCACGAGGAGGGGTCCGAGGCTCGCGGGCGAGAGTCCGTGCCGCCACGGGCGGGGCAGCGTGACGGCCCAGTCCTGGGGACGTCCCGCGAGGGTTCGGGCTAGGCGTGTGCCGCGGCTGACCAAGGGCCGGGTCTGCGTGGTCTCGTCGATGACGTCAGTATGGTGCGAGAGACGATGTCGCGGTGGGAGATTCGCTATGACGTCCGCCTCACTGCGGCTGGGCGCGCGAAGGGCGAGGTGCGAGAGAGCGCTCTCTCGGGTGGTGCGGTGGTCAGGCCGATTCGCGCTGGACGAGGTCGACGTCGAGGACGATGCCCCGGCCGTCTGGGGTGTTGACCTCCGGCAGCACGTCCTCGAGGGGCTGCTCGAGCAGCTGCAGGAGCCGGCGGGCCATGAGCCGGCCCTGCTTCTGGGTGCGCTGACGGATGGTCGTCAGGCTCGGTTCCGCCATGCTGGCGAGGTCGATATCGTCGTAGCCCACGACGGCGATGTCGTCCGGAACACTGCGGCCGGACCGCCGGATCGCCCGCAACGCCCCGAGAGCCATGAGGTCGGAGGCGACGAACAGGCCGTCGATCTCGGGGTGCTTCTTGAGCAGCCGCTCGGTGGCCACCTCGCCGGACGCGGTCGTGAAGCTGCCGTGTTCGACGAGCCCCTTGCGGAACATCCGTCCCAACCCGGAGGAGAAACCCTCGAGCCGGTCGACGCCGGCCGACATGTCCAGCGGTCCCGTGATCGTCCCGATCCGCTTGCGTCCCAACGACTTCAGATGCTGAGCCGCCAGGCGGGACCCGCCCACGTTGTCGTGGTCGATGTAGCTGACCTCGACCCTCGGGTCGATCGGCCGACCACCGATGACGACGGGGATGCCGGCCTCGGTGAGCTGTTCGGCGATCCGGTGGCGGCCGTGCTCGGAGATGAGCAGGACCCCGTCGGTGTGGCCCGCGCTGAGGTACGTGCCGAGAGCCGCGGCCTCCTCGTCGGTCTCGGTCATCGAGAGGGTGAGCCGGATCGGCGAGCCCCGCAGCTCCTTGCTGATCCCGCGCACGATCTGCGCGAAGAACGGGTCACCGAAGACCCGGGTGTCGGTCTCGGCGGCGATGAGGGTGACTGTGTCGGTGCGCCGCGTCATGAGCGCGCGCGCCGCCTGGTTCGGCACGTAGTTGAGGTCGGCGACCGCCTCCTCGACGACCTTGCGGATGGCTGGGTCGACGGTCGTCTGTCCGTTGACGACCCGGGAGACCGTCGCCCGCGAGACCCCGGCATACCGAGCGACCTGTTCGAGCGTCGGCTTGCGACGGGGGCTGGGCATGGTGGTCATCCTAGGCATACCCGCTTGCTCGGGCTTGCGCTTCACGATCGGCCGCCGAGCCGGCTGAGGTGGGCGGCGATGACCCGGTCGACGAGGTCCGCGGGCCAGTCGTCCGCGTAGCGGATGTGCAGCGTCCCCTTGCTCTTCCGGTACGGCTCGAGGTCGTCGGCGAGCGTCGCGTCGGTCGCGCTCTCGGGCACCGGGTAGATCGCGAGGTGGTCGGCCCACAGCCCGACGTGCAGGAGCACGCGCCCGTCGACGAAGAACGACGGCATCTTGTAGGACAGCCGTTCGCCGACCCGCTCCGCACTCACCTGCCGCAGGACCGCGGCCCGGACCAGCGCATACCTCTCGCGGCCGGGGGTCGGCGCCTGCTGGAGGTATGCGGTGGTCTCCTCCGCGATCCCACTCACCTGCTTGTTCGCCATGGGTCGAGTGTCCTCCGGACGCGCGACGGACGGAACAGCGGTGGCCGAACTGCCTGGTGGCCACCGCTGAGCCGTCCCTCGCGGGGATGGGGACGTCGAATCAGGCGGCGAGCAGGTCGTCGATCTGGTTGATCGCGAGAGTCGCGCCCTCCTCGACGCCCATGTCGAGCACCTGCTGCAGGCTCTCGACCGAGTCGTAGACCGACGTGAAGGTCGCCCGCGTGCCGCCCTCGCTGGGAGCGAAGGCGTACACGCTGTGGCTGACGGGCATCCCGTCGACGGGGTTGAGGTCCGCGTCGGCGAACCCGTCGTCGAAGGTGAAGCTGCGGGGCGCGTCGACCGAGACGATCCGCCACCAGCCGCCGCTCTTCGAGCCGTCCGGACCGGTCATGTAGTAGCGGCTCGTCGCGCCGGGCGCGAGCTCGTGGTCGACGAAGGTCGCCGGGTAGGTCGGCGGGCCCCAGATGCGCTCGAGCTGGCGAGCGTCGGCATAGATCTGCCAGACGCGCTCGACCGGCGCGGCGAACTCCGCGGTGATGACGATGGTGCGCTGGTCGAGGTCCTTGGAGATGTCGGTGACGGGCATGGGTCAGTCCTCCTGAGGTTGTGGAGTGGGCGACGGGTCGCCCGGTGTCTCGGTGAGCAGCACGTCGATCCGGTCGATCCGGCCGCGCCAGATCGCCTCGAGCTCATCGAGCATCGAGGTCACCGAGCGCACCGCCTCGACGTCGCCGCTGGCCAGCTGCTCGCGCCCACTGCGGCGCTTGGTGACCAGGCCGGCCCGTTCGAGCACGGCGACGTGCTTCTGCACCGCGGCGAAGCTCATCGGATAGCTCGCCGCGAGTCGTGAGATCGACTGCTCGCCGGCCAGGACGCGGCGCAGGATGTCACGCCGGGTCCGGTCGGAGAGCGCGTGGAACATCGCGTCCGCGCGGTCCTCGCTGTCACTCACGCAACTAACGTACAACTAAATGGTTGTAGGTTGTCAAGAGGGAGGGGGACACGGGTGGACGGATCCTGCCCAGCGGCCGCGGTTGTGAGCAGCCGCCGCAAATCCGTCCACCGGCCGCAGCAATTGCTGCGGCCGGTGGGGACAACTCCGGCAGGCGGCGACAACTCCGGCAGGCGGGGATGACTCCGGCCGCTGAGACGCGCCGCACGCATCCGGCCGTGCGGAGGGCGGGGCGGCGCCGCGTTCAGCGGGCGATCTGCATGACGACGGCCTTGGGCTCGGTGAAGAACTCGCGGCTGAAGTTGCCGCCCTCGCGCCCGACGCCGGAGTCGCCGACACCGCCGAACGGGGTGCGCAGGTCGCGGATGAAGAAGCAGTTCACCCACACCGTGCCGGCCTTGAGATTCGACGCCACCCGGTGCGCCCGGGAGAGGTTCTCGGTGAAGAGCATCGCGTTCAGGCCATAGCGGGTGTCGTTGGCCAGGTGCACGGCCTCCTCCTCGGTGTCGAAGGAGTTGACGACGCACACCGGCCCGAAGATCTCCTCGCAGTACGGCGCCGCGTCGAGCGGCAGCCCGTCGATGATCGTCGGCCGGACGACCCACGAGCCGTCGTCCGCGACCCCGCCGGTGAGGATCCGTCCACCGAGCTCGCGCGCCGATTCGACGTAGGAGACGACCTTGTCGAAGTGCCGCTTGCTCGCGAGCGCCGAGAACCTCGTCGCCGGGTCGAACGGGTCGCCGATCGTCAACGCCTCGGCGGCCGCGACGAAGCGCTCCATGAACTCGTCGTAGAGCGACGAGTGCACGAACAGGCGCGACCCCGCGAGGCAGATCTGTCCGGCGTTGCGGAAGATCGCCTCGACGGCCCAGTACACCGCGTTGTCGAGGTCGGCGTCCTCGAAGACGATGTTGGCGCCCTTGCCCCCGAGCTCGAGCGAGACCGGCGCCAGGTGGGTGGCGGCCGAGGCCATGACCATCTTCCCGGTCGTCGACGACCCGGTGAACGTCACCCGGTCGACCCGGTCGTCACCGGTGAGCGTCGAGCCCGCAGGCGCGCCGTAGCCGTTGACGACGTTGAGCACCCCGGGCGGGAAGCCCGCCTCGACCGCGAGCCGCCCGAGCATCGTCACCGAGGCCGGGGTGTCCTCGCTCGGCTTGATGATGCACGTGTTGCCCCACGCGATCGCCGGCGCGATCTTCCACGTCGCCATCATGAGCGGGAAGTTCCACGGGCTGATCGCGGCGACGACACCCGCGGGCCCGAACTCGCTGTACGTGTGGTGTCCCGAGTCCATCGGGTACACCTCGCCGACCGCGTCGCGCTGGTGGTCGGCGAAGAACCGGAAGTTCCACACCGAGCGCGCAACGTCGTGCTTGGCCTGCTCGAACGGCTTGGCCATGTTGGTCGAGTCGAGCCGGGCGAGGTCGTCGGTGTGCTCCTCCATGAGGTCCGCGAGCCGGTGGATGAGCTTCGCCCGCTCGACCCGCCCCATCCGCGGCCACGGGCCCTCGTCGAAGGCGCGCCGCGCGCTCTCGATGGCCCGCTCGGCATCCTTCTCCGACGCCTCCGCCGCCTCGGCCCACACCTGACGCGTCCACGGGTTCCAGACCTCGAAGCGCCTGCCGTCGATCGACTCGACCTCCTCGCCGTCGATGATGTGGCCGAAGAACTGCTTCTCGCTCTGCTGTGTCACGCTCATGTCGATGCCCCTTCCGTGCGGGCTTGGCTGGTCGTTCGGGATCCAGATGTCGATTGGGTATGCGGTGGTCGGCTCGTGCGGTCAGCCGGACAGGCCGGCGCGTCGCTCGGCGATGGTCACGTCACCGGCGGCGAAGTGCGTCGGCGGCACCTCGCGGAGGATGACGCGCACCGACTCCCGGGGGGCGTCGATCGCCTCGACGGCCGCGTCGGTGAGCCGGGTGATGAGGTCGCGCAGCCGGTCCGGCTCGCGGCCCTCGACGAGGGTGACCTCGATGACGGGCATGGTCAGGACCCCTGCCCGGCGGGCGAATTCGGTGCCGTGTCGTCCGGGTCGGCGCCACGCGCGAGGAAGACCGATCCCAGCGAGGTGAAGTGCATCGCCACAGAGGAGCCGGGAGGCGAGAACACCGCGTCGGTCATCCCGCCGGTCAGGACGATCCAGCCGGCCTCGATGGCGTGCCCGCGGCGGGCCAGGTCGTTCGCGGCGAGCGCGAGCGCCTCACCGGGGTGCCCCTGGACGGCGGCACCGGTCGCCGAGTCGACGATGACGCCGTCGACCTCGACGAGGACGGCCTCGGTCGCGAGATCGAGCTCGGCGGGCGGCAGCCCGATCGGCCCGGTGACGAAGGCACCCGAGCTGGCGTTGTCCGCACTGACGTCACCGGCCTTGAACCGGAAGTCCTTGTAGCGGCTGTCGATGACCTCGGCACCGCCCCACACGGTCTCGACCGCGGCCATCGCCTGGGCGGCTGTGACGCCCGGGCCCTCGAGCCGGTCGCCCATGACGAAGACGATCTCCGGCTCGATCCGCGGGTGGATGAGCCTGCCCTGCGGCACCGGGTCGCCGACGGGCAGGATCATCGCGTCGGTCAGCCACGCGACGAACGGGAAGTGCACGCCCATCCGCTGCTGCTTCGCCCGGCTCGTCAGGCCGAGCTTGACGCCGATGAGCTTCTCGCCGCGCTCGAGCCGCTTGGTCAGGTTGAGGTCCTGGATCGCGTAGCCGGTGTCGAGGTCGAGGTCAGCCCACTCGTCAGTGAACGGGGGCCGCTCGATCCGCTCGTCCTCGCAGCGGAGCAGCTCGGCCGCGACGGTCTCGATCGTCCAGCCACCCTCGGGCTGCCGGCCGGGTTCGCGAGTGCCGTATGCGGTGGTCGAGTCAGCCATGTCAGCGGACTCCCGCGCCCGCAAGATCGCCGAGCTCCTGCTCCTGCTGAAGCTGGAGGGCGATGTCGATGATCATGTCCTCCTGGCCACCGACGTACCCGAGCTCGCCCACCCGCTGGAGGATCGCGTGCGCGGGAACCTGGTACCGATCCGCGGCCCGCTCGGCGTGGAGCAGGAAGGAGGAGTAGACCCCCGCATACCCCTGCGTGATCGATGCGCGGTCCATCCAGGGCAGGCGCGGGATGAACGGGCGCACGACCTCCTCGGCGGCGGAGAGGACCTCACCGAGGTCGATGCCGGTGCGGATGCCGAGCCGCTCGTAGGTCGCGGCGAGGACCTCGGTGGGGGAGTTGCCCGCCCCGGCGCCGAGGGCGCAGAGCGCGCCGTCGATCTGCTTGGCGCCGGCCTGGTAGGCGAGCACGGAGTTGGCGACGCCCATCGAGAGGTTCTGGTGACCGTGGAACCCCACCTGCGCCTCGCGACCGATCTCGGCCAACACGGCGGCGATCCGCTCCTGTGCGCTGTCGAGGACCAGGGCCCCGGCGGAGTCGACGACGTAGACGCACTGGGCGCCGGCATCGACCATGATGCGGGCCTGCTGGGCGAGGACCTGCGGCGACGCCTTGTGGCTGAGCATGAGGAACCCCACCGTCTCCATGCCGAGCTCACGGGCCGCACCGAAGTGCTGGATCGAGACGTCGGCCTCGGTGCAGTGCGTCGCGATCCGGGCGACGGACGCGCCGACCTCGTGCGCCTTCTGCAGGTGGTGCACGGTGCCGAGTCCGGGGAGCATGAGGATCGCGATCTTGGCCCGCTCGGCCTCCTCGACGGCGGCCTTGATGAGGTCGAACTCGTCGACCTTGGAGAAGCCGTAGTTGAAGCTCGAGCCGCCGAGGCCGTCGCCGTGGCTCACCTCGATGACCTGCACGCCGGCCTTGTCGAGGGCGTGGACGACGCCGCGGACCTGCTCCTCGGTGTACTGGTGCGCCATGGCGTGCGAGCCGTCGCGCAGGGTGCTGTCGGTGATCCGCAGGTCAGTCTCGCTCGGGTCCGCGGCGGCGCTCGGAGTGCGGAGCAGCACCTCGGCCTCGGTCACCTGCCCGTTGACCACGGGGGTGTCCTCCGGGCGGATGGTCATGTCTCCCATGGCTCAGACTCCTGTCTTCACGGCAGCCGCCGTCTCGGTGTTCGCAGCGGCTCCAGCGGCGAGGTCGCCGAGGTCCGCCGACGACTTCCACGTCGTGTCGACGCCGAGCCGGTGGGCGACCATGATGTCGCCGACCCGGGCCGCCGCCGCGGTGATGATGTCGAGGTTGCCCGCGTAGTCGGGCAGGTAGTCGCCGCGTCCCTTGACCTCGATCGGGACGAAGACGCGGGCCTGGCCGCCCCACGTGTCGCGGGCGTGGTCGAACTGCGGGTCGGCGCGCAGATGGTAGCCGGGGACGTAGTCCTGCACCCGGGCGACCATGTCGTGGATCGAGGCGAGGATCCGGTCCTGCAGCTCGCCCGCCTCACCGGCCTCGGCCGGGATCGCGCAGAACACGGTGTTGCGCATCATCAGCGGCGGCTCGACCGGGTTGAGGATGATGATCGCCTTGCTCGTGGCGGCGCCACCGACGACCTTGAGCGCCTCCGCCGTCGTCTCGGTGAACTCGTCGATGTTGGCCCGCGTGCCGGGGCCGGCGGACTTGCTCGAGATCGAGGCCACGATCTCCGCATACGGCACATCGACGACGTCGGCGACCGCGCGGACCATCGGCGTCGTCGCCTGACCGCCGCACGTGATCATGTTGACGTTTATCGCGTCGAGGTTGAAGTCGAGGTTCACCGGCGGGCAGACGTACGGCCCGACCGCGGCCGGAGTGAGGTCGACGGCGAGGATGCCGGCCTCCGCATACCGCGGCGCGTTGGCGGCGTGCGCCTTGGCGGAGGTCGCCTCGAAGACGATGTCGGGCAGCTCGTCCTGGGCGAGCAGCCAGTCGACGCCCTCGTGGCTCGCCTCGAGCCCGACCGACGCCGCGCGCCGCAGCCCGTCGCTCTTGGGGTCGACGCCGATCATGTAGCGCGGCTCGATGACGTCGCTGCGGCGCATGAGCTTGAACATCAGGTCGGTGCCGATGTTGCCGGGGCCGACGATGGCGGCCGTTCCGGTTGTCCTGGTCATGGATGCTCCTGGTGGGCGGTGAGTTGCGGCTGGCGATCGGGTCAGACGAAGCGGGCGGTGACCGACCCGAGGCCGGCGAAGGTTGCGGTGACGCTGTCGCCGGCGGCGACCGGGACCATCGCGCAGATGGCGCCGGGCAGGACGACCTGGCCGGCCTCCAGGGCGATGCCGCGGGCACCGAGGGTGTTGGCGAGCCAGACGAGGGCGTTGATCGGGGACCCGAGAACGGCGCCGCCGGCCCCGGTGCCGACGACCTCGGCGTTCTTGTGCATGACCCCGCCGGTGAGGCGCAGGTCGACCTCGCGCAGCGGCGTCGGGGTCGAGCCGAGCACGACGGCGCCGGAGGAGGCGTTGTCCGCGATCGTGTCGAACAGGCCGATCTTCCAGTCCCGGATGCGGGAGTCGACGATCTCGAGGGCCGGCAGGACGAAGTCGACGGCAGCGACCGCCTCGTGGACTGTGGCGCCCGGGCCGCTCAGGGTCTTCTTGAGGACGAATGCCATCTCCGGCTCGACCCGGGCCTGGAGGAAGCGGTCCGCCGGGATCGGCATGTGCTCGAGGTAGAAGAAGTCGTCCAGGAGGTGTCCGTAGTCCGGCTCGTTCACGCCGAGCAGCTTCTGCATCGCCGCGCTCGTCAGGCCGACCTTGTGCCCCTTGATCGTTCTGCCCTCGGAAAGCATCCGGGCGATCTGGGCGAGCTGGATCGCGTAGGCATCCTCGAGGTCCATGCCCTCGTAGGTCGAGGTGAGCGGGTCGATCGGCTCACGCGACGCATACGCGCTGAGCAGTCTGTCGGTCGCCTCCGACCGGAGCGTGTCGTCCACGGCAGTCCTCTCTGTGCTGTCCCTCCACGCTAGGGCGGGCGGCGGGGGCCGGGACGGGTCGTTCCTCGTGCGGGAACGGACCCGTGCTCCACCTGCCCCGCCCCTGCCCCGCCATATCTGCCAAATAGGACCGAAACGGCGAACGGTCCCGCTCCCGACCGTTCGCCGTTTCGGTCCTATTGCCAAGAAGTGGCGAGTCGGACCGTCGGACCGACGCCATATCGGTCCTATCGGCAGGAAGTGGTCAGGCGCTGATGCGGGTGTGCGAGATGCGGTTGCTGGCGGCCCGCAGCAGCGGCACGAGCCGCTCGACGTGGGGGGCGATGCTCTCCGTCGGGCCGAAGAGCGAGATCGACGCGACCGCGACGCCTCGGTTGTCGAGGATGGCGACGGCGACCGACGTGGTCCCGTCGAAGGACTCGGACGTGGACACCGCGTATCCCTGCGTGCGGACGTCGGCGAGGACGCGGTCCCAGTCCGCCTCGGTGCGCACCGTGCGACCGAGCCGGGGCGGGAAGCCGGCGGCCCGGCGGGCTTGGTCGACGGCCGGGTTGAAGGCGGCGATGACCTTGCCCGAGCTCGTCGTGTGGCCGGGAAGCCGGCGGCCGACGTGGCCGAGGATGCGCAGGCCGTCGATGTTCTCGATCCGCTCGACGAAGACGACGTCGGGGCCGTCCGGCACGGCGAGGTTGACGGTGAGTCCGGTCATCGCCGCGACCTGGCGCAGCGTCGGGAGCGCGGCGTGGCGCAGCTGGTTGCGGGCCAGTGCAAGGGCGCCCAGCTCGTAGATGTGGATGCCGAGGCGGTACAGACCGGTCTCGCGGTCCTGCTCGACGAAGCCACGGCTGACGAGGGTCTGCAGGAGCCGGTGCGCGGTGGACTTGGCGACCCCGAGCTTGCGGGCGATGTCGGAGACGCCGAGCTCGCCGTCGGTCGCGAAGCACTCGAGGACATCGAGGGCGCTGCCGACCGACTTCAGACCCGAGGTGGCGGCGTACGGCGCACTCGTCGTCCGCTTCGGAGTGGTCGCGCACCAGGCGGTGTCGGCCTCGGCGCGCTCCAGCGGGGTGACGGTGCGCTGGCGCTGCGCGGGGGCGGGAACGTGGGCGGCGACCGACATCGGGTCCTCCTTGACGCGGGATCGTGCTGTTCCTCGAACGGTGCCCGAATCCTGTGATTCCATCAATACATGCGTTCCACTGAGCGGGACGGCCCTGGCGTGTCGGTGCTTGCACGCGCCACCGCTCTTCTCGCCGCGTTCGACGAGCGCTCACCCGTGATCGGCGTCGGCGAGCTCGCCCGCCGCTCGGGGCTGCCGAAGTCGACTGTGCACCGGCTCTGCGGCGAGCTGTGCTCGGTGCGTCTGCTCGAGAGGACCGACGACGGATACCAGCTCGGGCCCTGGCTCTTCGAGCTCGGTGAGCTCGTGCCGACGCACCGCACCCTGTCCGAGGCGGCCCAGCCGATCATGGAGGACCTGCGCGAGGCGACGCACCAGCGGATCCACCTCGCGGTGCTCGATGGGGTCGAGGTGGTCTACGTCAACATCCTCGGAGGCAGCTCGATGGGGCTCTCCTCCCGCGTCGGGGGCCGGCTCCCCGCTCACTCAACGGGCGTGGGGAAGGTGATGCTCGCATACTCCTCGCGGAGCGTGCTCCAGGCGCGCATCGAGGCCGGGCTGCCCCAGCTGACCCCGCGGACCATCACGACGGCCGAGAACCTCGTCGCCGAGATGCGGGCGATCCGCAGCATCGGCATGGCCTTCGACGCCGAGGAGTCGCACGCGGGGGTGTCGTGCGTCGCCGCGCCGGTGTTCGGCGCGGACCGCAAGATCGTCGCGGGCCTGTCGATCACCGGCCCGACCGCCTCACTCGACCCGCGCACGATGGGTCCCGCCGTGCGCACCGCGGCCTTCGTGCTGTCGCGGACGCTGCGCACCGACGGGATCTGACTGGCGCGCGCCTCCGTATGTCACCCGTACTTGGTGCATTGTGGTGCAGCCGGTGCGGTGCTCCGTGTTTGGTGCGCTGTAGCGGCCCAAACGTCGAACACCGCACCGGTTCCGGCGCAGCGCCCCGATCTGGCGGGCGGGTCGGGTCGGCCTCGGTCAGCGGCGGATGAGCGGGGAGTTGACTCCGGCGGCCTTGTCACCCTCGTTGAAGAACTCCTCGCGATAGATGTCGCGGGGGAAGAGCCGCTTGCTCATCAGCGTCTTCAGCGCGGCCTCGACCATGAGCGGCGGACCGCAGAGGTAGCCCTTGCAGCCCGAGAGCGAGGCGTGGTCGGCGGCGAGGACGTCGGTGACCATGCCGTAGCCGTAGGCGTCGGGGTCGTCACCCGACGCTGCGACCTGCTCGGGAGTCTCCTCGGACAGGCAGGGCCGGTAGGTGAACTGGTCGTACTCCGCGGCCAGCGCCCGGAAGAAGTCGACGTCGTAGAGCCACTCCCGGGAGCGGCCGCCCTGGTAGAGGCTCATCTCACCCTCGTAGGTGCCGTTCTCCAGCCCGTGCCGCAGCATCGACTTGATCGGCGCCAGACCGGTGCCGCCGGCGACCATGATCGTGTGGTTGTCCTGGCCGGTGTGCAGGACGAACCGGCCGTACGGACCCGAGACGGGGACCAGGTCACCGACCGCGAGGCTGCTGAAGACCCATCCGTCCGTGCCCCGTCCGCCGGGGACCTTCCGGATGTGGAACTCCAGGGTCCGGGACTGGGTGGGCGGTGAGGCGATGGACCACGTCCGGTCGACGCTCTCGGCCGAACCGTCTGCGGCGGCGGGCACGGTGAACTTGAGGTACTGGCCGGCGTTGAAGGGCATGTCCCGGTCGAGGTCGACGACGAGACGCACCGTGTCGCGGGCGACCTCGTCGATGGAGACCACGGTGCCCACGTAGTCCTCGACCGGGTGCATCTCGATGTCGTCGTCGACGTCGATGTCGGCCTCGATCGTCACATCGCTGCGCGGCCTGGCGCAGCACGTGAGCAGCTTGCCCTCGTCCCGCTCGAACTCCATGAGGGCGAAGGTGCTCGCCTCGCCGTGGTCGACGTCGCCGTCGACGACGTCGACCTTGCACGTCGCGCAGGTCCCGTGGGTGCACGAGTGAGGGAGCCACACACCGGCCCGCAGGCAGGCGTCGAGGATGGGCTGGTCGTCGCGGCAGACGACCTGGCGGCCGATCGGCTCGACGGTCACGACAAACGACTCAGACATCTGATGTCACGTCCTCGTGGGTCTGGAGAGGGAGGCGGAGATCGAGGTGGGGTATGCCGAGCGCCGGACGCGGCACACCCCACCTCGGAGGCGGGTCAGGCGGCGGTGAACCCCAGCACGGCCTTGTGGGTCACGCCGAGGTCGGCGAGGGTCGTCTCCGACGAGACGCCGACGGGCACGGCGTCGCGGTTCACGGCGAGGAACCAGTCGAACTGCTCCCAGCCCTTGCCGGCGTCGAAGTCCGGGTCCTCCTCGTGGTAGGGCACGAACACCCCGGTCCAGAAGTCGGCGAAGGTCATCTGCGGCGACACCCGGAAGGTGGCTGCCGCGACGAACCACGGGTTCCCCTTCCACCAGACGTGCATGAGGATGTCGTCGCCGTAGAGCTCCTGGGCGGAGCGGGAGGCGGGGTTGTACTCGCCGATGGACTTGATTTCGGGGCGGGCGATGGTGTCCTGAAGGGTCATCTCACTGTCCTCCCTCTGCGCCGGCGGCTGCCGGAGCGTGGTCGTTCTCGACGTGGGCGGGGTCGCCGTGCCACTTCAGCCAGTTCTGGTGGTCGATCGACCCGAGGTACTCGCCGCCGTCACCCGGCTCCAGGCCGTACCAGTTCAAGACGTCCGGCAGCGTCGGTCCGCCGCAGTTGCCCTGGTAGATCTGGTGCACCGGCAGCCAGGCCCGGCGGAACTTCACCGGCTCGTGCTCGAAGATGTACTGGCACCCGTCGGAGCAGAAGTTGTAGCGCTCGCCCTCGAAGATGCTCTCCCGCTGGGCCTGGACGAACGGGTCGTCCGCCTCGGTGAAGCCCATCGGGATCTGGCACACCTGGCACAGCTGCGGGAGCCCGCGGATGAAGTGGCGGCCGCCGTTGTCGATGTTGCGCTGCTCCTTCTCCCACAGCTTGCGGTAGGTGGGGAAGGTCTCGGGGTACTGCTCCTCGAGCCAGTCCATGTGCTGGGCCGTGGGGACGGACGTGGTGAACGCCGCGGCGTGGCTGAACTGGTAGAGGATCCAGTAGGCCTGGTGGGAGACGTGCTCCTTCTCCTGGATCGCCTTGTCGACGTGCAGCGGGGGCCGGATGCCGTAGTAGGCGAGGTCCTCGAAGAGGCCCTTCATCATCTGCTCCTCGAAGTAGAGCTCGAAGGCCTCCTTCCAGCTCATGAACTCGCGAGGGAGCATGTAGTCGAGCATCTGGGCGACGAGCGCCAGCAGGCGGTATCCGCGCCAGAACCACTTGTCGAGCCAATACTGGACGATCGGGACGTTCTTCTCGTCCTGCTCGAGGAGGAACTTGATCGCCTCGAGGCCCAGGGTCATGTGCCGGCTCTCGTCGGACTGCGCCGAGAAGCCGAAGGTCATCGTCGGCAGGTCGCCGTTGAACGACGCCCCCGACATGAACGGCACGAAGAGGAGGTTCGTCAGCAGGTACTCGAAGGAGAAGCCGATCGCGATGAGCCACTCGAACGGGCCGGCCGAGAGCGCGTCCTCGAAGAAGGACTTCGGCACCGAGAGGTACCAGACGCGGTCGTGCTGCTGCGAGAAGTTGTGGAAGCCGCCGTAGTACTTGTTGTAGTTCGACAGCGTGTGGATCTCGGTCTGGGCGTGGCGCATCTCGTCGAGGCACTGGCACAGGGCCGCGAACCGCGGGCCGCCGCCCTCGAGGTGCCGGGCCAGCATCGCGAAGTTGCGGTGCGCGTTGTACTCGTTCGGCGCGATGCCCTGGATGAAGAGCTTCATCGCGTTGAGGTAGCTCGCGTCGGTGAGGCTCAGATGGCCCTGGCTCTGCGCGAAGCCGTCGAGCACCGCATACAGCCGCTTGTCCTTCTCGGCCTGGTACTTGGTGTAGGCGTCGACGGTCAGGCGGAAGGGGTCCTCCCACTTGCTCCAGTCGTGGATCGTGATGCCCTCGAAGGTGGTGAGCGGGTAGATCTGCTCCTTCGAGACGTAGCTCGGCTCCCAGTCGAGGTCACGGGTGAGGGCCGAGTAGCGGTCCTTCATGCTCAGCTTGCGCGGAGCCTTCGGTGCGATGGTCATGTGTGAAGTCCTTGTCTCATGGCTGTCTCTCGCTGTTCCGTGGTCGGGCTGTCTCAGTGGTCCCAGGCGATGAGGATCTGGTCGTCGTCCCACTCCTTGATGTGACCGAAGTAGGAGATGATCGCGAGCTGGAACTCGTGGGTCTCCCACTCCCGCCCGAGGCGCTCCTCGACGCTCGTGCGGTTGATGACCAGTCGGCCGGGCGACGTGACGCGGACCAGACCGGGCATGTGGCGCACGGTCGCGTCCTCGTTGTCGGCCTCGATGGCCTCGATGACGGCACGGTTCTGCTCGTTCTCCTGGATGTCGACGCCGACGGGGCGCTCGGCGGTGGCGGTCATGAGGCCACCTCCGTCGCGACACCGAGGGCTGCGTAGGCCGAACGGGTCTGGTCGACGGTCGCGGCGAGGGCGTCCACCGCTCCGGCGTCGACGAGACCGTCGACCGCGGTCATGACCGGTGCGAGCGCCTCGGCCACGGTCGCGAGGGTCTGTGAGACGACCGCGGAGAGGGTCTCGACGTTCGCCGCACCGTGCTCGGGGTCGGCGGCCCACGCCTTGTAGAGCGCGTCGAACCACTTGCGCTGGTCGACGAACCAGGTCGAGAAGTGCTGGGCGATGAGCGAGTACGAGCCGGCGCCGGAGCCGATCGCGACATCGTCGAGGTGGGTGTAGAGCAGCTGGTAGATGACCCGGTCCGTGACGTCGAGGGCCACGATCGCCTTGCCCCAGTCCTGCTCGGCGAGCGTGAGCTCGACGTGCTTGCGCAGTCCCTGCCAGGTCGGGTCCTCGATCCAGGCAGTCTTGGCGACCGCCAGGGGGTCGGCCGTGCCACCACCGAGGGAGATCCCGGCCCGCGAGAGCATCTGCGCGTTCCCGATCCGGTCGAAGGAGGCGTAGGAGAAGCACTGTGTGATCGACGTGCCCCAGCCGTATCGCGCGGCGGCAGCGCTGATCATCTGGGCTGCACCTTCGTAGTGCCGCAGCGGCAGGACGATGTTCTGCAGCACGCCGTGCCAGGCCTCCGGGAGGCGGTCGAACATGCCGCGCTTGTCGAGGTAGGACAGCGTCGCCCCGAAGGCCTCGTGGAGGTCGGCCCGCGCGGACACGTACGGCGTGTAGTAGTACTGGCGCGGGTCCATGTAGGAGTACGGGTCGGCCAGCTTGAGCTCGCTGAAGTCGGGGGAGTAGATCTCCTTGTCCGGCGCCCACAGCGGCTTGTACTGGAAGTGCTCCGAACCCTGGAGGTCGATCGTCCCTTCCTCGTAGCGCGAGGCCGGACGGTCGCCGTAGCGGTTGCTCACGTGGGTGAATGTCTTGCGGCGCGGCTCGATGACCTGCGTTCGCAGCTCGATCTGCACGGGTCCTCCTAGGTGGGTGCTGCTGGGTGGCGGGTTGGGACGTGGCGGGGTCAGACGTTGACGTGGTGGTGGGGGAGACCGGACTCCACGAGGAGTCGGACGACGAGATCGGGAACGGCGTCGGCGTCGGCGAGCTCATGGGGGAGCTCGCTCTCGAACCCGTCGCCGACGAGCCGCCCGTAGGCGGTCCCGTCCTCGAAGGTCGTCGACACCCGAGCGCCGCGGCCGCGGTAGCCGACCGTGAAGGCCAGCTCGTTGGCGAGGATCTCGTCGACGAGGGTCAGGTGCTCGTCACCGTGGGCGAGCACGACGTTGGCCTCGCAGACGAGCTGCTCGGCGAGGGCACGGATCGCGACGTGTCGGTCGGCCCCCGTGCTCGTGGCGATCTTCTGGCTGATGCGCGTCATCGGCATCGGCGCCAGGGCGTCGAGGTCGGCGTCCGCGACGTCGGACTCGTCGACGTCGACGAGCTCGGCGACCCGCAGCATGAACGGGGTCATGGTCACTCCATCTCTCAGGGTCTGTCGTGGCTTCCGGCTGTCGTGTTCAGCTCGACCGCCGTGTTCGGTTCGGCGGGGTTCTGCAGTTCGGCGACGACGGCGTCGGCGCCGGCGGTCGCGACGTCCTTGTCCTGTGCGGCTGATCCGCCCGAGGCACCGACGGCACCGACGAGGACTCCGTCGACAAGTACGGGGACCCCGCCGCCGAAGGCCGCGACCCGGCCGCGCTGCGCGATGCCCTCGCGCACCGCGTCCTCACCGGCGATCGCCTCGTAGAAGTCGTCGGTGCACAGCCCGCCGAAGCCCGTCACGGTCCACGCCTTGTCCTGGGCGATCGAGCCGGAGACTGTGAAGGCTCCGTCCATCCGCGCGAAAGCGAGCAGGCCACCGCTGCTGTCGGTGACGGCCACGTTGAAGGCGCCCCCGATCTCCTTCGCCCTGCGCAGGGAGGCGTCGAGCGCGAGCCGGGCCCCGGCATACGTCAGGACGGTCTCGGTGCGGACCAGCATCGTGGCTCCTCCCAGGGGATGTGGGGTGCTGGAGGGTAGGGGGTACCGCGGCGACGGCGGCGAGGCGCCGCCACCGTCGCCGACGGTGGGCGGGAGGTCAGGTCAGGACGGAGGTGAACGCGTCGTTCAGCTCGCGGGCGTGGTAGAAGACGCCCTTGCCGAGCTTCTCGGGGGTCCACACGCTGACCGGGCGGTCCGGGTAGGCGAGGTAGCCGCCGGCGAAGACCTCGTTGCGGTTGCCGGACGGGTCGAAGAAGTAGACCGTCTGGCCGCGGGTGATGCCGTGGCGGGTCGGGCCGACGTCGATCGGCACGTCGTCCATCGAGAACAGGTCCGCCGCGCGGCCGACCTCGGTCCAGTCACCGAGGCGGAAGGCGAAGTGGTGCAGCTTGCCCTGCGGGCCGGCGAGGACGGCGAGCTGGTGGATCTGGTTGTTGCTCGTCATCCACGTCGCGATGATGTCCGCGTCGTCGTCGAGGCTGGTCTGCACCCGCTCGGTCGCGTAGAAGTCGAAGACCTCGGTGAGGAAGCGGTCCATCATGCCCGGGTCCTCGGCCGTGATGAGCGAGTGGTCGAGCGCGGGGACGCCGACACCGACGAGGTGCCGGGGGAAGGCGTCCGGGTTGTGGGTGCCGACCTCGGTGCCGATGAGCGTCGCGTCGTGGTAGACCTCGAAGACGTGGTCCGAGGGGGTGGTGAAACGGATTCCGTCGCCGATCTCCGGGTTCTCCCCCTTGCTCATCCGCTCGACGGTGACCCCGAAGGTCTGGGCCTTGCGCTCGATGTCGTCGATGTCGCTCTCGTACTGGACCTTCCAGCCGTACTTGACGAGGCCGACGCCACCCTCCTCGAGGACGACCGAGTGGTGGTCCCATTCGTCCCAGGCCTTGTAGAACGTCCGGTTCGCGCCCTCGGGGCTGACGTCCGAGAGGGTCTCGTACAGTCCCATCGTGTTGGCGTAGTGGTCCTTGGCCTCGGCCATGTCCGTGACCCGGACGTGGGCGTAGCCCAACCTCATGACTCCCATGTGCTGTTACTCCTTAGTGGTCGCGCCGGCCATGTCGGCCTGCGCTCGGGCCAGGGCCTCGGCGCGCTGCCGGGCCTTGTCGTTGATCTGACGGAGGAAGGGGTTGACGAGGCGGACGTTGCCGTCGCGCATCTCGATCGTGATGTCACCGTCGGGGACGGCGCGGCAGCTCAGGCAGGTGCCGTCGGTGCGCTCCTCGGCGGTGATGACGGTGTCGGCGATGGGCCGGTTGTAGGTGAACGTGCCCGCGCGGCAGTCGACCTTGCAGATCGCGCACCCGCCGCGGCGGCAGCCGATCGTGTAGGCGTAGCCCGCTTTGTAGAGCCCGCTCAGCACGGTCTCCTCCGGCTCGAGGTAGATGACCTCGCCGGTGGGGTGGATCGTGACGTTCGGCACGGGGCGCTCCTTCGCGCGGGCTCATGCGGTTCTGCTCGGCGGCCGTGGGTGGTGCTGGCCGGCGCTCAGCCGGTGTGGCTGTGCTGCGGCCGTCCTCAGCCGTTGGTGAAGAGCCTGCTGCCAGTGTCCTCCCCCGGCCACGCACGTTCCCGACAGCGGAACGGGGAGGGAGGGTGTGGGCCGTGGGCGCGGGTGGCCCGGAGCCGGTGCGTTCTTCCTGGACCGGCGCGTTGCGGCGTGTTCGGTGCGCTGTAGCGCGCCAAACGTCGCGGTGCACGCCAAACGCGGCGGAACGCACCGGTGGCGAGGCGGCAGCCTGTCGCCGGCTGCGTCAGGGGGAGAGGCGGTCCGCCAGCCGGCCGAGGAGGGCGGCCAGGGTGTCCTGCTCCTCACGGGAGAGGACCGCGCCGAAGACCTGCTCGGTATGCGCGCGCCGGATCGCGCCGATCTCACCGACGAGCTCGTGCCCGGCTTCGGTGAGCGTCAGCGTCATCGCGCGACGGTCGGACGGGTCGGGCTCACGGCTGACGAGCTCCCGTTCGACGAGGGCGTCGACGACCTCGGTCACCGAGCGCGGCGCCACGTGCAGCCGCTCCGCCAGGGCACCTGGGCGGATCGAGCCCTCCGCCGCGATCACCCGCAGCGCCCGCGCCTGGTGCGGCGCCAGCCCGGTGTGCGCGATCTGGTCCGCCCACCCGCGACGCAGCCCCCGCGCCACCGCCATGAGCGACCCCTCGAGCGCCGCACCCGAGGAGTCGGGCCGATGCTCGTGGGCGACCCCGGGAACCTGGCCCCGATCGGAGTGGAGGCGCTCGCTGGACATGCGCCGAGCATACCGGATTTGGAGTTAACCAGATAATGAGGTAACCTCTCTATATAGCACCCTCAGGACCCTTCCTCTTCAGACACGGAGGCGCCGCATGGACGACGGCATGAACACCCACACCCGCTCCGGTCACGGAGAGCGCGGCGGGGGCGGTAACGGCGGCAGGGCCGCCCGGATCGACCCGGCCGACCGCGCCCAGCTCGCCGAGAGCCCCGTCGAGATCCGGCGCGTGCTCGCACTCTTCGGACCGCACCGCCGCGCCCTCGGGATCGTCACCGCGATCATCGTCGCGACCTCGGCCATCTCGATGGCCCAGCCGTTCCTCGTCCGGGCCGTCATCGACGACGCCCTGCCCAGCCAGGACGTCACGCTCCTGCTCTGGCTCGTCGGCGGCATGCTCGCCGTCGCGGCCACGACCTCGCTGCTCGGCGTCGTCCAGACCTGGATGTCCTCCGACGTCGGCCAGAAGGTCATGCACGGACTGCGCACCCAGGTCTTCGCGCACCTGCAGCGGCAGTCGATGTCGTTCTTCACGCGCACCCGCGGCGGGGAGGTGCAGAGCCGGCTCACCCACGACATCGCCGGCATGCAGTCGGTCGTCACGACGACCGCGACCTCGATCGCGAGCAACGTCACGACCGCGATCGCCACGGCGATCGCGATGGTCGCGCTCAGCCCCCGGCTCTCGCTGCTCTCGCTCGTCGTCATCCCGCCGGCGGTCTACCTGACCCGCCGCGTGGCCCTGCTGCGCCGCGAGATCACCGCGCGCAAGCAGCGCGAGCTCGCGACCCTGCACTCCCAGGTCGAGGAGGGGCTCTCCGTCAGCGGCGTCCTGCTCACCAAGACCCTCGGCGCCGGCTCGGCCGCGACCGACCGCTTCGCCCTGACCTCTGAGCGCCTCGTCGGCCTCGAGCTGCGCAGCCAGCTCGCCGGCCGCTGGCGGATGGCCACGATGCAGATCATCTTCGCCGCGATCCCGGCGATCATCTACCTCGCCGCCGGCTTCCCCGCGACGAGCGGCGGGATGACGATCGGAACCCTCGTCGCGTTCACCGCGCTCCAGGGTGCGATCTTCCGCCCGCTCATGGGCATCCTCAACATCGGCGCGCAGTGGATCTCGTCGATGGCGCTCTTCAGCCGGATCTTCGGATACCTCGACCTCGTCGCCGAGGTGCCGGAGCCGCGCGAGCCGGTGCACCTCGACCCGACCACCGTCCGCGGTGAGGTCGCCTTCGAGCAGCTGACCTTCGCATACGAGCGGGAGGGGCGGCCCGCGCTCGACGGGATCGACCTCGTCGTCCCCGCCGGCACCAGCCTCGCGCTCGTCGGCGACACCGGCTCCGGCAAGAGCACCCTCGCCTCGCTCGTCTCCCGCCTGCGTGACCCCAGCTCCGGCGCGGTGCGCATCGACGGATACGACCTACGCGACCTCGACGAGTCAACGATCACCTCGATGGTCGGGGTCGTGACGCAGGAGACCTACCTCGTGCACGCCTCGATCCGCGACAACCTCCTGCTCGCCAAGACCGACGCCACGGACGCCGAGCTGTGGTCCGCGCTCGCGGCGGCCCAGGTCGCCGACCTCGTCGCCTCGCTGCCGACCGGCCTCGACACGGTCGTCGGCGCGCGCGGGCACCGGTTCTCCGGCGGTGAGAAGCAGCGGATCGCCGTGGCCCGCACCATCCTGCGTGACCCGCGGATCCTCGTCCTCGACGAGGCGACGAGCTCGCTCGACAACCGGACCGAGCGCGCCCTGCAGCAGGCCCTGGACACCGTCTCGCGGGGCCGGACGACGATCACCATCGCGCACCGGCTCTCCACGGTCGAGCACGCCGACCAGATCGCCGTCCTCGAGGCGGGCCGGGTCGTCGAGCTGGGTCGCCACGAGGAGCTGCTCGCCCTCGGCGGACGGTATGCGGCGCTCGCCTCCGCCGCCGCTCGCACCGAGGCGCTGGCCGGGTCTCTCGCCCGGGCGGCATGAGGTGGCGCGCTCCGCGGCGACCACTGGGGGACGGAAACCTCGGCTTCGGGAGACAAAGGTTGTCTCCCGAAGCCGGTGGTTCCCGCCCACACACGAAGAGCCTGGACGGGGAGGTCACCCGCCGAAGTGCGCGAGGATGCGGCCGACGGCGTCGGCCCGCTCCTCGTCGCTCGCGAGCTGCTCCAGCCCGAAGCCGAACATCAGCGTGTCGGGCGTGGCGACCCCCGAGAAGAGGTTCGAGAGTCCGTCCGCCCGCTCCCAGTCGCTGAGATTGTCGGGGCTCGAGTCCGGTGCGCCGAGAACGCTCCACGCACCGAAGCCCGTCTCGAACCCCTCCTCCTGCGACGGACCCGCGGTCGTGACCAGCGCGGTGTCATCGATGATGACCCCGAGCCCTCCGGTGAACGGGTCGGTGACATAGCTGACGACGAGCTCGATCTCCTCGCCCACATAGTCGGTGAGGTCGAACGAGACCGGGATCCAGCCACCCGAGGAGCCGGTCATCGCATTCCACTCACCGGTGGATCCCGGCGTCGTGCACGGGTCGCCGAGCGTGATGTAGTTCAGCAGCTGCGGGTGCGTCTCGATGTAGAACCCGGCCTCGCACTCGGTCGGCAGCGCCGAGGACGTGGCAGCCCCCGACTCCTCGAGTGTGGTCCAGTCCGGCGGGTTGGCGCCGAGGGTTCGGACCTCGACGAGGACGTTGTCGTATCCCGGCTCGAGGTCGAAGGCGATCTGCGCCGTGAACGCCGGTGCGTCGGCCGCCGTGAGACCGGTCAGGTCGAAGGTGCGACCGAGGCGCTGGTACCCGTCATCGACATGGCCGGCCGCCGCCGCCCAGGCCCCCTCGACGGCGGCGAACGGGTCGGGGAACTCGGTCACACCCATGCTGTCGAACTGCGGGAACTCGTCCACCGGCAGCACGTCGCTCGTCGCGACGAACGCGCCCGCTTCTTCGACGGGGTTGTCGACCGTGGCCGGCCCGCCGAACGTCCCCTCGAACCCCTCGAACGGCGGTGCGGTACCCGTCGTGCTCTCCACGCTGAGCGGCGTGCGCGAGTATGCGCCCAGCCAGTACTGCGTGAAGTCGTCGGCGAGCAGGAGACAGTCGGAGAACGGGTCGGAGGTGACCACACACTCCTGGTCCGGGGCGCCGTCCAGGCCGTAGTAGATCCCGCCGAACAGACCTCCGCCCAGGCCGTAGTAGGCCGTCGTCTCGCCCGCATACGCCAGCTTGCCGCCCTCGTTGAGGTAGTCGCGCATGGCGACCGTCAGGTACTGCTGACGCTCGGCCACCGCCAGGTCGGGGAGCTCGGCCGCGCCGTAGCGGATCAGCTCGTCCTCCGGGTCCTGGGTGAGGCGGTTGTCGCCGAGGTACCAGAGGGCAGCGTCGAAGTGCGAGAGCACTCCGAGGTGGTGCGGCACGCCCTGGGCGTCGACGTCCCAGGTGGCCGGGGTGACCCCGTTGGCCTCGAGGGCCGCGACGTGTGCGGCGAGGTACTTCGGTTCGGTCGTGGTGTCCGGGTAGTCGGGGTTGACCCCCGTGTAGTCCTCGTTCGCGACGACGAGGACGGGGCTGCCGGAGTCCTCGACCAGCGCATACGTGAATCGCTCGCTCTCCACCGGCCCGGCCTGGCCCGGACCGACGTCAGCCGCGGTCGCCGTCCCGGTGAACCACACCTCGACCGAGTCACCGGGCGCGGCCCCCTGGACCAGGCCGCGGTACTCGGCGTAGTAGTCGTCGGCGTCCTCGCCGTAGCGCTCCCCGCCGGTCCACTCGGTGAGTGGTCGTCGTACGGTCGCGCCGCCGTTGACCGAGTAGTTCAGCATCTTGGCCCGGATGGCCCGCTTCGCCGTCACCGACACCGGCTGGGGATCGCCGTAGGAGACCTCGAAGCTGTCCACCCGGAAGTCCTCGGCGTCACGGTCGACGACCGAGACCGGGTCGTCGGGGTCCAGGGCGGACTCGGCGACGGCCAGTGCGAACGGCACGTTCTTCTCGTACTCGGCCCGGATGAGCTCCTCGTCGTCGGGGAAGTTGAACACGCTCTGGCAGTCCGCGGCGTCCCACTCGTCGTCCGGGACCGCGTCGGACACCGTGTAGCACGTCGACATCTCGGGAGTGAAGCCGAGCGTGCCGTAGGCATCCTGCATGTGGCCGGTGGTCTCACCGTTCGTCGTGTAGAGCTCCGCGGAGATGTCCGGGTCGTAGCCCGGCACCGCCGGGTCGGCGTCGTCGCCGACCATCGCCTCGTAGATCACGTCGTCGGGCGACGGCGTGGCCACCTGCCACCCGACACCGTGCAGGAGCAGCTCGGCAGCGGAGTGGTAGTTGACGAGGAACTGTGGGGTGATGCGGGCGAACAGCGCGTCGAGAGCCTGCGTCTCGGGCTCAGAGCTGGGCTCGGGACCTCGATACGTCTCACTCGCGGGGATCGGCGAGGAGCCCTCGTTGTCGTAGCCCCAACGGGTCGCGAAATTGCGGTTGAGGTCGACGCCGTCGCCGGGCGTGATGGCACCGTCGCCGTTGTTGTCGGCGAGGTTCTTGCGCCAGAGTCGGTTGCCCTCCTCGAAGGTGAAGTCGTAGCCGTCGGGGTTGGCGACCGGGACGAACCACATCTCGGTGGTGTTGACGAGGTCGGTGATGCGCTGGTCCGTGCCGTAGCCGCCGAGGATGTCGTCGAGCAGCCGGCGCACCATCTCGGGAGTGATCCACTCACGCGCGTGCTGGGCACCCACGAAGACAGTGGTCGGGCGCTGGCCCTCCTTGACCCTCCCCACGTTGCGCGTTACGCGCACGGCGGAGATGTCCGTCCCGTTCACCGTCTGCCCGATGACGACGTGGCGGGCGATCGTCGGGTTGTCGGCAGCGCGCTGGACCAGCTCCTCCTGGATGCCGCCCTCGCCGAGGTACTGGTCGTAGACCGTCTGCTGCACCCCGAAGGTCCGCAGTCGCGACTGCGGGGCGGACTTCTGCTCGAGCGCGGCGCCGGCTGCGTCGAGCTGGGCGGCCTGGTCGCTGCTGAGGATGACCTCGACCTCGATCTCGCCGGGTCCGCCCGGGGCTGGACCAGCGACGATGTCGTGGCGGTCGACCCCGAGCCCGACGATGGCCGCGAGACCGTCGGCGTCCACAGTGCCGGTATAGACCGCCAGGAGGTCGTCCACGCCGCCCGGTGAGGGGGCCGCAAGCAGCGTCGGTGTGCTCACCCCCGTCATGACGATTGCCGCAGTGGTCGCGATGGCGAGTCGACGGAACATCGAACCTCCCGGGTTCAGACGTGATCCGGCCCATGCTCCTCCCCCTGTTATGGGCTGGTCAAGGTCCTGAACGGCAGGGGATGGAGGGGGTCGCAGGGGAGGGAAGGAGAGGTCGAAGGGAGTCGACGGGGGGCAGGACGGTGGTTCACGGGTGGGGTCGAAAGGTGGCGAGGGAGTCGACGGGCCGGGACCGGTGCGATGTTCCACCGACCGGTGCGAGATCTCGCACCGAACTGATGACTTCGCACCAAACGCGGGGAGGGGGAGGGCATCAGCCGTAGGTGTCGCGCGGCCCCCGGCCGCCGGCGGTGCGGCGCGGGCCGCGCGACCACGACGGCGCGGTGGGGCCGACGATCCGCAGCTCCACGACGACACCGGCCCCGACGTCCTCGGTGATCCGGGCGAGCAGCTGGCTCTGCATGAGCCGCAGCTGGGTCGCCCACGCCGTCGAGTCGCAGCGCACCGTCAGCACCCCGTCCTCGAAGGTCACCGGAGCGGCGTGGGCCGCGAGCTCGACTCCGACGATCTGCGGCCACCGCCCCATGACCGAGCCGGCCGCCACGTCGACGTCCCAGCCCCGGTCCGCGACGATCGCCTCGACCTGGTCGCCGATCAGCGCGAAGTCCCGGCCGTCGCGACGCCCCTCGCCCGCACCGCCACTGCCGACCCGCCGACGACGCTGCGGAGCCGACCCCGGCCGCAGCCCCGCGTCCGCGGCCTTGGCACGAGCCCTGGCCAGCGCAGCAGCAGCAGCGTCGACGTCCTCGCCGCCCTCGGCACCGGCACCGGGAGCCCTGGCACCGGCGCCGACATCGCGCTCGTCCGGTCCACTCACCCCGGGACCACCTCCCCGTCCTTGACCCAGAACGTCTGCCCCCCAAGCGATTTCGGGACGTCCTCGCCGACGGCGGCCGTGATGATCACCTGCTCGCAGTCGCCGATCATCGCCGCCAACCGCTCTCGCCGACCGGAGTCGAGCTCGGCGAACACGTCGTCGAGGATGAGCACCGGATCGTCGTCGAGGTCGGCACGCAGCAGGCGGTACGCAGCCAGCTTCAGGCCCAGGGCGAAGGACCAGGACTCGCCGTGACTCGCATACCCCTTGGCGGGCAGCTCGCCGAGGGTGAGCACGATGTCGTCGCGGTGGGGACCGACGAGGCCGACCCCCCGCTCGACCTCCTGCGCCCGAAGCCGCTCGAGCGACTCGAGCATCAGCTCGGCGAGCTCGGCCGGCTCCGGCACGTCCCCGCCAGCGATCCGCGCGGCAGCCCCCTCGTGCAGCGACGACTCGTAGCGCACCCGCGCCTCTCCCGCTCCATCGCTGACCTGAGCGTATGCCTGGGCCAGATGCGGCCCGAGGTCGCGCAGGATCCGCAGCCGCGCATAGAGCAGCTGCGAACCCACCTGCGACAGATGGGAGTTCCACACATCCAGCGTGTGCAGCGCACTGGCCCGCGCCTCGTCCACCGGCTCCTGATCCGGCCGCCGCGGCCGCGACGCCCCCCGGTTGCCGCGCCGCAGCACCGGCGCGGCCGACTTCAGCAGTGCGTTGCGCTGCTTGACGATCCGCTCGTAGTCGCCGCGCACCCCCGCCCAACGTGGCTGGCGGGCGACGAGGAGGTCGTCGACGAAACGCCGCCGCGTGCCCGGGTCGCCCTTGACGAGCGAGAGGTCCTCGGGCGCGAACAGCACCGTGCGCAGCGTCCCGAGCACGTCCCGCGGCCGGGTCTGCGCGGCCCGGCCGAGCCGCGCGCGGTTCGCCCTGCCCGGGTTGATCTCGAGCTCGACGAGCTGTTCGCGGGTATCACGCACGACCGCGCACCGGATGATCGCCTGGTCGGCGCCGAACTTCACGAGCGGCGCATCGGTCGCCACCCGGTGGCTCGCGAGCGTCGCGACGTAGCCGATCGCCTCGACCAAATTCGTCTTGCCCTGCCCGTTCTCGCCGACGAGCGTCGTCACCCCCGGCACGAGCGGCAACTCGGCCCGGTCATAGCTGCGAAAGCTCGCGAGGGACAGGTGACGGACGTGCACAAGGCGAGGGTATGCGGTGGTCCGCTACTCGTCCGTCGCGCCGGACCCGCTGGTCGGGCCGGCAGCCGCCGCACCCTTGCCCTTGCGCGGAGTCGACCCGGAGCCGCTCGAGGGCCCGGCCTCGGCAGCCTCGCGACCCTCGGCAGCGGCCTTCTTCGCAGCCTGCTTCGAGGGTTTGCGGGCGCTCGGTCCCTCCTTGCGCTCGACCTTGGCCCGCGCCTCGTCCGGGGTCTTCGGTCCCGCCGCCGCCTCGGCGCGCAGCTCCTTGGCCTCGTCCACGGTCATCACCTGGTGACCGCCGAACTGTCCACGCAGCGCCGAGACCGCCTGCATGGCCGGGCTGACCTCCTGTCGCGAGGCGAACCTTGCGAACAGGGAGGCCGAGATGACCGGCATGGGCACGGCGAGCTCGATCGCTTCCTCGACGGTCCACCGCCCCTCGCCGCTGTCCGAGGCGTAGTCGGCCACGTCGTCCAGGCCCGGGTTCTCCTCGAGCGCCTTGGCCATGAGGTCGAGCAGCCACGACCGCACGACGGTGCCGCGGCTCCAGGCCTTGAACGAGCCGGGTACGTCCTTGACGATGTCCTTCTTCATGAGGAGCTCGTAGCCCTCGGCGTAGGCGTGCATCAGGCCGTACTCGATGCCGTTGTGCACCATCTTCACGTAGTGCCCGGCACCGGTCTCGCCGGCGTGGACGAAGCTCTCCTCGCGCGGCCCCTCCGGGCGGAGCGCATCGAAGATCGGCATCGCCTTCTTGACGTTCGCCTTGGTCCCGCCGACCATCAGGCCGTAGCCGTTGTCGAGGCCCCAGATCCCGCCGGAGACACCGCAGTCGACATAGCCGATCCCCTTGGCCCGGAGCATCTTGTCGTGCTCGATGTCGTCGGTGAACCGACTGTTGCCGCCATCGATGACGAGGTCGCCCTTGTCGAGAAGATCGGCCAGCTTGGCGACCGTGTCACGGGTCGGCTTGCCGTGCGGCACCATCACCCACACCACCCGCGGGGCATCGAGCGCCTTGACCATCGCCGCGAGGCTCTTGACGTCGGACACCTCCGGGTTGCGGTCGTAGCCGACGACCTCATGCCCGGCGCGGCGCAGGCGCTCCCGCATGTTGCCGCCCATCTTCCCCAGACCGATCAGACCCAGCTGCATGGTGCCCCTTCGTTCGTCGCCTTCGTTCGGTTGCCGTATGCGGTGCTCGGGTTCGGTGCTCAGGTTCGGTGCTCTGGACTGGCGCTCGGGTGAACCGACGACCCGACCACCGCATACCTCTCCAGCAGGCTAGTCCTCGCGAGAGTGCGTCGCAGGGATCGCGGGGGCGGGCCTCGTCAGCCGGCGAAGCGGACCGGCATGAGCACGTAGCGGTAGGAGGTGTCGGGCTCGCCGTCCTCCTCCTCCTGGCCGGAGAGAACCGCGGGCCGGCTCGATTGCGTGAAGGCGAGGCGGCTGAACGTGGTCCCCACGGCGCCCAGGCCGTCGAGGAGGAAGTGCGGGTTGAAGGCGATCTCGATGTCCGGGCCGGTGATCTCGGCGCCGACCGCCTCGGATGCCTGGGCGTCCTCGCCGGTGCCGGCCTCGATCGCGACCTGACCCTCAGCGAACCGCAGCCGGACGGGCGTGTTGCGCTCGGCGACGAGCGAGACCCGCTTGACCGCCTCGACGAGGTCCGCCGTGCGGATGACGGCCTCCGTATCGGTCGACGTGGGGAAGATCGAGGTGACTTTGGGGTACTCACCGTCGAGGAGTCGCGAGGTCGTGCGGCGCGAGCCGGCCTCGAAGCCGATCAGTCCGTCCCCGCCGGCGGTCGAGCCGAGCGCGAGGTCCACCGAGGCGGACGCACCGAGCGCCCGGGCCGTCTCGCTCAGGGTGCGAGCCGGGATCAGGCCGACATAGGACACGTCGGAGGACGCCGGCCGCCAGCTGAGCTCACGCATCGCGAGGCGGTACCGGTCCGTGGCGAGCAACGTCATCCTGTCGCCGTCGATCTCGAGCCTGACCCCGGTGAGGATCGGTAGGGTGTCGCCGCGGTCGGCCGCGACCGACACCTGCGCCACCGCCTGGGTGAACGTGTGGCCGTCGATCGAGCCACTCGTCTCGGGCGCTACCGGCAGGCTCGGGTAGTCCCCAACGGGCATCTGCAGCAGGCTGAAGCGCGAGGAGCCGCAGGCCACCTCGACCTTGTTGCCCGAGACGGCGACGTCGATCGGCTTGTTGGGCAGGTTTCGGGAGATGTCGGCCAGGAGGCGACCGAGGACGAGGACCGTTCCTCCCTCCTCGACATCGGCCGGAACCGAGATGCGGGCCGAGACCTCGTAGTCGAACGCGGACAAGGTGATCGTGCCGGCCTCGGCATCGGCGGAGAGCAGCACACCGGCGAGCACCGGCACCGGTGGGCGGGCCGGCAGGCCGCGCGCGACCCAGGTCACGGCGTCGGCGAGGGTGTCGCGTTCAACCCTGAACTTCACGAGGACCGTCCTTCGTCTGATCACACAGGTGCGGACGTCACCGCAACCGGTGACCCGCGAGGTTTGGCGACCCGGTGGGCGTACGGGCTGCTCGTGAAGGGCCGCCGTCATACAGGGAGATGTCGACAGAACTACACAGCGCCGGGCACGACACCAGGTGGGCAGGCCAGTCTTGCATGGTTTCTTCCGTGCAGGGCCGGAAGTTGTCATTCATGCGCCCACTCGGCCGACCCGGCACCTCGCTCTTCCGTGTCGTTGTCGGAGCACCGGGATATGTGGCTCTAGGTCTCGTAGTCATCATCGGGGCGGTGGACGATGTGGATATCAGGCGTTTGCCCAGGTCGGATCGCGCGTCGCCGATGTTGACGAGCTGGGCACCGCCATCCCCGGCCGACGACGGCACTGTTGACGGCGGTTCGTCATCCACAACGAGATCCACATGGTGGGAGTGTTCACCCACAGGTCGTCTGCCGTTACGCACAGGTCACGACCATGTCGTGAACAGAGGGCGGACTGTGCTTGTTCTGCCGGGATTCCACAGTTCTGTCCACATCTGTGGACGCCCGCTGCGCATACGGCCGGGCACTTCTCCACATGCCTGTGGACAAGGGTGTGGATAACCGTGTGACTGATGCGTCGGGTGTGACGCCGGTCACGTGCGCTCAGATAGCTTGCTGCTTGATCCGGTTCGTCAGCTCGGTCACCTGGTTATAGATCGCGCGCCGTTCGGTCATGAGCTGGCCGATCTTCTTGTTGGCGTGGATCACCGTCGTGTGGTCCCGGCCGTTGAAGTGCTCACCGATCTGGATCAGGGAGAGCTCGGTGAGTTCCCTGCACAGGTACATGGCGATCTGACGCGCGGTGACGAGCACCCGCGAGCGCGAGGGACCCTTGAGGTCCTCGAGCGCCAGGGCGAAGTAGTCGGCGGTCGTCGCCATGATCAGAGCCGCGGTGATCTGGCTGCCCCCGTCGCCGGGGATGAGGTCCTTCAGGACGGTCTCGGCAAGCGCCATGTCGACCGGCTGCCGATTCAGGCTTGCGAACGCGGTGACCCGGATCAGTGCGCCCTCGAGCTCGCGGATGTTCGTCGAGATTCGTGAGGCGATGAACTCCATGACGTCGTCCGGGACGCTCAGCTTCTCCTGGATCGCCTTCTTGCGGAGGATCGCGATGCGGGTCTCGAGGTCCGGCGGCTGGACGTCGGTGATGAGACCCCACTCGAAGCGGCTGCGCATCCGGTCCTCGAAGCCGTTGAGCGACTTCGGCGGCACGTCCGAGGTGATGACGACCTGCTTGTTGGCGTTGTGCAGCGTGTTGAAGGTGTGGAAGAACTCCTCCTGGGTCTGCATCTTGCCGGAGAGGAACTGGATGTCGTCGATGAGGAGGACGTCGACGTCGCGGTACCGGCGCTGGAAGTTGGCGGCCTTGTCGTCCCGGATGCTGTTGATGAAGTCGTTGGTGAACTCCTCCGAGTTAACGTAGCGAACCCGGACGTGGGAGTAGAGCATTCGCGCGTAGTGCCCGATGGCGTGAAGCAGGTGGGTCTTGCCCAGACCGGACTCGCCATAGATGAACAGCGGGTTGTACGCCTTGGCCGGGGCTTCGGCGACGGCGACCGCCGCGGCGTGCGCGAAGCGGTTGGACGAGCCGATGACGAAGCGCTCGAAGAGGTACTTCGGGTTGAGGTGAGTGGCCTCGAGCGGCTCGAGCTCACCGGGATGGGCCCGCGGACCAGGGATGAAGTCGATGACGTCGCCGTCCGACTGTGGTCCGCTCTCGGAGATCGTCCGATCCCGTGGCAGGCCGTCGAGGCCCGCGGAGGCGGATCGCAGGCGGGGCCCCGCTCCGTGGTCGGCGAAGCGCTCGGTGGTGGCCACCTCGATCGTCGCGTCGTCGACCGCGGTCGTCACGTCGTCGTGGCGCCCCTCGGCCGCCGGACGCGCAGTGCCGTGCGGCACACCGGGGGTCGCGGTGAATCCGTGGCCCGAGCCGGCGCCGGGACGGCTCACGTGCTCGCCGCCCCCCGGCTGTGGAGCGGACGGCTGGTCGAACCCGAGCTCGGACTCCGACATCGCCGCGTCCACCGTCACCGCGATGGAGATCTGACCCGCGGGAGCGCGGTCGGCGAGGACGACGGTCAGGGCATCGGTGATGTGCTCGCGCAGGTTGCGCTCGATGATGTCCTTCGTGAAGTCGTTGGGCACGGCGAGCAGGGCGGTCGAGTCGAGCATGCCCCGGAGCGAGGCGAGCTGAAGGAAGGCCCGTTGTTGGGACGGGAGCCCGATCGCGTCGAGTCGCTCATGGACCTGGCGCCACACCTGGCTGTAGTCGATGTCCCCATCCGGCACGCTCGTTCACCCTTATCTGCTCGTTGCCGTCCACGGAGCCGTCGACGCGGTCGGCTGACGCTGTGCTCGCCGCCGCGGGAGCCGCGGACCGGAGCGAACCGGCGGCTCCTCGGGGTACCTTTCCACACACTTGTCCACATTTGGGGACAGATCTGTGGGTTATCCACAATCAGGGGAGGCTATCGGCCCTTCGCGGTGATCGCAATCGGAGCGCTGAGATCTCGGCCATTCGTCCGCTTCCCATCGGCGTGTCGGCCCTGGGAATTGAGCACGGCCAGGGTAATGGAACCCATGCCTCGGTATCCGTCATCGTTTGACCGTGTTGGGTGCGCTCACGTACCGTTGAGCAGTCTGGCTGGACACGATCAGGTGGGTCGCGCATACTCCGTGCGATGGCATCCGATACGTCCCGGCTGTTTTCGCCTGCTGACACTGTCGCCATCGCGGGACGCGTGTGCGTGTGCCCGGTGCGTTCATGGGAGGTCCGAAGGACTCCCTATGACTGACAGTGTCGCCTGACGATCTCGGCCGGTCCGCTCGTCCGGCCCGCTCCCGGGCAAGACACCACAACCGACCAGACCCCACACCCTGGACACGACCGTCGAGACAGCCTCGACCTGACGAAAGCCAACCACCGTGAGCAAGCGCACGTTCCAGCCGAACAACCGTCGTCGCGCCAAGACGCACGGCTTCCGCCACCGGATGAGCACCCGCGCCGGTCGGGCGATCCTCGCCGCCCGTCGCCGGAAGGGCCGCACCGAGCTCTCCGCCTGACGGCCTCCCGTGCTGCCGGCCCGACACCGGCTGCGCACCGGCGCCGAGTTCACCGCGGTGACGAGGCGCCCCGGCGGGGCCCGAGCGGGATCACGACTCCTCGTGGTGCACGCCAACCTGACCGATTCGCGAGCGGCCCGACCGCCGCGGGTCGGTTTTGTTGTGTCCAAGAACGTCGGCGGTGCCGTCATGCGCAACCGGGTGAAGAGGCGCCTGCGGGCACAGACGGCACGGCTGCTGTCGACGCTTCCTCCCGGCGTGGACGTCGTCGTGCGAGCCCAGCCATCTGCGGCGGATGCGACCTCGACGCAGCTGGGCGCGGAGCTCGAGCGCCTGCTGGCCTCCGTGGTCGCCCGGGTCGGGACCGACGCGGTCGGAGTGACGGCACCTTGAGCACAGCGCGGGACCAGAGCCGGCAGGACCACGGCCGGCAGGTCGACGCGGCCGCCTCGGAAACGGTTGCTCCGGAATCGACCGTACGTCGGATTATCGGCCGCGTCGGGCGGCTCGTCGCCCTTCCCCTGATCTGGCTGATCAAGGGCTACCAACTGCTTATCAGCCCGCTGACGCCACCGAGCTGTCGCTACTACCCCTCGTGTAGTGCGTACGCACTCACGGCGATCCAACGCTTCGGCCCCATCAAGGGAACCTGGCTGGCGGTGCGGCGGTTGCTCCGGTGTCACCCCTGGACGCCGGGGGGCGTGGACCACGTCCCCGAACGACCGAATGCCCACCGGCCCAATACCGGTCCCCGCTCCACAGGGCGAACGCCCGACCACCACCACCCTTAAAGGACTGTCGTGATCGACTTCTTCACCTCACTCATCGAGCCCATCGAGTGGCTCGTGGCGTGGATCATGTATGGCTTCCACACCCTGTTCGTGAACCTGGGGATGCCATCGGCCTCGGGGTGGACCTGGACGCTGTCCATCGTCGGCCTCGTCGTCGTCATGCGCGCGGCGATGATCCCGCTCTTCGTCAAGCAGATCCATGCCTCCCGCAAGATGCAGATCATCCAGCCCGAGCTGCAGAAGATCCAGAAGAAGTACAAAGGCAAGAGCGATCCCGAGTCTCGCCAGGCGATGACTCAGGAGACGATGGAGCTGTACAAGCGGACGGGGACGAACCCGTTCAGCTCGTGTCTTCCGATCCTCCTGCAGTCACCGTTCTTCTTCGGTCTGTTCCGGGTGCTGTACGGGGTGTCCGGGATCGCTGCGGGGACCAGCGATCCGATCGGCCCCATCACCCAGGAGGTCGCGCAGGAGTTCGACCAGGCGACCATCTTCGGTGCCCAGCTGTCCGACACCTTCATGACCGCCGACAGCTGGAACACCCGCGTCGTCACGGTCGTGCTCATCATCCTCATGTCGGCCACGACCTTCACGACGCAGTACCAGCTGATGCGCAAGAACATGCCGGCATCGGCTCTGGACAACCCCTTCGCCAAGCAGCAGAAGGTGCTGCTGTACGTCCTCCCGATCGTCTTCGCCGTCACCGGCGTCAACTTCCCCATCGGCGTCCTGATCTACTGGTTCACGACGAACGTGTGGTCGATGGTCCAACAGTTCTATGTCATTCGGCGCATGCCTGCCCCCGGGTCCCCGGCCGAGAAGGCGCTGCACGAGCGGCGCAAGCGCCGGGGCAAGCCGTTGAAGGAGTTGTCGCTGCCCGGTCTGTCGGCCTCCTCGGACGAGGACGAGGACGCGGCGGAGGACGTCGAGGTGGAGGAGGAGAAGGCCCCACGCCAGCGGACCCAGCCCAAGTCCAAGAAGCGCGCCAAGAAGGGCAAGGCGAAGCCCGCCGGCTCCGGACCGGGCGGTCCGCCGCGGCCCCAGAACGCAGCGCAGCAGGGCAAGGCACAGCCGGGCAAGCCTCAGGCGGCGGCGAAGAACAAGAGCGGCGCGAAGAGCGCAAGTGACTCCGGGGGGAGCAGCGGAACGAGCTCCACGTAGCCCCGCTGACCCGCCGACGAACCACCACGCAAGGAGAGACGATGAGCACTGACACCTTCGGCACCGAGGCCGACCACCCCACCGGAGCCGAGGCAGCGGACACCACCGAGTCGACGCTGGACGGAGACGGCGCTGAGGAGTCGAGCAGCGATGAGTCGAGAAGTGACGGGGCGAGGACCGATGAGTCGAGCACCGATGAGTCGAGCTCGGATGACTCGGTCAGTGACGCAGACTCGCCTCCGTCAGTGAGCTCCGACGCCGGCGCGTCGTCGGGTGGGGGCACGGGTTCGTCCCGGCGCGGTGCGCTCGAAGCGGAGGGTGACATCGCGGCCGACTTCCTCGAGGCGCTTCTCGACATCTGCGACATCGTGGGTGACATCGATGTCGACGTCGACGGAGATCGTGCGGCCGTCTCGATCGTCGACTCCGACGACGGCCGGGTGCCACGCCGGCTGGTGGGCCCTGACGGGAAGGTTCTCGAGGCGCTGCAGGAGCTCACGCGGCTGGCCGTCCAGAGCGAGACCGGTCAGCGTAGCCGACTGATGCTCGATATCGCCGGACACCGTGCAGCTCGTCGCGCAGAGATCGTGGAGGTGGCCCGGGGCGTCATCGGCGAGGTGAAGGAGACCGCCAACCAGGTCGAGCTGGAGCCGATGACGGCCTTCGAGCGCAAGATCGTCCACGACGAGGTGCTCGCTGCTGGCCTGCGTTCGGAGTCCGACGGAGTGGAGCCGCACCGCTTCGTCGTGGTACTCCCTGCGGAGTAGGCGTACAGCCACAACGTCAGCGGGGACCGGCCGTCAGGCCGGTCCCCGCTGTGCTCTGTTGGGGGTGGACCGCCAGTCGACGTTTCACGTGAAACGGAACCGGTCACCCGGATGCGGTCCTTGTCTTCGTCCCCGTCTCGTGCACCCATGTTTTCACGTGAAACGAGGCAAACGGGTTCGACCCTTCGGGATCCGAGCCCCTGCGATACTGCACCGGTGGATAGCCCAAAAGGTCACGCGAGACACGGATCCGAGGTGGGCAGCGGGGATGGCGCCGACCGACCGGTGTCACCGACCCCCGTCGTGCCGGACCCACCGCCGGCAGCGCGTGTGGTGTTCGGCGAACGGGTGGAGCTGGCGGTCCGGTTCGCCCGGTATCTCGCAGATACCGGGATCACCCACGGTCTGATCGGTCCGCGGGAGGTGCCACGCCTCTGGGACAGGCACATCCTCAACTGCGCTGTGGTCGCCGACGAGATCGAGTCAGGGGCGTCGGTCATCGACGTCGGGAGCGGAGCCGGCTTGCCCGGACTGGCTCTCGCGATCGCTCGGCCCGACCTCATGATGACGCTCATCGAACCGATGGAGCGGCGCACCGCGTGGTTGGACATGGTCACCGCCGACATCGGCCTCGATGTGACAGTCGTGCGCGCTCGGGCGGAGGAGATGCACAGTCGGATGACTGCAGATGTCGTGACCGCTCGGGCTGTCGCTCCCCTGGACCGGCTCGCACGGTGGTGCCTTCCGCTGCTGCCGGTCGGAGGGAGGCTGGTCGCGATGAAAGGCTCCTCGGCCGAGCGTGAGATCTCGGAGGCCACGGCAACACTGCAGCGGTTGGGGGGCGGAAAGGCCCGCATCCGCCTGTGCGGGTCGCTGGTTCTTGATGACCCGACCACCGTGGTCGTCGTCGACAAGGTCCGCGAGGGCCTTCCTCAGGGTCGGGGCAAGACTGGAACATCAAGCCCGTCCCGCGCCAATGGATCGGGTCATCGCAACAAGCGCAGGAGCCGAACGTCACCACAGGAGCGAACTGCGCCGGACTGACTCGCGCAGCCGGGAGGCAGTCGGACAGTCGACTCAATCACCCAGGTGGCAGACTGCGCGACCGGGTGCAGGCCGCCGGCACCGGACGACAATGCGCGGGGGGATTGCGGGGCATGCGGGGATGGCAGGGAATGGGCCCGAACCAGTCGAACACCCTCCGAGTGCGACCCAGTCGTCGGCATGAGGCGCCCCCAGCCGATGCTCGTGATGACGACCCTCCGTCCGAAACCGGTCACGACACCCATACAGTGGGGCCATGCTCGCCGCCTACGCCGCCCGCCAGTCCGCTGACGACCCGCTGTCCGGCCTCGAGGTAGGTGACATCGAGCGTCCAGCCGTGCCTGAAGGGTGGGTCAGGGTGCGGGTCAGGGCCGTCTCGCTCAACCACCACGACATCTGGAGCCTGCGGGGGGTCGGCCTACCCGCCGACCGACTTCCGATGATCCTCGGATGTGACGCGTCCGGAGTGCTCGACGATGGCACCGAGGTTCTCGTGCACGCCGTGATCTCGCATCCTGACTGGACAGGCGAGGAAACGCTGGACCCCCGTCGCTCCTTGCTCTCGGAGGTCTACCCCGGCGCGCTGGCCGAAGAGGTCTGGGTCCCCGCTCGAAACATCGTGCACAAGCCCACCGAGCTGTCGTTCGTCCAGGCCGCGTGCCTGCCGACGGCATGGCTGACGGCCTACCGGATGCTGTTCATCAACTCCGGGGTCACCCCCGGTGGAAGCATCCTGGTCCAAGGGGCCGGCGGGGGTGTCGCGACGGCGTTGGTCCAACTCGGCGCGGCAGCCGGCTACCGGATGTTCGTGACCTCGCGGGACGAGGCCAAGGCTCAGCGAGCCCTCGAACTGGGAGCGGTCGGCGCTCTCGCGTCGGGAGAGCGGCTGCCTGCCCGCGTCGACGCAGTCATGGAGACCGTCGGAGCGGCCACGTGGTCCCACTCGGTCAACTCACTCAACCCCGGTGGCACCATCGTGATCTCCGGAGCCACCTCCGGTGATGCGCCACCCAAGGCCGAGCTCACGAAGATCTTCTTCAAGCAGCTGCGGGTGATCGGCTCCACGATGGGATCGCGCATTGAGCTGGAACGTCTGACCCAGCTCGTGACGACCGCGGGCATCGAGCCCCTCATCGACTCCGTGCGACCGCTGACTGAGGCCGCGGAAGGTTTCGCGGCCATGGCGCACGGTGATGTCGTGGGCAAGATCGTCTTCACCGTCGGCTGAGCGGGGCACGTGTCCACAGACTTATCCACACACCCTGACGCCGTCGCGTCCGCGCTCGACGATCCGACCCATTAGGCTGATCCGCTGTGACCTCCGAGCATCTCGACCAGGCTGCCGACAAGCCGCTGTGGCGACGCGTTGCCAAGGGGCTGGGCTTCCCCGCACGCTCAGAAAGCGGGGAGTCACACAGCGCTCGACTGGGCTGGCCCGGCCCTGCCAGCCCCTCCGGCAGCGGCGCCGCATCGGCAGACGACACCGGGTCGAGGGAGACCGAGTCGTCGAGCGAGGACGGCGAGACATCCACTGGGGGCGATGGATCCACAGAGTTATCCACAGGGGATGGGGACCATCAGACTGCTGAACTCGGTCGGGACAACACCTCGAACGCAACGGTCGATGCGGCCACGGTGAACGAGGTCGAGCAGCCCGATGTTTCACGTGAAACACATTCTTCGGGGGAGGACCACGAGCAAATCAGCGACGCGGGGGAAGAACCTGGCGGGCCAGCGGGTGATGAGCCAGCATCTCGGGTCGAACCGAACGCTTCGGACGTTTCACGTGAAACGGTGACCGAGGCAATCACAATCACAACGGCATCGACCCGTCAGTCTCGCGTTTCACGTGAAACGCCCTTGACCGACACTCCCCTCATGCGAGCAGTGGTCAAAGAGACTCGGCAGAAGCAGGAACTGGACAATCGCGTCTTCCCGCGTCCGGACAGGACTCGGATCCTCACTGTGGCAAACCAGAAGGGTGGCGTCGGCAAGACGACGACTACGGTCAATGTCGCGGCTGCGCTGGCCCTCGCCGGCCTGTCCGTGCTCGTCGTCGACCTCGACCCGCAAGGCAACGCAAGCACGGCCCTCGGCGTGCCTCACCACTCCGACGTCACCAGCATCTACGACGTCTTGGTCGATGGCACGTCGCTCTCCGAGATCATCCAGCCCTGTCCGGACGTCGATGGGCTGTTCTGCGCTCCCGCGACGATCGACCTCGCCGGTTCCGAGATCGAACTCGTCTCGCTCGTGGCTCGCGAGACGCGCCTGCGACGGGCGATCACCGCATACCTCGCCGACCGAGATGAGCGGATCGACTACGTGCTCATCGACTGTCCTCCGAGCCTGGGACTGCTGACCGTCAACGCGTTCGTCGCAGCCGATGAGGTCTTCATTCCCATCCAGTGCGAGTACTACGCCCTCGAGGGACTGTCGCAGCTGCTGAAGAACATCGAGATGATCCGGACCCATCTCAACCCGACCCTGCACGTGTCCACCATTCTGCTGACGATGTACGACGCTCGCACTCGCCTGTCGGCACAGGTGGCGGATGAGGTCCGAACCCACTTCGGCTCCGAGACCCTACAGAGCACCGTCCCGAGGTCGGTGCGAGTCTCAGAAGCTCCGAGCCATGGTCAGACGGTGATCACCTACGACCCGATGAGTACGGGCGCACTCGCCTACCGCGAGGCGGCTGCGGAACTGGCCGACCGGGGAGCCTCATCAGGGGACACAGCGGCCGAATCCGTTTCCCCCGAATCCGGGACCGGGCTCGGGGGCGCAGCGCAGGTCGACGAGACGGTCCACTCAGGGGCATCCGTCCCGGCCGGTGGCCCCGATGGAGAGGATGTTCGATGAGTGAGAAGCGTCGTGGGCTCGGACGAGGACTCGGAGCGCTGATTCCCACCTCGACCACATCGACCGGAAGTCGTCCGGTGGACGTCTTCTTTCCGGGTGAGGCGACGGCGGCAACAGCCACGGCAACAGCCACGTCGGACCGATCTCGGGTCGCTGACCACGCAGGCAGTGGTGAGAGCGACCACGCCGAGCCGACGACTCCCACGGACCTCGAGGGCACAGCTCTTGACGGCGAGAACGACACAGACCTGCGACCGGTCCCGGGGGCCAGCTACGCAGAGGTGCCGGTGCATCAGATCCGGCCCAATCCGAAGCAGCCCCGCACCGTCTTCGACGAGGACGAGATGGGCGAGCTGGTGCACAGCATCCGGGAGATCGGCGTCCTCCAGCCGGTCGTCGTCCGTCCCCTGACGGAGCACGTCGACGGTGTGCGGTACGAGCTCATCATGGGCGAACGGCGGTGGCGTGCGACGCAGGAGGCCGGCCTCGACGCCATCCCCGCGATCGTCAAGGCCACCGATGACGACGATCTCCTGCGCGACGCGCTTCTGGAGAACCTGCACCGCAGCCAGCTGAACCCACTCGAGGAGGCGGCGGCATACCAGCAGCTGCTCGAGGACTTCCAGTGCACCCAGGAGCAGTTGGCCAGCCGGATCGGGCGATCCCGCCCCCAGGTGAGCAACACGCTCCGGCTCCTCAAGCTCCCCCCGCTGGTCGCCCGACGGGTCGCCGCTGGGGTGCTGTCCGCCGGGCACGCCAGGGCCCTCCTGGCACTGGAGGACGCGGCCGCAATGGAGCGCCTCGCCCAGCGGATCGTCGCTGAGGGACTCTCGGTCCGTTCGGTCGAGGAGATCGTCACTCTCGGCGACGACACCCCCACGCCACGGCAGCGCCGACCGCGACCCGGACGTCTGCACCCGCAGCTCGACGACATCTCGGTCGCGGTCGGAGACCATCTCGACACCCGTGTCGGCATCAGCCTCGGGCAGCGGAAGGGGAAGATGACCATCGAGTTCGCCTCGATGGAGGACCTGAACCGGATCCTCGACCTGCTGGGGCTTCGGGAGGCACGGGAGTCGGTCGACGAGCTCAGCGACGGCTGATCCTCCGGGGACACTCGCTCCGAGGTCGGCGGACCTCGAACTCGCAGCCACCGCCTGCGTCACCTTTCCCCACCCCGGCAGGTTGGGCGCTTCATTGCCGGAGTCGCCCGACGTGCGCCATCCGACCAAAGACTCAGATCGACACCAGACACTCAGACAACGACCGAGGCCGCGAAACCCCCTGATAGACAGGAAGATTCACGGCCTCGGTCACGTTCAACGACCTCGTCGCCCCACGGTATGGGCGACGCCGTCAGGGTCGGTTGAGGAAAGGCTCCAGCTCCTTGAGCAGGCGGGGCTTGGGCTGGGCGCCCTGGATCGTCTTGACGATCTCACCGCCCATGAAGACATGCATCGTCGGAATGCTCATGATCCCGTAGCGAGCCGTCACGCCGGGGTTGTCGTCGGTGTTGAGCTTGACGACCTCGATCTTGTCGCCGTGGTCGCGAGCGATCTCCTCGAGGATCGGCGCCACGGTGCGGCACGGCCCGCACCACGGGGCCCAGAAGTCGACGAGGACGACCCCGTCGGACTTGAGCACGTCGGAGTCGAACGTCGCGTCGGTGGTGGACTTGAGGTCAGCCATGGGAGAGAGATCCTTCGGTCGGGTGAGGGTCGGTGGTGAGCTGGCGGTCGGACAAAGGGAGTGGTCAGACGGGGATGGACATCGGATACAGCCGCGATCACACGGCGACGACGATCACCGACGGCGATCAGACGGAGACGGTGGCGGTCTGGGCGGTGCTGACGTCGGTCCCGTCCTCGCGGTGGGCCAGGTAGCGCTCAGCGTCGAGAGCGGCGGCGCAGCCGGACCCGGCTGCGGTGATCGCCTGTCGGTAGGTGTGGTCGACGAGGTCCCCGCACGCGAAGACGCCGGGCACGGACGTGAGGCTCGAACGGCCCTGGCACAGCACATACCCCTCGGCGTCGAGGTGGACCACTCCCTGGATCAGTTCGTTGCGCGGGTCGTGACCGATCGCCACGAACAGGCCGGTGACGTCGAGGTCGCGGGTGGCGCCGGTGACCGTGTCGCGCAGGGTGACGCCGGTCAGCTTGTCCTCGCCGTGGATGTCGACGACCTCGGAGTTCCAGGCGAACGTGATCTTGTCGTTGGCGAAGGCCCGGTCGGCCATGATCTTCGAGGCGCGGAGCTCATCGCGGCGGTGCACGATGGTCACGCTGCGGGCGAACTTGGTCAGGAAGGTGGCCTCCTCGATAGCGCTGTCCCCGCCACCGACGACGACGATGTCCTGGTCCCTGAAGAAGAAGCCGTCACACGTCGCGCACCAGGACACGCCGTGCCCGGAGAGGCGCTTCTCGTTGGGCAGACCGAGCTCGCGGTACGCCGAGCCCATCGCCAGGATGACGGAGTGGGCGGAGTAGGTCGTGCCCGACCCGTCGGTGACGGTCTTGAGGTCACCCTCGAGCGAGACGGCCGTGACGTCGTCGGTGACGATCTCAGTCCCGAAGCGCTCAGCCTGAACACGCATCTGCAGCATCAGGTCCGGCCCCATGATGCCCTCGGCGAACCCGGGGAAGTTCTCGACCTCTGTCGTGTTCATCAGGGCGCCGCCGGCCGTGACCGCTCCCTCGAAGAGCAGCGGTTCGAGGTTCGCGCGGGCTGCGTAGACGGCGGCGGTGTAGCCGGCCGGGCCGGAGCCGATGATGATGACATTACGTGGCTCGGTGCTCACGATGGATCGTCCTCGCGGTTGGTCTGTGGATCTGGCTGGGATACCCGATCGCGATGGGTCGGGAGTCGGACTCTGCAACCGATCCTACGGCCACGTTGTTCCGCACAGCCTGCCGCACACTCCCGTTCAGGTCGGGGGCCCCCAGGCGCCGTTCACCCCGGCGTCGACAGCCGGGGCGTGGCCGGGGAACCGTTCAGAAGTCGAGGCGGACGGGAGGCTGCAACGTCCAGGCCCGCCCGGCTCCGCAGTCCACCGGCACGAGGTATGCGGTGCTCGCCTCTCCGGATCCCGCACCGTCGTCCGTGGAACCGCTGCCCGGGGTCGCCTCGAGCGGCTCCCGCACCAGGATCAGTGCCGCGTCCGACCCGTCGTGACGGACGAAGTCGACGGCCGTCAGCAGCGCGGCGACTTCGGCCATCGGACGGTCCAGGAGCTCGCCGATACAGTCCGCCGCCCCTTCGGCGGTTCCCACGGGGCTGTCGCTCATGACGGCGCGGGAGGCCTCGTCGACGACACCGGTGCTGCCGTCACGCATCGCCTTCGCGTGGCCGGCGACGTTGGCGGTCGTGACGATCGCTCCACTGCTGAGGAACGCGACCGGGGCCGCCGCCATCGCCGCGGCGTCGCCCTCGAGCGGGCTGGCCAGTGGCGCGCTCTCTTCGGCGCCGGTCTCTGCGGCCCCGGAGTCCGCGGTCCCACCGGACGAGTCCTCGGCGGCGGCTCCACCCGCAGCCTCGTCATCGGCGGACCCGGCGTCGGCCGCGCTCATGGTCGCCCGTACGGCCGCGTCCAGGGAGTCGGTGCCCCCCAGACCGGTCTGCGTGGCGAGCACGCCGAGCACGACCGCACCGGCGAGGACGACGACAGAGGCAGCGACGGCGATGGCCGGGAGGCGCCGGAGCGGGCTCGCCGTCGGTCGATCGTGCGGTGTCCGAGGGAAGCGGTGGACTGTGCCGCCCTCGCCACCATCCTCACCACCTGAGCCGTCGCCCTCGTCCCCCGCGGTTCCGTCGCTCACCCGACGGCCGTCGTCCCGCGAACGATCGCTCGAGGCGGCGGCGACGGAGGCGAGGGATGGGGGAGGGGTGACGCCCGCATACCCCTCGGAAGAGCTGTCCGCGTGGGCGTGGCCGTTCTGCTCGGCGGCGAGGCTCTCGCTGATCCGCCGGACCAGCTCCGGAGGCATCGGGCCCGGGTCGGGGAGTGAGGCGAGGAGGGCGCGCACTCCGGTCGGGTCGTGGTCCTCGTCGCCGGGGCCCGGGGTGTGCGGGTCGATGTCGCGGGGGGCGCTCACCTCGGGCTCCTCTCGGTTCGAGTCGTGTGCTGCATCGGCGGGCTGTCGGTGTCTCTGGTGTCTCTGCTGCGGTTGTATCTGTGGCTGGCTCTACGGCTGTCTGTGCGGTGACGGGCTGCGTGAGCGCGGTCTCGCGAGATGACGCGCCGTCGTCGGGTCCGGTCATATGTGGGGCGGTGAACGGTCGGGTCTACGGCCGGTCCGGGGAGGGGATCGGGGCCGATCGAGTCCGAGGACCGGTCGACGACCGTCCACGAGGTGTTTGACGAACTCACGGCGTCTCCGGTTCCCTTCCGGTCCGCTGCAGCGCCGCCGCGCGGCTCGTGAGGAGCGGCGCGAGGGCGGCGCGGCCGCGCGAACAGCGCGACTTGACCGTGCCCTCGGCAACCTCGAGCACAGCGGCCGCCTCCGCGATGGACAGGCCCTGCATGTCGACGAGGACGATGGCGAGGCGCTGCGCCTCGGGCAGCGTCGCCAAGGCCGCGTGGACGTCGAGCGCCGTGTCGGCCTCGGCGTAGCGGTCGTGCGTGTCGGCGGGATCGACCTCGGGCAACGGAGCGGTGGGTCGCTGCCGCCGGAGCCGGTCGATCGCGCAGTTGACGGTGATCCGGTGCAGCCACGTCGTCACCGCCGACTCACCACGGAAGCGGTCGGCCCGTCGGAACGCGGCGATGAACGCCTCCTGAACGGCGTCAGCGGCCAGCTCCCGGTCGCCGACGGTCCGCAGCGCCACCGCCCACATCCGGTCCCGATGCCGCCGGAAGATCTCACCGAACGCGTCCGGGTCGCCGGCGACGTGCCGCGCGAGGAGGTCGGCGTCCGACGTCTCGGCGGGGTCCTGCCCCCCGGCGAGTCCTCTCGGCGTGTCCACCGTCGTCAGCTGGTGACCGTCGCTCCGGCGAGTCGGGCGCGGTACCACTGCTCGCCCCCGTCGGAGATCTCGGTGAACCAGACGATGACATACCGACCGGTGGCCGGTTCGTCGAGCGTGGCGGTGACCGATCCATCGCCGCTGAACTCGCCTGCGACCGCCAGATCGCCGAGCTCGGCGCCCTCGGTGTAGCTCGAGTCGTCGGTCACGTGGATGGTCCCGCTGGACGTGCTGGGGAGCTCGAGCGTGACCTCACCGACGTCCGCCGACTCGCCGAGGTCGAGGATCACTCCGAGGCCGATCTTGAGTCCGCTGAACTCGCTGGAGCGGTAGCCCTCGGACGCCCAGAACGTCGAGTCGTCCCCGTCGAGGATCAGATCGAGCTCCTCGGGGCGCTCGGCGCCGTCACCGAGCGGGTCGAAGTCGTTGACCGCTGCGATCTCCAGCGGGCCCGAGGGGGCTGCGGAGCCGTCGCCCCCACCGTCGCTCTCGCCGTCCTCGCCACCCTCGGCGGCGTCGTCGGTGGCACCTGCGGTCGGAGAGGCCGCCGGTGCGCCGTCGTTCGAGCCGGCGAGGGTCGGCAGCGACGGTATGCGCGAGAGACCCCACATGGCGAGCACGAGTGCGAGGACGAGGAAGCCGACGATGATGCCGATCGCCATCCGCGACTGGTCGCGGGTCAGGGGTTCGGCCGCCGACGGCGGGAGCAGCGGGATGGGGGGTTCGAGGCGGTCGCCGTCGCGGCTGTCGACTCCGCCGGCGACACCACCCGCGGCGCCGGTGCGGGCGAGAGCAGGCCGGGAGGCTGTCTTGGTGGCGCCTTGGGGACGCCCGCCGGAGGGTTCGGCGTTCGGCCCGGTATCCCGGGCCCGGTCGGCGGCGGACTGCTCGCGGCGGGCGCGCACGTCCTCGACGGCGTCACGCGCTCGCTCTCGGGTGGTCGTCGACCACTCGGAGAGCCGGCCGGACAGAGCTCGCGCGGCACTGACGGTCGCTGCTTTCGACGAGGCGAGCGCGGCGGTCGTCGCCGCGGTCATCGCGGCGACCGTGCTCGGACCCTCGGGGCTGGCGGACTGCGGCGGCTGCGTCGGGGCCCCGGGGGCAGAAGACGCGCGCGCGGCGACCTGCCTGCCGGCTCCCGGGCCTCCGGCGGAGCCGTTGGCTCCGGCCTCGCCGCCCGGCCTGCTCTGCCCGCTGTCGAGGGCCGACCCCGCTCTACCCTGTGCGCCCGCTCCGCCCTTGACGCCGGGCCCCCCCGGGCCGGCTGCCGCGGGCACGCGGCGGGCCACCGGGACGGCACCCTTGGGGCCGCCGGGACGGCCGGCCGGGCCTGCGGTCCCGCGACCAGGACCGCCGCCCTGGGCCGCACCGTTGGAGCGACCCTGACCACCACTCCCCTGAGCACCGGTGGAGGTGCCGGGTCCGGGGTCGGTGGACCGCATACCCGGTCCGGGAGGGCGGGCACCGGCCGCAGCACCGGCGAGCGCTGCCCCTCCGGCGGCGGCCGCAGCGGTGCGGACGCCCTGCCCGGGGTCTCGGCCCTCGCTGTCGGCGGCGTCCTCGCTGTCGTCGAAGCCATCCCTGCCACCGACGTCGTCGCCGTCGGTCGCATCATGGGCACCACCCGCGGCAGGAGCGGCCGCTCCCTCGGAAGCCGCGTCGCTCCCGGCGTCCGCCTCGTCGTCACCGACAGTGGCGACAGCTACGGGATCCTCGGCGGTCTCAGCGCCGTCCGCGTCCCAGTCCGGCTCGGAGGCAGACACGACCTCGGCCCGGTCGGCGGCACCCTGGTCCGAGCCGGTGTCGGTCGACATGGTTGCGGGCTCGGGTGCGTCGAGCGTCGGCAGCAGCACCGGGATGGGTGACCACGGCGCGATCTGCCGGGCGAAGTCTCCGGGGGTGATGGGACCCTGGTCGTTGGCGAACGTCAGCCGGCACAGGGCGTCGAGGTCGGCCGGGACGCCGACGGCGATCTCCGAGGGCGCCGCGACGTGCGAGGACACCCGCGGTGCCGGCGGCAGACCACCGCGGTCGCCGGGGAGCGGCCAGTGGCCGGTGAACCCGGCGTAGGCGATGGCGACGACCGCCACGGCGTCCGCCCGCGCGGCGCTCTGGTCGTCGACGTCATCGACCCCGGCGAGGGCGGCCATGGTCGCGAGTCCGCGCACCTTGACGTCCCCGTCGACGGTCCGCATCACGAGGTCGGGGGTGAGGCGCTGGTGGTGCAGGCCGCGGTGGCGGGCGAGGTCGAGCACGAGAGCGGTCTCGCCGGCGATCCGGCGCACCTCGGGAGCGGGGAGCGGTCCGGCGGACAGGAGGGTGGTGAGGCTGTGCGCGCCCTCGAGAGCCTCCTCGACGATATAGGCGAGGTCGTCGTCATGGCCGACGTCGAGGATGCGGCTGAGCCGGGAGTTGTCGAGGCCGGCGCTGCGGCGTGCTGCGTCGAGCACGGCGTCGACGTTGGGGTGCGACCGCGGCACGGTGAACAGCATCACCGCACGGTCGAGCGTCGTGTCGCGGGCGATCCAGCGCTCGGCGCCGGCGTACTGTGCGGTCCGTCGGTCGGCGGTGTAGCGCCCACCGAGGACGCTGCCTGGTCCGATTCCCTGCACAGAGTCCTCCTTGCGGCGGCCGTCCTCCTCGCGGCGGCCGTCCGTGCCATCCTAAGCGGCCGTCCCGTCAGGCGCTGGGACGTCGCCGGGTCACGGTGCGCACGACACCGATGACGAGGACCAGCCCCGCGAGAGCCCCGAGCACCCAGTAGATCCAGTCCGACGTCGGGGAGACCCGCACCGAGAACGCCGTCGGCTCGCTGAGGATCGTCCCGTCCGGCGCCCGCAGGGTCGCCGTGACGTCGACCCGGCCGGAGGCGATGGCCACCGCGTCGAAGCCGACGGTGGTCCGGCTGTCGGCCCCGACCTCGACCGGCTGGGGTCCGCTCTCGACCCGCAGGATGGGGTCCTCGACGGTGAGGTCGAGCACGGCGTTCTCGATGCCGGTGTCGAGGGAGTTCTCGACGGTCACCCGCAGCAGTCCGCTGTCGGCGAGGAACGAGATGTCGCGGGACGGGATGGTCAGTCCCTCGAACGTCTCGGAGACGGTCGTCCCGATCGGTTGGTATGCGGTGGTCCAGTCCTCCGGGGCGCCGCGCCATCGGAGGGACACGAGCTGGTCGAGGACGTCGGCTCCGCGGGTCGCGAGGTCGGACCCGTCGTCCGCCCGCACGGAGGCCGCCACGGGGAGCCGGCCGACCGTGGTCAGCAGGTTGCGGGCGCGGTCGTCGTCGAGCACGGCGGTCTCGGCCGGCGGGGTGACCTCGACGAGCGCTCCGCGGCGGCCGGCGTCGCCGAGTCCGGCCGGCTCGAGCCAGGGGACGGCGTCGACGACGGCGTCGAGGTCGCCGGCCGCTCCGGTCGACGCGCTGTCGCGTTCGAGGACGACGATCCGGTGCCGGGTCGTGCCGGGCAGCTCGTTGAGCTCGATGAGCGAGTGGGCGGTCATGGCGAGACCGGCCGTGACCGTGGAGGACTCGTCGTGCGCCGAGCCGGCCGCTCGGCTCAAGGTGGCGTCGTAGGGTGTGACGGGGATCCCCGCGGGCGAGCTGAACGGTCCGCGCGTGCTCTGCGTGAGGCTGTCCGACGAGGGCATGACCATCCACGGGGTCCCGGTGGCGGCCGCGGCGTCCTCTGCGCCGCCCGCCGCCGCCGAGCTCAGCAGCTCGGCGAAGGCAGCGTCGAGGGAGGTGCTCCAGGCGCCGGCGGCCGGCCACACGGTCGGCGCCACCTCCGCGCCCGCTCCCTCGAGGGTCTCCCTGGCGGCGGCCACGTCGAGCGGCGGGGTGAGGAGGTCGCGCACCGCCTCGGGGGTGCTGTCGTCCGTCGTGTCGTCGGCGAGGGCTCCGATGTCGGCGTCGTGCTGGGGCAGCAGCAGCACGGTGCGGCCGTCGACGCCCTCGACGAGGTCCGCCGCGAACTCGGCTCGCAGCGTGTGCTCGCGGACGCCGGGGGGAGGCTCTTCGAGGTCCTGCTCGTCCGTCCCGTCGTCGGTGGCCGTGTCCGTCGGCGGTGTGGGGGTCCCGCCCGGTGCTCCCGACACGGTGGGCGATGTGGGGGAGGGCCCGGAGGTGCCGGGCGCGGTGGTCGGCTGAGTCGTGACGGCGGGGCCCTGGGATTCGGCGCCCTGGTCCTCCTCCTCGTCGTCGGGCACCTCGGCCGGGGCCGGACCGGGCTCGAGCAGGGCGGGGTCCACGGCCCAGGCGATGCTCGGGTCGTCCGCGGCGGCCAGCACCTGTCGCAGCGTGCCGTTCTCGCCCACGAGGCTCTCCCAGGCGGCGGTCCGCTCGTCGCCGAACTCCCCGAGGAGCGCGAGGTCCAGCGGCACGGTCACCGGGACGACGAGCATGACCTGGAGCGGCTCGTACTCCTTGCGGACCTCGTAGGGCACGTACGTCCGCAGCACACCGGCCGGCTCGGAGTCGCCGGCCGTGACGACCTCGAGACTGACCGGCAGGATTCCGTATGCGTCGCTCACCCACTCCTCGACGTCGTCGATCGTGACGTCGAACGGAATGCTCTCGGCCCCGGGGTCGGTGCCGGCCGCGACCGGGGAGCTCGCGATGAGCGTGCCCCCGCTGGGCCCGGGAGCGGTGAGCCAGGCGTCGACCTCCTCGCTCGTGCGGGGGATCTGCCCGCCCAGCCGGACCTCCACCGTGGCCACCGGAGGCTCACTCGCCGGCGGGTCGGCGGAGGTCGAGCCGGGCGTGGTCGGGCTCGGGCTGGTCGGCGGGGTGGCCGCGTCCGAAGGTTCGCCGGGAGCCTCGGACAGGTCGAGACCGAGCCGGGCCACGTCGAGCGTTCCGGAGACGGTCACCGGCCGGCCGGGGGTCGCGACGAGCGGATCGACCCCGGTCAGGCCGACCCCGGAGGTCTGCTCTTCGTCGGCTGCCGGGAGCGCGGAGGACGCGGGAGCGGAGATGGCGAGGGGCGCGGAGGCAGGGTGGGACGCGGACGCGCCGTAGGAAGCGGAGGCGGACGGAAACCCGGAGACGAGGACGGCGAGGAGAAGCAGCAGCGTGAGCGCGAGCGCGAGCGGCGTCGCCGCCGCCCGGGCTCGGGCCACTACGGCTCTCCCGCGAGTCGCATCCACGCGATCCGGGCGATCCGGCGCTCGTTGGGGAAGGTGAGGTGACGGTGGGCCTCGCGGAGTGGGAACCAGGCGACGTCGATGGCCTCGTGGTCGGGGTCGTTCTCGATCGTCAGCGTCCCCCCGGTCGCCTCGAGCAGGTAGTGGTGGACGAACTTGTGGACCCGCTTGTCGGGGGTCGCGAACCAGTAGTCGATGGTGCCGAGCTCGATGAGCACCCGGCCCTCGATCCCGGTCTCCTCGGCGATCTCGCGCTCGGCGGTCTCGGGGAGGGTCTCGTCGCCCTCGATGTGCCCTTTCGGCAGGCACCACTCGATCCGCCCCGCGCGGTTGCGGCGGGCGATCACCGCGATGCGCGCCTCACCGCCGTGGATGTCGACGACGATGCCTCCCGCGGAGCGCTCTTCGACCGCAGGCAGCCGACTCGTCATCGACAGGCGGGGCGGCGTCGGGCGGGGGCTGCGCCGGTCGCGTGCGCGGGCCGGTGGCTCGTCCCCCTTCGACGCTGCGACCTCGCTCATCCGTTCACTGTAACCCGGTGCCGAACGCATACCCTTGGATGTCGTGCCTGCCCCCACCGAGCCCTCCGTCCCGCCGCGTGCACCTCTGCGCGACGAGCAGGTCCGCGCCCTACGCGAGCGGGCGGTCGCTCAGCTCGCGCCCGTGATCCCGCTGCTGCGCGACCTCGGCGGCCGCTTCACCGAGGCGGGTCACGAGATCGCCCTCGTGGGCGGACCGGTGCGGGACGCCTTCCTCGGGCGCGGTTCTCCCGACTTGGATTTCACGACGAGTGCGTTGCCGGACGACACGGCGGCGATCCTGCGTGAGTGGGGTGAGGCCTGGTGGGACATCGGCAAGGAGTTCGGCACGATCGGTGCCCGGCACGGCCCGGTGACGGTGGAGGTGACCACCTATCGGGCCGACGCCTACGACGGCCTGACCCGCAAGCCGGTCGTCGCCTTCGGGGACAACCTCACCGACGATCTGCTGCGCCGTGACTTCACGGTCAACGCCATGGCGCTGCGGCTGCCCGACCTGAGCTTCGCCGACCCCCACGGCGGACTCGTCGACCTCGGCGCTCGCGTCCTCGACACGCCCACCGCACCGGAGGTCTCCTTCGGTGACGACCCCCTCCGCATGATGCGCGGAGCGCGCTTCGCCGCCCAGCTCGGCTTCCGGCTCTCCGAGCGCGTGACGGCTGCGATGCGGGACCGGGCCGAGACGATCGACATCGTCTCCGCCGAGCGCGTCCGCGACGAGATCGTCAAGCTCGTCCTCGCCGACCGACCCCGCGCCGGACTGGAGGTTCTCGTCGAGAGCGGGCTCGCCGCATACGTCCTGCCCGAGCTGCCCGCACTCAAGCTGGAGATCGACGAGCACCATCGCCACAAGGACGTCTACGAGCACTCGCTCATCGTCCTCGAGCAGGCGATGGCGCTCGAGGGTCCGCCCGGTGCGCCGGAGGACCAGGTGCCGGGTCCCGACCTCGTGCTGCGCCTCGCGGCGCTCCTGCACGACATCGGCAAGCCGGCCACCCGGCGCCTCGAGCCCGGTGGCGGGGTGAGCTTCCACCACCACGAGGTCGTCGGCGCCAAGCTGACCCGCGCGAGGATGCGGGCGCTGCGCTTCGACAAGGAGACGACCAAGGCCGTCTCGCGTCTGGTCGAGCTGCACCTGCGCTTCCACGGCTACGGGACCGGCCAGTGGACCGACTCGGCCGTGCGCCGCTACGTGACCGACGCCGGACCGCTCCTGCCCCGGCTGCACCGGCTCACCCGAGCCGACTCCACGACCCGCAACGCCCGCAAGGCCCAGCGGCTGGCGCGCACCTATGACGACCTCGAGCGGCGGATCGCGGTGCTCCTCGAACAGGAGGAGCTCAAGGCGGTCCGGCCCGAGCTCGACGGCAACGAGATCGCCGCCGTGCTGGGGATCGAGCCCGGCCCTGTGCTCGGCAAGGCGTACAAGTACCTGCTCGCCGTACGGTTGGACGAAGGACCGATCGGTCCGGCCGCCGCGCGCGAGCGTCTGCTCGCGTGGTGGGCCGAGCAGCCGAAGTCGGTGCAGGAGCAGCAGCCGGGCAGGGAACGACAGCGGAGCCGATGAGCGGAAGGGTGCGTGACGAGAGAGTATGAGTGTGGCGGGGACGACGGTGGAGGTCGGCGCGAGGACGGCCGTCGGTCGCGTGCGTGAGCACAACGAGGACGCCTACCTCGTGCGCGACCGGGTCTTCGCCGTCGCCGACGGGATGGGCGGGCACGCCGCGGGTGAGGTGGCCAGTGCCTTGGCCATCGAGGCGATGGACCGCCTGTCCGAGCACGACCCGATCACCCCCGAGCTCGTCGTCGCAGCCGTCTCGGACGCCAACGCGAGCATCATCGAGGCCGGTCTGGCCGAGCGCCGCCGGCGGGGGATGGGCACGACGCTCACCGGCGTGGCGCTGATCGGCCCGGCGAGTGCTCGCCGCTGGCTCGTGTTCAACCTCGGCGACTCCCGGGTGTACCGCTTCGCGGATGGACGCCTCGACCAGCTGACGGTCGACCACTCCGAGGTCCAGGAGCTCGTCGACGCGGGGTACATCACCCGGACCGAGGCCGCGATCCACCCGGCCCGCAACATCATCACGAGGTCCCTCGGTCTCGAGCTCGACCCCGAACCGGACGTCTGGGATCGCGACCCGTCGGGCGAGGAGACCTTCCTCGTCTGCTCGGACGGGTTGACCGGCGAGCTCCGCGACGCCGAGATCGCCCGGATCCTCGCCGACGCACCCAGCGCCCAGGCGGCGGCCGACCTGCTCTGCGCCGCCGCCGAGGACGCCGGCGGGCGGGACAACATCACCGTCGTCGTCGTGCGAGCGGTGACCGCCGGCGACTGACGCGCCGGCTCCCGCGGCGCTCAGCGGGTGTCGATCACCGCGAGGATCTCGCCCTCCTGGACCACGTCCCCCGGCTCGACCTTGACCTCGACGACGGTTCCGTCGACCTCGCTGAGAACGGGGATCTCCATCTTCATCGACTCCTCGAGGACGATCTCGTCACCGACCGAGACGGTGTCGCCCACGCCGACACTGACGTTGAGGACGTTGGCGACCAGCTCGGACAGGACGTGGACGTGACCCATGACACAGCAGCCTAGCGAGCGCGGCCCGGGTGGGATGTCGGGTGCCGGGTCGCGGAACGCAGCGCGCCCCCGTCGTCGGGCGACGGGGGCGCGGAGCGGCCGGGGCGATGGAGTATGCGGTGGTCGCGTCAGCGGATCTCGTCGCCGCGGATGAAGGCCTCGAGCCGAGACCGGCCCTCGGTGTCCTCGCGCTGCTCGGGCGGGGACTTCATGAGGTAGGACGAGGCGGACAGCAGGGCGCCGCCGACTCCGCGGTCCTTGGCGATCTTCGCGGCGCGGATGGCGTCGATGATGATGCCGGCCGAGTTGGGCGAGTCCCAGACCTCGAGCTTGTACTCGAGGTTGAGCGGGACGTCGCCGAACGCGCGACCCTCGAGGCGGACGTAGGCCCACTTGCGGTCGTCGAGCCACGCGACGTAGTCCGAGGGACCGATGTGGACGTTGCGGTCGTCGATCTTGCCGGCGAGCGGACCGTCGAGGTTGGAGGTGACGGCCTGGGTCTTGCTGACCTTCTTGGACTCCAGACGCTCACGCTCGAGCATGTTCTTGAAGTCCATGTTGCCGCCGACGTTGAGCTGGTAGGTCCGATCGAGCACGACCCCGCGGTCCTCGAACAGCTTGGCCATGACGCGGTGGGTGATCGTCGCGCCGACCTGGCTCTTGATGTCGTCGCCGATGATCGGGACGCCGGCCTCCTCGAACTTCGCGGCCCACTCGGGGTCGCTGGCGATGAAGACCGGGAGGGCGTTGACGAAGGCGACGCCGGCGTCGATCGCGCACTGCGCGTAGAACTTGTCGGCCTCCTCGGAGCCCACCGGCAGATAGGACACGAGGACGTCGACCTCGGCGTCCTTGAGGGCCTGCACGACGTCGACCGGCTCGGCGGCGGACTCCTCGATGGTCATCCGGTAGTACTTGCCCAGGCCGTCGAGCGTCGGGCCGCGCTGGACGGTGACGCCGCTGGTCGGGACATCGCAGATCTTGATCGTGTTGTTCTCGCTGCTGTTGATCGCCTCGGCGAGGTCCTTGCCGACCTTGGTGTCGTCGACGTCGAACGCGGCGACGAACTCCACGTCACTGACGTGGTAGTCGCCGAAGCGGACGTGCATCAGGCCGGGCACGTTGCCCTGAGGGTCGGCGTCCTTGTAGTACTCCACCCCCTGGACGAGGCTGCTCGCGCAGTTGCCGACACCGACGATCGCGACTCGGATGGAACCCATCGGAACTCCTTGATGAGGGGGGTGACGCACCCACGGTTTGATGTGACAAATGCCTGCCTATGTCACTAATGGCTCGCGTCAGCATACGCCCAACCCCGATGGGCACGCACGACGGGCATCGGTCGTTAGGCCCATACTGGAACCAGAGGGCCCACAGCACGGGCCCGCACGCCCGCCCGCACTCCGTCGTCGGAAGAAGTATCCAGATCTTATGAGCGCCCGATCCAGTCGCTCCGCCGCGTCCGCCTCCCGGACCCCGAAGAACTCGGCCAAGAGCTCTCCGAGCAGTCGCGCCGACGCCCGCGCCGACCGTCGGAAGAAGCGGCCCCGCTGGGGCCGCGCGATCCTCATCACCATCCTGTCGCTCGGCGTCCTCGGCCTGGTCGGCCTGGGGATGGCGTATGCGATGACGGACATCCCCGAACCCAACGACGCGGCCCTGGCCGAGGCCTCGGTCATCTACTACGCCGACGGCGAGACCGAGCTGGACCGACTCTCGGAGATCAACCGCGACTCGGTGTCCATCGACGAGGTGCCGGAGCACGTGCGCAACGCCGTGCTCGCCGCCGAGGACCGCACCTTCTACGAGAACGACGGCATCTCGGTCCGGGGACTCGGCCGGGCCGTCGTGGGACTCGTCACAGGCGACTCGACGTCCGGCGGTGGCTCGACGATCACCCAGCAGTACGTCCGCAACTACTTCCTCACCCAGGAGCGTTCCTACGTCCGCAAGGCCAAGGAGATCCTCATCTCGGTGAAGATCGACGGCGAGCTGAGCAAGGACGAGATCCTCGAGAACTACCTCAACACCATCTACTTCGGCCGTGGTGCCTCCGGCATCCAGACCGCGAGCCAGGCCTACTTCGGCAAGGACGTCAGCGAGCTCACCGTCGAGGAGGGAGCCCTCCTGGCGGCCATCATCCAGCAGCCGTCCTACCTCGACCCGGCCGTGGGCACCGAGAACGCCGCGGCCGCGAAGGTCCGCTGGGACTACGTGATGGACGGCATGGTGTCGCAGGGCTGGCTGGACGAGGCCGACCGTGCGGCGGCCGACTTCCCCACCGTGGCCCCGAGCGAGCAGTACCGCGGTGCCCCGGGTCCGCTCGGCTACATCACCGACGAGGTCAAGCGGGAGCTCACCGGCTCGCTCGGACTGACCGACGCCCAGATCGAGACCGGCGGCCTGCGCATCGTCACGACGATCGAGAAGCAGCAGCAGGACGCCATCGTCGCCGCCGTCGACGAGTGGATGCCCACCGGCGAGGGCACCGAGAACCTCCAGGTGGGCGCGATGTCCGTCGTTCCCGGTGACGGCGCCATCACGATGATGTACGGCGGTCGCGACTTCCAGGAGCGCCAGTTCAACAACGCCACCCAGGCCACCATGCAGGCCGGCTCGACGTGGAAGCCGTTCACCCTCATGGGGGCTCTCGAGGAGGGCATCTCGACCCGGTCGACGTTCAACGGCAACTCGCCCGCGTTCTTCGAGGAGTTCGAGTCGGTCGGCAACGAGGAGGGCCGGGTCAAGAACTTCGGCGACGTCTCGTACGGCCGGGTCGACCTGCGTCAGGCCACCGAGAACTCGGTGAACACCGCCTACGCCGAGCTCAACCTCGAGATCGGGCCGGAGAAGACCACCGAGTCCGCCGTCAAGGCCGGCGTCCCCGAGGAGGGTCTGGAGAACAACCCCGCGAACGTGCTCGGAACGGCCACCGTCCGGGTGGCCGACATGGCCAAGGCCTATGCGACGTTCGCCGCCGAGGGCGAGCGCTCCGACACCTATCTCATCCGGTCGATCACGTCGACGGTCGAGGGGAGCGACATCGACTACGAGGCCCAACCCCGGGCCGAGCGCGCCTTCGACGCCGACCAGGTCAGCGACCTCATCGACGCCATGACCCGCGTCACCGAGTCGGGCTCCGGCCGGTACGCCGGCGAGAACCTCGACCGTCCCTCGGCGGGCAAGACCGGAACCTCGGAGAGCTTCCGCTCGGCGTGGTTCAACGGCTTCGTGCCCCAGTTGGAGACGGCGGTCGGCATGTTCCAGGACGAGAACGGCACTCCGGTCGCGATGACGGACATCCCCGGCTACGAGGGCGGCATCACCGGCGGCACGATCCCGGTCCGGATCTGGACCGACTACATGGTGGCCGCGCTCGACGGCACCGAGGTCATCCCCTTCCCGGAGCCGGCGGACACCGGCGAGAGCAACGTGCCGACCCGCACCCAGGCACCACCCCCGCCGCCCCCGGCGACGACCCAGGAGCCTCAGCCGGAGCCGACGACCGAGACGCCCACCGAGGAGCCGACGACCGAGACGCCCACCGAGGAGCCCGAGCCGACCCAGACGCCCGAGCCCACGCAGGAGCCGCAACCGACCCCGACGCCCCCGGCCCCCACACCCACCGAGACCGGCGGACCCCCTGACGGCAGTGGCGGAGGCGGAGGGAACCCGCCCGGCGGCGGTCGTCCCGGCGGCGGTTCCGGCGGCGGCGGCGGCGGTGGTGACTCCGGCGACGGCTGATGAGCCAGACCCCCTGGCGCGTCATCGGCGGCCCGCCCGGCGCGCATACCGCACCGCAGGTCACCTCGGCCGCAGGCTGGGCCCGGCTGGCCGTCCTCCTCTCGGCGCTGCCGGTCCTCGCCGCGCTCGCGCTGAGGGGCTGGTGCCTCAACAACGGATGGGGCGGTCAGGCGCCGCTCTGGCGGGCCTGCTACTCCGACCTGCCGTCCGCGCTGACCGCGCTGCGCGGCGGCGGTGAGGTCTCCGAGCCGGTCGTCACCGCCCTCGCCCTCCGGCTCGTCGCGGCCCCCGTGCGGGCGGCTGAGGCGTCGGCCCAGAGCAGCTATGTCCTGCTCTGGGCTCTCGTGAGCCTCGTCCTCCTGGCCGTGGTCGCGGTGGCGACCGCCGCATACCGGCTCGACGACCCGTCCCGCGCCCTGCTCGTCGTGCTCTGCCCGGTCGTGCCGCTCACCCTGCTCCTGTCGGCCGAGATCGTCGGCGTCACCCTCGCCGTCCTTGCGCTGCTCGCCTGGCGACGCCGGCTCGACGCCGCGGCGGGGCTGCTGCTGGCGTTCGCGGTGTTCTCCCGGTCCTACGCCCTCATCCTCGTCGTCGTCCTGCTCGCCGTCGCCGCGAGGTCCGGCCGGAGCCCCCGGGCGATGCTTCTCGGACTCGGGGCCGGTGGGGCGGCGATCGTCGGGGGAGCCGCACTGCTCGGTGAGCTCGACCGGATCACCGGACCGGTGCAGGCGTGGTGGGACGCGGTGCCGTCGTACGGGTCGATCTGGCTGCTGCCGTCACTGGCCGGCCAGCCGCTGCCGACGTGGTTGACGCCGTGGCTCGTCCTCGCCGGCTGGGCCGTGGCCGCCGCCCTCGTGCTCTGGCACGTCGCCACCGCTCGGCGCACGCCGGCGACGGCGGACCTCGCCCTGCTCGGCGTGGCCGCCGTGCTCGTGACCGGCTCCGCCGTGCCGGTGCAGGCCTCGCTCTGGCTCGTGCCGCTCGTCGCGCTGAGCTCGCTGCCGTGGCGCGACATGCTCGTCTGGGCCGCCGCCGAGGTCGTCTACTACCCGATGGTGTGGCTCTACCTCGGCGGGCTGCAGGAGCCCGACCGCGGACTCCCCGCCGGGTGGTACGCCTTCTTCCTCCTGCTGCGCCTCGCCGCCATCGGCTACCTGATGTGGCGCGTCGTCGACCTCTCCGCCGCCGAGCCGGACATCGATGTTTCTGGCGAGCCGGGTGGTGACCTCACGTTTCTCTCCCCAAGCGGGAAACTCGACGTTCACCACGGTAATGAAGCGTCGTCAAGGCACCCTTTCTCTCCCCAACCGGGAAACGTCGACGATCCCGACTACCCGGGCCGCTCGGCACCTGCGGGCGAAGCCCACGACCACGACTCCCGGCCATCGGCGGGATGAGGCGGGCGGTCGTGGTCGCGGCGGTGTTGACCGCGGTGCTCGGCGGCCTCGTCGGCGCGGCGTGGTTCGGGCAGCGTCACCTCGTCTACGTCCCCGACCGCAGCGATCCGGGCACCGTGAGCCGGGCCGCACCGGGTGTCCACGGGGAGGACGTCCGGCTGGAGACGGCCGACGGTCTCGAGCTCGACGCCTGGCTGATCCGTCCGACGGGCGCCGACCGTGACGTCGCGGTCCTCTACCTGCCCGGCAACGGCGGCAACCGCGCCGGTCGGCTCGATGTCGGTCGTGCGCTCGCGGCCGAAGGCCTGACGGTGCTGCTGCTCGACTACCGCGGGTTCGGCGGCAACCCTGGAGTGCCGGGCGAGGACGGACTCGTGGCGGACGCGCAGGCGGGTGCCGCATACCTCCGCTCGGTGGGGTTCGCGCCGGAGCGGACGCTCTATGTCGGCGAGTCGATCGGCACAGGGGTGACCGCGCGCCTCGCCGTGAGCGACCCGCCGGCCGGCATCGTGCTCCGCTCGCCGTTCACCTCGCTCGTGGATGTCGGCTCGGCGCACTATCCGCGGGTGCTCGTCGAGCGGATCCTGCGCGACCGGTTCGAGTCGGCGCGTCACCTCGCCGACTCGACCGTGCCGGTCGTGGTCCTGTCCGGCGATGCCGACGACATCGTCCCGGCCGAGTCGTCGGCAGCGCTCGCCCGCTCGGTGGGCACCCTGCATCGCGAGGTCGTCCTCCCGGGCGTGGGCCACAACGACGCGGTGTGGTTCGGGCCGTTCCTCGCCGAGCAGGTCGCGGCGCTGGCCGACGACGTGATCGAGTGAGTGTGCCCTGCGTCATTGACCGCTGCCACGGGGTGCGGGACGGTGGAGGTCAGGAGGGATCGAAGTGGCACCCACGTCACAGTCAGCACAGTCAGCGAGGTCAGCGAATGCGGTCGGCCTGGGGCTGATCCTCGGGGCGGGTCTCGGCACCATCGTCGGACTGCTCGTCGGCGGCCCGACCGGGCTCGCCCTCGGCGCCGCCATGGGCGGCGGGCTCGGGATCGTCATCGGCGCCGTGGTCTGGTCGCTCGGCTCGAGGTCACGCTCGGATGGCGGGTCGACGGGGAAGCGTCCGACGCCCTGACGTCGCGGGGCCGCTCGCCCGCGCGGTCGGCATGCCGGGCCGTGAGCGTCATGACGGTGGCATGCCAGGGGCGCGATATGCCGCGCGGTTGGCATGCCGGGCCGTGAGCGTCACGACGGTGGCATGCCAGGGGCGCGATGGAGACGGAGTCGGCGGCGGGCAACGTTTTCGCGAGTCCACCGGCCACCGGGTACCCTGGTCAGGTTCGCCGCGCGCGTCTGCATCCGCCTGCCCGAGGTCCGTCCCGGATCCCGATCGATCGGTATGCGTCGCACGGGTCTTGTGGATAACCGTCCCGCCCTGTCGGCGAACCATGCAACCCTCCTGTCACGGAAGGACCGTGACCGCCAAGACCGAAGGAGGCTGGGTTATCAGCATGCGTCAGTACGAGCTCATGGTCATCCTCGACCCGGAGACCGAGGAGCGCACCGTCGCTACCTCACTCGACAAGTTCCTCAAGGTCATCACGACCGATGGCGGCACCGTCGACAACGTCGACATCTGGGGTCGCCGCCGTCTCGCCTACGAGATCAAGAAGCGCGGCGAGGGCATCTACGCCGTCGTCAACTTCACCTGTGAGCCGGCCACGGCCAAGGAGCTGGACCGCCAGCTCGGCCTCAACGAGTCGGTTCTGCGCACCAAGCTCTTCCGCCCCGGCGCCTGAGCGGCACCCGGAAGCGCTAAATCAGCACAGCGCAGCCACGACAGCGCACCCGCAGATCAGTCAGCACCAACCCCAAGCAACCGACACCAGCAACCGACTCCACGCGTAAGGACCTCACATGGCTGGCGAAACCGTCATCACCCTCGTCGGGAACCTCACCGGTGACCCGGAGCTCCGCTTCACCCCCTCGGGTGCGGCGGTCGCGAACTTCACCGTGGCCTCCACGCCGCGCACGTTCGACCGGCAGACCAGCGAGTGGAAGGACGGCGAGACGCTGTTCATGCGCTGCTCCATCTGGCGCGAGGCGGCCGAGAACGTCGCCGAGTCGCTGCACCGGGGCACCCGTGTCGTCGTCACCGGTCGCCTCGTCTCCCGCTCCTGGGACGACAAGGAGACCGGTCAGAAGCGCACCGTCATGGAGATGCAGGTCGACGAGATCGGCCCGTCCCTGAAGTACGCGACGGCGAAGGTCACCAAGAGCCAGCGCAGCGGCGGTGGTGGCGGTGGCTTCGGCGGCGGCCAGAGCCAGGAGGACCCGTGGGCCACCGGCCCGGGCGGGTCCGGCACTGGTGGCGGCACCTGGGGCAACCAGGGTGGCAGCCAGGGTGGCGGCCAGGGCGGCTACGGACAGGGAGCACCCCAGGGTGCCCCCGCCGGTGGCGGCCAGGGTGGCAACCAGGGAGGCCAGCAGGGCGGCGGGTGGAACACCGCGCCGTCCTACGACGAGCCCCCCTTCTGATCCGCGGACCACGATCAGGGCGACAGGCCTGATCGACGCGAGCACCGCATACCGGACAGCCAGTCGGGACCGCGGTCGCGAGCACAGCACGACAACTCGACACAGATTCACCACCATCCCGAGCAGCGCTCGGGCTCATCCGAAAAGGAGAGCACCACGATGGCCAAGCCCGCCATTCGCAAGCCCAAGAAGAAGGCGAACCCGCTCAAGGTCGCCAAGATCGACACCATCGACTACAAGGACACCGCGCTGCTGCGGAAGTTCATCTCGGACCGCGGCAAGATCCGCGCGCGCCGGGTGACGGGTGTGTCGGTCCAGGAGCAGCGCCTCATCGCGCAGGCCGTGAAGAACGCCCGCGAGATGGCCCTCCTGCCGTACTCCAGCTCCTCTCGCTGAGCCGTCACCGAAAGGACACTGCAGCAATGAAGGTCATTCTCACCCACGAGGTCTCCGGCCTCGGCACCGCCGGTGACGTCGTCGACGTGAAGCCCGGCTACGCCCGCAACTTCCTCATGCCGCGTCGCCTGGCGACGCCGTGGACCAAGGGCGGTCAGAAGCAGGTCGACGCGATCAACAAGGGTCGCGAGACCCGCGCGGTCAAGACCCTCGAGGAGGCGCAGTCGATGAAGGCCCGCCTCGAGTCGGCTCCGATCACCGTCGAGGCGCACGCCGGCAAGGAGGGTCGCCTCTTCGGCGCCGTCTCCACGGCCGACATCGCCGCGGCCGTCAAGGACGCCGGCGGTCCCGAGCTGGATCGCCGCAAGATCGAGGTCCCCGGCACGATCAAGTCGGTCGGCGAGCACACCGCGCTCGTGCGCCTGCACCCCGAGGTCCAGGCGACAGTCACCCTGTCCGTCGTCGCCGGCTGAGCGCCGGCCCGGCTCCCCTCACGCCGAAGCCGCCCCGAGTCGATCGGGGCGGCTTCGCCGTGTCTGTGCTGGTCTGCGGTATGCGGTGGTCGCCCGATCCGTGCTCCGCACCCTCGGCCTGATCTGCGGCCAGGCTCCCGAACCCCGGCCCCTGCACCCGAACTGCGACCTGACGCGCACCATTGCAGGGGTCAGGTCGCAGTTCGGGTGCAAGGACCGGATGACGCGTGTCAGGTCGCGGAACGGTGTCTCATCAGCCGAGGGCCTCAGTCGTCATCGTCGTCGTCATCGTCGTCATCGTCGTCCCAGTCATCGTCCCAGTCATCGTCATCGTCGTCCCACGAGGACGAGCCGGACGACGAGCCTGCGCCCCGGGAGGAGTCGGCCGGGGGCGCGTGTGCCGAGGTGCGCGTGCTCGGACGGGCCGACGGCGTGACGACAGACGGGGTGGTGGACGCCGTCGCCGAAGAGGTCGAGGTCTGCGTGGCCGTTGGGGTCGCGCTCGGGTCGGCGGTCGCCGTCGCACCGGTCGACTGCGCCGTCGTATCCGGGCGGGCCGAAGTCGTCGGGCTGGAGCCGGTGTCCGGTTGGCCCACGGACTCGTTCGACCTCGGCAGCGTGATGGGGGAGGTGTCCGTCGGGGTCGGGGTGCCCTGGCCCGGCTCGGCCCGCACGGCTCCGGTCCACAGGAAGGCGCTGAGCGCACCTGTGAGGAGGAAGCCGAGGACGGCTGCGGCGATCTTCATCGTGTCACTCCTGGTGGGTGGTCGAGAGGGCCCGGCGACGGGACCCGTTCTCTGCCTGCTGCACTGTCACGACTCCACTGTCGCGACCGAACCCGTCAGGTCGATGAGACGGCGGTGAGAGACCTCTCATGCAGCCAGTCGGCCATGAGCGGCGCCCACCGCGGCCGGAACGCATAGAGCATCGTCAGCCGCAGCCGGGTCGCCTCGGCGTACGCGCGCATCCGCCGCGGCTGGACGGCCAGGTCGTCGGCAACCCGCTCGACGCGCTCGAGGACGACGTCACGGTGATGTCGCGACCACAGCCCTTGGTGGGTGCGCAGCTCGGCGTGTACGGCGAGGTTGGCCAGGTCGAGCGCAGGCTCGGCGAGGGCGAGGGTGTCGAGGTCGAGCAGCCCGGCCCGCCGTCCGTCCCAGAGCAGCTGCTTGTCGTGCAGGTCGCGGTGGCTGACGACGGGGGCGTCGGGTTCGGTCGCGGCGAGCTCGTCGCCGAGAGCCCGGCAGCGCAGCACGAGCTCGCGCTGCAGCCGCGGCAGTGCGGCGAAGGCATGAGTGTGGTCGAGCCAGGTGACCAGTCCGGTCAGCTCGTCCGCGGCGGTATGCGCGGGCGGCCTCTCAGGTGAGGCGTCCGCTCGGGCGAAGGCCGGCCAGGCGTCGGCCCACGCGTCCCACGCGTCGGCCCAGGACGCCAGGTCCATCGAGGCGCCGGCGCTGTGCAGGTCCTGCCCGGGGACGACGGCGAACTCGATCCGGCCCGGTCCGGCGTCCAGCACCTCGGCGGCGACGAACCCGGCGGACGCGGCGATCCGGGCACCGACCCGCGAGCGGTGGGCCACCGCGTCCGAGGAGCCGGGGCGCAGCACCTTGACGAACCGGTCGTCGTGGCGGACGACGGCACGCCGCCCGAGCCGGTGGACCACGAGCGTCCCGCGGCCGGCCACGGCTTCGAGGGCGGGGAGCTTCCGGTCGTGCCCGGGGCGGTTGAGGACGACGTCGTGGCGCGGCGCACCGGGAGGTCCGCTGACGACGAGGCGCCCGGCGCGCAGCCGGCCGTCCCGGTCGTGGCCTTCGATCCGGATGATGCGACCGCCGTCGGCCTCGACCCGCACGCTCGGCCAGGCCCGCCCGACGACGACGGTCTCGTCGCCGGCGTGCACGACGCCGGGTACGGGACCGCCGCGCGGGTGCCCTGTGCCGACGCCGGTTGCGCCGAGGGTCACGACAGCACGCCTTCGGTGAGGACCCGATCGATCTCGTCCAACCGCTCGGAGATCTCGCCGCGCCAGTCCGGTGCGGCACTGCGGAACGGCTCGAGCAGCCGCATGACGAGGGCGTGCAGGGTCCACGCGTGGAGAGAGCCGCGCCGCACCGGGCGGGGATAGGCCGCCACGAGGTCCGGCAGCAGCCCCCATCCGCCGGTGCGCCGCAGCTCGGCGGCCGCGAAGCAGCCGAGGTCCTCGTGCGGGTCGCCGAGCCGGACCCGGTCGAGGTCGATGATCGTGATGTCGTCGCCCGCCGCCTCCGTCCCCCGGTGCTGCGGCGTCGCGTCGCGCCGGATCACCTGATCGGCCGAGAAGTCGCCATGGACGATGTGCCCGGTGTCCCAGGCGGGTTCGGGGAGACGCTCGATCAGCGGCAGCATCCGACCGGACAGCTCCGGCGCGATCGCCAGCGCGTCGGTGACGATCCGAGCCACCCGGTGCCGAGGCGGGTCTCCCGGCGTGAGCATCCGCTGGATGCGCTGTCCTCCCACCGAGTCCGCGACGATGTGGATGCCGGCGAGGGCGCGGGCCGCGGCCGCCGCGGCATCCCCGTCCGGTGTGTGGGCCAGGTCGAGGCCGTGGACCCACGGCCAGACCGTGACGTGTCGGGACGTCGGGGTGACCGGGTCCAGAACGGCGGCACCCACCGGCAGCCCTCGCGCCGCCAGTTCAGCCGCCGCGCGCAGTCCGGGGCCGCGCCGGACCGCACTGACCCTGACGACCTCGGTCGACGGCACGCCGTCGACGAGCCCGGTGCCCGGCCGCCCCGCCACCTCCCACGGGTGGCCGGGGTGGAGGTGGCCACTCGTGTCGAGGTCGCCGCCCCGCAGCACCAGGCGGCGCAGCGCGTTGTACCGGAGCACCTCGACCGCTCCGTCGGCGATCGCTGCCCCCACATCGGGCAGCACCGGTGAGATCGTCGCCAGCCCGCGGTGGAGCCTCGGGTCGGTGTCGATCGGGCCGTGCACGAGCACCCCGGCCACGTCGGGCAGGTCGCGCACCCGCACGGTCCGCCCTCGTGCGGACGCGCGCCGGCGGGCGTTGGCGACCTTCTCCGGCTGGTGACCGAGCAGGATCTGCACCCAGCCCAGCGGTCGACCCGCGCCCCGGCTGAGCAGACTCGCGCTGGTCGACCGTCCGGGTTTGTGCCGGAGCCCGCCCGCGCATACCTCGGCCTCGACCAGCTCGCTCAGGCGAGCCGCGTCGAGGACGGGGTATGCGCTGGTCAGCGGGTCGTTCATCGGCCGGGACGGAGGTGTCATGACAGTCACGATGATCCTCTTGTGACAACCGCGAGCGACAGGGTCGATCTGAAGTCGAGCGGCTCGGTCGGCGCGGCGCCGGCGTCGGGGGACGCGTGCGCGGTGACCTCGGTGACCCGCCCGTCCTCGACGCGCAGGACTCGGTCGGCCTCTCGAGCGTGGTCGTCGTCGTGAGTGACGATGAGCGTCGTGCGGTCGGCGGTGAGCGTGGCGATGGCGTCGCGGACGGCGGCGGCGTTCTCCTCGTCCAGGCCGGTGGTCGCTTCGTCGAGGATGACGATCGGGGCGTCGCGCAGGAGCGCGCGGGCGACGGCGATGCGCTGGCGCTCGCCGCCGGAGAGGGTGACCCCGCGCTCGCCGACCAGACTGTCGTAGCCGTTCGGCATCCGCGCGATGAAGCCGTCCGCGCGCGCGAGGTGGGCCGCACGGCGGACGTCGTCGTCGCTCGCGTCGAGGTTGCCGTGGCGGATGTTGTCGGCGATCGTGCCGCTGAGCAGGACGGTGTCCTGCAGGACGACGCTGAACTGGGCACGCAGGTCGGCGAGGCGGACGTCACGGACGTCGGTGCCGTCGATCCGAACCTGCCCGGCTACCGGGTCGAGCAGGCGTGGCAGGAGGGTCGTCAGGGTCGACTTGCCCGAGCCGGAGGCGCCGACGAGGGCGACCCGCTCGCCGGGCTCGATGCGCAGGTCGACACCCGCGAGCACCGGACCGTCGCCGTGGTCGACTGTGACGCCGACGAGGTCGATGCGGCCCTCGACCCTGCCGAGCTCGACGGGGTGCTCGGGGTCGACGATGTCGTTCTCGGTGTCGAGGAGGTCGGCGACCCGCTCGCCGGAGGCGGCCGCGCGGGCGATCCGGCCGGTGTACTTGGCCAGGTCACGCAGCGGCTTCATCGCGGTCTTGAGGTAGGTGAGGAAGATGACGAGGTCACCCGGGGTCATCGCGCCGTTCGCCACCCGCGAGCCGCCGAAGACGAGGACGATGGCGGTCGCGACGCCGATGAGGACGTCGGTGCGGCGCTCGAGCGCGGCGGCGAGTCGGCGGGCCTTGACCCCCTCGGTGAGCGAGCGCTTGTTGCTCGCGGTGAAGCGTCGGGACAGCTCGCCCTGCAGGCTGTAGGTCTGCACGACCTGGATCGCGCCCAGAGTCTCCTGGGCGAGGTTGGCCAGGTCGCCCTCGTTGCGCCGGGTCTTCCGTGCCGCGGTCGTGATGTTCTCGGTGCTCGTGCGGGCGAAGACGACGTAGACGAGCGCGGCCCCGGCGACGACGACCGCGAGGGCCGGGTCGATCCACAGCATGACACCGGACATCGCGACGAGCGTGAACACGTTGACGATGAGGGGCAGGCCTGCGGTGATGGCGACCTCCTGGAGGCGGCCGACGTCGGCGACGAGCCGCTGCACGACGTCGCCGCTGCGGGAGGAGGTGTGGAAGCGGCGCGAGAGGTGCGCGACGTGGTCGAAGACCCGCTGCCGGACCGCGGTCGCGATGCGCGAGCCGGCCAGCGCGAAGGCGACCGTCGCGACGTAGTTGCTCACGGCCCGCAGTCCGACGATCGAGATCGTCGCGAGCCCGCAGGCGAGGAGCAGCTGGGTCGTCGCGACCGGGCCCGGTTCGGCGAGGTCGGCGCCGAGGGAGCGCGTGACCGCGTCGACGACGAACTTGACCGGCCACGGTTCGAGGACGCGGAACGCCACCTCGAGGAGGAGGGCGAGCGAACCACCGGCGATGAGGGTCGTCTGCGGGCGCAGGTGTGGACGGATGACCCGCAGGGTGCGGCGCAGGGCGGAGTGCTCAGCCACGGCGACCACCCGCCTCGACCAGCTCCGGTATGCGACGCTCCCCCCGCGCGGTCCGGTCCGGCCGGTCCGTCGCCAGGCCCTCGAGGACCCGGTCGAGCACGCGCGTCCACGAGTGCTCGGCGACGGCCCGCTCGCGGCCGGCGGCGCCCATCCGGGCCGCTCGCTCGGGGTCGGCCGCGAGGTCGTCGATCGCGGCCGCCAGCGCCGCGACGTTCGACGGGGCGACGAGGGTCCCGGTGACGCCGTCGGCGACGATCTGCGGGACCTGCCCGATCGCGGAGGCGACGACGGGGAGACCGGCCGCCGCATACTCGTAGATCTTCAGCGGCGAGAAGTAGTGGTCCTCGCTCTGGGGATACGGCGCGACCGCGACGCTCGCGTCGGCGAGCTCGGCGCCCATCCGCTCGGGCGCGACGGCCCCGCGGAAGTCCACCTCGACGCCGAGTCGGGCGGCCTGCTCGCGAAGCGCCTCCGCCTGGGGACCGTCGCCGATGAGGCGAAGCCGCCACGGCTCTCGAGCGGCAGCGGCCGCCTCGACGAGGGTCTCGATGCCGTGCCACGGCTTGAGGGTGCCGACGAACACGACGACGGGGAGGCCGGACCGCGCACCCGCTGAGGGACGGATCCGGTCGACGTTGACGCCGTTCGCGACGACCCGCAGGACGTCCCCGCCGGCCCCCATGTCGCCGTGTCGGGCGACCCACTCGGCGACGGGCGGCGAGACCGCCACGACGCGGTCCGCGGCGGCGGTCTGGGCGCGCAGCGCCGCCCAGGCGCCGGCCTCGGCGACGAGGGTGCGGTGCCGGCTCTGCTCCTCGATCAGCGGCGCGTTGACCTCGAGGATCCGCTGCGGCGCGACGGGCGTGTGCTCGCCGATGACGGCCAGCGCCGTCGAGAACAACGAGTAGCGCTCGTAGACAACGTCCGCCCCGTCGGCGAGGACCGCGCGCGCGAGCCGCACGGCCGCGGCGGCCTGGGCGCGCTCGCGGGCGGCCGGCTCCGTGCCGCGCTCGACGGGGATGTGCGTGACGGGGAGGTCGCGCAGATCTGCGGGCACGTCGTCGCCGAGACGGGTGCAGTACAGGTGCACCTGCGCTCCGCGGGCACGCCACGCGCGGATGATCTCCTGGACGTGGACCGAGGCGCCCTTGGTCCCGAAGGCCGGAACGCCGGGGTCGGCGCAGAGGTATGCGACGCGCAGGTTCATCGGACGGCTCCCGTCGGCTGGGGTGCGGGTCGGGCGGAGGGCGCGGTGACGTCGGCGAGCCGGCGCGCCTGCACCCGGCTGTCGAACTCGGTCTCGATGAGCGCGCGCGCGGAGCGTGCGATCTCGGTGCGGGGGAAGTCGGGGCGGGCCGCGTCCTCCATGGCGGCGGCGACGGCCTCGACGTCGCCGGGGGGCAGCAGCAGACCGGTGGCCGGTCCCTCGGGGGAAGCGGGGTGGATCGCCTCGGGGATGCCGGTCACCGCGGTGCTGACGCAGGGGACGCCCATCGCCATCGCCTCGAGGAGGACGGTGGGCAGGCCGTCGGCGTTGCCGTCCCGGCCGACGACGCACGGGGCGACGAGGACGTCCGCCCAGCGCAGCAGGTCGCGGATCTCGTCCTGCCCACGCGGCCCGAGGAGGGTGACGGTGCCCTCGAGCCCCGCGGCGGTGATCTGGGCCTCGAGGTCCTCCCGCAGCTCGCCGTCGCCGGCGATGCGGACCTCGAGAGAGAGGCCTCGGTCGCGGGCGAGCGCGGCGGCGTCGACGAGGACGTCGAAGCCCTTCTTCTCGACGAGCCGGCCGACCGCGGCGACGCGAAGGGTGTCGCCGACCGGGGTGGGTGCGCTGTAGGTGAACCTCTCGACGTCGATGCCGTTGCGGACGAGGCGGATCCGCTCGGTCACCTCGGGGTACTGCCCCTCGAGGAAGCCCTGGTTGTACTCACTGATCGCGACGACGGTGCTCGCGGCGCCGAGGACCTCGCCGAGGAGGTCGGCGTCGACGTCGGCGTGGAAGATGTCCTTGGCGTGGGTGGTCACGGAGAAGGTGATGTCAGCCAGCACGGAGGCGACATAGGCGACCCGCGCCGCGACCGAGGCGAAGTGCGCGTGCAGGTGCTCGATGCCGCGGCGCCGGGCGGCGATCGCGAGGTCGATGCCCTGGAGGGCGTCGGTGGCGTCGATGCGCGCGAGGTAAGGCAGGATCGACGCGAAACGCTCCGCGAAGTCCGGCAGCTGCTCCTGCGCTGAAGCCAGTCCCGCCCAGCCGTCGGTCAGCTTCGTCGGCTTGGTCAGGTGCACGACGGGGGCGCGCACCATGGCCAGCTCGGGGTGGAACCGCGCGTCCGTCGTCGGGCGCAGCCCGAAGATCGTGAGGTCGTCCCCGGCGGCCTCACGGGCGAGCACCTCGGTGACGACGAACGTCTCCGAGAACCGCGGGTACACCTTGACGACGTATCCGGTCCGGGGGGTGGGGTCACTTTTCTCTCCCCAACCGGGAAACGCATCGTTCACCACGGTTCCGAAGCGTGGTGAAGGAGCCGTTTCTCTCCCCAACCGGGAAACGCGAGGCGCGGGCACCACACCGGCGCCGTCAGACAGCGACATCGGAAACCTCCTGAAGGGTCAGGTCGGTGACGAGGCCGGCGGCGAGCCGGCTCACGGTGGTCAGGCCGCCGAGGTCGAGGTGACTGCGGTCGACACGGCGCCCGACGGCACCGGCGAGCCACGTCCCCAACCGCGATGCGTTCAGGTCCTCCCCGCGCAGCACGTCGACGGCGCCGACCCGCTCCAGTGAGCGCGCTCGGATGAGCTGTTCGGTGCGGGGGGTCTCGCGAGGCACGAGGAGCATCGGGCCGCCGAACGGCAGCGCCTCGGTGACGCTGTTGTAGCCCGCCATCGTCACGATCGCCGCGGCGCCGCTGATGGACTCGAGCCCGTCCGGCACGCTGCGCAGGACGAGGGTGTCCGGCCCCGCGGCCGCGACGACGGCGCGGTGGTCGTCGACACTCATCTGGGGCCCGGTGACCACGACGTGCGTGTGCCCCACGGGCGCCGGTGCAGCCGCGGCGGCGAGGCACAGTCGCGTCCCGTCGCTGCCGCCGCCGACCATGGTCAGCACGTAGGGCCGCTCGTGCTCGGTCGAGCCGTGGCGGTGCCGGCCGGCCGCGAGATACCCGGTAGGGGTGACCAGGTCGGCCAGCTCGGCGGGGACCTCACCGGTGCTCCGCAGGTCGTGGACGACAGGGTCGCCGTACACCCAGATCGCGTCGAGGTGCCGGCGCACGGCGTGGAGGTCGAGCCCCGCCCACTCGGAGGCCACGGTCGCCGGGTCGTCGAGGACCTCACGCAGGCCGAGCACGACCCGGGTCAGCGGGAGCTGCCGGCGCACCGTGGCGAGCGTGGCGTCTAGCTCGCCGCCGACCCCGTGGACGTGCCGGTCGATGACGAGCAGGTCGGGCCGGAAGCCGAGGACGCCCGCGCGCAGGATGTCCGAGCGCAGCCGCAGCACCTCCGGCATCCGCACGCCGAGGTGGCGCGGCCGGTATCCCGCCTCGGACTTGCCGATGGCCGGCACGCCGATCAGGTCGAACCCGGCCGGCAGGTGGTGCGTGGGGATCGGCAGGCTGGTCAGCAGCAGGCCGGTCGCGCTTCGTCCGGTGTGGCGGGGCAGCTCCTCGGCGAGCGCGTGGGCGATCGCGAGGTTGCGGCGGGTGTGGCCGAGACCGACCGAGTCGTGGCTGTACAACGCGACGCGGATCGGCCGGGGCTCGGAACCGATGTGCCCTCGGGGATGCATGGTCTCGCCTCTCCACGTCGTCGGTCGGGTGAACATGACTCGAGTCAACGAGGTGTGCGTGAGAGGCCCATGAGCCGTCCGTGAGAGAGTCCTCATCCGCCACTTCCTGGCAATAGGACCGAAACGGCGTCCACGGGCCGCTGACCTGCCGGAAGGCATTTATCAGAATGTTAGGACAAATGCTTGACAGGAGTTGCCGGGAGCGGGCAGGCTTCCGGAAGGACAGCAGAGGGTATGCGGTCGTCACCTCGGCAGAGAAGCCACCAGGCAGTCGCGAATGGACACGAAGGAGTGGGCATGGGCTCGGTCACCGATGCTGCGCAGAGCGGAGGTGCGGCGCGACCCGCGACCCGCGGGGCGCTCATGGAGCGGATCGCCGGAGCGCCGATCTGCTGGGGGGTGTGCGAGGTCCCCGGGTGGGGCTACCAGCTCGACCGCGAGACGGTGCTGACCCAGATGCGCTCCCTCGGGTTCGTCGCGACCGAGTACGGCCCGGACGGGTTCCTCCCCGACCGTCCCGAGGACAAGGCCGCGACCCTCGCCGAGTACGACCTGCGCGCGGTCGGCCAGTTCGTCCCGGTCGTCCTGCATGACCCCGACCACGACCCGATGCCCGAGGTCGAGACCGCGATGGAGGGTCTGGTCGCGGCCCACGCGAAGGTCGTCGTCATCGCCGCCGCCACCGGTGTCGAGGGCTACGACTCACGACCGGAGCTCGACGACGACCAGTGGGCCACGCTCCTCGCCAACCTCGACCGCATCGACGACGCCGCAGCCCGGAACGGCCTGCTGGCGACGATCCACCCGCACGTCGGCACGCTCGTCGAGTCGGGCGAGGACGTCGACCGCGTCCTGGACGGCTCGCACATCCACCTGTGTCTCGACACCGGCCACCTGCTCATCGGCGGGGGCGACCCGGTCGCCGTCGCCCGCACCCACCCTGAGCGGATCGGCCACATGCACCTCAAGGACGTCCGCGCCGACCTCGCCGCCCGGGTGCAGGCCGGGACGATGACGTACACCGAGGCCGTCGAGTCCGGGATGTACGTCCCCCTCGGCACCGGCGACGTCGACATCGCCGCCATTGTCACCTCGCTCGAACGCTCCGGCTACGACGGCTGGTACGTCCTCGAGCAGGACACCGTCCTCGATGGACCACTCGAGGGCGAGGACAACCGGTCGGTCGCCGACGTGCGCACCTCGCTCGCCCACCTCGACCAGGTCATGGCCCACCTGGAGGAGAGCCGCTCATGAGCCCGCTCCGCATGTCGCGGCCGTCCACCACGGACCGCGCCCAGCAGCCGACCGTCCGCCTCACCGTCGCCCAGGCCACGATCCGGTTCCTCGGACAGCAGTGGACCGAGCGCGACGGCGAGCGCCGACGCCTCTTCGCCGGGTGCCTCGGCATCTTCGGCCACGGCAACGTCGCCGGCATCGGTCAGGCCCTCCTTCAGGAGGAGCTCGCCGCGAGCAGGCCGGCTGGCAAAGGGCAGAGCCGCGAGCCCGACCTGCCCTACGTCCTCGCGCGCAACGAGCAGGCGATGGTGCATACCGCCGTCGCCTACGCCCGCCAGCAGGACCGGCTCTCGACGTGGGTGTGCACGGCCTCGATCGGACCGGGCTCGACCAACATGCTCACCGGAGCGGCCCTCGCGACGATCAACCGCATACCCGTCCTCCTCCTTCCCTCCGGCACCTTCGCGACCCGCGCCAGCGCGCCGGTGCTCCAGGAGCTCGAGCTGCCGCACGCGGGCGACGTCACCGTCAACGACGCCTTCCGGCCGCTGTCGCGCTTCTTCGACGAGGTGACCCGGCCCGAGCAGCTGCCCGCCGCACTCCTCGGGGCCATGCGGGTCCTCACGGACCCGGCCGAGACCGGGGCCGTGACGATCTCGCTCCCGCAGGACGTCCAGGCCGAGGTCCACGACTGGCCGGTCGAGCTCTTCGAGGAGCGGGTCTGGTACGTCTCCCGGCCCCGGCCCGACACGATCCGGGTCGAGCAGGCGGCCGCGGTCATCCGCAGCGCCAAGCGACCCCTCCTCGTCGCCGGCGGCGGCGTCCACTACTCCGGCGCCGAGGACGCGCTCGAGGCATTCTGCTCCGCGACCGGCATCCCGGTCGGCGAGACGCAGGCCGGCAAGGGCTCGCTCCCGCACGGCCACCCGCAGCAGCTGGGCGCCATCGGCTCCACCGGCACGACCGCAGCCAACGCGATCGCCGCCGAGGCCGACGTCGTCATCGGGATCGGCACCCGCTGGAGCGACTTCACCACCGCCTCCCGCACCGCCTTCCAGGATGAGGGAGTCCGGTTCGTCAACATCAACATCGCCGGCTTCGACGCCGGCAAGCACAGCGGGTATGCGGTGGTCGCCGACGCCCGCGAGACGCTCACGGCGCTCTCGGCCGAGCTCGAGGGCTGGTCGGTGAGCGCCGCATACCGCCGCAAGCAGGGCCGCCTGTGGAAGGACTGGGACGCGCGGGTCGAGGCGACCTACAACCCGCCGAAGAAGGTGACCAAGGGTCTGGAGAAGGGCCTGCTCACCCAGGGCGAAGTCATCGGGTGCGTCAACGAGCTGTCCGACCCGCGCGACGTCGTGCTCTGTGCGGCCGGCTCGATGCCGGGCGACCTGCACAAGCTGTGGCGGGTGCGCGACCGCAAGGGCTACCACGTCGAGTACGGCTACTCCTGCATGGGCTACGAGGTGCCGGCCTCGCTCGGCATCCGGCTCGCCGACCCGACCCGCGAGGTGTTCGCGATGGTCGGCGACGGCGGCTACCTGATGATGCCGACCGAGCTCGTCACGGCCGTCCAGGAGCGGGCCAAGGTCATCGTCGTCCTCGTCCAGAACCACGGCTTCCACTCGATCGGCTCCCTCTCCGAGAGCCTCGGCTCCCAGCGCTTCGGCACCCGCTACCGGATGCGCGACGAGGGCAGCCACCGCCTCGAGGGCGACTTCCTCCCGGTGGACCTCGCCGCCAACGCCCGCTCGCTGGGCGCACACGTCATCGAGGTGCACTCGCGCGAGGAGCTCGAGGCCGCGATCGCCGAGGCCCGGGCCTGGCCCGCCGACGGTGGGCCCGTCGTCATCCACGTCGAGACCGACCCCTTCGTCCACGCGCCCGACAGCGAGAGCTGGTGGGACGTGCCCGTGAGCGAGGTAAGCGACCTCGACTCGACGAGCGACGCATACCGGACGTATGCGGAGCACAAGAAGAGCCAGCGTGCACTCGTCGCCCCCACCGGGGCGCCGGCCACGCGCAGAGGAGGTGGACGCACCCGGTGACCAGATCCGGTCCGGCCCTCCTGCAGGATGCGGACCTCCGCAGATCCCACCAGTGCACCGCGACGACGCGGTCACTCCCGAAAGGACAACCAGCATGACCCTCCCCTCTCGATTCCGCGTCGCAGCCGTGGCGTTGGTCGCCGCGCTCTCCCTCGCCGCCTGCTCCTCCGAGGGCGGCCGTGAGGACAGTGGCGACTCGGCCGGCGCGGCAGCCGGCGAGGCCGGCACCGAGGAGATCACCATCGCGATGATCACTCACCAGGCTCCCGGAGACACGTTCTGGGACATCATCCGCAAGGGCGCCGAGATGGCCTCCCAGAAGGACAACGTCAACCTGGAGTACTCCAACGACCCGGATGCCACGCGCCAGGCGCAGCTCATCCAGGCCGCGATCGACAAGGGTGTCGACGGCATCGCCGTCACCTCGCCGAACACCGGCGCCCTCGGCGCCGCCATCGAGGCCGCCGTCGCGGCCGACATCCCGGTGACGATGTTCAACGCGGGTGAGGCCGACTGGAAGGACCTCGGAGCGATCGGCTACTTCGGCCAGGGCGAGACCCCGGCCGGCATCGCCGTCGGTGAGCGGGTCGTCGAGGACGGTGCGACCAACGTCATCTGCGTCATCCAGGAGCAGGGTCAGCAGCAGCTCGAGGACCGTTGTGACGGTGTCATCGAGGGCGCCGCCGGTGCCACGGTCGAGCGCGTCTACGTCGACGGACGCGACGACTCCGCCGTCGTGACGACCCTCCAGGCCACGCTCACCGAGGACCCGTCGATCGACTACATCGTCACCCTCGGCGCACAGTTCGCCCTCAATGCGGTCAGCGCCACGGAGGGAGCCGGCAGCGAGGCCCGGATCGGCACCTTCGACACCAACGCGGCTCTCGTCGAGGCCATCCAGAACGGCGACGTGGAGTGGGCCATCGACCAGCAGCCCTACCTGCAGGGGTACATGGCCATCGACGCCATCTGGCTGTACATCAACAACGGCAACACCATCGGCGGTGGTCAACCCGTCGCGACCGGTCCGGCCTTCATCGACGCCGACAACATCGACGCCGTGGCGGAGTTCGCCGCCAACGGCACTCGGTGACGTCATGAGTACGGCACCCACCGCCACGTCTGGAGACGACCGGGTCGTGACCCGGTCGGCGCTCAACACGTTCCTCTCGATGCCGGCGGTGGGTGCCTTCATCGGCGCCATCGTCATCGCGGCGTTGTTCTTCGCCGTCGCCCCCGCCTTCCGGAACATCGCGAACATCGGGACGATCCTCTACGTCTGCTCGACGATCGGGATCATGGCGATCTTCGTCGCCCTGCTCATGATCGGCGGGGAGTTCGACCTCTCGACCGGTGTGGCGGTGACGTTCTCCGGGCTCGCCGCCGCGCACCTGGCGTGGTACTTCAGCCTCAACGTCTGGGTCGGGGTCGTCCTCGCCCTCGTGCTGTCGCTCAGCGTCGGAGCGTTCAACGGCTGGCTGTTCAACACGACCGGGCTCCCGAGCTTCCTCGTCACGCTCGGCTCGTTCTTCGTCCTCCAGGGCATCAACCTCGCGGTGACGCGAATCGTCACCGGCGGGGTGTCCTCGAACCGGATCAACGACCTCGACGGCTACGAGAGCGCCCAGGCGGTCTTCGCCTCCGAGTTCAACATCGGGTCGGTCAACATCAAGATCACGGTCGTGTACTGGTTCCTGCTGACCGCGCTGCTGTCGTTCCTCCTGCTGCGGACGAGGTACGGCAACTGGATCCTTGCGACCGGCGGTGACTCCGCAGCCGCCCGGGCCGTCGGTGTGCCGGTCAAGGCGACCAAGCTGGCGCTCTTCATGGGCACCGGCTTCGCGGCCTGGCTGGTCGGCATGCACAACCTGTTCGAGTTCAACACCGTGCAGTCCGGTCAGGGCATCGGCAACGAGTTCATCTACATCATCGCCGCCGTCATCGGCGGATGTCTCCTCACCGGAGGCTACGGCTCGATCGTGGGTGCGGCCGTCGGTGCGCTCATCTACGGCATGACCCGCCTCGGCATCTCGTATGCGGGCTGGGACGTGGACTGGCTGCGCACCTTCCTCGGCGTCATGCTCATCGGCGCCGTGCTCGTCAACATGTACGTCAAGAAGAGGGCTGATGCACGATGACCGCCACGGCTGAAGTAGAACCCGCCGCGGAGCCGCGCGGCGAGTACATGCTCGAGCTCGACGACGTGGGCAAGAGCTACGGCAACGTCCACGCCCTGCGGGGCGTGAACATCCGGGTCCGCCAGGGCGAGGTCACCTGCGTCCTCGGCGACAACGGCGCCGGAAAGTCGACGCTGATCAAGATCATCGCCGGCCTGCACCAGCACACCGACGGGGTGATGCGCGTCGAGGGCAAGGAGACGAAGTTCAACTCCCCCCGTGAGGCCCAGGCCCGGGGCATCGCCACCGTCTATCAGGACCTCGCGCTGGCCCCGCTCATGTCGGTCTGGCGGAACTTCTTCCTCGGCAACGAGATCCGCAAGGGCGTCGCGCTCGACGTGGCGGAGATGAAGCGGATCGCCGGCGAAGAGCTCGAGAAGATGGGGATCGTCATCCCCGACATGGACCGGCCCGTCGGGTCGCTCTCCGGCGGCCAGCGGCAGGTCATCGCCATCGCCCGCGCGGTGTACTTCGGCGCCAAGGTCGTCATCCTCGACGAGCCGACCGCGGCGCTCGGCGTCAAGCAGTCCGGCGTGGTGCTCAAGTACATCGTCAAGATGCGCGACGCCGGTCTCGGCGTCATCTTCATCACCCACAACCCGCACCACGCCTACCTCGTGGGCAGCCACTTCGTTATCCTCAAGCTGGGCCGCGTCGTCCTCGACGCCCACCGCGACGAGCTGACGCTCGACCAGCTGACCGGCGAGATGGCCGGCGGACAGGAGCTCGCCGAGCTCAGCCACGAGCTGCGCGCCGTGGACCCCGGCAAGACGGTCGAGGGGCACGAGGTCCGACACGGCTCAGTGGGGTCGCCCACGGTGGACAGTGGGTCGGGCGAGGACGCGGGCTCGGACGACGAGAAGGCGTGACGGGATGACGGCACAGACGCTGCGCGTCGGCGTGGTCGGCGTCGGGCTCATGGGCGCCGACCACGCCGAGCGGCTCGCCGGCCGGACCGCGAACGCCACGCTCGTGGCCGTGAGCGACCCCGACCAGGCGCGGGCCGGTGAGCTCGCCGAGCGGTTCGGGGTGCGAGCGGTCGGCGACCCGCTCGACCTCATCGCCGACCCCGAGGTCGACGCGGTCGTGCTCGCCTCGCCGGGGTTCGTCCACGAGCCGCAGCTGCTCGCGTGTATCGAGCACGGCAAGCCGGTCCTGTGCGAGAAGCCGATGACGATGGACGCCGAGTCCTCGATCCGGGTGCTCGAGGCGGAGCGGACGGGAGGTAGGCCGCTCATCCAGGTCGGCTTCATGCGGCGCTTCGACCCCGAGTACGCCCAGCTCAAGGAGATCGTCGACAGCGGACGCCTCGGGCGGCCGCTGCTACTCCACAACGTGCACCGCAACAAGGCGGTCCCGGACACGTTCCTGTCCGAGATGATCGTCCGCGACAGCTTGGTCCACGAGGTCGACGTCGCCCGGTTCGTCTTCGGCGAGGAGATCACCGAGATCACCGTGCTGTCGCCCGCCGCGACGTCGGTCGCTCCCGCGGGCACGATCGACCCGCAGGTCGCGATCTTCCGGATGGCCTCGGGGGCGCTCGTGACGTCGGAGGTGTTCGTCCGCAACCAGATCGGCTACGAGGTGCGCTGCGAGGTGACGTGCGAGCGCGGCACCGTCGTGGCCGGCCGTCCCTCGGTGCAGGTCTACACGACGAGTGCCGGCGGCGACGGTGGCGGCGGGCTGTGGGGTGGCGTCATCCCGGAGGACTTCCGCGACCGCTTCTCGCGCGCCTACGACCTCGAGGTCCAAGCCTGGGTCGACGCGTCGCTGCGCGGCGAGGTCGTCGGCCCGACGTCGTGGGACGGCTACGCCGCCACTGCGGTGTGCACCGCCGGGATAGAGTCCCTCGCGACGGGCCGCCCCGTCCCCGTCGAGCTCGTCGACCCCGCGTTTGGCGCGTAGTTACCAGTTCGGTCTGAGACTTCGCACCGCTCGGTCGAGCACGACACCGGGTCCGCTGCCCACATCGGGTGGCGGACCCGGGCGCGTCGTCCCCAAGTGTTCGACCTGGCCATGGCCATGGGACGCCTGACGGCGCGACGGTATGCGGCATGACCTTCGCCTTCGAGCTCCAGGCCGCAGCACTCGGCGGTGTCTTCACCCGGCGCGACGCGCTTGCGTGGGGAATGAGCGACAACGAGCTGCTGAGAGCGGTGCGCAAGGACGAGATCACGCGGCTCGGATACGGCGTCTACGCACACGGTGAGCCCCCGGCGACCCGTGGCGCTCGACACGCCGCCTTGACGCGCGGGATCCTCCGAGCACGGCCGCGGGCCTGGGCTGCGGCGCGCTCGGCGCTCAGCCTGCACGACCTGCCCCTCATTCGGTCCGACCTCGAGACGGTCGTTCTCTGCGCACCCGGCCGGGAGAGATACCACCGACCCGGCGTCATCACCTACGCAATGCCCTCTGCCGAGCAGGGCACGCTCGTCGCGGGTGTGCGGTCGGTGTCGGTCGAGACCGCGATCTTCCAGACGGTCCGGCGGGACAGTCTCGCCACCGCCATCGTCGCGGCGGACGCCGCGCTCCATCGAGGGCTGACCTCCCGAGCCCGACTGGAGAGGTGCCGCGTCGAGCTCGCGCGGCTCGCGCCCCGGGGCCGGGAACTCATCGAGGCGACCGACGCCAAGGCCGAGTCACCGGGCGAAAGTCTCGGCCGCATACTCATTCGCGGACTGGGCTACCAGGTGGAGTCCCAGGTCGAGCTCCGCACGCCCACCGGTGCGTTCGTCGGGCGGGTGGACCTGCTCGTCAATGGCTGCGTCGTCGCGGAGTTCGACGGGGACGTCAAGTACGGCGGCCGGGACGCCGGTGAGGCACTTATCGCGGAGAAGCGCCGAGAGGATGCGCTGCGAGCCCTGGGGTATGTGGTGGTCCGGCTGACCTGGAGTGACCTGTTCACCCGTGGCCGGCTCGAGCGGATCCTCGCCCAGGCGATGCACCAGGCCCGCGCGTCGCAGGGCGCGGGCCGGGGGTGAGGTCGCGACGTGGTTCGGCTGGGGAGTCGCGGGGTGGCGTGGCGTGGCGTGACGGTAGGACGCGCTCGCGGCGTGGCTGCCCGCACGGTCCTCGACCGGTGTGTCGTGACACCAATCGGTGCGATGTCTCGGACCGAACTGGTAACTACGCACCAAACGCGCTGGAGGGCCGCGATGGGAGGCCGGCGGCGGCATACGCGGCGTCGATGAGCTCCATGACGTCCACAGCGAAGTCGGCGTCCGTCACGACCGAAGCGCCCTGACGCACCGCCGCGGTCAACGCCTCGAGCTGGTACGTGTAGCTCGACCGCGACCCGAGCCGCTCGACGTGGTCCCCCTCCCGCTCGGCGGTGAGTTCGGCGAACTCCGCCGGGCGGGTCCGCGCTATGGCCTCGGACGTGCCGCCGGACCGCACGATGATCCGGTCGTCCTGGTGCGGGAGCGGGAACGCGGGCACGACGATCTCGCCCTGCGTCCCGGTCACGACCAACGTGAACGACCAGTCGTCCGCCGCCATGTCGGATCCCCCCGAACCGGTCGCACCCGAGGGGAACGCCACGCGGACGAACAGCCGCTCGTCGATCCGTCCGTCATCCTCCCGGGTCTCGGCCTCGGCGGACACCACGACCGGCGCCCCGCCGCAGAACCTCTCGCCGAGCAGCTTCAGGCACGACAGCGAGTAGCAGCCGAGGTCCATGACGGATCCTCCGGCGAGGTCCCACCGCCACCGCGGGTCGTCGACGCCGGGGTCGGGCATGAGCAGCGGCACGTCGATGTGGCCCACCTCCCCGACCGCGCCGGACTCGATGAGCTCCACCACCCGATGGAACATCGGGTGGTATGGGTAGTGGAAGCCCTCCATGAATACCGGCTCGGGGACATCCCCGCGCCCCCGCCGCACGCGCAGGACCTCGCGGACCACCCTCGCATCGTCGGCGTTCGCCGCCGACGGCTTCTCGGTCAGGACGTGCTTGCCCGCCTCGATCGCCCTGATGTTCCATGCGGCGTGCATCCCGTGCGGGAGCGGGTTGTAGACGACCTCGACGTCCGGGTCGTCCAGGACCGCCGCATACGAGTCGAGGACCCGCTCCACCGAGTGCTCGGCCGCGAACGCCTCGGCGCGCGAACGGTCCCGGGCGGCGACGGCGACCAGCCGCGCACCGGTCGCCTGCGCAGGGGCCACGATGGCGAGCGGAGCGATCCGGGCCGCCCCGAGGATGCCGATGCGCAGTGGTTCAGTCATGTGCCGAGCCTGTCATGGCGACCCGGGGCCGCGGGGAAAGGACAGGGTCAGAGGGCGCGCTCGGCGGCGAGCATGTTGTCGGCCGCGAACTTCAGTCCCTCGAGCTGGCCCAGCTCCTGGTCCTCGTGCTCGATGTTGCAGGGCAGGTCCGGGTCGATCGCCTGCAGCGCGCGGAGGAATTCGGTCCAGAACACCACGTCGTGACCCTTGCCGATCGCGACGAAGTCCCATGAGCTGTTCGTCGGCCAACCCGAGAGCGTCGTGCCGCCGCCGAGCGAGAGATACCCGGGCTCACCCTCGCTCACCCGCGTGAAGCGGTCGTCGAGCACGCCGTTGACCTTGGCGGCCTCGTTGATCCGGGTGTCCTTTGCCGCGGAGCAGTACACGAGCGAGCCGAGGTCCTTCAGCGCGAGCACCGGGTCGATGCCCTGCCAGAACAGGTGGCTCGGGTCCATCTCGGCGCCGACATGGGTGGCGCCGATCGACTCGGCGAGCCGGTGCATCGTCGCCGGGTTGAAGACGATGTTGCCCGGGTGCATCTCGATGGCGACCCTGACGTCCGCGGCGGCCGCACGCGCCTGGACGTCCTTCCAGAACGGCACGGCGACCTCCCACTGGTGGTCGCGGACGTCGAGCAGCGGACTCCACCAGGGGAGCGGGTTCCACACCGGGTTGGTGCCGCCGGGGCTGCCGGCGGGCGTGCCGGACATCGTCACGACCCGCTTGACGCCGAGCAGGGCGGCGAGGTCGATCGAGTCGAGCAGGTCCTGCCGGTGCGGGAAGTCGGCGCGCGGGTGCAGCGGGTTGCCGTTGCAGTTCAGCGCGGTGAGCGTCAGCCCGCGGGAGGCGAACTCGCCGAGGTACGCCTGGCGGGCATCCTCGCTCGCGCGCAGCTCCTCGACCGGCAGGTGGATAGGCGGGAGGAACCCGCCGGAGTTGATCTCGACACTGTTCAGGCCGAGTCCGGTGATGACGTCGAGCGACTCACCGAGCGGCTTGTCGGCGAGGCAGGCGTTGTAGACACCGATGTACATGGAGTGCTCCTGGGTGCGTGGTTGGGAAACGGCGATCGGGTATGCGGTGGTCACGCCGAGCAGAGTCGCTGGCGCGGGCGTCGGTCAGGACGCGTGATGGGGAGGCAGCTCGACGGTGGCGCCGTTCTGCTCGGCGGAGCGGATGACGGCGTCGATGATCGTCAGGTCGCGGACTCCGTCGGCGAAGCTCGCGACGGGTGGCAGGCCACCGTCGATCCCCGCCACCTGCTCGAGGAAGGCGCGTGCCTGGAAGCCGAAGAGGTCGCCGACGCCGAAGGAGACGCCGGGGAAGTCCATCGGCACCCCGCCTTTGAGGTAGGGGTGGTCGGGCCCGACGAGGACCCGGTTGTAGCCGTCGTAGCCGTCACCGCGGAGGTTTCGGATGACGGAGAACTCGGCGGGTGCGTCCATGTCCCACTTGGTAGCCCCGGTCTCGGCGAACAGGTCGAAGGCGAGGCTGTTGGCGTGGCCCGGCGCGATCCGCGAGATGGAGAACGTCCCGACCGCGCCGTTCTCGAAGTGTGCGGTGAAGGTCGCGACGTCGTCGTTCTCGACGGGTTCGGTGACGTCGGTCAGCTGGGCCTTGGCGTGTCCGTAGGTGGTGCCGGCGGCGAGATGGCGCTCGGTGACCTTGGTCGTGAAGGCGGCACCGCTCACGTGGGAGAGGGGGCCGACGACGAACTCGGCGAGGTCGATGAGATGGCTGCCGATGTCAGCGAGCGCTCCGGTGCCGGGACGCCCCTTGTAGCGCCAGGCCATCGGGGTCTGCGCGCTGCGGGCGTAGTCGCACCAGTAGCGGCCGTTGAAGTGCGAGACCTCGCCGAGCTCGGCGCGCAGCAGGTCGCGGATCGCGGCGACGGCGGGCTGGCGGCGGTAGACGAAGCCGGTGCCGGTGACGAGCTCGGGGTGGGCGGCGGCGGCGTCGGCCATCGCGCGGGCGTTCTCGAGTGTGTCGGCGAGCGGCTTCTCGGAGAGCACGTGCTTCCCGGCGTCGAGCAGGGCCTCGGCGATCTCGCGGTGCAGTGAGTTCGCGACGACGATGCTCACGACGTCGACGGAGTCATCGGTGAGCAGCTCGCGCCAGTCGGTGCCGGCGCGCTCGAAGCCGTAGCGGGTCGCGGCGTCCTGGGCCACGGCCTCGTCGGCGTCGACGACCGCCACATAGCGGATCGGTGGGAGCGGCGGGTCGAAGAGGGTGGGGGCGCTGCGGTAGCCGGCGCAGTGCGCCCGGCCGGCCATCCCAGCACCGATGACGGCGACCCCGATCGGTGTGCTCATGGTTTCTCCAGGTGTGTCGTCGTTGACGGTTTAAAACGCTTTAACCATGATCGTGGCGTGGCGTGGGCTTTGTCAAGACATTTGCCGCGCGCGCGCATCATCACTTGTCACCCGCCGGGGATCCGATGACATGCCGGACCTTTCCCCTTTGGCCGCAGCAATTTCTCCGACCGGCGACCCCAGCTCCGGCGGCCCGGCACAACCGCGGCCCGTGGTCGCAACCCCGGCGCTCGCGCCGCGGGTGGTGCCACGGGCGGCTGTGACCGTTCGCCGTTTCGGTCCTATTGGGGGAAGTGGCGGGGGCGTCAGGGCAGGGGGTGCGGCACGAGGACGTCGCGCACGAGCCGGTCGAGCTCCTCGTCGGCGCCGAGGAACTGGCGCAGCGTCTTGCGGGTCGGCCCGAACGCGTCGAACTCCTCGACCGACATCCCGTCCGGCTCGTACGCGCGCCGGAAGTCGGCCAGCCCGAGCAGCGACTCGAGCACCTCGTCCTCGACCGGCTCGTCGATCCGCGGCACCGGAACGTGTCCGGTCGCCTGGATCTTCTGCTGCCACGTGAACGGCGGCGAGATCACCGCGTCGGCACCGATGAGCTCCGACCACTGCCGGGTGTTGCGGAAGGCGGCCGAGAGCAGACGCGAGCGGTACCCGCGCTCCTGGAACACCGCATACGCCCGCTTGAAGGCCGCGATGCCGGCCCACTCGAGGTGCTCGGGGTCGATCTCGATGCCGTCGCGGCTGACGACGTCCTTGAGCCAGTCGTCGAGCCGGCCGACCATGATCGTCACGACGTGACCCATGCGGGAGACATCGTGGCCGGCGGACTCGCGCCGACGCATCCCGCGCTCGATGGCCTCGGCCGCGGCGAGTGCCTGCGGCACCGAGAACGACACCGTGACGTTGATCGACACCCCGCGCGAGACGGCGTCCTCGATGGCGACGATCCCGGTCGAGGTCGCGGGGATCTTGACGATGATGTTGTCGGCGAGGGACGAGAAGTACTCCGCCTGGTCGGCGAGGGCCCGCGCGTCCCGGTGCAGGCGCGGGTCGGTCTGCATGGACAGCCGGCCGTTGACCCCCTCGTGCCGCTCGTATGCGGGGCGCAGCATCTCCGCCGCCTCCAGGGAGATCTCCTCGACGACCGTCCAGCCGATCTCGCTCTCGCTCGCCGTCGGACGCTGCCGCGCGAGTTCCGCCATCCGCGCCGTCCAGCGCGACAGGTCCGCCTTGACGCAGGCGACGGCGATGACCGGATTGCACGTCGCGCCGACCGCACCCCAGGCGATCGACTGGGCGAGCTCGCGGGGGTCGGCGGAGTCGTTCCAGAGCACGGTGGGTTCGCCGGCGGTCATCTGCTCGAGGGGGGTGAGCCCGGGTGTCACGTTGGGCTGCTGGTCCGGTGTGGCGGCGGTCGGGTCGGTCGTCGTCATGGTCATCCTCGATGTCAGCCGCCGTGCGTGGCGACGTACTCCTTCATGGTGGTCAGCTGGTAGCGCGCCATGTCGTGCGCGTTCTCGTCCTCGGCGAAGACGGAGTTGCACATGACGCTGTCGGGGTCGTCGTAGAAGCCGATCTCGGCGAGGCCGCCGAAGAAGTCGTCCCAGTCGACGTCGCCGGCGCCGATGCGCAGGTGCTGGTGGACGCGGACGGCGTTGCCCGGCGGGTTGGTGATGTAGCGCAGGCCGTGCGAGGCGTGGTGGTCCATCGTGTCGGCGACGTGCACGAGCCGGATGAGGTCCTTGCCGGCGCGCATGACCTCGCGCATCGGGTGGCCCATGTGGAAGGAGTGGCACGCGACGAAGACCATGCCGACGGAGGGGGAGTTGAGGCCACGCAGGACCCGGATCGCCTCGAGGCCGTCCTCGACGAAGTCGTCGGGGTGCGGGTCGATGAGCAGGCTCAGCCCCTCACTCTCGATGATCGGCAGCAGCTCCTCCATCGAGCGGTAGAAGCAGGCCTCGGACGCCTCCGCCCGCTCCGGCCGGCCGGAGAACTCGGTGCCGATGACCCGGACGCCCAGGTCGACGGCGATCTGGATGGTGCGCTTGACGTTGCGGACCGCGGCCTCGCGAGCCCACTCGTCCGGACCCGAGATCCGTTGAACCGGAAGCATGCTCGCGATCCCGACGCCCGCATCGTCGCACGCCTTCTTCAACTGCCTGACGAGGGCGTCGTCGGCCCTGGGGTGCCGGAAGAAGGGGACGAGGTCCTTGTGGGGGGTCAGCTGGATCCACTCATAGCCGAGGTCCGCGACGACGCGCGGGAACTCCAGCAGGTCGTAGTCGTGGTGGAACGGCGTGGGGTCCTGGGCGATCCGCATCGATCCTCCTGGGCCTTCCGGTTCGGGGGTAGTGGGCATGCCAGACGCGCTGTACAAATGTTAAGACATTAGTACGATAGCACCAGGGTGCCGACCAGGGAAGCCTCCCGAGAGTGCGCCGAACCCGAGATCCCAGCGAAGGAGCCGGCGGTGGACCAGACGGTCGACAGGTCACGCAACACCCAGGACGAGCGGTATGCGAAGCTCACCGTCGGCGTCTGCTGCCGACCGCGGTGGCGACCCGCGCATACCTCGCATCCATCGGGCTCTCGGCCTGCCCCTGAAGCGAGCCGTGTAGCAGTGGCATGCCGATCGCGCGGTATGTCGCGCCTTTGGCATGCCGGTGCTCCGGCGCGGCAGCGGTGGCATGCCGACCGCGCGGCACCGAGGCACCGAGGCGATCAGCGCTCGTAGACGGTGACGTCGAAGGCGTACTGGTCGTAGCGGTAGCAGTGGTCGCCGTACTCGACCGGCGCGCCCTCGGAGTCGTATGCGCGGCGCGTCATCGTGAGGAGCGGATCGCCGCTGGCGAGGCCGAGCAGGCGACGTTCTTCCGAGGTCGGCCGGCGCGCGCCGATGACCTGGTGCGCGATGACCGGACGGACGCCCCGCGCCTTGAGGATGTCGTAGAGCCCGCGCGTGCGCAGATCGGAGTCGTCGAGGTCGGCGAGGTGCGGGGGGAGGTAGTTCTCGAGGATGGCGGCGGGGGTGTCACCGGCCATCCGCCGGCGCTTGAGATACAGCAACGGGGTGTCCTCGGCCAGCCCCATCGCCTCGGCGGCGACCGGGTTCACGCGCTCGCGGTCGATCTCGAGGATCTCCGAGCTCGGCTTCGTGCCGCGCCGCACGAGGTCCTCCCACAGCGAGGACAGCTCGTCGCGGCGGTGGATCACCTGGTTCGCCACCGTCGTCCCGACGCCGCGGCGCCGCACCAGCAGGCCTCGGCCGACGAGCTCGGCGATCGCCCTCCGCACGGTCGGTCGCGACAGGTCGAGCCGTGCGGCCAGGGCGAGCTCGTTCTCGAACGGGTCTCCGGGCTGCAGCACACCGGTCTCGATCGCCTCGGTGAGCTGCTCGGCCAGCTGGTGGTAGAGCGGCACGGGGCTGGTGCGATCGATGACGACGGGAATGGTCTTGCTCACAAGCGGGAGTGTATGTCAGTAACGTCCTAACATGCACTAGTTCATAATGTCCGAACAAATATTGACGCCGTTCGGAGGATGCGCCAAGGTAGTCCTATGGCCGCCTCGACGTCGTTCGCCCCCCGGGCCTTCGACGTCCTCGCCATGGGGCGGGTCGGCGTCGACCTCTACCCGATGCAGGACGGCGTCGGCCTCGAGGACGTCGAGACCTTCGGCAAGTACCTCGGCGGCAGCGCCGGCAACGTCGCCGTCGCGGCGGCGCGCTACGGCCATGAGGTCGCCCTCGTCTCCCGGGTCGGTGACGACCCGTTCGGGCGCTTCGTCCGACGTGCGCTCGAGGAGCTCGGCGTGAGCACCGCATACCTCGGCACGGACCCGAGGCTGCCGACCCCGGTGACCTTCTGTGAGATCTTCCCGCCGGACGACTTCCCGCTCTACTTCTACCGGTTCCCGACCGCGCCCGACCTGCGCATCGGCGAGCGCGATATCCCGCCGGTCGCCGTCGCCGAGTCGCGGCTGCACTGGAGCACCCTCACCGGCCTGTCCGCCGAGCCGAGCCGCAGCGCGCACCTGACCGCCTGGGAGCTGCGCGGCCGCAAGCCGCTCACCGTCATCGACCTCGACTACCGGCCGACGTTCTGGACGCACGTCACCGACGCCAGCCGGGCCGCCGCCATGGCGCTCGAGGCGTGCACCGTCGCCATCGGCAACCGGGAGGAGTGCGAGGTGGCCGTCGGCGAGATCGAGCCCGAGCGGGCCGCCCGCGCGCTGCTCGACCGCGGCGTGGACCTCGCCGTCGTCAAGCAGGGCCCACGCGGCGTCCTCGCGATGACCTCGGACGGTGAGCGGGTCGAGTGCCCGCCCTACCGGGTCGACGTCCTCAACGGCCTCGGCGCCGGCGACGCCTTCGGCGGGGCGATCTGCCACGGCCTTCTCGAGGGCTGGGACCTGCGCCGCACCATCGACTTCGCGAACGCCGCCGGCGCCCACGTCGCCGCCCGCCGCGAGTGCGCGACCGCGATGCCGACCGAGGACGAGGTGCTCGCGCTGCAGGCCGGCACCCCGACCCTGTCGACAGCCGGCTCGCCCACTCCCACCACCGCGAGCGACGGAGCCGGTCATGGGTGACCTCGCCGCTCGCCTCTCGGCAGCCCGCCGCACCGACCCCGCCGCCGTAGCCGCCGGCTGGCGCACCCGGTCCCGCGGCCCCTCGCTCCAGCAGCGCCAGTCCGACGGCCGGGGCCTGCTCCTCATCGCCGCCGACCACCCGGCCCGCGGGGCACTCGGCGTCCGGGGCGAGCCGCTCGCCATGGCCTCGCGCACCGACCTGCTCGCGCGACTCACCACCGCCCTCACCCGTCCCGGCGTCGACGGCGTCCTCGCCGGCCCCGACGTCCTCGACGACCTCCTCCTGCTCGGCCTGCTCGACGGCATGACGGTCTTCGGCACGATGAACCGCGGCGGGCTCCAGGGAGCCACCTTCGAGCTCGACGACCGCTTCACCGCGATGGACGCCCAGGCGATCGCCGACGCCGGGCTCGACGGCGGCAAGATGCTCACCCGGATCTGCTTCGACGACCCCGGCACCGCCGCGACGCTCGAGGCGAGCGGCCGCGCCGTGAGCGAGCTCGCCGCGCGCGGGCTGGTCGCCCTCGTCGAGCCGTTCATCACCGAGCGCGGCGCTCCCGACCGGGTGCACAACCGGCTCGACCCCGACTCGGTGATCCTCTCGATGCAGATCGCCTCCGGACTCGGGGCGACCAGCGCATACACCTGGCTCAAGCTCCCCGTCGTCGACGACATGCCCCGCGTCCTCGACGCAACGACGCTGCCGACCCTCCTCCTCGGCGGCGACCCGACGGGCGACCCGGCCGAGACCTACGCGTCGTGGGGCCGCGCGCTCGACGTGCCCCAGGCGGCCGGCCTCGTCGTCGGCCGCGCCCTGCTCTATCCCGAGGACGGCGACGTCGCCCGAGCGGTCGATGTCGCCGCCGACCTCGTGCACGGAAGGTGATCACGCCATGAGCCGCGGAGCGGACAACGAGACCTGGTTCCACCCGGCGGGGTCGCGCGCCGAGGACGGCGCCGACCTCGTCATCGACGAGCGGACGCCGGGCTGGCGGCACACCGGACTGATGACGCTGACCCTCGCGTCGGGCGAGTCGGTGACGCGCGACCTCGGGTCCTGGGAGGCGGTCGTCGTGCCGCTCTCAGGACCTGTCACCGTGGCCGTCGCCGGCGACGGTGAGTATGCGTTGGCCGGCCGGTCCAGCGTGTTCGCCGGACCGACCGACATCCTGTATGCGCCGCGCGCCTCCTCCCTCACCCTCACCGGAGCCGGTGGGGACGCAGAGGCGAGCCGGGTCGCGATCGCCCTGGCGCTCGACGAGACCGGGGACGAGCCTCCGGCGGTCACCCACCTGCCGGCCGACGACGTGCCGGTCGAGCTGCGCGGAGCCGGGATCGCGTCCCGGCAGGTCCGCAACTTCGGCGTCCCCGGCGTGCTCGACGCGAGCCGGATCATCGCCTGCGAGGTCATCACCCCGGCCGGCAACTGGTCGTCCTGGCCACCTCACAAACACGACACCGAGCGGCCGGGAGTCGAGGCCGAGCTCGAGGAGATCTACTACTTCGAGACGCGGTCGACCGACGAGCGAGGCGTCGACGCGGTCGGCTACCAGCGGGTGTACGGCACCGCCGAGCGGCCCATCGACGTCCTCGCCGAGGTCCGCACCGGCGACGTCGTCCTCGTCCCGCACGGCTGGCACGGCCCGGCTATCGCCGCACCGAACGCCGACCTCTACTACCTCAACGTCATGGCCGGCCCGGGCCCCGAACGGGTCTGGCTGATCTGCGACGACCCCGCCCACGGCTGGGTGCGCGAGTCGTGGCCGGAACTGCCGGTCGACCCGCGCCTCACCGACTGACGCCACGCCCGACGAGAGACATCACCGGGACCGCGACCACCGCATACCGAACGACAGCAACCCGAGGAGCCTCGACACCATGCGCATCGGCCTCGCCGGCACCGGCCGGATCGGCGCCTTCCACGCCGCCACCATCCTCAGCCTCCCCGACGCCCCGGAGCTCGTCCTCACCGACGCCGTCCCCGAGGCCGCCGCCCGGGTGGCGGCCCAGCTCGGCGCCGAACACGTGACGTCGCTCGACGAGCTGTTCGCCTCGGGCCTGGACGGGTTCGTCATCGCCACGGGCACGCCGACCCATGCCAGGCTGCTGCGGCGCGGGATCGCCGAGGGGGTGCCGACGTTCTGCGAGAAGCCGGTCGCCGCCACGCTCGCCGAGACCGGCGAGCTGGCCCGGCTCGAGCAGGAGTCGGGCGTGCCGGTGCACATCGGCTTCCAGCGCCGGTTCGACTCCGGCTATCTGCGGGCGCGCGAGGCCGTGCAGGCGGGGGAGCTCGGCGAGATCCACCAGCTGCGGTGCACGACCCACGACGTCACGTCGCCGGCGGAGGCGTTCATCGCGACGTCCGGCGGCATCTTCCGCGACTGCTCGGTGCACGACTTCGACGCGATCCGGTTCGTCACCGGGCGCGAGGTCGAGACCGTCTACGCGACCGGCGGCACGAAGGGCGCGCCGTTCTTCGCCAAGGTCGGCGACGTCTCGACCGGCGCGGCCGTCCTCACCCTCGACGACGACACGGTTGCCCTCGTCAGCGCGGCCCGCTACAACGGCGGTGGCCAGGATGTCCGGGTGGAGGTGCACGGGTCGGAGGCCTCGCTCGCCGTGGGGCTCGACGACTCGTATGCCTTCCGCAGCGCGGAGCCGGGCGTGGAGTTCCCGGCGGGACCACCGCATACGACGTTCATGGACCGGTTCCGACCCGCCTATGTCGCGGAGCTGGCCGCCTTCGTGAGCCTGGTGCGCGGCGAGATCGTCACGCCGTGCACAATCACCGATGGGCTCGAGGCGTTCCGGGTCGCCGAGGCGTGCGAGCTCTCCCGCAGCGAGGGACGGCCCGTCCGCCTGGACGAGATCCCGGGTCTCGCCTGATCCAGCCCGACCTGCTACATTTGTCAGGACAAACTAGCAAACCCTCACCATCCGCGTGTGACCACGTGAGCAACGGAGCAGCAATGAGCACCCCCACCCGCATCACCCACCTGATCAACGGCGCCCCGTGGGAGGGCACCGCCGAGCGGACCAGCCCGGTCTACAACCCGGCGACCGGCGAGCACACCGGCGACCTCGACCTCGCCTCGACGGAGGTCGTCGGGGAGGCCGTCGCCATCGCCAAGGCCGCCTTCGACTCGACGTGGCAGCGCTCGACGTTGACCGCCCGCGCCCAGGTGCTCTTTGCCTTCCGCGAGCTGCTCAACGCCAAGAAGAAGGACATCGCCGCGCTCATCACGGCCGAGCACGGCAAGGTCCTCTCCGACGCCGAAGGCGAGGTGACCCGCGGCCTCGAGGTGGCCGAGTTCGCCTGCGGCATCCCGCACCTGCTCAAGGGCAGCTTCTCCGAGAATGTCTCGACCAAGGTCGACGTCTACTCGATCCGCCAGCCGCTCGGGGTCGTCGGCATCATCAGCCCCTTCAACTTCCCGGCGATGGTGCCGCTGTGGTTCGTGCCGATCGCCATCGCGTGCGGCAACTCGGTCATCATCAAGCCGTCGGAGAAGGACCCGTCGGCGGTCAACGCGGTCGCGCAGCTGTGGAAGGAGGCCGGCCTGCCCGACGGTGTGCTCAACGTCGTCCACGGTGACAAGGAGGCCGTCGACGCCCTGCTGACCCACCCCGACGTGCGCGCGATCTCCTTCGTCGGTTCGACGCCGATCGCCAAGTACGTCTACGAGACCGGCACCGCGAACGGCAAGCGCGTCCAGGCGCTCGGTGGTGCGAAGAACCACATGCTCGTCCTCCCCGACGCCGACCTCGACCTCGCCGCCGACGCCGCGGTCAACGCCGGCTTCGGCTCCGCGGGCGAGCGGTGCATGGCGATCTCGGCACTCGTCGCCGTCGAGCCGGTGGCCGACGACCTCATCGCCAAGATCACCGACCGGATGGGCAAGCTCGTCACCGGTGACGGCACCCGCGGCTGCGACATGGGCCCGCTCGTGACGGCGCAGCACCGCGACAAGGTCACGTCCTACCTGGACTCCGGCGTCGAGGACGGCGCGACCCTCGTCGTGGACGGCCGCGAGGGTGACGTCGAGGCGGACGGCGACGGATTCTTCCTCAAGCCGACGCTGTTCGACAACGTCAAGCCGGGGATGTCGGTCTACGACGACGAGATCTTCGGGCCGGTGCTGTCCGTGATCCGCGTCGACTCCTATGACGAGGGCCTGGAGCTGATCAACACGAACCCCTACGGCAACGGCACCGCGATCTTCACCAACGACGGCGGGGCGGCCCGGCGCTTCCAGAACGAGGTCGAGGTCGGCATGGTCGGCATCAACGTGCCGATCCCGGTCCCGATGGCCTACTTCTCCTTCGGCGGCTGGAAGAACAGCCTCTTCGGCGACACCCACGCCCACGGCATGGAGGGCGTGCACTTCTACACCCGCGGCAAGGTCGTCACCTCCCGTTGGCTCGACCCCAGCCACGGCGGCCTCAACCTCGGCTTCCCCCAGAACCAGTAGTCCGTCGGCATGACGACCCCGCTCGGGGTTCGGCCGCCACTTCCCTTTCTCTCCCCAACCGGGAAACGCGTCGTTGACCACGGTTAGGTCCCGTGGTCAACGATGCACTTGCGTGGTGCAGCCGTGCCGCGCGGGCATGGGAGGGCCCCGGCCGGCCCTCAGCCCCGTTCGGCGATCTCGGCGAGCCGGTCGATCGAGCCCATCAGCCGCTCCGACGTCGTCCGCCTCGCCCGGCCCATCCGGTTCTCGTCGGTGAGCCCGCTCCAGTCGTAGGTGTGCGTCACCCGGGTCACCGTCTCGCTCACCGGCTCGAGCTCCCATCGCCACAGGTGCCCGGCCTCGGGCTTGCCCGGCTCGGACGGCTTCCAGGCGATGCGGCGGCCCTCCTCGAACTCGACGATCCGGTTGTTGCGGTCGGTGCCGAGATGGATCGTCATGACGAACACATCGCCCACGGCCCGCACCCGCTGCCCCGGCGCCGCCGCGACGAGGTTGTCCATGCCGTCCCACTCGGGCTGACGGCTCGGGTCGGCGATGAGCTCGAAGATCGTCGCCGCGTCGGCGGCGACGTCACGGGTGGCGGAGGCGATGCGCTGCTCGGTCATCTGCCCATTGAACCCCCACCACGCCCGGCGCGCGAGCGGCAGACCCCACGACACCGACCAACCGGTGCCCCGGTCGACCGACCGGTGCGAGGCATCGCGCCGAACTGGGAGCTGCGCACCGAACGCGGACATACTGGGCGAGATCCGGAGGGAGGAGTGGGTATGCCGCGCGCGCGTCTCGTGGACGTCGCCGCCGAGGCGGGGGTCTCGACGGCGACGGCCTCCCTCGTGCTGCGCGGTCGACCGGGACCCAGCCAGGCCTCGCGCGACGCGGTGCAGGACGCGGCCCGGCGCCTGGCGTACCGTCCGGACCGGTCGGCCAGCCTGCTCGCGAGCCGGCGCTCACGTCACCTGGGCGTCCTCATCGCGATCTCGAGCACGTTCCACGCCGAGCTCGTCGAGGTGCTCGACGGTGCCGCGGCCGACGCCGGGCTCGACCTCGTCCTCGGCACGACGACACCGCGCCGCAGCGAGCAGCAGGCGCTCGAGGCACTGCTCGACCAGCGGTGCGAGGGCATCGTTCTCGTCGGCCCGGGGCTGAGTGAGGCGCGCATCGACGCGGTGGCGCGTGAGGTCCCGACCGTCGTCGTCGGGCGCCTGGGGACCTCCCACTCGACCGGTGTCCTCGCCGACGACGCGACGGGCATGGATGCGATCGTCGACCACCTCGTCGACCTCGGCCATCGCTCGATCGCCTACGTCGACGGACCTCGCGGCTCGATCGCCACGGCTCGGCGACGGGGGTTCCGGGACGCCATGCGCCGCCGCGACCTCGACGTCGTCGTCATCCCCGGCGGCGTCGACGAGACGGCCGGACTCGCGGCCGCCGAGGAGATCCTCTCCATGGACAACGCCGCCCGCCCCACCGCGGTCGCGTGTTTCAACGACCACTGCGCCGTCGGAGTGCGGACCGGCCTCGCCCGCACCGGCATCACCGTGCCCGAACAGATGTCGGTCACCGGCTACGACGACAGCCCACTCGCCCGGCTCGCGACGATCGAGCTCACGACCGTCAGCCAGGACCCGCCCGCCCTCGCGGCCGCGGTGGTCGCCGTCCTGAGCGAAGCCTTGACCAGCGACCGACGTGACACCGACGAGGCGCAGTCTCCACCGCATACCGACGTGATCGTCAGCCCCCGCCTCGTCGTGCGCGCCTCGACCGCCCCTCCGACCCACTGAGCCGGTCGACTCGCGACCGACCTCAGCCGGCGGCCGAGCGCACCTCGTCGATCGCGACCGGCCGCCGCTCGCGCGCCGACAGCGTCGCCGCCTCGGCGACCCACGCGGTTCCCATCGCGTCGTCGACAGTGCACGGCGACCCGATCTCACCCGCGGCAACCCGCGTGAACGCCGCGAGCTCGCGCCGGAAAGCCTCGGTCAGCCGGTCCATGAAGAAGGTATGCGCCGGTCCGGCCGGCCAGGTCACCCCCGGCTCCGTGGAGCGCAGGGGGAGCCCGTCGTCGAGGCCGGCGGCGACGCTGTCGAGGACGCCGTGCACCTCGAGCCGCACGTCGTAGCCGCGGGCGTTGGTGCGGGTGTTCGACACGACGCCGATCGTGCCGTCGGCCATCGTCAACAACGTCGACACCGTCGAGTAGTCGTCGTTGTCGGCGTACAGCTCGGCGGCGGCGTCCGGGTCGACGGCGCCCACCGCATACACCTGCTCGACCTCCTGGCCCGTCACCCACCTCACGGCATCGAAGTCGTGCACCGAGCAGTCGCGGAAGATGCCGCCGGACACGGCGAGGTACGCGGCGGGCGGCGGAGCCGGGTCCAGCGTCGTGGAGCGGACAGTGTGCACCTGGCCGAGCGCGCCGCCGAGGGCAAGCGAACGCGCCTCGACGAACGCGGGGTCGAACCGCCGCGGGTAGCCGATCTGCACCGGCACGTCGGAGTCCGCGAGTGCGCGCTGGACCTTCAGCGCCTCTTCGATCCGGCCGGCGACGGGCTTCTCGCAGAACGTCGGAATACCGGCCGCGACGGCGGCGAGAAGCAGCTCTGCGTGGGCGTTCGTCGCGGCCGCGATGACGACACCGGCGACGCCGCTCGCCAGCACGTCGGCAGGCGAGCCGACCGCCCTGGCGACGGAGTGCCGCGCGAGCACGCCGTCGACGGCCGCCGCCACCGGGTCGGTGACGACGAGCTCGTCGACGGCGTCGAGTGCGGCGAGGGTGTCGGCGTGGAAGGCGCCGATGCGGCCGAGGCCGATAAGTCCGATGCGCATGGAGGTCCTTGGGTGGCAGGGCAGGTGGCAGGGAGTGGGCAGCGTGCGGCGCTCAGTCGTAGGTGCCGGGCACCGTCTGGTCCCAGTCGATGACCGAGCCGGTGACGACGCCGGAGCGGTCGGACAACAGGAACACGACGGCGTCCGCGATCTCGTCGGGCTGGCCCAGCTTGCCCATCGGCAATCCGGCGTTGGCCTTCTCGACCCAGTCGTCGCCGGCGCCGTGGAAGCGCCGCTGGATCGCGTCCTCGCCCTCGGTCTCGGTCCAGCCGATGTTCAGGCCGTTGATCCGGATCCGGTCGAACCGGTGGGCGTGTGCGGCGTTCTTGGTCAGTGTGACGAGTCCGCCCTTGGATGCGGCGTACGGCGCGAGGTACGGCTGACCACCGTGGCTCGTCATCGTGATGATGTTGACGATCGTGCCCGCGGCGCCGCGCCCCACCATGTCGCGCACCGCCGCCTGCATCGTGAAGAACGGCCCGCGCAGGTTGGTCGCGATGTGCTCGTCGAACAGCTCCTGCGTCGTGTCGAGCAGCGTGCCGCGGGTCGTGATGCCGGCGCAGTTGACGAGGCAGTCGACCCGCCCGAACCGCTCGACGGCCGCCTCGACCATACGGGTCGCCTCGGCCGCGTCCCCGACATCTCCCTGGACGTATGCGGCGCTCGCCCCGGTCTCCTCGAGCTCACTCACGAGCTGGTCACCGCGGTCCGGCCGGCGCCCCGTCACGACGACAGCCGCGCCCTCCCGGGCAGCGGCTCGAGCGATCGCGGCCCCGAGGCCGGAGGTGCCGCCGACGACGAGGACGACCTTGTCGCGGAGGAGGTCGACGAGTGCCATGGGGTCTCCTGGGATCGTGGACACGGTATATGTCAGGACATTAGTGCATTGACGGGAGGAGATGGAAGGGCAGGTGACCAACGAGTCAGCCACATGTCCCTGGCGTGTCGCCCGCGAGAGGAGTAGGGGGGAGATAGGGCGAGAGCTTGGTCACCATTGATCAGGGAGGAAGGGGAACATCATGAAGAGGCACATCATCGCGGGGGCGGGGGTCGTTGCGGCCCTGGCCCTTGCCTCAGCGCCGGCGACTGCGGGACCGAGCGACCCGCCGATTCGGCCGCTCACTGGATCAGTCGTCACCCAGGACACGATGGGTCCACCGGACGGGTGCACGATGCCGGATGCCATGTGGTCCTTCAGCGGCGAGGGTCCCGGGACCTTCAGCCACCTGGGCACAGTGTGGTTCGAGATCGAGCACTGCAGCGCCTTCACCGGTCCGACGACCGGTGTCTTCGGTGGCGGCACGATCACCGTCACCGCAGCGAACGGCGACCAGCTGTTCATGACGGAAGAGGGCAGCTTCGAGCTGGTGCTCGACCCGACGAACACCTTCCCAATCTCGAGTCTGATCGAGCTGGAGTGGGAGATCGTCGGCGGGACGGGCCGATTCGTCGGCGCCACCGGCGAGGGCACGGCCAACCCCATCGGTGACCTCGTCGGCGGCACGACATCGGCCACCCTGACCGGCACGATCGCCTACGACGCCTCGAACCGGGCGCAGCGGTAACACCGACCCGCGGCGTTCGAGACAAGCCGCGGCGCAATATCGGCGCGGCTCGCCTCCGACGCCGCGGCTCGCTGCTGGGCCTCCCGGTCGACGCCGCGCAGTGGGATGCTGGGCGCGACCTACTCAGGCACACCACGAGAGTCACGGGAGGCGACGACCATGCGAGCACGACCGATCCTGGCCGGGATCGCACTGACGAAGCTCGTCGTCGCCGGCCTGCTCACCCGCAGCATTCTCAGACGCCGCAGAGCCGTCGAGGAGCTCGTCGCGCCGGACCTGCGCAGCCCGATGCTGTACCTCCCGACGCCGGTCCCGAACGCGACGGTGCTGCGGCTGGTCCGTCGGATCCCGCTCGGCAGCGTCCTCCCACTGCCGGCGGGGGTCACGACGAAGGTGCGCACCGCATACGTCCGCGGGCGCGAGCCGGTCGCGGTCCATCTCTACGAGCCGGAGAACCGCACCGGACCGACCGGCGTCCTGTACTGGATCCACGGCGGCGGTTACCTGTTCGGCACGCCGGAGATGGTCCAGCCGTTCGCCGGCCGCGTGGCCACCGAGCTCGGCGTCCTGGTCGCCGCGGTCGACTACCGGCTGGCTCCGGAGAACCCTTTCCCGACCCCGCTCGAGGACTGCTACACCGGGCTGCGGTGGCTGCACGACAACGCCGAGCGGCTCGGCATCGACCCGCAGCGCATCGCGGTCGGCGGCGACAGCGCCGGCGGTGGGCTCGCGGCCGCCCTCGTGCAGCTCGCGCACGACCGCGGCGAGGTCCCCGTGCGGCACCAGATGCTCGTCTACCCCATGCTCGACGACCGCACCTGCCTGCGCTCCGACCACGGCGACACCGGCCGGGTCGGGTGGGACCCGACGTCGAACCGGTTCGGGTGGACCTCCTACCTCGGCCGGGCGCCGATCGGCGGGCTCGCGCCGGAGTATGCGGTGGCCGCCCGTCGCACGAACCTCGCCGGCCTCCCGCCCGCCTGGATCGGGGTCGGCTCGATCGACCTGTTCCACGACGAGGACGTCGAGTACGCCGAGCGGCTCCGGGCCGCGGGCGTCGACGTCGAGCTGCACGTCGTCCCGGGGATGCCGCACGGCGCCGACGTCGCGATGCCGGATGCGCCCTCGATGAAGGCCTTCACCGACGCCAAGGTCGACGCGCTGCGGCGGGTGCTCACGGCGTAGCAGCAGTCGCCGCGAGCCGGTCTCGTACATCCGCACCGCCACGACGAGCGCGGAGACGACGCTGATGCCGGCGGCCACCCAGACCGCGGCGCGCAAGCTCCACAGGTCGGCGACGACACCGCCCATGACCGCCCCGACGGCGTAGCCGAGGTCCCGCCAGACGCGGTAGATCCCGACCGCCCGGCCGCGCCAGCTCGGGTGGGCGACGTCGCCGATCGCGGCGAGCAGCGTCGGGTAGACCATCGCCGTGCCGGCCCCCAGCACTGCGGCCCCGAACGCCCACCCACCGAAGGATCCGACCGCAGCGATGACCGCCAGCCCGCTCGCCTGGAGCAGCATGCCGACGGTGATGAGGTGTTTGCGCCCCCACCGGTCCGACAGCGCCCCGGTGACCAGCTGCCCGACGCCCCAGACGCCCGGGTAGATCGCGAACAGCAGCCCGATCCGGCCCACACCCAACCCCGAGCTCGCGAAGAGCAGCGGGAAGAGCCCCCACGACAGTCCGAAGTTCAGGTTGTTGACCAGCCCCGCCTGGCTCGCCGACGACAGCGCCGGCTCATGCCAGCTCGTCTGCGCGAACACCTCCCGGTTCGTCAGCTCGCCGTGCAGGTGGTCGTGGCGTCCGTCGGCCCGAGGGGTATGCGCGGCGGCCTCGAGCGTCGCGTGCCCCTTGGTCTCGTGCACGGCGAGCGAGGTGAGCGCGATGGCGAGCACCGCATACGACAGGCCGAGGAGGAACGGGGCGGGTCGCAGGCCGTACTCGGCCGCGAGGTAGCCGGCGGCCATCGACGTGAGCGCGACCGCGCCGTAGCCGGCGGCCTCGTTCAGGCCCATCGCGAGGCCGCGCTGGCGCGGACCGACGAGGTCGATCTTCATGATCACGGTGGTCGACCAGGTCAGGCCCTGGTTGATCCCGAGCAGGACGTTGGCCGCGACGACCCAGCCCCAGCTCGGCGCCCAGATGAGCAGGAGCGGCACCGGGAGCGCGATCAGCCACCCGAGGAGAAGGACCGGCTTGCGGCCGTAGCGGTCCGACCACGCGCCGGCGACGTAGTTCGCCGTCGCCTTCGTGATCCCGAACGCCGCGACGTAGGTGAAGATGACCGTGTAGCCCGTCAGGCCGAACTCGTCCTCGGCGAGCAGCGGGAGCACGGTCTGCTGCTGGCCGACCATTCCGCCGACGAGGGCGTTGATGACGACGAGCAGCGCGAACTGCCCGGCGTTCTCGCGCAGACCGAGCGTCGGAGTCCTCACGCGTCGACGGTAGGGCACCCGAGGACGCGCGCGAGGCCGCCTCAGTGACTACGCGTCGTCGCCACCTGCGCGCTGAGGCGTTCGCGCAGCGTCTCGACGGGCTCACCCGAGGCGAGGGCGGCGAGGACGGCGTCGGCCTGGGTCGGGGGAGCCATGCCGTCGACCGGCTGGGCGCGGTCGAGGTTGGCGGGGAACGCATACCCCTCGGCGCTGGCGGCGACCACCCGCTCGAGGGAGGCCTGCGACCACTCCCCGACGCGGCGCAGCAGCGACGGGTACACCGCCTCGACGACCCTCGCGCGGTCGACCGTCTCCATCGAGCGGCCGAACGCGGACGAGACCTGGAGGAGGTTCGCCATCCGCTGGACCGGCTGCAGGCCGTCGACACCGGTGCGGTTGGAGCCGGCCGCGTGGAAGAGCGCGGGGTTGAACCAGACGACGTCGCCGGCCGAGAGCGGCAGCTGGATGTGGTGGCCGACGAAGTAGTCCTGGAACTCGGGCAGCCAGTACGCGAGGTAGCCGAGCTCGTACTTCTGTGAGTGCGGCAGATAGAGCGTCGGCCCGGACTCGACCGGCATGTCGACGTGCGCGACGGCGCCCTGGAGGGTCAGCTCGGGCGAGAAGAGGTGCACGTGCCGCGGGTAGCGCGCGGCCTGCTCGCTGTCCATGAAGCCGAGGTGGTAGTCGCGGTGCACCGTCTGGCCGGCGCCACCCGGCAGCACGATGTTCGCCTGCGCCGTCACCTGGTATCCCGGCCCGAGCCAGGCGCTCGGCCCCAGCGCGATCATGTCGTTCTCGTAGTAGTCGACGAAGGCCTCAGGGTCCGCGACCGCAAGTTTCTCGAGGGCGTTCCAGATCCGGTCGTTCGCACCCGGCGTGCCGAAGTGGTCGCCGCGCTCGCCCCCGGCCGCCTTCTCCGCGGCGACGATCTCCTCGTATGCGGTGCTCACCCGGTCGAGCACGTCGCGCTCCAGGGCCCCGCGGATGACGACGATGCCGGGACCGTCGGTCCACGCGTGGCAGAGCTCCGCCATGATGGCGGCCTGCTCACGTGCGGCGATCGCGGCGCGCAGCGCCGGTGCGGCGTAGACGACCACGCCCTGCTCGACGGTCTCGGCGTGCGGGTAGTCGGCGAGGACGGTCTCGGTGTCGAGGATCGCGAGGAGGTCCTCGAGCCGGCAGTCGGCGGCGGAGAGCCAGTGGCGGGGTCGGGTGGCGGTGGTCATCGAGTGCTCCTGCGGGATCGGTGAAGGTGTTCGTCGGTGCGCGTCTCGGGCGTTGCATCCCAGCGTGCCGCCACAGCGCCGGGTTGTCAGGGCACCGAACCCCTCAAAATCCCCTCAACCCTCGTCCCGCCCCAGCCGCGTCAGACCATATCCTCCCAATAGGACCGAAACGGCGAACGGTATGCGCGTGACCGTTCGCCGTTTCGGTCCTATTCGGAAGAAGTGGTGGGAGGCTGGGGGAGTTGGGCGGTATGTCTATGGACAACTATGAACAAGTCACCTATCGTGCGGTGAGGACTTCTGAGAGGGAACGGCATGGTGCGGGTCGCGGTCGTGGGTAGCTACGGCGTGGGTCTGACCATGCGGGTCCCCCGCGTCCCGGTCGCCGGCGAGACGCTGAGCGGCGGCGAGTTCGCCAGCGGTCACGGCGGCAAGGGATCCAACCAGGCCGTGCAGGCTGCCCGGCTCGGGGCCGACGTCACCTTCCTCACGGCCGTCGGCGACGACACGATGGGCGAGTCGGCTCAACGTCTGTGGGCCGACGAGGGCGTCGCCGCACACCCCGTCGTCGTCGGCGAGGCGGCGACGATGGCCGGCGTCATCCTCGTCGAGCCGAGTGGCGAGAACCGCATCGTCATCGCCTCCGGCGCGCTCGACCACCTGACGCCCGAGCACGTCGACGAGCAGTCCGGCGACCTGGCCGCAGCCGACATCGCCGTGGTCTCCCTCGAGATCCCCGTCGAGGTGGCGGTCCACGCGGTCGAGGTCGCCCACGCCGCGGGAACCCGGACCCTGCTCAACCCCGCCCCGGCAATGTCCCTGCCCGGCGGAGTCTGGACGCACGTCGACGTCGTCACCCCGAACCTCACCGAGGCCGCCATCCTGCTCGGCCTCGACCCGGCCGCCTCCGACCATCCGCCCGAGGAGCTCGCCCGGCTTCTGCACGAACGCACCGGGGCCACCGTCCTGCTGACCCAGGGTGGCGATGGGGTGACCGTCGCCGACGACACCGGCGTCGCGACGATCGACGCAGTCCGCGCCGACCGCGTCGTCGACACGACCGGAGCGGGCGACGCCTTCACCGCCGCCGCAGCGGTCGCGCTCGCCGAGGGCGCGGACCCGATCGCCGCCGCCCGCTTCGCCGCGAGGGTCGGCTCCTACGTCGTCGGGCGCCACGAGGTCATCCCGGCTCTGCCGACCCGGGCGGATCTCGCCCGCGTGACCGAACCACTCCACGACCGGACAACCGACACCACACCAGGGGGACCATCCACATGACCCGCAGCGACCCGGACTCGTACACCGCGCGCGAGCTCGCGAGCCACATCCAGCACACGAAGATCGCGGTCGGCACCACCCGCGACGAGATGCTCACCCACCTGCAGGAGGCCGTCGAGTTCGGCTTCGACGCGGCCATGGTGGCCGGCTCCTGGGTGCCTCTCGCGGCCGAGGTGCTCGCCGGCACCGACGTCTCCGTCGCCTCGGCGCTCGACTTCCCCAGGGTGGGGGTCATGACGAGCGCCGGCAAGGCGGCCGAGGCCGCAGAGCTCGTGCGCCTCGGGGCACAGGAGCTCGACATGGGGGTCCAGGTCGGGTGGCTCAGGAGCGGCGACTACGCGGGGTTCCGCGAGGACATCGCCGGAGTCGTCCGCGCTGCGGGGGTTCCCGTCAAGGTCATGCTCGAGCTGCCGCTCCTCACCGACGACGAGAAGGCGGCCGCCGTCGAGCTGGCGTGCGAGGCCGGTGCGGCATACCTGAAGAACGCGAGCAGCGGTGCGATCGAGACGGCCAATCCGGAGAGCATCCGCTACCTCGTCGAGCGCGCTCCGGCCGGGGTCCTCGTCAAAGCCTCCGGCGGCATCACGACCCGGGGGCAGGTCGTGGAGCTGCTGGCCGCGGGTGCCGCCCTCGTCGGCACGAGCGCAGGCATCTCCATCGTGTCGGACACCTCCGACGACTCGACGACAAGCTACTGATGCACGCCCGACGCCGCACCGAGCCCACTCTCGACGCCCCCGCCCCCACGCTGGAGGCGGGTCTCGACCCGACCGCGCCGTGCACGCTCCACTCGCAGATCTCGCAGTGGCTCCGGGAGCGGATCACGACCGGCGACTGGCCCGAGCACTACCGCCTGCCCGCCGAGCCGGACCTCGCCAGTCAACTCGGCGTCAGCCGGGGGACACTGCGCCGGGCGGTTCGCACCCTGGTCGGCGAGGGCCTCCTCGTCCAGACGCGCGGGCGGGGCACCTTCGTCGCGACGACGGTCGTCGAGCCGCCGCTGGCCCAGCGCCTCACGACCTTGAGCGAGGCCCTCGTCGATGCCGGCCACCCGCTGACGACCACCGTCATCGGCCAGGAGGTCACCGAGCCGCCCGCCCCGGTTGCCGCCCTCCTCGAGATCGACGGTCCCCGGTCGGTGCTGCGGCTCGAGCGGGTCCGCCATCTCGACGGCACCGCGGTGGCTCGGCTGGTCAACTACGTGCGTCTCGACCTCGCCGCGGCGATCGAGCACGTCGACTTCGCCGCGCATACCCTCTTCGCCGCACTCGAGCACACGTGCGGCGTGACGATCACGAGTGCCCGCCGCCGCTTCGACGCGGTGACCGCCGGAGACACCACCGCCGCCCTCCTCGGCATCTCGCCGCTCACCCCCCTGCTGCACCTCGAGCAGCTCACCTTCACCACCGACGAGGTCCCGCTGGAGTTCTCCGACGTCTGGCTGCGCGCCGACCGGCTCCGCGTCACCTCCCATCTGACCCGCACCTGACCCGTTTCCCGAACCCAGTACCCGGCACGGAGCACCATGACGACGCCCCTGATCATCGACACCGACACCGCACAGGACGACTGCGTGGCGATCATCGCCGCGATGTCAGACCCCGAGGCGGACCTGCGCGCCATCACGATGGTCGCCGGCAACGTCGGCTTCGACCAGCAGGTCCGCAACGCCCACCTCACGCTGAACGCCCTCGGCCGCCTCGGTGAGGTGCCGATCCACCTCGGCTGCCGTCGGCCGATGGTGCTGCCATGGGTGTCGGCGGAGAACGTCCACGGCGACGGCAGTGGGGGCCTGCGCATCGACGACACCGACCTGCCCACCGAGACCGAGCACGCCGTCGACGCGCTGCTCCGCCTGACCGCCGAGTCGCCCGGAGAGCTCTCGATCGTCGCGATCGGACCGCTGACCAACATCGCGCTCGCGACGGTCATGGACCCCGACTTCCCGCGCCGCGTCAAGCGGCTCGTCGTCATGGGCGGCTCGAACAACGGGCGCGGCAACATCACCGCCGCGGGCGAGTTCAACTTCTACGTCGACCCGCACGCGGCGCGGGTCGTCTTCGAGGCGGGCTTCGACGTCGTCCTCGTGCCGTGGGCGCCGCTCACCCTGAACGACGCGGTGTTCGGGCGCGAGCGCCTCGCCGAGATCGCCGCGCTGGACACTCCGCTCGCGCACTTCTTCGGCCGGGTCTGCGAGACGACGCTCGCCTTCGACGAGTCGGTCGGCATCCCAGGCACCACCCACCCCGACTCCCTCTCGGTCGCCGTCCTGCTCCACCCCGACCTCGTGACCCGCTCCTCCCGGTGCCACGTCGCGGTCGAGGCCGACTCGGCGCTCACCCGCGGCTACTCGGCCGTCTCGTGGGGGGTCCACGGCCTGGCGCCCAACACCGAGGTGATCGAGGCGGTCGACGCCGACCGCTTCTACACCTACCTCCGCGACATCCTCGCGGTCCCGACCACACCGAACCGGACGTACTCGACGCCGGTCGTGAGCTCCTCCGCAGAACCCTCCTGAAGGTCCCCATGCCCCACGGTCCCCACCGACTCTCCGACATCGCCGCCCAGGCCGGGCTGAGCCTGGCGACGGTCGACCGGGTCGTGCACGGACGCCCCGGTGCGAGCGCCCGCGCGATCCGCGCCGTCGAGCAGGCCATCGCCGAGCTCGACCGCCAGCAGACCCAGCTCCGGCTCGGGGCCAGGGCCCTGCTCATCGACGTCGTCATGCAGGCGCCGAGCCGGTTCACCAGACCGGTGCGGTCGGCCTTCGAGCTCGAGCTGGCGCGGCTGCGGCCGGTCAGCGTGCGCGCCCGGTTCAACCTCACCGAGACGGGGTCCCCCGCGGAGCTCGCCTCCCGGCTGCTCACCTTGGGCACGAGGGGTATGTGCGACGGACTCGTCCTCAAGGCGCCGGACGACCCCGTGGTCGCCGCCGCGGTCGACCGGCTCGCCGACCGGGGGATCCCCACCGTCACGCTCGTGACCGATGTGCCCGAGTCCCGTCGCGTGGCCTACGTCGGACTGGACGACCGGTCCGCGGGGGCGAGCGCCGCATACCTGATCGACCTGGCGACCGGCGACCGCCCCGGCGTGGTCCTCACGACCGTGAGCCAGCGGTCGTTCATGGGCGAGCGGGAGCGGTTGCGCGGGTTCCGAGACCGGTGCGGGCGCGAGATCGTCCTCGCGGGCGACGTCGACGGCCTGGACCGCTCGATGGAGCGCGCGGTGCGTGAGGTGCTGGGGGAGCGGCGCGACATCGTCGCGGTGTACTCGATCGGCGGCGGCAACCGCGGCATCCTCGCGGCGCTCGACGCCGCGGACATCACGCCGATGGCGTTCATCGCGCACGATCTCGACGACGACAACACGGCGTTGCTGCGGTCGGGGCGCTTGACCGCCGTGCTGCACCACGACCTGAGGCGGGATGCGCGCAGGGCCGTCGAGCAGCTGTTGCGCGCCCGCCGCCTGATCCCCGGAGCTCCGACGTCGGTGCTCAACACGGTCGAGATCATCTCGCCGCACAACATTCCGCCCCGGCTCCGGTGACGGCTCGCCCGCGCGGGCTCTAGGTTGACAGGCATGAGTGCTGAGCGGTTCACCGTCGCGGTCGTCGGAGCGGGCGCGGTCGGAGCGACGATGGCCTACGCGATGCTCGTCCGCGGCTCGGCCCGGCGGGTCGTCCTGCACGACATCAACGCCGAGAAGGTGCGTGCCGAGGTCCTCGACCTCGCGCACGGCGCGATGTTCGTCCCGGAGGCGCAGGTCGACGGGTCCGACGACGTCGAGGTCTGCCGGGGCGCCGATGTCGTCGTCGTGACGGCCGGCGCGAAGCAGAAGCCCGGCCAGACCCGGATGGACCTCGCCGAGACGACGGTCGACCTGATGAAGAAGATCCTGCCGGCGGTTCAGAACGTCGCGCCCGAGGCGATCTACGTGATGGTGACCAACCCGGTCGACGTCGTGACGTATGCGTCGCTCAAGATCACCGACCTGCCGCCGCACCGGATCTTCGGCTCGGGCACGGTGCTCGACTCGTCGCGGCTGAGGTGGCTCGTGTCGGAGGCGTGCGACGTGGCCGTGGCCAACGTGCACGCCTACATGGCCGGTGAGCACGGCGACACCGAGGTCCCGCTCTGGTCCTCCGCTGCGATCGGCGGCGTGCCGCTGCTGGAGTGGGAGAAGCAGACCGGGCGGCTCGGCGCCGTGCGTCGGGAGGCGATCGCGGATCGCGTCGTCAACGCCGCGTACGAGGTGATCTCGGGCAAGGGTGCGACGAACTACGCCGTCGGGCTCGCCGGGGCGCGGATCGTCGAGTCGATCCGACGCGACGAGCGGCGGGTCCTCCCGATCTCGACGCTGCTCCAGGACTGGCACGGCATCACCGACGTCTGCATGTCGGTGCCGACCCTCGTGGGCGCCGGTGGCGCGGGCCAGCGGCTGCTCGTCCCCGTCGACGAGGACGAGCTCGCCCGGCTGCAGGCGAGCGCCGAGGCGATCCGGGGGCAGGCGCGCCGGCTCGGGTTCTGATGCTGCCGGCAGTCGGTCGTCGGGATCTCCCGCGCGTGCTCGGCCGCGCTCCGACGGGTGAGGTCCGTCGGCCGAGGGGCCAGGACGGTGTGAGGATGGCCTGATGGCCGAGCTGATGACCCCGCTGACCGCCGTCTTCGCGGTCATCGGGCTCATCATCGGGTTCAGCAAGACCTCGGTTGGAGGACTGGCGGCTATCGCCGTCGCGATCGCGGCGCTCGCGATGCCCGCCAAGGAGTCGACCGCCGCGATCCTCGCGGTCCTCATCGCCGGTGACCTCGTCGCCGTCCGACTCTTCGGCCGCCACGTCGACTGGTCGCTGCTGCGCAGCCTCATCCCTGCCGTCGTGCCGGGGCTGGTGCTCGGGACGCTGTTCCTCGCTGTCGTCAGCGACGAGGTGTTGCGGCGCTCGATCGGCGTCATGTTGCTCGTCCTCGTCGGCCTTCAGCTCTGGCTCGGCCGACGTCGGCGCACCCGCCCACCCAGGACCGGATCCGAGCCGGAGGCGGAAGGTGGTGGACCGAGCCGTGCCGACCATCCTCTGACGTCCTGGATCACCGGAACCGCAGCGGGATTCACGACCATGACGGCCAACGCCGCAGGTGCCGTGATGACGCTTCTCTTCGTCGCGAAGGGCGTCGAGAAGGCCCGGTTCATCGGCTCGTTCGCGTGGTTCTTCCTCGGTGTGAACCTCGCCAAGGTGCCCTTCAGTGTCGGTCTCGGGCTGATGTCGTGGATCGATGTCTGGCGGGCCGTTCTGGTCTTCCCGGTCGTCGTGCTCGGCGGGTTCGCGGGTCGCGCCCTGGTCCGGCGGATGGCCCAGCACCAGTTCGAGATCGCGGTGCTGCTCGGGTCGGCTGTGGCCGCGGTGGCACTCGTCGTCGGCTGACACAACCGTCGGCTGACACCCCGTCGGCTGACACCCCGACGGCGGGCGCCCCCGAAGGGACGCCCGCCGTCGTTGTCCGGTCGGATCCGCTAGCGGGTCACGGAGCCGGGATGGTGAACGAGCCGACCGGTCCGAAGCGGCGGTAGCTGTCGTTCTCGACCGTGAGGTCGGGGTAGTCGGCCGCCGTGATGGTGCCGAGCTGCTCGATCCAGTCCGAGAGCGCCGTCTGGTAGGTGACGCCGAGCGTCGTGAACGACTGGTCGGTGAGCGGGTAGTTGTCGCCGCCGCGGAAGGTGAAGTCGTTCGTGACGAACCAGAACGTCTCCGCCGGTGCGACGAGAGCGCCGCCCTGAACGAGTGTCACGCGGGTCCCGTCGGCCTTGGTGACGACGGCCTCGCGGATCCGCTCACCGGGGGTGAGGACCGTCGTGCCGTCGAAGGTCTGGGCAGGAAGGGCCGGGTCGTAGACGAACTGAATTCCGCTCCACTGGCCGAAGCGGCCGTTGCCTGTCGCCGGTAGCGAGGACACGCTGTGCTCGAGGACCTCCTTGAGTTCGGCCCCGTCGATCTGCGCGATCGACACGAGGTTGAAGAACGCGCCGATGTCGAAGGTCGTCAGCTCGGTGACGTCTGAGCCGGGGGCGAGCCGGACGTTGTTGCGGATGCCGCCGCTGTTGAGCAGGGTGACGTCGGCCTGGCCGACACCGAACTCCGCCGCCCGGTCGCGGGCCGCCGCCATCATCGCGTCCGTGAAGAGGTCGCCGACGTTGGTCTCGCGGAAGCGGATCGGCGGGTTGGCGCCGTCGAGCCAGACCTGTGTGGTGCCGAGCACGTTCTCGGCCAGGTCCGCGACATAGTCGGCGACGGGCGCCTCGACGTTCTCGGCGATGAACGGGTCACGGGGACCGTCGTACGGCACGGGAATGAGAGCCGACTTCTCCTCGACGACGTCGGTGACCTCACCCTTCTTGTCGAACTTCAGGACCAGGCGGCCGATGTCCCGATAGTTGCCGACCGTGGTCACCACGGGGATGTCGTTGCCGGCCGCGTCGGTCGCTGTGGACGGGAAGGGGTCGAGCCGCTCCACACCACCGCCGGCGATCGCTGCGTCGATGCCCGTGACCTCGCCGATGAGTTCGACGTCGCTCGCGATGCTCTGCAGGTGGCTGGACAGGATGATGATGTCCACCCCGTCCTCGGTGAGCTCGTCGACCTCGGCCTGGACGGCCTTGGCGGCGTCCGTGGTCGTCACGTTGCGCGGGCTCGAGATCGAGCCCAGCTCCTCGTAGATCGCGCCGACAACACCGATCTGGCGGCCGGCCTTCTCGACGATGGTGCTGCCGGCGATGCGGCCCTCCTCCTCGAGCGCGGCGAGCCGGGGCTCGCCCGAGACGTCGAGATTGGCCGAGACGAACGGGATGTCGCCGGTGGCCTCGATGAAGTCGGCGAGCAGGTCAGGGCCGAGGTCGAACTCGTGGTTGCCGATCGTGATCGCGTCGAAGCCGCCCTCGGTGTAGACGAGAGCGTCGTAGAAGGTGCCGTCCGGGTCGTTCAGGGAGGCGTTGAGGCGAGGACCGGACAGGTAGTTGTCGCCGGACGAGATCGTGATGGCTGCACGCGGGTTGAGCTGCTGCTGCACCTGCTTGGCACGGGGGCTCGCCTGGGCCGGCAGTCGGCTGGCGGGGGCGTTGCCCTCTGCCTGCAGGCTCTTGAGGTCGGCGACGAAGCGGGCGACCCCCGGGTCGGGGTTCGGCGGGAGGACTCCCTCGTTGTTGGGCTGGCTGGGCAGGAGCGCGGACTCGCCGTCGTTGATGTGGAGGATCGTCAGCTCGAAGGACTGAGCGGCGGCCGGAGGAGGCGCGCTACCAGGGCCCTTCCCCTGTCCTTGTCCGCCGGGGGCGGCGACACCGGTGGCCGCCGTGGCGACGGTCATGACGAGGGCAGCCAGTCCGGCGAGTGCCGATCTGGTACCTCGTTGGCGGGCAGGATGATTCATCGGTCGTACTCCTTTGCGAGGCTGAGGCAGGGGACCGCGTACCTCGCGCCGCATGAGGAGACGTCGCGAGGTCGCTGTCGGGAACGTATCCGGCGTGCAGGGCTCGAGACCATCACTCCGGCGAACTACGCCGGACGATCCGGTGACGAGGTGGTGACGCGAGCCGCCGGTCGTACCGTCCAGCGGCACGGCATCCCACGAGGGGCGCACCTGCGCCACAATGGCCGTCCATGAGACGTGTCGCGGTCGCCGCAACGGGACCGGTCGCAGTGGACGCCGCCCTCGGGGCGGTGCGCGCCGGAGGCAACGCGGTCGATGCCGCTCTGGCGGCCATGGTCACCGCCATGACGACGGAGCCGGGCATCGTGACGCCCATGGGCGGCGCATACGTCACCGTCTGGCCGCCCGACGGCGAACCGGAGGTCATCGACGGCAACGTCGAGATGCCCGGCCGCGGCCTGCCGGCGGAGCGGTTCGGGGGCGGGCTGATGGAGTTCGACCTCGCCTACGGCGGCGGGATCACGGTGTATGCGGGGCCCGGGTCGGTCGCGATCCCCGGCGCCTTCGCGGCGATGGGCCTGGCTCACGAACGACACGGGGCGGGGGAGTGGACCCGCGTCATGCACGACGCGGTCAAGGCGGCGCGCGAGGGGTTCCACCTCGGGAGGGCCGCCGCGTCGTACCTCGCGCTGACGACGGACAACATCTTCGGCTGGGACGAGCAGACTCGCGAGGCGATGACCCGCGACGACGACTCCGCCTTCGTCGCGGGCGACCGGCTCGTCAGTCCTTCGCTCGCCGAGAGCCTCGAGTTGATCGGGGAGCGCGGGTGGCGCGAGGCGTACACGGGCGAGATCGGCCGGGCGCTCGCCGCGGACCAGGCGGAGCGCGGCGGGCTGGTCACCGAGGCCGACCTCGCCGCGTACGAGGCGGTCGTGCGCACGCCGCTCCGCCTCCCGGCGGGGGACTGGGACATCGCGACGAACCCGCCGCCGAGCATCGGTGGTCCGATGCTCGCGGTGATGCTCGGTGAGCTCGTCGCGCGTGGGGGCTTCGCGTGGCGGGACGTCATCGAGGTGCAGAAGCACGTGCTGACGTACCGCACCGACGTACACGACTTCTCGGCCGACCTCGAGGACGACGGGTATCGGATGCTCGAAGAGGTGCGGCGCAAGGGTCTGGCCGGGCTGACGACCTCGTCGTCGACCGCGCACGTCTCCGCGGTGGACTCCGACGGGATGGCGTGCGCGGTCACGGCGTCGAGCGGATACGGGTCGGGCGCGATGGTCCCCGGCACCGGACTGATGCTCAACAACTGCCTCGGCGAGCCGGAGCTCAACCGGCTGGGGCTGCATGCGCTGGCTCCGGGCACGCGGCTGGCCTCGAACATGGCGCCGTCGGCCGGGCGCTCGTCCGACGGGCGGGTCATGGCCATCGGCACCCCCGGCGCGGACCGCATCACCACCGCGCTGATGCAGGTGCTCGCCCGGCACTGCGTCCTCGGCGTCGACATCGGCGAGGCGATCGCGCGGACCCGGGCACACGTGCGCGTCGTGCGTGGTGAGGCGACGCGGGTCGACTTCGAGACGGACCCGGAGATCGAGGCGGCGGTCGCCGAGCTGGGCCTGCCGGGGCTCGAGCACGACACGCACGCGATGTACTTCGGCGGGGTCGGCGCGGCGACCCTGTCACCGTCCGGCGTGCTCGCCGCCGCCGGCGACCCCCGCCGCGAGGCCGCCACCGGCGTCGCCTGAGACCCGGTGCCCCGCACGGGCGACGTCCCTCGCCTGGCGGGCCAGCCCCGTGTTGTGTCATGGAGACACGCCGACGCGCGCGCGCACTCGCCGGCGTGTCTCCATGACACAAAGGGTGATGTGATGGCGGTCTGGTGGCGGGCGGCTGTCAGCGAGGAGCGCCCGTCACCATCCAACGGTCCGTGCGCACCCGCATCCCGAGCAGGACGGCCCGGATGGCCATGAAGCCGGTGAACGCCAGCCAAAGCCAGAGCATCGCGTGACGCATGCCGCGCACGGGAGGCTCGGTGGACAGGAGCCAGGGGCCCAGCGCATACACGCCGAATATCAGGGGGAGATAGAGCATGAAGTTGACGACCATCGCCTTGGCGAGCCAGCGTGCGTCGCCGGCACCGATGAGCACGCCGTCGATGACGAAGACGTAGCCCGACAGCGGCTGCGAGAGCGCGACGATGAGCAGCGCGCTCGCCAGCACGCGTTGCACGTCCTGGTCGTTGGTGAACAGCTGCGGCAGCCAGCGCAGCACGAGGAGGAGCGCGAGCCCGGCGACGACGCCGCTCCAGATCCCCCAGCGCACCATCAGGTTGGTCGAGCGTCGGGTCGCCACCGTGTCGCCGGCGCCCAGCGACTTGCCGGTCAGCGCCTGCGCGGCGATCGCGATCGCGTCGAGGGCGAAGACGAGGAAGCTCCAGATCGTCGCCGCGATCTGGTGCGCCGCAAGCGGGACGTCGCCGAGGCTGGCCGCGGTCCACATCGTGGTGAGGAGGATCGCGCGCAGGGCGAGGGTCCGGACGAGCAGCGGTATGCCGTCGCGGGCTGCCACGAGAACCCTCGCCGGGTGCGCGCGCAGGGGAGTGTGGAGCCGGCGCGCCTCGCGCAGCAACATGAAGACCAGGCCCGAGGCCATGAGGAACTGCGAGATCACCGTGCCCCAGGCGGCGCCGGCGATGCCCATGTCGAGCCCGTAGACGAACCAGAAGTTCAGGACGATGTTCAGACCGAAGCCGAAGACGCTCGCGATGAGCGGGGTCTTGGTGTCCTGGAGTCCGCGCAGCACTCCGGTGACGGCCAGGACGACGAGCATGAAGGGTATGCCGATGGCCGAGATGCGCAGGTAGGTCACCGCATACCCGATCGCCTCCTCGGATGCGCCGAACACGCCGCATAGCGGTTCGGCGGTGAGTGCGACGATGACGCCAGTGACGGTGCCGAGCGCGATGGCCAGCCAGGCGCCGTCGATTCCGGCGGCGACGGCGTTGGGCCGGGAGCCGGCGCCGAGATGTCTGGCCACGGTGGCGGTCGTGCCATAGGCGAGGAAGACGAAGACGTTGGCGGCTGTCAGCAGGATCGCGCTGGCGACGCCGAGACCGGCGAGCTGCGGGGTGCCCAGGTGTCCGACGATCGCCGAGTCGGCGAGGAGGAACAGCGGCTCGGCGACGAGGGCGAGGAAGGCGGGGACGGCGAGCCGAAGGACCTCGCGGCTTTCGGCCCGGTTGCGCTGCTGCTCGTCGGGGGCGCGGGGGCTGCGACGAGGCGGAAGCCGGGGGAGGCGCCGCGTTCCCTCACTCACCCGGCCACCATAGACCGGCCGGCGCCGCGTGCTCGGATGCCGTTCAGTCGCCGCCCGTCGCCTGCGCGGTTGTGGCCGTTCTCCCGCTGGGCCGGGGCCTCTCCCGCGTTTGTGTCATGGAGACACGCCGATGGTTCCGGTGGGACGTCGGCGTGTCTCCATGACACAAAGCGCCTGTGGATAGCCGACGGCGCAGTTCCGAGCCTTCCGGAACCATCGTCCCGTGGACCGACGCAGTGATAGTCAGGCGCCCGCCATCTTCCCAGCCTCCGAGAGCGGGACCAGGGGCATCCCGGCGTGGAAGGTCCGCCGACCGCATCTGCACATTCCCACGCGATCGGTGCGCGCCGACGGGCCGCTCGAAGGGTGGCGCCAGCATGCGCGCGCGTTCGCCTTGGCTCTCCCTGACGACGCGGTGTTCTCTCACGCGACTGCGGCCCTGATCTGGGGTATACCCCTGCCACGTCGGATCGAGAGAGAGCCGGTGCTCGACGTCATGCGAGCGCGAGGGCGCCCTCCCCTTGTTCGCTCTGGCGTGCGGTCCCACAACGGAGCCGAGCTTCGCCTGCTCGTCGAGCGGGACGGCCTGAACGTGACGTCGGCCGCAGATACCTGGGTGGACCTGGCCGCACCGTGGCTGGGTCTGACGGTGGAAGAGCTCGTCGTCGCCGGTGATGCTGCGTGCGAACTGATCGCGCCGACACGGTGGGAGACGGAGGAGGTCCATCCCACCCTTCGGCCCGGTGAGAAGGGATGGCTGACAGACCCGGCGTTGGGCGGCATCGCGCATCTGTGGCGGGCGATGGCGAGAAGGAGGCGCCACAAAGGGAAGGCCCAGCTGCTCGAGGCGCTGCCCCTCATGCGGCCACGCGTGTGGTCACCGATGGAGACGCGCTCGAGGCTGCTCGTCACCCGCGCCGGTCTGCCGGAGCCCTTGCTCAACGCATGGGTGCGAGGACCCGACGGCGAAGAGATCCTCAAGGGCGATCTGACCTGGCGCAGGCAACGAACGGTGGGTGAGTTCCAGGGGGCTCCGCACGCAGGCCTCGATGCTCGCGGGAAGGACTCGGCGAAACGCGGGCTGGCCGAGGCGGCTGGTTGGCGAGTCGTCGAGATCTTCAAGGCCGACATCTTCGAGTCCTGGCGCCGGACAGAGCTGATCCGTCGGCTCGCGATCCACATCGGCGTTTCGCTCGATCAGATCAGCCCGTTCGACGGGTGGTGACCCCGGGCTCGAGTTGTGGCGCTGCTTGTGTCATGGAGACACGCTGGTCACATCGCATGGCCGTCGGCGTGTCGCCATGACACAAACGTTCTGAGTCGCCTGTGGCGGCTCAGTCGCCGCTCGTGACGAGGCGGGCGCGGGACTCCATGACCGTCACGGGGGTCTCGGTGCCCGTGATCGTCGCGGTGCCCGGGATGTCGGACCAGCCGCCGCCGTTGACCCGGAACTCGCCGCCGTAGGTGATGTCGGCCCGGACCGGGAAGGTGCCCTTCGAGGAGTACTCGTGGACGATGCCACCGGTGGGGTACGGGCCGCCGAGTTCGGTCGTCGGGCCGGCGGTTGCGCCGTCGCCGAAGTGGTAGGTGATGGCGTCGAGACGGGGGCGGATGTCGACGGAGAAGCCGAGGATGTCCGTGGTGTCGATCTCGGCGGGCTCGTAGCCCTCGGTGGGGAAACGCACCTCGTAGTACGTCGGCAGGGTGACCAGGGTGACGTCGCCCTCTGGCTGGATCTTCACTCCCGGGACCGCGAAGGCAGTGTCGTGGAAGGCCTCCACGATCATGTCCATCGTGAGGGCAGGGCCGGCGTTGACGAGGTCGGGGAAGCAGGAGATCCCCCGGAACTCCCAGGTTGTGTCGCCGTCGGCCTGGCGGAAGATGCGGATCGCCGGACCGAGGCCCTGCTCCGGGGTGTTGCCCGCGCACTCGACGAAGGCCGCCGTGCAGACGTCGTCACGCGCTGGGTCGGTAGGGTCCGTCGCGCAGAAGGAGATCGAGGTGTAGGTGTAGGTGATGCCTGCGCGTTCGCCGGATCGGGCGACTTGTTGCGCTTCGCCGCGGGAAGCCCCGACGCGGATGCCTTCACTCTCTGTCGCGCCAGTCCAATCCGGTGGCTGGTTCGCAAGGGCAGGCGCGAGTAGAAGAGTTGGACCGACCGCGCTCGCAGCGAACAGGGCGACTACGTGTCGTCGGAGGCGGCGTCGTAGAAGACCCATGAGTCACCTGTCCACTTAGCTGCGAGGATGCCGGAGAATTCTTGGCGCGGAATGGTGTCGACCACTTGTCCATCAGAGGCAACAGCCTGGTTCTCCAGGTAGACCCACTCGGCGGTGAAGCGGGTAACGTCCGGCGCCCCGCCGCCCAGTCGTGACATGGACTGAACCTCAATTAGGTCAGCGTCGAGGGCGGCGTCGTTTGTCACCAAGTAAGAGATGGTGTCCTCGGCATTGGCGCAAGACTGGCAGTCCGCGTCGGCTAGATCCGCCAGCACCCCGACGGCTGGATCACGATGGAGACGATTCACCACGTCGAAGTAGTACCGAATGAACGCCTCAGCACCCTCGGGGGTGTTCTCGGTCGCCTCGTCCGGCAACGGCGGGAGGGCCGACGTCTCGGTGGGCTCCGGCATCTCCGTCGTTGGTGACTCGGTCGACGTCTCGGTCACCGATGTCGTCGCAGTCGAAGTCGCCGAGCCGTCCGGCTCATCGGCGTCACCGCACCCGCTCACGACGATGACCGCCGCCAGCGCCATGCCGACCGCCGCCAGACGCGCACGCGAGCGCGCCGAAGTATGTCCTGCCATTCGTTCTTCCCCGCCTGATGAGAGTGAGGTCCACCGGCGAACCTCTCACCGGTGCCCCACGAGGCTAACCCGACTCTGCGAGAGGTGCGCACCGCATACCGAATGCCTGTGGATAACCCGATCGACTCCCACACGCCCGGACCGACCGCTCCCCGCCCGCGCGGACACCGTCAGCCGAGTGTGCGAGCCTGAAGTGCATGAACATGCCACGAGGACTCGTCAAGATCGACGGAATCGGTCTCGCGGACCTGCCGCGGATCGGGCTCTACGCGATGGACATCACCGCCCCGGGATCCGAGGCGGGCGCGGGCGATGAGCCCGCGGCCCGCGAGACGGCGGGCGGGGTGCTCATCGTGCACGGGCACTCCGACCTGACGGAGACCGACGAGTCGATCGCTCGCACCTTCGGCACGAGAGTCGTCGCCGTCGGCCTGTCGAGCAACGCCGACATCTACACCCTGTCCGTCAGCGACGCCGACGGCCGGCGTCGCCACCTGGTCGACGCGCTCGAGGAGAGCTCACTGAACACCGGCGAGCCGCTGCCGGAGGAGGAGGGCTTCGACCGCCTGACCGAGGAGTCCGCGCTCGCCATCTTCGAGCGCCTCACCGGCATCTCGCGCGACGACATCGCAACGTCGGAGTTCACGATCCTGCGGCCGGCCCAGGAGCACGACCTGGTTGAGGCGAGCGACTACGACGCGTAGCGCTTCTGAGCCCTAGCCCGCGCCTTGGCCGCCTCGACCTCGCGGTCCTTCGGCGGCGCCGACGTCTCGAGCGCGTCGAGCAGGCGCGCCGTCGCCTGCGCCACCTCCGAGACAGCCCGCTCGAACGCCTCGGCGTTCACCTGCGACGGCTTCGTCGTGCCCGACACCTTCCGGACGTACTGCAGCGCCGCCGCCTGGACCTCGTCGGTCGTGGCCGGCGGCTCGAAGTTGTGGAGCGGACGGATGTTGCGGCACATGCGACCCACCATAGGCTCGGGTCCATGACAGGGGAAGACGCATGACCAGGGAAGACCCAGCAGCCGGCACGACCACCCGCCACATCACGTGCGTTCTGTGCGAGGCGAGCTGCGGCCTGCAGGTCACGCTGGACGCCGATCAGCGGATCCAGGACCTGCGCGGCCATGCGGACGATCCCCTGAGCCGCGGCCACATCTGCCCGAAGGCGTTCGCGCTCCAGGACATCCACGACGACCCCGACCGCCTCCAGCGGCCGCTGCGCAAGATCGACGGCGAGTGGGTCCAGGTCAGCTGGCACGAGGCGATCGAGCACGTCGCCCGCCGCCTCCACGAGATCCAGACCGCGCACGGCAGGGACGCGGTCGGCGTCTACCTCGGCAACCCCAACGTGCACAGCCTCGGCGCGCTCACCCACAACCTCCAGCTGGTCCGGACGATCCGCACCCGCAACGTCTTCAGCGCGACCTCGGTGGACCAGCTGCCGCACCAAGTGGTCGCCTGGATGCTCTACGGACACCAGTTCCTCCTGCCCGTGCCGGACATCGACCGCACCGACCTGCTGGTCCTCATCGGCCACAACCCGATGGCGTCCAACGGCTCGATCTGGACGGTGCCGGACTTCCCGCAGCGCCGTCGCGACCTCGCCTCCCGCGGGGGTCGGATGGTGGTCATCGACCCGCGCCGGACCGAGACGGCCAAGGTGGCCGACGAGCACCACTTCATCCGTCCGGGCACCGACGCCTTCGCTCTCCTGGCCATCCTGCGCGAGCTGCTGGCGAAGGGGGACCGGGCCGCCGCATACATCGACGGACTGGACCGGGTGCGCGAGGCGGTCGAGCCGTTCACCCCCGAGGTGGCCGAGTCCGTCAGCGGTATGCGCGCGACAGCCATCGTCGACCTCGCCGACGCGCTGTGGTCGGCGAAGCGGGCCGCCGTGCACGGGCGGATGGGCCTGTCGACGCAGGCGCACGGTGTCGTCGGGCAGTGGGCCGTGCAGGTGATCAACATCGTCACGGGCAACCTCGACCGCGAGGGCGGCACGATGTTGAGCAGCCCCGTCATCGACATCATCGCCAAGGGGATCATCGGTCCCGGCAAGCTGGGGCACCGCCGGTCGAGGGTGCGGGACCTGCCGTCGATGGGCGGCGAGCTGCCGGTCTCGGTGCTGCGCGAGGAGATCGAGACTCCCGGCGAGGGGCAGATCCGCGCGATGGTCACGGTCGCCGGCAACCCCGTTTCCTCGACGCCGGCGGGCGACCGGCTCGGCGCGGCGTTCGCCGGGCTGGACTTCATGGTCGCGATCGACTTCTACCTCAACGAGACCACCCGGCACGCCGACGTCATCCTGCCGCCGACGGCGCCGCTGGAACGCGACCACTACGACCTGATCTTCCACACGCTCGCGGTGCGCAACACGGCGCGGTTCTCCGAGGCGCTCTACGAGCCGGCGGCGCATCAGCGGCACGACTGGCAGATCGCGCGCGACCTGACGCTGGCCCTGTTGCGGGAGCGGGGCCAGCGGCCGAGCCTGCAGCAGCAGGCGCGGCTCCGGCTGAGTCCGCGGCGGCAGGTCGACCTGCTGCTGCGGACCGGCTCTCCACGCACCTCGGTGCGTCAGTTGACCCGCACCCCGGCCGGCCTCGACGCCGGCGCGCACGTCTCGCGCCTCCCCGGGCGGTTGTGGACCAAGGACAAGCGGATCGACGTCGCGGTCGACACCGTGCTCGAGCAGGTGCATGCGCTCGCGGCCGCTGTCGATGGCGATGCGACCTGGCGGCCCGAGCCGGACGAGCTGCTCCTCATCGGCCGCCGGCATCAGCGCGACAACAACTCCTGGCTGCACAACGCGCCGCGCCTGACCCGCGGGCGGTCGCGCCATCAGCTGCTCATGCACCCGGGCGATGCGCGGGAGCGCGGCATCGAGGATGGTATGCGCGTGGACGTCTCCTCGACCGCGGGCCGGGTGCAGGTCGAGGTGGCGCTGACCGAGGACATGATGCCCGGGGTGGTGTCGCTGCCGCACGGCTATGGGCACGACCGCGACGGGGTCGCGATGACTCACGCCCGGGGCCTGCCGGGGGTCTCGATCAACGACCTCACCGACCCCTTGCGGGTCGAGTCGGTGTCAGCCAATGCCGTCCTGAACGGCGTCCCCGTCCGTGTCACAGGGTCGAACGGGATCGATCCGAGGACTGTGGACAAACACGCCGAGGACTTTGTGTGATCCACAGCCGGTGGATCACATTCTCGCAGGTCAGAGGGTGTGCCGGACCGCTCGGGTGAGGACCGCATACCCCTTTGTCCACAGTCGTCCACAGGATTGTGGATTGTTCTCCACCGCCTTGACCACAGGTTCTCCACCGGTCGTCCCCACAACGTTGGCCACGTCTCCGGCGCGCCGGTAGCGGCTCCCGCACGGCCGACCTAGTGTCGTTCCGGGTCGGTGACAGCCCGCCTCGCGCAAGGGCTGTCGGACGTCGCTGACAGCATTCGGACCATGGTGGGAAGCGGAGGATCTGATGTCGGTCTCTGACGTCGAGCGGGAGATGGATCTGGGGCCGGCCGACCGCCTGCCCCCGCAGGACGTCAGCGCCGAGAAGAGCGTGCTCGGCTCGATGATGCTGAGCAAGGACGCGATCTCCGACTGCGCCGAGGGGTTGCGCGCGAGCGACTTCTACCGGCCCGCGCACGAGATGATCTACGACGCGATCGCCGACCTGTTCGGGCGGGGCGAGCCGGTCGACGCGATCACCGTGGCCGACGAGCTGACCAAGCGGGGGCAGCTGCAGCGGGTCGGCGGGCACGCCTACATCCACGACCTGATCCAGTCGGTGCCGACGTCGGCGAACGCCGCGTACTACGCCGAGATCGTCGCCGAGCGCGCGGTGCTGCGACGCCTCGTCGACGCGGGCACCCGCATTGTGCAGATGGGCTATGCGCAGGAGGGCGACGTCGTGGACGTCGTCAACGCGGCCCAGGCCGAGGTGTATGCGGTGGCCGACAAGCGCGGCAGCGAGGACTACGCGCCGCTGTCGGAGCTGCTCGAGGCGACGCTGCACGAGATCGAGGTCGCCTCGGGCCGCTCGGACGAGATGACCGGCGTGCCGACCGGCTTCATCGAGCTCGACGAGCTCACCCATGGTCTGCACCCGGGGCAGATGATCGTCATCGCGGCGAGGCCGGCCGTGGGCAAATCGACGATAGGACTCGACATCGCCCGCGCCGCGGCGATCAAGCACGGCATGGCGACTGCGGTGTTCTCGCTCGAGATGAGCAAGACCGAGATCACGATGCGCGTGCTCTCCGCTGAGGCGTCGCTGCAGCTGCAGGACCTGCGCAAGGGGACGCTGCGCGACGAGGGCTGGCAGAAGCTCGCGCGGGTCATGGGTGACATCTCGGTGGCGCCGCTCTATATCGACGACAGCCCGAACATGACGCTCATGGAGATCAGGGCCAAGTGCCGGCGCCTGAAGCAGCTGCACAACCTCAAGCTCGTCGTCATCGACTACCTCCAGCTCATGACGTCCGGCAAGAAGGTCGAGTCCCGGCAACAGGAGGTCTCCGAGTTCTCCCGCGCTATCAAGCTCCTCGCCAAAGAACTCGACGTCCCGGTCATCGCGATCTCCCAGCTCAACCGTGGCCCGGAGCAGCGCACCGACAAGCGTCCCCAGATGTCGGACCTCCGTGAGTCCGGATGCCTGCCCGCCGACACTCGGATCCTGCGGGCGGACACCGGTGCCGAGACGACGATCGGCGAGCTGTATGCGTCAGGCGCCAAGGACATCGAGGTCTGGTCCCTCGACGACGGACTGCGCTATCGCAAGCGAACCATGACGCACGTGTTCTCGACGGGGACTGCACCTGTCTTCCGGCTCACCCTGGCATCGGGCAAGACGGTGCGCGCGACGGAGAACCACCCCTTCTTCACGTACGACGGATGGCAGCCGCTCGCGTCGTTGCGGCAGGGCGACCGCATCGCGGTGCCCAGACACGTGTCCTCGCCGCGGCTGGTCACCGAGTGGACCGATGAGGACGTGACCGGTGCTGCTCGCCTGTCCGCCGTCGCCGGGCTCCCTGTCCCCACTGACGCCTTCAGCCTGCCCAAGGAGCAGATCGCCCGCTTCCTACGCGAGATGTATGCGGTGGCCGGCTCCGTGCGCGACTCCGACGGCGACCTTGGTTGCGTGCACCTGACGACGGCGTCGCGCCAGGTCGCCGATTCGGTAGCCCGTCTTCAGCTCCGGTTCGGCATCTCGAGCCGCGTGGTCGACGGCGCACTCATCGTCGACCACTCAGATTCGATTCGGAGGCTGTGTCAGGAGATCGGCGTCAGCGACCCCGCGGCTGCCGGACTGCTCGCCGAGGTCAAGGCGGCGGAGGCCGCGGAGATCGAGCAGAAAGTGCTCGAGGAGCTCGAGGACATCATGGCTGGCGAGTCGGTCACCAGGTCGATCCTCGCGGGAGCGTCTCGCGCCTCCGAGGCGGGCACGGTCGCCATCGCGGAGGCTCCTTCGAGTGCTCGCCCCGCGCTCCTCGCGGAAGCGCTGTCTTCGGCCGACATCGAGTTGTCAGCGATCAACGATGTCGAGTGGGACGCCGTCACCGATATCGAGCCCGCAGGGGTCGAGGAGGTCTTCGACGCCACGGTGTTGGGATCGCACAACTTTGTCGCCGACGGCATCTCGGTGCACAACAGCATCGAGCAGGACGCCGACATGGTCATCCTCCTGCATCGCGACCGGGACCCGGCCTCGGGCAAGGAGGGGGAGGCCGACGTGATCGTGGCCAAGCACCGAAACGGGCCCACCCGCGACATCACCCTGGCGTTCCAGGGTCACTTCAGCCGCTTCGCGAACATGGCCCAGAACTTCTAAAGCCCTCAGCCTCATGCAGACGACCCCCTCCCTGGACAGTTTGCTGGCAGCCGAGCGCGCCCTGCACACGGCTCAGCGAGCAGCCGACGTCGTGGCGCTCGACCGGTTGCTCGATGACCGGCTCGTGGCCATCGGGCCCGATGGCGCCACGTTCACCAAGAAGGACGATCTAGCCGGATGGCGGTCCGGCCATTCGGTCATCACTGAGCTGGTCGAGGAGGATCTTGAGGCGCTCGTCGCGGGGAGCACCGGAGTCACGTTCTTCACGGGGACCATCGCCGGGACGTTCGGTGGCGAGTCCATGTCGGCTCGCCTGCGGTACACGCGGACATGGACGCACGACGACGATGCCGGGTGGCGCATCCTCGCCGCCCACATCGCTGTAGTCGCCCCACCCACCTGACCGCCAAGGGCGAACAAGCCGGTTCAGGCGGACGTCGCGGCGGAGACGTCGACGCAGATGATGCCCCTGTTCCCGTCTTGTCGGCGATCACCGTCAACGAGGGTGCGTTGCTGTCGTCGACGATCGTTCCGACCGCAGAGACGGCGGCCGCGATCTGCCGCTCTGCCGTCTCCGGTGGGAGGTAGACCTCGACGTGGAACCGCTGCCGCCCGACCTCACCCGTTCGGCGTCGCCGGACCACGGGTTCGGTACTCGGCCCGTAGCATCTCGAATCTCGTTACTCGGTGTGCCGCGACGCGGGGCATCGGGAGCCCCCGGTTAGCAAGGTCGCCCATACCGGCGCGACGGTCGCTGATCGCGCCGCATCGAGCCCCGAGTTCGATGTCGCTGACGGACCATTGGTCCGGCCGGGGGCCGTGGTCCGCCGTCCGTGTCGGTCAGGCGAACGCAGCGCGGACGACGAGGTCCAGGACCGGCCGGATGTCGGAGTCGTCATGTCGGGCGACGCGGTGCAGAATCAGCCCCTCCGCACACGCCATCAGGGCCCGTGCCGACGCGCGTGCGTCAGCCGCACCGAGGTCGTGAAGCAGGCGTTCCAGCCCTGACTCGAAGACCCCTCGACCCTGGCCGAGCTTCTCGCGAAGAACAGGGTCGTGGCTGGCCTCCATGAACAGGACCAGCCGCGCGGTCGTCAGAGTCCGTTGGTCCTCGGTGGTGCGGTCCAACAGCGTGACCATGGCGTCGACCAGATCGTCGGCCGAGCGCGGGGCGAAGGACGCCTCGATGCCCGCCACCTCCCGCTCAAGGATCGAGTCGGAAACCCCACTGAGCAACGCTTGGCGCGTTCTGAAGTAGTTGGACGTCGATCCGGGCGGGAGCTCGGCACGGTCGTCGATCCGGCGGTGCGTGAGGGCCTTCAGGCCCTGCTCACCCAGGAGTTCGATGGCGGCGTCCAGGACCCGATCCCGCTGAGTGGTCACGTCGTCACTATAGGAGTAGTGACATCGATCCACTACGGGAGTAGTGTGCCGGACATCGGCACAGAGCTGTGCCGGGAAAGGCGGCCACCATGCCGTCAGTACTCGTGACCGGCGCCGGCCGCGGCATCGGCGAGGCCATCGCTCTGCGACTGGCCCACTCCGGATGGAGCGTGTTCGCCGGCGTGCGCGACACCGCCAGCGGGGACCGCCTCGCGGCTCAAGACGGTCGGATCGCGCCGGTCCTTCTCGATATCACCGACGAGGCGCACGTCGCCGCTCTGGCCGACCTGCTCCCGGAGCGTCTCGACGCGCTCGTCAACAACGCGGGCATGGGCGTCGTCGGCCCCGTCGAGGCTGTGTCCATCCCGGACTTCCGCCGTCAGTTCGAGGTCAACGTCTTCGGCCAGGTCGCCGTCACCCAGGCCGTCCTCCCGAGGATCCGCGCCGCCGGCGGCCGCATCGTCTTCATCTCCTCGACAGGCGGGCGCGCTCCGGTGCTCATGGAAGGCGCCTACTGCGCCTCGAAGTCCGCAGTCGAAACGCTCGCAGACGTCCTGCGGGTCGAGCTGCGACCCTGGCACATCGACGTGTCGGTCGTCGCACCCGGGCCCACCGACACCGGCCCGTGGCGGGAGATCCAGTCGATGTTCACCGATATGGAGCAGAGGATGTCGGCGGACCATCGCCGGCTCTACGAGCAGCACATCCGAGGGATGCTCAAACTGGTCGGAACCCTTCAGCCCCGCACCGTTCCTCCTGACGTCGTCGCCAAGGTGGTCGAGCAGGCGCTGACCACCCGCCGCCCGCGAGCCCGTTACGCTGCGGGGGTCCAGGCCCGGGCGATGCTCACGGTGAACGCCGTTCTCCCCACGCGGGTCAACGACGCGGTCGGCGCTCGCCTCCTGGGTCTGCGGTAACGTGCGATGACGGGACCGTCACGACGGACCCGACCCGCGCATACCGCGTCCCCAGATGCAGAGGAGCACAGGTGACCGGCCACGTCGACCCCAGCAGAGAGAGCTTCGACGCCTTCAAGGACCTGCCTCGGGACCAGCCGATCCACATGCTCAACCTGCTCCAGTTCCGGGATGTGGCCAGCTATCCGGACGGTCACCAGAACGCCGACAAGGGGTGGACCGGCCGGCGCGCCTACCGCGAGTACGGCCGCACGAGCGGTCCGGTGTTCGCCCGAGTGGGCGGGGTCATCGTCTGGCGGGGGACGTTCGCGTGCACCGTCATCGGCCCCGAGAGCGAGCGGTGGGACGACGCCTTCATCGCCCAGTACCCGAGCGCGGCAGCCTTCCTCGAGATGCTCGCCGATCCTGACTACCGGCAGGCCGTCGTCAACCGCACCGCCGCGGTGCTCGACAGCCGGCTCGTGCGGTTCACACCGGGGGAGTCAGGGGCTTCCTTCGGCTGACGCGAGCGTCGCCGCGATCTCCTCCGCCCACGCCGTGATCGCCTCCCAGTCGCGGAAGTCGCCGGCCGGGAGGCTGTCGCGGGCCGCGGGCATGCGACGGGTGAGGCGCTCCGCGAGCCCGATGGGCTCTGCGTCGGGGTCATAGGCGCCGAAGAACACCTGCTCCCCTCGCGGCCGGAGCAACTCGGTCAGCTCGTCGAACTCCCGAGGCCGCGTCGTCTCGAGGACGTCCTTGCCTTCTGCGTCGACCAGATCGGTGCCGAGTGGTCCGCTGCTGAACAGCCACACCGGCCGTGCCGCCAGCTCGTCGCGGTACTTCTTGGCGAAGCGGACGGCCGGCTTGAGCCAACGGAACATGTAGGCCGCACCTCCCAGGACGACCGCGTCACAGCCGTCGAGGCTGTCGATGTCCTCGACGGGACGAGCCCGAGCGTCATGACCGCGGTCGGTCAGCTCCTTCGCGATGTGCTCGGCGATCCCGGCGGTGGCTCCGTGTCGCGTCGCATAGGCCACGAGAACTCTCATCACCTTCCCCTTTCTCTGACAGCAGAATCCGGAACGCTGGTCACCGGACGGTCGGCCGGTCGTCCAACCAGCCGAGGATGTCCTGGGGCAGACGGCTGCTGGAGATCGTCCGGATGTGGCCGAGACCCTGATAGGTGAGCGTCGTGCAGTCGTCGATCGCTTCAGCCGTCTCCTCGACCAACGGTGGCGGGAAGAACCGATCGGATCCTCCGCAGACCATGAGCACCGGCACCGAGATGCGGGACAGCGCCTCTCGGGCGTCGAAGGTCCGCTCTGCCTCGGCCTCGACGAGCAGGTCGCCGGCCGGCGTCCGGCCACCGCGGAACGCCACCCCGGCGAGCGGACCCGCCATGCGCCGCAGCCAGGCATAGCGTTCGTCGGGCAGCAGGTACTCGAGCATGGTCGACCCCGCCCGCGCGTGCTGGCCGGTCGCCCGCAGCCGGGCCCAGCGCCCGTCGACCTCGCGACCCCAGTCGGAGACCCTCGCCGCGGCACCGACGATGACCACCCGGCCGACGACGTCGGGGTGGTCCGCCGCCAGGTGCAGTGCGATCAGCCCGCCGTAGGACTGTCCGACGACGACATCCGCCCTGCCGCCCATCTCGGCACGGATGAACTTCGCCTGGTCGCGGGCCATGTCCGCGACCGTGTGACCGGCCGGCATGTCTCGGCGCCGAGTGGTCGTCCAGGTGGCGTAGCCAGCTGCCAGATAGGGCCGCAGCTGTCGCTCCTCCAACGCCGCCATCAGCCCGGTCGCGACCTCGCTCCCGGGCCCACCCGGCAGGAACAGCATCGACTGCGGACCGGCTCCGAGGACGGCGAACTCCATGCCGCTGGACACCCCGGTCCTGCGCGGCGGCCGCTCGCGGCGCTGCAACGAACCGACCAGTCGCGACACGCCCAACCCCCTAGTCACTCGCCGACTGTCGCGGGGTCGCGGTCGCCACCGAAGGCGCGCAGGTACCCCGCCAGGGCCACCAGGCTCGCGACGACGATCAGGGAGACGAGGACCGCCGGGGGCAGCGAGTCTCCGACGCCCGAGACGAGCATCAGTGTCATGGCCGCGACGATGCTTGTCCCCATCAGAACCGAGAACGTCAGCCACGGCGCCACCCAGAACAGCCCGTAGTCACGGTTCTGCAAGGCCGCCACGCCGCTGATGATGAACCCCGGCAGGACCACGGACAGGTCGATGACGTGGATCGGGTTCACGATCAGGCCCGCCTCGGTCAGGCCGGCCGGCACCGAACCGGTGACCAGGGCCGGCACGAGCTCGCCGAGCCAGAGGGCGGCGAACAGGACGCCGGTGAGAATGAGCACCCACGCGGCCACGGTCCGCGGACGACCGGGTGGGTATGCGGTGGTCCGGTCCCGCACGTCGCTCACGTGGAAGATCACCGCCCATGCGCTCAAACCCAGCACGGCGACGTAGACGAGGAAGAGGTAGTTCAGGTGGACCGCCATCGCGTAGACGATGAAAGCGTAGATCAGGTACATGAGGGTCCCGAGCCACACGAGTCCCGCTCGGTGCGACCCGCTCCGGTACCGCACGGCGGCGATGAGCAGGACGACGACCGCGACCAGGTTTCCGAGATCCTGGCCCCACGCCTGGATAGTCCAGTTCTCGGTCTCCCGGTCGTACACGCGGGAGTCGAGAAGACCGGCCAGACTGGAGATGGTCACCAGGACCGACAGGACCACCGACCACGGGATGATGGGGCGGGGCGGCACCGACCGCATACCTCTACCGTAGACATCGAGGGAGAGCCATGACAGCCCCCTCCGGAAGTCGGACCACGTGAGCTTCGACAAGCTCGTCGCCGCCGCCCTCGACCTCGTGCCCGACACGGGACGGGCCGTTCTCGGGATCGCCGGCGCCCCCGGCTCGGGGAAGACCACCCTGGCCGAAGCCCTCGTCACGCGCATCGCGGCCGCCCTCGGACCGGACGTCGTCGCCCATGTCCCCATGGACGGCTTCCACCTCGCCGACGTCCAGCTCGAGCGGCTCGGCCTGCGTGACCGCAAGGGCGCGCCGGAGACCTTCGACGCCGCGGGGTACGCCGCGCTGCTCCGGCGGCTGCGAACCGACGCCGACCGACCTGTCTATGCACCGGGCTTCGAACGCACCCTCGAGCAGCCCATCGCGGGCGCCGTCGTCGTGACTCCGACCGTCCGGCTCGTTGTCACGGAGGGCAACTACCTGCTGCTCGACCGGCCCGAGTGGCGTTCCGTCAGAAGCGAACTCGACCAGGTCTGGTGGGTCGAGACCGACGACGCGACGCGTCTGCGACGGCTCACCGACCGGCACATTCGGTTCGGCAAGCGCCCTGACCTCGCAGCCGCCTGGGTGGCCGAGGTCGACGAGGTCAACACCGCTCTCGTGCGCGCGCATCGCGAGCCTCCCGACCGTGTGGTCGTCGGTGTCGCGGACTCGTGGTTGCTCGCGGACCTCTGACCCGCCCACCCGGGCCACCGGGTCGGCCCGTCGACTGTGGCGCCGCACCCCTCGAAAACCGTTCCGGTGGCGAGGCGCGCCGATCCGGGTTACGTTCGCCTCTCGTGTGCCGACGACCCGGCACCGTGTCCCCTGCACAGTGACGAAGGAGTCCTGATGACAAGTCCGCGCATGAAGCGCACCGTGGGAACGGCGGGAGTGGTGGGCGTTCTGCTCGGCACAGCGCTCGTGACCGCGCCGTCCTCCGGCGCCGCACCGGCCCAGGCCGCGTGCGACACCCGCACCAACAACACCTACGAGAAGCTGCTCGAGTGCGTGCGGCTCGCCGGAGTCGTCGAGCACATGGAGGAGTTCCAGGCCATCGCCGACGCCAACGGCGGCAACCGGGCCGACCAGACGCCGGGTTACGACGCCAGCGTCGCCTATGTCGTCGACGTCCTCGAGGAGGCGGGCTGGTCCGCCGAAGTGGTCCCGTTCACCTACGACGCGGCCGACGTCGTCCTCCGGCAGCTGACGCCGGTCACCGCGGACTACACCGCCTTCGACGCACAGGGCACGGGCGAGGGCGACGTCACCGGCAGTGTGATCCCCGTCGACATCAACCTCGTCGGCGACCGAGCCAACAGCAGCGGCTGCGAGGCTGCCGACTTCGCGGGCCTGAACTTCGCCGGTCCGAACGACATCGCGCTCCTGCAGCGCGGGACGTGTGCCTTCGGTTTGAAGGCGCAGAACGCCCAGGCGGCAGGCGCCGAGGCGGTCGTGCTGTTCAACCAGGGCGACCCGGGTGCCGGAGACCGTTTCGGTGCGCTCAACGCGACGCTGCTGCCCTTCGAGGCGGCGATCCCCGTGGTGGGCACCACATTCGCCGCCGGTGAGGCGCTGGCCCAACCGGGTTCGACCGCACAGGTCAAGGTGGACTTCTTCGAGGTGACGTCCTACAACGTCATCGGTGAGCTCGCCGGCAAGACCGACGACAACGTCGTCATGGCGGGCGCGCACCTCGACTCCGTCCCCGCCGGCCCCGGGATCAACGACAACGGCTCTGGTTCGGCGGCACTCCTCGAGGTCGCCCAGCAGATGAGCAAGTCCCGGCCGCAGAACACCGTTCGCTTCGCGTGGTGGGGCGCCGAGGAGCTGGGCCTCATCGGGTCCACGGAGTGGGTCGGTCAGCGCACGCAGGAGGAGCTCGACGAGATCGCGCTCTACCTCAACTTCGACATGATCGGGTCGCCGAACTACTACTTCGGTGTCTATGACGCGGACCAGTCGAGCTTCGAGGCGCCGGTCGACGTGCCCGCCGGTTCCACGCACATCGAGGAGACCTTCGAGTCCTTCTACACCCAGCGCGGCGAGCCCTACGACGACTCGGCGTTCAGCGGTCGGAGCGACTACCAGGCGTTCATCAACAACGGCATCGCCTCCGGTGGCCTCTTCACCGGCGCCGAGCAGATCAAAACCCCCGAGCAGCAGGCGATTTGGGGTGGAACGGCGGGCGATCAGTTCGACCCGTGCTACCACCTCGTCTGCGACACGATCGACAACTACGACCCGCACGCGCTGGAGGTCAACTCCGACGCGGTGGCTTTCGCGGTCTTCACGTACGCGGCGTCGACCGAGGGCGTCAACGAGGTCCGGGGCGCGAAGATCCCGGGCAACTTCCGGATCCCGGCACCCGCTGGTCCCGAGCACACGTTCGCGGGCCCGCTGGGCGGCGACGACCACGGTCATGACCATGACCACGACCGCGTCGCCGACTGATCTGAGGTGAACCACTCGAGGGTGGGCGGACTGGGTCCGCCCACCCTCGACTCTTCTCCCGGTATGCAAGCACGGCGCTCGCCCGGTGACCGCCTCCGAGGTCGTTGACGGACCCGGGCGGCGCAACTAGCTTCAGGTCGTCGCACCGCGCGGCCCTGCACACCGGAGGCTCGAATGACCAGCATCGACAACCCTGCCGACCCACGAGGCGTGCAGGACCTGCCCGGGTGGGTCAAGGCCAGCTGGATGACCATGCTCATTCTCGGTCTCGTCATGATCGGGCTCGGCCTCGTGCTGATGTTCAACCTCTCAGCCGGCGTCAACACCCTGCGCTGGCTCGTGTTCTTCGCCCTGCTCCTCTCGGCGGTGGAGGCCCTCGGCACCGCCTCGTTGCGCGAGCGCCGGTGGATCGGGTGGCTCGTCGGGGCGGCCTACCTCATCGGCGCGGTGGTCACCGTCGTGTGGCCCCAGGTGACGCTCTTCGTCCTCGTGCTCACGGTCGGTATCTCCCTCCTCGCCGGCGGCCTCATCCAGGCCGTCATGGCCTGGCTGGCCAGGGGCGAGGTGCAGGGCTGGGGCTGGAACCTCGCTCTGGGCCTGATCTCGGTCGCGGCCGGACTCTTCTTCATCTTCGGCAACACGGCCGTCTCGCTGGCCGTCCTCGCGATCGTGCTCGGACTCCACGTTGTGGTCACCGGCCTGACCCTCGTTCTGCTGGCCCTGGCCGTGCGCGGCGTCGCGAGGACCGTGTCCTCGGCCCTGAACTCCCCCTGACTCACACCCCGAGCCTGTTCCGGGGGGCGACCAGGGTGCGCTCAGGTGCCCCCCTCATAGCGGCTGATCAGTCTGGGCAGCAGGCTGGTCCGCATGATCTCAGTCGAATCGCTCACCAAGACCTACGGCCGCTTCACGGCCGTCGACGACGTCACCTTCACCGCGGCCACCGGTCGCGTCACCGGCTTCCTCGGCCCCAATGGCGCCGGCAAGTCCACCACCCTGCGGATCCTGACCGGCCTGACGCCGGCCACCGCCGGGACCGCCACGATCGACGGGCGCCGCTTCGCCGACCTGCCCAACCCGGGTCGGGAGATCGGTGTCCTGCTCGACGCCTCGGCCCAACACGCCGGACGGACCGGCCGGGAGATCCTCACCATCGCCCAGCGCACGATGGGCCTGCCGAAGTCCCGGGTCCAGGAGATGCTCGACCTCGTCAGCCTGACCGCCGAGGAAGCCGACCGCCGCGTGCGCAACTACTCCCTCGGTATGCGGCAGAGACTCGGCATCGCCACCGCCCTCCTCGGTGACCCCCACGTGCTCATCCTGGACGAGCCGGCCAACGGCCTGGACCCCGCCGGCATCCGCTGGATGCGCGACCTGCTGCGCGGCTACGCAGACCGCGGCGGCACCGTCCTCCTCTCCTCCCACCTCCTCCACGAGATCGAGGTGATCGCCGACGACCTCGTCGTCATCGGCAACGGCCGCATCGTCGCCCAGGGCACGAAGACCGACCTGCTCGCCACTGTCGGTACGGTGACCCGCGCCAAGGACCGGGCCGCACTCAGCCGTGCGCTGGAGGAAGCCGGTCTCGACCACACGGTCCACCCCGACGGCAGCGTCCACACCGACGCCACGACCGATCAGGTCGGCGAGGTCGCCCTCGCCGCTGGCCTCGCTCTCACCGAGCTCCGTCACGCCGACGGGGCAGGGCTCGAGGAGATGTTCCTCGAGCTCACCGCACAGACCCAGCGCGAAGGAGTCGCAGCATGAGCACCACCGTCCTCGAACCCACCGTCGGCGGGCCAACGTCCGGCGACAGCACAGCCACCGTCGTGCGCCCCCGGGCGGCGGCGGCGCGCATCCCGCTCACCCGCATCGTCGGGGTCGAGCTGCGCAAGATGTTCGACACCCGCGCGGGCTTCTGGTTGATGGCGAGCATCGTCATCACCAGCCTCCTGGCCACCGCGGCCCTGATCGTCTTCGCGCCCGACGACGCGCTGACGTTCGACAACTTCGCGGCAGCGATCGGGGCGCCGATGACGGTGATCCTGCCGATGATCGGCATCCTCGCGGTGACGAGCGAGTGGAGCCAGCGCAGCGGCCTGACGACGTTCACCCTCATCCCCCACCGCGGCCGGGTGCTCGGTGCCAAGTTCCTCGCCGCACTCGTCGTCGGCATCGTGGCGATGTTCATCGCGCTCGTGGTCGGAACCCTGGGCACACTGCTGGGGAGCGTGGTCACCGGGCTCGACCCGGTCTGGAACGCCACCGTCAGCGAGTTCGCCCTGATCGTCGTCGGCAGCGTCCTCGGGATGCTGTTCGGGTTCATGCTCGGCGTGCTCATCCGCAACTCCGCCGGCGCGATCGTCGCGTACTTCGTCTACACGCTCGTGCTCCCCCCGCTCCTCGGCCTGCTCGCCTCGACCCAGCAGTGGTTCGCCGACCTGCAGCCGTGGGTGGACTACGGCTTCGCGCAGGCGCCGCTGTTCAACGGGACGGTGACGAGCGAGCAGTGGCAGCAGCTGGCCGTCTCCGGAACCCTGTGGTTCCTCATCCCCCTGGCCGTCGGTCTGGTCATCGTCCGTCGCTCCGAGGTCAAGTGACCGGCTGATACATCCAGCCCGTATGCGGTGGCTGAGCCCCGCACGCAACCCCACCGGGGCCGGTGTCATGGACGCCGGCCCCGGCCCTTTCGCGGCCCGTCCCCCCACCAGAGCAGACCTGTGACCAGAGCAGACATGTAGCTGCCGGGCTCGTGGCTCAGGGGTGCCGGAAAACCCGGATCACCGCGTCGACCCCGGACGTCGGGTCGGGTCGGCGCCGCTCCTCCGAGAGCTCGACGTGCCAGTGCGGGTCGTCGATCCACTCGTCCACGTCGGCGAGAGACACCTGCCGCTGACCGGCCGCGGGGGTCGGCGCACCGGTGGCGGGGTCACGGGGTTGGTGACCGACGAGCAACAGCCGGCCACCCGGGGCGACCCCACCAGCCAGGCGTGCCAGTGCCCCCGGCACCGACCCGGCGACATGCACGTAGACCTCGCCACGAGGTCGAACGCCTCCGCCTCCGGAACCCATGATCCGAGGTCACCCTCCAGCCACTCGACGCGGCCGGCGACGTCTGGACCGGCTGCCTGCGCGCGAGCTCGCCCGAAGTCCAATGCGGTGGCGGAGAAGTCGACGGCGGTCACCTGCCAGCCTCGCTCAGCCAGCCACACCGCCTCTGCGCCGTGTCCACAGCCGGCGTCCAGAGCCCGGCCCGGTTCCAGGTCCGCGGTCAGCTCGAGCAGCCATCTGTTCGGCGGCATCCGTCCGACCTTCTCGCCGGCGGTCGCGCGCACCTGCGTCCAGCGGTCCTCCCACCCGGACCGGCCGAACGAGCCCTCTGCCATGGGCCTAGAACATCCCGTTGGCGTTGCTCGACAGCTCCGGGACCGGTTGGAGAACGTCCCAGTGCTCGACGATCCTGCCGGCGTCGTCGAGGCGGAAGATGTCGATCCCGGCGTACTCCAGGTCACCGGGCCACACCTGGTGGCAGTGCAGGATCACGTGGTCACCCTCGGCGAAGGCTCGGATGAACTCGACCCGCTTGCCGGGGTACTCGCGGGCCATCCGCTCGAAGTAGTCGACGAAGGCCCGCTTGCCGTCTCCGACGTGCGGGTTGTGCTGGATGTAGACGTCCCCGGCGTACCGCTCGATCGCCTCGGCAGGACGGCACTGGTTGAACATCAGGTCATAGAACGCCGTGACGTTGGCCTTGTTCTCCTCCAGGTCGGGCATCGCCGGCTCCCCTGTCGATCCGCTTCTCGCTAGGGGACGATCCTACGACCGCTTGTGACCCGGGATACGAGGCGCGAGCATGGAGGGGTTCGTCGAGCCGCATCACCGAGGCTCACGGCTTCGGACCCATGTGCGAGTGGAGGATCGGTGGTCATGAACACGGTCAGGTCGACAGAGTCGAGCCGAGAGCCCGCCTTCTACGGTGTCTATCGCGCTCTGGTCGTCGACATCCAGGACCCGACGAACCGTGGTCGGGTCCAGGTGAGGCTGCCCGGTCTGGCCGACAGCGAGGGCGGCGATCTCACACTCTGGGCCGCGATGTGCACGCCGTACGCCGACAGAGACCACGGGCTCGTCATCCTCCCGGAGGTGAACAGCCAGGTCGTGGTCGCGTTCGAGGGAGGTGAGCTGCGCCATCCGTTCGTCATCGGTTCCACGTGGAGCGATCACCTGCCGCTTCCGCACTTCCCCACGCCCGGCAACGACATCCGCCTGCTTCGAACCCGCGGCGACAGCAGGCTCGAGTTCGACGATGGCGCGACCGGCCCGAAGATCAGCATGAGCACGCAGTCGGGGCACCAGGTCGTGCTGGACGCGGGCGCGGCGGAAGTGACCGTCACACACTCCAACGGGTCCACGATCAGGATCACCGCGGCCGGTGACATCGAGATCACCGCCGGCAGTGCCGTGAACGTCACCGCGCCCTCCTTCACGGTCGACGCGCCGGTCGCCACCTTCAGCGGCGTCGTGAACTGCCAGACCCTCATCGCCGGCGTCGGCGTGGTCTCTCCGTCCTACACGCCGGGTGCGGGCAACATCTGGTGAGTGCCCGTGACCTGGAGGCCCGACACTCAGCTCCCTCGCCGACCGATGAGGTAGAAGCGGTGGACCGGCTCGTCCGCGCCGGGTGAGGTTCCCCGCTCGTACCACTCCACGTCGGTCAGTCCGACCGCCTCCGCAGCTGCGATGACCGTGGCGGGGTCGTGGTGGACGAAGTCGAGATCCACCGGGATGTCCCACAGCTCGGCGACATGCCGGATCGAGGGACCGGCGTACAGGCTGAGCACCACCGAACCTCCGGGGCGCACGGGCCGGGCGAGCGCTTCGATCGCGTCGCGGAGCTCGGAGCCGGCGAGGTGCACGAGCGAGTACCACGCGAGCACCACGCCCCAGCCGTCGGCGTCCACCGGGCGCATCAGGCGGCGCAGGTCGCCCACCTCGAAGGTGATCTCGGGATGGTCGACCCGAGCCTGTGCGATCATCTCGGCGCTCAGGTCCGATGCCACGACGCGGGCACCGTGGTCGTGCAGGTAGGCGCTGATCAGCCCGGGACCACAACCGACATCCGCCACGGGGTGCCCGTCCGCCAGGTCGACGACCCGCTCGAGGAGCCACCGCTCGAAGGGGGCCTCGTCGAGCTCGGAGGCGAGCCTGGTCGCGTACTCACCGGCGAGCGAGTCGTATGCGGCGCTCACCTTGGCATCCCGAGCCTGCGGTCCTTCGGTGAGCACGCTCTCCAGGTCGACCGACTCCGATGCCACGTGGGCGTCCGAGGGAAGCTGCACCGGCCCGAGGAGGTGGATCCATCGCGGGTCCTGCCACCCGGGCCGCCGGGCGAGCTCCTGGACCAGTGGTTCCTCGCGGGTTGCGAGCCTGCTCAGGCACTCCTCCACAGCAGCGCGGTCGGTGAACCCGTGCAGCCGCTCGGTGCGAGTCCTCAGCTCGCCGGCGGACTGCGGACCGCGCAGCAGGAGCACGGTGATGAGCGCACGCTCGGCGGGGTCGAGGCCGAGGGTCTCGTCGAGGAGCTGGTGGAACTTCAGCGTGCGCTGGCCGCGGCCGTCCCAGACGACCCGCACCAGCCCTCGCCCTTTGAGCGCGCGGGCAGTGGACTCGACCGTCTGGTCGTCGTAGTCGACGACCGGGTCCCGGCTGGTGCTCTGGTTGCACGCGGTGCGCAACGCGTTGACGGTGAGGGGATAGCCGGCGGGTACGGTGACCTGCTTCTCCAGCAGGGCCCCGAGAACTCTTTGCTCGGTCGGCTCCAGGTGCGGCAGGGGCGACATCTCTTCTCCTTCGAACCGTGACTCCGCGATTCACTCAGTCTGCCGTGAACGACTTACAGCGGGCCGCGTCCCTCGACGACCCGGTTGTCGGGTCCCGGCGCCTCGGGAAGCTCACTGGCCCGCACCATCCGCAGCCCGGTGACGAAGAGCAGGCCACCGAGCATGTTGAGCGGGATGACGTACCAGACCCACGCGAGCCAGTCGAGATAGCTGACCGCGGCTCCGGCGTGGATCGCACCGAAGATGAGGATGGAGTCGAGCACGGAGTGGAAGAGGCCGAGCCCGGCAAGGAGGAACCCCGCTGCTACCGACGCGAAGACTCGCACCCCGTCGGAGTCGGTGCCGCGGTGCATCCGGGTGAGCAGGGTGATCACCATTCCACCCAGAAGAGAAAGGGCGACCGCGCGCAGATCGAGCGGTGACTCGACGAACTCCCGGGCGGTTGTCTCGAGAACCTCGCGGAACTGGGGAAAAGCCTGCACGGCCACCCACATGAAGATCCACCCACCCACCAGGTTGGTGACCAGGGTCGCGGTCCAGAGCCGCACCAGGTGACGCAGTCGCCCTCTCCCGGCGAAGACGGCCATCACCGGGAGGAGGAAGTCCTCGGTGAACAGCTCACTGTGGGCGAGAAGCAGCGCCACGAGCCCGATCCCGAAGGCGAGGCCGGCGAGGAGGTGGTTGCCCGTCGCCTCAAGCACGGCGAGGTAGGCGAGCACCCCGACGCCGATCTCCATGCCCCCGAACATCCCCGTGGTCAGCAGTGCCCGCCACCCGCGGTGCAGCCGCTCGCTGCCCTCCTCGACGGACTCTCGGAAGGAGTCGACGACCTCCTCCTCGACCTCGGCCGCCGTCGGGTCGAGGGCGTCGTCGTCTCCGTGCCGCATGCTGGCTCCCTCCGCCGCTGACAGCGATCTCTGGTCCCGAGCGTATGCGACTCGCCGGGCAGCGGCGCGCGGGTGCAGCTGGCGCACGGCAGCTAATGGGCTCCGAAGTCCACCGTTGTGTACCACTCGGTACCGCCCGGGTAGACCAGGCCCACTCCGGCGTGCGTGAACGCGCAGGTCTCGATGATCTCCCTATGACGAGGGCTGTTCATCCACCAGTCGACGGTGGCCGATGGCGTATTGCCGGGAGGCCCGCTCGCCCAGTACATGATCTCCCCGATGCGGGACACGGGTGCGTAGCCGGCATCCGCGATGCGTTGCGAGGGCGTGCTTCCGTCGGATCCGAGGTGACTCGGATCCGAGCGGACTGCCGGGTTGTCGCGCATGTCCACCGCGTGGCGGTCCGCAGCGGCGCGTAGCCGGTCTTCGCCGGCAACCGGATCGCAGCCGGCCGCGGCACGCTTGTCGTTGATCAAGTCGAGGATGTCTTGCCCTGGAACGCTGGATGTTCCCGGGCAGGCAGTGGCTGTGCTGAGTACGGCAGCGGCAATGGCCGCAACCGGCATAGCGTGACGTCGCATCTCGACTCCTCTCCTCGTGGGTTCACTGAGGAAGAGTCGCGGAGGGTCACCCTGATACCTCGCGTCGAACGATGCCTGACGCGACCCGGCGTCGGTGCCGGCCTTGTCCGGCTCCGCACCTGCTGCGTGTTCACCGAGCGCGACGACATGGCCGCGCGGTCGAGACGGCGGCCGTTCGTTCCGAGATCGCCGTGACTGGCCGGCCGGGCTCGGTCAGCTTGCGAAGGCGATGACGCCGCCCAGCAGGAGTGCCGATCCGGTCACGGCACAGATCCGGCATCCGGTGCCTGCCGGTTGTGAGTCCCGGGCGACGAGCACCGCGGTGCCCACGGCGACGATGGCCGCCACGACGAGGTAGATCGGCGTGGAGTACAACCAGGAGTACGGCACGAAGTGGACCGCCAGGGTCACGGCGAGAGTGGCGACAGCCATTGTGTGCCGGCCACGGGCGACCAGGACGATGACGAACGGCAGCACCAGCAGCTGTCCCATGCTCAGATAGATGGACAGGGCGTTCAAGGTCGGGTCGTCGGGCCGCGCGCCCTGGGCGGCTGTCATCGTGAGCAGGAGCCCGAGTGGTAGGCCGACCATTCCTTGGAAGAGCGCCGCGTAGGTGCCGACGCGATCACCGAAGCGCCGGCCCAGCAGGGCGGCCGTCAGCCACGTGAGCCCATACGCAACGAGGAACCCGAAGCCGTTCTGGTTCACCTGCGCGAGCTCGCGCAGGTAGTCCTGCACATCCATCGGTCCCCCCGTGGCCGTGTTCACCGAACTGCCAGACTAACCGGGCCAGCCCTCCGCCGGTCCGGCAGTCCTTACGGGGCGAGAAGCACCTGGAGTGCGATCCACCCGACGGGCAATGCCAGGTTGAGGACGAGCGCCACGGTTGCGGCCGTGCCCGCCCCGGCCCGCTTCGCCCGAAGGGCGAGAAGGGCACCGACGAGGCTCGGAAGCACCATGACCAGAAGACTTCCGATGCCTGCCACCCAGCCGAGCAGGCCCTGGTCGAACACCGACTCCTCGGCCGGGTCGATGTCGAACCAGGATGCGACCCAATAGGCGCCGGCGAACATCACCCAGAACCACACGAGATAGGCAAGGTTGACCAGGTAGGCCGCCAGCGTGAGCGTTCGCGCCCTGGATGAGGTCGGCGTTGGCTTGTGGGTCGAAGTGGCGGACATTCGGACCACCTCCTCACTTTCAGCGTACGCGCGCGGCACCGCCTCGCCGTGTGATGTCGGAGACAGTCGCAGCCGAGAGTCCGTCGTCGGTCTCCGAGTCAGCCCCCAGGGGGCTGGGCCCCGACCGGCCACTCACGGTGCGGTGTGGCCCGTCCAGCGCTGCCCGTCCCAATAGCGTCGTACGCCGAGATGGTCGGGGTACCAACCCGCCGGGACGGGTTGCGCGCCGGTGTGCACCACCGGCGCCACCGCATACGCGACGTTGGTCACCTGGGCGGGCTCGCTCTGGACGGCCATGACGAGAGCCACGATCCATCCGATGAAGGTCCAGCCCACGAGGAGGTTGAGCACAGCGATGGCCAGTGTGTTGCTCTTCTGCCGAGTGGCGGCGACGGCCCAGGGCAGGAAGTAGCCGAACGTGATGATTGCGAACACCCAGGCGATGGCGATGTGCGCCGAACCCACCGGGCGAGCGACCGCCGTCGTGTGCGTGTAGGCGCCGGTTCCGGCCGGTAACCCTGCGGCGGGGCCGTACGGTGCCGGCTGCGCGGGGCCGGCGGGCGCGTACGGCTGAATGGGCTGTGGCTGTGGCTGTGGCCAGGTCGTATAGGGCTCGGTCGGCGTCGAACGCTGCTCGTCGCTCACGTCCCCTCCTTCTCCGAACGACATGTGAGTGTTCCCCCGGTACCCGCCAATCACACACGCGTGGGGGTTGCGCCCATCATGGCAGGTCGCTCCCTCCCGGCCGAGACTAGGGTGAGGGGATCCGAGCAGAGACGAAGGAGAGGCCGCTCCCATGGGGTTCCTCAACGACATGGCTCTCGCCGCCCGCAACGGACTCAGCCGTGCCTCGGGTGCGGTCACCAGAATGACTGCGGCGCTGAACGGGAATCGTCCACTGGCGAAGGTGGACCCCCCGCCCGAACAGCCCGCGTCGATTCGTCAGGTGATCGACGAGATGCGCCGCTTGAGTGTTGCCCTGCCCGCCGGAGACGGGGTCGCCGACTTCCACCGCATGTACCTGCACGTCACCGAGCGCGTTGGAGAGGAGGTGGCGGCCCGCTCCTTCCAGGACGCGGCCTTCATGGAGCGCCTCGACTGCGTATTCGCGGGCCTCTACCTCGACGCATGCCGCGCGAGCGACGCGAACTCTCGCAGCAACGCCTGGCAGCCACTGTTCGAGCTCCGCGCGCAACCGGGCACCGCGCCCCTGCAGTACGCCCTGGCAGGGATGAACGCGCACATCAACTTCGATCTCGGTCTGGCGCTGGTGCGCACGTGCCGCCAGCTCGGTCGGACCCTGGACTCGCCGGGAGTGCGCGCCGACTTCCTCGCCATCAATGAGCTCCTCGCGGCAGAGGTGCAGCAGGTGCGCGAGTCCTTCCTCGCCGGAGCCGCAGTCGACCTCGACCGGGCGGCGGCTCCGGTACTCAACGTCGTCGGCGGGTGGAGCATCGAGGCGGCTCGAGACGCGGCCTGGCTCAGCGCGACGGTGCAGTGGGCCCTGCAGGGCAGACCGGACGCGTACGCGGGTTACCTCGAGTCCCGCTCATCCTTCGTCGGCCTGGTGACGCGACAGCTGCTCACCCCGGTGACGTTTCCCGAACGTCCGGCTGTCCCCGGCAACGGTGTGTGACCGGCTTGGGCTGCACGGCTTCGCACCCCATCGCCGCCTTGCCCCTGCGATCTGACGACGTGAGCGAGATACTGGCGCGATGAGCGGAAACGACAGTGGTGTGCCCCCGTACGTCGTCCTCGTGCCGGGGTTCTGGCTCGGGGCGTGGGCATGGGACGAGGTCCTGCCCCGTCTCGACGAGCAGGGCGTGCAGGCGGTCGCCCTGACGTTGCCCGGTCTGGAGCCTGATCATCCCGACCGCGGCTCGGTGCACCTCGAGGATCACGTCGCCGCGATCGAGGCGGCGCTCGCTGCCGCGCCGGAGGACGCACGCACAGTCCTCGTGGCCCACAGCGGTGCAGCCATTCCCGCCACCGTCGCGCTGGATCGGCACGTCGACGATGTCGACCACGCGGTCTGGGTCGACACCGCTCCCGTGGTCGACGGACATGCGATGGACCCGGAGGTCGCCGGCGCCGAGTACCCGTTGTCCGCTCAGTACGACGAGGAGCTCGAGCAGGGATCCATGGCCGGTCTGACCGAGGAGCAGCTGGCGACGTTCCGCGACAGAGCGGTGCCCCAACCCGCGGCAATGATGCGCGAGGCCGTCACCCTGAGTGACGAGCGACGCCTTGACGTCCCGGGCACCATTGTGTGCAGCGCATACTCGTCGGCCGACTACCGCTCCTACGCCGAGCAGGGCATCCCGTTCCTCGCGGGTCTCCTGGAGTATCGGCGGTTGACGCTCGTCGACCTGCCGACCGGCCACTGGCCGATGTGGAGCAGGCCGGAGGACCTCGCGGACATCATCACGCGGGCGGCACGCGCCTCGTGATCATCGTTGCCGGCGCGTTGTTCGTGGCTGCGTCCGCTCGCGAGGACTACCTGGCCGGATGCCGGGACGTCGTCGAGCGTGCCCGCAGCACCGACGGATGTCTGGACTTCGCCGTGTCAGCCGACCTGTTGGACCCGCGGCGCGTCAACGTCTACGAGCGGTGGGCGGACGAGGGCGCACTCATGACCTTCCGAGGATCCGGGCCATCGGGAGACCAGACCGCCATGATCGAGCACGCGGACGTCAGCGAGTTCCGCATCAGCCCGTAGCGGGGGACGTGCCGAAAGGCGCGCCCTGCGGCTGGCGGGGTGTGGCTCGGGTCACCGGAGGCCGGCGTCCTCCCGGATGGATCACCGGATCGGTCGAGGCGACCGTGTGCGTGGGGCTCAGGCGGGGAGGTTGGTGCGTGCACGGGCTCCGCGACCAGCATCGGGTCCCCCGAGGATGATGGGGGGATGGCCCTGGCCGTCTGTCTTCTCTTCGATGCCGACTCCGATCTGCGGGTACGCGAGCTGTGGTCGCGGCTCGAGGAGGCGGGGATCTCCACGCCGGCGACCCACACCCACGGACGCCACCTTCCGCACCTGTCGTATGCGGTCCTCCGCAGCTGGGACCTGCACCGCGTCCAGGGCGCGCTGGGCGGGCTTCCCCGGGCTGATCCCTCCCCGGTCACGGTTCACGGCACGATCACCTTTCCACGTGGCCGGGTGGCGTTGGCCCCGGCCATCTCGACCGACATCGCGTCTCGTCAGGCTGCGGCGGTCACCGCCGTGACGACTTCGGGTGGTGAGCTTCATCGTCACTACTGCGCCGGTCAGTGGATACCCCATGTCTCCGTTGCGACCCGAGCCAGCGGCGCGCAGCTGTCCACTGTCGTGAGGATGGTCTCCGACGTCGTGCCGCTGACCCTCCACATCCACGATGCAGCTCTTGTCGACACGACGACCGGCCGGACCTGGCCGCTGCCGCATCTCATCTGACCCGCCTGTAGGGGAGCCCGCGCATGGGCCGCGCTACCGGGACGTCGCTCTTGCTCGAGACCTCTTGTCGAGGGCGTCGACGGCGAGTACCAGCGGCGCAGACAGCAGCGCGACGACCCAGCCGGCGGGAGGCGGGGAGGCCTGTCCGAGAACGAGGGCGATGGGTGCGACCAGAAGCACGACGAAGGAGAAGGTCAGCTCGATCGACGCCGCGGGGACGAGGAGGCGGTTGGTCAGCCAGCCGAGACGCCCAGGCCACACCGTCGAGCTCCGACAGGCGAAGGCATTCGCGGTCTGGGCGAGAACGACCGTCATGAACGCCGCGCCCGACGCGGCCCGAAGGGCACCCTCGGAGGGGAAGGCGGCACCCGGCGTCCAGCCGGCGGCCACGAGGGAGACGAGGAAGGCGAGCATTGTCGAGGCCGCGACCGTCGGGCCGAGAACGCCGAAGGCGCGGCGCAGGACGGTCCCGTTCAGCAGACGTCCACGGACTGGAGGTCGCTCGAGAAGATGACGGGCGGGAGGCTCGGCGCCCAGCGCTACCGCGGACGCCGTGTCCGTGCCGAGGTCGAGAGCGAGGATCTGCAGGACACCGAGTGCGAGCGGGAACTGGCCGCCCGAGAGCGCCCAGACGACGAACGGCGTGAGCTCCGCGACGTTGTCGGTCAGGTGGTACGTGAGGAACCGTCGGATGTTGACGAAGGTCGCGCGGCCCTGCTCGACACCGGACACGATGCTCGAGAAGGAGTCGTCTAGCAGGACGAGGTCGGCAGCCTCACGCGCGACGTCGGTGCCCGATCGCCCCATGGCCACCCCGATATCCGCCTCGTGCAGCGCCGGGGCATCGTTGACGCCGTCGCCGGTCATCGCGACGATGTGGCCCCGCGAACGCAGCGCGCGGGCGATCCGCAGCTTGTCCTCGGGGGAGACGCGCGCCACGACGATCCCGTCGTGGTCGAGCGTCGAGGCCAGGACGGTGTCATCCGAGGGGAGCTCGGCACCGGTCAGCACCGGTGACTCGGGACGGCGGAGGCCGACCGCGTCGGCGACCGCGCATGCGGTGGCCGGATGGTCGCCGGTGATCATGGCGACGGCGATGCCTGCTTTGCGGCATGCGGCGAGCGCGGCCGCGACATCGTCGCGGGGCGGGTCCTCGAGGCCGACGAGCCCGAGCAACCGGAGCGGCTGCTCGAACCTCCCTGCGTCATCCGGTGGCGGAGCCCCCGGGGCTCCCGTTGCGATCGCCAGCACACGGAGTCCGCGGTCCATGAGGGCTGCCGCCACGGTGGCGGCGTCGGTGGAGGCCGCCGTCCTGTGGACCCCGTCCGCCGACTCCGCCTCGGAGACCCCGAGACCCTGACACAGTGCAAAGACACTCTCCGGTGCTCCCTTGACGACGAGGACCCCGTCCATGACCACCGACATCCGTCTCGTGCGTGCGTCGAAGGGAAGACGGAGCTGGGCCCGGTGGGCCCGCCGATCCGCGTCGGTGTCGGCGCCGAGCCGGCGCGCCAGGACGTCGATCGCGACCTCGGTCGGATCGCCGTGTGCCCGCCACACGCCATCGGTGTTGATGGCATGCCCGGTGGAGCACCGCATACCCGCGACCGCCATGGCCAGGCCGCTGGCAATCGCCTCGGGGGCCGAAGCCCAGATCTGCGCGCTCGGCTCATAGCCGGCGCCGGTGATCCTGAGGGTCCCTTCAGGGGTCCACACTTCGGTCGCGGTCATCTCGTTGCGGGTCAGGGTTCCCGTCTTGTCCGTGCAGATGAAGGTCGTCGACCCCAGCGTCTCGACCGCGTCGAGGTTGCGGACCAGGATCTGCCGGTGCGCCATCTGCTCGGCCCCCCACGCCAGCGACAGGGTGACCGTCGGGAGGAGGGCCTCGGGGACGAGCGCGACGGTGACCCCGATGGCGAAGATGAAGCCGTCCTCGAGCGGTCTGCCGATGAGCACGGAGATCGCGAGGAAGAGCATCCCCATGGTGATCGCGATGCCGGCGATGACCCGCACGACCTGGCGCAGGCCCCGGGTCAAGGGTGTGACGGGTTTGGGAGTGGCGGTCGTCAGGTGGGCGATCTCCGCGAGCCGGGTCCGTTCTCCGACCGCCACGACGAGCGCCACCGCCTCGCCCTCGACCAGGAACGTGCCGGCATAGAGCAGGTCGCCGTCGGCGACGGTCGTCGCGACACTCTCACCGGTCAGCATCGAGGTGTCCATGAGCACCCGGTTGCCGGCGACGAGGCGGGCGTCGGCCGGCACCCGGTCGCCGCTCTCGAGTATCAGGATGTCGTCGACGACGACGTCCGCCGCGTCGATGATCTGGCGTCTACCGTCCCTGCGGACGGTCACGCGGGTCGGCATCATCGCGCGCAGACGGTCCGCCGCGCGGTCCGCCCGCGCCTCCTGGCCGAGCGCGAAGATCGCGTTGATGAGGATCACGGCGAAGATGGCGACACCGAGCTGGGTGAGCCCCGCGACCTGGGCCAGACCTCCCGCGACCCACAGCATCAACGCGAAGAAGTGGAACAGCTCACCGAGGAGACGGCGCCAGAGCGACCGCCGCCGCGGTTCGGGAAGCCTGTTCGGCCCGTCCCGGTCGCGGCGGGACAGTACCTCCGGACCGGTGAGCCCGGGAGCGCTCCGGTCGGTCACCGGCCCGGCCGTCACCGGATCGCTCGTCACGGCGTCGCTTCCCATCTGGGCCACGACCGGCTCGAGCGTGAAGCGAGCCGGTCCGTTCGGTCCGGCTGCTGCGGAGACGCAGCCGAAGCCCGTGCACCTTCGAGTGTCCACCCGAGAGGGCAGGGCCGGTTCGACCGCGTCTGCGAGGTCACAGCGACCGGGTGCATCGACGCTGTCTGGACTCGATACTGCCTGGAGAGTGTCGCGGTTCGGCGCGCCGGGCGCCTCCCCGGATGAGCGAGAGTGGACTACCTACGTCCGAGCGCCGGTGTCTCGCCGCGTTGGCCAGTAGAGCAGCGGTGCGACACAGACCGGCGGCCCGGATCCGAAGATCCGAGCCGCCGTCAGAGGTGTCAGATGATGGCGAACTACCCGTTCAGCACTCACCCACGACCGGAGCAACCGCCTTCTTGGCCTGCCCACCGTTCTTGTACTCGCCGCTCCCACCGAGACCCTGGACGAGCTGGCCGACATTCACGAAATCGCCGAAGCCCTCCGTGTTGACGAGCTTGTGCACCTGGCCGAAGCAGGCGGCGTCGGCGGGTGCGGCGCTGGCGGTTCCGGCGAAACCGATGACGGCCAGAGCGGCGACGGAGGTGGTGGCGAGGATGCGCTTCATTGAACTTCCTATCTGTCGGCGGGTGCGGAGTCACCCGATATCCATTACTTCTATCGGGCGTACAGGTTTGGATGCACCGTGGCGCACATTTTTTGTACAGGATCGGTCGGGCATCCTCCTCAGGGCCCTGATCACCAGAGATAGCCGTCGACCGGCTGTAGCGGCGTCGGTGCGTCACGGTGGCCGACGACGGTGAGCACGTCGTGCTCGAGCTGGGTGCACACGGTCTCGATGGGCACGTCCGTGACGGCGCCGGAGAACGGCTCGTCGTTGGCCGCGCCCGTGACGACCAGGACGATGAACGTGCCGGAGAGCAGCAGGGCCAATGGTGTCGCCAGCCAGAGCGACTCGGGCACGAGACCGACCACGGCGAACGGCGCCACGAGTGCGAACAGGGCGATGAGGCGCCGCGTGAAGTAGTCGTACTGACGAAGCGTCGGCGTGGTCGCGATGCGCTCGATCGAACCCTGGGCGGTGCCGAGCGCGACGAGCTGTGGCTCGGTGGCGATCGGGTCGAACTGGCCGAGCGCGCCCGTCCCGATGGCCTCCTTGATCGCACCGGCGATCTCGACCAGCACGGCGTCGGGGCGGCGGCCGAGGTCCCGGCCGCTCGGCACGGGACGCATCGGGCGAGTGACGGACGCGAGACTCCACGCGAACTCGATCAGCAGGTCGGCGATCCGGGCCCGCAGCTCGTGCGCCTGGTGCTCGGCGACCGCGCCCACTCTGACTGCGGCATGCGTGGACGCCATCACCTGTCTCGTGAGAGTCCGGGACGCCACGAGCACCGCCTGCCAGGCGGCCCGGGCCTCGCTCCAGCGCGCGAACGCGCTGTTGTTCCGGAATGCGACGAAGATCGCGAGCGCGGCGCCCAGCGTCGCGACGATGGGGAACGGCACGGTGAGACGGGTCTCCCCTGAGAGACCCACGGCCATCGGCGCGACCACAGCCCAGAGTGCCGCCCAGGCCAGCGGCGCCGCCGTGTAGGCGAGCACCCGACGGGGGCTGAGGTTGCGCTTGACGATCATGGAGCGGGGTCCGCCCGGCGCCGGTGTGCGACGAGGACGACATCGCGGCCGAGGCCGCCGTTCATGGCCAGCAGACCCCAGTACCGTGCCGCGTCCTCGAGTAGGGCCGAGTTCGACAGACCCGCGATCGGGACCGCGTCGAACCCCATGTCCCGCGCCAGGGCGACAACTCTCGAGCGGGCGATGTCGTCGTCCGCGGCGACCGGGAGGAGGGGTCGTGAGCCATCGGGAAGTGTGGGGTCGCTCAGGTGCTCGGCCCCCATGACGTTGAACGCCTTGACGACGTGGATGCCGGGTCCGGCAGCGTCCGCGACGACCGCTGCGCCCGCTGTCGCATCCACCGGGAGCGGCCGCCCGAACGGGTTGGTCGCGTCGACGACCACGTCACCGGCGGAGAGCCCGAGGCGCGGCACGACGTCACCGACGACCCCGAAGGGCACCGCGAGGACGGTCAGGTCGGCCCCGACCGACGCGCCGTCGATCTCGACCTCGTCGTCGCGCGGAGCCCTCCGTGCGAAACGCACCCGGTGACCGAGCCGACGCAGGTTGGTCGCCAGGGCGGTGCCGACCGATCCGGCACCGACCACGACCACCGAGAGGGCTGCGCCGCCGATTGTCGTCATCGGCCGAGGATGTCGACGACGATCCGGGCCGCGGCGGCACCGGAGTACTGCTGCTGCCCGGTAACGAGGTTGCCGTCTCGCACCGCGTGGGCGCGGAAGCGGCCGTGGACGACGAAGTTCGTCTCCTCGAGGGAGGCTGCCTCGTCCTCGATCCAGAACGGTTGGATGCGCTGTCCGACGACGCGTCGGCGTAGGCCTCCTCGGAGTTCGCGAACCCCGTCCACGTCCGGCCCTTCACCACGAGCTCGCCGTCCGGCGTCGTCGCGTCGAGCAGGACGCAGGTCGCGTGGCACACCACGGCGGCGACCCTCCCTCCGGCGATGAAGCGCCCGACGAGATCCTTGACCCGCTGGTCCCGGCGGAACGTGTACATCGGGGCCTGACCGCCCACGAGGAACACGGCGTCGAACGTCGTCTCGTCGACGTCCGCCAGGGCGGGGGTGGACTCGACCAGGGCTGCGTGCTCCGGGCTCGCGATGAAGCCGCGACTGATGAGGTCGTGCGCGGAGTAGCCGGACTCGTCGGAGGGGTCCGAGAACGAGTCGGCCACGACAGGGCCGCCGTCCGGGCTGGCGATCGTGACCTCGTAGCCGGCCTCGGTGAACTCCCAGTACGGATGGGTCAGCTCGGCCCACCAGAAGCCGATCGGCCAGCCGGTCTGGTCCGAGGTCGAGGGGTTGGACACCACCATGAGGACCCGCTTGGCGGGACCGTGGACGTCGATCGTCGTGGACATCGTCAGCCTTTCATTACGTTGCAGAGGCGGAATGTAAAGATACCCACAGTGAGATCGCTAGAGCAATACATCCCTGTCACGTAATCTTGGCGTCATGCCAGAGCGGACTCTCGAACGTCACGGTGCCGGCCGACCCCGCGACGCCTCGATCGACGACGCCGTGCTCGAGGCCGCGCTGCGACAGCTTGCCCGCGACGGCTTCTCGGGGCTGTCACTGGCAGCCGTGGCCGCAGAGGCGGGGACGTCCAGGCCGGCGATCTACCGTCGTTGGCCGGACAAGGAGACGCTCGTCGTCGACGCGATCGCCCGGCTGGCCAAAGTCTCGCCACCGCCGACCGGCGACAACCCCTTCGAGGACCTCGTCGCGGAGCTCGAGCACTTCCGTCACTGCATCACCGAAGCGGCCGCCCTGCCCCTGGCGGGTCTGATGCTGGGGGATGGAGTCAACGACGCCCTGCGGGCGAAGTACCACGACCTGGTCGTTGCACCGCGGCGTGCGCGAATCCGCTCGTGTCTGCAGCGAGCCATCGACGAGGGAGTCCTCGACGCCGACGCCGACCTGGTCATCGCGGGCACCTTCCTCACCGGCTCGTGGTACGCCCTCGCGATCGCCCAGGTCCCTCCGCCCGAGGACTGGGCGCGTCGGACAGCACGGCTCGTCTGGCGTGCCTGCGGCGCGACGGGCTGACCACCCAGAGCGCCCCCGCGCGATCAGCGCCTATCCGTGTAGATTTCCGGCCACCGGCCCCGGCAGGTCGCCAGGCCCAGGAGGTCACGATGGTTCTCAAGGTCGACGTTCCACCCACGCTGCTCGACGGAGATGTCGAGGACGGCTTCGGACCCGTGGCCGACGCGTTCCGGGCGAACTTCGCCGCCGGTGCCGAGGTCGGCGCCGCGTGCGCGGTCTACGTCGACGGCCGGCCGGTCGTCGACCTGTGGGGTGGGTACCGCGACGGCGTGGCCAGGCTGCCGTGGCAGCGGGACACGCTGGTGACGATGTTCTCCACCACCAAGGGCGTCAGCTCCGTCGCGCTCGCCCATGCGCACTCCCGCGGGCTGCTCGACTACGACACGACCGTGGCGTCGTACTGGCCGGAGTTCGGCGCGGCGGGCAAGGGCGCGATCACCGTTCGTCAGCTGCTCAGCCACCAGGCCGGTCTGGCCGTGACGGACGTGCCGATGGACCTCGAGGTCCTCGCCGACCCCGACCGGGTCGCCGCCGCCATCGACGGCCAGACCCCTGCGTGGCCGGCCGGCACCCGGCACGGCTATCACGGCATCTCGCTCGGCTGGTACGAGAGCGAGCTGCTGCGCCGGGTCGACCCACAGCACCGCACCATCGGGCGGTACTTCGCGGACGAGGTGGCTGCTCCACTGGACGCGGTCTTCCACATCGGACTCCCGACCGAGGTCCCCGCCGAACGGCTGGCGACGATCCACGGCTACAAGCCGGCCGAGATGGTGCTGCACCTGCGCGAGCTGCCGCCCCGGTTCGTCCGGGCCTTCCTCGACCCTCGCAGCGCCACCGCGAAGGCCTTCGGCAACCCCCGACTGCTCGGCGTCCTGGACAACTACAACCGCCGCGACGTGCTCGCCGTCGAGTCGCCGGCCTCCAACGGGACGGGTGAGGCCCGCGCGGTCGCGCGGATCTACTCCGCCCTCGCCTGCGGCGGACAGGACCTCGGCATCGGGCCCGAGACCCTCTCCCAGCTGGAACAGCCGGCGACGCCGCCGACCGAGGGCCTGCACGACGAGATCCTGCACGTCGACACCGCCTTCTCCCTCGGCTACGTCAAGCCCTCCCCGAGCTTCCGCTTCGGGGGGCGCCAGTGGAGGGCGTTCGGCACACCCGGTGCCGGCGGCTCCTTCGGGTTCGCCGACCCGGAGCACAAGGTCGGCTTCTGCTACGCCATGAACCGCTCCGGCTTCCGGCTCTGGGACGACGAACGGGAACGCTCGATCCGCGACGCCCTCTACCGCGTCCTGGGTGGCCCGGCGCAGCATCCCGATGCGCCCACCGTCACCGGGCGGCGACGTCGACCGAGGTGGAGCCGGTGAGCGAGCCGCGGGAGCCGGTCCCGTTCGAGGTGTACCAGGAGGGTGTCCACCTGCACGGCACGAAGGCCGACCTCGCCATGGGTGAGCTCCTCGTCCCCGGCCGGGACTCCAACTTCGAGGCCGGCCGCATGATGAACCACGTGTACTTCACCGAGACCCTCGACGCCGCGACGTGGGGCGCCGAGCTGGCAGCCGGCGAGGGGCGCGGCCGGATCTACCTCGTCGAACCGACCGGCGAGTTCGAGGACGACCCGAACGTCACGGACAAGCGGTTCCCGGGCAATCCGACCCGCTCCTTCCGCACGCGAGATCCGGTGCGCGTGGTGGGGGAGATCGTCGACTGGGTAGGCCATCCACCAGAGCGTCTGCGGGCGATGAGGGACGGGCTCGAGGAGCTGCGGCAGCGGGGCGAGGCCGACATCGAGGACTGAGCGCACTACGCCTCAGACCTCGAACGTGACCCCCTGGGCCAGCGGCAGTTCACCGGAGTAGTTCACCGTGTTCGTCGCCCGCCGCATGTAGGCCCGCCAGGCGTCCGATCCGGACTCGCGCCCGCCGCCGGTCTCCTTCTCGCCGCCGAAGGCCCCGCCGATCTCGGCACCGGAGGTGCCGATGTTGACGTTGACGATGCCGCAGTCCGACCCGACCGAGCTCATGAAGAGCTCCGCCTCGGCCTGGTCCTCGGTGAAGATCGACGACGAGAGACCCTGGGGGACCGCGTTGTTGAGCGTGATCGCCTCGGCGAGCGACGCATACGTCAGCACGTAGAGGATCGGCGCGAAGGTCTCCTGGCGGACCACGTCCGCCTGCGCGGGCATCCGGATCACCGTCGGCTCGACGTAGTACGCGTCGGGCACCGACTCGACCTCCACCCGGGAGCCGCCGGCGACGACCTCGCCGCCGGCCTCTCGGGCGGTCTCGACCGCCGACTCGAAGGCCGCGAAGGCCGACCCGTTGACGAGCGGACCGACGAGGGTGCCCTCCTCCATCGGGTCGCCGATCGGCAGCTTCCGGTATGCGGTGCTCACCTTGTCGACGAGCGCGTCGGCGATGCTCTCGTGTGCGATGACCCGCCGCATCGTCGTGCACCGCTGACCCGCGGTGCCGGCGGCGGCGAAGACGATGCCCCGGGAGGCCAGCCCCAGGTCGGCGCTCGGCGCGACGATGGCCGCGTTGTTGCCGCCGAGCTCGAGGAGCACCCGGCCGAAGCGGCCGGTGACCCGCGGCCCGACCTCGCGACCCATCCGCGTCGACCCGGTCGCCGAGACCAGCGCGACGAGCGGGTGGTCGACGAGCGCCAGGCCCACCTCGCGGTCCCCGAGCACCACCTGGGAGATCGCGGGGTCGAGGTCGCTGTCCGCGATGGCCTGCTGAAGGAGGGCCGCGGCGGCGAGAGCCGAGAGTGGGGTCTGCTCGCTCGGCTTCCAGATCACCGGGTCACCGCATACCACCGCTAGGGCGGCGTTCCAGCTCCACACGGCGACAGGGAAGTTGAAGGCGCTGATGATGCCGACGACGCCGAGCGGGTGCCAGGTCTCCATGAGCCGGTGGCCCGGTCGTTCGCTGGGCATCGTCCGGCCGTACAGCTGGCGGGAGAGGCCGACCGCGAAGTCGCAGATGTCGATCATCTCCTGCACCTCTCCGAGCGCCTCGGAGGTGACCTTGCCGGCCTCGATGCTCACGAGCGTCGCGAGGTCGGCCTTGTGCTGGGTGAGCAGGTCGGCGAACCGCCGGACCATGGCGCCGCGCACCGGCGCCGGAACCTGCCGGAGGCCGAGGTATGCGGTGTGCGCGTTCTCGCACACCTGCGCCACGTCCTCGGGCGAGTTCCACGCCAGGGCCGAGACCGTCGTACCGGTGATGGGGGAGTGGTGCTCGCGGTTCCCGGCGTGGGCGGCGAGGTCGACTCCACACGCTGCGGCGGCGGAGGCCGCCTGCCGGCGGAGGTCCTCCGGGGCGGGGACGGTGATGGCGGTCATCGGGCGGCACTCCTCGTTCGGGCGACTCCACGGGCGCAGGCGTCGCTGCTGACGATGATGTCCCATCCGCCCGCGACGCGTCGTTCGAGGGGCGCCGTGTCGTGCGGTGAGGTAGAAACGGGGCAGGAGGGTCGACGAGGACTCTCCGGACAGGAGAGATGCAGATGACCGACACGACACAGGACCCGGGCAACGCGTTGACCGAAGAGGAGGAGAAGACGGTGCGGTCGGCCGCAGTCCGGGCCGGTGCGATGGTGGCGCAGGCCGACCCGGGGTTCTTCGACTCCTTCAAGGAGTCGTATGCCGGCAGCAAGGCGATCAAGGGCGCCTCACCGGAGCTGCAGCGACTGCTCACAAAGGGCTTCCCCGAGATGCCGTCCGGCAGCCCGGACCAGGCGCGGGTGCGCACCCTCGAGCTCCTCGGTCAGGCTGTCGGCATCCTCCGGCTCAAGGCCCCGACGCTCGTCGAGGAGTTCACGCAGGTCGTCCTCCAGTCCGCCGAGGACGTCGCGAACGCGGCGGACGACCGCTCCGAGCGCGAGGCCGCGGTCATCGCCGACATCGAGCGCGCGCTGGCCGGCTGACCCGGGGCGGCCGTGACCGGCTGGGGCGCGGGCGCCCGGCGCCGGCGCCCGGGTGCGGATCAGGCGATCTTCAGGACGAGCTTGCCGGTGTTGCGTCCCTCGAAGAGCCCGAGCAGCGTGTCGCCGAAGTCCTCGACGCCGCCCTCGACGACGGTCTCCCGGGCGACGATCTGCCCGGACGTGATGAGCCCGGCGAGGTCGGTGAGCGCCGCCTCGTCCTTGTCGGGGTAGTCGAAGACGAGGAAGCCCTGCATCCGCGCGCGGAAGACGAGCAGCGACATGTAGCGGCTCGGCCCGGGCGGCAGCTCCTCGTCGTTGTAGGACGCGATGGCCCCGCAGATGACGATGCGTGCGCCCCGTCGCAGGTTGGCCAGGGCGGCGTCGAGAATCTCGCCGCCGACGTTGTCGAAGTAGACGTCGATGCCCTTGGGCGCGACCTCGCGCAGCCGCTTGAGGACGTTGTCGTTCTTGTAGTCGATCGTCGCGTCGAAGCCGAGCTCCTCGAGCCAGGCGCACTTGTCCGGACCGCCGGCGATGCCGATGACCGTGCACCCGCGCGCTTTGGCGAGCTGGCCGGCGACGCTGCCGACCGCGCCGGCGGCGGCCGAGATGAGCACGGTCTCGCCCGGTTTCATCTCGCCGACCTCGTAGAGGCCGTGGTAGGCGGTGAGTCCAGGCATGCCGAGTGCGCCGAGCCAGGTGGCCGGACCCGCGACGGAGGTGTCGATCTTCCGCACACCGGCGCCGTCCGTCACGGCGTACTCGGTGACGCCGAGCGTTCCGGTGACGGCGTCACCGACGGCGAAGTCGGGGTGCCGCGACTCGACGACCGTGCCGGTGACCGCGGCGCGCATGACCTCACCGATCTGGACCGGGGGCACGTAGGAGCGGACGTCGTTGAGCCAGCCGCGCATCGCCGGGTCGAGCGAGATGTGGTCGACCTTGACGACGAGCTCGCCGTCGCCCGGGGTGGGAACCTCGACCTCCTCGAGCGCCCAGGTCTCGTCGGTGGGCAGTCCGGTCGGTCGCTGGGCCAGGGTGATGCGCTTGGTCGTGGTCACGCTGCCCCACGCTAGCCGATGTGTGGGTGGGCACCTCTCGCGTCAGGCGGCCCCGGCTGCGGTCCCCGATGCGTATGCGTGGCTCGCCTCGACGATGCCGGCGACGGTCTGGAGCTCCTCGCGGTCGCGGGGGCCGAAGACCATGACGAACCCCGCGGACAGGCGGGTGCCGGCCCACATGTGGGGCACGCCCCATCCCTTGGCGACGACGTCGGCCGCCTGCTCGGGTGGTAGGGCGAGGTGCAGCGACCCGTCGTAGCCGGGGTGGAGGTGGGCGAACTCCCGGGCGGCGGGGACGAGGTAGGCGTCGTCTGGTCCCCTGCCGTCGGGCAGCCGGAAGGCGCGCGCCCCCGGCACGGAGATCTGCGAGGCGCCGCCGGCGACCTCCGGGAGAGCGGCGACACGGGTGAAGAGCTCCTCTTGGAGATCCTCGGGAGCGTTCTGGGTGAGCTGTTGCTGCGGGATGTCGGTGAACACCTCGGGGCGCACTCCCGTCCGGGCCGACAGCGATCCGCCGGCGAGGGTGGGCCAGACGACGTCGTCGGGTCGCCCGCCCGGAGCCGCGCCATTGACCTGGACGTGGCTGAGCCGCTCGGCGATCCACTGCCCGAGTCGCTGCAGCGTCGGCACCGTGATGGCGTGCCCGCCCGCGTCGCGTCTGCCGACCGTCGGAGCGCCGGACTCCCGGTGGAGGTAGGACCAGGTCCGGTCCAGGAGCTCGCGGGGGATGACCGTGTCCGTGTCGCCCTGAGCGACGAACACGGGCAGGTGAGCCAGCCGCCCGGTCTCCACGGGGACCCCGCCGTCGAACGGGAGGGTCCCGTACAGGACGGCGACCCCCGCATACCGGCCGGGGTCGTGGAGGACGAGACCGCCGGCGAAGGCGGCGCCGCCGCTGAAGCCGACGAGGATGACCGGGCGTCCGGTCGACGCGACCCGGTCCAGCCAGCCCCGGAACCAGGCCATCGTCTCGGCCAGGGAGGACGGGACGGGACGGCCGATGCCGCGGTTGGCGAACCATGCGTAGCCACCGCCCTCGGCGATGGGCGCGCGGACCGCGGCGTACTCGACACCCGCGGGGAGGTGCGGCGCGAGCGAGAGGATCTCGCGCTCGTCCGACCCGCGGCCGTGGAGCAGCACGACGAGCGGAACGTCCGGGCCGGAGTCACCGTGGGTGACGACGACGGGCTCGCCGAACCCGCGGTCGTCGACTCGGATCTCGGCGCTCACACGACGTCCAGCGGGACGAGCTCGGCGGCGGTGCCGACGCCGGACCAGCGCTCCAGCTCGGCCGCGAGGTCGAGGCGGTCCACGGGGGCCGCGTCGGCGTACTCGCCCCAGCTCGCGCGGGGCAGCATCCACATGACCTCGAACTCGTTGCCGTCCGGGTCCTGTCCGTAGACGCTCTTGGTCGCGCCGTGGCTGGACTCGCCGGTCCAGGCGCCGAGCTCGTGCAGGGTGCGGCGGACGGCGACGAGCTCGTCGATCGTGTCGACCTGCCAGGCGAGGTGGTACAGACCGAGGGCGCCGCGGGGGCGGGGGGGCTGGGCGCCGACCCCGAACAGGCCGAGGTCGTGGTGGTTCCCCGAGCGCGGCAGCCGCAGGAAGGCGGCGTTGGCGCGGGGCTCGCTCGCCATGACCGTCATCCCGAACGCCTGCCCGTAGAAGGCGACGCTGCGGTCGAGGTCACTGACGAACAGGACGGCGTGGTTGAGGCGGACGGGGCTGACGGTCATGGCGGTGCTCACTTCCAGAGGAGTCGATGAGTGGGTGGTGCCGGGGTCGTGGCTCAGGCTGCGACGCCGAAGCCGCCGGTCCACGAGACCTTCTCGCCGGCGGCGAGGGTGATCTGGAGGAAGCCGATGGCCTCGAGCTCACGGGCGCGCTGCAGCGAACCCGCGTCGACGGCCTTCAGGCCACCGGAGGCGACGATGCCGGCGAGGGTGGACTTGGCGTCCGCGTCGTCTCCGGCGATGAGGACGGTCGTGGGCAGGTCGCCGACGGTGCCGGAGGCCAGGGTGGCGGCGAAGTTCGTGTTGAAGGCCTTGAGGACGCGCGACTGCGGGAGGGCGGCGGCGATCTCGGCGGTGGCCGAGCCGTCGGCCGCGACGGTGAGGGAGTCGAAGGTCTCGAAGTTCAGGGGGTTGGTGATGTCGACGACGATGCGACCGGCGAGGCTGTCGGCGCGGGCGGCGAGGACCTGGGTGACGGCGGGGTAGGGGACGGCGAGCACGACGACGTCACCGAGGGTGACGTCGAGGTCGTCCTTGCCGAGCAGGGTGACGGTGTGGCCGCCGCGGCCGGCCACGGCGGCGATCGCCTGGGCCATGGCTCCGGTTCCGATGATGGAGATGTGGGACATGAGGGGCTCCTCGGGTGGTTGGGCGTCGGGTGGTTGGTTGTTGCTACAAGTAAGACTGTGGCAGAGATTAGTTGTCGTGTCAACTATTACGTTAGGGTGGACTCATGGAACCGCGATGGCTGGACGAGGACGAGCGCGCCGCCTGGCTGCGCCTGGTAGCGGTCACCGAGCTGCTGCCCGGGGTCCTGGACGCCCAGCTACGCCGGGAGAGCGGAGTCACGCACTTCGAGTACTACGTGCTCGCGATGCTCTCCGAGGCGCCCGAGCGCACGCTCCGGATGACGGCGCTCGCGCAGCGCACCAACGCCACCCTCCCGAGGCTGTCGCACGTCGTGCAGCGCCTCGAGACCCGTGGGCTCGTCGAGCGGTTCCCCTGCCCCGAGGACGGTCGGGCGACCAACGCCCGGCTCACCGAGCAGGGCTGGGCGGCCGTCGTCGAGGCCGCTCCGGGGCATGTCGCCGCGGTGCGACACCACGTGCTCGACGTCCTCACGCCCGAGCAGGTCGACCAGCTGACCCGCATCGGCGACGCGCTGCTCACCCGCCTCGACCCCGATGGTCGGATGAACGCCCTCCTCGGCGGGGAGCCCTCACCGACCCCCTGAGGTCGAGGACTCGGAACGGCAGGTGGGCTCACCGGCCGTCCGGCGGACGTGGCGCGAGCAGCCCCGACTCGTAGGCGTAGACGACGGCGTGAACCCGATCCCGCAGTGCCAGTTTCATGAGGATCCGCTTGACGTGCGTCTTGACCGTGCTCTCACCGAGGTGGAGCTCGCGGGCGATCTCCCGGTTGGCCAGACCATGACCCATGTGGATGAGCACCTCACGCTCACGCTCGGTCAGCCGCTCGAGGTCGCGGTTCGTCACATCGGTGGGCCGGCCACTCTCGGTGGTGGCTCGGGCGAACTCGCGCATCAGCCGCCTGGTGACCGACGGTGAGAGCAGCGCGTCGCCCGACGCGATGGTTCGGATCCCCTCGATGAGGGCCTCCGGTGGGGTGCGCTTGAGGAGGAACCCGCTCGCGCCGGCGCGCACCGCGTCGTAGACGTACTGGTCGATCTCGAACGTCGTGAGGATGACGACCCGCGGGGGATCGGAGTCGTCATCCTCTCCCGGGGTGGTGGTGATCCGGCGGGTCGCCTCGATGCCGTCCATCCCGGGCATGCGGACGTCCATGAGGACGACGTCCGGCCGCAGGTCACGCGCGAGCGCGACCGCCTCGTCACCGTCGGCCGCCTCGGCGGCCACGACGAGGTCGTCCTGGGTCTCGATCATCAACCGGAGGCCGGCCCGGACCAGGGTGTCGTCGTCGACGATCAGGACGCGGATCGTCATCGCGCCCACGTCCTCGAATCGGCGGTCCGCGCGGGCGCGGGCACACCGTCGGCACGCGAGCCAGCCGTCGTGTCGGGCGCGAGCAGGTCGTCCTGAGGATTGAGCGGGAGGACCGCCTTCACGCGGAAGCCCCCGCCTTCGACCGGACCCGCACTCAGTCGGCCGCCGAGCACCTTGGCCCGTTCGGTCATGCCGGCGATGCCGCGTCCCGTGCGACCGGAGCCCGACGTGGGCGACACCCGACCGTCGTCGACGACACTCAGGTGTAGATGCGTCGGCGTGCATGACAGGGTCACGTCGACGTGGGCGACGCCCGCGTGCTTGAGGGCGTTGGTCAGCGCCTCCTGGACGATGCGGTACGCGGCCGCGCCGACGTGCCGCTCCAGCGGGACGTCACACTCGTCGCGCAGGCTGATGCTCGCACCCGCCGCGCGCAGCTCCTCGACCATGGCGACGATGTCGGCGCTCGTCTTCGCCGGTCCCCGGATCGGCGCCTCGGTGTCGTCGAGCAGGCCGAGCATGTGGTCGAGGTCGGTCAGCGCCGTGCGGCCCAGGTGCTCGATCTCCTGCAGCGCCGCGAAGGCCTTGTCGGGCTGCTTGGAGAGCCGCGCGGCACCGGCTTGTAGAACCATGACGTTGACGGCATGGCCGACGGCGTCGTGCAGTTCGCGTGCGATTCGCGCCCGCTCGTCGGCCGCCGCCTCGGCTGCGACCTGCGCCTGGTGGGCCTCGAGGTCGTCCACGGCCTGGCTGAGCCGCTCGGCCAGCCCCTGGTTTCGGCGGACGGCGACCGCGAGCGCCCACCCGCTGGCGCACAGGAGGAACCAGACGACGATGACGAGGGCGTCCGGATCGCCAGGTCCGTAGAACGTCGTCGTCGAGAGGGCGAGCGCGACGGCTCCGACCAGAGGAGCGGAGACCCTGGGCGGACGGGTCAGTCCGACGGAGTAGGTGAAGAAGGGCAGAGCGAGGGGTGCGTTGCTGTCTCCCTGGGTGGCGCTGGCGAGCAGGTAGAGGCCGGCCGCGGCACCGAGGGCGAGGACCGGCGCGTGCCGGCGGACCAGGAGCAGGGCGTTGGGGCTGAGGGCCAGGAGCCATCCGGCGCCCTCGATCTCGCCGTAGAGGTCCACGTAGGCCGGGCTGCGCAGCGAGACGACGGTGATCCACGTGAACAGCGCCGCGACGACGACGTCCGAGGCGATCCACCAGATCCCCTGCGGGTGACGCCGGTCCGCAGCCATCCATCGCACCACACGTCGACCGTATCGCCCTCGCCTGCGCCGGGCGTCCTCCCGCGGGGGGACGGCCGGTCCCTCCTCGGGGGTGGTCCAGGCCGAGCGCCCAGGGGGACGACATAGCAGAGCCGGCGAACCACGCTGGAACCATGACCACTGATCTCCACACCCCACGGACCGAGCCTTCATGCACCGAGCCGTCACGGACCGAGCCTTTGGGAACCGGGCGTCCTCGAACAGACCGGGTCGCCGGCTCCCAGGCCCTCGGACTGGCCTACGCCGTGGCGATCGCCGCCGTCTGGGGACTCGTCGCCGCGGCGTGGACGCCGCGAGGGCCGCTGACGACGAGCACCGCGCTCTGGTCGATCCTCGTCAGCCTGGTCGTCGGTCTGATGGCCGGCTTCCTCATGCGCAGCCGATGGGCGATGCTCGTGGCACCTGCCACCTTCGCCGCGGTGTTCGAGCTCGCCAGGATGTCCGTCGACGGTCCGATGGTCGACGGCATCCACCTGACGATGTACGGCGCCATCGCGCTGGTCACCGGTCGCGGGTTCCACGCCCTGCTGTCACTCCTTCCGCTCGTGCTGGGAGCGGCGGTAGGAGCCGGGGTGGCGCGCTCTCGACTGCCGGATCCGAGGACCCGCTCCGGTAGCACCTCCCGACGGGGGACCGTAGCGCTCGGCCGGGCCGGGGTCGCGCTCACGGCCGTGGCGCTGCTCGTGCTGGTCGCCGCGCTGGCTCGACCCGCGTCGACGGACCCCATCACCGGGGTGGACGGCGAGGCGCTCCCCGGGTCGGTGGCCGAGCTGACGACACTCGAGGTCGGCGGCCACGACCTGCGGCTCATGATCCGCGGCGCGAGCGTCGACAACCCGGTGCTGCTGTTCCTCGCCGGCGGCCCGGGAGGCTCCGAGATCGGCACGATGCGTCGCCATCTGCCGGCGCTCGAGGAGCACTTCACCGTCGTCACGTGGGACCAGCGGGGGGCCGGGACGTCGTACCCGGAGCTGGATCCGACCGACTCCGTCACGCTCGACGGCTACGTCGCGGACACCATCGACGTCACGAACCACCTCCGCGAGCGGTTCGGCGTGGAGCAGGTCTACCTGCTCGGACAGTCTTGGGGCACCACCCTCGGAGTGCTCGCGGTGCAGCAGCGACCGGAGCTCTACCGCGCCTTCGTCGGCACCGGCCAGATGGTGAGCCAGCGCGCCACAGACGAGATCTTCTACGACGACACGCTCGCGTGGGCGACCCGAACGGGCGACGACGGACTGGCCACCCGACTCCGTGACGCCGGACCGCCGCCCTACGACGAGATGTTCCCGTATGAGACGGCGCTCTCCCACGAGCAGGCGGTCTACCCCTACGACCACAGCGGGAACTCCGAGGGCTCCGGGCAGATGTCGGAGAACCTCCTCGTCGATGAGTACACCCTGATCGACCAGGTCCACATCCTCGGAGCCTTCCTGGACACCTTCGCCGCGCTCTACCCGCAGCTTCAGGACATCGACTTCCGCAAGAGCGCGACACACTTCGAGGTCCCGATGTTCTTCGTCCAGGGCGCCCACGAGGCGCCCGGCCGGGCCGACCTCTTCGACGAGTGGTACCCGACGATCCAGGCTCCGGCGAAGGACCGCATCGTCCTCGACACCTCGGGCCACCGCCCGCTGTGGGAGCAGCCCGACGAGTTCGTCGACTACCTGGTCGGCACCGTCCTCGAACGGACCCAGCCGTGACGACAGACAGACAGACAGAAGGGAACCGTCATGAGCACGCACACAACGACCCCAGCAACCGATCTGCGGGCGTCACCGACAGCACAAGCCACCCGCCCCGGTACCGCGGGCTACTGGCTCGGGGCACTCGTGGCCATCCTGGCCACCGTCGCCGCGCTGATGTGGGGGACGACCACGTTCCTCGACTGGCGATCGCACCTCCAGGACTTCTCCCGACTCACCGCCGACGGGACCATCTCGGTCTCGGTGACCGATCCCGGACGGTTCTTCGTCTACCTCGAGCACGACCGGTCGACGGCCGTGCCCACGACCCCCGCGGTGACCGTCACGGGACCGTCCGGTGAGGAGGCGGCGCTCCGCGCATACGGGGCGCAGCTGCGCTACGACGTGCCCGGCGAGCCCGGCCAGGTCGGGGATGCGGTGCTGTCCTTCGCAGCCGACCGGACCGGCACCTATGCGGTCGTCGTCGCCGACCTCGAGCCCGGGACCGCGGTCGCGGTGGGTGACCACCTGGCCCGTGGGTGGATCTCACCGGTGGTGGGCAGCGTTGCGCTGCTCCTCGGCGGGCTCCTCCTCGGGACGGTCATCGTCATCGTGACCGCCGCCCGACGTGCGTCAGCGACCTGAACCCGTGGACGTCAGCGAGCGCGCGCGGCCGACCCGGGGACGTCGACGTCCACCCAGACCAACCGGTGGTCCGAGCTCGGGAACGGGAACGTTCCGGTGAGCCGTGACAGCGGATCGCTCAGAACCGGCCAGAACACGCCGGCATCCGCGATGCGCAGGTTCACTCTGGGCAGAACGTAGTCGGCCCGCAGATTGCCGGGTGCCACGTCCGAGAAGTCGGCGGTGTCGAAGCGCGGGTCGCTGAGGTGCGTCTCGTTGGCTCCTCCCTGGAGCTCGCTCGCCTCGACGGCCCCCTCGCTCGACGGCGTGACCGTCGTGTTGACGAGCGGGTGGTCGAGCAGCTGCTGGATCGCGCCGGGGATGCTGTCCCCGTCGAGCGGGTCGCTGTTCTGGTCGCCGGCGATGACGAACATCGACCCCGGCTTCAGGCCGCCGCGCACGCCCTCGTCGTCGTAGATGTAGGAGGAGGTCCGGCCGGGACTGATGTAGTCGGCCCAGAACCGGATCTCGTCGAAGTTGCGTGTCCCGTTGCGGTCCTCGGGGCCGTCGAACACCGGCGGGGTCGGGTGGCTGACGAGGAAGTGGACGTCGCGGGCGCCGATCCGGATCGGCACGTCCCAGTGGCTCTTCGAGGAGAGCCGGAAGACCTCGAGCTCCTCGGGGGAGTACCAGTCCGCCGGCTCGGGGGTGTTCGGGTCGTCGGGAAGCAGGGCACCCGGCATGTCCTTCCACAGGAAGGTCTGGAAGGTCCGGATGGCGTCGTCGTCGATCGGGTACCGGCTGTACACGACCATGCCGAACTGCCCGGGGAAGAAGCCGAAGCCGAAGGCGTCGTCCGGACCACCGATCACGCCGTTGTTGTTGAGGTCGAAGCCCGACGGAATGCCGGTGTTGGACGGCGCCACGAAGTAGTAGGGATACTCGATCGGCGCCGCGCCCTGCTGGCTGACCGAGAGGTAGTTCTCCTGGAAGAGCTCGGCCGCAACGCCGTCCTCGACATAGTCGAACTCGTTGATGAGCAGGACGTCCGGCCGGGTGCGCTGGATGATCTCGGCGACCGTCCGCGCCTGGGCATTGCCGGGCGTCGAGAGGTCCGCGACGAGCTGCCCCTCGGCGTTTCGGTTCAGCGAGGCGTTGAACGTCGCGAAACGCACCGGGTCGGGGCGAGCCTGCGCAGCCGTCGGCATGGCGGCCGCCAGAGCGATGAGGATCAGGGAGCTGACGACGGCGATGGCGGACCTGCGCATGACGATCTCTCCTCCGACGGGCGCCGGGTCCGGCCCCCGCGCACGCGGTTCAGGCTACGCCGAGCCTCCACCGCGCGCCACCGAATGACGGCGTCCATGGAGGCGCGATCTGTGCTGTCGGCGATATTCAGCGCGGTCTGACCATGACGTCGACCTCGCCGGTCGCCTCCTCGATGTCGTGCTCGGCGGTGGTGATGAGCTGGTCGGCCAGATGCCGCAGCGCGCGGGCCACGGCCACCTCGTCGCCGATGTGGGCGTCGGTGTCGTCCTCGCTGCTGCGGTGGCTGATCCCCTTCGCGGTGAGCGCCTCCGGCGAGTCGGCGAGTAGCGCGACGGTTGCCGTGGTGTCGTCACCCTTCTCGAAGATCGTGATCCGGACGTTCCACTGCCGCGAGGTCCCGAGCTCGGGACGCGCGACGAGGTCGGTGTGGTGCTCGGGCGCATTCTCGGACTCGCTGCCGGTCACTCTCAGGGCCGCTCCCGGTCCCGGGAACATGGTGCTCTCGTGTCCGTCCTCCCAGCGCACGACATACGGCGGTCCTCCGTCCGCTCCTCGCGCCTCCAGGACCTCACCTGCGCGCACCGGCTGGTTGACCAGCTCGCCGGCCAGGATGATGTGGTCACCGGGCTTGGCTCTCATGGCTGCTCCTCACGTGGGTCGTCACCGTGGTGCAGGAGGGTGCCGGGGCGGTGGCGACGGCCACGGCACCCACATCCGATTCTGCTCCCCGACCCCGCGCCGGGGCTAGGGGGTCACGGCGTGGTCCGCCTCACCGAGAGGCCAGGTCGTGCTCAACCGAGCAGGGACTCGACCTCGGCATCAGTCGTGGCACGGGCAGCCTCGATCTGGGCCGTGAGCGCCTCGGTGAGCAGGTCGATCAGGGCCTGCAGCTGGACGTCGGCGGAGGAGCCGACCTCCTCGTCGGAGCCGTCCAGGGCCCTGGCCGCGAGGCCCGCCTTGTCGTCGATGAGCTGGGCGATCCGCGGGTCGATCGTCTGAGCCGCGATGATCCGCCACGCGGTGACGGGCTCGGTCTGGCCGATCCGGTGCACGCGGTCGATCGCCTGGGTCTGCTCCGCCGAGGTCCAGGACAGTTCGGCCAGCACGACGTTGGAGGCGACCTGGAGGTTCAGACCCACCCCGGCAGCGGTGAGCGAGCACACGACGACGGCCACCTCGGGGTCGGTGAGGAAGGCCTCGATGTTCTCCTTGCGAGACTTCGGGGTCTGGTCGCCCCGGATCGAGGCATACCCCACGCCCCGTCGGGCGAAGGTCTCCTCAGCCGCGTCCATGACGTCGATGTGCTTGGCGAAGAAGACGACCTTGCCGACGCTGCGGGCCAGCTGGGCTGCGTAGTCGGCCGCCAGGCCGGCCTTGGCCTGACCGATCCGTCGCATCACCGAGAACACGTTCTCGCCGCTCTTCGCGGAGTCGGCGTTCTCGCGCTCCCAGGTGGCCACGCGGCGGACGAGGTCAAGGTCGATCCCCTCGACGTCGTCGACCCCGGTCCGGGTGGCGAGCGCCGAGTGATACCGGGCGACGAGCCGGCGGGTCAGCTCCTCCTCGGCAGCCCGGATCGAGCGGCCGGCCTCGTCGTCGATCTCCACCGGCAGGTCGGCGATCCGCCGTGCCGGGATGTCCGATGCCACGTCGACCTTGCGGCGGCGCACGATGCCGAGGTCGATCACGCTGCTGCGGGCCGCGGCGGAGAAACCGGGGTCGGCCGGTGTCAGGCCCGCTTCTTCGAGAGCGGCCATCAGCGCGTGCCGCGGCTTCTTGTCGTCGATCCACCCGAGGAACTGCCAGATGGCGCGGAAGTCCTCGATGTCGTTGATCAGCGGCGTTCCGGTCAGGGCCATGAACAACGCGCCCCGGCTGCGCGAGCGGATCCGCTCGGACAGCTCGAGGACGTGGCGCGAGCGTTGCGAGGACTTGTTCTTGATGAAGTGCGCCTCGTCGACGACCATGCCGCGGAACCCGTGGTTGCCCAGCCAGCCGACGTGCCGGTCGAGGATCTCGTAGTTGACGATGATGATGTCGGCGAAGCCGTCGGTCGTCTCCCCGTCACCGTGGATGACGGTCGCCCGCCGGCGGGGCGTCCACAGCTCGGCCTCGTGCGCCCAGTTGGCCTTGACGACGTTGGGCACGACGGCGAGCAGCGGGTATGCGCCGGCCGCCTCCGCCGCGAGCAGCGCCTGGGCCGTCTTGCCGAGTCCCGGTTCGTCCGCGAGCAGGAACGTGCGGTGCCCCTCCGCTGCGGCGGCGACGACCTGGGCCTGGTGGTGCATGAGCTCGAGGTCGGCGATCCCGTGGATCGCCTCCTCGGGCTCGGGAAGCGGCATGCAGGCGGCCTCGCCGCCCTGCTCGAAGGACCTGAAGAGGGGCTCGAGCAGCTCCCAGCCGCCGAGGCGGTTGGTCCTCGGGCGTGGCGGCACCGCCGAGTACTCCGGCTGGAGGAAGGGGTTCGCGAGCTGGGCGGCGACCACCGTCCGCGGCACGACGCGGCGCGGTGCCGACGCAGCGGGCTCCTCGGTTGCCGCCTCCGGCTCAGGCTCCGGTTCGGGTTCACGTCCGCCGGCGCGCAGCATCTCGTTCTTGAGGTCAACGGCGGCGTAGGACAGGTCGGCGTCCTCGGCGAGCAGCTGCAGCAGCGACGTGTCGCGGGCCGCTGTCTTGGCGAGCACCGTCGCGATGTCGTCGAGACGCTTCTGGCCGACGGTCTTCTGGGACTCGGACAGGTCGCCGTCGGCCTTGATGCGGGCCCGCTCCTCGCGGATGAGGAGCGCGACGACCTGGAAGGCCGTCCGGTTGCTCGGCCGCACCTTGCCGCGGCGTGCGGCGGCCTCGACCTGGCGGGCTGTCCTCGCCAGAACGGGGATCATGCCGGCCTCGCCCCCGGCCTGCGGGCGACGTCGGTCGCGTGTCGCGCCTGTGCGGCGCTGAGCTCGTTGAGCCAAGCGGATCCTTCTCCTGAGTGGACACGGCGGGGGGCCGCGTGCGGTGCCGTGCACCTGCTCGTCACGGGGGCGGCTGTCACGACGGGGCGGGCGGCGCGGGGACCTGCCTGCGAGCACAGGCCCGTGAACCCGCGTTCGACAACCCCAGTGCTCGACAACCCCAGGGGGACGAGAAGCCGCCTCGTCATCGCCGGCGTCTCGCGGAACGACCGGTACGGGCGCCAGTCTACGCTTTCCGGCCCCGCGCCGGTACTGAAGGCCGGGCGTTCAGGCGGGTGTCGCGTCGACGACCCCCATCCCGAGCAGGCGATCCACGACATGGCTCATGCCGATCTCGCGGGCCGCCTCGAGCGGCGTCTGCCCCTCGAGCGGGGATCTCGCGGTGGGGTCGGCGCCGCGGTCGAGAAGGAGGTCCGCGACTCTCTCCTGACCGGCCAGGATCGCGGCGACGAGCACGGTCGACTGGAACTCGGCATGGACGAAGTCGACGTCGACTCCGTGATCGAGGTGGTAGCGCACCAGCTCGAGATCTCCGTCGCACGCAGCGAGGAACATGTCCTTCCAGTCTCCGGCGCTCACATCAGAGCACTCTACCTTCGACATAACGGATGCTTATCCAGACCGCAGACCCGAAGGAGAACCCATGTCCGTCACAGACTCCCTGCTCGAGAACAACGAGCGGTATGCGGAGCGGTTCAGCGGACCCTTGCCGCTCCCTCCGGCCCAGTCCGTCGCGGTCCTCGCCTGCATGGACGCCCGCCTCGACGTCTTCCGGGTGCTCGGCCTGCAGGAGGGCGACGCACACGTGATCCGCAACGCCGGCGGTGTCGTGACCGAGGACGGCATCCGCTCGCTCGCGATCAGCCAGCGCCTCCTCGGGACGACCGAGATCATCCTCATCCACCACACCGACTGCGGCATGCTCACGTTCACCGAGGACGGTTTCAAGGACTCCATCGTGGCCGACACCGGCCTGCGGCCCACCTGGGCCTGTGAGGTCTTCTCCGATCTCGAGGCCGACGTCGTCCAGTCCATCGCGCGGATCCAGGCCAGTCCGTTCATCCCGCACAAGGACTCGGTGCGCGGCTTCGTCTTCGACGTCGCCACGGGCCGACTGAGCGAGGTCACCGCGGCCTAGCACCGCCCACGAGGGGCCGTCGCCCCGTGGTACCCCGCCGGCGGCGCACCACGAAGCCGACCCAGGAGACCAGGACGACGACCGCCACGAGCAGCTGCGCGAGCGCCTCGTGCTCGCGGGGGTAGACGACACCGGCGATGTAGTGGTCGATGAACCCCGTCGCCGGCAGGGTCGCATCGCCGGCACGATCACGGCCCCAGTTCTCGACGTAGGTCAGCGGGCAGGCCCACCCGACGAGGACGTTGAAGAAGCCGTATGCGGCGACGGCCAGGTGAACCCAGATGGTCCGCGGCCAGCGCCAGGCGAGGAAGCCGCCCATGACGAGGTAGGCCAGGAAGGCGAAGTGCGCCACCATGGCCGCATCGGCGAGCAGTCGGAACCCCATGACTCATCCACTGTGACACTGCACCTCCCGGGATGGCGACGATCGCCATCGATGACGAGCGCCGGGGATCGGCGGTAGGGCAGTCCGGACCGGTGATCTCATCCGCGGGGGGTGAGGTGGGCGCCGCGGGGGTCGGCTCACAGTGGTGCTGTCCTGATCCCCACCTGGAGGAGCCATCATGACCACCCCCTTTCGTGGCGCCGCCGCGACCCTCGCGCTCGGCGCCGCACTCCTGACCGGAGCCTGCTCGGACACCCCGGAGGAGAACACCGCCGACGCCTGCACCGCACTCACCGAGTACGAGACGGCCCTCACCACCCTGCGTGACTCGTTGACTGCCGACGCGACCGTCGAACAGGTCCGCGAGGCCCGTGACGACGTCGCCTCCGCCGCCGGTGAACTCGACAGCGCCCTCGGTGACGTCGCCCAGGACCGCGTCGATGCCCTGAACCAGGCGTGGAGCGACCTCGACTCCGCCATCACGGATGCCGACAGCGACGCGACGCTGCAGGAGGCGGCGGACACGATCCGGGCCCAGGCGCAGGAGGTGGAGAGTGCGCGTTCAGACCTCGGCTCCGCGCTCGAGTGCGGCTGATCGTCCGGATGCTGCGCGCCCCGACCTCGGACCGCCGAGGGCCGGGAGGCGGCCAGGTGCTTGATATGCAAGTGGATACTTGCATATAGTCGTGATGTGGACGTCTACCGGGCGTTGGCCGACGAGACCCGACGGGTGATCCTCGACGAGCTCACCGCCCGGGACGGACAGACGCTGTTCGAGATCTGCGCGACGCTGATGTCCCGACACGGTGTGACGATCAGTCGTCAGGGCATCTCCCAGCATCTCGACGTGCTCGAGGCGGCCGGTCTGGTCGCCACCGAGCGGCGTGGTCGCACCAAGCTCCACTTCCTCACCCCGGAGCCGCTCGCCGAGATCAGCCGGCGGTGGCCCACGACCGGAAGGCCCCGGCCATGAAGATCAGCCTGACCAGCGTCTACGTCGACGACCAGCGGTCTGCTCTGCAGTTCTACACGGATGTCCTCGGATTCGTGCCGCGCCATGACATCCCCGTGGGTGAGCACTCGTGGCTCACGGTCGCATCACCGGCGGACCCGGACGGCCCCGAGCTGCTCCTGGAGCCGGCCGAGCATCCCGCGGTCGGACCGTACCGGGCGGCGCTCGCCGAGGACGGCATCCCGCTCGCGCAGTTCGAGGTCGACGACGTCGAGGCGGAGTACGCCCGACTGTCCGAGCGTGGGGTGGTGTTCACCCAACCGCCGACGGACGCGGGCCCTGTCGTCATGGCGGTGCTCGACGACACCTGCGGAAACCTCATCCAGCTCGTCTCCGCCAAACCCGTCACGGACTGATCACGCCCACGCTCGTCCGGGGGAGTAGTGTCGGCACCCGCGATGAGATCCGAGGAGGTCCACATGGCGACACGTGTGACGGTCGACAACTTCGTGTGGGCAGAGACGGCCCGGATGCTCCATGACCTGCAGCGGGACGCCGGGGGTGTGAACAGGTTCCGGCACAACCGGGAGCCGGCCTCGATCGACGAACAGACGGTCATCAGAATGAACCGCGACACGCTCTACAGCTTCGCAGTCGTCGACCTCCGTGCCGGAGCCACTCTCGAGGTGCCTGACGCCGGCGACCGCTATCTGTCGGTCATGGTGGTCGACGAGGGCCACCATGTCGTGGCCGTCTGGCACGAGTCCGGCACCTATCGCCTCGACACGGAGTCGGTGGGCACCGCATACGCGTTCTTGGCCGTGCGGATCCTCGTGGATGCCGCCGATGCAGGCGACATCGCGGAGGTGGCTCGCCTCCAGGACCGGCTCGTGCTGACCGCCGAGTCGGGCGTGCCGTTCCCTGCCCCGGATCTCGATCGTGTGAGCCTCGACGAGACGCGCAACGCGCTGCTCGTCCTCGCCAGTGGCCTCGTCGGCTACGACCGGATGTTCGGGACCCGCGACGAGGTGGACCCGGTCCGCCATCTCATCGGCACTGCGGCGGGCTGGGGAGGGCTGCCGACGTCCGAGGCGGTCTACATGGGGGTGGACCCGAGGCTGCCACCGGGGGAGTACGAGATGACCTTCCGCGACGTGCCGGTCGATGCATTCTGGTCCGTGTCGGTCTACAACGCCGACGGCTTCTTCCAACCGAACCCGGCCGGCCGCTACACGGTCAACAGCGTCATGGCCCGGCCGGCTCCGGACGGCTCCGTCACGGTCCGGTTCAGTGCTGATCGCGAGGACACGACGACCCCCAACGCCATCCCGGTCCCCGAGGGCTGGAACGTCCTCGTCCGGCTCTACCGCCCCAGGCCCGAGATCCTCTCCGGGGAATGGACCCTCCCGCCGCTCGTTCCGGTCGGCGAGTCGATCCGCTAGCCCCCGGTCACCTCCACGGTCAGCCGCTCGGTCCACATCCCGACCCGCACCGAGCGAAGGTCGGCGACGACGGCATCGGCCGGCGTGAGCACCTCGGCAGGGTGCGAGGTTGCCACGGCGAGGACGCTCGCGCCGGCTGCGTGCCCGGCTGCGAGACCCGCGGGCGCGTCTTCGACGACCAGGCAACGGCGGGCGTCGACCCCGAGTCCGTCCGCCGCCCGCCGGTACCCCTGGGGGTCCGGCTTGCCGGCGCTGACGTCCTCGGCGGCGACGAGCACCCGGGGGACCGGAAGTCCAGCAGCCTCGAGACGTGCACGCATGAGCGGGCCGGAGCCGGAGGTCACGGCGGCCCAGCGGTCGGCAGGCAGCAGGCTCAGGATCTCGAAGGCGGCGGGCAGCGGGACGACGTCCTCCAGGTCGTCGAGCTCGAGCCGCTCGAGCTCCGCGACCGCCGTTGCCCGCTCCGCGGCGGGCAGGAACTCCGCGACCGTGTCCTCGGTGCGGCGACCGTGACAGACGGCGAGGATGTCCTCGGCAGGAAGGCCGCGCTGTGCGGCCCAGGCGCGCCAGGTCCGCTCGACGGTGCCGGTGGAGTCGACCAGCGTCCCGTCGATATCGAAGAGGATGGCGTCGACCTCGAAGATCACGTCGTCACCTCGAGCGCGACGCCCGTCTCGCGCTCGGACACCGCCCACAGGGTCGCGATCGCCTCGGCGCTCCCTCGCCGGAGAACGGGGAGGCGCACGGCGCGTCCGGTGTTCACGAAGCGAGGGCCGTAGAACTCGCCGCCGACGGCCCGTGGGTCGGTCGCTGCCCGGATCTGCGGCATCGCCCCGTCCTCGACGTCCATGCCTGTGTGCGCGGCCATCCACGCGAAGAACGGCCCGAGGACACCGCCGCCACCCTCGGCGACCGTGGTCGTCTGGAGCTCGCTGTGGGACAGACCGGGGTGGGCGATGAGACTCATCGCCCGGGAGCCGGCCCGCTCGAGCTCGGCCTGCAGACCCAACCCGAAGTGGTAGTTCGCGAGCTTCGACTGCGCATAGGCACGCCACGGGTCGTACCTGCCGTGCAGGTGCGGGTTGGCGGGGTCCAGCGCACGCCCGAAGTGGTGCGCGGTGCTCGTGACGGTCACGATCCGCGCCGCCGGCGCGGCCGAGAGGACCGGCATCAGCAGCGCGGTCAGTGTCCAGTGGCCCAGATGGTTGACGCCCAGCTGCATCTCGTAGCCGTCCTCGGTCGCCCGCTCCGGCATCGCCATCACGCCGGCGTTGTTGACGAGGATGTCGAGCCGGTCGTGACCGGCACGAATGGTCTCCGCGGCCCGCCGCACCGACTCCTGGGAGGCCAGGTCCAGCTCGACCAGCTCGAGCCTCGCGTGGGGCGACCGGGAGCGGATCGTCTCGAGGGCGCCGTGCGCTTTGTCCTGGTCTCGCGCGGCCATGACGACGGTCGCACCCTTGTCCGCGAGGACCGCGGCCGTCTCGAGTCCGAGGCCGCCGTTGGCTCCTGTCACCGCCGCCGTGAGCCCCGTGAGATCCGGGACGGAGTCTCGGGTGAAGGCCATGGCATCGTCTCCTGTCGTCGACCTCCAAGGCTGCACCATCGCCCCGCGGTGCGCCAATGGTGCGGGCCGCCGCGTGGCTCCCGCCGTCACACTTTCGGCCGATCGTCGGGCCCTGTCGTTCTGCGGGGAGCCGCTCTTCGGTACGGTCGAGGGGCGTCAGTCGAGCCGAGGAGGACGTCATGACCCAGCAGCCGCCCCCGCCGCCGCCCGGTGGGACCCCGCCGCCCCCGCCGCCGCCCGGTGGGACCCCGCCGCCCCCGCCGCCGCCCGGTGGAGGAGGCGCACCGCCCCCGCCGCCGCCCGGTGGAGGGGAGCCCCCGCCGCCGTACCAGTACCAGCCGCCCCAGCAGGTCTCCTCCGCCGGACAGCCCGGTGACCTCGGCACGCGGTTCGTCGCCAAGATCATCGACGGCATTCTCCTGGGGCTGTCGATCGGGATCATCTCCGCGATCCTCGGGCTCGCCGCCTTCGGCATGGGGATGCGCAGCAGCTGGGGTGCGGGCGTCGTCAGCACGCTGATCTCGACGGCGATCGTCGTGGGCTACTACGCGTTCATGGAGTCCTCACGCGGACAGACCGTCGGCAAGATGGTGCTCGGCCTCAGGGTCCAGAACCTCGAAGGGCAGAACCCGACGGTGGAGCAGGCGCTCAAGCGCAACGCCTACTTCGCCATCTCGCTCATCGGCATCCTGCCCATCCTCGGCGGCCTCATCGCGGGGCTCGCGTCGCTGGCTGCGGTCATCTACATCGCGGTGACGATCAACAACGACACCCAGTGGCGGCGTGGCTGGCATGACCAGTTCGCCGGCACCTGGGTCTCCAAGACGCGCTAGAAGTACGGGGCACAGCGAGTCACGGTGGACCGGACCGCTGCCTTCACCCTTGAGCGCCCCCGGCTCGTCGGCCTGGCGACGCGGATCCTCGGAGACCATGGCGAGGCCGAGGACATCGCGCAGCAGGCCTGGATCCGCCTGCACGGCACATCGGACGAGCCGGACAACCCGGCCGCCTGGCTCACGACGGTCACGGTGCGGCTGTGCCTGGACCGGCTCAAGGCGCGGGTTCCGGTGCCCGAGCAGGAGGTCGAGCCTGCCATCGCACCGGCTGCCGACCCCGTGGACGACGTCGTTCTCGCGGACACGGTGGCAGCGGCTCTGCACGTCGTCCTCGACCGGCTCTCGCCGCGTGAACGGGTCGCGTTCGTCCTGCACGACACGTTCGGCTTCGAGTTCCCGATGATCGCCGAGCTGCTCGACACCAGCCCCGCCGCCGCCCGTCAGCTCGCGTCGCGAGCCCGTGCCAAGGTCGCCCAGCCGGCCGCCGAGGACCGGCTCGCCGACCATGCGGTGGTGGACGCATTCCTCGCCGCAGCCCGCGGCGGAGAGCTCACCCGGTTGCTCGAGCTGCTGGCCCCCGATGTCGTCGTCCTGGGCGACGAGCCCGCAGTCGCCCTCGGAACCCCCGAACGCATCGAGGGCAGGGCCGAGGTCGCGGCCTTCTTCGACGGCGCCGCGGCCTCCGCTCTGCCCGTCTTCGTCGGGGACCGGCCCGGGGCGGCCTGGTTCGACCGAGGGACCCCGCGCGTTGCCTTCGACTTCGCCGTCCGAGAGGGACGCGTGACGCGCATCGAGTTCCGTGCCGAGCCGGGGATCCTCGCCACGCTGCGGCGTCGACGCGGTGCGCACGAACGGTAGGCGCGCCAGACACGTGGATCGCACCGGTGTCACACTCTCGACCCGGCGATCGTCGTATGCGGTGAGGGGCTCTCGCTCCTCGCCCACCGCATACCCGATCCGCAGGACGAGAGGACCCACCATGAAGACGATGACCTGCCGCCAGCTCGGCGGCCCGTGCGAAGTGGCCTTCCGTGGCGAGAGCGCCGACGAGATCATCCAGCAGCAGGACCGGCACCTCAAGGACGCCGTGCGCGGCGGCGACGCGAGCCACGAGCAGGCCGACACCGACATGCGCGGTCGGTGGAAGCGGCCCAAGAAGTCGCTCGACTGGTACTTCGGGGTCAAGCGGGACTTCGCGGCGCTGCCGGAGGACTGAGCGAACTGCGCGTGCCGGTGCCCGAGGGTCTTGTGCTGTCTCGGATGTAATGATGTAATTGTTGTATGCAAGAAATCATCGACTGGTTCACCCCACGCATCAGCGACCTCTTCGGCGACGGCGCCACCGTCACCGTCGACAAAGAGGAGATCACCGTCGTCGGACCGCGTCCGCAGCGTGCCGACGAGGCCGGCGAGGAGAGCATCGCCGACTACCGGGAGCGCACCCGCACCGCGCGCATCGCGATCGCCCGGGAGGCCGAGGAGCTGTTCCGACGCAAGGTGTCCTGGGGTGTGGCCGACGGAGACGACGTCGTCCTGTTCACCCATCTCGCGGTGCCGGTCATGACCCGGCTGCGCCAGAACGAGCGCCGCGTCCTCGACACCCTCGTCGCCGGCGGCGTCGCCCGCTCGCGTTCGGACGCCCTCGCGTGGTGTGTCCGGCTCGTCGGCCGCCACGAGGGTGACTGGATCGCCCGGCTCCAGGAGGCGCTGCGGTCGGTCGACGAGGCCCGCGCGACCGGACCCGACGCCGGCTGAGCGGTTCGGCGTGGGCGGGTCTCCGCTGGTCAGGCGACCACCGCATACTCGAGATGCACCACGCCGCAGGCGAACCGGTTCGTCCCCAGGAGACGCAGGTCGACGCGGAGACCGTCGGGTAGCCAGCGTGATCCGCCGCCGATGACGACAGGGTGGGCGTAGTACTCGAGGCGGTCCACGATGCCCGCTCGGAGCGCGTGGGCGGCGAGCTCGGGACCGCCGATGTTGACGTCCCCGGTCGCGTGCTCCACCAGCCGCCGCACCGCCGCGGGGTCGAAGTCCCGCGCCAGCCGGGTTCGCGTCGTCGTGACCTCGGGAAGAGTCGTCGAGTAGACGACCTTGTCACGACCGCGCCAGATCTCGCCGTACTCCCGCTCCACCGGGTGGCTGTCCGGCTCGGTGCCGTAGGTCTCCCACACCCGCATGACGTCGTAGAGCCGCCGGCCGTAGAGCTCGAGCGAGACGGCCCGGTCGCGCTCGTTGACGAAGGCGTGCACCTCCTCATCCGGAGCGGCCCAGTCGAAGCCGCCGTCGACGTCCGCGACGTAGCCGTCGAGCGACCCGATGCCGGTGTAGACCAGGTGTCCCATGTCCGTCCTTCGTGTGATTACTGCGGGAGTGGCGCCCGTCGTCGCCCTTTCGGTCACAGCGCAAAAAGGCGCGGTCGTTGCGCCACCGTGGGTGTCAGTCCGGCTCGTCGATCCATGATGCCCGTCCACCCGTCCGGCGTGACGACATAGACGTCCCCGTCGCTGCAGGCCGACGTGATGGCGGCGTAGCGCCAGGCATGGACGAATTGCCACTCGACAGCGGTGTCGACGACATATCCCTCGCGACACACCACGGTGAAGAGGTCCGCGGCGGTGGGACTCCAACCGGCATCGGTCCGGACCCGTGGTGGCGCCATCTCATGGGCGATGTCGCCGAGGAGGTCACTGAGATCCTGACTGGGGCTGAGAACCTGCCCCCAGTGCTCGGATTCGGATGTGAACCGTGGCTCAGGTGTTCGAAGGCGTCGTACCCCCATGAGGGCGCGAGTCTCGCGGTCGACATGCGCCACGAGAGTGCTGCCGATCCGTCCTCGTCCCTGACGGATGATAACGGGCAACGTCGCGGCAGGGTCGTCGAGGATCCATGGCTGATGCTCCAGATGTCGGTCCATGTCGGCAGCCTCCCGCAGGATGGGGAGGGGCGCCGGTCGTCATCCACAGAGCTGTGGACAACGCTCAACGCTCCGATCCGTCACGTGATGGAGTCGTCTCGTGCGGCACGACGACGGAAGGGTCAATGGTGGGGTACTCGACGCATTATCTCGGAGGGCCACGCATCCGCCCGCACCTCAACCCGGCGGAGGTTCAGTGGTTGCGCGCCTTCTGTCGACGGTGGCCGGGACCGGAGGCCTCCGATCCGTACGACGTCCCGATGAACCCGAGCCTGGAGCAACTGCGAGAGGCTGAGCATCGGCAGGCCTCGCTCGGTGTTGTCGGGCCCGCAGTGGTCGTTGAGAGCGGGTTCGGCTCATGCGACTGGGAGCCCACCGTGACCGGGACGCATCTGCGGTGGGTCCAGCGAGAGAAGTCCAACCACGCGACGGTCGAGATCCAGTACCTCATCGACCACTTCTTGCGCCCCGGTGCTCGGGCTGCGACATCGGGACGCGCCCAGTTCGCCGAATTCTCGTTCGACCATGTGGTCTCGGGTGTCATCGCCGCCGAGCGGGACGACGGACGCCTGTCGCTCATCACGGTCGCAGACAACGTGGTCTCCGAACTCGTGATGACAGCAGGTCACGATGACGGGCTCTGGTGACTCGTCGGTGGTGCGGGTCGATCGCATAGCGCTAGCATTCTGCGACATGCGGACGCTGTACCTGCGGAACGTTCCCGACGAGGTGGCTCGCGCACTCGAGGAGCTCGCACGACGCGAGTCGATGTCGGTGAGCTCGCTGGCGGTCCGAGAGCTCAAGGCGGCAGTAGCGTTCCGGGCGAACGCAGAGGTCCTGCACGAAGCACCACGCCGCGAGCTCGATCTGGAGGACATCGTCCAGGCGGTGCGCTCCGGACGCGACACGTGATCGTCGTCGACGCCTCGGTCGCCGTCGGTGCCATATCCGGCAACGCCGCTTGCGTTCAGGCAGTCGAGGATCGCCGCCTCGCAGCACCCCACCTCATCGACGCCGAGGTCGCGCACGCGGTGCGGAGCATGGTCGCAGGCGGTCTCCTCGAGTCCCGCAATGCCCGGCTGATGTTCGGGACGTGGGGTCGGCTCGCCGTCGACCGACTTCCGATGTCGGGTCTCATCTCGCGGGTATGGGAACTGCGGCACAACCTCACCGCCTATGACGCGATGCTCGTCGCCTCCGAGCCGCGTGCAGACCACGGCGGCTGAGATCGTGTGACCGAAACGGCCTCCTGGCACCGGTCTGGTCACACGATCCGTCAGTCGGGGACCCCGAGCGCCTCGGCGAGTTGGTCGGACCAGGTGTCGACGACCCTGCGCCGACGTCTGGTGTCGTCGGTGAGAAGGTTGGCCAATGCCAGCCCGCGCGCGAGGTCCAAGGTGGCCTGGATGAGCGCTCGGCTGTGCGGGTCCGAGTCGTCGACCTCGAGCAGTCGCACAGCCATCTCGTGCACCTCCCGGGCGAAGGCCCGCTCCATCGGCACGACGGCATCGCGCAGCTGAGCATCCGCGGCGGCGACCGTCCACACCTGCAGTGCCGCCCGGAAGAGGTCGCCGCCGTAGACCTCGACCATGAGTGAGACGACCGCGTGGACGCGCGCCCGACCCGTTCGGCGCGGCATCTCGGTCGCCTCCACAGCCGCCTTGCGCTCGTCGAAGATGAAGCGCAGCGCCGCCAGCACCAGGTGCTCCCTGGTGGGGTAGTGGTGCTGCACGGCGCCACGACTGATGCCGGCCTCCGCCGCGATGACGGACACGGTGGAGGCATCCCATCCCCTCGTGGCCAGGCACGACACGGCCGCCTCGAGGAGCCGCTGCCGCGTGGCGCGGCTGCGGTCCTGCTTCGGCTCGCCGGAGATCGTCACGCCGCCGGGCCGTCCTCGGCGGCAGCCGGATCGACGACGGCGAGCGTGGTGCCCTGCTCGACCTGCTGGCCGACGCTGACGAGGATCTCGCGGACCGTGCCGGCGGCGGGTGCAGCGATGACGTGCTCCATCTTCATGGCCTCGAGCCACATCAGCGGCTGGCCCGCCGCGACGACATCGCCGACCGAGACCGCGATCCGCACGGCGGCGCCGGGCATCGGAGCCACGAGCGCACCCTCGGGGGCCCGGGCCGAGGGGTCGACGAAGCGCGGGAGCCGCCGCAGCTCGACCGAGCCGAGGGGGGAGTCGATGGCGACGGCCGCCTCATCCTGCCCCGGCACCGGGTGCCGCGAGACCTCGAAGGACCGGCGCACCCCGTCCAGCTCGAGGACGACGCGGTCGCCCGCCAGGTCGACGAGCCGGACCTCCTGGGTGCCCGCGGGAAGTCTCTCCAGCTCGAGTCCGTCCCGCGCGAACCGGTAGCCCACCGCATACTCGCTGCCGTTCACGCCATCGCCGTCGGCCCCACCGCCGTCGACCAGGTATGCGCGGTGCCGGTACAACCCGTCGCGGACGGTTCGGAAGCCGCTCGAGACCGCGACGAGGTGACCGAGACGTGATCGCTCCTCCGCTGCGTCGGCCAGGGCCGCGACGAGGGCGCCGAGGTCGGGCGCGAGTCCGGTGTCTGCGCTCAGGGCGGCCGGGTCGTTGGTGTCGTAGAAGCCAGTGTGCGCCGTCCCCGCGAGCACCTCGGGGTGGGCGAGGGTGGCGACGAGGAGGTCCCGGTTCGTCCGGACCCCGTGCATGCGGGTGCGCCGCAGGGCGGTGGTCAGCTCGCGGACGGCGGCCTCGCGGGTGGGTGCGCGCGAGATCACCTTGGCGAGCATCGCGTCGTAGTGCGTGGAGACCACGGAGCCGGCCGAGACGCCGGAGTCGAGACGGATGCCGTGCTCCGGAGGACGGTCGAACTCGGCACCGACCCCTGGGACGTCGAACACGGCCACGGTCCCGGTCTGCGGGGTCCAACCGTCAGCGGGGTCCTCGGCATAGATGCGCGCCTCGACCGACCAGCCGGTCATCGTCGGCTCGGCACCCTCCAGAGCCCGCCCCTGCGCCACGTCGAGCTGGAGCCCCACGAGGTCGAGACCGGTGACGCACTCGGTGACCGGGTGCTCGACCTGCAGACGCGTGTTCATCTCGAGGAAGAAGAACGACCCGTCCTCGGTGGCCAGGAACTCGACCGTGCCCGCCCCGACGTAGCCGACCGCGGCCGCGGCAGCCCGACCGGCCTCGAGCAGCCGGTCCCGCATGCCCGGGCCGACGCGCTCGACGAGCGGCGATGGCGCCTCCTCGATGACCTTCTGGTGCCGGCGCTGCAGCGAGCACTCGCGTTCGCCGAGGGCCCACACGGTCCCGTAGCGGTCGGCCATGACCTGGACCTCGACATGGTGTCCCCCCTCGACGAAGCGCTCGCAGAAGACGGTCCCGTCACCGAAGGCCGAGGCGGCCTCGGCGTCGGCGGACTCGATCGCCGCCGGCAGGTCGTCGAGGCGCCGGACGATACGCATCCCCCGGCCCCCACCGCCCGCGGAGGCCTTGACGAGAAGCGGCAGGTCGGCCTCGGTCACGGCGTCCTGGTCGAGCCGGTCGAGGACCGGGACGCCGGCGGCGCGCATGAGCTCCTTGGCCGCGACCTTGCTGCCCATGAGACGGATCGCCTCCGCCGGCGGGCCGATCCAGGTGAGGCCGGCATCCTGCACCGCCTGGGCGAAGTCGGCGTTCTCGGAGAGGAAGCCGTAGCCGGGATGGACGGCGTCGGCGCCGGCGCGTCGGGCTGCCTCGATGATCCGGTCGACGTGCAGGTACGTCTCGGCCGCGGCGTTGCCCGGGAGTCGGACGGCGGCGTCCGCTTCGCGCACGTGCAGCGCGGTGACGTCGGCGTCGGAGTGCACGGCGACGGTGGCCAGACCGCGACGGCGGCACGTCGCGAACACCCTGCGGGCGATCTCGCCCCGGTTCGCGACGAGGACGCTCGTGATGGTCGTGGTGTCGGTCGAGATGAGTTCGGGCATCGTCGTCACATCCTGAAGACGCCGAAGGACGAGGTGCCCTCGACCGGTGCGGTGTGGATGGCGGACAGGGCGATCCCGAGGACGTCGCGGGTGTCGCGCGGGTCGATGATGCCGTCGTCGTAGACCAGACCGGAGAGGACCATCGGCATCGACTCGGCCGTGATCTGGTCGGTGATCATGGTCCGGAGGGCCTGCATGCCCTCCTCGTTGAACGGCAGTCCCCGTGACTCCGCCGATGCCTTGGAGACCATGTAGGCGACGTCCGCGAGCTGCTGGGCACCCATGACGGCCGAGCGCGCCGACGGCCAGGCGAAGACGAAGCGGGGGTCGTAGGCCCGACCGCACATCCCGTAGTGCCCGGCGCCGTAGCTGTTGCCCAGCAGCACCGAGATGTGCGGAACGGTCGAGTTCGAGACGGCGTTGATCATCATCGCGCCGTGCTTGATGATCCCCCGCTGCTCGTAGTCCTTGCCGACCATGTACCCGGTCGTGTTGTGCAGGAACAACAGCGGGGTGTTCGCGCGGTTGGCGAGCTGGATGAACTGCGCGGCCTTCTGCGACTCCTCGCTGAACAGCACCCCCCGGGCGTTGGCGAGGATGCCGACGGGAAAGCCGTGCAGCTGCGCCCACCCGGTGACGAGCGACGTGCCGTACAGCGGCTTGAACTCGTCGAAGTCGCTGTCGTCGACGACCCGGGCGATCACCTCGCGCGGGTCGAAGGGGGCCTTGAGGCCGGGCGGGACGATGTCGAGGAGCTCCTCGGCCGGATAGCGCGGCGGCCGTGGAGCCGGGACGAGCGGCCCGGCGGCCTTGCGCCGGTTGAGCCGGGCGACGATGCGCCGCCCGATCCGGATCGCGTCCTGCTCGTCGAGCGCGTAGTGGTCGGCGAGACCCGAGACGCGGGCGTGCATCTGCGCCCCGCCGAGGGACTCGTCGTCGGACTCCTCGCCCGTCGCGGCCTTGACGAGTGGGGGCCCGGCGAGGAAGACCTTGGAGCGCTCCTCGATCATAACGACGTGGTCGCTCATGCCCGGCAGGTATGCGCCGCCCGCCGTCGAGTTGCCGAAGACCAGGGCGATGGTCGGGATCCCCTCGCGGGAGAGTCGGGTGAGGTTGCGGAAGATCGCGCCACCTGGGACGAACACCTCCTTTTGGGTCGGCAGGTCGGCACCGCCGGACTCGACGAGGGAGATGACGGGAAGCCTGTTCTGCAGGGCGATCTCGTGCATCCGCAGGCTCTTGCGCAGCGACCACGGGTTGCTCGCCCCACCCTTGACCGTCGGGTCGTTGGCGACGAGGAGGCACTCGACCCCCGAGACGACACCGATCCCGGCGACGACGCTGCCGCCGACGGTGAAGCTGGACCCGTAGCCCGCGAGGGGGGCCAGCTCGAGGAACGGGCTGTCCCGGTCCAGCAGCAGCTCGATGCGCTCCCGGGCGGTCAGCTTGCCGCGCCCCCGGTGCCGGGCGACGGCCTTCTCGCCCCCGCCGAGGACGGCCTTGTGCGCCTCCTCGCCGATCTCGTCGAGAGCGGCGAGCATCGACTCGCGGGCCTCGACGGCCTCCTCACTCGTCGGGTCGAGGGTGCTCCGGAGGATGGTCATGCGGTCAGTCCCAGTCGTCGTGCGGCCATGTCGTTGAGGATCTCGACGGTCCCACCGCCGATGCCGAGGATGCGGATGTCGCGGTACTGCCGCTCGACCTCGCTCTCGGCCATGTAGCCCAGGCCGCCGAAGAGCTGCACGGCCTGGTGGGCGACCCACTCGCCGGTCTCGGTCGCGGTGTTCTTGGCGAAGCACACCTGCGGAATGAGGTCGGCGAGCTCCTCCCCGTCCTCGTAGCGGTCGACGACCGCCCGGGTGTAGGTGCGGGCCACGTCGATGCGGCGGGCCATCTCGACGAGGGTCGTCTGCACCCCCTGCCGGGAGATCAGCGGCGCACCGAAGGTCGTGCGGTCGCGACACCACGCGGTCGCGAGGTCGAGGCAGCGTTGGGCCTGGGAGTACGCCTGGACGGCGAGGGCGATGCGCTCGCTGAGGAAAGCGCGGCCGATGAGGAGGAAGCCGGCGTTCTCGGGGCCGACGAGGTTCTCGACCGGCACCCGGACGTCGGTGAAGGACAGCTCGGCGGTGTCCGAACAGCGCCAGCCCATCTTGGCGAGCCGTCGCGAGACCTCGAACCCCGGGGTGTCCCGTTCGATGACGAGGAGGGAGAGGCCGCGGGCGCCGCGCAGCTCCCCCCCGCCGGTGCGGACCGCTGTCGTCACGAAGTCGGCGCGCACCCCGGAGGTGATGAAGGTCTTGGATCCGCCCACGACGTAGTGGTCGCCATCGCGGCGCGCGGTCGTGCGCAGGCCTCCGACGTCGGAGCCGCCACCCGGCTCGGTGATTCCGAGCGCGCCGATCAGCTCGCCGGCGAGGGTGGGCGCGACCCACCGGTCGATCTGCGTCTTGTCGCCCGCGGCGACGATGTGCGGACACGCGATCCCGGCCGTGAAGAGCGAGGCATAGACACCGGCCGCCGCGCCCGCTTCGTGCAGTGCCTCGGCGACGGTCACCGCCGCCCGCTGGCCTCCGCCGCCCCCACCGGCGGACTCCGGGAAGGCGACGCCGATCAGGCCGAGCCGCCCGGCGGCGAGGTGCAGTGCGCGCGGCAGCTCACCGGCCTCCTCCCATCCGTCCTGGTGGGGGAGGACCTCCTTGTCGACGAAGGCGGTGGTCGTGGCGCGCAGCGCCCGCAGCTCGTCGGTGGTCCAGTCGGCGTGACTCATCGGTTCTCTCCGGAGGGCGGTGTCGAGGTCAGCAGTGCCTCGGGGATGTCGACGTGGCGCGAGCGCAGCCACTCGCCGACCCCCTTGCCCTGGGGGTCGAAGCGAGCGTTGTAGGCGACGCCGAGTCCGAGCAGGTCGCGGACGACGATGTTCACGGCGCACAGGTTCGGCAGGCGCGTGATCTCGAGGTCGAGCCCGGCCGTGTCGGGGAGCAGCTCGCGCACCCGGTCCTCGGTGAGCAGGGCCGACAGCCACGGCCAGGCCCGCTCGTCGCGCACCCAGACGCCGACGTTGACGTGTCCACCCTTGTCGCCGGCCCGAGCGCCGGCGACCGCGCCGAGTGGGAGCCGCCGGGTCGGGCCGAGGTCGCCGGTCTCCTCGGGGCCCGGACCGCGCAACGGCTGCAGCGTCGCCGTGACCGTGGGCGGCTCGACGCGCTCCACCGTCCCGTGGTCGAGGACGACCTCGTGCGCCGGAGCCTCCTGCGGGACGAACCGCGGCGTGAAGACGCCGTAGGGGGACCCCGCCGCGGGCGGAGCGGTCGGGTGGCAGCCGGGGTAGGAGCCCAGTGCCACCTCGACCGCTGCGTTTGCGAAGGCCCGACCGACGACGTTCGCGTCCGGGTCGCGGCCCACGACGGTGAGGAGGGCGGCCGCCTGCTGCTGAGTGGGGGCGTCCGGACGGTCGGTCCGGGCCAGTGTCCACGTGACCTCGGCCGGGGAGGTCGTGAGCGCGTCCTCGAACTGCCGCCGGAACAGGTCCGCCTTGGCCTCGATGTCCAGGCCGGTGAGGACCATCGTCACCTCGTTGCGGAAGCCGCCGAAGGACGTGCACGAGACCTTGAGCTCCGGCGGCGGCGCCTCCCCCTGCACCCCGGAGATGAGCACGCGGTCGGGCCCGTCCTCGGTGAGGCGCACGGTGTCGAGCCGGGTCGTGACGTCCGGCCCCGCATACCGGCCGTCGCCCACCTCGTAGAGCAGCTGCGCGGTGACCGTGTCGACGGTGACGAGGCCGGCGGTGCCGGGGTGCTTGGTGATGACGCTCGAGCCGTCGCGACGGATCTCGGCCAGCGGGAAGCCGGGGTGGACGAGGTCGGCGACCTCGGTGAAGAACGGGTAGTTGCCGCCCGTCGCCTGTGCCCCGCACTCGATGACGTGCCCGGCCACCGTGCAGCCGGCGAGCGCGTCGAGGTCCTCCCGGGTCCAGGCGAAGTGCGCGATCGCGGGGCCGAGGACGACCGAGGCGTCGGTCACCCGGCCGGTGACGACGATATCCGCCCCCGAGGCGACCGCCCGCGCGATCCCGAATGCGCCGAGGTAGGCGTGCGCTCCGAGCGGGGACCCGAGACCGAGCTCGCCGGCCCGCGCGCCCACGTCGTCCCCCCGCACGTATGCGACGGTCGGCTCCCGCCCCTGGGCTGCGGCCATCGTGCGGATCGCCGCCACGAGACCGGGAGTGTTCACCCCGCCCGCGTTGGCGACGATGGTCACCCCTTGGTCGAGAGCGAGTCCGAGGCAGTCCTCGAGCTGACGCAGGAAGGTCTTGGCGTATCCGGTGTCCGGATCCTTGAGCCGGTCGCGGAGCAGGATGAGCATCGTGAGCTCGGCCAGCCAGTCCCCGGTGAGGACGTCGAGCTCCCCGCCGGTGAGCATCTCACGCATCGCGGAGAGACGGTCGCCGTAGAAGCCGGAGCAGTTCCCGATGCGCAGCAGCTCGGGGTCCCGCCCGACCGCGGTTCCGTTCGAGGGGGCGCTCACCCGCGCATACCCTTCGGTGCCCCGGCGAAGGCCTGGGCGAAGGTGAGCCACTCGGTCGCCGCACCGGTGCTCCGCAGGTCCGTTCGGGCGACGTCGCGGCGCTGGGTGACGACGAGGCAGAAGTCCAACGCGGATCCGGTGACCGTGCCCGCCGCGCCGTCCGTGGCCTCTGGACCCCACGTCCAGACCGCCCCCGAGGGCGAGGTGAGCTCGATGCGGAACTCCCCGGCCGGCGCCTCCTTGCCGTTGATGAGGTAGCCCCAGTCGCGGGTCCGGACCCCGAGGTGACAGATGTCGTGTAGCCGGTCGGTCGGGGTCCGGCTGACGTCGAGCGTGTCCGCGACATCCTGGCCGTGGGCCCAGGTCTCCATGAGGCGGGCCGTGGCCATCGAGCGCGGCTTCATCGGCGGCCCGAACCAGTCCAGCCTGACGTCCGGGTCCACCAAGTCGAGGACGTCGGCGAGGCGCCGGCGACCGTCTCGCCAGCCGGCGAGCAGCTCGGCCGGGGGCAGAGCGGCCCGTGCCTCGGCCTGCCGGTCGACATAGCCGAGGGGATCCTGCGCGGCCTCGGCGGCGACATCGGCGAAGCCCTCCGGGTCGGTCGCGCTGAGCAGGGCGACCTCGTCGGTCCACGCGAGGTGCGCGATCTGGTGCGCGATCGTCCAGCCCACGGCCGGGGTCTCGCGCGCCCAGTCGGAGGCAGACAGGTCGGCCACGAGCGCGTCGAGGTCCTCGCACTCCTCGACGAAGGCGGTCGCCGTCGCACGCGGTGTGCCTGTGCCCGATGCCGTCTCGCTCATGGAGCGAGGCTGGCAGGACGTCTCGAAAAAAGCAAGCATGATTGCTTTTTTCACATCAGCGCCCTAGCGTCCCTGTATGCGACTGACCGAGGACCACCACGCCTTCCGGGCCAGCGTCAGGAGGTTCGTCGACGTCGAGGTCAACCCCCACGCGGACGAGTGGGAGGCGGCTGGTCGCTTCCCCGCGCACGAGCTCTTCCCGAAGGCGGCGGCGATCGGCCTGCTCGGTCTCGAGTACGACCCGGAGTACGGCGGCGAGGGAGCCGACCACAGCTACCAGCTCGTGGCGGCCGAGGAGCTCGGCCGGATGGACTCCGCCGGGGTCGGCATGGCCATCGGGGTCCAGTCGATGATGGCGACGCCGTCGCTGCACCGGTTCGGCACCCCGGAGCAGAAGCGGGAGTTCCTCGCGCCCGCCATCGCGGGGGAGTCGGTGACCTCGATCGCGGTCACCGAGCCAGACACCGGCTCCGACGTGTCGCGACTGCGCACCCGGGCCGTCCGCGACGGCGACGACTGGGTCATCACCGGCCGCAAGATGTACATCACAAACGGCACCCAGGCCGACTGGGTCTGCCTGCTCGCCCGCACCTCCGACGAGGGCGGCCATAAGGGCATGTCGCAGATCATCGTGCCGACCGACCGCCCGGGCTTCGGTGTCTCGCGGACCCTCGACAAGCTGGGCAACCGCAGCTCGGATACCGCCGAGCTCGTCCTCGACGAGGTCCGAGTGCCCGTCGCGAACACCATCGGCGAGATCGGGCGCGGATTCCAGCAGCAGATGGAGCAGTTCATCATCGAGCGGATGTTCGCCGCGTACTCCACGGTCGGCACGTGCGACAAGGCGCTCGAGCGGACCCGCGCGTTCGTCCACGAGCGCTCGGTGTTCGGCGGCCCGCTCGCCTCGAAGCAATACGTCACCTTCCGCCTCGCCGAGCTCCAGGCGCAGGTCGAGCTGCTCCGCAGCCACAACCTGGCCGTCTGCGAGGCGTACGAGGCGGGCGAGGACATCACCCGCCTCGCGAGCGTCGCCAAGCTCACCGCCGGTCGGCTGGTCCGGGAGGTCGCGGACACCTGCCTGCAGTTCCACGGCGGCATGGGCTATCTCGAGGAGACGTGGACCGCCCGGCTGTACCGCGACGTCCGGCTCGCCTCGATCGGCGGGGGCGCCGACGAGGTGATGCTCCAGGTGCTGGCGCGCCTCGACGGACTGCCGGCCTGACCTACCTCAGCTCGAGGCCGTCTCCGCCGAGGTCCGCAGCCGCACCTGGCGCTTGATCCGGCTCAGCATGGCGACCATGCCGCGCATCCGCAGCGGCGAGACGACCTCGGCGAGCCCGAACTCCATCGGCGCCTGGTCGGGGGTCGCGAGCACCTCGGCCACGGTCAGCCCGTCCAGACCCTCGTGGAGGATCCCGGCGAACCCTCGCGTCGTCGGCGCCTCCGGCGGTGCGGAGAAGAAGAGCGACACGCGCTGGTCGTCGGTCGGCACCCCCGGATCCTCACCCACCTCGACGGCGAGGAACAGCGGTGACTGGCACTCGTGCACCTGCTCGAGCTTCTCCGGGGCGTCGGCGAGCCGCGGTGGCAGGTCGGGCAGCTCCTCGCTGAACTCGAGCAGCAGCTGGAGTCGGTCCGGGGGCGCCGCCTCCCGGAAGTCGGCGGCGATCTCGGCGAGCGGCGAACCCATCGTCACCGCTCGATCGGCACGCGCACCGAGTTGCCCCACTCGGTCCACGACCCGTCGTAGTTGCGGACGTTCTCGAACCCGAGCAGGTGGGTGAGCACGAACCACGTGTGGCTGCTGCGCTCGCCAATCCGGCAGTACGCGACCACCTCGTCGTCAGCAGCCAGGCCCTGCTCGTCGAGGTAGATCGCCTCGAGCTCGGCCCGCGACTTGAACGTCCCGTCCTCGTTGGCCGCGCGGGCCCACGGGACGGACTTCGCGCCGGGGATGTGCCCGCCGCGCATCGCGCCCTCCTGCGGGTAGTCCGGCATGTGCAGCAGCTCGCCGCTGAACTCGCCGGGGGAACGGACGTCGACGAGCGGCTTGCCGAGGTGGCCGAGCACGTCGTCCTTGAACGCGCGGATCGGTGCGTCGTCGCGTTCCACCAGGGGGTATGCGGTGGTCCACTCCGCAGGAACCTGCGGAATCTCGCGGGTCACCTCGCGGCCTTCCGCAACCCACTTCGCCCCGCCGCCGTCGAGCAGTCGGACATCCTCGTGGCCGAACAGGGTCATGACCCACAGCGCGTAGGCCGCCCACCAGTTGCTCTTGTCGCCGTAGATGACCACGGTCGAGTCCCGGGCCACGCCCCGCTCGGTCATCACCTCGGCGAAGCGCTTGCCGTCGACGTAGTCGCGGGTCAGCGGGTCGTTGAGGTCCTGGTGCCAGTCCAGCTTGAGCGCTGTCGGGATGTGCCCGATGTCGTAGAGCAGGACGTCCTCGTCGGACTCCAGGACGACGATCTGCTTCCCCGGACCGGTCTCCCCGGCCTCGATCCGCTCGGCGAGCCAGGCGGTGGTCACGAGCCGCTCGGGGTGGGCGTACTCGGCGATCTTGGTGCTGGTGTCGGTGCCGGTGTTCTCCGTCATCCAGCCACCGTACTCCGCTGCGGATATCGGGCGACACGGGTGGGTTGGCGCGGGAGGACGACACGGGGCGCGTCGACGTCGGCGCCGCGGACGGGCGAGACTGGAGCCGTGGCCGAGGACCTCGTCGTGAGCCGCCGGTGGGTCGTGCCCGGCGGAGAGCTCCGGGAGCGCTTCTCGCGGAGCTCCGGCCCCGGCGGCCAGGGCGTGAACACGACCGACTCGCGGGTGGAGCTCAGCTATGACATCGCCGGCAGTCCGGGCGTCCCCGAGGAGGTGCGGTCGCGGGTGCTGCGCCGGCTGTCGGGTCGCCTGACCGACGGCGTCCTGACCGTCGTGGCGTCGGAGCATCGCAGCCAGCTCGCGAACCGGCGCGCGGCGCGAGCCCGGATGGCGCAGCTGCTGCGCGAGGCCGGCTCACCGCCGGGTCCGGCGCGACGACCGACCCGGCCGACGGCGGCCTCTCGTCGTCGCCGTCTGGACGACAAGCGCCGCCGGGGCCGGCTCAAGGAGGGCCGCGGCCGTCCGGCCGGGTCCTCGGAGCCGTGAGCGGAGCTGTGAAGGAGGCGCCTCGCTCAGCTCTCGTGCCGGAAGCCCAGCTTGATGCCGACCTGCCAGTGGGCGATCCGCCCCTCCTCGAGGTGACCGCGGATCTCGGTGACCTCGAACCAGTCGAGATTGCGCAGGGTCTGGCTCGCCTCGGCGATCGCGGTCTGCACGGCGTCCTCGATGGAGTCGTGCGAGCTGCCGACGATCTCCGAGACGTTGTAGACGTGGTTCGACATGGTGCCTCCGTGGTCGTGAGGAGCCTCGTTGCTCCTGCCCCGACCGTACTCGTGCGAGGGCAGGTCAGTCGCCAGGTGAGCCGGGTCGTCGCAGCCAGGTGCCCTGCCGCATGACACCGACGACATCGAGGTCGGGAGAGAGCACGACGAGGTCTGCGGGTGCACCCTCCGCCAGTCCTGGGGCCGGCAGGCCGAGGGCGCGCAACGGGTTGACGGTCACCTGCCGGACGGCCGTGAGCATCGCGTCAGCACGCTCCGCGCGGGAGTTGTGCACGGCCTGGGCCACCAGCAGCGCCATGGTCGCCGTGCTGCCGGCGATGGTGTCCCTGCCCGCCAGCCGGGCCACGCCGTCGACGACCTCGACGTTCAGCGAGCCGAGCGTGTAGGCACCGTCGGCCATACCCGCCGCCGCCATGGCGTCGGTCACGAGAGCGACGCGGTCGACGCCGACCTCCGCGGTGACGAGCCGGTGCAGGGCCGGGTGCAGGTGGACGCCGTCGGTGATCAGCTCGACCGTGACGCGGGGGTCCTCCAGGGCGGCGACGACCGGGCCGGGCTCGCGGTGGTGCACGGGGCGCATGGCGTTGAAGAGATGGGTGGCGACCGTCGCGCCCGCGTCGATGGCGGCCCGGGCCTGGTCGTAGGTCGCATCGGTGTGACCGATCGCGACGACGACCCCGGCGTCGCACAGCCGGCGGATGGCGTCCATCGCCCCGGGCAGCTCGGGGGCGATGGTGACCATCCGGATCGTGCCGCGCGCCGCGGCGAGGAGAGTCTCGACTTCGTCAGGGGTGGGACCGCGCAGAGCGGACGACTCGTGCGCCCCGCCCCGCTGCGGGGACAGCCAGGGACCCTCGAGGTGGATCCCGAGCAGGTCGCCGGACTCGACGTGGTCGGCGAGGGTCGTCACCTGGTGCAGGAGAGTGGCCGGGTGCTCGGAGACGAGCGAGGCCATCATCGCCGTCGTGCCGTGCCTGCGGTGCAGGCCCACCGCCGCGGCGACGGCGGAGGCGGTCGCCTCGGGGAAGGCGCCGCCTCCTCCGCCGTGGACGTGCATGTCGACGAAGCCGGGCGTGATCGTGGCACTCGACAGGTCGAGGTCCACCGGACCCGGCGCCAGGCCCGAGCCGAGCGCCACGACCCGGTCGCCGGCGACCTCGACCCAGCCCGCGCCGAGGGAAGCCGTGCCCGTGAGGAGCGATCCGGCGCCGATGATCATCGTCAGATCCCCTGCCAGTCCGGCTTGCCCGCATACGTCTCGCGGTAGTACTGCCCGAGCTGCAGCCGGCTCGCGGCTGCCTCGTCGAGCAGGACGGTGACGTGCCGGTGGTGCTGCAGGATGGTCGCGGGCCAGAGCGCGCTGACCGGACCCTCGACGAGCTGGTGGACCGCCTCGGCCTTCGCCGTTCCGGTCGCGAGGAGCACGATGTGCCGGGCTTCCATGATCGTGCCGAGACCCTGGGTGAGGCAGTGCGTCGGCACCGCGTCGACGTTGCCGTCGAAGAACCGCGCGTTGTCGAGTCGCGTCTGTCGGGTCAGGGTCTTGATCCGGGTGCGCGAGGCGAACGACGAGCCGGGCTCGTTGAAGGCGATGTGTCCGTCGGTGCCGATGCCGAGGATCTGCAGGTCGACCCCTCCGGCGGTTGCGATCGCCCGGTCGTATGCGGCGCACGCCTCCGGGATGTCGCTCGCCGACCCGTCCGGTCCGGACACCGCCCCCGGGCCGAAGTCCACCCGGGAGACGAGGTCGCGGTCGATGACGGTCCGGTACCGCTCCGGGTGGTCGGCCGGCAGGCCGACGTACTCGTCGAGGGTGAAGCCCCGCGCTGCGGCGAAGCTCAGCTCACCCCGCTCGAACCGGGCGGCCAGCTCGTCGTACACCGCCAGGGGCGAGGAGCCGGTGGCGAGTCCCAGAACCGCGTCGGGTCGATCCCGCAGCAGGGCCCCGATCGCGTCGGCGGCGAGTGCGGCCAGGGCGGCCGGCTCGTCGAGGATGACGACCTCCATGACCGCTCACGCTCCCTTCGCGGCAGCGGCAGACTTGGTCGCAGCGACGGTCAGGAGCAGCTCCAGCGAGCGCACGTCGGCTCCGGCGTCGAGCTCGCGCAGGGCGACGTCCGCAGCCTTGCGGTCCAGGACGACGACCGGCACGACCGGGTTGCGGCCGGCGGCCTCGACGGCCGCGACGTCGTAGCCGACGATCCGCTGGCCGACCTCGACCTCGTCGCCCTCGCTCGCGTATGCGGTGAAGCCCTCTCCCTTCAGCTGGACGGTGTCGAGGCCGAGGTGGACGAGGACTCCGGCGCCGGAGGGTGTCTTGATCGCGTAGGCGTGCGGCCAGAGCTTGGCGATCGTGCCGGAGACCGGCGCCACGGCGTCGACGTGCTCGCGGGGCGGATCGATGGCCAGTCCCGGACCGACCAGACCCTTGGCGAAGGTCGCGTCGGGCACGTCCTGCAGCGGCACGAGGGTGCCGGCGATGGGCGACACGACGACGGTGCGGCCGGTCGGTGCGGCCGGAGCAGCGGTCGCGCTCGTCGGTGCGGCGTCGGCGGACGGGGCGGTCCGCTGCGACGATGTGCCGCTTGGGGTGGAACCGGAGTCGAGCGTCGCCCGGATCTCGTCCTTGAGCGCGTCGGACCGGGTGCCGAAGATCGCCTGGACGTTGTTGCCAACCTCGACGACGCCGGAGGCGCCGAGGGCCTTGAGGGCGGTCTGGTCGACCTTGCCCTTGTCGGCGACCTCGATCCGCAGCCGAGTGATGCAGGCGTCGACGGCCTTGAGGTTCTCCGCCCCGCCGAAGGCGGTGATCAGCTTCTCCGCGCGCTCGCTGGCGGACCCTGAGGCGCCGGACTCGTCGGTGGCGTCGTCGTCCATCGCCGCGACGTCGTCACCCTGCGGGTCGCGCCCGGGGGTCATGAGGTTCCACTTGGCGATGGCGAAGCGGAAGATCAGGTAGTAGACGACGAAGAACACCAGGCCCATGACGACGAGCAGCGGGATGTTCTTGGCCGCCGGCGCCGTGCCGTAGAGGAGCAGGTCGATCAGCCCGGCCGAGAACGAGAACCCGAGGTGGATGTCGAGGGAGTACGCGATGGCCAGCGACAGACCGGTGAGGAGGGCGTGGATCACGTAGAGCGGGAACGCGACGAACATGAACGCGAACTCGAGCGGCTCGGTGATGCCGGTGAGGAACGCGGTCAGGCCGGCCGCGGAGAGGATGCCGACGGCGATCTTCTTCTGCTTGGGGCGGGCCGCGTGGATCATCGCGAGCGCGGCGGCGGGGAGGCCGAACATGAGGATCGGGTAGAAGCCGGAGGTGAGCCGGCCCGCCGAGGGGTCGCCCTGGGCGAATCGGGTGAGTTCGCCGGTGTAGGTGACACCGTCGGCGGTGAAGTCGCCGTAGAGGAACCAGATGTAGGTGTTCACGATGTGGTGCAGGCCGAGCGGGATGAGCATCCGGTTGACGAAGCCGTAGACGAAGGCCCCGAGCGCGCCGGCACCGCCGATGAACTCACCGATGCCCGTCAGACCGATGTCGAAGATCGGGTAGAGGTAGCTCATCGCGAAGCCGATGAAGAGTGCGGAGAAGGAGACGACGATCGGCACGAAGCGGCGCCCACCGAAGAAGCCGAGATACGGCGGCAGCTGGATCGTGTGGAAGCGGTCGAAGAGGTACGCGGTGACCAGACCGATGACGATGCCGGCGAAGACGCTGTAGTTGATCGTCGCCTGGTCACCGCTCGGGGTGGTCTCGCCGGCGAGGACGACCGGTGACATGGCCGAGAACACCTCGGCGATGACGAGGTAGCCGGCGACCGCAGACAGCGCCGTCGAGCCGTCCGCCTTGCGGGCGAAACCGATGGCCACGCCCACGGCGAACAGGAGCGGCAGGTTGGCGAAGATCGCGCCACCGGCGGCGCTCATGGCGTCGAAGAAGGGCCCGACGATGGGTGCCTCGATGCCGCCGAGGAGGTCGTCCTGTCCGAGTCGGAGCAGGATCCCGGCGGCGGGGAGCAGTGCGATCGGCAGCATCAGGCTCTTGCCCAGTCGCTGCAGCTGCGCGAAGCCGGGGATGCGCAGTCCCCGCTTCTCGGTGGCTGGGGACGTGACGGTCGTTGTCATGGGATCCTCCGGGGCGGTCGTGGGGTCGTGGCGGTTGTCGTGACGAGTGGGGTAGTGGTCCGAGAATTGGTTTAGACCACTGTGCGATGTGGCAAGATTGGCATAGACCAATCGATACGTCAAGCGTTCGGCCACGAGCGCACGGTCCGGAGGACTCGTGAAGGTTCCCAGGTATTACCTCGTCAAGAACGAGATCCTCGCGCTCATCGCCGACCTCGAGCCGGGTGACGTCGTGCCCACCGAGCGCGAGCTCGCCGAGCGCTTCGGCACCTCCCGGACGACGGTCCGCCAGGCGATCTCCGAGCTCGTCGTGGAGGGCCGGCTCGAACGCACCCAGGGGCGGGGGACGTTCGTCGCCCGGCCAAAGCTCATGCAGGTGCGCCAGCTGACCTCCTTCTCCCAGGACCTGGCGGAGGAAGGCTGGCGACCCGGCAGCCGCATACTCTCGATCACGACGGAACCGGCGGCCGGCGAGCTGTGCCGCCGGCTGCAGGTCGACCCGGGCACGCCGGTGCACCGGGTCGAGCGGCTGCGGACCCAGGCGGGCGAGCCGATCGCGCTCGAGGTCGCGCACGTCCCCGGCCCTCTTCCCGGCCTGCGCGAGGAGCTCGAGGCCCGCGGGTCGCTCTACCGCAGCCTCGGCGAGGCGTACGGCCGGGAGGTCGAGGCCGTCGAGGACGTCGTCGAGACCGTCCTCGCGGAGCCCCTCACCGCGAACCTGCTCGGCGTGGACACCGGGCTCCCGCTGCTCCTCGTGCACCGGACGGCCTGGGACTCGAAGGGTACGGTCGTCGAGTGGACCCGCTCGCAGTTCCGCGGTGACCGGTTCCGCTTCGTCGCACGGCAGCGCCTCGACGACCGGGCGCACCCCGCCGCGGCCGCGGCCGGCGGCTGAGGGCGCGAATCGGAGGTCGTGCCTCCACCCTCCTACAGTGGAGACATGCCGGACCCCGATCATCCGCAGCCTCCTAGTCCCCGCTGCTCACCCAGCCCGGACCTGAAGGGGGCCCCCGGTGACTGAGGCGGTGCTCCTCCTCCTGCTCGGCATCGTCGTGATCCTCGTGATCATCGCCGCGAACGGCTACTTCGTGGCTCAGGAGTTCGCCTTCATGTCGGTCGACCGCAACCGGCTCGCCGCGCGGGCCAAGGAGGGCGACGCCGCCGCCGAGCGCGCGTTGAAGGTGACACGCCGAACCTCGTTCATGCTCTCAGGAGCGCAGCTCGGCATCACGGTCACCGGCCTGCTTGTCGGCTACGTCGCCGAGCCGCTCGTCGGGGAGTCTCTGGGCGTCCTGCTCGGGGGCGGGGTGTCCACCGCCACGAGCATCTCCGTGGCCACGGTCCTCACGCTCGTCGTGGCGACGCTCGTCCAGATGCTCTTCGGTGAGCTCTACCCGAAGAACCTCGCGATCGCCAACGCCGAGCCGTTGGCGCGCTGGATGGCCCGGTCGACGCTGATCTACCTGACGGTCTTCGGCTGGCTGATCGCCTTATTCGACAAGTCCGCGAACGTCCTCCTCCGTCTCGTCGGCATCGAGCCGATCCACGACCTCGACACCACCGCGACGGCTGAGGACCTGGAGCGGATCGTCGCCGACTCACGCGACAGCGGGGACCTGCCGCGTGAGCTCTCCATGCTGCTCGACCGCATCCTCGACTTCCCGGACCAGGACGTCGAGCACGCCATGGTGCCGCGGGCCCAGGTGGACACGATCGGCCCCGACATGACGGTCGGGGAGCTGCGCACTCTCATGGCCGAAGCCCACACGCGCTATCCGGTCATCGACGGCCGGGGCGAGCCGGTCGGTGTGGTGCAGCTCGGAGACGTGCTCCGCGAGGCCACCTCGGCCCGCGCGCCGGTCTCCACGGTGATGCGCGAGGCCGTCCTCGTCCCTACCCTGATGCCCCTGCCGGCCGCCGTGGCCGAACTGACCGAGGCCGACCAGCAACTCGCCTGCGTCATCGACGAGTACGGCGGCTTCGCGGGGATCCTCACCGTCGAGGACCTCGCCGAGGAGCTGCTCGGCGAGATCACCGACGAGCACGACGAAGGTCCGCCTGAGCCGATCACCGCAGGCGCTGAGGATGACGAGTGGCACATGGAGGGCGACGTACACGTCGATGAGGTCGAGCGGACCGTCGGCCACCGACTGCCCGAGGGGGACTTCGAGACCATCGCCGGCCTCGTGATCGCCGAGACCGGTGAACTGCCCGAGGTCGGACGCGTGCTCACGGTCGACCTGCCGCAGGACCCCGGCAACCTCGTCTCGGACGAGCAAGAGGTTCACTCCCTGGAGATCGAGGTGCTCGACATCGCCCGGCACGTCCCGAGCGAGCTCCGCATCCGGCTCCTGCGCCGACCTCTCGACACACCGCGTGCCGACGAGCACGTCGGTGACCTCTCCGGGCACAGCACCGACGACCGCGAGGACATGCGATGAGCAACCCGCTCGTCGTCGTCGCGGTCACGATCCTGCTCATCGTGCTGAGCGGATTCTTCGTCGTCATCGAGTTCGCCCTGCTCGGGGCGCGGCGGCATCGGCTCGAGCTCGAAGCCCCTGGCTCTCGCTCCGCCCGAGCCGCGCTCCGGGGGATGAACGAGCTCACCGTCATGCTCGCCGGTGCCCAGCTCGGGATCACGGCCGCCACGTTCGCTCTCGGGGCGGTCACGAAGCCGGCGGTGGACCGGTGGCTCGGCCCGCTGCTCGAGACCGTCGGCCTCCCCGCGTGGCTGGCCGGCGGGGCATCCTTCGCACTGTCCCTGCTCTTCGTCACCTTCCTCCACCTCGTCGTGGGCGAGATGGCGCCCAAGTCGTGGGCAATCGCCCACCCCGAGACGGCGGCCAAGGCCGTCGGTGTCCCGGCCCGGGCGTTCATCCGCGTCGTGCGACCGATCCTCGTGGGCGTCAACGCCCTCGCGAACCGGCTCGTCGCCGCGAGCGGGGTCACGCCGGTCGACCGGGCGGCGGTCGGCGGACGCGACGCCGAGACGATCCGCCAGCTCGTCGAGCAGTCGGCGGCCAAGGGGACCCTCGACCCGCAGTTCCAGACCCAGATCTCCGAGGTCATCGAGCTCGAGCGGCTGACCGTCGGCGAGCTTGTTCCGCAGGACCAGGAGCCGGTCACCGTCGCCGCTGACAGCACCGTGGACGACGTGCAGGCGGCGGCTGCGGCCAGCGACCACATGCGCATCCTCCTGGCGGCCCCGGACGGTGGGCTTCCGGTGGTCGTCCACGTTCGGGACACCCTCACCCTGCCCCCCGGTCACCCGGCGGCCGAGCTCGCTCGGGAGTCCTTCGTGCTCCATCCCTCGGTGCCGGTCTACGAGGCGCTGGCCAGGATGCGGGAGCGGAGCGAGCAGCTGGCCGTCGTCGTCGCCGGGGACAGCGCCGTCGGGCTGGTCACGGTCGCCGACATCATGCGCCGGGTCCTGCCGAGCACGGTGCGCAGCGGTGCGAGCGACGACGAGAGTGGTTCGGACTGAGCGAGCCTGCACCGCAGGCGAGGATGCGGTTCAGGTGGTTCGGGCATACCAGCGCAGCACCCGGAGGGCACGCAGCGTGTTCCACCGGCTGGGCCGGCCGTCGCCGTCCTCCATCTTGACGTGGACCAGACCCGGGTGGGTGTTCTCGAGGAGCCACGCGCCGTCCGGCTGTCGCCGGCCGCGGACCACGGCGATCGCCTCGGTGAGCCGCGGGTCCGGCTGTTCTCCGGTGGCACGGAAGTACTCGAGGCCGCGCAGCACGTCGTAGTGCCACTGCACCGGAAACGAGAACCGCAGCCAGTCCTCGTCGACGACCTCACCGGTGCTCGCGCGCCGGAAGAGCGAGCGCGTCAGGAGATAGTCCTCCCCGTCGTGCCGGGCCGCGGTGACGTCGCGGCGGCCCCCGGCCCGCGCATACTCGAGTAGGCCCTCGAGCACGCAGATGGTGGAGTGGAAGGAGGAGCGGACCGAGCCGTTCTCGGCCTCGCAGTTCCAGCCGCCGTCGTCGAGCTGCTCACCGAGGAGGCGCTCGACGATGCCGTCGACGTCCTCGCCGAAGTAGGCGCCGACCTCGACGGCACCGCCGTTGATGCACGGCTCGACCTCGCCCTCGAAGAACGGCTCGCCGGCGTACTCCCACCGGCTGTTCTCGCGCACCGCTGCGATGGCGGCGCGGACGTCGGGGTGCTGCGGGTCGATGCCGAAGTGACGGAGCAGTCGCAGCGTGGGCAGGCTGGCGGTCCACGGCTGGCCCTCGGGGTCACCGACGGCGGGCGTCGGCGCCCGCCAGTTCGGCCCGGGGAAGCACGCGCCACCGGCCCACTGCCCGTCCTCCTGCAGGTCGAGCAACCGCCGTCCCCACCCGGTCGCGGCGACCCGCGCGCGCTCGGCCGCGACCTCCTCGTCCGGTGCGTCGGTCAGGTCCCGCATGACCTGCCAGCGGATCGCCGGGTCGGAGTCCAACAGCCAGTCGCGCAGCTCGTCGTTCACACCGTCGCCTCCTCGAGATCGGGCCTCGCCGCGAGTCTGCCAGCCAACCGGCGACGGCGCGACCGGTCGCATCGGCATGATGGAGTCCGTGCTCGTTCTCATCATCCAGACCGCCCGGCTCTTCAAGTCCCTCGGCCGGATCGCCGCCAGCGACGAAGGGCAGGGTGTCGGCATGCTCCTCGCCCTGCAGCTCGTCCTCGGCGCGGTCTTCTACCACCAGGTCGAGGGCTGGCGCTGGGTCGACTCCTTCTACTTCTGCGTCGCCTCGTTGACGACGGTGGGCTACGGCGACCTGACGCCGGCCACCGACGAGGGCAAGATCTTCACGATGGTCTATCTGGTGACCGGGATCGGGCTCTTCGTCTCGTTCGGCGCGCTCGTCGCTCGTCACCTGCTCGATGAACGGGTGAGGCGTCATGAGAGCGGTGAGTCCGCATGACAGCCCGGCGGAGGGTCCTCCTCACGGGAGCGACGGGCAACGTCGGCCTGCTGCTCGCGGACCGGCTGGCCGAGGACTACGACGTCGTCCAGCAGGGGCGCACCCCGAAGACCGACGAGCAGGAGACGGTCCTGCGCCGGGTCGACCTGACGGACTATGCCGAGGTGCGCGAGCTCATGTCCGGCATCGACACCGTCGTCCACCTCGCCGGCGAGGCCTCGCCGGAGGGGGAGTGGGAGTCGGTGCTGTCGGCCAACATCATCGGGTACCGCAACGTCCTCGAAGCCGCCCGCGAGGAGGGGGTGCGGCGGGTCGTCTTCGCCTCGTCCAACCACGCGATGGGGATGTACGACCGCTACGAGGAGTGGCCGGTCTACCCGCACCACCTGCCCCGGCCGGACTCCCTGTACGGCGTCTCGAAGGTGTTCGGCGAGACGCTCGGCCGGTTCTATCACGACGAGCACGGCCTCGACGTGATCAACCTGCGCATCGGCTGGTACTCCCCGGATCCCACGGGCACGGACGAGGACGTGCTCCGGGCGATGTGGCTGAGCGGGGACGATACGGCCCAGGTCTTCCGGAGGGCGATCGAGGCCGAGGTCCGCTACGGGGTCTACTACGCCATCTCGGACAACCCGAACCGCCGGTGGGACCTGACGAACACGATGCTCGAGCTCGGCTACCGGCCGCAGGACTCGTGGGACCGGCTCCCGGGTCAGTCCGAGACGGTCGTCGAGGGTGGCGTCGACGTGCGGGACGACTGGCCGTGGGGCTCCTGACCGCTCCCCGGTACTCTCGCCGCATGCGCGCCGAAGCGTCCGGGCCGGCGGCGCCCGTCGAGGGTGCCGAGCCGTACGTCTCTACCGGCCACCTCCCGCCGGACCGCGACGTTGCGGCGTTGGTGCGCGACGCATACGAGCGCTTCCGGGGCCACCACGAGGGTGCGGTCTCGACCGTCTATCCCGCGCTGGAGCGGGCCGACCCGGACGCCTTCGGGCTGTGCCTGGTCACCGCCGACGGCCGGAGGCATGCGGCGGGCCGGTCCGAGGACGAGCTCACCCTGATGAGCGTGGCCAAGCCGTTCGTTCTGGCGCTCGTCGCCGAGGACCTCGGCGCGGACACCGTCCGCGAGCGGGTCGGCGTCAACGCCACCGGCCTGCCGTTCGACTCGACGGCCGCGGTGGAGCGCTCGTCCGACGGCCGCACCAACCCGATGGTCAACCCTGGTGCGATCGTCACGACGAGCCTGCTGCCCGGTGAGGGCGAGCAGAAGTGGGAGCGACTGCTCGGCGGACTGTCCGCCTTCGCCGGGCGCGACCTCGTCCTCGACGACGAGGTCTATGCGTCGGCGTCGGAGAGCAACCACACCAACCGCGCCCTGACGTGGATGCTGCACCGGCGCGGGCTGCTCGGCTGCGACCCCGACCTGGCGCTCGACCTCTACACCCGCCAGTCCTGCCTGCGGGTCAGCTGCGCCGACCTCGCCGTCATGGGTGCGACCCTCGCCGACGGCGGGGTCAACCCGCTGAGCGGTGAGCGCGTCGTCAGCCCGATCGTCTGCCATCACACGCTGGCCGTGATGCTCACTGCCGGGCTGTACGAGACCTCCGGCGACTGGATCTACGACGTGGGCCAGCCCGGCAAGAGCGGGATCTCCGGCGGCATCGTGACCGTCTCGCCCGGCAAGGGAGCACTCGGCGTGTGGTCGCCGCCGCTGGACGAGGCGGGCAACAGCGTCCGCGGACAGCTCGCGGCGCGCTATCTCGCCGGGCGGCTCGGGCTGGACCTGCTCCAGAGCGCGCCCGCGCAGGGCTGACCCGGGGCTACCGGCGCTGGGCCATGCCGCGGAGGTAGCCGATCTGCCCGAGGTGGGCCTGCGCGTCGCCGATGACGGAGACCAGGCGCACCGCCACGGTGACCGGAGGGTCCCAGTGCGCGTCAACGACGCGGGCGTAGCCGCTGTCCCCGTCGCTGCCTCCGTCGGCGGAGGCCGCCTCCAGCTCGTCGAGCACGCGCATGGTCATCGTGTGCACCGAGTCGTGGTAGCCCACGAGCAGGTCGACGTCCGTGACGTTGAACGCCCCGACCTCTGCACTCGTCTGTCCGTAGCCGATGTTTTCCACTTCGTAGGGCAGGCCGAACCGGTCGTGGAACCCCTCCCGGGTCCACACTTGCTGAACCCGTCCCACCCCGGCGACGTGATCGTCCTGGACGCGGGTCAGGTGCCACGCGAGCCAGCCGATCGAGTTGGCATCCCGGTCGGGCCGCCACAAGAGGGTCCTGTCGTCGAGACGACCGATCAGTCCCGGGAGTGCATCACGGATCCGTCCGTATGCGTCGCGCAGGACGTCCGTGGCGGTGACTGTCGAGCTCATGGGCGGGATCCTTCCAGGACGCCTGATCAGGTGCGGTGGCCGGTCAGGGCCAGCGTGCCGCCGAGCCCGACCATCATCATGCCGCCGGTCGCGCGCAGCCCGGCGAGGCGGCTCGGGGAGCGGGCGAACCACTCCTGCGCCGAGCCGGCGACGAGCGCCCAGATCGCGTCGGAGGCGAGCGCGATGAGGACGAACACGGTCCCGAGCGCGATCATCTGCAGTGGCACCGAACCGGTCTGAAGGCTGACGAACTGCGGGAGCACCGCGACGAGGAAGACGATCGTCTTGGGGTTGCTCACGCCGACGACGAAGCCCTGCCGGAGCAGCGTCGTCGAGGCGAGGTCGGTGTGGCCCGCGCCGCGCAGCTGCGCCCGGGAGAGGCCGCGGTGGCGGATGGCCTGGATGCCGAGGTAGACGAGGTAGGCCGCGCCGGAGAGCTTGACGGCGGTGAACACGGTCGCCGAGGCGGCGACGACGGCGCCGAGCCCGAGCGCTACGGCGACGACGAGGGGCAGCACTCCGAGCGAGTTGCCCGCGACGCTGAGCAGTCCGCCGCGTCGGCCGTAGGCGAGTGAGCGGCCGATGACGAACAGCACGCTCGGTCCGGGGATGACGATGAGGACGAACGACGCGAGGGCGAAGGCGCCGAGCCGCTCCGCGGGGGGCATGGGGCGAGCGTACCCAGGGCGGTTCGGTCGACGCCGTCAGACCACGCGCTCCCACACTGCGGCCAGGCCCTGGCCGCCGCCGATGCACATCGTCTCCAGCGCATACCGGCCCTCGCGGCGGACCAGCTCGCGGGCGAGGGTAGTGAGGATGCGGGCGCCGGTGGCGCCGATCGGGTGGCCGAGGGAGATGCCGGAGCCGTGCACGTTGAGCCGCTCCCGGTCCGCCTCGCCGAGGTCCCACTCGCGCAGCACCGCGATGACCTGGGCGGCGAACGCCTCGTTGAGCTCGATGAGGTCCAGGTCGGCGAGGGTCAGTCCGGCACGGCCGAGCGCCTGCTCGGTCGCCGCGACCGGGCCGAGGCCCATCCGGTGCGGATCGCAGCCGGACAGCCCCCAGGACACGAGGCGGACGAGTGGACGGATGCCGTGGCTCTCGGCGTAGTCGCGGGTCGTGAGGAGGCACATGGCCGCGGCGTCGTTCTGGCCGCTCGCGTTGCCGGCGGTCACGGTCGCATCGGGGTCGTCGCGGCCCAGGACGGGCCTCAGCCGCGCGAGGGACTCCAGCGTCGTGTCGGCGCGCGGGTGCTCGTCGACCTCGACGACCGTCTCGCCTCGGCGGGTGCGCACCGTCACCGGCACGATCTCCTCGGCGAAGACACCGGTCTCCTGCGCCCGCACCGCCCGCCGGTGCGACTCGACCGCGAGCGCGTCCTGCTCCTCGCGGCCGATCCCGTAGTCCCGTCGGAGGTTCTCGGCCGTCTCGATCATCCCGCCGAGGACGGGGTATGCGGTGCCCCCCGCCGTCACGCGGGCTCGCGTGAGCTGGTCGACGAGCTCCGCGGGTCGGCCCTGGGCGCCCCAGCGCATGTCGCGGCTGTAGTAGACGGCGTTGCTCATCGACTCCGCCCCGCCGGCGGCGACGACGTCACCCCCGCCGGAGGCGACCTGCATCGCGGCGTACAGGACCGCCTGCAGTCCGGAGCCGCACCGGCGGTCGACCTGCACCCCGGGGATCGAGACCGGCAGGCCCGCATCGAGGGCGACGACCCGGCCGATGGCCGGTGCGTCCGCACTCGGCACCGCATGACCGACGACGACGTCCGCGATCGCCTCGGGGTCGACCCCGGATCGTTCGACCACCGCCCGCAGCACCGTCGCTCCGAGCTCGGCTGCGCTCACGTCCTTCAGTGCTCCGCCGTACCGGCCCACGGCGGTGCGCAACGGCTCACAGACGACGATGTCGGGCATGATCTCGAGCCTAGACGTGCACCCCTAGGGTGGACGGATGCGTACCCGACAGCTCGGACCCTTCACCGTCTCCGCAATCGGCCTCGGCGCCATGCCGCTGTCATCCGGACACAACACCCGCCCCGATCGGGACCAGGCGATCGCGACCGTGCACGCCGCCCTCGACGCAGGTGTGACGTTCATCGACACAGCGGACATCTACGCGCCCAGCTGGGACACGATGGGCCACAACGAGGCGATCGTGGCCGCCGCGCTGCGCAGCTACGGCGGGGACACCAGTGGCGTCATCGTGGGCACCAAGGGCGGCATCACCCGGGGCGAGGGCGAGACGTGGGGTCGGGACGGGTCACCGCAGTACATCCGTCGAGCCCTCGAGGCCTCCATGCGCGCACTCGACACGGAGGTCATCGACCTCTACCAGTGGCACCGCCCCGACCGGTGGCGCGCGTACCACGAGGTCATCGAGACCTTCAAGACCCTCCAGGAGGAGGGCAAGGTCCGCGCGGTCGGGATCTCCAACGCCAACGTCGAGGAGATCGAGGTCGCGATCGAGGTCCTCGGCGAGGGCGGGCTGGCGAGCGTCCAGAACGAGTTCTCGCCCCGCTTCCGCTCCAGCCGGGACGAGCTCGAGCTGTGCGGCGAGCACGGCATCGCGTTCCTACCGTGGAGTCCCCTCGGCGGCACCGGCGCCCACAGCAAGGAGGTCGGCCGAACCTTTCCGGTGTTCCACGAGATCGGCCGGGACCGCGGCGTGAGCCCGCAGCGGGTCGTCCTCGCCTGGGAGCTCTCGCTCGGCGAGCACGTCATCCCCATCCCGGGGGCCAGCCGGCCGGAGTCGATCACCGACTCGGCCCAGGCGGCCGACCTCGATCTCACGGACGACGAGCGGGCGCGTATCGAGGCGCAGTTCCGCTGAGCCGGCAGCGATACCGGCGACAATCGTGACTTGAGAGTCCTGGCACTGAGCACGCCGATCTATGCGCACACGCTCAATGCCGTGCCCTTCCTCGAGGGCCTGGCCGCCCGCGGCGCCGATGTCCACTGGGGCGTCGCGAGCGAGTGGCCGATGGACGGCATCGCGACCGGAGCGCAGCTCTGGGACACCGGACCGGTGCCGATGTTCCGGGGGCACCGGGGCCGCATCCGCGACGTCTCGGCCCGCTACGACTGGCTGCTGCGGGATGCGGCCGACCGCGTCCACGTGGCTCGAAGGGTGCTCGAGAAGGTGGCGCCCGACATCGTGCTCACCGACTCCCTCGGGTATGCGGGGGCTCTGTCGAGCGAGTCCGTCGGGATCCCCTGGGTCAGCTTCGGCGACGGACCTCTGCACTATCCGGAGGCGACGACGCCGCCCTTCGGGGCCGGGCTCGCCTATGACACCTCACCGTCGTCGGTGCGTCGCAACGCGGTCGTGCAGGCGGCCAGCCGACGCCTCGTCATGGCCGCCGCGCAGGAGCGCTACGACGATCTGCGCTCGAGCCTCGCTCTGCCGTCGAGCGGGACGCCGGTGCTCGAAGCCGTCCTGTCCCCGCTGCTCCACCTGCACTGCGGGGTGCCAGAGCTCGAGTACCCCCGGACCGACCTCCCGCCGCAGGTGCACTTCGTCGGTGCGTTGCGGCCCCCGTCGAGGCGGCCGTGGTCGCCACCGCCGTGGTGGGCCGACGTGGTTGGGATCCATCCCGGACGGGTCGTCCTCGTCTCGCAGGGCACGCTGCGCGCCGATCCTCGCGAGCTCCTGGCGCCGGCGCTCGAGGCGCTGCGGGTCACCCGGCGCCCGGGTGTGCTCACGACCGGGGTCACCGACCCGGCGCGCCTCGGCGGTCCGGGACGGGTGTCCGGTCCGGCCGAACCCCTCCTGGCGGTCGAGTCGTTCGTCCCCTATGACGCGATCCTGCCGCACGCCCGGGCGTTCGTGACGAACGGCGGGTGGACGGGGGTGCTGTTGGCCCTTGCGCACGGCGTGCCGGTCCTCCAGGTCGGGAAGACGGAGGAGAAGGCGGACATCGGCAGGAGGGTGGAGTGGGCCGGTGCCGGGCGACATGTCGGCACGGGTCACCCGCAGCCGCACCGCCTGGCACGTGAGCTGGAGCGGCTCGAACGCCCGAAGTATGCGCGCGGCGTGCAGCGGCTCGCGGCGTCGCTGGCCTCACGAGAACCGGGCCGCGACGGCGCCGAGCTCATCCTTCAGGTCGCTGCGCGCACGGGGTGACGGTCACGCTGCGCATCGATGAACCAGCCGTCGGGGCCGACAGGCGTTCCGGATGCGATCCGCGGCATGGACTCGGTGTTGACCAGACGGGCGACGAGGCTGCGACGGCTGTTGACGCCGACCTTGGCGAAGATGTTCTTGAGGTGGTCCTGGACGGTGTAGGGACTGATGAACAGTGTCCTGGCCATCTCCTCACGCGTCTCGCCGCGCAGTGACAGCAGCAGCACCTGGCACTCGCGCCGGGTCAGGCCGTAGGCGGCCGCCATGAGCGAGACGATCTCCGGGGGCTGGGCGCGTTCGATCGTCATGACGACCCGCTGCGGCGGATGGTTCGAGTCGTATCGACCGGCACGGACCACGAGCCACTCTCCGTCTCTCGTGCGTGCGCGCACCACGACGCTCTCCTGACCGGACGAGCGGAGCCTGGTCGCCGCGGCCGCGGCCGGGGCGAGCGCGACCGGCACACCGGGGGGTCCCCAGGCGAGTCGCTCGAGATACCCGAGCGCGGCGGGAGTCACCGACTCGAAGTCGTTGTCGGGACCGATGACCACGATCGCCGGACCCTCCGGCGTCTCCACCCTGCGGTCCACGCTGTCGCGGAAGAGCATCGCCCGCAGCCCGTCTCCGATCTCGGTGACCACAGATCGGAGGACCGCCTCCTCGCGGGCGCCGAACGCGTGCTCGCCGCCCCGGGACACGGTCGCGACGCCCCAGACCAGGCCGTCGCTGCCGCGCATGACCATCCGGATCTCCTCGTTCAGGCCGTACGGTGCGAGGAGCTCGGCATAGCGTCGCGTCGCCTTCGGCCGGTCCTCCGCGGTCTCGCGCAGGGTGCGGACGGGTATGCGGCCGCGCACCATCGACTCGAAGCTGCCGGGCTCCTCGGAGGCGCCGTACTCGACGTCCAGTGCCACCGCATACGCCCGCAGGTCGTCGTAGCCCCGGGTGGTCAAGGACGTGGGGACCAGCGCATACGGATCGGTCCCCCCGAGGCAGGTGGCATCGAACGGGACGTACGCCTGGAGGGCGTCCAGCACCTCCTGCCGGAACGTCTCGCTGTCGGGCGATGCGCACGACGCGTCACGGATCCTCGCCCGAAGTCGCTCGGCGACCGGGGCCATGAGGTGCAGTATCCCCCTCGAAAGTGGGATTGAGAACCCCTCCCGCCGGTCAGACGCTGGGTGGCATGAGCACGACACGGACCCCTACGCTGCTGACCGACACCGACATGGAGGTCATGCGCATCCTGCACCGCGCGTTCCGCCGCGACGGCGGTCGCCTCGAGCAGGCGGCCGAGCGGTACGGCACCCAGGAGGCGGCCGCTCACGAGGCGCTGCTCATCGGATGGCACGGGATGAGCTGGTCCCTGCACCACCACCACACGGTCGAGGACACCCACATCTGGCCTGTCATCCGGGACAAGGTCGCCGGCACCCCCGAGGCCGAGATCCTCGACGCGATGGAGCAGGAGCACTCCCGGATCGACCCTGCCATCGAGCGGATCGAGCGCGCCTTCGCCGACGCCGATGCCGGCGTCGACGCGGTGGCCGAGAGCATCGAGGCCTTCCTCGGTCTGCTGCGGGGGCACCTCGAGCACGAGGAGAGGGATGCGTTCCCGCTCATCCGGCGCTTCATCACCAAGGGCGAGTGGGACGCCCTCAACAAGGCGGCGGTCAAGGAGCTCTCCCTCAGCGAGATCGCCGCGCTCGGGCCGTGGGTGCTCGACGGGGCGACCCCGGACGAGGTCCGCACCGTCCTCAGTGAGCTGCCGCCGCCGGTGCGGGCCCTGCACCGGTACTGGTGGAACCCGCGCTACCGCAGGACCCGGCGCTGGGACTGAGCCGGTTAGTGAGCCGGTTACGAACTCGGCTACAGCGCGAGCCGGAAGCCGCGCAGCCAGTACCCCTCGATGAGGTTGTCCCAGCCGAGCTCGGGCTCGGAGACGATCCGCGGCTTGCGCGGAAGCAGCCGGGTGAGCAGGACGTCGGCCTCGAGTATCGCGAGGGGCTGGCCGGGACACTTGTGCGCCCCGTCGCCGAAGGTCAGCACCGTGGCGTTGACGCCCTGGGGCAGGCCGCGACCGGGGCAGAGTTCCAGGGGACGCTCGCCGACGGCGTCGGGGTCGGCGTTGGCCGCCCGCACCGAGACATCGACGAGGTGGCCTGGCTCGACCGTCCACTCCTGGCCGCCGTCGGTGATCGCGATCTCCGCCGTCGCGCGGCGGTAGAGGTGCCCGACGACCGGCTCCAGCCGGATGATCTCGCCCAGGATCGCCAGTCGCTCGGTCTGCTCGGCGGCGAGGTAGCGCTCGCGGAGGGCGTCGTCGTGGAGCAGGTGCCAGGCCGCCATGACGATGAACTCGCGGGTCGTCACCATGCCCGCGGTGCCGTAGGTGACGCACTCGACGAGAACGCCGGTGGTGTCGTAGCCCTCGGCGAGGAGGTGGCTGATGACGTCACCCTGCGGCTCCTTTCGCCGTCGCCGCAGGGCGGGGCGCACGTCGGCGAGGTAGAAGCGGGCGATCGGGACCAAGCCGTTCCACGCCGCCCTGGCCCACTGCCGGCCGGAGCGGCCGAGGTCGTCCTTGGTGATGTCGAACTCGGGCTGATTGAAGAAGCTCACGAGACGACGGGCCATCTTGGGCACCGACGACTCGGTCAGGCCGACGACCTCGGCGGTGATCTCGACGGTGTAGAGCAGAGTCAGCTTGTCGAGCTCACACACCCCCTGGGCGGCGGCCTCGTCGAGGAGCCGGTCGGCGCACTCCTCCATCTGCGCCGTGTAGCGCTCGACGACGGCCGGAGCGAAGAAGCGGGCGACCTTGCGACGCTGGTCGTCGTGGCCGGGCCCGTCCGACACGAGGATCGGGTGGTGCTTGAGGTATCCCTGGGGGATCTTCTCGGCTGTGAAGCCGGCCTGCTTGGTCGCGTCCCGCGCACGCAGGACCTGACGGGCCGCCTCGAGGGAGCGGATCCGCCAGACGTGGCCCTCCCGTTCGACGCGCGGGGTGCTCGCCTCCCCGGCCTTGACCGCCCGGCGCTGTGATCGCTCCATCGCCGGTCAGCCTAGCCGCGCGCGGGCCTTCCCCGGACAGGGGTCGGGCCTGCGTCAGGCAGCCTGCCAGGGGGAGTTCTCGGGCAGCTTCGCGAGATAGGCGTCGTAGCTCCCGGGCCGGGTGTCCCAGTGGACGTAACGACCGCTCTCATCGGGTTCACGCCGGACCACGGCCCAGAGCCGCTTGTCGTGCACATAGGTGTGATGGCGTTGGCACAACAAGGCCGCGTTGTCCATATCGGTCAACCCGCCGTCCAGCCAGTGATGGACGTGATGCACTCGTGTCCAGGCCGCAGGTGCCGTGCACCCGGGGTAGGTGCAGGTGCGGTCGCGCGACCAGATCGCGCGGCGCTGGCGGCGGGTGAACAGCCGCTCGACCCGACCCCAGTCGAGGGTCTCGCCGTCCGACCCGAGGACCGCGGGGATGATCGAGGCGTCGCAGCACATCTTGCGCAGGGTCTCCGCCCCGATGAGCGTGCCCGTCGCCGATGACCCGATGACCTCGCCTGCGCCGGTGTGCTCACGGAGCGTCTGGAGCGGAACCTGGACGATGACGGTGGCGTCGGACTCGGCCGCGCCACCCTGACGGTCGGCGTCGTCGGCGGCGAACTGGGAGCAGAGCTCGGAGAGCGCCTCGGCCCTCCGCTGCCCGTTGCTGCGCAGGTCTCGCTCCTTGGTCTCGGGGTTCGGCTTCGGCTTGGCCAGCGGGCCGAGTGCGGCCTCGAGGATGCTCGCCTGCTCCGGAGTCAGCCCCATCCGATAGATCGTCAGCTCCCCCGACCGCACCTGCGGTGCCGAGAGGAACGCGGACGTCCGCAGTCGCTTCTGCTCGTCCTCCACCTCGTCGGGCGAGCCGTACATCGCCAGCAGCCGGATCCGCAGTTCGCTCATCGTTGCGCGCCCACAGCCGAGTCCGAGCTCGATCATCGCCCGCGTCACCGTCGGGACGGCCTCGGGGACCAGTCGCCCCGTGAGCCGGTCCATCTCCGTGAGAATCGCCAGGGCCAACGGAGGCGCCACCTCGCCGGTGACGACCCGGCCCCACACGATCGCGATCGGAGCGTCCGGATCGAGGAACACGTCCGATCGAGACGCGCCAAGGGCGCGGGCCGCCCGGGCAGAAGTGAGATCGACGAGCTTGGCGAGCTGCGCGTGACCACCCTGGCGCTGAGAAGGGGCGTATTCGTACACCCACTCCCGAGTCGATTTGCCGACTTCACGGATCTCGCCGCGCAGCGAGGCCTCGAAGACGATCTCGCACCGCACGCCTCCGGCCTCTGCGGCGAGCGCGTCGACCTCACTCAGGAGCGGTCCCAGGTCCGCACCCCCACACTGATGCAGGAGATCCCCCATCTGCGCCAGGGATTCGCGGGCCGCAGCGAGCACCTGGCGGTGCTCGTCAAGGCTGCGGCTCTGCTCCATGACGACACATTACCGAACTTATGTTCGAAAAACAACCCGAAGCCCCAGTCAACGGTGAATCGATCTCAATGCAGATCCCGCACCGTCCGAGTCCTCGGATCCCAGTGCCGCACCCCGGCCAGGACCAGCCGCTCCGGCCGCAGACCGGCCCGGTCGACCACGTCCACCGCCCGCTCGAGCTGACGCGCCTCGAGGCGCCGCGCCACCGTCACATGCGGCACCCACGCGCCCGCCCGCGGATCCTCCACCGCACGGCCGAGCACGTCCACCGCGCTCACCAACGCGGCCGGCGCAGCACCGAGCAGGGCGAGGGTGTACTGCGAGCCCTCGCCGAACAGAACCCACCCGGCGACAGTCATCCCGACCGGCAGGTTCGGAGCCAAGAGCGTCCTGGCCACGGCGAGGTGAGGCGCACCGACCACCGGAGCGCTCACAAGGGTCACATGCGGTGCGTTCGTCTCTCCGCGGTGCTGCGCCTGGGACGGCAGTCCCGCCTCATCCAGCGCCGCCCAGCACGCACGCACAGCCGCGTCGGACTCCGGATCGAGGACCGCCTCGAGCGCTGCGAGCGCCATCAGGACCGGTCCGCGATCACGGCCCGCGCCGCGCGCTGACCGGACACGAGCGCTCCTTGGATCGACGCCGTGTCGCGGTGGTCGCCACAGACGTAGACGCCCTCGCGCACGCGCACCGGTCGTCTCAGGCGCAGTGGCGGCGGCACGGCCGGCAGCGCCTGAGGTATGCGGTGGCGGGTCACGAGTTCCCAGGACGAGGTGGAGCACCGGTACATGTCGGCCAGGTGGTCGAGGACCTCACCCTCGCCGCAGTCGCCGTCCGGACGGTCCAGCAGGGTGGTCGCCTCGACCAGGACCCGACCGTCCGACGAGTACGAAGGCGCCGCCGCCGTGACGACAGCGGCATTCCACACCGGCCCCGGAGGCCCGCCGGCCGGCCCGTTCCGCCCGTCGACGGCGAGCAACGCGCGGGCGTCCGGTGGCTCCGGAGCCGCGAACCACCACGTGACGAGGCCCTTCATCTCGGGCCGGGACAACCCGGCCAGCCCGGTCGCCGTGACCGGGTCTGCGGCGATGACGACATGGTCGGCTCGCACGACCTCGCCGTCCTCGGTGCGCACCGACGAGCCGGAACCGCCGTCGGAGGTCTCCACCGACTGGACCCGCGCACCCAGCCGCACATCCGCCAGTGGTGCGGCGATCTGCTCGGGGAGCGCGCGCATACCTCCTGCCGGTAACCCCGGTGCACCGAGGGCGAAGCTGCGCAGGAGCAGCCGGGTGAAGTTCGCCGATGTCCGGCCGTGAGTGTCCGCGATCACGCCCGCGAGGAAGCGGTCCAGGACCCGGCGGAGCGGGCCCTCGACGCCGGCGAGGTCGAGGGCGTCGTCGAGGGCCGCGTCCTCATCGTGGGCGGCACCCTGTGGCGAGACCATCGCCGGGGCCATCCAGCGGACCAACGCTGCGATCTCACCCGGCCGGAGCAGGCCGCTGCGCAGGGTCGGCGCGAGCAGGCCCGGCGCCTTGAGCGGGTGCCCGAGAGCCCGCCACCCATCCGCCGCGCGGACCAGCACTCCTGCCTCGAACTGCTGCAGCCGAAGGGCATCGACGTCGACGAGGCGCCGGACTGCCGGGTACGCGGGGTTGAGCACCTGGAACCCCCGGTCGCACAGGAACCCGTCCACCTCGTCGGTGCGCACCCGGCCGCCCACGGCGTCACCGGCCTCGAGGACGGTCACCGCCAGACCAGCGTCGGTCAGCTCCCGTGCACACTGCAGACCGGCCAAGCCGGCCCCGATGACGACGACGTCCGCATCCATGCGGCCCATCCTGCCGGGTGTACGCGAGCGCCGCCCGTGTCAGGCAGCCGACACAACGACTGTCGGCGAGCCCACACACGGACGGTCCGGAGGTGGGCACACTTGGTCCCGTGACCGCACCGGTGGAGGAGGAGGTCCGCGGCCTCGCGGCCGTGCGCGCCAACGTGAGAGACGTGTGGGTGAACCGCAACGTCCGCCGACTGCAGCTCGCCTTCATCGGGTCGGAGATCACCGACTGGGCGTATGCGATGGCCCTGTTGGTCTGGGCCTACCAGGAGGGTGGGGCGGCCCTGGTCGGCACGTGGGCCGGTGTGCGGGCCCTCCTTGCCGCATTCGCGGGTCCGGTGGGTGGCGCGATCGCCGACCGGATGTCGCGGCGCACGTTCATGATGGCCAACGACGCCGTCCGGCTCGTCCTCGTGCTCGTCATCGCCGCGGCGATCCACTTCGACCTGGGCGTGTGGGCGGTCCTCGTGCCCGGGACCCTGCTCACCATGGTCGCGGCATCGTTCCGCCCCGCTCAGGGCGGGCTGCTGCCCAGCCTCGTGGAGAGCCCGAAACAGCTCACGTCGGCGAACGCGACAGCCGAGATCGTCGACAGCACAGCCGCGTTCATCGGCCCGGCCATCGCGGGGGTGCTCCTCGGGGTGATGGGGATCGTGCCCGTCGTCCTGCTCGGGGCCTTCGGGCTGGTGTGGTCGTTGCTGCTCGTCTCGGGCGTGCACGTCGAGCGCGAAGCCGACACTCGGGCGGGCCACGAGGAGGCCGACGGCGGTGAACCGGAGGCCGAGGACGAGGAGGGGGAGTCGTTCTGGGCCGAGGCGACCGGAGGCTTCCGGGTGATCTTCCGGGACCGGGACATGGTGGCGCTCTCCGGCCTGCTCGCCGTGAACGGACTCCTCGCGGGCGTCCTCATGGTCCTCGTCGTCATCGTCGCAGCCGAGATGATCGGCGACCCCAACGCCGTCGGCTGGCTCAACGCGATCCTCGGCGTGGCCACCATCACCGGCGGTCTCGTCATGCTCGCCCTGGCGGGGCGGGTGCGCCTCGGCCGCCTCATGGTGCTCGGCGTGCTCGGGTGGTGCGTGCCGCTCGTCCTGCTCGGCCTGGTCCCCGAGATCGTCGTCATCGTGGCCGTGTTCGTCCTCATCGGACTGAGCGACCCCATGGTCAACGTCGGGTTCGGCGTGATCCCGCCGCGGCTCGTACCCGACCGCGTGCTCTCCCGGGTCTTCGCCGCCATCGAGTCGCAGTTCATCGCCGCCGCCTCCCTGGGCGCGTTCCTGACCCCGGTGCTCATCTCCATCATGGGTCTCCAGAGCGCGGTCGTCGCCATCGGGGTCGGAGGCCTCGTCGTGACGGGACTCTGTGCGCTGCGGATGCCCCACCTCGACTCGCGGCTGGTCGCCCCTCGAGGGCTCGACCTGCTCCGCGAGGTGCCGCTCTTCTCGCCGCTCACCCCGAGCATGGTCGAGCAGATGGCTCGCACATTCGAGCCGAGGTCAGTCCTGGCCGGGGACGTCATCGTCCGCGAGGGCGAGGTCTCCGACCTGTTCTATGTCATCGAGTCGGGTGAGGTCGAGGTGACCCAGGACGGACGGCTGATCCGGACGGAGACGGTCGGCGACGTGTTCGGCGAGATCGGGCTGCTCCGCGACGTGCCGCGCACGGCGACCGTCACCGCCCTGACGGACACCGAGCTGCTCACTCTCTCGCGCGAGGAGTTCCTGGCTCTGATGTCCGGCGAACGGCGCGTCCGCGCCCTGACCTCGGACCTCGCCACCAGGCGGCAGCCCGTCTGACCTCGAATCGGGGACGCCACGACGGCCTACCCCAGCCGCGCCGCCAACCCCGCCCGGTCGAGCACGACGATCCGGCCGCGCGTCAGCTCGATCAGCCCTCGATCCTGAAGTCGCTGCAGCACCGCGTTGACCGAGGGGCGAGTGCCGCCGACGAACTCGGCCAGGGTCTCCTGTGTGAGGGGGATAGTGACCGGTCCGACCCCGGTCCCCTCCGCATACACCTCGCTCAGGTAGAGAAGCTGACGGAAGACGCGACGGTCCAGACCGTCGTACATCGCCTCGAGCAGCCGCCGGCTCAGGTCCTCGACGCGTTCGGCGAGGGCGGTCATGACCACGTGCTGGATGTCCGGGTGCTCGACTCGCAGCGCATGGAACGTCGCGCTCGAGATGCTCCACGTCTCGGCCGGCTCCAGCGCGATGATCGTCGCGCTGCGCCGGCTCTCGGCACGCTCGAGGAGCGCCACCTCGCCGAAGTAGCCACCCGGCGTGATCAGCCGCAGCATCGCCACCTGACCACCGGGGGTGGAGACCTGCACCGCGAGCCGTCCCGAGCGCACGAGGTGCAGGCTGTCGGCCGGGTCGCCCTCGTGGACGATCACCTCGCGGCGCGCGAAGGTGCGCCGACGGACATTGCCGAGCAGCGTCCGTCGGGCCTCCTCCGGCAGCGACGCGAGGAGCGAGAACTCCATGTCCGGAGTCAATCACAGCGGTGCGTCGAATCGCCGTGAGAGCGCAGGTCGGCGGGACAATGGGGCCATGGAGACCCGCCCGGACCTGCTCCCCGCCGTCGCCGCCGTGCGAGACCTGTTCGGGGCGGCCGCCGCCTCGTGCGCCCTCGTCGCGGACGCGGGTGACCGGCTGACGTTCGTCGCCGCCTCGGGCGCCGGCGCGGACCGCATCCTCGGCGTCGAGCTGCCCGTCGGTCGGGGGATCGCGGGCTGGGTGGCCATGACCGACCAGGCCATCGCGGTTCGCGACGTCGCGAGCGACACCCGCTTCGCGCGGGACGTGGCCGAGGCGACCGAATACGTTCCCCGCTCGGTGCTTGCCGTGCCGGTGAGCTCGGGCCAGGGCGACATGCTCGGAGTGCTCGAGGTGCTCGATCCGGCGACCGACCTCGGGAGCGGGTGGCCCCTGGCCGTGCTCGGCACATGCGCCTCGCTGGTCGGTCTGCTGCTCGACCGGTCGCAGGGAACGGCCGAGCGGCTGCGACCTGCGGAGCTGGCCGCCGGGCTGGCGGACGGCGACTTCCGCTCGACCCAGCACGCCGCCGAGGTCCTCTCCGCGGTCGCCGAGCACCTGCGCGGACGGCGCGGATGACCTCCCTGCCGCAGTGGTCCGCGGACTTCGGTGGCGAGCTGGCCGCCGTGCGCTCCCTCCCCATCACAGAGCTGCGCGACTGGGCCTTGGGCGGCGCGACGGGGGGTGGCGTCCGGGTCGCCGTCGTCGACAGCGGTATCGATGCGACGCATCCCCGGGTCGGGGGCGTGGCCGGGTGGGCCACCGTCGTCAGTGACGCGGACGACCCCGAGCAGCACCGGGTCGTCGAGGAGCCGCACGACGATCTCGTCGGGCACGGCACAGCCTGCGCGGGCATCATCCGCACCCTCGCACCCGACGTCGAGCTCTGGAGCGTGCGCGTTCTGGGGGAGAACCTGCGCACCCGGGGCACCCGTTTCCTCGCGGGTCTGCGGTGGGCGCTCGACAACGGCATGCACGTCGCGAACCTGTCGCTGTCGAGCCGGAGCGATCTGCTCTACGGTCCGCTGCACGCGGTCTGCGACGACGCATACTTCATGGGCGTTCCGCTCGTCTGCGCCGCGAACAACGTCCCCGGCCCGACGTATCCCGCGCAGTACTCCTCGGTCATCTCCGTCGCGGCCCGGGAGGGTGCGGATCCGTGGGCGCTCGCCTCGAACCCTCATCCGCCGGTCGAGTTCGGCGCCACCGGAGTCGATGTCGACGTGGCCTGGGCCGGGGGAGGGTCGATCGTCGCCACGGGCAACAGCTTCGCCGCGGCGCACGTGACCGGGATGGTGGCGGGCATGCTGGGCACGCATCCGTGGCTGACGCCGTTCCAGGTCAAGACGGTTCTGCAGGCGCTCGCCGAGAACGCGACGGCCGGGTGATCCGTCCGCAGGAGGACGGGACTTGTGTCGCCGAGCCGACAGTCAGGCGGCCACCAGCCGGTCAGGATGGAGACCTGAGCCGGGCGCGACGTCCGGCCCGCCGCGAGGAGGAAACCATGGACAACATCGACATCGGCGACCAGGTCATCGGCCGCAAACGCCGCACCGTCGCACCCGAGGGTGTGGAGGACACCGAGGGGCACGTCTTCAGGACCTACCCAGGTGCCTCACCGGACGAGCCGCCCGAGTGCCGCTCACCACTCCCCGGGGACGAGGAGGATCGGTTGGGGCGGATCTGACTCCGCCCCGTCGCAGGGGGACAGGACCCGCCGTGAGCAGAGGCGCGCACACGGCGGGTCCTGCATGTCCGGTCCGCTGACCTGGGCCGGGACGACATTCGTATGCGGTGGTCACCCGACGTTCGCGATTTCGTTCCCCCGTGGTCTCGTCACGGGCGCCCATGGAGTGCTACGTTCAGCGGACTCACAGATATCGCTCGGGCCTCTGAGCAGCACGTATGTCCAATGGAGGACTCCATGGCAGGTCGCCGGATTCGGCGCGCACTCGCGCGGACCACCGTCGCAGCACTCGCACTCGCAACACCGGCCGTCCTGGCCGCTCCCGCCTACGCCATCTCGGACGACGTCGTCATCAGTCAGGTCTATGGAGCTGGGGGCAATTCCGGCGCAATCTACAACGCCGACTTCGTCGAGCTCTTCAACCGCGGCCCGGAGGCCGTGTCGCTCACCGGCATGTCTATTCAGTACGCGAGTGCGACTGGCACCGGGAACTTCGGCCAGGTAGTGGCTCTGAGTGGCACGCTCCAGCCTGGCCAGTATCACCTCGTCGGCATGTCGGCCGGCTCGAACGGCTCAGCCTTGCCGACAGCTGACGGCTCTGGATCGATCTCAATGGCAGCGGGGGCGGGGAAGGTTGCGCTCGTCGACGGCACGACGGCACTGGCCTGCAATGGGGGAAGTACGCCGTGTTCGTCGGCTCAACTCGCCCTGATCACCGACCTCGTCGGCTATGGCACTGCCAACTTTTTCGAGGGCTCTGGAGCTGCGCCGACGCTCTCGGCGACGACCGCCGCCTTCCGCGCCTCCGGTGGGTGCACGGACACCGACGACAACGCCGCCGACTTCAGCGCGGCGGCGCCCACGCCGCGCAACACGGCCTCGCCGGTGAACGTCTGCGGGGTCGTTGCCCCCGACGGCCCGGTGATCAACGAGTTCGTCGCGAACCACATCGGGACCGACACCAACGAGTACGTCGAGATCAAGGGCTCGCCGTCGACCGACTACAGCGGCTACAGCATCCTCCAGATCGAGGGCGACTTCAGCGGCACCGCGCCAGGCGTGATCGACTCGGTTCACCCGGTCGGTACGACGAACGCGACAGGCCATTGGACGACGGGCTTCCTGAACAGCGTCCTCGAGAACGGCACGATCACCCTCCTCCTCGTCGAGGACTTCGCGGGCGCGGTGGGCGACGATCTCGACACGAACGACGACGGCACGCTCGACGTCACCCCATGGGCGGCCGTCACCGATTCCGTGGCGGTCTCGGACGGAGGCGCCAGTGACTGGACGTACGGCGTCCCCGTTCTCGCAGCGTCTTTCGACGGCGGGACGTTCACGGTCGGCGGCGCCTCGCGCATTCCCGACGGCACGGACACCGACGCCGCCTCCGACTGGGTCCGCAACGACTTCGACCTCGACGGCATCCCCGGGTTCACCGGGACCCCCGTCGAGGGCGAGGCGCTGAACACCCCTGGTGCACCTAACGTCGCGGTCGAGGTCGAGCCCCCGCCGCCTGCCGTCCTCAAGATCCACGAGATCCAGGGGTCCGGGCTCATCTCGCCCCTGGTCGGCCAGACCGCAACCGTCGAAGCGGTCGTCACGGCGGTCAAGCCTGGGCTAAGGGGCTACTACCTGCAGGAGGAGGACGTCGACGCTGACGCCGACCCGATGACGTCCGAAGCCGTCTTCGTCTTCAGCGACGCGACAGTGGGTCAGGTCGAGGTGGGTGATCAGGTGCGGGTGACCGGCACGGTGGGTGAGTTCGTGAGCGGCGGCGGTGCCAGCTCCCAGACCCAGCTGACCAACAACGTGACCGTCGACGAACTGGCGTCGCTGGTCGAACTCCCGACGGTCACGCAGGTCGACTTCCCGCTCGTGTCGACGACTGAGCTGGAGTGGTATGAGGCGATGCGCGTCCAACTCGTCGACGAGCTCGTCATTAGCGAGTACTTCAACTACGACCGCTTCGGCGAGGTCGTCCTCGCCAAGCCGCTGGAGGGCCAGGACCGGCTGCACACGCCAACGGCGGTCGTCGAACCGGGTGCGGCCGCTCAAGCGCTGGCCGCGGAGCAGGCGCTGCGCATCATCACCCTGGACGACTACAACAGCAGCCAGAACCCGGCGGTGATCCCGCACCCGGGCAACGGGGAGCCCTTCAGCATCGACAATTCTTTCCGCGGCGGCGACACGGTCACCGGAGTGGTCGGCGTCATCGACCACACCTTCGGTCTCTACCGCATCCAGCCCACCGCGTACGGCGAGTACGAGGCCGTCAACCCGCGGCCGACCGACGCCCCGAACGTTGGCGGCAGCATCCAGGTCGCGAGCTTCAACGTCCTCAACTACTTCCTCACCCTCGACCAGCCCGGCAACCTCTGCGGGCCGGAGTTCACTCTGGAGTGCCGCGGCGCACAGAGCGAGGCCGAGTTCGAGCGTCAGCGGGTCAAGATCCTCGAGGCGCTCGAAGGTCTGGACGCCGACGTGGTCGGACTCATCGAGATGGAGAACACCCCTGGCGTCGAGCCGGCAGCGGACCTGGTCGAGGGTCTGAACGAGCGCATGGGCGCAGGCACCTACGACTACATCGACACCGGCGTCATCGGCACCGACGCGATCCGGCTCGGGTTCATCTACAAGCCGGCGAACGTCACTCCGGTCGGCGACTACGCGATCCTCGACAGCTCGGTCGACTCGCGGTTCATCGACGACCTCAACCGACCGATGCTCACCCAGACCTTCGACGAGGTCGCGACCGGCGGCCGCGTCACGGTGTCGGTCAACCACCTCAAGTCCAAGGGTTCGGCGTGTGCGGGTGACCCGGACACTGGCGACGGTCAGGGCAACTGCAACCTCACGCGACTCGCGGCCGCTGAGGCGATCGCCGACTTCCTCGCGGAGGACCCGACCGACAGCGGGGACCCGGACCACCTCGTCATCGGAGACCTCAACTCCTATGACATGGAGGACCCGATCGAGGCACTCGTCGGCGCGGGGTACACCGATCTGATCAAGCTGTTCGGCGGCGAGCTCGCCTACGGCTACGTCTTCGACGGCAAGGTCGGCTACCTCGACCACGCACTGTCCAACCAGTCGCTCACGCCCCAGGTGACCGGGGCGTCGGAGTGGCACATCAACGCCGACGAGCCGGATGTCCTGGACTACCTTCTGCGGTTCGGGAAGCCGGAGAACTCCTTCAGCCCCAATCAGTTCCGGTCCTCGGACCACGACCCGGTGCTGGTCGGCCTGAACCTCAACGTCGCGCCGACGGTGGAGGCGGACTTCGGCGAGGGCTTCCTCCAGTGCGGTGCGGACAACGCGACGCTCACGGTCGACATCACCTATCCGAACGCCGACGACACCCATACCGTCACGGTCGACTGGGGCGACGGCACCGAGCCGACGATCGTCGGCACCGACGAGCGGACCGTCGTGCTGACCCACACCTACGGGGCCGCAGGCACCTACACGGCCACCGTGACAGTGATGGACAGCCTCGGCCTCTTGGGCGAGACGACCGCGGACGCGACCGTCGCATACGACACCGACGGCATCACGGCACCGTTCAGGAACGGCGAGCGCACTGCGAAGGACGGTTCGACCGTGCCGGTCAAGGTGGAGTTCCGTGACTGCGACGGCTCGGCGCCGAGCGACCTCGACCCGACGATCACGGTGAGCCTCGATGGCGAGGATGTCCTCACCGACACCATGCGGTTCACCGATGACGAGTGGCAGTACCAGCTGCGCACCCGTGACCTCGACGGGCCGGGCGAGTACACAGTGACCATCACCGTGCCCGAGACCGGCCAGACGGTCACCGGGACGCTCACCGTGCGCCGCTGACAGAGCGCTCTAGGGTGGGTGGCATCGGACCAGGAGGTCGAGATGCCACCCACCCGTGAGCCGAGCGATACCCCCTCGCCCGACACCCTCGCCCGCAACTGGAACGAGCTGCTCCAGGAGATCAGGGTCACCCAGACCGGCGTGCAGATCCTCACCGGCTTCCTGCTCACCGTGCCGTTCTCCGCCCGCTTCGAGGACCTCACGTCCGCACAGCGGTGGGTGTATGCGGTGGTCCTGGGCGGCTCGGTCGTCACCACCGGCCTGGTGGTGGCTCCGGTGGCCTTCCACCGCGCGATGTTCCGGCATCGGCGTCGCCTGCTGCTCGTCGAGCAGGGCGCGAGGCTGGCCCGGGCGGGCCTGTTCATGCTGGCGCTGACCGTCTCCGGGGTGCTCTACCTCAGCCTCGAGATCGTCCTCGGCCGCACCGCCGGGCTGGTGGCACTCGTGGCGAGTCTCGTCCTCCTTCTCGGCCTGTGGTTCGTGGCGCCCCCGATCATCGAGCGCCGCTCGCACAATCCGCCGAACGAGCTCCCCGAGGACGAGAGGGACGACGATCCCGATGTCCGCCGACGGTCTGCGAAGGACTCCCGCCCGGACTAGTGCGACTCGCCGAGGTGGCCGCTGAGCTGCCGGTGTCGGTGCGCCGAGGAGCGGTTGAGCCCGACGATCTCGACGCTCTTGCCGAGCCGCTCGTACTTCGCCTGCACCGCGTCCAGCGCTGCGACGGTCGAAGCGTCCCAGATGTGGCTGTCACTGACGTCGATGACGACGCGCTGCGGGTCGCCGGAGTAGTCGAACTGGTAGACGAGGTCGTTGCTCGTCGCGAAGAAGAGCTCACCGGTCACCTTGTAGACCCGCTCGTCGACGGTCCCGTCGCCGTCGACGTCCGCATCGCCCACGCGCTCGACGGACGCGAAGTGCGCCACTCGCCGGGCGAAGACGATGATCGCCGCGTTGACTCCCGCGATGACGCCGTAGGCGAGGTTGTGCGTCGCCACCGTCACGACGACGGTGATGAGCATGACGAGGTTCTCGCTGTGCGGCATCCGGCGCAGCGTCGAGGGCGAGATGCTGTGCCAGTCGAGCGTCGCGACGGACACCATGATCATGACGGCGACGAGCGCGGCCATCGGGATCATGCCCACGGCGTCGCCTGCGCCGACGACGAGCGCGAGCAGGAAGACTCCGGCGACGAAGGTCGAGATCCGCGTCCGGGCCCCAGAGACCTTGACGTTGATCATGGTCTGGCCGATCATCGCGCACCCGCCCATGCCGCCGAACAGCCCGGACAGGGCATTGGCGACACCCTGCCCCCAGCCCTCGCGGGTCTTGTCGGAGTGCGTGTCGGTGATGCCGTCGACGAGCTTGGCCGTCATCAGCGACTCGAGGAGGCCGACGAGAGCCATGGCCACCGCATACGGAGCGATGATCCGGAGCGTCTCGAGGGTCGGCGGCACGTTCGGGATGAGGAGCTCCGGAAGCGAGCGCGGCAGCTCGCCCTGGTCGGCGACGTCCGGCAGGCTCCAGCCGTTCGCGAGCACCAGCGTGGTGATCGCGACGATCGCGACGAGCGGAGCCGGGACGGCGGTCGTCACGCGGGGGAGGGCGACCATGATCGCGATGCCCAGGCCGACCATGGGGTAGACCAGCCAGGGCACCCCGACGAGGTGCGGGATCTGCGCCATGAAGATGAGGATCGCGAGCGCGTTGACGAAGCCGACCATGACCATCCGGGGGATGAACCGCATCAGCTTCGCGACGCCGAGCACGGAGAGCACGATCTGGAGCAGGCCCGCGAGGATGACCGTCGCCAGGAAGTAGTCGAGGCCGTGCTCCCGCGCGACCGGTGCGATGACGAGCGCGACCGCACCGGTGGCGGCCGAGATCATCGCCGGCCGGCCGCCGACGACGGCGATGGTCACCGCCATGACGAAGCTCGAGAACAGCCCGACCCGTGGGTCGACCCCGGCGATGATCGAGAACGAGATCGCCTCGGGGATCAACGCGAGCGCGACGACGAGACCGGCGAGCACCTCGGTCCGCAACCGCTTCGGGTCGCGCAGGGCCGCCAGTGTGGATGTCTCGCGGGCGCCGGCCTCCGGCACGACGGAGGTATGCGGTGGCTGGGGCAGGGTGGGCACGCTCGAGGGCACAGGAAGTCCTGGAAGGTCGATGGGGGGAGCTGCGAGGCAGGGGAGAAAGAGAAAGGCAGCGACGACGGCCCCGTCATCGCTGCACCCTCTCCACGGTAACGACACGCCTCGGCCGATGCACATCGACCGCCTCGCTCCGCCCCGGCGGGTTAGGACATCAGAAACATGATCGCCGCCGACGCGGCGAGCTGCCCGGCGGCCGTCGCGGAGGCGACCGAGGCCATCGGCATCGGGTACGCCGGCAGGTGCGCCATGTCGCCCGCCGCAAGAACGCCGGGCACGCTGGTCCGCTGGAACTCGTCGACGCGCACGCAGCCGGACGGGTTGAGCTCGAGCCCGAGCAGTGCCGGCAGGTCGGAACGCTGCCGCAGCGTTGGCACGATGAAGGCCACGTCGACCGACTCGACCGAGCCGTCGGCGAGGGTGACCTCGAGTGCGGCCCCGGTGTCGCGCATACCGACGACCGGTGGCCGATCGACCCCCTGGCCGTCGACCTCGTCACCCGCCAGCGGGAGCACCATGACCGACCCGGCGATCGGCGCGAGCATGGTCGACAGATGCCCCGCCGCCGCCGTTCCGAGGATGCCGAACCGCCCGCCCGCGAACTCGTGGGCGTGGCAGAAGGGGCAGTGCGCCACTCGTCCTCCCCACACCTCATCGAGCCCCGGCACGGTCGGCAGCTCGTCGCGCACACCGCTCGCCAGGACCACCGCGCGGCTGCGGACGACTCCGCCGCCGTCGAGCGTGGTCACGAAGCCACCCTCGGCGGTCACCGATCCGCTCGCCCGGGCGTTCACCAGCCGGATCGTCTCGTATGCGCGGATCTCGTCCCGCGCCCTGCTGCGGAAGTCCTCGGGTGGGGTCCCGTCGGCGCCGATGAGGTTGTGCATGTGCGCGACGGTCGCGTTGCGGTAGTGGCCGTCGTCGAGCACGACCGCGTTGCGGTGAACCCGGCCGATGCTCAGCGCCGCCTGCAGCCCGGCCGGGCCACCGCCGACGATGAGGATGTCTGTCGTGATGTCTGTCGCCATAGAGGGATGCTGTACCTTCAGGTTGACATGAAGGCAAGAGGGAACTCCGACGGTCCGCGGAACCTGTCCATCGGTGAGGTCGCAGCCCGCTTCGACCTGGCGACCCACGTGCTGCGCTACTGGGAGGACGAGGGTCTGCTCACGCCCCGCCGGGACGCCTCGGGTTACCGGCGCTACGGGGCCGACGAGATCGTCCGCATCGCGGTGATCCTGCGCAACCAGGTGGCGGGCATGACACTGGAGCAGATCGGCGCGCTGCTCGACGCCGACCGCCCCGGACGGCGCGCGGTGCTCGAGGAGCATCTGCGGGCGCTCGACGAGCGTGAGCGGGAGCTCGAGAGGTCCCGGATGATGACCGAGCATGCGCTGCGTTGCGAGGCCCACGACATCGCCGCCTGCCCGCGCTTCTCGGCCATGGTCGTCGATGTCGTCGAGGGCGCGGGCCCGTGGACCATCGACGGTCCGCCGGACGAGGAGTCGCACGTCCACGAGTGAGCTCACCGGGATCGGGCTTGCTTCGGGTTTGTTAGTAGTGTTTACTAACAAACATGTCAGCGACGACCCAGCCTCGCGCCGCCCAGCGCTCGAGCCGAACGGCGGTCCGGTCCGCACAGACCCGTGAGCACAACCTGGCCCTCGTCCTGCGGCTGGTCCACGCCGGCGGGCCGACGAGCCGGGCCACGATAGCTCGTGGAACTGGACTGACCCGACCCGCCGTGTCCGACCTCGTCGCCGAGCTCATCGACCGCGGTCACCTCGTCGAGACCGGGATGGAGGAGCAGAACCGTCCGGGCAAGCCCGGCGTCCTGGTCGACGTCAACCGGTCCGGACGTGCGGTCGTCGCGCTCGACCTGACCGCCTACGAGTCTCTTCGGGCCGCTGTCCTGGACCTCGACGGGACCGTCGTCGTTCGCCTGGACCGTCCCCTTGAGCAGAGCGAGGCCGGAGTCGACCCGCAGGTCGTCGTCGACCTGGCGCTCGAGGCGGTCGCGGCCTCGCCTGCGCCGGTTCTGGGCGTCGGTGTCGGCAGCCCCGGCATCGTCACCAGCGCCGGCGTCATCACGATGGCGCCCAACCTCGGGTGGACGGAGGTCCACCTCGGTGCGGAGCTCGCCCTCGCGACCGGACTTCCGGTCGAGGTCTGCAACGACGCCGACGCCGCCGTCCGTGCCGAGTACGCCCTCGGGGCCGGGGCGGACGACCTCCTCCTCATCCGCATCGGCCGCGGCCTCGGTGCCGGGCTCGTCGTCGGCGGACAACCGGTCCGCGGCGCCCACGGCGCGGCCGGTGAGATCGGGCACGTGACGGTCGGGACCGACGGAGGCCGACTGTGCCGGTGCGGCCGTCGCGGGTGCCTCGAGACCTGGGTCTCGGCGCCGAGCCTGGAGACCGCGCTCGCGAATCCCACCGAGGGTGGCCGCGAAGCAGCGGTCACCGAGGCGGGCGAGCGGCTCGGCATCGCGCTCGCCCCCATCGTCGCGGCACTCGACCTCGGGGAGGTCGTCATCGACGGCCCCGAGCACCTCGTCATCGACGAGCTGCTCCTGGCCACCGAGCGTGCGGTGCACGACCGCATCCTGTCGCGCCTCCCGCTCGACCTCACCGTCCGTCGTTCGGTCCAGCCGGGCGACATCGTCCTGCGCGGCGCCGCCGCGCTCGTCCTCGGATCCCAGCTTGGACTCGTCTGAGTCCGGACCGCCCCCGGTCACCACTGACGCGCGACGCGTCGCCATATCGAAGGAGAAAGAACAATGAAGTCTCGTCTCGTCCTGGCCGCGGGAGTGGCCGCGTCGTTGCTGCTGACCGCCTGCGGCGGCAGCACCGGTGACACGGCCGCCGACCCGACCTCCAGCGCGCCTGCCGACAACTCCGACACGACGATCACCATGTGGGTGGTCGGGGGGGACACCCCGGAGGAGCTGCGCACCTATCTCAAGGACACGTTCGCCGAGGAGACCGGCGCCACGCTGAACATCGAGGAGCAGTCGTGGGGCGACATCGTCACCAAGCTGACGACGTCGCTGCCCGACCCGAACAACACCCCGGACGTCACCGAGCTCGGCAACACCCAGTCGCCGACCTTCACCAACGTCGGGGCCTTCCTCGACATCTCCGACATCTACCCCGAGCTCGGGGGTGAGAAGCTGCTCCAGTCGTTCGTCGACGTCGGCAGCGTCGACGGCAAGCAGTACGCCCTGCCCTACTACTTCGGGTCGCGCTACATGTTCTACCGCAAGGACCTCTGGCAGGAGGCGGGCGTCCCGATGCCCACGACGCTCGAGGAGTTCAACTCCGCCGTCACCCAGATCGCCGAGGAGAACCCCCGCGCGATCGAGGACTTCAGCGGGCTGTTCCTCGGGGGCCAGGACTGGCGCAACGGGATCTCGTGGATCTTCGCCAACGGCGGCGAGCTCGCGACCGAGTCCGACGGGGAGTGGACCTCGACGCTGTCCGACCCGAACACCCTCGAGGGACTGGCCCAGCTCCAGGAGATCTACCGCGCGGCGTCGAACGCCCCGGCCGACGCCAAGGACGCAGCCCCGTGGCTGTACATCAACGACAGCGACGAGATCGTCGACGAGTCCGGCGAGGTGACCGGCACGACCGGCCTGTCGGCGGCGACCATCATGGCGCCGGGTTGGGCGCGCTGGTCCATCGGTGACCTGACGACCAACGACGAGGGCGCCAAGGTGCGCGAGTGGAACGACGAGACCTTCGGGGTCTTCCCGCTGCCCGGCAACGACGGTGAGCCGGCCCCCGTCTTCGCGGGCGGCTCGAACCTCGCCATCTCGGCGGCCTCGCAGAACCCCGACCTGGCCAAGGACCTGCTGCGGATCATCTATAGCGAGGAGTACCAGACCATGCTCGGCGAGAACGGTCTCGGTCCCGCGAACAGCGACTACGTCTCGGCGCTCGGCACGGACCAGTTCGCCCAGGCGACGATCGACTCGGCGAGCAACTCCAAGCTGACCCCGGCCGCCCCGGGCTGGGCCGCGGTCGAGGCCCAGGGCCTCATGGAGGAGTTCTTCGGCAAGATCCGTGACGCCGAAGACCTCGCCGCGCTCGCGGCGGAGTACGACGCGCGCATCACGCCGGTCCTCAACGCCCAGTGACGCCGCCCGCCTCACTGTGACAGTCACCTGAGTGACACAGTGCGGGTGCCGGGTCCCCCCGGCCCGGCACCCGCACCCCACCCGAAACCCTCGATCCGAACCCACCCCCACCCCCACCCGAACGGAGGAGAGCATGTCCACGACCGCGACCACGGCGCCACCGGTGGTGGAGGCCCCTGCGGCCGGTCCGGCCCGGCCGTCCCGCCGTAGGGGTGGACGACTGCCGCTCCTGCTCCTGGTCCCGAGCGTGCTCGTCCTCCTCGGTGCCCTCGGCTACCCGCTCGGCTGGCAGCTGTGGGCGAGCCTGCACGAGTACGGCCTGGCCCAGCAGTTCGGGCAGCCCGCGGAGTGGGTCGGTCTCGGCAACTTCGTCGACGTCTTCAGCGACGGCGCGTTCTGGCCGGTCCTGCTGCGTTCGATCGCCTTCTGCCTCGTCTGCGCCTTCGCGACGGTCCTCATCGGCGGCCTGATCGCGCTGCTGCTCAACAGTGTCGGCCGGGTCCCGCGGACCATCCTGCAGCTGGCTCTGCTGCTGGCCTGGGCCATGCCCGTCGTCGCCACCATGACGGTGTGGATCTGGATCGTCGACTGGCGTCGTGGTCTGCTCAACTGGACGCTCGAGCAGATCGGCATCCCGGCCTCCGGGCACAACTGGCTCGTCGAGCCCCTCTCGTTCTTCGCCGTCGCCGCCGTCATCGTCATCTGGATGAGCGTGCCGTTCGTCGCGCTCTCCCTGAGCGCCGCCCTCACCCAGATCTCCGGTGAGGTCATGGAGGCAGCCGCCCTGGACGGCGCCTCGTCGATGCAGCGGGTGCGTTACATCGTCATGCCGCTCGTCGCGCCGGTGCTCTCCATCGTGCTGCTGCTCCAGATCGTCTGGGACCTGCGCGTCTTCACCCAGATCAAGTTCCTCCAGGACGCCGGTGGGTTCGCGGCCCAGACCGACGTCCTCGGCACCTACGTCTACCGTCTCGGCACCGGCACAGGTGACTTCGGCACGGCCAGCGCGATCTCGGTGATCATGCTCGTCCTCACCGTTCTCGTCGCGTGGCCCTACGTCCGCTCCCTGCTCAAGGACTCCGCATGACCGCCCCCCATGTGCTCCGCCGCGCGCGCGGCGTCCTCGCCGTCGTGCTCGCCTTCATCTGGGTCTTCCCGGTCTACTGGATGCTCAACTCGGCCTTCCTGGACAACATCACTCTGTCCGCCACCCAGCCGACCTTCCTGCCGTTCGGCGGCTCGGTCGACAACTTCCTCGCCGTGGTCGAGGACCCTCGCTTCCTGCGTGCGCTCACGGTGTCACTTGCGGTCACCCTGATCACGGTGGCCGTCTGTCTCGCAGTCGCCTTCCTCGGTGCGCTGGCGATCAGCCGGTTCCGGTTCCGCGGACGGTGGTCCTTCGTCCTGGCGCTCCTGCTCATCCAGATGCTGCCCGCCGAGGGCCTGTTCATCGCGCAGTACAAGATGATGAGCTCGCTCGACCTGCTCAACAACATCCTCGGGCTGGCCTTCCTCTACACCGCGGCGGTCGTGCCCTTCACGATCTGGATGCTGCGGGGCTTCGTGGCCGGTGTGCCGGCCGACCTCGAGGAGGCGGCGATGGTCGACGGCCTCTCACGGACCAAGGCGTTCCTGCGCATCACGTTCCCCCTGCTCGCCCCCGGCCTGGTCGCGTCAGGCGTCTACGCCTTCCTCCAGTGCTGGAACGAGTTCACCGTCGCCCTCGTGACGATGACGGACGAGCAGTACCGCACGCTGCCCCTGTGGCTCCGAGGGTTCATCCAGGCCAGCGCGAACCGCGAGATCGACTGGGGCCAGGTGATGGCCGCCTCGACTCTGGTCGCGGTGCCGGTCATCATCTTCTTCCTCATCGTGCAGTCCCGTCTGAGCAGCGGCCTGGTCAGCGGCGCGGTCAAGGGATGAGTATGCGTGGCTCACCCGAGGTGCGACGCCTCGCCGCCGGGACTCTCATGCCCGGGTTCGCCGGTACGACGGTGCCCGACTGGGTCCGTCGCGCCCGTGACGAGGGAGTGGGCTCTCTCGCGCTCTACGGCTCGAACGTCACCGACCCGGGCGGCCTGGCACCCGTGCTGGGTCGGCTCCGCGAGCTCGGCCCGCTGTTGCTGGCGACGGACGAGGAGGGCGGTGACGTCACGCGAGTGCACTACCCGCACGGCTCGCCCGAGCCGGGCAACGCCGTCCTCGGCCGACTCGACGACCCTGCCCGCACATATGACTCAGCTCGCCGGATCGGGACCGCGGCGGCAAGTCTGGGGATCTCCCTCGTCCTCGGCCCGGTCCTCGACGTCAACTCCGCCGCCGACAACCCGGTGATCGGCGTGCGCAGCTTCGGCGCCGACCCCGAGCTCGTCGCACGTCACGGCACCGCCTGGATCCGGGGCGTGCAGTCCACCGGTGTGGCCTCTTGCGCCAAGCACTTTCCGGGCCACGGGGCGACACACACCGACTCCCACCTCACCGTGCCCGTCGTCACGGCCGAGCGGGCCGTCCTCGAACGACGTGAGCTCGTCCCGTTCCGAGCCGCCATCACGGCGGGCGTCCCTGCGGTGATGTCGTCACACCTCCTCGTGCCGGCTCTCGACCCGGACACGGTCGTGACGTTCTCGTCGCGGGTCATCGAGGAGCAGCTGCGGGGCGGGCTCGGGTTCACCGGGACGGTCGTCACGGACGCGCTCGACATGGTCGGGGCCAGCGACGGGATCGGGATCCCCGCGGCGGCCGTCCGGGCCCTGGCCGCCGGGTGCGACCTGCTGTGCCTGGGGTCCCGGACCGACGAGGAGCAGTACGACGCCGTCGTCGACGCGATCGTCGACGCGGTGACCTCGGGCCGCCTCAGCGCCGGACGGCTCGAGCAGGCCCTGGACCGGATCGGGCGTCTCTCGTCTCTGACATCCGAGCCGGGTCCCGAACCGGTCGGACCCGTCGGGGACGTCACAGAGGCGTTCGAGCTCACCGCCTCCGGCCGCGCGTGGCTCGATCTTCCCGGGCCCGCTCTCCTCGTCCAGGTCGAGTCGGCGGCGAACGAGGCCGTGGGCCGGGTCGGCTGGGGCCCCGCCAACATCGAGCCATCGGTGGTGGTGGTTCACCCCGACGGAAAGGCCAGTGCCGATCCCCTCGGCGCGGGACCCTGCAAGGTAGCCGTCATCGGCCGCGCGATCGACGGTCGACACCCGGCTCTCGACCTCGCCGCACGGCTACGTGCGAACGACCGAGAGGTCGTCGTCGTCGAGTGCGGCTGGCCCCGCGGAACCGCCGACATCACGTCCTTCGGCTCGTCGCCGGTCGTCGCCGCCGCTCTGGTCGCCCTCCTGACGGGACGCAGCGGATGAGGCTCGGCATCGACATCGGCGGCACGAAGACCCACGCCGTCGTCGTGGACGGCGACGTCGTCGTCGCCTCCGACGAGGCGCCCTCCGGTCGTGGTCCGGAGGCGGTGGTCGCCGTGGCCGCGGACCTCGGCCGCCGCGTCCTCGCGAGCGTCCCTCACCCGGCCGGCAGCCCGGTCGTCGAGCGTGTCGGAGTGTGCGTTCCCGGGCTGGTCGATCCTTCCACCGGCATCGTTCGACAGGCGGTCAACCTGGGCGTCGAGGAGCTGGAGCTCGGGGGGGCCATGCAGCGGGCCCTCGGCCTCGACGTCACGGTCACCGGGGACGTCAAGGCGGCCGCTCTGTGGGTGCACCGCACCACTCCGGCCATCCCCGGAACCCGCCTCGCCTACCTCAACCTCGGCACCGGGCTCGCAGCGGCACTCATCGGGCCCGACGGTGTGGTCGGAGGGCTGCGCGGTGCAGCCGGCGAGATCGGCCACATCCCGGTGGCCGACAGCCCCCCGTGTCGCTGCGGGCAGGTCGGCTGCCTCGAGGCCCTCGCCTCCGGAACGGCCCTGCACCGGATCTGGGGCCGGTCCGGTCCGGAAGCAGGCTGCCCGTTCGCTGCGGCACTCGACGGCGACGCACTCGCTCAGGAGGCCGTCGACTCACTCTGCGCGGGGACCGCGCGGGCGATCCAGATCCTCGTCCTCGCCGGAGGCGCGACGGACGTCGTCATCGGCGGCGGGCTGACGGCGCTCGGCGACCCCCTACGGGACGGCATCAGCGGAGCTCTCCAGCGCAGTGCCGCTGCCACCCCGCTCCTGTCGTCGTTGCGGCTGCACGAACGGTTCACGCTGCGGGAGTCGACGGTTCCGCTCGCCGCACTGGGAGCCGCACTCGCGGCCGGGCAGGCCGTCGACCAGCGCCGATTCGTCGACATCCGTGCCTCGGTCGACCACGATGACCCGATGGCGGGGGACCCGGACGACCGCGCTGTCCCCCACCAGGTGGGGTGAGGGATCGGGCCGAGCAGGACCGACTCGTCGAGTCGGTGGCCCGCCTCTCTGCTCGTCGACCCCGACACGGGGTTGACCCGCCGGATACTCGTGTTGAAGCGCACTCCGTCGTAGCGGGCCGCCCACGCGGCGGCGGGGCGGGGGCCACGTTCGAGGACCGTGACCGCGATCCCGCGCCTCGTCAGCAAGGCCCCGGGGGTCTACGGTGTGACCCACGACCGGTCGGCGGACGCTCCACTTGCCACTACACTGAGTAGTAGATGGTCGTCGTGGCTACCGACAGCGAATCCCGCGGCGACTCGGGAGTCACACCAGGAGAGACGGATGGCACGGCGGATCGCACCCGGGGACCTCACGTGGCTGCTCATGGACCGGCCCTACAACCTCATGCACGTCAACGGCCTCATCGGCTTCGACGAGCTGCCGGACTTCCAGACCTACACCGACCTCGTCATGGAGCGGATGGTGCGCAAGTACCGCCGCCTCTCCCAGATCCCGGTCGAGCGCGGCGGCGAGTGGTTCTGGGAGGACGACCTCGACTTCGCCATCGAGCGGCACGTGCGTCGGGTGACCCTGCCGGACGGCGGCCCCGAGGCCGTCCGCCAGTACGTCTCCGACGAGTTCTCCCGACCGTTCGACCGCACCCATCCGCTGTGGGAGATGCAGCTGCTCTCCGGCCCGGAGGAGCAGGGCCCGGGCGGATACGTCTACAGCCGATTCCACCACGGTCTCGGCGACGGCATCCGGCTCGTCCAGATGCTCATGGGCACGTGTGACCCGGTCGAGGGTGCGACGCCGCCGGTCGTCGGCCGCAACAAGGACGGCGAGCACCACCACCCTCTCGAGCGGGTCCTCCATGTCGTCGAACACACTGTGGCGGACACCATGGACTACGCCGAGAGCGCCGCCGGCGCGGTGCTGCGCGCCGGTCGCACGATCATGGCGACGACGAACCCCATGGGTCTGGCCCACCACGTCGGCGAGACCCTCGAGCTGGCCCGCCACCCGATCCGGCTCGTCGACGCCGTCACCGGAATCGCCTCGCTCGACAACGAGCTGAGCAACTCGTGGCGCGAGATCGCCAGGATGCTCTTCTCCGACGGCCACGAGGCCGAGGCGTGGAGCGGAACCCCGGGGATGGAGAAGTCCGTCGCCTGGATCGAGGGCTTCCCGCTCGACGGTCTGCGGGGGGCGGCCACCGCATACGGCTGCACGCTCAACGACATCCTCGTCGGGGCCGTCTCGCTCGCTCTGACCGACTACCTCGCCGAACACGGGGCGACCGACGTGAATGACCTGTCCTGGATGATGCCGGTCTCGCTCCAGCCGGTCGACGCCAAGCTGCCCGACAGTCTGGGGAACCACTTCGTCGTCGTCATGCTCTCGATGCCCCTCGGCATCCGCGACCCGCAGGCCCTGTTGGACGAGATCCACGAGCGGACCGCCCGGCTGAAGAACTCCGCCGAGCCGCTTGCGGCGTTCGGGTTCCAGCGCCTCATCGCCGAGTCGCCCTCCGCCGTGGCCCGACGGGTGACGGACTACTTCGCCAACAAGACCATCGGGCTGCTCAGCAACGTCCCCGGTCCGCGGGTCGGCCTCAGCATGGCCGGCGCCCCGGTCCGGTCGGTCCTCGGGTGGGTGCCGACCTCCGGCGACCAGCCGCTGGGCATCTGTCTGTTCAGCTACAACGGAACCGTCAACATCGGGGTCGCCTCCGATGCCCGGATGATCCCGGACTCGCTCCACCTGGCCGAGCTCGTCGAGGGCCACCTCACCGCGCTCGCCGCCCACACCGTCACCTCGTGAGGAAGCCCCCGATGTCACCGCGCAAGAAGAAGACCTCAGCGTCCGAGCCCAAGCTCGTCGTCAACGTCACCTTCCAGGGGGAGGAGTGGGACTACGACGAGGTCGTCTCGCTCGCCGGCCACGACTTCCGCCTGGTCCGGGTCGGGACGAGCGGTGACGCCGAGGCGGCGGAGAAGCACGTGTGGCGCTGGTCGCTCAGCGCCGATGCGATCGCCGTCAGCGGTATCCGCGAGGCGCGCGCCGCCGGCCACTTCACGGGCGACATCGACGTGTTCCGCAAGGTCAAGGGCACGACCACCCGGGTGCCCGTGCGCGACGACTCGCTCTTCGCCGACGTGTTCCAGGAGTGGGCGATCCGGCGCATCCAGGCACAGCTTCCGGGGTACTTCACCAACGCCCGGGTCGTCATCGTCGGCGGGACGACGCGGCAGCGGACGATCTCGGTCCTGCGCGAGTTCACCGACAACATCCTTTTCGACGAGGCGCGCGACGACATCGAGCTGCCCGGCACCTTCAAGACCAACCCGGTCACGGCGACCGCCTCCGAGCTCGGGGAGCTCGCCTGGCGGCTCACGCCCGGCATCGTCAAGCACCAGATCTCCGGACCGGCGGGCTGGGTGAGCGAGCGGATCGCGCACCACGCGGCGCACGACGCGGACGTCATCATCGGCTCCTTCTCCGAGCTGATGCGGTTCGGCCTGCCGAACCTCAAGGGCAAGGCCGTCATCACGAGCGCGGTCTCCGAGGACCGTCTCGCGACGCTGGCCGACCTCGGCGCCGACCTCGTCGTCGACGTGACCCCGCAGCCCTTCGACGTCGTCGTGGTGCCGGCGGTCTTCGAGGCGATGGTGGCCGCGACCCTCCCCAAGGGGCAGGAGGTCACCACCGCGGACCTCGCTGAGTTCATCCAGCGGGCCGAGCTCGAGCCGCGGCTGCTGTGGCCGAACGGACCGCGCCGCAAGAGTCGCTTCGCGTTCGTCATCCATCCCCTCTCGACCGAGTACTTCAAGCAGGTCGAGCCCTTGGGGCTGATCACGAACCTCCCCGGTATGGGACAGGTGGTCGAGAAGACCATGGCGTATGCGCCGCCCTTCGTCTACAGCCACGTCACCGGGGTCGTCTCCTCGACCGGGGACGAGGTCGAGGGCTGGCTCATCACGGTCGGCGGGACCCCGAAGGAGATGCTCGCCCATCCGCCCGAGTTCACGTACTCGCGCCTCCTCGGTGCGGCCGAGCTCTCCCGCCGGCTGGGTGCCCAGATCATGGGGCTCGGTGCCTTTACCAAGGTGGTCGGCGACGCGGGGGTGACGGTCGCCCGCCAAGCGCCGTTGCCGGTGACGACGGGCAACAGCTACAGCGCATCCGGTGCCCTGTGGGCCGCGCACGAGGCGGTCCGCCGGCTCGGCATCGCCGAGACCGACGCGAACGGCATCATCCACGGCAAGGCCATGGTCGTCGGCGCCTCCGGGGCGATCGGGTCGGTCTGCGCCCGCCTCCTCGCCCTCGCCTCGGACGAGGTCTGGCTCGTCTCCCCGGAGACCGCCAAGCTCCTCCAGCTCAAGGAGGACATCGAGCGCGAGAGCCCGCGGGCGACGATCCACGTCGCGACCGACCCCTCGGTGGCGCTGTCCGACATGGACGTCATCGTGACCGCCACCTCGGCCGCGGGGCACAAGGTCCTCGACATCATGAAGGTCAAGCCGGGATGCGTCATCACCGACGTCGCGCGGCCGCTGGATCTCTCGGCCGAGGACGTCGCCAGGCGCCCCGACGTCCTCGTCATCGAGTCCGGCGAGGTCGAGCTTCCCGGCGACGTGCGGATGCGCAACATCGGCCTGCCGGACGGAGTCGTGTATGCGTGTCTCGCCGAGACCATCGTGCTCGCCCTCGAGGGGCGGTACGAGAACTTCACGGTCGGCCGCAACATCGAGTGGGAGAAGGTCAAGGAGATCTACTCGCTCGGCCTCAAGCACGGCATGCGGTTGGCCACCATCTCGGGAGTCAACGGTCCGTACACCGAGGAGGACTTCGACCGGGTGCGGACGGCGGCGCTCGCCGCGCGGGCCGGCGTGGACGGTCGGCCCGTCGACAGCGCGACCGAGAACAATGCAACCGAAGAGCTCGAGCTGAAGGAGACGTCGTGAAATCCGTCAAGGGCAAGGCCGTCCTCATCACCGGTGGAGCCATGGGGATGGGACGGTTGTTCGCTGAGCGCGCCGTCGCCGAGGGTGCTTCCGCCGTCGTCATCTGGGACGTCGACGAGGACGCCCTCAACCGCACGCTCGACGACCTGGCGGACGGACCGGCACCGGTGACGGGCTATGTCGTCGACCTGGCCGACCCCGACGCGATCGCGGCCACCGCCACCGCGGTGCGTGAGGACGTCGGCACGATCGAGATCCTCTTGAACAACGCCGGCATCGTCCGGGGCAACGCCTACTTCTGGGAGACCGACCCGGTCCGGGACACCCGCGCCACGATCGACGTCAACACGCTCGCGCCGATGTATGTCGCCCACGAGTTCCTCCCCGATATGGTCAGCGCCCCCGGCCAGACGCGACTGCTCAACCTCGCCTCCGCCGCCGGCTTCACCCCGAACCCGAGGATGGCGGCGTACGCGGCCTCCAAGTGGGCCGTCATCGGCTGGTCCGACTCGGTTCGCCTCGAGCTGAAGCAGGCCGGCGTCGAGCACGTCAAGGTCACCACGGTGTGCCCGTACTACGTGCGCACCGGGATGTTCGAGGGCGCGAAGTCGGCGCCGCTGCTGCCGATCCTCGACCCCGCCGAGGTCGTCGAGGAGGCCTGGAGCGCGATGCTCGCGGGCAGTCCCTTCGTCGTGCTCCCGAAGACCGTGATGCTCTCGGAGATGCTCAAGGGAGTGATCCCGATCGGCGTGCGGGACTTCATCGCCGACCACATCATCGGCGTCTACCACACCATGGAGGACTTCACCGGTCGGGCTCCGACCCGCAGCTGACGTGCGAGCCGTCGTCGTCGACGAGGTCCGGTCCCAGCCGCTGGTCCGGAAGGTCGCCGACCCCGCGTCCCCACCCGACGGCGTCGTCGTGCGTGTCGTGGCGACCGGGATCTGCCACAGCGACTGGCACGCCTGGGCGGGCCACGACGACATCGCCTTCCCGCACGTGCCCGGTCACGAGCTGGCCGGGGTCGTCGCCGAGGTGGGGCCGGAGGTCCGTCGCTGGCGGGTCGGTGACACGGTGACCGTCCCGTTCGTCTGCGGGTGCGGCACGTGCGAGTGGTGCCTCTCGGGGAACGCTCAGGTCTGCCCGCACCAGGAGCAGCCGGGCTTCACCCACTGGGGTTCCTTCGCCGAGCTGGTCGCGCTGCACGCCGCGGACACCAACCTCGTCGCCGTTCCCGACGGTGTCGACCTCACGGCCGCGGCGGCCCTCGGCTGCCGCTTCGCCACCGCGTTCCGGGCGCTGATCGACCGGGCGCAGGTCCGGGAGGGCGAGTGGGTCACCGTCATCGGTGCCGGCGGCGTCGGGTTGAGCTCGGTGATGATCGCGCGCGCCCACGGCGCGCGGGTGATCGCGGTGGACCGCAGCGAGCGCGCACTCTCCGCGGCGTCGGCGCTCGGCGCCGATCACACCCTTCTCGCGGGAGACGCCACCGACGTGCCCGCGGCCGTGGCCGACCTCACGGAGGGCGGCAGCCACATCACCGTCGACGCCGTTGGCGCCGAGCGCACGTGCGCCGATGCCATCCTCAGCCTCCGTCGCCGCGGACGCCACGTCCAGATCGGCCTCCTGCCGCCGGTCGACGGCCATCCGCGGGTCCCCATGGACCGCGTCATCGGCTGGGAGCTCGACGTCCTCGGGAGTCACGGTATGGCGGCCGCCGACTACCCCCGGATGCTGGCGCTCATCGAGACCGGCCGCCTCGACCCGCAGCGGCTCGTCGAGCGCACGGTGGGGCTGGCGGACGCGGCCGCGCTCCTGCCGCGGTACGACCGGCTCGCCGGCTCCGGGATGACGATGGTCGACCCCACACGCTGAGGACGCTCAGTCGGGCATGGTCCGCCGTGACCCCACGGCTCCTGCGACCCGCGGGAAGGCGAGGGAGCCCTCGGCGACCCACCACTCCATCACGTCGAAGCTGAGCCGCCCCGCCTGTACCGACGGGTCGGCCTCGGACAGCCGGGCCGCCTCGTCGGGGCCGCACGCGAAGACCGACATGCCTCGGTACGTCGGGTCGCTCTGGTCCCCGAACGGGCCGTTGGCCACGAGCGCGCCCTGCCGCGTGAGCTCGGCGCGATAGGCGAGATGCTGCGTCTGCAGGTCCTCGAGCTCGTCGTCCGGCAGCTCCGGGGCGTCGTCCGGACGTCTGAGGACGACGACGGTGTAGACGTCGAAGGCCTCCGGCACGTTCGGGACGCGGGTCATCAACGAAGTATCGCCCCGACGGCCGGCCGATGGCACCCCGACGAGCCGTTCCGGTTGACACCCCATCCCGGCCGGAGGATCGTCGGAGGGCGGGAGGCGATGAGAATGGCCAGGACATCGAGGAAGGCCCCCGCAGGGACGGACGACCACCCACTGCGGTTCGAGGCGACGGTGCACGCCGGACCGAGAGCGCGAGCTCTCGCCAGAGTCGCGGATCTCGACCTGGACCGGGTCCCGGACCCGCGCGGCGACGTCCGGGTCCTCGTGAGCGCCGACGAGCTGGCGCGGCTTCTCGACGACGGGTACGAGGTGCACGTCCACGGCGCGCTGCGGCAGGCGCCGCTCGACCCCGGCCTCGTCCTCGACGACGACGAGGCGGTGCGGTGGCTCGAGGAGATGGTCGAGGGGATTCCGCGCGAGGAGGGGTCCTGATGTACCGCACCGTGGCTCAGCTCGACTCGCTGGGGAACCTCCTGGCCACCTGGTTCCCGTCCTACTTCACCCGGATCGCACTGCCGGAGCAGTCGGTCGAGGGGCGCACGGTCTACGCCCTGCGCCTGCGCGCGGGTGGGGGCGACGAACGGCGCGGCGTCCTGCTCGTGGGCGGCACCCACGCCCGCGAGCTGATGAACCCCGACGCGATCATCGAGCTCGCCGTCGACCTCTTCGTCAGCCACGCGAACGGCACGGACATCGTCTACGGCGGGAAGCGCTGGGCGGCATCCGACATCCGGCTGATCCTCGAGTCCCTCGACCTCTGGCTCGTGCCGTGCATGAACCCGGACGGCCGGAACCACTGCATGACCACCGACGCCATGTGGCGCAAGAACCGACGCGACAACCCGAGGACGACGTGCGACGGCGTCGACCTGAACCGCAACTTCGCTGTCCTCTGGGGCGTGACGCAGGGCCAGACGTCGTGCTCGCCGTGTAGTGACGTCTTTGCCGGCCCGTCGGCCTTCAGCGAGCCCGAGACGCGCAACATCAAGCACCTCCTCGACACCCGTCGCATCGACTGCTTCGCCGACGTGCACTCGTTCTCCGAGCTGATCCTCTGGCCGTGGGGGCACGCGCCGAGCCAGACGACCGACCCGTCGAAGCGCTTCACGACCCTCGCGGACGGGACCTGCGCGCCGATCCCCCAGGCCGGCTACCAGGAGTACATCGCGGCACGCGACCGGCAGCGGTTCGAGACGGTCGGACTCCGGATCCGTGACGCGATCGCGGCGGTGCGGGGCCGGGTCTACGTCAGCGAGCCGGGCATCGGGCTCTATGCCACGACCGGCACCCAGAGCGACTACGTCTACAGCCGGCACATCGCCGATCCCGCACTGCGCAAGACCTATGGCTTCACGTTCGAGACCGGACCGTCCACTGGGAGCGCCCAGGACTCGTTCCAGCCGGCCGACCCCACTCTGGTCAAACGGGACGCCAAGTCGGGCATGATCGCGCTGATGCAGCAGTGCGTCTGCGCCATCGAGCTCATCGGGGCGCGCTTCTTCGACACCGACGCAGAGGTCGACCAGCTGCGGGCGGTGCGTGACGAGCTCCTCGCCACGACCGAGGCCGGCCGTCGGTGGATCGCCCTCTTCGAGCGTGTGCAGGGGCCGGTGCTCACGACCCTGATGGGTGACGAGGAGTTGATGACGGACGCCGCCGGCCTGATCGGGCGTGCCGCCGAGCTCGGCGGGAACCAGCGTAAGAGGCTGACCGAGAAGGACATCGGCCGTGCAGTGCGTCTGGCGCGGACTCTGAGTGAACGGACCGAGGATGCCGAGGTCCGCCTGGACCTCGAAGAGGTCGAGGCCAAACTGGGCGGGCTGCGTGGCAAGTCCCTGTCCGGCGCCGTCGAGCAGATCATGCGCGAGAAGCCGAGGAAGATGTGGCACTGACCGGACCGATCCCACGCCCGGCAGGCGGCGGACTCACTCCCGTCGGAGCACGAAGAGGAAGGGGTCGCTGAGCCCGCGCAGGTCCATCGCCCCGAGCAGCGTGTCGTCGTCGACGGCGCGGAAGTGGTCGTTGATCGGGAGGGCGTCGTAGATCATCGTCCCGGTCGAGACGCCGCGGTACTCGACCATGCGCAGCCGCGCGGCCGGTCGCCTCGTCCGTCGGGCCCGCAACAGGGGACGAAGGGCTGCTCCGGCCCGCTCGCCGCGCACCCTCGGGCCGAGCCGGAGCAACGCACCGAGGGGGAGTCCGGCGGGGTTCACGGCGAACCGGCCTCGGTCGTCGGCGAAGACGAGCGGGTGGGCGTCGTCGGGGCCGTCGAAGCGCTTGCCGTGCCAGCCGTAGGTTTCGAGCAGGCCGTCGAGCGGGCTGCCGGTGGGGACGCCGGAGCCGCGCCACGACCCGAGCATCGTCTCGACCGACACCGGCGGCAGACCGTCGAAGAACGCCAGGCCGGCCGCGAGGCCGGCTCCCGCCTCGAGCTCCGCGAGTCGGTTGCTCATGCGATCACCTCGTAGTCGTCGGGGGAGAAGCGTGCCTGCCGACGGTAGTCGATGCCGAGCAGCGGCCAGTTCGTCGTCACCCTTCCGCTGGCGTCGCGGTACCAGGACGAGCACTGGGTCCACACGCTGCCCGAGAGGAGGGTCTGGATGCGCTCGTCGAAGTGGTCGGCGACCTCGCTGCGGACCGCCATCGCACCACCCACCTCGGTGAGGTGGTCGACGAAGTCGCGCACGTAGCGTGCCTGGGTCTCGAGGAAGTAGATGATCGACCCGCCGCCGGTGTTCGTGTTGGGGCCGTACATGATGAGCAGGTTGGGGAAGTCCGGCACGGTCAGCCCGAAGTATGCGCGGGCGCCGTCGGCCCAGCGGTCGGTGAGGGGGACTCCGCCGAGGCCGGTGACCGGAATCGTCGTGAGGAAGTCCGCGGCCGCGAACCCGGTGCCCCAGACGATCACGTCCGCGGGGTGCTCGCGTCCGTCGTCCGTCACGATCCCGCCTTCGACGATCCGTTCGATCCGCTCGGTCACGAGGTCGACGTTCGGCCGGCTCAGGGTGGGCAGGTAGTCGCTGGAGAAGAGGATCCGCTTGCACCCGATCGGGTAGTCCGGCCACACCTTCTCGAACAGACCCGGCCGGCCGCGCGACCCGCGGCGCATGTGTTCGTGGCTCACCGACCGGATCATCGACGAGAGCGCCGGGGCGTGCACCCACGCGACGCTGAGCGTCTCGACGAGCGAGTACCACGTGACGCGCTCGAGCAGCTGGGACGCGGGGACCGACCGGAAGACGCGCTGGCGCCGGTCGCCGAACTCGCAGTCCGGCCGCGGCAGCAGGTACGGCGCCGAGCGCTGGAAGACCGTGAGCTGCGCGACGTCCGGCGCGATTGCGGGCACCACCTGCACGGCGCTGGCCCCGGTGCCGACGACGGCCACCCGCTTGTCCGTCAGGTCCACCGAGTGGTCCCAGGCCGCCGTGTGGAACTGCGGGCCGGCGAAGGTCTCCCGCCCCGGAAGGTCCGGGACGACGGGATGGCTGAGCTGGCCGACGGCGAAGACGACGACGTCGACGACGAGCGGGTCGGCGTCCTTCAGACCCACCGTCCAGCGATGGGTCCCCTCGTCGTATGCGGCGCTCACCACCTCGGTCGACAGCCGTAGATGGCGGCGCAGGTCATGGCCGTCGACGACGTCGCGGATGTAGTCGAGGATCGCCGGTTGCTGGGAGAACCGACGGGGCCACGCCGGGTTGGGTGCGAACGAGTAGCAGTAGAACGGCGAGGGGACGTCGCATGCCGCACCGGGGTAGGTGTTGTCGCGCCACACCCCGCCGACGTCGTCGCCGCGCTCCAGGATGACGATGCCGTCGTGACCGGCGCGCTTGAGCTCGATGGCGGCCGCGAGGCCGCCGAAGCCGGCGCCGACGATCGCGATCGCGGGACGGTCGGTCACAGGTCGGTCGGCGCTCAGTCGGTCGGGAGCGGGTCAGGCCGACGATCCGGCGATGTTGACGTGCCAGAGGACGCCGTACCGGTCCGCGAGGAGACCGTAGTCGTCACCCCACATCTGCCGCTCCAGCGGCATGATGACGTGTCCGCCGTCGGCCAGGGCGTCCCAGTACCCACGCATCTGCTCGGCCTCGTCACCGGAGATGCTGACCTGGACGTTGGTGCCGCGGCTGAACTCCATACCCGGCACGGTGTCGCTGGCGAAGATGTGGAACCCGGCGGGGGTGTCGAGCGAGGCGTGCATGACCCCGTCCACGTCCATGCCGGACTCCCGGAACATCGTCGACTCGACGGTCCCGCCGAGCGCGCCGGCGTAGAAGTCCATCGCTTCCGCGCAGGTGCCGTCGAAGGTGATGTAGGGATTGAGCTGCTGTGCCATGGGATTCTCCTTCGGTCCTGGCCCGCACCCGCCAATGTAGGACCACCGGGACGGCACCGCAACGGTCCGGCCGATCCGGGTGCGGATCCGCGAACCGCCCTGCCGCGCGACCTTGTCGGTGAGAGAGTGGGGACATGGCCTACTCCATCGCAGTGACGTCCGACAGAGACTTCGACACCACGGTGGCCGCGACCCGTGAAGCACTGAGCGCGGAGGGTTTCGGCATCCTCACCGAGATCGACCTCGCCGAGACGCTCAAGCAGAAGATCGGCGCCGACCTCGACCCCTACCTCATCCTCGGCGCCTGCCGGCCCCCGCTCGCCCAGCAGGCGGTCGCGGCCGACCCCTCCGTCGGGACCCTGCTGCCGTGCAACGTCGTCGTCCGGGTCGACGGCGACCATGTCGTCGTCGAGGCCCTCGATCCCAAGATCATGGCGCAGCTCAGCGACGGGGACGCTCTGGCCGAGGTGACGGCCGACGCTGCCGAACGGCTGACGCGCGCACTGCGTACCCTCAAGGCATGACACGCGCAACCTGGAACGGCACCACCATCGCCGAGAGCGACGACACCGTCATCGTCGAGGGCAACCACTACTTCCCGGCCGACAGTGTCGACCGCAGCCTGCTCCGCGAGAGCGACACCCACACGGTCTGTCCGTGGAAGGGCACGGCGTCGTACTACACCCTCGTCGTCGACGGCGCCGAGAACGTCGACGCGGCCTGGTACTACCCCGAGCCCAAGGACGCCGCCCGCCAGATCGCCGGACGGGTGGCGTTCTGGAGGGGTGTCACGGTCGAGTGACGCACGACTCGACGGGCATCGTCCGACTCGTCGGGGTCTACGACGCCGACGGTGGACTGCGCGGTGAGCTCGCCTACGTCGTCGGCCACCTGCTGGGCCGCGTCGAGTGCGCCCTGTGCGACATCACCCACTCTCCCGTGCGGAGGAAGCGCTCCTGGGACGCCCTCGTCGCGAGCCTGCCGGTCCCGATGGTGACGGTCCACCGCAACGAGCTGCCGCCCGAGATCGTGGGCGTCGTCTCCGCGGATCGGCTGCCCGCTGTGTATGCGGTGCGCACCGACGGATCGGCCGTCGAGTTCGTCGGCCGCGAGGAGCTGCGAGGACTCGACGCGTCGGTCGAGGCGTTCGATGCCCTCGTCCGCGAGCGGCTCACCGCCGCCGTCCAGTAGCGAGGTCTAGCCCGCCGCCGCGCGTCCCGCGGCCCCGCCCACGCCGTCGACGATGGCGCGCACCGCGCCCGCGGCCCGGCCGGCGAGCGACCCGCCGTCCCCGCCGTTGGCCCACGACGGGTCCTGCGGCAGCGGACCCATCGGGTCGGCTGCGGCAGGGTCGGCCGAGATCTCGTCGCTCGGCTCGACCAGCGACCGCCGGAGGGACTCGTCGAGGCCGACCAGCGCATACCCCTCCGGGAGCAGTTCGGCGAGGAAGTCATCTTCGGCGCAGACCATGTCGTGGTGCAGGCTCTCGACGAGCGCCTCGACGGTGGGGGCCGGCACGTCCGTGATGACGCCCACGAGCGAGCCGACCAGGTCGGTCGGGACGAGCGGCACCTCGACCTGCGGCCGCTCGAGTCCGGCGACCTTCGCGTAGCGGTCGAGCAGCTCGGCGTAGTGCAGCGGCTCGGGGCCGCCGATGTCGTAGCTGCGGGTCTCCACCTCGGCGGTCAGCGCACCGACGAGCGCCTCTACGGCGTCGACGACGGCGATGGGCTGGACCCGGGAGTCCATCCACGACGGGACGGTCTGCACCGGCATCCGCTCGCTGACCTGGCGCACGATCTCGAACGAGGTCGAGCCGCTGCCGACGAGAACCGCGGCACGGAGCGTGAGCGCGGTCGCGGACGAGCGACTGAGGATCTGCTCGACCTCGTGCCGCGACGTGATGTGGTCGGACAGCGACACGGGGTCCCCCGGCGGGACGATGCCGGACAGGTAGACGACGCGCGAGACGCCGTGTTCGTCGACGGCTCCCGCCATCCGCTCGGCGGCCTGCCGGTCCTTATCGACGAAGTCCTCGCCGCCCATCCCGTGGATGAGGTAGTAGACGGCGTCCATGCCTTCGACGGCGGATGACACCTGCGCATCGTCGCCGATGTCCATCTCGACGGTCTCGACGGAGTCCGACCACCAGGGGCCCTCGCGTGAGGCGTCCGTGGTCGTCGTACGCATCTCGTGCCCCTCCTCGAGGAGTCTGGGGACGAGACGGCTGCCGACGTATCCGGTCGCACCGGTGACGAGAATCTTCATGACCTGCGACTATGTCCGCTGTCCAAGGCCCGGGTCGAACCGCTCAGGAGTCCACTGCGAGCAGCCGGCCGAGGGCGATGTGGGCGAGAGGGGTGTAGGCGATCACGACGGGGAGGGGGCCGTCGATGACGAGTCCGGCCCGAGTGCCGCGGCCGGCCTCGGCGAGTGTGTGCCGCAGATGCATGGTCACCTTTGGGGGATGCACCGTCCACGCCCAGTCGTGGGCCGCCTCGTCGACGTCGGTGATCTCGAACCGGACGGGGAACCCCGCGATCGCGTGGACCGTCCCGGTCATGCCCGGCGCGAGCCGCTGCGAACCCTCCCACTCGACGTCGCGGATCTGCGGGGCCCAGGACGCCCACAGCCCCGGGTCGGCGTAGCGCTCCCAGGCCAGCCCGAGGGGCGCGGGACCGTCGACGGTCAGTGCGTGCCGCATACCTCCATCGTCCCCGAGCGTGCGGTCAGCCGCGCGGACCGGAGCCCGGACGCAGGGCGTCCCCGCGCACCCGGCTGTGCAGCTCCTCGAGGGTGCGTTCCTGCGCGCGCGCCTGGTCGGCGAGGTCCCGGTAGCGCTGCGGGTCCAGGCCGAGCTCGGGCGCATAGACGACGAGGGTCTCCCACAGACCCTGCTTGCCGTTGACAGCCGCTCGGAGCAGCTCGAGCTCGAGGAGCGGAGTCATGGGCGAGCCGGTGAGGACCCGGCCGTTGGCCTTGAGGCGTCCGGCGAGCTCACCGACGCGCGCGAGCAGCTGCTTGGGCAGCGGCTGGCTCAGACCGAGCCGGTCGATGAGGTCCTTGAGGTGCTCCTGCTCCGCGTCGAGCTGGGCGGCCGTTCTCGCGAGGTCCGGGCCGATGTCGCTGCTGGCGTACCACTGCGCCATCTTCAGGGCGCGGGCGCGCACGCCTGTGGCGCCCGTCAGATGGTCGGAGAGGTACGTCTGCAGGAGAGTCCGGTCGATCGTCTCGGGAATGGTCATGGGTCCCGAGGATATGCACTCACAGTCCCCAGTGCTCGAGGACCGCGGCGCAGAAGTCGTCGTTCGTGCCGGTCGAGCCGAGGATCACCTCGCGGCTGACGATCTCGTCCGCCTCGAGGTCGACCAGCCACCGCTCGCGCAGCTGACCGTCGTTCTTCGCGAGGATCCGGCCGTTCTCGTCCAGGGTGCGCTCGGGCCCGGTGAACAGGACGATGAGGGTCGCCGTCCCGTCGCCGTTGTCGGTGACGGAGATGTCCTTCTCGAGCAGATGGGGCGAGAGGACCGTGACCGTGCTGCCCTCGTACGTGAAGGTCTGGACGATGCGGGTGTGTCCCTGGAAGTAGGGGATACCGCCGCGCAAGCGCACCGAGCCGGTCCCGGTCTGGTCGTACGTGAACGTCGGCTGCGTCGCCAACCCCGCCTCGCAGAAGTCCCCCGTGGTGCCCGAGTCGGCGAAGTCGAGGGAGAACCGCTCGGGCGGTGCGGCGGTCGCGGGCGCGGCCGCCGCGCACAGGAGTCCGGCGGCGAGGATGGGAGCGGCGAGGCGGGACGTGCGGGTCATGACGACTCCTCTGGTCGGTGGTGGTCCTCTCACGATAGGGATGGCGGTATCGGTGCGGTATCCGTGCTGACACGGATCTTCGAGGGCCCTGGCAGGATCGGTCCATGATCGTCGCCCGCTCCATCTCCCTCTTCGTCCTCGCGGCATTCGCCGAGATCGGCGGCGCCTGGCTGGTCTGGCAGGGCGTCCGCGAGAACCGGGGGCTGGTCTGGGCCGGCGCGGGAGTCGTCGCGCTCGGGCTCTACGGCTTCGTCGCGACGTTGCAGCCGGACGCGAACTTCGGCCGCATCCTCGCCGCCTACGGCGGGGTGTTCGTCGCCGGGTCGCTCCCCTGGGGAGTCGTGGTGGACGGGTTCGAGCCGGACCGCTGGGATATCGCCGGTGCGCTCATCTGCCTGGTCGGCGTCGCGGTGATCATGTATGCGCCGCGCACCTGATCCGAACATCTCACCGGTCGAGGCGGTCGTCGCCGCGACCCCCGTCCCCGGCCGGCCCGCCAAGGTCGGGGTCGACGGCGTCGACGGCAGCGGGAAGACGACGTTCGCGGGCGAGCTGGCCACCGCATACCGACGGAGCGGACGCGAGGTCCACGTGGTCCACCTCGACGACTTCCTCAATCCGCGGGCGGTCCGCCACCGGGTCGGCCGGTCCTCGCCGGAGGGGTTCGTGCGCGACAGCTACGATCTCGCAGCGGTTCGTGCGGCCGTCCTCGCACCGTTGGGGACCGGGCGTGAGCATGTGATCGTGCCGCGGGTCTTCGACCACGTCGCCGACCGGCCGGTGCGGGCCGAGCCGGTCACGGTGGGGCGGGACGCGGTGGTCGTCGTCGAGGGGCTGTTCCTCCACCGGCCCGAGCTGCGGGAGAGCTGGGACGTGTCGGTGTTCCTCGATGTGCCGTTCGAGGTGAGCGCCGCCCGGCTCGCCGCGCGGGACGGGAGCCCGGGCGATCCGGAGCATCCGGCGATGCGGCGCTACGTCGAGGGGCAGCGGATCTACCTGCGCGAATGCCGCCCGCAGGAGCGAGCGACCTTCGTGCTGACCGAGCGGGAGAACGGGACGGGATGGGGTAGAACGAAGGGGTAGACATCGACCCGAAGGAGGACCGGTGAACGACCATCGGAGCGAGACGAACATCCACGGGACGCAGGAGTCGGAGGGGCCGGACATGCGCGCCTATCTGCGCTTTCTCGGCATGATTCTCAGTGCCGGCGCCGTGATGTACGTCGTGATGTACCTCAACACCTACGAGGTCGACCACGTGTACTGGAGCTGGACCCGATTCTTCATGACGATGATGTCGACCGCGACGATGGCCGTCATCATGCTCGCCTTCATGCGCGGGATGTACCGCAGCCGAGCCGCCAACGCCGCCATCGTCGGTGGTGCCGTCGTCGTGTTCGCCCTCGGGCTCTGGCTGGTCCGCTCCCAGGCGACGATCGGCGACTCCGCCTGGATGCGGGCGATGATCCCGCACCACTCGATCGCGATCCTGACCAGCGAGCGCGCGAACCTCGAGGACCCGCGCGCCCAGCAGCTGGCCGACGAGATCATCGAGGCGCAGGAGCGCGAGATCGCGGAGATGAAGGCGATCCTGGCCGACCTGAACTCCGGGTGAGACGACCGGAGATCGTCGCTTGACAGGTAGCACACGCGGGTAGCGTCGAATCATGAACGTCCTGGCACCCGCGCGTTCCGCGCTCGAGCGGGTGCGTGATGCTCCGACGATCCTCGACGCCGTCGACGCCTTCGACGGGGTCGCCGCCGAGGCGTGCCGGCTGGGCGGTGCGATGAGCACGGAGCTCGGCGCCGCGATCGACGACGGCGACCCGCTCGTGGCGCTCGCCGCCGTGCACGCCGCCCCGTTCGCCGGGGAGACGGTGGCCGAGGCCGTTCTCGTCCCGCTCCTCAGCGACGAACGGGCTCATCTCCGGGAGCACGCCGCCTGGGCGCTCGCGTCCAGCGCGCCGGTCCGGTCGGCCGTGGCTCCGCTGCGCGCCATGGTCGACGAGGGTGGCTTCGCGGGCACACTGGCCGAGGCGACGCTCGAGCGATGGTTCGACGAGCCGGAGCGCCCCGGCCCCGCCCCTCTCGAGCCCGAACTGCTCGCAGGATCGTCGAGTGGCGGGCTGACGGTCGCCCAGCTCTATCTGCACGGTGAGATCGACGGGTCGCTGAGCAACGCCGGACGGGGGGACACCGGCGGCATCGCCACCTTGTTGGTGCGCCTCGGCGATGCGCTGCTCAAGGAGCCCGGCGTGGACCGCGTCCTCACCCTCTCTCGCGAGTCCCAGGCTGACGACTCGCCGCAGACCGGCTCCGACGAGGCCGTCCTCGGAGACACCGCCTCGGGGCACGGTCATCACTACCTCGGCATCCGCGTCCCGCGCCCCGCGCCGCCGGCCAGCCGCAGCTGGACGTTGCGCGGAGCAGCGCTCGAAGGGCTGCGGCGCCAGCTCGGCGCTGCCGGACGGGTCGACGTCCTGCATCTGCGGATGGCCGACGTGGGCTCGTGGGCCGGTGCCCAGGTCGCCCGGGAGCTGGGGATCCCCGTCGTGCTCACCCTCGCCCCTGACCCGCACGCGCTCCTCGCCGCCCGCGAGGCGGCCGGCACGCTCACGCGGGAGACTTTCGTCGAGGCCGACCTCGCCGAGCACCTCGTCTTCCGCATCCGCCTCCTGCGCGACCTGCGCGAGCAGGCGGCGGCACTGGTCACCTTCCCCCGCCCGCAGCTGGAGCGCGACCTGCGCCGACTGCTCCACCTCGACCCCGACGAGGACGTCCACGTCGTGCCCGAGGGCATCGACGTCGAGGCCCTCGACGAAGCCGACCGGCAGGTGGCCGCAGCGCTCGAGGGCGGGCAACCGTCGCATACCGTCGAGAAGGCCCTCGCCGACCTCGACGCGCTCCTGGGGACCCTCCCACCGCACCGCCGCGGGCTGCCGCTCGTGCTCAGCGTCGGACGTCTGCACCCCGTCAAGGGGATGGCCACCCTCGCGCGGGCCTGGGTCGAGAGCCCGGAGCTGTCGAGCCGCTGCAACCTCGTCATCGTCGGCGGCGATCTGAGGCGACCGACCAGCGACGAGGCCGCCCAGCTGGACCTGCTCGACGAGATCGTCCCGTGCGACACCGGACCTGACTGCGGCCTGCTCCTCGCGGGCCATCGCACGAATCCGACCGTGGCGGCCTGGCTGTCGGCCGTGCGTCGGGGCCGCCCCGGCCTGAGCGCACAGAATGGGGTGTATGCGTGCGCCAGTCTCAAAGAGGAGTTCGGCATCGCGCTGTGCGAGGCCCTCGGGTCGGGTCTCGTCGTCGTCGCACCGCACGAGGGTGGGCCGCCGACATACATCGAGGACGGCGTCACCGGAGTGCTCGTCGACACCTCGGACACGGCAGCGCTCGGTGCGGCCGTCTCGGCTGCGCTCGAGCTGGCGGCGGCGCCGGACACCGAGGAACGGGCCGACCATGCGCGGCAGGTCGTGCTCGACCGCTTCAGCATCACGACGATGGCTCAGGCGCTGGCGCCGGTGTACGCGAACGTCGCTCACGAGCGGGTTCCGCGTGAGAAGGTCGCCGGGTGACCCTGCTCGTCATCTCGCCCGACTACGCCTCGCACCTGTTCCCATTGGCCACGCTGGCTACCGCGTGGCGTGACGCGGGGGAGCGGGTCGTCGTCGCGACCGGGCCGGCCACCGACGGACTCGTGCGCGGATTCGGCCTGGAGCGGGTCGACCTGCGACTGGGGCGCGGCTCCAACCCCGGGGTCATCCGAGCCGAGGAGCAGCCCGAGGGTGAGGACGATGCGCTGCGGGGCTTCTTCGCGGCGACGCGGGATGGAGCGGTCGCGACGTTGACGTTCCAGGCGCGGGCGCGGCGCTCCGATCTGTTGTGGGACCCGATCACCGTCGCGCGCCGGGTGCAGGAGATCGTCGACGAGGTGCGCCCCGACCAGGTCATCGTCGACCACCTGGCCTTCAGTGCCCGACTGGCGCTGCGCGCGGCCCACGTGCGCCACGCCGACGTCGTGCTCGGGCATCCGTCGGCGCTCGTCGTGGGCGACGAGGTCTATGGTCTGCCTCCTGCGTGGCCGACGCGGCTGCAGCCGCCGGAGGTGGACCTCGCGCGACTGCGGACGGTGTGCGAGGGGGTGCGTGACCGCTTCACGGCGGAGTGGAACACCGCCCTGGCCGCGTTGGACGGCAGGGCCGAGCCCAGCCGCGACGCATTCGCCGAAACCGGGGACGTGCTGCTCCTCAACTACCCCGACGAGCTGCACGAACCCGAGCGCACCGCACTCCTGGGCGAGCACGCGTTCCTCGGGTCGGCCGTGCGGGAGGAGCCGGTCGACGCCGAGGTCGAGGCCTGGCTGGTGGAGTCCCATGCGCCGGTGGTCTATGTGAGCCTGGGCAGCTTCCTGTCGGTTCGGTCGGATGTCCTGCGACGGGTGGCCGAGGCGCTTCGGGGTCTCAGGGTGGGAGGAGTGGTTGGAGGGACGCCGGTGCGGGTCGCGCTGGCGAGCGGGTCCACGTCACCGGCGGACCTGGGCCCCATCCCGTCGGAGTGGCTCGTGCGCGCTGTCCTGCCGCAGGTGACGCTGCTGCGGCATGCGTCGCTCGGCGTCACCCACGGCGGAAACAACAGCGTCACGGAGGCGCTCACGGCCGGGGTGCCGTTGCTCGTACTGCCGCTGTCGACGGACCAGTTCGCCGGTGCGGCGGCGCTCGAGCGCACCGGTCTCGGTGAGGCGCTGGACCCGAATGCCGCCTCCCCGGAGGAGCTGCGTGCGGCGGCGGGTCGGCTCCTGGCTCTGCCGGACGAAGTGGCGGCTCGGCTCGACGACCTCGGTCGGCGGCTGCGGGAGCAGCCGGGTCCCCAGCGCGCTCGGGCGGCAGTGACCTGACGCGTCGGGGAGGGTCCGTATCCCTCGTCTCGCCTGTCGCGCATCGACCGCGAGCCCTCCCTGCTGCGTGCGCCCTTCCTGCGCCGCGAGGGATGGTTCGGCGGTGGCTATCCGCGGTGGTGGCCACCGCTGCGCCGTCCGTGGCGCGCCGAGCCGGGGCAGCTCGGTTGTCCACATCCGGGTGGGGTGTCGGGCGTGTCACGGTCGGGTGCCGGCCGTGGTGAATCCCTTTTGTGGATAACCCGATTCACTCGGGAAGCACTGTCAGTGGCGCCCTCTAGCGTTGTCGACATGAACCCCACCACCAGCAAAGAGCGCACCACCGAGATCACCGAGACCACCGCGCCCCTGCTTGCGGCCGCCGCGTTGACCACGGCCGACATCGCCGCGTTCATCGGGCGGCTCGGTGCCGAGTCGCCGGCTCACGACGACCCGGCGCGGGTGGAGCGGATCGGGGTGCTGGAGGCGTTGAAGGCGGCTGCGGCGGCGGCGCAGGCGCATGACTTGGTCGCCTTCGCCGACTCCCAGGTCGCCGACCAGGCCGCCCGCGGTGTCACGGCCCGTGACCGGGGTTCCGGGATCGGCGCCCAGGTCGGCCTCGCCTGCCGCCAGTCCCCGTACCGGGGTGGGCGGATGCTGGCCACCGCCAGAGCCCTGCTCGCCGACCTGCCGATGACGCTCGCGGCGCTGGCCCGGGGGCAGACCAGCGAGCACCGGGCGGGCATCATCGCCAAGGAGACCGCGATCCTCGACCCCGACCTGCGCCGCGACGTCGACGCCGCCCTCGCCGAGCGGCTGCCCGAGCTCGGCGACCGCCGGGTGGAGGCCGAGACCAAGGAGTGGGTGTACCGCCTCGACCCGCACGCCGTGGTCAAGAAGGCGGCGAGGGCGCGCGCGGACCGGCGGGTCACCTGCCGTCCCGCGCCGGAGACGATGACGTACCTGACCGGGCTGCTCCCCGTCGCCGACGGGGTCGCCGTCTATGCGGCGTTGGACGCCGCGGCCAAGGCCGCCGCAGCGTCCGGCGACGGCCGCTCCCGCGGACAGGTCATGGCCGACACCCTCGTCGAGCGGGTCACCGGCGTGAGCAGCGCCGAGCATCCGGTCGAGCTGCAGCTGATCATCACCGACACCGCCCTGCTCGGCGGCGGCGACGAGCCGGCGCAGGTGCCCGGGTACGGCCCGATCCCCGCCGAGACCGCCCGACGTTGGATCCTCTCCCTCCTCGAGGCCGACGACCACGACGACCCCGACGACCACGGCAGCCGCGATGACCGCGGCGGGACGTCGGACCCCGACGATCCGGCGGTGCGGCGGGCGCGGTTCGAGCAGGGTCGGGTGTGGTTGCGCCGGCTGTACACCTCTGCGGACGGGCGGCACCTGGTGGCGCTGGACTCCAAACGCCGCTCGTTCCCGCGGCTGCTGCGAAGGCTCATCGAGTACCGCGACCGGATCTGCGCGACCCCGTACTGCGGGGCGCCGATCAGGCACGTCGACCACACCATCCCGCACCGGTCCGGTGGCCCGACGAGCTACGTCAACGGCCGCGGGGTGTGCGCGGCGTGCAACCACGCCAAAGAAGCACCCGGCTGGGCCGCCACCGTCACCGACACCACCCACACCGAGGACACCGGTACCGAACCGAAGGAGCGGGCCGTCACCCTGACCACCCCCACCGGACACACCTACACCAGCCACCCACCACCCGCGCGACCGAGAGCGGGGGCACCCTCGACGGCAGGATCGGACGGGGCCACGGACGGAGCGGCTAGTGCAGTGCCCGCCTGAGCGCGTCGATCCGCCCAGCCCAGATGCGCTGCGACAGCGCGGCATCGGGCGCGAAGGTCTCACTCGCGTGGTAGCTGCCGGGATGGATGTGCAGCTCGCACGGCACGCCCGCCTGCATGAGTCGCTGCGCAAAGGCGATGTCCTCGTCGCGGAACATGTCGACCGTGCCGACGTCGATGAACGCGGGTGGCAGGCCGCTGAGGTCCTCGGCGCGGGCGGGCGCCGCGTACTGGTCGGCCTCCTTGCCGCCGAGGTACCACTCCCACGCCTCGAGGTTTCCGGACCGGTCCCAGATCCCGATGTCCGTGATCTCGTGCGTCGACGGCAAGGTGTTCGTGTCGTCGATCATCGGATAGATCGGCATCATGAACGACAGCTGTGGCCCACCGCGGTCCCGGGCGAGCAGAACGGTGCCGAGCGCCAGCCCACCACCGGCACTTCCGCCGTAAATCGCCATCCGGCCGGCGTCGATCCCGAGCTCGTCCGCGTGCTCGACCGTCCACACGAGTCCGGCGTAACAGTCCTCGACCGGAGCGGGGTGCGGGTTCTCCGGCGCGAGGCGGTAGTCGACGGAGACGACGACCGCGCCGACCTCGTGGCAGATCCGCATCGCGCTGCCTTCCTCGCCCTCGACGGTGCCGAGGATCATGCCGCCGCCGTGGATGTAGTACACGCCGGGGAGTGCATCGCCGGCACCCTCGGGACGGTAGATCCGCACCCTGACCTCCGGCGCCCCTTCCGGCCCGGGCACCATGCGGTCCTCAATGCCGACGCCCGGGTTCTCCGGCGCCGGCATCATCGCGAGCATCTGGTCGACCGTGGCCCTTCGCGCGACGATGTCCGGGATGGCGTTGAAGCCTCCGGGCAGCGCCTCGAGCAGCTGGTCGAGCGGCTCCCGACAGGGCGGGTCGATCAGGTCGCGGCGGGAGACGGTGGACGAGGTGTCACTCGACGACATGGGGACTCCATTCACTCGGCGTCGTTGCACGGGTGGTGCCAGCCAAGCAGATGTCCGCTCCCCGCGACAGGCTTGGCGTCAGTCCACGTCCCGCTGCATCGAGGCGAAGGTGCGGACGGTCCGGAACCCGAGCCGCTCATAGAGCCGGGTCGCGCCGGTCGGGCTGGCCGAGTCCACGTCCAGCCGCGCGGTGTCGAACTCACCCGTCGCCATGCCGAGCCGGAGTGTGCGCGCGAGACAGGCTGCGGCCAGTCCGCGCCCGCGGGCCTCCGGTCGGGTCCCGACGATTGTGACGTAGAGCTCGTGGGGCACGAAGTGGCTGGCGAACACATACGCGAGGACCCGGCCGTCATCGTCGACGACCAGGCTCGAGAGCTCCGGACGTCCGCTCGAGGACTTCCAGTAGTGCGCCCACTGCTCCGCCGTGATGTCCGTCGCTCCCCAGTGGTCGGCGAACGCCGCGTTGTGCGCGAGCCGCGCCTCCTCCTCGAGGTCGTCGGTCTCGCTGACGATGGTGAAGCCGTCGACAGCGATGTCCGGCAGCGGATCCCCCGGCAGCGGTCGGGTGAGGTCGTTGAAGTACCGGACGATCGCATACCCGCGGTGGGTCAGCATGCGGCGCACGTGCGCCCCCTCGACACCGCCGGACGCCCGCAGGTATGCGGGGGTCCCGGGGTGCCGCTCCCTCGCCATGGCGACGGCACGCTCCTCCATGCGGCCGATCAGCTCGCGCCCGATCCCGCGGCCCCGCCAGTCCTGGTGCACCCCGCCCATGCCGACGTGGCAGCGGACCCGGCCCTCGTGGTCCGGAGTCATGCTGACCGACACGACTCCGTAGGCGACGAGCCGGTCGCCGTCCCAGACGGTCCAGCTGTCGGTCTCCGGGCTGAAGCCGGGCTCGCCGAGCTCCTCGGTGAGGACCTCGGGGGTGAAGGTCTCGCCGGTGTCGTCGACCTCGGCGAGATGGTTCATCAGCTCGTGCCAGGCTCCGACATCGTCGGTCGTGAGGTGGCTCCAACGCAGTGCGGTGTCGACGGTCATCCGTCCATGGTGGCCCTCGACGGTTGCGCCGGGCCACCCCTTTTCATCTGGAGCCGGACCCCTACGATGACCGCCATGGAGTCGCTTCTCACCGACGAGCAGGTCGAGGCCTACCACCGCGACGGACTTCTCGTCCTCCGGGGCGTTCTCACGCCGGAGGAGGTCGAGCTCGCCCGCGAGGGGATCGAGGCGGTGCTGCGCGAGAGCGGCATGCTCACCCAGGTCGCGAGCGGAATCGACGACCCCGGCCGATTCGTCGAGGACTTCCGCCGATGGCAGCAGATTCCCCAGATCGAACGGCTCGCGCTGCACTCCGACGTGCCCCGCTATGCCACCGAGCTGCTCGCCCGCTGGACCCCGGAGGGGCAGCCGGTGCGGTTCTACCACGACCACGTCCTCGTCAAGGAGGGTGGGACCAAGCAGCGCACCCCCTGGCACCAGGACCAGCCGTACTACAACGTCGACGGGCACGGCACGAGCGCGTGGATCCCGGTCGACCCGGTTCCGGTCGCGGGCTGCCTGGAGCTCGTCGCCGGCAGCCACGACGGACCGTGGAAGATGCCGCGGACCTTCCTCGACGGCAAGGCCAAGTGGTTCCCGGAGGGCACCCTCGAGGAGCTGCCGGACATCGACGAGGCGCCCGACGCATACGACATCCGGGCGGCGGACCTGGAACCAGGTGACGCGATCTTCTTCGACTTCCTCACCATCCACGGCGCACCGGGCTTCCCGTTCCAGGGTCGTCGCCGGGTGCTGTCGCTGCGTTACCTCGCCGGCGACGCCACCCACGCCCCGAGGGACTGGATCACCTCACCGCCGTTCGACGAGCTCGTCGGCGTCATCCCGCGCGGAGCGCCGATGGACGACCCCCTCTTTCCTACGGTTTCCGGGCCCTGATGAAGGCGCTCGCGAACGACCCGTCGAGCGCGTCGACCGTCTCGGCGAGAGTCATCCCCTCGGGCAGGTGCGACGGGTCGAGCTGGCCGGCCATCCCCTCGAGGGCCTCCCGGTCGTAGCGGCGGGTGACCTCCACGGAGGCGTCCTCGAAGCCGATAGCACCCAGCCGGGCGACGTAGTCGTCGTCGCGCAGGGCGCCGGAGATGCACCCCGTCCACAGGGCGACGACCCCGCGCAGTGACTCGTCGATATCGCGGGTCAGGACGATGTCGGAGACCGCGAACCGGCCGCCGGGACGCAGCACGCGGAACGACTCGCGCAGCACCGCGTCCTTGTCGGGGCTGAGGTTGATGACGCAGTTGGAGATCACGACGTCGACCGACGCGTCGGGCAACGGCACGTCCTCGATGGAGCCGAGCATGAACCTGGCGTTCTCGACCCCGGCCTCTGCGCGGTGCTTCTCGGCCAGCTCGAGCATCTCGGCGGTCATGTCCAGTCCGTATGCGGTGCCCCCCGGAGCGATCCGCCGCGCCGAGAGCAGCACGTCCAGTCCCCCGCCGGAGCCGAGGTCGAGGACGTCCTCGCCCGGCCGCAGCTCGGCCAGCGCGGTCGGGTTGCCGCAGCCGAGGGAGGCGGCCAGGGCCGCGTCGAACGGCACGTCGGCGTCCTCGTAGAGGCCAGAGGTGATCGGATCGACGCCCTGGAGCTTGGACCCCTCACCGCAGCAGCCGCCGGCTCCACTCTCGCCCGAGCCGCAGCAGCTCGACGGCGACCCCGCGAGAGACAGTGAGGCCGCCTCGGCATAGCGCGATCGGACCGCCTCGCGGACCTCGTCGTCGGAGAAGTGGGTGGTCGTCATGGTCTCGCTCCTGTCTCGATGGTTATCGAATCAACACCTCTGACTGTGCTCCCTATTTCGATTTCTGTCAAGATAGGGATATGGCGACCGACGTGACGATCACCAGCGCCGGAGAGTGGGCGGACACGGTGGCCTGCTGCGGCCTGGCCACCTCGCCGGTCACCGAGCAGGACGCCGACCGGCTGGCGCCGATGTTCAAGGCCCTCGGCGACCCCGTCCGGCTCCGGCTCGCCTCGTTGATCGCGTCGGCCCCCGAGGTGTGCGTGTGCGAGCTCACCCCGGCGTTCGACCTCTCGTCCGCGACGATCTCGCACCACCTCAAGACTCTGCGTGACGCCGGACTCGTCGAGAGCGAGCGGCGCGGCACCTACGTCTACTACCGGGTCCGACCCCGGGCCCTCGCGGCCCTGGCCGCACTGGTCTCACCCGGCTGACGCATACCTCTGGCAGGCTTGCCGTCATGCCCGGGACCTGGTTGCGTGACGCCGTCATCTACGAGATCTACCCGCAGTCCTTCGCCGACAGCGACGGCGACGGGATCGGCGACCTGCGCGGTGTCATCGACCGGCTCGACCACATCGCCTCGCTCGGGGTCGACGCGATCTGGTTCAACCCGTGCTTCGAGTCGCCCTTCGTCGACGCCGGCTACGACGTCTCCGACTACCTGCGGATCGCGCCCCGCTACGGCACCAACGACGACATGGTCGAGCTCGTCGAGAAGGCACGCGAGCGCGGCATCCGGGTCATCCTCGACCTCGTCGTCGGGCACACGTCGATCGAGCACCCGTGGTTCCAGGCGGAGCTGGCGGCGGACGGGCCGAGTCCGGAGGGCGACCGCTACATCTGGCGCACCGACGAGCCGGAGAAGGGCTGGGACGTCGACCTGCCCGGCATCCCGGCGTGGGTGCCCTCTCCCGGGCCTCGCCCCGGCTGGTACCTCAAGAACTTCTACGACGAGCAGCCCGCTCTGAACTTCGGCTGGGTGCACACCGACCCGGCCCACCCGTGGCGGGACGCCATGGATGCCCCGGGGCCGCAGCGGAACAAGCAGGCGCTGCGCGACATCCTCGACTTCTGGTTCAGCAAAGGGGTGTCCGGCTTCCGCGTCGACATGGCGTTCTCCCTCGTCAAGGACGAAGGCCTGACCGAGGGAGAGAAGGCCTCGGCCCGCATCTGGCGGGAGATCCGCGACTGGATGGACCAGGCCCACCCCGACGCCGTGCTCATCCCCGAGGGGGCCGAGCCGCGCACCGGCGGCCCGTTCGCGTTCGACGCCGACTTCGCGCTCGTCATCATGGCCGCCCACGCGAGCCTGTTCGACGACCACTCGGCGGGCATCCTGCCGTGGCAGGAGCCCCGGCCGCCCTTCTTCGCGGCCGAGGGCGAGGGGTCGACGAAGACCTTCCTCGACCTGTGGGCGCTCTGGCGGGCCGAGGACCCGCAGCGACCGGTCATCCTCGCGACCGCCGACCACGACTTCAACCGGCTGCGCTGCGGCGGCCGCACCCCCGAGCAGCTCGGCGCCGCCCTGACCTTCATCTTCACGTGGGGCTCGATCCCGAGCCTCTACTACGGTGACGAGATCGGGATGCGCTACCTACCCGGCATGCCGGATGTCGAGGGCGCGATCTGCAACCCGGGGTACAACCGCGCCGGGTGTCGGACCCCGATGCAGTGGGACGACGGCCCGAACGCCGGCTTCTCGAGCGCCGACCCGGCGGATCTCTACCTGCCGATCGACCCCGACCCGGACCGGCCGACCGTCGCCGCGCAGGACGGTGTCGCCGGCTCGACGCTCGAGCTCGTCCGAGAGCTCATCGCGCTGCGCAAGCGCACGCCCGCCCTCCAGGGTCACGAGCCGACCAGGGTGCTCACCGAGGGCTATCCGTTCGCCTGGCTGAGGGGCGACGATCACCTCGTCGTCGTCAACCCACGCCGTGAGCCGGCCGTTCTTGTGACCGACGAAAGCGCCGCCATGCAGCCGATCTTCGGATCGGGCGCTCGCCTCACCGAAGTCGGCGTCGAGCTCGACGGGTTCGGCTACGGGATCTTCGCCCGCTGATTCGTCGCCACAGCCATGCCCGACTACATCGCCTTCCTGCGGGCCATCAACCTCGGCGCGACCCGCAAGTTCCCCAAGGCCGACATCGCCGCCGCGACCGAGGCGGCCGGCGGCCGCGACGTCGAGACCTACATCAACACCGGCAACGTCCGGCTGACGACGTCGCTGCGCTCACCCGCGAGGGTGCGGGATGCGCTCGAGCAGGCCTACCTCGCCGACCGCGGCTTCGAGGTGCCGACCCTGGTCTTCACCCCGCGGGAGGTGCGCGAGCTCACCGAGCGCGGTCTGGAGCTGCGGGACGGGAGCGGACCGGGTGCTCGCCACTACGTCACCCTCTTCCACGCCCCGCCGGACCCGGCAGCCATCGCGAATCTCCTGGCGATCGACGTCGAGGGCGAGCGGGTCGTCGTCGAGGGGCGCGCCGCATACACACTGATCGACGGCGACATCCACACCTCCCGCCTGCTGGCCGCCAAGGAGTACGCCGCCCTCGGCGAGGGCACCGCGCGTACCATCACCGTGCTGCGGACGATCACCGAGAAGTGGTGCTGAGGGTCCGAGCTCAGTCGACGATGGGCCAGGTGATGAGGGTGCGGTTGTCCGCGGGATCGCCGTCGGGGGTCGGTTCGGTCAGGTACGTCTCCCACATCAGCGGGGCGCGCTCGAGCCCGCGGTGCTCCATCCACGTCATCAGCCGGCCGTAGGACTCCTCGAGGGTGTCGTACGACCCCGCGTGCACGAGCTGCACGGCACGCCCGCCGGGCAGCGTCATCGCCGTCACCCCGTCGGACGGTCCGATCGGCCCAGCCGTGGGGAAGCCGCCGGAGACGTCGACGGACTGGCCGGGCATTCCGTGGTAGGCGGCGAAGGGCGGCCCGGTGACGGCGACCTGCTGAGCCGCTGCGACCTCCATGACGAGGCGGAACGTCCGGTCGAAGTACGCCGTCAGCTCACCCATCGGCACGGTCTCGCGGATGACGGCCGCCGTGACGGGTTCGAGGGTGACCACGTGGGGGTCGGTGTCGGTCATCGCGCGCTCCCGTCGTTCCTAGACCGGCCGGCAGTCGTGCCCGCAACTGCTGTCGTGGGTATGCGCGGGTTGGCTGCCGTCGGCGGCCTCCGCGTGGTCGGCGGGCCGGTGGAGGACGGCCGTGGCCGGGCTCAGCCGGAAGCCGTGGTCGGTCGCCGACGCGGTGCCGTCGACGATGAGCGAGTAACCGCGCGGCTCGGTCGGGGGGAAGAGCAGGGTGGCGGTCGGGTTGTCGGCGAGGTTGCGGGCGCTGCCACCGCTGCCGACGGGGATGTCGACCTGCCCGTCGACGACCCGCGCCGAGACGGTCACCGCCTTGACCGCGCCCCGTGATGTGGTCAGCAGGTATCCGAAGGGGTAGTCGGCGAGCGTCTCGCCCAGCCGCTGGAGGTCCACGACGATGCTCATGACCTCACTGTCCCACGTGCCGCCGACGTGCGGGGACGGTTCCGACTCGGCCTTCCCCATTGACAGGTGACCAAAAGGTCACCTATGTTCGAGAGGTGGACGACGACCTCGTGTTCAAGGCGCTGGCCGACCCGACGCGGCGGTTGCTCCTCGACGCCCTGTTCGTCCGCGGCGGCCGCACCCTGAGCGAGCTGGAAGCGGTCGTCACCGAGTACACCGAGATGACGAGGTTCGGGGTGTCCAAGCACCTGCGCCTGCTCGAGCAGGCCGGGCTCGTCGTCACCCGCAAGCAGGGCCGGGAGAAGCTGCACCACCTCAACCCCGTGCCCATCAGGTCGATCCACGACCGGTGGATCGACAAGTTCACCGAGCACCACACCGTGGCGCTCACCGATCTCAAGCGACAGCTGGAGGACACACCATGAGCAGCACCACGCCACAGGACATCCAGGTCTTCAGGATCTACATCGAGGCACCCATCGAGCGGGTCTGGGAGGCGATCACCAGCTCGGACTTCACGACGAAGTACGGCTATGGCGGCCCGGTCGAGGTCGATCTCACGCCGGGCGGCGACTACCGCAACCTCACGACCCCGCAGATGCGTGAGATGGGTCTCGGCGACGTCGCCATCAGCGGCCGCGTCCTCGAGGTCGACCCGCCGAAGCGGCTCATCCAGACCTGGCGCCCGGCCTGGCACGACGAGGACACGACTCTCACGTGGGAGCTGACGGAGTATGCCGGGCCGCTCACCGGCGTCACCCTCACCCACGACTGCACGGGTGCGCCGAACACCGCCGCCGAGGTCATCGGCAGCGGCGGCGCGGACCAGGGCGGCGGCGGGTGGCCATGGGTTCTCGCGAGCATGAAGACCCTTCTGGAGACGGGTCATGCGATGGTCGGCGCCGGAGGATGACCCGCACCGCCTGAGACCATGGACGAATGGCCTGGTACGACGATGACGAGTGGTCCCGCCCTCGTCGGCGGAAGGGAAGCGCGCTGCCCACGCTCGTGGCGCTCGTCGTGACGGCCGCGGTCGGCTTCCTCCTCGTCGCCGACCCCGGGTCGGGCTCGCAGTCGCTCGTCGATCGCCTGGTCCGGGCTGCCGGCTCCCTGTCCGGAGGGTCGCCGGGGCTGACCTACGACGACGGCCTCGACGGCGCCGAGGGATCCGGCGGACCGGGCTACACCTTCGCCCGGGTCCAGAGCGACGGGGAGTCTCCGGTGACCTGGCGCTGCGACGAGAGCATCCCGATCGTCGTCAACCCGGAGGGCGCCCCGGCCGACTACGACGAGCTGATCGACGCCGCCGTCACCCGGGTCAACGCCGCGAGCGGCTTCCGCTTCGAGGTCGTCGGCGAGACCACGGAGCGCGACTTCCTCGACCGCTCACAGGGCCCGGTCCTCCTCGGGTTCGCCGACGAGGGCGAGGTGGCCGAGCTCGCCGGCGACGTGGCCGGAATCGGCGGGTCGGTGTATGCGCTGCCCGCCGGCCCCGGCCGGGTCACCGCGGTCGGGGGTGTGGTCGCGCTCGACACCGACGTCGTGAACGACGACGTGCCGTTCGAGTACGCCGAGGCGGTCCTCGTCCACGAGCTGATCCACGTGCTCGGACTCGGGCACACCGACGCCCCCGGCGAGCTCATGCGTGCCACCGGGAACGGCCGGACCGAGCTCGGGCCGGGTGACCGTGCCGGCCTAGCACACCTGCGCGACGCGGCGTGCTCATAGCCCGGGTTCGGTCGGTCAGACGGGGGAGCCCACCGTCAGCCCGGCGAGGATCTCGAGAGCCCGCCGGCGGCCCTCGAGGTCGGGACTGGCGTTGGTCACCATGAGCTCGTCGGCCTGGGCCCGGAGCGCGAAACTCTCGAGGTAGGCCGCGACGGCCGCCGCGTCCCCGACGGCCGTGTACGTGAGCATGTGCCTCGCCTGGTCCCCGACCGGTGAGTCCATGAGCACGCTCAGCTCGTCGTCGTCGATGGGGCGCTCCCCGGTAACGCGGGTCGCCAGGGCCCGGACCCTGGAGCGCAGGACCGAGTCGTATGCGATGCGCGCCTCCTCCGTGCCGTCCGCCGCGACGACGTTGACCGCCGCGATGACGTGCGGCCGGTCGAGCTGCGCCGAGGGCTGGAAACGCTCGTGGTACACGGCGACCGCGTGCTCGAGAGCGTCCGGGGCGAAGTGGCTGGCGAAGGCGTAGGGCAGACCGAACGCTGCAGCGAGCTGGGCGCCGAACAGCGAGGAGCCGAGGATGTAGAGCGGGACCTTGGTGCCCTTGCCCGGGTAGGCGTTGATGCCCTTGATCATCGTCTCGTCGCCGAGATACCCCTGGAGCTCGCGGATGTCGTCCGGGAAGCGGTCCGAGGCCCGGGCGTCCCGGCGCAGCGCGAGCAGGGTGCGTGGGTCGGTGCCGGGTGCCCGGCCCAGCCCGAGGTCGATCCGGTCCGGGTGCAGCTCGGCGAGCGTCCCGAACTGCTCGGCGATCACGAGCGGGGAGTGGTTCGGCAGCATGATGCCGCCCGAGCCCACCCGGATCCGCTCGGTGTGCGTGGCGATGTGGGCGATGAGCACCGACGTGGCGGCCGAGGCGATGCCCGGCATGTTGTGGTGCTCGGCGAACCAGAGCCGGGTGAAGCCGAGCCGATCGGCGTCCTGCGCCAGCGTCACGCTCTCGGCGAGCGCCTCGGCGACGGGTCGGCCGCGACGCACCACGGCGAGGTCGAGGATGGAGAGGGGGACCATCCCTCTTTTCTACTCCTCGGCCTCCGCAGCGGCTAAACGCGGGGGGTTCGAGCCGCCATCACCCGGACCGACTCGGGGACCGGGATGCCCGGGCGCAGGTCCGGGGAGGGGGTGGGCGACGCATACCTCCGCTGGATCGCGAGATTGCCCGCCCAGGCGGGGCCCGCGACGTCCTCCGGCTCATCCGTCGGGGGGCCTGCCGAGACCCGGAGCGACCAGTCGGTCAAGGGCAGTTCGAGCACGAGGGTCGCGGCGAGCTCCCGCCGGGTCGAGCCGCGCACCTCGGCCACCCGACCCGGGACCAGCCGTTCGGTGATCACCGCCAGCGCCTCCACCTGACCCTCCGCGGAGACCGGCCGGCACGACCCGAAGAAGACCGCGCTGCGGTATGACAGGGAGGACTCGAACGCCGTCCGCGCCACGACGACGCCGTCGATCGCCGTCACCGTGACACTGACCGGCGCCCCCGTCGCCAGCCTGCGCATCCACCGGGATCCGGAGGAGCCGTGCAGGAGGAGACGGTCGCTGTCGAGCACGACGGCGGTCGGGATGACGACGGGGTGCCCGTCCTCGTCGACGAGGCCGACATGACCGACGACGACCTCGGCGAGCAGGCGCTCGAGCTCGGCCCGGTCACCGGACATCTTCTCGGGCAGCCGGGTGGCGGTCGTGCGGGGCATAGGACACATCATGCGCGACGATGGTGGCCATGCCCGTCGACGTCACCACCGAGATCGTCATCGCCCGTCCCATCGCGGACGTGTGGGCCTACGCCTCCGACCCCACCACGGCCCCGCAGTGGTACGCGAACATCGACCGGGTGGAGCTGGTCACTCCCGGTCGGCTGGAGGTGGGCAGCCGGATGCTGTTCTCCGCCCGCTTCCTCGGTCGGACGCTGACCTACACCTACGAGGTCCACGAGCTCGAACCCGGCAGGCGGCTGACGATGAGCACGAGCGAGGGTCCGTTCCCGATGACGACGACCTACTCCTTCGACGCGGTCGACGCGGCGAGGACGCGGATGACCCTGCGCAACCACGGCGAGCCGAGCGGCTTCGGAGCGATCGCCGCACCCGCCATGTCGATGGCCATGCGCCGCGCGAACCGGGCCGACCTCGCCCGGATCCGCGCCATCCTCGAAGGCGCGTCATCCTGAGCGCTTCCCGTGCGGCCGTGCGGTCGGCGGGCGTCCTGGCGGCGCTCGCTGCGACCAACATCGCCGCCCAGCGCACGCGGCACCCGGCCGGGCTCGTCGTCCCGGCCGGCGTCGCCGCCCTCGTCGTCATGGCACGTGCCGGGGGGCTCGGCTGGGAGGAGATGGGCCTGGGTCGTGAGGCCCTGCGCGTCGACCTGCCCGCCGCGGCCACCGCGGCGACGGTCACGGCCGCCGGGGTCGGCGCGGTCGCGATGCACCCGTGGACACCGGACGTCGGGGACCTCGCCCGTTATGCGACGCCCGCCCTCGCCCGTCGGGCGGCCCTCGGGACCATCCCGCTGTCGGTCGCTGTTCCGGAGGAGATCGCGTTCCGCGGGGTCCTCGACGCCTCGCTGCGCCGGCACCTGTCCCCCGGAGCGGCCGACCTCGCCGGTGCGCTCGCCTTCGGCGCCTGGCACGTCCTCGGCGCCACTCCGGTCGGCCCCGGCGGCCGCGGTCGTCTCCTCGGCGCTGCCGTGACGGTCGCCGCCACCACGGTCGCCGGACTCGGCTTCACGGCCCTGCGCCGGCGGAGCGGATCGGTCCTGCCCGGCATCGCCGGCCACTGGGCCCTCAACGGCACGGCGGCCGTGGCGGCCGCGAGGACGACGTCGTAGCGCCGACGACTGTCGGTCCGCCATAGTGTGCTGCATGACGGAGTCTTTCGAGTGATGACCGAGGCTTTCGAGTGACCGAGGGAGTCACGGACCAGGGCGTGGCCCACCCGAGCAAGGGACTGAAGTCCGGGGCGGTCGGGTTCTGGGACGGCGTGTCCATCGGCGTCGACTAGATGGCGCCTGCCCACACGATCGCGGCGGTCCTCGGCTCGATCGCGGTCATCGCCGGCACGAAGGCGCCGGCGGTGCTGATCATCAGCTTCATCCCGATGCTCTTCATCGCGGGCGCCTTCCACTACATGAACCGCGCCGACCCGGACTGCGGGACGACCTTCTCGTGGGGGACTCGCGCGATGGTGCGGACCCGGCGGCGTCGTACACCGAGACGGCGATCCTCGGTATGGGCGCCCCCCTGGCGATGGCCATCCTCATCTTCGTCGCCGGACTGGTGCTGGTGACCGTGTCCCGGATGACCTTCGCCCGGGAGTACTTCGCGAAGAAGGGCGGGGAGCAGGTCAGTGACGAGGTCGCCCGGGCGGCTCTCGGACCCACCGTTCCGGGGGCGTGAGCGGGGTCGCATCCTCAGGGACCTGCGGGGAGAGGCCGCGCCGCATACAGTTGAACAGGTGACAGTCACCCCACCGACCCAGGTCGACGCGCTCCTCGGCGATGTCCTGCCGGCTCTCGGCCTCGATGACCGGTATGCGAGCGCCCACCTGCTCGTCCAGCCGGGCAACGGACTCCCGTCGCCGCTCGCCGTCAACGCCCTGGCGTGCGGCTCGGTCGCCGCGGCCGCCCTGAGCGGGCTCGCCCTGCACGGCGGCTCCCATGTCGTCGTCGACCCCCGCCAGGTCTCGGTGTCGTTCCGGGGCGACCAGCTGCAGAGCCTCGACGGGCGACCGTTCGCGGCCTTCGCGCCGCTCTCCGGATTCTTCGAGGCCTCCGACGGGTGGGTGCGCACACACGCGAACTACCCGCATCACCGCGAGCGCATGCTCACCGCCCTCGGGCTCGGCGACGACGCCGACCGGGACGCAGCCGCCGCCGTGATCGCGGGAATGAGCGCCCAGGAGGTCGAGGACGCGATCTTCGCCGCAGACGGCGTGGCCGCCCGGGTCCGCAGCGCGCAGGAGTGGCGGGAGAGCCCGCAGGGTCAGGCCGTGCAGGAGATGCCGCTCCTCGCCCGTGACCTCGTGGGCGAGCACGAACCGGTCGAGGCGCCGTACCGCCCCAAGGTCCTCGACCTCACCCGGGTCATCGCCGGGCCGATCGCGACCCAGACCCTCGGCTATGTCGGCGCCGACGTGCTGAGGGTCGACAGTCCGCACCTCCTCGAGCCCGCCGACCAGTACGCCCTCGTCGGGGCCGAGAAGCGCTCCACTCTCCTCGACCTCGACGACCGCGCCGACCGGGCGACCTTCGAGGAGCTGCTCGCCCAGGCCGACGTCGTCGTCACCGGCTACCGCCCCGGCGCCCTCGACGCGTACGGCCTGTCTTCCGAGGCGCTCGCCGAGAACCACCCGCACGTCGTGCACGCCACGCTGAACGCCTGGGGCACCGGACCCTGGGGCGACCGACGCGGGTTCGACTCGATCGTGCAGGCCGCGACGGGCGTCGCGATGGCGGAGTCCCCCGACGGCGTCCAGCCGGGCGTCCTGCCGGCCCAGGTGCTCGACCACTCCACCGGCTACCTCCTCGCGGCCGGTGTCTTCGCGGCGCTGCGGGCGCGGTCGATGAGCGGCGGGATCTGGCGGGTCTCGGCCAACCTCGCGCGCACCGCACACTGGTTGCTCGACGCCGAGCCCGACCTGGAGCAGGGTCACTACGTCCCGGCTCCGGAGACGTACCAGACGGTCGTCCGCGGTGACGCCGGGCTGATCCTCGCGAGCCGCCCGCCGTTCACGATCGACGACCGCGACGCGTTCGCGCACATGGGCGGACTGTGGGGCGCGGACGAGCCGCGCTGGGAGGACGACATCCGGTGAGTCCGGCGGCCCGGCACAGCGCCGGCCTGCTGCCGTACGCGCTGACCGACGGCGGCGGATCGCGGGACATCGAGGTGTTCCTCGGGCACATGGGCGGTCCGTTCTGGGCGCGCAAGGACGACGGCGCGTGGTCGGTCGTCAAGGGTGAGTACGACCCCGCGTCGGAGGAGCCTCTCGCCGCCGCGCACCGCGAGTTCGAGGAGGAGACCGGCGTGGATCTCCCGGTGCCGGAGGCGATCCCGCTGGGCGAGACGCGCTCGTCCGGCAAGCGGATCCTCGCCTGGGCGGTGGCCGCCGACCGGTCGCTCGCCTACGTCACGAGCTCGACGTTCACGCTCGAGTGGCCACCGCGCTCGGGGCGAGTGGCGGAGTTCCCCGAGGTGGACCGGGCAGAGTGGCTCTCGCTCGACCGCGCGCGCCGGGCGATCGTGAAGTCACAGGTCGCCTTCCTCGACCGGCTCGAGGAACTCCTGACGTGAGCGCGCCTCCGCTTGTCACCGACGACCAGCGCCGGGCCCGGATCGCGGTCCGCCACCGGCTGGTGCGGCCGCACCGGGCCGCCTCGGTCGAGGACGTGACCGAGGCGATGGTCGCCCTGCACGCCACGGAGCCGGCGACCGTCTACCTGTCGGCGGCGGTGCGGGGCGAGTGCTCGGTCGAGGACGTCGACCGGGCGCTCTACACCGACCGCAGCGTCGTCAAGCAGCTCGCGATGCGGCGAACCCTCTTCGGCTTCACTCGCGACCTGCTGCCCGCCGCGCTCGGCAGCGCGAGCGCGCGGGTGGCCGAGCAGCAGCGTCGGCTCATCGCCAAGGAGGCCGAGCGGGCCGGCATCGCCGCCGACGGTCCGCGCTGGCTCGCGGCCGCGTGCTCCGCGGTGCTCGACCGCTTGGCGGACGGTGCAGCGCTGTCGGCGACCGAGCTGCGCGAACAGCTCCCCGAGCTGGCGGGGCAGCTGAGCTTCGGCAACGGCACGACCTATGGCGGCACGATCAACATCGCACCGCGGGTCCTGACGGTCCTAGGCGCCGAGGGCCGGATCATGCGCGCCGACAACGCGGGCCACTGGCGGACCTCGCGCCCGCGCTGGATCGCGACGGAGGCCTGGTTCGGCGGCTCACCCGAGCCGCTCTCCGAGCCCGAAGGGTATGCGGTGCTCGTCGCCCGTTGGTTGCGCACCTTCGGTCCGGGGACGGAGAACGACCTCGTGTGGTGGCTCGGCTCGACCCGGTCGGCCGTGCGGCGGGCGCTGGCGGACTCCGGCGCGGGGGCGGTGCGGCTGGAGGACGGCCGGCCCGCGTGGGTGGCATCGGAGGACGTCGGCGACGTGCCGGATCCCGGCCCCTGGGCCGCCCTGCTCCCGGTCCTCGACCCGACGGCGATGGGATGGAAGGAGCGGGACTTCTACCTCGACCCCGCCGACGTGCCCTACCTGGTCGACACCAACGGCAACATCGGGACGACCGCGTGGTGGTGCGGTCGCGTCGTCGGCGGGTGGGTCCAGGACGAGGACGGGGCGGTGCGCGTGATTCTCCGGTCCGATCCCGGCCCGGACGCCGTGGCCGCGTTGGAGGCCGAGGCTGCCCGACTGACGCGGTGGTTCGACGGCGTCGTCGTCTCGTCGGTCTACAAGTCGCACCTGATGAAGGGCGAGCCGATGCCCTGACCGGGGCGACATGAGCGGTGTCACTTGACGGGGGCGGGCATCGCGGCATACGTTCCTGACACCTGAATCACATGTCAGGTTCATCGCTTCCCGGTTCTGAAAGGCACGACATGCGGACACACTCGAAGCTCGCCGCAGCGATCCTGGCCGCCTCGGCCCTGACGCTCTCGGCGTGTGCACCAAGCCCGACCGACTCCTCCGACGGGGAGACCGGCACCGACACGACGGCCACCGAGGGGGCCGAGGCGACCGAGGTCACGGTGGGCATGCTCACCTCCCTCACCGGCTCGCTCGGCGCCTACGGCGAGGCCTACCAGGCCGGCTTCGAGGCCGGGTGGGACTACGTGACCGAGGGTGACGGCGAGCTCGACGGCTTCGACGTGACCTTCGAGTGGGTCGACGACCAGGGCAACCCCGACACCGCGGTGAGCCAGTTCCGGGACCTCGTCGGTCGTGAGGTCGACATCGTCGCCGGCTCGGCGTCCTCGGGGATCGCCGCCCAGCTCGCCGAGCAGGCCGCGCAGAACCAGGTGCTCTACATCTCGGGCCCGGCCGCGACCGACGCGATCACCGGCGTCAACGAGTACACGTTCCGCTCGGGTCGTCAGACCTACCAGGACGTAGCGACCGCCGGCACCTTCCTCGACGACATCGAGGGTCAGTCCGTGCTCGTCTTCGCCCAGGACAACGCGTTCGGGCAGGGCAACGTCGCCGGTGTCGAAGCCGTGCTCGGCGGAGCGGGCGCCGAGGTGTCCTCCGTCCTCGTCGCCGAGGATGCGACCGAGTTCACGCCGTTCGCGACCCAGATCGTCGACGCCGCCCCGGACCTGGTCTTCGTCGCCTGGGCCGGTGCCACCACCGGTGCGATGTGGGAGGCCCTCGGCCAGCAGGGCGTCTTCGACGCGACGACGGTCGTCACCGGTCTCGGCGACGTCGCCTCCTACCAGGCGTACGGCGAGGCGAGTGAGCAGCTCAACTTCCTCAACCACTACTTCGGCGGTGCAGGCGGCACCGAGGCGGAGACGGCGATGATCGAGCACCTCGAGGAGAACGGCGCGCAGGCCGACCTGTTCTCGCCGGACGGGTTCCTGGCCGCGCAGATGGTCGCGCACGCCCTCACCGAGGGCGGCGGCACCGAGGTCGACTCGATGATCGCGGCGCTCGAGGGAGCGACCTTCGACTCGGTCAAGGGCGAGGTCGAGATCCGCGCCGAGGACCACGCGGTCATCCAGCCGATGTTCCAGGCCCGTCTGGTCGCCGGTGACGACGGCTCCTACACCCCGGAGCTGGTCACGAGCGTCGACGCCGAGACCGTCGCCCCGCCGGCAGCCGGCTGACCGACGTGACCGACCGACCCGCGCTCGCCCTGGAGGGCATCGGACTGCAGATCGGTGGCGCGACCATCCTGCGCGACATCGACCTGACCGTCCCCGAGTCCGAGATGCTCGGCGTCATCGGCCCCAACGGGGCCGGCAAGACGACGCTGTTCAACATCGTCTCCGGTGTCATGGCGCCGACGAGCGGCCGCGTGCTGCTCGAGGGCGTGGACGTGACGAGGGCCTCCATCCACGGGCGGGCGGGGTTCGGCCTCGGCCGCACCTTCCAGACCTCGAGCGTCTTCGCGGCGCTCACCGCGCTCGAGAACGTCCGGCTGGCCGCTCAGGCCAGGATCGGCTCCGCGACGAGCCCGTTCCGCTTCCCCCGCCCGGGTGACGAGGCGACCGGCGTCGCGCACGAGCGGCTGGTCGAGGTCGGTCTCGACCACCATGCGCACACGACCGCCGGGGTGCTCAGCCACGGCGACAAGCGCAAGCTCGAGATCGCCATGCTCCTCGCGACCGAGCCGCGAGTCATCCTCCTCGACGAGCCGATGGCCGGCGTGGGCTCGGGCGACGTGCCCGGGCTGGTCGAGGTCATCCGCCGACTGCACCAGGGAGGCCGCACCGTGCTCATGGTCGAGCACCACATGGAGGTCCTGCTCGGTCTCGTCGACCGGGTGGCCGTCCTCCACCACGGCGAGCTCATCGCCGCCGACACCCCAGAGGCGGTCATGGCGGACCCGACGGTCCAGAGCGCCTATCTCGGGGAGGCGGTGTGAGCGCCCTCCTCCACGTCGAGGGCCTGCGCGCCCGGGTCGGCGGCCAGCAGGTCGTCGAGGACGTCTCGCTGGACGTCGCCGACACCGGGGTGACCGCCCTCCTCGGCCGCAACGGCGTCGGCAAGTCGTCGACGATCAAGGCGATCCTCGGGATCATCGAGCGCGACGGGACCGTCGAGTTCGACGGTCGCCCGATCGACCGGCTGCGCACCGACCGGATCGTGCGACAGGGCGTCGCCTACGTGCCCGAGGACCGCGAGGTGTTCGCCTCGCTCACCGTCGAGGAGAACCTCACTCTGGCAACCCGCCAGGCCGCGCCGAATCGCGGGCTCGTCGACGAGCTGTTCCCCGAGCTTCGCGAGCGCGCCCGCCAGCGGGCGGGCACCCTCTCCGGTGGTCAGCAGCAGATGGTCTCCCTGGCGCGGGCGCTGCTGAACGACAACCGGCTGCTCCTCGTCGACGAGCCGACCAAGGGACTGTCCCCACGACTCGTCGGAGAGGTGACGCGCGTGCTGCGCACCGCGGCCGAACAGACCCCGATGCTCCTCGTCGAGCAGAACCTCCAGGTCGTCCGCGAGATCGCCCAGGACGTGGTCGTCCTCTCCGGTGGTCGAGTGGTCCACCGCGGCGCGGCGCTCGAGTTCCTCGACGACCAGGACCTGGTCCACCGGCACCTGGGGGTGGCGGCATGAGCACGCTCGTCCTCCTGCTCATCACCGGCGTCGGCCTCGGCGCCCTGTACTTCCTGGTCGCCAGCGGGCTCTCGCTCATCTACGGCCTGATGCACGTGCTCAACTTCGCGCACGGCGCCTTTCTCTCCCTCGGCGGTCTGCTCGGCTGGGAGGTCGGGCGCCGGGTCGGCGACGGCACCTGGGGTGGCCTGCTCGTCTCGATGCTCGTCGGGATGCTCGTGGGGGCGCTGTTCGCGATCGTCACCGAGCTCGTCTTCATCCGACGGCTCTACAACCGCCACATCGAACAGGTCCTCGTGACCGTCGGTATCGGGCTGGCCGCCGTCGCACTCTTCGAGGGCATCTGGGGCAGTGACCCGATCATCACGACGAAGGTCCCGTGGCTGCGGCAGACCACCGAGGTCGTCGGTGCCCGGGTGCCGAACCACATCTGGCTGCTCATCGGTGTCGCTGTCGTGGTCCTCCTCGCGATCGTCCTGTTCCTCCGTTTCACCCGCTTCGGCCTCGTCATCCGCGCCGGCGTCGAGAACCGGACGATGGTCACCGCCCTCGGCATCGACGTCCGGACCGCCTTCACCATCGTCTTCGCGATCGGCGGTGCGGCCGCCGGCCTCGGCGGCGTGCTCGCGAGCGTCTACTACGGCAATGTCTCGGCCCACCAGGGGACGTCCCTGCTGATCTACGCCTTCATCGTCACCGTGATCGGCGGCCTCGGCTCGCTCACCGGAGCGGCCATCGCCTCGGTCCTCATCGCGGTGCTCCAACAGCTCGCGAACTTCTACCTCGGCGGCACCGGGGACCTCATCATCGTCCTGGCGCTCGCGGCCGTGCTCCTCGTGCGGCCCAGCGGACTCCTCGGGAGGGCAGCCTGATGTCCCGCCTCACCGGCAACCGGTTCGTCGTCCCCGTTCTGGGGGTCCTGCTCGTCGTGTTCGCCGCGCTGCTACCTCGGCTCGACCTCTCGGTGCCGGGGGTGCTGCCCGGGGCGACCTACACCCCCGGCACGCTTCAGATCCTCGCCTACGGCTTCCTCATCGCCGCGCTCGCGCTGAGCTACCACCTGATCTTCGGCCTGGCCGGGATGCTGTCCTTCGGCCACGCGCTGTTCTTCGGAGCCGGGGCCTACGGCCTGGCGATCGTGCTGCGCCGACTCCTCCCCGCAGAGCTTCCGGCCGGCGTTGCGCTCCTCATCGCCGTCCTCGTGACGCTCGTCGTCGCCTTCGTCATCGCCTCGGCGGTGGGAGCACTCGCGCTGCGGGTCACCGGCATCAGCTTCGCCATGGTCACCCTCGCCTTCGCGCAGGCCATGAACGTCCTCGTCCGGCGCAACACCGGCGGGCAGACCGGTGGCGAGGAGGGCGTGTCGGTGACCTCGGCGATGGTGCCCGACGTCCTCATCGGGGTGCGCAACTCGGCGAACCTGTACTGGATCGCCCTCGCGATCCTCGTCCTCGTCTACCTCGCGACGGTGTGGATCGAGAGCAGCCGCGTCGGCCACGTGGCCGCGGCCGCGCGCGAGAACGAGCTCCGCGTGCGGGTGCTCGGCCTGCGCCCCTACACGGTGCGGCTGTTCGTCTTCACCGCCGCCGGCGTGCTGGCCGCCGTCGCGGGGATGGGGATGGTCCTGCTCCAGTCGGGCACGACCCCCCGGGTGACCTCCGCCGACTTCACCCTGACGCTCCTCGTCATCGTCGTCCTCGGCGGCGTCGGCTACCGCTGGGGTGCCATCGTGGGCGGCCTGGTGTACACCCTGCTCGACAAGCGGCTGAGCGACCTCGCCTCCTCGGACCTCATCGCCTCCCTGCCCGCTGTGCTCCGGATCCCCCTCTCGGAGCCGATCTTCATTCTCGGCTCGATCTTCGTCCTCATCGTGATGTTCCTCCCCGGCGGCATCGCGGGCATCGCGCACCGGGTGCGCAGCGGTGGAGAATCCAGCCATGCGCACTGACGGCCTGCTCACCCTCGGCCGCTGGACGACCGACCGGGCCCGCGTCGACGGTGCTCGCACGGCGATCATCGACCGCGGCGTGCGCACGACCTATCGCCAGCTCGAGGAGCGGTCGGCGGCCCTGGCAGACCGTCTGGTCACGGCGGGTTACGGCCGCGGCGCCGTCGTCGCCACGCTCTCCGGCAACAGCGTGGACCACATCGTCCTGTTCGTCGCCTGCGCCAAGGCGGGACTGGTCCTCGCGCCGATCTCCTGGCGGCTGACGGCCGGCGAGATCGCCGAGCAGCTCGACCTGGTCGACCCGGACCTGCTCGTGGCCGAACCGGCGTATGCGCTGTCGGCCCGGAGCGCTCTGGACCGACTGGACCGCCGCATACCGTCCTGCGAGCTCGGGGAGGTCGGCGTGGAGGCGGCCGTCCCGAGCGCTGACCGACCGGGGTCCAGCGGCGGACCGGTCCGCGACGACGACCCGCTGCTGCTCGTCCTCACCTCCGGCACGACCGGCCGGAGCAAGGCCGTCGTCCTCACCCACGCGAACTGCCACTGGACCAACGAGTCGCTCGGTCGCGTGCTCTCGTTCTCGGAGTCCGACGTCGTCCTCGCCGTGATGCCGCAGTACCACGTCGGCGGCTGGAACGTGCAGCCCCTGCTGACCCTGCGGGTCGGCGGGACTCTCGTGCTCGAGCGGCGCTTCGAGGCCGGACGCGCGCTGCGGCTCATCGAGGAGCACGGCGTGACGTCGATGATGGGCGTGCCGACGAACTACCTCCTCATGGCCCAGCACCCCGAGTTCCTGCACACCGACCTGAGCAGCCTGCGGGTCGCGGTCGTCGGCGGGGGACCCGCCCCCGTGCCGCTGCTTCACCTGTGGCACGACCGCGGTGTTCCGCTGACCCAGGGCTACGGCCTGAGCGAGGCCGCGCCCAACGTCACCTGCCTGCCCGTGGCCGAGGCGCGCACCCACGCCGGCAGCGTCGGCTTCCCCTACCCGCTCGTCGAGGTCGCCCGCCTGAGCGATGCGGGCCGGGTCGAGACCGGCCCCGGCACCGGAGAGCTGCTCGTGCGCGGCCCGAACGTCATGGCCGGCTACCTGCGCGACCGGGCGGCGACCGATGCCGCCTTCGTCGACGGCTGGCTGCGCACCGGCGACCTCGCGGAGCTCGACTCCGACGGTCGGGTGCGCATCGTGGACCGGATCAAGGACCTGTTCATCTCCGGCGGTGAGATGGTGGCGCCCGTCGAGGTCGAGGCCGTCCTGCTGACCCACCCGGACGTCTCGGAGGCGGTCGTCGCGGGCGTTCCCGACGAGCAGTGGGGCGAACGCGCCGTCGCCTGGGTCGTCCTCCGCCCGGGAGTCCGACTGGACGTGGCCGACCTCGAGCGCCATGCCGAGGACCGGCTGGCCCGGTTCAAGGTCCCGCGCGAGATCGTCGTCCTCGACCGCATCCCGAGGTCCTCCTCCGACAAGCCGCTCCGTCGTGAGCTGGCCGAGGCCTACGTGACGTCCGCGGCAGGGGAGCGGCGATGAGCGCCGAGCCGCGGACCGCCCGCGGCCAGGAGACCAAGCGGCGCATCCTCGAGGCGGCCGAGGCGGTGTTCCTCGAGCACGGCTACCAGGGCGCCTCGGTGTCCCGGATCACCGACCGGGCGGGCGTCGGACAGGGCACCTTCTACTTGTACTACCCGACCAAGCACGAGGTCTTCGTCGAGCTCGTCGACGACCTCAACCGCCGGGTCCGTCAGGCGATGAGCACCGGCGCCCAACGCGGCGCCGACCGCATCGAGTCCGAGCGCGAGGGCTTCCGCGAGTTCTTCCGTTTCACCGCCGCGCACCCGGCGATCTACCGGATCGTCCGCGAGGCCGAGTTCGTCGCGCCCGAGGCGATGCGGCGGCACTACACGCGCATCGTCGAGGGCTACGCGACCGGACTGGAGACCGCGCGCGCGGCCGGTGACATCGACGCCGGCGTCGACCCGCAGGTGGCCGCGTGGGCGCTCATGGGCATCGGCGAGCTGATCGGTATGCGGTGGATCCTCTGGGAGGGATCGGCCGGTGAGGTGCCGGACGAGGTCCTCGACGAGATGATGCGCTTCATCCAGCGCGGGCTCGGGACCGGCGCGAGCGACGATCCCCTCACGGACAAGGAGAACTCATGAGCACGCTGGACGGCCGCCATGCGATCGTGACAGGCGGGGCGAGCGGCATCGGCCGGGCCATCTGCGAGGCCTTCGCCGAGCGCGGCGCGCGGGTGACGGTCGCCGACCGCGACGCCGTCGCCGCCTCCGTCGTGGCCGACGCGATCGGCGGCGAGGCCTGGGTCGTCGACCTCGACGACACCGCGTCCCTGGACGACCTGACCCTGAACGCCGACATCCTCGTCAACAACGCGGGCCTGCAGCAGGTCCGCCCGATCCACGAGTACGACCCGGAGGTTTTCCGCCGGATCCACCGGATCATGCTCGAGGCGCCGTTCCTCCTCGTTCGCGCCGTGCTGCCGTCGATGTACGTGCGCGGCTGGGGCCGCATCATCAACGTCTCGAGCGTGCACGGCCTGCGGGCGTCGGCCTTCAAGTCGGCCTACGTCTCGGCGAAGCACGGTCTGGAGGGCCTGTCCAAGGTCACGGCACTCGAAGGCGGGCCGCAGGGCGTGACGAGCAACTGCATCAACCCCGCCTATGTGCGCACCCCCCTGGTGGAGAAGCAGATCACCGACCAGGCGGTCGTGCACGGCATCCCGGAGTCCGAGGTCGTCGAGCGCGTCATGCTCACCGAGTCCGCGGTCAAGCGGCTCATCGAGCCCGCCGAGGTCGCCTCCCTGGCCTGCTGGCTCGCCTCCGACGACGCCGGCATGGTCACCGGCGCGAGCTACACGATGGACGGCGGGTGGAGCGCGCGATGACGGAGCGACCGCTGTCCGCCGCCGTCGAGGGCGGCGCCCTCGCGGGCACCCTCTGGCACGAGGGTGCGACCGGGCGACCCATCCTCGGCCTGAGCGGCATCACCGCCAACCACCGCTCGTATGCGGGACTCGCCGACCGCCTCGACGTGCCCCTCATCGCGCTCGACTCCCGCGGCCGGGGCCGCTCTCGCGACCTGCCGCCGCCCTACAACCTCGTCCAGCACGCCGATGACGCCGCCCGCGCGCTCGATGCGCTGGGGGTCGAAAGAGTGCTCGCGGTGGGCCACTCGATGGGCGCCTTCGTCGCGACGCGCCTGGCTGAGCGGCACCCCGACCGGGTCGCCGCCCTGGTGCTCGTCGACGGGGGCCTTCCGCTGCGTCCGCCGCCGCCGGACGCACGTCCGGAGGATCTGCTCGGCCCGGCCATCGAGCGGCTGCGCCGCACGTTCGACTCGGCCGACGCATACCGGGAGTTCTGGCGCGAGCACCCGGCCTTCGGGCCGTACTGGAACGACGTCGTCCAGGACTACGTCGACTACGACCTGCAGCCGATCGACGGTGCGCTGCGGCCGAGCGCTCACCCCGACGCGGTGCTGACCAACCTCGTCGAGCTCGACGGCCGGGACGGATACGCCGAGGCCGTCCTCGAGCTCGAGCGGCGCGGCCTGCCGCGCGCGCTGCTGACCAGCCCTCGGGGTCTGTTCGACGAGCCGGCGCCGCTCTACGACGCCCACTGGCTGGCCGTGTGGACCGGGCGGCTGCCCGGGCTGCAGGTCGAGCAGGTCCCCGACACCAACCACTACACGATCCTGCTCGGGTCCGGCGTCGAGGCCGTCGCCCGCGCGATCCAGTCCCTCCAGGAGGTTCCCGCATGACCGTCTTCCCCGGCATCAGCAGCACCCGTGTCCGCACTGACCGCTACGACGCGCATGTGCTCGAGCGCGACGGTCGCGTGGACGGCGGAGACGACACCCCGGTCGTCTTCATCCACGGCAACGTCTCCTCGTCGCTGTTCTGGCAGCCGACGATGCTCGAGCTGCCGGTGCGGTCGGTCGCGATCGACCTTCGCGGGTTCGGTGAGAGCGAGACCGCGCCGGTCGACGCGACCCGTGGGGTGCGCGACTTCTCCGACGATGTCGCCGCCGTCCTCGACGCCATGGGGATCGGCCGGGCCCACGTCGTGGGATGGTCGATGGGCGGCGGAGTGGCGATGCAGCTGCTCCTCGACCGGCCGGAGCTCGTCGCATCGCTCACCCTCGTCTCGCCGGTCTCGCCCTACGGGTTCGGCGGGACGCGTCGGGACGGCTCGCTGCTCACCGCCGACGGTGCCGGGACCGGCGGCGGCGGAGCCAACCCCGACTTCGTCGCACGGCTGGCCGCCGGGGACCGCTCGGACGAGGCCCCGACCTGCCCGGTCCAGGTCTACCGCGGCACGTACGTGGCACCGGGCTTCACGAGCGAGCACGAGGACGTGTGGGTCACCTCGATGCTCACGACGGCGACCGGCGAGGGCAACTACCCGGGCGACGCGCGGGCGTCGGACTCCTGGCCCGGGTTCGCGGCGGGCGACCGCGGCGTGCTCAACACGATGAGTCCGGTGCACTTCGACGTCAGCGGGATCGTCGACGTCGACCCGAAGCCGCCGGTCCTGTGGGTGCACGGCACCGCGGACGCGATCGTCGGCGACGAGTCGTTCTTCGACCTGAACACCCTCGGCAAGCACGGCGTCGTGCCCGGCTGGCCGGGCGAGGAGGTCGCCCCGCCCCAGCCGATGGTCACCCAGACCCGTGACGTCCTCGAGGCGTACGCGCAGGCGGGTGGCGCATACCGCGAGCTCGCCCTCGACGGCGCGGGCCACTCCGCGCACCTCGAGCGGCCGGAGGAGTTCCGGGCGGCGCTGCTCGCGCACATCTCGACGTGACCGCCCGACGTGCGCTCTGATACCCTAGGGGGTATATAGACCCGCACGCCGAAAGGACACCCCGTGGCCACCCGCGACCTCACCCAGGCCGAGTTCGAGAAGACCGTCACCGAGGAGGACATCGTCCTCGTCGACTTCTGGGCCGCGTGGTGCGGCCCGTGCCGCCAGTTCGCCCCGGTCTACGAGGCGGCGTCGGAGAAGCACCCCGACGTCGTGTTCGGCAAGGTCGACACCGAGGCCGAGCAGGGCCTCGCGGGTGCCGCAGGCATCACGTCGATCCCGACCCTCATGGTCTTCCGCGAGGGTGTGCTCGTCTTCAACCAGCCGGGCGCACTGCCGGCCTCCTCGCTCGAACAGGTCATCGAGCAGGTCAAGGCCCTGGACATGCCCGAGATCCACGCCAAGGTCGACGCCATGCGGGCGCTGCAGGACAAGCCCCTCGAGGTGTCCCAGGCCGACTTCGTCGCCGCACACGCCGAGGGCCGCACGGTCGTCGACGTCCGGGAGCCGATGGAGTACCGCGCCGGCCATGTGCCGGGTGCGGTCCTGATGCCGATGCGTCAGGTGGCCGAGCGCGCCGCCGAGCTGCCGACGGACGAGCCGGTCTACGTCATCTGCGCGACGGGCAACCGCAGCCAGTCCTCGACGCAGCTTCTCCGCCGGGCCGGCGTGGAGGCCTACTCCGTCATGGGCGGGACCTCGCAATGGTCCGACGAGGGCCACGAGATCGTCGTCGGCCCCTTGCCGACGGCCACCGACGCCGCCGTCAGCTGACCGCTCGCGCCTTGACGCCGCGGTAGGCCAGGACCCCGATGAGGATCACCTGGAGCAGCGTGACCGCGACCGCGAGCCACTGCATGTCGAGGATGAACGCCTCGTCCCCTTCGCGGTAGAGCATCCCTACGGACCAGCCGAACAGCGCGACGACCAGCACCTGGATGCCGATGAGAACCCAGATCAGGCGAAGCGTGTCGACCCGTGCGGCGGTGACCGCGAGGGCGAGGTAGCCCAGGGCCAGCACGGCGTAGATCGGGGCCGGGTTGTCCGGCTCACTCAGGTGCGGAAGCTGGACCGCGAACACGACGGCGTACAGGACCGCCACGGCCGCGAGCAGCACGACCGTGAGGGTGCGTAGGGGATCCATCGGAACGGAGGTCGCGGGGGTCGCGATGTGGCGACCGTTGTGGTGGGTGGTTGTCATCTCTTCGCACCTCCTCACCTTCGGACTACACCTGGCCCGAATCGCCGTCAATGCCGCCGCTCACAGTCTTAGTGTGTGATCCATGACCTTCTCGATCGTCGCCCGCGACGGTGCCGCCTGGGGCGTCGCCGTCGCGAGCAAGTTCCTCTCGGTCGGCTCGATCGTGCCCGAGGTGCGGGCGGGGACCGGTGCTGTCGCCACCCAGGCGTGGGGACGGTACGCCTACCGGGCCGAGGTGCTCGACGCGCTGTCGTCCGGCTCGCCGGCACCCGCCGCGCTCGCAGCCGCCCTGGCCGCCGACGAGGGTCGGGAGCACCGGCAGCTCGGCGTCGTGGGCGTCGACGGAGCGGCGACGCACACCGGTTCCGAGTGCGTGCCCTGGGCGGGCGGGCGGACCGGCGGGGACGGGACCACCGCATACGCCATCCAGGGGAACATCCTCACCGGACCCGAGGTGGTCGACGAGATGGAGCGGGCCTGGCTCGCGAGCGCCGGGCGACCCCTCGACCACCGGCTGCTCGATGCGCTGCTCGCCGGGGACGCCGCCGGTGGCGACTCGCGCGGCCGGCAGTCGGCGGCGCTCCTCGCCCGGGCTCCCGGTGCCGGCTACGACCGGTCGGGGATCCTCGCCGACCTGCGCGTCGACGACCATCCCGACGCACCGGCCGAGCTGGCGCGGGTGCATGAGCTCCACACGTTGTACTTCGGCGCACCCGAAGGGGTCCGGTCGCTCGACGGCGAGCTGCGTGCCGAGGTGCGGATGCTCCTCGACCGGCTCGGCCGCCGCACCGGTGAGGACACGGTCGAGGCCGACCTCGAGGCCTGGATGGGCGAGGTCAACCTCGAGACGCGGCTCTCGCCGGGGGGCATCGACGCACGCGTGCTCGAGGAGCTCAGGCGGGAAGGAGGTGTGGTCCGGTGAAGAAGATCCCGCGCAGCGACCGCCGCGCGCAGTCCATCGCCACGAACCGCTCGGTCGACCTCGAGGGCCTCGTCGAGTTCAGCGCGCGCAAGCACCAGCTCGTCCTGGCCACGACCCGGCGCGACGGCCGGCCGCAGCTCAGCCTCGTCACCGGGGTCGTCACCGCGGCCGGGGAGGTGCTCGTCTCGACCTATCCACAGCGGGCGAAGGTCCGCAACATCCGGCGCGACCCGCACGTCTCGGTCCTCGTCATGAGCGGTTTCGACGGCGCCTGGGTGCAGATCGACGGCGACGCCGAGGTCGTCGACATGCCCGAGGCCGCGGACGGCCTCGTCGAGTACTTCCGCGCCATCAGCGGCGAACATCCCGACTGGGACGAGTATCGCCAGGCGATGGCCGACCAGGGCAAGTCGCTCATCCGCGTGCGCCCCACCCGATGGGGTCCGATCGCGACCGGTGGGTTCCCGCCGGAGCTGTTCGAGGACGAGTAGCGAGCCTCGGCGGTTCAGCGGCGGAGCAGTCGCTGCTCGGATCGCACGGTCGGCCCGAGCCGCCGCAGGTGTGCGATCAGGTCCGCGGCGGTGGCCTCGAGGTCGGCGTCGGTCATCGGGTCGAGTGCGTCGAGGATGAACAGGGCGGTCGTCGTGCCGTCGTGCAGCCGGGTGCGCCGGGCCTGGCGCCAGTTCCACCGCCGGCACGTCACCCCGGCATCGTCGCACCACACCACCTCGCCCGGCTCGGGATGCTCGACGACCGTCTCGCCGGAGGTCATCGTGTCGAAGGGCTCCTCACCGGTGGCGCGGGTCAGTCGCGGCGGACCGTCGTAGCGGTCGAGGTCCTCGCCGCCGAGCGGGATGAGATGGAGGACCGAGATCGCGTTGTAGATGTCGGTGAGCCTGTTGACCCGGGGCAGCCCATCGGGCGCTCGCCGCAGCAGCGCCTCGAGACTGTTGCGGGTCCGCTGCGGCTTGGCTCCGAAGGCCCGGTATGCGTCGCGCCAGGCCGCGACGTGCGGCACCTGCTCGAGCGGTCGGGACGAGAGGGTCTGGCGGGCGGCCCGCTCGGCCTCGAGCAGGAGCGCCTCGCTGTGTTCGTCCCCCGGCCCCGGCTCGATCCCGGTCACCGCGATGAGCAGGGCACGGTAGTCGGGGCGCAGGCCGAAGACGCTGTCGTCGACCGTGGCCGAATCGAGGTGATGGCTCGGGGTCTCGGTCATCACCGCATTCAAGCAGGACGCCCGCCTAGGCTTGTGTCGTGCCCCTCCTGCAAGACGTCGCCGCCGCCTTGGAGGAGGCCGGGGTGGCGTATGTCGTCGCGGGTGGCGTCGCGGTGGTCCTGCACGGGCACGTTCGCACGACCGTCGACCTGGACATCGCGCTCGACCTGCGTCGCGAGAACGTCGAACGTGCGCTGGAGGTCCTGGGCGGGCTCGGGCTCCGGCCCCGTCTGCCGGTGCCGGCGTCGGATTTCGCCGACGAGGAGGTGCGCGAGTCCTGGGTGCGGGACCGCAACCTCATCGCCTTCACGATGCACGACCCCTCGGACGCCCGTCGCGAGGTGGACCTGTTCGCTCACCCTCCGATCGCGTTCGAGGACCTGTGGCGCGAGTCCGTCGTCGTCGACGTCGCGGGGCTGGCGGTGCGGGTCGTGTCGCTGAACCATCTCGTGGCGATGAAGCGGATCGCCGGGAGGGAGCAGGACAGGGCGGACATCGCGGCTCTCCAGCGGATCCACCCCGGCCTTAGACTCGACAGGTCATGACGAAGCATCCCGTCGCGCTCAACGATCTCGACTGGAGCGGCACCTCCGACGGTCCCGCTGCGGCCCGGTCCCGAGCCCGGATGACCCCCGCGCAGCGGATCGAGTGGCTTGAGGAGTCACTCGACCTCGCGCTCGCGACCGGTGCGCTCGACGCTGACCGGGCCCGCCGCCAGGCGGCGGCGGACTCCTGGGACGTCCCTCAGAGCGAGGCGGGGCGTCGCGCGTCCCCCCTGCTGTAGTCGCACACGCCGTCCGGGAAGATCTCGCCCAACCGGTCGCGCTCAGCGGCGGTGAAGGTCACGTCGCCGTAGACGCCTCGGCTGATCGCATCGTCGACGTCCTGGAGCTGGCACGTGAAGACGTCACCGGTGATCGGGCCGCCGGCGATGATCCGCGACGTCGAGTAGACCGGGAACGCCTCGGTGCACGGGCCGTCGGGTCGGTCGTCGAGGATCCCGTGCCACGCGTCGGCGCCGCGGTGGATGAGCTCGCCGTCGACGTCGAAGCACGCATCCACGGCGTCGGCCGGCTTGTTCGCCACGACGCCGCGCTGCGGACGGTTCTCGATGTTGGCCATCCACCGGTCGATGAGCTCGAAGGCCATCGGGGCGGCATTGACGAAGTCGCCCTGCTCGTCGGCTGCGGAGAACCAGATGACCTGGTTGTCGGCGTGGCCGGCGAAGTCGGTCATCCGTTGTCGGGTGACGAAGGACTGAACCGAGTTGTGCATGTCGAGGACGTGCTCGAGGTAAGGCCGCCAGTCGACGGTCGGGATCGGCATGTCGCCGCGGAAGACCAGACCACGCTCGTATGCCGCTTCGACGGCATCCGGATCGGCCTCGACCCGGGGAGCCGGGGTGGCGCCGCCGTCAGGGGACAACGCCATGTTGTTCCACGACCAGGGGTCGATGAGGTTCGGCCAGATGTCCGGCACCGGGTCGAGCCCAGCCAGGTCGGAGGGCTGGGGACAGAGCGCCGAGATGAACGGACACCGCTCCTGGACCATCTCCGGCTCGTTCTTCCACGACCCGGCGTTGGCGTTGACGTCGAGGAACTCGGCGACGGTGATCTCGCCCTCGACCAACGACTGCAGCCCGTACTGCACGCCTACGTTGTCCCACACCCGGTTGGCGTAGCCGTCCGCACCGACGCCGTAGATGTTCACGGCGTCCTGGAAGTGCGTCCAGTCGGTCGAGGCCTGCTGCTCCGGGGTGACTCCGGGTGCAGTGCCGAAGTGCGGGTTGAGCACGAGTGGGCTCAGGCCGCGCCAGCCCTCGATGCACTCGGAGGAGCCCGATGGATACAGCGGTGCCGGCGGCATCGCCGCGCCGAAGCTGTTCTCGACCGTGTTGCTGGCGTTGAGCCCCTCGAGCAGCGAGCGGTTCGTCCAGTCCCGCCACTTGGGGTCTCCACCGCCGAGGATCTGGGTGTCGACCCAGCGCTCGAGCAGCTCGCAGTCACCCACGTGGATCACCTGCGTGATCATGTCGGGGTAGGACTGGACCGGGATCGCCGCGTCGATGAGGCCCGGGTGGTTCTGCCCGTAGACGTACTGCTGGATCGCACCGCCGGAGGCGCCGATCCCGACCGTGTAGTCCGGTACGCCGTAGGCGGTGACGAAGCGGTCCTTGACCATGATCGCCGTCTCGCCGCCGAGCTCGAGGTTGTAGTGGGTGTCGGTGCGGTTCCCGCTGGAGTACGCCACCGCATACCCGGCGCCCAGACCGTACTCGAGCAGCATGGAACCGCGGGACGGGTTGCCCTGGTAATGGCCGATGCCCACTCCACCCTGGAATGAGTAGATCAGGCGGTCGTTCCAGGCCGACAGGTCCGGGTCGTCGACGTCCTGGCTGTCCGGCGAGAGCATCGCGATCGAGTAGATGAACCGGTTGACGGTCCCCCGCTCCCACCGGATGACGTAGTCGACGGTCCGTCCGTCGATCGTGGTCGTGGTCGCCATGTCCTCCGGCTCCGAGCCGGGAACGTAGTCGGCCCAGGCGCCGCCGGTCGTGCGGTACTTGAACGAGACGACCCGCTCGATGGAGCAGTCGTCGTCGAGCACGGGTCCGAGCTCGGCGTTGCCGCGATGGCCGTCGGTGGCGCAGAGGAACGGCGTCTGGTGCGGTCCGGAGAACATCGGTCCGGTGATCGGGTGGTTCGTCAGCGTGACGGCCGCGCGGGCGGGTGCCCGACCCCGGTCGAGGCCGACCTCGACGGTGTTCTCACCGAGCTCCAGGCCGTCGACCACGCCTTCGAGCGTGCGCTCGTCGATCGGCGCGAAGGCGCTTGTGACGTCACGGCCCTCGACCGAGACCCGTGCCTTGTCGATCTGGCCCGGCGGGAGGGAGATCCGCAGGCGGGCGTCGCCCCCGGAGACGTACTCGGCCGGCGACGACATCACCTCGATCGACCATCCGCCCGACCCGCGATCCGGCGGTCCGCCGGGCGCCGCGCTCGCGGCCATCGGCACCAGGCTCGCCAGCATCGCGGCGACCACCAGCAGGACTGTTCTCGGGAATCTCATCGTCGAGCCTCCAGATCCGGGTGCCCGTCACCCTAGCGACATCGGCGCAGGTCCGCGCGTTGGAAGGTCGATAGCCTTGGTCGATGAGCGAACTCCTCCTCATCGCCAACGCCGGCGACGGCACGATCAGCACGCTGCGACTCCATCGCGAGCCGCGGCCGCGTCTCGAGGTGCTCGCGACGTCGGGCGACCTGCCGGACTGCGGAACCTTCGCCATCGACGCCGACCGTGATCTGGTCTACGCGGCCTACAAGGGCGACCCTCCGGGCATCTGCACACTGCGACTGGACCGCGAGAGCGGCGCTCTGTCGGAGGTGTCGCGGACGGCCGTGACCGACTCGCTCACCTACCTCTTCCTCGCCGCCGGCGGCCGGGCGCTCCTCGGTGCGTCCTACGGCGGCGGCTTCGGTGCGGTCTGGCCCGTCGAAGGCGGCCGGCTCGGTGAGCCCCACTCCCGGTTCGAGTACAAGAACCTGCACAGCATCGTTGCGGACCGCGACCGGGTGTATGCGGTGGCCCTGGGCGACGACCTGCTCGCCCAGTTCGAGCTGGACCAGGACGGCCGGCTGTCCCCGCTCGACCCGCCGACCGTCGTCGCGCCCAAGGGCTGCGGACCCCGGCACCTGATCGTCGACGGGTCGAACGCCTACGTCATGACGGAGTTCTCCGGACGCGCGATCCGCTACGACGTCGACTCCCGCGGAAGGCTCACGGAGGCCGAGGCGGTCGACGCCGTCGATCCCACGGCGGGCCTCGAGCACAGCGAGCTGGGGGCGGACCCCCAGGAGGAGCCGTTGATCTGGGGGGCGGATGTGCACCGCGCCCGCGACTTCCTCATCACGTCGGAGCGCAACTCGTCACGGCTGACGGTCATCCGCCTGAACGAGCGCGGCCGGCTCGGTGACATCGTCGGCTACGTCGACACCGAGGCCGTTCCCCGCGGGTTCGGCGTCAGCCACGACGGCCGGTTCGTCGTCGCGGTGGGCGAGGAGTCGACCTTCGCCCAGCTGCTCGAGCTCGACGACGACGGCCGGCTCGAGCAGCTCGACCGCGTCCAGATCGGGGAGGGTGCGAACTGGGTCAGGTGGGTCTAGTGTCCGGAGTATGCGCACCCGCCTGACCAGCGCTTTCGTAGCCATCGCCCTCCTCGCGGCTGGCTGTGGGTCGATGCCCGAGGACCCCGACGGCACCCTGGACCGGGTCGAGCGCGAGGGCCTGCTCCGGGTGGGCGCCTCGCCGAGCGACCGCACCGCGCTCGAGGAGGACCTCGCCCGCGGCCTTGCGGCGGAACTGGGTGCGCGGGTGCAGCTCACCCGGGGCGGCGAGACGACCCTGGTCGGCGCGATGGAGCGCGGCGAGCTGGACCTGCTCATCGGAGGGCTGCACGCCGACTCACCGTGGTCGGACAAGGTGTCGATCACCCGGGCCTACGCCGAGTCGACCGAGGCGGGGGAGACCGTCAAGCACGTCCTCGCGGTGCCGCTCGGCGAGAACGCCATGCTGGCACGGGTCGAGACCTACCTCGACGAGGTCACGCCATGACCGGCCCGGCCGCGCCCGCCAGGTTCGGGCACACGACGCTCCCTCAGGAGCAGCACGACATGCTCCAGCGGGCCAAGCGGATCCAGTACGGCGGCCTCGCCTACATGACCACCGTCATCGTCCTGGTCTATCTCGTCATGGGATCCAGCCAGGCGATGAAGGCGGCCTGGGCCGAGGATCTCCTCTCGCTCATCCCGCCCATCGCGTTCCTCGTCGCGGTGCACCGGGCGCGCCGTCCCCCGTCGGTGCGCCATCCCTACGGCCACCACCGATCCGTGGGCGCCGGCCACCTCGCAGCGGCGGTGGCGCTGCTGTCGATGGGACTGTTCCTCGTCTACGACTCCGGTTCAGGGCTCCTCAAGGGCGAGCACCCCCCGATCGGCACGGTCCACCTCTTCGGTCAGACCGTCTGGTCGGGCTGGTTGATGATCGCCGTCCTGGTGTATGCGGGGGTCGGGCCGGTCATCCTCGGTCGCCTCAAGCTGCCGCTGGCCCAAGGGCTGCACGACAAGGTCCTGTACGCCGACGCGGACATGAACAAGGCCGACTGGATGACCGCGGGCTCGGCGATCCTCGGCATCCTCGGGATCGGGATGGGCCTGTGGTGGGCCGACGGTGCCGCCGCCATGGTCATCTCGCTGAGCATCCTGCGCGACGGCATCCGCCAGCTCAAGGGCGCGACCGAGGACCTCCTCGACGGCGAGGCGCGCACCTTCGACGACGGCGATACGCACCCCGTCATCGACGAGGTGCTGCACGCAGCTCGCGACGAGGGGTGGGTGGGGGAGGTGGCCTGCCGGGTGCGCGACGAGGGGCACGTCTTCCACACCGAGGTCTTCGTCGTGCCGGTCGGCGTGCCCGAGGTGGAGCGTCTGGAGTCCCTCGCGGAGTCGATCAAGGCCCTGGACTGGAAGCTCGACGACGTCGTCGTGGCGCCGGTGAGCGTCCTGCCCGAGGGTGTCCGCTCGACCCCGCGAGGGCTCGAGACTCCTTAGGCGGCGGCTCCGTGCTCGAGGGCCTCGACCAGCGCCGAGCAGAACGCCGGCAGGTCGTCCGGGTTGCGGCTGGTGATGAGGTTGCCGTCGACGACGACGCGCTCGTCGACCCACTCCCCACCGGCGTTGCGGATGTCGGTCTGCAGGCTCGGCCAGGAGGTCAGCGTCCTCCCCGAGAGGACGTCGGCCTCGACGAGCGTCCACGGGGCGTGACAGATCGCCGCGACCGGTCGACCCGAGGCGATGAACTCCTTGACGAGGGCGACCGCGCCCTCGTCCATCCGCAGGGCGTCCGGGTTGGCGACGCCGCCCGGCAGGACGAGTGCGTCGAAGTCCGAGGCCGAGACCTCGGAGACGGTCTTGTCGACGGCCTTCGTGTCGGCCTTGTCGAGGTGCTCGAACATCTGCACCTCGCCGGACTTCGGGCTGACCAGGACGGCCTGATGACCGGCGTCGGTCACGGCCTTCCAGGGCTCGGTCAGCTCGACCTGCTCGATGCCCTCGTGCGCGACGAGGAAGGCAATGGTCTTGCTCATGGTGTCTCTCCTTGTGGGTGGGGGTCTGTCAGCGTCGCACGCGTACATCGATCGGCGTGCAGTGGCCGTTGTTGGACTTCTCCGCCGAGCATGCGGTGACGCCGACGTGCAGCGGCAGCTCGGCCCGGATGGCGAAGCGGTCGCCAGGCACCGTCGGCGGCGGGTCGATGTGGAGCTCGCCGAGCCGGTCCGTCCACACGTCCATGAAGACGTTGAGGGTCGTGCCGATCCGGTCGGGTGCCACTCCGGCCGGCTCCAGCGCGGCGCAGAGGTTGGCGAAGCAGCTCGGGTGCGGCGCACCCTCGAACTCGGGGTAGAGGATGTCGAAGGTCTCCTGGCTGCACGGGGTCAGGGTCAGGTCGTGCACGCCGACGGTGTCCTCGACCACCGTGGCCATGACGCGGCTGCGGTTGCTCCACAGCCGGTGGCCGGTCGAGATGTAGATCGTGTTGTTGTAGTCGACCGTGCGCCCCGCGGAGAGGCACTCCTCGACGTCGTCGGCGGCCACCGCATACAGATCGCTCACCTGCTCACCGAGCGGGTCGACGATCTCGAGCACCTGCCCGGCCTCGAGCCGCACGAGGTGCCCCGTCTGCGGGGGTATGCGGTGCCAGCCGGCGGCGGGGCCGTCGCCGTCGCCGTCGTACGGCACACGCGCGGACAGCTGCCGTTCGGGGCGGGGTCGGTGATCAGGCATGGGGGTGGGGTCAGGCATGGAACGGAGCCTCCCAGTTCGGTCCGACAGCGCGACCGGAGTACTGGCGCGCGGCGGAGGACGCCCCGTAGTCGTCCACCATGGGGTTCACCGTCCCCTGCAACCGCTCGTCGCGGCGGCGGATCGCCGTGCGCATCCGCTCGAACCGGCTCCCCTCACGAAGTCGTTCGAACTGGTGGTGGAGGTTGAAGACAAGGGTCGGCAGAGGTGCCCGCCGCGCGATACGCGATGCGGCCGGGTGCAGTCCGACGACGAAGAACGCGGTGCCGGCGAACGAGAAGGCGAAGTGCGGCGAGCCGGGATCCGCGCTGACCGTGGACGGCCACGGCCGACCGTCCAGGTCGTGCAAGCTCTGCAGCATGCGCCAGAGGGAGTTCTCGAACTCGCGCTCGGCCGTGGGCACCGGAGCCCGGAAGGTCGCGATGAACGAGACGAAGTCCTCGTCCTCGCCGTGCTCGGCCGCGAAGCCGCGGAGCCGGGTTGCCAACACTCCGGTGGTTGCCGCGTCCATCGAGTCGAGGACGGTGATGTGCGCGGAGTCCCGCCGGAACACCGAGCGGGCGCCGAGACAGGGGTACTCGGGATGGGCGATCATGGCCCGGACCGCGTCGACGATGTCGTCATCGGGGGCGTTCTCGAGGTGTGCGGAGCCCAGCCCGGAGAGGAACGACGGGAGGTCCGGGTCGGTGATCGTGACGGTCGACATCCGTCGACCATGTCAGCCCGACAAGGTTCGCCGCCACCGCACGCAGACCACGGACGACGCCGTGACCTGCACAAACGTTACGCTGCAGGCATGTCAGACACGTCACCGGTGGAGACCGTCCGTTCGATCATGGAGTCGACGCGCATCGCGTCCCTCACCTATCTCGATGCCCGGGGACGGCTCGTCGCCACCCCGATGGGCACCCAGACGTTCGACGACCCCGGGACGACCTACTGGATCACCGCGCGGGACAGCGCCAAGGTCGGTCACCTGCGCTCCGACCCCCGGGTCAACGTGTTCTACGCCGGCAAGGACGGCTACGTGTCGCTCACGGGAACGGCCGCCGTCGTCGACGACCCGGATCGCCTGGAGGAGCTGTGGGGCTTCTTCACCGACTCGTTCATGGAGGGCGGTCCGCAGGACCCGAACAGCGTCCTGCTCGAGGTCACGGCGGACACGGCCGAGTGGTGGGACACGCCCGGCTCCGTCGTCACGGTCGTCGAGCTCGTCAAGGCCAAGGTCACCGGCGAGGAGACCGACCTCGGCGACAGCGGCATCACGAACCTGTAGCCGCACATGCGTCTTCTCGTCCTCGGCGGCACCGCCTTCCTCGGGCGTGCCGTCGTCCGGAACGCCCTGGCGACCGGCTGGGAGGTGACCTGCCTGGCGCGCGGATCCGCTCCCGTGCCGGACGGCGCGCGCCTCGTGACCGCCGACCGTGACACCGACGACGCCCTGGCGCCGCTGGCGGGAGAGGACTGGGACGCCGTCGTGGACGTCGCCCGCCAGCCGGGCCACGTACGCCGCGCCGTCCGGGACGTGCGGACCCGGCACTGGGTCTTCGTCTCGACCGCCAACGTCTACGCGCGCTTCGACCGCCCCGAGCAGGGCGAGTCCGCGCCACTGCTCGACCCGCTCGATGCCGACGAGATGGCCGACATGTCGGAGTACGGCCCTGCCAAGGTGGCCTGCGAGCAGGCGGTGCGCTCCTCGGAGGCGACCTCGACGATCGTGCGCTGCGGTCTCATCGGCGGCCCGGGCGACGCCTCGGGGCGCAGCGGCTACTACGTGTGGCGTGCCGCCCATCCGACCGGACCCGACCTGCTCGCCCCACCCGACCTCGACTTCCCGTGCGCACTCATCGACGTCGACGACCTCGCCGCCTGGATCGTCCACGCGGCGGGAGAACGCGTCGACGGAGCCTTCAACGCGACCGGCCCGACGACGACGCTCGGCGAGCTCATCGAGACCGGCCGCCGGGTCGTCGGCGCCGGGGCCCCCACGCCGCGGCCGGTTCCGGCCGAGGTGCTCGAGCGGGAGGGCGTCGCGCAGTGGATGGGCCCGACCTCCCTGCCGCTGTGGATCTCGGACCCGGACTGGCGCTGGTTCGCCACGCTCGACACGAGCGCCGCCCGGTCGAACGGCCTGAGCACCCGACCCCTGGAGGAGACCCTGCGCCGCACTCTCGACTACGAGGAGACCCGCACCGAGCCGCGCGGGACGGGCCTGACGGACGAGGAGGAGGTCGCCCTGCGCGCCGCGTTGGACGGTACCGTCGGCGGGTGACCGAAGGGGAAGCCGTCCGATCCCGTCTGGGCGAGCGCCGCATACCGGGGATCATCGACATCCACACGCACTTCATGCCGTCGCAGGTGATGCGGAAGGTCTGGGCCTATTTCGACTCCGCCGGCCCGCTCACGGGACGGACGTGGCCGATCACCTACCGCGGCGAGGAGGCGGATCGGCTCGCGTGGCTGCGCTCATTCGGGGTGCTGCGGTTCACGTCGCTGTGCTACCCGCACAAGCCGGGTATGGCCCGGTGGCTGAACGAGTGGACCGCCGACTTCGCCGACCGGCACCCGGACTGCGTTCGCTCCGGCACCTTCTTCCCCGAGCCGGAGGCAGCGGAGTATGCGCGGGTCGCCGTCGAGGCCGGTGTCCAGGTGTTCAAGGCGCACGTCCAGGTGGGCGGCTACGACCCGAACGACCCGCTCCTCGACCCGGTGTGGGAGCTGCTCGCCGAGCGCCGGATCCCGGTCGTCATCCACGGCGGCGACGGCCCGGCCCGCGGGCGGCATACGGGAGTGCGGCACATGCGCCGGCTGCTCGAGCGGCAACCCGACCTCACGCTCGTCATGGCCCACCTGGGGATGCCGGAGTACGGCGCCTTCCTCGACCTGTGCGCGGAGTATCCGCGGGTGCATCTCGACACGACGATGGCGTTCACGGCCTTCACCGAGGCGCTCGCCCCGTTCCCCCGCGACCGGCTCGGGGATCTGGCGGCTCTGCAGGACCGGATCCTGTTCGGCAGCGACTTCCCGAACATTCCGTACCGGTACGTCGACGCGGTCGACGCGGTCCTCGGTCTCGGTCTCGGCGACGACTGGGAGCGGGCCGTGCTGCACGACAACGCCGCCCGGCTGCTCTGTCTGGCCGGACCACCCTAGCGGGGCTGGATCTCGCCCATCGGCGCGAAGCCCTCGATCTGCGGCGCGTCGACGTAGATGATCTGTGGCTGGGCCGAGACGATGTCGGGCATCTCGGACATGAACCGGGCGACGTGGTCCTGGCGCATGTGTTCGGCGCCTGCCTCGGAGTCCCGGAATCCCTCGATGGCGAGGAAGGTGTTCGGCTCGGCGACGCTGCGGGAGAACTCGAAGAAGACGCAGCCCGGCTCGGCGTTCACCGCCTCGGCGTAGTACGCCGAGAGGTCGTGCCACTCCTGGAGCTTGTCCTCGCGGATTGGGAACTTCACGGTGATGAGGATCATGGGGGTCAGCCTAGGGTTTCGGCGCCAGCACGAGAGGATGCGGGATCCGCTCGAGAGGTCTAGCGTGACGCCCTATCGGGTATGACAGCGTCGTCGTCCTGAGGAGGAGCAGTCATGACCATCGAGAACAGAAGTGTCGAACGCCGAGGTCTGGAACGCCGAAGCGTCCTCAAGCTCGCTGCCGCGAGCGCGCTGGCCGGTCCGTTTGCCGGCTTCGCCGCCGCCCCGGCCCAGGCACGTCGCGCGCCACGGGCCGCGGCCCTTGTCCCGATCCGGGACAAGCGGGACGGTCTGGTGCGGCTGCACCTGCCGAGAGGGTTCCAGTACCGCTCCTTCCACGACACCGAGACGCCGGTGCGTCTCGACGACGGCACGGTCCTGCCCGGCCGGCACGACGGGATGGCCGCCTTCGCCGGCCCGCAGAACACGGTCGTCCTCGTGCGCAACCACGAGGTGAACAACCCGACCCCGGCCTTCGGTCCGTGGACGCCGTACGACTCGATGGGCGGTGGCGGCACCACGACGGTCCACGTGACCAAGCACGGCGAGGTGCTCGGCGCATACACCTCCTTGAACGGCACGATGATGAACTGCTCCGGCGGCGAGATGCCCTGGGGCAGCTGGGTCACCTGCGAGGAGACGGTCAACGGCCCCGACGTGGGACCGGACTTCACCGGAGCCTCGAACGTCCCGCTGAAGGAGCGGCACGGATACATCTTCGAGGTGCCGGTCTCGGTCGACCCGGAGGAGGGTCAGGGCAGCAGGACGCCGATCCGGAACGCGGGTCGGTTCGCGCACGAGTCGGTCGCGTGGGACCCGGCGAGCGGGTACCTGTACCTCTCGGAGGACAACTTCGGCTTCGCGTCCTGCTTCTACCGGTACAAGCCGCCGACTGACCCGATGGTGGTCGGGCGGCTCGAGGACGGCGGCACGCTCGAGGCGCTCAAGGTCGTCGGTGTCGCGAATGCCCACCTCGAGGGCAACCAGCCGCAGGGGATCGAGTACGACGTGGAGTGGGTGCCGATCGCGGAGCCGGATGTCGCCTACCCCTACACCGAAGGACAAGAGGCGTCCACTCCCAACAACACGGCGATCGTCCATGTCGGAGGGCAGGCGTGGGACCGCGGCGCGGCGCTCTTCTCCCGCCTTGAGGGCACCGTCTTCAGCAACGGCGTCATCTACTTCACCTCGACCCAGGGCGGAGGTCCGGCCGAAGCCGGGTTCGAGGACCCGGGCGGCTACGGCAACGGGTTCGGCCAGGTGTGGGGCTTCGATCCAGCACGCCAGGTCCTGCGCTGCGTCTTCCAGTCCGACGGGCCCTCGACGCTGGACTTCCCCGACAACATCACGACCTCGGCGAGCGGGACGCTCGTGGTGTGCGAGGACAGCTCGGGCGACAACTTCCTGCGCGGGCTGTCCGTCGACGGGCAGCTCTGGGATATCGCGCTCAACCGGCTGCGCGGAGCCAACGGAGCGCCGCGCTTCGGTGACGAGTTCGCCGGGTCGACGTTCGACGACAAGAACCAGACGTTGTTCGTCAACATCCAGGCCAGCCGTGGCATGACCTTCGCGATCTGGGGTCCGTGGTCGTCGATCGGCGTCTAGACAGCGACCTCACCGCTCAGGGACCGGCTCGTGATGTGCCGGTCCCTGGTGGACGTCGAGCCGCAGCAGCCGGCTGGTCAGGTCCACCAGCGGGCCCAGCGAGGCGATGACGACGACGGTCGTCAGGCCGATGGTTCCGCCGAGCAGCCAGCCGACTGCGGCGCCGAGCAGCTGGACGGCGCTGTAGCTCCACTTGAACGGCACGGGCGGATCCCACGCGAGCGCGGCCGCCTCGATCGGGCCGGCGCCGAGGTTGGCGCCGAGGTACATCGCGATCCCCACGGCGAGGACCGGCATGGCCACGAGCACGAGGCCGACGCGGGCGGCGAGGCTGGACGGCGTTCCCATGTACTCGAAGATCACCGAGACCGTCGCTCCGACGAGGACGATCTGGACGAGGGTGCCGATGCCCGGCAGCACCCGGCGTAGTGCCGCGAGGACGAGGAACCCACCGGAGACGATCGTGTTGGCGACGAAGAACGGCAGTCCCGTCGCGATCGCGAGGCCGTTGACGAGGGTCGAGAACCCGTCGGACCCGAGGTCGGCGACGAGGAGCAGTGCCACGCCGAACCCGAGGATCAGGCATCCGACGACGAGCAACGCCGCGCGGCGCCTCCCGCTCACTCGCCGATCCGAACGTCCAGGGCGATCGTGTCACCGAGCTCGATCCCCTCGGCCCGGCGCACCGCGACCTTGATCGGCACGAGATAGCGGCCGTCCTTCGGCATGAGCGAGGTCTCGAACCGAGAGCGTCCCACGCTCACCACGGCCGGGATGCAGCCCCACCCGTAGCTCAGCTCCGGCCGGGTGGCGAGCTCCTCGGAGTCCTCGGCCGGGACGGCGACCCAGTGGTGCGGAGCGGGCCCACGCCAGTGGAAGACCTCGCCGGAGAACGTCAGCTGCACCCGCCCACCATACGAGCCCCGGTCGCGTGAGAAGGTCTGGGCATGTCGAGCACGGGCAGCGCAGGGCGACGGGGCTCGCGTCCGCCGCTGAGCGCCGAGCGCGTCGTCGACGCCGCCGTGCGCGTCGCGGACGAGGGTGGCCTCGCCCGGGTCAGCATGCGCAACGTCGCCGCCGAGCTCGGCGTGGAGGCGATGTCGCTCTATCACCACGTCGCGAGCAAGGAGGCGCTGCTCGACGCACTCGCCGACTGGGTGTTCACCCAGATCGACGTGCCGGCGCCGCGGGACCCATGGCGGGAGGCCATGCGGGAGCGTGCCGCGTCCGCGCGCCGGGTGCTGGCCGCCCACCCGTGGGCCCTCGGCCTCATCGAGTCGCGGACCCCGGGGCCGGCACTGCTGACCCACCACGACTCGGTGCTCGGCTGTCTTCGGGCGAACGGGTTCACGGTCGTCATGGCGACGCATGCGTTCTCGGCGATCGACGCATACGTCTACGGCTTCGTCCTCACCGAGCAGACAGTGCCCTTCGCGGCCGGGCAGGAGCAGGAGTATGCGGTGGGCATCGAGGACCAGCTGCCCGCCGACCGCTACCCGCACCTCGCGGAGATGCTGCGCGAGCAGGTGATCGCCGCCGGCTTCGAGTTCGCGGACGAGTTCGACTTCGGTCTCGAGATCATCCTCGACGGTCTCGAACGGCGGCTGGAGACGGGGCGGCCGGGGTCCTGACAGGATGGACGCCATGAGTGACGACACACCCGTGACCGTGACCGACAACCCCGACGAGCAGCGCTTCGAGGCCCGCGTCGACGGCGAGCTCGCCGGCTTCGCGGAATATCGCCTGCGAGGAGACGACGTCATCATCTTCACCCACACCGAGGTCGACGACGCCTACGAAGGGCGCGGGGTCGGCAGCGCCCTTGCACGCCAGGCGTTGGACGCCGTCCGTGACGCGGGAGAGCGCCGGGTCGTGCCGCGGTGCCCGTTCATCAAGGCGTGGATCGACCGGCACCCGGACTACCGGGAGCTGGTGCACGGTCCGGTCAGCTGATCCGCTCGAGCGCCTCGACGGTGGCCGCCACGATCTGCTCCTGGGCCTCCTCGCGTCCGATGGTCGGGACCCCGTCGCCCGGCTGCTCGCCGTAGTCGCCGAAGAACGCGTGCACCGCCCCCTCGACCTGCGTGAAGACGGTGTCTGCCGGCAGGTCGGCCCGGCTCGCCTCGATGTCCTCAGGAGTGGACAGGCCGTCCGCGCTGCCCGAGATCGATGCGGCGACGAGGTCGTCCCGGCCGGCGAGTGAGCCGAGTGGGTAGCTCGCGTGCAGCACGAGGGCGTCGGTCCGCTGCGGGTCGTCGGCGATGTACTCGGAGGCGGCGACTCCGCCCAGACTGTGGCCGGACAGCGCCCACGCCCCGATCTCCGGATGGTCGTCGATGACGCCGCTGGGCGCGCCGAGGGCGAGGAAGCCGATGTTCAGCGGCTGCTTGACGATGACGACGAGGTAGCCCTGTGCGCTGACCTGCTCCCACAGCGGCACGTAGGCGCGCGGGTCGACGCGTGCCCCGGGTTGTACGACGACTCCGACGGTCGGCTCGCCGGCGCGCGGGGAGAGGGTGATGCTCGTGCGGGCATCGGTGACCTCGACGTCCTCGGTACCGGTCATGAGATCGAGGGCGACCTGGTCGGCACCGAACGGCCGCAGCCAGGCGACCGCCCCGACGACGGTCACCGTCGCGAGGACCGCGCCCAGGCCGAGGAGTATGCGGCGCGCACCGGACCGAGGCGCCCGCGGCTTCCGAGCACGGACAGCGAGCATGATGCCCACCGCGAGGACGGCAAGGACCAGCACGAGGTAGGCCGGGTGACCCGCGAGCAGGACATCCCAGCGGCTGACCAGCACCCAGAGAGGCACGAAGATCCATACGGTCGCGAGGACGAGACCGGTCATCGCCGGACGCACAGCCGCGGTCTGCTCCGAAGGGGTACTCATGGCGCGGATGATGCCAGGTGCGCAACGCCGTTCGGCCGGCGAGCAGTGGCTCGAGGCGTTCCAGGCGCGCACCGGCTAGCGTCGGCTCGGTGAGCGACGTCGCGATTCGGATCGTCTATCCGCACCAGCTCTTCGCGGCTCACCTCGACGCCGAGGACGGAACGTGCTTCGTCCTCGTCGAGGACGACCTGATGTTCCGCCAGTACCGCTTCCACTCGCACAAGCTCGTCCTCCACCGTGCATCGATGGCGGCCTTCCGGGACCGGCTCGAGGACGCCGGGTTCGAGACCCACCTGATTCGCTCCGACCCGCAGCGGTCGACGCTCGAGCGGCTCACCGCATACCTGCAGGACCTCCGGCCCGACCGGGTGAGCCTGGTCGACGTCGTGGACGACTGGCTCGAGCGCGACCTCCGGCAGGCGCTCGCGGGCGCGGGTCTCGAGCCGCGTGACGAGGATGTCCTCGAGTCGCCGGGCTTCCTGACGACACGGGCGGAGCTGCGCGAGTGGTTCGCACGGCACCCGGCGCGGATGCAGCACTTCTACTCGTGGCAGCGACGGCGTCTCGACATCCTTGTTGACGATGGCGAGCCGGTCGGTGGACGTTGGTCGTTCGACACGGAGAACCGTAAGAAGCTCCCCCGCGGACACACACCGCCACCGGTCGCCTTCCCCGACCGGGACCGCCATGTCGCCGAGGCGATCGAGTCGGTCGCGCGTGACTTCTCGGAGGCTCCCGGAGACCCGACCGCCTTCAGCTGGCCGACGACCCACGCCCAGGCGGCGGCGCACCTCGCGCACTTCGTCGCAGAGCGCCTCGAGCTGTTCGGCCCCTACGAGGACGCTCTCTCAGCCGAGCACCGCTTCGTCTACCACTCGCTCCTCACCCCGATGCTCAACATCGGGCTGCTCACCCCCGACCAGGTCATCGCCGCCGTCCTCGACGCCGCCGAGGACCACGATGTGCCGATCGAGTCGCTCGAGGGGTTCGTGCGGCAGGTGATCGGCTGGCGCGAGTACATGCGCGCGACCTACGTCCTCTTCGGCCGTCGGCTGCGCACGTCGAACCGGCTGGCGCACACACGCTCCCTCGGCGATGGCTGGTGGACGGCCACCACCGGGCTCGACCCGGTCGACCGCGTCATCGAGCGGGTCCTCGACACCGGCTACGCCCACCACATCGAGCGGCTCATGGTCCTCGGCAATGCGATGTGCCTGCTGCGGATCGAGCCGGACGAGGTCTACGAGTGGTTCATGGAGCTGTTCATCGACGCCTACGACTGGGTGATGGTGCCGAACGTGTACGGCATGAGCCAGTTCGCCGCCGGCGAGGCGATGACGACCAAGCCGTACGTCAGTGGCAGCAACTACCTGCGGAAGATGTCCGACTTCCCGACGGGCGAGTGGACCGAGGACTGGGACGCGCTGTACTGGACGTTCGTGCGGGACCACCGAGAGGTGTTCGAGGCCAACTACCGATCGCGCCGGATGCCGGCGATGTGGGACGGGTTCGACGAGGCGAAGCAGCAGGCGCTGCTCGAGCGTGCGAGGCCGTGGTTGGACTGGCACATAGCCTGACCGTCATGGACCAGCACCCGCTCGCCTCAGCCCAGTACGTCGAGCTGACGACCTTCCGGCGCACGGGCGTCGCCGTGCCGACGCCGGTCTGGTTCGCGCCGACCGGTGCTGGCCCCACCTCCTTCGCGGTGATCACCGTCGACGACACCGGCAAGACCAAGCGCCTCGCCCACACCACGCGCGTCGAGCTGCGAGCCTGTGACTTCAGGGGGCGGGTCAAGGACGGAACGCCGACCTTCCGGGGGGTGGCTCGGGTCGACCGTGACGCCGACGGTGTCGCAGCGGCGCGACGGGCAGTGGTCGCGAAGTACGGCCTGCCGGCGCGACTCTCCGACATCGTGGACCGCGTCGGCTCGAAGGTCGGGCTGCGGCGCGCCGCACGCGCAGGGATCTTCGTCGAAGTGGAGCCGGAGCCGGTCTCCTAGAAGGGCGGGGGCCCGGCGTCGACCTCTGACTCCGTGTCGGGCTCCTTCGGTTGCGTCGCGTCGTCGTGGTCGAACAGTCGCCGTCGCATGGTGTCGACGGCCAGAGAGGTGGCCGGATGGGTCGCCCGGATCGTTCCTGTCCGGGTGTTGATCCAGGTGGCGACTCCGGTCAGCGGGTCCAGGTGGTAGGTCCAGGCCCGCGACTGCTTTGCCCGATGGTGGTGTCGGCAGAGGCCGGCGAGGTTCTGCGGTGAGGTCGGCCCGCCGGCGTCGTGCGGCACGGCGTGGTCGACGTCGCAGGCCGTAGCGGGTCGGGCGCAGCCGTACATGCGGCACTGGCCGTCGCGCACCTGCACGAAGTCACGCATCCGGCGCGGCGGGCTGTATGCGTCGGTCACCGTCTCCAGAACCGTCCCGGTCGCCGAGTCCAGGAGGGCGCGCGAGATGCGCAGGTCGAGTCGTCCGAGCAAGGTCGCGACGACGTCGCAGGGGATGTACCCGACCTTGGGGACGGTCACGCCGGTCGTGAAGGCACCGGCAAGCGGACCCGTCCCGTGGATCGGCGAACTCGGCTCGGCGCCTTCTCTCGGGTCGAGCATCCAGTCGGGGATCCGGTCGGGCACCCTCCCAGGGCCGTCGTAGGAGTCGTCCGGCTCGATGCGTTCGCGTGGTCGGTCGTGCGGGACGTAGGGCATGCCGGCCGGAGGTTCCGCATCGGAAGGTGGCGGAGGTTCCCGGTCCTCCGGTCCGAAGAGTCGGTCGAGATCCTCGGTCGTGTAGTCCTCGGGTACCTTGTCGCGCAGGGACTCGTCGAGACCGTCGGCTTCATCGGGCGAGTCGCCGACCGCGGAGGTCCGGCTCGTGACCACCGGCATCCCCAGCGTGACGGACGCCCGGACGTCGACGTCGGCGAGAAGCAGGTCGACGAATGCGTCGGCACGGGCCTGGTCGATCGTCAGGGTCGGATCCAGCTCCTGGTAGTCCGTGGCCAGCGTCGACGCCGCCTCCCAGATCGCGGCCGCGTGGTGACTGGGGATCAGTGCGTAGAGCTGGGCCAGCCCCGGGTCCGAGGACGGGCAGACCTCGAGCGTCCGGCCACGCCTCGCCTTCTCGGCCCGATGGCGGACCTTGTCGGGGTTGACCCGGCTGACGCCGTACCGCGCGGTGGCCCGCAGCCGCGTCGGCTCGATGCGGCCGAGCCGACCGTGCAGCCACTCGTCGACTTCACGCGCCTCCTCGTCGTCGAGCAGGCGACACTCGTCGAGGAGCTGATGAGCCTGCCAGATCTCGATGTGTCCCGCGGTCACCGCAGCCAGCGTGAGCGGCATGCGGTGCGTCAGCTCGGCGGCCCGCTCGACCCGCGTCGCACCTGACCCCTCGGACACGGCGAGCAGGTGCGCGACCTCCAGCGCGGCGTCGTCGTGGATGAACCCGGAGCCGCGGATGCGCTGCGGGCGCTCCGTCACGAGCACGTCGTCGGCGTCGGTCACCTCGTCCCGTCGCGCGAACGCCGAGACGGCTCCGGCTTCGACCCCCGCGCAGGCCCGACCGAGCGAGTTGACCGCCTGGATGAGGGAGGCGAGATGCGACATCCGGATATCGGCATCGGTCGTGGCGTCCTGGACCTGCGCGGCCATCCTCCGGACCTGCCGGGTCGCGGTACGCAGCAGACCGACGAGATCGCCCAGCGGAGCGTCCGCCTCGACGGGGACGGTCGCGACGGCGGCACCAGACGCGATCGGCTGTGCCGGAGTCACCTGATCTGTACGCATGTTCGATTCTATACAGGGCCGGCATGGATCCGCAAGAGATAAGTCGACTCAATTCGATTGGCGTGCAGCCAAATCCAAGACACGCGCACACCCCGAGCACCACCCTACGCGAGACCGCTGACAGCCCTCCCCGACAACGCTCGTAGCGCCGCTGCCCCGTCCGAACGCCGCAATAATGGCCCTCATGACCGAGCCCAGCGAGCAGGTGCCGACCGACGACCAGCTGGCCGCCGCATACGACGTCGTCAGCGCGCATCTCGAGCGCACGCCGGTGGTGCCCCTCCGCCTCACCGGCATCGCGGGACCCGTCCTGGCCAAGCTCGAGACCATGCAGCCGACCGGCTCGTTCAAGGTGCGCGGCGCCCTCGCCGCCTGTGCCGCCTATGCCGCCGAGGGTGCACGGATCGTGACCGCCTCGGCGGGCAACCACGGCCTGGGCATCGCGTACGCGGCGACCCGGCTCGATGTGCCGGCGACGGTCGTGGTCCCGGAGACCGCGTCACCGGCGAAGGTCGCTGCGCTGCGCGGCTTCGACGTCGACCTGCGTCAGATCGGACAGAGCTATGACGAGGCCGAGTCGGCGGCTCTCGACCTGGCGCGCGCGGATGGTCGCTTCGTCTCCGCCTACAACGACCCGCACGTCATCGCGGGGCAGGCGACGCTCGCGCGTGAGCTGCTCGAGCAGGTCGAGCCGGCCACCGTCCTCGTCCCCGTCGGCGGCGGTGGACTGGCCGCCGGGACGGCTCGCGTGCTCGCGGGACGCGCCGGCTGGCACATCATCGGCGTCGAGGCCGCCCGCTCGCCCGTCGTCTCGAGCGCCATGGCCGCCGGCCGGGTCATCCCCGTCGACGTCGGTGACACCATCGCCGACGGGCTCGCCGGCAACATCGAGACCGGCAGCGTCACCCCTGCCCTGCTGGCCGCGACGAACACCCCGGTATGCGGTGCCCCCGAGCCCGCTATCCGCTCGGCGGTGGCGCAGCTCGCGACCGAGGCGGGACTCGTCGTCGAGGGCAGCGGAGCCGTGGGCGTAGCGGCACTGCGCGAGGGACTCGTCACGAACGACGGTGACGCCGAGAGCCCCGGCGTCACCGTCGTCCTGCTCACCGGTCGCAACATCGCGACCGGTCTGTTCTGCGAGCTGCTCGCCGAGTGACCTACGGAACCAGGGTGATCCGGTTCTGCGGGCCGGGTGACACGGGTGAGTTCGCCACGAAGTACGCCTCGAAGGCATCCGTGTCCACCGCTCCGCCGAGGCGGTTGGTGCCTTCGACGAGGACGGGGAAGCGGTCGCCTCCGTCGGCGAGGAAGGAGTTGACCGTCACTCGGTAGCTGGCTGCCGGGTCGATGGCCACGCCGTCGATCGCGATCGTGGCGATGTCCACCTTGGAGCCGACGGGAGCGGACTGGCTCCACGTGTAGGTGAACCCGTCCGAGACCTGCAGGATCCGGAACGCCCCTTCGAACTGCTGCTCGAGCAGCGTGTCGATCTGAGTGCCGGTCAGGGTCATGGTGACCAGGCTGTTGCCGAATGGCTGGACGGTGAACATCTCGCCGTAGGTGACGTTGCCGTCACCCTCTCCGGCCGACGAGCCCGCATAGGTGAGATCGGCCCTGATGCCGCCGGGGTTCATGAACGCCGCGACGGCGTCCCCGAAGCCGGGGTCGTCCGTCGCGTCGAGCTGGGCGTCGGCGATCACGTCGCCGAGTGCGGACTCGCCTGCGGGGTTGGCCGTCCGGGTGATGGTGGCCGTGATGCTGCCGATCACCCGGTTGGCGATGGGGGCCGCGATGACGTCGTACCGCTCGATGAGCGACGTGATGCCGGCGTCCTCGGGCACGTCCCGGGTGACGATCTTGTTCTCGATCGCGATGGAGGTGACCTCCTTCTTCGCGCGGTCGACTCGCATGTCGATGTCGGTCACGAGGCGACCGAAGGAGTAGGCGCTCGTCACCGGGATGCCGTCGATCACACAGTTGTAGGGCTGATGGGTGTGGCCGCTGATGACGAGGTCCACCCGCGGGTCCATCCGATCGACGATGTCGACGATCGGGCCACTGATCCCGTTGCACTCGTTGATGCCGAAGGCTGCCGGAAGACCACCCTCGTGGACCAGGACGACGATCGCGCTCACGCCCATCTGCTTCAGGCGCGGCACGAGGGCGTTGACGGTGTCGGCCTCGTCGTTGAACTGCAGACCGGCGACACCCGAGGGGCTGACGATCAGGGGCGTGCCCTCCAGCGTCATGCCGATGAAGGCGACCTTGGCGCCGTTGTAGTTCTCGATCGTGTAGGGGGGGAAGATCGTGTCGCCCGAGGACTCGTCGACGACGTTCGCAGCCAGGAACTGGAAGTCCGCACCCGCGAAGCCGTCGCCGTCCAGGCACCCGTCCGTGGGGTGGCACCCGCCGTTCTGCATGCGGAGCAGCTCGTCGGCGCCCTCGTCGAACTCGTGGTTGCCGACGGCGTTGATGTCGAGGCCGATCTGGTTCATCGCCTCGATGGTCGGCTCGTCGTGGAACAGAGCGGAGAGCAGCGGGCTGGCGCCGATGAGGTCACCGGCCGAGACGACGACGGTGTTCCGGTTCGTCGCCTCCAGGGCCTTGACGTGCGTGGCGAGGTACTCGGCACCGCCCGCGTCGACTGTGTTGGGGGGAGTGCCCACTCGGCCACTCGAACCCGACGGGGGCTCGAGGTTGCCGTGGAAGTCGTTGAGGGCGAGGATCTGCACATCGACCACGGACTTGTCCATGACGATCGGCGGCTTGCCCGACGGCGGTGCGGGTGGCTTGCCCGCCGCCACAGCGGGGGCGAAAGCCAGACTTGTCAGTGCTACGGCCGCGACCACGGCTCCGCGCAGACGATTCATGCGGTCCTCCTCGATCCGTTGGGGGGCAGCACTGCCCCACAGAAGCGGACGCTAGACCTCCGTGACTCGGGGCACAAGGGCCTCGACGCACACCTATGCCCGCAGCGCCTCCGCCAGCTCGCGGAAGTGCGAGACGAGGTGGTCCATGTCCTCGTCGGTGTGCGCGAGCGAGACGAGCCACTGTTCGTCGAGCCCGGGCGGGGTGAGGATGCCGCGGTTGACACCCCACAGCCACGACAGCTCCGCCATCCGGAAGTCGGTGGCCTTGTAGTCGCGGTAGTTGCGCACCGGCTCGGCCGACCAGGTGACACAGCCCTTGACGCCGAATCCGACCGTGTGCGCGGGCAGCTCGTGCTCGGCGATGATCTCGTCGATCGCGTCCATCGCGCGCACGTTGATCGCCTCGGCCCGCTCGAGCGCCTCGGGCGTGCAGATCTCGTCGACCGCCTGCGCGGCGGCCATGACGAGCGGGTTGCCGTTGTAGGTCCCGAAGTGCGCCATCCGGCCGTCGACGACGACCTCCATGACCTCGCGCGTCCCGCCGAAGGCCGCGAGCGGCAGCCCGCCGCCGATCGACTTGGCGAGCGTGATGAGGTCCGGCTTGACCTCGAGCCGCTGGGCGGCTCCGGCCGGTCCGGCGGTCAGGCCGGTCTTGACCTCGTCGAAGATCAGGACGACGCCGTGGTCGTCGCAGGCCTGGCGCACGGCCGCCAGGTAGCCCTCGTCCGGCAGCACGATCGAGAGGTTCTCGATGACCGGCTCGATGACGAGGCAGGCGATGTCGGGACCGTGCTCGGTGAGCACTCGGTTCAGCTGGTCGAGGTCGTTGTAGGCGACGACGTGCACCGTCCCCGCCTCGACGTCGAACGGCACCTGCGGTGTGGGCGCGTCCGCCGGGCCGATCTCGTGCAGCTCCGGCTTGACCGAGACCTGCAGCGGGTCGTAGCCGCCGTGGTAACCCCCCTCGATCTTCACCACGGCCTTGCGGTTCGTGTATGCGCGGGCGGCGCGGATCGCATACATCAGTGACTCGGTGCCCGAGTTGGTGAACCGCAGCATGTCGAGGCCGAACCGTCGCTTGAAGCGCTCGGCGACGTCGGTCGCCTGGGGCGACGGGGTGACGAAGAGCGTTCCGGTGTGGGTGAGCGCCTCGGTGACGCGCTCGACGACGACCGGGTTGAGGTGGCCGACGAGCATCGCGCCGAAGCCCATCGACAGGTCGAGGAGGCGGCGTCCGTCGACGTCGGTGAGCCAGGCGCCACGGGCGGACACGATCGAGATCGGGTACGGGTCCCAGTGCTGGAACGAGCTCGTCACGCCGAGCGGCAGCGACTCGCCCGCCTGCTTGTTGTGCACGCCCGACTCGGGGGTCTCCGCGGTGAAGCGGGCCCACTCGGCGGCGAGCAGCTCCTCGACCCGGGCGGGGTCGACCGGGCGGGAGATCGGCGGCAGCTGGCGCCGGGTGTGCGGGTCGTTGGGCGTCATGGAGGCTCCTGGACGTCAGTGGGCTGGCAGGGCGATATCCAACTGGATCAGTTGTTCATGCCATTCTAGGGTTCTGTATCAGCGTCATGTTCCCGAATCGGCAACGGATTCTGTCGTGCAGTAGCGTGACGCCATGCTCGTTCTCGGTCGCGCGGCCCTGGAGTCGCTGGAGCTGACCTGGCCGCGGATCATCGACGTCCTCGAGGATGCCTTCCGGCAGAAGGCCGAAGGACTCGTGCAGAACCCACCCAAGCCGAAGGTCGCGCCGCGCAAGGGCGCCTTCGCCAACGCCATGCCCGCCTATCTCGGGGGCAGCGACGCCCTAGGGATCAAGTGGGTCACCGGGTTCGAGTCCAACCACGCGCACGGTCTGCCGTACATCTTCGGCACCGTCATCGTCAACGACCCGGAGAACGGCCGGCCGATCGCGCTCCTCGACGGCGGATGGGTGACGGAGATGCGCACCCCCGGGGTGTCCGGCGTGACCATGCGACACGTGCCCGGACGGGTCGGCCGGCTCGCCCTCATCGGCTACGGCGTGCAGGGCCGGCGACACCTCGAGGTGGCGCTGACCGAGCACCCGGAGATCGAGGAGATCGTCGTCCACGACCACCATCCCGAGGCGGTGCAGGCGATTCACGACGCCGCGCCGGACCGTGCGGTCCGTGCCGCCACGTCGCCGCCGGACTGCGTCGACGGCGCCGACCTCGTCATCACGACGGTCTCCGTGCCGGTCGAGCCGAGGATCGACTGCCGGAACACCGCGGCCGACGCCCTGCTCCTGCCCGTCGACTACGGCGACGCGATGGGGGCCGTCGCAGCTCAGGAGGCGGCGGTCTTCGCCGTCGACGACCTCGGGCAGTACGCCTCCGTGGCCGGGGTGAGCCACTTCCACGACTTCCCCGACCCGGACACCGACCTTGCGGCCATCGTCACGGGAGCCGCCCAGGTGCCCGACCAGGGCCGTCGGATGGTCCTCAACATGGGTATCGCCATGGACGACATCGCGCTCGCCTCCCTGGTCCTGCGCGTCGCGTCGGAGCGCGGCGTGGGTGAACGGATCGAGTTCCCCTGAGGCTCAGTCCATGAGGTCCGGGTCGGCGATGAGCCGCTTCATGCCCGCGACCATCTCGCCCGCATGGGAGCCGTCGCCGAGGCGGTGGTCGGCGGTCGCGACCAGGACGGTGGTCGGCCGCACGACGATCTCGCCGTCGATGACGAGTGCGCGCTCGCGGATGGCCCCTACAGCGAGGTAGACAGGCGTGCGGGCGAACGGCAGGGGGGGCCAGGAAGGCCTCGTCGAGCCCGACCGTCCCGACGTTGGAGACGAACGCCGTGCCGAGCGGGAAGCCGGGCTGACCGAACGCGGGCTTGCCGAGGCCTCCGGAGATGACGCTCGACATCGCGAGCACCGGACGGATCGCCCAGGCCGGCGCGATCTCGACGAGGCGCGAGGTCTTCCCGTAGGCCTCGTCCCGACCGGCTCGCAGCCGCTCCGCACCCCGCTGAAGGACCCGGGCGATCTCGACGGGAGTCAGGGTGTCGGCCCGCCGGACCTTGATGGGCGCCAGGTCCGAGCCGCCCTCGATGTCCACCGCGAAGGCGATGTCGCACTGCTCGAGTGGCACGACCCGCCCGAAGACCATCCGGGCGCGGAACTCCGGCACCTCGCGCAGCACCCTGGCCAGCGCCGCGCCGACGACGTGGGTGACGGTGACCTGGACACCGGCCTTCTCGGAGACTCGCCGGCAGTACTCCCGGGCCGGGCCGACGTCGACCTCGAGGCGCGCGTAGATCCGCCCGTCCCGCGACGGTCGCCACGTCGCCGCCGCGATCTTCCGACGGACCTCGGTGCGGCGCCAGCTCATCGGATGCCCGCCCGCGTCATCGCGTGCGGCACCCCGGTGAGTGCCACGGCGGCCAGCTCCCGCGGCGCCTGGGTGAGCAGCGCATACGGGATCGCCCGGCGCGGAAGACGCAGATGGCGACGGTCCCGTTCGAGGGCGTCGCAGACCGCCTCGGCCGCACGGCCGGCGGTGATGATGCTGAGCAGGCGGGTCCGGAACAGGCGGGCGAAGGCCGCGTCCGTCGGAGGGTATGCGCGGGCTCGCTCGATCATCGGCGACCGGATCGGACCGAGCTCGACGAGCAACGTGCGCACTCCCGTTCCGCGCAGGTCGGCCTGCAGGCCGGAGGTGAAGTGGCTCAGGCCGGCCTTCGTCGCCGCGTAGGTCGCCATGCCTGGCACCGAGCTGACGGCGCTCAGGCTCGAGACGTTGACGATCGTGCCGCGATCGCGCGACAGCATGCTCTCGAGCGCCGTCCGGCACAGGTCGATCGGTGCGTGCAGGTTGAGGGTCACCGCTCGCTCGACGGACCCGGCGTCCTCGTCCGCGACGTGCTGGGAGGTCTCGACGCCGGCGTTGTTGACGAGGACGTCGAGCGGTCCGTTCAGCTCCTCGGCGCGCTCCACGAGATGCGAGCGCTGGTCGGCGTCGAGCAGATCGGCCGGCAGCGCCCGACCGCCGGTCTCGAAGGTCAGTGCGGTCAGGTCGGGTTTACTGCGCGCCACGAGCGTCAGTCGGGCCCCGCGACCCGCCAGCGAGTGCGCGAGGGCGCGCCCGACCTCGCCGGTCGCCCCGGTGAGCAGCACGTGCGCGCCTCGCAGATCCACTCCGCAAGTGTGCACCCGTCGAATGTGTTGTCCCTCATCGGGACGATGTCCGGCCCGTTTGTAAGGATGGCCCGGTGACCAGCCACGACACGACCGCCCCGACGACGCCGCGCGAGCTCGCCGACGCATACGTCCGCGACCTCGCCGAGCTCAACCCGATCCTCTCGACCGCGCTCGGCATGCGGCCGCACGAGGACCGCGTCCCCGACCTCTCCCCGTCGGGGTACGCGGCGCACCGCGAGCTCGCCGAGCGGACGCTCGCCGCCCTCGACGCTCTGCCCGACAGCTCCTCCGAACTGGAGGTCCGCTGCGCGACCCTGCTGCGGGACCGGCTCGGTGTCGTCATCGAGGCGCACGAGGCCGGTGACCACCTGCGCGAGATCCGCAACATCTTCGGACCGCCGCAGGCGTTGCGCAGCGCCTTCATGCTCATGCCCGCCGCGACCGGCGAGGACTGGGCGGCGATCGAGCGCCGGATGGCCCGGGTCGGGGAGGCCTTCGAGGCCTGGACGCGCACCCTCGACGAGGGCCGGTCCCGGGGCCTGCTCGCCGCGCCGCGCCAGGTGCGCGAGCTCGCGGCGCTTCTTCAGGAATGGGTGAGCAGCGACTGGTTCGCCGACTTCGTCCGCAAGGGACCGGCCACCTCCGCCGACTCGCTCAGCCGGGCTGCCGCGTCGGCGACGGAGGCCACCTCGGCGCTGCGCGCATACCTGCTCGATGTCTACCTGCCCGACGCGGAGGGGACGCCGGACGCGGTCGGCGAGGAGCGCTACCGCCGCTCCGCCCGCCAGATCATCGGCGCCGACGTGGACCCGCGTGAGGCGTATGCGTGGGGCTGGTCGGAATACCTGCGCATCCGGGCCGAGATGGAGACCCTCGCGGAGAAGATCCTGCCGGGGTCGACGCCCGTGCAGGCGATGCGGCACCTCGACGAGCACGGCACCCTCGTGCACGGTGTCGAGGACGTCCGGGTCTGGCTGCAGGACATGATGGACGAGGCGATCCGCGACCTCGACGGCACGCACTTCGACATCGCCGCGCCGCTCCGCACGGTCGAGGCGATGATCGCCCCGCCCGGCTCCGCCGCGGCGCCGTACTACACGCGTCCGTCGATGGACTTCAGCCGTCCCGGCCGGACCTGGCTGCCGACGCTAGGGCGCACGTCGTTCCCGGTCTACGACCTCGTGAGCACGTGGTACCACGAGGGCGTTCCGGGGCACCATCTCCAGCTCGCGCAGTGGGTGCACGTCGCGCCGCAGCTCTCGGTGTTCCAGACCTCGGTCGGCTCGACGAGCGGGGCGACCGAGGGCTGGGCGCTCTATGCCGAGCGGCTCATGGACGAGCTCGGCTACCTCGACGACGAGGCGCGGATGGGCTACCTCGACGCGCAGATCATGCGCGCGATCCGGGTCGTCATCGATGTCGGGATGCATCTCGAGCTCACCATCCCGGACGACTCGCCGCTGGCACCGGGGCAGGTCTGGACACCCGAGCTCGCCGAGGAGTTCTTCGCGATGCACTCCGGGCGGCCCGCCGACTTCATCCGCTCCGAGATCGTGCGCTATCTCGGGTGGCCGGCACAGGCGATCAGCTACAAGCTCGGTGAGCGGGTCTGGCTCGAGGGACGCGAGGCGGCCCGGGCCGCACATGCGGCGCGGGGAGATGCCTTCGACCTCAAGGAGTGGCACATGAAGGCGCTCTCTCTCGGGGCTCTCGGCCTCGACGACCTCGCAACCGAGCTCGCGCGCCTCTGACGGCCGGGTCGGCCCCTCAGCCGACCTCGTCGCGCGCCGCGACGAACGCGTCGACGCACGCGCGTACGTCGTCCTCGCTGTGGGCCGCGGACAGCTGGACCCGGATCCGGGCCTGGCCACGCGGGACGACGGGGAAGCTGAAGGCGATGACATAGACCCCGCGTGCCAGCATCGCGTCCGCGACCTGCGAGGCGCGGCGGGCGCCGTCATCGCCGGGGAACATCACCGGGACGATCGGGTGCGACCCGGGCAGCAGGTCGAAGCCCTGTTCGGTCATCAGGCTGCGGAACAGCTCGGCGTTGGCGCGCAGGCGGTCGCGCTGCTCACTGCTCTCCTTCGCCAGGCGCAGCGCCTCGAGCGAGCCCGCGACGACGGCCGGCGCGACGGCGTTGGAGAACAGGTACGGCCGCGCTCTTTGCTTGAGCAGGTCGACGATCTCCTGGTGGGCGGCGACATAGCCGCCGCTGCCGCCGCCGAGCGCCTTGCCGAGGGTCCCGGTGATGATGTCGACGCGATCCATCACCCCGCAGTGCTCGTGGGTGCCCCGCCCGTGCTCGCCGACGAAGCCGACCGCGTGCGAGTCGTCGACCATGACGAGGGCGCCGAACTCGTCGGCCAGGTCGCAGATCTCCTCGAGCGGCGCGTAGTAGCCGTCCATCGAGAACACGCCGTCGGTCACGATGACGACGCGGCGGGCGCCGGCGTCCCGCGCCGCCTCGAGCTGGGTGCGCAGGTCGGCCATGTCGCGGTTGGCGTAGCGGAAGCGCTGCGCCTTGGACAGTCGCACTCCGTCGATGATCGACGCGTGGTTGAGGGCGTCGGAGATGATCGCGTCCTCGGGGCCGAACAGCACCTCGAAGATGCCGCCGTTGGCGTCGAAGCAGGACGGGAAGAGGATCGCGTCGTCCATGCCGCTGAAGTCCGCGATCTCGCGCTCGAGGTCGCGGTGCTGGGTCTGGGTGCCGCAGATGAATCGGACCGAGGCCATGCCGAAGCCCCAGTCGTCCAGCGCCCGGTGCGCGGCCACGACGATCTGCGGATGGTCCGCCAGCCCGAGGTAGTTGTTCGCGCAGAAGTTGAGCGCCGGCCCCGCGGTCGTGGCGATGTGCGCCGACTGGGGGGTCGTGATCTGACGCTCGTTCTTGAACAGGCCGGCATCCTCGATCGACGCCAGCTCGGCGGCGATCTGCTCGCCGATCCGCGCATACACCATCTGTTCCTCCTCGGATCCGGTTGGGACTCAGCTCCAGTCCATGATGACCTTGCCGCCCTCGCCCGAGCGGGCGGCCGCGAAGGCGTCCTCCCACCGCTCGGCGGGGAAACGGTCGGTGATGACCGACCTGATGCGGTCGCGCAGCACCTCGGAGGTCTGCAGCATGAACGTCATCTTGTACCAGGTGTCGTACATCTCCCGGCCGTAGATCCCCTTGAGCGTGAGCATGTGGGTGATCACCTTGGCGCCGTCGATCTCGAACGGATCGGACGGCAGTCCGAGGAGCGCGACCTTGGCCCCGTGGTTGCAGTTCTCGATGAGCTCGGCGACCGCGCTCGGGCTGCCGGACATCTCGAGGGCGACGTCGAAGCCCTCGACCATGCCGAGCTCGGACTGTGCGGCGGCGATGCGCTCGCGGGTGACGTTGACGACCCGGTCGGCGCCGCACTCCTGCGCCAGGGCGAGGCGGGCGTCGGAGACGTCGGTGACGACGACATGGCGGGGGCCGACGTGGCGCGCGATCGCGGTGGCCATGATCCCGATCGGGCCGGCGCCGGTGATGAGCACGTCCTCGCCGGCGAGTGGGAACGACAGCGCGGTGTGCACCGCGTTGCCGAGCGGGTCGAAGATCGCGCCGAGGTCCGGGTCGATCAGGTCCGGCTGGACCCAGACGTTGGTGTGCGGCACGACGACGTAGTCGGCGAAGGCGCCGTCGCGGTTCACCCCGAGGTTGCTCGTGCCGACGCACATGTGGCGGCGACCGGCGCGGCAGTTGCGGCAGGTGCCGCAGACGACGTGACCCTCGACCGAGACCCGCTGGCCGACCCGCAGGCCGTAGCGATCGTCGGTCGGGACGGCATCGCCGATCTCGACGATCTCGCCGTAGAACTCGTGCCCGACGATGAGCGGTGGCCGGAGCATCTCCGCCGCCCAGTCGTCCCAGGACTGGATGTGCAGGTCGGTGCCGCACAGGCCGGCGCGGAGCACCCGGATCTTGACCTCGTCCGGTCCGGGGACGGGCTCGGGGACGTCGATGAGCTCCAGGCCCGGACCGGCGCTGGTCTTGACGAGGGCGCGCATACGCTCAGCCTGCCACGCCGGGGACGATCAGGGCGTTCGTCCGGCAGGATGGCGGTATGGCTGCTTCGGATCGCGCTGTGTCCGATCGTTCTGTGTCCGACCGTTCTGTGTCCGACCGGGCTGACGCCTTGGTGCTCTTCGGTGCCACCGGTGACCTCGCCCGCAAGAAGCTGTTCCCCGCGCTGTTCCACCTCGCCGAGAACGGTGAGCTGGACATGCCGGTGGTCGGGGTCGCCCGATCCGACTGGGACGACGAGCAGCTGCGTGAGTATGCGGCGGAGGCTGTGCGGCACAGCGTCGGCCGGGTGAGCAAGAAGCGGCTGGCGACGTTCGTCGAGCGGCTGCGGTACGTCCAGGGTGACTACGGCGAGCTCGCCACCCACAAGGCGCTCGCCGAGATCCTCGCCGAGCGTGCGCTGCCGGTGATCTACCTCGCCATCCCGCCGTCGATCTTCCCCACCGTCGTCCAGGGCCTGCAGAAGGTCGGGCTGGCCGAGCGGGGGCGGGTCGTCGTGGAGAAGCCGTTCGGCCGCGACCGGTCGTCGGCGCAGGACCTCAACGCGTGCCTGTCGTCGGCCTTCGACCAGGACGCGATCTTCCGGATCGACCACTACCTCGGCAAGGAGTCGGTCGAGGGCCTCCTCGCGTTCCGGTTCGCCAACACCCTGCTCGAGCCGATCTGGAACCGGCGCTACGTCGCCAACGTCCAGGTCACCTTCGCCGAGTCGTTCGGCACCGAGGGCCGGGCCGGGTTCTTCGACGACGTGGGGACGGTGCGCGACGTCGTCCAGAACCACCTCCTCCAGACCGTCGCGCTGCTCGCGATGGAGCCGCCGATCTCGGACACCGCCGACGCCTACCGCGACGAGGAGGTGCGGGTGCTGCGGCAGGTCGAGCCGATGGACCCGGCCAGCACCGTCGTGGGGCAGTACGTCGGCTACCTCGACGAGGACGGTGTGAAGCCGGAGTCGACGACCGAGACGTTCGTGGCCACCCGGTTGTTCGTCGACTCGTGGCGGTGGGCCGGGGTGCCGTTCTACCTGCGCGCCGGCAAGTACCTGCCGGGTAGCGCGACCGAGGCCGTCATCGAGCTGCACCGGCCCCCGCGGCTGCTGTTCGCCGGACAGCGCGCCGGTGTGCCCGAGGCGAACCGGCTGCACCTGCGCCTCGGTCACGGCGACGGCGTGACGCTCTCGATGCAGGCCAAGGTGCCCGGCCCCGACATGGTCACCCAGGAGGTCGCGCTCGACGTCGACTTCGAGGACGCCCTCGGTCTGCGCCGCGAGGCCTACGAGCGGCTCCTGCGCGATGCCATCGTCGGCCTTCGGCACCGCTTCGCCCGCGAGGACACGATCGACGAGGAGTGGCGCATCGTGGACCCGATCCTCGAGCGCGACGACCGACCACGCCCGTACTACAAGGGCACCTGGGGCCCTGAGGGCGTCGACGGCATCGCCGGCGGCCACTGGCACACGGTGTCGCTCAAGAAGTAGGCGACGTTCGAGGAGTCGCCGCCCGCGCATACGCCCAGCCGCCGGACATGCGGTCAGCGGCCGGACTTCCAGTCACCGGGCGGAGAAATTGCTGCGGCAGGTGGTCGTACCTCCACCCTTCGACTGTGACTCCGGCTGCTGGGCGCGCCGGCGTCCTCGGCCGAGGCCCCGTGTCATTGTGGATAACTCTCCGAGGAGTTGCGACGCAGGCGCGAGGCTTGCCGGATGCACGAGCGACTCGCCGCGATCGCGGCCTCCCAGTCGGGCGTCTTCAGCATGAGCGACGCCCTCCGGGTCGGTGTGAGCACGAACGAGCTCACCCGAATGGTTCGGCGGAAGGAGGTCATCCGGGTCAGGCGAGGGGCCTATGTCGTGGCAGCCACGTACTGGGGGACGCCCTCGTTCGACCGCTACCGGCTCCGAGTCCGAGCCGTCCTACGATCTCGCAGGCCCGGCGAGCGTGCGAGCCACCAGTCGGCACTCGCACTGCACAAGGTCGGCACGTTCGGCGCTCGCGAGGACGTCGTCGTCCTCGAGAGCAGAGATGTCTCCCGCACGCGGACCAACTCCGGGCTGGTCACGGTCCCCTGGTCAGGCGGTGCCACGTGGGAGTTCGGGGCGTTCCACTGTGTCTCGGCCACGGCGGCGTGTGTCCAGGTGTCGGTCGCCTCCGGCTTCATCGCCGGAGTGAGCGCGATGGACAGCGCTATCGTCCAGGAGCGCTGCACGCACGAGGACCTGGCCGGCGTCATCGCCACGCTGCCTGCCCGGCCCCGGGCGGCCGCGCAGCGAGCCCTCGACGCCGTCGACCCCCGGGCCGAGTCCGTCGGGGAGACGCGCACTCGGATCATCCTCATCGATGCCGGGTTCTCACTCCGCAGTCAGGTGAGGATCAAAGACGCGAGGACCCTCATCGGCCGGGTGGACTTCCTGGTCGACGATTGTGTCGTCGTGGAGTTCGACGGCCTGCTGAAGTACGGCGGCGACCGGGGCCAAGCGGCACTCGTTGCCGAGAAGGCGCGCGAGGAGAGGCTCACGCGGCTCGGATACGAGGTGGTTCGGGTCGTCTGGGCCGAGCTCGACGACCCGGCCGACATCGTGCGGAGGGTCCGGCGTGCACGCGCCGTGGCGCGCGAGCGGCGAGCAGCCCTCACGCGCTGATCTCCGGTGACGCAGCAGCAGTCGGCGGACGCACTTCCACTCAGTGGCCGGACCTTCAGTCACCGGCCGGAGAAGTTGCTGCGGCCCATGGTCGCATCCGCGGCCGGTGAGCATGAGTGCGGCTGACGGTCGGGTATGCGGTCGGCACCGCGTCCCACACCCTGAACCTTTTCTTGACTCACTCAAGATTATGCGGTTGGGTTGGCAACGATGGAGAACGATGCCGTGTCCGCCGCCGCGAGGGAGACCGCCGCCGCCGAGCAGCTGCGCGTTGCCGGTCTGCGCGTGACGCGGCCCCGACTGGAGGTCATGCGCGCGCTGACCGAGCGGCCGCACAGCGACACCGCCGCGGTCATCGATGTGGTCCGTGGCCGGCTCGACGTCTCCCACCAGGCCGTCTACGACGTCCTGGGCGCCCTCACCGATGCCGGTCTCGTGCGCCGGATCCAGCCTGCCGGGTCGCTGGCGCGCTACGAGATCCGCCGCGGCGACAACCACCACCACATCGTCTGCCGCTCGTGCGGCAGCGTCGCCGACGTCCCGTGCGCGGTCGGCGCCGCCCCCTGCCTCGACGCGTTGGAGGACCACGGCTACGCGATCGACGAGGCCGAGGTCATCTACTGGGGCCTCTGCCCGACCTGCGCCGCCCGGCCCGAGCCCGTCTCCCAGCCCACAGCACCCGTCACCTGACACCCGGTCCAACCGAAAGGAACCAGCATGTCGATCAACGAAGAAACGGCGGCCAACGAGGTCGTCGGCGACCAGGTCGAGGACAACACGACCGAGCTCGCCGACGTCAACGAGGATGCCCCGAAGTGCCCGGTCATGCACGGCGACCAGGTGCACCCGACCCAGGGCGACGCCAACTCCAACTGGTGGCCGAACCGCCTCAACCTCAAGATCCTCGCCAAGAACCCTGCGGTCATCAACCCGCTCGGTGAGGACTTCGACTACGCCGCGGCCTTCGAGGCGCTCGACCTCGCCGAGGTCAAGCGTGACATCGAGGAGGTCCTCACGACCTCGCAGGACTGGTGGCCGGCCGACTGGGGCCACTACGGCCCGTTCATGATCCGCATGGCCTGGCACAGCGCCGGCACCTACCGTGTGCAGGACGGTCGCGGTGGCGGCGGCACCGGGCAGCAGCGGTTCGCCCCGCTGAACTCCTGGCCCGACAACGTCAACCTCGACAAGGCCCGCAAGCTCCTCTGGCCGGTCAAGAAGAAGTACGGCAGGTCGCTCTCCTGGGCCGACCTGATGATCCTCGCCGGCAACGTGTCGCTGGAGTCCATGGGCTTCAAGACCTTCGGCTTCGCCGGCGGGCGCGTTGACGCCTGGGAGCCGGACGCCGACGTCTACTGGGGACCGGAGACCGAGTGGCTCGCCGACGCCCGCTACCAGGGGGAGCGCGAGCTCGACAATCCGCTCGCCGCCGTGCAGATGGGTCTGATCTACGTCAACCCGGAGGGGCCGCTCGGCGAGCCCGACCCGATGAAGTCGGCCCAGGACATCCGCGACACGTTCGGCCGGATGGCCATGAACGACGAGGAGACCGTGGCCCTGATCGCCGGCGGTCACACCTTCGGCAAGACCCACGGCGCGGCCGACCCCGACAAGTACATGGGTCCCGAGCCCGAGGGCGCCTCGATCGAGGAGCAGGGGACCGGCTGGAAGGTCAGCTACGGCAGCGGCCACGGCAACGACACCATCACCAGCGGCATCGAGGTGATCTGGAACAACACCCCGATCACCTGGGACAACAACTACTTCTGGACCCTGTTCGGGTACGAGTGGGAGCTGACCAAGAGCCCCGCGGGTGCGAGCCAGTGGCAGCCCAAGGGCGGCGCCGGTGCCAACACGGTCATGGACCCGCACGGCACCGAGCGCAACCGCACGCCGATGATGCTCACCAGCGACCTCGCCCTGCGCGTCGACCCGATCTACGAGAAGATCTCCCGCCGGTTCCTCGAGAACCCGCAGGAGTTCGCCGACGCCTTCGCCCGCGCGTGGTTCAAGCTCACCCACCGCGACATGGGTCCGCTCTCGCGCTACGTCGGACCCGAGGTCCCGAGCGAGGAGCTGCTCTGGCAGGACCCGATCCCGGCGAACGACCTCGGCACGACCGAGGCCGACATCGCCGCCGCGAAGGAGAAGATCGCCGGTCTCGGCCTCTCCGTCCAGCAGCTCGTCAAGACCGCCTGGGCGTCCGCCTCGAGCTACCGCGACAGCGACAAGCGAGGCGGGGCGAACGGCGGACGCATCCGGCTCGAGCCGCAGCGCAGCTGGGAGGCCAACGACCCGACTGAGCTCGCCACCGTCATCGAGGCCCTCGAGTCGATCCAGGGCCAGACCAACCTGTCCTTCGCCGACCTCGTCGTCCTCGCGGGCAACGTCGGTGTCGAGCAGGCCGCCAAGGCCGCGGGCTACGACGTGACGGTGCCGTTCACCCCCGGCCGCGGCGACGCGACCCAGGAGCAGACCGACGTCGAGTCCTTCGCCTGGCTCGAGCCCAAGTGGGACGGCTTCCGCAACTACGAGCGCTCCGACAACCGCCTCCCCGCGGAGTACCTCCTCGTCGACAAGGCCAACCTCCTCGGCCTCTCGGCGCCGCAGCTGACCGTCCTCGTCGGCGGCCTGCGGGTGCTCGGCGCCAACAGCGGTGGCTCCGACACCGGCGTCCTCACCGACCGGGTCGGCACGTTGACGAACGACTTCTTCGTCAACCTGCTCGACCTCGGAACGACGTGGACGCCCAAGGACGGCGGCTCCGACTTCTTCGAGGGCCACGGCGCGGACGGCCAGGTCTGGACCGGAAGCCGGGCCGACCTGGTCTTCGGGTCCAACTCCGAGCTCAAGGCCGTCGCCGAGGTCTACGCCTCCGACGACGCCGCAGAGCAGTTCGTCCACGACTTCGTGGCCGCCTGGGCCAAGGTCATGGACAACGACCGCTTCGACGTCAAGCGCTGACCCCTCGTCCGACCTGAGCCCCACACGGCGCCCCCGTCCGGATCCCTCCGGCCGGGGGTGCCGCACCGTTACAGCCAGTCGAGTCGGCGGAACAGCAGCCACAGGCCGCCGGCGGCGCCGAGGATGATGGCCACCGACATCCACACACCCAGCGGCCGGCCGAAGCCGACATAGGGGATGTTCTGGCCGAACCACCCGGTCACGGCGGTGGGCACCGCGATGATGGCGGCCCATGCGGCGAGCTTGCGCATCACCTGGTTGAGCTGGATGTCCTGCAGCGACAGGTTGGTCTCGAACAGGGTCGTCACCATGTCCCGTAGCGACTCGGTCCACTCGGCCGCTCGCAACACGTGGTCGTACAGGTCCTCGTAGGACCGCGCGAGCGCGGGGTTCTCCCCGAGCCGGTGCCGCAGAACGCCGCTGACGACCTCCCGCATGGGCAGGACCACGCGCCGCAGCCGCACGAGGTCCTTGCGCAGGCCGTAGATCTGCCGGACGAACTCGTGGGTCGTGCGGCCCCCCTCGAACAGGGCGTCCTCGAGATCCTCGATCGCGTCGTCGAGCTCCTGGATGGTCGCGAAGTGCTCGTCGACGACGGTGTCGAGCAGGCCGTGCAGCAGGGCCCCGGTCCCGGTGGCCAGCAGGCCCGGGTCGTCGTTCCACCGCCGCACCACCTCATCCATGTCGAACGACTCGTCCGCGCGGATGGTCAGGAGCGCGTGCGGCAGGACCAGGCCGCTGATGCGCGAGCTGAGCAGCTGCCGGGGTGAGTCGCCGCCGTCGAGGCGCACCGCATACGTCATGAAGAACTCGTGGTCGCTCGCGCGCACGAACTTCGGGCGCTCGTGGGGTGCGAGGACGTCCTCGACGATCGTCGCGTGGAGGCCGAGGTGGTCGGCGAGGGTGCGCATCTCCTCCGGGGTGGGCTCGACGAGGTCGAGCCAGAGGACGACCGATGGGTCGCGCGCGAGGTCGTCCGCCTCTTCGTATGCGACGGTCGGCCGGACGAGAAGGCCGTCCCGCCACGCCATGCCCCGCATCCGGACGCCGAGCCGGCGCTCGTCCGTCGTCACACGTCGATTGTGGCAGGTTCCCTGGTCGCGTCCACGAATGCCTCGACGGTCTCGCGGAAGACCTGCACGAGCGGCGCCGAGCCGCAGCGGCGGGAGGTCTCCTCGAACGCGACCCGCACGAGGGTGCCGAGGGTGGCCGCGAGGGCGTGCGCGCGCAGGTCGTGGGAGTTCCAGCCCTCGCGCTCGGCGATGAGTGTGGTGACGTCGTCCTCGTGCCTCCGGGCCCGGGCGTTGGCCATCGCGAGCACCTTGGGGTCGGCGGAGATCGCCTCGGTGAAGTGGATGTGGTTCGCCGCCGTGCGACTGCCGCTGTCGGTGTCGCTGCCGGACAGCCGCAGCATGACCGCCTCGAACATCGTCAGCAGGTCCGGGACGAGCCGACCCGTGGGACCGCCGACGCGGAACACCGCCATCTCCTCGCCGTCCCGGAAGTCCGGCTCCATCCCGAGAACCGCGGACTCCTTGTCGGGGACGGTGTTGAAGAGCGTCCGCCGGCTCACGCCGACCCGCTCCGCGAGCTCGTCCATCGTGAACCCGTCGTAGCCGCGCTCGACCGTCAGGCGTGCCGCCTCGGCGCGGATGCGGTTCCGCTTCTCGGTCAGTTTGCACTCTTCGGTCATAAAGTGCAGTATTGCACTTTGACCGTTGTGAGTGCAAAGGACGCGACGGGCGACCGAGAACGACGAGACGGAGGTATGCGGTGGCACAGGCTGTCGCAGAGCGCGAGACGGCGGAGCGCATCGAGAGCGGGTCGATGCCGCGGTCGACGTGGACCCTGCTCGGGATCATGGTCTTCGCGGCCTTCACGCTCATCCTCAACGAGACCCTTCTGGGCGTCGCGCTGCCGGAGCTCATGGAGAGCCTCGACATCCCGGCGACGACCGCGCAGTGGCTGACCAGCAGTTTCATGCTCACCCTCGCCGTCGTCACCCCGACGGCCGGATGGATCCTCGCCCGGGTCAGCCCGCGACGCGTCTTCGTCGGGGCGATGTCGGTGTTCCTCGCCGGGACCGCGCTGGCCGCGGCCGCGCCGTCCTTCGGGCCGCTGCTCGCCGGCCGGGTGCTGCAGGCGAGCGGCACCGCGATCATGATCCCGCTGCTCATGACGACGATCCTGCGGCTGATCCCCGCCGACCGGCGCGGCCGGATGATGGGCTTCGTCGGCCTCGCGATCTCGACCGCCCCGGCGATGGGGCCGACGGTGTCCGGCCTGATCCTGCAGAACGGCTCGTGGCGGTGGCTGTTCATCCTCATCCTGCCGATCGCGGTGCTCACGCTGGTCGTCGGTGCCAAGTTGGCGCCGCGCGAGATCGCCGCGTCGACCGGCCACCTCGACGCGCTCTCGATCGTGCTCTCCACCGTAGGGTTCGGATCGCTCGTGCTCGGGCTGTCGAGTCTCGGCGAGGGATCGGAGCTTGCCGTCGACCCGGCCGTCCTCCTCGCCGTCGGTGCCGCCGCCGTCGCGTGGTTCGTCCTGCGCCAGCGCGTCCTCGCCCGACGCGAGCGGGCCTTCCTGGACCTGCGCACCTTCTCGACCCGCGCATACCGGCTCTCGGTGCTGCTCACCGGGATCACCCTCGCCGGCCTGCTCGGGATGGCCGTGGTCCTCCCGCTGTTCACCGCGGGGACCCTCGGCATGAGCCCGCTGACCACCGGCCTGCTGCTCCTGCCGGGCGCCCTCACGATGGGGCTGATGGGCCCGTTCGTCGGCGCCCTCAGCGACCGCTTCGGCGCGCGGCCGCTCGTCATCCCCGGTGCGATCGTATTCTCGAGCGCGATGTGGGTCATGACGACCTTCGACGCCGACACACGCGCGTGGTCGATCGTCCTCGCGCACGTCCTCATGAGCGTCGGGATCGCGGTGATCAACACGCCGATGATGTCCCTCGGGCTGGGCAGCCTCCGCCAGGAGCTGTACTCCCACGGCAGTGCCGCCCTGACGACGTTCCAGCAGGTCGCCGGTGCCGCTGCGACGGCAGGCTTCGTCGCCCTCCTGACGGTCGACATCCGGCTGTCCTTCCTCGCCGCCGCCCTGATGTCCCTCGTCGCGGTCGGAGTGGCGCTGCGGGTGCCGCGCCGAGGTCGCTAGTCTCGGGACCATGGCAGCGGAGGTCATCGAGCAGGCGCACGCCGACCTGGCCTCCGGACAGGCATGGCGGGCCCGCGACGCCCTGGCGCGCCACCTGCACCACACCGCCGACGAGGACGTGCTGATCCTGCTCGGTGGCGTGCTCTACGGCATGGGCGACCTGCCCGCCGCCGGCGCGGCCTGGTTCGGTACCTCGAAGCGGGGCGGCGAGGTCGACGACGCCATCAAGGCCTGGCGCGAGCACCACGAGGACCACTTCGGCAACATGTGGCGATCGCTGCCGCGGTCGGTCCGCCGCAACCCCACCGTCCCGCGGGTCGAGGCGCTCAAGCGCAAGGCGATCGAGCGTGACGAGCTCGACGGCAAGGAGCCGTTCGTCGCACCGGAGCCGGTCAAGGACGGCATCGACGCGGCGCTGGTCGTGGCCTACCTCGTCGCGATCCTGCTCGCCGTCTGCGCCGCTGTCGGGCTCGTGCAGATCCTCGCGTGGATGACGCCGGGCGGCTGACCGGCCCGCCCCTTCTCAGTGGGGGTGCGCGCGCTCAGCCCTTGCGCTCGACCTCACTGCGCAGCTTGAGCACGACCGTGCCGTCCTCCTGCTCGATCACGTAGGCCGGGTCGTCATCGGACCCGTGCCGGGTGATCTCCTCGCCCTTCGTCGTACGCGTGACCGTGTCGTGATGGACCTCGGTCACCGTCCCCTCGGCGTGGCCGTTGCCCCAGGACCAGGTCACGGTCGTGCCCGTGCGAATCGCCATGGCCGCAACTATGCCCCGCGTACAGGGTGTCGGCTGGTGCGACGACGCGTGGAGCGGCCAGCCGACCGTGATGTGCGACGCGACGGGCGCATACCCCCTTGTTGTGGGAGCAAACTGATCCTGTGCACTCAGACCACCTGACCGACGAACACTGGCTCACCCTCGCCGTCGACCTCGCGATCGCGAACGTCGCCGACGGCGGGGGGCCGTTCGGGGCGGCCGTCGTGGCGGACGGGGCGCTGGTCGGCTCCGGCGTCAACCGGGTCACCCCGGACCTCGACCCGACCGCTCACGCGGAGGTCATGGCGATCCGCGCGGCGTGCTGGTCCCAGGGCGACTTCTCGCTCGCCGGAGCGACCCTGTATGCGTCGTGCGAGCCGTGCCCGCTGTGCCTCACCGCCTCGCTGTGGTCCCGTCTGGACCGCATCGTGTATGCGGCGGACCGGTACGACGCGGCGGCTGCGGGCTTCGACGACCTCAGGTTCTATGAGCTGTTGTCGGTGCACGGGGACGAGCTGCCGGTCCGGCTCGACCGGCTCGAGGTCGCCGAGTCAGGAGCGCCGTTCGTCGCGTGGTCGGAGAAGCCGGACCGGGTGTCGTACTGAGCGGACGACCTCGTCAGCACCCGCGGCCTCGCCGATGCGCCGCCCCGTCACGGGCCCGACGCGCCTGATCAGCGCGTACCGCTGCGTCGGGCTCGACCGAGGAGCACACTGGAGGAGGGAGAACGAGGAGGATCCGATGAGCATCGACGTCCAGCAGCCGCGTCCGTACGACATCGTCGGCAACACCATCCAGATCGGGGGCGTAGCCGGGGCGGCCTTCGAGGCGGGCTTCAGCTATCGCATCACGGAGGGTCACGACGAGGTGACCGGTCACTTCATGGCCGGTGACGGGGCCGGTGGCCACGGCCAGTTCCAGATCTCGGTGGACGTCTCGGGTGCGTCGTTCATCCGCGACCGGGTCTTCATCGAGGTCTTCCACGTCTCCGCCAAGGACGGCAGTGAGCTCGACGGCGTCGTCGTGCCCGTGCTGCTCGGGGCGCAGATCGTGCCGGGCTACACGACCTATCTCGAGCACACCGTGACGTTCGGGGAGACGCTCTGGACGATCGCCAACCAGTACTACGGCAACGGGAGCCTCTATCACCGACTCGTCGTGGCCAACCCGACGACGATCCACAACCCCAACCTCATCCACCCGGGCGACGTCATCCGGGTGCCGCGAGCCTGATACTTCGGTGATACCGGGCCCGGTTCGACAAGCTCACCGGGCTCCGCGAGACCGACGGTCGGGACTTGTGCGCCGACCTCGATGAGTTCATCGGCTGAGGCGACCGGCGCATACCGCCGCTGCGTCGCGGGCCTACGTCGCGAGCGTGCCGCCGAAGATCTGCCAGGCGAGTGCGGACTTCGCGGTGAGGCTGAGGATGATGTAGGTCCGCTCGCCGACGAGGTAGTCGCGGAACTTCCCGACCTGCTTGTACTGCAGCAGCTGCACGACGGCGAAGCTGTTGAAAAACAGGAACAGCGAGACGATGATCCCGTAGACGAACGCCGGCGGCTCGGCGCCGCTCGCGGACCCGGGTGCGATGACGTACAGGAGGATGCCGATCCACGGGATCGAGCCGACGATGCAGCCGAAGAGGAACGGCGTGAGGTCGCCGTCGCCGGGTTGGTGGTAGCGCTCCTGGAGCCAGCCGAAGAAGATCATCGCGGCGTTGACCCAGAACAGGCCGAGCAGCGCGACCATGTCGGAGATGCCGACGAGCTGGGCGATGATGACGATCATCAGCGAGCTCGACAGGGAGTACTCGACCCAGCGGAAGTAGTTGTGGTTGCGTCGCAGACCCTCGCGGTAGCGGTCGAAGAACGGCGGCGAAGCGACGATGATGTGGAAGATCGACGACAGCGCGAGGAAGAGCGCGATCGCGAGTCCGGTCGGCACGTTCCACAGCGTCACCTGCTCGCTCGGATCGGTCCCCGGGGGGCCCGCCAGGTAGGTGCCCGTCATGGGTAGCGTGAAGTCGTTGGCGAGCGCCAGTACCGCCGCCGCCTGGGCCGCGTGCAAGACGGCGGCGCCGATGTTCCACCTGCGCAGGCGCGTGAAGGTGCTCTCGTCGATGTCATCCCTGGCAGCGGTGTCCGTGGTCATGAGGTTCCGTTCCCTGTATGCGGTGGTCACCTCGACCTTATGGGTGCGCGCGGTTCTCGACGGCTAGCCGCCGTGGCCGTGGCCATCGGAGCCGGTGACGGGAATCGAACCCGCGTGTCCAGCTTGGGAAGCTGGCGCTCTACCATTGAGCTACACCGGCATGTCCGCGGCCGGACGTGTGTGAAGGCCGCAGCCTCGGCAGTCTAACCCACCCGATGTGGACAACCGATCAGGTGACGGACCAGCGTTGTCAGACCTCGTCCGTAGCGTTTGGTCATGGAGATGGGGGCTCGCAACAGCGACGGATCCGTGATCGGCATCGAGGCCATGACCGCTGATCTCGAGGCCCTGCGCGAGCGCACCCGAGCGGTGTGCACCCGGCTCAACCGCACCCATGCCGAGCTCGTCGGCATCACCATCGACTTGCTCGAGCGCTCGCTGTGGAACGAGGGTGGGATCCGCTCGCCGGAGCACTGGTTGATGGTGCGGGCGGGGGTGTCCCCGGCCACCGCCCGCGACATTGTGCGGATGGCGCGGCGGTCGGTCGAGCTGCCCGAGGCGATGGCGTCGTTGTCGACGGGATCGCTGTCGCTGGACCAGGCGTCGGTGCTGACGCGGCATCTGCCGGCGAGCCACTCCCAGGCTGCCACAGCCCTCGCGGAGAGGTGCACCGTGCCGCAGCTGCGACGCGCGCTTTCGCGCTACGGCTTCCAGAAGGATGTCGACACCGACTCCGACAACCGCGACGACGACAACACCGACTCCGACGAGACGCCCGAGCCGCGGACTCCCGGCGAGAAGGCCGGCCCGAACTCCGTGCGCGAGGACCCGGTGCTGACGATGTCGACCAACGCCGACGGCATCTTCACCCTCCGATTCTCGGCACCGGCCTCCGTCGGTGCCCTCGTCGAGCAGGCGATCCGCGAGGCCAAGGACGCGCTCTTCGCCGCGGGACAGACCCAGGCGACGCTCGCCGACGCCCTCGTCGAGGTGTGCAACCGCTCGCTGAGCACGCTCGAGGGCACGAGCCGCTCGCGCAAGTACCGCGTCAACGTCCACCTCGACACCGACGGCGGCTGGCTGCCGGGTGTCGGCAGGCTCCCGGACCACATGCTCCGGGCGGCGACGTGCGACGGCACCCTGGTTCCGGTGTGGGAGACCGGCGGACAGCCGGTCAACCTCGGTCGGTCGATGCGGATCGTCCCCGAGCGCCTGCGACGCATCGTCATCGCTCGGGACGGCGGCTGTGCCTACCCCGGGTGCCTGTCGACGGGCCATGTCGACGTCCATCACGTCGAGCACTGGACCGACGGCGGCCGCACCGACCTCGACAACCTCGTCGCGTTGTGCGCTTTCCACCACGACTCCCATCACGCGGGAGGCTTCGGCATCGCGGCGCATCCGGACCTGCCGGGTCACTTCCTCTTCACCGGCCGCGGAGGCTGGCCTCTGGAGCCACTCCATGCCGTCCCGAACCCACCGCCGCCGACAGGGCCGCCCGCCGATGAGGACGACACACCGGGGGACGCCGAGCAGGACGCCGTCGAGCCGCAGCCCACCTGGCAGGGGCCGACCGGGGAGCGCCTCGACTTGGGGTGGATCGACATCATGCCGAACCCACCGCCGTCCCCAGCCGCCTGAGCCTCGGCTCGGGGCGAAGCGGATACCCTGACGGCGTGCTTCTCTCCGACCGCGACATCCGCGCCGAGACCGACGCAGGCAGGGTCGTCCTCGACCCCTGGGACCCGGCGATGATCCAGCCGAGCAGCATCGACGTCCGGCTCGACAAGTACTTCCGGCTCTTCGACAACCACAAGTACCCCGTCATCGACCCGGCCCAGGACCAGCCCGACCTCACCCGCCTCGTCGAGGTCGACCCGGCGGAGGGTTTCGTGCTCCACCCCGGCGAGTTCGTCCTCGGCAGCACGCTCGAGACCGTCACTCTTCCCGACGACCTCGCCGCGCGGGTCGAAGGCAAGTCCAGCCTCGGGCGCCTCGGCCTGCTGACCCACGCCACGGCCGGCTTCGTCGACCCCGGCTTCAGCGGCCACGTCACTCTCGAGCTCTCGAACGTCGCAACCCTGCCGATCATGTTGTGGCCCGGCATGAAGATCGGTCAGCTCGCCTTCTTCCGACTCTCGTCTCCGGCCGAGAACCCCTACGGCTCCTCGAGGTACGGCTCGCACTACCAGGGCCAGCGCGGCCCCACGGCGAGCCGCTCCTACGACAACTTCCATCGCACCGAGGTCTGAACCACTCGGCGCCCACATCGCCAGGTCCCACCGACATGTCGCTCATCGAGATCCGCATCGCTGCCCCCGACGCCGAGGTCGCCGACCGCATCGCACGCCACCTCGTCGACGCCCGGCTCGCCGCGTGCGTGCAGCAGCTGCCGGGACTGACCTCCACGTACGTCTGGGAGGGCGAGGTCGAGCAGGCGACCGAGATCCTCCTGCTCGTCAAGACATCGACCGAGTCGTTCGAGGCCGTCTGCGCCGCCGTCACGGCGATCCACCCCTACGACGTGCCCGAGATCCTCGCGGTGCCAGTCACGGCCGGCCTCGGCTCCTACGAGCGTTGGGTCGAGGAGTCGGTCGGGGAGTCGGTGGAGCATCCCTGACGTGAGGCGATCCGAGCCCGACCTGCAGTGGTTCCGCGAGCCCGACGACCCGGCCGCCGTCGTGCTCGTCCTGCACGGTGGCACCCAGGACAGCCTCGAGCCGGTCAGCCGCTACGGCCTGCCCGTGCTGCGTCTGGTGCCGTTCGCCTGGTCCCTCGCTCGAGCGCGACGGGACGTGGCCGTCGCGCTGGTGCGGTATGCGGTGCGCGGCTGGAACGGCGCCGACCGCTCTCCGGTGGCCGACGCCCGGTGGGCACTCGAGCAGGTAGCCGACCGGTTCCCGGGCCGTCCGATCGCCCTCGTCGGTCACAGCATGGGCGGACGTACGGCGCTGCACGTCATGGACGACCCGGCGGTGGAGGTCGTCGCGACGCTCGCGACCTGGGTCGAGCGACACGACCCGGTGAACGGCCGACCGGGACTGTCGGTCTTCCTCGGCCACGGGACCGACGACCGGATCACCTCGGCGAGCGGCTCGAGCCTGATGGCGCGGGCGCTGACGGCGAAGGGCGCCGACGTCACGCTCGAGCTCCTCGAGGGGGAGAACCACGCCCTGCTCCGGAAGGCGAGATGGTGGCACGAGCGGGTCACCGCATACGTCATGGGAGAGCTCGGCAGACGGGTTCCGACATGACGGAGCCGACCACGGTCCACGCGTTCGGAGACGACGCGCTCGGCGAGCTCGACGCGACCGGTGTGGCCGAGCGTCTGGCGGCCGGCGAGGTCTCGCCGGTCGAGGTGACCGAGGCCGCGATCGCGCGCATCGAGCGGGTCAACCCGCGCCTCAACGCGGTCGCCTACCGGGACTTCGACGCGGCAGTCGAGCGGGCCCGACGGCTCCGCAAGCCGCGCGGGGCCTTCGGCGGGGTGCCGGCGATGGCGAAGCAGAACATCCGGGTCAAGGGCATGCCGATGACCATGGGGTCGAGGTCGCTGCCCGACCGTCCCCGGTCCCGGGACGGCGCCTTCACCCGCCAGCTCCTCGACACCGGCGTCAACCTGCTCGGGCTGACCACGATGCCGGAGTTCGGCTGGACGGCGACCACCGAGCGGATGGGCGACGACGTCACCCGCAACCCCTGGCACACCGGCTACTCCACGGGTGGCAGCAGCGGCGGCAGCGCCGCGCTCGTGGCCGCGGGAGCGGTCCCGATCGCACATGGCAACGACGGCGGCGGGTCGATCCGGATCCCCGCGGCGGTCTGCGGGCTCGTCGGGCTGAAGTCCAGCCGCGGACGGTTGCGCTCGGAGGAGTCCTCCGACGAGATGCCGGTCCGGCTCGTCACCGAGGGCGTCCTCGCGCGGTCGGTGCGCGATGTCGCCCGCTTCTTCGAGGCGGCCGAGCTCACCTACCGCAACCCCGACCTCCCTCCGATCGGCGCGGTCAAGGACGCACCGGCGCGCCGGCTGCGGATCGGTGTCACCGTCGACAGCCCTGCCGCCCCGGTCTCCGACGCGCCGACCACGGCTGCGATCGAGCAGGTCGCCGGCCTCCTCACCGGGCTCGGTCACGACGTCGTCGAACACCGGCCGGACATGCCGGGATCGTTCCGGCGGGACTTCGAGGACTACTGGTCCCTCCTCGCGCTCGGCGTCGTCGTCAACGGCCGCCGCATCTTCGGTCCCGACTTCGACACCTCGCGGTTGGAGCCGCTCACCCTCGGGCTGGCCCGCCGGGCCCGCCGCCGCCTGCCGAAGATGCCGCTCGTCATCGCGCGACTGGCCGCCTCCGGCCGCGCGTATGAGCGCTCGTTCTCCGACGTCGACGTCGTGCTGTCCCCGGTGCTCTGTCACACGACGCCGCACATCGGCCACCTCTCGGCCGACCTCACCTTCACCCAGCACTTCGAGCGGCTCGTCGCGTACACCGGATTCACCCCCTGGCACAACGCCACCGGGGCCCCCTCCATCGCGGTGCCGTCGGGCCTGACCCACGATGGCCTCCCCATCGGCGTCATGGTCTCGGCCCGCATCGGCGACGAGCGGCGCCTCCTCGAGGTGGCCTACGAGATCGAGGAGGCCGCGCCGTTCCCGCGCATCCAGGATGTGGCGTCGCCGGTGTGAGCCTCAGGCGTCCGGAACCTTCGCCTGGATCTCGGCGAGCCACGCGCGCCCGGACACATCCGAGGGCATCCGCCAGTCGCCGCGGGGGGACAGCGATCCGCCGGCGACGACCTTCGGCCCGTTCGGCAGCGCCGACCGCTTGAACTGGTTGGCGAAGAAGCGTCGCACGAACACCTGCAGCCACGACCGGATCGTCGCGAGGTCGTAGGCGGCGTGGTCCGCCTCGGGGTACCCCGGCGGCCACTCGCCCACCTCGACGTCCCGCCACGCGTGCCACGCGAGGAAGGCGATCTTGCTCGGCCGGTACCCCCGGCGAAGGACGTGGTACAGCGAGAAGTCGTGCAGCGCATACGGGCCGATGGAGGCCTCGGTCGACTGCGGCTCCTCGCCGTCGGCGGTCGGGATGAGCTCGGGCGTGATCTCGGTGTCGAGCACCGACTGCAGCGTCTCGTTGACCCCGGCCTCGGGGAACTGGCCGGACGAGATGACCCAGCGGATGAGGTGCTGGATGAGGGTCTTCGGGACGCCGGCGTTGACGCCGTAGTGGCTCATCTGGTCGCCGACGCCGTAGGTGCACCACCCGAGTGCGAGCTCGGACAGGTCGCCGGTGCCGAGAACGATCCCGCCGCGCTGGTTCGCGGCGCGGAACAGGATGTCGGTGCGCAGTCCGGCCTGGACGTTCTCGTAGGTGACGTCGTAGACGGCCTCGCCGTCACCGGCCGGATGCCCGAGCTCACGCAGCATCTGCGTCGCGAGCGGCTGGATGGGGATCTCCTCGAACGTGCACCCGAGCGCCTCGGACAGCAGTTGCGCGTTGGACTTCGTGTGGTCGCTCGTCGCGAACCCGGGCATCGTGAACGCGAGAATGTGCGTGCGCGGCAGGCCGAGCCGGTCGCACGCCTTGGCCGCGACGATGAGCGCGTGGGTGCTGTCGAGCCCGCCGGAGACCCCGATGACGATCCGCGGGGTGCGCTCGGGGTCGACCGCCTCGCCGGCGGGGGATCCGCCGATCGCGCGCAGCCGCTGCTCGAGGCCGTGCACCTGGATGTTGTAGCCCTCGTAGCAGTCCTGGGCCAGCCGCTCCGGGTCGTCCGGCACGAACGGGAACCGGTCGACGTGCCGGCGCAGCCCGAGATCCTCCCTCGGCGGGTCGAGGGTCAGCTCGAGGACCCGGTATGCGGTGGTGTCCTTCTCCGCCGTGCGCCGGTTGTCGTCGAAGGACCCCTGGCGGATCCGCTCCTGGCGCAGCCGGTCGAGGTCGACGTCGACGACGGTCCTCTGCGCGGTCTCCGGGAACCGCTCGCTCTGCCCGAGCAGGTCCCCCATCTCGTAGACCATGGTCATGCCGTCCCACGACAGGTCGGTCGTCGACTCCCCGGACATGGCCGCCGCGTACAGGTAGGCCGCGTTGCACCGTGCGCTCGCCGATCGGGCCAGGATGTGCCGGTCCTGGGCGCGTCCGATCGTGATCGGTGAGGCCGAGAGGTTGAGCAGCACGGTCGCACCCGCGAGCGCGGCCCGGTGGCTCGGCGGAACCGGGACCCACATGTCCTCGCACACCTCGACGTGGATCGTCAGGCCGGGGACGTCGAGAACCTCGAGCAGCACATCCGGCCCGAAGCAGACGTCCCCGTCGGCGTCCGCGCCCGGCCAGTGCGGCCGGTGGAGGTACTGTCCCCCGGTGTCGTCGCCGGCGGCGAACCAGCGCTTCTCGTAGAACTCGCGGTAGTTCGGCAGGTACGACTTCGGCGCGACGGCGACCACCGAGCCGCCCTGGATCGCCACCGCGCAGTTGTAGAGGCGGTTCTCGTGCCGCAGCGGCGCACCGACGACGATGACCGGCAGCAGGTCGGCGCTGGCCTCGGCGATCGTCACGACGGCGGCGTCGACGGCGTCCAGGAGGACGTCCTGCATGAGCAGATCGTCGATCGCGTAGCCGGAGAGCGAGAGCTCGGGGAAGAGTGCGACGGCGACACCGTTCTCGTGGCAGAGCCTGGCCTGCTCGAGGATCCGCTCTGCGTTCGTCGCCGGATCGGCGAGCGCCGACGGCACCGTGCAGGCCGCGACCCGCGCGAACCCCTGGTCGTAGATCGAGTGGAAGCTCACGGATCGCAGTCTGGCACGTCGCTCTTCCGGTATGCGGTGCTCCGGTCCGAAGGGACGTGCGCCGCACGCGGGTCTAGGGTCGGATCATGGAGTCAGGTAGTGAACAGTCAGGCATGAACAGACCGGTCCGCATCGGAGTCCAGCTGCAGCCGCAGCACGCCGACTACCGGGTCATCCGCCAGCGCCTGGGCGAGGTCGAGGACATGGGCGTCGATGTCGCCTTCAACTGGGACCACTTCTTCCCGCTGTACGGCGAGCCGGACGGCAAGCACTACGAGTGCTGGACGATGCTCGGCGCCTGGGCCGAGCAGACCAGCCGCATCGAGATCGGCGCGCTCGTCACGTGCAACGCATATCGCAACCCCGACCTGCTCGCCGACATGGCGCGCACCGTCGACAACATCAGCGACGGCCGACTCATCCTCGGCGTCGGGTCGGGCTGGTTCGAGCGCGACTTCGACGAGTACGGCTACGAGTTCGGCACCGCGGGTTCGCGCTTGGACGACCTGCGCGAGGCACTGCCGCGGATGAAGGAGCGTTTCGGTCGGCTCAACCCCCCGCCCACCCGCGAGATCCCGGTGCTCATCGGCGGTGGAGGTGAGCGCAAGACGCTGCGGATGGTCGCCGAGCACGCCCACATCTGGCACACCTTCTCGCAGGGCGAGGAGCTGCAGCACAAGATCGGCGTTCTCCGCGGGCACTGCGAGACGGTCGGGCGGGACATCGCCGAGATCGAGCTCTCCGTCGGAGTCGGCGGGCGGGGCCGGGAGGGTCGCCGTCCGGAGTCGCCGGAGGTCGAGGGGCGGCCGCTGTACGACCTCGGCGCCCGACTGTTCACCGTCGGTCTGGGCGGACCGGACTACGACCTCTCACTCGTCGAGCCATGGCTGCGGTGGCGGGACGAGCTGAACGCGAGTCCTCGACCGCCGCAGTGACGTGACCGGCACTCCCGGCGGCACTCCCGACCGTCCGGCGGTCTTCTTCGCCGACGCGGCGGAGTTCCGCGCCTGGCTCGAGGCGAACCACGACACCGCGACCGAGCTGTGGATGGGGCTGCGGAAGAAGCACGTCACCGACCGCGGGCTGACCTGGGAGGAGGCCGTGCCCGAGGCGCTCTGTTTCGGATGGATCGACAGTGTCAGCCAGCGCATCGACGACGATAGCCGCCGTCAGCGCTGGACGCCGCGCCGACGGGGGAGCGGCTGGAGCGAGGTCAACATCGCCCACGTCGAGCGGCTCATCGCCGAGGGCCGGATGCGCCCCGCGGGTCTCGAGGCGTACGCTCGCCGGCGCCCGGCCCCGACCGGTTCCGGCACGCTGAGCGATGACCAGCTCGCGCGGATCCAGGCCGTTCCCGCCGCGGCGGCGTTCTGGGCGGAGGCGAGCAGCGCATACCGGAAGAACGCGGCGGACTGGGTGACCTCGGCCCGCCAGGAGGCCACCCAGGATCGGCGTCTGGGCGCCCTCGTCGAGGCGTGCGCCCGGGGCGAGCGGGTGCGTCCGCTGGACTACGGCGATCGGCCGCGGTGGCTCGAGCGGGCCGCGGCCGCAGCCCGTGACCTCGGGTAACGCGGCACCGCGAATGGCCGAACGCGGACACGAGTGAGAGCCGCACCGCTCAGGCTCGGTCCGGCCAGGTGAACCGCGTGACGTCGGCTGGGAACGCGAACCAGGCCAGCACCCGGTGCGGAGCGATGACCCGCAGCCCCCCGCCGTCGGCACCCGCCCAGGAGTCGGCGGTGGGGGCGTAGCCGGCGTCGGCGTACTTGCCGAACGCCTCCGCCAGCCGGCGGCCGAGGTCGTCCGGCTCGGCGCGGGACGCGCGCGACTCGCCCTCGACGATGACGACCTGGGAGCCGCTCTCCAGCGTGAGGGTCACCGCGGGGTTGTGCTCGACGTTGCGGGTGTGGCGGGTCGTGGGCGCACCGTCGTACCAGAACCGGCCGTCCACCCAGACGCCCCATCGCGGCACCGAGTGCGGTCGTCCGTCGGGTCGCACGCTGCTGATCCAGTAGTGGAGCGAGTCGCGCAGCCGCGGCTCCACCTGGTCCCACGTCAGCAGGCCCGCCGTGGTCTCGGGCACTCCGTAGCCCTCCGGCATCGCCGGGCGGCTCGACATCGGCGTCGTCTCCATGGGTGGACGCTACTCGTCAGGCGTCGTCACCACCATCCGGGAGGGGCCGCCCGGGCAGCTCGTGCTTGAGATCGCGGGCGGCGAGCTCGTCGACCGCCTGCTGCGGCGTCAGCCCCTCGTAGAGCAGCCGGTAGACCGCGTTGCACAGGGGCATCTCGACGCCGAGGCTGACCGCGAGCAGGTGGACCGCCTTGGCGTTGACGACACCCTCGGCGACCTGCCCGAGCCGTTGCTGGACGGTCTCGAGGTCCTCGCCCTGGCCCAGGCCGTAGCCGACCCGGTAGTTGCGCGATTTCTCCGAGGTGCAGGTGAGCACGAGGTCGCCGACGCCGGCGAGCCCGCCGAGGGTCAGCGGGTCGGCGCCCAGGGCCATGGCGAGCCGGGTGATCTCGGACAGCCCCCTGGTGATCAGCGCGGCGTCGGCGTTGCGCTCGAAGCCCAGCCCGTTCGCGAGCCCCACGGCGATCGCGATGACGTTCTTCGCGCAGCCGCCGATCTCGACGCCGATGACGTCCTCCGTCACATACGGGCGGAAGAACTTGGTGGCGAAGGCGATCTGGGTGCGCCGCGCATACACCAGATCGCGGGCGGCGACGGTGACCGCCGTCGGCAACCCGGCGGCCACCTCGACCGCGAACGACGGCCCGGACAGGTAGGTCAGCCGTGGGTGCACCTCGGGGGGGAACACGCTTTCGAGCACCTGGTGCATCGTCATCAGCGTCTCGACCTCGATACCCTTGGTCACCGAGCAGAGCACGCAGTCCTCGGCCGCGGTCGGCAGCAGGGGCCGGATGCGCTCGGCGACCTCACGCGTGACCTGCGAGGGCACCGCGAGCACGATGAGGTCGGCACCCACGACCGCCGCCGCAAGGTCCGTCGTCGCGCGCAGCCCGGGGGACAGGGAGATGCCCGGGAGGTAGCGCTCGTTGTCGCCGGTCGCGGCGATGCCGGAGACGGTGAGCTCGTCGATGTCCCAGAGCACGACGTCGTGGTCCTTCGAGCGCAACAGGCTCGCGAGGGCCGACCCCCAGGACCCGGCTCCGATCACGGCGACGTGCATAGATCCGAGTATGCCCGTGGATGAGGGGACCCTGCGCTGCGCACGGGGTCCGCCGTTGGGACAATGGGCGGGTGAACGCGCCGATGTCCGCCGAGTCCGTCACCACCACCGTCCGTGAGCACTGCGCGACGATCAAGACCCCGAGGGTGGTGTGCAGCGGCAACGTCGCGGTGCCGCACGCCCTGTTGCGCATCGTCGACTCGGCCCTGACCGAGTACCGCCTCAACGTCCTCAATGCGCCCAAGGGGATCCCCGACCGCGAGGGCGTCATCCACGAGACGTCGTTCGTCGGCGCGGGGATGCGCAGCAGCTCCTCGCTGCAGTACGTGCCGGCCCGACTCTCCCTGGTGCCGACGCTGTTCTCGCGGACCCTCCACCCGGACATCGTGCTGGTGCACACCTCGGCCCCGGTCGACGGCAAGGTGTCGCTCGGCATCGAGGTCAACGTCATGCCGGCGGCGATCGAGGCGGTCCGCCGCCGCGGCGGGCTCGTCTTCGCCCAGGTCAACGAACGGATGCCGTATACGTTCGGCGACGCGGAGTACGACCTCGACCTCTTCGACGGCTGGATCGAGGCCGACGACGTCATCGCGCACCCCCGCCCGCCGAAGCCGGGTGGCGAGCGCGGCGAGTCGGCGGCGGTGATCGGTGACCTCTGTGCCAGTCGAGTCGGCTCGGGGTCGACGCTGCAGATGGGGATCGGCGAGGTCCCCGACGCGACGCTCGCCGGGCTGACCGCGCGCCGCAACCTCGGGCTGTGGACCGAGATGTTCAGTGACGGAGTCCTCGACCTGCAGGATGCCGGCGCGCTCGACCCGGACCGCTATGTCACCGCGTCGTTCATGATGGGCTCGCAGGAGCTCATGGAGTGGGTGCACCGCAACGAGCAGGTGCTCATGCTGCGCACCGAGACCATCAACGCCCCGTCCAACATCGCCAAGCAGCCCGGCATGACGTCGATCAACACGGCGCTGCAGGTCGACCTGTTCGCCCAGGCGAACGCCTCCCGCCGCCGCGCGCGGATCCACTCCGGCTTCGGCGGACAGACCGACTTCATCGTCGGCGCGCTGCACGCGGTCGGCGGCCAGGCCATCATGGCGTTGCGCTCCTGGCACCCCAAAGCCAACGTCTCGACGGTCGTGCCGCTCATCGACGAGCCGGTCACGTCGTTCCAGATGAGCGCGATCGTCACCGAGCAGGGCATCGCCGAGGTCGCCGGCCGTCCCGAGAAGGACCAGGCCGCCGCCATCATCGAGAACGCCGCCCACCCCAGCGTCCGCGAGGAGCTGTGGGAGGAAGCCGGCTACCTCGGCCTCGCCTGAGTCGGGCTGCGGGGTGCGCTCGTCGCCTCTTCTTCCGTGGGAAGGAAAGGTCATCGGTGGGAAACAAGTCTTGCTTCCCGAAGGTGGAGGTCGTTTCCCAAGGCTTATCGGCGTCGGCCGGGGGCTCAGCCGCTCACGGTCTCACGCCGCCAGGGCCAACGCCCGGCGGACCTTGGCGACGACGGCGCCCGGCGTCTCGAGGTCAGCCCAGACGATGCGAACCACGATGTAGCCCAGGCTGCGTAGTCGGTCCTCTCGCTTCTTCTCTTCGAACAGTGCGGTGCCGTCGTCGCCCCCGTACTTGACCTTGCCGTCGAATTCGACGATCACTCGTGTGCCCTTGACGAGGAAGTCGACCCTGGCGATGAATTTCCCGTGCTCGTCGGTGATCACCACCTGGGGCACCAACTCGATTCCCGCGAACGCGAGCGTGACTCCAGTGCGAGACTCCCCGACCGACTCTCGGCGGCCATCGCAGAACGAGAGCATGGCGGAGGCGCGGTTGGAGTGCGGCCACTGGCTGACGCGCTCGACCACGGAGGCGAGCTCCTGGCGCGTCAGGAGCTTCGCGTTCAAGGCTGCGTCCGCAGTCACGACTCCTGGCACGATGCCCGTGATCATGGCATGGCGGGCGAGTGAATCCGCCAGCGGCGTGCATGGTCCCCACGGCGAATCAGTCTCCTGTTGACCCGTAATGGCCCGGCCGATCCGGAAGGCGCTCATCCCTCCCGTGCGATCCCGTGGCCTGAGGAGGTGCGGCTTCCTGATGGGCGCGCCCCAGACCGGGAGACCGTTGGCCAGCAGGGCGCTGACTCCCGTGAGGATCGCGTCCGGGTAGAGGAGGAAGGCCCCCGCGACCAGCTGCCGATGCCACCCTAGCGGCTCGTCGCTCGATAACGCGCGTACGGCGTACAGACCACGACCGGGATGAAGCAGGGTGCCATCGGTCACCGACGTGCCGATGGCGGCGGTGCTCATCCCGGCTGTGCGGAGCTGGGCCGTCGTCAGCATCCCGTGCTGGCTACGAGCGATGCCGACGAGGGCCGGATCGAGGGTGTCCATGCGGACAGGGTGCTGAAGGGAGGAGAGCCTCCGCAACGGCCATATGGTGGGATGTGGACGACGCGGCCGACACGCGGTTCACGTGTGGAGAACCGGTTCGTTGTCGACTCCCGGAACGAAACCGTGGCATTGGGAAGGGAACCATCCTTCCCGGAGCGAGGGTTTCCTTCCCGCGGAAGAAAAGGCCGGGCGTCCTGCCTGACCCGCGGGCTCAGATCACGTAGCGCAGCGGCTCGGCGGGGCAGTCGTCGCCGAGCGCCATGTCGGCGACGCGCCCCGCCGCCCGGGCCTCGCGCAGGGCGGCGACGGCGCGCTCGCGCATGGTCCACGGGTCGATGGTGTTGACGTGGATCTTCGTGCCCCCCTCGAACCCGGCGAGCGTCGAGATCCGCCACTTGACGACGACCCGCAGCGGCATCGACACCTCGACGCCGGGAGGCCGGTAGTGCCACTCCTCGTTGCACGGAACCTCCGCGCCGGAGACGACGTGGCAGGCGTGCAGCAGGTCGGACCAGCCGCGCACCTCGGCGGGGCTCATCTGCCACGGCGACGGCGCGGCGGAGCGGGAGTAGACCTCGAGGCTGGGGTAGCGGTGGCCGTAGCCGGCGATCGCGATGGCGTGCTCGTTCTCGGCGACGACGAGCCCCTCGGCCCTCGGGTAGGCCACGCCGAAGTCGTTGTACAGCCACGGGTTCCGCCGCACCCGCCGGATCTCCTCGCGCATGCTCACGCCGATCTCGTCGATCGCGACGAGCTGCTTGTGGAGATGGTCGAAGGACGCGCCGGCCGGCCGCAGCCAGTTCTGGAAGATCGCGACGTGGGCGGCGTACACGTTGCCGGTGTACAGCGCGGCGGCGGCGTCGAGGGTCACCCGGGTGTACTCGGCGTGCTCGTCGGGCGTCAGGGCGCCCGAGCCGGCGAGGTCGGTCGTCAGCATCGCGCCGTCGGCGAAGTGGCGACGGGGGATCACGAGGTCGTGGCAGCTGCCGAAGAACGAGCGACCGCGGTCGGCCTGCTCGTTCGAGCCGAGCGCGTCCCACTCCTCCTCCGTGAGCCCGCCGGCGAGCGCGTGCGTGCGCGCGATGGCGCACACGTGGTCGCGGCCGAGCGGGTCGGCGAGATAGGCCTCGGCGTGCCGCAGCCCGGGCGGCGGGACCTCGTAGCCGTAGTTCTCGTGCCAGTACGAATAGGCGAGGATCTGGAACAGGTTCGGGATCACCCGCACGTCCGCGGGGCCGGCGACCACCTCGGGGGCGGGGAGCGCATACCGCCACACGCCGGCCACCGACCGCATCCGTTCCGGGGGCGTCTCCAGATAGCGCTTCTCACAGAAGGGGCAGTATGCGCCGCTCGCCTCGGGGTCGATCGGCTGCGGTTCGGGGCCGGTCGGGGTGATCGGGCGGTTCGCCCGGCCCGGGATCGTCCAGACCGTCGTGCCCGAGAAAGGGTTGGTCTGCTTGACGGTCCCGTCCGCCATGCGTCGGATGGGATGGGCGGCCTCGGGAAGCACGATCCCCAGCGTATGCGTAAGGAGGATCCGCAGGCCGAGCCAGGCGATTAGGCTGACGGGTATGACTGTGCCACCCGGACCCGGCGGCGCCGCGGCCGCCCAGCCCCTGACGCCCCCGGACGCGCTCGTCCTCACCGCCCCGGAGGCGCCGCCGCAGATCGGGGACACCCAGGCGCCGAAGATGGCGCCGCAGGTCGCCCCGGAGGCGGTGCCGGCGCTCGACGCGAAGGTCGACGAGTTCATGACCGCCCTGTCGAACGCCGAGGCCAAGAGCCCCGAGTTCGCACGGCAGGCCGAGAACGTGCGGACCATGGGCGACGCCGACATCCGGCGCGCCGCCGAGACGAGCAACCGGATGCTCGAGCGGCCGGTTCGGGCGCTCCAGGAAGGCGGTCTCTCGGAGGGCTCGACGGTCGGCAAGACGCTCATCGACCTGCGCCGCACGGTCGAGGAGCTCGACCCGAGCGGGGGTGGCAAGGCGAGCCGCTGGACGAGCTGGCTCCCGGGGCGGGACCGGATGACCGACTACTTCCGCAAGTACCAGTCGAGCCAGTCGCACCTCAACGGCATCCTGCACGCGCTGCGCAACGGCCAGGACGAGCTGACCAAGGACAACGTCGCGCTCAACCTCGAGAAGACGAACCTCTGGAACGTCATGGGCCGGCTCAACCAGTACATCTACATCGCCGAGCGGCTCGACTCCCGGCTCGCCGCGCGGATCGCCGAGATCGAGCTGAACGACCCGGCCGAGGCCGACGCGCTGCGCCAGGACGTCCTGTTCTACGTCCGGCAGAAGCATCAGGACCTGCTCACCCAGCTCGCCGTCTCGATCCAGAGCTACCTCGCGATCGACATCATCATCAAGAACAACATCGAGCTCATCAAGGGTGTCGACCGGGCCTCGACCACCACCGTCGCGGCGCTGCGGACGGCCGTCATCGTCGCCCAGGCGCTCGGCAACCAGAAGCTCGTGCTCGACCAGATCACCGCACTGAACACGACGACGTCGGGCATGATCCAGCGCACCTCCGAGATGCTCCGCGACAACTCGGCGGCGATCCAGGAGCAGGCCGCCTCGTCGACGATCGGGATGGAGCAGCTCCAGGCGGCCTTCGCGAACATCTACGCGACGATGGACTCGATCGACACCTTCAAGCTCAAGGCGCTCGACACCATGGCCGCGACCATCGGCACACTCGAGACCGAGGTCGAGAAGTCGAAGGAGTACCTCGACCGGGTGCGCAAGCACGACGAGCGCCAGGCCAGCGGCTCCCTCGACCTCGGCGACACGGGTCGCTAGGGCTCGGGGCGGAGCGGTTGGACAGGTGGGGATCCTCGACTGGCTGAGCGGACGACGGCAGGAGCCGGAGCGTCCCGACATCCCTGCCCCGCCGACCGAGGACGACGTCCGGGCGGCGCTGGTCGAGGTCGCCGACTCGTTGTCCAAGCGGAACGCCCCGCCCATCGTCCGGGCCCGGGTCCAGCGGATCAGCACGACGATCGAGCAGACCTTGCCCCGGCTGCGTGACATCGGTCTCGGCAGCTACGACGGCTACTCGGTCATGACGACGGCCACCGACTACCTGCCCGAGGCGCTCGACGCCTACCTGCGACTGCCGCGGCAGTGGGCCGACACCCGCCCCATCGAGGGCTACAAGACGGCGCTGATGATCCTCGTCGAACAGCTCGACCTGCTCGCGGCGACGATGGACAAGATCTTCGACGCCGCCAACCGCGCCGACGCGCAGGCCCTCATCGCGCACGGTCGCTTCCTCGAGGCGAAGTTCGGCCACGGGGCGCAGAGCACGATGGATGTGGGGGAGTCGGGAACCACACCGCCGTCCCGGCCGACGAACACGTCGACGAACACCCTGGACCTGTAGACCGCCGCACCGAGGGACGAATATGTCGACCGACCACACCAGACCGACCACGCTGAGCGCTGCCCTCGCGGCACTCCTCGAGGTCGCGGCCTCCGCAGGCGTGTCCCAGGACGTCGCGCGTGCCGAGGCCGAGTCGCTCGCGGCGACGGTCGCCGAGCCGGCGACCGGCGCATACGTGGACTGGGTCCGCGAGACGGGCGGCGGCCGGACCGCAGAGGACTTCATGTCGGCGGCGTCCCGGGGGCGACGCTACCGTGGCGCACCGACCCCGACGATGGCGCAGCTGACGTTGACCCGCAGCCGGTATGCGCCCGAGTATGCGCGGGCCCTGGCCGACGTTGCGATGGCCGCCGTCGGTCTCGGTGCCGAGAACGCCCGGGTGCTCGGGAACGCGACGACCGCCGCCGCCGCCCAGCTGGGCCAGGCGGCCGGGCCGGTGCCGTCGACGCCGCCGAGCGTGCCCGCGCCCGGCTCCGCACCCGACCTGCCATCCGCGGAGCGGCTGCTGACCTCGGTGATGAACGAGCTCAAGGACGTCTCGAGCCGGATCCGCGGCCTGCGCGACGACCCCGCCGTCCGGCTGCCGAGCGGGTCGGCCTTCGACGTCGGCGACGGCGACTCGCACGCACCGGGAGCGTTCGACCTCACGACCGGCACCCGGTCGGCGCCGCCGCTGCCTACCAACGCCGCGGACGGCGCACGCCCCGGGGACCAGGTCGATCCGGCGGCGGCGACCGATTCCGAGACCCGGACCGAGACCGAGACCGAGGCCGAGGCGGCCACCGCGACGGCCGACGACACCGAGCCGGTCAAGACCGTCGAAGAGCTTCTCGCCGAGCTGGACGAGCTCGTCGGTCTGACCGAGGTCAAGGCCGAGATCCACCGGCAGACCGCCGTGCTCCAGGTCGAGCGCAAGCGGGTCGAGGCCGGGCTGCGGTCCCCGACCATCACGCGGCACCTCGTCTTCACCGGCAACCCGGGGACGGGCAAGACGACGGTCGCGCGCCTCGTGGGCGGCATCTACCGCGCCGTCGGGCTGCTCTCGAAGGGCCAGCTCGTCGAGGTCGACCGCAGCGAGCTCGTGGCCGGCTATCTCGGGCAGACCGCGATGAAGACGGCCGAGGTCTGCGCGAGCGCCAAGGGCGGGGTCCTGTTCATCGACGAGGCCTACTCGCTCGGCGGCGACCAGTACGGCCGCGAGGCGATCGACACCCTCGTCAAGGAGATGGAGGACAACCGCGACGACCTCGTCGTCATCGTCGCCGGCTATCCGGTGCCCATGGAGCTCTTCATCTCCGAGAACCCCGGCCTCGCGAGCCGCTTCCGCACCCACATCGAGTTTCCCGACTACACCGAGGACGAGCTCGTGGCGATCTTCCGGCTCATGGTGGCGGGTGCCGACTACGACGCGGACGCGGACGTCGAGGAGCGGCTCACCACGATCGTCGAGGGGACGCCGAAGGGACCGCAGTTCGGCAACGCCCGCTTCGTCCGCAACCAGCTCGAGGCGGCCATCGGCCGGCACGCCTGGCGGCTGCGCGACGTGGACGAGCCGACCATCGAGCAGCTGCGCACGCTCGTCGTCGACGACTTCCCGATCGAGCTGACTTCGCCTCAGGGTGAGACCGGGGGTCCCACCGATGCCGTCGAGTGGACGGCATCGGGCACGATGGAGACTCAGGACGACGTGTCCCGGAGGGACGCAGAGGAGAAGGACGCAGATGAGGAGGGCGGTGATGGCTAGCTCCGGCGGGACCGGGGTGCAGGCTGCACCGGCTCCACCTCCGCCGCCCACCCGCCCGGCCCCGACAGGGACATCGGTCGCACCGACCTCCGGCGCCGTCGGCGCGAGCGCGACCCCCTCGCTGCCGTCGCTGCGGGGCGGGTCCGACGTGCCCACCGCCCTCGCGCGGTGGCAGGCGGGGCTCATCGTCCTGGTGACCGTCTGGGCGCTGGTCACCGTGGCGCTCCTCGCCGGAAGCTTCCAGGCGGGCCGGGCCGGTGCCGCGAACACGGCCCAGCTGACCCGCATCAACGCGATCGAGTCGAACCTGTTCCGGGCCGACGCGATCGCGACGAACGCCTTCCTCGTCGGAGGGCTGGAGCCCGCCGAGCAGCGGGCCGCGTACGACGCCGCACTCGAGGAGGTCAACGGCCTGATCATCGCCGCCGCCGATGCGCAGCCCGCCGACCGGGAGGCCCTGGCCGTCCTGAACACCCAGGTGCTGCGCTACGCCGAGCAGATGCAGCAGGCCCGTGCCAACAACCGGCAGGGCCTGCCGGTCGGGGCGCAGTACCTGCGCGAGGCCAGCGCGCAGCTGCGGGCGGAGACCCTGCCGGTCCTCGACGCCCTGATCACGGCGAACGAGGAGCGCGCGACGAGCGCGTTCAGTGCCCATCAGCCCATCGTCGTCGCGTTGCCGGGTGTGATCGTGCTGCTCTTCCTCGGCTGGTTCAACCAGCGCCTGGCGCACGTCTTCCACCGCCGGTTCAACGTCGGTCTCGTCGGTGCCGCCGCCGTCGTCGCCCTGTTGACGATCGCGGCGACCGCGGTCACCTGGTCCGTTCGCACGGACTCCGAGCGGCTCCAGCAGGGCGACTTCGCGACCGCCGTCCAGACCTCCGCGGCGAAGACGGCGGCCAACGACGCCAAGTCGAACGAGAGCCTGCGGCTGATCTCACGCGGTTCCGGCGCTGCCTTCGAGGAGGCCTGGGCCGGGGCCGACGGCCGGGTCCGGGATCTGGTCGCCGACGACACCGAGCTCACCGACGCCTGGGCGGCCTACGCGGTGGCGCACGCCTCGATCGTGGAGGCGGACGAGGGTGGCGACTGGGAGGGAGCCGTCCAACAGGCGGTGTCCACCGAAGAGGGATCCGCGTCCGACCTGTTCAACGCCTTCGACGAGCGGGCCGAGGTCGTCGTGGCCGAGGCGAGCGAGCGGGTGGCCGAGGGCCTGACCGCGGGTGGCTGGCGGGTGGTCGTGGCGGCGCTCGGCACGGTTCTCGCGGCGGGCCTGGCGATCGCCGCGATCGCCTGGGGCATGATCGCGCGACGCAGGGAGTTCGGATGAGGCAGGAGTTCGGATGAGGCAGGAGTTCGGATGAGGCCCGCACGCGCCCTGGCCACCGTCGTCGCGGCGACGTCGCTGCTGCTCGCCACCGCCTGCGGCTATGCGCCGACCCCGGTCCCGACCGCCGAGCCGACCACCGCGGCCACGTCGGCCCCGTCGGCGCCCGCCCCGCCGACGTGCGACAACGCCACCCAGTCCTATGACCCGCTCAGCCCCCTCCCGGATCCCGGGTCGATGCCCGACGGCACGACGATGGCCGAGATCCAGGATCGGGGCCGTCTCATCGTCGGCGTCTCGGCCGACACCTTCCTGCTCGGCTCCCGCAACCCCCAGACCGGGGACATCGAGGGATTCGACATCGACATGGCCCGCGCCGTGGCCGAGGCGATCTTCGGCGACCCCGAACGAATCCAGCTCACCGTCATCACCGCCGCCGACCGGATCCCCGTGCTAGAGAGCGGCGACGTCGACATCGTCGTGCGCAACATGACGATGACCTGCTCGCGCTGGGAGGAGATCGCGTTCTCCGCCGAGTACTACCGCTCGGGACAGAAGCTCCTCGTCCGGCAGGGCTCGGACATCACCGGCCTGGACAGCCTCGCCGATCGGCGGGTGTGCGCGCCGAACGCGACCTCGAGCATGGAGAACCTCATGCGCCTCGCACCCGACGCGGTGCCCGTCGGATCCTCGAACCACACCGGGTGCCTCGTCCTGTTCCAGCGCGGCGAGGTCGACGCGATCACCGGTGACGACACCGTCCTCGCCGGTCTGGCCGCGCAGGACCCGTATGCGGTGGTCCTCTCCGGCGATGCCTTCACCGAGGAGCCGTACGGCATCGGGGTCAATGCCGACGACACGGATCTGGTCGCCTTCATCAACGGCGTCCTCGAGCAGATGCGCGACGACGGACGTTGGCAGGCCGCCTACGAACGCTGGCTCGCGCCGACCCTCGGCGAGGGCACAGGACAGCCCACTCCGGTCTACGGGCGGGGCTGAGATGTCCCCGGCGATCAGCTCGGTCCGGGCGCCCCATGCCCCCGGTCGGCTCGGCGAGCCCGTCGAGCCACAGGAGATGCAGGCGTACCTGCAACTGCTCGACGAGTGGCTCCGGGCCCGCCGCAGCGAGCTGGACGAGCTCGACGCCGCCGCCCTGGGCTCGGAACGACGGACCGAGCTGACGAGCGACATGACCTTGTCCATGGCGCTGTGGCAGGCGGTCTCCGAGCGCAACCGCCGTCTCCTCGAGGTCTGGGACGGCGGACGCGTCGGCGTCACGGAGCGCGAACAGCTGTCCTCACTGCTCTGGGGTCGGCTCGACACCGCGGCGGCGGGAGGGCTGACCGTCTCCCTCCCGGAGGCCTGCCGGCTCTCGGACGCCCTCGCGAGCCAGGTGCGGGTCAAGCTCGCGCTCGACCCCGCGGCGGACGCGCAGATCGCGCGGGTCAAGTCGGCGCGCGCGGCGATCGAGCGGCTGCGCGACCAGATCCTCCTCGAGCCCGCGGGTGCCCGCGAACGGGTCGCCGACAAGTGGAAGGCCCTGGCCACCAGGGTCGCCGACGTGGGCGCCCGGGTCCAGCGAGGGGCCGACGTCGGAGGTCTGATCGGTCCGCTCGAGCACGAGCTGGCGCGCATGGAGCGCGACCTCATCGTCGGCAACGCCCAGCGTCGCGAGGCCAGGGATGCGCTCGCCACCGCCCGGCGGATGCGGGCCCGGCTGGAGCAGCGCCAGTCCGACCTCACCGAGCTCGTCGAGCGCACCGTCCGGACCGTCCAGCCCGCGCCGCGGTATGCGGTTCCCGACGTCGCCGCCCTCGGTCCGGTGCCGTCGACGCCTGCGGCGATCACCGCATACATCGACCGCCTGGAGCGTGTCTCGCGCGCGATCGGCTTCGCCGAGAAGGAGTACGCCGAGGCTCTCGACGAGCACGACGACCTGCTCGCCCTGCTCGAGGCGCTCGTCGTCAAGGCGCGCGCGATCGGGGTCGCCGACCAGGAGGACGTCCGCCTCGCCGAGCAGCAGGCCCGGTCCGTCCTCGGCCGCGAACCCTGCCCGATGCCGCTGGCGCGCCAGCTCGTGACCACGTACCAGTCCTGGACCGATACCGCACCGATCCCGCGGACCCGAGGGAGGGAGACGGCATGACACAGTGCCGGCAGCCCGGCTGCTCCGGGGAGATCGTCGACGGCTACTGCATGGTCTGCGGCATGCCGGGCGAGGCCGCCGAGCCCGAGCCGGCAGCCGAGCAGGGGACGGTCGCCACCGAGGCGCCCGCCGAGGTCCAGACCGCCATGGCGGTGGCCGGTGCCGCGTGCACGCAGCCCGGGTGCACCGGACGCATCGCCGACGGCTACTGCACCGTCTGCGGTGCGCCGGCCGGGTCCGAGCCGCTCGAGACCTCGGCGGCCACGCCGCACGAGCCCAGCCCGATGTCCGGCGAGGTCTCGGTCGCGACGGCGGCGGGCATCGGGTCCGCCGCGATCGGCTCGGCGCGCGCGAAGGACTCCGGCGTCACCAAGCGGGTCCGCAGCGGCAGCGAGCGGATGCGGGCCGCCCGTCTCGGAGCCGGCCTGACGAACGTCCCGGCCGCCCCGCCGGTCGACGCCGCCTCCGCCGTGCGGGCCGATGCCGCCGTCCCCGAGCACCGCCGTGTCTGCAGCAACTGCGGCGCCGAGGTCGGCCGGGCGGTGGGCGACCGCCCCGGCCGCACCGAGGGCTTCTGCCCGAAGTGCCGCGCGCCCTACTCCTTCACCCCCAAGCTCAAGGCGGGCGACCTCGTCGCCGGTCAGTATGCGGTGGCCGGCCCGCTCGCGCACGGCGGACTCGGGTGGATCTACCTCGCGCGCGACCGCAACGTCTCCGACCGCTGGGTCGTCCTCAAGGGTCTGCTCAACGCGGGTGACGCGGACGCGCTCGCGGCCGCGATCGCCGAGCAGCAGTTCCTCGCGCAGGTCGAGCACCCGCTGATCGTCGAGATCTACAACTTCGTGACCCATGACGGCGCGGGGTACATCGTCATGGAGTACGTCGGCGGCAAGTCGCTCAAGGAGATCCTCAAGGAGCGGATGGCCGCCAACCGCGGCGAGTACGACCCGCTGCCGGTGGACCAGGCACTCGCCTACGTCTACGAGGTGCTTCCGGCGTTCCAGTACCTCCACGACCTCGGCCTCGTGTACTGCGACTTCAAGCCGGACAACCTCATCCAGGTCGGTGACGCCGTCAAGCTCATCGACCTCGGCGGGGTGCGCCGGATCGACGACGAGCACTCGGCGATCTACGGGACGGTCGGCTACCAGGCCCCCGAGGTCGGCGAGGTCGGGCCGTCCGTCGCGTCGGACATCTACACCATCGGGCGGACCCTGCTCGTGCTGTGCATGGAGTTCCGCGGGTACCAGGGCACCTACGTGCACAGCCTCCCGCCCGTCGCGACGACGCCGCTGTTCCAGGAGTACGACAGCCTGTACTGGCTCATCGCCAAGTGCTGCGCACCCGACCCCGCCGACCGGTTCGCCTCGACCGACGAGCTGCGGGTTCAGCTGCTCGGGGTGCTGCGCGAGGTCGTCGCCCGGCGCACGCCCGGCACGGCGCTGACCTCTGCCGCATCGGTGCTGTTCACCTCTCCCGCCTATGCCGGCGGGGCGCTGGAGTGGTCGACGCTGCCGACGCTGCGTCCGGACACCTCGGACGCCCAGTACGGTTTCGTCACCTCGATCACCGACCCGGACCCGACCTCGCGCCTGCTCGCGCTGCGGCACGCGACCTCGGTCACGCCGGAGATCCACCTCGCCCGCGCCGACGCTCAGCTGCGCCTCGGTGCACCCGACCAGGCGGACGCGATCGCGATCGAGATGCTTCGCGAGGACCCCTGGGAGTGGCGGGCGCTGTGGGTCCAAGGGCTCTCGGCACTGGTCCGCGGCGACTGGCCCGCGGCGCAGCGGGCCTTCAACGCGGTGTACCGCCAGGTCCCCGGAGAGCTGGCCCCCAAGCTCGCGCTCGCCCTCGCGTGCGAGCGTGGCGGACTGCAGGACGTCGCCGAGGGTCTGTACTCGACGTGCGCCTCGACCGACGCCAGCTATGTCGCGGTGGCCGCCTTCGGCAAGGCCCGCGTGCGGGCAGCCAAGCGCGACACCACCGGGGCTGTGGAGGCCCTGGACCAGGTGCCGACGACCTCCCGCGGGTACCCCGAGAGCCGCCGGATGCGGGCGGCCATCCTCCTCGACGGCTCGGGCGAGGACCTGACGGTCCTCGCGCAGTCGATCGACAGCATCGCCTCGACCCGGATGGACACGACCGAGCGCGGACTGTTCACCACGCGCATCCTCGAGCGGGCCCTGTCCATCGTCGAGACCAGGGGGCCGCAGCCCTCGGTCCGGATCGGGTCCTGGACGGCCGACGAGCGTGCGCTGCGCAGCGGACTCGAGGACACCTACCGCGCTCTCGGCCGGGATGCCGCCACCCGCGAGGAGCGGGTCGAATGGGTGCTGCGGGCCAACCAGGTGCGGAACTGGAGCATGACATGAGCGACGCCATGGCAACGAGCCTGCAGACCTGTCCGCGGTGCGGGGAGGAGGTGCCCGACGGGGCGAACTTCTGCGAGGCCTGCGGCACCCAGCTCGGCGAGGTCACCGAGCAGCAGGCGCAGACCGGACTGAAGGTCGAGGGGTCCGAGTCGTCGCCGATCAGCCGACCGACACATCTGCTCACGGACACCGGTGAGCCGGCCACCCGCCGACCCTGCGCCGAGTGTGGCGGAACCGTCGGCGAGGACCTGTACTGCGAGCAGTGCGGCACCAAGGCGCCGAGCGAACGAGAGCACTTCCGCGAGACCCCGGCGTCCTGGGTGGCCGGCGTGTGCGACCGCGGGGCCAAGCGCACCCGCAACGAGGACGCCATCGCCACGGTCGCGAGCGAGGCACCCGGGGAACGGTGCGTGCTCGTCGTCCTCGACGGGGTGTCGAGCTCGGTCGACTCCGACGTCGCCTCACTCGCCGGGGCACGAGCGGCGCGCGACGTCCTGCGGGTTCCGACCGGCCACGGCCTCGGCACCCCGGAGTCCCGCGAGGCCGCCGTCCGCAAAGCCCTCACGGACGCGGCCGCCGCTGCGCAGGGGGCGATCGTCGCGCATACCGCATCCGACACCGAGAGCCCCGCGTCGGCGACGTTCACGTGCGTCCTCGTGGAGGCCGAGCCGGAGGGTCCGGTCCTCTGGCACGCCAACATCGGCGACTCCCGCGCGTACTGGGTGCCCGACACGGGTCCGGCGGTCCAGCTCACCCGGGACGACTCCGCGGCCGAGGCCCTCATCGCCGCCGGCATGGACGCCGAGGAGGCGCACCGCTCGAGCCAGGCGCACGCCATCACGCGCTGGCTGGGTCGCGACACCGAGGACGTCGTCCCGACGATCGGGCGGCTGCCGCTCATCGAGGACGGCTGGGCGCTGGTGTGCTCCGACGGGTTGTGGAACTACGCCCCCACGCCCGCCGAGATGGCCGATCAGGTGCACGCGGCCGGTCGGGCCCACCCCGACGACGTCGAGCAGGTCGCTCTCGCGCTCGTCCAGTGGGCGGTGCAGGCCGGCGGCCACGACAACATCAGCGTCGCGATCGCGCGGATGGGTGCCCGCCCGGTGGGCGAGACTGGATCGCAGACCGCCGACCCCGCCGACCCCGAGGAGTGACATGGCCGAGTTCAGCGCGACCGTCTACCAGAACGAGTACCTCCCCGACGGGGGCACCGACGTCAACGCCATCGTGACGATCACGTGTGTGGGCGCCGGCGTCGCGGGACAGACCGGCGCCGGGGACGCCGGCGAGATCATCATCATCGACACCTCCGGATCCATGGGCGACCTCGAGATGGAGCAGGCGAAGCAGGCGGCTCAGGCCGCCCTCGCCGAGATCGTCGACGGGACGTACTTCGCGGTGGTGTCCGGCAACGGCGCGGCGTTCCTCGCGTACCCGCACGTGCGGACCGGCCCTGGCATGGTCCGGATGTCGCCGCAGACGCGGGCCGAGGCGTCGCGGGCGATCGCCCAGCTGACCAGCGGCGGGGGCACCGCGATCGGCACCTGGCTGGACCTGACCGGGCAGCTCTTCTACTCGGTGCCGCAGGTCATCCAGCGGCACGCCATCCTCCTGACCGACGGGGAGAACAACGAGGCCCCGGAGGTGCTCGACGCGGCGATCGGCCGTGCCATGGGCGTCTACCAGGTCGACTGCCGAGGGGTGGGCACGAGCTGGAAGGTCGAGGAGATCCGCCGCATCGCGACCAACCTGCTCGGGACCGTCGACATCATCCCGCAGCCGCACCAGATGAGTGATCAGTTCCGCGACATCATGCGCACCTCGATGGCCCGCGGGGTCGCCGAGGCCGAGCTGCGGGTGTGGACGCCGCAAGGGGCCCACATCCTCTTCGTGCGCCAGGTCTCGCCGACGGTCGAGGAGCTGACCTCGAGGCGCCGACCGATCAACGACCTGACCGGTGGGTATCCCACCGGCGCGTGGGCGGACGAGTCCCGCGACTACCACGTCTCGGTCCGGCTCGCGGCCAAGGCCCTCGGACAGGAGCAGCTGGCCGCTCGCGTCCAGCTCGTCATCCACGAGCAGGTCCACGCCCAGGGCCTGGTCAAGGCCAAGTGGTCCGCCGACCACTCGCTCACCGCGCCGATCGACGAGCAGGTGGCGCACTACACCGGTCAGACCGAGCTGGCCGCGATGATCCAGGAGGGGCTGGCCGCGAAGTCGGCGGGCGATGACGCCACCGCGACCCAGAAGCTCGGGCGCGCGGTCCAGCTGGCCGAGCAGACCGGCAACGACGAAGCCACCGCCAAGCTCCGCAAGGTCGTCGACGTCGAGGACGCCGAGACCGGCACGGTGCGGCTGAAGCGGTCCGTCGAGCGCGCCGACGAGATGGCGCTCGACACGGCGTCGACCAAGACCACCCGGATCCGGAGGTAGTCATGGCCCGCACCTGTCCGGACGGGCACACCAGCCAGAGCGAGGACTACTGCGACGTCTGCGGGTTGGCGATCGAGGCCGGGAGCGAGGCGTCCGCGGAGGCCGACGCCACCGCGCCCGATCTGACCCCGGTGCGCCCCGACACCCAGCAGTGCCCGAACTGCTCGGCCGCCAACCCCGACGACGCCCTGTTCTGCGAGGCCTGCGGCTACGACTACACCACCGGCACGATGCCGCGGGCGGTGGAGTCCTCCATCTTCACCCTGCCGCCGCCGCCGTCGGATCCGCCGCCAGCGCCAGCGCCAGCGCCAGCGCCAGCACCAGCACCGGTCGCCGAGCCCGAGGCCGATCCCGACGCAGAGGTGACCCCCGCACCGTTCGTCAGCCCGACGCCGGAGCTCGAGCGGCCCTGGGTCGCGGAGGTGTGGATCGATCCCGACTGGTACCACGACCAGGGCTCGAGCGATCCGATGCCCTCCCCGGGCATGCCCACCGTCGTCATTCTGCATCGGACCTCGAGCCTCGTCGGCCGAGCGTCGCGGTCCCGGGGCATCTCGCCGGAGGTCGACGTCTCCGGTGACCCCGGCGTCAGCAGGCGGCACGCCCAGCTGACGACCGACGGCACCCGCTGGTTCATCGAGGACCTCGGCTCGGCGAACGGTACCTACATCGGGTCGGCGACGGCCGGGCTGCCTGACGACCCGGTCCCTCCCGGGCAGAAGCGCGAGATCGCCGCGGGCGAGCAGGTGTACCTCGGGGCCTGGACCCGCATCGTCATACGGGAGGCCGCGGAAGGGGAGGCCTGACCGCGGGACTCTGCGTCAGTCGGCGTCGGCCTTCAGGTGGGTCCAGGGGCGCCGGAGGTTGAAGGACCGCCCGGTCATCTCCGCCGGGTCGATGGCGACGACGTTGAACTTCAGCGTCGGCACCCAGGGTCGCAGCGGGAGCTGCTCCACGACGTGTTCCTCGCTGCCCTCGAGCAGGTGCGCGCGTCCACGGATGCACACCGAGGTGGCGGAGTTCTCCGTGACGCGGTCGATCTCGAAGGCGACGTCCTCGTTCATGACGATGCCGAGGAGCTTCGAGCCTTCGGCAGTCTTGAAGTACAACCGGGTGCCATCGGTCGCGTAGTTGATCGGAACGATGTGCACCTCGCCGGCGAGGTGGTACGCCATCCGTCCGAACTCGGTGTCGCGCAGAAGGTCCCAGCACTCCTCGTCGGTGAGTGTCGTCACCGGGTTGACGTCGTCGGCGTTCTCGTACGTCGGGTCGTACTCGGTCATGTCGACTCCCTCTTCGTCGATGGGTGCAGCCGCCTGGCCCAACCCTAGCGGTGCGAGCGTTGCCGGGTCAGTGGGCTTCGACACGCTGGGTGTCGACGGTGAAACCCTGCTCGACGAGGCGCTCGACGAGCACGCCGCCGATGCCCGTCGCCGGGGTGAGCACGCCCGCGCGGTCCGGCAGTCGGTCGCCGTCGAGGGCGAGGGCGAGGGCGGCCTGCCCGATCATCACGGCCGTCCCGGTGTAGCCGGGGTCCTTCTCGGCGGCGACCCTGGTGCGGAACACCGCTCCGGTCGACGTGCGCGCGACGACGTCCATGACGAAGCGGCCCTTGGCCATCGTCTCGGCGGACGGACCCTCCCCAGGCTTCGGCAGGACGCGGTCGAGCACCGCCCGGGTCGGGGCGAAGGACAGTCCGAGCAGCCCGGCCATCAGGCCGGCCGAGAGGCCCACTCCGAGGAACGGCGCCTGGGCCGAGCGTCCGAGGTCGGTGACCTCGTGGTAGCGGAAGCCGCGCCCGTAGGCCCAGCCGAGGAGGGCGTTCGAGCGGCGCACGATGCGGGTGTTGAACTCGGCCATGACGAACGGTGCCGTCCAGCGTCCCTCCTCGTCCTGACGGACCGAGACCTTCTCCAGCCCGGACCGCACGAACGACTCGACGGCGGGTCCGAGGGGGGTCACCTTCGCCAGCGGGCCGATGGCGGGTGCGCCCCGCCGAGTGCCGGTATGCGTGGGCGAGCCCTGCGTTCGGCCCTCCTCTCCCGTGGGTTCGTTGACGCGGTCGGGTGAGAGCGAGTAGCGGTCGGCCAGGATGGTGCGCGCTGCCGGGTCCTCACGGGCGATGATGGCCTGCTGGCGGCCGGTGGCGAGCGTGCCGCCGGAGACGCCGCCCTTCATCGACCGCACGAGGAGAACCGTGTCCTCGAGGGTGCCTTCACCGGCCTCGGCGGCCCGTTGCGCGGTCTGCCAGACGCCGAGGTCGGAGGGAACGGAGTCGAAGCCGCACGCGTGCACGATCCGGGCTCCGCTCGCCTGGGCGCTTGCGTGGCACTCGTCGGCCGACTGCCGCACGAAGAGGACCTCGCCGGTCAGGTCGCAGTAGTGGGTTCCCGCCGCGGCACAGGCCCGCACGAGCGGCATTCCGTCGCGGAGGTACGGGCCCACCGTCGAGGCGATGACCTTCGTCCGGGCCACGAGGGCCTGCAGGTCCGCCCAGTCGCGGACGTCGATCTCGATGAGCTCGGCACGCCCTGCCGCCGGGCCCAGGTCCGCGACGAGGGCGTCCAGCTTGGCCCGGCTCCGTCCGGCGAACCCGAGGCGCACCTGCTCGGGGGCCGTCTCGATGAGGTGGGCGGCGATGAGCCGCCCGGTGAAGCCGGTAGCGCCGAGCAGGACGACGTCGAGATCGCGATCGGTCATACCGGCAACCTATCGCGCTGCGCCGACGGGCTTACACCGCGGACGTGCCGGGGATACGGTTGCGACATGGAGGGCTTCCCGAGGGTGCTCGGCATCATCCAGGCAGGTGGCGAGGGGTCCCGAATGGACGTCCTCACCCGGGAGCGGGCCAAACCCGCTCTGTCGTTCGCGGGGTCGTACAAGCTCATCGACTTCCCGCTCTCGAGCTTCGCCGGGAGCGGGATCCCCGACGTGTGGGTCAGCGTCAGCTACCTCGCCTCGACGCTGGACCCCTACATCGCCCAGGGCAGACCGTGGGATCTGGATCGGACCAGAGGCGGCTACCGTCGCGTCGTGCCGGAGGAGGGATGGACCTCGGCCGAGAGCGGCTTCGCCGCCGGCAACGCGGACAACCTCGTCCAGCTCGCCGACGCCATCGCGGACTTCGCTGCCGACGTCCTCGTCGTCATGAGCGCGGACCACGTCTTCACCCTCGACCTGCGCCCGGTGATCCGAGACCACGTCGAGCGCGGTGCGGAGTGCACCATCGTCACGGCGCAGGTCGGCCGGTCCGAGGCGCGGCACAACGCCGTCGTCGAGGTGAGCGACGACGGCCGCGTGAGTGGCTTCGCCTACAAGCCCGACCGCCCGGCGGGCACCACCGTCGCGACCGAGATCTTCCTGTACGACCCGGGTGTGCTCCTCGGCCTGCTCGCGCGCCTGCGTGCCGAGCTGTCCCACGCTGACGACGAGGGCAGCAGCGGACTCGGTGACTTCGGAGAGCATCTGCTGCCGGCGCTCGTCGACCGGGGGCGGACCTTTGCCACTCCCATGACCGGGTACTGGCGCGACGTCGGCCGCCCCGAGGTGTATCTCCAGGCCCACCGCGACCTGCTCCGAGGCAAGGTCGACGTCTTCGACCGGCCGGGGATCCCGGTCCTGACCCGGTGGCCGGAGAAGCCGCCGGCGCGGGTGCGTCCGAGCGGTGAGGTCGACGACGCCCTGCTCGGGGCCGGGGTGGTCGTCCACGGCACGGTGCGTCGTTCAGTGCTCGGTCCGGGGGTCGTCGTGGAGAGGGGTGCGGTCGTCGAGGACGCTGTGATCGGCGCGGACGTCGTCATCGCCGCCGGGGCGGCGGTGCGCACGAGCATCATCGACGACGGTTGCCGGGTCGGTCGCGGCGCACGGGTCGGCGGGACCCCGGCGTCGACCCGGCTGCACGAGCGTGACATCGCGATCCTCGGTCGGGACACGACGGTCGCCGCGTCGGCGGAGGTCCCGGCGGGTGCACGCCTGGAGCCGGGCTCGAGCGCCTGACCGGCCGAAACGTCCGTCCGAATTGTCCAACCCGCAGCGGTGGCATCCGACGTCGAACATCGATAGACATGGGGGGTCGGCAACCAGGCCGACCGATCCGATGGAGGCACGAATGACGACCAGTCCCGGAGATGACGAGCTGACCAACCCAGGCCACGGCCCGGCCGACGGTGGAGCCGCAGGCGGTGGCGCAGACGGTGGGGCAGATGGCGGCGCAGACGGTGGAGCAGATGGCGGCGCCGACGGTGGCGCTGACGGTGGCGCTGACGACGCGGCCGGCCACGGCCCGGCCGACGGTGGAGCCGCAGGCGGTGGAGCAGATGGCGGCGCCGACGGTGGGGCAGATGGCGGCGCTGACGGCGCGGCCGGCCACGGCCCGGCCGACGGTGGAGCCGCAGGCGGTGGAGCAGATGGCGGCGCCGACGGTGGGGCAGATGGTGGCGCTGACGGTGGTGCCGACGGGAGCGCCTGACCCGCATGACGCATACCCTCTCGGGAGAGCAGCCGCACACCGCGGCTGCTCTCCCCCGTCTCCTCGGCGACGTCTCCGTCGCCGAGTTCGCCGAGGCCCACTGGGGACGCCGGCCGTTGCGTGCGACGGCCGGACCGGTCGGGGACCTCTTCTCCGGTGACGCCGTCGACGAGCTGGTCAGCGTGCGCGGTCTTCGAGCGCCGTTCCTGCGCGTCGCCAAGGACGGACGGACGTTCGGCGACCGGGAGTTCACCAGTGGTGGCGGTGTCGGGGCCACCGTCGCCGACCAGCTCAACGACGACCTCGTGTGGCGACACTTCGAGGCCGGTGCCACGCTCGTGCTCCAAGCCTTGCACCGCTCCTACGAGCCACTCCTGCGCTTCACCCAGGACCTGGCCGCCGACCTCGGCCATCCCTGCCAGGTCAACGCCTACGTCACACCTCCCCAGAACACCGGGTTCAGCGACCACTACGACGTGCACGACGTCTTCGTCGTCCAGGTCGAGGGGGAGAAGCGGTGGCGCATCCGCGAGCCGGTCTGGCCGCTGCCGTTGCGTGACCAGCCGTGGGACCAGCGCCGCGCCGCGGTCGACGAGGCCGCCGGCGCCCCACCGCTCGACGAGTTCGTCATGTCGCCCGGCGACGTGCTGTACCTCCCGCGGGGGTACCTCCACTCGGCCACCGCCATGGGCGAGGTGTCGATCCACCTGACGATCGGGGTCCACCAGTGGACGCGACACCACATTGCGGAGCAGCTGACCGCGGCAGCCCTGCGCCGTCTGGCCGACGACGAGAATGCGCGCTCCTCGCTGGCCCTCGGTGTCGACGTGGCCGATGCGACGACGTGGCGCGACGACGCCCGCGTCGTGCGGGACGCGCTTGTGACCGCCATCGACGCGCTACCCGATGAGGCGGTCGCGGCTCTGCTCGCCGCCAAGGCGCGAGCCGGTCAGCGGGTCGGTCCGCTCGGTCCGGTCGGACAGCTTCGCGCGGCACGCGAGGGGACCACACGGGTCGAGCTGCGCGCCCATCTCCGCCCCCGGCTCGAGCGCGACCCGCTCCGACTGGTCACCCGGGTCCGCGACGTGCCGTTGGAGCGCTCGGAGCTCGCCGACGTCGAGAAGCTCCTCGAGGTCGCGGGGCCGGTCACGGTCTCACCTGACCTGGCCGAGCGGCTGCTGCGTGCGGGCGTCTGCATACCATCGACGTTGTGACCTCGGACCGCACGCCTGTGACGCGCCTCGGCGCCGACACGTGCAGCGTCCGGGCCCGGGGTCGTGCGGACCCTCTCGTCGGCAGCGCCCCGCCCGCCCGCGGCTGGCTGTTGTTCGAGTGCCCAGGGCGCTGGCCGGTCAGGGCCACCCGGATCTTCGGCGACGAGCTCGGGCCCGAGATCGACCGGCGGACCCTGGCCGTGGAGGTCCGGCCGATGCTCGTGCGCCGGCCCGGCCGGGCGGCCCCCGGAGCGCCCCGGTCCTGGTGGTTCGTCGACTCGGTGAACCGCACCTGGGTGCGCGGACAGTGGGCGACCCACGACGACGTACGTGCCGCACTCGACCTCGTCGACATCCGTCGCGCCGACGCGGACGCCCGCATGGTCCCGGCTGAGCCGATGGCGCTCGTGTGCACCCATGCCAAGCACGACGTCTGCTGCGCCGTCCGCGGCCGCCCGATTGCGGCGGAGCTCGCTCGCCGGTGGCCGGAGCTGGTGTGGGAGTGCAGTCACCTCGGCGGCGACCGCTTCGCCGGCAACCTCGCCATGCTCCCCGACTCGGTGTTCTACGGCGGGCTCGATGCCGGGGGCGCCGAATCCGTCGTCGCCGGCCACCTCGTCGGTGAGGTGGACCTCGATCACCTCCGCGGCGCGGGTGTGCACCACTCGGCCGCCCAGGCCGCCGTGCTCGCGATGCTCCGGCGGAGCGGCTCACGCCGCCTCGTCGACCTGGCCGTCACCGGCGTACACCCCACCGGCGACGGGGTGTGGGAGGTCGGGCTCGACGGACGCGGGAGCCTGCCCGCGCATACCGTCCTCACCGTCGAGCGCCACTGGCGCGAGCCGGAGCGACTCACATGCAGTGCGCTGCGGCCGACCACCGCGGCCGAGTACGTCGTGCGGTGAGCCGACGTGCCCGCCACCGCTGACCGGGTCGCCGCAGCCCTCCGGGCGCGCGGTGTGGCCGATGTCCGCGTCGACCGCACGCTGCGCTCGGCGTACTCGAGCGACGCCTCCCTGTACCGCCTCGAGCCACTGGCCGTCGCCCGCCCGCGCGGGGTCGACGAGATCCCCGTGGTCCTCGCCGCCTGCATGGAGCTCGGGGTGCCCGTCACCGCCCGAGGCGGCGGCACCTCCATCGCCGGCAACGCCGTCGGGACCGGTGTCATCGTGGACTGCAGCCGACACCTGACCCGCATCCTGGACGTCGACGTCGAAGCGCGCACGGCGACGGTCGAGCCCGGAGTGGTGCACGCGAGCCTGCAGCGGCGGGTGCGACCGCTGGGGCTGCGTTTTGGCCCGGACCCCTCGTCGCACTCCCGCTGCACGATCGGCGGGATGGTCGGCAACAACGCGTGCGGCACCCGGGCCCTCGGCTACGGACGCACGAGCGACACCCTCGCCGCCCTGTCGATGGTGCTCGCCGACGGCTCCCTCGTCACCGTCCGGCGCGAGGATCCGCGCCAGACGGTGCGAGCGCTGCACCCGTCCTGGGAGGCCGCCTGCCGCGCGGTCGATGCGCGGATCGGTGTCGTGCGCACGGAGAGCGGACGCTTCGGCCGACAGGTGTCCGGGTATGCGCTGGAGCACCTCCTCCCCGAACGGTTCGCCGCCCCGGCGTTCGTCGCGGGCAGCGAGGGGACGCTCGGGCTGCTCACGTCCGCCACCGTGGACCTCGTCCCCGATCCGCCCGCCACCGTGCTCGTCGTCCTGGGTTTCGGCTCCATCGGCGAGGCCGGTGACGCCGTGCCCACCGTGCTGACCTGGACGCCGCGCGCGTGTGAGGGCATCGACCGCAGGATCGTCGACGTCGTGCGGGACCGCTTCGGTCCTCTCGCCGTCCCGCCCTTGCCGAAAGGCGCTGCGTGGCTCTTCGTCGAGCTCGCCGGGGACGACCCCGGCGAGGTCGCCGCCCGGGGCGCGGAGCTCATCCACTCCGTCGACGGCGCCACCGGTCTCGTCGTCGGGGACCCGCTCGACGCGGCGGCACTGTGGCGGATCCGCGAGGACGGGGCGGGCCTGTCCAGCACCTCGCCGCGCGGCCGCCCGGCGCACGCGGGCTGGGAGGACGCGGCGGTCCCGCCGGAGCGCCTCGGCGCCTACCTGCGCGACTTCGACGACCTGCTCCTCGAGCACGACCTCACCGGCCTCCCGTACGGCCACTTCGGGGACGGGTGCCTGCACATCCGGGTGGACGTCCCGCTCGACGGGAGCACCGCATACCGCGCCTTCGTCGAGGCGGCAGCCGACCTCGTCGTCTCCTACGGCGGCTCGCTCAGCGGGGAGCACGGCGACGGCCGGGCCCGCAGCGAGCTGCTCACCCGGATGTACTCGACCGACGCGCTGGCGGTGATGGCCGCGGTCAAGGACGCCTTCGACCCCGGCGACGCGCTCAACCCCGGCGTCCTCGTCGACCCGGCCCCGCTCGACCGCGACCTCCGTCTCCAGCCGGCCGACCGGGAGGGTCTGAACGGCGCCTTCCGGTGCACCGGCGTCGGCCGGTGCCGAGCCGACCACACCGGGCCCGGTGTCGTCATGTGCCCGTCCTACCTGGCGACCCGTGAGGAGACCGACTCCACGCGCGGGCGCGCTCGCGTTCTCCAGGACGCCATCGACGGACACCTCCCGCAGGGCGTCGCGGACCCGGCGGTCGCCGACGCACTCGAGCTGTGCCTGTCCTGCAAGGGGTGCCTCTCGGACTGCCCGACGGGCGTCGACATGGCGACCTACAAGTCGCTCGCGCTCGAGGAGCGCTATGCCTCAGAACGTCGACCCATGAGCCACCACGTGCTCGGTGCGCTCCCGCGCTGGCTGGGTCTGCTCGGTGCGGCGCCGCGCGTGCTGTCCCCGGTGGCGCGGGCCGGAATCGCCGTGGCACAGGGGAGCGGGTGGGCGTCTCGGCTCGCCGGGATCGACGGACGTCGCTCCCTCCCCGTGCCGTTACGGCGGCGGCTGAAGCGCACGGCACCGGCCGGCTCGGGCGAGCCGGTCGTGGTGTTCGTCGACACCTTCACCGAGGCGTTCGCCCCGCACGTGGCCGAGGCGGCGGCCGAGCTGCTCACCGCTGCCGGTCGGTCGGTCACCTTCACCCACCAGGGCGACTGCTGCGGTCTGACCTGGATCTCGACCGGTCAGCGCGCCGAGGCCCGCAATCGCGTCGCCGACCTCGTCAGGCGACTCGCGCCGGCTGCCGAGGCCGGTGTGCCGGTCGTCGGACTCGAGCCGTCCTGCACCGCGGTCCTGCGGTCGGACGCCCTCGACCTGCTGACCGGCACCGCGGACGAGGCGAGCGCCCGAGCGGTCGCCCGGGCGACGCATACCCTCGCCGAGCTCCTGGACGGCCTCGCGGACTGGGCGCCGCCGGACCTGTCGGGGACGACGGTCATCGCCCAGCCGCACTGCCACCAGCACGCCGTGATGGGGTATGCGGCCGACCAGGCGGTCCTGGAGCGCGCCGGGGCCGAGGTGGTCCGGTTGGGCGGGTGCTGCGGCATGGCGGGCAACTTCGGGATGGAGACCGGGCACTACGAGGTTTCGGTCGCCGTCGCCGAGCAGCAGCTGCTGCCGGCCCTGCGCGCCCACCCGGACGCCGTGCTGCTCGCCGACGGGTTCTCCTGCCGCACCCAGGCGGCAGACCTCGCCGGCCGCCAGGGCGTGCACCTCGCCGAGCTGCTCGCGGGCTAGGCCGTGTTGATCAAGGTGCTGCGTAGCCAGATCAGGGTGGCGGCCAGGGCGATCGCGGCTCGGTAGTTGCGGGCGAGTTTGTCGGTGCGCATCGCGATCCCGCGCCACTGCTTGAGCTTGTTGAAGCAGCGTTCGACGACGTTACGGGCGCGGTAGCGCTGCTGCTGCTCGGCGCCGAAGTCGATCGGGCGGCCGGGCCTCTTGGCCCGGTGCGCGATCTGGTCCTCCCGCTCCGGGATCGTCGCGGCGATCCCGCGGGCGCGCAGCCAGGCCCGGTTCGCCTTGGACGGGTAGCCCTTGTCGGCCAGCACCCGATCCGGGCGGGTCCTCGGCCGGCCCGGACCCAGGCGCGGGACGCGGATGCCGTCCAGGACGGTGCTCAACATGGTGGTGTCGTTGATGTTGCCGGCCGTCACCGCCCACGACAACGGCCTGCCCTTGCCGTCCGCGACCAGGTGGACCTTGCAGGTCAGGCCGCCTCGGGAGCGGCCGATCCCATGGTCAGGCGGCTCCCACCACGGCGGATTCTTGTGATTCGACTCCGCCCCCCGTGCCTCGCGCCAGGGTCGCACCGTGCTGATGCACCCGCGCGATCGTGGAGTCGATGGCGACCACCCACTCGACCTCCCCGGAGGCGTCGGCGAGCTTGTGCACCTCGGCCAGCAGTGCCTCCCAGGTGCCGTCGCCGGCCCACCGGTTGAACCTCTTGTAGATCGAGTTCCACTTCCCGAACCGCTCCGGCACATCCCGCCACGGCGCCCCGGTGCGGTACTTCCACACCATGCCCTCGAGCGCGCCACGGTGATCCGTCCACGGCCGCCCCGCCGTCTTGCTCGCCGGCAGCATCGGCTCCAGCACAGCCCACACCTCATCAGGGATCTCGCGACGCGTCACACGGTCAACACTGGCCGACCAACACCCCGAACCCCTTGATCAACACGCCCTAGAGGTCTCGTCGGCTACAGGTACTGGCCGGTGCCCTCGTTGGAGGGCGGCGTCCGGGGACCGCCCTTGTGGGGCTCGCGCTGTCCGTCCTGCCCCGGATGCATCCCCGGCGGCAGCTGGCGCATCTGCTGCAGCTGCGCCTGGGCCGCCATCTGTTGTGCGACCAAGGCCGTCTGGATGCCGTGGAAGAGACCCTCGAGCCAGCCGACGAGCTGAGCCTGGGCGATCCGCAGCTCGGCATCGCTGGGGTTGCCGTCGCCGAACGGCAGGGCGATCCGGTCAAGCTCCTCGACCAGCTCGGGCGCCAGGCCGTCCTTGAGCTCGGCGATCGAGCGCTCGTGCACCTGGGCGAGGTGGGCGCGGCCGGCCTCGTCGAGCGGTGCGTTGCGGACCTCCTCGAGGAGGGACTTGACCATCGACCCGATCCGCATGACCTTCGCCGGCTGCTCGACTAGATCGGTCGGCCCTCGCCGCTCGGACTCGTCCCCGTCACGCTCACCGGACCCGTGCTCGGCCACACCCATTCCCCCCGGCGTGACGACGACGATCCGGTCCCCGTCGCTGGCGGCGACGCCCGATGTGCTCTGCTCGTCCTTCTTCTCAGGCTGCTCCTTCTTCTCAGGCTGCTCCGTCTTCTCAGGCTGCTCGGTCATCCCCCAACTCTAGATCGGCTGCCTTGCGGCGGCACTGGTCGGGCCCATCGCATACCGTCCTCGGGTCCGCTCGCCCTCGGCTCCCGGCTGGGTCCGGTCCTCTGGCAGCTGTCGCCGCGGCTCGCCGACCTGCTCGGCGTCACCCCTCCGACGCCGCGCCGTGGGCGCACTGCGACCGCGAGACAGCGGCTACCGAGTCAGCTACCGAGTCGCCGCCGGCACGATGCTCGCGCCACCGAAGTGGCCACCCGAAGCGGGTGGTCCTGAGTGAGACCCAGCGCCCCATGCTCTTGCCGTGAACCCCATCCTGGCCTTCGTGGTGGTCATGCTCGTCTGGACGGTGAGCGACTTCGTCGCGAAGAAGACCCAGTCCCTGTTGTCCTCGCTGTTCGTCGCGTCGCTGATCTTCCTCGTCGGGTTCCTCACCGACCTCTTCCCGGAGGACCTGCTCACCAGCTCGTCCTTGCTCGGTCTCGCCGGTGTCGTCGTCGGCTTCATCATCGTCCACCTCGGCACGATGATCAGCCTCGACGACTTCAAGCGACAGTGGAAGACGTTCCTCGTCGGCGTCTCGACGGTCCTCGGGATCGGCGTGGCCCTGCTCGTCGCAGGACTGATCTTCGGCGGACGGATCTCCGGGACGGCCGAGGAGGGGTACGCCCAGGCCCTGGACTTCATCGTCGCCGGCACCGGATCGCTGAGCGGCGGCACGATCTCGGTCCTCATCGTCCAGGAGGCCGCCCTCGGCATCGGCCTGACGAGTATCGCGATCTTCCCCGTTCTCATCGCCGCCCTCCAGGGTCTGGTCGGATTCCCGCTGACCTCGCTCATCCTCCGCAAGGAGGCGGCCCGGCTCCGGGACGACTTCCGCGCCGGGGAGCTCGAGGCTGCGGAGGAGGTCGACGCGGCCGCCGCGGACGCGTCCCGGCTCCCTGACGCCTTCCGCACAACCGCCGGCACCCTGTTCGTCGTCGGCGTCGCCGTCCTCGTCGCGCTCGGCATCAACAACCTCACCGACGGCATCCTCAACACCTTCGTCGTCGCGCTCATCCTCGGCATCGCCCTGCGCACGACCGGCATCTTCAAGCCCTCTGTGCTGGCCGGCATCGACGCCTTCGGTCTGATGATGATCTCGATCATGATCCTCGTCTTCGCTCCGCTCGCCACCGTCGAGCCGTCCGACGTCGCCGAGCTCGCGTTCCCGCTGTTCCTCGCATTCCTCTTCGGCATCGTCGGTATCGCCGGCTTCGCCGCGCTGATGGGCAAGCTCGTCGGCTACAGCGTCCCGATGTCGGTGGCGATCGGGTTGACGTCGCTCTATGGCTTCCCCGGCACGATGATCCTGTCCCAGGAGGCCGCCAAGGGGGCGGGGGAGACCCCCGAGGAGGTCAAGGCCATCGAGGGAGAGATCCTCCCGAAGATGATCGTCGCGGGATTCTCGACCGTGACCATCACATCGGTCGTCGTCACAAGTATCATCGCCTCGTTCATCGGCGGCTGAGGGGAGCGGCAGTGGAAGCCGTGCGGCTGGGGGACCCGGGGTCGCGACTGCACACCTGGGGTATGCGCGGGTGGCTGCTCACGGGAGCGGCACTCGGGGTGGTCGTCGTCATCTCGGTGCTCGGCCAGATCCCGGGGCTCGTCGTCCCGCTCGTCATCGCGGCCGTCCTCGGGGCGCTCTTCGCGCCGGTCGTCGACCGGCTGGCCCGGCACCGCATACCCAGGTCGGTCGGCTCTGTGCTGGTCATGGCGCTCCTGGCGGGGATCGTCACCTTCTCGCTCTGGTTGATGGTCGTCGGCATCGCCGACGAGGGCCCGAAGATCACCGAGTCCCTCGACGCAGGGCTGGCCTCGGTCGAGGAGTGGTTGACGGCGCGGGGTGTCGCGGTGAGCGAGGACTCGCTGACGCAGCAGCTGAACGAGCTCCTGGCCGGGGTTCTCGGCGGCGCCGTGGCCTTTCTGCCCAGCCTGCTCTCCGGCGCGGTCTCGTTCTTCATCGGCATCGCGATCGGCGGTTTCCTCGTGTACTACATGCTCGTCGACTGGCATGGGCTGACGCGGTGGGTCGGTCGCAACGTCGGCTGGACCGAGGAGGCCGGTGCCGGCATGGTCGACGACGCCGTCGACGCCGTCCGCAGGTACTTCGGCAGCCTGACCCTCTCTGCGATCGTGACGGCGGTGCTCATCGGTGCGGCCGCCTGGCTGCTGGACGTGCCGTTGGCGTTCACCATCGCCGTGATCACGCTGGTGACCTCGTACATCCCCTACCTCGGGGCGATCTTCTCCGGGGCGTTCGCCACGGTGGTCACGCTCGGGGCCGCTGGGCTCCAGCCGGCCGTGATCATGCTGCTCGTCATCCTGGTCGTGCAGAACATCGTCCAGACGGTCGTCCTCACCAGACTGACCAGCACCTCCCTGAAGATGCACCCCATCGTCACGCTCGGGTCGACCATCGTCGGGGCGGCGGTGGCCGGCGCTCTGGGCGCGATGCTGTCCGCACCCGCGGTCGCGGTCTGGATCCTCGTCGTGCGACGACTCCGGAGCCGCCCCGCGCCCGGTGCCGAGCCCGCCGTCGGTGCAGCGCCTCAGAATGACCAGACCAGCGGGACGTAGAACACCGCGAGCGCTAGCGAGAGCAGCAGGAGCGGCAGGCCCAGCTTCCAGTAGTCGCCGAAGCGGTAGCCGCCGGGCTCCATGACCATGGTGTTCGCGGCCGTCGCGACCGGGGTGAGGAACGACGCCGCTCCGCACACCGCGAGCGCCATGAGGAACGGCAGCACCGAGACCTCGAGGTCGGTGGCGACGACAATCGCGATCGGCACCATGATGAGCACGGTCGCGGTGTTGCTGATCAGCTGGCTGAGCAGCACGGTGAGCACGCAGATCGCGAGGAGGGCGACGTGCGCCGAGCCCGAGCCGACCACGCCCAGGAGGGCGTCTGCGATCGCGTCGGCGGTGCCGGTCGAGACGAACGCGGTGGACAGCGGGATCATCCCTCCGACGAGCACGACCGTCGTCCAGGACACCGACCGGTACGCCTCGTTCGGGGTCAGGACGCCTGTCAGGACGATGGCGACGGCGGCCAGCAGGCCGGCCACGGCAGCCGGGACGAGACCGGTCGCGAGCAGCAGGATCATCCCGACGAGGATGACCAGGGTGCGTCGGGCGCCGACGCCGAGAGGGACCCCGCGTCGTAGCGTGGCCGGGTCGTCGACGACGAGGACCTCGTCGCGCGCCGTGTGGTGCTGGAGGCGCTCCCATGACCCGCTGAGGACGAGGATGTCGCCGGCGCGCAGAGTGTCGTCCGGTGCCGTCAGGTCCTCCCCGGAGCGCTGGACGGCGAGCACGACGAGGTCTCCGCTGGGCGTGGCCATGCCCGGGAACAGGTGTGTGCCGATGAGAGGCGACCTGGGCGGAACCATGACCTCGGTGACCCCCCGCTCGACCGTCACCAGCTCGGTGTCGGTGGGCAGCGCATACTGCGCGCGCAGCGTGGCGGTCAGGTCCGCGAGGTCCTGCGGAAGAGCGGACGGGATCCGCGTGGGCAGCAGGCGGCGGCCGACCAGCAGGATGATCGCAAGTGAGCCGAGGAGGAGTGGCACGCCGACGAGGGCGAACTCGAAGAAGCCGAACCGGCGCTCGCCGGCGTCCGCAGCCGCCTCGCTGACGATGATGTTGACGGGGGTGCCGGTGAGCGCGAGCATCGACCCGGCGTGGGCGGAGAAGGCCAGCGGCATGAGCATCTGGGACGGGGCGATGCCGGCCCGGGCCGCCACGACGACGACGACCGGCAGCAGGGCGGCGACCGCTCCGTTAACGCTGATGAGGGCGGTGAGGACGGCGACGAGGATACCGATGACGGCGAGGAGCGAGCGGCGGTCCCGGCCGCCGCGGGCGATGACCTGCTGACCGGCCCAGGCCGTCACGCCCGTTGAGTCGAGAGCCTCACCGACGACAAAGAGCGTCGCGATGAAGACGACCGTCGGATCGCCGAACCCGGCGAGCGCCTCGTCGAGACCGAGCAGGCCGGTCGCCCACAGGGCCAGCGAGACGCCGATCGCCACGACGCCGAGGGGGACCCGGTTCGAGACGAAGGCGAGGATCGCCAGCCCAAGGATGACGAGAGTCGTCGCCACCGGGTCCATGGGCAGGCGGCTAGTCGGACGTCGGCGCGGTGAAGGCAGCTGCCAGCTCGACGAGGAGCCGGGCCCCGAAGCCGGTGGGCCCCTTGGGGATCCACCGGGTCTCCGCCTCGGCCTGGGCCGTCCCCGCGATGTCGATGTGCGCCCAGGGAGTTCCCTCGACGAACTCCTCGAGGTAGAGGCCGGCTGTGATCGCCCCCGCGTTTGGGCCACCGAGGTTGGTCATGTCGGCCACCGTCGAGTCGAGCTGGGACCGGTATCGCCTGATCAGGGGCAGCTCCCACACCGGCTCGTCGGCGAGCGCACCCGCGCGGCGGACCATGTCGACGACGTCGGGGGAGTTGCCCATGACGCCGGCCATCTCGGTGCCGAGCGCGCGCAGGCAGGCGCCGGTCAGGGTGGCGATGTCGACGATGGTGTCGACTCCGTCCTCGACGCACAGACTCAGCGCGTCGCACATGACGAGGCGTCCCTCGGCATCGGTGTTCATCACCTCGACGGTCTTGCCGCTGCGGGTGACGAGGACGTCGCCGAGCTGCATGGCCGAGCCGGAGGGCATGTTGTCCGTGCACATCAGGTATGCGGTGACCCGGGCCGGGCAGCCGGACTCCTCGAGCGCGGTCATGGCGGCGAGGATCGCGCCGGCGCCGGACATGTCGTTCTTCATCTGCGAGTGCGAGGCGTCGCTCGGCTTGAGGTTGATGCCGCCCGAGTCGTACATGATGCCCTTGCCGACAAGGCCCAGGTGGCCGGACGGCTCGCCGTCCGGGACGTAGGTCAGCCGGACCATCCGCGGTGGCTGCTCGCTGCCGCGGTTCACGCCGAGCAGGCCCCCGCAGCCCATCTCCGTCAGTTCGTCCTTGCCGAAGACCTCAACCTCGAGGCCCGCGCCGGGGCCGAGCGCGACCGCGAGGTCGGCCATCGCCGTCGCCGTGAGCAGACCCGCCGGGCACGTCGCGAGGTCACGGCTGAGCATGCCCACTCGGGCGAGCACGCGCCCGCGGTCGGCGCCCTCCCGCACCGCCTCGACCTCACCCTCCGGTGCGATGAGCGTGAGGGAGGCGACCGGGACCGGTCCGGACTCGCTGCTGCGAAGGCTGAAGCGGTAGCGCTTGAGCAGGACACCCTCGACGATCGCGGCGGCCGACTCGGCGAGACCCAGGCTCTCCGAGCTCGGGACGCGGGTCGCGAGGCGCGAGTCGAAGGGGACGGCACCCGCGAAGGCTGCCGCCGCGTCTCGTACCGCGGCATGGTCGAGGTCGGCCACCTCGCCGATGCCGACGGCGACGAGGACCGGGATGCCGCTACCGGGGAAGGACAGGGCCGAGCCCACCGACGCGGTGAATCCGGCCCGCCGCAGTCCCTCGCGGTCCACTCCGAGCGCCTCCGGGACGTCTCCGGACCCGGTCACGGGGATGCTGAGGGCCTCGACGTCGTCGAGGTCGGCGTCGTGCGGAACGACTCGGATCTCGATCTCGGCGCGCAGTGAGGGGGCGACGTCGAGGGGGTCGCTCCCGAGCGACCGCAGGTCAGTGGTCATGGCATCTCCTTGGGTGAACGGCGGGACTCACGGGTCAGGGCGCTTCGGCCTCCAGCCGGTGGCGTGCCGCGACGATCTCGGCGGGATCGACGCGGACGGACCTGACGACGCGCGCCCCCGAGCTCGCGATCCGGTCGATCATCGGCAGGACCCAGGTGTGCTCGAGCAGGAAGACACCGGCGAGCGAGCCCTCGGCAATCGACGCGCCGACGATCTCGAGGTCCTGGACGCCGATGAGTCCCGTCGCGTCCCAGCCGAGGGCACTCAGATCCTCATGGTCCCCGGCCACGGCGTCGGCGATGGACACGGGCGCGACGGACCCGCCCTCCGTGCGCCGGACGAACCGCAGGTCGAGGACCCCGATGACGTCCCGCTCGACGAGGTCGCGCACGGTCGCGACTCCCTCCATGCGCACGTGCCCGCTGGGGAACTCGATGACGAGCAGCTCCGTCGGGCCGACCCGGTCGCTCCCGTCGGGGGGAGCCATCAGCTCTCCTCCATCGTCATGCCGTTCGTGTCGGTTCCGACGACCAGGGCCCCGCCGTCGAGCGAGAGTCGGGGGTCGGACTCGAGGAGCTCGATGAGCCACTGGTCCTGGGCCTCGAGGCCGCGCTCGCAGGCCATCATCGTCGAGGCCATCGGGCCCTCGAGGAGGAGCTGATCGGCGGTCCAGGTCGCCCCGCCGGTCAGCGTGTTGCAGCCTGCCTGACCGGCGACCCGGCCGTCCTCGAACGTGAGCTGGATGGTCGTCCCGGTCACCGGCACCCACCCGGTCACCTCGGTCGCCGTGAAGGTCTTCCCCTCCAGGTCGAGCGGCTCTGCGGACTCGGCGTCACCACCGCCACCGCCACTACAGCCGGCCAGGGCCAGCGCGGTGAGGGCGCAGACGGCGAGTGCACGCCTCCGTAGTCCGCCGGTGGTCGTGTGAACGGGCATGGTCATCGGTACTCCTTCGGATGTGAGACGGTCAGCGCATTGTGGCGCAGCAGACCCCTCGCGTCCGAGCGTGTCGGTCCTCTGGCGCCAAAGGCTGCCCGTTCGGACCCATCTGGGACTCACCCGTTCCGGGTTATCGCGCCCAGGGCGCTCCGCTGGCTTCTCGGGCGCAGCCCACCGGAGTCTCGCCCCCCGATCCGCACACCTGATTCGGGTGGTGTCGACATCGCCGACTCCGTTGACGATGGGGCCATCGGGGTCGCTCGAGGAGGAGGAGCCGTCGTGACCGGTATCGACGTCTGCATCTGGGCGGAGGGGAACCTGCCCGAGGGCGAGGAACAGGAGATCGCCGATCTCGGGATGAGAAGTCACGTCGACCACGTCGTGCTGGAGGGAGCGGTCGCCGACCAGGCTGCGCTCATGGGAGTGCTCGAGCGGCTGCATCGGGCCGGGATGACCATCCGCGAATTCGGACCGGCCGGGCATCGACCGGAATACCCCCGGCACGCCCGACTCTCCGTCGTCGGCCAGGTCGGTGACCTGCTCGGCACCGTGCTCCACGGCGCTCTGGTGACGGAGGAGCCGGCGACGACGACGGCTGAGATCGACCTGACCAGCGACGATGACGTGTTCGACCTCCTCCGGCGTATCGAGACTCTGGGTCTGGACATCAGAGCGCTGCGAATCGGCCGCTCACCGGGCGGAATCGAGCACGGGGAACACAGGCACCTCGGGTAGCCTCGCTCCCGGACCGGTCCTGCCGCGACGGCGAAGCGCGCCCGGTCCCGAAGGAGGACACGTGGCGGCCACCCCCGCACCCGTGGGGTTCCACGGTGCCCGCCTGACGACGCCCGACCCGGGCACCGGAGTGGTGAGCCGCAGAAGAGTCGAAGACCTCCTTGACCAGTGCGTTCGACGTCGAGCGCTCACGGTCGTCACCGGGGCAGGCGGCTCGGGCAAGACCTACGCCGTCGCCATGTGGGCTCGCGCGGCCGCGGAGTCACCGGAGCCCCTCGTCGTCGCGTGGGCCTCCCTCGACCGTGCGGACCGTGACCCGCACCGCTTCTGGCAGACCGTCGTGGGGGCACTCCAGCGTGTCGCGGCCACCGAGGTCATGCAGAGCATCGCGGTGCCGTCGGTGCCGACCCAGGCGTTCGTCGACTCGATGACTTCGGCACTGGCCCATGAGGCCGGGCATCTGGTCCTCGTACTCGACGATGTCCATGAGCTCGCCGGATCCGACGCGCTGGACGCGCTGGAGGCGCTGGTGCCGGCCATGCCGCCCGCCCAACGTCTGGTCCTGGTGTCACGTCACGATCCACCACTCCATCTCCACCGGCTCCGACTGGCCGACCGTCTCGGCGAGATCAGGGGCGCGGAACTGGCCTTCAGCCGCATCGAGGCCCGAGAGCTGCTGAAGGAGCACGGCCTGTGCCTCGATGACGAGGCGCTGGACCACCTCATGAACACGACCGAGGGTTGGGCTGCAGGCCTCAGGCTTGCGATGATGGCCCTTAATCCCGAGGATGACCCGAGTTCGGCGGTCGCCCGGTTCGACGGCCGTCACACGCTCGTGTCCGGCTACCTGCTTGACGAGGTCGTCGCAGGACTGGGCGAGAACCGGGCCGAGTTCCTGCTCCGCACCTGCGTCGTCGACAGGGTGTGCGCGTCGTTGGCCGGGGCCCTGACCGGCGACGAGACCGCTGGGGTGCTCCTGGAGTCGCTCGTCCGTGACAACGTCCTCGTCTCGGCTCTGAACTCAGGCTGGTACCGGTACCACCCCATGCTGCTCGAGACGCTCCGGATGCGACTGCGGGTCGCGAGCCCGTCCCTGGTCACCGAGCAGCACCTGCGTGCCCAGGTGTGGTTCGAGGAGGAAGGTGAGTGGCTCGAGGCCCTACGCCACGCGGTCGTCTCGGGCGACCATGACCGCGCTGTCGAGGTCGCTCTCCGCTCCGCATCGGTGCTGATGTTCTCGCCGGACCGGGTGCGATTGGGCCAGATCCTCGGGGCCCTTCCCGTCGAGGAGGCGTTGGATCCCGAGTCCCGGCTCTGCCAGGGACTGGTCGCCTACTCGGTGGGTGACACCGACGCCCTCGGCACCTGGGTGGCGCGCGCCGCGACAGGTCTGCGCGAGATACCGGAACCCCGTCGACAGGTCGCCACCCTTGTGCATCGCCTTCTGGAAACCGCGGCCGCGCGTCGGGCGGGTGACCCTGATCGGATGTACGCCGCGGCGTGCGACGCCGAGACGATCGTGCGCGCGAACCCCCCGTCGCGCGCCTGGTCACTGTATGCGGGCCTCGTCGTCAGCATGAGGGGAGTCGCCGAGCTGTGGCTGGGTCGAGCCCAGGAGGCGAAACGACTTCTCACCGAGGCGGTCATCGGGGTCGACGTAGAACGCTTCGGGACCCATGCTCAGATCTCTCACGGGGGCCTGCTGGCTCTCTCGACGGTCTCATGCGGTCTGGTCGCCGAGGGGCGGGCCACGGCGGAGCGGGTCCTGGCAGCCGCGCAGTCCAGCGGATGGATCGAGTCCTACGAGTCAGGGGCGGCGTGGCTGACCATGGCGATCGCCCACCTGCAGGCCGTCGAGCTCATCGAGGCCGAGCATGCTTTGATGCGGGCGCAGTACACGGGGATCGGAGCCCGGGATCCGTTCCTCGGTGCCGTGTTGGCGCTCGTGGCCGGTCGGCACGCCCTGACGTCCGGGGACGTGACCCGCGCCCAACGGGCGTTGGGAACGGTGGATCGCTGGGCGGCGCAGTGGCCCCGGCTGACGATCGTCGGCTACCTTCGCGGGGCCTTGGCGTCCGAGATCGCTCTGGCCGCCGCTTCACCCCAGCGGGCGGCGGCCATTCTGACCGACCTCGACGAGCGATCCGCTCTGGAGCGATACGGCCGGCCCCGCCTGCAGAGCGACCCTGTCTCCATCACCCGCGGGCATGTCTACCTGGCGATCGGGGAGCCGGAACACGCTCGTGAGGCGGTTGCTGCGATGCTCGAAACGGACGGCTCCGTCGCGAGCGAGGCCTGGGTCGTCGAGGCCCTCGCCCAGGACAGGCTCCGGCACGATGCGTCGGCCTTGGCCGCTTTGGCTCGCGCGATCGAGATCGGCGCGGCGGGCAACGCCGTTCAGGGTTTCGTCCGCCCCAACGAGCGCATCACCGCGTTGCTGCGCCGGCACCTCACTCTCGAGGGGGCTGAGCCCGAGTTCGTTGCACGCGTGTTGGATTTCCTCGACAGGCGCGCCGTCTCCGCCGTGGACCAGCGCGCGCCTGAGGTCAGTGAACGGACGAGCCCGTCCCCGATCTCCCTGACCGAGCGGGAACTCTCGGTTCTGGCCTATCTACCGACGTTGAGCACCAACCCCGAGATCGCCGACGAGCTCAACATCTCGGTCAACACCGTCAAGCAGCACCTCAAGACCATCAACCGCAAGCTCGGGGTGAACAGCCGGCGCGAGGCCGTTCGGGTGGCGCGCAGGCTCGGACTGCTCACGACCCGGTCATGATGTGCGACCCAGCATCGGACGGGATCACCGTCACGTGGCATGGCCACGCGACGGTCGAGATCACGGTCGGCGAAACCACGCTGCTCACCGACCCGGTGCTGCGCGACCGGCTGGGTCCCCTGCGAAGACGCGCCGACCTTCCCGGTGCCGCGTCCCCCGAGCCCCCTGCTGCCGTCCTGCTCTCCCACCTCCACCATGACCACGCCGACCTTCCGTCGCTGCAGTCCCTCTCGGCCGTGCCCGTCCTCACCGAGCGATCCAACGCCCGGTGGGTGCGCAAGCAAGGGCTCGTGGCGCCCGACCTGCACGAGGAGCGGTGGCACCGGGTGTCCGACGAGGTGGAGGTGCGCCTCGTCCCGGCCGTGCACACGGCGCGCCCGATGCCCCATCGCCCGAACGGGGCCGTCGGTATGCTGATCCGGACACCCTCGCGTGTCGTCTGGTTCGCCGGGGACACCGAGCTGTACCCGGCGATGGCGGAGTTACCCGAGCTCGCCGATGGTCCGATCGACCTGGCGCTGCTGCCGATCGGTGGCTGGGGTCCTCGCCTCTCGCCCGGGCACATGGGCCCGGAGGAGGCGGCGGAGGCCGCGCTGCGCGTTGCGGCTCGTGAGGTGATCCCGATCCACCACGGCACACTCCATCCGCGGGGCTGGCCGGCCGGACGGCTCGGGTGGACATCTGCACCGGACCGTGTCGCGCGCCGGACCTTCGCCGACGTCTCGTCGGTGCATACGCACCATCTGCCCGTCGGCGGCACGACGACCGTGGGGTGAGGTCGCGGGCTACGGTGGGCACATGCGAGCCGTCACCGTGCCCGAGCCCGGAGGAGCCGATGCCCTCGTCCTGGCCGACGTCGACCGTCCCGAACCGCGGGAGGGGGAGGTCCGGATCGCCGTCGCCGCGGCCGGGATCAACCGAGCCGACGTGCTGCAGCGCCAGGGCAACTACACCCCTCCTCCCGGCTCGTCGCCGTATCTCGGGCTCGAGGTCAGCGGGACCATCGACGCACTCGGTGAGGGCGTTCAGGGCTGGTCGGTGGGTGACGAAGTGTGCGCCCTGTTGGTGGGCGGCGGCTACGCCGATTCGGTATGCGCGCCGGCCGGCCAGCTGCTGCCCATCCCCGCGGGCGTGGTTCTGGTCGAGGCCGCTGCACTGCCGGAGGTGACGTGCACGGTGTGGTCCAACGTCTTCCTCACCGCGAATCTGCAGCCGGGGGAGACGATCCTCGTCCACGGCGGCTCCTCCGGGATCGGGACGATGGCCATCCAGCTCGCTCGCGAGATCGGGGCGAGGGTCGCGGTCACCGCCGGGTCCGAGGACAAGCTCGAGGTGTGCCGCTCCCTCGGTGCCGAGATCCTCGTCAACTACCGGGAGCAGGACTTCGTCGAGGTGGTCAGGGACGCGACCGCCGGCGCGGGCGCGGGGGTCATCCTCGACAACATGGGCGCGAAGTACCTCATGCGCAATGTCGAGACCCTGGCGGACGGCGGGCGTCTCGTGATCATCGGGATGCAGGGCGGGGTCACGGCGGAGCTGAACATCGCGACCCTGCTCCGCAAGCGCGGCGCCGTCATCGCGACCGCGCTGCGGTCCCGGTCGCTCGCCGAGAAGGCCACCATCGTGGCCGCCGTCCGCGAGCACGTCTGGCCACTCGTCGAGGCCGGCCGGGTCCGCCCGGTCGTGCACCGCACCTATCCCATCGAGCAGGTGCGCGCCGCCCACGAGGAGCTCGAGAGCAGTCGACACGTCGGCAAGATCCTCCTCACCCTGTGAGCAGCTGTCTCCGCAGGACGACACATCATGAGGACCTCTGAGCCTTCGCCAGCGACGGTATATGGGTGGGCGCCGGGTCTGACCAGGCCGAGCTCGTATGCGGCGATGGCGGCCTGGGTGCGATCACGAAGCCCGAGCTTGTGCAGGATGGCCGCCACATGGGTCTTGACGGTGCCTTCGCTCACGTAGAGCTCGCGGGCGATCTCGGCGTTCGAGCGGCCGTTGGCGATGCGGGTCAGGACATCTCTCTCGCGTGGCGTCAGCCGGCGCAGCCGGTGCTCGCCGGCGGCCACGCTCGCGGCGTGCTGGGTGACCAGTCGCTGGATGACCGCCGGCGCAACCGGCATCTGACCCGCAGCGGCCTGGTGCACGCCGGCTCGGATCTGGTCCGGGGGCATGCTCTTGAGCAGGTAGCCGGTCGCGCCCGCGAAGATGGATGAGGCGAGGTGGTGGTCGTCGGCGAAGGTGGTGAGCATGACGCACCGGACGCCCGAGAGTGCGGGGTCACTGGTGACGGCGGCGACGACCTCGGGTCCGGTGAGTCGGGGCATCCGGATGTCGAGCAGCGCGACCTGCGGGCGGTGGACGCGGATGGCGTCGATAGCCTCCTGCCCGTCCTCGGCGGTCGCGACGACGTCGATGGCACTCTCCCCGGTGGCGAGGATGGCGGTGATGGCGCCGATGACGAGTGGCTCGTCGTCTGCCACGAGCACCGTGACCGTCATCAGTGCCCCCTCCGCAGCGGCAGGTCGGCGGTGACGACCCACCCGTGGTCTCCATGGCCCGGACCGGCGGTGAGTTGTCCGCCGAAGAGCTGCACCCGTTCGCCGATCCCCGCCAGCCCGCGTCCCGCTCCGTCGGCCCGCGGCGTCATCCTGTGGGGTGGCTCGACATCGGCGACCGAGACCCTGACTCTGGTGTCGTCCGTGGCGAGCGTGACGGTGGTGGCTGAACCGGCTGTGTGTTTGACGCTGTTGGTCAATGCTTCCTGAACGACACGGTAGACGGTGGTGCCGACACTGGCCGGGACATGGTCGGTGGATCCCTGGACGCTCAGCCTGACCTCGTGTCCGCTTCGTTGGACGCCTTCGACCAGTGCGGCAAGATCGGTGATGCCCGGCGCCCCCTCGTCTGCGTCGGCGCCGAGGACATGGAGGAAGCGGTGCATGTCGTCCAGGCCGGCACGGGCGAGGTCCTCGATCGAGCGGAATCCGTCGACAACAGCGCGGTCTGAGTCGTGGTCGGGACGACGGCCGGTGGACTCGATGCCCGTCTGTTCGCGGACCACCGCGGACTGCAGGGCGATCAGGGTCAGGGTGTGGGCGACCGAGTCGTGCAGGTCGCGGGCGATGCGGGTGCGTTCGGCGGTGACCGCATCACGCGCCGCTCGATCGGCGGCGATCTCCGCCTCGACCCGTGCGTCGGCGTGGAGGCGGATGCGATGCGCCCCGAACCAGGCGATGCCGAGGATCAGGACATTGACGATCAGGTCGCCGATGACCAGGTTTGCTCCGAACACCTCGTAGGCGGCCCCGGCCGCCAGCATGCACCCCAGCCCGATGACCCCGTCCCGACGGGTGCCGTGGTAGCCCAGCGAAGCGAGCAGGACCAGGATCGCCACGAACCCGGCGGCCACAGGGGCCGGGCCCGCCCAGCTCTGGATCACCAGGCCCACGGCGGAGACGAGCACCGCTGGAAGGGGAGCGGCGCGCCCACCCGCCACGGGCAGGGTCATGAGCGCGAACCCGATGTGCTGAGCCCACGCCGGGCCGTGAACCTGGTCAGCGGCCAGGATGAGTTCGATCTGACCGATCACGGTCAGCGCCGCAGCCAGGAGCAGGTCGCCGCGCGGGACGGACCACCTGACCATGACAGTGATCGTAGGCGCGGCACGATCATCACGGCCTCTGTCCTGAGGCAGAGAAGGACTGGCCGCCCGGCAGATTCATCGTCGACGTCATCGCCCTAGCGTCGAAGGACACGGCGGAAGCACCGCCACATGACGAAAGGCCTCGACATGACCGACATCGCGACAGCCACCTCTCGGAGCGCGACGGCCCCGGACCGCGCCCGGGCTCAGCGCCTTCTCGCACTGTCCGGCGGCATCGGAGCCGGCGTTGCCGGCCTCTGGCTGCTGCTCTCGAGCCCCGTGCCCGCGACCGTTACCGGGGACGGGGTCACCCAGGGCCTGATCGACGGCGCCACGTCCCTGCAGGCGATGTCCCTGCTCGCCGTCTTCGCCTCCGCCGCCCTCATCCCCGCCGCAGCCCGACTCGGCTCCGCCATCGGCGGCGCAGCGGGCAGGGTTGTCACAGCCGCCGGTACCGCTACCGCCGTTCTCCTGACCGCATACATCAGCTGCTTCGCCGCCGGCGCGTTGACAGCCACCCTGCTGGTGCAGAACCCCGGCGCCGGTGTCGGCGAAGCCTCTCTCGTCATGGCCAACGTCGCCGAACTCGCCCGCTACGGGACATCCTTGGCCCTGACCGGAGCGGTCGTCGCCGCCCGAGGTCGCCTCGCCCCCGCGATCTGGGTGCCGGCTGCGGCCCTGACCGCCACACTGGTCTTCCCCCTCACCTCCTGGATGACTGCCATCGTCGTCCCCGCCTGGCTCGGCATCGCCGCGGCCACCCTCCGCACCGGGGCCCCATCACCCTCAGACGGGTAGCCCGCGGCGACTCAGGTCGACCCTGGGTCGTCCACAAGTCGTCGTCAGGGCACGATGGGGAAGGTCGTGGCGGCCACGAGCGCCGTCGGGATGGCCTGCGCCGCCGCAGCCGCGAGCGGATCGCGGGCCCAGCCGGCCAGCACGGCGAGCAGCAGCAGGATCGGGAGCAGGAGCGGCACCGTCAGCGACAGGAAACCGGGTGCCCCGAGCAGCACGACGCCCGCCAGCAGGACGGCGACGATGACCAGTCGGCTGGTCCCGAGCAGGACCGCTCGGCGCCACCCGCGGACACCGTCGACGACCCGCCACTCCGCCCAGAACCATGCGCCGAGGATCACGAGCAACGGCAGGAACACCCACCACCGGACAGCGACGAGTTCGTAGGCGGCCCACGACAGGCGGGCCGGAAGCGCCATCGCGAGGGTCAGCACGACACCGGCCACCGCGCCCCACAACAGGCCGTCCGCGTCCCCGGCCGCCGCCCCCATCCGCCGGGTGGCGAGCCACAGGAACAGCGCCCCTACCGCGAACCACCCCGCGAGGTAGCCGGTCACCGCCACGGGCACCGCGTCGGTCACACCCTGGAGGGCGGCAGCGCCGAGGGCCGCACCGACGGCCGCACCCGCCAGGATGCCGAGACGCCCGACAACGCCGCTCGACGCCCCGGGGGGCTCCGCGCCTCTGTCGCTGTCCGCCCTCGCGAGCAGGGGTCGCGCAGCCACGATCCCGCCGCCCAGGATGAGGACGACCCCGAGCAGCCGCGCGTCGCCACGCGGTGAGCCTTCGGCGCTCCCGGAATCCAGCCACGCCGTGACCTCGTCGAACGTCTGCTGCCGGTAGATCACGGAGATGTGTTCGGCCCCGCGGATCGGTTGCGCACGACGAGCGTCGCCAGCCTCGCTGTCGCCGTAGGTCCGGCCCGGTTCACCCTCCGGATAGCCGAGCCGGAGCCCAGTCAGGGCGGCATCGACGAAACGTTGCGGCTCGGCCGAACCCCACAGCAGCAGGAGGTTTGCCGGCCGGTCCGGGTCCTGCGGCAGAGCGGACGCATCGGGAAGGCTGATGGCCACCGTCGACGCCGCAGGGTTCCGGGACGCCCGGTCCGTCACCGCCCCGGCGCCCATGGAGTGCCCGACGAGAGCCACCGGACCGCCGTCGGCGAGCTCGCTCGCGAGGCCCACAGCGTCGGTCACGGCGGAGTCGAGCGCATTCTCATCGAGGGGCGTGGCGTTGCCGCCGTGACCCGGCAGGTGCGGAGCGACCACGACCAGGCCCGCTCGGGACAGAGCCGAGGCCATCGGGTCCATCATCGCCGCGCTCCCGGAGAAGCCGTGCGCGAGCACGACGACCGGCCCGGGGCCCGGCGCCGCCGGGGTGAACACGCGTACGGGCGTCGAGCCGGCGACCGTCGCGGCCCGGCTGACATCAGCGGTCGAGCCCACCAGCACCATCACCCCGGCCAGGAGGAGCGCCCCCGCGGCGACCCACCAGAACAGTGCTCGCCGCATGGGCGCAGTATGCACCTCAGAGCGCCGCAATGCGCCAGGACGCGGTGATCGTCTGCCCCGGCTCGATCGTCAGAAGCCCTGTGTCATAGTCGTATCGACTCGAATTGAATGCGTCCGGGGCGCACGTCATGGGCTCGACCGCGAGTCCGATGCGGTGCCCCGGCCCGCTCGGCCCGGCGGGTAGGTCAGCGGTGTGGATCTGCACCCACGGGCAGGTGCTTCCCCAACTGACCTCGACACCGGTTCCGGCAGGGTCAGTGAGCCGGACAGCCGCCGTCCCGCTGGCGTCACGGTGCAGATCGGTGAACGCGTGGTCGATCTGCACCGGCCCCAACCGTCGCGGAACACGGAAGTCGAATCGATGGGCGTCGACCTCCACCGGGCCCAGCCCGGAGGGCGACAGCCGTTCCTCGGCCACCCCGATGACGCGGGAGGCCGGCAACGACAGGGTCCAGTCATCCAACGGCCCTGCGCCTGCCACGAGATAGGGATGGGAACCGGTACCGAACGGGGCGACCTCAGCGCACTCGTTCGTCGCCCGCACGATCTGGCTCAGGCCGTCGGCACCGAGTGCGAACGTCGTCTCGACCCGGACGCGCCACGGATATCCCTGCTGGGGCACGATGGTCGCGGCCACGGTGACTCGATCCGGTTCTCGTCCGACGGCACCGAAGTCGAGCCACGCAGCCAGGCCGTGCAGCGCATGGCCGCGCTCCGGCTCAGTGAGCGCGACCTGTCTCTCCACCCCCGCGAACGCATAGTTGCCGTCGACGATGCGGTTGGGCCAAGGCGCGAGGAGCGCTCCGCGGTATGCGGGGCGCACGGCATCGCTGTCGAACGGCACGATGAGGTCCCGGCCGACGTGCACGAGGCGACGCAGGGTCGCACCCACCGAGGCGATGGTGGCCTCGTACCCCCCCGCCGTGAGCAGGTACTGGGTGCCGGAGCGGGGAGGGGTGGTCATGGCGTTCCTTGACGAGGTGGTCGGGTCGAGCGAGGTCAGAGCCGTTCCGAGAGACGGTTGGTGATCAGGTCGGTGAAGACCGCCTCGGCGGCTCCGATGAGGAGCCGGTCCTCCGCCAGCGCGGCCGGGACGATGCGCATGTCCTCGCCGCAGGCGGGCATCGACTGGGCCCGCACAGCGGCCTCGAGACCCGGCATGTCGTGCTCGGCGAGGATTGTCAGGAAGCCGCCGAGCACGACCACTGCAGGGTTGAGCACGTTGACTGCGTTCGAGAGCGCGGTGGCGAGGATGCGTCGCTGCCTCTCCACCTCGGCGACGACGTCCGGGCCGTGTACCCGCCTCAACGCGGCCGCCAGCTCGGCGTCGTCGGCCTGGTCCAGTCCCGCAGCCCCCAGCAACCGGGTGCGACTGACCTCGTCCTCGAGCACCCCGTCCGGTGCCCGCTGGTCGGTCGCGGCGGCGATGCCGGGGCGGTTCTGCCCGAACTCGCCCGCATAGCCCCCGACCCCGCCCACTGGCATCCCGTGGACGATGAGCCCGCCGCCGATTCCGCTCGCACCACCGTTGAGGTAGACGACGTCGTCGATGCCCACGGCTGCGCCGTACAGGTGTTCGGCGATTGCGCCCAGTGATGCGTCGTTGCCCACCGACGTCGCCATTCCCGTGGTCTCCATCACGAGATCGCGAAGGGGGGCATCGACCCACCGGAGGTGCGGTGCGTCGCGCACCAGGCCGTCGGATGCACGAACGAGCCCGGGCACGGCGACCCCGACCCCGACGATGTCCGCACCGGCCAGTTCCGCAGAACGCCATCGGGTGATCTGCTCGGCGATGAGATCGGCCGTGCGCTGCGGACTGAGCACGACGTCCTGCGGCAACCGGACGCGGGCGTGCATCCGTTGGTCGAGCCCGACTGCGCCGAGTTCGATGGCATCGACCTCGGGATTGGCTGCGATGGCCACCAGGGACGGATGTGGGAGGACGAGCGGGGACGGTCGTCCGACCCGGCGAGAAGGATCGGGCGGGCGCTCCTCGACCAGGCCTGCGACGGTCAGCTCGAGGACCAGTCCCGCGATCGTCGAACGATTCAGCCCGGTGGCTTCGGTGAGGCTCGCGCGTGAGAGCGGACCGCCGAGGTGCACGAGCCGCAGCAGACGTGCCAGGTTGCGCTGACGGACCCCTTCCAGGGTTCCGCCGTTCGCTGCCATGTGGGCCACTGTATGAGATCGGAATGTGACCCGAAACCCTATTTGTTGGTCTTGACCACGAATCTCCGGATGTCTACGGTGGGTGCACCAGCACTTTCGACAATGGTGTCGAAACTTTCGAGAGGTTCAACGATGAGCAGACGCAGCATCCAGCGAACGGTCGCCCGGATCGCCGCCGCAGGCGTGGTTCTCGGTGCTCTGGCCGCGTGTGGCGGTGACAGCTCCGATACCGCCGCGCCCGGGACAGGCGGGGGGGACGAATCGGGCACAGCCGAAGATGTGACCCTCACCTGGTGGCACAACGCCACGTCGGGGCCGATGCCGGAGGTGTGGGCGCAGGTCGCAGCGGACTTCGAGGCGAACAACCCCGGGGTCACGGTCGTGCAGACCGGATATCAGAACGAGGAGCTGCAGCGCACGCTCATCCCGAATGCGCTGGCCTCCGGTGACAGCCCCGACCTGTTCCAGGTGTGGCCCGGAGGCGAGATCCGCGATCAGGTCGCCAACGACTACCTCATGCAGCTCGACGACATGATCCCGGACACCATCGCCAGCGTCGGGGCGACGGTCAACCCGTGGCAGGTCGACGGAGCCACGTACGGCATCCCGTTCACCTTCGGCATCGAGGGCTTCTGGTACAACACGGATCTCTTCGCCGAGGCGGGCATCGAGTCACCGCCCACGACACTGACCGAGCTCAACGAGGCGGTCGACAAGCTCAAGGCCATCGACGCCACTCCCATCGCGGTCGGCGCCGGCGACAAGTGGCCGGCCGCGCACTGGTGGTACCAGTTCGCCCTGCACTCGTGCTCGCCGGACACGCTGACCACGGCCGCCGCGGAGTTCGACTTCACCGACCCGTGCTGGATCGAGGCCGGGACGGAGTTGGAGGAGTTCATCGCCTCCGAGCCCTTCCAGGAAGGCTTCCTCGGCACTCCGGCACAGACCGGTGCCGGCTCCTCGGCCGGGCTCATCGCGAACGGCCAGGCGGCCATGGAGCTCATGGGTCACTGGAACGCCGGCGTGATTGGCGGGCTGACGCCCGACGAGCAGGTTCCGCCGTTCCTCGGCTGGTTCCCCTTCCCGGCAATCGAGGGCTCCGCGGGCGATCCGAACGCAGCACTCGGCGGCGGTGACGGCTTCGGCTGCGCCAAGGACGCCCCCACGGAGTGTGCCGACCTGCTCGCCTACATCATGAGCGAAGAGGTCCAGAGTCAGTTCGCTGCGAGCGGATCGGGCATCCCCACTGTCACCGCCGCCCAGAGCTCGCTCGAGGACCCCAACCTCAAGGCGGTCGCCGACGGTCTGTCCCAGGCCTCCTTCGTCCAGCTGTGGCTCGACACCGAGTACGGCACCACCGTCGGCAACGCCATGAACGAGGGCATCGTCAACCTCGTCGCCGGCAACGGCACACCGGAGGACATCATCACGAGGATGCAGGACGCGGCGGCGACGCTGTAGCACCCAGCACGATGGCTTCCCTCACTGCACCCGGGCCCGCGGAGACCGCGGGCCCGGGTGTCCTCCGCCCTCCGCGAGTACGGCATCGCAATGGCCGGACCCGCACGTGGGTCGAGGTCGTCGTCTTCGTCGCTCCGGCGCTGATCCTGTTCATCGGGTTCGTCATCGTCCCCGTGGTGCTGGCGGCGGTCTACAGCTTCTTCAACCTTCCTGCGGCGTTCAGCTGGGACATGCTCAACGCCGAGCGCTTCGTCGGACTGGACAACTACACCAGAGCGTTCTCGACCCCCGAGTTCCGCAGGGCGATCACGAACACCTTCTTCATCCTGTTCGCATCCCTGCTCGTGCAGGGACCGCTCGCCATCGCTATCGCCCTGCTGCTCAACCGCCGCCTGCGCGGCCGCGGCGTGCTGCGCCTGCTGATCTTCGTGCCCTACGTGCTCGCCGAAGTCATCGCTGGTCTCACCTGGAAGTTGCTGCTCCAGCCCAATGGGGGTGTCAACGCTTTGCTCGAAGGCCTCGGCCTCGGATTCCTGCAGCGCAACTGGCTCGCCGACCCGGACATCGCGCTGTACACCATCTTCCTCATCCTCACCTGGAAGTACGTCGGGTTCGCGATCCTGCTCATGCTCGCCGGCCTGCAAGGTGTGCCCAAGGAGCTCGGGGAGGCGGCTGAGATCGACGGCGCGTCGTGGTGGCAGACCCAGCGGTACGTCACGCTGCCGCTCCTGGCGCCCACGATCCGCATCTGGGCGTTCCTGTCGATCATCGGCTCGCTGCAGGTGTTCGACATGGTGTGGGTGACCGTCGCCCCGACCGTCCGACAGATGTCGACCGAGACGATGGCGACATACATGGTGCAGCAGGGCCAGTTCGCCGGTCAGCCCGGCTACGGCAGCGCCATCGCGGTCATCCTGTTCCTGATCTCGCTGGTCATCGCGCTCGGCTACCAACGCCTCGCGCTACGGCGCGACCTCGCGGGAGCGGTTACGAGAGGAGTGCGCTGACATGACCGTTTCCACCACGCCGGCTGCCGATGTCCGCCGCGAGACCCCACCACCGGAGAAGCGACGCCTCAACCTGGGCAGGCCGTTCATCTATCTGATCGCCCTCGGTGTCGCCGCACTGGCCATAGGCCCAGTCGTGTACGTCTTCATCGGCGGGTTCCGCACCACCGCCGACCTCAATGCGAACCCCGCCGGCCTGCCCGACCCGTGGGTCCTCGACAACTGGATCGCCGTGCTGACGGCGCAGCGGTTCTGGGGCAACGTGCTGGCCAGCATCTTCCTCGCGGTCTGCACGACCGCCGGTGTGGTCGTCGCGGGCCTGATGGCCGCATACGTCATCGCCCGCTACACCTTCCGGGGAAGACAGGGGCTCTACACGCTCTTCGCCGCGGGACTGATGTTCCCGCTCACGGTCGCCGCCCTCCCGCTGACCCTTATGCTGCGAACCCTCGGGCTGCACGGCACCTACTGGGGCGTCATCATCCCCGGCATCGCGTTCGCCCTGCCGACGACGATCATCATCCTCACGCCGTTCCTGCGCGCCATCCCCGAGGAGATGGAGGAAGCCGCCGTCATCGACGGCGCCTCCCGGATGCAGTTCTTCTGGCGGATCCTCCTCCCGCTGTCGAAGCCCGGGCTGATCACCGTTGGGATCCTCGCCTTCGTCGCCTCCTGGAACGGCTACCTCCTCCCGCTTCTCGTGATCAGCACCGGCACGCTGCCGCAGGAGTGGTGGCCCCTTCCCCTCGGTCTGACCCAGTTCTCCACGCAGTACTCGCAGAACACCGGCGCCGTCCTCGCCTACACCTCCCTAGCCATGATTCCCGCGCTCGTCTTCTTCCTCGCGGCGGAGAAGCGCATTGTCAGTGGCCTGAGCGGCGCGGTGAAGGGATGACGCACACTCGCTCGGGCGAGGTCTGGCGCGATGCCGAGGCATCCGTCACCGAGCGCGTCGAGGCTCTGCTCGCCGCACTCACCCTCGAGGAGAGGGTCGCCCAGCTGCACGGCATCTGGATCGCGGCCTCCAACGACGGTGCCGAGGTCGCGCCCAACCAGAACGACATGACCGAGGACGTCGACCTCGCCGACGTCGCACCGCTCGGGCTGGGGCAGCTGACCCGCCCCTACGGCACCGTTCCGGTCGACCCCGCCGCGGGAGCGGTCTCGCTCCTGCGCTCGCAGCGCCGGATCGTAGCGGAGTCGCGCCTCGGCATCCCGGCCCTGGCGCACGAGGAGTGTCTCGCGGGCTTCGCTGCCTGGGGCGCGACGGCATACCCCGTGCCGTTGTCGTGGGGGGCGTCGTTCTCCCCTGCGCTCGTCCGGCGCATGGCCGAGCGGATCGGCGCCGACCTGCGCGCGATGGGAATCCACCAAGGACTCGCGCCGGTCCTGGACGTCGTGCGTGACGCCCGCTGGGGACGCGTCGAGGAGACCATCGGTGAGGACCCGTACCTCGTCGGGACGATCGCCACCGCCTACATCCAAGGGCTGGAGTCGGCAGGGATCATCGCGACGCTCAAGCACTTCGCGGGGTACTCCGCCTCGAAGGCCGGGCGCAACCTCGCGCCGGTCTCGATCGGTCCGCGCGAGCTCGCCGATGTCATCCTGCCCCCGTTCGAGATGGCGATCCGCGAGAGCGGCGTCCGCAGTGTGATGAACTCCTACACCGATGTGGACGGGGTGCCGGCAGCGGCGGATGCGCACCTCCTCACCGGCCTGCTGCGTGACACCTGGGGCTTCGCGGGGACGGTCGTCGCCGACTACTTCAGCATCGGCTTCCTGCACACGCTGCACGGAGTGGCCACGGACTGGACCGACGCGGCGCACCAGGCGCTGCAGGCGGGGATCGACGTCGAGCTGCCGGGGCGCAAGACCTTCGGTGCCGCCCTGGTCGCGGCGGTGCGGGACGGGACCGTGCCCGAGGAGCTCATCGACCGGGCCCTGCGACGGGTGCTGGCCCAGAAGATCGACGTCGGCCTACTCGACGGCGAGGAGGGATACGTGCCGGCTGTGCTGGCCGGGCGCCGGGACGCGTCGGCCGACGACGTGCGCGGCTCGGTGGACCTCGACCCGGTCGAGAACCGCGCCTTCGCGCGCGAGCTCGCCGAGCGCGCGATCGTGCTGCTGTCCAACGACGGGACGCTCCCTTTGCGCGCCCCGCGGCGCATCGCCCTGATCGGCCCCAACGGCGACGAGCCGTATGCCGTACTCGGGTGCTACTCGTTCCCGCTCCATGTCGGCATCCACCACCCCGACTTCGGAATGGGTATCGCGCTGCCCACCCTGCTCGAGTCGGTACGCGTGGAGTTCCCCGAGGCCGAGGTTACCTCTGTGAGAGGCACCAGCATCGACGGGGGCGAGCGCGATTTCGACGCAGCGCTCGCCGCCGTGCGAGCCGCGGACGTCGCGATCGTCGCCCTCGGAGATCGCGCCGGGCTGTTCGGGCGGGGCACGAGCGGCGAGGGCTGCGACGCAGCCGACCTGAGCCTGCCCGGTGCGCAGCAGGAACTGCTCGACGCCGTCATCGCCACCGGTGTTCCGACGATCGCGACCCTGCTCGCGGGGCGTCCGTATGCGCTCGGCAACGCCGTCTCGACCGCTGCGGCGATCATCGAGGCCTTCTTCGTCGGCGAGGAGGGCACGCCCGCGCTGGCCGGCGTGCTCTCGGGGCGGGTCAACCCGAGCGGTCGGCTCCCGGTGAGTGTGCCGTCGGACCCGGGCGCCCAGCCGTCGACCTATCTCGCGGCTCCCTTGGCTCGTCGCAGCGGCATCTCGTCCGTCGACCCGACTCCGGCCTTCGCCTTCGGTCACGGGCTGGGCTACACCTCGTTCGCGTGGAGCGACGCCGTCGCGGACGCCGCCGAGATCGGCACCGACGGAGCGGTCAGCGTGTCGGTGCGCATCTGCAACGAGGGCGACCGGACGGGCACGGAGGTGGTGCAGCTGTACCTCCATGACGTCGTCGCCAGCGTCGTCCAGCCCGCGCAACGCCTCATCAGCTATGCCCGGGTGGACCTGGACGCCGGTGCGAGCGCGGTGGTCTCGTTCCTCGTGCCCGCGGACCTCGCGAGTTTCACCGGACGCGACGGCCGCCGCGTCGTCGAGCCCGGCGAGCTCGTGCTCGGGTTCGGTCGGTCCAGCGCCGCCATCGTCGGTGCGGTGCCGGTGCGGCTGGTCGGCGACGCGCGGATCGTCGATCACACGCGCGCCCTGCACGCCGAGGTCTGCGTAACGCCGACTGGGTGACGCTCCGGGCGCGCAGGGTCAGGGTGCCGGGGGTGCGGTGCTGCCGCGCACCACGAGGTGGGTGGCGAGATCCATGCGCAGCGTGTCGACGCTCTCGCCGGCGGCGAGCCGCATGACGAGGCGCGCGGCCTCCTCGCCCATGCGGCGCAGCGGCTGGTGCACCGTGGTCAGCTGCGGGCTCAACCAGCGTGCGAGCGCGATGTCGTCGTACCCGACGACCGAGAGGTCACCCGGGACGTTGAGTCCCTGAGCAGCGGCGGCGCTGATCACACCCAGCGCCTGCAGGTCACTGCCGGCGAAGATCGCGGTGGGCCGGTCGGCTCTGGCGAGGAGCTCGCTCGCGTGCGCCTCGCCTCCGGTGGGGTGGAAGTCCCCGAAGCGGATCCAGTCGGGGTCGATCGGCAGGTTCGCCGCATTCATGGCGGAGCGGTACCCGTCGACGCGGGCCAGCGAGCACATCATGTCCTCGGGGCCGGTGATGGCGGCGATGCGGCGGTGTCCGAGCTCGATGAGATGCCGGGTCGCCGCAAGACCGCCCGACCAGTTGGCCGAGCCGACCGACGGCACGTCGGGAGCGGGGTCGCCCGCCGGGTCGACGATCGCGAACCGGACTCCGCGCGAGCGCAACTTCTCGCGGTGCGGGGTCGCGAGGTCGGAGAAGACGAGCACGACCCCGAGCGGCCGTCGCCGTAGGACGCCGTCGATCCAGTCGGGTGCGGGTGAGTGGCGGTCACCGCTCACGGTGAGCACGACCGACAGTCCCGCCTGCTGGGCCACGTCCTCGACGCCCTCGATGACCTCCATCGACCACGTGGGCTCGAGCTCGTGGAAGACCAGCTCGATGGTCTCGGCGCGCTGGGCACCGCGGCGTTGGTAGCCGTGCCGGGTCAGATGCTCCTCGAGTCGAGCGCGCGTCGAGGCGGCGACGTCGGCGTGCCCGTTGAGCACCTTCGACATCGTCGAGAGGGACACCCCGGCCTCCGCGGCGATCTCGGCGAGCGTGACCCCTGATCGGGCTGCCACGGCGGGCTCCTTCCTCGTCATGTGGGACTGGACCGTTCGTCGGCGGGCTCACGGTTGGGGCCGCCGTCGCTATCGTTGCACAAGTTTCGAGGAGAACTCCGACAACTTTCGACAACCGCTCTGGACACTCGTCCCACAGAGGTATACGTTGTGAGAGACAACAATTCTATCCGGTGTCAAGGAGTAATGCCATGAGGCCCCCCGTCCCATCCGACAAGTTCACCTTCGGTCTCTGGACGATCGGGTATGGCGGAACCGACCCGTTCGGCGGCCCGACCCGACCGCCGCTCGACGTCGTCCATGCGGTGGAGAAGCTCGCCGAGCTGGGCGCATACGGTCTGACGTTCCACGATGACGATCTCTTCCCGTTCGGCTCCAGCGACGCGGAGCGTCAGACGCAGATCGACCGGCTCAAGGGTGTGCTGGACGCCACGGGTCTGAAGATCCCGATGGTCACCACCAACCTCTTCTCGGCACCTGTGTTCAAGGACGGCGGGTTCACGTCCAACGACCGCCGAGTACGGCGGTTCGCCCTTCGCAAGGCGCTACGCCAGCTCGAGCTCGGTGTCGAGCTCGGTGCCGAGACCTTCGTCATGTGGGGCGGTCGGGAGGGTGCCGAGTACGACGCCGCCAAGGACGTGCGGACCGCGCTCGAGCGGTACCGCGAGGCGGTCAACCTCATGGGTCAGTACGCTATCGACAAGGGATACAGCATCCGGTTCGCGATCGAGCCGAAGCCGAACGAGCCCCGCGGAGACATTCTCCTGCCGACCGTCGGTCACGCTCTCGCGTTCATCGACTCGCTCGAGCACCCCGAGCTGGTGGGCCTGAACCCAGAGGTCGGCCACGAGCAGATGGCGGGCCTGAACTTCGCGGCCGGGGTGGCCCAGGCGCTCTACCACGGGAAGCTCTTCCACATCGACCTCAACGGCCAGCGCGGCATCAAGTACGACCAGGACCTCGTGTTCGGCCACGGAGACCTCCACAACGCCTTCGCTCTCGTCGACCTCCTCGAGAACGGTGGCCCGGGCGGCGGCCCGTCCTACGACGGGCCACGTCACTTCGACTTCAAGCCGAGCCGCACCGAGGACGAGACGGGCGTGTGGCAGTCGGCTGCGGCGAACATGCGGACGTACCTGCTGCTCAAGGAGCGGACGGAGGCGTTCCGCGCCGACCCCGAGGTGCAGCAGGCGCTCGGCGACGCGCGGGTCCCTGAGCTGGCCACCCCCACGCTCGGTGCCGACGAGTCCTACGATGAGCTGCTGGCCGATCCTTCGGCGTTCGAGGACTTCGACACCTCGGCGTACTTCGGCGGCAGAGGATGCGGGTTCGTTCGGCTGCAGCAGTTGGCGACCGAGCACCTCATGGGCGCTCGCTGACCGGAAGCCGGTCCTCGCATGCCATTGGTGATGGGGGTCGACAGCTCGACCCAGTCGTGCAAGGTCGTCGTCGTCGACACCGACACCGGCTCCGTCCTCCGCGAGGGGCGGGCAGCGCACCCCGACGGCACGTCGATCGACCCGGAGGCGTGGTGGAGTGCCCTGCGAGCCGCGATCGCCGACGCCGGAGGGCTCGACGATGTGGCAGCCTGGGCGATCGGCGGGCAACAGCACGGCATGGTGGCGCTCGACGAGAACGGTCAGGTGGTCCGCGATGCGCTGCTGTGGAACGACACTCGCTCGGCATCCGCGGCTGGAGCCCTGGTGGCCGAGTTCGGCGCCGCCGAGCTGGCCAGGCGCACCGGCAGCGTGCCCGTGGCGTCGTTCACCGTCGCCAAGCTTCGGTGGCTGCGCGACCACGAGCCGGCACAGGCCGCACGGGTTGCGGCAGTCGCGCTTCCCCACGACTGGCTCACCTGGCGGTTGCGCGGCTTCGGCCCCGACAGCCCGCGCGGCCCGGTGCTCGACGAACTCGTCACGGACCGCTCCGAGGCATCGGGCACCGGGTACTGGTCTCCCGCGACCGGCGAGTACGACCGTGAGCTGCTCGTGGCGGCCCTCGGGCAGGATGTCGTCGTGCCGCGCGTGCTCGCCCATGACGCACGCGTGGCCGATGCCGGTGGTCGTCGGGTCGGGCCGGGCGCGGGCGACAACGCCGCTGCCGGTGTCGGGGTGGGTGCCGTCCTCGGCGATGTGGTCGTCTCGATCGGCACCAGCGGTACGGTGTTTGCCGTGAGCGACTCGCCGGTCGTCGACCCAACGGGTGCGGTGGCCGGGTTCGCCTCGGCCGACGGGCACTTCCTCCCGCTGGTCTGCACGCTCAATGCGGCCCGGGTCCTCGACGTCATCGCCAGGCTGCTCGCGGTGGACCACGAGGGGCTCAGTCGGCTCGCACTCGCAGCTCCTCCCGGTGCGGAAGGTCTTCACCTGGTGCCGTACTTCGAGGGTGAACGCACCCCCAACCTGCCGGACGCCACCGCCGAGCTGCACGGCATGACGCTGACCTCGACGACGCGGGAGAACCTCGCCCGTGCCGCGGTCGAAGGAATGCTCGGGGGTCTGGCCGCCGGCCTCGACGCTCTGCGCGGTCTCGGAGTACCGATCCGTCGCGCCGTCCTCGTCGGTGGAGGTGCGCAGTCCCACGCAGTACGCGAGATCGCCCCGTCGGTGCTCGGCGTACCGATCGAGGTCCCCCCTCCGGCGGAGTACGTGGCGCTGGGTGCTGCGCGTCAGGCGGCGAGGACGCTGCTCGGCGAGTGAGCGACTGCGCTGCGTCAGCGGCGGCCGCGGATGCGGCGGGTGACTTCGGCGGCGGCGGTGCGCACGGACCCGACGACGACGCCGACCTCGAACACGCGGTCGACGGGGTAGGTCGCGGCCACGGCGGCTACCGGGTAGTCGTTGTGATCCAGCACGGCCACCGCGACCGACGCCAGACCGGGCGTGACGAGGCCGTCCTCGAGCGCATACCCACGGGCGCGGGTGTCCTGCAGCTCCCGGCGTAGCGCGAGGAGCGAGGTCGGACCCCGACCTGCGCGCTGCACGAAGGCCTCCCGCCCCGGGTACAGCGCGCGGACCTGCGCCGCCGGTAGGGCGGCGAGCATCGCCAGGCCGGTGGCTGTGAGCGATGCCGGCAGTCGAACACCGACGTCGCTGACCAGGTGCGGTCCGCCCGGGGCGCGCTGCTCGATGACGTACAGGACGTCGCGACCGTGCAGGACAGCCAGGTGGGCGTTGAGCCGGGTGTCGTCGACGAGCCGATCCATGACGCGGCGCGCGACCCGCTGCAGCGGCGCCTGGCGCTGGTACGCCGAGCCGAGCTCGTACACCGCCACGCCGAGACCGTAGCGGCGCTCCTCCGGCAGGTGGCGGACGAAGCCGCGCGAGGTGAGCACCGCGAGCAGGTGGTAGACGCTCGACCGCGGCAGCCCGAGCTCGCGCGCGATCGTCGCCGCGGGCAGCGGCTCGCCGTGGCGGGCGAGGAGGGTGAGGACATCCAGACCGTGCGCCGCGGCGGTCGCGTTCGCCATGTCACCTCCTACGTCGTTTGTCTGATATCCGAGACAGTATGCGGTGCGCGGCACTCGTGACCCCGCTCGCCGGGGTGTTGCATGGCTGACATGAGTACAGAGATTCCCGCTGTGGTGGTCGGCGCCGGACCGCTCCGTGTCGAGGACGTCGTCTCCGTCGCCCGGCACGGCGCGCCGGTCGTGCTCGCCGACGAGGCGCTCACCGAGGTGCGGCGCACGAGGGCCGTGATCGACGGCCTCGCCGACGACACCGAGCCGCACTACGGCGTCTCGACCGGGTTCGGTGCGCTGGCGACGAAGCACATCCCCGTCGAGCGCCGCCGGCAGCTGCAGCGCTCGCTCATCCGCTCGCACGCGGCCGGAACCGGCGACCCGGTCGAGACCGAGGTGGTCCGCGCGCTCATGCTGCTGCGGATCGCGACCCTCGCCACGGGCCGGACGGGGATCCGCGAGGAGACGCTCACCGCATACGTCGCCATGCTCAACGCCGGCATCACCCCGGTCGTCCACGAGTGGGGTTCCCTCGGCTGCTCCGGCGACCTCGCCCCCCTCAGCCACTGCGCCCTCGCGCTCACCGGTGAGGGACCGGTGGACGTCGACGGTGCGCGCACAGAGGCCGCCGACGCGCTCGCCGCGGCCGGCATCACCCCGGTCGAGCTCCAGGAGAAGGAGGGCCTGGCCCTCATCAACGGCACCGACGGCATGCTCGGCATGCTCTGCCTCGCGATCCACGACCTGCGGATGCTCGCGACCGTCGCCGACATCTCCGCGGCGATGAGCGTCGAGGGACTTCTCGGGACCGACGACGTCTTCGCCGCCGACCTGCACGCCCTACGGCCGCAGCCCGGCCAGGCGCTCTCCGCCGCGAACATGCGGGCGATGCTGGCCGGCAGCCCGATCCGCGCCTCGCACGACACCGACGACTGCCCGCGCGTCCAGGACGCCTACTCGCTGCGCTGTGCACCGCAGGTCACCGGTGGGTTGCGCGACACGATCGAGCACGCGGCCCGGGTTGCGGCCTTCGAGCTCGCGAGTGCCATCGACAACCCCGTCGTGACGCTGGACGGCCGGGTCGAGAGCAACGGCAACTTCCACGGCGCCCCGGTCGCCTACGTCCTCGACTTCCTCGCCATCCCCGCGGCCGACGTCGCCTCGATGGCGGAACGGCGCACCGACCGCTTCCTCGACGTCGCCCGCAACAACGGCCTGCCGCCGTTCCTCGCCGACGACCCCGGCGTCGACTCGGGCCTGATGATCGCGCAGTACACCCAGGCGGGGCTCGTGGCCGAGCTCAAGCGGCTCGCCGTCCCCGCCAGCGTCGACTCGATCCCGAGCAGCGCCATGCAGGAGGACCACGTCTCGATGGGCTGGGGCGCCGCGCGCAAGCTCCGCCGCTCCGTCGAGGCCCTCGGCCGCGTCCTCGCCATCGAGCTCATCACCGCCGCCCGGGGCATCGCGCTGCGGGCACCGCTGCAGCCCGCTCCGGCCACCGCGGCGGCGATCGCCGCGCTCGAGGCGACCGGGCGGACCCGGCCCGGGCCGGACCGGTTCCTCGCACCCGACCTGGCCAGCGCATACAGGACCGTCATCTCCGGCGAGCTGCTCGACGCGGTCGTCGCCGTGACCGGCCCCCTCAACTGACCCCGTCCCGCGAGGGACGGGTGGCCGTTGGTCATCCGCACCGATAGCCACCGCAGAACCGTCCGTCGCAGCAGACCATCACGACAAGGAGACCCCAATGGAAGGCGCCCGACCCGTCCGAGCCGCCCGCGGCACGACCCTGACCGCCCGGCAGTGGAGCACCGAGGCCCCGATGCGGATGCTCATGAACAACCTCGACCCCGAGGTGGCCGAGCGGCCGGACGACCTCGTCGTCTACGGCGGCACCGGCCGCGCCGCCCGTGACTGGCGCTCCTTCGACGCGATGGTGCGCACCCTCGAGGGGCTGAAGGCCGACGAGACGATGCTCGTCCAGAGCGGCCGTCCGGTGGGAGTGTTCCAGACCCACGAGTGGGCGCCGCGCGTGCTCATCGCCAACTCCAACCTCGTCGGCGACTGGGCGACGTGGCCGGAGTTCCGTCGACTCGAGCACCTCGGCCTGACGATGTACGGACAGATGACCGCCGGCAGCTGGATCTACATCGGCACCCAGGGGATCGTGCAAGGCACCTACGAGACCTTCGCGGCCGTCGCCGAGAAGCGTTTCGGCGGGACCCTCGCCGGCACGCTGACCCTCACCGCCGGTTGCGGCGGCATGGGCGGCGCGCAGCCACTGGCCGTCACCCTCAACGACGGGGTGTGCCTCATCGTCGACGTCGACCCGCACCGGCTGCAGCGCCGGGTGGAGCACCGCTACCTCGACGAGGTCGCGAACGATCTCGACGACGCGGTCGAGAGGGCCCTGCGCGCCAAGGCGGAGCGGCGGGCCTGGTCCGTCGGCGTCGTCGGGAATGCGGCCAGCGTCTTCCCCGAACTGCTCCGCCGTGGTGTGCCGATCGACATCGTCACCGACCAGACCTCGGCGCACGACCCGCTGTCCTATCTGCCCGAGGGGGTCGCCCTCGAGGAGTGGGCCGAGTACGCGGAGAAGAAGCCCGAGGAGTTCACCGACCGGGCCCGGGAGTCGATGGCGAAGCACGTGCGGGCCATGGTCGAGTTCCAGGACGGCGGGGCCGAGGTCTTCGACTACGGCAACTCGATCCGTGACGAGGCCCGCCTCGGTGGCTACGACCGGGCCTTCGAGTTCCCCGGCTTCGTCCCGGCCTACATCCGGCCGCTGTTCTGCGAGGGCAAGGGCCCGTTCCGCTGGGTGGCACTCTCCGGTGACCCCAAGGACATCGCGGCGACCGACCGGGCCGTGATGGACCTGTTCCCCGACAACGACCGGCTGCAGAAGTGGATGCGGGGTGCGGCCGAGAAGATCGCGTTCCAGGGTCTGCCCGCGCGAATCTGCTGGCTCGGCTACGGCGAGCGCGACCAGGCCGGGCTCGCCTTCAACGACCTCGTCGCCCGCGGCGTCGTGAGCGCGCCGATCGTCATCGGCCGTGACCACCTCGACTGCGGTTCGGTCGCCTCGCCCTACCGCGAGACCGAGGCGATGGCCGACGGCTCGGACGCCATCGCGGACTGGCCGCTGCTCAACGCACTCGTCAACACCGCCTCCGGCGCGAGCTGGGTGTCACTGCACCACGGCGGCGGCGTCGGCATCGGCCGCTCCATCCACGCCGGTCAGGTCTCCCTCGCCGACGGCACCCCGCTCGCGGCGGAGAAGCTCGCGCGGGTGCTGACGAACGACCCCGGGATGGGCGTCATCCGGCACTGCGACGCCGGCTACGCCCATGCCGAGGAGGTCGCGGTCGAGCGCGGGGTGCGCGTCCCGATGCGGGAGGGCTGAGCGGCGGTGGCGGAGGTGCGGCAGTCGTCCTCAGGGTCCGGCGGGCTCGGTCACATCGGCGACCTCGGCGCCCAAAGCGGTGATCACGTCGTCGGCGTGGACGGTCACCGCGACCCCGTGCGCCCCCGCGCCGAGCGAGACGGTGCGGCCGACCAGCGTCGAGTCGGCGATGACCGGCCACGGCCCGTCGGATCCGGTATGCGCCGCTCCGAACGGCGTGATCGTGCCCCGCTCGTAGCCGGTCGCCTCCTTCGCGGCCGCGGCGTCCGGCATCGACAGCCGGCTCACGCCGAGATGGGCGCGCAACAGTTGCCAGGAGATCTCCCGGTCGCCGGGGACGAGCACGAACAGGTAGTCGTCCTCCCCGCGGCGCACGACCAGCGTCTTGACGATGTCCCGGGGCTCGACGCCCCGAGCGGCGGCGGCCTCGGCGAGCGAGCCCACGCGGCCGTGACGCGTCACCGCATACGGGATACCCGACTCCTCCAGCGCGGCCAGGGCGCGCTCCGCTCCGCTGCTCATCCCCGCACTCTAGGACCCGAGGTGGTGGAATGAGGTCCGTGGCTGAGTTCACGAGGATGTGGGCCGACCTGGCACCGGTGGGACGGACCGCGTCGAGCGGCGGCTACCGGCGGTTCGCGTGGACCCGTGAGGACCACGACCTGCGCGAGTGGTTCGCTGCCGAGTGCGCCCGCCGCGGTCTCGACGTCGTGACCGACCGGGTCGGCAACCAGTGGGCCTGGTGGGGCGACCCGGACGCGGCCCGGCACGCCGGCCGGCCCGGTGTCGTGACGGGCTCGCACCTCGACAGCGTCCCCGACGGGGGCGCCTTCGACGGGCCGCTCGGCGTCGTCAGCGCCCTCGCCGCCCTCGACGGGCTCCGGGCCCGCGGCCATGAGCCGAGCCGTCCGATCGGCATCGTCAACTTCGTCGACGAGGAGGGTGCGCGCTTCGGCGTCGCCTGTGCCGGCTCGCGCATCCTCACGGGAGTCCTGGACCCGGACCGAGCGCGGGGTCTCATCGACGACGAGGGCCGGACGATGGCGAGCGCGATGACCGTGGCGGGCCACGACCCGGCCCACCTCGGCCGCGACGACGAGGTGCTCGCCCGGATCGGGGCGTTCATCGAGCTGCACGTCGAGCAGGGCCGTCATCTCGTCGACGTCGGTGCCGCCATCGGGGTGGGTAGCGACATCTGGCCCCACGGCCGCTGGCGCATCGACCTGCCGGGGGAGGCCAACCACGCCGGCACGACGGCTCTCGAGGATCGCCTCGACGCGATGCTCGGGGTTGCGGCGGTGACGATCGCCGCACGTCGCGCGGCGCAGGAGCACGGGTGCGTCTCGACCGTCGGCAAGGTCCAGCTCACCCCCAACGGAGTCAACGCGATCCCCAGCCACGCCGCCGCCTGGCTCGACGTGCGCAGCGCCGACGCCGGCGCCGTCCGCACGACGGTGGCCGAGGTGACCGAGGTGGCCGAGGAGTTCGGCGGCCGGGTGCGCGAGGAGTCGTGGACCCCGACGACGGCCTTCCACCCCGTGCTCGTCGAGCGTCTCGCGGCCGGGCTCGGCGGTGTGCCCGTCCTGGGCACCGGAGCCGGCCACGACGCGGGCATCCTCGCGACGCACGGGATCCCCGCGGCGATGCTGTTCGTGCGCAACCCGACCGGCGTCTCGCACTCGCCGGAGGAGTTCGCCGAGGAAGCCGACTGCCTGCTCGGCGTCGGGGCACTCGTGGCCGTGCTCGCCGACCTCACGAGCGACCCGACGGACGAGACGCCATGACGACGTACTGGTGCCCGCGGGCGACCCTGCCGGAGGGGGTGCGCAAGCGTGTCCGCCTGCGCGTCGAGGAGGGCCGGATCGTCGAGGTGACACCGGGGGTGGACTTCGCGCCGGGCGACACCGTGCTCGACGGGCTGGTTCGTCCGGGCTTCGCCAACGCGCACTCCCACGCGTTCCACCGGGCCCTGCGCGGACGCACGCACGCCGACGGCGGCACCTTCTGGACCTGGCGGGAGCACATGTATGCGGTGACCGCCGCCCTCGACCCCCTCACCTACGGGGCGCTCGCCAGGGCGGTCTTCGCCGAGATGGTCCTCGCGGGGTACACGGTCGTGGGCGAGTTCCACTACCTCCACCACGGCCCCGACGGTGTTCCGTACGACGATCCCAACGCCATGGGGGAGGCGCTGCTCGACGCGGCCGAGGAGGCGGGCATCCGGATCACCCTGCTCGACACGGTCTACCTCGCCGGTGGCCTTTTCGCGTCCGGCCACCAGCCGCTCGACGACACCCAGCGCCGGTTCTCCGATGGGTCGGTGCAGGCCTGGCGCGAGCGGGTCGGGCGCCTCGAGCCGCGGACGACGGCCCGGCACGGGGCGGCCATCCACTCGGTCCGGGCGGTGCCCCGCGAGCATCTCGGCGAGGTGGCCGGCTTCGCGCGGGCGGGTCTCGGTCAGTCCGACGACGACCCCGCCCCGCTGCACATCCACCTGTCCGAGCAGCCCGGAGAGAACCTCGCCTGCGAGCACTTCTACGGCATGACCCCGGCGGCGCTGCTCGCGGCCGAGGGTGTCCTGAGCCCAGACCTCACAGCGGTCCACGCCACGCACCTGACGACCGAGGACGTCGAGCTGCTCGGTCGGGCCGGCACGTTCGCCTGCTTCTGCCCGACGACCGAGAGGGACCTCGCCGACGGAATCGGCCCGGCGCGGGCCCTCCACGACGCGGGCGTCGGCCTGTGTATCGGGTCGGACCAGCAGGCGGTGGTCGACCCCTTCGAGGAGGTGCGGGCGATCGAGCTGCACGAGCGCCTCGTCTCGCTCGAGCGCGGCCGGTTCACCCTCGGTGAGCTGGACCGGATCGGTTCCGAGACCGGGTATGCGTCGCTCGGCTGGCCCGAGGGCGGCACCCTGCGCGAGGGAGCGCTCGCCGACTTCATCTCCGTCCGACTCGACGGCCGGCACACGGCGGGGACCGACCCGGAGCAGGTCGTCTTCGTCGCTGGCAACCACGACGTGAGCGATGTCGTGGTCGGCGGCCGGCATGTCGTCGTCGGTGGACGGCACATCCTCGGTCCGGTCGGTCCGCTCCTGCGCACGGCCATGTCGCGGGTGCGGCCTTGAGCACCGTCCTCGTCACCGGGGCCGCCGAGCTCGTGACGTGCGACCCGACGCTCGGCCTCGGACCGCTCGGGATCGTGCCGGGCGGCGCCGCCGTCGTCGAGGCCGGTCGCATCGCCTGGGTGGGACCGGCGGCGGGGGCTCCGGCGGCCGACCGGGTGGTCGAGCTGGACGGTCGCGCCCTGGTCCCGGGCTTCGTCGACTCGCACTCCCACCTCGTCTTCGCCGGCGACCGCGCCCACGAGTTCACCGCTCGGATGGCGGGGGAGGCCTACGACGGCGGCGGGATCGGCACATCCGTCGAGGCCACCCGCGGCACGGACGACGAGGAGCTGCGGGCCCTCGTCGCGTGTCGGGTCGCGGAGATGCGCGCCTCCGGCACGACGACGGTCGAGATCAAGAGCGGCTACGGCCTGAGCGTCGCCGACGAGAAGCGGTCACTGCGGATCGCCGCCGAGTTCACCGACGAGACGACGTTTCTCGGGGCGCACGTCGTGCCCCCGGACGCGCGCGCGGGCGGCGAGGAGGCGAGGCGCGCATACCTGGATCTCGTGACCGGACCGATGCTGCAGGCGTGTGCTCCGCATGCCCGGTGGGTCGACGTGTTCTGCGAGCCGAACAGCCCCTACGCCTTCACCGAGGAAGAGTCGAGGCGCGTGCTCGAGGCGGGACGGGACGCCGGACTCGGGCTACGGGTGCACGGCAACCAGCTCGGACCCGGCCCGGGCGTGCGCCTTGCCGTCGAGCTCGGTGCGGCGTCGGTCGACCACTGCACGTTCCTGTCGGAGGCCGACATCGAGGCGCTGGCGGGTGCGGCCGGCACGACGGTCGCGACGCTGCTCCCGGGTGTCGAGTTCTCGACGCGCTCGCCGTACCCGAACGCCCGGCGCCTCATCGATGCTGGTGTCTCCCTGGCGCTCGCGAGCGACTGCAACCCCGGCACCTGCTACACGTCCTCGATGCCGTTCGTCATCGCGCTCGCCGTCCGCGAGATGCGGATGACCGTCGCCGAGGCGCTGCTCGCGGCGACGGTGGGGTCCGCCAGGTCACTGCAGCGGGACGACATCGGTCGGATCGCCCCCGGGATGCGCGCCGACCTCGCGACCATCGACGCGCCCAGCCACGAGCACCTCGCCTACCGTCCCGGCATGGCGATCACGCGCGCGCTCGACCTGGAGTGAGCGGCGCGCAGTCCATATCTCGGCCCCGTCGGATGGGCATCAAGCCGATCGTCCCAACCGGACGCCTGTACCGGCGGGTCGTCAAGAGAGGAGCCGTGCGGATCTCCCCGGACCGTCCGCGCGTGGACACGCCTGGGATCGGAGAGGTCGCTACACACGCTCTATCTGACCCTCTGAGGAGTGCCTGCCAACGTCGCTGGCCCGGGGGGATAACCGCGCAAGTGCTGGCAGGGGCGTCAACGCCGCGCTGATGAGCACCGCGTCACTTCGTCTAGTCAGGGCTACCTGTGGGGAGGTCTCGATATACGCCCAGAGATACTGATATCATCGACGCGATATCGAAAGGAGGAGCTGCATGGAGCAGATTCTGATCCGGAACCTGCCCGCAGGCACCAAGGCGGCGCTCCGAGCCCGCGCCGAGCGGCACCACCGATCCGTGGAGGCGGAGGCTCGCGAGATCCTCGCCGAGGCGGTCGCCAGTGAGCCGGCATCGATCGTGGACCTGGTCGCCATGGACGAGGGCGCCGAGATCGACTTCGAGCCCGACCGGCTCGGCCTGACCGCGCGCACCGCTGCGCTGTGAGGTACCTGCTGGACACCAACGTGGTCTCCGCACTGCGAGTCCGCGGCCGCGAGCCGCAGGTCCAGGCGTGGGCAGCGTCGATCCCCGTGGCCGACCAGTATGTCTCGGCGCTCACTATCGCCGAGATCGAGCGTGGAGTCGTCGCCAAGGAACGCACCGACCCCGCCCAGGGAGCCGTTCTTCGCCGGTGGCTCGAGGAGCACGTCCTACCCGCCTTCGCCAGCCGCGTCCTCCCCTTCGACCTGCCCGCAGCGCGGATCCTGGCCACCTACCCTGTCCCCGACCAGGCGCCACTGGACGACGCGCTCATCGCCGCAATCGCTCAGAGCGCCAGCATGACCATCGCCACCCGCAACACCAAGCACTTCGAACCCCTCGGCGTCAGCACCATCAACCCGTGGAGCCAAACCGCGTAGCGGTCAGGGCCAACAGTCACTTCGCCGCCAGTCGGGCGTGGCGAGTCAGGCGGATCGAGCGATCTCGTGCTCGACGGCGCGGCGGATCCATGCCGAGACGGATCGGTCGTCGGCCTCGGCGCGCTTCTTGACCTCGTCGAGGAGCTCGGGCGGGAACCGTACCGGAATCGGGGCGGTCAGCTGCTTCGAGCGCCGGCGGGGCGGGCCCTGAGGCTCCTGGTTCTCCGGTTGGGCGTAGAAGTCATACTCCTGCTGCGGAGTTCTTGGGTCAGTGTCAGTACTCATCACGGTCCCTTCGGTAGGTAGCGGCAAGGCCCGAAGAGCCTCGTCGCAGCCGATCGGCCGGCACTTGCTCGGATCGCCCGATCGCGAGGGTGCGATCGGCACGACGAGGACGGTGCCTGCCCCTTCGGCCACCAGCAGATAGTGCGCCGGTGGCTTGGCGGGCTAGAAGAGCGGATCGTTGACCCACACGTCACGGACGTCGTCAAGGCCGAGGTGCGGGTGCTTGAACAGGTGCGCGGCCTGAGCGTCGATCCCGAACGGGTCCTGCTCGGTGAGGTCTTCCTGGTCAGCGAGGTCGGGGGTAGCGTCGTGTGGGCGGGTCCGGGAAGTGGCTGATCCGAAGTGCCGGTGTGCGGGTGCAAGCCGGCCGCGCTGGATATCTGAGACGCCCCGCTGTGCCCTCCCGGGCCCGCCTCGTCGATCTCGGCGCTGACACTGCCGGCGGCTCGGGCGTCGGCGATGCGGCGCTTGAGGCAACGCATCGCTTCGCGAGGGCTCTTGCCGGCGGCGATCTTGCGCAGGTAGTAGGCCCGCCCGTCGGTGTCGTGGCGGATCTGAGTAGCCGCGGCGATATGGGTCATGTGGTTCATCCGCCGGTTCCCAGCGCGAGAGCCGATGCCGCACGATCTCACCGGAGGAGGCCTAGATCGCGGCGGTGCCTGGCCCAGGACGCGAATCGGTTCCGGTCGGCGAAGCGGGCCACGTCACGGACGTCGGCGAGAACTCGTGCGGCGACGACCGGCCCGACCCGGGCAGCTCCATCAACGTCGAGCCGCGGGCCTGAACCATCGCCTTGAGCTCCTTGCGCAGCTCCTTGATCTCCTTCTCCACCACGACCAGCTCGGCCAACAACTCCGCGGCCAGGCGGCGGCGGGTCTTACCGACCAGGTCCCGCGGGCGGACCGAGGCAAGCATGGCCTTGGTCTGAGCTGATCGCGGCGGTCGACCAGCATCCGCAACGCCTCGAGTTCGGCGTCGTAGGAGAGCACCCGCAGGCCCGGGGTGCGCACGGCCACCACGGCGACCGAGTGCGCGTCGTGGGCGTCGGTCTTGCGGTTGTGTCCGGTGTCGAACAACCTGGCCCGAGCCGACAGCTTGGCCGGCACATCGACCACCTGCTCGCCATCTGCGAGGAGCCGCTGCGCCAACCGCCGGCCGGCGCCGTTGCTGCCCTCCACCGCCCAAGTCCGCTCCGGCCAAGCGGTGACGTGCTTGCGCATCGCGCGATAGCCGGCGTTGTCGGTGGCGAACCGTCCGGTCGCCAACACCCTCTCGTGCCTGTCGACGACCTCGATCGTGACCGACAGCTTGTGGGGATCCACCCCGATGAACACCCTCACGACAGCGCCGCCTTGGTCTCGCATCCAATCAGGAGGACGGCGGTGCTGCTCTCAGCGCGGCCATGTGCGGGCGGACGGGCTCAGTTCGTGACGCCCGCGTCCCGAGCCTGGAGCGCTGCTCGCAGCTGACTGAGCCACCGCAGACCCAGCTGACGACCGTTCGGCAGCTGATCGTCTCGGTCCCAGCGCCACGTCGTCATCAGCGCCAACGTGAGCAATCGACAGTCACGGAGCACGTCTCGGTCGACCTCGGGATAGAACTCGCTGACCTTCTCGGGCGCGTGCGCGAGGTCGAACTCGACGGGTCCACGGCAGCACGTCTCAAAGTCGATGAACAGCAATCCCTGCCTCGTGGTCAGCAGATTGCCCGAGTGCGCCTCTCCATGCAGCAGCTGCTCCGAGGTACCGCGTTCCACGATCGCTCGCGCTCGGGTCCGCAGGGTGTCGATGAGCAGTGCACGGTCGACGTCGACCAGCGTCGGAGTCTGGTCCCGGTCGACCAGCAGCCGTTGCGCTGATTCGACGCGGTCCGTGAAGTGCGGCGTGGAGACGTCAACTGCGCGCATGCCGGTGTGCAGCCGATGCAGGGCGTCGGCGTAGTCAGCGGGTGCGACGCTGTTCGACGACGCGGCTTCGTAGTAGGTCCAGAACGTGGCCTCGAAACCACCGCGACTGTGGACGCCTGGGGCTATTCGTGGGTCGAGGACGGCGACCGGGCTTCCCAGGCTGGCGAGGCGTTGAGCGATCGGGATCTCGAACCTTCCCAGCTGGTAGGCCACCGGTGCCACGCGAGCCACCACGTCACAGGGGAGCAGTCGCAGAGTGAGCTTGTTCGAGTTATTCAGGATGACCACGTCATCGGCCGCCAAGCCGAAGGCGGCGGCAACCGAGGCGGCCGCGGCTGCCGCGCGTGACGTCTCCGGTCCGTCCATGATCGTCAGCCTTCGGTCGACTCCGTGCGTTGCTCCAGCGATCGATCTGACGAACCTACCAAGGTGCCTCGGCATCGTTCGCCACGTCGCCTGTCGCTGAACTCGCCATCCCCACGAGCTCAACCATCGGCAGAATGCACCCTCATTTCAGCCTGGACCCACCCACGGCGACATCCTCGTGCGGCGCATGAGGTGATGGCCGACATGAGTCCTTCCGCCGGGAGCTGGGCGCAGTTCGGGGTGCGCCTGGAGGGCAGCGTCAGTTCGCCCCGAATCGCCCCATCTTGCAGCCAGACCTGAGCTCAGCCGCCACCGATCTCAGGCAATCCGTGCCTTCTTCCCTCTCCGCGGACATCCTCTGCGCCGCAGAGAGCACAGGCCCGGTAGGGCTGGTTGTCCGCGGTCTTCCGCTGCACCCAGGTGTGCATGCCAAGCCGGCATCGGAGTCGCTTGCCCATCGTCGTCTCCTCTTGACGTTCCAGTCTATGGCGTCGGCTGGCTTGATCGGAAGACCGGCCCCGCACGCCACCGTGCACGCGCGACTGCAGAGGCATCACGTCGCCGGCTGATGGGCTGGTGCTATCGCGTCCAGGGTCGGGCGGCAGGCTGCCCAAACGAGGGAGGGTAGAGGAACGCCGTGACGGGGGCGTCGCTCCGATCGTCACTGGCGACCCGATACGGCCGGGAGGACCACCCGTTCGCGACTTCGGCCCCCGGACATTGGGGGTCTCTTGTGCCGGGACATCCGTGGAGCCCACACTCGAGGTGTGTAGCAGCCGGATGGTCTGGCAGCGGATCGGAGCGCCATGCGCCCGTACCTTCGCTTCGCAGGATTGCTTGCATTGACCGGTGCCGTCGCCGTGTCCGGTTGTTCCGGCGATCCGGCTCAACCGCGGAGCGAGACCACCACGGAACGGACAGCTGCCAGCAAGACGGTCCCCCCGTATCTGACGTTGCCTGAGCCGCCGGGTGAGCTCGTTGACGTGGGTGGACATCGGCTGCACCTGTACTGCACCGGAGAAGGCGAGCGGACCGTCCTGTTGGAGGCGGGCCTGGGAGACTGGTCGCTCTACCTGCGGGGGTTGCAGGACGAGCTGGCGACAACGACTCGGGTCTGCACCTACGACCGAGCCGGCTACGGATGGAGCGAGCCCGGCCCCATGCCGCGCACCGGCGCCCAGATCGTCACCGAGTTCGAGGCGCTGCTCGAGGCGACCGGCGAGTCCGGCCCGTACGTGCTGGCCGGTCACTCCTTCGGCGGACTGACCACGCTGCTCTTCGCCGAGGACCACCTCGAGGAGGTCGCCGGCGTGGTGCTCATCGACTCCTCCCACCCACGCCAGGAGGAGGCGTTCGCCGACGTCCCCGCCTACGTAGCGGCCCAGAAGGACTTGGACGCGCAGTTCGAGAGCATCGCGGCCCGGGTGGAAGCGGGCCAGGTCGGACCCGTCGAGGTCCTACCGCTGGCCCCTGGCTGGCTGCCGTTGCAGCTGAAGTACCAGTGGGCCGCCCAGTTCGCCCAGCCGCACAGCATGCAAGCCGCGATCGCCGAGCACGACGCCTGGGACCAGACCATGGCTCAGGTTCCAGGTCGGGGCTCGCTCGGTGACCTGCCCCTCATCGTCATCGCTGCCGGCCTCGGCGTCGGCGAAACCGACCCGGGCAATCCCCTGACCGGTGACGAGGCCGAGCGGATCAACTCGATCCGGCGAAGCCTGCAAGAGGACCACCTCACCCGATCCAGCAACGCCCGGCTCATCGTGGCCGAGAACAGCGGCCACACCGTCTACGTCGACGAACCAGAACTCGTCCTCGACGCAATCCGCGCACTCGCCACACCGAAGTAAGCGACAGGCAGCCGACCCGTCACAACTCAACCTCCCGCCGCGTGTCGCTCGGCGGCCGGATGGGTCCTGTACGACGGCGAGCCGTCGGTGAGTACCGACCTCGGCATCCATGATCCGATCATCTCCGACGACGCAATCGCGGCCCCGCGACGACGGTGTCCATGTGGCCTGGGGGTGGCGCCCGGTGCGCGTTGACGCAATAGTGTGACCAGCCGAGGAGCCCCTCGGCACCAGACCGCACCAGTCCTCCGGAGTGCGTTGGACCGGCCGGGCCTGCCCGGCGCACCTCGGCGTTCCCGTCGCGCAGAGCAGGCCCCGATGACTTACGCCACCGAAGACAACATCACCGACCTCGCCGTCGACCGGTGGGGGACGGCCCACGACCCGCGGCAGGCAGAGGTGCTGACCAGCCTCGTGCGTCACCTGCACGACTTCGCGCGCGAGGTCCGACTCACCGAGGGCGAGTGGATGGCCGGGATCCAGTGGCTGACCCGCGTGGGCCAGATCAGCGACGACAAACGCGAGGAGTTCATCCTCGCGTCGGACGTCCTGGGGCTCAGCATGCTCGTGGTCCAGATGAACAACCACTTCGGACCCGGCGCCACGCCCGCGACGGTCCTCGGGCCGTTCCACATCGACGGCTCACCGCCCGCGCCCTACGGGTGGGACATGTCCGACGGGATCGAGGGGACCCCGTTCTTCATCACCGGCACCGTGCGGTCAGTGACAGGCGAGCCGATCGCCGGCGCCGTGCTCGACGTCTGGCAAGCCGACGCCGACGGCACGTACGAGGCACAGCTCGACGTCGACGAAGCCCGGCTGCGCGCCAAGTACCACACTCGCGAGGACGGCACGTACTGCATCCGCAGCATCGTCCCGCTCGGCTACGCCATCCCGATGGACGGCCCCGTCGGTGACCTCATCGCCACGACCGACATCAGCTACTTCCGCCCCTCCCACATCCACTTCCTCCTCGAGGAGGACGGGTACGAGCGCCTGGTGACGCACCTGTTCGCCGAGGGGACCCCCAACCTCGACGACGACGTCGTCTTCGGGGTCAAGGAAGAGCTGATCACACCCTTCCTCCCGCACGAGCCGGGGCCCGCGCCCGACGGCTCCTCACTCGAGATGCCGTTCGTGACCGCGCACTACGACTTCGTCCTCCAGCCGACCGCGCGCTAGACGGCTGGACACACACGAGTATCGAGCCCTGTGCCAACATGCACCACCTGAGTCACTTCGCCGCGTAGCGCACACCCCCCTGCGATCGGTGCCGCGGCGCGCACGGGTCTGGATGGTACCGCTGCGGTACCATCCAGGGTATGGCGATGAGCCTGAGGCTGACCGACGCTGAGAGCGACGCCCTGCGCAAGAAGGCCGAAGAGGAGGGGCGGTCCATGCAGGAGGTCGCTCGAGCCGCGATCGCTCAGTACGTCTCAGGGCGTCCGCAGCGATTGAGGGCCGCGATCGAGCGGGTCCGCACCGAGGACAGCGAGCTGCTCGAGCGACTGAGTCGGTGAGCGCCGAGGAGCTGGACTACCTGTCGGTCGAGGACCTTCTGGAGATCGCCTCCGGGGTGCTCGACGACGTCGCGTTCAGGGACCTAGGGCTGCTCGCCGCGGCCGCCGCACGGCCGAGGACAACCGTGTTCGGCGACGACGCCTACCCGGGGTTCGAGGACAAGGTCGCGGCGCTGCTGCATTCCTTGGTCCGCACCCACGCCTTGGTGGACGGCAACAAACGCCTGGCCTGGTCGGCCGCGCGCATCCTCTGCCTCCTTAATGGCCGCGATCTGACCTACACCGTCGACGAGGCGGAGCAGAGGATGCTCGCGGCAGCCGCCGGCGGGCTGGACGTTCCGCAGATCGCGGCCTGGCTCGCAGCGCGAATGGGAGCCGCGTCATAGCGCCGCCTGTTGACCGCGCGGATCGCGGCATGATCGGACGGTGGTTCGTCGAAGCCGCACGCCCCATGCGACCTGTCCCTCGAATGGAATCGCTACGGATGCTGTCCACCCAGATGATTCGATCGTGATTCACTCGGTCGATTCGATCCATCCTGCGAGCACCAGCTCCCCGTTGGATCCGGCGACCAGGCAGTGATACGTGAGGCCTTCGTAGGGACCCTCCCCGCGATAGATCGTCTCCCCGTAGTTGTAGGGCCCGTCGCCGTCGAAGCGAAGAACACCGTCGCCCGTGCCACGCCAGACCCCGTCCTCCGTGGTGATGGTGGCGCTCGTGACCGACCACGGCGCAGAGTGGTCGTCGTAAAGGAGGGTCTCGATCTCGAGCACCTCTTCGCCGCTGACTCGAGGGTCTGATGTGACGTCAGTGCAGGTGAACCGCTCTTTCACCACCTCCGTCCCGTCCTCGGTGGTCCCCGAGGGCAGGGTAATCAATGCGCAGGTCGCGGTACCCGTCACCGCATCCTTTACTGGGCCGTCTCCGGACTGGTCGCCAGCAGCACAACCCGCCCCAAACATCAGAACCACCGATACCGGCACCATCGCTCCGAGCGCAACAAATCTCCCGAATCTGCCTCCCTGAACGCGACCTCGAGCACCAGTCCGAACGCGCTCCGCTAGCAGGCGTTTGGCATGCACGAAGGGCTTCGTTCGCCGTTCACAACACCGACCACTCATCTCGCTCGCCTCCCCTTCCTCAGCGTGAAGGCTCACAAGGGGAGGCCGAGATGGCATTCCCCTCGCCTCACCTTCATCCTCCTCCGCTCGCGGAGTGTGGCCGCGTGGGTGTGCCGCCCATCACGTCGGAATCGGAGCCGTGTTCTTCCCTGACACCCCACGAGGACTGACCTCGGCATGAGCGGGAGCTCGACTTGCTATCCGCCGCCTATGGCCTTGAGAGCAGAGCCGCTTGCGGAGCGTCGGCACGGCTGAACTGCCTTCGGTCAGGTCGAGTGATGTGCGCTGCGCCTCACGACCGATCCGTTGCCCCTGCACTCCGCCGATCAGTCAACTGCGAGATCTCGAAGAGGTGGCCATCGAGGTCCCGGAAGAAGGCCCTGATCTCACCACCGCGATCGACAGGTGGGGCCAGGAACTGTGCACCGCGTTCCGCGAGCAACTGGTAGGTCAGTCGACAATCGTCGACCCGGAAGATGATCTGAGCGCTGACCCGATCCGGATCATCCGGCACGCTCATCGTGACGGTGGGCTTGTCCGGGCCCGGCCCGCCCCCGGTCACGAGCAGAAGCCAGTTCCCGTGCAGATCCAGCACCACGGACGTCCCGCCGTACTCGCCGTGCACCGAGGCCTCGAGCACATCGACGTACCAGTCGCGGCTGACTGTCGCATCGGCCACGACCAGCATGTGCGTCGTCGCCCGCGGTTCGAAGCGCTCCATACCGGGCAGCGTATCGGCCTGTGGCCCCGTGACTTCGCCGCCGTTGTCGCCCTGATGCAAACCGTGCGCTACGGGTCCACTCGCTTCTCGCAAAGACTGGGGGAGCTTGACATCTTGAGTCTCTCCGGCACCCCTCTGACGTCAGAAGTGGTTTGGAGGGTTCTGGCCGTGGGGCTCTTCCCGGTCCGGGTGGCTGGGGGTAGCGTCGTGGGTGCGGGTCCGGGAAGTGGCTGATCCGAAGTGCCGGTGTGCGGGTGCGAGCCGGCCGCGCTGGATATCTGAGACGCCCCGCATTGCCCTCCCGGGCCCGCCTCTTCGGTGACCGCGAGGGTGGCGTGAGCGTCGGCGCGCAGCTGCCGATAGATCGCGTCGGAGACGCGACGCTTCAGGCAGCGCATCGCCTCGCGTCGGCTCTTGCCGGCGGCGATCTTGCGCAGGTAGTACGGCCGGCCGTCGGTCTCGAGACGGATCTGGGTGGCGGCGGCGACATGGATCATGTGGTTCATCCGCCGGTTCCCGGCGCGGGAGAGCCGATGCCGGACGATTTCTGCGGAGGAGGCGTCGATCGGTGTGGTCCCGGTCCACGAGGCGAACCGGTTCCGGTCGGCGAAGCGGGCGATGTCGCCGGTGTCGGCCAGGACGCGGGCGGCCACGACCGGCCCGACGCCGGGTTCGCCAATCGAAAGACAAAGACGGCTGCGAAGTCAGCGGTTCGACCACAGTGCTCCACCGGCTTCAGTCAAGCCGACACCCCGCTCAGGCCACACCCTCGCCTGCACCGTGCCCGCAGGTGCTGCTATCCGCCGGGGAGGTGACGGCGCACGGCCTGCTGGCGGCCGCTGCGGGTGGGGCCGGGGTGGGCGTGGAGGGTCAGGCGAGCGGTTTCTGTCCTTGCACGGTTGTTTTGTCGTCGTAGCAGTAGGCCCAGGACTCGTCGGGTTCCAGTGATGCGATGACTGGGTGGCCGAAGGTGTTGGCGTGTGCGCGGGCGTGCTGCCCGGGAGATGCGTCGCAGCACCCTACCGCCCCGCAGTCGGTGCAGACGCGCAGGTGCACCCACGAGGTGCCGCGTCGCATGCATTCCTCGCAGCCGACTGCGGTGGGGAGCACTGGCGGAACCGGGTCGAGGTGGCCACAGGCGGGTTGCTGGGGGTCCGGGCGGACGGCGACGACCCGGGACATGTCGACGGTGCTCGTCAGCGGGGTCGTCCTGGCCGGCTCCTGGTCCGCCCCTGTGGCGACGGGAAGCAGCATCTGCGGCAGTGGGCCGGCGTCGTCCCCGAGTGCTGTGAGGACCGCCCTGGTCAGGGCGTGGCGGGATGCTCCTTCGGGGTCGACCACGCGGTGGACACCGACGCGGGCGAGCTGGGCGAGGTCCGTGCCGCCGAGTGGTCGAGCCAGGACGGGCACATCGTAGGGGGCGAGTCCGGCGACCACAGCGGCGATCTGCTGGGCCCGGTCGTGGTTGTCCTCGGCGACTACGAGCAACCTGGTGTGATCGAGCCCGGCCATCTCGAGCACGGCCTGCTTGGTTGAGTCGCCCATGACGACAGGGTGACCGTCGGCCTCGGCCTGTGCGGCGCCGTCCGGGCTGAGCGTGATGACGGTCAGCGGGATGTCTCGTGCCCTTAGCTCCCGGGCGACCGCCCGCGTGGCCGGGCCCCACCCGGACAACAGCACCTGACGGCCACCGTCGCCGCGGGGCGCACGGTCGACGGTGGCGTCAGCCGCTCGGTTTGCGGCCGAGGCCGCCTGTCGTCGTGCATCGTCGCGGGCGTCGAGCCGGGCCTCGACGCGTCGTCCGAGCGCTGCCATTCCCGGTGTCGCGAGCAGCAGGAGCACGGACAATGCGATGAACGCCTGCGAACCGTCCTCGCCGAGGCCTGCCGGCGAGAGACCAGAGTCGCGGCCGACCGTCTCGAGGACGAAGGAGAACTCCCCGATCTGTGCGAGCAGGAGGGCCGAGCCCAGCGCTGGTCCAGCGGCGATCTTTCCGGTGCTGCGTCTCAGGACGCCGAGGGCGCCCCAGGTCGTGAGGAGCTTGACGAGGAAGACGACGAGGACACTGCCGAGCACCATGGGGAGGTTCTCCAGAACGAACCTCACGTCGAGCAGCATGCCGACCGAGACGAAGAAGACCGCCGAGAACAGAATCTGCAGGGGGAGGATCTCTCCGAGGGCCTGGGAGCTGAGCCGGGACTCGCTCACCAGGAGGCCGGCCAGGAATGCGCCCAGGGACAGAGACACCCCGGCGAGGGCGGTCAGTGTCGCCGTGCCGAAGCAGAGCGCGAGGACGGTGAGCAGGAAGACCTCCGGGGAGCAGGTGCGGGCGACCCGCTCAAGCACTGGCGGAAGGACGCGGCGCGCTCCGAGGAGCACCACGGCGATGATGCCCACGGCCGTCCCGAGCGCGATGATCAGGTCGGTGGTGTTGGAGCCCCCGCCATCGCCGGTGCCCGCTCCGAGCAGTGGCACGAAGAGGACCATCGCCACGACGGCCAGGTCCTGGAACACCAGGAGCGCCACCGCCAGCCGGCCGCGTACCGTCGTCGTCTCACGAGCGTCACCGAGCAGCTTGAGCACGATCGCGGTGCTCGAAAGCGAGACCAGGAAACCAGTGAAGACCGCGTCACGCCAGCCCACCCCGAGGGCGACGCACAACGCCGTCACCAACCCGACAGCCAGACCCACCTGCAGCAGACCACCCAGCACGATCCAGGTGCGCATCGCGGCCAGCCGCTCGAGGGAGAACTCGATGCCGATGATGAACAGGAGGAAGATGACACCGACCTCCGCAGCGGCCTCCACGGTCTCCACGTCGCCCACCAGTCCGAGCTGAGTCGGACCGATCACGACGCCGGCCACCAGGAAGCCGACGATCGGGACCACCCGCAGGCGCACCGACACGTACCCGATGACCGCGGCAGCCAAGACGAGCACGGCCGTCGACACCAGGAAGGACGGCGGCCCCTCGACCTCGGCCGTGTACACCAGGGTGGGGACAACGATCGCAGCAGCGTCCATGGCCGAAGTCAATGCCACCGCACGGCCCGATGTCGAGGGACCCAACGCAACGAGCGCCGGAGGCGACGGCTTCCCAGCCGCTGCTGAGCAAGGAACACGGATCACGCAACTTCGCAACTCTCTCACCCGCGATGCCACCACGAGAGTGCGATCGCTGGCGGGCGTCGTGAACGAGGCCTTGTCGCCCAGCTGCTGCCCACATAGGCCACGCGCCAAACCGGGCGAGCGGGATGCCCCCTTCCGCCGGCAATCGCGCTGGCAGCCACTGGGAAGCGCCGATGGAGAGTGCACCCCCGCCCCCCGGTGTCGCGAGCGCAATCCCTCGATCCGGCCGGCGTTGCGGCGCTCTCGACCCCTGACAGGGTTCATGCGAGCCTGGCGCGATGAAGATCACCTCCCAGGTCGTGGTGTTCGACGCCGCCGACCTGACCGTCAAGAGCACCTTCTGGGCTGGGGTGCTCGGTGGGACAGTCGACGCCGAGGACGACTGGCACATGGTTCTTGTTTGACGGCCGAGCGCGTGTCGGAGTTCAGTTGGCACCGGACCACACCCCGCCACAATGGCCAGACGGTGCGCCACAACAGATCCACCTCGACCTGTGGGTCGAGGACATCGACGCAGCACATGACGAAGTCACGTCGCTGGGAGCCCGTCTGCTCCACGGCGCCGCGGATAACGACGAGCCCGACAACTTCCAGGTCTACGCCGACCCGGCCGGCCATCCCTTCTGCCTCTGCTGGATCACGTAGGGCCGAGTAGAAACGCCTTCGCACAGCGCCGACGCACATACCAAAGCCGAGGGGCGGCACACCGCCGCGTAGCGTCCCGCTCAGCGGCCGTGTCACTACGCCGCGAGTCGGGCGCGGTGGAAGAGCAGGACGCCTACCGGCGTCACGCTCTAAAGGCGACGGGCTATCGGCGAGCGTTGCACGTGTTCTGGATACCCCAGCCACTGCCTGGCAGACCGGGGAGCGGGGCGAGCGCAGTCACGAACTCCCCTGGATTGTCGACGGTGCTCAGGTCGCCGTTCTGGACCGCTTCGACGTCGATGACGCCGTCGGGTTTGCCGGCGTTCGAACAGAAGGACGAACCACTTCCACCAGCCGCCGAAGCCGACGGCAGGCACGCCCACATAGCCACTCCCGCTACGAGGCAGGCCATCAATGACTTTGCCTTCACCGTTACCTCCCTGGCTCCACGGCAGCGATGCCGCATCTCAGTGAAGGGCCCTTGCCCGTGCGCTGTCAATGGTCGTCACCGCGCCCGGCCCTACGCATATCAGCCCGGAGGCCCAATGAGCCTGATGGTCCCTGTGGTAGCCCTTCGCGAGATCTGAGGCGAACTGTAGACGCATCAGCCCGTCCCACCGCCCGATGTCGGACGTAGAGGGGTGACCCAAGGGGGTACGCCATGATGGAGCCGCTGCGATGATCGACCGATGAGCCCAGAGAGCGAACCCTCAGACCCGGTCGCCGCCCGTCGCCGCCAGGCGAGGGAGAACGCCGAATACCACTACGCGGCCGCGGCACGGGCGGCGCAGGCCGAAGCGCGGCGGACAGCCCCGATGGTGGCGGCCTTCGCCGAAGCGATGCGCTCGGCGGGCGTCGAACCCACCCGGTTGCGGGCGATGCCCTACAGCGGCGGCAGGCGACTGCGCACCGACGTTGTGGGCTGGTACGTGCGACGGGACCAGCGGGCTGCCGTCGGAACGAACGGCCTCTGGTACGTCCTGGTCGTGGCGGCCAGCCTGCGCGGACGGTTCACCGGCGTGCATGTCGAGCCCAGCGACGCCCCGCTCCAAGTCGGCGCGGGCGGCCGGGACGGTGACTCGATAGCCCTGGACGTCCTCCTCCGGTTGCGCCTGGATGCTGGGTCTGACTTCCCCTCCTGACGCGCCAGCAGCCGCCGTCGAGCGGGCGCGACTTCGCCGGGTGTTCGGTCCGTGCCCTCCCGGGACCGATTGGACACCCGTCTGGGCGGTTGACCTTGCCGGGGCGGAGAGTGTGTGCGCGAGGCCCGGGTTACCTGTTGGGAGCGTGGTCCGACACCGTCGAGTCCGGGTGGTCGAGGGGCTCACGGATCGGTCCCGCCGGCAGGAGGCTGGGCGCGCTACGCGCCACTGCTTGACGCGCGCCAGTCGCCGCTGGTGGTCACCCAGTGGTCGAAGGTCGTGGTGGTGATCACCGCTTCGGGGCCGGGCAGGAGCTGCCCTTCGCGGAGCTCGGCGTCGAAGTAGGTCGCGTGCGGGTCGGCGAGGACGACGCGGGGGTCGGCAGCCCGGGCGAGCGCTCGAGTCACCAGGTCCGCGATCGGCACCTGCTCGGGGCCGGCCACTTCCACGACGCCGTTCGTCGGGGCTCCGGTCGCGACTCGTTCGAGGACCTCGACGAGGTCCGCGGCGGCCACCGGCTGGAACAGAACTGGGCTCAGACGGACCTCGTGCCCGCTCGTCGCGGAGTCCGCGATCACGTGGAGGAACTCGAAGAACTGGGTCGAGCGAACAATCGTGTGGGGCCGACCCGACGTTTGGACCAGGCGTTCCTGGACCGCCTTGCCACGAAAGTAGCCACTGTCGTGGACCCGGTCGGCGCCGACCACCGAGAGCGTCACATGATGGGCCACGCCGGCGGTGGCCTCGGCGGCGAGCACGTTGGCGGTAGCGGTCCGGAAGAAGTCCGCGATGTCATCCGCGGACGAGGGCGGCGCGTTGGTGACGTCCACGACCGAGTCCGCGCCCGCGAGGACCTCGGCGAGACCGGCGCCGGTCACGACATCGACACCTGTCGCTCGGGACGCAGAGACGACCTGGTGGCCTCGAGTGGCCAGTTGGGCCACCAGGCGGGAGCCGATGAGACCGCTTCCACCAAGGACGACAACCTTCATGTCGACACCCCCTTCGATGGATGCGCGCGGGCGCCACGCAACCGAGATCCTGCGGACGACCTTAACTCTAGTGACCGCCGGCATTTCCGCGCCGTGACGGGGTCTGCGGCAGGGGGAGGTGACCGCCGAGTACACCTGGCTGCGGTCAACCCCGGTGCTCGTACCGTCGTTCTTGGCCGTTTGCTCTCCGAAGCGCGACCTCACCAGGCCGGCCAACGCCGACTCCGTCGGGGGGCGTTCCTGCTCACCCTCGTGATCTGCGAGGCCGCCGACGTCCCCCCGCTTTACCCGGCACCTCTCGGGGAGCCGGATGTGCCAGTCATCGCTGTCATGCAGGTGGGCCTTCCCGCGGGCCGTCGGGCACACGTTGCGAGGCGGCGACGTCGGAGCGTCCGCTACATAGTGCGTGCGGGTGGAGGACCGGTGTTGGATGGATTGATGCCGGATCCCACGAAGCGCCTCCAGGACACGACCCTCCCGGTGCGACTCATCGTCTTCTGCGGCCGTCCCGGCACGGGAAAGACCACCCTGGCCACGGCGGTCGCTCGAGCGCTGCCCGCCTGCTACCTGCGAGTCGACGCGGCCGAGACCGCCCTGAAGCGCACTGGGATGGCCGTTGGGACCGAGGGCTATGCCGTCGTGCACGAACTCGCCGTCTCCAACCTTCAACTCGGTCACGACGTCGTGGTCGACGCCGCAAACCCCGTTCCGCAGTCCCGTGCCGGCTGGTCCGAGGCAACGGCGCGAGCTCGCGCCCAGCTCCTCATGGTCGAGACCCTTCTCCCCGACGTCAAGGAGCACCGCCGCCGCGTCGAGCAGCGATCGGCGGACATTCCCGGCCACCTCGTGCCCACATGGGAACAAATCGTCAACAGTGAATGGACGCCCTGGGTTGAAGAGCGCGACGGTCAACGTCTTCAGATCGACAGCACCCACGCGGACACCGCCCTCGCGCGCATCCTGCAAGCCCTCCGCGTCGACTAGCCGACTCAACTGGATGCGTCACACCCGCCGGGTGTCGCGGGAGTATCCGGAGGGCTGGTCGCGGTCGATGGCAGGCTGAGGGTGTAGAGGACCGTCTTACGGTCAATGCGGCCAACTGGGATGCGTGGGCGGAGGTGCACTCGGGTCTGGGTGGCCATCGGCTGGAGCTGTTTGATGACCCTGGATCTCCCAGGTTGTGCGCTTCGACCGTCCCCGGCTCGGCGAGGTGACATGGCTTGTGGGTTTGCACCGGCAGTGCCATCTGGGCACCGACACGGTCAGCTTGGCTCGGCTCGGGGCACGGATGACCGGGCTGGACCTGTCGCCCCGTTCGGTGGAGGTCGCACCTTCGACCTCGTCTACACCGGATCGGCGCGTTGTGCTGGTTGCCCGACATCCGCCGCTGGGGACAGACGCTGGCTCGACTGCTGCGGCCCGGCGGTCGGCTTTCGTGCGGGACGAGCACCCGGTGCGGTTCTCGGTGCTGGGGATGGTGGTCCGCGACCACCAACCCGACCGGGACCAGCAGGAGTGGGTCAGCGGCCCGGGTGGGGCCACACCCGCCCTGGAGCTGCCGTATTGGCCTACCCCGGAGGCACTGACCTGGTCCGATGAGGTGTCCTACGCCGGCGAGGGGAGCATTTCCTCGCCCGTGTCGCGCGAGGTGGACCCATGCGCTCAGCAAGATCGTCAGGCCGTCCTCGACGCGGGGCTGCGGCTCGAGCTCCACATAGAGCACGCCTCGGTGCCGTGGGACGCGCTGCCGGGACTGATGGTCCAGGACGAGCGCAGGGAGTTCCGGCTGGCGCGGCAACCCGAGTGGTTACCGGCGAGCTTCACCCTCATGACGCCCCAGCCCGCAGCGGGCCGCTCACGGTGAGCGGGTCAGAGGTGCCGACCGGCGAGGCAGAACTCGTTGCCGTCAGGGTCGGCCAGGGTGTTCCACCGGAAATGCTCGTCCCCCCGGCGCTCGATCAGTCTCGCACCCTCCGCGAGCAGCCGCTCGGTCTCGCTCTCGAGGTCCTCGGCAGTCAGGTCCAGGTGCAGCCGGTTCTTGCCAGGCGTGACCTCGTCCACCTTCTGGAAGGCCAGGACGACCGGCAGGCCGCCGCCGCGCACCATGACGTACCAGCCGTCGTTGGTCTCAAAGATCTCGGCACCGGTCTGCTCGGCCCACCACGTGGCGAGCGCCATCGCGTCGGTCGTGTCAGTCGTCACCATGCCAAGCTGAAGCGTCATCCCGACAAAATAGCGCCTAGCACCGCCAGGCCGTAGGGCCGGAAACACCCCGCGCGCGGTCCGGGCCAGCGCTGCACCGGCCCCAACCAGACAGGTGACGCTATCGAGACTCAACAGCGCCTCAGAGGTCATTCGCCGGGCACCCGACCACCACACCGGTTGACGTCCCCAACAGCGTTCGACACCTGGCGTCTAGGCGGATACCTGCGGAGTCTCCTTGTGCATTCTTGTTGACTCCGGCTATGCCGTGGTGAGCGTGGCGGCTTGGGCGAGGGCTTGCTCGACGGTCAATGAGCGGCCTTCGAAGTCCTGGTCGGCGACTGTGTCGCCCATAGCCTCGCGGGAGAGCGCGAGTTGACGATCGAGGAAGGTTCGGTCGAGGTCGGTCAGTGGGATGTCGCTGATGGTGCGCTGTTCGTCGGCGCAGGCGGCGAGCCGTAGCGCTTGCTCGTGCTTGCCGAGTGTCGATGCGGCGTAGGCCAGCAGTTCGATCACGCCGAGGGTGAGGTCGGGGTCTCCTTGTTCGGTCACGGTGTCGGCGAGGTCGTGCAACAGCTCGACCGCTTCGGCGGTGCGTCCGTCGGAGAGGAGTGCGGCGACCCGGTTGACGCGGTCGGCGGCGACGCCCCAGGCGTTGCCGAGGGTGGCATCGATGCGTTCGGCCTCGGCGAGCGCCCGTAGGGCCGCCTCGGCGTGCCCGTCGTCGATCTCGAGGAGCGCGAGGTTGGTCAGTGCTGTCGCCTGTCGCTCGAGGTTCTCGATGGAGTGCGCGATCTCGATGCTGCGATGGAGGAGGGCACGTGCTCGGTCGGGATCTCCCAGGCTGCGGTAGGCCACGCCCATGCTGTTGAGTGCTTTGGCCTCGCCGGCGCTGTCGTGGGCGCGGTGCCAGAGGGCAAGGGTCTTGGCGAGGACGTTGCGCGCCATGGCATTGTCGCCGCGTTGCAGGAGCAGCAGGGCGAACGAGTGGAGGAGATCGGCGAGTTGGGGGCCCTGCTGCTTTGCGGCCGCCTGGCTGGCCCGCTCCAGCCAGCGGCGGCTCTCACTGTCGTAGCCCGTGACGTACCAGTACCACCCCAACGCGGTACACAGTCGGATCCCGGTTGCGATGCGCTGCTCGTCGAGGGTGTCCGGCCCGAGAGCCCAGTCGAGGGCTGCACGCAGGTTGTCCATCTCAAGTTCGAGCCAGGCCCGCGCTGCTATGGCGTCTGGGCCCTTCAGACGTCCACCCGCCCTCTCGGCCAGGGCCAGGAAGTGTTGGGCGTGTGTTCGCTGGAAGGTATCGAGATCGCCTGCCTGCACGGCGAGGTCGTGGGCCACCGCTCGTACCGGTTGAAGCAGTCTGACCCGCGGGCCGCCCTGGTGGTCTTCGGTGCGGATAAGGGCGGCGTCGAGGAGCTCGGACACCACCGCGAGAGCAGACCCGATCTGCAGGACCTCGGCGAGAGCCTCGAAGGTGCCACCTGTCGCGCCAAAGGCCGCAAGCGCGCGGAAAGCCTTCTGCTCAACCGGCCCGACCATCCGGTAGCCCCACTCGACCGTGGCCCGCAAGGTCTGCTGCCGCTGGGGATGGCCGGGCAGCGGCAGCCCCAGTACTTCGTCGAGGTGGTCCAGCAGCGCCTTGGGCGGCAGGAGGCGAACGCGTGCAGCTGCGAGCTCGATAGCGAGCGGAAGGCCCTCCAGGCGGCGACAGACAGCCACGATGTCGGCGACGTTGTCGTCAGTGAGCGCGAAGCTCGGGTCCGCGAGGGTGGCCTGCTGGACGAACAGCCGGACCGAGTCGGCTCGGTCGGCGACCGCCACCGTTGGCCGGCCGCCCTCCGTGGTGGGGGTACTCAGGGGTGCGACGGGGAACTCCTGCTCTCCGGCGATGTGCAGAGGACGTCGGCTGGTCGCCAGGATGCGGGGTCGAGCGGTCCCCGCCAGCAGGCGAGAGACCAGGCCCGCCCCGGAGCCCGGCAGCTGCTCGAGGTTGTCCAGGACGAGGAGCACCTCGCGGTCATGGAGGTACTCGAGGATGTCGGACTCATCGGCACCGGCGCGCCCCATGGCGTTGCCCAGGGAGCTCCACGCGGCCGAGTCTTCCGTCGCGGAGGACAGGTCGACGAAGTGAACAGCATCGACGGATACGGCCAGTAGCTCAGCCACCGCAACGGCCAGGCGGGTCTTGCCCGAACCGCCGGCTCCGGTCAGCGTGACGATGCGACGGTCGCGCGTCCCCAGAAGGGCCGACAGCAATGCAAGCTCCTCCTGACGCCCCACAAGCTCACCGGGCGCCGAGGGAAGGGTGCTGGAGGTGCCGAGGCTGCGCAGCGGCGGGAATGCGGCCGGGAGCCCGGGCACGACGAGCTGGCAGAGGTGCTGCGGTTCGACGATGTCCTTGAGGCGGTGCGTGCCAAGGTGTAGGAGAGACGTCCCCGGAGGAAGTCGCCCAACTGTGTCAACGGTGGTTGCTTGGGTCAGCACCACCTGACCCCCGTGCGCCGTGGCTGACACCCGTGCCGCGAGATGGACGTCCAACCCGACGAGGTTGTCCTCGAACGGCTCCGGGTGCCCGGTATGCAGGCCCATCCGCACACGCAGCCGCACCCCCACCGGCCATCGATGAGCTTCAAGGGCCTGCTGTCCCTCGGCCGCAGCGGCCAACGCGTCGGCGGCCGATCCGAATACGACGAAGAAGCTGTCGCCCTCGGTCCCCACCTCTCGCCCACGCCATCTCTCAAAGGCCAGGCGAAGGATCCGACGGTGGGTGGCCAGGACGACCGGGTACGCGGGTCCCAGCCGGTTCAAGAGGTTCGTGGAACCCTCGATGTCGCTGAAGAGCATCGTGAGCCGGGTGGACGCTAAATCACCCACTCGCTCATCATGAGCGCCCTCACGACACAGGGCAATGCCTCCAGTTGGGCCTACCGACCCCATCGACACCTGCAGGCAGTACCCTCCCCAGTCTCGCGCGGCATCACGGACTGCAGAGTGCGCCCAGCGCTGGGTAGCGCTCGCCAAGCACATGCCCTGGTAAGCGTGAGTGGTCCTCGGGAACCTCGGTCTCCGCCGCTGATCTGCGCTCCTTCGCCGACAAGATCACCGATCTCGCTGCCCCCCAGGTGATGGGCGCCGCGTGGCAGTAGCCGAGTGGTTGATCGACGAATCGGCCCTGGTTCGCCTGGCCGCCAGCCTCGACGCCGAGCTGTGGGCAGAGCGCATAGAGCGAGGCCCTGTCCGGATCACGACCGTGACGCGCCTCGAGGTGGGCTCCTCGGCCCGCAGCGGCGACGACGCCCGGTCGATGTTCACCAGCCCGCCCGTCTCCGCGATGCCGGTGGAGTACCTGACCCCGAGCATCGAGGACCGCGCCGTGCAGGTGCAACTCCTCCTGGCCGCAGTGGGTGAACACCGCACACCCTCCATGCCCGACATCGTCATCGCCGCAACAGCCGAACTGGCCGGGCTGACCCTCCTGCACGTGGACAAGGACTTCGAGCTCATCGCCACGATCACCGGCCAACGCAACGAGCGCCTTCGAACGTAGAGCATTCCGCCGGATGTCGCCTAGCGGTTGCGGGCGGCTGGTCAGGCCACTGTGGACGCGAGGGCCTCGAGGTCGGCTCGGAGCCTGGCGATCATGGCCTGGAGCGTGCTCTCTCCTGCCGCAACCTGGGTCATCAGGAGTTCTCGGGCAAGCGCCGATGACGGCACTCCGCGCCGGTCCGCAAACTGAGGGAGTGCCAGACATCCGCGGCGGCGATGTGTCGAGCCTCTTCACGCCGAGCGAAGCCTTCGTCTTCGCCGGCCCCGAATATCCTTCCGTCCTGCGCTCACGCCGACACGGATATCCCCCGTGTCCGCGACGACTTGACCACAACGCTGGCCGGCCACGTCATCGCCCAGTCCGTACGTCGGGAGTCCTCGAGTATCCACGTCGGACGGCGGGCTCGAGTTCTCCCAAGGCGGTTGGCCCCGGGTCGTCGTCGCAACGGAGCGCTCCGCTCTTGCCGAGCATGGGATCCGCCACGCGGCTCGTCACACGCGCTGCATCGCCTGTCGAGCAGTGTCCCCTGTCGAGCGTGCTCGCCGACGGTTCAGCTCTCCGGCAGCTTGGGCTTGACGTCCGGCGGCAGGTCGCCGACGGCCTTGCGGTAGGCGGACGCCGCCCCCCGCGTGGCGAAGACCCGAGCCAGGCCGACCGCCAGGCCCATGATGCCGGCGAAGACGACGGCCTCCCTGACGGGCACGTCCGGGTTGTTGGGGTCGATTTCGACGTCGCGCCCCGAGTGCCGCCAGACTTCCGTGACGATCTTGTTGGCGACGATACCGGCCAGAATCGCCGAGCCGGCTCCCACGACCTTCCACACGAGCGGACCCACGTCAGCCCCTTCCTTGTCTGCACCTGCGCAGACGGTTCACGATCGGTTTCGTCCCACTCTTGCACACCCACCATCGCGCGAGCGGTTGCTACCCTGGGTGGAGACGACAGGGGAGCGCCCAGCGCTGAGAGTGTGGACCGTCCACAGACCCTCGAACCTGCTCCGGTTAGCACCGGCGAAGGGAGTCGGGATTCTCAGACCGCCCCCCGCATACGAGCGTGTATGCGGTGGCCCGGTCTCCTCCTCGAATCGACGGAGCGCACCCCGCGTTCCGTGGGCCATCGAAGGAGAGTCACTCGTCATGACCACCGAATCGGGAACCAGGACCGCCGGCGCGCCGCCCACGCGCGCCGGCCGCTTCGTCCTCGCCAGCCGACCGCTGCTCGGCTGGCGCACCGTCGACATCCTCACCGTCGCCTTCCTCGGCGTCGCCATCGGCATCGCCATGTGGGGCTGGGGGATCCTCTACAACGGGCCGCTGACGGCCCTCGGCTTCACCTTCCGCCCCGCCATGGGTCTGTTCGTGGGCATGTGGTTCATGGCAGGCGTCGTGGGCGGGCTCGTCGTCCGCCGGCCCGGGGCGGCGCTCGCCTGCGAGGTCGTCGCCGCCCTCGCCTCGATGCTACCCGGCACGGAGTGGGGCGCGACCGTCCTCATCGCCGGCGTGCTGCAAGGTCTGGGCGCCGAGCTCGGCTTCGCGATCTTCCGCTACCGCAGCTGGGGCGTCGTCGCCGCCGTGACCGCGGGCGCCCTGTCCGCGCCGCTCGAGTGGCTGTACGAGATCTACGCGTACTTCCCCGACTGGAGCACCCAGTGGCAGCTGGTCTACCTCGTCATGATGGTGATCTCGGGTGTCGTCATCGCCGGCCTCGGAGGGCTCGCGCTCGTGCGTGCCCTCGCCAGGACCGGGGCGCTCGACGCCTTCCCGCCGGGTCAGGAGAGGCGGGAGGCGCACGCTGTCTGAGGCCCCGCCGTCCGGCGAACATCGGGGCCGGGTCGTCCTCGACGGGCTCACCTGGCGTCCCTTCGGCCGGCGCGAGCCGGTGCTGCGCGACCTCGACCTCGTCGTCGAGCCGGGCGAGCGGGTCCTCCTCGTGGGACCGAGCGGCTCGGGCAAGTCCACCCTGCTTCGGGCGCTCGCGGGTCTCCTCGAGACCGCCGACGCCGGTGAACGCACCGGCTCGATGTCGATCGACGGGCACGCGCCGGGCGCGCGTCCCGGCGAGGTCGGGCTCGTCCTGCAGGAGCCCGGGGCCGGTGTCGTCGCGTCCACGGTCGGTCGCGACGTCGCGTTCGGTCTCGAGAACGTCGGCGCGGATCCGGCGTCCATGCCGGGCCGCGCGCGGGCGGCGCTGGATGCCGTCGGGCTGCACATGGCCCTCGAGGCACCCACCGCGTCGTTGAGCGGCGGCGAGACCCAGCGTCTGGCGCTCGCCGGAGCCGTTGCCATGGAACCGAGCGTCCTGCTCCTCGACGAGCCCACGGCCATGCTCGATCCGGTCAGCGCGGCGTCGGTGCGCCGTGTCGTCAGCGAGGTCGTCGAGCGGGAGGGGCTCACGACCGTCGTCGTCGAGCACCTGCTCGAGCCGTGGCTACCCTTCGCCTCCCGGATCGTCGTCCTCGACGACGGTGGTCGGATCATCGCCGACGGGGAGCCCGCGCGCGTGCTCGCGGAGCACGGGCAGCGGCTCGCCGACGAGGGCGTGTGGGTGCCCGGCGTCGCGCCACCCGAGCCGCGCCTGCTCGACGCGGACGTGCTCGGACGACCCGCGCATACGGCCGACGGCACAGTCGTCGCGGAGCTGCTCGACGCGCGGGTCGTCCGGCGCAGCCTCGGGGCCGACGGCCGGGTGCGCGAGGTGGTCGCCGTAGACGGCGCCGACGTGACGATGCGCGCGGGGCAGAGCACTGTGCTCGTCGGCCCCAGCGGGTCGGGCAAGTCGACCCTGCTCGCGGCGGTCGCCGGGTTCCTCCCGACCGAGGGGCGGTCGGAGCGCTTCGCCGAGCTCACGACGACCGAGGCCGCCCGCGAGGTCGCCTGGGTGCCGCAGTGGCCGTCCGCCGCCATCGTCGCCGGCACGGTGCTCGACGACATGCTGCTCACCTCACGCGCACTCGGACTCGACGAGGACGAGGCCTGGGCGCGGGCGGAGCGCATCCTCGACGCGGTGGGTCTGCTGCGGCTGGCCGGTGCCGACCCCCGTCACCTCTCGGGCGGCGAGCAGCGACGGCTGAGCGTGGCCACCTCACTCGTGCACCGGCCGCGGATGGTGCTCGCCGACGAGCCGACCGTCGGTCAGGACCGCCGGACCTGGGCGGCCGTCATGGGACTACTCGAGTCGGCGCGGCGGGCGGGCACGGCCCTCGGGATCGCCACTCACGACCCCGCCGTCGTGGCCGGCGCCGACGCCGTCGTGTCACTCCAGACCGTCGGGCAACCGCCTCCGCCTCCCCGCCAACGGCGCCCGCTCGCCGCCCGCTGTGGTCCGCTCGCCCTCCTCCTCGGCGCGATGCTCGGCGTCCCTGCCGGGATCCTCGCCGCAGGCTGGCAGGGCGGTCTCGCGGTCCTCGCAGTCATGGTCGCCCTCACGGTGCCGGCGCTCTGGGCACCCGGTGAGGGCGCGCGCCCGCGGGGCCGGGTCCGTGGGATCCTCCTGCGGATGATCCCCGGGCTGCTCGGGGCGGTGTCCGTCGGCTGGTCCACGTGGCTGCTCGCGGACCAGGACCTCGGGGTCGCCCTCGGCGCGGTCACCCGCGTGCTCGTCATCATCTACCCCTCGGCCGTGCTCATCCGCTATGTCGACTCCGACCGGCTCGGCGACCACCTCGCCCAGCTCCTCGGCTTTCCCGCTCGACCCGCGGTCGCCCTCTCCGCGGCACTGCAACGGTTGCACACCTTCGGCGACACGTGGAGCCAGCTCGGCTCGATCCGCCGGGTCCGCGGCATCGGCCCGAGCCGCAGCCCGGTCAGCGTGCTCCGGCACGTGTGGGCCCTGACGATCGGACTGCTCGTGCGGACCCTCGGCTCGGCCGCGGCCCTCGCGGTGGCGATGGACGCGCGCGGCTTCGCCACCGCATACCGCCGGACCTGGGCGACCCGCGCCCGGTGGCGAGCCGCCGACAGCCTACTGGTCGTCGCCGCCGGTGTGCCGGTGCTCGTCGCGGTCGGCACCCGGCAGCTGTTCTGACCGCGCCCCGGGCGCGTTTCGGCGGGCGACCGCACGGGGGGATACTTGCTGACCGTGTCAGCCGAGCCAGAGACCTCCGCGGGAGTCATGCCCGCCGCCCCGCGCATCCCGCGTGAGATCTGGGTGCTCATCGGCGCCGCGTTCATCATCGCGGTCGGCTTCGGGCTCATCACGCCGGTGCTGCCGCAGTTCGCCCGCAGCTTCGACGTCGGGGTGACCGCCGCCTCGATCGTCGTGAGCGCCTTCGCGTTCTTCCGGCTCGTCTTCGCGCCGGTCGGCGGACGCCTCGTCACCCGGCTCGGCGAACGACCGGTCTATCTGGCCGGGCTGATCATCGTGGCGGTCTCGACCGGGGTGACGGCGTTCGCCCAGAGCTACGGACAGCTCCTGCTCTTCCGCTCCCTCGGCGGCATCGGCTCGACGATGTTCACCGTCTCCTCGGCCGCGCTCATCATCCGGCTCGCGCCGCCGGCCATCCGCGGCAGGGTGTCGTCGGTGTTCGCCAGCGCGTTCCTCCTCGGCGGGGTCGTCGGCCCGCTGATCGGTGGCCTGCTCGGCAGTCTCGGGCTGCGGGTGCCGTTCCTCGTCTACGCGGTTGCCCTCCTCATCGCGGCCGCCGTCGTCGCGACCTTCCTGTCCGGGGCCCGGCTGCGCGAGCTCCGGGAGTCCTCGACCTCGCCGGCCATGACGTTCCGCGAGGCGCTCGGCGACTCGGCCTTCCGCTCGGCGCTGGCCTCGGGCTTCGCGAACGGCTGGGCCAACTTCGGCGTGCGCGTCGCGATCATCCCGCTCTTCGTCACCGCGGTCCTCATCGGCACCCGCGACGAGTCGCGTTCGGCCCAGATCGCAGGGTTCGCCATCGCGATCTTCGCCGCTGGCAACGCCCTGGCGCTCACCTTCTCGGGCCGGCTCGCCGACTCGATCGGCCGCAAGCCGCCGGCCCTCGGCGGCCTGGTCGTCAGCGGTTTGGCGACGCTGGTCCTCGGGCTCGTCTCATCCGTCTGGCTCATCCTCGTGCTCTGCCTGGTCGCCGGCGTCGGGGCGGGAATCCTCAACCCGGCCCAACAGGCGACCGTCGCCGACGTCGTCGGCAACAACCGGTCCGGCGGCGGGGTGCTCGCCGGGTTCCAGATGGCCACCGACACCGGTGCGATCCTCGGCCCCGTGCTCGTCGGCGTCATCATCGACCGCTGGGGCTACGCCGAGGGCTTCGCGGCGACTGGCGTCATCCTCCTGCTCGGCGCCCTCGCGTGGCTGCCCGCGCGAGAGACACACGCGAGGCGACCCGCGCATACCTCCTCGTCGTCCTGATTCGTCACCCTGACGCGGCGCCCGCGGGCTCGGCTTCAGGAAGCAACCTTCGGGTTCGGGAGGGAACGGTTGTCGCCCGAAGTGGAGGTTTCCCGCCCGAGGAGAGAAAGGTCTGCGCGTCACGTCTGGGCGGCGGGATCCGGGGACCGGCCTACGCTGGACGTGTGAGGAAGAAGGTCCCGGACGAGATCCGCGACATCGCGCGAGACGCGCGCAGCGTCACCGTCCTCACCGGTGCGGGGATGTCGGCGGAGAGCGGCATCCCGACCTTCCGCGACGCCCAGACCGGGCTGTGGACCCGGGTCCGTCCGGAGGACCTCGCGACGCCGGAGGCATGGGACCGCGACCCCGCCCGCGTGTTCGCGTGGTACGCCTGGCGGGCTGCGGCCGCCCGCCGCTGTGAGCCGAACCCCGGGCACCGGGCCATCGCCGCCTGGGAGGGTCGCGACGGTGTCGAGCTGACGGTCGTCACCCAGAACGTCGACGACCTCCACGAGCGGGCGGGCAGCCGACGGGTGGCGCACCTGCACGGCAGCCTCTTCGCGTACAAGTGCGACTTCTGCGACGAGCCCTACACCGAGCGTCTCGACCTGCCCCGGTCCCCGCACGAGCGGCTCGAACCGCCCCAGTGCCCCCGATGCGGCCTGGGTCGGATCCGGCCGGACATCGTGTGGTTCGGCGAACCGCTCGACGAGGGTGTGTTCGACCGTGCGGTCGACGCCATCCGCGACGCCGACGTGCTCCTCGTCGTCGGAACCTCGGGCATCGTCTACCCGGCGGCCGGGCTGCCCGGGCTGGCCACCCGCTACGGGGTCCCGGTCATCGAGGTCAACCCGCACGGCAGCGACCTGTCGCACGAGCTCGACCACGCCTGGCCGGTGACGGCCGCGGTCGGGTTGCCCGCGCTCATCGAGGCCCTCGAAGAGTGAGGGTCTGCTCCGCCCGGCCGACGGCGCCGTCCTCGTCGTGCAGCACTGCCGAGGTCAGGCCCACCCCGTCGGCGCCGAACACGACCTCGGAGGAGATGCCGACCCAGCCGTAGCGCGGCCGTCGGTGCAGGTGCACAGTCAGGTCGAGGTTGGGGAAGAGCCACTCGCGCGGGTCCTGGCGCACGGCCATGCCGTTGGCGGTGTCCACGTGAAGCAGGAAGCGGGCGGTGTCCGTGGTGTCCTCTCCCACGACGAGGGGGTATGCGGTGCGCTGCCACACCGAGCCCCTCCCGGGCCGCACGGGGCCGGGTCGGCGGATGTCGAGGGCCGCGATGAAGCCGCCCGGCCAGACGTCGCTGCGCTCCCGCCAGGCCGGCAGGGCGTCCGGGTCCTCGTGACCCGGCAGGGGGTCCGGGGCGCCGCCCGCGACCGCCGAGGTGTCCGAGGTCTGCAACCGCCAGGCCCGGGCCCTGATCGCGGGACGGTCGGAGGCGCCGGTCCTCAGCACCGCCTCGACGAGCTCGATCGTGCGCCCGGGGCGGACCGTCACGATCTCCACGCTCGTCACGGCGAGGCCGATGACCCCGAGGATGTCGTAGGAGATCCGGGAGAGGAGCATGTCCGGCCGTGGCTCGTGTCGCTCGATGCAGTGCGCGATGAGCGCCGACGGCGCACCCATGTGCTGCTCGTCCTCGCGCCACGCGCCCTGGGTGTGGACGGTCGGCTCGTAGCGGCCGGCGCCGAGCGCGCGGTAGTAGGACTCGCTCATCCGGCCGACCTTATCGGGGCCCGTGGTGGCGGTCCGGGCGGTGGTCGGACGGGACGGCCAGGCCCGGGCCGTCCTCGTAGGAGCGGGGGTCCTCGAGCGGCTCGAGGTGGGTGACGACCTCGCAGCGCCCGAACTCGGTCCGGACCGCCTCCTCGACCTCCTCGAGGAGGTCGTGTCCGCGCTGCACGCTCCACGTCCCGGGCACGAGGACGTGCATGGCGACGTGTTTCTCCGCCCCCGACTCGCGGGTGCGGACGCCGTGGAAGACGACGTCCTCGGAGGAGAAGCGGGACAGGGTCGCGGTGAGACGGTCGTGCTCCTCGGGGGTCATCGTGTGGTCCATGAGGCCGTCGACGCTGCGGCGGACCAGCGTCCAGCCCGTCCAGATGATGTTGCAGCCGACGAGGAAGGCGATGATCGGGTCGAGCCGAAGCCACCCGGTGAGTGCCACGAGCAGGACGGCCACGATGACGCCGGCCGAGGTGACCACATCGGTGAAGAGGTGTCGCCCATCGGCCTCGAGCGTGATCGAGCGGTGACGCCGGCCGGCGCGGACGAGGACGAGGGCCACGGCACCGTTGAGCACGGACGCCACGACGGAGATGGCCAGGCCGAGACCGACCTGCTCGAGTGGCTGCGGGTTGATGAAGCGCTCGACCGCGGCGACGATGATGACCACCGCGGCGACGAAGATCATGATGCCCTCGACCGCCGCGGAGAAGTACTCCGCCTTCGTGTGGCCGAAGTGGTGGTTCTCGTCGGCCGGTTTGGCGGCGATGTGCAGGACGATGAGGGCCACGAAGGCCGCGACGAGGTTGACGACGGACTCGGCGGCGTCGCTGAGCAGGCCCACGGAGCCGGTGACGAGATAGGCGGCCATCTTCAGGGCGATCGTCGCGAGAGCGGTCGCGATCGCCAGCCAGGCGAACTTGGTGAGGTTGGTCGGGCCCTTGGTCGGCGGGGCCGACGACGCGGACTGCGTTCCTCCCACGTGGTGATTGTGACATGTGGCCGGCGGCGCTCGCGGGCGGACCTACGCTGAGGTTATGACCGTCACGCTCGTCGTCATCCGCCACGCGAAGTCGGACTGGAGCGTCGCTCTGGACGACCGCGACCGTCCCCTCGCGCCCCGTGGTCGTCGCCAGGCCCCGGAGACCGGCCGGTGGATGGCCGAGCACTGCCCGCCCGTAGACCTCGCCATCGTCTCCGCGGCCACGCGCACCCGACAGACCTGGGCGCTCATCGCCGAGGAGCTCACCGACGAGGCGGACGTGCGCGAGTCCGAGAGCGCCTACACCTTCGACGGCCGGGACCTCCTCGAGCGGATCCGCTCGATCCCGACGACCGTGGACACCGCCGCGCTGGTCGGCCACAACCCCGCGGTGGAGGAGCTCGTCGAGACCCTGACCGGGGAGTGGGTTCCCATGCCGACCTCGGCGATCGCGGTGATCGAGCTCGACGGCTGGGCGGACGCAGGTGAGGAGGAGGGCCGCCTCGTCGCCGCGGGCCGACCGGCCGACGACGCCTGGCACGTGCGGGCCTGACGGCCGGTGCCGTCGGTCAGGTGGCGGCGATCGTGCCGGTCGCCAGCAGAACGACGAGCACGCCTGCGAGGACCAGCCGGTAGACCACGAAGATCGTGAAGGTGTGGGTCGCGACATAGCGCAGGAGCCAGGCGATGACCGCGTAGCCGATGACGAAGGCGATGGCCGTCGCGAGGATCGTCGGTCCCCAGGCCGCCGTGGCGTCGTCGCCGATGTCCTTGAGCTTGTAGAACCCGGAGGCCAGCACGGCGGGAACGGCGAGCAGGAACGCGTAGCGGGCCGCGGCCTCCCGGCGGTAGCCCATGAGCAGCCCACCTGAGATGGTCGCGCCCGACCTCGAGACCCCGGGGATGAGGGCAAGCGCCTGCCAGAGGCCGAGGGATATCGCGTGTCGCCAGGTGAGCTGGTCCAGGGTCCGCTCGTTCTTCGCCCGCCGGTCGGCGATGAACAGGACCAAAGCCACTCCGGCGAGCATGGTCGCCGTGATCCACAGGTTGCGCAGCCCGCTGTCGATCGCGTCCTCGAACAGCAGGCCCAGGACGCCGATGGGGATCGATCCGACGATGACCATCCAGCCCATCCGCACATCGGGGTCGCTCTGCGGGACCTTCCCCGCGAACGCTCGGAACCACTTCGAGATGATCCGCCCGATGTCCTTGGCGAAGTACACCACGACCGCCATCTCGGTCCCGATCTGGCTCACGGCGGTGAACGCGGCGCCCGGGTCGCGGCCGTCGAAGAACAGCTGGCCCACGATGAGCAGGTGGGCGCTCGAGGAGATCGGGAGGAACTCGGTCAGGCCCTGGACGATGCCGAGGATGATCGCTTCGAGCCAAGTCACGCGCGCCATCGTGTCACACGTCGATCCGCGATCCGGCCGAGCGGACCGGACCGGCACGGTCCTCCGAACGGGGGACCCGCTCGGGTAAACGCAAGGTCTGCACAAGGTCACGGAAGGTTGAGTGGTGTGGACCGCATCCCGGCAGCCGGGGGAGCGGGTCCGGCGGCCTAGGCCGCACCGTGGAAGGAGCCAGTCGTGCCGGTCTCTCGACGAGCCGTGCTCACCGCCGGTGGGGTGGGCGCACTCGCCTATGTCGGCCTGACCTCTCCGCTGGGCAACGTCCTGTCGACGAAGTCGATCAGCGACCTCAGTGACCGGGACTTCCCACGCCCGTTCCGACGGGGGTTCCGGCCGTTGCCGCGTCTCGAGCCGGTCTACCGGGGCGTGGACGACGACGGTGCACCGGTCGAGCACTACCGGGTGACGGCCAAGCCGGCGACCATCAACATCCTGGACCGGCTCCCGACGCCGGTCATCGGGTACAACGGGCTCGTCCCGGGGCCGACGATCTCGGTGGAGAACGGGACGCGCGTGGTCCTGCGGGTACGCAACCGACTGTTCGGGGACGGGCACCTCGGACACGAGGAGCACGGGTATGCGCTGTCCACCCACCTGCACGGGCACGCTTCTCTCCCGCAGTACGACGGGTACGCCAACGACATCACGATGCCCGGCTACTACAAGGACTACTTCTACGAGAACGTCCAGGGCGGGCGGACCTTCTGGTTCCACGACCACGCCTCGCACATCACCTCGCAGAACGTGTACCGCGGGCTCGCCGCCCAGTTCCACGTCCACGACGACGCCCAGCGCGCGCTGCTCCCGCAGGGTCGCTTCGACGTCGCACTCACCCTGGGCGACCTGATGTTCAACCGGGACGGATCCCTCGCCTTCGACGACAAGGAGCACTCGGGGCTCTGGGGCGACGTCGTCCTCGTCAACGGTGTGCCGTGGCCGGTCATGGACGTCCAGCGGCGCGTCTATCGGTTCAGGCTGCTCAACGCCTCGATATCCCGGTCCTACCGGCCCTACCTCGGCAGCGGCGAGCCGGTCCACATGGTCGCGACCGACAACGGCCTGATGCCGCAGTCACGGGCGGTCACGAGTTGGCGGCAGGGCGTCGGCGAGCGGTACGAGTTCCTCGTGGACTTCTCGAAGTACCCGCCGGGCAGAGTTGTCCGCCTCTTCAACGCAAGTCTCGAGAACAACGTCGACTTCGACAACACCCGGAACATCATGGCTTTCCGGGTCACCGACGAGCCGGTCGACACGAGCGACCCGACGTGGAACACGATTCCGCAGACTCTCGCGAACAGCAGTGTCATGTCGCTGACCGAGAGCATGAGCACCAGAACCCGGGTCATCGAGCTGAAGAAGTCGGACACCACGAACATCTTCTCGCTCAACGAGACGACCTGGGACGACGTCGTCGCCAGCGGCCACACCTTCGCCATCGCCGACCCGGAGCTGGGCGCCGTGGAGACGTGGGAGTTCCGGAACACCTCCGGTGGGTGGTCGCACCCCATGCACGTCCACTTGATCGACTTCAAGGTTCTCAGCCGGAACGGGGCCGCCCCGTTCGACTTCGAGCTCGGCCCGAAGGACACCGTCTACCTGGGCGCCAACGAGGTCGTGCGGGTCATCGGACGCTTCCAGCGGCAGGGCCGCTACATGATGCACTGCCACAACCTGCCGCACGAGGACTTCGCGATGATGACCGCGTTCAACGTCGGCCTCCAGGACGGCCAGCCCGCCGAGCTCGACCCGATACGGGCGGCGCCCCCACAGCTCGATGACGACCCTTCCGACATCTGAGGCAGCGGCGCCGACCGAGGAGCGGCCGGTCGAGAGACGGGGACGCACCGGTTGGGCCGCCATCGCCGCCGTGATCGTCGTCGCGGCACTCGTCGTCCTCGCGGCGCGGCAGTGGGTCCTGACCCCCTACCGGGTCGACTCCGACTCGATGGCGCCGACGATCGCATCCGGCAGCACCGTGTACGTCAGCAGGGTGGCACTGATGGGTGGGGAGCTGCGGCCGGCTGAGCTGGTCGCCTTCGACGGGCCCCGGGGGACGATGGTCAAACGCGTCGTCGGCGTGGGTGGCGACACCGTCGCCATCGTCGACGCCGTGCTCTACGTCAACGGGGAACCGCAGGAGGAGCCCTACACCGATCCCAGAGCCCTCGATGGCGTCTTCTTCGGGCCGGTTAACGTGCCGGAAGGCCATGTCTTCGTCATGGGCGACAACCGGTTCCGGTCCATCGACTCACGGGAGTTCGGATCGGTCCCCCTCGAGGACGTCACGGGTCGGGTGGTGGGGTCGTCGGACTGATGCCGGCCGCCCGCAGCCGATCGCGACGGGTCGCGGCTGGGTCACGGGCCGGACCCCAGGTCGAGCACGCCCTCGCGGAGGGCGACCGCGACCGCCTGGATCGGTGACTCGACCCGCAGCTCGGTGCAGATCCGGCGGAGCCTGCGGCGGACGAGGCCGGCGTCGGTCCCCAGTTCACGGGCGGCGGACTCACTGTCCAGGCCTGCGGCGACCAGACGGAGGAGCTGGAGGTCGGTCGGCGCCAGGGCCGAGGACCGCGTCGGCTGGGTGCCCGACGCTGCTCGCGCGGATCCGCCGGGCTCGTCGGCGCGCCGCCCCCCGCCGGCATGCAGGGCTGCGAGAACCGCGCCCATCCCTGCGGACGCCGCGTCCACGAGGTGCACGCCCGCGGCCAGGAGGCGATCGGTCGCCGCCGCCTCCGCCGGGGCCAGGCCGACGACCCGGATCTGAGGGTAGGCCTTGGTGAGGGCGATGACCGCCACAACCCAGTCCCCCTCGCCCAGGTCGGCCAGGACGGCGTCCGGTCGGATCCGCCCGACGTCCGTCAGGGCCCCCGCGGGGTCGGTGGCGGTCGCGACGGCTTCGAGCCCGGGCTCGCTCGCGACGACGGCGGAGAGCGCCTCTGCAAGGGCCAGGCTGCCGTGGGCGACGAGGACCGTGGTCGTCACATCGAGGCCCGAGCGGGCTCCGCCTCTGTGCCGGTGTCCGGCCCCCCGGCGCCGTCCTGGGGCGTGCGCGTCTGGTCCAGCGTGCGACGAAGCAGGGTCAGCAGAAGCCGCACGTGGTCCTCGGCGGCGTCCGCGGACGGCAGTCGGTCGTGGTCGCGCAACAGTGCGAGGTACAGGTCCTGGGTCTCCCGCTGCGGGATCTCGCCGAGCTCGCGCACCAGCCGGTCCTGGAGGGTCACGTAGGTCCGCAGGGCATCGTTGTGCCGGCCCGACCACCACTGGGCGCGCATCAGGTGAACGGTCGCGGACTCGGAGTCTGGTGCCAGCCCGAGCGACGCGGCGGCCGCGGTCAGAGCGAGGGAGGGCTCCCCGCACACGAGTGCCGAGCGGGAGATGTGGAGGAGAGCATCGCTCAGGGCGGACTCCCAGCCCTCGCGCACGACACGGCCCCAGTCCCAGAACGGCTCGTTCTCGAACAGGATGTCTCCGCTGGTCCGGACCAGCGGGTGGCCGACGTCCAACGCAGTGGCCGAGGTGGCGTCGACGACCCGCTCGACGAGGTCGCGCCTGGTGACCGCGTCCACCTCGAGCCGGCCGGGATCCAGCTCGTACCCGCCGCGCACGGTCGCGAGGACGGAGACGCGGCCGGTCCCGAGACCGGCCCGTCGGCGCAGGACGCACACGTCGCTGTCCAGGGTCTGCCGGTACGACGTGGGAGGGGCGCCGTCCCAGACGGCGTCGGCGAGCTCGTCCTTGTGCACCGCGGAACCTGCCCGCATCCCGAGCACGCCCAGGATCCGAGCGCATTTGCCGCGCAGGCGATGCGGCCGCCCCTGGGCGTCGGTCAGCGTCACCGGCCCGAAGAGCCGCAACGACAGAGCCGCGTGCATGCCCGTTGTCTCTCCCTTGCGTCGCGCGCCGCGTGCGCGGCCCACGTCTACGCAATGCTAGGTCGGGTCCAGCCTTCACCGGCAGGGTCGACAGCGGATATCGAGCGTTCGGCCCATGTCGGGGCTAGCCTGGAACCTTCAACGAAGGAGGACCCATGGCACACGGCGACATCACGCATATCGACATCCCCGTCGCGGACCTCGGCGCCGCCTCGGCGTTCTACGCAGACCTGTTCGGCTGGCAGATCGCCGAGATGCCGGGCTTCGAGGGCTATCCCATGTGGCAGGCGCCAAACGGCGTCAGCGGCGGCGGGTTGGCGCCTCGCAGTGAGGGCTTCACCCAGCCGCGGTCCTATGTCGAGGTCGACTCGATCGAGGACACCCTCGAGAAGGTCACGGCAGGCGGAGGCACCGTGCTCATGGAGAAGTCACCCATCTCCGAGACCTCGTGGTGGGCGATCTTCGCCGACCCGGACGGCAACCATGTGGGGTTGTACGAGGGCACAACCGACACGTCCTCCTGAGGACGCCGCACCGCTCGTCGGGACCCGTGAGAGGGTGGACGCAGAGACCGGTACCCGACCCGAGGAGTGGCCCGTGAACCAGCCCGTCGACGCCGACACCGTCCGCCTCGGTGGCGGCTTCTCCGACAGCGACCGGCCGCTCATCGCCGACACGCTGTCCCAGCTCCTGAGTCGGATCGCGACGAGCGACCGCGTCTGGGAGCTCGAGCTGAGCGTCAAGGACCGCGAGTCCCCCGGTCAGCGGGTCACCCTCGAGGCATGGGTGGGCGGCAAGGACCGGCTCGTCGCCACCTCCGACGAGCAGGATCTGCGGGCGGCGCTCAACGACGTCGGTGCAGACCTGCTCCGCCAGTTCACCAAGGCCCGGGACCGGCGCACCCCGAAGGCGAACCGCCGGCGGCGGGACTCCATCCGGGGAGGGTGACGCTTCGGGCGAATCGTGCGTCGCGCATACCATGGACGGATGCGCACGATTCCGGGAGGCACGGTCCATGACCTGCCGAGTGACCTGTCCGCGGAGCTGACCGCGCACGGGGAGGCGCTGACGGCGTGGCGTGACATCACCCCCCTGGCGCGCAACGAGTTCATCTGCTGGGTCGAGGATGCCAAGAAGGACGCCACGCGGGAGCGCCGTATCCGCCGCACCCGCGAGGAGCTCGAGGAGGGCATGCGGCGCCCCTGCTGCTGGCCGGGGTGCGGCCACCGGGAGAGGAACGGTCGCTGACCCGGGCGGCGGAGTGGTCGTGAGGCGGAGTCAGAGCGAGTGAGTGTGATGCGACGGACCTGGCGCTGGCTCCCCACCCTGGGGGCAGCGATGGCTCTGGCCGCCTGTTCCGGCCTGGGATCCGGGGCGCAGCCCGACGGGGCCGGCGATCCGACCGCTCTGGCGACATCGGCGCCGACGACTGCGACTTCGACGGCCACCTCGGAACCGGTCACCGTCACGATCGTCGCAGCGGGCGACATCCTCCCCCACGCGCCGGTGATCGCGAACGCGGCCCGCAACGCCGAGGGCTCCATCGCCGAGTTCGACTTCGCCCCCATGCTCGAGGAGGTCTCACCCTTCATCGAGGGAGCCGACCTCGGAATCTGTCATCTCGAGACTCCGCTCTCGGCCGACAACACCGGCCTGACGCAACCCCGGACGCTGGTCTTCAACTCACCTCGGGAGGTGGCGACCGGCCTGCACGCAGCCGGATTCGACGGATGCGACTTCGCGTCGAACCACAGCTGGGACCGCGGTCTGGACGGGCTGGCGCAGACGATCGACGTCCTCGAGGAGGAGGGCCTCGGGTACGCAGGTCCACAGGCCGACGAGTCGCGGGCGGGAGAGCCTGCGCTCTACGAGATCGGGGACGTGACCGTGGCCCATCTCGCCTACAGCTACACGTTGCTCAACAACGGGGGGCCCAACACCGAGGTGCCACCTGACGCCCCATGGCTGTCGCGCGCCATGTGGCCGGTCGTCGAGGCCGAGGGGATCGCCGCCGACGCGCAAGCGGCGCGGGACTCGGGTGCCGATCTCGTCGTGCTCAGCATGCACTGGGGCGAGGAGTACGTCGCCACCCCCACCGCTGACCAGCGTCGCCTCGCTCGGGAGCTCCTCGGCACCGGCGCCGTCGACCTGATCATCGGCACCCACGTCCACGTCATCCAGCCCTGCGAGACCGTCAACGGACGGACCGTCTTCTACGGGCTCGGGAACTTCCTCTCGAACCAGTCGCCGGACACGACCGGGGGTCGGCTGCTGCCGACGACACAGGAGGGCATGATGGCGCGCGCCACGTTCACGATCGACCCCGACGGGGACGTGACCTCGGCCGTCGACTACCAGCCGACCAGGGTCGACCTCGACGGCTACGTCGTCGAGCCGGCCACACCGCAGACCCATCCGACGACCTTCGCGCGGACCGTCGAGACCCTGGGCTCGCTGCCGGACGGGACGTGTGATGCGGTCCCGGTCGAGGACGTCGCGAGCGCGGGTTAGCCATCCCGAGCCCGGGGAGGTATCAGGAAGCCCTCCCGCTGCCTCCTTGTGGGCATGAGTCTGCCGACAGTAGAGGAGGTCCACGCCTCCGCCGAACCGACCGACCCCACCGCGCCGCGTCCCGTCACCTCCACCCCCCGGCTCGAGCTGGACGTCCACGCGGCGGTCGGCGCCTTCTCCGCCCTGGCCGATGCCCTGCCCGGGACGGGTGTGCACTACGCCGTCAAGGCCAACCCGCATCCCGTCCTGCTGCGGTCCCTGCACCAGGCCGGATGCCGGTTCGACGTGGCGAGCCCGGCCGAGGTGAAGGCCGCCCTGGCTGCCGGAGCGCAGCCGGAGACCCTCGTGTACTCCAACCCGGTCAAGCGTCGCTCCGACATCGTCGAGGCGGCCGCGCTCGGCGTCAGCCTGTTCGTCGTCGACTCACCGCAGGAGACGCGCAAGGTCGCGCAGGCGGCACCGGGGTCCTCGGTGCTGTGCCGGCTCGTGACGAGCGGGGCGGGATCGGACTGGCCGCTGTCTCGCAAGTACGGCGTCTCGACCGCCGAGGCCCTCGACATCCTGCTCCTGGCCGCCCATCTCGGGCTCGACCCCGCCGGGGTCTCCTTCCACGTCGGCAGCCAGCAGCGCGACCCGGGCGCCTGGGCGACACCCGTCGCGGCGTCCGCCCGCGTGTTCGCCGGCCTGCGCGCCTACGGGCTGCGGCCGTGGCTGCTCGACCTGGGTGGCGGATTCCCCGCCCGACTCGCCGGTGACGAGCCGGCCGTCGCCGACTATGCGTCGGCGATCCGGACGGCGCTGCGGGCGTCGTTCGGCTCGGACCTGCCGCGGACGCTGATCGAGCCGGGGCGGGGCATCGTCGGTGAGGCCGGCACCGTCGTGACGTCGGTCGTGGAGGTCGTCGACCGGGGCGGCACCCGGTGGGTGTTCCTCGACTGCGGCGTCTTCACCGGGCTCGTCGAGACCCTCGAGGAGGCAATTCGCTATCCGCTGCGGACCAGTCGCGACGGAGGTCCCGTCGGGCCGTGCGTCGTCGCAGGGCCGACGTGTGACAGCGCGGACGTCCTCTACCAGAACGAGCCGCGGATGCTCCCGCTCGCGCTGGCCGAGGGGGACGAGGTCCGGATCGACTGCGCCGGGGCATACTCGACCTGCTACTCGACCGTCGGCTTCAACGGGTTCGATCCGTTGCCGACCACCCTCGTCGGTCAGGTGGTCTGACCCCGATGAGGGCGCCGACCCGGATCCTCGTCAGCCATGCGTTGGCCGCGACGGCGATGGGTGCCGCATGGCCGCTGCTGCTCGCCGCCGTGTGGGCGGGGACCGGGTCCGCATGGTGGCTCGGCGTGGCGGGAGCCGCGCGGATGGCCCCCTACGTGCTCTGCTCGTGGTGGGTCGGGCACTTCGCCGACCGGTTCTCGCGCTCGCGAATCGTGATGGGCACGCTCGTCGCGAGGGTCGTCCTCCTCGCAGCCAGCGGCGTCGCGCTGTGGGCAGACCTCCTCGGACTCGCTGTGCTCCTCAGTGCGCTGGTCGTGGCGGTGGCGACCCCCGCATACCCCGCGCTCGTGGCGGGACTCCCGGCGGTGCCCGGGGCGCGGGCGCGCAGCACCGAATGGCTCGTGACGATCGAGGTGTGCAGCTTCGTCGTCGGGCCCGCGGTCGGCGGGCTCCTGCTGGGCGTGCCCGGGCTCGTCATCCCGCTGGCGACCGGGGCGACCGCGATCGCGGTGGTCGTCATGCGCGGGGTCGACCTTCCCGCGCCGAGTGGGACGGCCCGGCGGGGCCGGACCGGATGGCACGCGGTGCTGGCCGCCAGTTCGCAGGCGAGACGGACGCTGGGGCTGCTCGCCATGATCAACTTCGTCCTCGCGGGGGTGGGGATCACCCTGCTGCCGATGGCGACCGGCGACTGGGCCGCTCCGTGGAGCACCGAGGCCGCATTCGGGATCGGGACCGCAGTGCTCGGCTTCGGGGCTCTGGGCGCACCCCTCCTCCTCCGGCTCGGGCGAGGTCCGGTCCGTCGGACCCTGTGCGGTCTGGCCCTGATGTCCGGCGGCATCGTCCTGCTCGGGCTCGCTCCGGCCGTCCTCGCCGCGCTCCCGGCGCTCGGCGTCATCGGGGCAGCGGCGGTGCACGCGGAGGGCAACGCGACCCGTCACCTCCAGGGGCTCATCCCGGACGACAGCCGTGCAAGTGTCTTCGGGCTCGGGGACACCGTGATGGTCGGCGCCGCGCTGGCCGGATCGCTGGTCGCACCGCCGCTCGCGGAGATCCTCGGCGCCCGCGTGCTCCTCGTGGCGACCGCGATCTCCCTCATCGCGATGAGTGGACTGATCCGGACCGTCCCGGTCCCCGCTCCCGCCGCCCGGCAGGCCGCCTCGGTGTAGCCGTCCGACCGGCAGCGCCTCCACGCGGTGGCGTCAGGGGCCGGAGCGCATGTGCGAGGATCGTCCTCACCCTCACGCCCGGCGGGCGCGCCCGCCCCGCGCACTCCGAAAGGTCCGACAGTGGACTCCTTATGGGCCAACATCGCCCTTGTCCTCGTCTTCATCCTGATCGGCGGCGTCTTCGCCGCCTCCGAGATCGCGCTGGTGTCACTGCGCGAGAGCCAGATCCGCGGCCTGGCCGACCGGGGGCGGGCCGGCGAAACCGTCGCCCGCCTGGCCGGCGACTCGAACCGCTTCCTCTCGGCAGTCCAGGTCGGGGTCACCCTCGCCGGGTTCTTCTCGGCGTCCTTCGGTGCGGCGCAGATCGCGCCCGTGGTCGCGGGCGGCCTCGAGGGGGTGGGTATGGCGGAGGGCTCCGCCTATGCCGTCGCCTTCGTCGCGACGACCCTGGTCATCGCCTACCTCTCCCTCGTCCTCGGTGAGCTCGTGCCCAAACGGCTCGCACTCATGGCCGCGGAGCGCACCTCGCTCCTGCTCGCCCGGCCGCTCGACCTCCTGGCCGGTCTCCTGCGCCCGGTCATCTGGCTGCTGTCCGTCTCCACGAACGCGGTCGTGCGGCTGCTCGGCCAGGACCCGCACGCCCAGCGCGAGGACATCGGGCCCGAGGAGCTGCGGTCCCTCGTCGCCGAGCACGAGTCGCTCAGCGAGAAGGAGCGCGACATGGTGGTCGGGATGCTCTCCGTCGGCGAGCGAACCGTGGACGAGGTGATGACCCCGCGGACCGAGGTGGACTTCATCGACGCCGCCCTGCCGATCGACGACGCCCGGCACTACGTCACCGAGCGGGAGCACTCGAGGTATCCGATCACGGGGGAGGACACCGACCACATCCTCGGCTTCCTCCATGTGCGCGACCTCCTCACCCCGCCGGTCGACGCGCGGGTTGTGGGTGACCTCATCCGACCCACTGTGTTCTTCCCCGGGAGCAAGCCGGTCCTCAGCGCGCTGAGCGAGATGCAGGGCGAGAACAACCACCTGGCGATCGTCGTCGACGAGTACGGCGGAACCGACGGCATCGTCACGATCGAGGACGTGCTCGAGGAGTTCGTCGGGCAGATCCGGGACGAATACGACCTGCACGAGATCCAGACGAGCACGACGATGGAGGACAACGAGGTGCCCGGGCTCCTCGGCCGGGCGGATGCCGAGCGGGTATTCGGCGAGGAGCTGCCCGAGGGCAACTTCGACACCCTCGGCGGCTTCATCCTCGAACGCCTCGGGCGACTGGCCGAGGTGGGGGACACGGTGCGCTGGGACGATCGGGTGCTCGAGGTGCTCGAGCTCGACGGGCGGCGCATCGACCTGGTCCGGGTGCACACGACCGTGCCCGGGTCGGGGCAGGCCGAGGCAGAGGCGGAGACGGGCGACCGCGAGGGCTAGCTAGCGCCGGGGTGTGTACGTCTCCACCGGCAGGCCCGCAGCCCGCCAGGCGGTGAAGCCGCCCTCGAGGTGCACGACGTCCTCGCGCCCCATCTCGACCAAGGCCTTGGCCGCGAGGGCCGAGCGCCAGGCGCTGCCGCAGTAGAGGACCAACGTGCGGCCGTCGTCGAGCGCGGGCTTGTAGTAGGGACTCTCCGGGTCGACCCAGAACTCGAGCATGCCCCGCGGGGCCCGGTATGCGCCGGGCACCATCCCCTCGCGCTCCAGCTCGCGAGGGTCGCGGATGTCGACGACGAGGTGGTCGGGGTCGTCGAGAAGCTCGGCGACACGTTCGGGCGGCAGCGCCGTCACCTGGTGGGCGGCCTCTTCGACGAGCCGGGCTGAGCTGCGGGCGAGGGGCTCACCTGGTCGTCGCGATGTCATGCGACGACGGTAGCCGGTCGGTGCCGGGTGCGCCGTGTGCGGAGGTGACGCGGAACTGCGCAGCGGGCGCAGATGAGCGCTCACGCCGCAGAAATTGCTGCGGCGGCCGTTTGTAGCTGCGGCATCTGCGCTGGACCGCGGCAGATGCGCCTCGTCGCGGCGTGCGTCAGAGGTCGACGACCTCGTAGCCCCACAGCTCGGCGCTCAGCCCCACCGGCGGCTTCGCGCCCTCGGGACGCTCACCCTGCGCCCCGTGGTCGCCGGGCGCCGTGCGGGCCCGATCGCCGTGGGCGGCGCCGAAGTCGCGGGAGGACACCCACGCCCGGAACGACTCCTCGTCGCGCCAGCGGGTCACGACGAGCCAGGTGAGACGGTCGTCGGTGGGTCGAAGGAGCTCGAAGCCCTCGAAGCCGTCCTGTCCGTCGACGGCACCCGCCCGGGCAGCGAAGCGCCGGGCGAGCTCATCCCCGCTGTCGGGTCCCACGGTGATGGCGTTGATCTTCACGACTGTCATGGGTCCATCATCACCCTCGGGAATAGGTGCAGGCCCGGTCAAAGTTGAGTCTCACGGACGCAAGTTCGACCGCTCCGGTTTGCACCGCATACCGGACACCGCCTAACTTGAGTGCAGCCAACTCAACTTCTCAAAGGAGAACCCACTCATGGCACGTGCAGTCGGCATCGACCTCGGCACCACCAACTCCGCCGTGGCAGTCCTCGAGGGCGGCGAGCCCACGATCATCGCGAACGCCGAGGGTGGCCGCACCACCCCGTCCGTCGTCGCCTTCTCCAAGGGCGGCGAGGTCCTCGTCGGCGAGATCGCCAAGCGGCAGGCCGTGACCAACGTCGACCGGACGGTCCGCTCGGTCAAGCGCCACATGGGCACCGACTGGAAGAGCCCCGAGATCGACGGCAAGGCCTACACCGCGCAGGAGATCAGCGCCCGCATCCTCCAGAAGCTCAAGCGCGACGCGGAGTCCTACCTCGGCGAGACGGTCACCGACGCGGTCATCACCGTCCCCGCGTACTTCGACGACCACGAGCGGCAGGCGACCAAGGAGGCCGGCGAGATCGCGGGCCTGAACGTCCTGCGCATCGTGAACGAGCCGACCGCCGCAGCGCTGGCCTACGGGCTCGACAAGGGCAAGGAGGACGAGCTCATCCTCGTCTTCGACCTCGGTGGCGGCACGTTCGACGTGTCCCTCCTCGAGGTCGGCAAGGACCCCGAGGACGGCTTCGCCACCATCCAGGTCCGCGCGACCAACGGCGACAACCACCTCGGCGGTGACGACTGGGACCAGCGCGTCGTCCAGCACCTCCTCACGACCGTGAAGAACAGCACCGGCGTCGACCTGTCCAAGGACAAGATCGCCATGCAGCGTCTCCAGGACGCCGCCGAGCAGGCCAAGAAGGAGCTTTCCTCCGCCACGAGCACCAACATCTCGCTCCAGTACCTCTCGATGAGCGAGAACGGCCCGATCCACCTCGACGAGACCCTGACCCGGGCCCAGTTCGAGCAGATGACCAAGGACCTGCTCGAGCGCACCAAGCAGCCCTTCCACAACGTCATCAAGGACGCGGGCATCTCGCTCTCCGACATCGACCACGTGGTCCTCGTCGGTGGGTCGACCCGGATGCCTGCCGTGTCCGACGTCGTCAAGGAGCTCACCGGCGGCAAGGAGCCCAACAAGGGCGTCAACCCGGACGAGGTCGTCGCCCTCGGCGCGGCCCTGCAGGCCGGTGTCCTCAAGGGCGAGCGCAAGGACGTGCTGCTCATCGACGTCACGCCGCTCAGCCTCGGCATCGAGACCAAGGGCGGGCTCTTCACCAAGCTGATCGAGCGCAACACCGCGATCCCGACCAAACGCTCCGAGGTGTTCTCGACCGCGGAGGACAACCAGCCCAGTGTGCTCATCCAGGTGTTCCAGGGCGAGCGTGAGATCGCCCAGCAGAACAAGGCGCTCGGCACCTTCGAGCTCTCCGGCATCGCGCCGGCGCCGCGCGGTGTGCCGCAGATCGAAGTCACCTTCGACATCGACGCCAACGGCATCGTCAACGTCTCCGCGAAGGACCGCGGCACCGGCAAGGAGCAGAAGATCACGATCTCCGGCGGCTCGGCCCTCTCCAAGGAGGAGATCGACCGGATGGTCAAGGACGCCGAGGCGCACGCCGAGGAGGACAAGAAGCGTCGCGCCGAGACCGAGGCCCGCAACACCGGTGAGCAGCTCGTGTACTCGACCGAGAAGTTCCTGGCCGACAGCGGGGACAAGGTCGCAGACGACCTCAAGAAGCCGGTGAACGACGCCCTCGAGGAGCTCAAGACCGTCCTGAAGGCCGACTCCGGCGCGTCCGTCGAGGAGATCAACGCCAAGATCGACACGCTCAACACCGAGTCCCAGAAGATGGGTGCGGCCGTGTATGCGGCGGCTGCGCAGGAGGGCGAGTCCGGCGGAGCGCCGGGCGGGCAGCCCGGGGACGGCCCGGCCGGCGACGCCGGTGACTCCGGTGGCTCGGAGGACGACGTCGTCGACGCCGAGGTCGTCGACGACGAGGAGACCAAGTGACCGAGCGTCCCGACGACACGACCGCGGGCGCCGCGAACGAGCCGGGTGCCGGGGTCGCCGACGAGGTGACCCCGGACCCGGGGGCGGCCGAGGCCCAGGAGGTTCCGCCTATCGAGGTGGTCGACGAGTCTCCGGCCCTCCAGGAGCCGGTCACGGGCGAGGTCGTCGACGACGCGAACACCGAGGCCGTCAACGACTCGGTCGGCGCCGGGTCGGATGACGGCACCGCAGGCGAGCACCCCGACACGCTCGTGGCGCGAGAGCGTCTGGCCGACCTGCAGCGCCTGCAGGCGGAGTACGTCAACTACAAGCGGCGGGTCGACCGCGACCGCGCCTTGGTCCAGGAGCGGGTCATCGCCGACGTGCTCGACTCGCTCCTGCCGGTCCTCGACGACATCCACGCGGCGCGCGAGCACGGCGACCTGGCCGACGGCCCGTTCGCCTCGATCGCGGAGAAGCTGGAGAACAGCCTCGGCAAGTTCGGGCTCGAGCGGTACGGCGCGCCGGGCGAGGCGTTCGACCCGGTGGTTCACGAGGCCCTGCTCCACGCCGAGTGGGACGGGTCGATCACGCCGGTCGACGCGTCCGCCACGACGATCGTCCAGGTCCTCCAGCCGGGTTACCGTACAGGGCAACGGGTCATCCGGCCCGCCCGGGTGTCCGTCGCCGACCCGAGCTGACCGATGTCCGTGCTGTTCGTTCGCTGACGAGAGGAGGAGACGCCGATGGCGAGTCAGGACTGGCTCGACAAGGACTTCTACGCGATCCTCGGCGTCTCGTCCGACGCCGACGAGGCACAGATCAAGAAGGCCTACCGCAAGCTCGCCCGCCAGTACCACCCGGACAAGAACCCCGGGGATGCCGCGGCCGAGCAGAAGTTCAAGGACGTCGGTGAGGCCCACTCCGTGCTCTCCGACAAGGAGCAGCGCAAGGAGTACGACGCCATCCGGCAGATGGTGCGCGGCGGCGCGCGCTTCACGGCCGGCGGCCCCGGCGGCGGTACGGGCGGGTTCGAGGACATCTTCTCCGCCTTCGGCGGAGGGGGCGGTGGGTCCCGGGTGCGCTTCTCGACGGGCGGCCCCGCCTACGGCGGCGGCGCCCAGGGTGCGCAAGGGGCCGACATCAACGACATCCTCGCCCAGATGTTCGGCGGCGGTGCGGCGCAGCGGGCGGGCGCGCCACCCGGAGGGTTCGACGCCTACGGAGCCCCCCGCGGTCCCCGCAAGGGCCACGACGTCGAGGCGCGCACGACGCTCGCGTTCCGCGACGCCGTCGAGGGTTCGACCGTCACCCTGCGCACCGGCAGTGGGGAGACGGTCACCACGCGCATCCCCGCCGGCGTCAAGGACGGCCAGACCATCCGGGTTCGGGGCAAGGGTGAGCGGGGTGATCCGGGCGCGGACCGCGGCGACCTGCTCCTCAAGGTGTCGGTCGAGAAACACCCGGTGTTCGGTCGCGACGGGGACAACCTGACGATCGACCTACCCGTGACGTTCCACGAGGCGGCTCTCGGGGCCACCGTCGCTGTGCCGACCCTCGACGGTGGGTCGGTGCGCGTCAAGATCCCCGCCGGAACCCCGAGCGGTCGCGTCCTGCGCGTCAAGGGTCGCGGGGTGGCGTCGACCCGGGGCAGTGGCGACCTCCTCGTCAAGGTCGTCGTCACCGTACCGACGGAGCTCTCCGACGAGGCCAGGGCAACGTTGGAGACCCTGCACCAGCAGCTCGGCGACACCGACCCGCGTGCCGAGCTCGCCGAGAGGGCCCGTCGGTAGGAGCGTGCCATGACTCCGCTGCGCTTCACCGCCTCGTCCTTCGACCCGGACGACGAGACGCCCGTCTTCGTCATCTCCGTCGCGGCCGAGCTGGCCGGAATGCACGCCCAGACCCTTCGCCAGTACGACCGGATCGGCCTCGTGACTCCGTCCCGCACGCGCGGTGGGGGTAGGCGCTACTCCAGCCGCGACGTCAGCCAGCTCCGAGAGATCCAGCGGCTGTCCCAGGAAGGCGTCAGCCTCCCCGGCATCGCCCGCATCCTCGAGCTCGAACAGCGGGTCGCCGAGCTCGAGGAGCGGCTCGCGGACCTCGGTGAGCAGCTTCGGGCAGCGCGAGCACCGCATACGCACCGGATCTTCTCCGTCTCGCCCTCGGGTGACGTCTATGCGACGCGGCCCGGCGAGCGGCCCCGGCGGCGCCAGTCCCGGGCCCTCGTGCTGTGGGACCCCAGCGGTCGCCACTGGCCCGACTGAGCGCACTGGACGGACGCGTCGTGCGCGAGCGGGTCAGTGTGACGCCAGACACCCTCTGATCTGCGATTATGCTGGGTCCATGCCTGATCTGAGGACCCTGTGAAACGCTTCAATGAGGGATACCTCCTCGGCGACCGGTACCTGCTCGAGACGTTCGTCGCCCACGGCGGAATGGGTGACGTGTGGCGAGCCCGCGACGAGGTGCTCGGTCGGGTCGTCGCCGTCAAGATCATGCGACCGGACAGCACCAACGAGCCGGTGTTCGCCCAGCGCTTCCGCGAGGAGGCGATGCTCACGGCAGGCCTCTCGCACCACAACATCGCCACTCTCTTCGACTACGGCAGCCACGACGGCATCGCCTACCTCGTCATGGAGTTCGTCGAGGGCGTTCCCCTGTCGGCGGCCATCCGCGACCGCGGGGGCTTCGACGTCGTCGAGGCGCGCTCCATCGTCGGGCAGATGGCCCTCGCGCTGCACGCCGCCCACGAGGCCGGAGTCGTGCACCGTGACGTGAAGCCTGCCAACGTCATGCTCACCGCCGACGGTGTCGTCAAGCTGACCGACTTCGGCATCGCGCGGGCCACCGGGTCGACCGGCCTGACCCGGACCGGGGAGATGCTCGGGACTCCGCACTACCTGAGCCCGGAGCAGGCACTCGGCCGCGCGGCGACGCCGGCCAGCGATCTCTACGCCCTCGGGGTCGTGGCCCACGAGATGCTGACCGGACGTCGGCCGTTCGACCTCGACACCCCGGTCGCGACCGCACTGGCGCACATCTCGGAGCCCATGCCCACCCTTCCCTCGGCCGTTCCGACCGACCTGCTCGACGTCGTCTCACGGTGCCTGGCCAAGGAGCCGAAGGACCGCCCGACCTCGGCCCAGGAGGTCGCGGTCGCTCTGGGCGTCCCGGTCGGGGAGGTCACCCTCCCGGCGACGGCGTCGACCGATGCCGGTGCCGGCGTCACCGTCACCGGACGGGAGGCCAAGCTCGTCGACATCATGCTCGGCGGCCACGGCCGGGTCCTGGTCATCGGCTGCGGATCAGGTCGGCTGGCGCGGGACCTGGGCGCCATCGGACACCGCGTCATGGTCGTGGACCCGTCCGAGGAGTTGCTCGCCGAGGTCGCCGGCAGTTCCGAGGCCAGCGGAGTGGCCTGGGTTCCGGCCCGGTTCACGACACTGTCGCTCGACCGCCTCGGCGAGACTGCGCCCTTCGACCTCGCGGTGTGGACCCAGGCTCCGCTCGGCGACATGGACGCCGGTGAGCGGACCGAGGTGTTCCGTCGGATCTCGCTCTGCCTCGCCCCGCAGGGCCGGGCCGTCGTCGAGTTCAGCCTCGACGACGACTACGGCTACCACGCCTTCAGGGACGACTTCCTCTCCGCGGGGATGGTGCCGGACGCGGTCTTCCGCGGCTGGGACCTGCGCCCCCAGACGGCCGACGCCACGGAGTCGGTGGTCCTGCTGTCCCGGCGCTGACGGGCCGGCCGAGCGCGAGGTCTCTGCCGGCGTCAGTCGTCGCCGTCGGTCTCGGCCGAGTCGGGTGCCGCATCGTCGCTCCCGGCGGCCGGTGGTTCGGTCGGGAGCAGGTCGCGAACGTCCACGAGGCCGGGGTCCGTGGCCAGCGCGACGGTCGTGTGCGCCACCGACTGGGCCAGGACCGACAAGGTCTGCGGGTCGACGTTGTCGGCGTCGTCGGCCACGGTGTCCTGATTGGGGTCGTAGGCCAGTCCGGCGGTGCCGCCGAAGGCCGCCGCCTGGTCCGGCGACTTGGTGCCGTCGGCGCCGGCGGTCAGGCCGGCGGCGGGAACGCCCGCGCGGGCGAACGGACGGTGGTCGCCGGGGGCGGAGAAGGGCACGTCCACCCACGGCTGACCGGTCGCGTCGAAGCGGTCCTCGATGAGTCGCTCGGCCTGCGCGGCGCGCGAAGGCGCCGCGCCGGGCATGGCGTAGGTGGACTCGTCGGCGTCATAGACGCCGACGACGCCGTTGGTCGACCCGATCTGGCGCACGTCGAGGTAGACGTCGATCTGCTCGAGGGCCTCGGGGTCTGTCTCGGCGAGGTCGTCGACGTAGTGCTGTGACCCGGCCCGGTCGAGCTCGCCACCACCCCACCACGCGAAGCGCACGGTGCGGTCGAGGGGCTCGGCCTCGGCCAGCTGGACCGCCGTCTCGAGAATGGCGACGCTGCCGGTGGCGTTGTCGTTGATGCCCGGGCTGTCGGGGTCGCTGTCGAGCTGGGCTCCGACGACGACGACGACACCCTCGGCGCGGCCGGATCCGGTCTCGGCGAACAGGTTGACGGTCTCGCGCTCCTCGACGACCTTGTCGACGACGACGGTGACCTCGGCTCCGTCGGGCAGACCGGCGAGGACCCTCCCGGAGTCCATCGAGACGCCGACCGTCGGCACGTGGCGGTCCGACGTGCGCAGCGTGCCGTTGAGCTGTCCGGCGGTGCTGTTGTGCACGATGAGCGCACTCGCCCCGGCGGCCGCCGCCACCCGTGACTTCGCGTCGAACGTGCAGGAGCCCCGAGAGACGAGAGCGATGGACCCCGACACGTCGGCCTCACGCCAGTCGCGGGGGAGGCACCCGGTGCTCCGGCCGGACGGGCTGACCACCCTGCCGGTCACGCCGTCCGGGCCGGTCCCAGGACTGGCGGTCATGGGCATGTGGCGGATCACGCGGGTGGTCCGGTCGATGGTGTACTCGACGGAGGAGGACACCGTCTCCTCGACGGTCAACGGCACCGTCTGCCGCCACGTCTCGTATCCGGCGGCGGCCAGGCGGCGCTCGACGTAGCGGACCGTCGCGTCATATCCGTTGGTACCCGCCGCTCGGTTGCCCGCGTTGGCGTCGGCGACGGCCTGGAGGGCCGCGAGGTGGTCGAGCAGCGCATCGGTTCTGACCTGCGACGCGAGGTCGCGGGGCTCCGGCCCGCCGGCCACGACGTCGCCGTTGGCACTCGCCGGGGAGGTCGTAAGGCCGACCACGAGGGCGCCCGCCGCAACGGCAGCGGCGACTGAGCGACGCGGGGCCATGGGCTCGACCTCCTCGGAACTGACTGGAACGGGTGACGCGAACGACTGGGACGCGAACAACCGAAGCCGCGCGATCGGCACCGGTCCTTCGACCATAACCCCAATGACGGACATTGATAAGCCCTTGGGCTCGAACTTGTGGATGGCGGCCGCGGCTGGCCGAGGTGTAGAGGCGCAGGTGTGTGACGCGCAGGGGTGGGGGTATGCCAGGGGCGTGCTATGTCGCGCGGTGGGCATGCTGGTGGGGGACGTTCAGGGGTGGGGGGGGGGGGGGGGGGGGGGGGGGGGGGGGGGGGGGGGGGGGGGGGGTATGCCAGGGGCGTGCTATGTCGCGCGGTGGGCATGCTGGGCGCCGTGGTGGGGATCGGCGTCCGCCGTGAGACAGTACGACTCGTGACCGAGCACATCGTCGTCCTGCCCGATCGCGACGTGGCCGAGGGGATCGCGGACGAGCTGCGCGACGAGGGATTCACCGAGGTGCGGGTCGAGCGCGAGGCGCTCGCGGGGGAGGACGACGCAGAGGCCGTGGAGTGGGCGGTGTACGTGCGCGAGGACAACGTCGTCGACGACCCGGGAGCGGCCGCGGAGAACGGTCTGCGCGAGCGCTTCGAGGCCTTGGCGGCCGAGCACGGCGGCTGGTACGACAAACCCGACGGCTGAGAGCGATCGGCTCGGGCGAACGGTCGGCCGAAACCCTCAGAGCATGGCCCAGCCCGCGCGCGCGAGGAGGACGCCGAGCACGACCAGGATGACTGCGACGATGGCGTCGTTGTGCTCGACGAGCCACCTCCGGAGACGCTCCAGTGGCGGCACGACGCGCGTCCCGAGGATCAGCCGGAGCAGGACGGGCAGGGCCACCGCGCTGGCGGCGAGAGCGGCGAACACAACAGCGGCGAGGGCACCGAGGGCGAGACCCGGGGCGGCCGAGCCGATCGTGACGGCTCCGGCCAGGACGAGGACGACCGACTTGGGGTTCGCGACGGCGAGCAGGAGGCCCAGCCGGGCCGAGCGGGCGGGGGTGTAGCCGTCGAGGGCGTCCATCCAGGCGGGCATTCCCTCGTCTCGGCCGCGGGCGAACCAGGACCGGACGCCGAGCGCGACGAGCCCGGCCCCGAGGACCACCCGGGCCCAGGCGGCCCAGGTGGGCGCTTCGTCCCACAGCTCGATGGCTCCGGCGAGGACGGTGAGGGCCGCCGTGAGCCCCAGCAGCCCGCCGAACCATCCCCCGAGGAAAGCGCCACCGTTGGGCAGCGCGCGGTCGGTGAGCAGGAGCAGGACCACCGGGATGACCGGAAAGGGCGAGAGCGCGATGGCGACCGCGATGGGGACGAGCTCGGCGACCAGGTCAGTCACGCTTCTGCTCAGATCGCGATGCGGTCGTCGATCACTGCGCGGCGTTCCTGGCTCGTCCAGGCGACCGCCAGGATGACGACGGCGCAGACCGCGGCGACGATGCCGACCAGCGCGTCGCTGGGTTCGTCGAACAGCCGGCCGATGGCGATCCACCCCAGTCCCCAGGCGAGTGCGCCGGCGACCGCGAAGCGCCCGGAGAACAGCCGCAGCAGCGCGGCGCCCACGATCGTGACGACGACGATGAGCGCGATCGCCGTCCACCGCCCCGGTCCGGCGTTCGAGGATGACAACGCGGCTCCCACGTTGGCTCCCGACGCGGCGAGGACCCACCCGAGATAGAGCCCGAAGGTCAGGTCCACCATGAGCGTCTCCGCGATCCCGTAGGAAGGGGTGGTCTGCAGCAGGAAGACGAGGCGGACCAGGACGGCGGCGAGGGCGAGGATGACGGCGACGCTGACCCAGATCCAGCCCTGCTGCGTGACGAGCAGCCAGGCCGCGTTGAGCAGCATGGAGACCCCGGCGAGGCCGCCGATGGCGCGATGCCGCCGGTCGGTCGCCTGCTCGGGCAGCCACTGATAGACCGTGTATGCGGTGAGTCCCAGGTAGATCACGGTCCAGATCGAAAAGGCCGGCGATGCGGGCGCCAACAGCGTGGCGTCGGCGGCGAGGTCACCGCCCGGGCTCTCCTCGACCCGCTCTCCGAGGACTCCGACTCCGAACAGCACGCCGACGATGCCCGCGACGAAGCAGACCGTGACCCAGACCTGGCGGCGTCGGTCGGTCGGGAGAGCACGCTGACGGGTCTCGGTCACGGATCCGACGCTACGCGACATCAGAAGAGGCCGACGACGTTGCCGTCCTCGTCGAGGTCGATCCCGCGGGCCGCGGGCCGTGAAGACAGCCCAGGCATGGTGCGCATGTCCCCGCAGATGGTGTAGACGTAGCCGGCTCCCGCGGCGAGCCGCACCTCACGCACCGGCAGGCGCCAGCCCGTGGGGGCGCCGGTGAGGGTCGGGTCGGACGAGATCGACAGGTGCGTCTTGGCGATGACGACCGGAAGCCCGCCGTAGCCGAGGCTTTCGAAGCGACGCAGCTCCTTGGCCGCGGCCGGGGCGACATCGATGCCGTCGGCGCCGTACACACCCGTGGCGATCCGCTCGATCTTGGTCGGCAGCGGGTCGCGCAGGTCGTACGTGGGCGTGAAGGTGGACGGCTCCGCGCAGGCCGCGACGACCTCACGGGCCAGGTCCGCGGCGCCCTTGCCGCCGTCGACGACGTGTGTGGCCACCGCGACGCGGGCCCCTGCGGCCCGGGCGATGTCGGCGATGACGTCGTGCTCGCTCGCGTGGTCGCTCGGGAAGGCGTTGATCGCCACGACGGGAGAGACCCCGAAGGACCGGATGATCTCGATGTGCTTGCGCAGGTTCGCGGCGCCCGCCCGCACGTCCTCGGGACTCTCCTGCAGCATCGCCGGTGGCAGTGGGCGGCCGGCGGCCACCGCATACCGCCCCGAATGCGTCTTCAGAGCGCGGACCGTGACGACGAGAACGGCTGCGTGGGGAGTGAGGCCGCCGACGCGGCACTTGACGTTGAAGAACCGTTCGGCGCCCATGTCGGCTCCGAACCCGGCCTCGGTCAGCACGTAGTCGGCGGTGCGGATCCCGACCATGTCGGCGATGACCGACGAGTTGCCGGTCGCGATGTTGCCGAAGGGGCCGGCGTGGATCAGCGCCGGGGTGTTCTCGGTCGTCTGCATGAGGTTGGGCTTGAGGGCGTCCTTGAGGATGACCGCCATCGCCCCGGCCGCCTCCAGGTCCTCGGCGGTGACGGCCAGACCCCCGCGGGTGTACCCGACGACGATGCGCCCGAGCCGCCGGCGCAGGTCCTGCAGCGAGGTCGCGAGCGCCAGGATGACCATGACCTCGCTCGCCGCGGTGATGTCGAAGCCGCTCTGGCGGGGGACGCCGTCGATGCGGGCACCGAGGCCGATCACCGTGTTGCGCAGCGCCCGGTCGTTCACGTCGAGCACCCGGCGCCACGAGATGGAGTGCGGGTCCAGGTCGAGCTCGTTGCCGTGATGGAGGTGGTTGTCTACCATCGCGGCGAGCAGGTTGTGCGCCGCGGTCACCGCGTGGAAGTCGCCGGTGAGGTGCAGGTTGAGGGTCTCCATCGGCACGATCTGGCTGTAGCCCCCGCCGGCCGCGCCGCCCTTGACACCGAACGTCGGCCCCATCGAGGGCTGGCGAAGCGTCAGCATCGTCTCGTGGCCGAGGGCGACGAGCCCCTGGGCCAGGCCGACCGCGGTCGTCGTCTTGCCCTCTCCGAGTGGTGTCGGCGTCACGGCCGTCACAACGACGTATCGCGCCTGGGGACGGTCGGCGAGCGCCTCGATGGCGCCGAGATCGACCTTGGCGACGTGCCGGCCGTACGGCTCGACGTACTCGCCGGGGAGATGAGCGGAGGCTGCGACCTCGGCGATCGGCCGGAGGGGGGTGGCCCGGGCGATCTCGAGGTCCGATGGGAGAGGGGTGGCCATGAGTCCGATCCAACACCATCGGCACCTTCCGCCGCGGGGGTTCGTTGTGCTCAACTGTCCCAGGGACGCACGGGTGCGCGTCCATCATCCCGGACCAGGGTCGAGAGCAAGGAGCCGTCGTGGTCGATCCCGCGCGATCGCGGCACTGGAGGGTCGACCACGAGACCCGCTCCGACCGACAGGTCCGGTATGAGAGTGAGGTCCGCCGGTCCTACCGCGCGACCGCGCTGTCGACCCTTCTCCCCGCCGCCGGGCTGTTCCGGATCAGGCCGGCCCTCGCATACGGCATCGTCCTCGCCTTCCTCGCTCCGCTCGCCTACCTCGGCTACCTCTTCGCTCGCGACGGCGCGGTGGACTCCGTGCTGGAGATCGGGGTGGACCGGGGCCGGTTGCTCGGGGTGACGGGAATCGTCCTCGTGCTCGCGGCGGCATGGATCCTCGGCATCGTGGCGACCTCGCGCGGCAGTCGTCCCCCGGACATGCGCCGCGCCGACCGCCGCCGACTGTCGGCCTTCACGGCGCTGATGTGTGTCGTCATCGCGGCGCCGACCGCGGTGGCGGTCCAGGGCATCGACATCCAGCGCGACACCCTCGACGAGGTCGTCACGTCCTCGACCCGACCGCCGATGTCCGCTGTGGACGAGGACGACGAGGACCCCTGGGCCTCGCGCCCGAGGGTCAACCTCCTGCTCCTCGGCTCCGACGCCGGACCCGACCGGGTGGGCGTGCGACCCGACTCGATCATGGTCGCGAGCATCGACACCGCGACCGGTGACACGGTCTTCATCGGCCTGCCGCGCAACCTCGAGCGCGTGCCGTTCCCGGTGGACAACCCGTTCAGCCAGATCTACCCCGAGGGCTACGACTGCGGCGACGAGTGCCTTCTCAACGGCGTCTGGACCCTCGCCGAGGGGCGTCCCGACCTGTTCCCGGGTGACTCCTCACCGGGTCTGACCACGACGCGGGACGTCGTCTCGGAGATCACCGGTCTGGAGATCGACGACACGGTCCTGGTCGACATCAGTGGCTTCGAGCAGCTCGTCGACGCCATGGGCGGGGTGATGATCAACGCGACCGAGCGGGTCCCGATCGGCGGCAAGGTCGAGAACGGCCAGGTCGTCGGGATCACCGGGTGGATCGAGCCCGGCCTGCAGCGGATGGACGGCTACCACGCGCTCTGGTACGCACGCTCCCGTGCGACGACCGACGACTTCTCCCGGATGCGCCGCCAGCGGTGCGTCGTCGGCGCGATCATCGACCAGGTGGACCCGCTGCGGATGCTCGCCCGGTACCCCCAGCTCGCCGACGCCGTCGCCGACAACCTGCGCGTCGACATCCCCGCCGCGGATCTGCCGGCGTGGGCCGAGCTCGTGCTGCGGATGAAGGACGGGCGCCTCCAGTCGCTTCCGGTGACCAACCAGGTGGTGGACGTCGTCGACCCGGACTTCGCCGAGATCCGGCGGCTCGTGCAGGAGGCGATCGAGACCCCGCCCCCTCCGAGTCCCACGACCAGCCCGTCGACGCCGTCGACCCCCGGCTCGACGTCGTCGCCGACGGTCGGCCCGGACGGCACGCCCACCGACGGACCGACGTCGACCCCCGAGCCGACGGACACCCTCTCGGACCTCGGCGCCACCTGCTGAGCACGACGTCTCGCACGTCCAGGGCGAAGGTTGAGCGGAATAGACTCAACTTTGGCAGGGTTGATCCCATCGGATCGATACGCACCCGCACCACCTGACCAGGAGACACCGACGGCATGGAGCTCAAGCCCACGAACAAGGTGGCCGAGGCGCTCGCGCTCGCCCAGCGGGCGGCGCAGACCGCCGGACACCCGGAGATCACCCCCGACCACATCACGAGCGCCCTCGCGCAGCTCGACACCACACAGGCCGATGCGCTTCTCGCCGCTGCGGGCACCGGCGTCGGGCACGTTCTCGGCCAGGCGGACGCCAGGCTCCGCTCCCTCCCGAGGACCTCCGGCGGCACCCAGGCACCCACCTTCGGGCGGGAGGCGCTCGCTGTGCTCCAGCGGGCCGACACCCTCATGCGCGCCAAGGGCGACTCGTACCTCGCGGTCGACCTGCTCTGGCTCGCCCTGGCCGAGACCGGTCACCTGGCCGCCGTCGAGAAGCGCGGCGCGGCCGACATGGAGACGGCCATCGACACCCAGCGCGGCGGCCGGAAGGTGACCTCCGAGACCCCCGTCGAGACCGGCGAGGCCCTCGAGAAGTTCGGCACGGATCTGACGCAGGCGGCCAGGGACGGCAAGCTCGACCCGGTCATCGGCCGGGACAGCGAGATCCGACGGGTGGTCCAGGTGCTGTCCCGGCGCACGAAGAACAACCCCGTCCTCATCGGCGAACCGGGGGTCGGCAAGACCGCGGTCGTCGAGGGGCTGGCCCAGCGCATCGTCGACGGCGACGTTCCCGAGAGCCTGCGCGACAAGAGGCTGGTCAGCCTCGACCTCAGCGCGATGGTGGCGGGTGCGAAGTACCGCGGCGAGTTCGAGGAGCGGCTCAAGGCCGTGCTCGAGGAGATCAAGGGCGCCGAGGGGCAGATCATCACCTTCATCGACGAGCTGCACACCATGGTGGGGGCCGGCGCGTCCGAGGGCGCGATGGACGCCGGCAACATGCTCAAGCCCATGCTCGCCCGAGGAGAGCTGCGGCTCGTCGGCGCGACCACCCTGGACGAGTACCGCGAACGGATCGAGAAGGACCCCGCCCTGGAACGGCGCTTCCAGCAGGTGTTCGTCGGCGAGCCCAGCGTCGAGGACACCATCGCGATCCTCCGCGGCCTCAAGGAGCGCTACGAGGCGCACCACAAGGTGGAGATCGAGGACACCGCCCTCGTCGCGGCGGCGTCCCTGTCGGACCGCTACATCACCGGTCGTCAGCTACCCGACAAGGCCATCGACCTCGTCGACGAGGCCGCCTCCCGGCTACGGATGGAGATCGACTCCAGCCCCGTCGAGATCGACGAGCTGCAGCGCGCGGTCGACCGGCTGACCATGGAGGAGATGCACCTCGCCCAGGAGACCGACGAGGCGTCCCGGGAGCGTCTGGAGCGCCTGCGCGCCGACCTCGCCGAGCGCCGCGAGCAACTCGCCGAGCTGACCGCCCGCTGGGAGGCGGAGAAGTCCGGGTTGAACAAGATCGGCGACCTGCGCGCGCGTCTCGACGACCTGCGCACGAAGGCCGACCGGATGCAGCGCGACGGCGACTACGAGGGGGCCTCCCGTGTCCTCTATGGCGAGATCCCCTCCCTCGAGGCCGAGCTCGCGCAGGCCGACGAGGCCGAGCGGGCGCGCTCCGCCGAGGAGCTCATGGTCAAGGAGCGGGTCGGCGCCGACGACATCGCCGAGGTCATCTCCGCGTGGACCGGCATCCCGGCAGGTCGGCTGCTCCAGGGCGAGACGGAGAAGCTGCTCGCGATGGAGTCGATCATCGGAGCGCGGCTCATCGGCCAGACCGCCGCAGTGCAGGCGGTCTCCGACGCGGTCCGGCGCAGCCGGGCGGGCCTCGCCGACCCGGACCGTCCGACGGGCTCGTTCCTCTTCCTCGGACCCACCGGCGTCGGCAAGACCGAGCTCGCGAAGTCGCTCGCCGACTTCCTCTTCGACGACGAACGCGCCATGGTCCGCATCGACATGTCGGAGTACTCCGAGCGACACGCGGTGGCCCGGCTCATCGGTGCCCCGCCCGGCTATGTCGGCTACGAGGAGGGCGGCCAGCTCACCGAGGCGGTCCGGAGGCGGCCCTACTCCGTCGTGCTGCTCGACGAGGTCGAGAAGGCCCACCCCGAGACGTTCGACATCCTGCTGCAGGTGCTCGACGACGGTCGGCTCACCGACGGGCAGGGACGCACAGTCGACTTCCGCAACGTCATCCTCGTCATGACCTCCAACCTCGGCAGCCACGTGCTCATCGACCCGACGCTGAGCGACGAGGCCAAGAGGGAGTCCGTCATGGGCGCGGTGCGTGCGGCCTTCAAACCCGAGTTCCTCAACCGGCTCGACGAGGTCGTCATCTTCGACCCGCTCGGCGCCGAGGAGCTCCAGCACATCGTCGACCTCCAGGTTCGTGAGCTGACGACCCGCCTGCACGACCGGCGCATCATGCTCGAGGTCACCGACGCCGCCCGCGAGTGGCTCGCGCTCACCGGCTACGACCCCGCCTACGGCGCCCGGCCACTGCGCCGCCTCATCCAGAAGGAGATCGGCGACCGGCTCGCCAAGGCGGTCCTCTCCGGGGAGGTCCGCGACGGCGACACGGTCCGGATCGACCGGTCCTCCCAGGCCGACGGACTGACCCTCGTCACGACCTGACGAGGCTCGTGGTGGACGAGCCGTAGCATTGCGCCATGCGTCGTCTCTCCCTCACCGCCGGTGCCCTCGCCCTGGCGCTCGTCGTCACCGGATGCTCCGGTGACGAGAGCAGTGCCGAGGCCGAGGCGCCGGCGGGACCGCAGGAGCAGCTCGCCGCCGCCCAGGAGATCCTCGAGTCAACCGAGGCCATGACGGTCGAGCTCACGGGCACCGACGTGCCGACCGACGTCAACGGGGTCCGCTCGGCCACCGGTGTCGCCGTCGTCGACGGCGACACCATCAAGTTCGCCGGAGACATCGAAGGGCGGATCAACGGCGTCACCGCGACGGTGGGGCTGATCTGCATCGGGCCCGACGCATACATGAAGCTGTTCACCCCCGACTACGCGCCGGTCGACCTCGACGAGCTCGGGGCACCGAACCCCACGACGTTCCTCGACCCCGAGGCAGGGCTGTCCAGCCTCATCGGCGCCACGACCGACCTCGCCGAGGGCGAGCGGACCAGAGAGGGCCGCGAGATCCTCCGTCAGATCACCGGAACCCTGCCCGGCGACCGGGTCGAGGCGCTCCTGCGACTCGGCGGACCCGACCGCACGTTCGACGTCACGTACGGACTGACGGACGACAACGAGCTGCGCAGCGCCGTCCTCGAGGGCGAGTTCTACGACGGGACCGAGTCCACGTACACCCTGCTCCTCACCGACTACGGGCAGGCGGTCCCGATCGAGCGGCCGACGGGTGCCGCGACCGATGCGCCCACCACTCCCGCCGCCAGCCCGACGACCTGAGCTCCACGCGATGACCCAGACCGTCGCCACGGGTGCGGGACCCCGGGCCCGGTCCATCCTGACCATCGCCGCGATCGGGGTCGCCCTCGCCGCGGCCGACACCTACGTCGTCGTCCTCGCCCTGACCGACATGATGGCCGGTGTCGGGGTCACCATCGAGGCGCTCCAGCGGGCCACCCCGATCGTCTCGGGCTTCCTTCTCGGCTACATCGCCATCCTTCCGCTCATCGGCCGAGTGGCCGACCTCGTCTCCCGGCAGCGCGTGCTGCAGCTCTGTCTCGCGGTCTTCGTACTCGGGTCGGTCGTCACCGCGCTCGCCACCGACCTGCCCGTCCTCGTCGGCGGTCGCGTCGTCCAGGGGATCGGGGGCGGGGGGCTCGTCCCGGCGACTCTCGCCCTCGTCGCCGACCTGTGGCCGGCCGACCGTCGGGGTACGCCCCTCGGCGTCGTCGGTGCCGTGCAGGAGCTCGGCTCCGTCCTCGGGCCCGTCCTCGGGGCAGCCGTGCTCGCCGTCGCCGACTGGCGCGCCATCTTCTGGCTGAACGCCGTCGCCGGTGTCCTGCTCTCGATCGCCCTGTTCGTCGTCGGGCGACCTGCTCGGACCGACCGGCCCGCGCATACGTCGATGCGGGTCTGGGCGCCCACCGCCGTTCTCGCTCTCGGGCTCGCCGTTCTCGTGCTCGCGCTCTGGGCGCCGGACGCCCTCGTGACGAGTGTGGCGCTCGGCGCACCCTTCGTCCCGTTCGGCGACTCCTCCGCGGTGCTGTTGACCCCGATCGGGGTCGTGGCGCTCGCCATCACCGGAGCCGGCGTCGTCCTGGCCACCCGGGCCGCCTGGCCGGTCCTTCGGCACGCGGACCTGCCGGGGGCGCTGCTCCTCGGCGGCGCGCTCGGCTGCGTCATCCTCACCTTCGCCTCTGCGGACCCGGAGACCGAGGTCATCGGCCCGCTGGGCTACTCGCTGCTTCCGCTCGGTGCGGTGCTCGCGCTGCTCTACGTCTGGCGACACGCCCGCACTGACGAGCCGCTCGTGCCCCGAGGCGTCGTGCGAGCCAGGGTGCCGTGGGCGTTGCTCGTGTCCTTCCTCGTCGGCACGGCCCTGGTCGCCGTCATCGTCGGGATCCCCCTGCTCAGCCGGCTCACTGTCTCGCCGGACCAGACGGTGGCCGCTCTGGAACTGCTGAAGTTCCTCGTCGCCGTCCCGGTCGGTGCCGTCCTCGGCGGGTGGGCCCTGCGTTGGCTCGGTGACGGCGCGGTCGCCGGCATCGGCATGCTGCTCGCCTCCGGTGCGCTGTTCGCCGCGAGCTCGTGGGGGCGGGGGTCACTCGACAGCGCGGCCGGCACGGTCGGGCTGGTCGTCATCGGCTTCGGCGTCGGCCTGGCGCTCGCGCCGGTGAACAACGCGGCGTTGGCCGACGCCCCCCAGGACGCCCACGGCACGGCCAGCGCACTCGTCGTCGTCGCGCGGATGGTCGGCATGGTCGTCGGCATCGCGGTCCTGACGGCGATCGGCCTCAACAGGTACTACCGCGAGGTCGCGGCGCTGCCGGACCCCACCGACGTCGACGCGCTCATCGACGCTGCGATCGGCCAGGTGCAGACCATGCTGCTCGGAGCCTCCTTCGGCGCCCTGCTCGCCGCCCTCGCCTGCCTCGCCCTCGACGTGCGGCGGCGCGGGCACGCCGTCAACCGGGCGAGCGAGCTGATCTGACCTGGGAGCCGCCGGCGGACTCGGCCGCGTCGATGAGGTGACTGAGCTCGAGACCGAGCAGCTGGGGCGCCTCGAACATGAGCATGTGGCCCGCTCCGGGCACGACGACGAGCCGCGACCCCGGGACCGCGGTGTGCAGCCGCCGAGCGTGGCGGACGGAGGTCAGGCGGTCCTTCTCGCCCACCATCACGACGGTCCTCGTGCCGGCGAGCACGCCGAGGTGCTCGGTCTCGTCGTGTTCCATCAGCGCGAGGTAGTAGCGGCTGAGCGTCGGCAGGGGGGTCGAGGACATCACCTTGACCGTGTACGCCAGGTCGGCCGGGTCGCACCGGTCGCCGAAGAGGCTGTGCCGCTGTCCGCGCTGGGTGATGAGGTTGCCCGTGGGGATCATCGGCGCGCGGTGGATCACGCGCATCACGGCGGTCTCGACCCCCTGGAACCGGCGGGTGATGTCCCCGGCCGTCGTGCCGACGAGCAGAGCGCCCTGCACCCGGGTGCCGATGTCCTCGGGGTGGGCCCCCGCATACGCCATGATCGTCATGCCGCCCATCGAGTGGCCGACGAGCACGACCGGGCCCTCCGGCACCGTCGCGTCGAGGACGTCGACCAGGGTCTCACCCAGAGCCCTGATCGTGGGGCGGTACTCACTGCCGAGCGTCGTGTCGCCGTGTCCCGGCTGGTCGTAGGCGAGGACGCGCACGTTGTGCTCGGCCTGGACCCTCTCGATGAACGGGACCCAGACGGTGTGGTCGAGCGTCCAGCCGTGGGCGAACACGACCGTCACGGGGCTGACGGACACACCCGAGTGGCCCGGCGCATACTCCCAGACGGCGATCCGCTCGCCGCCGCGCCCCTCGATGAGCTGGTGCGAGCCACCGTCGATGACCTGTCGGGCTCTCATGTCGGCTCCGAGAGCTCGACGACGACCGGCGCGTGGTCGCTCGCGCCGGTGCCCTTGCGCTCCTCGCGGTCGATCGCCGCGCCGACGACGCGGTCGGCGAACCCGGGGGAGCCGAGCACGAAGTCGATGCGCATACCCTGCCTCTTGGCGAAACGGAGTCGCTGGTAGTCCCAGTATGTATAGACTCCGGGCCCGGGAGCATGTGGCCGCACGACGTCGGTGAGCCCGGCGTCCAGCAGCGCGTCGAAGGCGGCCCGCTCCGGCGGCGAGACGTGGCTCTTGTCGCGATAGAACTCCATCGACCAGACGTCCTCGTCACGAGGTGCGATGTTCCAGTCGCCCATCACCGCGAACGGCGGCCCGCCGTCGCGCTCGGCCGCGAGCCACCCGGTGACCCGGTCGCGCAGGTGCTCCATCCAGGCGAGCTTGTAGGTCATGTGCGGGTCGTCGAGGTGCCGACCGTTGGGCACGTAGACCGACCAGACCCGAACCGGACCGCACATGGCGCCGATGGCCCGTGCCTCGGCGACGGCCGGGTCGCCCCACATCGGCACGCCCGGGAGGCCGACCTCGACGTCGCGCAGACCCAGCCGGGAGAGGATCGCCACGCCGTTCCACTGGTTGAACCCGTGGTGAGCGACCTCGTAGCCCAGCGCCTCCAGGCGTCGGCGGGGGAGCTGGTCCTCCCGGCACTTGGTCTCCTGGATCGCCAGGACATCGACGTCGGTGCGCCGGATCCAGTCCTCCACGCGGTCGATGCGGGAGCGGATCGAGTTGACGTTCCACGTGGCGATGCGCACGCTCCTAGCCTAAGCACCTGCTTAGGGTCGCCACGACGGGTGCCATGTCCGTACCGGTCGGGCCCGGCCTCACTCGCCGCCGGAGACCAGCTCGCCACCGGCCTGCTGCCACGCGCCGACGCCACCGCCGAGGTGATAGGCGTCCGTGACCCCCATCTGGGCCATCAGGTCGAGCGCCACCTGCGACCGGTTGCCCGATCGGCAGTACACGGCGTAGGGGACGTGCGGGTCGAGCGCGGCCACCTGGCTCGCGAAGTCGGGCGCCTGCACGTCGATGTTGACCGCACCGGGGATGTGTCCCTCGGCGAACTCCTCCGGCGTGCGCACGTCGAGGATGACGGTCTCGGGTGCCTTGAGGGCGGCCGCGAAGTCGGCGGCGTCGAGCTCGCTCCCCGCAGCGGGTTGCGCGGTGGCCGCCGTGCCCGCGGTGGCGCTGACCTCGGGATCCGAGTCCGAGCAGCCGGACAGGCCGATGACGGCGAGCAGTGCGGACAGGACGAGTGCGACGGTGCGACGAGGTTTCACGAGGGGGCTCCTGAGTTGGGGGGTGGCAGGGGGCGGTCAGAGTCCTGGGGGCGGGTCAGACGAAGGTGTTCGAGGTCCGCGAGCAGCTCCAGGCGTCGCCAGAGGACCGATCCGGGCACGGCCTGGCTGGCATGGGCCGCGATCGCCCGGCGCTGACGGTCGCGGTCGACGCGGACCGTGATGGGCAGGGTGTCGGAGGCATGGCCGGCGAACGACGCCCCCAGCTCGGCGTTGAGCGCCTCGGCCACTTCGGTCGGCAGGCACCACTCGAGGACCGGGAGGCCTCGCTCGGCCGCCACCGCGAGCGCCGCAGCCGTCGCCGCCTCGTGGTCCGGGTGCCCGGTCACGCCGTTCCCGGCCCCGAAGACCAGCAGTCCGTCCGGGGCCTCCACCTGCACGGCCTCGCGCACCGACGTCAGCAGATCCGGTATGCGGTGGCTCAGTTCACCGTCGGGGTGACGCAGGAGGGTGGTCGAGGTGACCCCGAGTCGCTCGGCCGCCGCCTCCAGCTCGGCCGCGCGGACGAGGGTCAGCTCGACCTCGTCGTCCGCATGGAGGGTCGAGGCCTCTCCGGCCGTGAGGCAGAGCACACGCACGGACGAACCGGCGCGCACGAGGGCGTCGATCACCCCGCCGAGCCCGAACGACTCGTCGTCGGGGTGCGCGACGACGACGAGGGTCCGCCTCCAGGTCGGGAGATCGCCCTCGGTGCCGCTCGGCTCGGTGCTTCCGTGGGTCGTCATCGGCCTCATCCCTCGGGGACGCAGATGCGCCCCTGGCGCGCGGCGCGCACGGTCAGCACCGAGACAGCGACGGCGACGGTCGTGGAGACGACCAGCAGGGTGACGGCGATGGCGTCGTAGCCGACCCAGTCCGCCTGTCCCGCGATCGCGGTCGTGGCCACCGCGGCCGCGGCCAGGGGGAAGGTGTAGGTCCAGAAGGGCAGTGCGAAGGGCAGGGTGCGCAGCCGGCCGACCTGCGCGAAGAGGAGCACGACGAACGCGACGGTCGCCCCGTGCAGCACCAGGCTGAGCGGGTCGGCCTGAGCCCCGGTGAGGCTCTGCCACGAGAGCATGGTCACCGCCGGCGGCGCGATGAAGATCGCCATCGTCGGCAGGAGCTTCTCCGGCAACGGCTGGTCGTGGGTCAGCAGCCGCTGGAGGAGCAGGGGAAGGAGGGCCAGCCAGAACACGACGCCGACGCCGAACGAGATCCAGGCCAGCTCGACCGACCCGATCGCGGCAGCCGCGAGCGGGGTGATGACGTTGCCGACGACGGGGATGAACCAGGCGGGGGTGACGTGGCCGGCGAGGATGTCTGCCCGGCCGAACCAGGCGGTGAGGACGGCCACGGTCGCCGCCAGGTGCCCGAGGGCCCCGACCCACCACAGCACGGACGCGACGCCGGGGGCGATCTCGGACAGGGCCGTGGCCAGCACGAGGATCGCGATCGTCACGGTCGGTGCGAAGGCCATCCGCAGCGGGTGGGCCAGCTCGGCACGGGCCGCCTGCGGGTAGCGGACCCACTTCACCGCGTACAGCGTCCCGACGACGAGCGCGGCAGCCACGGCGAGGGTGAGGAACACGAGGTACGGCCAGTCGGGAAGGTCCCACACCCGTGCTGCGCGTCGCCAGGCCAGGGCCACCCCGCCCAGGCCCATCACCGACGAGAACAGGGTCACCGGGAGGTACGCGAGCCGACCCGCGGCGGCGCGTGTCCGAGGCTCGGTGACAATACCCATGGGGGTATCCTACCGTGCTCCACGTAGGCTGCAGGCCATGCCTACCGTCCTCGTCACCGGGGCGACCGCCGGCATCGGTCGCGAGTTCGTCCGTCAGTACGCCGAGCAAGGGTATGCGGTGGTCGCGGTCGCGCGCACCGCCTCCCGACTCGAGAAGCTCGCCGACGAGACCCGGCGCACCTATGGCGTCCGCGTCGAGGTCGTCGCGGCCGACCTGGTCGACCGCGCGGCGCTCGAGGGCGTCGCGCAGCGCCTGCGGTCCGCGGACGACCCGGTTGACGTCCTCGTCAACAACGCCGGACTGGGCCTGAAGTCGTCGTTCACGGACAACGACCTGGCGACCGAGGAGGCGGCCTTCGACCTCATGTGTCGCGCGGTGCTCGTCCTGTCCCACGCGGCGGCGACGACGATGCGGGCGCGAGGACGCGGCGAGATCATCAACGTGTCCTCGGTCGCCTCGTTCATCTCCGCGGGGTCGTACTCGGCCGCCAAGGCCTATGTCACCGTGCTGACCGAGGCGCTGTCGACGGAGCTGGCGGGCTCCGGCGTCTCAGCGACCGCTCTCTGCCCGGGGTTCACGCACACCGAGTTCCACGAGCGGGGAGGGATGGACGTGTCCTACCTGCCGGAGGCGGCGTGGCTGGATGTGCGCGACGTCGTGGCGGCGGCGATCGCCGACTCCCGGGCGGGCCGCGCGATCTCCGTCCCGAGCGCGAAGTACAAGGCGCTCGTCGGGCTGTTGCAGGTCACACCGCGACGGCTTCTGCGGGCCCGACTGGCCACGCCCAGGCACCGCCGCTGACCCGCACTAGGGTTGCGAGCGTGACCCACGACATCGCCTCCGACATCTCCCAGGACCGCGCCCGCCTGCTCCAGATCATCAGGGAGCGGGCCATCGTCCACGGTCGGGTGACCCTCTCGAGCGGACGGGACGCCGACTACTACGTCGACCTGCGCCGCATCACCCTCGACGGGGAGGCCGCGCCGATCGTCGGACGCGTCATGCGCCACCTGACCGCCGATCTCCCCTACGAGGCCGTCGGTGGACTGACCCTGGGTGCGGACCCGGTCGCCACGGCGATGCTGCACGCCGCTGCTGTGGCCGGGGAGCGCCTCGACGCCTTCGTCGTCCGCAAGGCCGGCAAGGCGCACGGCCTCCAGCAGCGCATCGAGGGCCCGTCCGTGGCAAGGCGCCGGGTGCTCGTCGTCGAGGACACGTCGACCACAGGCGCCTCGCCGCTGGAGGCGGCCACCGCGGCGCGGGAGGCGGGGGCGACCGTACTCGCCGTGGCCACGATCGCCGATCGGGCGACCGGAGCCGCCGAGCGGTTCGCCGAGGCGGGCCTGGAGTACCGGTTCGCCTACTCACTCGCCGACCTCGGGCTGGCCTGAAGCCGGCGATCCCGACGCCGACGGAGGGCCCGAGGACTCCTCCTCGGGCCCTCCGTGGTCGATGAGCGTGATCCCGCTCAGTGCCGGTGCGCGAACTCCTTGATCTCGCCGGACTTCAGACGGTCTTGGTAGTGCGTGAACTCGCCGCGGATCACGTTGGCCAGGAGGTAGAGGCCGATGACGTTGGGCAGGCTCATCAGGAAGATCATCGAGTCGGAGAAGTTGATGACCGAACCGAGGCTGGCGATCGACCCGAGGAGGGTGAAGAAGAGGAAGATCCCCTTGAACACGTTCTCCGCCAGGACGTTGTCGCCGAAGAGGTACCCCGTGGCCTTCATCCCGTAGTACGACCAGCTCAGCATGGTCGAGAACGCGAAGAGGACCACCGCGATGGCGAGGACGGCCGGGAACCAGGGGAGGACCGTCTCGAAGGCGCTCGACGTCAGTGCAACGCCTCCGAGCTCCGCTGCGTCGGGGTTGAGGTACGCCTGGGTGATGATGATCGTCAACGCGGTCATTGTGCAGATGACGACGGTGTCGATGAAGGGCTCGAGCAGGGCCACGAACCCCTCGGTCGCGGGCTCCTTGGTCCGAACCGCCGAGTGGGCGACCGAGGCGGAGCCGAGGCCGGCCTCGTTGGAGAAGGCGGCCCGCTGGAAACCGACGATGAGTGCGCCGATGATCCCGCCGGTCGCACCCTCGCCGGTGAACGCCCCGTCGATGATCGCGCCGAAGGCGGCAGGGATGTCGCTGAAGTTCACGAGCAGGACGATGAGGGCTGCGGTGAGGTAGAGGACGGCCATGAACGGGACGACCTTCTCCGTCACCTTCGCGATGCTCTTGATGCCGCCGATGATGACGGCGCCGACCGCGACGGCGAAGAACAGGCCGATGACCCAGGGGTTGTTGCCGAGGAACCCGTCCTCGCCGCCGACCTGGCTGACGATCTGGGCGGTGGCCTGGTTGGACTGGAACATGTTGCCACCGCCGACCGCGCCGCCGATCATGCAGATGGCGAAGATGACGGCGAGGACCTTGCCGAGGCCGGGGCGGCCGAGATCCCGAAGGCCGTCGCGGAGGTAGTACATCGGACCGCCGGAGACGGTGCCGTCGGCGTGCTCCTGGCGGTACTTGACGCCGAGCATGCACTCCGCGGCCTTCAGGCTCATGCCGAGGAGACCGGCGACGATCATCCAGAAGGTCGCGCCGGGTCCGCCGATGGAAATGGCGATCGCGACGCCGGCGATGTTGCCGAGGCCGACGGTGCCGGAGACCGCAGTGGCCAGGGCCTGGAAGTGCGAGACCTCGCCGGCGTCGTCGGGGTCGGAGTACTTGCCGCGGACGAGGTCGATCGCGTGCTTGAAGCCGCGGACGTTGAGGAAGCCGAGCCAGATCGTGAAGAAGATCGCGGCTGTGACCAGCCACAGCACGATGAGGCGGATGTCGACCTCGCCTCCGGCGTTGGGGCCGTAGAAGACGAGACTGGTGATCCAGCCGGACACCCTGTCGAAGGCTGACGCGTCGGCCTCGAACTGCGGCGTCGGGTTCGGCCAGGTGATCGGCTTGGGGGCACCCACGAAGAGGGCGACGAAGAAGCCGAGGATGACCGCCCCGATGACGGCGAGGCGTACTTTGGCGGACCCTGCAGGGGGAGCCTGTCGGTGGCGCATGCTCTGTTCCATCACGGCACCACCGTCACCGGGACGTTGGCATGCTGGACCAGGCGGCTCGCGACGGAGCCGAAGATGGCCTCGCGCAGGCCCGAGTCGCCGAGCCGGCCGACGATGATGTGCACCACGTCGTTGTCCTCCGCGAGGTCGATGAGGGTGTCGGACGGCTTGCCGTGGCGGACCTCGGTACGCACGGGCACGCCCCCGTGCTCGACGATCGCGCGCATGGGAGCGATGACGTGCTCCATCGCATGGTCGATCTCGCGCTGGCGCTGTCGATGCCTCTCCTCGTTCTCGGACGGCGTGTTCATCGAGTACGGCGACCAGTTGATGACGTGCACGAGCAGGATCTCCCATCCATTGCGCTGCGCACGGTCGGTCGCGAACTCGACGGCTCGAGTGGACGCGTCTCCGTGATCGACGCCGACCAGGACTGTCTGTGCCATGCTGCTTCTCCTCCGGTCACAGGGCGGTTGCTCGCCTGAGTGTGGTGGAGGTCACAATGGTTACTCCGGAGTAGGCCATGGTTTGCCCGGCCCGTTATCGAATCGTGATCTTCACTGTGCGTGACCGCGCGCGGCTAGGCTGACCGCATGACCATCGCCTTCATCGTCATCGGCGTCATTCTCGTGGCCCTGGTGCTGTGGTTCGTCAGCGGCTACAACGGCCTGATCAAGCTGCGCAACCTCGTCCACGAGGCCTGGGCCCAGATCGACACCGAGCTCAAGCGCCGCCACGACCTGATCGGCAACCTCGTCGAGACGGTCAAGGGCTATGCGGCCCACGAGCGCGGGACCCTCGAGGACGTCATGCGGGCGAGGGCCGCCGCCATGTCGCCCGGCCAGACCCCGGCGCAGGCCGCCGAGAACGAAGGCATGCTCACCCAGGCGCTCGGCCGCCTGCTCGCCGTGGTCGAGGCATACCCGGACCTGAAGGCGAACCAGAACTTCCTCGCCCTGCAGAACGAGCTGACCGGCACCGAGGACCGGATCGCCTCGGCCCGCCGCTACTACAACGCGAGCGTCCGCGAGCTCAACACGAAGGTCGAGACCATTCCGACGAACTTCATCGCCGGCATCGCGAACGTCTCGAAGGAGGAGTACTTCGAGGTCGAGGGAGCCGAGCGCGACCCAGTGCGGGTGGACTTCGGCCAGCGGGATGCGGAGATCCCGCCGCCGTCGTCCTACACCGGGTCCGACGACGTGCCGGCGGTCGAGCCCGGGCCGGAGGGACGCATCGACCCGCCGAGGGCCTGACGCCAGGGCGAACCGCCGACGCGCGACCGCGTTCGGCTTGCCTTCGGCCCATCCGTGCGGTGGGGTGGGGCGATGAACAGGATCGGCTTCCACGCGAGCCACGAACAGCTCAGCCCCCGTCAGCTCCTCGCCGACGTCCAGAGCGCCGAACGCGCCGGTTTCGACATGGCGATGTGCTCCGAACACCTCACGCCGTGGAGCGTGCGACAAGGACACGGCGGAAGCAACTGGCCCTGGCTCGGCGCGGCGCTCGCAACCACCGCCTTTCCGATCGGAAGCCTCGCGATCCCCGGTCCGCGGTACCACCCCGTCGTCCTGGCCCACCAGGTGGCCACCCTGGCGCAGATGTTCCCGGGCCGGTACTGGGCGGCGCTCGGCAGCGGCGAGGCCATGCAGGAGACGGTGACCGGTGAGCCGTGGCCACCGAAGGAGGAGCGGGTCGCCCGGCTCGAGGAGTCGGTCGACATCATCCGCCGCCTCCTCGCCGGCCAGGAGGTCAGCCGCGACGGACTGGTCCGGGCCTCCAGGGCCCGCGTGTGGGAGACCCCGGAGGAGCAGCCGCTGCTCATCGGTCCCGCCATCTCGCCGGAGTCCGCGGCCCGCGTCGCGGCCTGGGCGGACGGGTTGGTGACCGTCAACCGGCCGGTGGAGGTCCTCGCCGAGGTGCTCACCGCATACCGGGAGAACGGCGGGCGGGGGCGCGCCGCCCTGCAGCTGCATCTGTCGTGGGCGCCGACGATGGAGGAGGCGGAGGCGATCGCGCACGACCAGTGGCGCAGCAACGTCTTCGGAGACCCGATCGCCGGCGACACCCTCACGGTCGAGGCCTTCGACACGATGTCGGAGTACGTGCGGGTCGAGGACGTCCACGGCGTGGTCCGGATCTCCGACGATCTCGGACGTCACCGCGAGTGGATCGCCGAGTACCTCGACCTGGGGTTCGACGACGTCTATCTCCACCACGTGGGCCAGAGTCAGCAGGCCTTCCTCGACGCGTTCGGCGGGTCGGTCCTCCCCGCCCTGCGCCAGGCGGGAGGCGACCGATGAGGGCGACACAAACCTCGGACCTGTGGTGGAAGAGCGCGGTCATCTACTGTCTCGACATCGAGACCTACCTCGACGCCGACGGGGACGGCACCGGTGACCTCGCGGGTCTGGCCGAGCGGATCGACTACCTCGCCGAGCTCGGGGTCAACTGCCTCTGGCTGATGCCGTTCTACCCGAGCCCGGACCGCGACGACGGCTACGACGTCAAGGACTTCTTCGGCGTGGACGGCCGCCTCGGGGACCACGGTCGGCTCGTCGAGGTGATCCGGACCGCGCACGACCGCGGGATCCGCGTCATCGCCGACCTCATCGTCAACCACACCTCCGACCAGCACCCGTGGTTCCGCGCTGCCCGCAGCAGCACGACCAACCGCTACCGCGACTACTACGTCTGGCGGGACTCCGAGCCCCCGGACACGAGCGACCAGGTGGTCTTCCCCGACGAGGAGGACTCGATCTGGACCAAGGACGACAAGACGGGGGAGTGGTACCTCCACCACTTCTACCGGCACCAGCCCGACCTCAACGTCGCCAACCCGGCCGTGCGCGACGAGATCATGCGCGTCATCGGGTTCTGGCTCGAGCTCGGCATCGACGGGTTCCGCGTCGACGCGGTGCCGTTCTTCATCGAGGACGTCGAGACCTCCGGTCCGGCCGACAACGACCCGGCCGTCCCCTCCGACCCGCACCACATCCTCAAGGAGATCCGGGCCTTCATGGCGCGCCGCAAGGGCAACGCCATGATGCTCGGTGAGGTCAACATCCCGCACAAGCAGCAGCTCGAGTACTTCGGCGGCGACGCCGGTGACGAGCTGACGATGATGTTCGACTTCGTGACCATGCAGGCGACCTATCTCGCGCTCGCGCGGATGGAGGCGGCCCCGATCGTCACGGCGCTGCAGGGGCGACCGCGCATCCACCAGGCGTGTCAGTGGGCGAACTTCCTGCGCAACCACGACGAGCTCACCCTCGACAAGCTCTCGGACGACGAGCGTCAGGAGGTCTTCGACGCCTTCGGTCCCGAGCCCGAGATGCAGCTGTTCGGACGGGGCCTGAAGCGGCGGCTGCCGCCGATGCTCGCCGGCGACCCGCGCCGGATCCGGATGGCCTACAGCCTGATGTTCTCGCTGCCGGGCACGCCGACCCTCTACTACGGCGAGGAGATCGGGATGGGTGAGGACCTCGAGGCCGAGGGCCGCATGGCGGTGCGAACGCCCATGCAGTGGGCGTCGGGCCCCAGCGCCGGGTTCTCGAGCGCGCCGCCGAGCCGGCTCATCCAGCGACCGGTCCCCGGCGGCTTCGGCCCGGATCACGTCAACGTCAAGGACCAGCGCCACGACCCGGACAGCCTCTGGACGTTCATGCGCGAGATCATCTCGGTGCGCCGCACCTGCCCCGAGCTCGGCTGGGGGGAGGTCACGATGCTCGACAGCGGCAGTCCTCAGGTCCTCGCCCACCGGTGCGACCTCGACGAGTCCGCCGTCATCGCGGTGCACAATCTGGGGGCCGAACCGGTGTCGGTGTCCGTCGACATCGAGGGCCTCGACGACGGCATGGAGGTGGTCGACCTGCTCGAGCGGGACGGCCTCCCGGTCGAGTCCGGCCCGCTCGAGCTGGCGCTGCCCGGGTACGGCTTCCAGTGGCTCCGACTGGGCGGGAAGGGTCAGCTCGGCGCCTGACGGCACCGCTCGGGTCAGCGGTCGTACCCGCCCTCCGGCGACACCATCTCCGCGCGCACGCCGAGCAGGCGGATCGGCCGGTCGTCCTCGAGGCGGGCCAGCAGCGCCCGGGCGGTATGCGCGACGACCTCCGCGTCATAGGTCGCCTCGGCCAGCGTGCGCACTCGGGTGAAGGTGAAGAAGGGCGCGAAGCGGACTTTCAGGTGGACCCGCTGAGCCGGCCGACCCTCCCTGCGGATGTCCTCGACGACGCGTCGGGCGAGCTCGTCGATGGCCGCGGCGATCTCCGCCTCGTCCGTGAGGTCCTGCTGGAAGGTCGTCTCGCGGCCGTGGGCCCGGGGAACCCAGGGGGTCGGGTCGACGGCGGCGCTGTCACCGCCTCGGCCAAGGCCGCCGATGTGCGGACCGGTGCGGGGACCGAACTCCGCGGCAAGCGCCGCCTCGTCGGCGCCGGCCAGGTCGGCCACGGTGGCGATTCCGAGCGCCCCCAGCCGGGCGGCGATCCGCGGGCCCACGCCCCACAGCGCGCTGACCGGTCGCTCGCCCATGACCTCGAGCCAGGTGTCCGACGTGAGCCGGAACCTCCCCCGGGGCTTGCCGAAGTCGGTCGCGACCTTGGCGCGCACCCGGGTGTCGCCGATGCCGACCGAGCAGTGCAGACCCGTTGCGGCGAGGACGTCCCGTTGGATCCGCGTCGCGACGGCGTCGGGGTCGTCCGTCGTCACGCCGACGAAGGCCTCGTCCCAGCCGAGCACCTCGACGACCGCGCCGGGGACCGCCCTGATCGCGTCCATGACCTGTCGCGAGGCGGACTCGTACACCGGGAAGTCGACCGGCAGGAACACCGCGTCGGGACACCGCCGGGCCGCGATGCGCAGGGCCATGCCGGAGCGCACGCCGAACTCGCGCGCCTCGTAGGAGGCCGTCGAGACCACGCCCCGCTCGGTGGGGTCGCCCCGACCGCCGACGATCACGGGACGTCCGGCCAGCTCGGGGTGACGCAGCACCTCGACGGCGGCGAGGAACTGGTCCAGGTCGACGTGCAGGACCCAGCGTCGGGTGTCGCCGTGGCGGGTCCCCGACATCTGCGCTCACCCGTCCTCGGTGGGCAGGACGAGTGAGTACACGTCACGAAGTCGCGCACCCTCGGGATGGTCGGCGCGGGTCCGGCCCTTGTAGCGGTCCCACAGTAGGAAGATCTCCTCCGCGAGCTCACGCGTTTCCGCCTCCGTGACCCAGAACCGGCCACGGCTGAGAACGCCATGGTTCTGTCCCGCCCCGAGATCGTCGTAGAGCCGCTCGAGCCCCGCGATGAGGTCCGCCGTCCAGGTCCCCGTGTACTTCTGGAGGATCGCCGTCCCGGCTCCCGAGTGTGCGGCACGGTCGATCGTCAGGGACTCTGCCGCCGCCTTCCACGGACGCTCCCGGCCGTCGGTGCTCTCGACCCGTTCGACGATGCCGGCCTTCTCCAGCGCCCTGAGGTGATAGCTCATCGCGGACGGGGTCATCCCGCAGATCTGTGCGGCCTCGCTCGCGGTGAGGACCTCCCCGGAGTACAGCTCCATGATCACCCGCTGCCGGGCCGGGTGGGCGAGCGCTCGCAGGGCCTGGCAGTCGGTGATGCGCACCTGGTCGGGAGGTGAGTGGTCGGGAGTGACGGACGAGCTCGCGTCGGGGGAATCCGGCATGTCGCGATTCTAGGGTTGCCACCGAAGATCTGAAAGAGTACCTTCACATTTATGAAACAACTCTTTCAGAACGCGTCGTCCGTCTGGCGGATCCGCGACGCTCGACTCATGCTCACCGCGAGCGCGCTCGTCACGGGGGCACTCGGTCTGTCCCTCGTCACCCTCCTGCTCCGGGTGCACGCGAGCGGGGCCGGCCCGTATGCGGCGACCCTCCTCCTGCTGTGCATCTCGCTCCCGACGATCCTCACGATGGGGATCGCCGGCTCGCTCGCCGACCGCTACGACTCGCGACTCATCCTCGTCAGCACCCTCTCGGTGCAGGCGGCGGCCCTCGCGGGCCTCGCGGTCTGGGAGGCTCTGGTTCCCACCTACCTCCTCACGCTCATCGCCATGCTCGCCGGCTCTCTCGGCATGCCCGTGTGGACGGCTCTCCTCCCGCATCTCGCGGGTGAGGAGCACACGGCCCAGCTCGTGTCGGTCCAGCAGGGGCTGCGTTCCGTGGCGATGCCGGCGGGGGCCGGTCTCGCGGGGGTCGTCGTCCAGACCATGGGGGAGGGCACGGCCCTGCTCATCGCCGCGTCCCTGAGCGTCGTCGCGGGACTCACGCCGCTGTTCGTCCGCACCCGCCGGGTGCCGGTGGCGGCCGAACCGCTGACGCTGCTGCCGGTGGCGGCCCTGCGCTCGCTGCGGGGGCAGGGCGTTGCCTTCGTCCTCGTCCTGGCGCTCGTGCCGTTCATCATCGCCGTCGAGGCGGTCAACGCCGTCGAGGTGTTCCTCGTGCGCGACGTGCTCGGTGCCTCGCCCGCGCAGTTCGGACTGGCCGCCGTCGCCGGCGGGATCGGAGCGGTCCTCGGCGCGCTCGCCGCGGGCGCCCTCCTCGATCCGGCCCGCCGCGTCCCGGTCACGCTCGCCGCGCTCGCCCTCACGGCGGCGACCCAGGTCGGGCAGGGTGTCGCACCGGGGTTCACGGTCTTCCTCCTGCTCTGCCTCGTCGCCGGCGTCGCACTCGGTCTCGCCAACGCCCTCATCGTCGTCGTCATCCTCGACGAGACCCCCGAGCGTCTGCGCGGTCGCGTCGTCGCCGTCGTCAGCGGCGTGGCCCGCAGCGGCTCGGTCGTCGCCACCGTGCTCGGCGGCTCACTCGCCGTCGTCATGGGCCCCCGGCTCGCCTTCGTGACCACCGGCACGCTGGGGATGCTCACGGCGGTCCTCGCCGCATACGCGATCCGCCGCTCGGTGGCCCGAGCGGCGGAACCGGCGGTCGCGACTGCCTGACCCGGCTAGATTGGGGCGGCCCAGACCCGAAGGAGCCCCGCCGATGTCCCACGAGGCCGACGACCGACCGACGGTCGGGGTCGGCCCGTGGACGGGCGACCGGCCGGCGGGGGAGCACTACGACCCGGTGCTGCTGCGCGAGGGGGACCGCCGCAACGTCGAGGACCGCTACCGCTACTGGCGGCACGAGGCGATCGTCGCCGACCTCGACACCCGACGGCATCCACTCCACGTCGCCGTCGAGAACTGGTCTCACGACTTCAACATCGGCTCGGTGATCCGGACCGCCAACGCGTTCAACGTCGCCGCGTTCCACATCGTCGGCCGCCGCCGGTGGAACCGCCGCGGAGCGATGGTCACCGACCGCTACCAGCACGAGCACCACCATCCGGACATCGGATCTCTCGTCCGGTTCGCCGAGGAGCACGAGCTGACCGTGGTCGGCGTGGACAACGTACCGGGCTCGCTTCCGCTCGAGGGGTATGCGCTCCCCCGGGCGGCTCTGCTGCTCTTCGGCGGCGAGGGTCCGGGCCTGAGCGCCGAGGCGCGGGCGGCCAGCGTGGAGCTGGTCCACATCACGCAGTTCGGCTCGACCCGGTCGATCAACGCGGGGGCGGCCGCGGCGATCGCCATGCACACGTGGGTTCTGCAGCACGTGCACGGTTGGGTGCCGCCGGCACAGGGGGCCGCGCCCGAGGGCCCCGGTTAGTCTGACCGACGTGGACGAGGTCGTGGTCGAACGCGTGCTGCGCGCGGTCGAGCTCGTGCCGCGCGGGCGACTGGTCTCCTACGGCGACCTCGCCGCCCTCGTCGGCATCGGCCCGCGCCAGGTCGGCTCGGTCATGCGCCACTGGGGCGGCAACGTGACGTGGTGGCGGGTGACGAACGCCCGCGGCGAGCTGCCCGAGCACCTGCGCGACGAGGCCGCCGCGAGGTGGGCGGCAGAGGGGATCCTCCTCGGGCGCGGTGGCCGGGGTGCGCCGATCGGGGACTACCGCGCCGACCTCGCGGCCCTGGCCACGGACTGGGAGCGCGCGTGCGCCGACCTCGAGTCGAGCGATCCATGACCGCCCGCTCCGGCGACAGATCCGCCCACGCGCGACCCTCGTCCCCCGTCGATCGCAGGATCCTCCGTGGACCACCGGCACTTGCGGACTCACGAGTGAGTAAGGGTCGCGGCATGCCGCGGCACGACCCGCAGCAGTACCTGGGCGGCGATCGGGAGCAGCGGCCAGACCCACGTGACGCCACCGTTGTCGACGATGCCGAACTTCGCCATCACTGCGAGCCCTCCGCACGTGAGCACGACGGCCAGGACGGCCACCCACAGGGGAGGCGCCGGGCGGGTGTCGCGCCGCGGGTTCTCGAACCGCCCGAACAGCGCGACCGCGAGAACGACCACGAGGGCAAGAGTCCCGATCCACAAAGGGCGGGTCGCCCACCAACCGGCACTCAGCGGTTCCCAGCCCAGACCCGCACCGCCGGCGAGCATCGCCAGCCCGATGACGAGCACCATCGCGGTCAGATGCCACAGATACAACGTCATGATCCGGGCGTTGACGGCGACCGTGGCGGTCCACAGTCGCGGCCTGCGTAGCCGCTCGGCGAGCGGTCGCTCGGCGAGGAGGATGACGCCGCCCTGGAGCAGGCCGAGGAAGACCATGGTGACCCGGGTCGGGTAGGAGTTGTTCAGCTCGGCGCCCGTCACCCCGATCATCGAGATCGGGTAGGGTCCGGGTCCCACCGCGAGGAGCAGCCCGACCAGGCCGACACCGGCGAGAGCCAGGCGCCGCAGCCGAGAGCCGAGCGCTCCGTCGACCCACGCATACCCGAGCTGATGGACCGTCGCCCAGGCGAGCAGGTAGTTCGCGAACCCGACAAGCTCCTCCCCGGTTCCGATGCTCACCGCGTCGACCGCGAGGCTCATTGCCAGCCCGGCCAGGATGCTCCACCAGCGCCAGCGCTCCCACAGGACCAGGGTCGCCGGGGCGACGGCCACGACGAGGACGTACGCCGCGAGGAACCACGTGGGCACGAGGGCCACCTGCGAGGCGAGCCGCAGCGTCGATCCCGAGACGCCCAGGGAGTATGCGGTGCTCGCCAGGACGAGCCACGTCACCAGAAGCGGGACGACCGGCAGACCGAGCCGGACGAGCCGGGCGCGCACCCAGTCGGCGTAGGACCGGCCGTCGCGGCGGGCCGCGCGCCAGGAGAGGGCGTTGGCGTACCCGCCGACGAAGAAGAACACGGGCATGACCTGGAAGACCCAGGTCAGTGGATGGCTCCACGACGCGATGTCGAGCACTGCACTCGGGACCAGCTCGCCGTCGCGGACGACAACGGCGGCGACGAGCCAGTGGCCGACGACGACCACGGTGATGGCAAGCGCGCGCAGGGCGTCGACGACCCGGTTGCGGGTCTCGGGGGTCGCCTCGCTCAGCGCGCGGACACTCGTCGGATCCATACCTCAAGGGTGGCGCGTCGTCCCTCCGTAGCGCCTGAGTACGCGGACCCAGGAGCGGGCCGGCTCAGCCGATCTGGCCGCGGATCTCGCCCCCGGGGAAGTCGCCGGGGCCGGTGTTGGCCGGGTCGACGCCGTCGTTGGTGTGGACGTTGACATAGGCGCCGCCGGCCTCGATCTCGTCGATGAGCGCATCGAGCGACTGTCCCGCGAGCGGGCCGACCAGGTCGTCCGCCGTGATCGTGCCGGTCGCGAGGACACCGTTGGTCCGACCGCTGCCGGGAGCCTGCGGACCGAACAGGAAGGCGACGACGGGTCCGTTGGTGCCGGCCGCGCCGACGTGGATGTGGGCTGCGACGACATTGTCGATGCGGTTGGCGATGACTCGGTAGTGGAGCTCGGTGCCGTCTGACGACAGCCGGAGGATGGCCTGTCCGCGGGCATCGGTCTCGCGGGCCGGGACCTCCTGACCGCCGTCCAGCGACGCGCGGTAGACGGTCGTCGCGAAGACGGGCGACGACAGCCCTCCCACGCTGAGTAGCAGTGCGACTGCCGCGAGTACTCGTGCGAACCTCATCAGGATCTCCTCGGTCACGATGCGACGCCGGGCCCGCGGCCCGGCCCTGTCCGTGTCATGGTCCTCGCACCGTCGGATGCCGTCAACGGGTTGTCGCCTTGCCAGACTGGCGCGATGAGTACCCCCCTCGAGGACTACGCCCTGCTCTCGGACCTGCGGACCGGGCCGCTCGTCTCCCGCGACGGGAGCGTGGACTGGCTGTGCCTGCCGCGGTTCGACAGCCCGGCGGTCTTCTCGGCCATCCTCGGCGGGCCCGACGACGGGCGCTGGCAGGTGTCGGTCACGGACGGCACGGTCGCCTCGTGGCGTTACGAGGAGGACACCTTCGTCCTCGAGACGGTCTGGGAGGCGCCCACCGGACGGGCGCGGGTCGTCGACTTCCTGGTCCCTGGCGACGGGCACGGTGACCTCGTCCGGATCGTGACCTGTCTCAAGGGTGAGGTGGAGATCGTCCACGACCTGCGGGTCCGTTTCGACTATGCGCGCTCGACCCCGTGGTTCCGCCGGCTGGAGGACGCCGACGACGGACGGGCCCGGCTGTCGTCGATCGCCGGACCGGACGCACTGCTCCTCAACGGGCCGTGTCTGCACGCGATCGACCAGTCCGGCGAGCAGGGCGGAGGCGCCGACACGACGTCGGGTGGCACGGCACCCCGGTTCGTCGGGTCGTTCACGATGAGCGAGGGCGACGAGCTGTCCTGGGACCTCACGTGGTTCCCGTCCTGGGAGGACCGTCCCGAGCCGGTCGACGTCCACCAGGCGTTGGAGCGCACCCGCACCTTCTGGACCGACTGGGCCGACCGTGTGGAGGCGCACTGCGTGCACGACCGCGAGGTCACCCGCTCGCTGCTCGTGCTGCGCGCCCTCACCCACGGTCGCACGGGCGGCATCGTCGCCGCCCCGACCGCGTCGCTGCCCGAGAGCTTCGGCGGCGGGCGCAACTGGGACTACCGCTACACCTGGCTCCGCGATGCGGCGCTGACGATCGAGGTCATGGTCGACCACGACTTCATCGAGGGCGCCACGCTGTGGCGCGACTGGCTGCTGCGCGCGGTGGCGGGGGACATCGCCGACCTGCGCATCATGTACGGCCTCGGCGGTGAGCGGGACCTCGACGAGCGGGAGCTGGACCACCTCGTCGGATACGAGAACTCGCGGCCGGTGCGGATCGGCAACGGCGCCGCGGACCAGTACCAGGCCGACGTGCCCGGTGAGGTCATGCTCGCCCTGGCCCGGCTGCGTGACCATGGTGCCCGCGAGGACGACTACACATGGGGTCTGCAGTGCAACCTGCTCCGGTACTGCGAGACGAACCTCGACCGCGAGGACCACGGCATCTGGGAGATGCGCGGCGACCTACACCACTTCACCCACGGCAGGGTGATGATGTGGGCCGCCTTCAACGAGGGGATCCGTGCGGTCGAGGAGCACGGCCTGTCGGGCGACGTGGAGCGTTGGCGGGAGCTGCGCGACCACCTGCGCGAGGAGATCCTCGAGCGCGGGTTCGATGCTGAGAGAGGCACCTTCACGCAGACGTACGACAACCGCGAGGTCGACGCCTCGCTCCTGCAGCTCCCGCACACCGGGTTCGTCGCGTACGACGACGAGCGCATGCTCGGCACGGTCGCCGCGATCGAGGAGGACCTGCGCGACGAGCACGGCCTGCTGCACCGCTACCGCACCGAGAGTGGGCTCGACGGGCTCGAGGGTGACGAGTACCCGTTCCTCATCTGCTGCTTCTGGCTCGTCGAGCAGTACGCCTGCTCCGGCCGGGTCCACGACGCGCGGGCTCTGATGTCCCAGCTGGTCGGCTACGCGAACGACCTCGGGCTGATGGCCGAGGAGTACGACCCGGAGTCCGGTCGGCTCGCCGGCAACTTCCCGCAGGCCTTCAGTCACCTCGCCCTCATTCGGGCTGCGGACTCGGTCACCGCTGCGCTTCGATGAGGGGATGACAGCGAAGGACGCACCCACCGAGACCCCTGATCTGCTCCGGAGGTTCCACGAGCAGGTCCGCCTCACCGAGCGGGAGTACGTTCCGACGCACGTCGTCGAGTACGACGGGCCGGTGCGGCGCGTCTACCCGCCCGACCCGGCCGAGGACGGCGCGATGATCGACTCGCCGGCCGGCCTCGGGCCCGACCCGGCCGCGGTCATCGAGCGCCAGGTCGCCTTCTTCACCGCGCGCGGGCAGCGCGTCGAGTGGAAGACCTATTCCTATGACGAGCCGGCGGACCTGCCGGAGCTGCTGCGCGCATACGGGTTCGTGCCCGAGGACGAGGAGGCGTTGATGCTCGGCCCGGCCGAACGGGTCGCCCGACCGGTGACGATCGCCGACCGGTATGCGGTGCGCGCCATCTCCGCCGACCCCGCCTCCGCGCAGGCCGAGTGGGAACAGGTGGAGGCGCTCGACGAGGCGGTCTTCGGGCAAGGCGGAGCCGCCTGGTCGCGGGTGCTCCGGGCCGAGGAGGAGGCGGACCGGCAGCACGTCCGGTCGGTGGTGGCAGTCGACCGAGAGGAGGGGGTGATCGTCGGACATGGGGTGCTTCGGCTCGTCGCGGGGACGGACTTCGCGGGACTGTGGGGCGGCAAGGTCCATCCCGAGCACCGTGGGCAGGGGTTGTACCGCGCCATGGCCGCCGTGCGAGCCCAGTGGGCACTGGACGCCGGTCATTCGATCTGCCGGGTCGACGCGCTCCCGACGTCGCGTCCTATTCTGATCCGGATGGGGTTGTCGCAGGTCGCGACGACAACGCCCTACGTGCTCGCGCCCCCGCGCGAGTGAGTACGGACCGGCACTCACGCGGGACGGGCGCACGTGGAAGGATGGGCGAGGACCACACGCCCACATACGCGGCGTCGCGAGGCGCCCGCACGAAGGAGTAGGTATGCCCATCGCAACACCCGAGGTCTACCGCGAGATGCTCGACCGGGCCAAGAACGAGCGCTTCGCCTACCCGGCCATCAACGTCAGCTCGAGCCAGACGCTGCACGCCGCCCTCAAGGGTTTCTCGGACGCCGGCAGTGACGGCATCATCCAGGTCTCGACCGGTGGCGCCGAGTACCTCTCCGGCCCGACCGTCAAGAACATGGTCGCCGGGTCGCTCGCGTTCGCCGCGTTCGCGCACGAGGTCGCCAAGAACTACCCGGTCAACATCGCCCTGCACACGGACCACTGCCCGAAGGACAAGCTCGACGGCTTCGTCCGGCCGCTGCTCGCCGCGAGCCAGGAGCGGGTCGACGGCGGCGGCCTGCCGTTCTTCCAGAGCCACATGTGGGACGGCTCGGCCGTGCCGCTCGACGAGAACCTCCAGATCGCCGAGGACCTCCTCGATCGCTGCCAGAAGGCCAACGTCGTCCTCGAGATCGAGGTCGGTGTCGTCGGCGGCGAGGAGGACGGTGTCGAGAACGAGATCAACGAGAAGCTGTACTCCACGCCCGAGGACGCCATCGCCACGGTGCGCGCACTCGGTGCCGGGGAGAAGGGCTACTACATGACGGCCCTGACCTTCGGCAACGTGCACGGCGTCTACAAGCCCGGTGGCGTCAAGCTCCGCCCCGAGGTTCTCAAGGCCGCTCAGGAGGCCGCGAGCCAGGAGCTCGGCCTGGCCGCCGACGCCAAGCCGTTCCACCTCGTCTTCCACGGCGGCTCCGGCTCACTGCCGGAGGAGATCTCGGCCGCGGTCGACTACGGCGTCGTGAAGATGAACGTCGACACCGACACGCAGTACGCCTTCACGCGGCCGGTCGCCGCGTGGATGTACAAGAACTACGACGGCGTGCTGCGCATCGACGGCGAGGTCGGCAACAAGAAGCAGTACGACCCGCGCGCCTGGGGCAAGGAGGCCGAGGCGGGCATGGCCGCCCGCGTCGTCGAGGCCTGCGAGAACCTCCGCTCCGCCGGTACCCATCGCGGCTGACGGGTCCCTGCCGCAACTTTCTCTCCGAGGGCGAGAAACCTCCGCTTCGGGAGACAACCGTTGTCTCCCGAAGTCGGAGGTTCTCGCCCTCAGTCGTGCTCAGCCCTCCGTCATGCTCACTAGGGTTGACGCCGTGAGCGACCTTCTCGGCATCCCGGAGACCCTCCTGCCCCACGACCCTGCGATCCCGGCCCTCGACGAGGGCAGGGCGGCGGATCAGGTGGCCCGCGCATACCCCTCGTCGTCGCTGCCCTGGGCGGTTCTCGCCGAGGACGCCCTCGACGAGGGCGAGGTGGTCATGGCCTACGCCTACGCGCGGACCGGCTACCACCGTGGTCTGGACGCCCTGCGGCGCGCGGGCTGGCGGGGCCAGGGGCCGGTGCCGTGGGAGCACGTGCCGAACCGCGGCTTCCTGCGCGCGCTCGCCGCTCTGGCGCGAGCGGCCGACGGCATCGGCGAGGAGGAGGAGCGCCACCGCTGCGTCGAGTTCCTTCGCGCCTCGTCGGCGACCGGCGCCCGCGAGCTGGGGCTCTGAGCGGGAGCCGCCGCCCGCCGCGCCCTCGCCTCAGCGCCGGTATGTCGATCGCGCGGTATGTCGCGCCTGTGGCATGCGGGTGCTCTCTCGCCTCAGCGCCGGTATGTCGATCGCGCGGTATGTCGCGCCTGTGGCATGCGGGTGCTCTCTCGCCTCAGCGCCGGTATGTCGATCGCGCGGTATGTCGCGCCTGTGGCATGCGGGTGCTCTCTCGCCTCAGCGCCGGTATGTCGATCGCGCGGTATGTCGCGCCTGTGGCTTGCCGGTGAGGCGGCACCCCCACATACAGATCGCCGGAGGCCGCGTATCCGCGGCCTCCGGCGATGCCCCCTGCCAGGAGCAGGCGCCCTAGGCGCCCCACTGTCGTCAAAGCGTCATGTCCCCTGCGTTCAGCCTCGACGAGTCACCATCTTGCCGGACACGTCACCCATTTGTCGACACTTTGCGGCCATTGGCACTAAAATGCCAAAGTGGACGAACATTCAACTACCGGCGAGTCACCAGCGCGACAGCCCGCCAAGGTCGTCCGGCACCTCGAACGACTTCTCGACCGGGAGGCCCAGCGCCTCGACGCCCGTCGCCAGGAGCTGAGCGACGTCCGCGACGCGATCCGGTCGATCACGAGTGAGCTGACCCGGACCACCGTCGTCCGCGACGCCGACCTCGAGGTCATTCCCGCGGACATCGCGGCCGACGTCATCGGCGGCCTCCTCGACGAGATCGGCGACGGTATCCTCCGCACCGTCAACCGCACCGTCGAGTACGGTCCCGGGCTGGAGGACGAGCGCGTGCGGGACCTGCGCCGCAGACTCGACGACGGGCTGGTCATGCGCGCCATCTATCCACTCGGGGTCCTCGACACCGCCCCCGGCCGACGTTGGGTGAACGCGTGGGCCGAGGCGGGTGAGGAGCAGCGCTTCGTCGCCGCGCCGCCGAGCGAGTTCCTCATCGCCGGATCGAGCGCCGTGCTCGCCTGTGCGGAGTGGAACGTGCCCGAGTCCGACTACCTCGTCATCCGCGAGCCGATGCTCATCGCCGCGTTCACGGCCCTCCACGAGACGACCTACACGACCGGGGTGGCCCTCAACGCGGAGCGCGGCGAGGAGCCCGCCGAGACGCGGATGATCGACCTGATGGCGCTGGGGCTCAAGGACGAGGCCATTGCCCGCACCCTCGGGTGGAGCCTGCGGACCGTGCGTCGCCGCATCGCCGGACTGATGGACGAGCAGGGCGTCGAGACCCGCTTCCAGCTCGGCGCGGCCCTCCTCGCCCGCGGCCGACTGGAGGCCGGCCCGCTGCCGCTGTCGCCGATCCGGGCCACCGCCGCGGGCCCCCGGAGGCGATAGGCTGGGGCGCTGTCCGGCGCGACGGTGACGGCTTCCACGGGAGGCGACCAGCGCATACCAAACCCTGGCGCCCAGCCGCACAAGGAGTCATCCATGCCCGCGATCGTCCTCGTCGGTGCCCAGTGGGGTGACGAAGGCAAAGGCAAGGCGACCGACCTCATGGGGTCCGCGGTCGACTACGTGGTCAAGTTCAACGGCGGCAACAACGCCGGCCACACCGTCGTCATCGAGAGCCCGGACGGCACCCGAGAGAAGTACGCCCTCCACCTCCTGCCCTCGGGCATCCTCTCGCCGAACGTCGTCCCCGTCATCGGCAACGGCGTCGTCGTCGACCTGGAGGTCCTGTTCCAGGAGCTCGACGGCCTCGACGAGCGCGGCGTCGACACCTCGCGTCTGATCGTCAGCGCCAACGCGCACATCATCGCGCCCTACAACCGCACCCTGGACAAGGTCACCGAGCGCTTCCTCGGCAAGCGCCGGATCGGCACGACCGGCCGCGGCATCGGGCCCACCTATGCCGACAAGATGAACCGCGTCGGCATCCGCGTCCAGGACCTGTTCGATGAGAACATCCTGCGCCAGAAGGTCGAGGCGGCCCTCGACCTGAAGAACCAGGTGCTCGTCAAGATCTACAACACCCGCGCGAGCGACGTCGACCTCGTCGTCGAGGAGCTGCTCTCCTACGCCGAGCGGCTGCGGCCGATGGTCCGGGACACGTCGCTGGAGCTCGAGGAGGCGCTCGACGCCGGCCGGATCGTCCTGCTGGAGGCCGGCCAGGCGACCCTCCTCGACGTGGACCACGGCACGTACCCGTTCGTCACGTCGTCCTCGGCGACCGCCGGCGGTGCGTGCACCGGCTCCGGCATCCCCCCGACCCGGGTCGAGCGGGTGATCGCGATCCTCAAGGCCTACACGACGCGGGTCGGGGAGGGGCCCTTCCCCACGGAGCTCTTCGACGACGACGGAGAGACGCTGCGCAAGGTCGGCGCCGAGTTCGGCACCACGACCGGCCGTCCGCGCCGATGCGGCTGGATGGACACGGTCATCGGCCGATATGCGACGAGGATCAACGGCGTCACCGACTTCGTCATCACCAAGCTCGACGTCCTCACCGGGTTCGAGAGGGTGCCGGTCTGTGTGGCCTATGACGTCGATGGCGTGCGGCACGAGCAGATGCCGGTCAACCAGAGCGCGTTCCACCACGCGAAGCCGGTGTACGAATACCTCGACGGCTGGTGGGAGGACATCTCGGGTTGCCGGACCTTCGAGGAGCTGCCGGAGAACGCGCAGCGCTACGTGCTGCGCGTCGAGGAGCTCATCGGGGCGCGCGTGTCGGCGATCGGTGTGGGGCCCGGTCGGCACGAGATCATCGAGCGGCACTCCTTGCTGCCGTGAGTCGGGGGTATGCCGGGCGCGTGACATGGGGCGCGGTTGGCATGCCGGTGGTTCGGTGGTGGGTCGGGGGTATGCCGGGCGCGTGACATGGGGCGCGGTTGGCATACCGGTGCCCAAATTCCTTGCGCGCGCACGACGTCCGGTGTGAGGCTGTGCCCAGCGCCGTCCCGGGCGCGTTCGACGGAGGGAGACCGGCATGAGCAAGCACGACAGCGCACCCGAGGACGTCAAGGCCAAGTTCCGCGAGGCACTCGAGCGCAAGAAGGCCCATGGTGGCCGCGACGTCAGCGGCGGCGCGGGTCACGGCAAGGCCGACCATGCCCACGATGCCGAGACGTCCGCGACGCAACAGATGTTCCGGCGCAAGTCCGGCTGACCGCCGCCTCCGTCCGCGAGCGTCTCAGTCGAGGCGGAGCACCGTCATCCGGTGCGCCGCCCGGGTGAGCACGACGTAGAGCGCTCGTACACCGCCGGGTATCTCCTCCGCGATCTGGGTCGGGTCGAGGACCACCACGGCGTCGTACTCCAGGCCCTTGGTCGAGAGCGGGTCCGCCACGACGACCCGTTCGGCCAGGTGCGAGACCCGCTCCGCGACGGCTGTATGCGGTGGTCCCGCCACGATCGCCACGGAGCCCTCGACGAGCTCGAGCAGGCGACGGACCTCCACCGCCAGGGTGTCTTCGAGGGACGACGCGTCGACATCGAGGTCCCGGACCGGCCACCCGGTGTCGCGCACGGCGGCAGGGATGTCGGCGTCGGGGACCTCCCGGCGGATGACCTCGGCCGCGTAGTCGAAGATCTCCCGGGCGTTGCGGTAGTTCGTGTCCATGTGGAAACCGCGACGCTCGCCGCGACCGTAGGCCTCGTTCCGGGCCCGTCGTGCCTCGACCGGGTCCGGCCAGGAGCTCTGGGCGTCGTCGCCGACGACGGTCCACGACGCCTGCCGGCCGCGACGCCCGAGCATGCGCCACTGCATCGGCGAGATGTCCTGGGCCTCGTCGACGAGGATGTGGGCGTATCCGCGGGAGCGCTCGATCGTGCCCTGCAGGAGCCGCTCACGGGGGTCGTGCCCGACGCGCTCGCGCAGCCGGCCGCCGTCGTGGTGGCCGTTGGTGAATCCCGCCCCGAGCTCCTGGACGCCGTAGCCGCCGAGGTCGTCGAGCTCCTCGACCTCGTAGAAGCCACGCTCCTCGGGCTGGTCCTGCTGCCTCGGCCCGAGGCGGGCGAACAGGTCGTCGATCAGAGCGACGTCGGCCACCGACCACGTCCCGACCTCGAGCGTCTCGCGCATCGACGCGGCCAGCAGCTCCCGGTCGCGGGGGCCGAGGATGCCGTGCGCGCACCTCGCGAGGACCGCCTCCTCGGCGAGCCAGAGCAGCGGCTCACGGGGGTCGAGCTGCGGCCACCACGCCCGCATGAACCGCTCGACCTCCATCGAGTCGTGGAACCGGTCGAGGAACTCGGAGCGCTCGGCGCCGTGGTCGTCGGCGCGGTGCTGCTCCCACGCGACGTCGGCCAGCCCGGCGCGGGCCGCGGCGACGCCGAGGTTGTGCTGGTGCCCCCGGCGCACCTGGTGCCGGATCCGGTCGAGCGCCTCGCTGCCGATCCGGATCGCCGTGCCCGCGACGAACGCGCGGAACTCGGTCGGAGCATCCGGGGGAGGCTCGTGCGAGACCCGGGAGAGGATGCCGCGCACCCGGTCGGCACCCTTGATCCGGGCCACCTCGCGGGAGTCGAGCCGGGTCGCCGTGACGCCGTCGACGAGGTCGCCGATCGAGCGGAGGGCCACCGAGTCCTCGCCGAGTGAGGGCAGGACCCGTTCGATATAGGCCGTATAGGCCGGGGACGGCCCCACGATGAGGACACCGCCGGACTCGAAGCGGCGCCGGTCGCTGTAGAGGAGGAAGGCGGCCCGGTGCAGCGCGACGACGGTCTTGCCCGTGCCGGGGCCGCCGGTGATCTCGGTGACGCCCCGGGAGGGGGCGCGGATCGCCTCGTCCTGATGCCGCTGGATGGTCGCGACGATGTCGCGCATCTGCGAGCCCCGGCTGCGGGTGAGCGCGGCCATGAGGGCGCCGTCGCCGACGACGGTGAGGTCGTCGGGCGCCTCGGCCACCATGAGGTCGTCCTCGACACCGATGACCCGCTGGCCCGCGCAGCGCAGCACGCGGCGCCGGACGACCCCGTGCGGGTCGACGGGGGTGGCGCGATAGAACGGAGCCGCTGCAGGAGCCCGCCAGTCGATCACGAGGGGTTCGTAGTCGTCGTCGCGAACGCCGAGCCGTCCGATGTAGCGGGCCTCGAGGTCGTCGGCCGAGAGACCGGCCGCCGACGGCGGATCATCGGCGTCGTCCCCGGCGGTCGCCACGCCGCTGTGGTCGAGGTCCAGCCGGCCGAACACGAGCCCCTCGAACTGGCGGTCGAGGTCGTGGCGGCGCTTGGCGGCGAGATAGACCAGCGCGTCCCGCTCGACGAGGCCGGTCATCTCCTCGTCGCGCACGTCGCCGACCCGGTCGGTGCGCCCGCGGGCCAGGCCGTCGGCCTCGACGTCGGCGGTGCGGATGCGTGCTTTCGCCAGCTCGGTGTAGACCCGGTCGACGTGCGCCTGCTCGATCGCGATCTCGCGGGCGGCGGGGTCATGGGCGACGTCGTCGGCGGCCGCGGGATCGCGGCTGTCGGCACGTTCGCGAGCACCGGTGTCGATGCTGTGCTCTGTCACGGGTGGCGCTGGCTTCCGTCCTCGGGGATGGGCACGAACCGTCTAGTCTACGCCTGCACGAGGCCCTGCCCGGGCGAGGTCCGCCGACCGCGCGGACGGCTCCGTGCGCGTGGGCGGGCAGTCCCTAGAGTGGTCCTCGTGAAGGTCCTCGTCGTCGGAACAGGTGCCCGCGAGCACGCCCTCGTCACAGCTCTGGCGGCGGACCCCGACGTCGATGCCGTCATCGCCGCGCCGGGCAACCCCGGTATGGCGCTGCGTGCCCACTGCGAGCCGGTCGACCCCCTCGACCCCGATGCGGTCTCCGGGCTGGCCCGCCGCCATGGCGTGGACCTCGTCGTCATCGGCCCCGAGGCGCCTCTCGTCGCCGGCGTCGCCGACGCGGTGCGCGCCGCGGGCATCGCCTGCTACGGCCCCTCGGCGCAGGCCGCGCGCCTCGAGGGCTCCAAGGCCTTCGCCAAGGAGGTCATGGCGACGGCGGAGGTGCCGACCGGCATGGGGCGGCTGTGCACGACGCTGGACGAGGTCCGCGATGCGCTCGCCGCCTTCGGCGCCCCGTTCGTCGTCAAGGACGACGGTCTCGCCGCCGGCAAGGGGGTCGTCGTCACCGACGACCTCACCGAGGCGCTGGACCACGCCGAGCGGTGCCTGGCCAAGCCGGGCGGCCGGATCGTCGTCGAGGAGTTCCTCGACGGCCCAGAGGTCTCCCTCTTCGTCGTCTGTGACGGCACGGACGTCGTACCGCTCACGCCGGCTCAGGACTTCAAGCGCGTCGGCGACGGCGACACCGGCCCGAACACCGGTGGCATGGGCGCGTACTCGCCCCTCCCCTGGGCACCGGACCACCTGGCCGACGATCTCGTCGCCCGCGTGGCCCAGCCCGTCGTCACCGAGATGGCCCGTCGCGGCACTCCGTTCGTCGGCACGCTCTTCATCGGCCTCGCGCTGACCTCGCGCGGCCCGCGCGTCATCGAGTTCAACGCCCGCTTCGGCGACCCCGAGACCCAGGTCGTGCTCGCCCGCCTACTCAGTCCCCTCGGGCACCTCCTGTATGCGGCGGCCACCGGCGCCCTGCAGGGTCACCCGCGGCTGCGGTGGAGGGAGGAGTCCGCCGTGACCGTCGTCGTCGCCGCCGAGGACTATCCCGGAACCCCGCGCACCGGGGACCCCATCGAGGGTCTCGCCGACGTCGAGGAGGTTCCCACCGCATACGTCCTCCATGCGGGGACCGCGAACGGCCCGGACGGCACGGTCCTCTCCTCCGGGGGTCGGGTGCTCTCCGTGGTCGCCCTCGGAGCCGACCTGGCCGAGGCACGCGGGCGGGCCTACGACGCCGTCGGGCGGATCCGGCTCGACGGCTCGCACCACCGCTCGGACATCGCGGCGAGAGCCGTCCGCGGCGAGGTGGAGGTGCCGTCGTGAGCGACCCGCATGGAGCCGGTGTGGTCCCGATCGCCGGGTACGAGCACGTCTACTCGGGCAAGGTCCGCGATGTCTATGCGCCGATCGACCCGGTCACCGGCGAGGTGCACGGAGACCGGCTGCTCCTCGTCGCCTCCGACCGGATCAGCGCGTTCGACTTCGCCCTGTCGCCGGCGATCCCCGACAAGGGTGCCGTCCTGACCCAGCTGTCGCTCTGGTGGTTCGAGCAGCTCGCCGACCTCGTGCCCAACCACATCGTCTCGACCGACGTCCCGGACGAGGTGACCGGCCGGGCCGTCCTCGTCCGCCGCCTGGAGATGCTGCCGGTGGAGTGCGTGGCCCGCGCCTACCTCACCGGCGGCGGACTGCGCGAGTACCGCGCCGACGGGCACGTCTCCGGAGTGCGTCTCCCCGAGGGGCTGACCGACGGCTCACGGCTGCCGGTGCCGGTGTTCACGCCCTCGACCAAGGCGCCCAAGGGCGAGCACGACCAGCCGATGTCGTATGCGCAGGTCGAGTCCGCGATCGGCCCTCGGCTGGCCGAGCGCGCCCGGGACCTCACCGTGGCGATCCTCGCGCGCGGCAACGAGATCGCCTCGGAGCGCGGCATTCTCATCGCGGACACCAAGGTCGAGTTCGGTGTCGACGAGGGAGATCTCGTCCTCGCCGACGAGGTTCTCACACCGGACTCCTCGCGTTTCTGGCCGGCGGACCAGTGGGAGCCGGGACACCCCCAGCCCAGCTTCGACAAGGAGTTCGTCCGCGAGTGGCTCACCTCGCCGGCGTCCGGCTGGGACAAGGACTCGGGCGAGGCGCCGCCGACCCTGCCCGAGGAGGTCGTCGAGCGCACGCGGGCGAAGTACGTCGAGGCCTACGAGCGCCTCACCGGCCGCACGTTCTGACGGGACGACGTGGTGCCGGTGGAGCCCCGTGGAGTCGCCCGGCACGCCCGGTTGCTGGCAGGTGGCCTCGCCGCCGCCGTCCTGACGGCGTGCTCCGCCACCGGCTCCGCCCCGGCACCCGCCGTCGGGACGGACTCGGCCACCCCGGTGACGATCACGGCCCTGCCCACCGCGCCTCCGCCGGAGCCCGGTCCGTCGCCGGGTGGGGCCCGGCCCTCGACGGGCGCGACGGCGACCGGTGCGAGGGGGGTGACGAGCCCGGCGGGGGCGGACCTGCCGCGGCTCGACGAGCTCACCGGGCCCGTGGAGCCGGGGACCTACCGGCACGTCCTCGAGGGTCTGGGCTACGAACCCGACCCGCCGGTCCTCGAGCTCACCGTGCCCGACGGGTGGTCGGTGCTGCCGGTGGGGTCGCTGGTCCGTGAGGACGACGCGGTGACGATCTCGTTCTGGAACGTCGCCCAGGTCTTCGCCGACCCCTGCCGCTGGCACGGGGAGCGCCAGCTCGTCGGCCCTGGCATCCGCGATCTCGCGCAGGCGCTGCAGCGGGTGCCCCGACGGGGTGCGAGCGAGCCGACGGAGGTCGAGCTCGACGGCCGGTGGGGGCTCTTCATGGAATGGAGCGTCCCGGCCGACCAGGAGTCGGACCGTCCGGGGAGCTTCGTCGGCTGCGACGACACCCGCAGGGGCGACACGCTCTACGTCAGTTGGACGACGTGGCCGAACGGTCGACAGCGCTATCACCGGTTCCCCGGCGAGGTCGACCGGATGTGGATTCTCGACGTCGACGGCAGGCGCCTGCTCGTCGACGCCCAGCAGGAGCCCGGTGCCTCAGCGGAGGCGATCGCCCAGATCGACGCGATCATCGACTCGATCCGGTTCGTCGGCTGATCTCCGGTCTGCGCCGAGGAGCAGCCATCGCGCCTCAGCGCACCCGCCAGCCGCGGTCCAGCGTCGGCGGGGCGGGGGAGGGCTGGGCGTCGGCGGCGGTGAAGGGTCGTGCGGGCCGAGGGAGCAGCGCGCGCGCCGGCCAGGGGAGGCGGCGCAGCTCACGCTCGACGGCCGCCCGGTCGATGGGAGCGGCCGAGCCGAGCAGGACCCGGTTGCCGAAGCGCCGGCCCTTGACGATGTCCGTGGTCGCGAGGACGAGGCGGTGCTCCAGTCCGGCTGCCCGGACGCCGGCGCCGACGCGGTCGACGTAACGCCCGTCGGGCTCGTCGGCGAGGTTGAGCACGAGCAGTCCGTCGCCGACGAGCACGCGGGCGCACTCCTCGAGGAACGGCACGGCGCCGAGTTCCGCGGGCACCCGCCCGTCCGCGTAGGCGTCGACGACGACGAGGTCGGCCGAGTCGCTCGTCAGGGCCCGCACCCCGGTCAGGCCGTCGGTCTCCCGGACCCGGATCCGGTGACCTCGGGGCAGGGGCAGCCGGTCGCGCACGAGCGCCGTCATCGCGCCGTCCGGCTCGAGGACGATCTGGGGAGAGCCGGGACGGGTCGCCTGGATCCATCGGGGCAGGGTCAGCCCGGCGCCGCCGACGTGCGTCGCCCGCACGCGGTCCGGGGCGGGGAGTCCGGCATCGACCGCCGCCGCGGTCAGGGCGACGTACTCGAAGGCGAGGTCGAGGGGGTCGTCCGCATCGACGTGGCTCTGCGGACGGCCGTCCACGAGGACGACCCACCCGCCGCGTTCGTCCGCCACGACGTCGATGCTCACCGGCACCCCAGCTGGTCGAGGGCGTGCTCGATCGCGTCGGCGAAGGCCACCCTGCCCTCGGGGTCGGCGGCCACCGGCAGGACGAAGGATGCGGCCGCCCACCCCTTCGCGCGGGTCCAGACGAAGGGATCGTATGCGCCGCTCGCCTCGAGCGTGCGCCGCGCCCGCTCCCGCTGGTCGGCGTCGAGGACGAGCCAGAGAGCGCGCAGGTCCACCGCCGGGTCGCCGCTCGTGAGGTCGTCGAGGTCGAGGAAGCCGAGGGCCGGCCGGCTGCTGTGTCCGCGCTCATCGAGCGCGAGGTTCGCGGCGTGCAGGTCGCCGTGGCACCACACCGGCGCGTGCGGCCAGCCCGGTGCAGCGGCCGCGAGGTCGACGAGCCGGAGCAGGTCGGTGACGCTGTCGGCGCCGAGATGGTCCCGGGCGGCGGGCAGGTGGCGTTCGGTCAGGGCCCGTCGGGCCGCGAGCGGCACACCCCGGCCGGGGTTCACGGGCGCGTTCGGCGGAGCCGGTCGATGCAGCAGGGGCAGCGCCGCGGCCAGGCCGTCGGCCGCGGATCCGCGCCGGGTCACCGGAACCGCCGACAGGACCGTGCCCGGCACCCACTCGACGACGCACCAGGGCCACGGCACCAGGTCCGCCGGGTCGGCGACGTGGACCGGGACCGGTGCCCGGAACCCGGCGCCGCGGATCGGACCGGTGACCTCACCGACCCAGCGTGCGGCGGTCAGGATGAGCGGGGCGGCGACCCGGCGGACCGGGATGCGCACCGCATACCCCGGTCCGTGCCGGCAGGGGTCGCCGACCCCAAGCCGCCAGACCGAGTTGTCCCACCCGGTCGCCACGTGCTCGACGGGCGCCTCGCGCAGGTCGCGCCATGGCTCGGGGAGGCTGCGGAGCAGGCGCCGGACGAGCGACTCGTCGACGTCGATCTCGGCCTGCGGCACTTCGTCAGCCTAGTGCGGCTCGGTGGACCGCTCGGCCTCCTCGAGGCGCTCGTGCAGCCGGTCGCGCACCTCGTCGGGGGTGTAGGCGCGCCGCTCCCGTTCGTTGCGCGTGATGAGCACTCCGGTCGCGACGACGCCGACGATGGCGGCGATGCCGGTGACCTTCCACGCGCGGTTCGAGGGGCTCATGTCGCTCACGATAGCGAGACGGACGGCGCGCGGGTCGGCAGACTGTGCCCATGCCGATCTTCAGTCACACCGGCGTCGACGTCGACCAGGCCGTCGAGGAGACGCGCACGGGCGACCTGTGGCTGTTCCGCGGCGGGACCGTAGCCGACCGGGTCATCCAGACGGCGAGCAACTCGCCCGTCAACCACGTCGGCCTGGCCGTCGTGCTCGACGACCTGCCACCCCTGATGTGGCATGCCGAGCTCGGTCGCTCGCTGCTCGACCACTGGACGGGGACGCGCCACCGCGGCGTGCAGCTGCACGACCTCGCCGAGGCGGTGACGACGTGGCAGGTGCGCTACGGCCAGCGGGCCTGGGTGCGTCAGCTCACCCCTGAGGTCGGACGCGAGCAGGAGGACGCGCTGCTGCGGACCATCGCCCGGCTCAACGGCGTCCCGTTCCCGGGCACGGTCGAGCTGGCGTGGCGCTGGCTGCGCGGTCGCGACGCCTACCTCTCCCAACGCGCCGCGCGGGAGAAGGCGGTGCGCCCCGAGGCGGCCTACTGCGCCGAGGTCGTCGGGGTCACGCTCGAGGCGATGGGGATCCTCGAGGACGACGTGCCGATGAACTGGTACGACCCGGGCCGGTTCTGGAGCGGGGACAGTCTGCCGCTGCGTCCGGGCTGGAGCTACGGGACCGAGGTGGGGGTGCTCCGCGCCGACGTCACCTGACGGCGCGACATCACAGTCCGTCGAGGCCGTTGAGCAGGAGGAAGAACAGCACGAGGCCGACCGCCACGCCGACCAGCGCGATGACGGCCCCCACGACTGCGGAGCGCGTCCTCGAGGCACCCTCCCCGGCCAGGGTCGGGACGAGAAGCCCCACGCCGGCACCGACGAGAGCCATGAGCACGACCTGCACCGGAATGATCCAGCCCTCCTGGCCCTCGCCGTCGAAGACGATGGCCACGAGCGGCAGGCTCAGGACACCCAGCGCCAGCAGCCCCAGTGTCACGACCACCCGGACGACCCACGCGCCTGTCGAACCCATGCCGGACCACCACTTCACTCGTCGCCGCGGTGCCGGCCGACCCGGTCACACTTCGCGAATGTAGCAGAGCATGCGGTAGTCCTCGCCCGGTGCGATGTTCGTGAACCCGTGCCGCTCGTAGAAGCGGCGGGTGTCGGTGTCGACCTCGTCGACGTTGATGTGGATCTCACCCGCCGAGTGCTCGGCGGCGAGCTCGAGCAGTCGCGTCATGATGAGGGTCCCGATCCCGCCGTCCCGCAGTCGCGGCCGGACGTAGAGCTCCTCGAGCTGGAGGAGCGGGCCGTCGTGGTACGGCGTCGGGCGCATGGTCACGAGCGCGAACCCGACCGGCTCGCTGCCGCCCCCCTCGCCCTCGCCCATCGCGATGATGAGCACGACGTCGTCCCGGGTGAGGATGGTCCGGAACCGGTCGGCGAACTCGGCCGCCGATGGGGTCGGACTCTCGAACTCGGTGTTGAAGTCGTGGAGCAGCCGCCCTGCGACGTCGGCGTCCGCGACCGTACCGATGCGCACCGTGACCTCGTCCATCGGTCCACCCTTCCACCGTCGGCAACGCGCTGTCACCCGTCACCCCCGTGCTTCGGGAAAGAAGTGCCGGGTTGGGGAGGCAAGGGATCCTTCCCGAACCCGAGCTTTCCTTCCCACGGAGGAAAAGGGGCGGGGTGCCACCGGTAGCCTTGCTGCACGTGACGGCTCTCGCGCACCACCTGACGATCGTCGAGGGCGGCAACGCACTCTCCCCCTTTCGGGCGGCCGCTCTGCTGGCGCGGATCCGGCAGGTCGCACCCGCCGTCACCGACGTGTCCGCTCGGTACGTCCACGTCGTCTCGTCGGACGCGCCCCTCGACGAGGCGACCACCGCCACGGTGCGGCGACTGCTCGACTACGGCAGCGCATACCGGCCGACGTCGGGCGAGGGAACCGGGGGAGAGGTGAGGATCGTCGTGGCACCGAGGCTCGGGACGGTCTCGCCGTGGGCGTCCAAGGCGACCGACATCGCCCACTCGTGCGGCGTCGACATCCACCGGGTGGAGAGGGTGACGGAGTACCACCTGCCTCTCGGCGACAGCGCCACCGACGCGAACGGCCTCGACCACGACACCTGGCACGCGGTCGCCGCGCTGCTCCACGATCGGATGACCGAGTCGGTCCTGCAGACCCGGGAGGACGCCCGGCACCTGTTCGACGAGCAGGAGGCCGAGCCGATGGAGCGCGTCGACGTCCTCGGAGCCGGGCGCGGGGCGCTCGAGGACGCCAACCGGGTCTGGGGGCTGGCGCTGTCGGAGGACGAGGTCGACTACCTCGTCGAGGCGTTCACCGGGCTGGGACGCAATCCGAGCGACGTCGAGCTCATGATGTTCGCCCAGGCCAACTCCGAGCACTGCCGGCACAAGATCTTCAACGCCGACTTCGTCGTCGACGGCGAGCCGCAGACCCGCAGCCTGTTCGGCATGATCCGGCACACCGAGGCGGTCGCCGGCGAGGGCACGATCGTCGCGTACAAGGACAACGCCTCGGTCATGCGGGGAGGGGTGCGCACCCGGTTCCTCCCGGCCGGCGGTGAGCACGGCCTCGCCGGACCGAGTCCGTATGCGGCGCGCACCGACGAGGTGCACGTCCTGATGAAGGTGGAGACGCACAACCACCCGACGGCGATCAGTCCGTTCCCAGGTGCCGCGACCGGCGCCGGCGGTGAGATCCGCGACGAGGGGGCGACCGGCCGCGGGTCGCAGCCGAAGGCGGGGCTGACCGGGTTCGCCGTGTCGAACCTGCGGCTGCCCGGTGGTGAGGAGCCCTGGGAGAGTGAGGTGTACGGCGCGCCGGGGCACATCGCCACACCTCTCGACATCATGGTCGAGGGGCCGTTGGGGGCGGCGGCGTTCAACAACGAGTTCGGCCGTCCGGCGCTCGGCGGGTTCTTCCGGGTCTACGAGCAGACCGTCGACGGGATGCGCCGCGGCTACCACAAGCCGATCATGAGCGCCGGTGGCCTCGGGACGATCTCGGCCGCCCTCGTCGAGAAGGTCCTGTTCCCGGCGGGGACGCTGCTCGTCCAGATCGGCGGACCGGGCATGCGGATCGGAATGGGCGGCGGTGCGGCCTCATCGATGGCGGCGGGTGTCAACGCGGCCGAGCTGGACTTCGACTCCGTCCAACGCGGCAACCCCGAGATCGAGCGTCGCGCCCAGGAGGTCGTCAACCACTGCTGGAGCCTCGGCGCCGACAACCCGATCCTCGCCATCCACGACGTCGGAGCGGGCGGGCTGTCCAACGCCTTCCCCGAGCTCGTCGACGACGCAGGCCTCGGCGCCCGGTTCGACCTGTCGGCGATCCCGCTCGAGGAGAGCGGGCTGTCGCCGAAGGAGATCTGGTCCAACGAGAGCCAGGAACGCTACGTCCTCGCGATCGCGCCGGAGTCGCTCGAGGGCTTCGCGGCCCTCTGCGAGCGGGAGCGCTGTCCGTATGCGGTGGTCGGGGTGGCCCGCGACGACGCCCGCCTCGTGCTGGACCGGTCGGCGGAGGCCGCGGCCCTCGACGCGGGTGGCCCGGACCGGCCGATCGACATGCCGATGGAGGTGCTCCTCGGCAAACCGCCGCGGATGACCCGGGATGTCGCGCGGGTGGCGTGGTCGGGCGACGGCGTCGACCTCGAGGGCGTCGACATGCCGGAGCTGCTGCACGCGGTGCTCCGGCACCCGACGGTCGGGTCGAAGCGCTTCCTCGTGACGATCGGGGACCGCACGGTCGGTGGGCTCTCGCACCGCGACCAGATGGTCGGCCCGTGGCAGGTGCCGGTCGCGGACGTCGCGGTCACGCTCGCCGACCACGTCGGCCTCGCGGGGGAGGCGATGGCGTCCGGTGAGCGAATGCCCGTCGCGGCGGTGGACGCCCCCGCGTCGGGGCGGCTCGCCGTCGGGGAGGCACTGACGAACCTGCTCGCCGCGCCGCTCGACTCACTGACCTCGGTCAAGCTCTCGTGCAACTGGATGGCGGCGTGCGGGGAGCCGGGTGAGGACGCCGCGCTGTTCGACACGGTTCGGGCCGTGGCGATGGAGCTCTGCCCGGCGCTCGGGATCTCGGTCCCGGTCGGCAAGGACTCGCTGTCGATGCGGACGAAGTGGGCCGACGCCGAGTCGGGGGAGACCCGGCAGGTCACCTCGCCGGTCTCTCTCGTGGTGACGGCGTTCGCCTCGCTCTCGGACGTGCGCGGCACGTGGACGCCCCAGCTGCGCGACGGATCGGCCCTTGTGCTGGTCGATCTCGGGGCGGGGCGCGACCGCCTCGGCGGCTCGGTCGCGGCCCGGGTGCTCGGCGGGTTCGGCGGGGAGGTTCCCGACCTCGACGACTCCGACCGGCTGACCCGCCTTGCGGGCGCCCTCGCCGAGCTTCGGGCGCGCGGGCTCGTCACCGCGTACCACGACCGCTCGGACGGCGGTCTCTGGGCGGCGGTGTGCGAGATGGCCTTCGCCGGCGGGCTCGGGGTCGAGATCGACGTGTCGTCGCTCGCCGCGCTGCTCGCCGAGGAGCTCGGGGTCGTGATCGGGGTGGACCCGGGCAGGGTCGGCGAGGTGCTCTCGGTCCTCGACGCCCACGGGCTGGGCGAGCTCGGACGGGTCGTCGGGAGGACCACGGGTGACCGGCGCATCCGTGTCTCGGTCGAGGGTGCGGGTGGCGAGCAGCGCGCTGTCGTCCTGGACGCCGACCTGGTCGACCTCCAGCGCAGCTGGGACGAGGTGTCCTGGCGGATCGCCCGCCTCCGCGACAACCCCCAGTCCGCCGACAGCGAGCACACGCTCGCGGGCTCGGCCGAGCCGGTTCTGACCCTGCGCACGACGTTCGACCCCCTCGAGGACGTGAGCGCCGCATACGTGAACCTGGGCGCGCGACCGAAGGTGGCCGTCCTGCGCGAGCAGGGCGTCAACAGCCACGTCGAGACCGCGTTCGCCTTCGACCGGGTCGGGTTCGAGGCGTGGGACGTGCACATGACCGACCTGCAGAGCGGGCGCTTCGACCTCGCCGACGTCGTCGGTCTCGTCGCCGCAGGGGGCTTCTCCTACGGCGACACGCTCGGCGCGGGTGAGGGCTGGGCCCGGTCGGTGCTCTTCAACCCGCGGCTCACCGACGCGTTCGAGGCGTTCTTCCACCGCCCCGAGACCTTCGGCCTCGGCATCTGCAACGGCTGTCAGATGTTCGCCGCGCTGGCCGATCTCATCCCCGGTGCCGAGGCCTGGCCGCGCTTCACCCGCAACGTGTCCGAGCAGTACGAGGCCCGGCTCTCCCTCGTCGAGGTCCTCGACAGCCCGTCGGTCTTCACGACCGGGATGGCCGGGTCGCTCATCCCCATCGCGGTGGCCCACGGCGAGGGGTACGCCGACTTCCGGACGCGCGGTGACCTCGGCTCCGTGAGCCGCGTGCTGCGCTACGTGACCGTCGACGGGCAGCCGACCACCGCATACCCCCTGAACCCGAACGGCTCACCCGACGGCCTGACCGCCGTCACGACCACCGACGGCCGGTTCACCGCGATGATGCCGCACCCGGAGCGCGTGCAGCGCAGCGCGCAGATGTCGTGGACGACCGGTGCCGTCGAGGACGAGAGTCCGTGGCTGCGGATGTTCCGCAACGCGCGCGTGCACGTCGGCTGACAGAAGGCAGGGAGACGGGTCGGCCGTCAGGCGGGTTCGGCGATGACGACGTAGTTCGCCACGCGGTGGCCGTCGTCGCGGAAGCCGAAGGCGTCGTCGCAGGTGATGATCGCCAGGCGCCGGACGGAGGTGTTCGCACCCCAGACTGCCTGGTCGGTCGTCAGCGCGTCCTTGTCGACCACACCGGCGCGCACGACCGTGAACGTCGCCGGCTCGCCGTCCGGGGTGGTCACCTGGACCTCGTCACCGACCTCGACCTGCGCGAGCTCGGCGAACCGGTCGGGACTGCCGTTCGCCACGACGTGGCCGGCGATGACCGAGGTCCCGACCTCACCCGGTGCCACTCGGTCGAACCCGGTGAACCACATGACGCTGCCGGCGGGTGGGTTGACCTTGCCGTCGCGCAGACCCTCCGCGTGCAGGTCGGCCTCGAGGCCGATGTCGGGGATGCTCAGCACATGGCCGGTTGGGTCCGGGGCGTTGCCCTGCGGCGGCTCGGCCGTCGTCGACGGTGTGGCGGACTGTGTCGCCGACGGTGATCCCGTCGAGGTGACGGAGGTCTCGGGGGCGGTGGCGACCTCGGAACCGGCGTCGGCGCCGCGCTGGGTCCAGAAGAGGACCAACGCGGCGCCGACGATGGCGACCAGGGCACCCACCAGGAGGAGGGGGCGCTTGTTCATCAGTGCTGAGCGTACCTCCGGCGACGGGTCGTCGCGAGACCGGCGACGGCCGCGACGGCCACCGTCAGGCCGGCGAGGAGGCCGAGAGCGCCCAGGTCGGTCGAGCCGGCCGGAACGTCGGTCTCGACGACCGGACCGGTGGCCGCGGCCTTGACCTCTGCGAGGAGCTTGACCTCGGTGCCCGTCTCAGCGGCGACGAGCGTGATGACCGTCGGCCCGGCCGGGAAGTCCGCCGGCACCGCGAGGTTCACGGTGCTGCGACCGTCGCGGGTCGGGAGTCCGTCGATCCGCACCGTCTCGATGGCGGCGGTGCCGATGAGCGTCTCGCCCAGGTAGACGTCGAACTCGGTGTTCGCCGGGGCGCCGAGGCTGGTCAGGTCGATGCCGGACACCTCGAAGCTCGTCGAGCCACCGGCCGACACGACCACGGGCTGCACGGCGTTCGTCGCGACGCCGTTCTTCTCGTAGGACGGCGAGACCGGAGCGTTCTGGATCAGGAAGTTGATGAACGCGTCACTGTCGATCTGTCCGCTGTCGCGGCTGTTCGTGCCCTCGGTCAGGACGGTGAAGTTGTCGCCACCGGCGATGAGGAACGAGCCGGCCGCAACGGTGAAGGTGTCGGTCGGGCTCATCGGCTCACCGTTGAACCAGATGCCGGTGATCTTCTCGCCCACGGGCGCGTCGGCGTCGAAGGTGTAACGGACGTTGTCCGACAGGCCGAGCTTCAGGAACGGCCGGGAGGCGCCCTCCGGCTGCCACTGCTGCTCGAGGAGCGTCTTGAACTGGGCGCCGGTGATGTCGATCGTCTGCAGCGTGTTGGCGAACGGGTTGATCGAGTACGCCTCCGCGTAGGTCACCTCACCGGGTGCTTCGGCGCCGGTGGGCTCGTAGAACAGGTCGGAGCGCAGACCGCCCGGGTTCATGATGCCGATGTCCGCACCGGTGCGCCCGGGCTGGTTCATCGCCCAGAGCCACGCCTCGGCCACGAGGTTGCCCAGGCTGCTCTCACGCTGCCGGTCGTCGCGAGTGGCGACTCCGTCCTGGTCGGAGAAGGCCGTCGTGATGTCGTCCGTGATCTCGCCGATGACCTCGGCACCCAGCTCGCTCGCCTCGGCGACCGCCGCGAGGACGATGTCGCGGGCCGCCGTGAACTGCGGGTCCGCCTCGCACGCCGGCGTCACCGCGGTCGGCGGGACGTTGACCTCGGTGTACTCGACGAGCTCGAGGGTCACCGGGTCGATGCCCAGCGTCACCTGGCCGATGAACGAGGCGTAGCTCTGGGACTGCACGATCGGGCGGGTGCCGGTGCCGCCGGGGATGGGACCGTCGTAGGTGTAGGCCTGGTGGGTGTGACCGGTGAAGATCGCATCGACCTCGGCCACGGTGTCGTTGACGATCCGGGCGAAGATCCCACCGGACGCGAGCTCCTCCTCGAGCGTGCCGTTGCCGGTCGCGCCCTCGTGGTACTCGGCGATGACGATGTCGGCTTCGCCGTTGGCCTCGTCGCCGTCCTTGAGCTGCTCCGCGACGCGGTTGACGGCGGCGACGGGGTCGCCGAAGTCGAGCCCTGCGACCCCGGTCGGGATGACCAGGGTCGGCGTCTGCTCGGTCACCGCGCCGACGACGCCGATGCGCACCCCGTTGACCGTCTGGACGTAGTACTCGTCGAGCACCGGGTTCGTCGTGCCCTGCTCGTAGACGTTGGCGCCGAGGTGCGGGAAGTCGGCGAGGGTGTCGACGCGACCACCGGGCTCGATGTCGCTGAAGCCCTTGTCGAACTCGTGGTTGCCGACGGCGGACGCGCTCAGCTCGAGGGCGTTGAGGAACTCGATCGTCGGCACGTCCTCGAGGATCGAGCTCGTGAACGGCGAGGCGCCGATGTTGTCACCGGCCGAGAGGAAGATCCAGTTGTCCCCGGCCGCCTCCTTCGCGGTCTCCAGGGTGCAGGCGAAGTTCAGGCCGAGCTCGCCGGTGTTGTTCGTGTCGATGCGGCCATGGAAGTCGTTGATGTTGAAGATCGTCACCGGCGTCAGGGCCGGGTCGATCGTGTCCACCCGGTCGGCCGCCATCGCCGAACCGGCCATCATCGATGCCCCCAGGGCCGCGGCTCCCACCGCTGCCGCCGTCGATCTCGCTCGCCACGCCATCACACACAACCTCCACACATACCGAACCTCACAGGGTCACATTCAGGGAACGCGCCGACCGGCGCCGCGCTGCTCCGGTCGAAGGTCCGGCGCAGACCACTGCATCCTGCCCTATCAGGTGCCGTTCAGGTGACTTGTCGCGTGACGATTTGCTGCCTGACCTGCAACGAGTTGGCGAACGGTCGGTTCTCTCTTCCTTATTGGGGAGGTCACCGGAGTGGCAGGCAGCCACCGAGGTCGGCGCGAATGCCGCTGTCCCGGACCTGCCCCGACGCCTGCGCATCCGTCCACGCCACGCGGCCGGTAACGAGGGCCAGCCAGGTCTGGGCGTCGGTCTCGACGACGTTCGGCGGCGTGCCGCGCGTGTGCCGCGGCCCCTCGATCGCCTGGGCGGCGCCGAAGGGGGGCACCCGGACCTCCACACTGCGGCCCGGATGGCGCGTGGCCAGCTCCTCCAGCGCATACCGGACCGCCGTCGCCAGGGTGGACCGGTCGAGCGACTCGCCGTGCTCCTCCCAGTCGCGCACGGCGGCACGTCCCTCCTCGGGAGGGATGCGGCGACGCGGGGGCACGCTCAGGCCTCGAAGGGCACGACGAGCACCGGCTCGCTCGTCGGCTGCTCGGACCCGCCCTCGGGCTCCATCGTCACGGCGACGCCGACGGCGTCGCCGAGATCGACCTCGATAACCATCTCGGCGTCCTCGTCGCGCGGCATGACCCCGGCGTCCGACACGGTGCCGTCGGGGTGGCTGAACCACAGCTGGTAGTCCCGCCCCTCCGGTGCAGGCGTCATATCGCGCGTCTCGATCGCCACCTTGTCCATCTCCCGGCTGACGATGACCGTGGCCGTCGCCTCGCCGACCTGCGCCTCGAACCGCTGGGCGTCGGCCGCCGCCGCGACCGTCTCGGTCGTCAGGTCCGGCGCGCCGCGGAACGGGCCGATCGCCACGAACATGAACAACGCGACTGCGGCCGCCGCCGCCACGAGGAGACTGAGCCGCCGTGCGGCGCGCGAGCTCCGGCGGGCGCCGAGGTCGTCGTGGCGGGCTGGGTCCGCGAAGGCGGTCGGTGGCGACGTCTGTCGTGGAGCGCCCGGGCGGGAGGCCGGCTCGATGCCGTGCAGGACCGCCTCGCGGACCTGCGCCGGTGGGGTCTGCGGCGTCGCCGCGAGAGCGAGGGCTTCGACGGTGGGCGTGAGCGTGGCCACCTCGTGCTCGCAGTCGGGGCAGGTGAGCAGGTGCTCCTCGACGAGCAGTCGTTCGTGCTCGTCGACCGCGTCGAGGAGGTATGCGGCGAGCAGGTCGCGCACGTGGGCGTGCGTGGGATCCGGGTCGTGCGTGGGATCCGACTCGTGTCTGGGGTCGGTCATGTGTCCTCCCCGAGGACGTCGCGCAGCCGCAGCAGCGCGTCGCGGATGCGGGACTTGGCGGTCCCGAGTGGGATATCGAGCATCGTGGCGACCTGAGTGTGGGTGTATCCGTCGAAGTAGGTGAGCTGGATGGCCTCGCGCTGGAGGTCGGTGAGGGCGCCCAGTGCTTCGCGCACGCGGTCGCCCTCGAGGTTGGCGTGTGCGCGCTCGACCGTCTCGTCGAGGCTACGGCGTGGGTCGCGCACGAGGTCGAGGTGGTCGCGTCGACGCGCGGCCTCGGCGCTGCGGACCCGGTCGACGGCGCGACGGTGGGCGAGGGTGAGGATCCAGCCCATCGGTGAACTGTGGGATAGGTCGATGTGGCGGGCATTGCGCCACATTTCGAGGAACACCTCCTGAGTGACCTCCTCGGCCTGGGCGGCGTCCCGGAGCACGCGGACGACCAGACCGTGCACCCGCGGTGCGATCCGGTCATAGAGGCGCTCGAACGCCCCCTCGTCACCGGTGGCCGTCGCCCGCACGAGCTCGGTGAGCTCCGTCGCGTCGCCGCGGTCGCCCGCCACCCCGCCCTGCTCGCGTTCCTTCTCCGCTGCGGCTGCGGGACGGCGTGACGCACCCTCCCCCAGCGCAGAGCCGGAGGAGGGTGTCGACATGCCGTCCATCATGGCCCGTGTCTCACCCGCGCGGCGAGTGGAGCCCGCGCGCGCCGGGGTGATCAGGCCGATGAGCATGGAGGTATGCGGTGGTCACGCGATCAGGGCAGGAGCACCTGGTCGATGATGTAGACCGTGGCGTTGGCGGTCTGGACGTTGCCGCACACGATCGCGGCCTCGCCGACCGTGAACTCCTCGCCGGAGCCCTCGACCGTGATCGTCGTGCCGGCCAGGGTCTCGTGGTCGCCGGCCAGCATGTCCGGGCTGAGTCGCTCCGGGACGACGTGGTTGGTCAGCACGGTCGTGAGCAGTCCCGACGGGTCTGCGAAGGCCGCGTCGAGCGTCTCCTGGGGCACAGCGGCGAACGCGTCGTCGGTCGGTGCGAAGACGGTGATGTCCTCCGTCGTGTTGAGGGTGTCGCCGAGTCCGGCCTCGCCGACCGCGGCGACGAGCTGGCTGAGAAGCGGGTTGTTCGAGGCGGCCGTCGCGACCGGGTCGGTCGACATCCCATCGAAGGAGCCGGCGCCGTCCGCGGGGACGGCTGCGCAACCCGGGCCGAAGGGCTCACCCATCGCCATCGGGTCGTCGGTCATCTCCTCGGTCATCTCGTCGGTCGGCGTGGCCATGTCCGTGTCCTCGGTCATCGGCTCGGTGGTCTCGGCCATGGTGCCGGTGTCGGTCGCGGCGTCGCCGTCGTCCGAGCCACAGGCCGCCAGGCCGAGGGACATGGCGAGGGCGAGGGCGACGATGCCGCCGCGGCGTCGGGTGGTGGTGCCGGTCATGAGGTCCTCCTGGTGCAACGTTCGGGTGATCTGACGGGAGGGGTTCGAGGCTGGTGCGCCGCCGGATTGCCCTGTGTGGCAATATTTTTCGCTGCCAGCCGATCTATGGCATGGCTGAGCGGGCGGAATCGGCCGCCGGACGCTCTGCCGTTCAGGCGACGGTGACGACGACGGTGTGCCAACCGGCGGCGCCGTCCGGGAAGACGTCGGCGCGCTCCTCCGTCTGGGTCTCGCCCGTCCCGTCGGTCGCACGGACGACGAGCGTGTGCCGACCCGTCGTGGCCTCCCACGGGAGGTACCACTGGCGCCAGTAGTCGATCCCGACGTCGTCGCCGAGGGTCGCCTCGGTCCAGGGGCCGTCGTCGATGCGCACCTCGACCCGCTCGATCCCCCGACCTTGCGCCCAGGCGACCCCACCGATGGCCGTCTGGCCGGAACGGATCGGCCGCAGCGGCGCGGGCGTGTCGATCCGGGCCTGGGTCTTGACCGGCCCGAGCTCGGCCCAGCCCCGTTCGGTCCAGTAGGCCCGCTCGGCCGCATACGTGGTTGCCGTCAGCGACTCCAGCCACTTCGTCGCGCCCACGTAGCCGTAGAGCCCCGGCGTCACGAGGCGGGCCGGGAAGCCGTTTCGCTGCGGAAGCGGCGCACCGTCCATGGCGATGGCGATGAGGGCCTCCCGGTCGTCGGTCAACGCCGCCACGGGAGTGGAGATGGTCATCCCGTCCACCGAGCGGCTGAGGATCTGATCCGCGCCGGGCCGCACCCCGGCCTCGGCCAAGAGGTCCGAGGTGCGCACCCCGAGCCAGCGGGTCGAGCCGATGTAGGGCCCGCCGACCTCGTTCGAGACGCAGTTGAGGGTGATGTCCCGCTCGATGAGGGGCATCGCGAGCAGGTCGTCGAACGAGAGCTCGTAGGGATTGTCGACATCGCCGTCGATGCGCAGCCGCCACGAGTCGAGGTCCACCCGTGGCAGGGTCAGGGCGGTGTCGATCCGGTAGAAGTCGGCGGTCGGCGTCCGCAGCGGCGAGATCCCGGACACCTCGGTGGCGAGATCGGTCGGCAACGGTCCGAGCGGTTCGGTCGCGGGGGGCAGCACGATCGCGCGGGCCAGCTGTGCCGGGCGCGCCCACACCTGGCCGACTGCGGCCAGGCCCGCCGCGGCGGCCGCGACCCCGATCGAGCCGATGACGAAGGTGCGCCGGTCGGCTCCGGCCCCGGCGAGCGAGGCTCCGCCCGGTTCGGCGACGTGGTCCGTCGGACGCTCGACCTCCCGCGTTCCTTGCGTGTCGGGTCCGGACGGGCCAGATGTTCGTGTCGAATCGGCCCTCGCCGCGAGCGAGGTGAGCCAGGAGAGCAGGGCGACGCCGACGATCGTCGCGATGACGCCGGGAAGGATCGCCATCTGCGACTGGCCGACGGTGAGGTGGGCGGCGAGGGTCGCGAGCACCCCGAGGACGATGACGATCGCGGCCCCGGCCCAGGGGTGGCGCCGGCTGAGGATGCCGGCGGTCGCGGCGAGCAGCGCCGTCACGACGGCCACCCCGGCGATGAGGATCGGCTTGTCGGCGGTGCCGAAGGCGTCGACGGCCCACGTCTTCACCGGGGTGGGGGTCGCGTCGATGACCGCTGTGCCGACGGCCAGCACGGGCGAGGCGGCGGGCTCGACGAGCCCTGCGACTGCGTGACCCGCGGCCATGGCACCGGCGGCGCTGAGCAACCCGGCCAGCGCATACCGGGCGGTGCTCGCGCGGCCGCCCGCCCCGCCGGACGCGCCGGTCGTGCCGCGTGCGGGGGCGTCCGTGGCGGGATAGGTCCTCATGATGTGGTCTTCGGTGCCGGGGGCCGTCCGGATGGGCGAGGAACTGCACTGATCAGCCCAGGTCCTAGGGTACGGGCTCACCCCGGACAGGCGCGTATCGTGGACGTCGTGCGCACCAACGCCCGCTATCCCAACTTCGTCGCCTTCATCGGCACCGGCGTCATCGTCGGCGGGATCGTCGGCGGCCTGATCTCGACGCTGAGCGACAATCCGGCGACGACCTTCTCGGAGAACTCCGCGCTCGGCTACATGGTCGTGACGTTCGCCTTCCTCGGCGCCATCCTCGGCGCGCTCGCCGGAGTCATCGCCGACATCGTCATCACGCGTCGGGACCGCTGACGTGGCCCGCGGGGACGGACTGCTCGGCCACGACCTCGTCCCGGGGGAGAAGGGTCCGCAGGACGCGTGCGGCGTCTTCGGCGTCTGGGCTCCGGGTGAGGACATCGCCAAGCTCACCTACTACGGTCTGTACGCCCTCCAGCACCGCGGCCAGGAGAGTGCCGGCATCGCCGCGAGCGACGGCCACCGACTCCTCGTCTACAAGGACATGGGCCTGGTCTCCCAGGTCTTCGACGAGCGTGCGCTGGCCTCACTGCGGGGGCACCTCGCGGTCGGCCACTGCCGCTACTCCACCACCGGCGGGTCGACGTGGGAGAACGCCCAGCCGACCCTCGGCGGGCACGAGGGCGGCACCGTCGCCCTCGCCCACAACGGCAACCTGATCAACAGCGCCGAGCTGCGCGAGCTGGTCCGGACCCGCAGCGGTGATGCCGAGCTGACCGGCGAGCTCCGTCGCGGCAACACGACCGACACCGCCCTCGTCACGGCGCTGCTCACCGACTCGCCGGACCGCTCCCTCGAGGCGCGCGCCCTGGAGGTTCTCCCCCTCCTGCGCGGCGCGTTCTGCTTCACCTTCATGGACGAGCACACCCTGTATGCGGCGCGCGACCGCCACGGCATCCGCCCCTTGGTCCTCGGTCGCCTCGAGCGCGGCTGGGTCGTCGCCTCCGAGACCGCGGCCCTCGACATCGTCGGGGCCTCCTTCATCCGCGAGGTCGAGCCCGGCGAGCTCATCGCCATCGACGAGGAGGGGTTGCGGTCGAGGCGGTTCGCCGAGGCCGAGCCCAAGGGCTGCGTGTTCGAGTACGTCTATCTCGCCCGCCCCGACACGACGATCAGCGGCCGCGTCGTGCACGAGGCACGGGTCGAGATGGGGCGAACACTGGCGCGGGAGCACCCGGTCGACGCCGACCTCGTCATCCCGACGCCCGAGTCCGGCACTCCTGCGGCGATCGGCTTCGCCCAGGGCTCGGGCATCCCCTACGGCCAGGGGCTGGTGAAGAACGCGTATGTCGGGCGGACCTTCATCCAGCCCTCGCAGACCATCCGCCAGCTCGGCATCCGGCTCAAGCTCAACCCGCTGCGCGACGTCATCCGCGGCAAGCGGCTCGTCGTCGTCGACGACTCGATCGTCCGCGGAAACACCCAGCGGGCCCTCGTGCGGATGCTGCGCGAGGCCGGGGCCGCCGAGGTCCACGTGCGCATCTCCTCGCCGCCGGTGACGTGGCCGTGCTTCTACGGCATCGACTTCGCCTCGCGCGCGGAGCTCATCGCCACCGGCCTCGCCGTGGAGGAGGTGCGGATGTCGATCGGCGCCGACTCGCTCGGCTACATCTCAGAGGAGGGTATGGTCGCCGCGACCCGACAACCGCGCGAGCGGCTGTGCACCGCGTGCTTCACCGGCGCGTACCCCGTCCCGCTACCAGATGAGCAGCAGCTCGGCAAGGGTGTGCTCGAGCTGCAGCTGGCCTTCGACGAGGTCGAGGTGGCGGACGCCGCTTCGGGTGAGTCGACGGGCGAGGGCCCGAACGGCGGCCCCCGCGTCCTGGCGCACCCGACGATGTCCCGGCCCACTCCGGTGGTGACGTCGGACCGCTGAGGCGGCCACCGCATACCCATGGCGCGGCGGCGTCCTCGCACGTGGGAGCGGGACTCTGGCAGGCTCTCCCCATGAGCACGAGCGTTCCGGCGACCCCGCCCGAGACCCCGACCAGCGTCGTCGAGGAGACCCGCCGCCTCGGCGTCGAGCGGACCGGCATCGAGATCATCGCCGAGTCCGAGCGCACCGCCCGCCCGCGGGACCTGTTCTGGCCGTGGTTCGCGGCGAACATCTCGGTGTTCGGCATCTCCTACGCCGCGTTCGTCCTCGGCTTCGGCATCTCGTTCTGGCAGGCGGCGGTCGTCACCGTCGTCGGCGTCGTCGTCTCGTTCATGCTCTGCGGGGTCATCGCGATCGCGGGCAAGCGCGGTTCGGCCCCGACGATGATCCTCTCGCGCGCGGCCTTCGGGGTCACCGGGCAGAAGGTCCCCGGCGTGATCAGCTGGCTCGTCTCGATCGGATGGGAGACCTTCCTCGCCATCCTCGCCGTGCTCGCGACCTCGACGATCTTCGAGCGGCTCGGGTGGGGAGGCGGCACGACGACCAAGGTCGTCGCGGCTGTCGTCGTCGCGACCCTCATCGTCGTCGCCTCCGTCATGGGCTACCACGTCATCATGCGGATGCAGTCGATCCTGACCTGGATCACGGCCGCCATCACGATCCTCTACGTGGCCATGACGGTGCAGTACATCGACTGGGACGCCGTCTCCTCGCTACCGAGCGGCTCGTCCGGCGCGATGGTCGGGGCCCTCGTCATGGTGATGACCGGGTTCGGCCTCGGCTGGATCAACATCGCCGCCGACTGGTCCCGTTACCAGCGCCGGGACGCCCCGGGTGCCTCGATCGTCGCGTGGAACACCTTCGGCGGCGCGCTCGGCCCGACCCTCCTCGTCCTCTACGGCCTGACGATCGCCGGGTCAGACGAGGAGGTGCTCGCCGGGATCGGCGACGACCCGATCGGCACCCTCGCGACCCTCCTGCCGACCTGGGTGCTCGTGCCGTTCCTCGTGGCGGCCATCCTCGCCCTCGTCTCGGGAGCCGTCCTCGGCATCTACTCCTCGGGCCTGACCCTGCTCTCGCTCGGCGTGCGCATCCCACGCCCTATGGCCGCCCTCATCGACGGGCTCATCCTCACCGCCGGGACGGTGTGGGTCGTCTTCTTCGCCGAGAGCTTCATCGGCCCGTTCCAGTCCTTCCTCATCACCCTCGGGGTGCCACTCGCCGCGTGGGCCGGGATCATGATCGCCGACATCGCCCTGCGCAAACGGGACTACGACGACGAGGCGCTCTTCGACGCTTCCGGGCGGTACGGCGCCTGGGACTGGACCTCGATCGCCACGCTCGTCGGCACCTCCATCGTGGGGTGGGGGCTCGTCGTCAACCTCTTCGCCGAGGACGCGGCGTGGAACAACTGGCAGGGCTACCTGCTCGAGCCGCTCGGTCTGGCCACGTGGGTCTCCGCGGAGGAGGGCGGGCCGTACTGGGAGGGCAACTGGGCCTACGCCAACCTCGGCGTGCTGATCGCGCTGGTCGCATCCTTCGCGATCACTTACGTCGCCCGCCGCACCAGGGTGGCACGGCAGGAGGAGCGGGTGTGAGTGGGCCGGTGTTCGGGCCGGTCGACGGCGAGGACTGGCTCGTCGTCATCGACGCGCAGTTCGTCTTCGCCGACCCGACGACCTCGCCGTGGGGCTCGCCCATGTGGGCCGAGACGGTGCCGCGGGTCGCGGACCTGGCCCGTGCATACGGACCGGAGCGCACTGTCCTGACCCGCTTCGTCGCCCGCCCTGGGCTGGGCGGGTCGTGGGGGCGGTACTACGAGGAGTGGCCGTTCGCGCTGGTCCCTGAGGACGACGACCTGTATGCGCTGGTCCCCGACCTCGTCGGCCGCGGCGAGCACGTGGTCACGGCGGGGACGTTCGGGAAGTGGACCGCCGAGCTGCGGGCGATCGTGGGGGAGCAGCCCGCGCTGACGCTGGCCGGGGTGTCGACCGACTGCTGCGTCATCTCGACCGCGCTGCCCGCCGCCGATGCCGGCGCGACGGTGCGGGTGGCGGGGGACGCGTGTGCCGGCTCGACGGTGGAGAACCACCGGCACGCGCTCGCCGTCATGGCGCTCTACGGCCCGCAGATCACCGTGGTGTGATCGCGCCTCGCGCGGTTGGCATGCCGGTGAGGCGGGCGTGGGGCTCGGGCATGTCGGGGGAGTGGGATGTCGCGCGGTTGGCATGCCGGTGACGTGGGCGTGAGGCTGCGGCATGCCAGGGGCGTGGGATGTCGCGCGGTTGGCACGCCGGTGACGTGGGCGTGGGGCTGCGGCATGTCGGGGGCGTGGGATGTGGCGCGGTTGGCATGCCGGTGACGTGGGCGTGAGGCTGCGGCATGTCAGGGGCGTGGGATGTCGCGCGGTTGGCACGCCGGTGAGGCGGGCGTGAGGCTGCGGCATGTCAGGGGCGTGGGATGTCGCGCGGCTGGCATACCGACGCTCAGGTGGGAGGCGCGCGCGTCAGCGGGGGTGCTGGCCCACGAGCTGCACCGAGCCGCCGTCGACGCCCTTGGCGCCGCGGACGACCTCGACACCCACCTCGATCGGCGCCTCATCCTGCGCGTGCACCTCGCCCATCACCCAGGTCTCGATCCCCCGGTCCTGCAGATGGGTCATCGCCGCCTCGACGGACTCCGGCGTCACGATCGCCGTGAAGCCGACCCCGAGGTTGAGGGTGCGCTCGAGGTCGTCCTGCGGCACCCGGCCGAGGTCGGCGACGAGGTCGAAGACCGGCGGCCGGGCCCAGGTCGAGCGGTCCAGCCGCGCGTGCACGGTATGCGGCAGTACCCTCGCCACGTTGGCCGCCAGTCCTCCGCCGGTCACGTGGGAGAGCGCGTGCACCTCGACGTCGTCGTGGCGAAGGAGCGCGAGCAGGTCGGCGGAGTACACCCGCGTCGGGATGAGCAGCTCCTCGCCGAGTGTGCGTCCGAGGTCCGGCACATCACGCTCGAGCGACCAGCCGGCGGCGGCGATGACGCGGCGCACGAGCGAGTACCCGTTCGAGTGCAGGCCCGAGGAGGCCAGCCCGAGGACGACGTCTCCGGGCCGCACCCGCTCAGGGGTGAGGACGTCGTCGTACTCGACGACCCCGGTGGCCGCTCCCGCGACGTCATACTCGTCGGGCTCGAGCAGCCCGGGGTGTTCTGCGGTCTCCCCGCCGACGAGCGCGACCCCTGCGGCGGCGCAGGCCTCGGCGATGCCGCCGACGATGGCCGCGATCCGCTCCGGAACCACCTGACCACAGGCGATGTAGTCGGTCATGAAGAGCGGCTCGGCCCCGCAGACGACGATGTCGTCGACCACCATGCCGACCAGGTCGTGGCCGATCGTGTCGTGCCGGTCGAGCGCCTGCGCGATCGCGACCTTGGTGCCGACACCGTCGGTCGAGGTCGCGAGCACCGGCCTCCTCATGCCCACCAGGGCGGAGGCGTCGAACATCCCCGCGAAGCCACCGAGCCCACCGAGCACCTCGGGACGGGTCGCGCGACGGACCGAGGCCTTCATCAGCTCGACCGCCCGGTCGCCGGCCTCGATGTCCACCCCGGCCGTCGCGTAGGTGATCGGTGCGTCGGCGGTCGGGGAGGCGGGGCTCGACTGGTCGGTCACGGGCAGCAAGCCTAGTGCCGCCCGAGGGCAGCATCAGGTGACGGGTGTGCACCCGCACAGCCAGGGGATGAGCGTGGACGGCGCCTCAGCGCTGTCCCGAGATCCACCGCTCGTAGTCGTCGTCCTCGTCGGCGTCGTCATCCTTGGACCACTGGTCCCGGGTGTCGGTGCCGACGTCTCCGTGTAGTTCTCGCTCAAGCGCGCTCAGGTCGGTCTGTGGGCTGTAGTACTTCAGCTCACGAGCGACCTTGGTCTGCTTGGCCTTGGCTCGGCCGCGCCCCATGGCGTGACCCCCTTGTGTGCGTCGTCCGGGGCGGCATCGTTAGAGCCGAAGTCGTGCCGTGCACTCCTTCGACTCCACGGAGCGGTCCCGGGGGGTGTGTGTACGTGTCGTGAGGTCAACGCTACATGAGTCCCGATGATTCCGTGTCCACGCGCCGTCCGCTGGGTGGGCGCGCGTCCGAGGCGTGGACCCCTCGGCGCCCCGGACACTGACCGCGCAGTGGCCGAATCTGGCCGTTGACCTGGGCGTTCAGGCCTGCGCCCGCGCGTCGGATGATCCCGCCTGCGCCACCCACGGAGTCCGTCCTCCGCGAGCCATCCGCTCCTCGGCGACGTGGTCGGCGGCCGCGGCGGGCGTGACCCCGAGCTCGTCCGCCGACCGGAGCACCTCGAGGGTGTGGTCGAAGATCTCGCTCGCCTTGCGTCGGGCGCGCTCCATGTCGAAGCCGTGCAGCTCGTCGCTGACCTGGATCACCCCGCCCGAGTTGACGAGGAAGTCCGGGCAGTAGAGAACCCCGCGCTCGGCCAGTCGGTCGGCGGTCCCGCCGGGCCCCTCCGTGACGAGCTGGTTGTTGGCGCCCCCGCACACGATGCGGGCGCTCAGCGCCTCGACGGTGGCGGGGTCGAGCGCGCCGCCGAGTGCACACGGCGCGAAGACGTCGAGCTCGAGAGCGACGAGCTCTTCGGTGCTCGCCGCGGCCTCGACCTCCGGATGCTCCGCACGCAGCCGGTCCACGGCCGCCCCGTCGACGTCCGCGACCACGACGGACCCGCCGTCGGCGAGTACGTGCTGCGCCAGCTGCCGGCCGACCTTGCCCACCCCGGAGATTCCCACCCGCTTCCCGGCCACGGAGGGGGTGCCCCAGACGTGCTCGGCTGCGGCGCGCATACCTTGGAAAACCCCGTATGCGGTGAGGACGCTGCTGTCCCCGCACCCGCCTCGTTCGAGCGACCGCCCGGTCGCGAACGCGGTCGTCTCGCCGACGATGTCAAGGTCGGCCACGAAGGTGCCGACATCGCAGGCGGTGACGTAGCGGCCGCCGAGCGTCTGGACGTAGCGACCGTATGCGCGGAGCAGTTCGGGGGTCTTGTCCCGGGCCGGGTCGCCGATGATGACCGCCTTGCCCCCTCCGTGCGGCAGTCCGGCGACGGCGTTCTTGTAGCTCATGCCACGCGAGAGTCGGAGGACGTCCTCGAGGGCCTCGGCGTAGGAGGCGTACGGAAAGAAACGAGTGCCGCCGAGCGCCGGCCCCAGCGAGGTGTCGTGGATCGCGATGATGGCGCGCAGCCCACTCTCCCGGTCGACGCAGGAGACGATCTGCTCGTGCTCGGCCGCGGCCAGCAGCTCTGCGGCGCCGGCGGTGGTCGGGGGGTTCGCGACGGCGGTGTCGGCGACGGTCACGGGAAGGCTCCTTTGCCTCGGATGCGGCCGCGGGGGTGGCGCGACCGGTCGGCCGGGGCGCGAGGGTATGCGGCTCTCCGGCCTCGTTCTGTCGCGCCTAGTCTGCCTCCGGGCTCGGCCAGGTCCCAAACCGTTCGGGTGACTAGACTGAGCGCACTGTCCCGCACGGGCCGACGAACACAGGGAGCATCATGGCCGGCAAGCACTCAGGCGACCACTCGCAGACCCCCGAGAACGTCGTGCACGACCACCACGGACAGAGTGTCGCGTCCTGGACCACGGTCGGCCTCCTGCTCGTCGCGGCGGCGTTGATCGCCCTGGCCTTCCCTCTGGCGGATGCGCGGATGCCGTTGCTCGCCATCGGGATCGGGCTCACCATCGTCGGCCTGGTGGTCGGCAAGGTGCTGTCGTCCACCGGGTACGGCGTGCGCGGCAAGGGCGAGGTGACCAACATCGTGGACGCCCCCGAGGTCGCGAACGGGGACGAGGTCGGGATCAGCTGAGCGACGGACGACCGGATCAGCATCCAGTGAGCCAGCCGCGATGACGCCGCCGCGCTCGACGCCCACCCCTGTGCTCGCCCTCATGAGCGGCGGCGCGAGTCCCACCGAACGCCGGTTGATCGAGGAGTGGGCCGCCTCGAGCGACGAGGGTCGCGGCGTCACGAAGGTCATCGACGAGGTCGGCCTCGCGGCGGAGCTGCCGCAGTACGCCGAGGCGCTGATCCTCCCGGTGCGGGTCGCGTGGCTGCCGAGTGTGCAGAGAGACGAGTCGACCTCGCGCTGGTCGGAGCTGGCCCTCATGGCGACCCCGCGGCGTCCCGCCTCGTGGATCCAGCGCCGGCTCGCGGCACGCGACCCCGAGCGGCAGCGCGTCCTGACCGGTGCGCCGGCTTTGCTCAGCCAGCTGCGCTCGCGACACCGTCGCGCGGTCGGCTCCCACGCCGAGGATCCCGAGGACTTCGCCCGTTTCGTCCGTCGGGCCGCCATCGTCGCCCTCGACCGCGCCGAGCGATCCTTCATCGGCGACCGCTACAAGGTTCCGCACCATGTCGCCGAGGAGATCAGCTCGCGCGCCGAGTTCCGCAGTCGCCTGGTGGAGATCGCCCAGGACACCGGCATCTCGGAGAAGGAGGCGATCGAGCGGGCCGAGGCGGCACTCGGCGAGCTCGTCGCAGTCCAGAGCCGGGCCGCCGTAGACCTGTTCCAGGCCCTCATGGACCCGCTGCACTCGTCGACCTGGAACGTCATCGCGGACGAGAGCGGTCTGGGCCGGCTCCGCGAGCTGAACAAGAAGTATGCGCTGGTCTTCCTCCCCTCACACCGTTCCTATGTCGACACCTTGGTCCTCGGCGACGTGCTCGCCCGCAACGACTTCCCGCGCAACCACGTCATGGGCGGGGCCAACCTGCGGATCTGGCCGATCTCCAACATCGCGCGCCGCGCGGGTCTGGTCTTCATCCGCCGTTCTTTCGGGGACGACAAGATCTACAAGGCGGTCGTCGAGGAGTACTTCGGCTACCTTCTGTCCAAGCGCTTCAACCTCGAGTGGTACTTCGAGGGTGGACGCTCGCGCACGGGGAAACTCCGTTCGCCGCGCTACGGGCTCCTGTCCTACGTCGCACAGGCCGTCACGAGCGGTCGGGTCGAGGACGTCTACCTCGTCCCGGTCTCGATCACGTACGACCGGCTCTACGAGGTCGCGGTCATGGCGGCCGAGCAGGCGGGGGCGGCCAAGCAGCCGGAGGGGCTGAAGTGGCTGGCCAAGTATGCGCGCTCCCAGCGGTCGACGACCGGCGGCAACGCGCACGTCCGGTTCGGCGAGCCGCTCAGCCTCGCCACTCGGATGGCCCCGGCCGACGCGCCCGACGCCGACCAGCGGATCGCCCTGCAGAAGGTCGCCTTCGAGGTGGCCGTCGGGATCAACTCCTCCACACCGATCACCGCCAACGCCCTGCTCACCCTGACCCTCCTCGGCGTCCGCGACCAGGCGCAGACCGTCGACGAGATCCTCAAGGTCATCGCACCGATCCTCGACTACATCGAGAAGCGCGGCCTGCCGACGACCGGGCTCGAGCGACTGCGTGACGCGCTGGGCCTGCAGACGGTCCTGACGCAGCTCGTGCGCGCCAAGGTCGTCACGGCCTACGAGGACGGCGAGGAGCCGGTCTACGCGATCGAGCGTGGCCAGCATCTCGTCGCCGCGTTCTACCGCAACAACGCGATCCACTGGTTCATCACCCGCGCCATCCTCGAGCTGTCCATCCTCCACGTGGCCGAGCGGATGTCCGAGGACGAGGAGGTCTCCGCGCGCGAGATCATCGAGGCGGTCTGGGACGAGGCCAACACGATCCGCGACCAGCTTAAGTTCGAGTTCTTCTTCCCCACCCGCCGCGTCTTCGTCGACGAGCTGCGCGATGAGATGGACCTGCTCGACCCCGACTGGGAGGACACCGCCCCGAGTCTCGAGGCCGTGCGCAACGTCCTAGCCGGATCCCAGGTGCTCATGGCACACCGCGTCCTGCGATCCTTCCTCGACGCCCAGCTCGTCGTCGCCGAGCGACTCTCCCTGCGCGGTGAGGACGAGCTCGACCGCAAGGACACCGCCGCCCGGGACGCCTTCGTCGCCGAGTGCGAGAAGGTCGGCCGCCAGATGCTCCTCCAGGGCCGGCTACACGGTCCGGAGGGCCTCAGCCGTGAGCTGTTCGCCTCCGCGCTCGACCTGATGGCCAACCTCGGTCTCCTTGTCGACGTCGCGGCCGCCGACGCCATAGACGTCACTGACGCCGCCGACGGTGACGCAACCCACGAGGGCCTGGCCTCGCGGCGGGAGGCGAGCGCCGCATACGCTCGTGATCTCGTCCGGCGTGTGCGGGCGATCGAGTTCCTGGACGCATCCATCCGAGCGGAGGTCACCGGTGTCCCTGACTGACGCCGCCCTACAGCATCGCCTCGACGAGGTCTACAACGGCCCGGAGGGTCCGGCGATCGGGGCGTTCTTCGACTTCGACGGCACGCTCATCCACGGCTTCTCGGCCGTCGACTTCTATCTCGACCGGATCCGGCGCGGCAAGGTCGGACCCGTCGAGGGCCTGCAGACCATCGCGCTCGCGTTGCGTGGGATCACAACCGAGGAGGACTTCGAGCGCTTCGTCGGCGTCGGGCTCGGCACCTTCAAAGGTCGTCCCGAGGAGGAGATCCTCACCGACGGCGACCGCGTCTTCCGGGCCAGCGTCGCGAGCCGGATCTTCCCCGAAGCCTGGCAGCTCGTGGAGGCCCACCAGCGCAAGGGGCATACGGTCGTCCTCGCCTCCTCGGCGACGCGGTTCCAGATCCAGCCCGCCGCGGACGTCCTCGGCGTCCGGCACGTGCTCTACACCCCACTCGAGGTCGACGAGGCGGGCAACCTCACCGGTCGTCCCGGCAAGACACTGTGGCGATCCGGCAAGGCGAACGCTGTCCGCGAGTTCGCTGCCGCCAACGAGATCGACCTCGAGCAGTCCTACGGCTACTCCAACGGCGACGAGGACATCCCGTTCCTCGAGCTCGTGGGCCGCCCGGCGGCCACGACCTCCGAGCCGCGGCTGCGCGTCCACGCTCTCGAACAGGGTTGGCCCATCCTCGACTTCCGGGCCCGGGGCATCCCAGGAGTGAGGGACTTGCTCCGCAGCGGTGCCGCCGTAGGCGGGTTGACAGCAGGCATGTTCACGGGTGCCGCATTCGGCCTGCTCAACCGTTCCCGGCGCCGGGCCGTCGACACGATGGCGGCCCTGTCGTCCGAGCTCTCACTCGGACTGGCCGGCATCCAGGTCGAGGTGCAGGGGGAGGAGCACCTCTGGTCGCACCGCCCCGCGGTCTTCATCTTCAACCACCAGAGCCAGCTGGACCTGCCCCTCGCCGGCTATCTGCTGCGGCACGGGTTCACCGGCGTTGCGAAGCAGGAGCTCAAGCGGGATCCCATCGTCGGCCTGCCCTTCCGGTTCGCCGGCGTCGCCTTCGTCGACCGCAAGGGCGGCAAGGACCCGCGCAAGGCTCTGGCGCCCGCGGTCGAGAAGCTCAAGGAGGGGATCTCCATCGCGATCGCCCCCGAGGGCACCCGGTCCTTGACTCCGACCCTCGGGCCGTTCAAGACCGGCGCATTCCATCTGGCCCGGCAGGCGGGCGTCCCCGTCGTGCCGATCGTCATCCGCAACGCCGGCGAGCTGATGTGGCGGGACTCGTTCACGATCAAGCCCGGCACCGTCCAGGTGGTCGTCAAGGAGCCGATCGACGTCTCGACCTGGGATCCCGACGAGATGCGTGAGCGGGTCGCCGACGTTCGCCAGATGTATGCCGACACCCTCGCGCGGTGGCCGCAGGGCCCGGCCACGGTCTCCGGAGTGGCCACCCAGGCCCACACCCCCGGCGAGGTGGACGTCGCCAACCTCGAGGGCGAAGAGCTCGAACCCCGACCGGTCGAGGACGGCGAGCACGACGCCCCGGTGTCGGCACCCCGGAAGCCGCGGGCCAAGCGCGCCACCGCGAAGAAGTCGGGGACCACCACGAGGGCGGCAAAGGAATCCGCCGCGAAGAAGTCTGCTGCCACCAAGCCGACGAGCACGAAGAAGCCGACCGGCACGAAGGCAACCGGTAAGAAGGCAACCGCCAAGAAGGCGACGGCGAAGAAGTCGACGGCGAAGAAGTCGAGCGGCGGGCTCGAGATCGCACCGCGGTCGACTCCGTCCGGGACGCGGCGCAGTCGCGAACGGCACTCGATCGTCGAGATGGTCAGCCCGGAACCCCCGCTCTGAGCCGCGCGCCGGCGGGTCTTCGCTTGCCCCGGCCGGGGCGCCGGGGCCGGATCTCATCCATGAAGGGTGAGTCGCGCCGAGGGGCTGTGTCCGATGCTGAACTCGCAGGCGGCATGGGCCGTGTGGTGCGAGCACAGGAGGAGCATTGTCCGACCCGGCGAGCGGCGCGACCCAGGCGGCAACGGGCCCGGACACCGCGGAACACCGCCGGTTGGCCGAGGCGACGGGCCGGGCGGAGACCGACCTGTTCTCCGCCAACCCGTGGTACGAGTGGGGTCCGTATCTCAGTGAGCGTGCCTGGGGCACGGTGCGCGAGGACTACTCCGCCGACGGTGACGCCTGGCGTTCGTTCCCGCACGATCACGCTCGATCCCGTGCCTACCGGTGGAACGAGGACGGGATGGCGGGGATCTCGGACATCAGGCATGAGCTGTGCCTCGGCTTGGCCCTGTGGAACGGACGGGACCCGATCCTCAAGGAGCGGATGTTCGGCCTGGCCGGACCGGAGGGCAATCACGGCGAGGATGCCAAGGAGTACTGGTGGTACCTCGAAGGGCTGCCGAGCCATGCCCTCCTGCACTGGCGGTACCACTATCCCCAGACGGCGTTCCCCTACGACGCCCTCGTGCACCACGGTCGTGGCCTGCAGGACCCCGAGCTCGAGCTGCTCGACACCGGAGTGTTCGACGAGGACCGCTACTGGTCCGTCGACGTCACGTACGCCAAGGCGTCGCCCACCGAGCTCGTCATGCGTGTCGTCGTCGAGAACCACGGACCGCAGGAGGCGACCCTGGAGGTGCTGCCGGCGTGGTGGTTCCGGAACACGTGGTCCTGGGACCCGGGTGCCGAACGACCGCGGATGGAGGGCGACGACGCCTCGCTGCGGGTGAGTCAGCACCACTCGTTGGCCGGCTACCGGCTGGATGCGGCTCCCGGCCCGGACGGCGCGATGCCGGAGCTCCTCTTCTGTGAGAACGACACCAACATGCCCCGCGTCTTCGGTGCGCCTGCGACGACGCCGTACCCGAAGGACGGGATCAACGACCACATCGTCTCCGGGGCCGCGACGGTGAACCCCGAGGGTTTCGGCACCAAGGCTGCGTTCCGCTACCGGCTGACGCTGGGCCCAGGGGAGATCGCCGAGCTGCGTCTGCGGATGCACGGTCACGCCGACGGCGCAAGCGGCGGCGACCCGGCGTGGGCGGCGGAGGCCTTCGAGGAGGTGATCCGGGTCCGGGAGGCCGATGCGGACGAGTTCTATGGCGCGCTGGCACCCAGCGGGACCACGCCCGAGCAGCTCCGCGTCCTCCGCCAGGCGAGTGCCGGGCTCGTGTGGAGCAAGCAGATCTACCCCCTACGACGTCGCCCGCTGGATGGACGGCGATCCCGGACAGCCGGCACCACCGGCCTCGCGACGTCACGGCCGCAACGCCCAGTGGCGTCACCTCCAGGCCTTCGACGTCCTCGCGATGCCGGACCCCTGGGAGTATCCGTGGTTCGCCGCCTGGGACCTCGGCTTCCATGCCGTGGCCTGGGCGCACCTCGATCCTGCGTTCGCGAAGTACCAGATGCTGGTGCTGCTCCGCGAGTGGTTCCAGCATCCCAACGGTGCCCTGCCCGCATACGAGTGGAACTTCGACGACATCAACCCGCCGGTGCACGTCATGGCGGCGTTGCGGGTCTTCCGGATCGACGGCGGACAGGACCGCGAGTTCCTCGAGCGGGTTTTCCAGAAGCTGCTCATCAACTTCACGTGGTGGCTCAACCGCCAGGACGCCGACGGCAACAACGTCTTCGGCGGAGGGTTCCTCGGCCTCGACAACATCAGCCCCATCGACCGGTCGAACCTCCCTGACGGTGTCCGGCTGGAGCAGGCCGACGGAACCGCCTGGATGGCGTACTACGCCCTCTCGATGTTGCTCATCGCGACCGAGCTCGCGCGGGAGAACGACGTCTACGACGACATGACCATCAAGTTCCTCGAGCAGTTCCTGCAGATCAGCAGGGCCCTGGAGCGACAGGGGCTCTACGACGAGGACGACGCATTCTTCTACGACCGACTGGTGCTCCCATCCGGACAGGCGACCGCGGTCCGGGTGCGGACCATCGCCGGCCTCATACCCCTGCTGCCGGCGAGCGCTCTGCCCCGGCCCACCGCCGAGGGCATCGCGCGACTGGGCAAGGGCTTCGCGCGGCTCCGGGAGAACTGGGCTCGCGAGGGAGGCACCCTGGACGGTCGGGTGCGGGACGTCGACGGCCGGGAGAGCATCCTCGTCTCCGTCCTCCATCCGGACCAGATCGGTCTGGCCCTGCAGGAGTTCTTCGACGAGGACGCGTTTCTGTCTCCCCACGGGCTGCGGTCCCTGTCGAAGCGTCATCAGGGCAGGCCCTACGAGCTCGATGGCGTGCCCGGCGCCTCGATCGACTACCAGCCGGCCGAGTCGAGCACCGCGATGTTCGGCGGCAACTCCAACTGGCGTGGCCCGGTGTGGATGCCGCTGAACTATCTGGCGATCCGTCAGTTCGTCAACCTCGACCGCTTCCTGGGCGAGGACTTCACGCTGGAGTACCCCAGCGGATCCGGACGGCGGCTCACGTTCGGGCAGGTGGCGCAGGATCTCGCCGATCGTCTGCTGGCCATCTGGTTGCCCGACGACAACGGCCGTCGTCCGGTGTTCGGTGGGGTCACGCGACTCCAGGAGGACCCTGCGTGGAAGGACAACCTGTTGTTCTTCGAGTACTTCCACGGCGACGACGGGGCGGGGCTGGGAGCGATGCATCAGTCCGGATGGACCGCCCTCGTCGTCGACCTCATCCTCGACCCACCGGCGGCCCAGTCCGCCCACACACCCCGACGTGCCAATCCCGGCTCGTCGGACTACCCCGAAGAGAAGGAGAAGCACCATGCCCGCTGAGACAGACAGCCCCGTCCTCGAGACGATCGCGGCACTCACGGCCGCCTCGCTGGAGCGAAGCGACCTGTCCGACGACGCACTGCTGATGGTCCGGATCGCCGCGCTCGCCGCCGTCGATGCACGACCGATCTCGTACGTCGCGCACGTCGGTCCCGCCGTCGAGTCGGGCGTCACCATCGAGGATGTCCAGAATGTCCTCGTCGCCGTCGCTCCGATCATCGGGACTGCGCGGACGATGTCCGCCGCCGTCAACATCACCGAGGCCCTCGGGCTCGTCATCGCCGTGATGGACGAGGACGACGAGTGAGCTGACCCTCATCGGAGGGACCACCCGCGAGCGTCCCTGACCCCTGCCGCACGGGGGCGAGGGCGCCGCTGGAGGTGAGCAGCGCATACCTCGAGCGAGGTCCCGCGGCGGGGTCTGTCATCCTTGCGGGGTGTTCCTCGCGCGACGCCCGCTGGTGGCCGGCGGGCGACCCGTCTTCCGACACCCGGCGCAGGTGCTGGTCACCGCGTTCCTCATCGCGGACCTGATCGGCACCATGCTGCTCATGCTGCCCGTCTCGCGCACTGGTGAGGGTGGCGCGCCGTTCGTCACGGCACTCTTCACGGCGACCAGCGCCGTCTGTGTCACGGGACTGATCACCGTCGACACGGCGACCTACTGGAGCCCGACCGGCCAGGCCGTCATTCTCGGCCTCATCCAGGTGGGTGGATTCGGGATCATGACCATGGCGTCGCTGATCGGGCTGTTCCTGTCGCGGCGGATGGGGCTGCGGACGCGCCTCACGGCCGCGGCGGAGACGCGCAGCGTCGGCCCTGGGGACGTGCGACGCGTCCTCAAGGGCGTCTTCCTGATCACGGTCGCCGTCGAGGGCACAGTGGCGTTGCTCCTGACGCTGCGGTTCCGCGACATGTACGACGACACCTGGCCGACCGCTCTCTGGCACGGGGTCTTCCACGCCGTCTCGTCGTTCAACAACGCGGGTTTCGCACTCTTCAGCGACAACCTGATGGGGTTCCTCACGGACGGCTTCATCCTCATGCCGATCTCCATAGCGGTGGTCATCGGCGGTCTCGGCTTCCCCGTTCTCGTCGAGCTGATGCGCAACCGGCGACCGCGGACCTGGAGTCTGCACACCCGGCTCACCCTCGTCATGACCGGTGTCCTCCTCATCGGTGGCACGGCGTTCATCGCGCTCACCGAGTGGACGAATCCGGGCACGCTCGGCACGCTGACACCGGTCGAGCGGGTTCTCGGCGGCTGGTTCCATGCCGTCCAGCCGCGCACGGCCGGTTTCAACGCGTGGGACTACGGTCAGGTCACCGACGAGACGCTGCTCGCGACGATCATGCTCATGTTCGTCGGCGGCGGCTCGGCTGGTACGGCCGGTGGGCTGAAGGTGACGACGTTCATCGTCCTGTTCTTCGTCATCCTCGCCGAGGTCCGCGGGGACGACGACGTGATCGCGTTCGACCGACGGATCGACCACCGCGTCGTGCGCCAGGCCACGACCGTCGCCCTCCTCGGCGTGGCCGCAGTGATGGGTGGGACGATGCTCCTGACCGAGCTGACCGACCTGCCCTTCCGTGACGTGCTGTTCGAGACGACGTCAGCCTTCGCGACGGTCGGGCTGTCGACCGGCATCACCCCTGAGGTCGGCGGCCCGGCGCAGCTGGTCCTCGTCGTCCTGATGTTCCTCGGGCGACTCGGCCCGATCACCTTGGTCTCGGCGCTGGCTCTGCGTGAGCGGACGCGTCGCTACCACCTCCCGGAAGGAGCGCCCCTCATTGGCTAAGAGGATTGGACGCGGCGGCGGCGTCGTCGTCATCGGTCTCGGCAGGTTCGGCAAGTCCCTGGCCGACGAGCTCGAGCGGGACGGGGTCGAAGTGCTCGCGATCGACAACGACCTCAAGCGGGTCCAGGACCTTGCCGGGCGGTGGACCCACATCGTCCAGGCGGACGCCACGGACGCCCAGGCGATGGAACAGCTCGGTGTCGGGGAGTTCAGCAAGGCCGTCATCGCCATCGGGCACAATCTCGAGGCGAGCGTGCTCACGGCGTTCGTCCTGCGCAAGCTCGGGGTCGCCGACATCTGGGCCAAGGCGATCACGACCTCGCAGGGCGAGATCCTCTCGCAGGTCGGGGTCGCGCACATAGTGCGTCCGGAACATCAGATGGGAAAACGCGTCGCTCACCTGGTCCGGGGCCGAATGCTCGACTACATCGAGTTCGACGACGGCTACGCCATCGTCAAGACCAAGCCGCCCCGCGACATCCTCGGGCGCACGCTCGCCGAGGCCGGTGTCAGACAGCGTTGGGGGGTGACCATCGTCGGGATCAAGAGCGAAGGGAGGGACTTCTCGTATGCGACGCCCACCTCGGTCGTCAACGAAGGGGATCTCATCATCGTCTCCGGAGAGCGGCGCAAGGTCGAGGCTTTCTCGGACCAGGAGTGAGTGGCTCGGGTGCTACCTATCGGTGTGACCTGGCCGGGGTCGACGGTCTAGACGAGCCGACGAGCTCTTCCTCAGCCAGAAGACAGTCAACTCAGACATTTCGAACATGCTCGGCAGGACCGGCACCTGCCAACCGCAACGACCTCGTAGCTCGAGCATGCGAGGGCCGAATCAACCCACTCTGATCGTGCCCGGCCTCGACGGTGCGAGTCGACTCGGCAGCCGTAGGGCGCGCGTTGAATGACGGCCTGCGTAGCGGCTGGGGTCGGCTCAGTTAGGGGCGGACCGCTACCCACAGCTCCTCGGCCGGCCACCTGTTCGCCCACTCCCGGGACGCGATCTCGTAGAACGGGTGGTCGATGCCATCGTCTGGTGCGTAGATCTCGTGCATCGCCTCGATGATGAAACCAGCACTTCGCAGGTGCCGCACCCAGTCACCGTGTGAGGGATGGAACTCGATGCCGCCGCCTGGCCATTGCACTCGGCGGGTCTCCCGCTGGCCGCGAAGCAGCCGATCTCCAGCAACCCCGCCATCGGCCGGGACACACAGCGCAGAGAGATTGCTGTTCGTCAAGAAGACCAACCGGCCGCCCGGCCGCAAAAGCCTGGCGGCCTCGGGCAACCAGCGTTCAGGCTCGCACCAGGCAGCCACACCGTGCTCGCTCACCACGAGGTCGAAGAGCCCACTGGCCAACGGGACCTGCTCGGCATCCGCGTGGACCAGCGGGAAGTCGGGACCGAGCCGGGCTTGGAGGTGCCGCACCGTTGCGAGTTGCTCACCGGAGAAGTCCAGGCCGACCGGACGGGCGCCTGCGCGCGCGAGCCAGGCGGAAAAGTACGCAGTCCCGCAGGCAAGCTCCAGGACGTCCATACCCTCGACGTCGCCGAGGACGCCGAGTTCCCTTTCGGGCGTGGCGAAGAGGCCCCACACCACTTCCGGCATGACCCACATGCCTTCGGCCGCCCCGTTTGTGAAGCGCTCGTTCACGATCGCCCAGACCTCCCGGTTCACGGCGATCTCTGCCGCTCTGCCTTCGGCCACAGGGACAGTCTCCCCGAAAGTGGGCGGTGACATCGAGTCCGCCACCGACCGGGCCGCTCTGAGGACGACGCTCGCCCCACGAGCGCAGACCCCATCGGCGACGAGGGCCGTTGCCGCATGCTCCCCCGAGCCCGGGGTCGCAGTTCTCGAGCACCTCATGGTCGACGAGCAGGATCGCGGGAAGAACACGGCCACGTGCGCAACCCACGCGGCGAAGCGCCGCGCATTCGCAGCGCCGGACACGAACGGGTAGCAGAGTGGTGCTACCGAGGTAGGATAGAGAGGTGAAACTCAGCATCAGCCTCCCAGATGAGGACGTCGCCGCTCTGGACCGTTACGCCCACGCTGCCGGTATCACCAGCCGGTCCGCGGCGATCCAGCGTGCCATCCGACTGCTGAGCAACCCCGAGCTCGACGACGCCTACACCGCAGCCTGGGACGAGTGGGAGGCCTCCGGTGACGCGGCCTCGTGGGAGGAGACCACAGCGGACGGGCTGCCCGATGCTTCGCGGTGAGATCCGGCTGGTCGATCTCGACCCGGCCGGTCACGGCGAGGCGAACAAGCGCCGGCCAGCCGTGGTCGTCAGCAACGACCGCGCCAATGCCACCGCTGCTCGGCTCGGCCGGGGAGCCGTCACCATCGTGCCGGTGACCAGCAACCTGACCCACGTCTACCCGTTCCAGGTCGCCCTGCCCGCCGAGGAGACGGGGTTGCGGGTGGACTCAAAAGCTCAGGCCGAACAGATCCGCTCCGTCTCCGTGGAGAGGCTCGGGCCTGCTCTCGGCCGCGTGCCGGCGCCTTTGATGGCGCTGGTGGACGAAGCGTTACGCCTGCACCTCCAGCTGTGATCGCATCGCCTGCAGGCAGCCCGGCTCGCGGCGGAGTGTCCTGGCTCGGGATGGGCGGGGGTCCGGTCGACTTGTGGGCCCCGACGACGTGATCGGCCAACACCAAGCGGGCCTTGGCGACAGGCTCGAAGGATGGTCCTATGGACGAGGACGGTGCGCTCGGTCAGGAGGGCCCATGGGCGACGAGGTATCGGTCAGCCACGAGGAACTGCAGCGGGTTGCCTGCGGGGATTCGCGCCCGTACGTAGATCATCGCTCAGGAGGGTGGCTGTGACTACACCGGTCGTCCACTGACTCCGTATGGGTGCCATTCGCTCTATGGACCGCCTGCATGTAACGTCAAAGAAATGTACTATCTTTTGCAGCCATCCCGCCCCATGCAAGTTGTCGACATCCCTTCACTCATGCTGCTGAAGCGACTGCGGGAGAACCCCGCACTAGCCGTCGATCGTCTGGGTTGGGAAGCATCCACTCGTGTGATGGATGACGACGTGCTTCGAGTCGCGCTCTCCCATGGGGCCAGGTGTACCGAAGGCTTGCTCGTCTACCTCGACGATCTTGTCGCCCTGGAGGGTGGAGACGAGATACGCCGGAAGGGCGCCGCATTCACGGCTCATCAGGGCGTGGTGGCCGCAAACGACGATGTCATGGGACAGCTCGTGCCGGGATGGACGGCATCTCGCGTCGACCCTGAAAGCCAGCTGGACGAGAGCATGGAGCAGTCGGCGCGAGACCGGGACCAATGGCGCGACGACCTGCTAGCCACGTCGCCTCTCCCCGAGTTGGCGGAGCACTGGCAATCGCTCGGAGGCAGTCTGCCGACAAGGCTTGACGACGGCCGCCGCGTCCGTCCTAGGGAGTGATGCCTTGACGGCATCACTCTTGAGCGCCCAATAAGCTCCGCTGGCGTGAGCCTGGCCCAACTGCCGCGGAAGGGCCAATCTCTGTGTAGGCGAGGTCAGAAGTCCTCGGTGTGTGCCACGCGGCCTTGGCGTAGGCCTCGGCGAGCCAACCTGCGAGCTCATCGTCGACGTCAGCGACCCGTGCGAGTTCGACGTGGTGCATCCACACATTGAGTGCCGGATGAGCGATCTCCTTGATGCGCTCAGAGACAAGCTCGTGAGGCAGTGCGATCGACAGCACAGCCGGTACAGCGCCGGCGATGTACTGACCCGGACGCCACAGGAAGGCAAAGCCCAAGGGCTACCCGTCCAAGGCGAACCGGGCCGGCTGCGCGCCCGCGGGATCGCCGCGACGATCCCGGAGCGAGAGGACCAGATCGCGCACCGGGCCAAGGCGGCGAAATGACGCGATAGCCGCTCCGCGACGGGGACCTGGCGCGCCCCTTCTGCCCGCGTCGACGCGCACGAGGCGGACGCCCTCGTACCCGACGGTCTAGATTGGTGAGCGCACCTCAGGGCACGCGGCCGACGCTCTCCGACAAACGGCGCGATGACCCGGTGTGCGGAGAACCGCCACCGCTTCGCTGCATGATCCGACAGGAGGTTCGGATGCCGGTGAGGCTCAACCACACGATTGTGTACTGCCGCCACAAGCAGGCCTCGGCATTGTTCTTGTCCGAGATCCTGGGACTACCCGCCCCGACGAGCTTCGGACCGTTCTCCGTGGTCCAGGTGGCGAACGACGTCTCGCTGGACTTCCTCGAGGAGGGGACGGTGCACCCGCAGCACTACGCCTTCCTTGTCGACGAGAACGAGTTCGACCAGATCCACGCGCGAATCCTGGCCCGCGACATCCCCTACTGGGCCGACCCCGAGCGGCGTCGACCGCAGCAGACGAACACCAACGACGGAGGCCGCGGGCTGTACTGGCTGGACCCGGACAGTCACATCCTCGAGATCCTCACCGTTCCGTACGGCGGCTGGCCGAACCAGCGTCCGTAGCCGCGGGCAACAAGCTGTCGATAGGAAGCCCAGGGGACGTCGCTCCTGCTCGGCAGAAGTGCATCCGCTCGCGCCGATAGGGCGCACGGCGAAGTGCAACCGCCCCACTGACCCAAGCGGCTGAAGTCGCGCCTGGTCAGGCCGCCCGCCGTCGTCTCACGCGGACAACGACGCCGACGGCGAGGACGAACAGCGCCGCCAGGGCCGTGGTGTCCACGGCGGGGACAAAGCGGACCTGGCCTTTGCTGATGGAGTAGGCGCCGATGCCCCGGACCATGCCGCCGAAGCCTCCGCCGCTGCCCTGGTCCTCGGGACCGTTGCCTCCGCCTCCGCCGCCGATCGACACGGCGACCGGGACGAGGGTGACTCCGTCGCGGTCGATCGGTTCACCGAACACCCGGCGGATGCCGAGCTGGTCACCTACTCGGGTCAGGATGTCCTCGGGCGTCATCACGCACCTCCTGCGGTTGGGTCGTCGTTGGTTCGTCCAGCAGAACACACATCTGCTCGAGGAGCGTCAGAAAGCCCTTGGGCTGTCATGGCGCCGAGTTCGTCACGCGCCGACTGGCGGCGATGAGACGCGAGTCCTCGGCGGGCGCGACGTGCGGACGTAGATTGTGTTACGGCAGGTCGGGGCCAGGATTCACCCGCTCGAACTGTCCAACGGCGTCTTCGTCGATCAGTCCCTCCTCGGCCAGCCAGTTCACGGCACGGACCCGTGCCCGGGCATCCCTGAAGGCATGCCAGACGGAGATCAGATCGGGATGGCGCTGGTAGAGCTCATTCTTGAAGCGCCGGAAGGCGCCCTTGCCCTGCAGCGATCGGTGCAGGCGCTGGCCGGCAGCGCGGTCGCTGATGCCGTCGGCGAAGTCGACCATGTCCTGGTACCAGACGTACGGAGGGAGGGGGTCGATGAGGATCAGGTCGAGATCGTCAAGGTCGACCGGGTGCTCACCGTCGATGCCGGTGTCGCTGGTCCAGAACACGATCTCACCGGTCCTTGGGTCGATCAGCCATCGGTGCTCGTAGTCGGTTTGGTCGGCCAAGGCGGTTGCGATCTCTTCAACGTCGAGAGCATCGAGATCCAGCATCGAATCAGCGTATGGCTTCAGCCGAACGCTGTCGCCACAAACAACAGGCGACCGACAACGCCGAACAACCGGCGGAGTGCCGCACCCTCGTGGACAGTTCGTGCCGGCAGTTCGATCACGTGTTGTGACCGGCGGCGGTGGGAGTGGTCTGCCCGAGAACCCATACCCTTGAGAAGCATGAATGGAACGAATCTGACGCGGCTCATGGAGCTTGAGCACCAGGGTTGGGACGCTCTCTGTCGTTCGGTTGGCGGGGATTTCTATGGCCGGTTGATGATGCCGGAGGCGGTGATGATCCTCGTCAACGGCATGATCCTCGACCGCGAGACGATCGCGAGCACGCTCAACGACTCGCCGCCGTGGACGTCGTATGAACTGTCCCAAGAGAGTCTCGTGCCGATCAATGACGATGCTGCGGCCGTCGTCTATCGAGCCAGCGCGGTACGTCAAGGGGACGATCAGCCGTTCATCGCGCTGATGACCAGCGTCTACCGAATGGTCGAGGGCGAAGCCCGTTTGGTTCTCTACCAGCAGACCGCGATAACCCACTGACCCCTGGCTGAGCTGCACGCCTAGCCCCCGCGGTGTGACACGGAACCCGTGCGCGCGCAAGGCCCTGGGGGATGAGCAGGTGCCCGCTAACGCGCGCCTCACCCACGAAAGGGGAGATGCGAGTCGATCGCCAGCGCGACAGGGAAGGCGCGGCGGCCGGTGGTTCGTGTCACAGCGTCCCGTCCCCCGGGCACTGGACCGGGTCCGGTCAGGTGCGGGCCACGGAGCCTCGGCGCGGCAACCTCCTCACCCGGTCAGGGTGATGACCCGTCCGGAGGAGGTGGAGATGCTCGAATCGTGGCACTCGTGTCCACCCCGCTCACGCGCTCGCTGACCTTCCCGGAGGCAGACGCAAGGGATCGAACCCGTGCCGACCTGAACCACCGCGGTGAAGACCGCACCGATGGCTGTCCCGGCATGGGGCCGGGACCCGATAGGAGTACAGCATGAGTGACACCGAGATGCTGATCGTGGCCGGCTATCCGGACGTCGAGGTGGCCGAGGCGGAGTTCCGATCGCTGGCGTCGAAGGTCGAGGCGAAGGAGCTGAGCAGCCAGGGAATGATCCTCGTCGGCAAGGACGCCGACGGTGAGCCCCGGCTGATGGATACCGGCAACCACCTGGGTCGGCGCGGCGCAGCGTGGGGCGGCGGAGCGGGTGTGCTCATCGGGATGTTCTCTCCACCGATGCTCGGGGCCGTCGCGGTGGGTGCGGCTGCGGGCGCTGTGGTGGGCCACTTCGCGGGCAACAAGCTGACCGCGGCGGTCCAGGAGCAGGTCGGGACCGCCCTGAAGGCCGGCACGGCCGTCATCATCGGCGTCTTCCCGGCCGACGCCCGGCTGGCGGTTGAGCGGGCCCTGCCCGGTGCCCCGCTGAAGTCCGTCGTCGAGAGCGACGAAAGGGGCATCGACGAGCTCAGGGTGAAGCTGGCCGAGGCCATGGGCAAGTTCTCACCCGACCGCTCCGTGCTCCCTCTCCGGGACCGGCAGTTCAGTGGCGTGGCCGGTCACACCATCGACGAGTCGGTCGGCGACTGGAGCATCGTCGCGGGCCCGAAAGCCCCCGAGGACGCACCGAACGTGCTCATCGTCCTCATCGACGACGCCGGCTTCGGCGGCCCCGACACCTTCGGCGGCGGCATCCGCACCCCGAACCTCACCCGCGTCCAGCAGCAGGGCCTCACGTACAACAGCTTCCACGTCACCGCGGTCTGCTCACCGACCCGCGCGGCCCTGCTGACCGGTCGCAACCACCACCGCGTCGGTATGGGCGGCATCGCCGAGTTCCCCGGTCCGTTCCCCGGCTACACCGGCATCCGCCCCCGGGCCTGCACCGCCCTCCCCCGGATCTTGCGGGAGAACGGCTACATCACCGGCGGGTTCGGCAAGTGGCACATGACCCCCGGACGCGACATGGGCGCGGCCGGGTCATTCGACCACTGGCCCACCGGCTGGGGCTTCGACCACTGGTGGGGGTTCCTGACCGGAGCGGCGGGCCAGTACGACCCAATCATCACGCAGGACAACTCCACCCTCGGCGTTCCCGAGGGCGAGGATGGCAAGCTCTACTACTTCCCCGACGACATCACCGACAAGACCGTCGAGTGGCTGCACGCCGTGCGAGCACAAGACGCCGACAAGCCGTGGTTCGTCTACTACTCGACCGGCGCCACCCACGCACCGCACCACGTCGCCCAGGAGTGGGCCGACAAGTACAAGGGCCAGTTCGACGACGGCTGGGACGCCTACCGTGAACGGACCCGCGAGCGGCAGAAGAAGCTCGGCATCGTCCCACCGGACACCGAGCTCACCCCGCGCCCGGACGCCTTCCCCGCGTGGGACAGCCTCTCCGAGGCCGAACGCCGGCTCTATGCCCGCCAGATGGAGGTGTTCGCCGGATTCTCGGAGAACGCCGACTGGAACGTGGGTCGCCTGCTCGACGCCATCGAGGAGATGGGCGAGCTCGACAACACGCTGGTCATCTACATCTGGGGCGACAACGGCGCGTCGATGGAGGGCACCACCACCGGGTCGTTCAACGAGACCACCTTCTTCAACGGCGTCGTCCTCGACGCCGAGGAACAGCTGGCGCTGATCGACAAGTACGGCGGCATCGCCGAGCTCGGCGGCTTCCACACCGCACCGCACTTCGCCGCCGCCTGGGCGCACGCGAACAACACCCCGTTCCAGTGGGGGAAGCAGATGGCCTCCCACCTCGGTGGCACCCGCGACCCGATGGTTGTCTCCTGGCCCCGCAAGATCGCCGCGGGCGGCGACCTGCGCAGTCAGTTCACCCACTGCATCGACGTCGTCCCGACCATCCTGGAGGTCATCGGCTTCCCGGAGCCCAGCGTCGTCGACGGCATCGAGCAGGAGCCGATGGACGGCACCAGCTTCGCCTACACCTTCGACGCCCCCGACGCCGCCGAGCAGCACACTGTGCAGTACTTCGAGATGTACGGCAGCCGCGCCATCTACAAGGACGGCTGGTGGGCCTGCACGAAGCTCGACAAGCTGCCGTGGGACTTCTCCCCGCCGACCCTCGCCCGGTTCGGGCCCGGCGGTGAGTGGAACCCGCAGGACGACGTGTGGGAGCTGTACTACCTGCCCGACGACTTCTCCCAGGCCCACGACCTCGCCGCGGACAACCCGGAGAAGCTGGCCGAGCTGGTGGAGCTCTTCTGGTCGGAAGCCGAGCGTCACCGCGTGCTGCCTCTGCTCGGCGGCTTCGCAGCCTTCTTCGGGATCCTGCCGCCGATGCCGACGCAGACCCGGTTCACCTTCGCCGGTGACGTTCAGAACATCCAGACGACGATGATCCCCCGCATCTACGGCCGCTCCTACGCCATCGAGGCCGACGTCCACGTCCCGGAGGGCGGTGCCCAAGGGGTGCTCGTGGCCTTCGCGGACTTCATCGGTGGCTTCGCGCTGTGGGTGGACGAGAACGGGCTGCTCAACCACACCTACCAGTTCCTGGGCATCGACACCTACCGCCAGACCTCGACCGAACCGATCCCCACCGGTGACGTCACCCTGAAGATGCTGTTCGAGGCCGACGAGGCCACGCCCGGCACCGGCGGGCACGTCACCTTGTGGGCCGACGACCGGCAGATCGGTGAGGGGCCGCTGCCCCACAGCATCGCGCTGCTGTTCACCACCTACGCAGGCATGGACATCTCGCGGGATAACGGCGGCGTCGTCGACCTCGACTACGAGGACCGTGCTCCCTACGCCTTCACCGGTACGGTGCGCAACGTCGTCTTCGACCTCGCGCCGGGCTCCCATGACACGGAGGTGTCGCTGCACGAGGCAACCGCGCGAGCCGCCATCGCTCACGGGGCCGCCGGCTAAGCCGGCCATCGCCGGGTCCGGATCAGCGCGCAGCGGGCCGAGAAGGCGCTCGCCGGAGCTGCTCGCGGCATCGTGGGTCGACCCCGAAGCACCCTCCGGCGAGTGAGCCGTGCCATTGAGGGGTCCCGGTCCGCTGGTCCCCGTGGAATGCTCTTGGCAGAGCCCGAACCGGGCACGCCCCAGAGCAGACGAGAACCGTGGATGAGAACCGGACCCAAGCGCCCCGACGTCGAGATGCCGCAATGGCCGGGGGTCCAGGCGGCGGAGGACCGTCGTGACCACCCCTGACGACGCCTTCGTGCCGGGTGCCGCCGTGACGCCTGCAGCCGAGGGGGCCGGCTGGATCACGCGTACCCGCTTGCTCGAGGTGGTCGACCGCTTCACGAGCGATCGCCCCGCCCCCGTCGTGACGGTCAGCGGCCCCGGGGGCGCCGGAAAGTCCATCCTCGCCCGGCAGCTCCACGAGACCGACGGACGAGCGCGGCTCGAGCTGCCCATCAGCGTGCGTCTCGACGAGCCGGCTGCCCTGACCCGAGCACTCGTCGACCTCCTCGAGACCGTAGGTCCCCGGGCGCCGATCCTGCACTCGAGCATCGGCGCTGCCGAGCCGGGATTCTCGAGCGTCGTCCTGCCGGCCCTTGCCCGACTGCTCCGGTCCCGAACCCGGCCGTACACCGTGGTGATCGACGACGTCCATCTCCTCCGGCACTCCGCGAGCCGGGAGGTCATCCGCGTCCTGTGCCGCACGATCCCCCCGGAGTGCCGGGTCATCCTGCTCAGCCGGGACCCGACCCCTGCCTGGCTTGCGCGGGTGCGAGCCGAGGGAAGGCTGCTGGAGATCTCCGAGAGCGACCTCCGGTTCGACGTCACGGAGGCCACCGAGCTGCTGCACCGGCAGGGGGTGTCGTTCTCGGCCGAGGACGTGGAAGAGGTCGTGCGCGCCACCGAGGGGTGGGCCGTCGCTATCTACCTGACCGCGTTGGCCATGTCATCCGGTGCGCGGTCCACTCCCTCGGCCCCCTCGACACGGGCCACGTACCCCCTTCGCGCCATCGCGGACTACCTCAGCACCGAGATCCTTCCCCCGTTGGACCCCGACCTTCGCAGCTTCCTGCTCCGCACGTCGGTCCTGGAGGAGCTGACCCCCGAGCTCTGTGACGCCGTCCTGCGGCGTAACGACTCCGCCGGAGCCATCGCCCGGCTGCTCGAGCAGCTGCAGCTGGTCATCCCGCTCGACCCTCCCGGCTCGCGGGTGCGCTACCACCACCTGCTCGGTGAGTCCCTGAGGCTCGAGCTGTCCCGCAGCTCCCCGACCGAGGTGACGGACCTGAACCGGCGTGCCTGCGCGTGGTTCGCGGACGCCGGTGACCTCGATTTGGCCGTCCGGCACGCGAAGAGTGCCCACGACATCGCGCTAACGGGGCGCCTGGTCTGGTCCGGGACCATGAGGTGCCTCGGCCGCGGTGAGACCGACCGCTTGGCCTTCTGGCTGCGAGACCTGACCGACGAGCAGGCCGCGCACGACCCGTGGCTGAGCCTGTCCGCGGCCTGGCTCGCCTTCCAGAACGCCGAGACCGACCGCATGGACCGGTGGATCCTGCACTGCGAACGTCATGCCGGCGCGGGATGGGAGCGACGAGCCGGCGAATCGCCCTATGCGGCCGCGCTGGCCTTCCTCGTGGCTCTGGTGGGCCGGGTCGGCCTCGACGAGTCACTTGCCCTGTGCGAGGCGTCCGCTCGGGGACTGCCACCCGAGGAGGGCTTCCGCGCCGCTGCCATGTTCGTCCGGGGTGTCGTACTGACCCTGAAGCGCAGAGCGGACGAGGGAGCCCAGTGCCTCGTCGAGGCCGAGCGCCTCGCCCGGGTTCTGGACGTGCCGCTCATCCGAGCCGACTCCCTCTCGTGGCGCGGTGTGCTCGCCCTGGCAGGCGGTGACCATGCCACGGGACAGCGCCTGATCCTCCTCGCGCGCGAGGTCATCCTCGACCACCGTCTCGAACGCCTCGCCAGCTCCGCGCACTGCATCACGGCCCAGGCGCTGGTCCAGGCCCTGCGCCGCGACCCGGAGGCCCCCTCCACGCTGGCAGCGGCCCGCCGGCTGACGGTCCGCTTGGGCGACGTCGCGCCCTGGTTCGAGGTGTGCGGCCGGCTGATCCAGGCCCGCGCGGCCACTGCACTGGGCGACCGCAGCCTGGCCGCGCAGCTCATCGTGGAGGCCAGGGCCCGAATGACCGCAGACCTGAGCGCCACCCTGGCGCAGGACCTCCTGGAGGACGCTGAGGCCGCGCTCGCCCGCCTGCGCGTCGACGGCGTGTACTCGCCGGCTCTGACCGCCGCAGAGATGCGGGTGCTGCAGTTCCTCCCGAGTCATCTGCAGCTGCCGCAGATCGCCGAGCACCTCTTCGTGACCCAGAACACCGTGAAGACGCACGTGGCGTCGATCCACCGCAAGCTCGGCGTGTCCTCGCGGGCAGAAGTGGTGGAGCGGGCTCAGGAACTAGGACTCCTCGAGGCGCCCGCATACGGCTGAACGCCCGACCTCGCCCCGCTGGGGTGATGTGGGGGCCTGGGGCCTCTGGTGGGCTGGAGGCAAGGCGTCCACCATCACTGTGAGGTCGTGCCATGGGATCCAGAACCGTGCCGGGAAGTGAGGAGCTGCGTGTCCTGGCCGATGCTGCGCTCACCCACGTGCTGTTCATCCAGGTGGCTGCATCCTGCGTGAAGGCACATCACCGGCTCATCGTCCAGGACCTCGCACCGACCACCATCTGGTTGATGGAGGATCTGTCCCGTCGGGTCGGCCACCTATCCACCGGCACCTTCCTGGATCTGTGGTGGGACCCGCGCAGCGGCCTCGGCGAGGCTGCACTGCCTGCGCTCCTCGGGCAGGCCGACCCGGCTGCACAGCGGTTCCCCGACCCCCACCTGCTGCTGCGCTCACCCAGGATCAGCGGTTCGGGCATCCAGTACGAGATCGAGGGCACCACGGGGAACCTGCCCGACCGCTGCGGCGCGTGCATCCTCTTCATCGGTCACGGACACCTCGCGGAGTGACGAGCGGGCGCCCCGCCGTCAAAGGTCACCTCTTCAGGGTGGTCCGGCGCGAGTGGCTGCCCGATAGAACAGGCAGCGAGGCGTCCGTGCGCCGGCTGACCGGCACGCGGCCCGGAGTTGAGGAGGTCCTGCCGTGCGCACGATGGTGCCCGGACTGACGAGGGAGAACATCGGCCTCGAAGCGCTGTCCGGAGTGACGCTGGTCGCGATCGCGATCCCCCTCAACATCGGCTACGCGCAGATCGCCGGGCTGCCGGCGACGGCCGGGCTCTACGCGCTCGTCGTGCCGTCGATCCTGTATGCCCTCACGACGTCCTCGAAGCAGGTGGTCGCGTCCCCGGATGCCGCGGCGGCCGCCCTGGTGGCGTCCTCCGTGGGCGGCCTGGCCGTCGCCGGCAGCGAGGACTACGTGAGCATGGCGTTGGCGCAAGCCGTCATCAGCGGTCTGATGTTCCTTGCCTGCAGCGTGCTCAAGCTGGGCTTCCTGGCCAACTTCCTCTCCAAGCCGATCCTGGTCGGCTTCGTCGGGGGGCTGGCACTCGACATCCTGGTCAGCCAGGTCGCGAAGATGCTGGGCATCAAGATCGACAGCGGTGGCGAGTTCGTCGACAAGGTCTGGCAGTTGGTGACGGGTCTGGACACGCTGAACTGGATCTCGCTCGTCATCTCCGCCACGTCCGTCGCCATCCTGCTCGTCGGTCGGCGGCTCAACAGCTCGGTGCCGTGGGCACTGGTCGTCATGGTGCTCGCCACCATGGCGGTGGTCGGGGCCGACCTGGCGGCCCGGGGCGTCGCCGTACTCGGGAAGGTCCAGGCGGGCCCGCCACAGCTCACGCTGCCGGCCCTGGATCTCAAGCAGTGGATGTCACTCGTCCCCTCGGCCCTGGCCCTGACGATGGTGACCGTCGCCGAAGGCCTGCTCGTCGCTCGAAGCTACGCCGCGAAGAACGGATACCCGACTAACCCCGACCGCGACCTCGCCGCCTTCGGTGTCGGCAACATCGCGTCGGGCTTCACCGGCGGGTTCGCGCTGGGTTCCTCGACGTCACGAACTGCCGCCATGGACCAGGCCGGTTCGCGCACCCAGCTGCCCAGCATCGTGGCCGCCGCCATCACCCTGCTGCTCCTCATGTTCGGTACCGCGGTGCTCGAGGACATCCCCTCCCCAGCGATCGGTGCGGTCGTGGCGGTGGCCGTCTACCCCCTGCTCGGCATCCCCGAGCTGCACGCACTGTGGGGGCTCAACCACGCGGAGTTCGCCGTGGCCGCGGCCTGCTTCCTCGGTGCCCTGCTGCTGGGGCCGATCCCGGGCATCTTCATCGCCTTCGTGCTCGCCCTGGTCAACCTCGCCGCTCGGGCCGCGGCACCCGCCGTCGACGTGCTCAGCGCCGACACGGATGCCTACCACGCGCTGCTGCCCGTGCCGCCCGGGGTGACCATGGCCGCCCCCGGTGTCGTCGTGATGCGGTTCGCGGCGCCGATCTTCTTCGCCAACGTCGGCCAGCTCGACAGCGCGATCCACGCGGCGGTCGAGACAGCCCGGGCGCATCCGGCGCCCGGAGAGGGTGCCGCTCTGAAGCACCTCGTCCTCGACATGGAGGGCGTGACCGACATCGACATCACGGGCGCCGAAGGCTTCACCGAGAGCCGAAACTGGTTGGAAAGCCAGTCGGTGCAGCTGCACTTCAGCCGTGTGCGCCCCGGCGTGGCGGCCCTGCTCAGCCACTACGGCCTCGACGAGGGCACCACCGCGTTCGGCACCAACCGGGCAGCCATCGAGGCGCTTCGCGTGGATCCTGGCCGAGTCTGGCGTTGCCCAGCCCGAGGCACGCCGTCAGCACGGAGGGGAACGGCGAGCCGGGGCCGCCTCGCGTGCGAGGCAGCCCCGGCTCCTCGGGTCAGCGGCCTCTGCGGTCGCGGCGGTCGTCGCGCCGGTCCTCGCGGCGGTCACCACGGCGGTTCACGCCGTGGGCGACCACTGCCGCGCCCCCGACCACTGCTGCAGTTCGGCGCATGCGCCTGCGGGCCATGGGCATGTCAGTCTCCTTCCGTGAGCTGCTCTGCCGACTCGGACTCGAGGTCGGCCTCCATGACGGCCAGGATGGCCTGGGTGGGGATTCGCCCGCTGGCGACCAGCTGGCCGCCGGCGTGGCGGATGGCGGCGCCGACCGGAGCGGCCCACAGGTTCTCCCAGACCAGCACCGCGGCAGAGCTACCGCGCTCGATCGTCACGGCGAGGTCGGTGATGTCCTGTTCGCTGAGCACCATCGCCAGATCGGCCTCGTGACGGCGCAGCTCGCCGAGCTCGGTGTCCTCGAGGTCGGTCGCCTCAAAGACCTCGAACTCACCCTCGTCGTCCTTCTTGATGATCAGCAGGTCCAGCACCCTGACCAGTCCCTTGTCGACCAGGTCCAGGATCGCCGGAGCCACCTCGCCGTTGAACTTGCTCCCGGGGAACTCGACCACGATCCAGTCGACACTCCCCAGGACGTCGGGTGACGCCACCATCGCTTCCTCCATCTCTCGGACGGCACGACCCGAGGGTCGCCACCGTGGTTGTCGGGGCTGTCCGCGTCCACTCCAGTCGACCGCACCCCCTCCGCCGGCGTCTCACCCCGGAGGGGCGAGATACGTGCCGCGGCAGGCGGCCGCCGGTTTCGTCGAGCCGGGCATGTTCGGCGAGTCCGAGGCGACGTCGCCTCATCTCCGGAAGGTGATGCCGCGACCCGCTGGTCGGGGCAGGATGAGGAGCACGGAGCCGGGCACGTCCGGCGTCGTGCGCGCCTGAGGGCGCTCCAGCAACAAAGGTGGCGAACACGGCACCGTGGGGCCAGGAGGCATGGTGATGGACACGCGGAGGGGGCGCCGGTGGCACCGGTGAGTTCCGGTGGGCACGACCCGGGGCAGGGCACCCGCCCGACGACTCCCCGCGCGTTCCACGTCATGTCCAAGCCCACCGGGGCGACCTGCAACCTCGACTGCGAGTACTGCTTCTTCCTCTCCAAGGACGAGCTGTACCCCGGCAGCGGGTTCCGGATGCCGCCCGAGGTACACGAGGCGTACATCGCCCCGGTGCTCGGTGCCCAGCGCGGGGCGGACGAGGTGGTCGTGGCATTCCAAGGCGGCGAGCCGACCATGATGGGCTGGACTTCTTCCGGCGCACGCTCGAGCTCGAGGCGCGGTTCGCGGCACCCGGCCAGCGGGTGCTCAACACCATCCAGACCAACGCCACGCTGCTGTCCGACGAGTGGGCCGCGTTCCTCAAGGAGTACGACTTCCTCATCGGGGTGTCGGTCGACGGGCCGCGCGCCATGCACGACGCCTTCGGGTCGACAAGGGCGGCAAGCCGACGTTCGACCGGGCGATGCGAGGGCTGGACGCCCTGCGCCGGCACGGGGTCGACTGGAACGCCCTGACGACGGTCAACTCGGCCAACGGCCACTCCGGGCTGGAGGTGTACCGGTTCCTGCGCGACGACCTCGGAGCCACGTTCGTGCAGCTGATCCCCATCGTCGAGCGGGTGACCCCGGAGCTGCTGCCGCTCGCCGAGGCGGGGCGGGGTACCCGTGTCGGGAACCGACCGCTGTACCGCAAGGAGGGAGACCGGGTCACCGACCGGACCGTGTCGGCGCAGCAGTGGGGGCGCTTCCTCGTCGAGGTCTTCGAGGAGTGGCCCGCCACGACGTCGGTGACGTCTTCGTGTCGATGTTCGACACATCGCTGGCGCACTGGATGGGCATGGACCAGGTCGGGCTGTGCGTCCACCCCCCGCACCTGTGGGGATGCCGTGGCGCTGGAGCACAACGGCGACCTCTACTCGTGCGACCACTACGTCGAGCCGGGGTACCTCCTCGGCATCATCGCCGAGGGCCCACACTGCTCGAGTCGGTCGACCTGCCGCAGCAGCGGGCGTTCCGCCGGGCGAAGCTGGAGTCGCTGCCGCAGTACTGCCGCTCCTGAGGAGTGCGCTTCGCGTGCAACGGCGGCTGCCCCAAGGACCGCTTCGCGGTGACCCCCGACGGCGAGCCCGGGCTGCACTACCCGTGCGCCGGCTACAAGCAGTTCTTCACCCACGTGGACGGGCCAATGCGGGTCATGGCGGCGCTGGTGCGGCAGGGGCGTGACGCCAGCGGGCTGCGCGACTGGTATGCCGCGCGCGACGCGAAGCGCGACCTGCAGGAGCCATGCACCCGCCGGAGTGGAGAGCGCATCGAGGACTGCCACGGCAGGGTGGCATAAAACGGTCTCGCCACTAAACCGTCACGGCAGCGTCCGGGCTGCAGCTCGGTCCGTAGTAGTCGCCCCCTGGGCGAGGGCGAGCCGGGTGGGGTGACGGTCAATGGCTATGCGTCGTAGGGCACCGTCACGCCCGCCAGTAGCTGGGCTTGTGGCCCAGGCGTTGCAGGGGCCTTCGGCGCGACACCGCCTTCATCGGTCGAATCTCTTCCTGTCCCGAGGGGCGAGGGCTGACAGGCGTCGCGCGATCTCGGCAGTCGGGCTGTCGGCGACGTGTTGATATCGCATCGCATCGCCTCGCCGCGTCGACTCCGTAGGTCGGCCTGAGGTCGCGTCTCGGCGCCCGGGGGCGCGAGTGAATGCATCCCGCCCGTTGCCGCCGACCTGCTGACGTCCCTAGGAGTAGCGCGGCTGGGTGCCCTGTGAGCAAAGTGTTAGCAAGCGTGGATTCCGAGGAGGTGCGCCCACCATGCTGAAACGCTATGACCTGTGGCTTTGCTGGTGGCCAGGGGCGGGGTCGAACCGCCGACCTTCCGATTTTCAGTCGGACGCTCGTACCAACTGAGCTACCTGGCCGAAGCCACCACGACCGGCGCGTCACCGGCGGACCGGTGACCTTCTCGCTCATGATGAGCGACCCCGACGGGACTCGAACCCGCGACCTCCGCCGTGACAGGGCGGCGCGCTAACCAACTGCGCTACGGGGCCTTGCTGGTGTGCAAGACACGCGTATCCCCAACGGGATTCGAACCCGTGCTACCGCCGTGAAAGGGCGGGGTCCTAGGCCGCTAGACGATGGGGACCTGCTCGGCAGATCCCGACGCGCCTAACGCCCTGTCCGTAGGTGACTACGGTCGGATCCGTCGAAGACGTCGCAACTATACGCAAACACCGGGCACAGACCAAACCGAGGTCCCGGCGGCTCCGAATGTTTCACCGAAGCCTGGACAGGGTCCATCATCGGTAGGTCATGACCGAATCCATGGAACAGGCGGTCGCACTCGGTGCCTACGCCGGCACCGTCCTGCTGCCGGTCGCGAAGAACCACGCGGACGAGGGGACCTACCGTGTGATCTCCGGACTCGTCACCGAGCTCTGGGCGGGCCTTCCGCTCGTCCACGACCAGTCGTACGCCGACGAGGGACTGTCCGAGCGGCCGCACGAGAACACGACCACCGCGCGCGCCAGCGCCGACACCGGCGAACAGCCGGAGTCGCCCAGCGACATCGTCCTCGACATCCTCGACATGGTCCGCACGTTCTGGCAGCTGGCCCGCTCCGGCTCCGCGGAGGAGCTCGCGGACGTCTCGTCCTTCCGGCTCGGGGAGATCGCCGCGGGGCTCGATCACGTCTATGCGGTCCGGCACGGCATCCCCGACGCGGAGCGACCGGGCACGTTTGAGTCCGTGGTGCTCGACTGTCTCGACGTCGTGGAGGCGCAGCGCTCTTCCAAGGTCATCCGAGCGATGGGCGACCGGGACCTCTACGAGCACGCAATGACCATCGGCGCACACCTCGCCGAGTGCCTGGAGGAGGGGAGCCCGTGCCGCCTCTTCACCACGAGGCAGCTGGACACTCTCGGCTTCCAGGTCGGGATGCTCCTCACCGCCTCCGGTTTCGAGGTCGTCGGCGAGGACGACACACACCATCCCGGTGCTCGGGTCGAGGTCGTCGACGACGTCGACCTCGCGCAGCGCTGCGTGGCCATCCACTGGCACACCGGCAACGTCCTGCGCCAGCGCTGCTCGGACGCGGTCGTCACAGGCGACTACGACTCCGACGCCTTGCTGCGGGCCGGGGCAGTCTGCCAGGAGATGGGTAAGGCACTCGTGCGTATTCTCACCGCTGCCGGCTTCGAGGCCCGCATCAACGAGGACTTCGGAGCCCACTACGTCGTCGTCACCGGTCTGCGTCAGGCCGGGGACTTCGAGTCCTTCGTCGGCGTCACCCGCGACTGACCCACTCGCGCAGCCGGTCCACGTCCCACGTGGTGATGACCCGGTCCGGCTCGATACCCAGCCGCTCGGCCCGCTCGGCTCCATAGGCCTTCATCTCGAGCTGACCCGGAGCGTGGGCGTCGGAGTCGATGGCGAACAGGCAGCCGATGTCGCGCGCAAGCTCGATGAGCTCGTCGGGCGGGTCGCAGCGCTCGGGGCGACTGTTGATCTCTACCGCTGTGTCGTTCTCCGCGCAGGCCTCGAAGACGACGCGCGCGTCGAACTCGGACTGCGCTCGGGTGCCTCGCGACCCCGTGACGAGCCGGCCGGTGCAGTGGCCGAACACGTTGACCCGGGGGTTGGTGACCGCGGCGACCATGCGGCGGGTCATGGGGGCCTTGTTCATTCGCAGCTTGCTGTGCACAGAGGCCGTCACGAGGTCGAGCCGGCCGAGCATCGCGTCGCTCTGGTCGAGGGACCCGTCGTCGAGGATGTCGACCTCGATCCCCTTGAGGAGGCTGAACGAGTCGCCGAGGTGACCGTCGATCGCCTCGACGACGGCGATCTGCTGGGCCAGGCGCTCGGGGGAGAGCCCGTTGGCGACGCGGAGCCGAGGAGAATGGTCGGTGAGCACCATCCAGCGATGCCCGAGCTCGAGGGCGGTCAGCACCATCTCGTCGATCGGCGACCCCCCGTCGGACCACGTCGAGTGCGTGTGGCAGTCGCCCTGCACCGCACCGAAGAGGGCGGACCCGCCGTCCGCGAGCGGCGCATACCGGTCCTGGAGGGTGGCGAGGTAGGCGGGGAGCGCGCCGGCCACCGCCTCGGCGATCACGCCGGCCGTCGACTTGCCGATGCCCGGCACCGTCTGCAGGGTGCCCTCGTTCGCGTGTCGGGCGACCGCCTCGGGACCGAGCTCGCGGACCGTACCCATCGCCTTGCGGAACGCCTCCACCCGGTACGTGCCGGCCCGTTCCCGCTCGAGGAGGACCGCGATGCGCCGCAGCGCGTCCTCGGGCTCGACGGGCGCAGTCAGTGGCTCCAGAGTGTGCATGGTCGGGACTACCAGGAGGTATGCAGTGGTCGGCCTTCCGCGTACCCTGCGGTCGACTGGATGCCGACGACCGCCCGGTCGGCGAACTCCTCGAGGGTCGTCGCCCCCGCGTACGTGCAGGAGCTCCGCAGACCGGCGATGATCGTGTCGATCAGGTCCTCGACGCTGGGCTTGGCCGGATCGACGTACATCCGCGCCGAGGAGATGCCCTCCTCGAACAGCGACTTGCGGGCCCGGTCGTAGGCGCTGTCCGACGCGGTGCGGCTGCGCACGGCCCGGGAGGAGGCCATCCCGAAGGACTCCTTGTAGAGCCGGCCGTCGCTGTCGGAGTACAGATCGCCCGGGCTCTCGAGCGTGCCGGCGAACCAGGATCCGATCATCACGTTCGAGGCGCCGGCGGCGAGCGCGAGGGCGACGTCGCGCGGATGGCGCACGCCGCCGTCGGCCCAGACGTGGCGGCCGCGCTCGCGGGCGGCGGCGGCACACTCGAGCACAGCGGAGAACTGCGGTCGGCCTACGGCCGTCATCATCCTCGTCGTGCACATCGCGCCGGGGCCGACGCCGACCTTGACGATGTCGGCGCCGGCGTCGATGAGGTCGATCGTGCCCTCGGCCGTCACCACGTTGCCCGCGACGATGGGGACCTGCGGGTCGATGCGACGGACGGCCTGCAGTGCCTCGAGCATCTTCTCCTGGTGACCGTGGGCGGTGTCGACGACGAGGGTGTCGGCGCCGGCCTCGATGAGCTCGGCCGCCTTGGCGGCGACGTCGCCGTTGATGCCCACGGCGGCAGCGATCCGCAGCTGGCCCGAGCCGTCGGTCGCCGGGGTGTACAGGCCCGAGCGCAGCGCCCCCGCACGGGTGAGCACGCCGAGCAGATGCCCCTCGTCGTCGACGACGGGTGCCAGGTGGTGTCGGGCCAGCTCGAGTCGATCGAAGGCATCCTGGGGGGACAGCCCATCGGGCAGCGTGACGAGGTCGGTCGACATCACATCGCGCGCCTGGGCGAAGCGGTCCACCCGGCTCAGGTCGGACTCCGCGACGATGCCGACCGGTCGTGTGCCAGAGTCGTCGAGGACGATGGCCGCTCCGTGGGCGCGCTTGGAGATCAGTGCGTTCACCGAGCCGACGGTGTCGTGCGCCTGGACGGTCACGGCCGTGTCGTGGATGAGGTGAGCCGACTTGACCTGCTCGACGGCCTGGCGGACGACGGGGATCGGGATGTCCTGCGGGATGACCGCCATGGCGCCGCGGCGGGCCACCGTCTCGGCCATCCGCCGGCCCGAGACCGCCGTCATGTTCGCCACGACCAGTGGGATCGTCGTCCCCGTGCCGTCGACGGTGCCCAGGTCCACGTCCAGTCGGCTCGTCACGTCCGAGCGGCTCGGCACCATGAACACGTCGTCGTACGTGAGGTCGTAGGAGGGCTGCAGGCCGCCGAGGAAACGCATGGGGTCAATCTACGGCGCGGAGGTGACCGGTCCCCTGCGACCGACGACGGCGTGGGAACGAAACGACCCGTCCACCGGTTTGGGTGAGACGGACGGGGAGGTGCGCACCGCATACCTCCGACTCCGTCGTCGTCGCACCGCGTCGCGGGTGCGCCCAACGAGTAGGGCAGGATCTAGACCGTGAGCTTCCTCGTGGAGACGCCGGCCGACGAGGCGCGGCGTCGCGGACTTCGGCAGATGCGGTTCGTCGCGACCGCGCTACTCGTCGTGAGTGCGCTGATCTGGCTCGCGACGATCCGGCTCGACCAGAGCGGGGTCTGGGGCTATGTGAACTTCGCCGCCAAGGCGGCCATGGTCGGTGCGCTGGCGGACTGGTTCGCCGTCACGGCGCTCTTCAAACACCCCCTCGGCGTGCCCGTGCCGCACACCGCCCTGGTCAAGAAGCGCAAGGCCGAGCTCGGACGATCCCTCGAGGAGTTCGTCACCCAGAACTTCATGACCGAGGAGATCGCCCGCGACCGGCTCCTCGCAGCCGACGTGCCGAAGCGGCTCGGGGTCTGGCTCGCCCAGCCGGCCCACCGGGAGCGCGCCCTGACCGAGTTCGTGCGGGTCGGCAAGGTGGGGCTGGCGCGGATCAAGGACGAGGACGTCGCCGCGCTGCTCGACGACTTCCTCCTCCCGCGACTCGCCAAGGAGCCCGTCGCCCCGATCGCGGGAACCCTCCTCGAGGGCATCGTCGACGACGGCGTGCACCACGGCCTGGTCGACCTCACGCTCGAGCACCTGCAGGAGTGGCTGCGGGAGAACCCCGACGCCTTCGCGGCCGTCCTCGGCGAGCGCGCCCCCTGGTGGAGCCCGCCGTGGGTCGACGGCAAGGTCATCGGCTGGACCTACAACCAGGTGATCGCCTGGATCGACGACATCCGCAGCAGCCCCCGCCACCCGGCCCGGGTCGCCTTCGACGACCTGCTCCGCCAGCTGTCCTCGGACCTGCAGACCGACCCCGAGGTCATGGAGCGCGCCGAGGCGCTGAAGTCCCGTCTCCTATCGAACCCGCAGGTGAGCGTCTCGCTCGTCAGCCTGTGGGGCTCGTTCAAGACGACCCTGCTCGCGGCCATGGACGACCGGTCCTCGTACTTCTGGCGGCGCGGCGAGGAGCTGCTCGAGCACCTGTCCGGGCGGCTGCAGGACGACGATGAGGTCCGACAGCGGATCGACGGCTTCCTCGGCGACATGGTCGGGTTCTTCGTCAACACCTACGGTGGTGAGCTGGCCCAGGTCATCTCCTACACCGTCGACTCCTGGGACGCCGACGTCGCCTCCAAGCGGATCGAGCTGTTCGTCGGGCGCGACCTGCAGTTCATCCGGATCAACGGCACGATCATCGGCGCCCTCGCCGGCGTCGTCATCCACGCGATCAGCCAGGTCCTCGGTTACTAGGCTGCGAGCATGCGCGCGCAGACCATCGACATCCCCACCTGCACCGGATCGGTCCTCGACCACGGCGCCCACGTGATGGAGTGGCAGCCGCGCGATGAACGGCCGGTGGTCTTCACGAGCGACGCAGCGGTCTACGCGCAGGACACCGCCATCCGCGGCGGCGTGCCCGTCTGCTTCCCGTGGTTCGGTCCGGGGCGGGAGCCGGGCTCCCCGTACGGTCACGGCTTCGCCCGCACGACGACGTGGCACCAGGTCGGCAACGACGTCACCGACGACGCGCAGACCGTCACCTACCGGCTCTCACAGGACGACGCGACGGACGACTACTGGCCCCACGCATACTGGGCGCTGCTCACCGCACGGTTCAGCACGAACCTCACCGTCTCGCTCGCGGTGACCAACCTCGACTCCGTGGCCTTCTCCTACGAGGCGGCCCTACACACCTACCTGTGCGTCGACGACATCCGCCGGGTGCGGATCGAAGGCCTGGACGGCGCGTCCTACGTCGACAAGACCGCCGACATGCAGGTGCGTGAGCAGAGCGGGGACCTCACCTTCTGGCAGGAGACCGACAGCGTGTATGCGTCGCCCGGCCCGGTCCGCGTCCTCGACCCGGTCGCGGGTCGAGAGATCACGGTCTCCACCGAGGGTGCATCGCACATCGTCGTCTGGAACCCATGGGAGGAGAAGGCCGCCGGGCTTCCTGACCTCGGGCCGGGGGAGTGGGAGCGGTTCGTCTGCGTCGAGGCAGGGCGTGTCTTCGACGGGGCCGTGGTCCTCGACCCGGGCGAGTCGCACACGCTGTCCACGACGATCGCGGTCGCGCGACCATGAGCATCCGGTCCCGCGTCGTCGCCACCGTCGCAGTGGCCGCGGGCGCCTACGCCGTGATCCACCGACTCGGTGCGACCTCGGGATCGACGGCCGCCGAGCGCGCGGCTCTGCTTCCCGGCGACGAGCTCATCGCTCAGCCCAGCCTCGTGACCAACCATGCGGCCACGCTCTCGGCGCCTCCGGAGGAGGTGTGGCCGTGGCTGACCCAGGTCGGCTGGCACCGGGGCGGCTGGTACACCCCGCGCTGGGTGGACCGGCTGATCTTCCCCGACAACCTCCCGAGCGCCGACCGGCTCGACCCCGACCTGGTGCGGGACCTGCAGCCGGGCGACCGCATACCCGACGGTCCCCCGGGGACGGCGGAGTTCGTCGTCGAGGTCGCCGACGCGCCCCACACCCTCGTGCTGCACTCGCGCACGCACCTGCCGCCCGGGTGGCAGGAACGATTCGGGGCTTCCCTGGACTGGGTGTGGACGTTCAGCCTCCGGCAGGTCGGGACCGGAGGGACCCGGATGCTGATCCGCAACCGCGGCTGGGTCTCGCCGGCATGGCTCGACCTCGGATACCGGGCATTCATCACGCCGGCCGACCACATCATGACCCGCGGCATGTTCCGGGGCCTCGAGGAGCGCGTGCGCTCCTAACGATTCTGCTCCCGGTTCGTGGTGGTCCTGCTGGATACCTAGCCAGAGGCGGCGGCTGCACCCGACCCGGCAAAGATCTACGACCGGGCCAGGGGAGGGCCGACGGCGGCTCGCCATGCCGCCGCTCGTGCGGGCGACGACCGGCGTCGACGCCGGCGTCAACGGAGGACTTCTTCGACCCGGTGGCCGCAACCGCCGACCACGACGGTCGCACTGCCCTGACGGCGCTCGGCCGACTCTGGGGGATCGTCCTGGTGATGAACCTCATCGGCGGGCTGTGATGGCCCCGTCTTCTCCGTCCCGGGAACCTTGCCGGAGGGTGCTCGCGACGCCCTCGCGATGGTCAGGGAGGACATGGTCGGAAAGAGCGCGTGGGCGACCTTCGCACGCGCGATTGCGGCGGGCACCCTGCTGACTCTGCTGTCGTATCTCCTCAACGCGGGGGCTCGGTCATCAGTCAGATGGTGCTCACGTACACCGTGGGTGTCTTCCTCCCCCTCGGCCCGCTGGACCACGTCGTCGTGTCTGCCCTTCACCTTCTCTTCGGGGGGTGGCTCGGAGCGGGAGTCGGCTACGACGACGCGATCGGCAACGTCGCCCTCGCGACCCCGGGCAATATCATCGGCGGACTGCTCCCGATGACCTTGACGCATGCTGCGCGGCCCAAGGCGTCGCGACGCTCATGACGTGACCCACGCGCCTCACCCCCAACGATGAGCTCGATCGGCTGGCCGAGTCGGCGGAGGGTCAGGTCCCCGACACCCGAGGCGAAGAACCCAGCCTCCCACCGCTGACGGAAAGGTCCATCTCACAGGTCCTGAGCGAGTTCCTGCTCGTGGGGCTCAGTCCCTGAGTGGGGAGCCGACGACGTCGAAGCGAAGGCCGTGCATCTCGCCCGAGAGCAGAGGGCGAGCCTCCTGGATGGCGGCCTGCACACTGCTCAGCTGGAGCGACTCTCGGTGGGCCGTGGCGGACGTCCACAGTTCGACGACGAAGACCGTGTCCGGCTGCTCGTCGTTGACCCCCACCTCGTAGAGCAAGCACCCGGCTGCCTCGAGGTCCGCGCTGCGACGGGTCAGGATCTCGACGAGGCGATCGCGCCCGCCAGGGACCGAACCGAGACTTCCTACGTTGGCGAAGGTCATGGCTCCACTATGGACGACAGTTCTGACAGTCGCGCTGAACCTGGACGGGTGGAGGGTCGGCTGAACCAGGGCTACCGTTTAGAGATGATCACGGCGATCCACACGCTCGTCTACTCAGACGATCCCACGGCGACCAGGGCGTTCTTCAAGGACGTGCTGCAGTGGCCCTTCGTCAGCGAAGGGGATCGCGGTGATGCAGGGACCGGCACCGGCACCGGCGGGCAGGATCCTGCGGACTGGTTGATCTTCCGGACCGGACCGAGCGAGCTCGGGGTGCACCCGACGGTCTGGCAGGTCGACGGCACGGACCACCGCTCAGCGACGCACCATGCCATCGCGGTGATGTGCGACGATCTCGACGCCACCATCGCCGAGCTCTCCGACCGGGGCGCTTCTTTCGCGGGCGATGCGACCGAGATGGGCTTCGGTCGAGGAGCCACGCTGCACGTCCCAGGAGCCGACGACATGCTCCTGTATCAACCCCACCACGCCACGGCCTTCGACCTCGGCGGAGACGCCCCGCCCACGACTCTGGAAGATGATCGTCCGCAGCGTCAGTGAGATCGTCGGTGACGAACGCGACGTCAACGGGAAGGGCTGGAAAAGAGTCGCCGCCTGACTCTGGCCGACGAAGAGATCGGGAACTCGGTTCACGAAACCACTTTCGAGCCGTGTGGAGGACGGGCACGCAGGGGTCACCGTTCCACTTCGCCCGCGCAGCAGGTACTCCGCTGGCATCGGTGAGCCACACGTGGTGCGCCCCCGGACACACGTGAAGGTGCTCTGTGTCTTCGCCCCCGGCACTCCCCGGGACCGAGGACGCTGACCGAGGAGCACCGAGCCCGGGTGCGAGGATGACCGGGTGACCTCCTGGATACCGGACTGGGACGACTTCCCGCCATCGCTCCTGCAGTTCTGGAGCGAACGACACTTGTGCGCCCTGACGACGCTGCGCACGGACGGTACACCCCATGTGACCCCGGTCGGAGTGGCCCTCGATCTCGAGTGGCGGTGCGCGTGGGTCATCACGTCCGAGAGCTCGCGCAAGGCGGTCCACGCGTCAGCCGACCCCAGGGTGTCGGCGTGCCAGGTGGACGGCCGCAGGTGGTCGACGATCGAGGGCAGGGCAGAGGTTCGGTCGGATCCTCGATCGGTTCGCCGCGCGGAGGAGCGGTACGCGTTGCGGTACCGAACGCCCAGGCCGAATCCGAAACGGGTGGCTTTGCGGATCGAGGTCGACCGATTCCTGCGGTCCTCCGGCTTGTCGACGTAGCCCCGCCAAGATGTCTCAGTGGGCCCCGTGGGGCTCGAACCCACAACCTACGGATTAAAAGTCCGCAGCTCTGCCAATTGAGCTAGAGGCCCTGGTGCCCGTGGTGAGTCACCGACGCACCACGGAACACTAGCAACTCGTCATTCTGATCCTTCCGGAGGCGAGCGGACAGACGCTCTAGACTCCGCTCATGCTCATCATCGCTCTGATCCTCTTCGGCATGCTCATCGGCGCCGCCGCCCAGCTCATCCTCGGCGGCGGTCGCACCTCCATCGACTGGACGATGGCCATCGTCGCGGGGCTGGTCGGGTCCTTCGTCGGCGGTCTGCTGATCAGCCTGCTCTCCGGCGATGGACTCGAGCTGCGGGCCAGCGGGATCATCGGCTCCATCGTCGGAGCCGTCATCGTGACCGCGGGCTGGCGCTTCCTCCAGCAACGCCGCAGCGCCTGAGCGCACTCACGCGGTCAGCGGCTGCGGGCCCGCTCACTCGGCAGCGGCTCCAGCTCGACCCTCGACCCAGGCCCGTAGGCCGGGTCAGCACTCGCTCCCACACGGTGCTCCTGATCCTCGACCGCGCGCCCATCGGATGGCCGGTCTCCGGTTCCCGCCGCCCGCGCACGATGGCCCGAGGCCCCCTGTTCGCGAGCCGCCATCCGGATGCGCCGCCCTTCTTCGACGCGATCCTGCAGCCGCTCCGCGGCCTTCTCGGAGTTGGACGTGTCGCGCGGGGGCAGTTGCAGGGTCTCTTCTGCCTTGATGCCCGCCTGCAGCTGCCGGGACCGCTCGACCTCGGCGTCCACCTCGGCGCCGAACAGCAGGGCGAGGTTGGTCAGCCACAGCCACAGAAGGAACACGATGACACCAGCGAGCGACCCGTAGGTCCGCTGGTAGTTGCCGAAGCTCGAGACATAGAAGCCGAACCCGAGGGTGGCGATGATCCAGACGGTGATCGCCACGAAGGCCCCGAGGCTGATCCACCGAAACCTGGGCTGCTGAATGTTGGGGGTGGCGTAGTAGAGGATCGCGACCGCCAGGACGACGAGAACGAGGATTACCGGCCACTTGGCGATGTTCCAGATCTGGACGGACTCGTCCGCCAGACCGACGAGACTCCCGATCGTCGCCGCCACCTCACCGCTGAGGACGAGGCCGAGCATGATGATGGCCGCGATCAGGACGAGAATGATCGTCACGGCCAGCATCTGCGGGCGTAGCTTCCAGAACGGTCGGCCCTCGTCGATCTGGTAGATCCGGTTCATCGCCCGCCCGAAGGCGTTGACGTAGTTCGACGCCGCATACAGGGCCAGCGCAAGACCGAAGGCCAGCGTCCATCCCGCAGCCTGCGACTCCGCCATGTTGCGGATCGGGTCGGCGAGGAGTTCGGCAGCCTGATCCTGACCGGCCTGGCGGAGCAGGTCGATGACCGCCTCCGCCGTCGCCTCGCTCTCACCGACCACCCCGAGGAGCGAGATGAGCGCGAGCATCGCGGGGAAGATCGAGAGCACCGAGTAATAGGTCAGGGCGGCGGCGAGGTCGGTCACCTGGTCGCGGACAAACTCCTGGACCGCCCCCTTGATGGCGAGCGTGATCGGCGGCTTGTCGAGATCGGTCGGGTTCTCCGGCTTTCGCCGTTCGTCGGGTTCGGGCGCGGTCTGCGCCTTGACGGTGCTCTCGCCTTCGCGGGCCACGGGATCCTCCATCGGTATGCGGTGGTTGGCCGCCCTCGTCTTGAGCGTCGTTCTCTCGACACTACCCAAGGCGACAACGAGAGGGTCGGTCGGAGTGGGACACTGGTGTGATGCCCAGTAGTGGACGAGGTATGCCCCGCCGACCTGTGCATTTCGGTCCGGAGGCGATGGAGGAGTACGGCGGCCTGACGCCCGACCCGGCGGATCTGGTCGAGGCGGCACACCAGAGTGCCGCCCTGGTCGTCGCGGCCGGGCGGGACGCTGCGAGCACCGAGCGTTTCATCGCTCTCGTCGACGAGGTGGGCTTGTCGACGCTGGCCGAGTTGTGGTCCGAGCGGCCGGCGCGGAGCCTCCCCGGGGTGCTCTGGCGGCTCTACGTCATCCGTGAGTGGATCCGCAGGGACCCCGAGCGGGCCAGCCGTGAGTACACAGCGGGCATGCGCTTCGCCGAAGCTCACCACGCCGTGGCCGGTAGTGCCGAGCCGCCCGGGCCGGTCGAGGTCGGCCTGGTTGCCGACGAGATCCTTCGCGGGGTCTACTCGGGCAACGTCGCGACGGCTTTCGACCGCGCCTCGGCGTTCTGTCACGTGGTGGCCTCCGGGCGCGCCGAGCTTGCCGACGGCGCCGACATCGACGACCCGGCGGACGGCACGCGACAGACGACGCAGGCCGCGGCCATGCAGTCCACGGCGCTCGATCTGCAGGCATGTGCCCGGCTGTGGCGAGCCGGAGAGCTGCGTTGAGCATGCCGGCCATCTTTGGCGACGCACCGTTCAGCGCGTTAGCATCGACGGGCTGCGCCGGACTGCGGTAGCCCCGGGTCCCAAACTAAGCCGCTACGAGCGGCCTCGCGCCGTGAGGCGCTCCCAGTCCGGCGTGGCCACGCTCATTCCCACGGGAAACGCCCGTTTCCGGTGAGCGGTTCAGGGGACAGCCGGCGTCTGCGGCGCCGGCGCGAGCTCGATCGCGCTCGGCGGGCCCGGACAGACGTCCCCGTGCTCGGTCGCCTCTCTGCGGGCCGTCGAGTAGGCGCGGCGGGCGGGGGACTGCCAACCGCATACCCGGCAGGACCCGATTGCGAAGACGCCCCGTTCGACGATCTCCCAGGGCGGTTGGGCGCTCTGCTGCACGAATCCAGGATGCGCACCGCACACTCCCTACGCAACCCAGGGTCGACTGCGTGGCGACAGCCCTGGCCCGAACGGCCTCGGCCGATCAGACGATCAGCCGATCAGCCGAACCGACCCGAGACGTAGTCCTCCGTCGCCTTGTTCGAGGGGTTGCTGAAGATCTTCTCGGTGTCGTCGAACTCGATGAGCTTGCCCGGCTTGCCCGTGCCGGCGATGTTGAAGAACCCGGTCCGGTCCGAGACGCGCGCGGCCTGCTGCATGTTGTGCGTGACGATCACGATCGTGTAGTCGTCCTTGAGGTCCGTCATGAGGTCCTCGATGGCGAGCGTGGAGATCGGGTCCAGCGCGGAGCAGGGCTCGTCCATGAGGACGACCTCCGGCTTGACGGCGATCGTGCGCGCGATGCACAGCCGCTGCTGCTGACCACCGGAGAGGCTCGAGCCGGGCTTGTCGAGCCGGTCCTTGACCTCCTCCCAGAGGTTGGCACCGCGCAACGAGCTCTCGACGAGCTCCTCGGAGTCCGACTTGTTGAGGCGGCGGTTGTTGAGTTTGACGCCGGCGAGGACGTTCTCCTTGATCGACATGGTCGGGAACGGGTTGGGCCGCTGGAAGACCATCCCGATGCGACGGCGCACGCTGACCGGGTCGACGTAGCGTCCGTAGAGGTTCTCGCCGTCCATGGTGACGTCACCGGTGACGTAGGCCCCGGGGATCACCTCGTGCATCCGGTTCAGCGATCGGAGGAAGGTCGACTTGCCGCAGCCTGAGGGACCGATGAGGGCGGTCACCGACTTCGGCTCGATCGTCATCGTGACGTCCTCGACGGCGAGGAAGTCACCGTAGTAGATGTTGAGGTCCTTGACCTCGATGAGCTTGGACACGAGTGCGGTTCCTTGTCGTCCTGGGCGGTTCGGCTGGGCTGGTGCGTTCGAGTGGGTATGCGCTGGCCGGCCGGGATCAGCGGCCGGTCTTGGGTGCGAAGAACTTGGAGATCAGACGCGCGACGATGTTGAGCGTCATGACAATGAGGATGAGAGTCAGCACGGATGCCCACATCCGCTCGATGAAGGCCTCCCGGGGGATGCCGGGCGTCGCGTAGCTGTAGTAGGCGAAGACCGGAAGGGTCTGCATGCGACCTTCGAACGGGTTGATGTTCAGACCGGTGGTCGTGCCGACGGTCACGAGAAGGGGGGCGGTCTCGCCGATGACCCGCGCAATGGCAAGGGTGACACCGGTCGCGATGCCGGCTGCCGCGGTCGGGAGCACGACCTTGCTGATCGTCAGCCACTTCGGCACACCGAGGGCGTAGGACGCCTCGCGGAGCTCGTTCGGCACGAGCCGGAGCATCTCCTCGGTGGACCGGACGACGACGGGGATCATGAGCACCATCAGCGCGACGGAGCCGATGATGCCCATCCTGATGCCCGGTCCGAGGAACAGGGTGAACAGAGCCACGGCGAACAGTCCGGCGACGATGGACGGAATACCGGTCATGACATCGACGAAGAAGGTCAGGGCCCGGGCGAGCCGACCCCTGCCGCCGTACTCGACGAGGTAGATGGCGGCGAAGATGCCGATCGGCACCGACAGCAGGGTCGTGATGCCGGTGATGATCAGCGTGCCCATGATGGCGTGGTAGGCGCCGCCGCCCTCTCCGAGCACCCCCCGCATCGACCAGGTGAAGAACTCGACGTCGAACCTGGCCAGACCCCGGCTGACGACAGTCCACACGACCGAGACCAACGGCGCGAGGGCGATGAGGAAGAAGGTCGTGACGAGGCCGGTGACGACCCGGTCGGTGGCGTGTCGGCGACCCTCGACGGCGCGGGCGACGCCGTACACACCGAGGAGGTAGACCAGGGCGGTCGTGACGAAGAGCGCGAAGGGACCGAGGACGCTGAAGGCGGTCAGCAGCAGCGCCGCGGCGACGGCCGACCCGACGACGATGCCGACGTGCTGGACTCGGGTGATGCGGCCGGACTTGATGCCGCTCGAGTCGTCGTCGAACAGAGGCCTGGGGGGCAGCGGCTTGCGAGCCGGCCGGGTCTGGGTGGTGGTCATCAGTTGGCTCCCGAGAACTCGGCGCGACGCGAGACGATCCAGCGGGCGGTCATGTTGACGATGAGGGTCACGCAGAACAGCACGAGGCCGCTCGCGACGAGGGTCGCCAGGGGTGGCCCGGTCGGCGCCTCGGGGAACTGCAGGGCGATGTCCGCTGCGATCGTGCCCGGGTTGGCGGGGCTCGTGATGATCGGGGTGTAGCGGGCCGAGATCGACAGGATGATGGCCACCGCCATCGTCTCGCCGAGAGCTCGGCCCAGGCCGAGCATCGCGCCGGAGATCACGCCGGAGCGTCCGAAGGGGATGACGGCCTGTTGGATCATCTCCCACCGGGTCGCCCCCAGGGCGAGGGAGGCCTCCTCGTGCAGCCGGGGCGTCTGGAGGAACACCTCACGGTTAACGGCCGTCATGATGGGCAGGATCATGATGGCGAGCACCGTGCCGGTGACGAGCATCGACTTGGGAGACGCGGGTCCGCCGATGAAGGGCAGGAAGGCGAGGTTGTCGACCGACCAGGCCTGGATGCCGAGCATCATCGGACCGATGACCGAGACGCCCCAGAGGCCGAAGACGACCGACGGGACCGCGGCCAGCAGGTCGACGATGTAGCCGAGCGCCTGGGCCAGCCGGCGAGGAGCGTAGTGCGAGATGAACAGCGCGATCCCGATGGACAGCGGGAACGCGATGAGCAGAGCGATGACGGCCGCGACGAGCGTTCCGTACACCAGGGGGCCGATGTAGTACAGCAGACCCTGACCGCCGCGCACCTCCGAGGGGTCGGCTGTGATGGCGGGCCAGGCTTGCCACAGGAGGAAGCCGGCGACTCCGACGAGCGTCGTGAGGATGAGGATTCCGGAGGCCGTCGACAGGCCGGCGAAGATCCTGTCGCCGGGGCGGCGGACCGGCTTCGAGGAGGTCTGCGCTGGGGTCTGCGCCGTGGTGCTCATGAGGTCTCCGTCGTGGGGAGGGGGATCACGTCAGGAACGGGTGACTCGAAGTGGCGGCGGCATGGTCCGGGGGCGACATGAACCGTGATCAACGGTCTCACGCCGCCCCCGACCTTGTCGCGTGATCTCACGCGGATACCGACGTCACGGGTGGGTCTTCGTCACTCGGTGACGATGGCGTCGATCGCCGCCTGGGCGTTCCCGCGGAAGGTGTCCGAGATCGGAGCCGATCCGGCGTTCTCCTGAGCGACCGCCTGGCCCTCCTCGGAGATCACGTAGTCGAGGAACGCCTTGGTCAGCGCGGCATCGGCGGGGTCGTCGTAGGCGGTGCAGGCCATGGTGTAGGCCGCGAGGACGATCGGGTAGGTACCCGACTCCTGGGTCTGTCGGTCGATCTCGATCGCGTAGTCGAACTGGCTGCGGCCCTCGACGCGCGGCGAGGCGTCGATGATCGCAGCGGCGGCCTCGGCCGACGGGCCGACGAACTCTCCACCGACGCCGACGTTGACCGCGGGGAGCTCCCCGATCTGGGACTCGTCCGCGTAGCCGATCGCACCGTCGGTCTGGTTGACGGCGGCCACGACACCCGAGGTCCCCTGGCCCCCGGTGCCGCCGGCGACCGGCCAGTCGTCGACCTCGCCGTAGGTCCACACGTCGGGAGCCGCGGCGGCGAGGTAGTCGGTGAAGTTCGCCGTGGTGCCGGAACCGTCGGACCGGTTGACGGGGGTGATCGGCGTGCTCGGGAGAGTGGCGTCGGGGTTGTCCGCGGCGATGGCCGGGTCGTCCCAGGTGGTGATCTCCTGGGTGAAGATCCGGGCGAGCGTCTCCGGCGAGAGCTGGAGGTCGTCGATGCCCTCGACGTTGTAGGCCACGGCGATGGGGGAGATGTAGGCGGGAAGCTGGATCAGCTCACCGTCGCCACAACGCTCGACCGCCGCGGTGACCTCCTCGTCGTCGAGGTAGGCGTCGGACCCGGCGAACTGGACCGCGCCGGACAGGAACTGCTCGCGACCTCCGGAGGAGCCGACCGGATCGTAGGTGACGGTGGCGTCGGGGTTGGCGCTCTCGAAGGCTGCACGCCAGGCCTCCATGGCCGCGGCCTGGGCGCTGGACCCGGCGCCGGCGATCGACCCGGAGAGCGACTCACCCTCAGGGGCGGCGTCGGTGGCGGTGGAGTCGCCACCGCCGTCGGTGGCGCCGCCCTCGTTCGCCGCGCCGCAGGCGGCGAGGGTGAGGGTGAGGAGCAGGGCGGCCGGTGCGGCCGCGATGCGGAAGGTGGAGCGGTTCACGAGAAGTGGCCTCTCTTGACTCAGGGATTCACGGGCACACCGAAGGCGGCTCCGAGGCGCGACCTCCATCGGGCGTGCGACATCGACGCTAGGGAGGAGCGATGACCAGTGAACGCGACGAGGGTGAACGGCAGGTGAACGGTGGTCAGACTTTGCCTACCACTTGCCCCTCTTCTGCTGGCGTGACGCCGCTCAGGCGGGAGGCAGGAAGCGCTCGACGGCGACCACCTGGGGACCGAGCACGGGCGAGCGGCTGATGTGGGCCACCAGCACCTCGCCCTTGGCCAGGCCGAGGTCGATGGCGTCGTCGATGATCACCTGGGCGGCCCGCCCCGACTCGCTCGCCGAGCACTGGGCGGACAGCACGTGCAGCATGGTCGGCAGCACCGGGCCGTGACCGCAGAGCACGCGCGAGCGGCGCTTGGCGAGCTGGAGCCGGGTCACCTCGGCGGCCGCCGCCGGGTCGACGACGTGGTCCTCCTCGCTGAGCGACGGGTGCAGCCTGACGCCGCGCCCGAGTGACTCCGCGAAGGGCACGACCGTGTCGACGCAGCGCACCGACGGCGAGCTGCCGACCCGCTCGACGCCGTATGCGCGGAACAGGGCCACGAGGTCCCTCGCCCGTTCGCGGCCGAGATCATCGAGGGGTCGTTGCTGGTCGTCGGGGCCGTCGTAGGCGGAGCGGGAGACCGCCTTGGCGTGGCGCACGAGGACGAACGGCGTCGTCTCGAGCTCGCCCTCCTGGTCGGCGCGGACGAGAGCCCGCAACTGGTCGCGGTCGCGTGAGTAGTCGAGCCGGTCATGCGCCTCACGGACGTTGAGCCAGGCGATCTCGTCGATCTCGTTGCGCAGCTTGCCCGCCGGCCCGGCAGGAGTGGCGGCCCAGTACCGGACCTCTTTTGTCGTGGGCACACCCTTGCTGTCGAGCACCGTGTACGACGCCGGTGGAAGGGGTCGGCCGAGCCGGACCGGGACGGCGGTCTCCTCCTGCGTCTCGCGCTCGGCGGCGACCGGCCATTCCTCGCCCGGGTCGAGCTTGCCCTTGGCCCACGACCAGTCGTGGTAGCGGGGTCGGTGCACGAGCAGGACCTCGAGACCACCGCCCTTGGTGCGACGCCAGGGCAAGGTCCCCGCTGCGGGGATCGTCGACGGCATACCCGACGGACCTACCGGCGCCGAGCCTTGCGCCGGCGCTTCTCGTGCATCGCGATCAGCGCGGCCTGGAGGTCCTCGAGCGGTTCGCCGTCGTCTGTCGTCGCCACCCGGGTCCACCGTCCGTCCGGCCCGAGACGCCAGTGGGCGTAGTCGTCGCTGGCGCCCAGCGCCATGAGGTTGTCGACGTCGGCGAGGTGGCGCTGGTCGGTGAGGCGCACGAGGGCCTCGACCCGACGGTCGAGGTTGCGGTGCATCATGTCGGCACTGCCGATGTAGACGACCGGCTCCCCGCCACCGCCGAACGCGAAGATGCGGGAGTGCTCGAGGAAGCGGCCGAGGACCGAGCGGACCTCGATGGTCTCGGACAGGCCGGGGACGCCCGGCCGCAGGGCGCAGATTCCGCGCACCCACAGCTGGACCGGGACGCCGGCCTGGGAGGCGCGGTACAGCGCGTCGATGACGCCCTCGTCGACGATCGAGTTGACCTTGAAGGCGATCGACCCGTCACCGGACTCTTCGTGCCGGGCGATCTCCTGGTCGATCAGGTCGACCAGACCCGAGCGCAGGGACCGCGGGGCGACCATGAGTCGCTTGAAACGGCTCCGTGGCGCCCAGCCGGACAGCTGGTTGAACAACCGCGTCAGGTCCTCGCCGACCTCGGGGTCCACGGTGAGCAGACCGAGGTCCTCGTAGAGACGGGCCGTCTTCGGGTTGTAGTTGCCGGTCCCGATGTGGCAGTAGCGCACGAGGCCGTCGGCCTCCTGACGGACGACGAGAGCCAGCTTGCAGTGCGTCTTCAGTCCGACGATGCCATAGACGACGTGCACCCCGGACTGCTCGAGCTTGCGGGCCCAGGAGATGTTGTTCTCCTCGTCGAAGCGCGCCTTGATCTCGACGACCGCGAGCACCTGCTTGCCGGCGGCGGCGGCGTCGATGAGCGCGTCGATGATGGGGCTGTCGCCGCTCGTGCGGTACAGCGTCTGCTTGATGGCCAGGACGTTGGGGTCGGCGGCCGCCTGCTCGATGAACGCCTGGACCGAGGTGGAGAACGAGTCGTAGGGGTGCTGGAGGAGCACGTCCTGCTTGCGGACGGCGGCGAGAATGTCGCGCGCCTTGGCGCTCTCGGTCGGGGCGAGGTCGGGGTGGGTGCGGGCCAGGAACCGGTCGAACTGCAGCTCGGAGCGGGCCAGGTCGGCGACGACGTCGAGGCCGCGCAGGTCGAGCGGACGCGGCAGGTGGTAGACCTCCGAGCCCGCGACGCCGAGCTCGCGCACGAGCATCGACAGGACGTGGTCATCCATGTCGCGCTCGACCTCGAGGCGGACGGGCGGTCCGAACCGACGCCTCGTCAGCTCGCGCTCCAACGCCGTGAGCAGGTTCTCGGCGTCGTCCTCCTCGACCTCGAGGTCCTCGTTGCGGGTCACCCGGAACGTGAAGTGCTCGGCGATGTCCATGCCGGGGAAGAGCTGGTCGAGGTGCGCCGCGATGACGGCCTCGATCGGCAGGAGCCTGGCGGCATACGGGGTGTCGTCCCCGACCTGGAGCAGTCGGGGCAGGAGCGGAGGCACCTTGACGCGGGCGAAGTGCTCCTTGCCTGTCTTGGGGTTGGTGAGCAGGACGGCCAGATTGAGCGAGAGGCCGGAGATGTAGGGGAACGGGTGCGCCGGGTCCACCGCGAGCGGGGTGAGAACCGGGAAGATCTGGGTCGTGAACAGGTCGGTCATCTCGGCCTGCTCGTCCTCGTCGAGGTCGTCCCACTCGACGATGGAGATGCCTTCGACCTCGAGCGCCGGCCGGACCTGCTGGTGGAACACCGCTGCATGCAGGTCCATGAGCTCGTGGCTCACCTCGGCGATCTGCTCGAGCACCTCGCGCGGCTCGAGGCCGCTGGCCGAGCGGACCGCGATGCCCGTCGCGATGCGGCGTTTGAGGCCGGCCACCCGCACCATGAAGAACTCGTCGAGGTTCGACGCGAAGATCGCGAGGTAGCGGGCCCGTTCGAGGAGGGGGACGGACTCGTCCGCGGCGAGCTGGAGCACGCGCTCGTTGAACTGCAGCCAGGAGATCTCCCGGTCGAGGTAGCGGTCCGCCGGCAGCTCGCCGGCCAGGTCGCCGAAGTCCTGCTTGACGAACCTGCCGTTGGAGGCGCGCGGCTGGAGGCGGGGGTTGTCCGTCGGCGACGAGCTCGCGATCGAGATCTCCGGGACGATGACCGGCTCGTCGCCGGCGAGGTCGTCGCCGGATGCCAGGTCGGTCGTCGCGGCGGTGCTCATGGCACCATCCTGCCCTGCATCGCAGATCGAGTCATCCGATGATCACCCTGCCCGACCCTCGGGAGCGACCACCGCATACACCCGGTCGGTCGCCTGCACCCCCAGCCCAGCCCGCTCGTACGTGGCGCGTGCCGCGGCGTTCTCGCCGTCGACGTAGAGGACGACGTCGGTGCAGCCGCGGGAGACCAGGTGCGCCAGGCCGAGATCGGTCAGTGGTCCGGCCAGTCCACGACCCTGGTATGCGGGATGCACCCCCACGACGTAGACCTCGCCGACACGTGGGGCGGCCGCGCCGGACCCGTCCTGGCCGGGCTCGATCTTGGTCCAGTGGAACGCGACCGGGCCCCTGTCGCGGTCGGACTCGTCCCTGACGTAGAGCAGGCCCTCGGGCTCGAACCAGGGCTCCTCGGTGCGCGCCCGCAAGTCGGCCACGGTGAGGCGGCCCTGCTCGGGATGGTCAGCGAACGCCGCCGCGTTGAGGGCGCGCAGCTCCTCAAGGGGGTCCGGCACCTGGGTGCGGCGGACGGCGAAGGTGGTCACCGCATACCCATTCGGGAGCGGGCGCGGAGAGGAGTCGTCGGGGGTGAGCGGGCGACCCATGCGCAGCAGTGACCGGACCGGGGTGAGCTCCAGCGCCTCGGCCAGAGCCCGCGCGGCCGGGAGGTCGCCGTGGGCCCAGACCCGCTGTGCACCCGCGGCGTGGGCCGCCGCCCAGAGGGCGCCACCCGCGCCGCTCCGTCGGGCCGAGGGGTCGACGACGAGCTCGGCGCTGTCGTCCGGCCAGACCTGGGCGTACCCGATGACCGCGGCGTCGGAGTCCGCTCGGGCCAGCACGTGAGTGGTGCCGGCGGGCGAATCCGGACCGAGTGCGAGGCGGGATGCCTCGGACAGCGCACCCACGCCGTCGGCCGACTCGGCGCGTCGGGCGAGCTCGCGGACGGTCTCGGCCTCCGCCGCGGCCAAGGTCGTGCGGGTCTCGATGCGCGCGCTCACGAGCGACGCCCCACCCGGTCCGGCACGTCGAGATCGGCGTTCTCCTCGGGGGCCTCCTCCGGTACGAAGCGGTAGCCGACGTTGCGGACCGTGCCGATGAGCACCTCGTGGTCCGCGCCGAGCTTGGCCCGCAGGCGGCGCACGTGGACGTCCACCGTGCGGGTACCGCCGAAGTAGTCGTACCCCCAGACCTCCTGGAGCAGCTGGCTGCGGGTGAAGACCCGGCCGGGGTGCTGGGCGAGGTACTTCAGGAGCTCGAACTCCTTGTAGGTGAGGTCGAGAGGACGTCCCCTGAGCCGGGCGGAGTACGCGGCCTCGTCGATGCTCAGGGGGCCCAGGTTGATCTGCGGGTCCTCCGGCTCGTCGCCGGACGTGCGGCCGAGCGCGAGGCGGAACCGGGCCTCGACCTCCGCCGGGCCGGCCGTGGCGAGGACGACGTCGTCGACCCCCCACTCGGACGTCAGGCCGGCGAGCCCGCCCTCGGTGAGGATGGCCAGGAGCGGTGCCGACAACCCCGTCGTGCGGAGGACGCGGCAGAGGGACTTGGCGGCGACGAGCTCGGTGCGGGCGTCGACGAGGACCAGGTCGTAGACGAAGCGCGTCGAGTCGATGAGCGCGCTGGCCTCGGCGGGGGCGACGCTGACGTGGTGGGTGAGCAGGCCCAGCGCAGGGAGCACCTCCGCACTCGGGCCGAGCGCGGAGGTCAGCAGCACGACCTGCGCCATACCAGGCAGGATAGGTGAGAGCAACGACCCCGAACCCCGGAAGGACGACGCATGAGACCGAACGACGAGGGCCTCCTCGTGCGGTACTGGGCCGGTGCGAAGGCCGCGGCGGGTGTGGCGGAGGAGTATGTGCCGGTCGCCGCCGATGCGACCGTCGCCGACGTCGTCGCGCGGGTCGAGCGGAGCCGGCCGGGTCTGGGGCCGGTCCTCGAGGTGGCCTCGCTCCTTCTCGACGGTCGTGCCGCCAGCCGTGACGAGCCCGTCGGGGAGGCGGAGGCACTCGAGGTGCTGCCGCCCTTTGCCGGTGGGTGAGCTGTTTGGGACACTGGCTCGATGAGCGCTGAGCGATCGGGCCCCCCAGGCCCGCCGGAGCCGCCCCCGGCCCCGGACACGGTCCAGGTCATGGACACCGGCGCTCAGCCGTTCTTGACGCGGGCTGCGCGGCGTGCGGCCCTCGAGTCCCGGCCCGATGTGGAGCTGCCTCCGATCGCGCACGTGACGCGCGTCATCGGGATCCCCGCGACGGTCATCGGTGCGCTCCTCATCGCGGTCTCGGCGTTCGCCGGGGAGACCGTGCTGGCGATGGCCGTCCTCCTCGGCTCGCTCGTGATCGCGTGGGGCTGGCCCCGTGCCGCCGGGCTGCCGTCGCCGAAGGGCTCGAGCAGCGTGTTGGCCCTGACCTCACTGTTGCTCGTCGGCTCGTTCTTCGCCGCCGAGACCTCGCCCTACCTGCGGTGGAGCAGCGCGGCGCTGGCCCTCGGGCTGATCGCGATGTTCGTCCAGCAGCTGCTGCGTCGCGACGGCCGGCCGCGCTTGGCCGAGTCCGTTATGGGCACCGCCCTCGGACTGGTGGTGATCGCCTCGGGAATGGCCTATCTTCCCTTGATCCATGTGCAGAACGGTCCGGAGATCATCGCCTGCGCCATGGTGGCGATCGCGGCGGGAACGAGCGCGGATCTACTCGTGCGCAACGCTCTGATTCGCCCGTGGCTGCTGCCACTGTCGATGGTCGTCGGCGGCCTCGCGAGCACGCTGTTGTCGGTCATCATCGGCGCGCCGGACATCCCACCCGCCGCCCTCGTGGGCGTCTGCTGCGCCGCCCTCGGGCACGCGTTCCGCCGGCTGCTCGCGCCGGAGGCGGGCAGCTTCTCCAGCCAGGGGCAGATCGCCACCGGCCTGGCGTCGGTGGCCCTCCCGGGTGCGCTGCTCTGGGCTCTCTACGAGCTTGTCGTTCGGTGAGCGCGAGACGGCTGCTCGTCAAGGTCACGTGCGACCTCGACGCCGCCGAGCGGCTCAACCAGGCCCTCACCGTGCCGGCCACCGCGGCCGCCAGCGGCGTGCGCGTGGGGGTGTGGCTGTCGGGGGAGGCCACCTCGCTCGCCGTCCCCGGCTTCGCCGAGACCCTTCCGGCGTTGCCGCACGCCGTCCCGGTCGCCGAGCTCCGTGACACCCTCGTCGAGCTCGCCCAGGTCACCGTGTGCGCGCAGTGCGCCCGCCGCCGCGACCTCACGGAGCAGGCCCTCATCCCCGGCATCCGGATCGCCGGCGCCGCCGCTTTCGTGGAGGAGAGTCTCGCCGACGGGGTCCAAGCGCTCGTCTACTGATCTCTCGCTCGGTCTCTCGACCATCCCGCTGTGTGGTGCGTTGCACTGTGTTCGGTGTGATGCAGCGCACCGAACACAGTGCAGTGCACCAAACGCGGCCGGAGTGCCCGGGTGCGTGGCGCATACCATCGTCTGCATGCCGTTCCACCTCGACACCGACATGCCCCGTGAGCTCGCGCCCCTCGCCTGGATGATCGGGCGATGGCAAGGTGTCGGGGTCGTCGGCTACCCGACGATCGAGTCGGCGAACTTCGGGCAGGAGCTCAGCGTGACTCACGACGGGCGGCCCTTCCTGCACTGGCACAGCCGCACGTGGCTCCTCGACGAGGAGGGCAACCAGGTCCGGCCGCTCGCGACCGAGGTCGGGTTCTGGCGTCCGTTGCCCGGCGACGAGGTCGAGCTCCTCCTCGCTCACCCGACCGGGATCATCGAGATGTACTACGGGACGACCAGCCCTGCCAAGGTCGAGGTGAAGACCGACAGCGTCGTGCGCAGTCCGCACGCCAAGGAGTACAACGCCGGGCACCGGCTCTATGGTTACGTCGAGGGCAAGCTCATGTACGCGATGGACATGGCGGCAGTCGGTCAGCCCCTGCAGAGCCACCTGTCCGCCGAGCTCAAGCGCGTGGAGTAGTCACCGGCTCGGCGCGGGTATGCCAGGGGCGCGACATATGGCGCGTTGGGCATGCTGGTGCGGGGGCGTGGTGCTGCGGGTATGCCAGGGGCGCGACATATGGCGCGTTGGGCATGCTGGTGCGGGAGCGTGGTGCTGCGGGTATGCCAGGGGCGCGACATATGGCGCGTTGGGCATGCTGGTGCTGGGGCGTGGTGCTGCGGGTATGCCAGGGGCGTGACATATCGCGCGTTGGGCATGCTGGTGCGGGGCCCAGCGACTAGGGCGTCACCCTCGCATCGGAGTACGTCTCCATCGTGTCGGTCCGGATCGCCGAGCCGAGCTGCTCCATGGCGGGCTCGTCCACGATCTCGATCGAGCCGCCGTCGGGGGCGGTGCCGAACCCGGAGAACGGCGCCGTGATGAACACGACGTCGTCACCGCGCAGGCCGGTCATCGAGAACGCGAGCTTGCGCATCTCGTTCAGGTCCAGGTCCTCGTCGACGACGAGGTTCTGCGTCGCCGCGTCGACGAACTGCGCGAGCCGGATCGGGTTGGTGATGACCTCACGGCTGAGGGCCTTGAGCATGAGCGCCTTGATGAACGCCTGCTGGCGGAAGCCGCGGGAGATGTCGCCCTGGCTCAGCGTGTAGCGCTCCCGCACGAACACCAGCGCCCGCTCGCCGTCGAGGTCGTTCCAGCCCTGCTGGATCTCGCCGCGCTCACTGGCCTCCTCGGCATAGACGCGCACGCCGCCGACGGCGTCCGTCATTCCCTGGAAGCCCTCGAAGTCCGTCTTGGCGACATGGTGGATCTCGACGCCGAGCAGGTTCTGCATCGTCTCGACGAGCAGCGAGGTGCCGCCGTACGCGTAGGCGGCGTTGATCTTGTCGTTGTCGCGTCCGGGGATGGGGACGTAGAGGTCGCGGGGGAAGTGCGTCAGATAGACCTTGTCCCGCTCCTCGGTGATGTGGGCGAGGACGATGACGTCGGAGCGCCCGACGTCGCCGGGGCGGGTGTCGGCGCCGACGAAGAGGATGTTCATGCCGGTCTCATCGAGGATCTCGACCGGGCTGCCGTCAGCACGGGTCGGGCCCATCGAGGGCAGCATGTCGGCCTCGCTGGAGACGTTCGTCGTGACGATGGTCGCGAGGTAGATCGCGAAGCCACCGACGATCGCCACCCCCGCGAGAAGGAGGACGAGGAAGCCGGTGAGGACCTTTCGGCCGGCCCGGCTGGGGGTCTGTTCCTTCTCCTCGGTGAATTCGTCGAGCACGCCAGCAGTGTACGGGGGCAGTCTGGGCGGCTCGTTACAGTTGAGGGATGTCAGGCTCGACCGGCGAGCGCCCCGAGCTCGCCTCCACCCTCCGCGCCGCCGGCATGCGTGTGACCGGCACGCGCGAGAGGGTGTATGCGGTGGTCACCGAGATGCCGCACTCGACCCCCGACGCGATCATCGAGCGGGTCAACGAGAGTGGTCCGCCGGTGCCGCCGTCCTCGGTCTACCGGGCGCTCGAGGCGCTCGAGGAGGTCGGCGTCGTCGCCCACACCCATCTCGACCACCGGGCCCCGACCTACCACCGCGCCGACCACGCCCGGCACCTGCACCTCGTCTGCCGCAGTTGCGGTGCCGTGGCCGAGAGCCCGGCCGAGCTCGCCGGGGGTCTCGTGGCCGCCCTCGAGCGCGAGCACGGCTTCGCCGCAGACGTCACCCACATGGCCATCCAAGGAGAGTGCTCCACGTGCCGATCCTGACCTCCCCCTTGCTCGACCTGCCCGGAGCGGTCGACGTCTCCGTCGCCGCAGCCCTCGCGAGCGCCGACGAGTCCGGTCCGGGTCCAGGTGGCGTCGCGGCCCACTACGGCGACCCGATGGCCGAGCAGCGCCTGCTCCGCGAGGGTCGGGCGATCGTCGACCTCTCCGACCGGGGCGTGCTCACGGTCACCGGCCCCGACCGGCTGTCCTGGCTGCACTCGCTCACTTCGCAGCACCTCACCGGGCTCGCGCCCGGAGCGAGCGCCGAGACCCTCGTGCTGTCCCCCAAGGGGCACATCGAGCACGCACTCCATCTCGTCGACGACGGCGAGCGGGTCTGGATCACGGTCGAGCCCGGCACAGCGCCCACACTCGCCGCCTGGCTGGACTCGATGCGGTTCATGCTGCGGGTCGAGGTCGCGGACGTCACCGACGAGTATGCGGTGCTCGCCACGATGGGCGACCTCCCCGACGTGCCCGACCTGCCCGATCTGGGCGTCGAGCCGGTGGCCCGCTGGCGCGACCCCTGGCCCGGCACGGAGGCGGGGGAGCTCGTGGGGGACACCGCCGCATACGGTCCCGTCGCCGACCACCCGGGCGCGGACTGGTCGCTCGTCGAGAACGTCGTCCCGCGGGCGCTGCTGGCGGAGCTGGCCGGACGCGACGACCTGCGGTGGGCCGGCACCTGGGCGCTCGAGGCCCTGCGCATCGCCGCCTGGCGACCACGGCTCGGCGCCGAGACCGACCACCGCACGATCGCCCACGAGGTCGACTGGCTCCGCACCGGTGTGCACCTGCACAAGGGCTGTTACCGCGGCCAGGAGACGATCGCCCGCGTGCACAACCTCGGCCGTCCGCCCCGCAGGCTGGTCTTCCTCCACCTCGACGGCTCGGGTCACACCCTGCCGGCCCCCGGTGACCCGGTCCGGCTCGGCGAGCGCGCCGTGGGGCACGTGACGTCGGTGGCCCGCCACTACGAGGACGGGCCCATCGCACTCGCCGTCATCAAGCGCAACACCGACCCGGACGCCGTGCTGCTCGTCGGCGAGGGCGACTCGCTCGTGAGCGCCGCACAGACGGTCGTGGTCACCCCCTGACCTGCCCACTCACGGCAGTCCTCCGTATCAGCTTCCGTGTCATCGACGCCTTTCGGGGGTACCGTCGATAGACCGCCGCCCGACGCGGTTCCACTCTGCCGAGGACGGGCACGCCGAGAGGAAGCCGAGGACGACATGGACGACCAGAGCACATCCCACCCCGACACCCCCGCGAGCACCCATGACGACCGGGCGAAGGCCCCGAAGTCGGCTCTCCAGGGTCTCTACGGACATCCCGTCCACCCGATCCTCGTGACGATCCCGATCGGCGCGTGGACCTCGAGTCTCGTCTTCGACGGCATCGCGCAGGTCGTCGATGACCCCGCGCCGTTCGCGACCGGCTCGGCCTGGCTGATCGGAATCGGCGCGGTCGGCGCGGTCCTGGCGGCCGTGACCGGCGGCCTGGACTGGAAGATGATCCCCCGCGGCACCGCGGCCTGGAAGACCGGTCTGGTCCACATGCTGCTCAACATCGGCGTGCTCACGCTCTACCTCGTCAACCTCGCCGTCCGCCGGGGGCAGGGGCTCGACGATGTCAGTGTGGCCGCACTGGTGATGTCGGTCGTCGGTATGGCCACCCTCGGCGCCTCGGGGTGGCTCGGCGGCAAGCTCGCCTACCGCTACGGGGTGCGGGTCGCCGACGAGACGACCCAGGCCGAAGGCTTCCGACCCGCCTGAGCCGGGTGTCGGACGGGTCCGGCGGTTCCGCCGGTGGGTCGCTGGCACGATGGCCCTATGACCGCCACGCTGATCACCGTCGCGCCCACCGGCGCCGAGCTGAGCAAGGCCGACGTCCCGCAGTTGCCGACCACCGTCGAAGAGCTCGTCGAGACGGCGCGCCGCTGCGAGGGCGCCGGGGCCGCGATGATCCACCTGCACATCCGCGACGCCGGCCACCGACCGACGCTCGACGGCGCCCTGCTCCGTGAGTCCGTCGACGCGATCCGCGAGGCGACCGACCTCGTCGTCCAGCTCTCGACCGGCGGGTCGGTGCACGACCCGCTCGAGCAACGGCTGACGGTGCTCGACGCCGCGCCGGACTCGTGCAGCCTCACCTGCGGCACGACGAACTTCGGTGACGACGTCTTCCTCAACCCCTGGGGCTTCATGTCCGACCTGTACGTCCAGGCCCAGGAGCGCGAGGTTGTGCCCGAGTTCGAGCTGTTCGAGCTCGGCCACGTGCAGGCTCTCGCCCGCCTGATCGACCGGCACGGCCTCCCCTTCGGCGGCAAGGTGCACGTCGACTTCGTCACGGGCGTTCCCGGCGCCATGCCCGGGACCGCCGCCGCGCTGCTCGCCGGCGTTGCGATGCTCCCGCCCGAGGTGACCAGCTGGTCGGCGACCGGCATCGGACGGTCGCACCTCCCGGTCATGGCCGCCGCGCTCTCGGCCGGCGGTCACCTGCGGGTCGGCATGGAGGACAACATCATGTATGCGCGGGGTCGCCAGGTGCAGCACAACGACGAGCTCGTGGCCCGGGCCGCGGAGCTCGCCACCCTGATGCAGCGTCCGCCGATGAGCACCGCCGACGCCCGTGAGCTCCTCGGCGTCAAGGACCGCCGCACCCCCTGACCCGACATGCCGGTCGGGCGCCCGATCCCAGCCCGCGCACCCGAAGTCCGACCTGACCCCTGAAGTTGCAGGAGCAAGGTCGCAGTTCGGGTGCATCGGCGCGGGACCGGATGCCGGGTCGGACTGTGAGCCCGGAATGTGGACGGTGCGTGCATGGGCGACCCGCGCATACGCATAATCTGTAGTTATGGCGACCCAAATCATCGGTTTCCCCGCAGTGGTCAACGAGCGCGCCGCGCGCGTCATCGCCGGCGTCGTGGCCGCATTCGGCATCCTGGCACTTGTGACCGGCTGGCACGTCATCACGGCCCTGCTCGCCGTCGGCTTCCTGCTCCGCGTCGTCGGCGGCCCGCGGATGAGCCCGCTCGGCCGCCTCGTCGCCGACCACATCGCGCCTCGCCTCGGGCCGCCGATCCCCACGGCGGGTCCGCCCAAGCGCTTCGCCCAGGGTGTCGGTCTCGTCGTGACGACGACCGCCGCCGTCGCCTCTCTCGGCTTCGGTCTCGTCGTCCTCCCGACCGTGCTCGTCGCCGTCCTCGTGTTCTTCGCCGTCCTCGAGTCCTCGATCGGCTTCTGCGCCGGCTGCTGGGCTTTCGCGCGACTCATGGAATGGGGCCTGATCCCCGAGGAGACCTGCGAGGCCTGCTCCAACCTCGCGCTCGCCCGCCGCTGACGCGAGAGGGCGGTCCCGAACCGCGACGGACGGCGCACCGTCGGCTATCCGGTTCGATAGCCACCGCTGCGCCGTCCCTCGCGTGCGCGGTTCCTGGATGGGCGGCCCAAGCGCGCCGCAGGCAGCCCTGACCAGCCCGGATCCTGCGTCAGCGCGCCCCCGATTCATTCCCCGCCCCTGTGTGACCATCCACACGCTTGCCCCAGTTTGCATTTTGCTAACTGGAGCAAGCATACTTGAGGCATGACCTCACGGAACCCGATCGAGAACCTCGGTCAGAGCCTCGGGGAGTACCTGCGCGAGCAGCGCACCTCCGCCCGGCTCTCGCTGCGGCAGCTCGCGGATCTCGCCGGGGTCAGCAACCCATATCTCTCGCAGATCGAGCGCGGAGTCAAGAAGCCCAGCGCCGAGATCCTGCAGCAGCTCGCCAAGGGCCTGCAGATCTCGTCGGAGTCCTTGTACGTCAAGGCGGGATTCCTCGACGAGCGAACGGTCAGCGAGCACCGCCCGTGGGACGTCGAGACCGCGGTCACCGCAGACCCCGCCCTCACCGAGCGTCAGAAGTCGACCCTCATCGACATCTACCGCTCCTTCGTGGGCGAGGCGGCCCGCCCGGTCGAGTCGTCCTCGGACCCGGCAACCCCTGCAGCACCACCTGCCGACGCCCCTGCCAAAGCCCCTGCCAAGGCCCCGAAGCGTCCCACCACGAAGGCCGCCGCCACCGGCGCGACCACGCGGAAGAAGACGCCGCAGAAGAGCTCGACCCGATCGGGCTCGACCCGCAAGACCAGCAAGACCAGCACGAAGAAGGCGGCGGCTCGCACGAGCACGACCAACCCGGCCACCAAGGCCGGAGCGAGCCGCACCACCCCCAAGACCACTACCACCAAGGAGTGAACATGTCGATCATCGACGACGTCCGCAAGACCAACCAGACCACCTTCTACGCCGCCGTCGGCGTCCTCGACCTCGCCGTCGAGGAGGTCCGTGACGCTCAGGTTCGCGCCGCCAAGGTGCGCGCCGACTACGCTCCGGCCGAGCTGCCCTCGCGCGTCGCCGCCCTCCCGGGCAAGACCATCGACGCTGTCGTGAGCTTCGCGAACGCCGCGGGCGACACCTACGAGGACCTCGCCGTGCGCGGCGAGAAGCTCGTCGACCGCATCCGCAACCAGAAGGCGACCCAGGACCTCGTGGCCCAGGCCGAGAGCACCGTTGCGCTCGGTAAGGGTGCCGTGACCTCGGCCCGCAACGCCTACGACGAGGTGGAGCGTTCCGCCAAGGCGACGATCACCACCACCCGCAAGGAGGCCGCCCGCCTCGCCGACGTGATCGCGGAGTCCGTCACCGACGAGGCCAAGGTCATCGCCGGTTCCGTGAACGACGAGGCCAAGGTCGTCGCGACCGAGGTCGAGAAGTCCGCGAAGCGCACCCGGACCGCCGCCAAGCGGACCAGCACCACCACCAAGAACGCCGCGAAGAAGACGACCGCCCGCACCAAGGCGGCGTCGACCAGCGCGAGCAAGACCGCCAAGGCTGCCCCGAAGGCCGCCGAGAAGGCCGCCGAGAAGGTCGGCGACTGACTGCTCGCACCTCGCGTGCGCGACTGCGAGTGACCTCACTCGCACACCAAGCCAGCTGGCCCCGTCGGGAGACCCCCGCCGGGGCCAGCTGTCGTTCGTCGGGCTGTCGTTCGTCGGGTTGCCATCCGTGGCGGGCACTAGGCTGACCGGCCATGACCGCCCCGCCCCACGCACCCGACGAGACCGCCGGCACGCCAGGGACCGTCCTCACCGACGCACCGATCCTCGCCCACTACGTCCGGGACGGGTTCGTCGAGTCGGTGCACCGCGCGAGCCTGGTCGCGATCGACGGCTCCGGAGAGGTGCTGATCCGGCACGGCGGCATCGACTCGCCGACCTTTCCGCGCTCCTCGCTCAAGCCGCTCCAGGCCGTCGCCATGGTCCGCGCCGGACTCGCGCTGTCGCCCGACCTGCTCGCCCTCGTCTGTGCGAGCCATAGCGGCGAGCCGTTCCATCTCGAAGGGGTCCGCCGCATCCTCGCCGGAGCGGGCCTGACTGTGGACGCCCTGCAGAACACCCCCGGCATGCCGATCGACGACCGCGAGCACGATCGCTGGATCCGCGAGGGCCGTCCGGCCTCGTCACTGGGCCAGAACTGCTCCGGCAAGCACGCCGGCATGCTCGCGACGTGTGTGACCGCGGGCTGGGACCCGGCGACCTATCTCGAGCGCGACCACCCGCTCCAGCGAGCCGTTGCGGAGACCGTCGCCGACCTCGCCGGTGAGACCCCGGCGGCGGTCGCGACCGACGGGTGCGGCGCGCCCGTGCTCGCGATCTCGCTCACCGGTCTGGCGCGGGCCTTCTCCCGGATCGCGTCCGCCCCGGCCGACACCCCCGAAGGGACCGTGGCGTCGGCGATCCGCTCCGAGCCGCGCTTCCTCGGTGGAACCGGCCGCGATGTCACGACCCTCATCGAGGGCACGTCCGGCCTGATCGCCAAGGACGGCGCCGAAGGCGTCTTCGCCGTGGGTCTGGATGATGGTCGCGGCGTGGCCCTCAAGCTCGCCGAGGGCGGAGGTGGCGTCGGCGGAGGCCCACAGCGGGCCCGTCCGGTCATCATGGCCGCAGCCCTGCGGCGGCTCGCGGTGGCGAGCACCGCATACGAGATCGTCGAGGACGTCCCTGTCCTCGGTCACGGGAAGCCGGTCGGCGCGGTCGTCGCCGTCGGCGTCTAGGGGGTATGCGGTGCGCGCCGTCGTCCAGCGGGTCACCGGCGCCCGGGTTCGGGTGGCCGGGGAGACCGTCGGGGAGATCACCGGAGCGGGCCTGGTGGTCCTCGTCGGAGCGACCCACGACGACGGCCCGGCGCAGGTCGACTACCTCGTGCGCAAGGTCGCGGACCTGCGCATCATGCGCGACGAGCGGTCGGTGACGGAGGTCGGCGGGCAGGTACTCGTCGTCAGCCAGTTCACGCTCTACGCGGACAGCCGCAAGGGGCGCCGTCCGACCTGGAACGCCGCTGCCCCCGGCGCGGTGGCCGAACCCCTCGTCGAGCTGGTCGCCGCCGGGCTCCGTGCGCGCGGGCTGACGGTCGCGACCGGCCGGTTCGGGGCGGAGATGGAGGTCGAACTGACCGGCGACGGACCGGTGACGATCCTGCTCGAGGCGTGAGGCCGGGTGACTTCGAGGAGGCTGACCCCCGGTTACCCTTGAGTCATGAACGCCATCGGGAACGCCCAGCTGACGATCTCCCTCGTCCTCTCCCTGGCGATCCTCGGCATGGAGGTCTTCGCGTTCGTCGACGCCCTGCGCCATAGGTCGGACGCCTATGTCGCCGCCGGCAAGCGGACCAAGCCGATCTGGCTCGCCGTGACCGGAGTCGCGGCCCTCCTGGGCTTCCTGACCCTCGGCAACCCGCTCAACCTCTTCGCGCTGCTCGGTGTGGTCGGAGCGGGTGTCTACCTGGCCGACGTGCGTCCGGCGGTGCGCTCGATCGGCGGATCACGCGGCCCGTCCCGTGACACATGGTGACCTCTCCAGGTGCGGGACCAGGTGCCACCGCGGACCAGGTCGTGCATCCGGATGACGTGCATCCCGAGGCATCCCGCCGCCACCTGAGCGACGTGCGGCCGTGGGGACGGTTCGACCAGTACTCCCAGAACGAGCCGACGACCGTCAAGGTGATCACCGTCGAGCCCGGTCATCGCCTTTCGCTGCAGCGCCACGCGCGCCGCAGCGAGTACTGGATCGTCCTCGACGGGCCGATGGAGATCACGGTGGGGCAGCGCTCATGGATGGCGGCTGCAGGTGAGCGGATCTGGATCCCGGTGGGTGCACTGCACCGGATGGCCAACCCGGGCCCGGGCCGCGGGCGGGTGCTCGAGCTCGCGTACGGCGACTTCGACGAGGACGACATCGAGCGCGTCGAGGACGACTACGCGCGCCGATGAGGGAGGTCCGGGCCGACCTCACCGCTGCGGCGCTACCGCGCTCCAGTCCACGGTCAGCTCACCCAGCCGCCACCGCCGGGGCGCCGGCTCGACCGGCCAGCGTCCGGAGTCGGCGAGTGCGGTCACGGCCGCGACGAACCGGGCCCGCGACCCGAAGGCGGAGTGCGGCGCGGCCCGCTCCCAGGCGGCGTCGAGATCGCGGAGCAGGGCGTGGACCGGCTCGCCGGGGACGTTGCGGTGGATGAGCACCTTCGGCAGGCGCTCGGCCACGACCGAAGGCCGCGTCAGCGAGCCGGTGCGGACACTGATCGTCAGACTGCGGGGGCCCTCATCCGTCACCGTCACCCACGCCGCGACCCGGCCGATCTCGTCGCACGTGCCGTCGACGAGCAGGCCTCCGGGAGCCAGGTGCGAGGTGACCTCCGCCCACGCGCCGGCCACCTCCGCCTCGTCGTACTGACGCAGGACGTTGAACGCCCGCACCACGACCGGCCGCTCATCGCGCGCGAGGCCCATCTCGAACCCGCCCCGGCGGAAGGTGAGGGACGGGGGGTCGGCCATGCGCATACCCTCATCGACGCGGTCGCCGTCGATCTCGACACCGACGACGCGCACATCCGGTCGAACGCGTCGGAGCCGGTCCCTCAGCTCGCGGGCGGTCACCGGCGAGGACCCGTAGCCGAGGTCAACGACCAGGGGGTCCTCGGCCCCGCGAAGGACGCGACGCCGGGTCGCGACGAGCCACCGGTCGCACCGCCGCAGCCGGTTGGGGTTGGTCGTGCCCCTGGTCACCGTGCCGATCGGCGCGCGAGGGGAGGACATGAGGTCAGGCTAGCCACGCGTGAGAGGCTGAACCGCATGAGCGCCACCGCCCTCGAGACGCTGACCGCCTACCTCGACGCCTCGGGTCTGAGCCATGAGGCGGGAGCGCGCGACGGCGAGGTCGTCGTCGAGCTGCCGGGCGAGAAGAAGCTCAGCACGGTCGCATCGGTCGTCGTCGGCGACTCGGCGGTATCCGCCGTCGCCTTCGTCATCCGCAACCCCGACGAGAACCACGCCGACGTCTACCGTTACCTCCTGCGCAAGAACCTCCGACTCCCCGGTGCCGCCTATGCCATCGACAAGAGCGGGGACGTCTACGTCGTGGCCCGCCTGCCCCTGAGCGCGGTCGACGACGAGTCCCTCGATGCGCTGTTCGGAGTCCTGCTCGACGCCGCCGACAGCCACTTCAACGAGCTGCTCGCCCTCGGCTTCCTGTCTTCGATGAAGAAAGAGTGGGAGTGGCGGATCAGCCGGGGGGAGTCGCTGCGCAACCTCGCCGCGTTCCGGCGCCTGCTCGAGCAGGAGACCGGCCTGACGGCCCCCGACGGCACCCTCTGACAGGTCTTCCGCCGTGCCGCCCCGTGCATCGCTAGGCTCGGGGCATGAGCGCTCCGTACACCTTGGTCCTCCTCCGTCATGGCGTCTCCGACTGGAACACGAAGAACCTCTTCACCGGATGGGTCGACGTCGACCTCACCGAGGAGGGCAGAGCGGAGGCGGTGCGCGGCGGTGAGCTGATGGCCGAGGCCGGTCTGCTCCCGGACGTCGTCCACACCTCCCTGCTCCGCCGGGCGATCACCACGGCCAACATCTCCCTCGACGTGTGCGACCGGCACTGGATCCCGGTGCGGCGCGACTGGCGGCTCAACGAGCGCCATTACGGTGCGCTGCAGGGTCTCGACAAGGCCGCTACCCGGGAGAAGTACGGAGACGAGCAGTTCATGCTCTGGCGGCGCAGCTTCGACACCCCGCCGCCGCCGATCGAGCCAGACGACGAGTACGCCCAGACCGACGACCCCCGGTACGCCGGGATCGAGGTGCCCCGCACCGAGTGCCTCAAGGACGTCATCGCCCGGATGATGCCGTACTGGGAGGGCCCGATCCAGGACGACCTCAAGGCCGGCCACACGGTGCTCGTCGCCGCCCACGGCAACAGCCTGCGGGCCCTGGTCAAGCACCTCGACCAGATCTCCGACGAGGACATCGCCGGCCTCAACATCCCGACCGGGATGCCGCTGCTCTACACGCTCGGGGAGGACTTCATGCCGAGCGAGCCGGCGCGCTACCTCGACCCCGAGGCGGCGGCCGCCGCTGCAGCCGCGGTGGCGAACCAGGGCAAGTAGCCGCCCCGGTCCGAGGACCGAGCGCCGACGGCTCAGTCGCCGTAGCCGTCCTCGGCCTCCTCGTGGTCCGTGAGGGCCTCGGGCTCCCACTCGCCGGTGACGAGGAAGATGACGCGGCGGGCGACCGAGACCGCGTGGTCGGCGAAGCGCTCGTAGTAGCGGCCGACGAGCGTGATGTCGACGGCCGTCTCGGTGCCGTGCGGCCACGTGTCGTCGGCGAGTCGGGCGAACAGCTCGCGGTGGAGGTCATCCATCGCGTCGTCGTCCTTCTCGAGCGTCAGAGCCGCCTGGGCGTCCTTCGCGGCGATGATCGACCCGGCCTTCTCGACGATTCGCTCCGCGACCTGCCCCATCTGGAGGATCGTCGCCCGCAGGTCGGCCGGCACGGCCGAGTGGGGGAAGCGCAGCCGAGCCACCTTGGCGACGTGCCGGGCAAGGTCGCCCATGCGCTCGATGTCGCTGCTCATCCGCATCGCCGTGACGACGATGCGCAGGTCCGTCGCGACGGGCTGCTGCCGGGCGAGCAGGTCGATCGCCCGCATGTCGAGCTCCTCACGGAGCGCGTCGATGCGCGCGTCGTTCTCGATGACCTGCTCGGCGAGCGTGATGTCGGCGTCGAGCAGCGCGGTCGTGGCGCGCGACATGGCCGAACTGACCAGTCGGGTCATCTCGACGAGCTGGTCGGAGATCCGGTCGAGGTCCTCGTGGAATGCGTCCCGCATGAATGCGTCCTTCGATGTTCAGATGCGTCGGATGGTCGGTTCGAGTCGGGTGGCGGGCGTCGCTGGTCGTGGTTGCGAGCCGCTGCGGCCGTCGGCTCCCCCAACCTAGTTCGCGGAGATGGGCGCGCGCGAGCGGCCGACCGCGCATCAGGCACGCTGCCACCCCACGGTGAACGCGGATGAGAGGGCAGGTGAACACTTGGTGGGGTGCACGTGAGCGGTCGATGCCAGGACCTAGCCTGCCCGACCGCTGCGTACGCTGGGACGCGTGACCGTCGACCTCCTCCTCGGCATCCTCATCGGCGCCACCGTCGCCGCCGGGGCAGTCTGGCTGCTGATGAGCCGTCGCCGAGGCGCGGCAGCAGGCGCGGGCGTGAGCCGGTCCGATGACGTGGCCACCGACGCCGGCTCCGGAGCCGACCCGGTCTCGCGGACGCTGCCCCCGGGAGCCGGCGCCGTCCTCTCCGTGCTCTCGTCGACGACCATCGTGGTCGACCCGTCCGACCTCGTCCTCTCGGCCTCACCCTCTGCGTCGGCCTACGGTCTGGTGCGGCGAAACGTCCTCGTCCACGACGAGATCAAGAGACTCGTTCGCGAGGTGCGGGAACAGCGCGTCATCCGCGAGGAGACGCTACGGATCGGCCGGGGGCTCAGCGAGCCCGGCGACGACGGGGAGCCTCTCGTCATGGTCGTGCGGGTGGCTCCGCTCGACGAGCACCACGTGGTCATCCTCATCCAGGACAGGACCCACGAGCAGCGGGTCGAGCAGGTCCGCCGGGACTTCGTCGCCAACGTCGGCCACGAGCTCAAGACTCCGGTCGGGGGACTGTCGCTGCTCGCCGAGGCGGTCCTCGACGCCAAGGACGACCCGGCTGCCGTGGAGCGCTTCGCATCCCGGATGCAGGTCGAGTCCCGACGACTCGGCCGCCTCGTGACGGACATCGTCGACCTCACCCGGCTCCAGGCCGCCGACTCCCTGCACGAGCCCCGGCGCGTCGACATCGCCACCGTGGTCCGGGAGGCGGTCGACTCCACCGCGGTGGCCGCCGAGTCCCGGGACATCGCCATCGACACGGTCGTCGAGCCGGGTCTGACGACGTTCGGCGACGAGGACCTGCTCGTGACCGCGGTCCGAAACCTCGTGAGCAACGCCGTCAACTACTCCGAGCCGGGCACTCGTGTGGCCGTCCGGGCCGCGCGCCGGGGCGAGACCGTCGAGGTTGTCGTGGCCGACCACGGCCGCGGCATACCTCTTGCGGAGCAGGACCGGATCTTCGAGCGCTTCTACCGGATCGACCCCGCCCGCTCGCGTGCGACCGGCGGCACCGGCCTCGGTCTGGCCATCGTCAAGCACGTCTGCTCGACCCACGGCGGCACCGTCTCGGTGTGGAGCCAGGAGGGCAAGGGCGCGACGTTCACGATCCGCCTGCCCCTGCATACGGGCCCCGATGACGACGGCGGCGAGGTCGACCCCGAGGACGACGGGTCGGCGGAGTCCGCCGATCTCGGAACGATCAGCCGGGCCGCCCGCAACCCACCGACCGATGCCCGCGGTCGACCCGAGATCCCCTCGACCACATCCGACCAAGGAGCCAGGACCGCATGACCCGCATACTCCTCGTCGAGGACGAGGCATCGTTCTCGGAGCCGCTGTCGTACCTGCTCGAGAAGGAGGGCTACGACGTTACGGTGGCCGAGACCGGTCCGGATGCGGTCGCCCGCTTCGACGCGGACGGGGCGGACCTCGTGCTGCTCGACCTCATGTTGCCCGGGATGTCCGGGGTCGACGTCTGCCGACGCCTGCGCGCTCACTCGAGCGTGCCGATCATCATGCTGACTGCCAAGGACAGCGAGATCGACAAGGTCGTCGGACTCGAGCTCGGCGCGGACGACTACGTGACCAAGCCCTACAGCTCGCGTGAGCTGCTCGCCCGCATCAAGGCCGTGCTGCGCCGGCTGGCGGAGCCGGAGGAGCTGGTGCCCGCCACGGTCGAGGCGGGACCCGTCCGGATGGACGTCGAGCGCCACGTCGTCACCGTCGGCGGCACCCAGGTGAACCTGCCGCTCAAAGAGTTCGAGCTGCTCGAGATGCTGCTGCGCAACGCGGGGCGCGTCCTGACCCGGGGTCAGCTCATCGACCGGGTGTGGGGCAGCGACTACGTGGGCGACACCAAGACCCTCGATGTCCACATCAAGCGCCTGCGCGCCAAGATCGAGACCGACCCCGCGACGCCGCGGCACATCATCACGGTCCGGGGTCTGGGCTACAAGTTCGAGGCGGACCCGCAGTCGGCGGTCTGAGCCGGCGAGGTAGGCGGCGACGACGCATGGTTGTGGCCCTCCCAGCCCTCACGACGGATGGGTTCAAGCACGGCCTGGAACGTGCGTGGACCCATCATCCCTCGTGGTGCTCGGACGTCTCGCCCTCAGCCCTCGCTCGGCGCGAACTCCGTGTAGAGCGGGACGCTCGCCGACACCGTCGGCGAGTTCACCAGAGCCGGCGCGCCCTCATCCACCTGCACCTGCATCGGGACGATCGCTCCGGGTGCGACCGGCAGGCTGTCGATCGTCAGACCGGCGTCGCCGGGAGGAGATGCCTGTAGGGCGGCGTTGGCCGGGACCTCGATGGTTGCCGGGGACGCTCCCTCGGCCTGGAAGGTGACCGTCACATCGTCATCGGAGTTGTTGACGAGATACGCGGAGATCGTGGCCTCGGCGCCCTCCTCGGTGCCGATGACGATGATGTCGCGGACCTCGACCGCGTCGACCGTCACCGAGACGCCATCGCCCGGGTTGTAGGGGATCTCCGTCGCCATCGGCGAGAACACGGCGCATCCGGAGAGCAGCGCGGAAGCGGCGAGGGCGCTCACAGCGGCGAGAACGCGGCGGCCGCGGCGGGGTGCGGAGATCGTCGTCGAGGTCACGGGGATACAGTACCGCCCCGCTCCGGGCCCCAGTCGGACTACCGTTGCGGGACCATGAGAGAGCGGATGCGGGACGGCGTCGCGTCTCGCGTGGATACATGAATTCGCATGGAAGTCAAGCCTGGTCACGAAGTCCGAGACTCCCCTGGTGAGGGCACCGAGGGGCTCGTGAGCAGCAGTGATGCGGTCTCGACGACCGCCGCCCCCGGGCGTGGCGTGTTAAACTGGACACCCGCGAAAGGGGATAACACCACATGGTTTTCAAGGTCGGCGAAACGGTCGTGTACCCGCACCACGGTGCGGCTCTGATCGAAGAGATCAACATCCGCACGATCAAGGGCGTTGAGAAGCAGTACCTCAAGCTCAAGGTCGCGCAGGGCGATCTCACCATCGAAGTACCAGCAGAGAACTGCGACCTCGTCGGAGTCCGCGACGTCGTGGGCAAGGAGGGTCTGGACCGCGTGTTCGAGGTCCTCCGGGCCCCCTACACCGAGGAGCCGACCAACTGGTCGCGCCGTTACAAGGCCAACCTCGAGAAGCTCGCCTCCGGTGACGTCATCAAGGTCGCCGAGGTCGTGCGCGACCTGTGGCGCCGCGACAAGGACCGCGGCCTGTCGGCCGGGGAGAAGCGCATGCTCGCCAAGGCCCGCCACATCCTGGTCTCCGAGCTCGCGCTCGCCGAGAAGACCGATGAGGAGAAGGCCGAGACGATCCTCGACGAGGTCCTCGCCTCCTGATCGACGGCGAGTGATCTCGTCCCGCCTCACGTGACCGACGCCGACGCTGTGCACCACAGCGTCGGCGTCGTCCTCGTTGCGGCCGGCAGCGGCAGCCGGCTCGGGGCCGGACGCCCGAAGGCCTTCGTCGAGCTGGCCGGCAAGACACTCCTACAGCGCGCTCTGGAAGGTGCCCTCGCCGCCGGAGCATCGGCGCTGGTCGTCGTCGTCCCGGAGGATCTCCTCGCTGAGGCGTGCTCCGTCGTCGGCCGCGCGTGCGGTGCCGGTCCGGTCACGACCGCCGTGGTCCCCGGAGGGGCCGAGCGCAGCGACTCGGTTCGGGCCGGCCTGGCCGCCCTGGCGCCCGAGTGCGACATCGTCCTGGTGCACGATGCCGCACGGTGCCTCACCCCGGTCGGTGTCTTCGAGCGCGTGATCTCCGCCGTGGCCGCGGGCGCCTCGGGAGCCGTCCCGGGCATACCCGTCGTGGACACGATCAAGACGGTGGACGCGCGCGGGGTCATCACCGGAACCCCCGACCGCGGGGCCCTGCGGGCCGTCCAGACGCCGCAGGGCTTCGCGGCGGATCTGCTCCGCGCGGCGTACGCCAGTGACCTGCAGGCGACCGACGACGCCGCTCTCGTCGAACTGTTCGGGCACGACGTGGTGGTCGTCGAGGGCGACCCGCTCGCGCTCAAGATCACGACCACGGACGATCTCGAGCGCGCTCGCGCGCTGGTCGCGGAAGGAGACCGATGACCGGCACGCCACGGGTGGGGATCGGCACCGACGTCCATGCGTATGCGGTGGCCGGGGCCGCGCGCGAGCTCTGGGTCGCCGGGCTGCACTGGCCGGGGGAGCGCGGGCTCGAAGGACACTCGGACGCCGACGTCGCGGCGCACGCGGCCTGTGACGCGATCTTCACCGCCGCCGGGATCGGTGACCTCGGTTCGCACTTCGGGACCGACCGTCCTGAGCTGGCCGGCGCCTCGGGCGTGACTCTCCTCGCCGAGGCGGCCCGGCTCGTCCGTGCGGCGGGTTTCGAGATCGGCAACATCGCCGTGCAGGTCATCGGCAACCGACCGCGCATCGGCTCACGACGTGCGGAGGCGGAGACGGCGCTCAGCGCGGCGGCCCGGGCGCCGGTGTCGGTGAGTGGGACGACGACCGACGGGCTGGGCCTGACCGGCCGGAACGAGGGCATCGCCGCGATCGCGACGGCGCTGGTCGTGCCGATCGGGTGAGCCGCGGGCCGGTGACGACCGGTGGGCGCCGGGCGGCTGTCGGCGCCGTCCGGCAGAGTGTGGCTATGGCTTCCTCATCACCGCACCGGTCGCGCCGCGACTCCGGGCCGCCCCGGCGAACGGTGCACCCCTGCACGATCATCCCGCCCTATGTCCTGGAGGCGCTCGAGGCCTCTGGCGACCCGGTCCTGCAGCGTCACGCGCGGTTGACCATGGAGCAGGACGCGGAACTGCGTCGACACCGCGGCTCGCCGACCGCCGCCCCACCGCGGCCGGAGACCGAGCAGGTGCCCTCGGGTGTGGAGGCGGCTGCAGGCCGGCCGAACCGGACCGTCTTCGACGCCCGGGGCGGGACCGGCCTGCCGGGCGAGCGGGTGCGTGGCGAGGGTGACCCGGCTACCGGGGACATCGCCGTCGACGAGGCCTATGCGGGACTCGGTGCCACCCACGCACTCTGGTGGGCGGAGTACGACCGGGACAGCCTCGACGGCCGCGGCCTGCCGTTGCTGGCCACCGTCCACTACGGCCGGGGCTACGACAACGCCTTCTGGGACGGCGACCAGATGGTGTTCGGCGACGGCGACGGGGTGATCTTCGATCGCTTCACGGCGAGCCTCGACGTGATCGGTCACGAGCTCGCGCACGGAGTCACCCAGTACACCTCCGGACTGGTCTACCGGGGCCAGCCGGGAGCGCTCAACGAGCACGTCTCGGACGTCTTCGGGGTCCTCGTCGTCCAGCGCGAGCTCGGGCAGCGCGCCGATCAAGCCGACTGGCTCGTCGGCGCGGACCTTCTTCTCCCCGGCGTGAGCGGCGTCGCGCTGCGGTCGATGCGGGAGCCGGGCACCGCATACGACGACCCGAGGCTGGGGCGCGACCCACAGCCGGCGCACATGGACGACTTCGTCGTCACCGCGGCTGACTACGGCGGCGTCCACATCAACTCGGGGATCCCCAACCGGGCTTTCGTCCTGGCGGCGACCGCGATCGGGGGCTTCGCGTGGGAGCGGGCGGGGAGGATCTGGGTCGACGCGATCACCGGAGACATCGACGCCGACTGCGACTTCGCCACCTTCGCCGCCCTGACAGAGAGTGCCGCCGCCCGCCGTTTCGGCACGGAATCGGTCGAGCATGGTGCCGTCCGGGAGGCGTGGCAGGCTGTCGGCGTCGTTGCGGCGGGGTCGGGCGCGCCCTCGGACCGGGCCACCCCGCCGCCCGGGTCCGCAGTGTCGGGAGTCGTCGACGCCGAAGTCCTGGTCCGCAGGTCGGGTGGCTTCACCGGCCTGGTCCGCGAACGTCGGGTGCGCCTCGACGAGCTCGAGCCCGCCGACGCCCGGGCCTGGGCGGAGCTGCTCACCGGTCCGGAGCTGCGCGCTGCCGCCGCCCGCGCCGAGCGGGCCGGGGCCGCCGACCGGTACAGCTACGCGGTCTGCTGCGACGAACCCCCGGTCGATGTCGAGGTTCCCGAGACGGCCCTGGACGAGCCCACCCGGGAGCTGCTCGACCGGGCTCTCGAGGCCGATCGGTAGCCGAAGGTCGCCGGCCGGCCGCGCGTGGCTCAGCGTGCGCGTGACCGTGGCGAGACGACCCGCGCCAGCCGCTGGAGCTCGGACACGTGCCCGCAGACCGCCTCCCGCCCGGCGGGGGTGATGGCGACCGAGGTGCGGATCCGGCCGTCGGAGAGGGCCTTGCGCAGCGTGACGTAGCCCGCCGTCTCCAAGGCCTTGAGGTGCTTGGACAGCGCGGCGTCGGCGAGGCCGAGCTCGTCGCGGAGCTCGGCGAACTCCATGCTCGGGCGTGGCGTGAGCAGTGCGCAGATCTGCAGCCGGTTGGGTTCGTGGATGACGCGGTCGAAGCGTGGATGGGGACTCACGGCTCGATCGTAGGCCGATGAGTTTCCGCTCGGGAAAGGCGTAGGTCGGGCAATTCGTGCTCGGCCGTGGTCGCGATCGACCGGCACGTGCTTGCTTGAGGCGCGCACCGCATACAACAGTGGGAGGCGACACTGAGCACGGTCGCTGCGCGTGCAGCCGCCCGTGCGAGAACCACCGCATCGACACGCACCACCGACAGCACAGGAGCCAGCCGCCATGCCGCAGACCGTCAAGGGCGTCATCGCCCGCGCCGAGGGCCAGCCCGTCGAGCTCACGGACATCGTCATCCCCGACCCCGGTCCGAGTGAGGCCGTGGTCGCCATCCAGGCGTGCGGGGTCTGCCACACCGACCTGCACTACCGCGACGGTGGCATCAACGACGAGTTCCCGTTCCTCCTCGGACACGAGGCTGCCGGAGTCGTCGAGGCGGTCGGTGACGGGGTGACCGAGGTGACGCCCGGTGACTTCGTCATCCTCAACTGGCGGGCGGTGTGCGGCAACTGCCGCGCGTGCCATCGGGGCAAGCCGTGGTACTGCTTCGCCACGCACAACGCGACCCAGAAGATGACGCTCACCGACGGCACCGAGCTGACCCCGGCGCTCGGCATCGGTGCCTTCGCCGAGAAGACGCTCGTCGCCGCGGGCCAGTGCACCAAGGTCGACCCCGACGCGGACGCAGCGGCGGTCGGTCTCCTCGGGTGCGGCGTGATGGCGGGCTTCGGTGCCGCCGTGCACACCGGCGGCGTCGGCCTCGGGGACAGCATCGCGGTCATCGGGTGCGGCGGCGTCGGCAACGCGGCGATCCAGGGCGCCAAGGTCAGTGGCGCGACGACGATCATCGCGGTCGACGTCGACGACCGCAAGCTCGAGCACGCCGAGCGGTTCGGCGCCACGCACACGGTCAACAGCTCCACCGAGGACGCCGTCGAGCGCATTCGCGAGCTCACCGGCGGTTTCGGCGCCGACGTCGTCGTCGAGGCGGTCGGCCGCCCGGAGACCTACGAGCAGGCGTTCTATGCGCGTGACCTCGCCGGCACGGTCGTCCTCGTCGGCGTCCCCACCCCGGACAAGCAGGTGACGCTGCCGATGATCGACATCTTCGGCCGGGGAGGGTCACTGAAGTCGAGCTGGTACGGCGACTGCCTCCCCAAGCGGGACTTCCCGATGCTCGTCGACCTGTACCGCCAGGGTCGCTTCGACCTCGACGCGTTCGTCACCGAGAAGATCGGCATCGGCGATGTCGAGGAGGCGTTCGAGAAGATGCACCGCGGAGACGTGCTGCGGTCCGTCGTCATCATCGACTCCTGAGGAGGATCCGTGTCGGAGAACATCAAGCAGTCCGGCGACCCGAACCAGCTGATGCTGCCCGCCTCGGCAGGCGGCGTGCGCATCGACCGGGTCGTCACCTCGGGCGTCTTCGAGCTCGACGGGGGGTCGTGGGAGGTCGACAACAACGTCTGGGTGGTAGGCGACGACAGCGAGTGCGTCGTCATCGACGCGGCTCATGACGCGCAGGCCATCAAGGCGGCCGTCGGCGACCGGGTCCTCTCGACGATCCTGTGCACCCACGGACACAACGACCACATCGACGCCGTCGTCGCACTCCAGGACCTCACCGGCGCCGAGGTGCAGATCCATCCCGACGACCGCATGCTGTGGGACGCCGTCATCGAGGTCGAGCCGGACCACGACCTCGCCGACGGCGACCGCGTCATGGTCGGCGACGTCGCCCTCGAGGTGCTGCACACCCCGGGCCACTCGCCGGGCGCCTGCTGCTTCTATGCCCCGGCCCTCGGAGTCGTGTTCTCCGGCGACACGCTGTTCGAGGGCGGACCCGGCGCGACAGGACGCTCCTACAGCTCGTTCCCGACGATCATCGACTCCATCTCGTCCCGGCTGCTGTCACTACCCGACCAGACCCTGGTGCTCACGGGCCATGGCGACCACACGACCATCGGCGCCGAGAAGCCGCACCTGCAGGAGTGGATCGACCGCGGTCACTGATCGGCTCTCCGGGCGTCGGTCGGCTCGCTCGCCTTTCCCGGTTGGGGAGAGAAAGGGATCCTTCACCACGCTTAGTTGCCGTGGTGAAGGATCCCTTTGCCGGTTGGGGAGAGAAAGGGGAGCCCGCGGTGCGCCGGTAGGCTGGGCGGGTGAGTCTGCACCTCCACGACACCGCGACGCGCTCGCTGCGCGAGTTCACGCCGCTGACCCCGGGCCGGGTCGGGTTGTATATCTGTGGGCTCACGACGCAGGGTGCTCCGCACATCGGTCACGTCCGCTTCGCCGTGTCGTTCGACGTGCTGCGGCGGTGGCTCGAACGAGGTCACGGCTACGAGGTCGACCTCATCCGCAACGTCACCGACATCGACGACAAGATCCTCGCCCGCGCGGCCGACTCCGGCGAGCAGTGGTACGCGCTCAGCTATCGCAACGAGGTGGAGACGGCGGAGGCGCTGCGGCTCCTCGGGGTCCTGCCGCCGACCTACGAGCCGCGGGCCACAGGGCACGTGCCCGAGATGATCCAGCTCATGGAGACGATCATCGACAAAGGCCACGCCTACCCCGCTGAGGACGGCAGTGGCGACGTCTACTTCGACGTCCGGTCCTGGCCCGCCTACGGCTCGCTCACCCGGCAGCGGCTCGAGGACATGTCCGACGCCGAGGACGCCGATCCGCGCGGCAAGCGCGACCCGCGTGACTTCGCGCTGTGGAAGGGCCGCAAGCCCAGCGAGCCGGAGACCGCGTCCTGGCCGACGCCCTTCGGGCCGGGGCGTCCGGGCTGGCACCTCGAGTGCTCCGCGATGGCCCGCAAGTACCTCGGTGACACCTTCGACATCCATGGTGGGGGCGTGGACCTGCGCTTCCCCCACCACGAGAACGAGCAGGCCCAGTCCCAGGCCGCCGGCCTCGGCTTCGCCCGCTACTGGCTGCACAATGCGTGGGTGACGGTCAAGGGCTCGAAGATGGGCAAGTCGCTCGGCAACGCGCTCGCCGTGACCGAGCTCACCCGCACTGTCCGGCCGTTGGTGCTGCGCTACTACCTCACGGCCGCGCACTACCGCTCCATGATCGAATACCACGACGGCGCCCTCGACGAGGCCCAAGCCGCGGTCGAACGGATCGAAGGCTTCCTGTCCCGGGCACTGCCCGACCTCGTGACGCACCTGCCGACGGGCGACGAAGCGCTCCCGGAGGCGTTCGTCACCGCGATGGACGACGACATCGGCGTGCCCGGTGCTCTCGCCGTCGTCCACGAGACCGTGCGCGCCGGCAACAGCGCTCTCGACCGAGGCGAGACGGACGCGGCCCGGACCGCCGCATACCTCGTCGTCGCGATGACCGACGTCCTCGGGGTCAACCCGCTCGACCCGGCCTGGCAGTCGAACGCGGGGGGTCCTCAGGGTCCCGATGCGACCGGCGCTCTCGACTCCCTGATCCAGGGTCGGCTGGCGGCGCGGGCGCAGGCTCGCGCGGACCGCGACTTCGCCACGGCCGACGCCATCCGCGACGAGCTCACGGCGGCGGGCATCGTCATCGAGGACACGCCGACCGGGCCGCGGTGGTCGCTCGCCGCGCCGCCCACTCCCAGCACGACGACCATTGCTGCGACCTCCACCGCTGCGCCGGCCAGTACCACAACGACCAGCACTACCACGACCGACGACTCGGAGGCCTGATATGGCCGGTAACTCATCACGCCGAGGCGCCGTGCGCCGGTCCGGCTCGAAGAAGGGCGCCATCGTCGGCTCCGGCGGCCAGCGCCGCAAGGGCCTCGAGGGCAAAGGCCCCACCCCCAAGGCCGCCGAGCGGCCGAACCACAAGGCCTACAAGAAGGCCCGGCCCGCCGGCACGGGCCGCGACGGCGGCGGATCCGGCCGGGGCGGCTCGCGTCCGCCTCGCCGTGAGCGGGCCAGCAGCGAGATCGTCGCCGGCCGCAACGCCGTGGTCGAGGCGCTCCGGGCAGAGGTGCCGGTCGTGACGCTCTACATCGCCGGCCGGATCGAGAGCGACGATCGCGTCAAGGAGGCGCTCAAGATCGCCGCCGAGCGCACGATCCCCGTTCTCGAGACCCCCCGCGGCGAGCTCGACCGGCTCACCGACGGCGCCGTCCACCAAGGGCTGGCGATTCAGGTCCCCCCCTACGCGTACGCACACCCGAGCGACTTCGTCGATCCCGAAGCTCCGGGCATCCCCCTCGTCGTCGCCCTCGACGGCATCACCGACCCCCGCAACCTCGGCGCCATCATCCGTTCGGTGGGTGCCTTCGGCGGGCACGGCGTCGTCGTCCCGGCCCGCCGCTCCGTCGGGATGACCGCCTCGGCGTGGAAGACCAGCGCCGGGGCGGCCGCCCGCATCCCGGTCGCACAGGCCAACAACCTGACGACCACGCTCAAGGAGTACCGCAAGGCGGGCTTCTTCGTCATCGGCCTCGATATGGACGGTGACGTGGACCTTCCCGGTCTGGAGCTGTCCTCCGAGCCGCTCGTCGTCGTCGTCGGCTCCGAGGGCAAGGGCCTGTCGAGGCTCGTCCGGGAGACGTGTGACCAGATCGTCTCGATCCCCATGTCGTCCTCTGCCGAGTCGCTGAACGCCGGGATCGCCGCGGGCGTGACACTCTACGAGATCGCGCGCCGACGCTCCGGCCGCGGCTAGGATCGCTGACGCACGAACGCACCGTGCCTCCGGCCGGGGGACCTCGACCCGGCGGCACGATCTACCAGGAAGGTCTTCATGTCTGACTACGGCTCCACCCCGCCGCCGCCCCCGCCCCCGCCGAGTGGCGGACCGGGTGCGGTCGACCACCCGAAGGGGATGACGATCCTCATTCTCGGCATCCTCTCGCTCGTCTGCTGCAGCCCGCTCGGCATCGCCGCATGGCTCATGGGAAACAACGCGCTCAAGGAGATCGACGCCTCGCCCGGTCGCTACTCGAACCGACAGATCGTCCAGATCGGCCGGATCCTCGGCATCATCGGCACCGTTCTGCTCGTCCTGTCGATCATCTGGCTCGTGTTCCTCGGTGGCCTTGCCGCCCTCAGCGGGGGCCTGGACTCCTCCATGTGACGATGGACTCCATGAACACCCGCACGGTCGAGCGACCCGGTCCGCAGCAGGCGGACCGGGTCGCCCGGCTGCGCACGCCGGCGATGATCGTCGCCGGCACGGCGGCGGCGTTCACCTACATCGGCTCGGTCAGCCCGTATGCGTCGGGCAACTACCCGAGTTGCCCCCTGTTCGCGGTGACGGGGCTGTACTGCCCCGGCTGCGGGTCGCTGCGGTCGATGCACAGTCTCGCGAACGGCGACCTGGTGGAGTCGTTCGCCCGCAACCCGATCATGCCGCCGCTGCTGCTGATTCTCGCGCTCGTCTTCATTCGATGGGTCGTGCTGCGCTGGCGCGGCGAGAGGTTCGTGTGGAACCCGCCGTCATGGGTGCCGATCACGATCGGAATCGCCGTCATCGTCTATGGCGTGGTCCGCAACCTGCCCGGCCTGGACTTCATCTCGCCGGTGTAGCCCTCGGCCCTGATGCCGGTCGAGCCCCGATGTGGTGCCAGGTGGTGCGTGCAGGCGCCGTTCGGCACCACATGCCACCCGCCGGACGCCGTCAGTCGTCCCAGGCGACGACCGGCATCTCGACGGTATCGACGCCGACGACCTCCTTCTCGTCCGGCTTCGTCGGCAGGACGTTGGCGAGGTAGTCCTCCTTGACCTCCGGGAGCGACAGATCCCGCTTGAGCTTCTCCGCGAGGTACCACCGGTGCTCGAGGAGCTCGTGGAAGAACTCGGCCGGCTCCATCTTGCGCGCCAGCTCCTTGGGGACCGAGCGCACCAGCGGTTCATAGATCTCGTGCAGCCAGTCGAAGGCGACGTTCTCCTCGTCGTCGGCCTGACGACCGAGCGCGGCCCGGTAGGAGTCCAGGTCGTTGAGCAGCCGGCGGGCCTGGTTCTCGCGGACGTCGAGACCGGTGAGGCGGAGAAGCCGGCGCGAGTGGTGACCGGCGTCGACGACCTTGGGCTGGATCTGGATCGAGGTACCGTCGATGTCCGTCGTCATCGCGAGCTCGCCGACGTCGAAGCCGAGCGCGTTGAGCCGGCGGATCCGCTCGTCGACCCGCCACCGTTCGCCGGTGTCCACGATCTCGGTGTCGGTGAGCTCGCTCCAGAGCTCGCGATAGCGGGTCATGATGCGCTCGCTGACCTCGACCGGGTCGCGGTCCTCCTGGAGCAGGCCACCCGCCTCGAGGTCCATGAGCTCGCCGGCGATGTTGACCCGGGCGATGTCGAGATCGTGCTCCCGCTGTCCGTCCGACAGCTGGACCCGCAGCTCTCCGGTCTCGGCATCGACTAGATACGCCGCGAAGGCGCCGGCGTCACGACGGAACAGGGTGTTGGAGAGCGACACGTCGCCCCACCAGAAGCCGGCCAGGTGCAGACGCACGAGCAGCACGGCGAGGGCGTCGATGAGCCGGCTCGCCGTTCCCTTGCGCAGGGACTGGCTGTAGAGCGCGCGGTAGGGGAGCGAGTACTGGAGATGGCGGGTGATCAGCGCCCCGTCCAACTGCTCACCGTCGCGAGAGACCCGACCGCTGATGACGGCGAACGGTTCGACGCTCGGCAGGTCGAGTCGCCGCAGGTTGCGCAACATCTCGTACTCGCGCCGCGCGATGTCGGTCTTGATCTCCTTTATCGCGAGCACGCGGCCGGAGAGCTTGACGAAGCGGACGACATGCCGAGAGATGCCGCGGGGGTATGCCGCGAGGATCTCGTCGGGCCACTCCTCGAGCGGGGTGTCCCAGGGCAGGTCGAGCAGGGCCGGATCGGCCCGGGCGGCCGTGATCTCGAGTGCCACGACGGTCTCCTCGGTGTCGTCCCGCCTCGGCTGTCAGCCCGGTCCGACGTCAGCGATGGGCCGACCCGTCGGTTGAGTCGGCCCACCGCTGAGCAGTCGGGCGGTCAGATGAGCCGGGCGCCGGTCTCCTGGTTGAACGCGTGAATGTGCTGCGGCTTGGGGAAGACGAAGATGTGCTCTCCCTTGCGCGGCACGTTGCGGCCGTCCACCCGGGCGATGAACGGGCGCTCGCCCTCTTCGTCACTGCCCTCTAGGTGGATGTCCTTGCTGACCGGACTTCCGTAGACGTAGGCGTCCGCGCCGAGCTCCTCGATGACGTCGACCTCGATCTCGAGGCCGTCGTTGTCGGTGCGGACCTCGACGTCCTCGGGCCGCACGCCCACGACGACCTTGCTGCCGGCGTTGGCCAGTTCGTCACGGCCGATATCGAGCCGGTGGGTGCCGAACTTCGCACCGTCCTGGGTCACGGGCACGGAGAGGAGGTTCATGGCAGGCGAGCCGATGAACCCGGCGACGAAGACGTTGGCGGGCTTGTCGTACATCTCGCGCGGGCTGGCGACCTGCTGGAGGATGCCGTCCTTGAGCAGCGCGATCCGGTCGCCCATCGTCATCGCCTCGACCTGGTCGTGGGTGACGTAGACCGTCGTGACCCCGAGCCGACGCTGGAGCGAGGCGATCTGGGTGCGCGTCTGCACGCGGAGCTTCGCGTCGAGGTTCGACAGGGGCTCGTCCATGAGGAACACCTGGGGCGAGCGCACGATCGCGCGACCCATGGCGACGCGCTGGCGCTGGCCACCGGAGAGTGCCTTCGGCTTGCGCTCGAGGTAGGGCTCGAGGTCGAGGATCTTGGCCGCCTCCTCGACGCGCCTGCGGATCTCCGACTTGTCGACGCCGGCGATCTTGAGCGCGAAGCCCATGTTGTCCGCCACCGTCATGTGCGGGTACAGCGCGTAGTTCTGGAAGACCATGGCCACGTCACGGTCCTTGGGGGAGAGGTTGGTGACGTCACGGTCACCGATCCAGATCTTGCCCTCGTTGACCTCTTCGAGGCCGGCGAGCATCCGGAGGGAGGTGGACTTGCCACATCCGGAGGGGCCGACGAGGACGAGGAACTCCCCGTCCGCGATGTCGATGTCGAGCTTGTCGACCGACGGGCTGTCCGCGCCTGGGTAGATGCGCGTCGCCTTGTCGAATCGGACTGTTGCCATGGCGTCATTGCCTTTCCTTCAGCCGGCAGGTACGTGCCGGACGATCCGTTGCATCAGGATGCAGCCACTCACGTCTGTGTAAGCGGTTTCACCAGTATGCCGTGTCCAGGGGGTCCGTGTGCAATCGCCGCCCAACGTTCGTGCGGGTGTGTTCGACGGGCGTCCCGCCCGTCCCGCAGACATTTCCGTATGCGGTGCTCGCCGTGGGCTGAGACGTGCGCCGCTATGTGTGGCATGTCCCTGCGGTGGACACTAGGGTTCTACCCACAACGCCGACGTGTTCCTCCGCCGACGAGTCAGGAGCAGCCATGAAGATCTCCGAGATCGTGCGCCACAAGGGTGACGGGGTCATCACGATCAGGCCGGATGCCAGCGTCATGGACCTGCTCGCCCTGCTCGATGAGCACCGGATCGGCGCGGTCGTCGTCTCCGAGACGGGTGACACTGTCGACGGCATCGTGTCGGAGCGGGACGTCGTGCGCCACCTTCACACGAGGGGCGCGCCCTGCCTCGACGGGCCGGTGAGCGCCATCATGACGACCGAGGTGCACACGTGCTCACGGCACGACCACGTCAACGACCTGGAGTCGACGATGACCGAGCGCCGAATCCGGCATGTCCCGGTCGTTGAGGAGGGTCGCCTCATCGGCATCGTCTCGATCGGCGACGTCGTCAAGCACCGGATCGTGCACCTGCAGTCCGAGCGCGACCAGCTGGCCTCCTACATCAACCAGTAGACCGCCGCCGGCCGACGCCTTCGGCCGGGAGGTGTCTCTCGCGGACTCGACGCGTCGCCCTCGGCGAAGGCGGAACTCGGTCCAGAGCGCCGTGGGGACGTACCGTGGTGACATGGAAACCGAGGTGATGGACGGCAACGAGCCGCCCCTGGCCGAGCATTCACGCCTCGGTCCCTACCGCCTCGTCCAGCAGCTCGGCGAGGGCGGCATGGGAGTCGTCCACCTCGCCCTGGACCGACAGGGCCGAGCCGTCGCCATCAAGGTGCTCCGCCCGCACGTCGCCCACGACCCCGACGCGAGGGCCCGACTCGCGCGCGAGGTCGAGACCCTCGAGATCGTCCGCCATCCCAACGTCGCACCCGTCCTCGACGCCGACCTCGACGGCCCACGACCGTACCTCGTGACGAAGTACGTCCCCGGCCCGCCACTGGACGACTACGTCGCCGAGCACGGCCCGATGGACGGCGACGACCTCACTCGCCTCGCGGAGGGCCTTGCCGGCGCCCTCGACGCCATCCACGCGGCGGGAGTGATCCATCGCGACCTCAAACCCGGAAACGTCCTCGTCGTCGACGGAGAGCCGGTCCTCATCGACTTCGGCATCGCGCATGCGGTGGACGACATCCGGCTGACGATGACCGGGCTGGTCATGGGGACACCGGGGTACCTGGCGCCGGAGATCGTCGAAGGAGCCGAGGTCTCCGAGGCGACCGACTGGTGGGGCTGGGCCGCGACGCTGGCGTTCGCCGCCACCGGCCGGCCGCCGTTCGGCCGCGGACCCATGGAGGCGGTCCTCGCGCGCGTGGCCCGCGGCGAGAGCGACCTGCGCGACACCGACCCCGGGCTGCGGCCGCTCCTGCGGGCGGCACTCGACCCGCATCCGGACAACCGCCCGAGCAGCACCGAGGTGGTCGAGGCACTCCGCCGGTATGCGGCGGGCGAGCCGGTCGCCGACGGAACCCGGTGGTCGGCCCACACGCAGGTCATCGACAATCCGCCGCCACCACCTCCGGACGCTGGGCCGGTGTCCTCCGACCCGCCACCGCCGCCACCGCCCCCGGCGCAGGACCCCGGGCGGGCCCCGGCCACCGCATACCCTCCGATCGCCAACGGGGTCAGCGACTGGGAGGCCGCGATGGGCGCCCCGGCCGGGGTGGACCCGCGCATCGGGCGTCCCGGGCGCAGCGGCGAGATCGCTGCGGTCGGCGCGATGCTGACCGCGCTGGCGGCCGCGGCGCCGCTGTTCGCGTTCGGCCTGCTCGTCTCCCTCGGCGCTCTCGCCCGGACGGCGGACCGCTCGGTGACCAGCCTGATCCTGCGCCGCACCGAACGCGGCGTGCGCCGCTCCGACGTGCCGCTCGCGGTCGCGGCCAGCCCGCTGCACTTCGTGCTCGGGTTGCTCGGCTCCCTCGTGTTCTCGATCGTGCCACTCATCGTCGCGGTGGGCGTCATGTTCACCGTGGCCTTCCTCGTGTCTGCAGGCACCGGGGGACTCATCGAGCCGATCCGGCCCCTCCCACTCGCCGCGGGCGCCGTGGGCGGCGTCCTTGCCTCATGGTGGGGGCCGGGTGGCGCGAGCCTGCGGCGCGGGACACGCAGCCTGGTGCGAGGGCTCACCCCCACCCAGACAGCGCGTCAGGTGTTCCTCATCGTCCTCGGCGTCATCGCCCTCGGCTCGATCATCTGGCTCACCACGACCGCCGAGCTGCAACCGACCTGGTGGCCCTCCTCCGGGCCGCCCGAGCTGCCGTGAGGGACCCGGAGACGGGCCCCGAGACCGAGCCGGTCGGGCTCCAGGACGTCGGCGACCGGCCGGACCCGGCGGCCGACCGCGGCATCTACCCTGTCGTCGAGCCGACCGGCCCGTCGGAGCCGGCTGACCCGGCGGGGGGCGGCGGGGCTGAGGTCCGGCGCGACGAGGGTCCAGTGGCCGCGGCGGCCGATACCGCGAGGGAGCAGCAGCGGGAGGACGGGCGGAGCCGGCTGTGGCACGGAGACACCCCGACCCAGCCGATGCCGATCGTCGACCGGCTTCGGCACACTCCGTACCGGATGTCGCGGTCTCCCAAGGAGCTCACCGCCTCCGAGAGCGAGGTCCAGGCTGCCGGTGAGGCGATCGACATCGCCCTGCGGCTCGGCGAACTCATGCTGCGCTGCGGTGCGGCGGCGTCGAAGGTCGAGGCGAGCATCGTCGCGGTGGGGGCCGCTGCGGGTCTGCGGCGCTTGGATGTCGACATCACGCTGCAGTCGCTGCTCATGCAGTGTGTGCTCAGCGACGGTCAGACCATCACCCGGTTGCGCGTGGTCCAGGGCTCCCGCCAGGACTTCGCCCGCCTCGATGGCATCCACCGGCTCGTGGAGGAGATCGTGGCCGATGGCTTCGACGCGCCTGTCGTGCGGGACCGGCTGCGCCGGATCCAGATCCACCGCCGCAACTATCCGGACTGGATGGTTCTCATCTCGACCGGGGTCTTCGCCGGGGCCGTGACGTTCATGCTCGGGGCCGGCTTCGTCGCTGTGCTCATCACCATCGGCTCGGCCATGGTGGTCCACCGCAGCACCAGGGTCCTCGGCAACCACGGCTTCCCCGAGTTCTACCAGGTCGCCGCGGGCGGCTTCATCGCGACAAGCCTGGCCTGGCTGGCCTACGTCGCCGGCATCCGGGACTGGCTCCCGCTGTCCGTTGCCGACTTCGCCTACATGGTCGCCGGCGGCATCGTCGTCCTGCTTCCAGGGCGAGCGATGGCGTCAGCGGTCGAGGACGTCATCTCCGGCTACCAGGTCACAGGTGCCGGTCGGATGCTGGCGGTGCTCCTCAACACCTCGGGACTGATCATCGGTGTGGCGGGATCACTCTCGCTGACCCTGGCCGTTGCGAACGCACTCGAGTCCGACTTCGTCTCACCCGAGGTGCTGGACCTGCGCACGTTCGGTGCTCCACTGTCGAGTGCGGTCATCGGTGCCTTCGTGCTCGGCCTCTTCGCCTCGGTGACCGTGCTCAGCCGTCGCCTCCTCCTCGTGCCGATCGCCCTGCTTTCGGCCGGGGCCGTCCTCGTCTACCGCACCATGTCCGACGTCGTCGGCATGGGACAGTCCAGCTCGGTCGGTGTGGGAGCCGTTTTCGTGGGCGTCCTCGGGGCATTGATCGCCACACGGGCCGGGGCCCCGGCGCTGACGGTCATCATCCCGTCGAGCTTCGGGCTGCTCCCAGGGCTCACCATCTTCCGCGGCCTCTACGAGATGGTGGTCTCCTCCGGGCCGTTCGCGGGCACGTTGTCGGTCCAGTCCGGCATCACCACCCTGCTCGGTGCGATGGCCACCCTCCTGGCCATCGCCACCGGCACCACGCTCGGAGACATCATGATGAACCCGGTCGGACGTCGACTGAGCCGTGCCCGGTGGGACCATCGCCGCCGCCGTCAGGGCTGAGTCGACCATCAGGTGACCGGCCCCAGGCTGGTTACACTGCTGAGGTCCCGTGCCGGGGCCCGCTGGAGTGGCGCAATCGGTAGCGCACCTGTCTTGTAAACAGGTGGTTGAGGGTTCGAGTCCCTTCTCCAGCTCTCATGTCACAGTGTGCAGTCGCCGCTTCCCTCGGCGAGTTCGTTGCGACTCTCCGGCGGAATGCCCACATCCGGAGTCGCTCGTTGCGTTGGCCCGTGATGGTGGCGATGAGCGCGAACTCCTTGTCCAGGTGAGGGAGGGTCAGTCCGGCCAGTTCTGCTGTTGCGGCGATGATGATGTCGAGGATGGAGGGCTCGCGATGTCGATCCTCTCCGACCAAGAGCACCTGCACCTGCACGGCGTGGGCCTCGATGCTCGGGGTCGGGTACTCCACCGGCATCGCCGCGACATGCGTGCTGGTCAACATCGAGCGGGCGTCCTTGGCGGTGCGGGCGCAGTAGCCTACCTCGAGGCGCGTGACGGTCGTGATCCGGAGTAGGCATCCGTTCGATGCGCTCTGCCCACAGCGATGCCATCCGCGATCAGGCCAGCTGTCTGGCGAGCGACAGCCTGGGGGGAATCGACGCGGTCAGCTCTCGTCCTGGTGTCGGTTAGCGCGCGTGCCACGAACGTCGCTAGCATCCCCGCGTGCCCGTCCATCACACCCAGTTGCTCGCACTTGACTCGGAGCGCGAGGCCCTCGCGATGAATCTCGACGCACAACGCGAGGGGCTGATCAGGAAGATCGAAGGGCTCGATGATGCGCTGGCACGGGAGGCGCCGACGGCGAGTTCGCTGTCGCTGCTTGGGCTGGTCAAGCATGCGGCGACATGGGAGCAGAGATGGTTCCAGGTCATCATGGCCGGCCGTGAACTTCCCGACGGCTGGCCCGAGGTGCGACCCGAACCCCTCGACGCCGACATGATGGTCAATGAGAGCGACACGGTGGAGGGCTGGGTCGCGGAGTACCGCGAACAGATCGCGCAGTCGCACGCTGTCGTGGCATCGATGGATCTGGACAGCCCATGCACCAGGACCGACATCATCGAGTGCAACCTGCGCTACGTCATGTTCCACATGATCCAAGAGACGGCCCGGCATGCAGGGCACGCGGACATCATTCGCGAGACCCTCGACGGATCAACCGGAATCTGAGCACACCCTCTTGCAGTTCCTTCCGGGTGGTCGAGGGTTGCGGCACCTTTGGCCGTGCGGCGACAATCAGGTTGGCCGGGTACCGAGGAGGAGTCATGATCAAGCGGGTCTGGCGCGGGTGGACGAGCGTGGACAACGCTGACGAATACGAGCACCTGCTGAACACCACGATCGTTCCAGGCATCACAGCTCGGCGAATCGCTGGCCTTCGTGCGACCGAGATCCTGCGAGAACGCGAACCGTCCGGAACGGAGGTCCAGTTCGTGACAATCATGACCTTCGACGATTGGGATGGGGTGCGGGAGTTCGCCGGCGGCGATGGGCTCGGCAGCGTCGTACCCCCACAGGCGCGGGCCCTGTTGTCGCACTTCGATGAGCACTCGGCGCATTTCGATGTCGTCGAGAATCATCTGGCCGCTGACCGTGAAGGTGGGTCGTAGCCCACCGCTCAAGGCGCCGGGGTGTCGGGGTATGCCCACGTCCGGGTGGTCGAGCCGTGGTACGTAGAAGCGAAGGCTCCCAGGACGGGACGAAGGTGAGACGCGGGTTCACCCCTGGTCGGTCGCCGAAGGACGGAGGCGGCGGACTATCGGCGAGAAGGGCCACCCTTGACTGTGACGCTCTGGGTTCAAAGGGTCATCGACCGATGGAACAGCGCCACATCAGAGCAGGCTTGTCACGATCTGTGAGATCAGCACGGACTCCTCATCGACGAGGAGGTGACCGGCGCCGGGGACGACGATCGGTTCCTGTCCGAGCATGGATCTCGACGGCTCTCGAAGCGTGCTAACGGGAAAGAACACGTCGTTCTCGCCGACCGCGACCAGCACATCGTGACCCTTCCATCTGATGAGGTCCTCCTTCGATAGCGGCCCCGGAGCGCCGGTCGTCCGACAGGCCTGGGAGACCAGCGTCATCCACTCGACCAGGTCGTCGCTCGGGGTGTGTCCGGGCCCGGACATGTATTCGAGCAGGCGCCTGGCGCCGGCTTGGTCGCGACGCACGATCCAGGGCACGGTGGCTCGCAGCATCTCCATGGACGGGTGCACAGTCGTCAGGCCAGCCGGAGAAAGTAGAGCTAAGCCTTGGACGTCGTGCGGGTCGGCAGACAAGGCCACGGCAGCTCCGCGGGAGTGCCCGGCGAGCACGAGACGTTCCCGGCGGTGCCGGTGTCTGACCCAGGCGATCAGCTCCGTCACCCACCCCGCATAGCCTCGGGCCTGGCGACCTGGTCTGGCCGCCGAACTCAGACCTGGTTGCCCAGGCAGGTCTGCGGCGTAGACCCGACAGCCGGAGGCGAGCGCGTCGATCGCAACCGTGCTGGTCGCGGCGTTGAAGTTCGTGCCCGGCAGATAGATGCAGACACCGTCACCGGCCCCGACGGAGACGACATGAGTCTGTCCGCAGGATGTGCCCATCTCGTGATCCTCGTGCGGGAGATCCCAGCTAGAAAGCCGTGCCGAACACCAGTTCCGCACCCGAGCCTGGCCGACAGAGGAACGATAAAGGCCCGCCACGCCTCTCAGTATGGAGCACAGCGATATGCCCCTGGGCGCGGCCATATCCGGCTACTTGGATGCTTGTGGGTAGGGCCGGTGTCTGGCCAGACTCGATCCAGGTGTCCGGCGGGTTGCTCTTTATCCGGCTGCCCACCAGCGTGATCGGTGTGGCTCTCTTTCGGTTTGCGGTCCCGCCGGACACCGTGGCGATGGTGTGGCTCCAGAGGGGTCTGCCCTGCTCTAAGCCCGGATCCACCGATGACGTTTTGGGTGTTGGCCTCGCGAGGATGAGTCTCGGGTGGTGATGTCGGGGCAGGGGTGACCTCCCGGCCTCGCTGCCGGGAGGGTTCCACTGGATGTTCCTTGGTCGCGCCGCCCGGTGGCGGC
>NZ_WESE01000029.1 GCF_009184895.1 Nostocoides sp. F2B08 | reverse complement strand
CGCTGGGACGTGTTTCGTCGCAGCCAGCCTCGTAGTCGGCGAAAGGGCGCGAGCATGCGGTCGCGTTCGGATACGGCCCTGTATCGGGCGATGTTGCGAGGCAGATCCTGCTCGTCGATCAACGCCCAGGGGCAACCCCGTGCTCAATCGAGCGGCGCACGAGTCGTCCCGTCCGCGCTCTGGCTTGATCGCCAGGTTCGAGGAGAGTGCCAGTGAGATGTTCGCGCGGGTCCCCGCCGTGCTCTTGGCGTTGGGTCAGGCTCCGCTGCTCCTGAGCCATGGCTGCCNATCGAGTCGTCGTCCGGGTCCACCCTTGGCATGGCCTGATGGTAGATCCACACCGGGGTGGTCGCCGGAGGCTGTTGAGCCCCTCCTGCATCCTCGTCGCTCAGCGCCACGCGCTGAGGGCCGCATCGAAGTGCGACCAGGGTCAACATCCGGCGTTGTGCAGTACGTCCGTGAAGGTATCGAGGTCGCTGGGCGCCATCTCTTCTGCGAGGACGTGAACGGACGGGGACCTCGCCTCTACCTCAGCCACGTAGTGCGCGTGTAGTACAGTCGAGTGATGGAGGGGCCGGCTGACTGGAGCAATCGCGGCGATTACATCGCCAAGCACTCCATGACGCCGGATCTCGCCAACGAAGCCCTGGATGATCCGAACCGTCTGGTCATCACACCGGACCCGTCATCGGTGTCGGGCAGAACGGTGCGGGTGGTCGGCTGGTCGCCCTCGATGGGCAACCTGGTGACCGTCATCGTCCTGCCGGATGGCGAGACCGTGTGGGGCGTGAACGCCTGGCCGTCGAATCCCACGGACCGGCGGCGATATCGAGAGGAGGCTCACGATGGGAGTTGAGGACCTGATCGCGGCCGAGGCCGCCGCATCTGAGGCACACAAGGATGCCGAGCTGAAGCCGGGGTCGACGCTGACCCGGGGGCACGGCCGGACCAAGACNCTGCAGGTGCGTCTGAACGAGGATGAGATGCAGGCTTTGGCGCAGCTCGCGGACCGACGCGGGGTGCCGGCATCGACGCTCGCCCGGGAGTTGCTGATGACCCAGATCGCGGCAGGAGAGAGCACGCCCCAGGCCATGATCGCAAGGCTCCGCGCCGACCTCGAGGCACTCGCGTCCACAGTGGCCTGACCCCAGCCGCCCGCACGACGGCACGGCGATATCCGGCGATGTGCCGCAACTTCCTGTGTCGTTGATCGCCAACTTGGAAAGCCGGGAACCTACGGTAGGGGTGTGGACGGGGGATCCGACGAGAAGCGGATGCGACTGCGGTACGCCGGCGCATGCCGGGTCTGCGGGGTGGAGCTTCCCGCCAAGGCCGAGGCGATCTACGAAAGGACCACGAAGACGGTCCGGTGCCTCAGTCACGACATGGGCCCTCAGATCGAGCCCGTTGTCGACGCCGTCGAGCCTGCGATCGCAACAATCGTCGACCCAGTTCTTGTTGAGGTCGTGGCGCCTGCGACCGTCGCCGCCAGCGAGCCTCCGCTTGCGGACGTCGTCGAGTCGGGTACGCCGGGGGCATCAGCGCGACGAGAGTTCGAGCGACGCTAGGCAAAGCGGGAAGAACGTATCCGGGCCAAACACCCGAAACTCGGCGGTCTGATGCTCGCTGTCTCGGATGAAAAGCAGTCCACGACTGCGTGGGACGTTGGCGCGGTGGGAGAAGAGAGACTCGGCAAGGGCCTGGACCGCCTCGCCTCAGACACACTCCGGCTGTTGCACGATCGGCGGATCCCGAGAAGCAAAGCCAACATCGACCACCTGGCCGTGACCGCCACAGGCATCTACGTCATCGATGCCAAGAAGTACCGTGGCCGTCCTCACCTCCGGGTCGAAGGGGGCCTCTTCCGGCCTCGCGTGGAGCGCCTGCTGGTCGGCTCTCGCGACTGCACCAAGCTCGTCGACGGAGTGCTCAAGCAGGTCGACGTGGTGCGCGGACTGCTCGAAGACGAGGTCCCGGTCCACGGTGTGCTGTGCTTCGTCGAAGCGGACTGGCCCCTGATCGGTGGCACCTTCACCACCCGCGGAGTGCGGACACTGTGGCCCAAGAAGCTCTACCCCCAGCTCCAGGCAGACGGACCGATCACGGCCGGAACCGTTGCCGAAGTTCACCGGAAACTCGCACACCCGCTGCCCCCGGCCTGAACGCGCAAGCGCGGATACCCGGCGGTGTGACTCAGGTAGACGCGGGTCAGATCGAGACGATCTCGGACTCTGCGGGCAGGGCGGGTGCGTTGGTGGTCCGGAACACGATGGGCAGTCCTCGTGCCTGGTCCCAGTTCGTGCTGTCGGTGGCCTGGATGTGCACGTGCGGCTGCGTGCTGTTGCCGGAGTTGCCGCACCCGCCAACGACGGCGCCTTCGAGCACCTGGTCGCCGACGGTAACGGTGACGGAGCCCTTCTGAAGATGAGCCAGGAGGATGTACGGCCCACGCTCGCCAGTGGCGATGACGACGTGGTTGCCCGCGACCGCTGCCGGACCGCCTCGGACTCGACCAGCTTGGCCGAGCATGTATGTGGTTCCCCCCGAATCGTGGAGGGCTTCCTTTAAGCGGCTCTCGGGGTGAGGGCCGCGGTCTCGTAGGCGATGGGTGACATCATCGCAGCGGAGCTGTGCCGGCGGGTGGTGTTGTAGAAGTTGAAGCACCAGTCCATGACCGCGGTCGCGGCGGCGGTCGTGGTCTCGAACTCGT
>NZ_WESE01000028.1 GCF_009184895.1 Nostocoides sp. F2B08 | reverse complement strand
CGGGGTCGGGTGCTGCGCCGTGGGGTGCGGTGTCGTTAAGTGATGCGATTGCCTCGTTGCGGGAGGAGCTGTCAACGGCGTGGGCGTCGTCGACGGGTGAGATGTTGCGGTTCCGGCCCTCTCCGGTGGAGCTGTCCTTGGAGGTGGCGGTCACCTCGGACAAGACGGCGAAGGCGGGGGTGAAGTGGTGGCTGGTCGAGGCCGGCGGGGAGGTGTCGCGGCAGTTGTCGGCGACGCACACGGTCAAGCTCACGTTGGATCCGGTGCTGATCGGTCAGGACGGTCAGCCGGTGGAGTTCCTGGTCGCCGACCGCGACGACGAACCGGCCAAGAAGGCTGACGACCTTGGCTTGGCGGACCCGGACTAGGGCGCAGGCGAAATGGTGGGGGTGGCGACTGAGCGGGCGGTGCTGATCCGCTACCAGGTCAACGGGAAAGGCTTCGTGGGGAGTGGGTTGCGGGTGCGGGACCGGTTCGTGCTGACCGCGGATCACTGCGCGCAGGGCACCGGCCATCAGGTTCAGCTCCTCAACGGGTCGCGTTACGAGGCGACCGTCCATGTGCGGTCCGGCTCGGCCGAGGTCGATCTGGCGGTGCTCGCCCTCGGTAAGGATGCGCCTACCATGGAAGGGTTAGGCGCGGCTCGGGTGGATCGGGCGGTGGCCGACAGCATCAGGGGTTGTCAGGCGCTCGGGTTCCCTCGATGGCGCCGCAACCAGGAGGGGAACCGGATCCTGGCGCAGGTCGACGGGGCCGTGCCGACCGGTGAGGGCCTGCGTCCCGACAGCGGCGGTGCGGAAGCGGAGCTGTTGGAGCTAAAAGGCACCGGGCCGTCGGTGCGGGAGCATCCGACCAGCCCGGGTGAGCTGGTCCAGGGCAGCCCGTGGGGTGGGATGTCCGGGGCCGCGGTCGTCGTCAACGACCTGGTACTGGGAGTGGTCCGCAGTCACAACCTCGCCGCCGGGAGCGGGTCGTTGACGGTGACCCCCCTGAGTGCCCTCACTGCGCTGCCGGACTTGATCCGCGACCCGTTCGTCGACGCGCTGGGACTGCCGGATCCGGCGGTATGGCCGGTGCTGCCGGACCGGGTCGCCGAGCTGTCCCGTGCGGTGCTGAGGGTTCGCGACGCCACGGACCATCCTCCCCGAGTGATGGATGTGGACGCGGGGGTCTTCGGGGCTCGTAAGGCGCGCACGGACCTGGACCTGCACGGCGACCCCTACTACCCGTACGTGACCCGGGAGGTCGACGAGCAGATCCGGGATGCGCTGGACCGGCGCGTCGACGGGTCGGATATGCGGATGCTGCTGCTGGTCGGTGAGGCCATGGCCGGCAAGTCCCGCACCGGCGCCCACACCCTGCAGGCTCACCCGGTGCTCCAGGGTCAGCCATTGCTGATACCGAGGACGAGTCCCGCCCTTCATCAGGTCACCGACCTGATCGCCGAGCTGATTGCCCGCCAGCGATCGACGACCACCGACGGATCGGCCCAAGGGGCGGTGCTGTGGCTGGATGACCTCAACGAGTACTTCGCCTGGCTCACCGAAGACCTCGCCACCACCACCTGGCGAGCCATCCCTAACCTCACGGTCGTTGCCACCATCCGACGAGGCGAGCTCGCCACCCTCCAAGGTGACTCGGACATGCGCGCGACATGGGAGTTCCTCAACAACAAGAACCAGGTCGAGAAGATCCCCATCGAGTCGGAATGGTCGACCAGCGACCAGGCCGCTCTGACCGACGCCCCGGACTGGGTCCGGACAGCCGTCGCCGAGGGCACCCCTTTGGGGGAGCTCCTCGGCTCTGCCCGCGAGCTCCTGGCCAAGCTCGAAAATGCGGCCGCCCCGATGCGCGCCCTCGTCGAGGTCGTAGTGGATTGGCAGCGCACCGGCATCCCCGACGTAATCACTGAAGCGCAAGCACTCGAGCTATGGGCTGCATACCTACCCCGACGCGACGCGGCC
>NZ_WESE01000027.1 GCF_009184895.1 Nostocoides sp. F2B08 | reverse complement strand
TGACGGCGGACATGCCAGTCTCCTTGTAGGCGGACAGGTGGTGTCCCTTTCTGCGGACAGTTGATCTCCCTGTCGATGGACAGCTGTTTGTTCGTGTCGTTGCCGATGTGGGTGTCCCTCCGGCGGTAACGCTCGTGGTCTCTGACCACGCACGAGCGACCCGTCCGGAGGGACTGTGAAGAAGTCTGACAGGGAGATCATGGAGATTCTTGAAGCGTTCGATACGACCAGGTGTGCGCACTCGGCGGCGGTGTTGGCGGGGGTGGATCCGAAGACGGTCCGCCGGTATGTCGCCGCTCGTGAGGCCGGGGTGCCGGTGACGGCGCCGGTGGCGCGGGCGAAGTTGATCGATCCGTTCGTGCCGAAGATCGAGGAGCTGATCGAGTCCTCGAAGGGCAAGGTCCGCGCCGATGTGGTGCATGAGCGGCTGGTCGCGATGGGGTTCACCGGGACCGAGCGGACCACGAGGCGGGCGGTGCGCGCGGCGCGGGCGGCGTGGTGGGCCGGGCATCGGCGCACGTATCGGCCGTGGATCACCGAGCCGGGGATGTGGCTTCAGTTCGACTGGGCCACCGGTCCGCTGGTGCCCGGCCCGGACGGGCGGGCCCGCTCGACGTCACTGTTCTGTGCGTGGCTGGCGTGGTCGCGGTTCCGGGTGGTGATTCCGGCCTGGGACCGGAAGATGGAGACGCTGCTGACCTGCCTGGACGCCACGGTCCGACGCGTGGGCGGGGTGGCGTCGTACCTGTTGACCGACAACGAGAAGACGGTCACTGTCGAGCACGTCGCGGGGGTCGCGCTGCGGCACCCGGTGATCGTGGCGGCCTCGCGCCATTACGGCACCCAGGTGATCACCTGCGTCCCGTACGACCCGGAGTCCAAGGGCGGCTCGGAGGCCAGCGTGCGGATCGCCAAGGCCGACCTGCTGCCCACGCAGGTCAACCTGGGCGAGCAGTACACCTCCTTTGGCGCGCTGCAGGACGCGTGTGTGGCGTTCGAGGACAAGGTCAACGGGCGCGTGCACCGTGAGACGGCGCGGGTGCCGGCCGAGATGCTCACCGAGGAGCAGGCCCGGCTGCACCCGGTCCCGGTGGCGCCGTTCACCGCGGCGTTGGGGGTGACCCGCATCGTCAACACCGATCAGACGGTGCGGTTCGGGTCGGTGCGCTACTCCACCCCGCCCGGACACGTCGGCACCGAGGTGTGGGTCCGCATCGATGGCGAGGAGATCGTCATCGTCGCTCACGCCCGTACCGGGCTGGTCGAGATCGCCCGGCACGCCCTGTCCACCCCGGGATGCCCGCGGATCAACCTCGATCACTATCCGGGGCATCCGCAAGACCCAAGCGGGGCACCGAAGGCGCCGACCCCTCGGGCCCGCACCGAGGCCGAGACGGCGTTCCTGGCCATCGGTGAGGGTGCCCGCTCGTGGCTGGTCGAGGCCGCCGCAGCGGGTGCCCAACGGGTGCGCTCGAAGATGAGCCACGCGGTCGAGCTCGCCGCCCTGGTCGGCCTCGAGCGTGTCGACGCCGCCCTGGGCGCGGCCGCCGCAGCCGGACGCTTCGACGACGGTGACCTGGCCTCGATCATCGACCACCACGCCACCTGCGCACCCAGCGCACAGCTGGTCTTCGCCGACGAGACCCACTCCGCCCAGCCCGGCACCAGCGCCTGGGCCGGTCTCGGCCACACCACCGGGGGGCAGCGGTGAGCGTGCGCCCCAAGGCCGCGCCGCCGCTGCCGGAGGAGCTGACCGCGGTCCTGACCCGGATGCGGCTGCCCTACCTGCGCGCCCTGGCCCCCGAGGTCCTGGCCACCGCCCGAGCCCAACGCTGGGACCCCGCCGAGGTCCTGCGGGTGCTGATCACCGAGGAGATCCGCGGCCGCGACGAAGCCACCCGGCGGATGCGCCGCAAGGCCGCCGGCCTACCCGCCGGGAAGACCTTCGACTCCTGGCGCGAACCCGACTCCTCCATCCCGGCAGCGACCCAAACCGGGCTCGCCACCCTCGAATGGATCGGCCGGCACGAGAACCTGGCCATCGCCGGACCCTCAGGAACCGGCAAGACCCACTTCGTCGAAGCCCTCGCCCACAAGGCCATCGACCACGGCATGCGGGTCGCCTGGTTCACCCTGGAGACCCTGACCGCCACCCTCGGCAAAGCCGCCGTCGACGGCTCCGTCGCCAAGGCCGTCGCCCGGATCACCCGCGCCGACCTGATCGTCATCGACGACATCGGCATGCTCCCCGCCGGACAAGCCGCCGCCGAATCTCTCTATCGCGTCATCGACGCCGCCTACGAGAGACGGTCCGTCGCCGTCACCTCCAACATTCACCCCTCCGGGTTCGACACCCTCATGCCCAAGACCCTGGCCACCGCCACCGTCGACCGGCTCCTACACCACGCCCACGTCATCGTCACCGACGGCACCAGCCTCCGCCTCAGCGACGCCACCGAAGGACGAGGAGTGATGCCCCTGACCTAACCCCCGACAGGGAGAACACCTGTCCGCCGACAGGGAAGTCACCTGTCCGCACACAAGGAAATCCCGCTGTCCGTTGACA
>NZ_WESE01000026.1 GCF_009184895.1 Nostocoides sp. F2B08 | reverse complement strand
CAAGGACAGCTCCACCGGAGAGGGCCGGAACCGCAACATCTCACCCGTCGACGACGCCCACGCCGTTGACAGCTCCTCCCGCAACGAGGCAATCGCATCACTTAACGACACCGCACCCCACGGCGCAGCACCCGACCCCGAAGACCCCTGCCCCGCTTCACCCATGACGCATCTCCCTACCAGCCATTGCACCGACCAACCTGACCCACCTGTCATAGTGCCCCACCCGAGCAGGCCATGACCAGACCACTGAAACGGGACTGTCCGGAGAACGGTGTTCCGGCCCGACACGCCAGCGGTGCTGGTGAGGAAGATTGGTCACCGATGACAGAGACAATATCGAGCGTGGGCTCGATGCCGAACGCTGCATTCTCACACCGTCTACTTTCAGACCTCTCGCGGGTTGCTGAAGCCAACAGAAGTGATCACCTGCAAGCAGCTCATCACCAAGCCTGCGACCGGGTCGCTGAAATCTCAGCGACCCCTACCAGCCGGGTACCGATCGTGTCGCGAGCACCTTCGGCACTCCCATTACGAGAAGTCGGCTACCCACAGCTCGTCCTGGTCGGTGGGGGCGTGCCAGGCCCGCTTGACCAGGTCTGGGTACGCGGGGCCGTCGCGTCCCGCACCGTGGTGCGGGTGTGGTGCCGTCCACGGAACGCGCCGGCGATCCCGGCCAGCCGCATCAGCCGGGCGACCTGGTCGCGGCTGATGTAGATCCTGGCCCGCCGGGCAGCGATGTGCAGCTTGCGCGCCCCATACACGCGCCAGTTCTCCTGTCACAGCGTGTACAGCGTGTACAGCGCGTTGGCGGTGTAGGCGTCATCGAGCGCGGCGTCGGTGACCGGAATGCTCGTGGGGGCGTGATACGTGGACGGCGTGATCGTGACACCGGCTGTAGACAGTCGCCCACGACCTGGCCCGGCTGGTCAGCTTCGCCCGCGGGGCGCGACCCCTTCGTCCTGCTCGGTGAACGAACCGACCGGGCACGAGTCTTCGGAGCACCGCCAGCGTCGCTTGACCCAGATGATCCCGCACCGGGGCCCCGAACGCCGGCGCATCGACCAGCCGCCCCTCCAGGCGGCCGTGCCCGTGGGCGAGCACCCCGCACCCGTGGCAGCCCATCGGTCCTGGAGGCGACTCCACCCGCACCGTCAGCCCGCCATCATCGTCGCGGGCCACCGCGGTCACGCTTAACCCAGGCAAGCCGACCAGAAGATCACAGCGGGTGCAGCAGGTGCCGGCTACCAGGCAGCACGACGTAGGCTCGGCGACGTCGAGGTCCTTGACGTCAGGAGAGGTAAGAGTCCCCTGATCATCGAGGGCCTCGACCCCGTTCCCCGCTCACCCCAACGTCCGACGCGCCGTGCTCACCCCACACTCATCCGTGAAGAGCCCCTTTGCGGCCCGGCTCACCGACCACCGCGGTCCACACCGTGCTTGGCCGCCACCTCCCGTTGGGTCGCCTGCCGGGTCAGGAACGCCACCCAAATTTCGTACTTCTGCGGGGGTGCCAACACCCGCCGCTTCTTGCGTGTCGTCGTCTTCCCCGCCGCTTCTTGCGTGTCGTCGTCTTCTTCGACATGCCCTGATCCGATATCCAATCCGACCTCCTGACCGACTCGCCACGTCGAGCCCTGGTTGGAAATTTCTTTTCCACTGTCTTACGAACTCAGACGCGGAACAAATCCGAAGTTCGCTGCGATTTCTCAGACCGCCAATTGTGCGCGTGGATGACACCGTCAATGCCTACGCGGCGATAGACGAGTTGCGCTGGCTGCTGATTATTCACACGTGCCGTCGCCAAATCCACTCCGTCCTTGGAACGAAACTTGACACCGCGGCGACATTATTCATTCATCGGCACCGAGAAGCCGCTCCAATGCTTCGCGCGCCAAGGGATGGCCGGCTTCGGCGGCGGCGGTCAGCCAGTGGCGGGCCTCGTCGAACTCGGGCGAGTCCAGGCCGGCGGCGAGCACGACGCCCAAGTTGTACTGGGCGGGAATGTTGCCGGCCTGGGCAGCGGCGGTGAACCAGTGGCGGGCCTCGTCGAACTCGGGCGGATCCAGCACGCTGGCCAACAGGACACCCAGGTTGTACTGGGCGTCGGTGTGGCCGGCGTTCGCCGCGGCGGTGAACCAGCGACGCGCCTCGCGGAGCTCGTCAAGCTCGGGCGGGTTCACCCCGGTAATGAGCAGGGCTCCCAGATGGTACTGGGCGTTGGTGTGGCCGGCCTCCGCGGCGGCGGTGTACCACTGGCGGGCCTCGGCGACCTCGGGCGGGTCCAGCCCGGCCGTGAGCAGGCCCGCAAGGGCGTACTGGGCGTCGGTGTGCCCAGTGGTGGCGGCGGCGGTAAACCAGCGGCGGGCCTCCTGGAGTTGCGGGGGGTCCCACCGGCTGAGGAGCAAGGCGCCGAGGACGTACTGAGCGGGGATGTGTCTGGCGCTGGCGGCGGCGGTGAACCAGCGGCGCGCTTCGTCGAGTTCGGGCGGGTCCAGCTGAGTGGCGAGGAGGATGCCTAGGTTGAACTGAGCGTCGGTGTGGCCGGCGTTGGCGGCGGCGGTGTACCAGCGGCGGGCCTCATCTAGCTCGGGCGGGTGTAGCAGGTCGGTGAGCAGCAGGCCAAGGTGGTACTGGGCGTCGGTGTGGCCGGCTTCGGCGGCGGCTGTCAGCCAGCGGCGGGCCACGTCAACCTCCGGCGGGTCCAGCGCAGTCGCGAGGAGGACCCCGAGGTTGTCTTGGGCTTTGGTGTCACCGGACTCGGCGGCGGTGGTGAACCAGTGTTGGGCCTCGTCGAGCTCGGGCGGGTCGAGCTGGTTGGCGAGCAGGATCCCGAGGTTGATCTGGGCGCTAGGGTGGCCGGCCTGGGCGGCGGCGGTGTACCAGCGGCGGGCGTCCTCGAGGTCGGGTGGGTCTAGCGTGCCGAGCAGGACCCCGAGGTTGTACTGAGCATCAACGATCCCGGCTTCGGCGGCGGCGGTGTACCAGTGTCGGGCTAGGTCCAGCTCGGGCGGGTCGAGTCGGGTGGCGAGCAGGACCCCGAGGTTGAACTGGGCTACGGAGTTCCCGGTCTCGGCGAGGGGCTGCAAGGCGCGTCGGGCTACCACATATTGGCCAGCCGTGACGGCGTTGTACCCGACGAGGCCGACGATGTCGGGTGTGATGTCCAGGGCATCGAGGGCGTGGTCAACCGCCGCGTCCCAGACAACCGGGCGGATTCGGAGGCCCCGGCTGGTTCGCTCGTGGGCCAGCAGGTCCTCAGCCCGCAGCGCGGTGCCAGTGCTGGTGAGGAGGGATGCCGCCGTGCCGGGGATCGGCTTGCACGCCTCCGTACGCACCGTTGTGAGCCAGTGCTTAACCTTCTTGGTGCTGAGCCCTCGTACCGTGGCCGCGTCGCGTCGGGGTAGGTATGCAGCCCATAGCTCGAGTGCTTGCGCTTCAGTGATTACGTCGGGGATGCCGGTGCGCTGCCAATCCACTACGACCTCGACGAGGGCGCGCATCGGGGCGGCCGCATTTTCGAGCTT
>NZ_WESE01000025.1 GCF_009184895.1 Nostocoides sp. F2B08 | reverse complement strand
CGCGGTGATTCTCGCGACGCCGACTTACCGGCGACGAAGCGCGGACGCCCCAGGCCCGTCGACTTCGACCACACCATTGGTCCTTGTCGCTACGACGTTGGCCCAGACCATAGGTCAGGGTGACCGGCTGCTCAGCGAATATTGCACCCGTGCCCGACTCTGACCGAGGTGGGACCATTTCGCCGACCGAATCTCGTCCCCCACAGTGCGGCACTCCGGCACCCCTCTGTGTCAAGAGGCGGTTTCGAGGGCTTTGGCGGATGTCCTCTTCCTGGCCGGCGTGGTCGCGGGTAGCGTCGTGGGTGCGGGTCCGGGAAGTGGCTGATCCGAAGTGCCGGTGTGCGGGTGCGAGCCGGCCGCGCTGGATAGTAAAGACGCCCCGCTGTGCCCTCCCGGGCCCGCCTCGACATCGGCCTCGGCACTGACAATGCCGGCGGCTCGCGCGTCGGCGACGAGCTGGCGATAGAGGGCGTCGGAGATGCGGCGCTTGAGGCAACGCATCGCTTCGCGGCGGGTCTTGCCGGCGGCGATCTTGCGCAGGTAGTAGGCCCGGCCTTCGGTGTCGTGGCGGATCTGGGTGGCGGCGGCGATGTGGGTCATGTGGTTCATCCGCCGGTTCCCCGCCCGGGATAGCCGGTGCCGGACGATCTCACCGGAGGAGGCTTCGATGGGGGCGGTGCCGGTCCAGGACGCGAACCGGTTCCGGTCGGCGAAGCGGGCCACGTCACCGACATCGGCGAGAACTCGGGCGGCGATGACGGGTCCGACCCCGGGAAGGTCCATCAACGTCGAGCCGCGGGCCTGAACCATCGCCTTGAGCTCCTTGCGCAGCTCCTTGATCTTCTTCTCGACCACGACCAGCTCGGCCAACAACTCCGCGGCCAGGCGGCGGCGGGTCTTACCGACCAGGTCCCGCGGGCGGACCGAGGCAAGCATGGCCTTGGCCTGACCAGTGCTGATCTCCTTCTTCGCTGTGCCCGGGATCAGCTCGGCGAGTAGCCGGTGCAGCCGGTTCACGGTCTGTACCCGGGTGCGGGAGAGTTCATCGCGGCGGTCGACCAGCATCCGCAACGCCTCGAGCTCGGCATCGTAGGAGAGCACCCGAAGACCCGGGGTGCGCACGGCCACCACGGCGACCGAGTGCGCGTCGTGGGCGTCGGTCTTGCGGTTGTGTCCGGTGTCGAACAACCTGGCCCGCGCCGACAGCTTCGCCGGGACATCGAGCACCTGCTCACCATCGGCCAGCAGCCGTTGGGCCAACGGCCGGCCGGCACCGTTGCTGCCCTCCACCGCCCAGGTCCGATCGGGCCATGGCGCAACGCGCTTGAGCATCGCGCGATACCCAGCGTTATCCGTGCCGAACCGGCCGGTCGCCAGCACCGCCTCGTTCTTGTCGTCGACCTCGATCGTGACCGACAGCTTGTGGGGATCGACCCCGATGAACACCCTCACGACAGCACCGCCTTGGTCTCGCATCCGATAGAGAACGGCGAGGCGGGCATTGCTACTTAGAGCAGGGCAGACCCCTCTGGAGCCACACCTTCGCCACGGTGCCCGACGAGGCCGCAACCCGGAGTAGAGCCACACCGATCACGCTGGTGGGCAGCCGGCTGAAGAGCAATCTCGTCGGGCACCTGGGACCGAGTCTGGCCGGACACCGGCCCTACCTACAAGCATCAAGTAGCCGGGTGACGTGCGGGGCACCAGGAGACGCTCTGCGGTTCAGGGCAGCAGGTCCCAGTACTGCTTTCGTGCGGGCATGGCGTGGATGACCATCGCTTCGCCGCTTGCGAAGATCAGCACGACTGTTTCGAGCAGACGGGCCTGTGTGTCGAACCCGAGTCGCAGTTCTCGGTGCGGCCACTCGTCTTCTTCAAGTGGTTCGATCCACAGCGACCAGTAGGCGGCTTGAGCCGCGTCCTCCGGCAGAACTCCATGCTTGAGCGCGCTGTTGTGGACCTTCACGCGGCGTAGTTGGCCAGTGCTCGCCGGATTGCCTCAGATCGCGAAAGCTGCTCCCGCTCAGCGACCGCGTCCAGCGCGGCGATCTCCTCTGCGGTCAGGCGCACCGCAATGACCTGCATCGGCTCCGCACCCCGGCCCGGACGTCCACGCCCTCGACGCTTGAGCTCGGCGACGTCGTAGCCGGCTTCTGCCTCATCGGCCCACTTCTGGATCTGCTCGTCAGCGACCATGAAAAAATCGTATAACGAAAAGGGTGGAGGCGACAGGGACACTGCGTGCGGACGGCCACCGACCTGCGGCCTTCCGCCGGCAGTTGGGCGCACTGCTGGCGACCGCAGTCGGCGTCACCGCGCCGCATGGCGCCGGTCGGGTCGGTTCGTGGTGGTGCCGTGGTCGCGGACACGCGGTCATGCCGGGGGCACCTCGCCCCTTGGGGTGATCTGGGCTGTTCAGGTCGGGCTGGGCGGGCGGGCTATGACTTGGCGGAACTTGCCGCTGGTCGCGCTGCGCTGGGGCGCCTCGCACGCCTTGGTGACGGAGATGTCGGTGGCTCCTTGCGCGCTCAGGTAGGCGGTCAGGCGCGCGGTTGCCTCCTGCCACACCGCGTCTTCCGCCGTCTCGGGTAGCAGGTCAAGGCCAAGCAGCAGCGACCGGTCGCCGGTCTGGACCAGCTGGCTGCGCAGGACACCGGGGGGCTGGTCGAGGACCGAGCCCACCGCGAGCGGGGGCAGGGTGACGGTGCGCCCGTCGGCGGTGGTCAGGTGTAGGACGTCGTCACGGCGGCCCTGGACGCGGATCGCCGGGAAGGGGCTGCCGCACGGGCATGGGCCGGCCCGGGCGAGCACCGAGTCGCCGAGGTCGTAGCGGATCAGCGGCTGAACGTGGTTGGCGAGGTTGGTGAGCAGGACGGTGTGTGAGGCGATGCCCGGCGGGGTGGGTGTGTGGTCGGCCTGGACCGGCTCCAGCACGACCCAGTCGGCGTTGACGTGCAGCCATCCGTGGTCGCAGTCGACGGCCATGACCAGGCATTCCGATGCCGAGTAGGCGTCGTGCAGGGCCCCGCCAAGACTGGTCGCGATGTGCTCGCGGCCGACGTCATCGATCGATTCGCCGGCGAGCTCTACGACGACGGGATGCACCCGCAGTCGCCCAGCGCGTTGCTCGGCGGCCAGGATGTCCAGGGCGCTGGGGTAACCGGAGAGGATCACGGGCTGGAACGCGTTCAGTGCCGCGACGAGCTCGCGCAGCGGCTGCTCGAGCGGGAACACCCGATACGCCCGACGCCGCACCGGGTCGCGTCGCCGCTGCAGCTCCATCCAGCCGGCACCAGCGAAGTGGCCCCCGGCGCCCACCACCGCGGCCCACCGCACCCGGCCGCGCAGCAGCGCCCACCACTGGCCAGGTGAGAGCCACTGCAAGTCGATGCGCAGGCTCATCGCCTCGTAGACCGCGCACGCCGCCTGGTCGTGCAGGAACAGTCCCGGCTGACCCGTCGTACCCGAGCTGCGGCACGCGAAGTACCCGCCCAAGAACAGGCTCCCCAACCGAGCCGGGTCCGCGGTGAACGCCTCCACGCCCGCGCGGGTCACCGCCGGATCGCTGACCCACTCATCGAACGACGCCATCAGGTCAGGCTTGGACACCGGCGGCAGCGCCGCCAGCTCCACCGGATCGCCGCCCAGCCCCCGGTACAACCGCTCGTAGAACCCAGAGCGTGCCCGCGCGTGCCCGACCAGCGCATCAAGCCGGACCGCCCGGCGGCGCGCCACCCCGGCCGGCCCCGCCCGCCGCGCCCGAACCAGATCCACCCCGGTCCGCACGACCCGCGGCCGCGCACCCACCACGCACACCGCCCATCCCGGGCGTCAACGGCTGCGCGCCCGAACTAGAAGCTCACCCCCATCATCCACCCCGCCGCTCCCACCAGAACCACGCATGCCACCCGCATCACTGCGCCGGGAGCCGACCGCCACTAGGGTCGGCGGAGGGTGTGGGACCAAAGTGGCAACAGCGTCATCGGACACCCGGCGCTGCGCGGGCCGCCGGGCGTGTGTGATGTGCCAGCCACCGCCCAGCCGGCGGGCTGTGGCAGCGGGACGATGGAGCTGAGGCCGGAACCTCCGACCTTGGCGACTCGCCACTCCCCGGCGCGGTCGAGGATGGCGGTCTCCCGTCGACGTCCGAGAAGGGGCGTGAGGGTGATGAAGAAGATTCGAGCAGTGCTACTGGTGGCACTCCTGGCGGTCCTGGGGGCCTCTCCGGCGCTGGGCGCCCAGCCCGATAGCGCGCAATGGGTACCGCTTAAGCCCGGATCCACCGATCGGGATCATGTCGTAGCGGTCTGGATGCGGGTCGTTGCATGAGAAATCCCTTGTGGTGCAGGAGAATCGAAGTTCTTGACGCTTCTATTCGACCTGATCACAAGG
>NZ_WESE01000024.1 GCF_009184895.1 Nostocoides sp. F2B08 | reverse complement strand
GGAGAGGGCCGGAACCGCAACATCTCACCCGTCGACGACGCCCACGCCGTTGACAGCTCCTCCCGCAACGAGGCAATCGCATCACTTAACGACACCGCACCCCACGGCGCAGCACCCGACCCCGCCGAGCCTTGATCTTCACCCATGTCAGACCTCCCTACCAGCCAATGAACCCACTCACTCGAGCCACCTGTCATCGTGCCCGACCCGACCAGGCCCTGGCTAGAGCACGCGCGCTACAGACGGCGCGCTGTCGTCGCACTGGACCTCCGCGGATTGAGACTCGACGGCGCCGACACCGAGAAGCGTTGTGGCTCAGCGTTTCTAAGAGAGGGCTGTCCCGATGATCAACCCGTCAATGGTTCACAAGACGTCTCTTCGCGAGGTCGCCCTGTCTGTCGCTTCAGGGAGTGTGCTGACCGCCCGCTGCGCGGGTCGTAATTCGCTCCTGCTGAGGCAAATTGGCCGAGGAGCGCAGACTGGTGCACAAACTCGACGATGGTGTTGGCCGCGCCGGCCGACACCCTGCAACTCTACGCCGGGTACTGCGGTCCTTGTGGAGCGCCGCAAGCGGGGTCTTGTCGACTCGATAGGTTGGGGCCGGACGTGACGGCGGTATGTGGCAGGGGTAGAGCTCCAAGATGACTTGTCGCAGGACGGCGTCTCGGGGCCGACGGCGGGGGACCCTCTGGGAGAGTGGTGAGGGCCCACGGATGGGTCCTGGTGGGCCTTTCGCGCTGGCGTTGCTGGCAGCGATCTGGGTGTTCACCGGTCCCGCACTCTCGCGGTGGCTCCAAGCACTGGGGGCGTAAGCTTCATGACGACACAACCGTTCTGGTCATGGGCGGACTTCAATCAGTGCCTCTGCCGTGCATCTTTCAGAACGCGGGGAAGACTGGCTCTGAATTCGGTATTGTGCTGGCCTCGCGGACTGGCGATCCCTAACTCCCCATATCGCGCAAGTGCTCCAACGCGACCGCGGCCTCGCTGTGGCCGGCTTCGGCGGCGGTGGTGTACCAGCGGCGGGCCTCGTCCAGATCTGGCGGGTCCAATAGGTCAGCGAGCAGGACGCCGAGGTTGTACTGGGCGATGGTGTGGCCAGCTTCTGCGGCGGTGGTGAACCAGCGGCGGCCCTCCTCCAGATCCGGCGGGTCCAACAGGCCAGCGAGCAGGACGCCGAGGTAGACCTGGGCGTCGGTGTGGCCGGCTTCGGCGGCGGTGGTGTACCAGCGGCGGGCCTCGTCCAGATCTGGCGGGTCCATCCGGTCCGATAGCAGTCTCGCCAGCCCGAACTGGGCGTCGGTGTGGCCGGCTTCGGCGGCGGCGGCGAACCAGCGGCGGGCCTCGTCCAGATCTGGCGGGTCCATCCGGTCCGATAGCAGTCTCGCCAGCCCGAACTGGGCGTCGGTGTGGCCGGCTTCGGCGGCGGTGGTGAACCAGCGGCGGGCCTCCTCCAGCTCCGGCGGGTTACATACGTCAACCAGAAGGATGCCGAGGTTGAACTGGGCGTCGGTGTGGCCGGCGTCGGCGGCGGTGGTGTACCAGCGCCGGGCCTCCTCCAGATCCGCCGGCTTCAACAGGTCAGCGAGCAGGATGCCGAGGTTGAACTGCGCCGCAGTGTAGCCGGCTTCGGCGGCGGTGGTGAACCAGCGACGGGCTTCCGCCAGATTTGGCGGCTCCAAGCGAGTCAAGTGCAGGACGCCCAGGTTGTACTGGGCGATGGTGTGGCCGGCTTCGGCGGCGGCGGTGTACCAGCGACGGGCTTCCTCCAGATTTGGCGGGTCCAAGCGAGTGGAGAGCAGGACGCCGAGGCTGAACTGGGCGATGGTGTGGCCGGCTTCGGCGGCCGTGGTGTACCAGCGGCGGGCCTCGTCCAGATCTGGCGGGTCCAATAGGTCAGCGAGCAGGAAGCCGAGGTTGTACGGGGCGTCGGTGTGACCGGTTTCGGCGGCGGTGGTGAACCAGCGACGGGCCTCTTCTAGGTCCGGCGGGTCCAAAAGGTTAGCGAAAAGGACGCCGAGATATGACTGGGCATCGGTGTGGCCGGCTTCGGCGGCGGTGGTGAACCAGCGACGGGCCTCCTCCAGATCCGGCGGGTCCAACCCTCCCGCGAGCAGGACGCCTAGGTTGTACTGGGCGTCAATGTGGCCGGCTTCGGCAGCCGCAGTGAATCGGCGGCGGGCCTCATCCAGCTCCGGCGAGTCCAAGCGAGTTGAGAGCAGAATGCCGAGGTTGAGCTGGGCGTCGGTGTGGCCGGCGTCGGCGGCGGTGGTGTACCAGCGCCGGGCCTCGTCCAGATGTGGCGGGTCCAGCCAGTCCGATAGCAGTCTCGCCAGCCCGAACTGGGCGTCGGTGTGACCGGCTTCGGCGGCGGTGTTAAACCAACGCCGGGCCTCCTCCAGCTCCGGCGGGTCTAGCACGTCGACCAACAGGATGCCAAGGCTGTACTGGGCGTCGGTGTGGCCGGCTTCGGCGGCGGTGGTGTACCAGCGACGGGCTTCCGCCAGATTTGGCGGGTCCAAGCGAGTGGAGAGCAGAATGCCGAGGTTGAGCTGGGCGTCGGTGTGGCCGGCTTCGGCGGCGGTGGTGTACCAGTGCCGGGCTTCCTCCAGGTCCGGCGGGTTCAGGCGGGTGGAAAGCAGGGTGCCGAGGCTGTTCTGCGCGGCGGCATTGCCCGCTTTGGCCGCGGTGGTGTACCAGCGGCGGGCCTCGTCCAGATCTGGCGGGTCCAATAGGTCAGCGAGCAGGACGCCGAGGTTGTACTGGGCGATGGTGTGGCCAGCTTCTGCGGCGGTGGTGAACCAGCGACGGGCCCCCTGCAGGTCCGGAGGGTCCGATAGGAGAGCAAGAAGGGCCCCCAGGTAAACTTGCGCGTCGGGGTGTCCTGATTCGGCTGCCGCGTTCCAACCTCGGCGGGCGATCAGGTAGTTGCCTGACGTGTAGGCGTTATAACTGACCAGAGTGACTATGTCGGGTGCGGTTTCGAGGACCGTCAGTGCCTGGTCCATTGCCACCGCCCACACGGACGGGTGCGTGCTGCCGCCTTGAGTGCCCCGGTGACGCACGAGCAGGTCCTCTGCCCGAACATGAAGCCCGTCGCCAGTGACGAGGGATGCTGCGGTTCCGCCCACCGGACTGCACGCATCCCGGTAGGCGGCCGCGAACATTTGCCTCGTATGGTCAGGGCCACCCGCGGCGTCCCGCCGGGGGAGGTACTCCGGCCACAGCTCACGTGCTTGTTGCTCGGTGATGAGATCTGGGATGCCAGTCAGTTGCCAGTCCACGATCAGGTCGACCAGGGCGCGGGTCTTGGGGTCCGCGGTCCTGAGCTTGAGAAGCAGTTCCCGGGCGGAGCCGAGCAGTTCGCCCAGCCCAGTCCCCTCCTGGGCCGCTGCCCTTATCCAGTCCGGAGCGACGACGGCAAGAGCCTTCTGGTCATCGATCGACCAATCCGACGAAATGGCGATTTCCTCGACCTGGTCCTCGTCGTTGACGAACTCCCACGTGGCGCGCATTTCCGTGTCGCCTTGGAGGGTGGCGAGCTGCTCCCGGCGGATGGTGGCCACCACCGTCAGGCTGGGGATGGCGCGCCAGGCGGCGGCGAGGTCCTCGGTGAGCCAGGCGAAGTACTCGTTGAGGTCATCCAGCCACAGCACAACAGCGCCGGATGCTGCGTCGTCTCGGCCGGTCGTGAGCTGGGCGACCAAGTCATGGATCCGGGCGAGGCCAGGGCTTGCCGCGGGGATGAGGACCGGCTGGTCGCGGAGGACCGGATGGGTTTGGAGGGCGTGGGCGCCGGTGCGGGACTTGCCGGCCATCGCCTCTCCGATCAGTAGCAGCATGCGGACGTCGGACCCGTCGACGCGCCGGTCCAGCGCGTCCCGGATCGTGGCATCGACGCCGCGCGGGACGTATGGGTAGTAGGGATCGCCGTGCAGGTCGAGGTCGGTGCGGGCCTTGCGGGCACCGAAGACGCCCGCGTCCACATCGGCCACTCGGGGAGGATGGTCGGCGGCGTCGCGCACCCGCAGCACCGCCCGGGACAGCTCCGCAATACGGTCCGGCAACACCGGCCACACCGCCGGATCCGGCAGCCTCAGCGCCTCGACGAACACGTCGCGGATCGAGTCCGGCAGCGCATCAAGCGCGGTCAATGGGGTCACCGTTAGCGACATGCCACCGGCGGCGACGTTGTGACTACGGACCACACCCAGCACCAGGTCGTTGACAACGACCGCGGCTCCGGACATCCCACCCCACGGACTGGACTGCGCCAGTTCACCCGTACTGGTCGGATGGTCCCGCACCGACGGCCCAGCGCCTTTCAGCTCCAACAGCTCCACACCCGAGGCGGCCTGGTCGGGGCGCAGGCCCTCTGCGGTCGGTACCGCCCCGTCGACCTGTGCCAGGATCCGGTCCCCGTCCTGGTTCCGGCGCCACCTCGGGAATCCGAGCGCCTGACACCTGGTAAGGCTGTCGGCCACCGAACGATCCACCCGTACCGCCGTCAAGTGGTCCACCGCAGGAGCATCCCCGTCGAGGACCAGCACAGCGAGGTCGACCTCGCTCGAGCCGGACCGGACTTGCACGGTCGCGCCATAGGCCGACCCGTCCAGGAGCTGCACTCGGTGGCCGGTGCCCTGAGCGCAGTGATCCGCGGTCAACACGAACCGATCCCGAACCCGCAACCCACTCCCGACGAAGCCCTTCCCGTCGACCTGGTAGCGGATCAATACCGCCCGCTCAGTCGCCACCCCCACGATCTCGCCCGCGCCTTACTCCGGGTCCGCCAAACCGGACTCGACAGTGGTCGAGGTGGCAGGTTGGTCGTCGCGGTCGGCGACGAGGAACTCCACCGGCTGCCGGTCCTGACCGATCAGGACCGGATCCAACGTCAGCTTCACCGTGTGCGTCGCCGACAGCTGCCGGGAGACCTCCCCGCCGGCCTCGACCAGCCACCACTTCACCCCCGCCTTCGCCGTCTTGTGGTTCCCCCCGAATCGTGGAGGGCTTCCCTTCAAGCGGCTCTCGGGGTGAGGGCCGCGGTCTCGTAGGCGATGGGTGACATCATCGCAGCGGAGCTGTGCCGGCGGGTGGTGTTGTAGAAG
>NZ_WESE01000023.1 GCF_009184895.1 Nostocoides sp. F2B08 | reverse complement strand
CGCGGGCAACCTGGGCGATCGGCTTCTTGGTCTCTTCGACGATCCGCACAGCCCCTTCACGGAACTCCCGGTCGTACCTCATTCTCTTCTCTGACATCGCAATCCTCATTGTCGATGCCTCCACGCTTCGGGGGGAACCTCACCTGGCACCTACCCTGGGCCTTGCCCTGGCAGCACCAATGGACCGTCCTCTTCGAACGCGTCCACGCACGCCCCGGCTACCAGCAGCGACCTGGTCACCCAACCGCCGCCGACGTCGCGACCAAGGACCACCAGTGGAACGCCCGGGCAGCGAGATAGGAAGACTCCTGCCCCCACTGTGGACAAGAGAGCAGTGATCCCCATAAGATTCTTGGTCTACTCGGCAAGCGAGGTGCAGCATGCAAGCTAAAGACTTCGGCTTTGCGAGCATGGCGGCGACCACTAAACGCCCGGTCATTGCCATTAGATACGCTTTGGCTGCTGCTGAGGGCACATACCTTGAAGCCTTCAGGCCCCCGACACATACCCGAGCCTACTGGACCAACCGGATATGGGGTGCGCCGGGGAGCATCAACAACTTCCTTCTAGAGATGAGCCGCGGCCGATTCGGGTTTGACGTTGCGAAGAGCGTCGTTTCCCCGACCGTCTATGTCCTCGATAACACCAAGCTGAAACTGGATAAGGACAACAACGGGAAGCTGTCCCTCGATGGCAGTCTGATCCGTGGCGAAGCTATAAAGGCGGCCCAGGCTGACATCAATTTCTCGAGATATGACCGCAATCGTTCCGGGACCTTAACCCCTGACGATGCAATAGTGCTTGTGATCGCCGCGAGTGACTCTCGGGGCGGACAGTTCGGTAGCGCACGCCAGCAGGGGACAACGCCCGCAGCTGTTCCCGTCGATGTCACCGTTTCCGGCCTCAAAGTCACCGGCAATGCAGTAGGGGCTTTTGGCGCCGCGGCCTCGATTTCCTTGATTACGCACGAAATCATGCATGCGCTGGGCGCAGTGGACATCTATGGCCTTTGGGAGTCGGATCGAGTACTGAACAGTCCCGGCAGTCTTATGGGTAGTTCAGGCACAAACCCGAGCCATCTCGATCCGATGCACAAGACTCTGCTGGGCTGGACTGAGCCGCGTCTCGTTGAGGCTGGCACCAACAGCACCGCGGAGCTGGTCGCTCCCACGGTCCCCGGGGACACAAACAGCCACCGACCTCTGCTGGTGTACTCGGCCCGTAGGAAGGCAGCCGAGTTCTTCATCCTCGAGTACAGGACACACGCCGCGGCCTCGGCGGTTGCCGGCGACAACTTCGAAGGAAGCCTTGCCAGCAGTGGCCCTGGGCTGGCCATCTGGCGGGTGACAATGCAGCGGGGACAGTTGAAGGGTACACCCGGCTATATCCACCGCAACAAGCAAGGCAGGCCAGCAGCGGCCGACAAAGCTGCGTCGACTGATCTATTTGTGCAGACGAATGGAACGTGGAACAACCATCGCATTAGGATGGAACTCGGCACTGGACGCGTATATGCATCTAGTCCCAACGGGGGCCTCTACACGTTCGCCATCACGAATTGGACTGGCCCCAAACCGAATCCGCTACCGCACCGTGGTTCGGCGTCTGTGACTACGCTGCGCCCCGAAAGGGGTCCGGGCCGTGGCTGGGACCGCTACCTGGATATGTTCGCCGGGGGCGATGGAGTGCTCTACGGCATCACGCCGGATGGCGAACTCGCTTGGTACCGGCATGATCCGGCAGAGCCAAGTGGCTTCTGGAACGAGGGTGCTGAGAACGTTATATCGACTGGATTCGGCTGGGATGACTACAAGCAGGTATTCCCAGGCGGAGATGGCGTGATCTACGCGATCACCAAGAATGGATCGCTCCTCTGGTATCGACACACGGGATCGCAGACTGGTCGGTGGAGCTGGAATGACACTGACGCGAGTCGCATCTCCACGGGCCGGTCATGGCACAAGTTTTGGCACGTATTCGCAGGCGGTGGCGGCACCATCTATGCAATTTCTGATGATGGAAGACTGCAGTGGTACCGGCACACGGGGGTGCGCACTGGCAGGCCAAACTGGGTAAAAGACGGCCGCGCTGTCGACCTGGGCGGCAACTGGACACAGTATGAACAGGTTTGGAGCGGGGGCAATGGCACCCTGTTCGGCCTCGCCGCCGATGGTAGTGTGGATTGGTACCGTCACACTGGCTGGCAGACTGGAAGCGCGAACTTCCAGTCAACTAGGGCTGTCGAATTGCCAACTTCTGGCAAGGGGCCGAACTTCCTTTATGTGACCTTTGGGACTCATGGCCTGCTCACAACCAGGCCCGGCCCCGGTGACACGCCCGTGGACGCACCGCCGATCAACATCATCTCCGCACCTGATGGCACCATGGGTACACCACACGGGCTGTGGCGAGCTGAACACGGCGTCGTCCCAATCACGATGTCGGACGGCCAAGTGATAGCGCGGGTTTCGGTCGAACCCCTTCCCCACCGGAACCCCGAATCAGCTGACAGCATTCGCGTCAGGATTCGGCCTGCCTGACGTGGGACTGCAGTCCCTAGCTTCGCCTGACCCATCGGCCCCGCGCGCTCGGCTTCCCACGGGGCAATCTTGCAGTTGCCGGATCGGCTTCGCTTCGGCGCCGGCAGGCCTCGCTGATCCAGGAACCTCAGAAGAAGGCGCCAAACTTCTCCGAGTAGCGGCTCTCCACACTCATAAGCTGTCCGGTAACCAGGTCGGACTATGACCGCAACTTGGCGCAGCGACGGACCGTAGCCTAAGCCCGGATCCACCGATGACTTGGTGTGGGTGAGCGTGTGGCGCAATGATGAGATGCCCTCCCGTGATGGGACCGACGGCGACTCCTACCGCCTGAGTTGGCTCACGTCCGCGGGTTCGGCGCTCGGGCAGGTCGCTGACCTGCGCTGATGCGTCTGTCTTAGTGCGTTTTCATCGGACGGGCGCGGGCACTGGTGGGTGTACTACCGGTACGCCCACGACCCGCGGCCGGCGCACCCTGAAGGGGCATCAGTGACCAGGTCGCCAAGGCCGAGAAGGCCGTCGCAGGGAAAGTGCCGGTGAAGCGGAACCGGTTCGTCAGCCTCGAAGGCGGCACCGGCTCGGTCAACCGCGACCTCGAAGCCAAGGCGAGGGCACTGGCGGGATGGAAGGGGTACGTGACCAACCTGTCCCCCGAGCGCGCGGATGCCGAATTCGTCATGGCCGCCTACCACCGGCTCTTTCAGATCGAGCGGTCGTTTCGGATGTCCAAGCACGACCTGCAGGCCCGGCCGATCTCCACCACAAGCGCGACTCGATCGAGGCGCACCTGACCGTGGTGTTCGCCGCCCTGGCCGTGACCCGGCACATCGAAGCCGCGACGGGCATGTCGATCAAGCGGTTCGTCAAGACCACCCGCCGCTACCGCGAAGCCGTCATCGCCGCCGGTGACCAGCTATCCAGGATGCAGCGATGAGAAGTACCAGGAATATGATGGCTGTCGCGAGCAGGTAGAGGAAGCGATATGGCCAGTCCTTCCATGGTTCCGCCAGAAGGGAAGTGACAGCGACGGGTATACCCCACAGGGGGATCAAGACCCGCTTCCAACGTAGAGCGGTCAGCCGCTTCCCCGTACTCGCGCATTTCTCGGATCTGACCCACGAGTCTAGTTGAGAAGCTGACAGATTCCGGCTCGCCGTCGACGATGGCTCACAATTCAATCCAGTCGTAGCGGTTCATTACGTCCGGGACGATTTGCCATCCCCCCTCGCCATGTCCGTCCTCGGTAACGATTTTGGTACGTTCCGCCAAATCGGAGACCCTCGCATCAATGACGGTGAGGGAGGGAACCGATGATCCCTGAACGCTTAGACTCACAGGGCGCACAAACGTGGACTCCGTGAGAGGCTTCTCGCCCGTGTTCGTCAATCTATACAAAATGATCCACGGGGTCGCGCACCCGTTTTTCATCCGGACCGAACAGAAGCTTCAGTTCAGAACTCAGGCTGGCCTCGCAAACCGTCTGACGCCTCGCAACGGCGAGGATCCTGCCGCCTACGCGGAGCGTGCGCGGGTCCACCTCGAGGACCGTAGGCGGCAGGGGGTCGACATCGTCTGGAGGGTCTAGCCCGGAGTCCTTTCGACATGACGCGGCGACGACAGACTACTTGGACGACTCAGGTCCATCCACGGGGACGTACAACACGCCCAGGGTAAGCGGTGGGAGTCCCATGCGCCCCGTCAAGTCGTGCGCCCACTCTCGCGCAAAGGGGTAGAGCGCGAACAACCCAGTGGTTTCGGCATAGGCGGCCAACTCCTCTTCAGTTGGTGCCTCATCACCTTCTCGCATCTCCAAGCGAAAGAGGCCTTCGAGCACGTACTTGATGTTTGCGAGAGGATCGCCATCCTCCGCCGACGCATCGTCGTCCCCATTGTCGCTCGCGTGTGCTGCGCCCATAGTCAGGTGCAGGTTGAAGGCAACCTGCACCACGAAGGTGTCGTCTTCCCCTCCATCCCATTGCAGGACCACATCCGGCACGAGGTCGTAACTCAGCCGACGACCGGCCTCTCGCTCAGCCACCAACTCAGCGTTGACTGACGAAGCCCGGATGTTGAGGATGTTCGCTCGTGCAGCGACTCTAGACGCGAGCGCCCTCTTCTCCTCTTCGACCACCGAGGGTCACGCAGCCAACGAGTAGGGGTTGGCGGACCACTTCGCCGATCGCCGATGCACCTGAGTCGCCTTCGGCGGTTCCACGCGGGCCACCGTGTAAGCGTTTGAGGACGTATCCACCCAATCGCAGGTGGCGTCCCAAACGACGTTCACTTCGAGTCTCGCCTCGACAGCACGCGCGTAGCGTTGAAGAGTCGAGAGCCGCGGGTCGCTCATCTCGGTCTCGAAGCCGGACACGGTGGACTGCCCCACCCCCATCCGGCGCGCGACCTCGGTCTGGGTCAGCCGAAGTGCCTTGCGAAACCCGATGAGCCGGTCGATGACACGCTGGAGCAATCCCTCGTCTTCGAATCCGGCCCGGACCCCCGGAATCTGGAGCTGCTCCTGCAGGTACTTATCGAAGGTGGACTGGGACGGCTGAGTCTGCGGCGACATGGCAGTTCCTTCGCTCAAAATTGTGGGTCGCATGACGCTTGCGAGTGATGTTGTGGGTCGCTTGAGGGCTAGCGACCTGTGTGTGTGCTTCCCCTGCGTATCGGCTACAACCGATACTGTAGCCACTTGGACACGGGGCGCAACCCCAAAGCGGCGAAACGTGTCCGAACGGACACTTTCTACTCTTGCCACCCGTGCGGCGGCGTCACCCCTCGCGTCTTCAACCAGACCTTGCGACGATCGTTCGCTCGCTGGATGTCTTCCGACGGAGTCTGCTGCTTGTTTTTGTAGAAGGCCGTCACAGCCACACAGATGTTGCCCCAGACGAAGAAGAGCACGCGGAAGTGGTTGTTGCCGTTTCGCGCCCGCCACTCCCAGATGTCGCGATCGAGCTTCTTGACGTCCTCACGCCGAGACACCCCGTCTCGATAGCGAAGCATGGCCTGCAGCAACTTGCCTCGGATCGAGTCAGGCAGATCCTCGAACTCCTCTTGAGCCTTCTTACGACCACCCGGTTCGGCGCTCCACCACACGATGTCGCGCTTGCGGGCAGGGGGAGGTGACTCGCTGGACCTTGACCCTCGCGCTCCCCTCCGTGGCATACCTGTATCCCTCCCGTGGGGCATGTCTGCACCGAGCCTAGTCAACAGCACGGGCACATGAATTGGTGGCACCGCCGAGATGTGTCGACGGTGCCACCCGAAGGGACTAGCCCTTCCCGGACTTGTTGTTGGTCCGGTCCACGATCTGCCACGTCTGCCCCTTACGCGGGGTCGGCGGAGCGGGCCGACCCTTCGGCAGCGTGATCTCGTGACGCGTGCCGGTCAGTCGATACTGAGCCGACGCCGGGGCGGTCTGTCCCGGACGGATGCGCTTAGCCGTCATCGTGTGCTGCACCTCCTCTCTGAGCGTCGATCTTCCGGACCTTCTCCAGATGTCCACATCGACGCTGAGAGAGCGATAGGGTCGAAGCTGCCCACCAAGCACGAGACGGCCCTTGGCCCGGAGACAACCCTCCGGACGAGGGCCTTCTCCGCTCTAGCGCAAGGATACTTCCCTCGATATCGGATGCAACCGATACGACTTACATTCGTGGGATTCGTGCTCGTAACGCTCGTTTCGCAGGCCTGCGAGGTCCGATCATCTCAGTATGCGAGACGCCGAGGTCGCTATGCGGCTGTCAGGCACAGTTGAGGACTGCGCCAGTACGCCACTCCGCCGCCCCTTGGCCCGTAGGAGTGCCGTCCGCCTGGCACCGCGGCGATCTTGCGGTAGATCAGACCCTCCTCACGCAGTGCGACGAGCAGCTGCACCGTCGACTCCGGCAGCGTCGACCGGCGACCCATGTGCACCCCAGGGTCCCTGGCCGCAGCTAGCGTTTCACGCGTCCGCTGTCCATGACCCGCCGCTCCCACTGAGCGACCGACGCCACCACGTTGGCGACCAACTCCCCCGCCGGTGTCGCGGTGTCGACCCCGAGGTCCAGAGCAACAAGCGCCCAGCCCTCCGGCTGCGATCGCTGCCTCAGTGCGGCGAAGTCCGGCGAAGTCCGGCAAGGACCGGGACAGCCGATCTAGCTTGGCCACGACCAGTGCCTCAGCCTCCCCTCTCCTGAGGGCCCTCAGAGCCTCTTGCAGCCCCGGCCGGGACAACTACTAGCGGTCCAGCCGTCGTCCTCGTAGAGGACAGTTGTCCATCCTCTACGGCTGGTCTCGGCGGAGATGGCCGACCGCTGCGCGTCCAATCCCAGCCCTCACCGCGCCTGCTTTTGACTACTGACTCTCACGTATCCGCCGACGTCCACGACAGCAACAGTTGCTTGCCTCGACGTCGGGCCTCTCGGAGCTCAACGGCTCGACAGGTCCGCGAACCAACGCAACAGGGCGGGCTCGAACAGCACCCAAGCCGCGGCCACGACGGCCAGAACGAACGCCACCCCCAGAACCCACCCAGGGATCACCCCGCTCTCCCGGTTGCTGTGGGCTCCGCCCTTGACCCGGGTCACACGCCGCGCCATCGACCGTCCTTCACCTGCAAAGAGCCAGCCCAGCAGCTACACCACCGACGCCTCTGTCGATCACAGCGGCCTCGAACGGCTAGGCTGGCACACCCGGCCCTGCACAAAGATGGAACCCGCGTCGCGCAGTCTCCCGGGGCGACGCCGACACCGCAATCACACTCAGATGCGCCGCTGGACAACGGAATTGCGACGGATCCACGCCCGCCGGATCCCGCAGGCCAGACGATCCCGTTAAGAGATCTCTTGCGAATTATTGAGGGGTCGTTCCTCCGGACAGCCCTCTCTCAAAGCTGCTGAGCCACAACGCTGCTCGGTGATCGGCGGCGACCAGTCACCATCCGAGGACGTCCAAAGCGATGACAGCGCCCCGTCTGTCGCGCTCGATCTCTAGTCATCGCATGGCCAGGTCGGGCAGGATGACAAGTGGGTCGGGTTGGTCGGTTCGTCGGCTGTTAGGGAGGTCTGTAATGAGTGAAGGTCGTGGCTCGTCGGGGTCGGGTGCTGCGCCGTGGGGTGCGGTGTCGTTAAGTGATGCAATCGCCTCGTTGCGGGAGGAACTCTCGATGGCGTGGGCGTCCTCCTCGGGTGAGATGCTGCGGTTCCGGCCCTCTCCGGTGGAGCTGAGTCTGGAGGTGGCGGTCACCTCGGACAAGACTGAGGTTCCCCCCGAAGCGTGGAGGCATCGACAATGAGGATTGCGATGTCAGAGAAGAGAATGAGGTACGACCGGGAGTTCCGTGAAGGGGCTGTGCGGATCGTCGAAGAGACCAAGAAGCCGA
>NZ_WESE01000022.1 GCF_009184895.1 Nostocoides sp. F2B08 | reverse complement strand
GCCGGAGGGACACCCACATCGGCAACGACACGAACAAACAGCTGTCCATCGACAGGGAGATCAACTGTCCGCAGAAAGGGACACCACCTGTCCGCCTACAAGGAGACTGGCATGTCCGCCGTCAATCGCCGCCGGCCAGCTTCCCGCCTACCGCAACGGACCACGCGTCATACGCCTCGACCCGCAGGACGTCGACAAACTCATGGTCCAAATCAAGACCATGGCCAGCTGACTACCCGGGGCACCGGCAGGCTTCTCCCGGCGAAGTGGGGCACTGCGTGCGGCGAGAGAAGGTCTGCTTGTAGGACTGAACATGGTGATGGGACAGGTTCACAGTGGCCATTTCTGGGCGTAGCCTGCGGTCATGAGCGGGTGGCTCACCATCGAGGTTCAGGACGGCGATATCTCTGCCGAGGGTTGGCGTCGTGGTCACGGGCGTTTCCTCATCGAAGCTGCGGTGACCAACGGGGCCATTGACTGGATCTGGCATGAACCACGGTGGGGAGTGATCTTGGAAGTGGAGTTCGCGGAGGAGACGGCGCGCAACGCGTTCCGACGACTTCCTGCAGTGACCGCCGCGCTCGACGCTGTCCCCGACCCTGTCCTCGGGCTGTATATCTATCCGGGTCGTGGTGGGGGCTCCACTGCGGGTCTGCCGCGCCGGCCTCGACCGGCACCGGCTCACGATGCCGCCGCTCTCGAGGAGCCATGCGAGGAACTACTCGACGTAACCGGTGAAGAACTCGACCCCGACACGCCTGCCCTGCTGGCGTGGCCCGTGGGACAACAGCGGTGACAAGAGAACGAGCATCCGCGGGCCGGCAGCCGGCGGAGTGCCGCGGGCGGTCGGGGCGAGCAGCGCACGGTTGTCCGCGGCTCGCACGCAAGCCGCAATGAGGACGCGTTAGGGTCCGACCATGCCGCAAGCCGCTCGCCCCAATAGGCAGACGGTGGCCTGGGCACTGGGAGCCATCAGGCTTCGGCGTCCTTGCATGAGGCCCGCGCCAGCCGTTCGACGAGGTCGTCCGCGATAGGTGCCTGCGGTGAAAAGGTGATCCCGGTCTTGGTCGCCTTCAAGCCGGCGGCCGCGAGCTCCTCGGCGTGCTCGGAGATGGCGCCCGGAAGGAGATATAGGCCGCACTGCTTGCTGAACGCCGCGTAACTCGCCACCACCGAGCCGCTGACCCTGAATCCTGGCATGTTGTAAGCCACGATCTCCTCCGCGTCCGGCAGGGCGCGGGCCAGCACGGCGCGCAACCGTGCCAGCACGGGCTGGAAGGCCTCGGGAGCCGCAGCAATGTACGCGTCGTGGTCGGCAATCTGGTCCATGGCTCGTCTACCTACTGATTCTTTCGCTTGCTGCTGTACGGCCGATTCTGCACCGTGGCGTGGGGCGCGCTCCCGACGGAGTCCCGCGCAGTGGTGCGGCTTGAGGTGATGCTCGTTGCCGACCGGTCGATCTTCTCGAGGGCGACGGTTCCAGTATCACTGGGCGGGTAGAGCTTAGACATGAAGCCTTCGGAGAGGCAGCGGCGTTCGTCGACCTGCCACCCGTCGTGGGTGTCGGCCGCAGACTCTGGACGGAACCCACCCGGCGCCGCGCGTTACCCGGCGGAGTGCCGCAACTGTTGCTGTCTCGGCGAAGGGCTGCGACGCCGGGCGGGATCCGCAATGTCAGGTATCAGGACCCGACAAGTGACGCGTACTCGGGGCAGCTAGCCTCGATGGCGGCAACTGCGACTCCTGCTGCGCCATCGCCGGTGAGTTGGAAGGCTTCCTCGAGCCACTGTCCGACGGTGGCCGCATCGCTGGACTCGATGCGACTGCAGACACCGCTTGCCAGCTCGTCCATCTTGGCGCTGTCGGTCATCCCGGCAGCTTTGGCGATTGCGTAGAACGCGATCTTCTCGCCAAGCGCCTCGCCGACGGATTCCATCGTGTCCGAGCCGGTTGTCGAGCCCGCGCCACCATCAGTAGCACTCGGAGCGGTGGTGGTCTCTGGACGACGGCGGCGTCGAAGTCGTCGCGCCTGTCGTCGGGCTGGCATCCTGCTGCGCGCCCACTGTCTCGGATGGCGCCGACGAAGAACAGCCAGCGACAGCGAGGACCAAGAGGGCGGCAGCCGCCGCGGTAAGTTTCATGGGGCGAGTCTGCTACACCGTGTCTGCATCGAATCCCGCAGGGTGACAACGGTCCCGCTGCGCTCCTCACCTCGAGCACAGGCGGCAGCTAAAGCTGAGTGACGGTGCAGACAACGACCGCGAGACTGGCAAGGCGACTGACCGTGCGTACCAGGTCGGCTCCCGGCGCTATGACGCGGGTACCAGCTCACAGAGCCGGCGCCCGCCCTGGCGAGTCGGTCGATCTCGCCCTCGCGGTCTGCCCTCTCGGCCCCCGTTAGGGCCGAGGGGATCAACGGGTCAGGTCAGGCTCGCTCGCCGGGCGGCGATATAGCGTTCCAGAGCGACGAAGCCCTCGCGCGCGACCTGTGAGTGGCCCGCTCCGATGTCAACAATTCGCGCCATCAGACCCATCAAGACACCGTGCGTCTCAGCTTCCCAGTCGTTGCGAATGCGGGTCCGCCCCTCGCCTACGAGCTGCGTGGTGCGCGTCGCGTTCCCGCGGAAGGCGCCGTCGAAATACTCCGTGACCACACGACCGGGCTCTGAGGCCGTGACCCGGGTGGAGAACCGTGCCGCGCCGGGCCGGTCGGCAGGCCCGCGCATGTTGACGCGGTAGTCGGTGATCGCCCCGACCTCGTTGGGCCGTCGGCCGTCACGAGTGCGCATGAGCACCTTCGGTGCCCGCCAACTGCTACGTCCGGCCGCCTCATCGGCGTACGCCCGTTCAATCTCCTCCGGCGTTGCATCAATGACGGCCTCGTCAATGATGTGGTACTTCACCATGGCACTCCCCTTCCATGAGATGCCTCCACCTTCGGAATAGCACCACCTCGCGGTACCGGCGGGAGGCTGTGTCCAACGAGACACGCAGTGGGAATGTGCGGCCGAGGTTGCCCTGCCCTCCCCCGAGTACGTCGGGGAAGCCGGGCTGGTCAGCTCCCGGCGGAATGCCCTATGTGCGGAGTTGCTCGGGGGGTTGGCCGGTGTGGTTCAACCGGATCGTGCTCGCAACCCGCCGGTCACGCTCGAGCCGGCGACGCTCCTGCCACTTTGAGGTTGCCACGGCAGCCGCGAAGGGCAGGTCCTCGCCTCCTGAACCACGGTCGGCAACTGCCGGCGAGCGGCTCACACCAGGGCCCCCTACGGTGAGAACGCCGGGGTGGGGCTGCCTCTCGAGGTGGACGCCCGAGGGGGCGATGTGCTGTGCATCGCGTTGCCCGTCTTGGCGGAGCCACCCAGGTGGACACTCGAAGTGGTGAGCGTGGAGCGGTGCGATGCTCAGGAGGCGCGTCATGTTCGGGTGGTTGTCGATCCCCGGGTTGCGTCGGGAACGCAGCATGCGTTGCGTGAAGGGTGGCGGGCGGAGGTCTTCTCCGCGTTCTGGGGCGTGCCGAGCGGCCCGGTCGGCTGGGTCGGGGCTCGGGTGCTGCCGTTTGTCGCTGCCCGGCTCTACGCGGTCGCGACTGCCGAGCTGGACCTGCAGCCCGAGGACGAGCTGCTCGACGTCGGATGCGGCGCAGGGATGCTCCTGGGCGATCACGCGACTGCGCAGCGCTTCGTCGCCGGCATCGACGCCTCCCCGATCCAGGTGGAGCTGGCGCGGGAGCGCTTGGCTGAGCGCATCGCGGCCGGGACGGCGCAGATCGTCCTGGGGGATGCCACGGCGTTGCCGTGGCCGGACGGCCGGTTCAGCGCTGTCGCATCTGTGAACTGCCTCAAGTTCCTCCCCGACCCCGACCAGGCGTTGCGGGAGATGCACCGGGTGCTACGACCCGGTGGGCGGATGGTGCACCTGACGGACCCGCCGACCACAGACCCCGAGAAGTCGGGCGAGGTCGACGCCTTCGGCATCCGGCAGTGAAGCGCAGATCAATCCCGGCAGATGATGCAGCAGGCCGGCTTCGTCGAGGTGTCAGTGACCCAACTCCCCGTGAAGTACCTCAAGCAGCAACTCGTCCGAGGCCACAAAGCAGCCATGAGTTCCCGCCACTGACGGCGGCGACCAAAATCGGCACGGAGTATCACCCCGACACCCCCCGTGACCAACAACCAGGACACGCCCAGCAGCCGGCGGTTAGACGCGCCCTGTCGCGGGATCACACTGTCGCGACTGCTGACACAGCTTGCCCTAGAACTGAACGTTCGAAGGGTCCTCCGTCATGATCGGACCATAGAGGCCATCTCGATGCGACTGGAGCGGATGGCGCGGACCCCGCATTGGGCTGGTGAGGATCGCACGGGAGCGTGCTCGAAGTCAGGCAGCGGCGGGGTACTGCGGACATGTCCGCTGGTAATCCTGGACGCCAAGATAGGTCGTCCACTCCGAGCGGGTCAGATTGCGGCCGGCGACCTCGCAGGCTGCCTTGACCAACGTCGCCGATCGCAGGTCCCAGAGCCTCATTCCGAAGGCGCTATTGAAGACCAGACGGTCCCCGTCTGGATCCAGCCAACCGGGCTGCATCCCTTCGAGGGCATCCCGCATGCCGTCGCCGATGGGATCGCCGAGCATCCGTCTTGACGGCAGATCGTAGAGCGCAACTGTCCAGTCTCCCGTGTTGACCGCGAACAAACCGGTGTCCGTCGTCTGCATGATCCAGATGTTCCCCCGCGATCCCGGCAGATGGCCCACGACCGCCAGGTCATCGTTGCGCACAGACAGGGCCCCCGCACCGTCCCCAGTGACTACGGAGCCGTCGGTTGCGACCTTCATGTTCACCTGCTCGCCGGTCAGATCGGGACGGTGCAGTGAACCGTCGGCCACGTCGTACCAGGCCGCTTTGTAAGTCACTTTCCACCCATCGTCGGTGGCGAGCACAACGAACACGCGCGACGCGTCGAACGAGAACGCGAGCGAGTTGACCCATGCCCCTTCCGGAAGCGTCAGGTGTTGAAGGGTTCGATCGCTCTCGCGGTCGACCACCCACAGATCACGGTCGTCATCAGGGTTGGGCACCACCATCCGGCGCCCGTCCTGCGACATTGCAGCTGGCCAGAGAGGGAACCTGAGGTCTTCGACCGTCAAGGGGTCCAGGTTGGTCACCAGCCTGTCGCCCGTGTCGTCACCCACTACCAGCTGGTCGCCCCACCAACTCGCATATGCACCTGGCAGTACCGCCCGCACCTCTCCCGACCCGAGGTCGCGCAGCAGGATGGGACCGGTGGAGGTCAGGTCGTCCTCGAAAGTCGCCGTGGGAATCAGCCCGCCTGATGAAGGCACATCAACCGCGTACTCGCTGCGTTCACCTATCGTCGCGATGATCGGTCCCGTGCCATCGATGCGCCACCTGGTGAACGCTGCGTCCTCGGCGCTGAACGTGATCAACTCCGTGCCGTCACGCAGGATGCCGATATCGGCCGGGTCACCCTGCTGAGGATCGAACCGACGGCCGGTCAGCTGGCCGTTCGCAGTCGATCGTTCCTCGAGGCCACCTTGGAGGTCCGCGCAGTAGAAGTGGCCGATTACAGCCGAGGCTGTTAAATATTGGCAGGGCCACAGGCGGCGGCTGACGTCGACCTGCCACACGAGCTCGCTGGTGCGCAGGTCTACGCCGACCAGCCTTTCGTCGCCCGCCGCGACCAACATCGATCCGGTCACGGCGAGACCATTGTGTCCAGCCTGTCCGGGCACCTCAATCGTGCGATCGACCCGCACCTCAGGCAGAGCTACGTGACGCAACTGCGGCCCGAGAGATCCCACCCAGAGCCCGCCGGCCTCGTCGAAGACCACCGCCGCCGTGTCCCGCTGCGCACGTGCGGCGGCAGGACGGTCGAGGGCGGAAACCGAGCCGACCTGGCGTCCCGACGCAGTGAACACCACCACCTCTCCGGCCGCGCCGCCTGCCACCGCAACGTAGGTGCCGTCCGGGCTGACGGCAACGTCGCCACCGCCACCAGCGGAAGGATGAAGGGGGCCCGCCAACCGCCGGCCCGAGGCGATGTCGTAGACCGACAGAGTCGTGCAGGCCTCCTGGTTGTCAACCTCATAGCGCTCCATTGACCCGCAGTCCTCTTCAACTGCGGTAGACGACAGCAGCGCGAGCGTCGAGCCATCGGCGCTGACACCGAACTCCGAGTTGTACGCATTGCGCTCGACACTGGGAGTATCGAAGTGTTCAGTGAGCTCGCCAGTCTCCAGGTTCAACAGACGCAGATCGTAGCCCCCGACGGCGACGACCGCGGTTGTATCGTTGCCGGGTATGACGGCGCCTTGAAGCAAGTCCGGCGCATCGACGATGGTCCGCCCTAGATAGCCGGGAGCTCCCGTGAACGTCCCCAGCAAGGCACCATAAGCTGCGGCATCCGGTTGGTTGCGGTAAGCCTCCAGTGCCAGCAGCGCGGCAGTTTCGCGGTCAGTCGCGCGCATGGCCAACGAGGTCTGGACCAGCGCGGTCTGCTCGCTTGCGGCACGGGCCGCAACCGCATCCCGCCCACGGTCGAGCGCGAGCATCCCGGAGGCGAGCGCCACCACCAGCAACGCGGTAGCCCCGATGAGGAGTCGTCGCAGACGCCGGTTGCTCATGACCTGTTCGACCTGCCGTCGCTCGAGGGCGCTGCGCTCCTGCTCTTCTAGCTCGTTCGAGGCGGTCAGGAAGGCAGTCTCCAACTCGCTCAGCTCCGCACCCTGGGCTCGCTGGCGCCACTCGCGCGCCACGTGGAGACGCGAACCTCGGTAGAGCTCGCTGTCTGGGCGTCCCAGGTCGTCCCATCCAGATGCTGCGCGGGCCAGATGACGCCAGATCCGTATGCCCTCGGCGTCTTCGTCCAGCCATCTGCGCAGCCGTGGCCAGGCCCGTATCAGCGCTTCGTGTGCCAGCTCGACAGTGCCTTGGCCTGAGGTCGCTAGCCGCGAGCGAACCAGCATCTCGACCACGCGGAGCCCCGGCTCGTCGAAGGTCGACCGGGGCACCCGGACCCGACTGGGGGTGCCCGACTCAATCGAACTGAGGCGCAGCATGATCGATCGCAGTCGCACACGATCTGCCTCATCCAGCGCTTGGTGCAGCCGTTCAGCCGTTCGGGCGACGGCACCACTGATCCCGCCGACGGACTCGTAGCCGGCAACAGTCAATACCCGTCCAGCACGAGCGCGCCAGGTCTCAGCTAGTGCATGCGACATCAGCGGTTGAGCACCCGGTTGGTCCTGCGCGTCGCGAACCACCAACTCGACCAGTCCCGGCTCGAGCGTGAGCCCGAATGCGTGGGCCGGCCCCTCGATCGCCTCACGAAGCGACTCACCATCGAGAGGACGCACCAGGTGAAGCCCGGGCTCGGCGAGGCCGGCGAACGCGGGCACGGTCGCTAGTCGCCCGACATAATCGCTGCGCAGCGAGGCCACCACCGGAGCGGCGTCGCATGAGCGACGTGCGAGCCACTGCAGCCACTCCTCCACGCGCCCGGTCCGCAGGGAATCCTCCAGTTGATCCACAGCGAGAACGGCTGGACCAGCGCATGCGGCCAGGGCGGCTTGCGCCGCCGGAATGGGGTCATCGGCTGGCATGCACAGGGCGACGTCGCGGCCTGACTCCCGGAGACTCGCGACGACCCCAGCCCGCAGGATGGAGGACTTGCCCACACCGGAGTCCCCGACGAGGACAACAACCTTCGCCTCGTCCAGCCGACGCACGATGCGGGCGACCGTCTCGGTCCGGCCGAAGAACATCTCGGCGTCCTCGACATCGTAGGCCTCCAGCCCCGGGTAGGGGCATTCGTCGTCACCGCGAACCGCAGAGCTCCGATGGAACTCCAGCAGCTCCGGGTCCTGACGCAGGATCGCGGACTCGAGGGCGACCAGTTCTGGACCCGGGTCGACCCCGAGTTGCCCGGCAAGCTCTGAGCGAGCCCGCCGCAATGTCGCCAGGGCATCCGCCTGACGATCGCTTCGGTACTGAGCCAGTGCGAGCAGTGCCCATCGTCGCTCCCGCCAGGGCTGCTCCTCGGCGAGCGCAAGCGCTCGGCCGACGGCGCGGTCGTGCTCCCCGCTTTCGAGTTGGACGGTGAGCAGTTCTTCCTCAGCGTTCAGCCGAGCCTGCTGCACTCCAGCAACCCATGCCCTGGCGGGTTCCCAATCGTCGAGTTCAGCCAACGGTCTGCCCCGCCACAACCCGAGCGCCTCGACCAGAGCCACTTCCGCCAAGTCGCGGCGTTCGAGGCGCCTTTCTCGTCGTGCTAGAGCGACGCCGCGTTCAAAGCGCATGAAATCTAGGTCGACCGCCCCTGGGTCAAGGACGTACCCGCTTCCGCTCGTGCGGATCGAGTCAGGCCCAAGTAGGCGCCTCAGCCGCGAGACGCAGCCCTGGACGACCTTCGTGGCCGATGCCGGAGGCTCATCGCCCCACAACGCATCGGCCAACGTCTCGGCAGACACCTCCACACCCGCCGAGATCGCGAGAGCGGCGAGGACGCGACGATCACGAGGGGCCAGAGACAACCCGTCTTCGACGCGCACCGAGCCGAGGACGTCGACCCGCATTTACTCAGTGTGAAGGCCGCCCGAAACCTGCGTCAACGCCTTCCGATACCGCACCGATACCAGCGCAGATCCGACTTGGTACCCCCCTCGCGACGGTGATGAGACCACCACCTCACGAAGGAGCAGGACCATGACCACCCAGCGAATCGGGACAACAATCTGCGCGATCGCCCTGACCGCAGCGACGTTCTCCCTGGCCGTCGCCTCGGCCACCACCGTGCCCACCCCGCAAACCGGCTACCCGAGCGCGGCAGCAGCGGCCGCCTCGACAAAGGACGGCTACGGCCTTCGCACCCCCGACGCCGTCGAGCACTGGACCGCCTCCCTGAACAAGAAGGCCGAGTCGGCAGGCTGCACACTGCCCCCGACCAAGGACGGCTACGGCCTTCGCACCCCCGACGCCATCGAGCACTGGACCGCCTCCCTGAACAAGAAGGCCGAGTTGGCAGCCGCTGCACACTCGCTCCGTTCAGGTACGTGAGGCCGGCGGGGGTCCCCCCGAAGATTCCTCCAGCACCAGACTGCCTCACAGGCCGAAGCGACGCCCGGTTGCCGGCGAACAGACGCACTTCGTCGGGTGCTCCCGACGGAGTCTGTCCGGCCGGATGGGCGACCCATTCCCAGCCACCGGACACGGATGACCACTCGGACCTGGAGGGTGAGCGCGCCGGATGGGCACTGGTCACGCCCGCCGGATCCGCGACTCGGTAAGTAGGCTCCAACCATGCCGCGATCAGAGCGGGCGGCAGGGGCCGGGTCAGGTGCTGCGGGTCCGCCCACCAGCACCCGCCTCATCGCGGTCTGGCTGGGCGCCTTGGTCATGGTCTTCGCGGTGTGGGTCAGTGGGCTGCTCGTTCCATACTTCGTCAACGACCTCCACCGACTGCCCCTGGAGGAAGTAGCTGGGGGGATGCACGACCCGAAGGACTTGTGGCCCTACGCCAGCGGTTCGATCCTTGGGGCAGTGCTGCGCCTGGCCCTGCTCACCATCGCGCTGCCGCTGACGCCCATCCTGGGCATTGGAAGCGCTGTCTTCGGCACCGGTCTGCTCCTGATTCCCAGCCGGCGGCAGCGACTCACGGCATCGGCCCGCACACTCACCGCCGCAGCGGTCGTCCTGGGGTTGACCATGGCGGCCGTCAGCCTCTCGCCATTCGGTTACGCCCTGACCGCATGGGCCTTGGACTGAAAGGCGGGATGACCCGCCTTCAGGATGCGACATTTCGAAGACGCGCGGCCGCCACGCCTGTCGGTCAACAGCCGGCGATAGGGGGCATGTGCGCGATGGTCCTTGATTGGGCGGATCAGTACCATGTGAGCACCATGTGGTGACACGATCTGGGCGCCACAGGACTGCTGGCCGGCTTTGGAAGCCCGCGATATTCACCGGTCGCGCTGTT
>NZ_WESE01000021.1 GCF_009184895.1 Nostocoides sp. F2B08 | reverse complement strand
CGACGCCACCGAAGGACGAGGAGTGATGCCCCTGACCTAACCCCCGACAGGGAGAACACCTGTCCGCCGACAGGGAAGTCACCTGTCCGCACACAAGGAAATCCCGCTGTCCGTTGACACTGCCCCAGGTAGGTGTCAACGGTGCGGCAGCACGGCCAAGCGCCCACAACCACGGTCTCCCCCACAGCGATCACCACGCCCGAGCCAGCTCCCGGCGGTTGGACGCATCTTCTCCAGGTGGGTCGGTCCTTTGGATCGGCACGGGTTTGGTGCCGCTGTCTTGTGAGTCAGGAAGGATGGCGTCATGCCGATGACGACTGATCCCGTTATGAAGGAGCGCGTGGTTCGGCGGATGCTGGAGCAACGGGAGGAGTACCCGTCAGCCCGCTGACTCCAGGGCGTCGGCGAAGCGGTTGGTCAGGGCGAGGTGGCGGCCTGGATCAGTGCCTGGAGCGTGGAGTTGATGCCGTCGGTGAGCTGGTCGATGTCGCTCGCGGTGTCGTAGTCGCCGGTGATCCCGAAGGTCAGCTCGTCGTTGTACGAGAAGATTGCCACGCCGATGCGGACCCGGTCGGCGATCGGCACGTACGGGATGATGCGCGTGCAGCCTCTGCCGAGCAGGAAGATGGGCCTCCTCGGCCCGGGGACGTTCGTGGTCACCGTGGCGAGCTGGCGTTGGGGCAGATGGAACGCCAGCCGCACGCCCAGTGAGACCGGAGGGAACGGTTCGTAGCCGGCGATCAAGGCGAGGTCGGTGCCAGCCTCGGCCTCTCCGGATGTGGCAGCCCTGGCGATGCGCTCGCGCACCGTCGCCAGTGCTGCCACGGGGTCGGCCACGTCCACCGGCAGGTAGGGGAGGAGCAGGGAGACCCGGTTGTCCGGGATCGACTCCTCGCCGGGGCGGCGGATCGAGACGGGCACCAAGGAGCGGATGGCGTGCGCTCGTGGCTGCTCCCCGCGGGAGAGCAGGAGCGCCCGGAAGCCGCCGGTGATGGCGGCCAGCGCCACGTCGTTCACGGTGCCGGGGAACGCCGACCGGATCAACCGGACCGCGTCGAACGGCACGGTCGTGGAGGTGTAGCGGCGCTGGCGGCCGACCGGCCCGGACAGCGAGCTGCCGGTAACGGGGAGGGCGTCGGTGACCAGGGAGAAGGTGCCCCGCGCGGTGCGGGCGGCGCGTCGGGCCAGGGTTCGGGGCGAGGACAGCAGGGACCCGGCGGCGCGCAGGCCCGCGACGGGGGTGAGAACGAGGTCCAGCAGGCCGCCCCCGGTCAGGGACAGTGTGGTGGGAGCCGGCTGCGGCTTCCAGTCGTCCACCGGGGGAGGTGACGGGACCGGGTCGGTGTCGAAGATGACGTCGTAGAGCGCTGTGCCGGACACTCCGTCGACCATGCAGTGATGCAACTTCTGCAGAATCGCCCAGCGGTCCTCGCTCAGACCCTCGACGACCCAGTACTCCCACAGCGGACGGGTGCGGTCCATCCGCTGGCTCATGACCCGCGCGATCAGCCGGTGTAGCTCTTCGGGTCCACCCGGCTGGGGCAGTGCCGTGCGACGGACGTGCCAGGCGACGTCGGTGTCCGGGTCGTCGACCCATACCGGGGCTGCCAGGTCGAAGGGAACCCGGCGGACCGTCTGTCGGAAGCGGGGGACCAACGGCAGTCGCCCGCGGATGTGGTCGAGGAGCTCCTCCTGCGGCGGGGCGGGTCCGGACAGGATCGCAGTGGAGGCGATCGCCATCGACGTCGTCGAGTCCGCGTCCTCGGCCTGCAGGAAGGCAGCCGACAATGGGGTCAACCGTTCCATCAGATCCCAGCCTCCTTGCTCTTGGTGCGCACAGGGCTCCTAGGAGGGGGCACGAGGGTGAGGCGCAGGCCCCCCAAGCCAAGGCCGCACTTCGATCATCCGCCGAACGTGACGGGAGGAAGCACGCATGTGCACGGCGTCACAGGGGCCTCGTCACCGCCAGATTCCCGGCGGTCTGCACCCGGCGGAGTGCCGCACCTGGCGGGACAGTTACGTGCAACGATTTTGGCCTCTGCTTGGTACGAGTCGGGGCCTGCGGGGCCAACCCGACCTGGGCTCAGGGTGAGAGGAACGCGCGAAGAGCCGCGATGAACTCGTCGGGTCGTTCGGCGTGGACTTCGTGGCCGGTGTCCAGGGTGACGGTTCGCCCGTCGGGTAAAGTGGTGACCAATTCGTGTACGTGGGCGGCGTCGACGAAGCTGTCGCGGCCGGCCACGACGAGTGTCGGTGCCTGTATCGCTCGGACGACGCTCAGCCAGTCCGCGGCCGGGTTGTCGACCTCTGGTCGCACGTGTTCGACAACCTTCCAGTCGAAGGGCAGGTCACCGGGGGGTTGGGACGGCGGGTTGGGAACGCGGGGGTGTGGCATGCCGACGTCCTCCAGGACGAGCCTGCGCAGCAGGCCGGGGTGGCGTGCAGCGACCCTCAGTGCCACCAGCCCGCCCAGTGAGTGGCCGACCAGGTCGACGGGTGCGTCAGCGATTTTGGGGAGAAGTGCGGAGATGTCGTCGGCCATCGTGCTGATCGAATAGTGGTTCGCGTGGTCGCTTGCGCCATGACCGCGCAGGTCGACGGCCAACACCGTCCGGTCGGCTGCAATGGCTTTCGCCACGACCTCCCAGGTAGAGGACGTGGCCCCGGCGCCGTGCAGGAGCACCACCGGTGGCGAAGACGCGGCCGAAGACCCCCAGGCCCAGACCGCGAGAGTCACCTCGCCGGTCGAAACCCGCAAGACCTCATTCACCCATCCATGATGTCGGAAGGCGAGGCAGGTCTCCACCGCCGTGATCAGGGCCTTGACCGACCACGGAGATCGAGGGAACGAGCAGCTGATCACTTCACGGCGCGTCGTGCTCAAAGAGGGGGGATGCACTCCTCCAAGGCGCTCACCTGGCAGGCGATGGGCGGGGGTCCGCATCCGGCGGACAGGCGCATCGGTGGTTGTGGTTTCAGCCTGGGAGTACTGCGTGGATGACGCGTAGTGTGTTGCCGCCCATGATGGCTCGGATCTCGTCCTCTGTGCGGCCGCGGTCTCGTAGTTCTTGGGTGATGAGCGCGATCTGGCTGATGTCCCAGGCGACGGTTGTGGAGCCGTCGTAGTCGCTGCCGAGGGCGGCGCTCTGGAGTCCGCCGATCTCGATGACGTGTTCGATGGCGTCGACGACAGCGGCGGGGGTGAGCTCGCAGACGGCGGCGTCCCAGAATCCGATGCCGATGACGCCGCCGGTGGCGGCGACACCGCGGATCTCGTCGTCGGTGAGGTTGCGGTTGACGTCGCAGGTGGCCTGGACGCCTCCGTGGCTGGCGACGACCGGCTTGGTCGCTCGGTCCAGCATCTCCGCGATGGCTGGGTGGCTGGCGTGGGCGATGTCGATGATGACGCCGCGCTGTTCGAGTTCGTCGAAGACCTCGCGTCCTAGGTCCGTCAGTCCTCCCTTGTCGACGCCGTGCATGGACCCGACCAGCTCGTTGTCGAAGAAGTGGGCGAAGCCGGCCATCCGCATCCCGGCGTCGTAGAGTCGCTCGACATTCTCGGGGTCGCCTTCGAGGTTGTGCAGGCCCTCGACGGAGAAGAGTGCTCCGGTGACACGTTCGCCAGCCTTCCGCGCGGCGAGGAGGTCGTCGACGTCGCTCTTGGTGCGCACGAGGACGAGGCGGCCATCGGAGTCCGTTGCGGCGTTCTCAAGCTTCTCGGCGTGATGCAGTGAGCGCTCGAGTAGCGAGGTCCACGTCCGCGGCGGTTGCAGCTGAGCGATCGACAGCAGGGTGATGTTGTCGCTCTCTGCGGTGTTGGAGTCGTAGTTCTGGCCCTTGGGGGACTTCGAGACCGAGGAGAAGACCTGCAGTGCCACGTTCCCTTCCTCGAGCCGGGGCAGGTCCATGTGGCCGCGGTCCGACCGCTTGAGCAGGTCCCGGTCCCAGATCAGGGTGTCACTGTGCATGTCCACGACGTCAAGGGAGTCGTGCAACGCCCGGGCCTGGGCGTCGATCGTGGGAAGGTCACCCTCAAGAAGCTCGTTCTGGGCCCGCTCGACCTGCCCTGGCGCGATGGCGAAGAAGGCAGCGAGTGAGGCTGTGACGAGCGCGGCAAGAGACCAGAGACTGCGGCGAAGCCGGCGCTTTGTGGATGTGGACATGGGTGGACTCCTCGGCGATGGGATCGGAAGTGTCACACTTGTGACAGTTGGCGACGCTAGGCAGTGCCGTTTCGGCGTGTCAACGAAACGCGGGCGCCAGCCCCAGAAGTGCTACATCCAGGCCCTTGATGAGACAGGATCCACGCCATGCGCCAGCGACGTCCCGCCGCCGAGAAGTCACGCGCTTGGCTCGTCGAGGCTCTGCTGTCCCTGATGGCGGAGAAGCCGTACACCGAGATCACTATCACCGAGATCACCACGCGGGCGAAGGTGTCCCGGCGCACCTTCTACCGGAACTTCGCCACCAAGAACGACCTCCTTGACGCCTACAGCGAACGCCTCATGCTCGAGTACGTCGAGCAGCTGCGCGTCGTCGCCAACGGTCCGATGGAAGACATCGTCTTGATGCACTTCACCTTTTGGACAGAGCACTTGGACTTCCTCGCGGTCCTCGCACGCAACGGCATGATCTACCTGGTGCTCCAGAAGTACAACGAATACAACTCCGAAGTCGCCGAACGCAGCGGAAGCACCCGCTACCTCAACACCCCCAAGAGCGAATACGCCCGCGCCTTCAACACCGGCGGATACTTCAACCTCCTCTTCGAATGGCTCCGGCGCGGCGCCAATGAGAGCCCCGAAGAGATGGCCGCGACCTTCGCCCACACCACATGAAGCGAATACGGGGCACCCACCATTGCCGTCAAGGCGCCAGCGAAGAACCACGCGACGCTACCAGCGGTGTGACACGCGGTGTCGGCTTCTAGGAGGCTCGCTCCCATTGCACGGGCGTGGCCCCGTAGGCACTGCTTGTGAGCGTTCCTTGAAGGGTTGAAGGACTAATGAGCCGAAGGTCCGCGGTCCCGGTGACGCCGTTGTATGCGGCGAACGACATTGAGACGCCGTCCTCGAAGGCTGTCCCTGACCCAGTCGCGGTGATGCCCCACGGAGTGACCTCTTGGACGACGACCTGATCGCCGAACTGGCTGAGCTCGTACCACTGGCCAGATCCACCAACTGGAACCCATGTGCCAGAGAGGTCGGGACCACTGAACGCCGGTTGGGTCACGGCCTGTTCGCGGGCCTGCTCCTCCAGATCCGCGACAGCCTCCTCGGCTTCAGGTTGCGCCTGTTCGACTTCGCGCGGATCTGCACTTGAGTAGAAGCTCACCTTGCCGCTACTGAGGTCCACATCCTTGACTGGCTGGCCGTTAAGAAGTGCAAACCCAATGACGAGACTGCCGAGAACGAACGCGGCGAGCGCCCCCCATTTGACGCTTGCGAAGCGTGACGATCGACGGGGGGTTCGGTCGCGATTCGCAGCCTCAGATCCTGGTTCACTGGGCGGCGCATATGGGCGGCACGCGTCACCCCAGGCGCTGCCGTCCCAGTACCTCAGTTGGGGTGATGCGGACGTGGGGTCTCGATACCACCCGGGCGGCGGCGAGAGCATCACCATGTGGCGGCACCTCCCACAACGGTAGGTGGGATTGCCGGCCTCCAATGAGGAACTCGCGCCGCTCCGTTCCTGACTGGTAGCGCCTTCGCTCCACGCGAGAAGCCAAACACAAATCCAACCAGCAGAGTTGGGCGTTCCAATGACGAAAGGATCATTGCCATAGTCATGGACCCTGCCTCCTTCATGGGCCAAGACGGGATGCTCCCCATGCATCCATTTCCGATGCTACTCGCGGCGGAGTCACGCTGCCTGGGCATGCGCTGGGCGTCACACATGCCATCCGTCGTATGGCCGACGCACGACGACACCCCGGCGAAAAGGGACACCTTGTCCGATGCGAGAGGACTAAGCCCCGTGGGGTGGTGGGCTTTCAAGGGGGTTCCTTGATGCTCACGGGCCGCTAGTGATTTCGGCGGCGGGTTCAGTATCGCTGGTCTTGTACAGGAGCGCCATGGAGGCTTCGGAGAGGTAGCGGCGGTCGGCCACTTGCCATTCGTCGTGGGCGTCGGCCAGGACCGCTCCGACGAGGCGGATCAGGGCCGGGTCGTTCGGGAAGATCCCGACCACGCGGGCGCGTCTCTTTGATCTCCTTGTTGACCCGCTCGATCGGGTTGTTGGACCAGATCTTGGGCCAGTGCGCCCGCGGGAACGCGGTGAACGCGAGGACCTCGGTCTTGGCGTCGTCCATCAGTGGCCCGATCTTGGGGAACGCTTTGGCCAGCTGGTCCCGGACCTCGTCCCAGGCCCTGTGCACCGCGTCGGGGTCGGGTTGGGCGAAGATCGTGCGGAACAGCGCGGCGACCATGTCCTTGTGCGACTTGGGGACCAGGGCGAGCAGGTTGCGGGCGAAATGGACCCGGCAGCGTTGATGCGAGGCGCCGGCGAAGCACCGGTTCAACGCTTTTACCAGGCCGGCGTGCTGGTCGGAGATGACCAGCAGCACCCCACCCAATCCGCGGTTCTTGAGGTCGGTGAGGAACTTGCGCCAGAACGTCTCGTCCTCGCTGTCACCCACATCCAGGCCGAGGATCTCGCGACCTCCGGGCACGGTGACGCCGGTGGCGACCACGACGGCCTTGGAGACCACCTGCCCGCGCGCGGACTCGCGCACGTGCAGGTAGGTCGCGTCCAAGAACACGTACGGGAACCGGGCATGGCCCAGAGTCCGGTTCCGGAACGCATCCACCGTGGCGTCCAGGCCAGCACAGATCCGCGAGACCTCACTCTTGGACATCCCGGTCCCGCCGAGCGCGGCGACCAGGTCATCGACGCTGCGGGTGGACACGCCGTGGACGTAGGCCTCCATCACCACCGCATGCAGCGCCTGGTCGATCCGGCGGCGCGGCTCGAGGATACCGGGGAAGAACGAGCCCTTCCGCAGCTTCGGGATCGCCAGCTGGACATCGCCGGCCTTGGTCGTCAACACCCTTGACCGGGACCCGTTGCGTTCAGTCCGGCGGGTCTCGGTCCGCTCATACCGGCCGGCGCCGATCACTTGCGCCGCCTCCAGCTCGATCATCTCCTGCAAGGCGACCTGGACCGCCTCCCGGATCAGGTCCACACCTTCGCCGGCGCGGAACACCTCCAACAACTCCGACAAGGCAGACTGGGACAAGGCCATCGGTGAGATCTCCTTCGGTGCGTACTTGGCCGTGCACACCAAGAATCTCGCCGATGGCCCCACCTACCTCGAAGCCACTCCGCTACCCCAAACCCCACCACTCCCAGGGACTCATACGGCGGCGCTATGACTCAGGTGCTGTGCGCCGGCCGGCGGCGCAGCGAAAGAGGCTCTGGGAAGGTCGGTGATGCATTTCGCCGGTCGATTCGACTTGACGTTGGAGGTGGCCGCGAGGGCGCTCGGAAGCCCGAGCCTGCCGTTGGCGCACGCTCCACCACCGCCGGTCATGCCAGTCAGGTCGGGGACCGAGTCCGTGGTGTACGTCATCGGTGGCTCCTGGGGTCGTCGTGAGTTGAGTACCGCTTTACCGTGACATTGCTTCGGGCCCTATCGGATCGTGCCAGCTCGACATCAGTTCCCAGCATCGAGGTACGCCCGCAGGTCACATCTCGCGGGTAAGGTCGAGAACACTTGGACGACGAGGAGGCCGTGATGGACTGGTGGGGATGGCTGATCCTCGTGGTGGTCCTGGTGGTGGTGCTGGTCGCGGCCGTGCTGGTGATCCAAGCCCGTCGGCGCCGGGGCGGGGTGATCATCGGGTCCAAGACTCCTGACAGCGGTGAGCGACGATGAGGCTGATGCGGACCTCCGAGGTCACTCAGCGTCCGGTGGTCACGATGGCCGGTGAGGACATCGCCCAGATCAAGGACGTCGTTTATGCCGCCGACGGCGGCTCGGTCATCGGGTTCACCCTGGCAGGGCGTGGTCTTTTCGCCGGGCCACTGAAGGAAGGCCTGCCTTGGGAGGGCGTCTCCGCCCTGGGCGCGGACGCGGTGATGGTCCGCGACGAGAGCGTGCTGGTCTCGGCCCCGTCGATCGTCGAGGCGTCCCGCGGCAGTGCGGGGTCCGCCGGGGATGTCCTCGGCTCCCAGGTGCTGACCGAGGAGGGCATCGGCCTCGGCACGGTGCGCGACGTTGTCGTCTCCGTCGATGTCACCGGTGGCGAGCAGTGCGACGTCGTCGGATACGAGGTCGAGGCGTCCGAGGGGCTGGGCACCCAGGGCCAGATGGTGCTGATCCCGTTGCCCGACACAATGGCGGCCTCCGGCGAGCACCTCATGGTCCCTAGCAGCGTGAAGGACTTCGTGGGTCACGATCTGGCTGGCTTCGGCGCGGCCGTGGACCGGTTCCGTTCGCACCTCACGGAGTCCCGACCATGATGTTCTCGTCCGCCAAGGGGCACAAGGTCGTCGACATCAGCAGCGCCGAGACCGTGGGTACGGTGAGCGGGTTCCTCCTCGAGCCCTCGACCCACTCGATCGTCGCCCTGCGGGTGAAGAAGACCAAGACGGGCGAGGTTATCCGGTGGCGGGACATCACCGCCTTCGGCAGCGAGGCCGTCACGGTCCCGCGGGCCGGGGTGGTCACGGACATCGACGCCGAGCTGGAGGCGTTGGGGGACAAGGCCCGCGAGCTGGTGAAGAAGCGCGTCTTGACCAGTACCGGTGATGAGCTCGGCACCGTCAAGGACGTCGACTTCGACCCCGCGACGGGTGCCCTGACAGCGTTCCTCCTCGACAGCGCCCCGGACGTCGCCGCCGACCGCCTCATCGGGGTCGGGTCCTACGCCGTGGTGGTCCGCGCAGAACCTCACGGCTCCTGACGCCGAAGCGTCCGATGCCGGAAGATACGACCGGTGCAGGTCGTGCTTCGGCACCAGCCTGCGGCGAGAACATCGCTCGATTGGCGGCGGAAGATGCTGGCCCCGGGTCGGTCGCCATCCTTGCGCCCGGCTCCGGCGATGTGCCGCAGGTTGAGAAGGTCCAGTTGCTCGCCGTCGTCATCTACATGTCTACGTCGGCGCTGCTTGGGCGCGGCAAGGGTGGGGTGCGAGGAGTTAGACCGCACCGAGCCAAGGGTGTTGTTCGCGAGGTTCTGGCAGCCGTGGAGTGGGAGCCGCTGGTGAGAGGTGGGTCACGGCTGAGCGTGGTCGCCGGCACACGATTTGGGTGGTACTGCGTAGGGCCGGATAGTGGAGTAAGTGAGTGAACCGAACCGTCTTCAGATCAACTGGGTCAACTCCGCAGGTGGCGCCTTGGGCGCGGTGTCTTCGGCCGTGCTGCTGTCCAGCCTCGGCGCGGCCGGCACGCTGGTGGGTGCCGCGCTGGGCAGTTTGTGCGTGACGGTGGGGGGTGCCGTCTACTCCCACTACTTGACGCTGACGAGGGATCGCGTCGCGTCCCAGGCTCTCGCGGCTCGCCGTACCGGCCGGGTGCGCGAGCTGGCCTATGCCGGGTCGGTCGCCCAGCCCGAGGATCGTTTCCGGACCGAGGACCCGGGCTACATCGAGGAGCCGGACGGGGAAAGGTCCGTGGGGCGGTTTATGCAGGGCCTGGCGTGGAGGCGGATCGCGGTGATCAGCGCAGCGCTCTTCGTGGTCGCGATGGTCTTGATCGTGGCCTTTGAGTTGTCGACCGGTCGTGCGGTGTCCACGTTCACCGGCGGTACGAGTAGTACGAGTGTCGGGACTTCGATCCCGGGCTGGAGCGGCACGGGGCAGGACTCGCTCGATGTCGAGCTCGAGGTGCCGCTGCCGGGCGAGGTTCAGGACGGCGAGGTCCCGCAGGAGCCAGTTCCTATTGAGGACGCGCCGCTCGAGGACGTGCCGCAGGAACCAGTACCCCCGCAGCACGACGCCCCGCAGGAGCAAGCGCCGCCGCTGGATCCTCCCACGCAGCAGGCACCGGAGACCCCCGCCCCGTAGGACCTCGGCGCACGTTCACAGCCGCACGCTCCGTGTCGGCGTCAACCCGCGCTTCTCCGAGATCGGCCCGCAACTTGCTCACGGCGCAGCTGGCCGGACACGTCTCCGACCCCGAGGCCGCGGACGAGCACATCATGACCGACTTTCGGCGAGTTCGAGATCCACGCCGATGTCGCGCCGGGCCAGGGAGCAACGCTCGAACTCGAGGGCACGCACTCGATCGACCGTGGCCAATGCCGTTTCACAACCCCTCCAAGTCTCGCCAAAGCCTGGTCCAGTCGCGACGCCGGCGTCCCTCCCACGTCCATACACAAGGCACGGGACTTGCGCCCAGCTCCCGGCGCAATGCCGCGGGCGTTGGAGTCAGCAGCCCACTATTGCCCGCGGTGGTTGGGCAAGGTAACTTGTGTTGATGGATGATCCGATCATCGCCCCCTCCGCGCTGAAGCACGGACTGGACAAAGACCAGATCCTCCACGCCTACCGCAATCCCGTCCGCATCTGGGACCTCGGCGACGGGTTCACCATGATCCTCGGCCCCAACCAGGCCGCGGTCTTCCTCGAGGTCGGCTACGTCCAGGGCGAACACGTGCACGTCATCGTGCACGCGATGCTCGCCCGAGAGAAGTTTCTGCGGTGATGACCATGCCCCGAACAGTCGAAGAGATCCTCGCCCACGCCGACGAGATGGCCGAGAAGTTCGAGAACTACGACCCCCAGCCCGGCGACGAGCTCGACCCTGAGGCGGTCGCTCTGCTGCGCGCTGCGGTGGCTGAACGATCCGAGGCCGAACGGCACCTCCTCGATGCCGTCCGCGCCGCCCGAGCCGCCGGCCTGTCCTGGTCCGCGATCGGCACCTTCGTCGGCACCTCGGGCGAAGCCGCCCGCCAACGCTACGCAAACAAAGTTGCCTAACCGGCAACTCTCCATAGCCCAGCTCCCGGCGGAATGCTGCGGGTGCGCGATCGACTCAGGGCGTGTGAGGTAGTTCGGTTCGCCGCGGTCGAGGAGTCCCTTTGCTCGGCCGCGGCGAACAGAGAGATGCTCAGTAGTTGATCATCCCGGTCATCGTCCAGATCGCTGCCCACGATGGGTCTTCGAAGCCCTCGAACTGGATCTCGAACACCATCTCCACGGTCCCGGTGGCGTCCTCGAAGCGTCCGGTACCTCCGGTGATCGTGGCCGTCGTGGTACCCACGATGACCTCGGTTCCGGGTGCGGGGAAGGGAGCGGAGCCGGTGTACGTCATGTACAGCGCATCGCCGTTGGCGGCCATCAGAGTCATCTCGCCCGGACCGAAATCATCACCCGTGGGAGTGCAGTGTCGCCCGGACATCATCATCCGCCCCAGGTGGGACGCGACCCCGCGCGCCCCTTCGACCGTGGTAGCCAGCCCGGTCAGGCAATCGTCTGCTGGCAGGAACTGGGCCTGTCCGCTCAAGGTGCCCTTAACCCGGATCCACCGATGACGTTTTGGGTGTTGGCCTCGCGAGGATGAGTCTCGGGTGGTGATGTCGGGGCAGGGGTGACCTCCCGGCCTCGCTGCCGGGAGGGTTCCACTGGATGTTCCTTGGTC
>NZ_WESE01000020.1 GCF_009184895.1 Nostocoides sp. F2B08 | reverse complement strand
CGAACGATCATCCTCGCACGCGACCTACCGCCCCCTCGTCCAACCCCCGAGGTCTCGATCAGCCGGCAGAGACTCGACAGAGACGGGCCCGACCTTTCAGGTCTGGTCGACTCGCGGCGGTGTGCAGCGGTTCGGTGAGGCGTCGCACCACGGGCGGGTGCTGGTTTGAGGCAGCCGGTTCGGCTCCGGGTCTCGCCTGAGCACAATGCCCGAGTGATAGTGCGCGCCCATCCCCGTCTGCACTGCTGGGCTTCGGTAAGGCGGCCGGCATCGGCGCACTGTTGGGCCTTGTCGTCGGCGCACTGATGGTTCTCGACGGTGAGCCGTGGTGGTCAGGCCTGGCGGCGCCGCCATTCTTAGCGACTCTGAGCGCCGCGACATTCGGCACGGGCATCACGTTGGCGTGGTGGCTCGCACCGGGACGCGCAGCTACGCGGTGAACAACGGGTCCTTGATCGCCTCTCGTAGTGGCCGGACCGTCAAGAGCATCCCCGTAGACCGGATCAACAGCATCGTGTTCGATGAGCAGATCACTGGAGATCTCCTGTCTTCGAAGGCTGGTTCGGCTACCTCTCGCCCATTGCGGCGCTCGAGGTCACCCTCATCCCAACCGCACACCGGTGGGATCCCAGCAATGGCGGCGTTGTCGTACTTCCAAGGATCCTCCTCAGCGGCGCCCGCCAGGCTCAAGCGCTTGAAGACCTCCAGTCAGCCATACCCGGAGCACAGGACTCAAGCCACCGCCACGACGAACGACTCACGGCGAAGAGACACAGTGCAGGGAAGACAACTTGAGCGTGGTGACCTCGGGAAGCATGGGTACGATCGCCGGGTGCGAAGCTGGCCGGGAAGGGTGACGTCCCGGGTGGAGGCTCATCGCGATGGGTGAGGTGCATTCGCCAACCAACGCTCGAACGATGCGGAACATGGCTAACTTCGTGTGCGGCTGGCTGCTCATCGCTGTTGGCCTTGGCACCATGGTTTGGGTCGACTTCTTGTACGTGTGGGCAGATCCGGTGTCCGCGCGCCTTAGTGGTCTCGACATCGCGGGACAGGTCCTGTTCGATCTTCTGCTGGTTCCTGGGGCGTACTCACTTCTCGTGCGACCCAAGATCATGGTGGACGCTGACACGAGGTGGACTGTCGTGAACCCCTTCAGCCGATGGGACTTCATGGAGGACGAGATTCAGGACATCAAGGATGCTGAGAGGTTCCAGCGGATTGTCCTTAAGTCGGGAAAGCGCATTCTCTGTTTCGGCGCCGAAGAGTCGCTCTGGTCCAGAATGCGCGGATCGTCCAGCGTCAGGTCGATGCGCAGCCGCGGGCGGACAAAGAAGCCCGAACTGCGACAGGCGGTAGAGGGCGGCTTCTCATTGGACCTCATGCAAGTAGTGCTACTGCTGCTGGTGATCGCCTACTACATGGCCGGCGCGATCCAGTCGCTTTAGCAGTGGCCGTGTTGACGGCATCGTCAAGGTCTCGAGCGTCGTCGTTGTGGTTCTTGAACCAACACCTACGTCGCCCGACTGGCGGCGAAGTGCCGCACGTTGCTGCAAGACCGCCTTGGAGCGGATCGTTGCCATGCGCTGTGCACGGGCGAGGGCGCACTGGGTCTGCTCGTAGCATCTGGCTGTGGCCTTCGACGTGTATGCCGAGAGCCTCAGGCTCATCGAGTCGCGGCATGTGGAGCCGGTGCCGCGGCTGAGCCGAAGACGCCGGTTCGCTCCGATGGGTGTTGATGTCGTGGGCGACGTCGCCGTGACCATGTTCGCCCGACGCGGCGTCGGGTGCTCGCTGTCCGAGACGTACGTCTTGAGTCGACGGGATGGTCACTGGCGGTTGCTCGGAGGTGGCAGCGACGCTGAGAGAAATGACCTGCTCGCTGACCGGCCGGCTTGGCTGCCGGAGGAGCCGGCGCACGGACCCGGTGACCACACGGGCATCGATCCTTCGATTGTGAGGCTCGAGGGTGGTGGCGGTGTTCGCGACAGCGGAGGACGCGCCGATTGGGTGCACTGGAGTGGGCGCTGGATCAGCTACGTGGTTCTGCGGGTCAGTGCGCAGGTGGCGTCACTGCAGACCGATGGACGACAACTGGTGGTGCCCTGGCACGGTCGAGTGGTCATCGCCTCGACCAAGCGTCGCCCCTCTGGTGTCAAGGTCTATGACGATCGGGGCCAGTTGCTCGGGGAAGTGCTCCCGCAGCCATCGCGGTCCTAATCTCGTCCGCCCGGGGAGGGACATCGCAGTCTGGGATGCCGACCCGCCGCTTGACGCCCGAGGACCCGATTCGCGGCGGAAGGGGATGTGCGTTGAAGAGGGCCGGGTTTTGGCAGGACCAACCTAAGACGGATGTGGGAGTCCGTTCCGGGTGCGGCGGTCAGGTCTGGGTGCTGACCAGGGGCCGGTCGAGGCCGTCGTCGTCAAGCGCGCGGCGGGCCCCATCCGACAGGGTCTCGTCACCGTAGCGGCGGCTCAGCCATATCGCGATCGCCCATGGCAGAACGGCATACAGCGTATGGGCGAGGAAGTTGGGTTGGGACAGCACGAGGTAGGACTGCACGGTGTTGCCCCATCCGTGCAGCAACACGATCAGCAGCAGGCTGCCGGTGCTGTTGTAGATCCAGGTGTTGACCATGGTCCAGCCGACGATGCCGAACGTCAGGCCCAGCAGCGCGGGGAGGATGACGAACGGCTGCTCGCGGTTGAAGTACACCGTGAACGGCACATGCCACAGACCCCAAATGAAGCCGAGGATCCAACTGGCACGGGCCGCCGTGTGAGTCCGCTGCAACTGCGGCAGCGCGAACCCGCGCCAGCCAGGTTCCTCGGCGAGCCCGGTGAACACCACCATGTAGAGGAAGAAGCCCGCGGCGGCGGCAGCGGGCAGCTTCAGCTCCCACGGCCCCAGAGAGAACCCGCCCAGCAGGAACCCGATGCCGAGCGCTGCGGCGCTCAGTGCGATAGGCAGCCCCACGACGATCAGGTACCACCGGCTCGGCACTCGCCACGCGCCCAGTCGGCGGCCCAGGTCGGCCAGCCCGTAGCGGCCGTACAGCACTCCGATCAGCAGTGTGCCCGCGATCGCAGGGCCGAACTGTCCGAGATTGAAGAGCAACAGCGCGAGTCCCTGCTCACCGGACACGTCGCCGGTGAACGCACCAGCGAAGCTGCGGGCGTTGTCCTCGTTGCTCAGCTCGAGACCCGACCGGATGGCCACCCACAGGCTCCCGATCTGCAGCGACCAGGTGATGGCGTAGGCGATGAGCACGAACGAGGCGATCGGGTAGCGACGAAGCATGGCATCCCTCCGGTCCGCAAGCTCCTCCATGCAGCAATATGGCCGAGGCGCCCACCACCTGGCAAGGGCCGTGTCTCAAAGGCATGGCACTCCCTGGCATCTCCCGGGCCGAGCCGAGCAGGCCCAAGGTCAGGCGCCCTCACGAGCGGATCCCCGTGCAAAGCTCCACCGCCAGGGCAGGGGCGAGCTCACCCAAGCCCGACACTTCGCGTGACTGTGGCGCTGCGACTCGCCGAGCACGCCCGGCACCCGGCGAAGAGACACACCTTGGGTCTCGATACACGGGTGGTCGTGGACTGCCTGCGACGGATGATCGGGCCTCTGGGTTGCGGAGGAGGAAGTCCGCCCGGTGGGTGTTGGATCAGCTTGAGGGGCCGCTCAGTGGCAGGTTGAACGAGGAAACGAGCGCACAACGGGCGCTGCGCCGAAACCAGGGGGGTGGGGCGTGGGCCTCGCGGGGTGAGCGGGCGCGTCAGGGGACGAGGTAGCCGCTGTCGCGCGCGTCGGTGATGGCCATGTGGCCGGGTGCGTGACCGATGGCGAAGGGCGGCCGGGATCTCATGATCGCCGCCTGGGGGGCCACGAGGTCCTCGCGCCAGAGGTCCGTCACGCCGGCCACCTCGGCGACGAGCTCGCCGTGCTCGTAGACCCGGTACGCCGGCAGGTCGGTGCGCAGGTCGCCGGCGAAGAGGGGCGTGCTCACCGCCCCGGGGTCGCTCACATCGAGGACGGGGCACGGCTTGGGGTTGCGCTGGGCGAAGAGGAGGACCTCGTAGGCGTAGTCCCGGGGGACGGCGATGAGGTTCGCCTGGGCTCACCCAGCGGACCACCCCGAGGTGGGCACCCGCAGCCCGGCCCGGAACTGCGCCCTGGCCTGCGCCGGTGTCGCCGCGGCTCGGTCGAGGACGTCCTCTCCGGACGTGGTCATGCCGGCTCCCACGCCCGGTGCTCCGCCTCGGTGCGACTGTGCACCCGCAGGAGGGTGCTCTTGCCGAAGAGGCTCTCGACGAGGTCCACGGCGAGCTCGGCGGTCCGGCTGCGCACGTCGAGGGCCGGGTTGAGCTCGACGATGTCGAGGCTGGAGAGCGCTCCGGAGTCCGCGATGAGCTCCATGCAGAGATGGGCCTCGCGGTAGGTCGGCCCGCCTCGCACCGGCGTGCCGACACCCGGGGCGATCGTGTCGTCGAGGAAGTCCAGGTCAAGGCTGACGTGGAGGTGGGTGTCCTCGTCGACGCCGCTGAGCGCCATCTCCATGGCCCGGCGCACGCCGACCTCGTCGAGGTAGCGCATGTCGAAGACCTCGACGGCGTGCTCGTGGAGGAGGTGCTTCTCGCCGAGGTCGACGTCGCGCAGCCCGATCTGCTTGACCTGGGCGGGCGGGACCGCGGGCAGCCGCCCCGAGAGCGAGGTCAGCTCCGCAGGCCCGTGGCCGGTGAGGACGGCGACGGGCATGCCGTGCATGTTGCCGGACGGGGTGATCGAGGAGGTGTTGTAGTCGGCGTGCGCGTCGAACCAGAGCAGTCGCAGCCGGCGACCCGTCTCGCGCGCGTGTCGGGCTGCCGCCGAGACCGACCCGATCGCGAGACAGTGGTCCCCGCCCATGAGGATCGGCAGGCGGCCGTCGGTGAGCTCGCGGTACGTCGCGTCCGTGAGTGCCGTGGTCCACGCGACGACCTCCGGCAGGTGCCGGTAGCCGTCCACCGGTGGCGACATCGGGTTGGGCGGCCCGTCGACGTCCCCGCAGTCGCGGACCTCGGACCCGAAGCGCTCGAGCGCCGCCTGGAGGCCGGCGAGGCGCAGCGCGGCCGGTCCCATCCGGCATCCGACGACACTGGCCCCGACGTCCGTTGGGGCCCCGATGAGGCTGATCCGGTCCACGCGAGTGATCTCCTCAGTCGACGTCGCGCCGGAGGAGGTCCTCCCAGGTCTCCCGCCGCACGACGACGCGCCATGCGCCGTCGGCGGCGAGGACGACGGGGATCCGCCGGGCGCCGTTGTAGTTGTTGGACATTGTGAAGCAGTATGCGCCGGTCGCCGGCACGACGAGGAGGTCACCGACGGTGGGGGTGACGAGGGGGACGCCCGCGACGATCACGTCCCCACTCTCGCAGTGACGCCCCACGACGTCGCACTCCTCGGTGGGGCCGTCGAAGCGGCCGAGGACGCCGGCCTCGAAGCGCTGTCCGTAGAGGGCGACCTCGAGGTTGTCGGCCATCCCTCCGTCGACGGCGACGAAGGTGCGGGCGCCACGCTTGACCGTAACGACCCGGTAGACGGTGCACGCCGTCTCGGCGACTATGCTCCGCCCGGGCTCGATGATGAGCTCGGCCCCGGCCGGCAGGTGCGTCCGAGCCGCGCCCACGAGGGCGTCGAGGTAGTCGGCCACGCTCGGCGGCTCGTCCGCCCAGGTGTACCGCGCGCCCAGGCCGCCGCCGAGGTCGTAGACGTCGAACTCGCCGAGACCCGCGATCGCGGCGACAGCGTCGACGAAGGGCTCGACCTGAAGGATCTGGGAGCCGACGTGGAGGTGCAGGCCGCGCATCCGCAGCACGGGGGAGGACTCGATGCGGGCGATGAGCCGGCCCGCCTCGGCGGGCGCGACGCCGAACTTCGTCCCGGCATGGCCGGTGAGCACGCTCGCGTGGGTCTTGGCGGTGACCCCGGGGATGACCCGGACGAGGACGTCCATCCGGCGCCCACGCGGGAGCGTCGCCTCGAGGCGGTCGACGTCGTCGGCGTTGTCGACGACGACGAGGCCGAGCCGGTGCTCGACGGCGAGGGCGATCTCGTCGTCGAGCTTGGCGTTGCCGTGCAGGACGAGGTCGGCGGGGTCGGCGCCGGCCTTGAGGGCGGCGAGGAGCTCACCGCCTCCGGCGACGTCGAGCCCCAGGCCCTCCTCGAGCATGATCCGCTGGACGGCGGTGCACGGGAAGGCCTTGGAGGCGAAGACGACGCGGCTGCGCGGCCACCGCGCGGACAGGCCCTGCACGTACTCGCGGGCGCGCCTCCGCAGCGCGCCCTCGTCGACGACGAGGACGGGCGTGCCGGTCTCCGCCGCGACGTCGTCGAGGCGGCACCCGCCGACGACCACCATGCCGTTGTCGTGCAGGCTGGTCCGGTCGGGCAGCAGGTCGAGCAGGGGATGCGTCGCCGGGGCGGGTGTCGTCACGAGCGAGGACGGCTCACGGGACGACGATGACCGGAACGGGAGAGTTGCGCACGATCTTGGCCGCGCTCGACCCGAGAAAGACCCTTGAGAGCAGGGTCGAGGACGAGGACGAGCCGACGACGAGGACATCGTCCCTGTTCCATTCGAGCCGGTCCATGGCTCCGCCCCACGAGGCTCCGACCGCGACGATGCTTGAGACTCGCTCCTCGGCGAACCCCAGCGAACGCAGGTGCTCGAGCGCCTCGGCCTGCTCGGCCGCGGCCTGCCGCACCCACTGCGTGTGGACCATCTCCTCCGAGCCGCTGACCAGGGTCGGTCGCATCGGGCGACTCCTGACCGCGAAGGTCACCAGACGAAGCGAGGCGTCGACGCGGCTGCAGATCCCGGCGGCCCGGTCCAGCAGAGACCACGTGGCGTCGTCACCGCGGAACCCCAGCGTGGCCCGCCCGATCCGCCCTGTCGGTCCCACCCAGTACCCCCGCGGCGCCACAGCGACCGGCACGTCGGAGGAGTGCAGGAGTCGGTCGGTCTTGGAGGTCAGGGAGATCCGCCCGTGCGGCCCCTCGACGCCGGAGCCGACGACGATGAGCGAGGCCTCGAGCTCGGCCGCCCGGTCGAGCAGCGTCTGCGGCACCGAGCGCCCCGAGCACCACGACGCCCGGCTCGGGATGTCCGCATGCTCCGCGAGCAGCTCGCGTGCCACCGCCGTGGAGTGCTCGCCCTCCTCCTGCGCCCAAAGGCGGAAGTCGCGGTCGGTGTCCCCGGCGACGGCGGTGGGCCAGGCCTGGGGCACCACGGTGACCGCATGCACCGAGTCGCGGTCGGAACGGGCGAGCTGGCAGGCGAGCTCGAGGGCGCCGGTGTCGTCCTGGTGCGGGCTGAAACCGAGCAGGATCGTCACTCGTCCTCATCCCCTCGGGGCTCGGCGATCTCCTCTGGGTCGGTGTAGGTGTTGAGTACGGCGTTGCGGCGACCGTAGGCCGCGTAGAACGCGATAACGACGGCCAGCCAGATCGCGAAGATCACCCACGTGATCGCCGGCAGCTTGACGAGGATCCACACGCAGACCAGGACGGTGAGGATAGGGGTCACCGGATAGCCGGGGATGCGGAACGGCCGCTCCAGGCCCGCGTGGGTGCGGCGCAGGACCAGGACACCGATGGCGACGACCGAGAACGCGACGAGGGTGCCGATGGACACCGTGTCCCAGAGGTAGTCCGAGGGCACCAGGCCGGCGATCAGCGCGACGACGATGGCCACGACCACGGTGTTGAACGTCGGCGTGAGGGTCTTCGGGTTGACTCTGGTGAACCGCCTCGAGACCAACCCGTCACGGCCGATCGCGAACAGGATACGTGTCTGGCCATAGAGGGTCACCAGCGTGACCGAGAAGATCGAGATCACGGCGCCGGCGGCCAGGACGGTTCCCCAGACCGTCGAGCCGGTGACGTCGTTGAGGATCTGAGACAGTCCCGCGCTCTCTGCCTCCTCGGTGCCGAACCAGCCGGCCTCCTTGGCGGCGATGCCCGCCACCGCGACGAGGACATACACCGTTGTGACGATGACCAGTGCGCCGATGATCGCCCGCGGCAAGGACCGCTGGGGATCCTTGACCTCCTCGCCGGCGGTGGCGACGGCATCCAGGCCGATGAAGGAGAAGAAGATGGTGCCGGCCGCTGCCGTGATCCCCCCCAACCCGGCCCCGAAGAAGTTGTCGAAGTGCGAGCCGTTCCACGCGCTCAGGCCGATCACCACGAAGAGCAGGAGCACCCCGAGCTTGATGAGCACCATGACCGTGTTGACCCGGGCCGACTCGGTCGCGCCCCGCAGCAGCAGGAACATACACAGAAACACCAGGACGACCGCTGGGAGGTTGATCAGGCCACCCGTGGCCTGCCCGTCCGTGCCCGGGATAAACGACGTCGACAGCGCCTGCGGGATCTGCAAGCCCACGGTCGAGTCGAGCAGCTCGTTGAAGTAGCCACTCCAGCCGACCGCCACCGCCGCCGTCGCCACCCCGTACTCCAACAGAACACACCCGGCGATGATCACCGCGACCAGCTCGCCCATCGCGTGGTAGGCGTAGGAGTACGTCGACCCACTCACCGGGATCGCGCTTGCCAGCTCCGCGTAGCACAGCGCCGACAACCCCGCCGCGAGCCCGGCGATGAGGAAGCTGACCACCACCCCCGGCCCGGCCTCGGGCACGGACTCGCTCAGCACGAAGAAGATGCCCGTGCCCACCGTTGCGCCGACACCGAACATCATCAGCTGGAACGTCGTCAGGCCACGCGCCAGCTCCTCACCCTCATGGTGGTGCTGGCGGAAGACGATCGGCTTGCGCCGCTTCAGCTGCTCGCCCAATGACAACGACATGGGTTGCTCCTCTTCGACCCCGCCACGTCGGCGTGGACCCAATGTAGTGAGTCCCACACAGGGCGCGTGCGGAAACCGCACCGAAACCGCACCGAAACCGCACCACCAAGTGTGTCCCGCGGACCCAAGCCGCACGTCGGAGACAGGTTCCCCATCGATCGCGACAGCCAGTGGGCAGATGACAGAGACGACGCCGCGCGAAGTTGGTCTTCGGCTGGCGTCATCTGCGGTTCTGGCTTTCGGAGGCGTCGCCATCAGCATCAGCAGACTCGATCCGCACCTGCCAAGAGCCGGGAAAGCACACGCCGCCCGCCCTCACCCGGCGCTGTGACTCATCCGGTGGACGCGGTCACTCGGGGCGAAGGGCTTGCAGCAGATGCGCGAGGGCGACGTCCGCGTTAGTGCTGTCAACGCGAAGGCGTTCACCGTCACGCTCTTCGTCCCAGGGTGTCCATTCACCGTGCACGACCTGATCCCAGGTGGGCAGGACATGTCCAAAGATGTCGGCCTCTCGCTCCTCCACACGACGGCGATGCTCGCGCAGGTCCGGAAGTTCGACTTCGACCATGACCAGTCGGGCCCGGGCCCGCGCCGCTGTCTCAAACCATCCCGCACGGGCCTGCGGGAGGGGGTTGACTGCGTCCACGACGACGGTGTGGCCCAGTTGGAGGTTGGAGACGGCGAGTTCGTGGATGACTGCGTAGCCCTCAGTAACGACCGCTACTCCCGCACGCACGAGAGCAGTTTCGGCGGCATCGACGCGCAGGTAGCAGGCAGGCAGCTCTTGTGCCGTGGCCTTGGCCAGCGTTGTCTTCCCAGTTCCAGGCCGGCCCGAGATCACGATGAGTCGACCCGCATGGATCACGTCCTGGCGCCGCTGCGTGGGTTGATGCATCGAACCATCAAACACGGTCCAGGTGCCGGCGCCCTCGGTCACGGGCGATGCGGTGCCGCACCGTCCTCGCGCGGCCCAGCTCCCGGCGGTAAGACTCGCCTCACAGGATTGCTCCTGGGATGGTTGAAGAAGGCAGGTTCAGGTGCTGGGCTCATGCCTATCGCGTGAAGAAACGCGCCAGGCCGTCACACCCGCGGCAACCGCCACCAGCCCGAGCGCAGACATCGCGCCGGTGCCAACCACGTCGAGTTCCCTGAACCCGTAACCACCGCCACTGACGAGGAAGAAGAACGCGGCCGCAGCCAGAGTCGAGAAACCCCAGACCCGCCACACCCCGTCGTCGGCTGCCTCCCCCAGAGACTTTCCAGCGGCGATAGCAAAGACGCCGGCAACGAACACTCCTGCTACTGCGGCTAGGGAGACGATGAAGGCGGCGTTACCCAGGTAGTAGGCGAGTTGCTGCAACGACAACTCAGCTCCGCTCGCCAGCGCGAAGAGATACCTGCCGACGCCAAGTACCGACAACGCCACGGTCATGAGTCCGAAAGCCGATGCCATCCGAGCCTTCATAGAAGGAGTGTTCTGCACCTTGCAGTCAACTGTCCACTGTCGGATCACGTCCGGAGCAGACCCCGTGTGAATCTGAGCATCCGCCTGGAGATTGGCCCGACTGCCGGCGGTGTGCAGCAGCTGGGCCACGGGATGGCCTATGGGGTCGGCGTCGGCCGCGGCTTGGTTCACCCGCGGGCGGGCGCGGGTTGGTCATCCGTCGCTGCTGGGGGTCCGCGCCCTCAAATATCGATGGCAGCGGCGTGACCAGCGTCAGTACCCACCGTCCATGCCACCTTTGCCCCGCAGGTCGTCTCGGTAGCGGTACGCCTCATCGCGTGAGCGTTGGATCGAGTCCCGGTCCCGGTCGCTCACACCTGAACGGTCGCCACGCCGGTCGTAGAGCCACGCGGCAACGACAGCCAGCGCAACCACAATCGCGACTGTGCCCCAGAACCAGAGCATGTCCCCTGCTCCCTTCCGCCGGGCCTATTCCGGCGTCGGTGCCAGTGTGGACCCATGAACGCAGGTTGTCGATGGCCTGTCGAGACTGCACGGGAAGCGGCGACGTCGGATGAGCGGATGGCGGCTCCCGGCGAAGTGCCGCAGGTGTCCCTGGCACCAGGAGTAGAACGTCCAGTGCCAGGATCGTGGCCATGATCATTGAGCTGGCACCGCCGAACACGGGGCAGGCCTTCGATGCGATGCGTGCGCTACGCCCAGCACTGCTCGACCGAGACGACTTTGTACGTCAGGTGGATCAGCGACAGCGACCTTCCGGCTATCGGCTCATCGCTTCGCTGCCTGACCAGGGTGACACGGCCGTGGCTGTCGCCGGATTCCGTCTCGGCGAGAACCTTGCCTGGGGTCGCCACTTGTACATCGACGACTTTCGACCCTTCCCGCTGCGAGGAAGCAAGGGCATGCACGGCTACTGCTGGAATGGCTGCACGACGAAGCCGTGCGCCTCCAATGCGAGCAGATCCACCTCGACTCTGGCGTCGGACTCGATCGGACAGCCGCCCACCGTCTCTACTTCAACGTCGGCTTCCGGATCAGCTCGCACCACTTCGCCATGGAGCTCTAGGCCGAGCGCGGTAGCCGGCGAAAGGGGTCACCCGGCGTCGGTGCCGCCGCCCTCGAAACGGACAGACTTGCGATGAGCGACGTGTGCCTTCGGTGCTTCGGATGGGCAGGACGGGACCCTGCTGAGCGGTGGTGTCGGGCTTGAGGACGACCAACCCGATCACTGCGACCTTGATGAGCGATCTGCGGATGGACCTTCCCGCTCGTGCCGCAACCGAAGGGTCGCAACCTACATGCCGGGCAGCGGCCGGGTGTCTCATCCAGGACGGGTGATCTGGACCCGGCCATCCGCCGATAGCGTCTGCCTTTGTAGGAGCAGGGTCACCGGCCTACGCCCGAGCCCGCGCTTGTATCCGGTTCAGCAATGGCTCGGCCGACGCCTTGTTTCGTTCGGGCCTTATGGCGACGAAGTGAACAAGAAGGGTACTGGCGATGATCAGAATCATGGATGGCATGCCGGAGGGAGTCCTCGGTCTCCAGGCGATCGACGACGTGGAGAAGGAGGACTATCTCAACGTCGTGGTGCCTGCCGTTGAGGTTGCTCTGGCCGACCACGGAAAGGTACGTCTCGTCTACGTCCTCGGTGCCGACTTTGACGAGTACGAGGAGGACGCGGTCTGGGAGGACCTTAAGCTCGGTGTCCGTCATCCGGCGTCCTTTGAGCGGATCGCGATCGTGACCGATGCGCGGTGGGCAGGGGCAATGGTCAGAATCTTCAGCATCGTGTGGCCGGGACAGGCGCGCGCGTTTCCACTTGCCGACCTCGAGACCGCGAAGCGTTGGGCGGCTGAGGAGGGAACCTGACACCGACACCGCGGCTTCGGCACAGATCGACGTCCGAGCCGCAACTGCTCCGTTGATGGACCCCCGCCTAGGGCGTGTTGATCAAGGGGTTCGGGGTGTTGGTCGGCCAGTGTTGACCTTGTGACGCGTCGCGAGATTTCGGATGAGGTGTGGGCTGTGCTGGAGCCGATGCTGCCGGCGAGCAAGACGGCGGGGCGGCCGTGGACGGATCACCGTGGCGCGCTCGAGGGCATGGTGTGGAAGTACCGCACCGGGGCGCCGTGGC
>NZ_WESE01000001.1 GCF_009184895.1 Nostocoides sp. F2B08 | reverse complement strand
CCAAGGAACATCCAGTGGAACCCTCCCGGCAGCGAGGCCGGGAGGTCACCCCTGCCCCGACATCACCACCCGAGACTCATCCTCGCGAGGCCAACACCCAAAACGTCATCGGTGGATCCGGGCTAAGGCGGCGGCTATGGCCGCGCACCTGGACCGGCTCGGCATCGAGGTGGGTGAGCGGGTCGCCTTCGTCTCGCACAACAGCGCGCGGTTGCTGGCTGCCTTCTTCGGGGTGTCGGGGTACGGGCGGGTGCTTGTGCCGGTCAACTTCCGTCTCTCCGCGAAGGAGGTGAGCTACATCGTCGAGCACAGCGGGGCGCGGGTGCTTTATCTCGACCCCGAACTCGAGGATGACCTGGCCTCGGTCGACTGCGAACACACGTTCCTGATCGGGCAGGACGAGAACCTGTTCGCCGACGGCATCGACCCCAGGCCGTGGGATGCGGACGAGAACGCCACCGCGACGATCAACTACACCTCCGGGACGACTGCCCGCCCCAAGGGCGTTCAGATTACGCACCGCAACATCTGGACCAACGCGGTGACGTTCGCCCTGCACGCCGGTGTCACCGACCGGGACGTGTACCTGCATACTCTGCCGATGTTCCACGCCAACGGCTGGGGGATGCCGTTCGCGATGACCGGCCTGGGCGTGCCGCAGGTCGTGCTTCGCAAGGTCGACGGCGCCGAGATCCTGCACCGCGTTGCGGCGCACGGTGTCACCGTCATGTGTGCGGCGCCGGCGGTGGTCAGCGCCGTCCTGAGCGCCGCGGCCACCTGGCAGGGTCCGATTCCCGGACGCGGTCGGGGCAGGATCATCTGCGCGGGGGCCCCGCCGCCGACGAAGACGATCGTTCGGGTCGAAGAGGAGCTGGGCTGGGAGTTCATCCAGATCTACGGCCTGACCGAGACCTCGCCGCTGTTGACCATCAACCGGGGACGGTCCGAGTGGGACGACCTGCCGGCGCAGGAGCGAGCGGCCAGGCTGGTGCGCGCCGGTGCACCGGCGATCGGCGTGACGTTGAAGGTCTCCGACGACGGGGAGGTGCTGGCCCGCTCCAACGTCGTGCTGGAAGGGTACTGGGACCAGCCCGAAGAGACCACGGCGGCGCTCCGCGACGGCTGGTTCCACACCGGCGACGGCGGGGTGATCGGCGACGACGGTTACCTGAGCATCCAGGACCGCAAGAAGGATGTCATCATCACCGGCGGCGAGAACGTCTCCTCGATCGAGGTCGAGGACGTGATCTTCTCCCACCCCGATGTCGCCGAGGTCGCTGTCATCGGCGTCCCGGACGAGAAATGGGGGGAGACCATCAAAGCGCTCGTCGTCAAGGCCGAGGGCTCCGATCTGACCGAGGGCGACCTCATCGCCTACTGCAAGACCAGGGCGGCCCACTTCAAAGCACCCACCTCCGTGGAGTTCCGCGAGGCACTGGCCCGCACAGCCACCGGCAAACTGCAGAAGTTCAAGCTACGCGCCCCCTACTGGCAGGGACGAGACCGCCAAATCAACTAAAGGATCCAAACGTGCTACCGGCGCCGAAGCCAAGCAAGAGCGCGCGTCTCCCGGCGGAGTGCCGCGGGTCCAGAGCATCTACCGCCGACGTTGAACTGGGCTGGATGCTGTCAACTCTGTTGTTGCTCGTACGACTCGTACATCGCGCTGTCTCGTGCACCGTCCTGGTACACCTCGGAGTACATGCGGCTGGCCTCCTTTTGCCGCTGAAGTCGTCGCTGCAGGCGCCGCATTCCCCAGGAGGTTTTGGGGACCGTGTTTGTCTGCTCGCCCGTCAGTCGATTTATCGGCGGGGCCGCGTCCTGCACTGTCTCGAGATCGTCCTCCAGTCGCAACAACTGCTCTCCGAAGTAGGCTCGATCATCGGACGTCAGTTCCAGTTGAACGTATCGCTCAGCGCTGGGGTCGTAAGCGGTTTCGGTCATGCTGCTGATCGCTCCCAGCATGGTCCCAAGACGACGTTCCGCGTGCCTGAAGTCTCGTGATGCCCTCCGGTGATTGGCGGCGCGTGCGGCTGGATCCAGAGCGGCGTTGATGGCAGAGAAGATCGCCGTTGCAACCGCGAAGATTCCCGTGGCAATTGGGTTGTCGCTCAACAGGCTCACCGCGCTCAGAGACGCAGTCAGCGCCAGAACGAGTCGCGCCCAGGTGTCAAGGGTGGCCCAGCGGCCAGCCAGAATGTCGTGCTTCTCATTCCACCACCACGCGTTGGCCCACGCGCCGTGGACCCGAGCCTTGAGGTCCCAGTCGGTTGTGGGCACCAGCCCACGCATGGGGCCAGGTGGTTGGCCCGCCGGGTTCAGATTCCCACTGTCGGCCGACGGCGCTGGGCTGAGTGTGTCAGTCCTCGGCTCAAGAGTTTCACTGGTCATTGACTTCCTCCATCCCTGCGGAGAGGCCCTGCACTTCCAATGTAGGAACGCGGGGTCCAAGGGGAGGGTGATCGTGGCGGGAGTCACTCGACGTGCGGGCACCGCGCCGAGAGGCCGATGGTCTTGCCCTTCCAAGCAGCAGCGACTAGGCACATGCCGCGATCGTGGCTCGACAGCCGGCGGTTAGACGCAGTTGATCGTGCTGTCGTTGGCGCAGGTTCCTCGCGTCTGCCAGCGGTGTTCGGGGATCGGTTGGCGGGCGGTAGCGATGCCCTTCCGCTTGGGGGTGGGTCTGTATGGGCGGCCGACAGTGTCGGCCCCAGGGGGTGACGGTGTCCCACCAGACCTTGCAGTTCTAGGCCTGCACCGTGTGGACAGTCCTGTCCGCGTCTTCGAGGTAAGTCCTGACGTCGACAGAGCCAGGACAGCCAAAGCCGACGAGCATGAAGTACAACTCCTTTCGGAGGTCCCCGTCGCTGTCCACGTGGGCCAGTGCTTCGGCCACTGTGATCTGCTCCTTGCCGCTGCGTTCGAGGGTGTCCAGAAGAGCTTGAACGGCGTGGTCGAAGGCACGGTTGTTGGCGAGCCGACCCGCGAGTCGTTCCGTGATCATGGCATCGACTCGAGCTACGTTTTGGCGCGCCGCGATGAGTGCCCCCTCGGGGGTGGAGTTGTCGAATTGTGCCCACGACAAACCGATGTGACGAGCCACCGCGCGTCCTCGGGCGACCCATTGGAGATTCTCGAGGACCAGGGCACGATCGAACTCGTCCCGCCGCTTCGAGCCCGTAGAGAGTTCGGCAACGAGCCGACATGCGTTCTTGAGGAAGTAGGTGAACACCAAGGTCTCGAATGCGGCGAGCGTGGATCGGACCGCGTCTTCGGAACGGCAGTCGAATGCTCGCAGGCAGAACTCGAGGACGGTGTCGACGGCGAAGAGGTCTGCGTGGATCTCCTTGACCAGTCGAGTGGCGTCGACGGTGCTGGAGACGAAAGCGTGAAAGCGCTGCAGGCTATCGTCATCGACCTTGTCCACATTGCGCATGTCGAAGTCGATATGGGAAATGACTGGGATGCCGTCGATGTTCTCCCACACGTCATAGCGCGCATCGACGTCTTCGACGAGGTGGCGCATCTCGTGCCCCACCGAGATGCACTGCACCGCTGTCCGCTCGAGAAGCGGTCTGCTGTCTAGAAGCTCATCGCGGAAAGCGTGGTGGATCTGCACTTGTAGCCCGTCCAGGGACGGCCGGTTTCGCAGCGCAGTCACCGCGAGCGCTGGACGCCGGTACCCGATGAGAAACTCACTCATCCACCTCAAGACCGCGCTCTGGGACACCTCCTCGAGGAGCTGACCTCCCAGCAGTGACTGGACGTCGTGAAGCGTCAGCATCTCCACGAGCAGTCCATCGAGCCGTTCGCTGCGGATGACAAGCCCGGCGTCCTCGGCGGCAAGAACGAACACATCGGGTGGACACTGCCATGTGACGTAGGTGCGCACCTCGAGGTCGAGCAGGCGACTTGCAGCGCGCATGTAGCTCTCGACCCACTCATCACCAGCGAAGTTCTCCGGCCCGAACATGGCGGGCTGGAGGATGGCAGCGCTGACCAGATGCCTGTCCAGCCCGCCAACCTTCACGTCATCCCTCCGCTTGCGCCTTCATACAGCGCTCCCAAAGCTGCTCGACCTGCTCGGGCGTGGGGTTCTCAATCTCGATGTCGCCGCACTTGAACTTGCGCACCCGTTTCCGATTGAGGAACGGAAGCAGAATCGTCGGCACACTGCTCGCTGCCAGCGTCGCCACCTGCACGATAAGAATGACCGTCTCCGCGGACCCATCCAGGTGGCTCTTCCGCGCCGCGCTCACGTGGCCAACCGTTCCCTCGGCAAGGGCATGCCGCAGGTCATCCGACGCGACCGCATCCGTTTCCAGCGTGAGAACCAGTTCACCCATCAACCCAGCGTACGAGCGACCCGGCATCCGGTCGAGGCCCATGTGGCGTCGATGCCGGGTTCGATAGCCGAGTCCGCGTGCGCATTGACCTGTCGCGAACGCCCGGAGCGACAGGCAACTTGGGCTAGGTGTGGGGCCTGCCCGGCTCCCGGCGGAATGCAGCAGCTTGGCGCCGTACAAACTTGATTGCCGCCTTGGTACTCATAGGGCTCCTTGCCGACGACGATCACGAAAGCCACACTGCGAACCTGTCGTATGAGCGGACGATCAGAGGTGTCGGTCGCCAAGAGCAGCCCTGGTCGACGCAGGCACAGGCGGCCACCGACGAGTTGCTCACGGCATGCGCGGAGGTATTCGCGGCCGCGTGTCGCTCGTCGCCCTCAACGAAGTTCCTGCGAGACCCAGTGCGTTCACCACGCCTGCTCTACGGCCGCGGGCTGGGTGTCGACGAAGCCAGCGGCTTCGTACGGGCCCTGGAGCACGGCCTGGTCACGGTGGCGCCGGACGGCGGCTTCCAGGTGCCGGGAGCGCGAGCTTGCTCCAAGAACCTGCACCTCGTCGGGAGAAATGAGGATCATGTCGCCTTGCACACCGAAGTCCTCATCCACATCACCTCCTATGCGGAGTTGATCTTGGATCACGGATGGGAAGAGAACTGCGTCGTCTTCGACCCATTCGTGCGCGGTGCTGCGCTCGACCTATGGGGATTTGCTGAACCCCCCGACGGCCAATGGTGGGCGGGTGAGATCACATTCGCCTCTGAGGCAAAGGCTCGAGTGGATGGTCCCGACGGGCTCCGCTCACTTCTGACCTCTTTGCTGAAACTGTCGTACGACCCTGCCACGCGGGCGAGCAACAACCACCTAGCCAAGTGGAGGGAGATCATCACGCTCACACGGGACCGTGACATTCACCTCCTCCTCGTCGCCGACGGCGCCAGGTGGTGGTATCGAGTGAGCCGACAGGGCGAATCCGCCCTGCTATCAGCCATCGAGAGTTGATTGCCCGACATGCCGACAGGCGGCGGCTTACGCAGGCTTCGAGACGCTGGCTGAGTTTCGCCCAGCTCCCGGCGGTAGGAGGTGGGTCGGCGCTCAGCTGTAGTGGTAGATGTAGGGGTTGGCCTTGTCGCCGGATGCTTTGGGGTGGTTGTCGGGAGAGCCGGATGCGCGCAGGTCGATGTGGCGGACCTTGCCGTTGGCGGCGACACCGATCGCGTCGGCGACGCGAAGTGCCGTCATCTGCTTGGCCGTGAGCTGGGGGACGTCGAAGTCGATGGCGAATCCGAGCCGGTGCTGGCTGCGCTTGTAGCCTTTGACGGCGGCGTTGTGCTTGTCGCAGCGGCAGGTCGATAGCGGGGTGAAGGGCCCGATCTTGGTTCTGATCTTCTCGCACGCTTGGACGATCTGCCGGTCGACCCAGATGCGCCGGCAGCTCTCATGTTTGCCTCCGCATTTGCACTTGAACTCCCAGACGCTGAAGTGTTCGGAGATGTCGCTCTTGCCAGCGACCTTGCGGTCGCGGCAGATCACGAGAGCGGCGTAGGTCTTCGGCCCAAGTTTCCCGTCGACGACCAAAGCCGGGCCGAGGTTGAACATGCGCTGGAAGTCCTCTGTGGCCTGGATGGCGTGCTGTTCTGTGGCGAGCTTCCATCCGAGCAGGGCGAGGATCTTACGTCCGCGCTGCAGGCGTTCTTGGTTTGTCATTTCTGCTTCCTTTGATGTGGTCACTTCATTCAGCGGATGTTCGGCGTTCAGGAGGAGTTCTGGCCGATCGATCTGTAGCGACTACCCCGGCCGCGACAGCGCAGCCTCCCTCGGGGTGTCCCTGGGTGGACCTCCACCGGCTTTGCGGTTCGTGCCGCATTGGCGGTGAAGGTCCACCTGCAGGTGAGTGTGACTAGATGACCCGCACTCGGATCTCTTGCGCGACCGCGGACCCGGAGGCGACGGCCCCGGCTCCGATACCGCCGGCTCCGACCCAGGTTTCGACGTCGACGTGGGCTGAGTACTGACGCCCACCACCTCCCCAGAACTCTGTCGCCATGGCGATGGTGAAGGGCCCGCCCCTGAGGTCGGTCATCCAGAACACGGCGGCGATCGCACGGGCGAGGCTTCGCCGATCGAGCGCCACGACTCGCGAGCCGTCCATCACCCGAAGGTTGATGATGGACTCGGCGGAGGCGTAGCCGAAGAAGGCCGGCGTGAACGCGGAGTAGTGGTTTACAAGGACGGTGGCCTCGACCCGGATGCGGCGTGTGCCGGCTGGGCCCTGGAACGCGGAGCCGACCTGGGCGATCGCCTGGGATGAGCCGAGGAAGCTCAACGACTGCAGGCTCCACAGCCGGCCCGAGTTCCGGTCCGCCGTGAGATAGCCGCTGCCCTGGGTGTAGTTCAGGGTGTAGGGCGGGCGCAGGATGGTCGTCATGACTGGGCCTCCTCGGTGGTCCAGCCGATGTTGCCGCCGGCTCCCTTCCCGCGGCGCCCGTGCACCTTGGCCTTGTCGGGGGTCTCGACCGTGCCGAGGGCCTCATCGCTGAGCGTGTCTGGGTCGATGCCCGACTCCTTGAGGAGTTTCTCCTGCAGTGGCCGGTACCTGTCGGCGAACTCGCGCATGCGTTGCTCGACCTGGTCCTCGGGTGCGTCGACGAGGGCCGTCAGGTCGGCCTGCATCTTCTTCTGGTCCAGGCCCAGCTTGGCGGCGGCCTTCTCGGCCCGTTTGGCGTACTTGGCGTTGAGTTTCTCCATCGCCTTGAGTTCCTTGTCGAGCCGGCCGCCGCGTTCGGCCTTCGCCTGTTTCATCGCCTCGGCCATGGCCCGGCCATGGGCTGCCTGCTGCTCCGCAGACGGCGGAAGGGGTCTGATCTCGTCCTCTTGCGGCGAGTCCTGATCTGGTGACATCACACGCTCCTGCCTGGAACGGGCGACCCCGGTGCGCCTGTGGACCGGAAGACTCCCGCCCGCCCGTGAGCGCACCGTAGACCCGCCGCCCTCACCCCGCAACAGATGCGAGAACCGGCATCACCCGATAGGCCGATACCGGCTGCCGCCCTTCCTGACCTGCACGAACGCGTCTCTGGGCGGTCAGGTCGTTCCGGTGGCGGGTTCGCGGCGGCGGGTGTATACCTGGACGATCCACCCACGGCAGGAGGCAGGACAATGCGGGACAAGGACATCCGTGAGACCGACCAGGCGGCTGACCTCTCCAAGAGAGTCAAGGAGCTGGCCGCCGAGCAGCCGCTGACCCTGGAGCTGACCGAGGACCAGCTCGAAGGGCTTCGGGCGCTGTGGGACAAGGGCGATCCGCGCAAGCCGGCCCAGATCACCTTCATGGTTCACGGCAAACCCCTGGCGGAGATGGCCGTCGCCGGGTACCGGTACCGCGGCGACACCTGCTGCGTGTGACAGACCCCGCGACCGGCGCCCGCGAACCGCTCGCTGGTTGCGAGGCGCCGGTGCGTCGTGCGGGGGCACTGGTCGCACGCTTCGAGGACGGTGGGCTCGTTCTCGAGAACTACCTGACCGGGCGCCAGGCCGTCGTGCACCACCAGCTCATCCCCGCCCTGGCCGCCCTCACCGACCCCGTTCCCGCCCACGAAGCCGTAGCCCTGCTCGGCGGGCCACCGGCCGAGCCGCTCCTCGACGAGCTCGTCCGTCAGGACCTGCTGCTGCGCTGCGGCACACCCGAAGAGCAACGGGACGCCTCGGTCGAGGAGTCCTGGGTGTGGGGGCCGGAGGCCCAGTGGTTCCACTACCGAACCCGCCGCACCGCGTTCACCTACGACCTGGACGCCGAACGGGACAACCTCCTCGCGCACGCCGCGACCACCCCGCCCCCGCCGCCGTTCACCGACCTCGGGCCGCCACACCTGCCGCTGCCGGCCCCGCTCGAGCTGACCGCTGAGCTCGGTGCGACCCTGCGTCGCCGCCGAACCGAGCGCCGGTTCAGTGGGCAGCCGCTCAGCCTCGACCTGCTCGCCACAATCCTGCACACCACCTGGGGAGTCACCCAAAGGCGTGAGGACCCCGGTGTCGGTCCGGTCATCTTCAAGACCTCACCGTCTGGCGGCGCCCGCCACCCCGTCGAGGTCTATCTCGTCGCGCTCAACATCGACGGGCTGAAACCTGGGGCGTACCACTACTGCTCCGGTCGCCACACCCTCACCCCCACCGGCGAAGCAGGATCCCGTGACAGCCTGATATCCCGTGTGCTGGACGCCGTCACCCAGCAGCCCTGGGCCGCCCAGGCCGCCGCCGTCTTCGTCATGACCGGCGTCACCACTCGCAGCGCCTGGAAGTACCAGCAGTCGCACGCCTACCGGGTGCTGCTCCTCGACGCCGGCCACCTCGCCCAGACCTTCCACCTCGCCTGCACCGCACTGGACCTCGCGCCGTGGACCACCGCCGCCCTCGACGAGGACGCCGCCGAACAGCTACTCGGCATCACCGACCCCAGCGAGCTCGTCCTCTACGCCGCCGCGTGCGGACACCACGCCGCGAACAGCACGACTCAAGGGCCCTTCCAGAGCCGGCAGGGATGATGCCGCCCGACAGGGTCAGCTGCCGGCGGTAGGGAGCATGTGGGTGGCCGACTGCGGGGCGCCCGTGGGTGAGGCGTGACCACAGTCGGAGCTCGTAGGCGGGGCCCGAATCTGTGCTCCGACCTTCGGTGGCATCAGTGCCTGTTGGAGGAGCGGAACGTCGCGTCTGACGGCCACCGGCGCGGCAGGAATCATCCTTGAGGACGATGCCAGTCCATCTGAAGAGCGATGTCTGAAGACGCGGATTGTCAATAGCGTCGTCGACGTCCAGCCCATACCCATCTTCGGCAGGAAGGCATCGACATGTTCAAGAAGGCACTTCCGTGGCTGCCCTTGGTCCCGGCGCTCGTCCTGGTCGGTGGCGCCGTGGCCAATGCGCAATCGACCCCGGTCTACAGCGCCTGCGTCACAAACTCCACCGGCGGCGTGCGCATCGTTCCCACAGGCAACACCTGTAAGTCCAACGAGTACCCGATCAGCTGGAACGAGATCGGCCCTGAAGGCCCGGTAGGCGCTCAGGGGCCGGCGGGGCCACAAGGGGAAGCCGGCCCAGCGGGGGTGCCAGGTGAAGTTGGCCCGGCCGGCCCAGTCGGGCCGGTGGGACCACAAGGCGAAGTAGGCCCAGCGGGCCCAGTGGGACCGGCTGGTCCGGCTGGACCATCAGGTGCGAGCGGTCTCGAGCAGGTCACTGCCATCCAGATCAGAAGCTTCCTTGACGACCAGTTCGACCTGACAGCGGTGTGCCCCGCCGGCAAGAAGACCGTGGGCGGCGGTTTCCTCTCCGGCACCTACACATCCGGGATCCCCGACTGGATTGTGGGCAGCGGCGGGCCGACGGTCACCAACAGCGCCCCGACCGACGACCTCGGCGGGTGGCGGGTGACGGCGGTGCGCGGCAGCAGCCTGGCGGATCAGATCGTCAGGTCCTACGCCCTCTGCGTCAGCGCGCAGTAAACGAGGGCCCAGCGATCTCGAACCTCTCAACCGTCACCCCCGTCCAACTCCTGCTGGGGACGAGAGAGCGACCGTGGACGATCAAGACGCCCACCGTGCCAGCGCGTCAATGGCTACCACATCGGCTGCGAAGCCGAGCGCCGTCAAGACAGTCCAAGGTCGTTTGAGCAACGAGGCAGCTCTCGGTGGTCACCACGCCGCGCCCGTCACCCGGCGCAGTGACGCGCCTTTGGGGCGGCGCGTGACGCTGGCGTCGGCTCCTTGTCTCCCGCTGTCAGGAGTCCGGGTCCGGGTTATCGGGTCGGGGCGACTGGGAGTCGGGCTCATCCCATGGCGAAGAGCAGCGCGACGAACGCCACGAGTGAGACGACCGCCAACGCGACTCCGATGAGTCCGCGCTGCCTGCCCAAACCAGTGCGTGCCACGGCGAAGGACAGGGGGACGCCGAAGAATCCGAGCGGGATTCCGGCCGACATAAGGGCGCGCAGCCAGTTCGGTCCGCCGATGATGTCGGTGAGAGTCATCAAGAAGGTCAACACGGTCGAGACCGCGAACGCGATCCCGAGGGCCAAGGCGAGCGTGCCGGCCCGCTCTGATGCATCGGAATGCTGGGTTGGGCGAGTGTCGAGTGTCATGATCACCACCTCTTCCTCCTCCAGAGTCCTCCTCGCGTCGCCGTCGTGCATGAGTACGCACGCTCAACACGCCAGTGAGACGCGCCATGCCAGAAGCAGACCCTCATCCTCGTTCATGAGGTCCGGTGCACCGGCGCTACCAAGGGTCGCCTAGCGGTCCTGCAAGGGGATGGTCGTTGGGCACCCCGGTGCAGTGCACACCTCGTCGGGCGTAGTACACACCTTCGTCGTGGGCCCTGGGCAGCCGTCTGGTCTGACCTTGTCTGAGCGTGCCATGCACGAGCGGGGTACGGCTCGGACCAACATGGTGCACATTGACGCGGGTTGACCAGCACGCTGGGGAGTCTTTCCCCGAGGATGTCTGAGCCACCCAGAGCTCATGCTCAGAGGGTGTCCTGCAGGAGCCAGATCACCCACGAAACGACGTTGATCGCGAGGAAGGCGCCTGCCACGACGCTGGCGATAATGGCCGGCACCCTTCCCCGCTGGTCGTCGTGGCTGCGCGCCCGGTTCGCGAACCACCACGCGAGAAGAACCGGCACGGCGAAGAGGGCAGCGAGCACAACCAAGACGATGACGAAGACGCCGAAGGGCGCCCGAGCCTGCTCCTCGACTCCCAACGCGGGGGCGAGGAACATGGGCACGATGACGGCGAACGGCAACAACGCCAGGGACGCCCAGGCGAACCGGACGTTGCGGTCGTCACGAGCGACCGCCGGAGTAGCAACAGGGTGGTTCAGCGCAGTCATGACGCGCCTCCTTCACGAGGACCCGGGTCCCGGGAGCCACGGGACTCCAGCTCCATGATCCCCGCGGGCTCCGACGGCGCGATCCGTCATGTGACCCACAGATCAACGCCCCGGCCCCTCGCCGCCGGAGAGGTTCGGTCCTCAAGAGCACACCCCCAAGTCGCCACACCTCCTCGCCGTGTCCTTGACGGCCAACTCCCGGCGCTGTGACGCAGGGGGGCACGGACACAGGTCGTCTACTGTCCGACTCAAGTTGCAGCGATGACGGCCCGCAGCTCTGCGCGGCTCTCAATGATCACCACGTCTGAGTCCAGTCCTTTGGGCAACCGGGGGCGCTGCGTCTCGACCGTGAGGCAATTGGGGAAGGCACTCCTGCCAACTGGGGATACTGGGTACCCGCTCGCCTTGAACCGGGTGCCTTCCATGTTGCGGTTGCGCCCGCACGGTGCAAGTTGCACTAGGTAATGCCACATTGGACGCACCCTGCGTCCGTAGCGATCTCACTCCGCACGGTTATACCGCTGCGCATGCCAGAGAACCTGCGCAAGAAGAGATTCCGGATCGTCGGCGTAGGTCTCCCCAAAGTCATCGACAGGAATGTCTTGGGCACCTGTCTGCACGGTAGCGGCCGCCGCCACCACGGCTTCGACGGGGAACCACGGAGGCAACTCGCCGTAGCGCCGCTGGAAACCGGTCGTCTCCCAAGTGTCGCTGTCCAACAGCTCTGTCCAAGGGGCGCACGCCGCAACCAGTGCCAAGAGAAGGTCCGGCCGCTGCCCCAATGCGCTGGCCAACTTCCCCCTGACATCCTCGGGTGAAGTGATTCGAGACCCGAGCCAGAACATTGAGTGCCCGTTGGCATCGTCCTCGTCATAGACACCCGGGTCAGACCAGTCAACAGTTTCCCAAAGTGCGCTTAGGACAGCGTCGGCGCTCTGCTGCGGAGCTCCTCGTTCACGCCGCTCCGCCATCCGGATGGACTCCGTCAGGAGATGTACGGCAGTCGATAGTGGACGCCGTTGAGAGTCCTCCTCGGCGAGCAGAGCCAGTTCTTCATCCGTGGCGTTGCCTGCCACAGCTGCTGCGAGTTGAGCGGTAGCGGACAACCCAATCGCTAAGGCGGACGGGACCGGCGGAATGCTGGCCGCAGCCTGAGCGGCGGCGGCCAACTCGCAGCGCAACTTGGGGTCGAACGGGCGGTGATCTACCCGAGCCCAAGGACGCGCTCGCTCTAATAGGGCCCTGTGATCTTGGAGCGGGTCCGGTGGGGCCGCCAGCGGCTCGGCTTTGGGTTCGAGCTGCGGGGGGCTTGGCACTTCCGACCCGCCCCGCCAGTACGCCGCGAAGGCGTCCGTTGCTATCGCGAGTGCATGGAGTGCATCTTCAAGGCGGTCGTCGTCTTCGAAGCCCGGCGGCCCCGGCCATCCTGAAGATGCGGCAAGCACCTCGTCAACTGCGCGTATCACCCAGTCCGACCATGGTCCGACGGCTGGCCGGCTCGCGCGCGCGGCTGCGGTCTCAACCTTCGCCTCGTTGGCTAGGGGACGAATGCTCTCCACGGCGCTCGCTAGAGCGGTCCGGATCTCGTTCATGTGGTGATTCGTCTCTTGCCGGGAGGGTTCTGCGTACACCCTGTTTCCGTCGAGGTCCGTCATGATGCTGGCACCTCGGGCGCGTGCCCGGGCGGCGCGCCAAGCGGCCGCCGACGCCGCAGGGCCGCTCCGTGCCTGGCGAGCCGCGAGGGAGAAGCGCTCGACCGCACGGACGACGCCGATTACCGCCCCTGCGTGATGGTGTTCAGCGGCCTGAGCAGACGCCTCGAGCGCGCGGCCCGCTTCGGTGTCCGTGATCGGCCAACCGCTTTGCGCCTGCTCGTACTCGTCCAATTGCGCCTGCTTCCATTGGCGGAGCAGATCCGCTGGGTATCGATCAGGACGGTCGTCAACCTCGTAGGAGTGCTCGATGCACAGCAAGACAAGGTTGGCCTCGGCGCGGTTCTCGTTCGAGGTCATCTCGATCCACCGGGGCCCGCCCCGTCTACGAGCATGGAGATGTGCGACACGGCTGTTGAGCGTGCGGTCTCCGGTCTCGTCGTCCACCTTGTACAACGGGCGGCGGCAGTCAGGTCGCGCGCAGCGAAAGGCGTGAGCGTATAAACCCTTGATGGTTGCGGCCGTAGGCTCCGGGTGGGCGCTGGTCGTCATGTCCTCAATTCTGCTTGACGGTGCTGACACGCCTACTCAAGCGTCTGTCGACTCATCTGATGGCGGCGACGCACATGTTCGCTGCGGAGGATGATGCGCCGATGCCTGCCATGCCTCGATAGGGCTCGCCACCAGCGTCTGTGATGCCGCGGCGGCGTCAACGAGATCGCCTCCATTGACGTGCTGCCCTTCTCGGCCGTGACAGACGGCACCGCAGACACTGTCGAAATGACCCTCGAGAAACTGTTTGGCTTCGTTGTCCACTGGCGGATCTGGTGCTTGAGTTCAACCGCGCTCAGGCCCTCGTCACACGCCGTGAGCGCCACGCTCATTGGGACCAGTCCGGCGGGGTCTCGCCGTGCGCGAACCAGCCGCCCTCGTCCTCGGAAGGCAGCCCGGCCGGCGCGTCCTGCCCCGCGTATAGGTACTCGCCGAAGGCGCCGCCGCGCTGCGCGACAATGCCCAGCCCCAACACCCAGCCCGAGACCGTCCGCCGCCAGTAGGCCACCTCCTGCTTGTCCGCACTGACGCGCTGTTCGATTCCGTGATTCGCCGGCAGACCCCTGCGCATGAAGTCCTCCTCGCCATACACGGACCCAATGAGGTCGGCGCGGAAGCCTCCGCGCCGGGTGTGCCAGCCCATGGCCGAGGTCTGCAACAGGCGGAGGGCGTCGCGCGTCTGGGCAATCTCGCGGTCATCGACGCGCCGCCCCCGCTCGTCGGTCTCCTCGCTACCGGCGGTGGCGGCCTGCCGCTCCGCCATGCGCGCCTCCACAAGGTCGCGGGCCTTGGGCATCGCCCAGTCCACAAAGGCATCGACCACCGACCACGTCTTGGCCGAGTTGATTCGGGTGTCGTAGGCCAACTCGCGCCCGTGCGCGATCCCGTGCCGGGACAGGCTCCCACGAGTCTGCGTCTCCCTCACATCCTGACCGTACGTGGCCTGAAGCGCGGCCAACCCCGCCGCGATGCCCGCCAAGTGCTTCGGGTCCACGAGATCTGCCTTGGCGGTCCCCTTGGTGAAGAACTTCTTGCCTCCGGTGACGTCCATCGTGATCCCCTCCAACTGCGCCTGTAGCAGCGGAATCGAGGCGTCGTAGCGGCCCGCCAGATGGTGCTCCATCGCCAGGCCCAAGAGCCTTGCGCGCTCACGGAAGAGGCGACTCAACTCCGGGTCGTTCGCTCCCATGACGCCCACGCGCTTGCACACCCGCGTGAGGCGCCACGCGTCGTCGCCCTCCCCCTGCGCGGCCAGCAGCTGGTCTGCCTCTTCGCCGCGTCCGTCATCGGCGAGCTGGACCGCTTGGAACACCGTTTCCGCGTGCATGGAGAGTGGAGCCCACCCGCGTGGCACGAGGACCACGATGGCGCCGGCGATCCCAAGGATGCTGGTGCGGTACTCCTCCCCGACGTGGGCCAGCCGGTCCAACGCCTCGCCCAAGTCTTTACCTACACGACGCAGCCACAGTGGGACGTCCTCGCGCTCGTGGATCGCGGCGTCAATAAGGACACGGTTCTCGCCGGTTGGATCGACAGCGCTCCACACTTGGTGGTCGATGCTGGGGCTATCGTCGTCTACCACGCCGCCATCCTTGCAGCGGGCGTGCGCCCGCGCACCCGCCGAACTACGCCGATGCGGTCCCTCTGATTGAGTCTTAGTGGGCGCAGAGCCCACCCGGCGCCGCGCGTTTCGCGGCGAAATGACGCAGGTCGCTCCGGCCCTGTTACCTCCGCGTGAGCCTTGACGCGAAGGCCTGAGGGGATGGTGCACCACGATGCCGCGAGCTACCTCATCCTGCGCAGATGCTCCTCGATCGCCGCCGGCAAACCGGAGAGGACCTCCGGCCAAAGGGCGAACCGTGCGGCGAGGGCGGGGCGTGTCTGGTCAACTGGAGAGTGGCGGACCGTGAGGGTGCTGTTCCCAGGGGTGGCGGCAGTGACGAAGACGTCCACTTTGGGGGCCTGGTCATCGAAGGGCTCGGCCATCAAACTGAGCGAGGTCGGAGTCTGGCTCAGGACCTTGGCGATTCGGACGTCTGGAGCCTGACCGGTGGGTTCGACTGGCGGGCCGACTTGGATGACCACCTCGGTGTCGGAGATGCCCACACCCTCGAACTCCTGTCGGTCGGTGAGCAACCGAGCCCACGAAAGTGACAGAACGTAGAACCCTAACATCACGACGGTTGGCTCGTATGGGACGGAAACGCTCACCTCGCGCCATCCGTCGGCCTCGCTACTCATCGACTGCGCCTGATGAGGGCACGGGATGCTCCTTGAGCCAGTCCTCGAGGCGCACTTCACCACTCACCACCCGCGAGGGCGCATTCTGAGGGCAGGACTTCTCGATGTCAGCGTACGTTTCAGGAGTAACACCGTCCACGAGCCGAGAGTAGGGCGGAATGGACTGCTCGACCAGTCCCCGACGAACTTTGCACGACTCGGCACCAAGGATCTCAACACCGAAGAAGGCCAACCAGGGAATGAGCGCCCGCACCGATGGCCGGGCCTACGCAGGCCGGCCTCACTGGCGGCGCTTTGCAGCACGTCGGGGATGACCCACAACATCGACGTCGACGTACAACATTGCGTCGGACGCGGCTATAGCCACGGCAGTGCCGAACTTCTGCGTCATCGGCGAACGTCTGCGCCCCCGGACCGTGCTAGCCCACTGTGGGCGAAGTGACGCTAGCTCGTCTCACGAGATCTGAATCGCCCCGGGTGTGGTGGAGCGAGTCCGATGGTCATGACCCCTCGGGTGCCTGATGGTGGACGAGCGCCTGGCGGTAAGCAGGAGTGGAGTCGCCAGCCTCCGTGCCAACGTGACGTTCCCTGACGTGGCCTGCCGAGCAGAGCCCACGGGAGCAGTTCCGGGCGCTCGAAGTAGAGGAGTCATGCCCAAACTATGCCCGGCTCGGCCCAGAACGAAGGGCCCTGTTCTACGTTTCCGTCGATCAGAGCCCTCCGTCAATGGTCGGGGTGACAGGATTTGAACCTGCGACCTCTTCGTCCCGAACGAAGCGCGCTACCAAGCTGCGCCACACCCCGTGGCTGCGCCGCCCGCGAGGGGCAGCGACATCCGAGGATAGCCGACGCCGGGCGATGCACCGAAATCGGTATCCAGCGGTGTGGGGTCAGCCGAATGGGCCGCGTCCCGCCGTCGACGCGAAGCCGAGCCAGGTGTGCCGGTTGCGGGCCCAGCACCAGCCGACCTTGGGACTGTCACGATGCTCACGACCGTCCCGGCCGGTGCCCCCGCTGATCCAGATCGCCGGGGTCCGGGCATCCAGCCCGCCCCGCGCGCGAGGCTTGCGCGAGCCGATCGTCATGAAGCAGTGGTTGGGCTGCAGCAGCTCGGGACGGTGGAGGAGCCAGGAGATGCCCTCGGACACTGTGAGCGGTGATCTCCCCTGCGCCAGGATGGCCGCCATCGCCTCCTCCGGGCTCCAGTTGCGCATGGAGTCACCGCGCTCCGGCTGATGGATCAGGTAGAGCGGCCGATCCGGGACCACGACGGGATCCGCCGGGACGAACTCGTCGAGGTCGGTCATGTCCTCGACGACGAAGCCCGGTCGGCCCTCACGGTCGAGCAGCGGCGCCAGCCGGGACGCGGGAACCAGGGCGGGATGGACGACGAGGACCGCGGACTGGCCGTGGGGAATGAGGTCGTCGGCGAGGGAGCGGAACTCGTCGGCGCTCACGCCGGCGAGCCGGGGCACCCCGAGCGAGACGAGGCGGTCGAACTGGCCGGCGAAGGTCGAGGAAGCAAGCGTGGACAGGTGGGCTCCTTCAGCAGGGCGGCACATGGACGGCATGTGCTGAACGCAGCCCGGCGCCCGACTATTCCGGCCCGCTGTCCGAGGCCGTCGGCCGCGCCGACTACTCCGGGGGGACGAGCGTGAGCAGAGATGCCTCGGGCCGGCACGCGAAGCGGACCGGGGCGAACCGGTTCGTCCCCAGACCGGCGGAGACGTGCAGCCAGGCGGCATCGGACGGCTCCTCTTGGTGCGAGGCGCGCCGCACCCAGGGATGGATCTCGTCCGAGATCCCGTCCCGGCCGGGAGCGCGGTCTCGCTCGACGCGGTGGATGCCCGCACCCGGCCACCACCGCGACAGCCCCTTGGCCCGGCGCCGGTCGAGGTCGCAGTTCGTGACGATGGCCCCCATCACCGGCAGGGCGATCTGGCCGCCATGGGTGTGTCCGGCGATGATCAGGCCCGCACCGTCAGACGCCATGGCGTCGAGGACGCGTTGGTACGGCGCGTGCGTGAGCCCGATCGTCAGGGCCGCGTCTGGGGAGGCCGGTCCGGCGACCGCCTCGTAGCGGTCCCGCTGGATGTGCGGGTCATCGACCCCCACGAACTCGACGGGAAGCCCCGCGACGTCGACCGTCGTGCGGGCGTTGTTCAGGTCGGCCCAGCCGGCCGCCGACATTGCCGCGACGAGGTCCTTGACCGGCAGGAGCGGTCGGTCCTCGCGGTTGGCTCCGTACGAGCGGGTCAGGTATTTCGCCGGGTTCTTGAAGTGCGGGGCGTAGACGTCGTTGGACCCCAGGACGAACATGCCGGGGAACTCCATCAGCGGCTCCAGTGCACGCAGCACCGGCGGGACCGCCTCCATGTGACTGAGGTTGTCCCCGGAGTTGATGACGAGATCGGGCCGAAGGCGCGCGAGGTCCCTGACCCAGGCCATCTTGCGGCCCTGACCCGGGACGAAGTGCAGGTCGCTGACCTGGAGGATGCGGATCGGACGTGATCCGCGGGGGAGGACGGGCACCTGCGCCTCCCGCAGGGCGAACCAGTTGCGCTCGATGACCCCCGCATACGTCAGTCCGGCCGCACCGATGGCGGCGAGCGCGCCGGTCGCCTTCGCGATGGCAGCCAGGGAGGTCATCACCCCAGTCTCGCATCAGCAGGGGTATGCGCCACTCGCCCCTGCGCCGACGCTTGACGGTGGGGGGGGTGGGAGACTGGACACATGAGCACTCAGTCCCTCAAGGCCCGGGTCCAAGGAGACCTGCACGACGCGATGCGCGCGAAGGAGAAGGTCCGCGCCGGAACCCTCCGGATGGTCCTCACCTCGATTACCAACGAGGAGGTCTCGGGGACCGAGCAGCGGGAGCTCGGCGACGACGAGGTCCTCAAGGTCATCGCCAAAGAGGCCAAGAAGCGCAAGGAGGCCGCCGCCGCATACCGCGACGCCGGTCGCGAAGAGCTGGCCGACCGGGAAGAGGCCGAGCTCGGCATCCTCGAGGAGTACCTCCCGGCGCAGCTCGGCGACGACGAGCTCCGAGCGATCGTGGCGGACGCTGTCGCCGAGACAGGCGCCACGGGCATGCAGCAGATGGGTCAGGTCATGAAGGTCGCGCAGGGCAAGGTCGCCGGACGGGCCGATGGTGGCCGCGTCGCGGCCGTGGTCAAGGAGACCTTGCTCGCCCGCTGACGCGGTCACTCAGCGCCGGCCGCTCCCGCGAGTCGCCGGTCAGTCGTCGCCGCCACCGGGCGGCCCGCCACCGCGTCCGTTGCCCGGGCCGCCGTTGTCCTCGGCGGGGGGCGCAGGCGCCTCGGGCTCGGGCTGTGGCGCGGGCTGCGGAGCCGGACGGGTGCGCTGCGGCGGCGGGGTGTAGCCCGACGAGACGAGGATGGCGACCGAGCTGCCCTTGGGCGCTGACCCGCGCGGGTCGGTGCCGACGACAGTCCCCTGAGTGGAGCGGGCACTGACCTGTACGACGTAGCCGTCGAAGCCCGCCTGCGCCAGGGTCCTGCGGGCCTGGGTCACGCCCATACCGACGACGTTGGGGATGTCGGCCCGCTGGCCGCGCAGCACCTCCTCGCTCGGCTTGGCGAAGGACGCCTTGTCCATACCCTCGCTCGCGTCGTCCATGATCAGCTTCCAGATCGGACCCGCGATCGTCGAGCCGTACACGCGCTCGTAGTAGTTGCCGCCGATCCGGATGTCGCGCATCGGCCGGGTGTTCGAGTCGGGACGTCCGACGTAGACAGCGGTCGAGAGCTGGGGGGTGTAGCCGACGAACCAGGACTGCACGAAGCGGTCGGTCGTTCCGGTCTTGCCGGCGGAGACCCGTCCGTCGTCGAGGGCGAAGTTGCGGCCGGTGCCGCCGCTCTCCATGACGCCGGCCAGCATCTCGTTCGCACCTGCGGCGATCTCCGGGGCGACGACCTGCTCACAGACCGGCTCGGCCTCGAAGATCGTCTCGCCGGCGGTGTTGGTCACGGTGGTGACGGGGAGGGGCTCGCAGTACGTGCCCTTGGCGGCGAGGGTGGCGAAGGAGAGCGCGACGGTCATCGGGGAGGCCTCACCGGAGCCCAGTGTCACCTCGGAGAGGAACGGGTTCATCTCCTCCCCGGAGGAGCGGTGCAGACCCATTCGGGTCATCATCTCCTGCGTGTCGCACACCCCCACCTTGGACAGCACGAGCGGGACGAAGGCGGTGTTGACCGACTTGGCGATCGCGTCGCGGAAGCTCATCCGTCCGCCGGCGTCGGCTTCGGAGTTGCGGACGGTGATCGGCTCGTTCGGGCCGCAGTCGTCGACCGACTCCTCCGGCAGGAAGGTCGCGCCCTCACTGCTGTCGTAGCGACGGGCGTTGACCGTGGTGTCGACGCCCATGCCCTCCTCGAGGGCCCGCACGAGGGAGTAGATCTTGGCCGTCGACCCGATCTGGAAGCCGCCGGACTCACCGAACGCCTGGTCGACGCTCCAGTTGACCTCGGTGACGCCGAACTCGCCCTCGTCGTTGCCGTAGGTGGCCGTCTGGGCCAGGGAGAGGATCTTGCCCGTGCCCGGCTCCACGACCACCGATGCGGCTCCCACCTCCGTCTGGTCGCCGATCGGCACCCGCTCGGTCATGTGCTGCATGGAGCTCCGGTAGACGTCCGGGTCGAATGTCGTCTGGATCGTCAGGCCGCCGGTGTAGATCTGGTTCTTGCGCTCCTCGAACGTCTCCCCGAGGGCCGGCTGCTGCAGCAGCCAGTTGATGACGTACTGACACACGAACGGCATCGAGGCGCGCTGACAGGTGTTCTGCGAGGGCTTGACCTCCATCATCTCCTCCACCGGCACCTCCTTCCACGCGTCGACGTCGGCCTGCGACGCGTAGCCGAGCTCGGCCATCCGGTCGAGCACGACGTTGCGCCGGCGTTCGGCCGCGACGGGGTTGCTCACCGGGTCGGTCGTGCCGGGGTTCTGGATCGTGCCCGCGATGACAGCCGCCTGACCGAGGTTGAGCTCGCTGGCCGGGACGGAGAAGTAGTGCTGCGCAGCGGCTTCGACGCCGTACGCGAGGTCGCCGAAATACACGAGGTTCAGGTAGTTCTCGAGGATCTGCTCCTTGGAGAGCTCGTTCTCCAAGGACATCGCGTACTTGAGCTCCTGGACCTTGCGGTCGAGACTCACTCGGGTCGCGGCCGCAGCGGCCTCCTCGTCACCGCGCTTGAGGGCGGCCTCCTGGAGCGCGATCTTGACGTACTGCTGGGTGATCGTCGAGGCTCCCTGGACGTCATCGCTCTGGATGTTGGCGACGACCGCACGGGAGAGTCCGCGCAGGTCGAGGCCGTTGTGCTCGTAGAAGCGGGAGTCCTCGATGGCGATGACGGCGTCCTGCATGATCGGCGCGATCTCGTCGAGCGGCACGATGATGCGGTTCTCGTCGTAAGGGGTGGCGATGACGCCACCGGCTGCGTCGAGGATGACGGACTGTTGCGAGAGCGGCGAGGCGGTGAAGTCGCTGGGCAGCTCCTCGAAGGCCGCGATGCTGGAGTTCGCCGCGGCACCGGAGGCGCCCACGGCGGGCATGGCGAGGCCGGCCAGGAGGAGACCCATGGCGGCGGCGGTCACGACGAAAGCCCCCAGGAGCCGGAGCACCTGGGGGAGGCTCTGAGCACGTCCCTGCATACGTTCCAGGGTAACGGGTGTATCTGAGAGCTCCCTGCACCGCGCGCAAGCACGGGTCGGCTGACATGGCAATGTGATTGTTCAGTCGTCCAGAGCCTCTTGCCACGGCGCGGATTTGGACGGACACTCACGGAGTCATCCCTGTCGACGTCTCCCCTTAGGACCGCCCAGATCATGACCCTGGTCCCCTTCCGCAGTCTCCCCTCCCATGCCCTTCCAGCCGCTCGGCCGGGCGCCACGTCATGGTGCCGGGACTGGGCGACCAAGGGTAGGTGTGCGGGCCAGGATCCCGACGCCCTGTTCGTCGAGGGCAAGGAGCAGCGGGCCGCCAAGAGGCTCTGCCGCGGTTGCCCCGTGGTCTTCGAGTGCCTTGCGGATGCGCTCGACAACCGGACCCCGTTCGGGGTCTGGGGCGGGATGACCGAGCGCGAGCGTCGCGCGCTACTGCGCGCCCGCCCCGACGTGGCCGACTGGACCGCTCTGCTCCAGGCCGTGCGCGCGGGCGGCGGCGCCGAGGTCGGCTGACTCAGCCCGCTCGGCTCTCCGCGTCGCGTGTCAGGCCGGGCGTCACGCCAGGTGTCTCGGCGACGGCCAGCGCGGCGCCGATCTCCCGCAGCCCGTCGAGGTCGTGGATGTCCTGAGCCGCGGCAGGCACCTCGGTCACCGGGATCCCGGGGTGACCGGCGACGAACCGCGTCGTCTGGGCGTGGTGACGCTCGGCGGTCTCGGCGAGGTCGGCGTGCACCCGCAGGAGTCCTTCGGTGAGCCCGGCGGTCGCGGAGCCGGTCCCCGCGACGCTGGCCTCGCCGAGCACCTCGGCGGCGGCGTCGGCCCGACCAGCGGAGAGACCGGCCGCGGCCAGGCGCTGGACGCGGTTGACGATGACGCCGGCGAGCGGCATCCCCTCCTGGTCGAGCCGGTCGACGAAGTAGGAGGCCTCGCGCAGGGCGTCGCGCTCGGGTGCCGCGACGACGACGAATGAGGTTCTCGAATCCTTGAGCAGCGCATACGTCGCTTCGGCCCGTTGCCGGAAGCCGCCGAACATGGTGTCGAGGGCCGCCACGAAGGTCTGGACGTCCCCGAGCAGCTGCCCGCCGAGCAGCTTCGTCATGACGGCCGTCGTCAGGGTGATCCCCCCGGTGACGACCTTGAGGTATGCGCGTCCCCCCGCTCGGGCGGGGGCCATCAGCAGGCGGATGAACCGGCCGTCGAGGAAGGACCCGAGTCGCTTGGGTGCATCGAGGAAGTCCAGGGCTGAGCGGGACGGGGGTGTGTCGACGATGATGAGGTCCCAGGTGCCGTGCTCGGCCGCTTCGTGGCTGAGCTGTGACAGCTTCTCCATCGCCATGTACTCCTGCGTGCCGGCGAACGAGCTCGAGAGTGCCTGGTAGAACGGGTTCGCGAGGATCTGCTCGGCCTTCTCCGGCGTGGAGTGGCTGAGGACCACCTCGTCGAAGGTCCGCTTCATGTCGAGCATCATCGCGTCGAGCGAGCCGCCGGCCGCGGTATCGATGCCGAGCACCGGCCGGGGGGTGTTGTCGAGCTCGGACAACCCGAGGGACTGGGCGAGCCGGCGGGCCGGGTCGATGGTCAGGACGACGACGCGTCGTCCGGTCTCGGCCGCCCGCACGCCGAGGGCGGCGGCGGTGGTGGTCTTGCCGACACCGCCGGAGCCGCAGCACACGATGATGCCGGTGCCGGGGTCGGCGAGCAGCCGGTCGATCTCGATGGGAGCGGCCTCGGGAGCATGGGTGTCACGGGTCATCAGACGATTCCCTCCTCGATGAGCGCGTCGGCGAGGACGGCGAGGCCGCCGTCCTCCACGCCGCCGGGCAGGGTGGGCAGATGGGCGAGCGGCAGACCCTGCTCGGCGAGGACGGCGTCCTCCTGGGCCTGGAGGGCGACGCGGTCGGCGAGGTCGTGCGCCTGAGCGAACAGTCCGCGCACCATGACCTTGGTGGCCTTGACGCCCGCGCCGGTCAGGTCGGTGCGCACCGCTTCGACGGCCTCCGCGCGCCCGGCGACCGTGTCCGCGGAGATGGCGGCCAGTTCTTCGTCGGTCAGGAGGGGATCGCGCACCTGGTTGACGATGATGGCGCCAACGGTGAGCTCCGCGGTCCGCAGGTCGGCGATCGCGTCGATGGTCTCCTGCACCGGCATCTCCTCCAGCAGGGTGACGAGGTGCACGGCGGTCGTGTGGTGGCGGACCATCCGGTTGACCGACTCGGCCTGGTTCTTGATGGGGCCCACGCGGGCGACCCCCGCGACCTCGTGGTTGACTCCGAGGAAGCGGACGATCCGACCCGTCGGGGGTGCGTCGAGGACGATCGCGTCGTAGACGAGGTCCCCAGAGCGCCGGCCCTTGGTGCGCCGTCCGGCCGCCTCGTAGATCTTGCCGATGAGCAGCACGTCGCGGACCCCGGGCGCGATGGTCGTCGCGAAGTCGATCGCGCCGGCCTTCTCGAGGATCGACCCGGCCCGGCCGAGCTTGTAGAACATCTGGAGGTACTCCAGGAGTGACTTCTTGGCATCGACGGACAGGCCGTAGACCTCTCCTCCGCTACGGTCCGCGAAGATGCGCTCCTCGGCGCCGGACAGCGGCGGCACGTTGAAGGTCTGGGAGATGCCCTGGCGGCCCTCGACCTCGGCGATGAGCACGCGCTTGCCCTGGCGTGCGAGGGCGACGGCGAGCGCGGCCGCGACCGTGGTCTTGCCCGTGCCGCCCTTGCCGCTGACGATGTGCAGCCGGGTCGAGGCGAAACGCCCCGCGGATCCTGGATCAGCCATGCCTGTCAATGTATGCACTGCGCGCGGGCGCCTCTCGCACCCCGGGCGGCGAACGTGGCCGATCCCACGTCGGAGGCTCTTCTCGCGAGGTCCGGCCGCAGGGCCGGGGATAGGGTGAGCGCCATGGCTGAGACAACGAAGTGGGAGTACGCCACGGTGCCGCTCATCGTCCACGCGACCAAGCAGATCCTCGACCAGTGGGGCGAGGACGGCTGGGAGCTCGTGCAGGTGCTCGTCAACCCGGACAGCGGCGGCCTCGTCGCCTACCTGAAGAGGCCGCTCGCATGAGCGCGGTGGAGGACCGTCTCGCCGAGCTCGGGCTGAGCGTTCCCGACGTCGCGGCGCCGGTCGCCGCCTACGTGCCCGCGGTGCGCGACGGCGATCTCGTGTTCACCTCCGGGCAGCTGCCGATGGTCCAGGGCTCGCTCGTCGCGACCGGCAAGGTCGGGGACGGCGATGGGTTGGTGACGCCCGAGCAGGCAAAGGAGCTCGCGGCGATCTGTGCGCTCAACGCCGTCGCCGCGGTCAAGTCCGTCATCGGCGACCTCGACTCGGTCTCGCGCGTCGTCAAGGTCGTCGGGTTCGTTGCGAGCGACCCCGCCTTCACGGGACAGCCAGGGGTCGTCAACGGCGCGTCGGAGCTCCTCGGTGCGGCCTTCGGCGACGCCGGGGTGCACGCTCGGTCGGCGGTGGGCGTCGCATCACTGCCTCTCGACGCCCCGGTCGAGGTCGAGATCACGGTCGCAGTCCGCTGACAGGGCCGGATCGGTGCGTGACTTCCCCGTCTCGGGCAGCAGGTGGCTGACCGAGCAGGCGGCGCGGTGGGAGCGCGGTGAGCTCGAGCCGGCCGCGGTGGCACTCGCCTCGACCGTGATGCTCGTGCGCGCCGATGCGCGAGGAGGGGAGTCGTCCGCGCTCGAGGTGTTCCTCCAACGGCGGGTGGCCTCGATGGAGTTCGCGCCGTCGATGCTCGTCTTCCCGGGTGGGCGCGTCGACCCGCGCGACGCGCGAACCGACGTGCGGTGGGCCGGGCGCTCGCCGCGGCAGTGGGCCGAGATCCTCGGTGTCGGTGAGGACGAGGCACGTGAGCTCGTGACGGCGGCCGTGCGGGAGCTCTTCGAGGAGTGCGGCGTCCTGCTTGCCGGGCCGGACGAGCACTCGGTCGTCGCCGACGTCAGCTCGGCGGTGTGGCACGAGAGGCGGATGGCGTTGACGCGGCACGAGATCTCGCTCGCCGAGGTGCTCAGCGACGAGGACCTCGTCCTGCGCAGCGACCTCCTCGCGTACCGCGCCCACTGGGTGACCCCCGTCTTCGAGCCGCGGCGCTACGACACGCGGTTCTTCGCGGCGGCGGTGCCGGAGGGGCAGGTGCCGGATGCGCAGACGAGTGAGGCGGACCACGCCGACTGGGCCGACCCGGCGGCCACGGTGGCGGCGCTGGACCGGGGCGAGGTGATGATGCTGCCCCCCACGCGGGTCGCGCTCGAGGATCTCGCGGTCGCGGGGTCCGTCACCGAGGTGGTCACCGACGCCGCGGACGTCATCCGAGTGATGCCCGAACTCGTCCCGCTACCCGACGGCCTCGTGCTCCGCACCCCGCTGCCGGCGCCCTCCGGCGAGCCCACCGGGGACCGCTCGGGGGACCGGTGAGCGCCCTTCCTCCCGTCTCGACCACCGCCGACTGGGCGGGTGGGCAGGTCACGACCCACGCGTACTGCGTGCTGGCACCCAACCCCGGGCCGATGACGCTGGACGGGACGAACACGTGGGTGGTCCTCGGGGAGGGGGCGACCGAGGCGATCGTCATCGACCCCGGACCGCTCGACGAGGACCACCTCGCGCGGGTGCACGGGCTGGTCACGGAGCGTGGCGCCAGGGTCGCCGAGACGATCCTCACCCACGGCCACCTCGACCACAGCGAGGCCGGCCCTCGGTTCGCCGAGCTCACCGGCTCCCGGCTGCGGGCCGTGGGGCGAGGTCACGACGACCTCGCCGACGGCTCGGTGGTCCGCACCGACGGAGTCGAGCTGCGGGTCGTCGCGACGCCCGGGCACACCTCGGACTCGGTCTCGTTCGCCCTCGCGGCCGACCATGCCCTGCTCACCGGCGACATGGTGCTGGGTCGGGGCACCACAGTGGTGGCCCACCCCGATGGGGAGCTGGCCGCATACCTCGCCTCGCTCGAGCGGATCCGCACCCTCACGGGTGGTGGAGAGGTGGCCACGATCCTCCCCGGACATGGTCCGGTGGTTCCGGACGCGAGCGCCATGGTCGACTACTACCGGGTCCACCGGGCGGAGCGGCTCGAGCAGGTCCGCGCGGCCCTCGCGGACGGGGCGGCCGACGAGGACGACCCCGTCGAAGGAGTCCTGCGACGGGTCTATGCCGAGGTGCCCGAGGCGGTGTGGCCGGCGGCGCGGCTCAGTATCCGGGCGCAGCTGGACTACCTGGCCCGCTGACGACCTGGGCGGCGGGGTCCGCCGTCAGCGCGCGCGGCGCTGCAGGCGCTCGACGTCCTGGAGCAGGACCGCGCGGGCCTCCAACTTGAGCCAGCCGCGAGAGGCGAAGTCCGCGAGGGCCTTGTTTACCGTCTCGCGCGAGGCGCCGACGAGCTGGGCCAGCTCCTCCTGGGTCAGGTCGTGGGCGACCATGACTCCGTTGTCCACCGGGCGACCGAAGCGACGCGACAGGTCGAGCAGCGCCTTCGCCACCCGGCCCGGCACATCGGTGAACACGAGGTCGGCGATGCTCTCGTTGGTGCGGCGCAGCCGTCGCGCCAACGCGGCGAGGAGCGTGCCGGCCACGTGGGGACGACCCGAGATGAACTGCTGCAGCTGCTCGTTGGAGAGGCCGAGGATCTGCGTCTCCGCGATCGCTGTGGCCGTCGCGGTGCGAGGGCCGGGATCGAACAGCGACAGCTCGCCGAACATCTCGCCCGGTCCGAGGATGGCCAGCAGGTTCTCACGACCGTCGGCCGAGGTGCGGCCGAGCTTGATCTTGCCCTCGGCGATGACATAGAGCTTGTCTCCCTGGTCCCCCTCGTGGAAGAGCACGTCGCCGCGCTCCATCCGGGACCGGACCATGCTCCCCATCAGGGTCCGTGCCGCCTCGTCGTCCAGGGCGGCGAACAACGGTGACCGCCTCACCACATCGAGATCCACGCGGCCAGTCTGCCATGAGCGGAGGTGCTCCGGGCGGGTGCCTCGTACGGTCCTCGTGTCGCGACGGGGCTACTGTGGCCCCGTGCCGACGATCGACGAGACCCCGCTGGCCCGCACCCGCCGCGCGCGTCGCATGTACCGGCTGCTCCACGACCGATACCCCTATGCGCACTGCGAACTCGACTTCGAGACGCCACTGCAGCTGCTGGTCGCGACGATCCTCTCGGCGCAGACGACGGACACCGGAGTCAACAAGGTCACCCCGGTGCTGTTCGCCCGGTACCCCACCGCCGCCGACTACGCCTCCGCCGACCGGGCCGAGATGGAGACGATCATCAAGCCGACGGGGTTCTTCCGTGCGAAGACCGAGTCCCTCATCAAGCTCGGGGCGGCTCTCGTCGAGCGCTTCGACGGCGAGGTCCCCGGCCGTCTGAAGGATCTCGTGACCCTTCCCGGGGTGGGTCGCAAGACCGCCAACGTCGTCCTCGGCAACGCCTTCGGCGTTCCGGGCATCACGGTGGACACGCACTTCGCGCGCCTGGTCCAGCGGTTCGGCTGGACCGACGAGACGGACCCGGTCGCCATCGAGCACGCCGTCGGTGCGCTGTTCCCCCGGCGAGACTGGACGATGCTCTCGCACGTGCTGATCTTCCACGGCCGGCGCACCTGCCACGCCCGGCGCCCCGCGTGCGGGGCGTGCCCGGTGGCACGCCTGTGTCCCGCCTACGGCACGGGCGAGACCGACCCGGCCAAGGCCGAGCGGCTCCTCAAGTACGAGCTGGCGCCGGTCGTCGAGGTCTCCCGTGGCTGACGCGTTCCACCCACACCGGCCCGAGTGGATGGCCCGGGTGCTGACGCGCGTCGACGAGGACCCGCCGCACTATTTCCAGATGTTCCGGCCGCCGCCCGACCCGCCGCGCCGGTCAGCGGTTCTGATGCTCTTCGGTCCCGACCCCCGCGGGGGTGCGGATGTCGTGCTGACCGAGCGCGCGCATACCCTCCGCTCGCACGCGGCCCAGGTGTCCTTTCCCGGCGGAGGGCTCGAGGACGGCGACGACGGTCCCGTCGACGCCGCCCTGCGTGAGGCCGAGGAGGAGGTGGGCGTCGAGCCCGCCTCCGTGGACATCGCCGGGTCCTTGCCCCCGCTGTTCCTCGGACCGAGCGGCCACGCGGTCACTCCTGTTCTGGCATGGTGGCCCACACCCGGCCCCATCGGCGTCGTCGACGAGACCGAGGTCGCCCGTGTCGTCCGGGTGCCGGTGAGCGAGCTGCTCGACCCGGCCAACCGGTTCCACGCGGTCCATCCCAGCGGCTACCGGGGACCGGCCTTCGAGACGCACGGCCTGTTCGTATGGGGCTTCACCGCGATGCTCCTGACGGTCCTGTTCGACCTCGCCGACCTCACGATGCCGTGGGACGAGACTGCCGAGCGCGAGCTGCCCGAGCACATCATCAGTGCGTGGATGCGCGGTCAGACCTGACCGTTCGCGACCCGGTGCGTCACCCGAGGGCGTCGAGCCAGGCCAGCAGGAGGCGCGAGGTCGCGTCCGGAGCCTCCTCCGGTACGAAGTGGCCGACGCCCGCGAGGGTGTGCGCCGAGAACGTGCCCCCGACGTACCGGGCGCTGCGCGGCATGAGGGCGGGCAGCACGACCGGGTCCTCGCCCCCGTGGATCGCGAGGACGTCGAGGGGGAGCGGGGTGGCCATCGCCGCCGCGAGCCGGCGGCCGCTGGCGCGCAGCTGGGCCCGGACCAGCCAGCGGTAGTGCTCGGCCGCGCAGTCGGCGACGAACGGCTGAGCGAGCGCGACGGTGTACCGACGGACCTCCTCCTCGGATGGGAACGGCTCCGGACGAGCCGCCCCCGAGCCGGAACCCGAGCGCAGCCGCTCCTCGACATAGCCGCCGCGGACCATGCCGCGCTCGGGGACGACCGGGGTCTGCATACCCGCGAGGAAGCGGCCGGCGACCACCTGCTGCGGGTTGCTCAGCAGGGCGCGGCGCATGACCCGTGGGTGCGGCATCGAGATCGTCGCCAGAGCGCGGCAGACGCGCGGATGGAGGTATGCGGTGGCCCAGGCGATCCAGCCGCCCAGACCGTGCCCGACGATCACGGCGGACTCCTCGCCGAGCGATCGCACGACAGCGGCGGTGTCGGCGCTCGCGGTCCACGTGTCGTGTCCCTTCGGCGGCTTGTCGGAGGCGCCGAAGCCGCGCAGGTCCAACGCCGCGACGCGGTAGCCGGCGGCGCCGATCGTCTCGAGCTGGTGCCGCCACATCCACCAGAACTGGGGGAACCCGTGCAGGAACAGCACCAGGGGTCCCTCACCCTGTTCGGCGAGGTGGAACCGCGAGCCGTGCGCGGCGACGAAGCGATGGGTCCACGGGCCGCGGACGAGGATGTCCTCGAGGCCCTCCGGTGACGTGCTCAGAGCAGGCTCAGCCGTCACGAACCGGTGGCGTCCTTGACCGCATCGACGGTCAGCTGCGCCTGGGCGATCGCCTTCTCGGGCCTCGGCTTCGCGGTGTTCAGGGCGTTCCTACCGAGCATGGCGAGCGCGGCCGCGACGATGAAGAGGATGACGGTGACGATGAGGTAGCCGGCCCACACCGGGAGCCACACTCCGATCACGCGGGCCAGCGTGTGGAACAGGAAGGTGAGTCCGAACACCGCGAGCACACCGGCGCCGACGAGCAGACCGACGCCCTTGCCCATGACCTTGGCGCCCTCGGAGACCTCGGCCTTGGCGAGGGCGACCTCGGACTTGATGATGCCCTGGATGTCGTGGCTGGCGTCAGCGACGAGCTGGCCGATCGTCCGCTCGTTCTCCCGCAGGTCCTCGTGGCGGCTCATCGATTCCTCGCAGATCTTCAGACGTTGGCCGGTTGCGCGCCCCGGCCGTCGGACTCGTCGACCTTATCGCGGGTCCGGTCCGGCTGCGTGTGCCACGCGATGAACGGCGGATGCCGATCGGGCAGGTCGAAGGGGTCCTCGCGCGATCGGTAGACTGTGCCACCCATCGACCGGTCCACCGACAGCTCCACCGACACGTCCACCGACACTGCGCCCGCTCCCGGGTGCGCGCAGACCGACCGCCCGCGTACCCGACCTCGGAAGCGAACACCGACTCGTGATACTCGTCTGGCTGCTGGCCGCGCTCGCGCTCGTGCCGCTGATCAGCCTGCCCCTGACGGGTCGGATCGGGCGCCGGACCGGCTATCCGCTCGGTGTCGTCTTCCTGCTGATCGCCGCCGCGTTGGTCCCGACCGCTCGTGACGTCGTCGGCGGGACGCCTGTCACGTTCTCCGCGCCATGGGTGCCGAGCCTCGGCCTCGAGCTCGGCCTGCGGCTCGACGGGCTGTCCCTCGTGTTCATCGCGCTGGCGCTCGTGATCGGGGCGCTCGTCTTCCTGTACTCGCCGACGTACTTCCAGAGCGGCACCCAGCGCGGCTTCTACCTGATCATGTCGGGGTTCACCTTCAGCATGGTGGCGTTCGTCCTGAGCGACGACCTCGTGCTGATGTTCCTCACGTGGGAGCTCACCTCCCTGGCGTCGTTCCTCCTGATCGCGCGCAGCGGTCAGGCCGGTGAGCCGGCCTCCATGCGCACGATGCTCATGACCTTCGTCGGCGGCCTGACCCTGCTCGCCGCGGTCGGGTTGACCATCGCACGGACGGGCACGACCGACTTCTCCTCGGCGATGGCCTCGGACGTGTGGCAGAGCGATCCGGCGTTCACCGCGGTCGTCGCGGTGCTGGTCGCGGTCGCCGGGTTCTCCAAGGCAGCCCAGTTCCCGTTCCACATTTGGCTGCCGGACGCCATGGCGGCGTCCACCCCCGTGAGTGCGTACCTGCACGCGGCCGCCGTGGTCAAGGCGGGCATCTACCTCCTCATGCGGTTCACCGCGATCTTCCACGGGGTGCCGATCTGGACGATCCTGCTCGTGGGAGTCGGTCTGTTCACGACCTGTCTCGGCGCGTGGTTCGCCCTTCAGCAGACGGACCTGAAGAAGCTGATGGCCTACTCCACGGTGAGCCAGCTCGGCCTGATCACGGCCACCATCGGCGTCGGCACCGAGTTCGCCATGGCGGCCGCGGTGATCCACACGATCGCCCACGCGGGTTTCAAGTCGGGCCTCTTCATGCTCATGGGCATCGTCGACCACCAGGCCGGAACCCGCATGATCGACCGCTTGCCGGCGTTGCGGCATGCGATGCCCTGGACCTTCGCCGCGACCGCCATCGGACTGGCATCGATGGCGGGTATCCCGCCGATGCTCGGGTTCATCTCCAAGGAGAAGATGTTCGCGGCGTTCCTCGAGACTCCCGGCCCGACGTTCGTGCCGGGGCTCGCTCTGGGCGTCGCGGCCTTCGGAGCGGTGCTCACATTCGCCTACAGCGGCAAGATCCTCTTCGGCGCCTTCATCGACGGCGACGAGCCGGCACCCTCCGTCCAGGAAGGGTCGTGGCTGACCATCGCCCCCGCCGCCCTCCCGATCGTCATCGGACTCCCGCTGGCCTTCGTGGTATCGGTGTTCGAAGGTCCGGTGCTGGCCGCGGTGCGAGCCGTGTGGCCAGACTACGAGGGCTCGGTCTCCTTCTATCTCTGGCACGGGGTGACCGTCGAGCTCGTCGTCACCCTCGGTGTGTTCGTCGCGGGAACGGCGATCATCCTGCGCCGGGCCCGCCTCCGCCCGATCGTCGAGCACCCCACCTTCCCCAAGGACGGAGCCGCGGTCCTTGCGACCGTCAACCGCTGGCTGGACCGGCAGGGTATGCGGCTGGTGGACCTGGTCCGCGCGGACTACCCGTCCCGTCATCTCGGACCCATGCTGGTCTCGCTCGCCGTCCTCATCGGCGTCGGATCGCTGGGCCTCTGGCTCGTCGACGAGGTCGCCCCACTGCAGTCCGGACTGAACCGGCCGGTGGATCTCGGCATCCTCGTCATCGCCGTCGTCGGCACCCTCGCCCTGTGCCGCACGCGCTCCCGCATCGGCGGGGCTGTTCTTCTCGGTGGGATCGGCATCGCCATGACGGTTCAGATCTTCACCCTCGGAGCCGCCGACGTGGGTCTCACCCAGCTCCTCGTCGAGGTCCTCACGGTCATCGTCATCATGCTCGTCCTGCGCAAGCTGCCGCTCGAGTTCAGCGACGGCATCCACCCGAAGAACCGCCGCAACGCCGTGATCGCGGTGGGAGCCGGGGTCGCCGCCGCGCTCGCGTCGTTCACCCTGATCGGCCGCCGCGAGCGCTCCGCGGTGGCGGACTACTACGTGGAGAACGCCCCAGAGGTGACCGGCGGCGACAACATCGTCAACGTGATCCTCGTCGAGTTCCGGGCGCTCGACACCTTCGGCGAGCTCGTCGTGCTCGGGATGGCCGGCATAGCGATCATGGCCGTGCTGGCGACCATCCCCCGCAGGTTCCTCGACCCGAGACCCGACCCGTCCCCGGAGTCCCCGGCCACCTACGTGCCACCGCCCGTGGTGGAGCTCGATGCGAAGGGCACCCGCGCATACCAGGCTCTCGAGGACACCCGCGCCAACACCGAGGCACTGCGCCTGCTCCAGAAGCCGCTCGTCCCCGTCCTGATCGGCATCTCGGCCGTCCTGTTCTGGCGGGGCCACAACGCGCCGGGTGGTGGCTTCATCGCCGCGCTCGTGGCGGCCTGCGCCGTCGCCTACGTCTACATGGCCAAGACCGCCGACGCACCCGTCTCACGTCCGCGCACCCCTGTCTTCCTCATCGCCGGCGGCGTGCTCACCGCCCTGGCCGCAGGCTTCCTCGGGTACACCTCGGGGCAGTTCCTCGAGCCCCTGTACGGCTACCTCGGCCCGATCGGCCTCTACAGCTCGATGCTCTTCGACGTCGGTGTCTACACGGCCGTCCTCGGACTCGTCATGGTTGCGTTCAACGTCCTCGGCACCCCGAGCGACGAGGGGCAGGAGCCGGACTCCGCGGCGGCGACCGACGAGGAGGTGGCGCGCCGATGATCATCGCGCTCACCATCGGTGTCCTCGTTGCCGGCGGGACCTATCTGCTCATGCACCGGAGCCTGATCCGGATCGCGTTCGGCGTCGGCGTGCTCAGCCATGCGGTCAACCTGTTCATCCTCACCGCGGGGGTGCCCGTCTACCGGGACGAGCCGATCGGCGACGAGATGACCGCCTCGATCGCCGCCGACCCCCTGCCGCAGGCCTTCGTCCTGACGGCCATCGTCATCACCCTGGCGCTGACGGTGTTCCTCCTCGCGATGGCGGTCATCGGGCGCAACGACAACACCCATCGCATTCCCGAGACGGGGGAGGAGCACGACCGGTGAACGCTCCCTACCTCCCGCTCTTCGTCGCCCTGCCGCTCGTCGCGGCGGGGGTTGCGTCGCTCGTCCCGGGGCGGCTCCTGCACCGTAGCCTGCTGCTCCTGGGCCCCGTGCTGACCGGTATTGGAGGCGTCTGGCTGCTGAGCCTTCACCTGACCGACATGCCCGTCGCCGTGGCACAGGTCGGTGGCTTCGTGCCCGGGATCGCGATCCCGTTCGTCTCGGACACCCTGACGGCCGTCATGCTCACAGTCACCGGGCTGACGACCGCCGTCGTCCTGACCTTCGCGATGCGCACCGGGGAGAGCTCGCTTCCATACTTCACCCCGTTGGCCCTGATCCTCACCGGCGGCGTGAACGGCGCCCTGCTGACCGGTGACCTGTTCAACCTCTTCGTCTTCGTCGAGGTCATGCTTCTCCCGTCGTATGCGCTGCTCGCCATGACCGGGACGTGGCGCCGCCTCGGGGTCGGTCGCCTCTTCCTGACCGTCAACCTCGTGACATCGGCGATCTTCCTGATCGGGATCGGCCTGCTGTATGCGGCGGCCGGGGCGGTCAACACAGCCGCCCTGGCGGGGGTCGCGGGGGAGGACCCGCGCGTCGCGCTCGGGGCGAGCGTCATCCTCCTCGCGCTGCTCATCAAAGCGGCTGCAGTGCCGGTGCACGGGTGGCTTCCCCGCGCCTACCCGGGCACCTCGGCGGCGATCATGGCCCTCTTCGCGGGGCTGCACTCCAAGGTCGCGCTGTACGCGATCTACCGCATCTACACGGTCGTCTATGACGCCACGTCGACCTACCTGCCGATCCTGCTCACCATTGCGCTCGCAAGCATCCTGGTGGGGTCGTGGGCCTCCTTCGGTGGCGACACCATCCGGCGGGTGCTCGCCTTCCAGATGGTGGCCGGTGTCGGCTACATCCTGCTCGGCGTCGCCCTCTCGACGGCGGCCGCTCTCGCAGCGGGGCTTTTCTACATGGTCCATCACATCCTGACGGTGGGTGCGCTCATCCTCGCCTCGGGCGCGATCGAGCGGACCTACGGTTCGGGCAACCTGACCCGGCTGGCGAACCTGCTCCGCCGGGAGCGGGGCCTGGCATGGATCTTCGGCCTGGCCCTGCTCTCCCTCGTCGGGTTCCCGCCCTCGTCCGGGTTCTGGGGCAAGGTCTCGCTGGTGATGGCGGCCACCCAGTCCGACGCGGTGGTCGCCACGGTCGTCATCGCCGTCATCATCGGCGCGAGCATCATCTCCCTTCTCGCGCTCCAGCATCTCTGGCGCGAGGTGTTCTGGGGACCGCCGATGGAGCTCTACCGGCCAGCCGACCCCCTCATCCACGAAGGTGATCCCAATCGTCCCGTGCACCTGCCGGAGTGGGTGCGCATCCCACGCGGCGACCTCGTCCCGGCGGCCACCATGCTGGGCCTGTCGCTGGCGATGTTCCTCGCGGCCGGGCCGCTGTTCGACATCGCGGGTGAGGCGATCGCCGGCATCCTCGACCCGACCGCCTACATCGAGGCGGTGTTCCCGTGATCAGGCTCTGGTACACACTGCGATACGTCGTGTGGCTCGCTCTCGAGGTGCTGCGTCAGTCGGTCCGGCTCGGACGTGACGTGCTCACGCCCGGTCTCGAGATCTCGCCGTCGATCATCGAGTTCCCCTTGCGAGCGTCGAGCCGGCTCGAGGTCGCGTCGATCGAGAGCTCCATCACCATCACGCCGGGGACGCTGACGCTGGGTGTCTACGATCCGGCCGACGGGACCCCGAAGTCGCTGTTCGTGCACTTCCTGTATGCACACACCCACGAGGGCGCTGTCGCGGAGCTCCAGGCGATGGAGGAGCGGCTGCTCAAGGCCACCCGGGGCAGGGAGTGGGACCGCTCATGACCGTCGCATTCGGCATCGCCATCGCCATCATCGGCGTCTCAGCAGTTCTGGGCGTCATCGCCACCGTCCGGGCGAACTCGGATGCCAGTCGTGCCGTCATCGGCGATTTGTTGTTCTTCTCCGCGATTGCGGTGTTCATCCTCGTAGCCGCGATCGCGAACTCGGCCGTGGTCTTCGACGTCGCGGTGATCGCCAGCCTGCTCGGCATCCTCGCGACTCTCGCGCTGGGCCAGATGCTCACGAGAGGAAGGCGCTGAGATGACCGAGTCCGTCCTTGCCGTCGTGGCTGGAGCGTTGGCCATCCTCGGCGCTCTCGGGTTCCTCGTGAGTGCGGTCGCCATTCTCCGCGTGCGCGATGCGGTCAGCCGAGTGAACTCCCTGGGGCCTGCGACGGCGGTGGGCATGCCACTGATCCTGACGGCGGCTCTCATCCAGCAGAGCCTCCTGTCAGGTTGGGTCTGGGTCGACCTGGTCAAGGTCCTGCTCGCCATCGCCGGCTCGGTCATCGTGTCCTCGGTAGCGAGCAACACCCTTGGTCGGGCTGCGTATCGGTCCGGAGCGTCGTTGGATCCCAAGACCCGACCCAACGAGCTCGCCGGCCGCCGCTGACCGGGTCCGGTCCGATCGACGCGCTCGAGCGGGCACCGGCTCAGCCCGCCACGGACGGTGCAGCGGTGGCTACCACCCCGGATAGCCACCGCTGAACCGTCCGCCGCGATGTCAGGAACGAAGGCCGCCCGCCTGCCGTCAGTCGGCCGGCGTGGCCATGCCCTCCTTGATGAGGTTCATGACACTGGAGTCGGCGAGAGTCGTGACGTCGCCGACCTCGCGGTGCTCGGCGACATCACGAAGCAGGCGCCGCATGATCTTGCCCGAGCGCGTCTTGGGCAGCTCGGGGACGATCATGATCGTCCGCGGCTTGGCGATCGGGCCGATGTCCTTGGCGACGTGGTTGCGCAGCTCCTGGACGAGGTCACCACCCTCGCCGACCTCGTCGGCCTCCTCGACCGCCTCCTCGCGCAGGATGACGAAGGCACAGACCGCCTGCCCGGTGGTGTCGTCCGTCGCACCGACGACGGCGGCCTCGGCGACCTTCGGGTGCGCCACGAGGGACGACTCGATCTCCGCCGTCGAGAGCCGGTGGCCCGACACGTTCATGACGTCGTCGACGCGACCGAGGAGCCAGATGTTGCCCTTCTCGTCGTACTTCGCGCCGTCACCGGCGAAGTAGTACTCGGGACCGAACCGGCTCCAGTACGTGTCCTTGTACCGATCCGGGTCTCCCCAGATACCACGCAGCATGCCCGGCCAGGGCTTGGTCAGGACGAGGTACCCCACCTTCTCCGGCTCGTGCGTCGGCTGCCCCTCGTCGTCGAGGATCTCGGCGCTGATCCCCGGGATCGGACGCTGGGCCGAGCCCGGCTCGAGCTCGGTGACCCCCGGGAGCGGGCTGATCATGATGCCGCCGGTCTCCGTCTGCCACCACGTGTCGACGATGGGGGCCTCCCCGTGCCCGATGTGCTTGCGGTACCAGTTCCACGCCTCGGGGTTGATCGGCTCGCCCACCGATCCGAGCAGGCGGATCGAGGATAGGTCGAACTTCGCGGGGATCGAGTCGCCCCACTTCATGAAGGTCCGGATCGCGGTGGGCGCGGTGTACAGGATCGTCACGCCGTACTTCTCGACGATCTCCCACCAACGGCCCTGGTGCGGAGTGTCGGGGGTTCCCTCGTACATCACCTGGGTGGCGCCGTTGGCCAAGGGGCCGTAGACGATATAGCTGTGGCCCGTCACCCAGCCGACGTCCGCCGTGCACCAGTACACGTCGCTCTCGGGGTGGACGTCGTGGACGACGGAGTTCGTGTACGCAGCCTGGGTGAGGTAACCGCCACTCGTATGCAGGATGCCCTTGGGTTTCCCCGTCGTGCCCGAGGTGTAGAGGATGAAGAGCGGGTGCTCGGAGGCGTGCGGCTGCGCCTCGTGCTCGTCGGACGCAGCCGGGACGACGTCGTGCCACCAGACGTCCCGCCCCTCGTGCCAGGTGACGTCACCCTCGGTGCGGCGCACGACGAGAACCTTCTCGACCGACGACCCGCCGTCGAGAGCGGCGTCGACCGCGTCCTTGAGCGGCGCCGGCTTGCCCCGGCGGAACTGGCCGTCGGTGGTGACGACGACCTTGGCCTCGGCGTCCTCGATCCGCGATCGCAGCGCATCGGCCGAGAAGCCACCGAAGACCACCGAGTGAGGGGCGCCGATCCGGGCGCATGCGAGCATCGTGAACACCGTCTCGGGGATCATCGGCATGTAGATGGCGACCCGATCCCCGGTCGAGACCCCGAGGGCTTCGAGCGCGTTGGCGGTGCGCTTGACCTCCTGGGCGAGGTCCGCATACGTGATCGTGCGGGTGTCCCCGCCCTCGCCCTCGAAGTGGATCGCGACGCGATCCCCGTTGCCGGCCTCGACGTGCCGGTCGGCGCAGTTGTATGCGACGTTCAGCTCTCCCCCGACGAACCACTTGGCGAAGGGTGCCTCGCTCCAGTCGAGGGTGGTCTCGAAGTCGGTCGCCCAGGAGATGCGGCTGCGAGCCCGCTCGGCCCAGAACGCCTCGTAGTCGGCGTCGGCCTGATCGAACAGCTCGGGTCGGCCGTTGGCCTGGGCGGCGAACTCGGCGGTGGGGGCGAGACTGCTCTCGGTCATGGGGTCTCCTCACGAAGGTGGCATCGTCGGCACGTCCCCCTATCCAACGAGACAACACCGTCCGCGGCAACAGCGACCGTCGAGGAATCCGACCGGCGGGCGGCTCCCTCGCTCAGCGGTCGCGGCCGGCGCCGGACGACAACGTCAGGTCCGCAGCCGGTATCCCATGCCCCGGACGGTCTCGATGGTGTCGCTTCCGATCTTCTTGCGGAGGTAGCGGACGTAGACGTCGACGACGTTGCTGCCCGGGTCGAAGTCGTACCCCCAGACGTGACTGAGCAGCTGTTCTCTCGTGAGCACGTGCCCGGGATGGCGCATGAAGGTCTCGAGGAGGACGTACTCCCTCGAGCTGAGATCGCTCTCCTTGCCCCTCACCGTGACGCGTCGGGTGCGCATGTCGAGGGTGATGTCGCCCGCCGTGATGACGGTCGCCGCAGGATCGGCCGCGGTCGTCCCGTTCTGCGCGGTCCGCAGCCGGAGCCGGATGCGGGCCAGGAGCTCACCGAAGCTGAACGGCTTCTGCATGTAGTCGTCGGCGCCGCCCTCGAGCCCCGCGATCGTGTCGGCGACCGAGTCGCGTGCCGTCAGGATGATGACGGGCAGCGACGAACCGCCGTCGCGGATGCGGCTGAGCACCTCGAATCCGTCCATCCCGGGCAGGCCGATGTCGAGGATCATCAGGTCGAACTCACCCGTCAGCGCCATGGCCATCGCGGTCGGGCCGTCCTCGACGACCATCGGGCTCAGCCCGCTGGCGGTCAGGCCCTTGGCGATGAACGAGGCGATCCGGCTCTCGTCCTCGGCGACGAGGATCCGGCTCACCGGTCACTCCTTCCGTGGACCGAGGAGACGCTCCATGAGGGGCAGGTCCTCGGTGCGTGGGTGCGCGCGGTCGCGCAGCTGGGTGTCGTTGGCGGGATCCGGTGCAGGGAGGTCGCCGTCCTGGGAGCTCCGCTCTACCGTGATCACCTCGGTCAGTATGCCGGGTGTGCCGCTGCCCACCCGCGCTCGGGCCGGCAGCTCCATCATGAACTTCGCGCCGCCGGCGGGGGTCGCCGTCGTCACGCTCGCGGTCCCGTCGTGGGCCTCGGCGATGGCCCTGACGATGGCCAGGCCCAGACCCGTCCCACCGGCGCTGACCCCCGTCCCGGACTGGAACCGGTTCCAGATCCGCTCCCGGTCCGCGATCGGCACTCCCGGGCCGGTGTCGCGCACCCAGAGCTGGACGCCCTGGGCGCTGCTGGCGCACCCGAAGGCGATGACGTCGCCGGGTGCCGTCACGCGGTATGCGTTGCTCGCCAGCTGCAGGAGCGCCTGGGTGAGCCGTCGGGGATCGGCCTCGATGGTGATCGGCTCGCACGGATCGAGGAGCCACTGCCGCTCGCCCAGACCGCTCGCCTTGTCGCGGGCTTCCTCCACTAGCAGGTGCAGCTCGACCGGCTCGCGGGTGAGGAAGTCGGGCCGCTCGGCCTTGGCGAGCAGCATGAGGTCCTGGACCAGGAGGTTCATCCGGTCGAGCTCGTCGATCGCCAGGGCGCGCGTCGACTCGACGTCGGCCGGGTCATCGCCGTTCATCAGCTCGAGGTGCCCACGCACGATCGTGATCGGGGTCCGCAGCTCGTGGCCGGCGTCGTCGAGCATGCGTCGCTGGGCGCCGAGGGCGGCCTGGAGCCGGTCGAGCATGCGGTTGAAGGTGGCGCTCATTCCCGCCATCTCGTCCCCGCCGGTCACCGTCAGCCGCCGGTTGAGGTCGGTCTCGCTGATCAGGTCCGCGGTGGTGCTCAGCTCGTCGATGGGGGCAAGGATCCGCCTGGCGAGCATCCAGGCGGCGAGGATCAGGCCTAGCCAGGCCACGAACGCGGCCACCGCATACACGCGGATCGTGCCGTCGAGCTCGCTGTACTCGGCCCGCATGTCATGCGCGATCACGTAGTGCGAGAGAGCGCCGTTCAGCTCGATCGGGAGCACCGCATACAGGACGTCCGGGTGGGCTGGGGAGGAGTACGTGCCGTATGCGGTCGTCACGTGGCGCGTGACCTCCACCCTGAACGCCTCCTCGCCGTGGACCGCCCCCGCGGTGTCGGGAGGGACGATGGTCCCTCCCGGGACGTACCCCATGGAGATCTCGTTGGCATCGGGGATGTTGCGTTGCATCGCCACCGTGATGAGACGGTCCGGCTCGGCGAAGTCGAGGCCGGTCTCGGGATCGACGCCGTTGTCGGCGAGCTCTCTGAACTCACCGATCTCCTGTTGCAGACTGACGAACACGCTCTCCTGAATGCGCTCGCGCTCGAAGAGGAGCGCCGCGAGGCCGGCGGTGAGCAGGCCGATCGCCGACAGGACGGCGATCGACCCCACGATGCGCCGGCGCAGCGTCAGCCGGAAGCGTCGCGGAGCCCGAGCGGGCCCCGGAGCCATCGCCGCTGCATCCGTCGTCATCGTCGTCCGCCGTTCCGTCCTCTGTGCTCAGTCCCAGTGCTCAGTCGTCATCGTCGTCATCGTCGTCATCCTCGTCGTCGTCATCATCATCATCCGGCACGAGCACGGGCTGCTGAGGGACGACGGCGGTCGTTCGGGACGCGGTCGGGGTCGCCGGGGCGGTCGCGGTCTCGCTGGGCGAGGGCGCGGGAGAGGTGATCTGACCGGGAGCCGATCCGTCCGGAGTCGGCTCCAGGGTGACCGCGGGAGCGGGGGACTCGAGTTCGACGGGGTCGCCCAGCACAGGCTCGGTCCGTCCGCCTGCGAGCGCCACGAGGAGTGCCACGGCGGCTGCGGCGAGCACGCCCCAGCCGACCCAGACCATCCGTCCCGTCGTGACCATGGATCCATCCTCGCCCTTGGTCGGGCGTTGATCACGCTCGCAGCGATGACAGTCCTCTCATCTGCGATGAGAGTGCTCTCATCACCCGATCCGTCGTCCTCGCGCCGTGGCGCGCGCCCGGTCACCCGATGCGCGTCCGCGGACCGGCCGCTGGCAGACTGACACCCATGCGTGAGCCCTCACCCGAGATCGAGCCGAGGTTCGAGCCCGGGGACGAGGGGAGCGAGTTCGACCGGGCGCTCTCCGCGCCCGAGCTGCTCGAAGGGTGGACGATCGGCAATGCCGTCAACGGCGGGTTCGCGATGGCGCGGCTGGCGGCCGGACTGCATCCGTTGCTGGATGCGGACGGGGGCCATCCCGACTGTCTCGCGCTGTCCGCCTACTTCCTGTCGGCGGCCCGCCCCGGCCCGTATGCGGTGGAGCCCGACGTCGTGAGAATCGGGCGGACCATCTCCACCGGACAGGTCTCGCTCTGGCAGGAGGACGATGGCGCCCGGGTCGAGCGCATTCGCGCCCTCGCGACGTTCGGCGATCTCGCCGCGATGTCGGACCCGGTCCGGCGACAGGCGCCTCCGCCCCGGATGCCCCCACCGCACGAGTGCGTCGGACTCGACGACGTCCCCGGCGAGAGCCCGGTGCCGTTCCCGCCGCTGATGCACCGCGTCGAGCTCAGGCTCGATCCGGCGACGGCCATGTGGGCCGTGGGGCAGCCGTCCCGTCAGGGGCGCATGCGGGGCTGGGTCAGGTTCGCCGACGGTCGCCCTGCGGATCCGCTGTCACTGCTCTTCTTCCTCGACGCGCTACCCCCGGTGGCCTTCGATCTGGGACTCATGGGCTGGGCGCCGACGCTCGAGTTCAGTGGGCACGTGCGGGCGGCTCCGGCTCCCGGATGGCTGCAGGTCGAGCTCGCGACCGACAACTTCGCGGCCACCCTGCTCGAGGAGGATGCCAGGATCTGGGACTCCACCGGCCGTCTGGTCGCCCAGTCACGCCAGCTCGCGGCGGTCCGGATCCCGAAATCGTGACGGATTCGGCGACCGACTGACGCGCGGCCGGCGCCGATCGGTGCCACGGTAGAGACATGACAGTCGCGGTCGCCTATGCGGGAGGACCGTCGAGCCGGGCCGCCGTGCGACTCGCAGTCGAGGAGGCCAGGCGTCGACGGATGACCCTCGTCGTCATCCACACCACGCCCGAACAGGACTACGAGGCCCCGAGATATGCCGGCCCGGAGACCCTCGAGGAGCTCGAGGCCTACCTGCGGGGCACGGGCGTCAACTTCGTCATCCGCCGTCCTGTCGCCCCCGACGTCGCCGAAGGCGTCCTCGACGAGGCCCAGCGGGTCCGGGCCTGCGTCCTCGTCGTCGGCCTGCGACGTCGGTCGGCCGTGGGCAAGGTCCTCCTCGGCAGCATCGCCCAGAAGATCGTCCTGGACGCGCCCATCCCGGTGCTGGCGGTTCCGCCGGCGCTGGTCGAGGGCTGAGCCGGCTGCCGCTCGTCGGCGCTCACCTGAGCGACTGCAGCTCGACGCCTTCGGGAGTGTGCAGCCGGGCCAGGATCTTGGCGGTCCCGACCGGAATGCGGTCCGGCGTTCGGAGGGACACGACGACGGCTGTGACGAATGCCGCTGGGATGCACCATGCTGCGGGCTGGGCGAGCACCGTGGCGAGCCAGCCGGGGTCGGGCCGCAGCACGACGGTCACGATGGTCGCCGTCGTGGCGAGGCCGCCGCCCACGACGAGACCGGCGAAGGCGCCGGGGACCGACAGCCGTCGCCACCACACGCCGAGTAGGAGCAGGGGCGCGAACGTGGAGGCGGCGATGGCGAACGCCAGATTGACGGTCCGGGCCAGACCCAACGGCGCCGTGAGCACCGATCCGAGGAAGGGCACGACGACTGCGACCACGGTGGCGAGCCGGAAGCTCTGGATGACGCCGCTGTCGCCGGCGGTCACGCGGGCCAGGGCCGGGCGGAGGACGTCCTGGCCGATCACTCCGGCGATCGAGATGACGAGCCCCGATGCGGTTGAGAGGAAGGCGGCGAACGCGCCGCCCGCGAGGATGGCGGCGAGGATCTGGCCGGTCAGGCCGGGGAACGCTGCCTTCGGCAGCTCGAGCACGATCTGGTCCACGGGGATCTCGGCGAGATGAGGTGGCAGGTAGACGCGGCCGAGGACCCCGTAGATCGGCGGAAAGAGATAGAACAGGCCGATCAGGCCGATGACGACGACAGTCGTGCGTCGGGCCGCGCGACCGTCGGGGTTCGTGTAGAAGCGGACCAGCACGTGCGGCAGCCCCATCGTTCCCAGACAGAGGGCGAGGAGCGTGCTGTACGTCGAGTAGAGCGGGTACGGATCGTCCGGGAAGTTGGTCAGCGGCTCGTACCAGGCGCTGAGATCGGCGTCGGGGCCGGCGACCTCGAGCGGGCCAGGAGCCCCCTGTGAGGTCCAGAGCCAGAGCAGCACGAAGGCGGGGATCGCCAGGGCGCACAGCTTGAGCCAGTACTGCATCGCCTGGACCAGGGTGATCGACCTCATCCCACCCGCTGCGACACCGAGGACGACGGTGACGACGACGACCGCGGCGCCGACCCAGGTCGGCCATCCGGTGACCGACCGAAGTGCCAGGCCCGCTCCCTGGAACTGAGGGAGCAGGTACAGCCATCCGATGCCGACGACGAGCAGGGCCGCCATCCGCCGGATGGCGGAGGACTGCATCCGCATCTCCGCGAAGTCGGGGATCGTGTAGGCACCGGACCGGCGCAACGGCGCGGCCACGAGCACGAGCAGGACGACGTAGCCGGACGTGTAGCCGACGGGGAACCACAGGGAGTCGAAGCCCCGCTCGTAGATCAGACCCGCGACCCCGAGGAAGCTCGCGGCCGAGAGGTACTCGCCACTGATCGCGCTCGCGTTGCGGGTCGGGCTGACCAGTCGCGAAGCGACGTAGAAGTCACTCGTGGTCCGGGACAGTCGCAGTCCGAACGCGCCGACCGCCAGGGTGACGACACAGACGAGGACGATGGCGGCGACCGAGAACGCGTCGAAGTCGTCGTTCGTCATGACAGCCGCTTGACGAAGTCGGTGAAGGTGCTCTCCAGCCGGGTCGCCCGCCGCACGTAGGACGCGGCCACGATGACGGTGACGGGGTACACGAGCACGCCGATCAGCAGCCACGCGACGGGCAGTCCGAAGAGTCGCAGGTCCCGGGCGTCGGGCACGAGCCAGAAGAAGAGTGGCAGCCCGCCGAGGCCCGCGACTCCGAAGGCGATGATGGTCGCCGCCAGGCGGAACTGGGCCCGCATCAGCCCACGGAGGTAGACCTCCCCGAGGACCGTCTGCTCGTCGAGCTCGGTCTCGAGCGGCCGCCGGGCGGGTGCACGCGAAGTCCGGCGTGAGCTCGTCACCCGGACCCGCTCTGGGGTCCCCTCCGGGGAGGGCGTCTCGCGCATACCCGATCGACCTCGGCTCAGCGCTCGGCGACGCGCGGCTTCAGCAGGCGCTCTCGGAGGTCGCGGGTGTGCCGGCGGCTCACCTGCAGCTCGGTGTCCCCGATCACGACGACGAACCGACCCCGCTCGAGCCGGACCTCGCTGATGTGCGCCGTCGACACCAGGGTCGAGCGGTGGATCCGGACGAAGCCGGCGGACTCCCACCGCTCCTCGAGCGTGTTGAGAGGGATCCGCACCAGGTGGGATCCGCCCGCCGTGTGCAGCCGGGCGTAGTCGCCCTGCGCCAGCGCGTATCTGATGTCGCTGCGGTTGATGAACCGGGTGACGCCGCCGAGCTCGACGGGGATGGTCTCGTCCTCGACCGGCGTCGGGGCCGCATCACCGCCCCGGAGCTGGCCGACCACCCGGCGGATGGCCTCGGTCAGTCGTTCCGCCCGCACCGGCTTCATGACGTAGTCCGTGGCATTGACCGCGAAGGCGTCGACGGCATGCTCGTCGTAGGCCGTCACGAAGACGATCTGGGGCCGCTCGGCGAAGCGCGCGATGACGCGAGCCAGCTCCATACCGTCGAGGCCGGGCATGTTGATGTCCGAAAGCACCACGTCGATCCGCTCCGACTCCAGGGCCCGGAGCGCATCCATCCCGCTCGAGGCCGTGAGGATCCGCCCGATCCGCTCGTCCCGTTCCAGCAGGAAGCGCATCTCCGCGAGAGCCGGTGCCTCGTCGTCGACGATCAGGGCGGTGAGCGGGTCGAACGTGCCTCCCCCATCGGCGTCGATTGCGGGCATGCGCCTCACCTTACGACGCTTGCGCCGCCCTGGTGGAGGGACGGGGCGAACTTCGGCACCCGGAACGAGACCTTCGTCCCGGCACCCGGTGCGGTCTCGATGACGAGGCCGTACTCGTCCCCGTAGACCTGACGGAGACGCGCGTCGACGTTGCCCAGCCCGACGTTCTCGCCGTCGGCCCCTCCGTCCAGCGCTGCGCGCACTCGCTCGGGATCTGCGCCGACCCCGTCGTCCTCGATGACGATCTCCGCCTCGGCGCCCAGGTCGCGGGCCTCGAGGGTCAACGTGCCCGGTGTCGTCTTGCCGGCGAGACCGTGGCGGACCGCGTTCTCGACCAGCGGTTGAACGGCGAGGTACGGAACCTGGACCGGGAGCACCTCAGGGGCGATCAGCAGGGACACCGAGAGCCGGTCGCCGAAGCGCGCCTGCTCGAGGACGAGGTACCTCTCGACGTTGCGCAGCTCCTCGGAGAGGGTCGTGAACGCACCCCCGGTACGCAGCGCATACCGGGTGAAGTCGGCGAACTCGAGCAGCAGCTCGCGCGCGCGTTCGGGGTCGGTCCGAACGAACGACGCGATCGCCGCCAGGGAGTTGTAGACGAAGTGCGGACTGATCTGTGCGCGCAGCGCGCGCAACTCGGCCTCCATGGCCCGCGTCCGCTCCCGACCGAGCTCCGCCAGCTGCAGCTGTGACGAGGCCCACCCAGCGATCTCCTCGGTCGCGCGGGCCAGCCCGGCCGAGCTCTCGGGGGCGTATGCGGCAAGGGCACCCACGACGAGGTCGTCGACGACCAGGGGCGCGACGACGGCGGACCTGATCGGGCATTCGAGGTCGTCACAGCTCAGGCGTCCGGTGGGGATGACAACGGTCTGACCGTCCCGGATGACCGATGCCGTGTGCTCTCGGACCTCCTCGCGGTGATGCTCTCCGGCGCCGACCCAGGCGAGGGTTCGGGGCACACCCTGCACCGCGACGGCTGATGCATGGAGCATGTCGAGAAGGTGGCGGGCCGCGCGCGTGGCGCCATCCTCGGTGAGTCCCTCACGCAGCGGCTTGGCGGCGAGGGACACCGTGTGCAGGGTCTCGTAGGTGGCTCGGTCGACGTCGGAGAGGAATCCGTGCGTGCGTTCCCGATGACGCCGCCAAAGCATCCAGCCGGCAGCGATGAGGATTGCCGCGACGAGGACGACGACCGCCGTCGGGGGATGCAGCCCGCCCGAGACCATGTGGCCCTCCGCCCTGTCGCGTCCGGTCGGCGCTCCGGGTCCGATGGGCGGACGCGCTCCGCCGGAGCCGGTGATGACGACACGATACTGAGTCGTTCCATGCTGGGCCGTTCCGTCCTGAGTGGCGGCGCGGATGCTCGCAGCCACCCGAACCGGGTGATGGATCCCGAATGCGGCGCGGACATCCTCATGGTCATGTCCGCCGACTCCACTCTCGTCGTCCGCCGCACCGCCTGGGACGTGATCCTCGGCATCCTCGTCGTCATCGCCGGCATCATCCTGCTCACCAATGTCGTCGTCGCAACAGCAGTGTCGGTGCTCTTCCTGGGTTGGATGGCGCTCATCGCGGGACTCGTCCTGGTCGTCGCAGCGTTCTTCCGGCTGCGCTCGGGGGGCTTCTGGTCCGCGGCGCTCGGTGGTGCCATCCTCGCCGTCCTCGGACTGTTCCTCCTGCGCAACCCGGCCGTCGGTGCGCTCAGCCTGACTCTCATGGCCGGTGCGCTGTTCTTCGCCTCCGGGCTCACCCGCGTCGTCGCTGCGAGCCAGGCCTCGGAGTCGCGCTGGCTGCTGATCATCTCGGGGCTGATCTCGGTCGCGCTCGGCCTCTGGGTGCTGTTCAACCTCGGCACCGCCACGCTGACCCTCCTGGGCGCTCTGGTGGCGATCCAGACGCTCATCGAGGGAATCACCCTCATCGCCGTCGGTCGGCTCCGACCTGCCCAGGCCGCCTGAGGCAGTTCACGAGTTCGGGTGGGCGCGGCCGCTGACCGGCTTTTCCGTTCCCTGCCCCGCGTCAGCCGGTCGGGCCAGGATCGTGTCGGGGATAGCGTGGAGACGTGTCCGACCTCTCCGACGTTCCCCCCGCCGCCGCCGCGCTGAGCCGGATGGCCGACTGGCCCGAGGTCAGGACGGCCATCGGGGAGGTGCGCGAGGCCATGACGGCTTTGCGCTGGCACCAGGCGTTGCGGCGCCGCATTCCCGAGGCCGCCGCCGAGTCTCGGGTGCGTGGCGCCCAGGCCAGTGGAGAGCTGGAGGGGGCCCGATTGCCGGTGGACATGGTGCGCGAGCTCATGGCGGGCGTGAGAGCGTGGCCGACCGAGCCGGACCCGGTCGAACAGGTCATGCGTGGGGTGGTCACCGCTACAGCAGCCACCGAAGAGGTGCGCACGACGGTCCTCGGTGCTCCTGCGCAGGCGCTGGCGCGCCTTCACGTCGCGGCCGTGGGTGGCCGGGTCCCAGCCGATGCGGTCGGGCGGCCCAGGCTCGCCGGGGAGGGTAGTGACGAGCTCGTCGACGTGGGTCCGCCTGCCGACGCCCTGGGCGTGCGGGATCGCCTCAGCATGCTGTCGGACGTCCTCCGGGGCCATGCCGACGTGCCGGGGGCCCTGGTCGCGGCGGTCGCGCACGCCGAAGTGGCCACGCTGCGACCGTTCACGCACGGCAACGGCGTGGTGGCCCGCGCGCTGGAGCGCTCGCTCGTGCAGGCGACCGGCCTGGACCCCACCGGCGTGGCCGTGACGGAGCTAGGACACTTTCGGCAGGGGCTGCCCGCGTATGTGGGCGCCCTGACCGCCTACGCGACGGGCTCGCGCGACGGCGTTCGGCTCTGGATCGAGCACTGCTGCGCTGCGCTCGTCAGCTCGGCAGAGGAGGGTCGGCTGGTCGCCGACGCGGTTCTCGCCGGCCGGCTGCCAGGAGCGCCCGCGGGGCTCTGACGCATTCCTGATGGTCCGTGAGGACAACCTGGCGTCCATCAGGATTCGTTATCTATCGGCCATCCAGTGGTGAGTCTGCGGATTCCACGGAAGACGTCCTCGCAGGTCAGGAATCGGCGGGCGGACTTCGCTAAGCCTGCGGAATCCGCGTACCTGCGGGTATTCAGCGTCTTCCTCGGGTTCCGTGTTGCGTCAACCAGTCGTTATGCCGCAAGATGGAGCCACTCGCTCCCCGCAAGGGTCGCAGCGAACGACGCACCGGCCTCTCCCCCCCGGGGCCTGGCGCGTCGACGGCCCCGGTTGTCCCCCCGACCGGGGCCGTCCCCTTTCCCGGGGTCGCACGCTCCCCCGGAGTGGGTTCCGTCCCCGCTCGGGTGGGCCCGCCCCCGACCGGGGCCGTCCCCTTTCCCGGGGTCGCACGCTCCCCCGGAGTAGGTTCCGTCCCCGCTCGGGTGGGCCCGCCCCCGACCGGGGCCGTCCCCTTTCCCGGGTCGCATTCCCGGTCTTCATCCACATCTCTCGCACTGGCCGGGCGCGTCGTCCCCAAGGCCGCGGTTGATCCTCGCGGTGGTGCACCCCTGTAGGCACGGTTGAGGCCATGGGAGTGACGATCGGCGTGACCGGAGCATCCGGGGGGCTTGGCGCCTCGACCCTCGTGGCGACGCTCGCCATGCGGGCACACGCGGTGCTTCAGTCGTGCCGCGTCAGGGTCGGAGTCGATCTCGACCCGCGTGGCGGACTGGAGACAACCATGTGCCTTGAGCATCTCGGTGGGATGCGATGGCCCGACATCGAGGACGCAGCCTGGTCCCCACCGGTCCCAGCAGGCCCGGTGCGGGTGGCATCCCTGCCGGGAGCGGATGACGTCCACGTCCTGAGCGGCGCCGGAACACGACCCCCAGAGTGGCGACTCGTCGACGATGTCCTCGAGACCGTTGGCGCTGCCGCCGACGTCGTGGTCGTCGACTGCGGTCCGCGCCCGCCGGTGCACCTGCTGGCCCGCGTCGACCTCATCGTCGTCCTGGCCCGCACGACGGCGCGGGGTGCGGCCGACCTCGCCGCGCTTCTCGACTCCGCTCCTCTCGGCCGGACCACTCCGGTACTGGTCACCCGCGCGCCCGGCCGGGACCGGCACGGCGCGGCCCTCGGCGCAGAGCTGCGTCTGCCGTTCCTCGCTCACCTGCCCGATGATTCCGCCGTGCTCCGCCACGAGCGCGAAGGCGTTCCGCCCGGTGTCCTTCGGTGCGCGGTGGACACCATCGCTGACGAGGTGCTGGCATTCGCTCGGCCGGCGCCACCTCCGGCGGTCCCTCGGGTGGTCGCCACCGGCTTGGGCCGTGCGCGCGCCTGATGGACCGCATGCTCCGGGAGCTGACGGCGGATGCATCCGTCACGGACGTCCTGATCAACGGCGACGGCACGATCTGGGTCGACCGGGGAGCCCGGCTGGAACGCGCCCCGCAGAGTCTGCCCGATCCCGACGCCGTCCGCCGGCTCGCCGTGCGTCTGGCAGCCGCTGCGGACCGCCGGCTCGACGACTCCCTCCCCTACGCGGACGGTCAGTTGCCCGGCGGCCTCCGGCTGCACGCGGTGCTCGCACCCGTGGCCTGCGACGGTGCGCACATCTCTCTGCGAGTCGCCCGTCGACGACCGTTCACCCTGGCCGACCTGGAGGCAGCGGGCTCGATCACCGGCGCCGACGCTGCGCGTCTGCGGTCCCTCGTCGTATCGCGTCGGACGATCCTCGTGACCGGAGGCACGGGATCGGGCAAGACGACCCTCCTCGGCGCACTGCTGGACAGTGTCGCGCCGCGCGAGCGGATCGTGCTCGTCGAGGACGTCGCCGAGCTCGTTCCGGCGCATCCGCATGTGGTTCGGCTCCAGTCGCGTCACCGCAACGTCGAGGGGGCAGGAGAGGTGACCATGGCCGATCTCGTCCGCCAGGCGATGCGCATGCGGCCGGATCGCATCGTCGTCGGGGAGGTCAGGGGGGCCGAGGTGATCGACCTGTTCCGCGCCTTGAACACCGGGCACGAGGGCGGGTTCGCGACGGTCCATGCCAACTCGGCCGCTGACGTCATGGCCAGGCTCGAGGCCCTCGGAACGCTCGCAGGCTTGTCGCCCGCAGCCGTCCGCACCCAGGCTGTGGCCGCCATCGACGTGGTCGTCCACCTCGAGCGGACCGACGGACGTCGTCGCGTGTCCGAGATCGTGGCCTGGCCGCTCGGGACGCGGACCAAGCACCGTGACCGCGCCGGGCCCACTGAGCCGGGTAGGAGGTCATGAGCATCGCTCGCTCGTCGTGGCGACTTGCACCGGCCCAGGACCCCGGTGAGGCGCTCGCCGACGCCTTGGAGGTCGTGGGGTCGGCGCTGCGCGCAGGTCTGTCGCCCAGCGGGGCCCTCGACCTCATGGCGCACGCCACAGCGTGGGGAGCGGGCGAAGGCGACCGTGTCGACGCAGTCCATGACCGCATGCGCGCTGGTAGACCGACGGTTGAGGCGTGGTGCCGTCCGGAGGATCGCGGTGCCGCGGCCGAGTCCTACCGCGCCGTCGGCGGGCTCTGGGACCTCGCCCTGCGCACCGGCGGGCCGCTGGCCGATGCCGTCGACGGCATCGCCGCGCACTTGCGGGAGGAGGCCCGCCTGCGGGGGCGGCTCGAGGGTCTCGCGGCGGGCCCTCGCACGTCCCGGCGGCTGCTCACTGCGCTTCCCCTCGCCGGGCCCGTCCTTGCCGTCGTCATCGGCGCCGATCCGCAGGAGATGTACGCCTCCTCGATCCCGGGAGCGGCGTCGGTCCTGACCGGGATGGTCCTGACCCTGGCCGGATGGTGGTGGACTCGCGCGATGGTCGACCGGGCCACGCGGCCGCGGCCGTACCCCGCTCACGCGGGTCAGCGATGACGAGACTCGTCCTCGGTCTGATGCTCCTCGTTGCCGGCACCGCCCTATGGCCGGGGGGCGCACGAGCCCCGAGGGCGGGTCGGATGACCTGGGAGGGTTCGCACCGGAGCTGGCGACGGCATCGACAGGGTGATGGGGCCGCGACCGACGTCGCCCTGGCCGCTCAGCTCCTCGTCGTCGCACTCCGGACCGGACTCCCGGTCGTGGCCGCCCTCGAACGAGTGGCGGAGCACTCGGGCCCGCAGGTAGCAGCCGACCTGCACCGCGTCCTGCGAGGTTACGGCCACAATCCGGATGAGCCGGCGCTCGCGTGGGCCTCGGCACCGGATATCTGGCGACCGGTGTGCACTGCCCTCACCGTCGCGGCGCAGGCCGGCGTGCATCCGGGGCCGCTGTTGGCAACGGCGGCACGAGACATGCTGCGGCGTGAGGGTGAGGCGCACGAGGCGGCCATCGGGCGCGTGAGCGTCCGCCTCGTCCTTCCCCTGGGGCTGGTGCTACTTCCGGCCTTCATGTGCACGACGGTCCTTCCTCTCGTTCTGGTCATGACCCGACGACAGCTCACCGGCTGACCCGTGGATGCACATCGACCCCGTCCCTCGGGGGTGTCGCCCACAGCGCCGTTCTGCGCACCTCCCGGCCACCGGCCACCGGTCGCAGCATGGTCCTACGGCGGTCCACATCGGGTGGAGCACCCGTCGTCGACGGAAGGACGGACATGACGAAACATCTGAGACGGGGCCGGCGGATACCCCTCCACGAGCCCGATCGGAACAGGCCCGACGGGGCGCCGGCTTCGGCAGGCGAGGTGGGAATGACGACGGCGGAGTACGCCGTCGGGACCATGGCGGCGGTGGCTTTCGCGGTGGCGCTGCTCGGAGTCGTCCGCTCGGACGCGGTCACGTCGGCGCTCACCGGGATCATCACGACCGCGCTGTCGGCGGCGTCGTGACTCGCGAGGACGGGCGGGACCAGGAGTCGTCCTCGCAGGCTGGTGGTCGGCGCCTCGAGACAGGCATGGCCACGGCCGAGCTGGCTGTCGGCCTCGTCTCACTCCTGCTCGTCCTCGCCGTCGTCCTGGCCGGGCTCCGCGCGGGCATGGACCGCGCCGGGGCGACCTCGGTCGCAGGGCTGGTGGCCAGAGAGGCTGCCCACAGCGGCGCGGCGGGCGCGGAACGGCTCTGGGCCGACGTGCAGCCGCGACTGCCCGCGGGATCATCGATGAGCGTCGGGGACGCGTCTGGGCTGGTCGTCGTGCGGGTCAGCGTTCCGGTTCGCGCCGGTCTGGCAGGGCACGTCCTGCCGGATCGCGTGACCGTCGAGGCAGTGGCTCGGGACGAGCGATCATGACCCTCCTCCGAGCGATGTCGGCATGGTGGGCGCTGTCCTCGGCGCGGAGAGCGGAGCGTGGATCGGCCACCCCGATGATCCTCGCAGCGTGCCTCGTCGTCATCGTTCTCGGGTGCGCCGGCAGTCTGGCCGTCAGCGCTGCCGTCGCATCCTCTCGGGCGCAGGTCGCGGCGGATCTGAGCGCCGTTGCCGGAGCCGGCGCGATGGTCGCTGCGCTCGAGGAGGGCCGCCCCAGGGTCGGCTCTGAAGGCGCGTGCGGTGCCGCAGCCGCCGTCGCCCAGCACAACGGAGGCGCCCTGACCGGCTGCGAGATCGACCGGGCCGTCAACCTCACGGTCGAGGTGACCGTGATCCCCACCATCGGGGCGTCCTGGTCGCCCGGGCCGGGTCGGGCCGTGGCCCGGGCCCGAGCCGGTCCCCAGCCTGCGAGCGGCGCGCACGACCGACATGGGCCCGGTGCGGCGGTCGCCGGCCGGGAGACTGGAGCGGAGTGAGATGTCGAGTCGGCGATCGAGGTCGCGGGTCTGCCGCTCATACGGACCGAGGGGGCAGGGCACGTCGGCGTCCTTCCTCGGGGAGGGTGTCAGGACTCTGTTTCGAGGCTGCGCCCGGTGTCGTCGCACGGCAGCGGAACCGTCGGGTACTCAGCGCGATAATCCTCGAGCAGGTCCCCGGATACGCGGGTGATATCTCGTGGTGGCAGGGCGATCGCGCCGTCGTAGGGCCGGTCCATGTCCGCCATGACGGCGAGGAACAGAGTGAAGACGCTCCCCAGGGTGATCAGCACTCCGAGCTGGACGCGCCGGCGGACGTTGGGGAGGGTGAAGGTGGCGAGTGCGAACAGCCCTGCTGAGGCAGTCACGACGAGCAGGATCTTCAGGGGCGTCGGAATGGCGGGATTGGCCTCCGTGAGCCGTTTCGAGCGCGCTTCTCCGCGGTCGCGGTCCGCCGTGAGGATGGCGGACAGGACAGGTGTCGGGACGGTCTCGGCGGCGACCAGGTCGCTGACGCCGCCCCTGATGCTCGCCGTCCACGGCGACACCTCCGGCGCCGTCCTCGAGTCGGCCATCGTGTCCCACTCGTACGAGCTCACGGCGAGCGCGTAGCACGTCATGGCGCCATCAGCTGCTGACGTTGGGGCTCTGACGCGAGCTGGGCCATCTCGAACTGGTGGTCGACCTTGCGCGCCTCCTCGCTGGCGCTGAACTGGGCGCGCTGGAACGACCCGAAGATCGTCACGAGGGTGAAGGCCAGCAGGAGCACGGTGAGCGAGACCAGCGGCCCGACGAGCGCCTCGAGCTTGACACCTTGGACCTCGGTCGTGGCGAACGGTCGCACGAACCGGTTGGCGAACATCCCCGCCACGATGGCGATGGACAGGCTGGCCACGATGACGATGAAGATGGGGTCCATGGGCGTCTCCCGAAGGCGTGGTGAATGCCAGTGGCGGAGAATCTAATGTTTGTGCACCCCGCCACGGTGCGTCACCGCTCCGGTGCCCGGAACTTCGTGGAGGTCGCCGGCGTCCTAATCCACGTGCGGACCATGACCATCGGCGCGACGATCCTCACCGTGATGATCGCCGCCCTCACCGCATCAGGGTGCGGTGCGGGTGACGGGTCGTCGAGCTCGCCGTCCTCCCCACCGATTCTGTCGGACACCACGGGAGACGCGCCGTTCTACCTCGAGAGCGTCAGTGTCCGAGTGGCCGAGTCCTTCCCGGTCCAGCTGTTCCTGGACGTCGCCGGGAGCACCCCGACCCCGTGCCATTCGGTCGCCTACGCGGTGGAGAAGGAGGATGCGAGGATCGACGTCACCATTACCTCGCAGTCGGCTGGGCAGTCCTGCACCCAGGTCCTCGACCCTCGTCAGTTCGTGGTCCCGCTCGGTCCGTCAGACCTGCCGGTGACGGTCGACGTCAACGAAGGCGAGTACACCGAGACAGTCCGACCGTGACTGTGCCTCGTCGTCTCTCGCGAGCCGCGAGCCGCGAGTCGCAAGGTGTCGCGAAGGAAGACGTCTCATCCGAAGGTGTGCGGTAGACGGCCTCGGTCACCGGGGAGGCGGCTCCGTACCGTCGGTGGGCCGGGGGGCGGACTCTGCCGGGCGGGACGTGACCGGCTGGGTCGGCGCGCCCGGCGCCGAGGAAGGGGCGGAACCCTCGTCCACCTTGTGCTCGGCGACCTCCGCTCGTTTGCGCGCCTCGCTCGTCGAGATCCGCTGCTCGGCGAGCCGGGCCTCGGTCTCCCGAACCTGACGCTCGCGCTCGCGCAGCTCGCGCTCCCACTTCGCCTGGTTCTCCTTCTCGCGCGCGGCCCGGTCGAGCTCGGCCTGTCGGGCGGCCTCCTTGGCCTCCCGGCTCTTGCGCACCCGCCGCCTCGTCCCGATCCGGACCAAGGCCCATCCCCACCACAGGAGCGTCATCGCGACCGCGCCGGCGATGACGAGCGCGAGCGGTGACATCGAGTACGACTGGTTGAGCACTTCGAGCTGGATCGGATCGAGGGCCGAGGTTCCGACGAACAGGAACAACGCACCCGCGAGCGCGAGCACGATCAAGATCAGACCCAGGATGATCATGGCCGGTGCTTCCCCCTGACGGTTGAGCGGAGCCGTCCGGAGCGTCAACGGACGTTGCGGAGGGCGTGGTCCCTCCCAATCTAACCGCGATGTGGAGTCCACGCCGGACAACACGAACATGCCGCGTCGGTCCGCCAGGTGTCGCTCTCGGCCCACCTGGCTGCCTACGTCCCGGCAGAACCACTCACACTCCGTCGGCGAGGGCGGACCGCAGCAGGGCACACGCGCGGACCTTGTCGAGCGGCTCGTTTCCGTTGCCGCACTTGGGCGACTGAACGCACGAGGGACAGCCTCGCTCGCATGCGCATTCCTGCACGCGGGTCGCCGTCGCTGTCAGCCATGCCCGCCACTGCCCGAAGGCCTGCTCGCTGAACCCGGCGCCACCCGGGTAACCGTCGTAGATCATGATCGTCGGGGCGCCGGTGTCGGGGTGGAGGTCGGTCGAGACGCCGCCGATGTCCCACCGGTCGCAGGTCGCCATGAGGGGCAGCATGCCGATCGCCGCGTGTTCGGCCGCGTGTGCCGCACCGGGGATGTGCTCGGCGACCACACCCACGGCGGCGAGCGATTCCTCGCTCTGGGTCCACCAGACCGCCATCGTCTCCAGGGCCCGCTCGGGCAGATCCAGGCCGTGCTGCCCGATCACCTCACCGCTGGGCAACCGGCGCACGAACGACGTCACCTGTCCCGTGACCCGGACTGCTCCGTACGACACCTCGGCCCCGGCATACCGGATCGTCCTGTCGCGGCGCACGATCCGGAACTCGCTGCGCGCCTGCGCCGTCGTCGACCACCCGGGGTCGCCCCGCACGACCGTCGCCACGCCGGCGTCGAGGTCGAGCTCGGTCACGACATAGCTGTCGCCCTGGTGGACGTGCACCGCGCCCGTGTGGACCTGCTGATGCGCACTCGCCTCGTCGATCGTCCCGACAACCCGCCCGGTGCCTCGCTCGACGATCGAGACGACGGCGGCCACGCCGCGCAGTGAGACGTGGTCGGTCGCCCGGTCCTCGCGGGCCCAGTACCAGCCGGTCGGCCGCCGGCGGAGGATCCCGGCGCGGGTCAGCCGGTCGACCACATCGCGTGCATGCGGTCCGAAGAGATCGAAGTCGGGGTCGGTCAGCGGGACCTCGGCAGCGGCCGCAGCGAGGTGCGGCGCGAGCACCCGCGGGTTGCCCGGATCCATGACGGTGTGCTCGACGGGCTCCCCGAACACCGCGCGGGGGTGCCGGATCAGGTAGGCGTCGAGCGGGTCGTCGGCGGCCACGAACACCCCGAGGGCGGGCCGCGCTGCACGGCCCGCGCGACCCCACTGCTGCCACAACGAGGCCCGCCGACCGGGCCAACCGGCGACGACCACCGCGTCCAGGCCGGCGACGTCGACGCCCAGCTCGAGGGCGTTGGTGGCCGCCAGGCCGCGGATCTGGCCGGAACGGACCTCACGCTCGAGCTCGCGACGCTCCTGCGGCAGGTAACCACCGCGGTACGCCGCAACCGGCGGCGGGGTGCCGTCGGGAGACAGGACCTGTCGCCCGGCCAGCCGCCGCCGGGTCGAGGTGGCCAGTGCCTCGACCCCCGCCCGGGACCGGGCGAAGGAGACCGTCTGCGCACCGGTCTCGACGAGGTCGGCCATCAGCGCGGCCGCCTCGGTCGTCGCCGAGACGCGGGCGCCGGACTCGTCGTCGGTCTTCGGCTCCCACAGCACCGCGGTCATGGCCGCCCGGGGCGAGCCGTCGGTCGTCACGGCCGTCATCGGCCGGCCGATGAGAGCCTCACCGTGCTCTGCCGGGTCGGCGACCGTCGCCGACGCCAGCACGAAGGTTGGGTCGACCCCGTAGCGTGCGCACACCCGGCGCAGCCGACGCAGCACGGCGGACACGTGCGAGCCGAACACCCCGCGATAGACGTGGCACTCGTCGACGACGACGAAGCGCAGGGCCCGCAGGAACCGGGACCACTGCCGATGGCGCGGCAGCATCGAGTGGTGGACCAGGTCGGGGTTGGAGAGGATGAGGTGGGCGTGGTCCCTGGCCCACCGCCGCTCCTCCGTCGGGGTGTCGCCGTCGTAGGTCGCGGCCCGGACCCCCGGCACCGCAAGGGTCGTCAGGCGTGTCAGCTGGTCGGCCGCCAGAGCCTTGGTCGGGGAGAGGTAGAGCGCTGTCGCACCCCGCCCCGTCGGGCTCGCGAACCCCTCGACCACGGCCGAGAGGGTCGGGACGAGGTAGACCAGACTCTTCCCCGAGGCCGTGCCGGTCGAGACGACGACGTCGTGCCCCGAGTGGGCCAGGTCCATCCCCTCCCGCTGGTGCGACCACAGAGTGCGCAGTCCCGCTCCGGCGAGCGCCGCATACACCTCCGGCGCGACCCACTCGGGCCACTCGGCGAGGGATCCGGGACGCTCCGGGAGCTGCTCGACGTGGGTGACGCGCTCCGGGCCGTGCCGGTCGGTCAGCAGACGCAGCCACGCCTGCGGGTCATGTCCCGCACTCAGGTCGAGCCCAGCGCTCAGGTCGGGAGACGCGTTCAGGTCAGCCGCCGGACGAGAGGGAGGGGCAGGTGCCGCATCGCGGTGCCCATCGGCTTCCACGGCCAAGACGGGACCCGGGCATGGGCCGTGCGCTTCTCGATCGCCGCGACCATCGCCGCGACACCCGTCTCCGTGTCGACCATGAACGGCGTGTTCTTCACGTGTTCGTTCATCTCGGAGCGAATGTAGCCGGGGTAGAGGACCGAGACGTCGATGTCGAGGTCCGGCTTGCCCACCATCTCGTGACGGATCCCCTCCGTGAGGGCCGCAACGCCCGCCTTGGTCGCCGCGTAGGTCGTCATCGCCCCCGGCATCCCGCGGAAGGCGGACATCGACGAGATCATCACGAGGTGGCCGTAGCGCTGCTCGCGGAAGATCTCCATCGCGGCCTCGCACTGCGCGAGGGCGGCGACGAAGTTCGTCATCGCCGTCGCCTTGTTGGCGTCGTAGCGGCCCTTGCCGATGGGCGCACCCTTCCCCAGTCCGGCGTTGACCACTACCCGGTCGATCGTGCCGAACTCGTCCCGGAACGCGCGGAAGACGCGGAAGACGGCCTCGTCGTCGGTCACGTCGAGGGCGGCGATCGAGACCGTGCGCTCCGGGTATGCGGTGGTGATCTCCGTCCGCAGCTCCTCCAGACGCTCGGTCCGGCGCGCGCACAATCCAAGGTCCTCGCCCCGTGCGGCGAGCTGGCGGGCCATCTCGGAGCCGAGACCGGAACTGGCTCCGGTGATGAGGGTCGTCGTCATGGCTGCTCCTGGGCGGTGGTGTCGGCGGCCGTCGTCGGGCCGCGTCTTTGGGTGGAGGGGCTTCCCTCGATACCGTAAGCGTTCGAGCAGACGAACCCTTCCCTAGGAGCGAGCGCGTGCAGGTCACGGTCACGACGTCCCAGCACGACGGAGTCTTCATCCTCGGCCTCGGTGGCGACATCGACGTCGCGAGCGCGGTGACGGTGCGCGATGCGCTCGACCGGGTGATCGCTGCCGGACACCACCGCATCGTGCTCGACCTGGGTGAGGTGCGTTTCCTCGACTCCACCGGACTCGGCGTGATGGTCGGCAGGCTCAAGGCCGTGCGTGACCTCGGGGGTGACATGCACCTGGTGTGCAGCTCGGCGCGGATCGCGCGGGTGCTCGCGATCACCAGCCTCGACGAGGTGTTCCCGATCCACGAGTCAGTCGACGACGCGGTGGCCGCCCTCATCGACTGATCGGGTCGATCGATCGGGCCTTCTCCCGTCCACGTGATGGCCTTCACAGGCCGACGACAGGACGTGTGACCGGCGGCACAGGTAGGGTCGCTCGCGGCGACGTGCGGCACACACTGGCTGCGGTCGCCCTCTCTCGTACCCGTCAAGGAGGATGGAATGGTCAGCCTCGCGCTGCCGGCCGTCGATGCGAATCTCACGCTGAGCGGTCTCAACTACACGCTGGTCGTCGTCGTCGGCGCCATTTCGCTCATCGCGCTCGTGATGGGCTTCGTCTTCCGGCAACAGGTGCTGTCCGCCGACTCGGGGACCGACAACATGCGCGAGATCGCCGGAGCGGTGGAGGAGGGCGCGCAGGCGTACCTGGCCCGCCAGTTCAAGACCCTCGGCGGCTTCGTCGTGCTCGTCTTCTTCCTGCTGCTCGCCCTCCCGGCCGACGGCGCGGGGGTGCTGTGGGGCCGGTCGGTCTTCTTCGTCGTCGGGGCCCTGTTCTCGGCGTCGATCGGCTACCTCGGCATGAGCCTCGCGGTCAAGGCCAACGTCCGGGTCGCCGCCGCCGCGCGCGTCGGGGACCAGGAGGCCGGCATGCGGATCGCGTTCCGCACCGGCGGCGTCGTCGGGATGGCGACGGTCGGCCTCGGTCTGCTCGGTGCCTCGATCGTCGTGCTCCTGTACCAGGGCGACGCCCCCAAGGTGCTCGAAGGCTTCGGATTCGGCGCGGCGCTCCTCGCGATGTTCATGCGGGTGGGCGGCGGCATCTTCACCAAGGCTGCCGACGTCGGAGCCGACCTCGTGGGCAAGGTCGAGGCGGGGATCCCCGAGGACGACCCGCGCAACGCGGCCACCATCGCGGACAACGTGGGGGACAACGTCGGCGACTGCGCGGGGATGGCCGCGGACCTGTTCGAGTCCTACGCGGTCATGCTCGTTGCGGCACTCATCCTGGGGTCGGTCGCCTTCGGCACCTACGGCCTGGTCTTCCCTCTGATCGTCCCCGCGATCGGCGCCGTCACGGCCCTGATCGGTGTCTACATCACCAGGACCCGTCCGGGAGAGAACGCCCTGAAGGCGATCAACCGGGGCTTCTACATCTCGGCGCTCATCTCCGCGGTGCTCTCCGCCATCGCGGCCTACACATACCTCCCGGCCACCTTCGCCGAGCTCGGCGCGACCAACGAGACCGTGTCGGCCCTGGACGGTGACCCGCGACTGATCGCGCTCGCGGCGGTCGTCATCGGCATCGTGCTCGCCGGCATCATCCTCTGGTTGACCGGCTACTTCACCGGCACGGACAAGCGCCCGACGCTCGACGTCGCCCGCACCACGCTCACCGGCCCGGCCACGGTCGTGCTGTCCGGCATCGGTGTCGGCCTCGAGTCGGCCGTGTACACCGCCGCGATCATCGGTGGCGCCGTCTACCTCGCCTTCCTCCTGGGGGGTGGCTCGACGGCGCTCGCGCTCTTCCTCGTGGCGCTCGCCGGCTGCGGTCTGCTCACGACGGTCGGCGTCATCGTGGCGATGGACACCTTCGGCCCCGTCTCCGACAACGCCCAGGGCATCGCCGAGATGTCCGGGGACGTCGACGGAGACGGCGCCCAGATCCTCACCGACCTCGACGCGGTGGGCAACACCACCAAGGCCATCACCAAGGGCATCGCCATCGCCACGGCGGTGCTGGCCGCCACAGCGCTGTTCGGCTCGTACACCGATGCGTGGCAGTCCGCGGTGCGGGACACGGACACCAGCGGGGTGACGCAGGAGCAGGGCCAGGCTTTCATCTCCGATGCGCTCGGCGTCATCACCACCCCGAACATCCTCGTCGGCCTGCTCCTGGGAGCGGCGGTCGTGTTCCTGTTCTCCGGTCTGGCCATCAACGCGGTCACCCGGGCTGCCGGAGCGATCGTGTTCGAGGTCCGGCGCCAGTTCCGGGAGCACCCCGGGATCATGGACTACTCGGAGAAGCCGGACTACGCCAAGGTCGTCGACATCTGCACCAAGGACTCACTGCGCGAGCTCGCCACCCCCGGTCTGCTCGCGGTGCTCTCGCCCATCGCGGTCGGCTTCGGCCTCGGCATCGGCCCGCTCGCCGGCTTCCTCGCCGGTGCGATCGGCGCCGGAGCCCTGATGGCGGTGTTCCTGGCCAACTCCGGTGGGTCGTGGGACAACGCGAAGAAGATCGTCGAGGACGGACACCACGGCGGCAAGGGCTCGGAGGCGCATGCGGCCGCGGTCATCGGCGACACCGTCGGCGACCCGTTCAAGGACACCGCCGGCCCGGCGATCAACCCTCTCCTGAAGGTCATGAACCTCGTCTCGGTGCTCATCGCCCCGGCCATTGTGGGACTCTCGATCGGTGCCAACGAGAGCGCTCCATTCCGCTACGGCATCGCGGCGGTCGCCTTCGTCATCATCGTGGCGGCCGTCGCCTATTCCAAAAGTAAGGACCTGGCCATCGGAACCGACGCCGACCCCGACGCCGCGATAGGGATGGCGCATCACCCCGAGCAGATCCACTGACGCCAGGCGGATCCGCGTGCCGATGCCGGCACGCCCCACCGCGGCCCGGGAGAGACGATCTCTCCCGGGCCGCGGTGCGTCCGGCGTCGGCAGGCGGGCGTGCCTGGGCGGGCGTCGGAGAGCGAAGGAGCCGTGGGACGACCCACTAGGCTCGTGGCATTATGCGGACCCAGCTGCCGGTCGTCGACGCCGACCTCCTCGCCCTGCTGCGGGCGGACCTCGTCGCCGCCCGTTACACCGTCCCCGGCGTGGCCGAGGTGCTCGGCCCGATGGCGGGCGCGGCCCTGGCCCGGGAACATCCGTTGGCGGCCGAGCAGGTGACCGCGACCTCGACCGATCCCTGCGCAGCCCTCATCCGGCTGTTCGCCCTGGGCGCTCCCGTCGACCTGCGTGACGTCCAGGCGGCGCTCCCCAGCGTGGGCATCGACGGGGTCGCCGCTCTTTGCCTGGTCCGTCAGGAGGGCGACGGCCTCGTCGCCACCTGCGACCTGCGTCCGTATGCGGCGGACGACAGCGCCTGGTGGGTCGCCTCCGACCGTTCCGAGCTCGCGACCGGCGCCCCCCTGACACCGGACCACGTCCTCGGCATCGGCGGCGCGTCCACGACGCTGGCGACGTGGACGCCGAGAACACGCGTCCGGCGGGCCCTCGACGTCGGGACCGGGTCCGGGGTGCAGGCTCTGCATCTGTCGCAGGACGCCGACGAAGTCGTGGTGACGGACCTGTCCGAGCGGGCCCTCGCATACGCCGCCTTCAACGCAGCTCTCAACGGGGTGACCTGGGACATCCGGCGCGGCTCGATGCTCGAGCCGGTCCGGGGCGAGACCTTCGACCTCATCGTCAGCAACCCGCCCTTCGTCATCACCCCCCGCGACGGGTCGATGCCGCTGTTCGAGTACCGGGACGCCGGTGCCGCCGGTGACGCCGTGGTCGCCGACCTCGTGCGCGGCCTCGGGGAGCACCTCGCGCCCGGCGGTGTCGCCCAGCTGCTCGGCAACTGGGAGATTCGGCGGGGGACGGACTGGCGGGACCGGGTGGGTGCCTGGGTCGCGGACAGCGGCCTGGACGCGTTGGTGGTCCAACGCGAGGTCCAGGACCCCGCGCAGTACGCCGAGACGTGGGCCCACGACAGCGGGCACCGACCGGGGACCGCGGAGTACCAGTCGATGTACAACGCCTGGCTGGCCGACTTCGCCTCGCGCGACGTCGAGTCCGTCGGGTTCGGGATCATCACGCTGCACCGACCTGCCGAGGACCGGGAGCCGTTCGTCGACCTCATGGATGTGCGGGGTCCGGTGGGGGAGGCGATGGGGACGACCGTCGCGGTGGGGCTGGCCGCCCGCGAGCGACTGGCCGGGATGAGTGATGACGATGTGCTCGACGAGACCTGGGTCGCCGCGCCCGACGTCACCCTGGAGCACCACCTCGTGCCGGGGTCCTCCGAACCGCGGGCCGTGACGGTCGTGCAGGGCGGTGGCCTGCGGCTGAGGGTGCCCCTCGGCACCGGAGCAGCGGCCTACCTCGGGGTCGCCGACGGGTCTCTCACGCCCCGGCAGGCGCTCGTCGCGGTCGCCTCCCTCATCGAGGAGGACCCGGCCGAGGTCATCTCGGCGACAGTGCCGACGATCCGCTACCTCGTCGCGAACGGACTGCTCGTCAGCTGAGCTGCCACGACCGCTTCGAGAGGCCGAACCAGAATCCCTCGACGGTCGTCGTCGCCTCGATCGAGCCGGCGGCGTCGGCCGCGCCGACGGCGACATAGAGCGGCGCCCAGTGCTCGGTGCGTGGGTGGGCGACGTGGGCGGCCGGCGCCCGCTCCTCGAAGTTCACGAGGCTGTCCAGGTCGCCCGCCGACATGGTCTCGGCAGCCCAATGGTCGAACTCCGAGCTCGCCGAGGGCGGCGGTGCGTCGGCACCGGCCCGCGGGTCGAACCACCGCAGGTTGTGGGTCGTGAAGCCGGAGCCGACGATGAGGGTGCCTTCATCCCGCAGGGGCGCCAGGCGGCGGCCGAGGTCAACGAGCCGCTGCGGATCCAGCGTCGGAAGCGAGAGCTGGAGGACGGGGACGTCGGCCTCCGGGAACATCTCGACGAGGGGCACGTAGGCGCCGTGGTCGAGGCCGCGGCTCTCGTCCCGGCGGACCGTCTCGCCGGTCGCGCCGAGCAGCCGCTCTACCGAGGACGCCAGTTCGGGAGCGCCGGGGGCGTCGTACGTGACCTCGTAGTACTTCTGCGGGAAGCCCCAGAAGTCGTAGACGAGGGGCACCCCGCCCCTGGTGGCGGACACCGAGACCGGCTCGTCCTCCCAGTGCGCGGAGATCATCAGCACATTGCGGGGCGTGCCGTGGGTCCCCGTCAGCGCGGCCGACCAGCCGCGCAGCTCCCGGGTCCAGCGGGCGTCATCGGCGAGCGGCGGTGCGCCGTGGCTGAGATAGAGGATCGGCATGGTCGCCATCGGGCACTCCTGACGGTCGTGGTGTCGCGTTCCACGGTAGCAGAAAAGGTTGACGCATCAACTATTGCGTTCGTCCGGCCCGGCGTTGTCCGGCTCGTCCGGGGAGTCCCGGGTGGCGTCGTGGACGAGGAGGGCGATCTGCACTCGGTTCTCCACGTCGAGCTTGTCAAAGAGCCGGCCGACGTAGGTCTTGACGGTAGGGATCCCGAGATACAGCTCCGCGGCGATCTCCGCGTTCGACAGTCCGCGGGCGACCGCCCGGGCGACGTCGAGCTCGCGCTCGGTGAGCGACTGCACGGCGGCCCGGGCGCGAGCCACCTCGGGGTCCTCCGGCTCGGGTGGGGCGGCGACAGCGGCGATGAGCTGGGCCGTCACGCTCGGGGAGAGCATCGGCGAGCCCGCCGCGACCGTGCGCACGGCCTCGACCAGCCGGGCCGGCGGGGTGTCCTTGAGGAGGAACCCGGCGGCGCCGCTGCGCAGAGCGCGCAGGACGTACTCGTCGGCGTCGAAGGTCGTGAGCACGATGACCTGGGGCGGTGGCTGGAGGCGTCGGATCTGCTCGGTCGCGCTCAGGCCGTCGCGCACCGGCATCCGGATATCCATGAGCACCACGTCGGGACGCTCCCGCCGCACGAGCCGCACGCCGGCCTCCCCGTCCTCGGCCTCACCGACGACGGTGATACCCGAGTCGCCGCCGAGGAACATCCGCAACGCCGTCCGCACCATCGGGTCGTCGTCGACGACCACGACCCGGATCGGCGCCCCGGTGCTCATACCTGCAACGGTATCCGCGCCCTGAGCACCCAGTTGCCGTCGGACCCGGGTCCGCTCTCCAACGTCCCTCCGTGCAGGACGACCCGCTCCCGCAGACCGAGCAGGCCGAGCCCCGCGCCGGGTGTCGCTGGCGCCCCCGGACGCAGCGGCTGGGCGACGGTGATCGCCAGGTCGTCCTCGCCACCGCCGGAGAGCCGGACGGACACCGGCATGTCCGGGGCATGCTTGCGGGCATTCGTCAGCCCCTCCTGGATGATCCGGTATGCGGTGCGCGCCACCCGTTCGGGAACCTCGCCGGCGTCGTCGGTCACCGTCACGGTGGCACCCAGGGTGCGCGCCTCCGCCACGAGAGCGGGCACGTCGCGCAGGGTCGGCTGCGGAGCCTCCGGTGCTGGACGGGCGACCTCGTCGTCGTCGTTCTGTCGGAGCACTCCGAGGATCTCGCGGAGCTCGGTGAGCGCCTCCCGTGCGTTGCGCTCGATCGTCGCGGCCGCGGTCCGCTGCTCCTCCCGGGAGAGGTCCTCACGGTAGGTCAGCGCCCCGGCGTGCATCGCCACGAGTGAGATCCGATGGGCGAGGACGTCGTGCATCTCGCGGGCGATGCGGGTGCGCTCGGCCGCGCGACCCTGGGCCTCGCGGGCGGCCTTCTCGCGTTCGGTGGCGGTGGCTCGTTCCCGCAGCGACTGCACCAGGGCGCGGTTGGCGCCGATCGCGTAGGCGACCGCTGCGAAGGTGACGGTGGCCAGTGCCGACCCGGCTCCGGTCTGCCAGGCCCGCAGCGGATCGTCCGGCGGCCAGATCAGCTCCGACACGAGCGACATCGCGACGACGAGGGGAATGACGATGGCCAGGCCGCGCAGGTTGCGTCGTGCGGCGAGGGAGGCGAGCGCGAGCAGCACTGCGCCGGTGACGGAGAGGAACACGCCACCCAGCAGGGCCAGGACGACCGCGACGGCGACGGGGTGCTCACGCCGGCGCTGGACGATGGGGATGGCGACGAGCCCGACGAGCGCGTCGACGGCGAGCAGCACCCAGCGCCCGGTCGAGTGGGTGGAGGCGTTCTGCAGTCCGGTCGCCGCCCAGGACGTGTAGCCGACGAAGACCACGAGGACGAGCCGCCAGGTGTTCTGCCACTGGTTCAGCGGCGGGGCCTTGGGCCCGGCGTCGAGGTCCTCGCGGACCCGCTCCCACCCGGAGCGCGCCGCTCGAGGCAGACCGGACCACCGCATACCAGCAATCTAGGTGAGCGGAAGGAGGGGTGGATCCGTCCGGGGGACCGGTTCACCGCACAGGGCGGATACCGAAGGATGACCCGGTCGGGACCGGTGGTCGATGTGCGGGGTATGCGCCGCGCGGGACGGTGGGGACATGATCACCACCGAGCGACTCACCAAGACCTACGGACCCGTCACTGCCGTCGACGACGTGTCCTTCGCCGTCGAGCCCGGCCGGGTCGTCGGGTTCCTCGGGCCGAACGGCGCCGGCAAGTCGACCGCGATGCGGATGATGACCGGACTGACTCCGCCGACCAGCGGCCGGGCCCTGATCGCAGGCCGTCCGTATGCCGAGCTGACCAACCCCGGCCGCCTGGTCGGGGTCATGCTCGACGCCTCGGCCCAGCATCCGGGCCGGACCGGGCTCGAGACGCTCCGGCTCGTCGCGATCCACCTCGGCGTGCCGCGGTCCCGGGTCGAGGAGATGCTCGAGCTCGTCGGCCTGACGGCGGACGAGGCGAGCCGGCGCGTGCGCGGCTACTCCCTCGGGATGCGGCAGCGGCTGGGGCTCGCGGCGGCCTTCATGGGCGACCCGCAGGTCCTCATCCTCGACGAGCCCGCCAACGGCCTGGACCCGCAGGGCATCCATTGGATGCGGGGGCTGCTGCGTGACTTCGCCGAGCGCGGCGGAACCGTCCTGCTCTCGTCCCACCTGCTCCACGAGATCGAGGCGATCGCCGACGAGCTCATCGTCATCGGTCGCGGGCGGATCATCGCCGAGGGGTCCTTGGACGACCTGCTGGCGCCGACGACGACGTTCGTCCGCTCCCTGGACGACCGCACCCTGGCCGCGGCCCTCGTCGAGACCGGCGCCGAGGTCACGACCACGCCCGCGGGGCTGTCGGTCACGGCGGACGCGGAGACCGTCGGGCGCCTTGCGCTCGCGCACGGCATCGTCCTGCTCCGCCTGAGCCACGGCGAGCGGGCCGGCCTCGAGGAGCTGTTCCTCACGCTCACCACCGACCAGGACCGTGCCGGTCCGGTCGCCCGTCCGACAGGAGCCGCAGCATGACCACCATCTCCGCCCCGTCCGCATCCCCGACCGCGTCGCGAGGGCCGCAGGTCGGCTCGTTCCTGCCTCCTCCGGGTCCGGTCCCGCTCACCCGGCTGGTCGGCCTCGAGGTGCGCAAGATGGTCGACACCCTCGCGGGCCGCTGGCTCGTCATCGTGACGCTCGCTCTCGCGCTGGTCCTCATGGTCGCGTTCGCGATCTTCGGCGAGGCTCCTGAGGTGACCGTGGGCACCTCGCTCGGAGCGGCCGGGGGACCGCTCGGCATCCTGCTGCCCGTCCTCGGCATCATGGCCGCCACCGCCGAGTGGAGCCAGCGCGCCGGCCTCGTGACGTTCGCCCTCGAACCACGCCGTGGCCGGATCGTGCTGGCCCGGGTCGTCGCCGGCCTCGTCCTGGGGGTCGCCGTCGTCGTCGTCTCGGTCGCCCTGGCCTACCTCGTGACCGCGGCGACCGGGCTCCTGGGCCGGCCGAGCGGCTACGACATGAGCGCCGCCCAGCTCGCGGGGTTCGTCGTCGTCATGGCGCTGTCGGTGCTCCAGGGCGTGGCCTTCGGTTTCCTCTTCCTCAACACCCCCGTGGCGATCGTCGCCGTTCTCGCCCTGCCCTCCGTGATCGCCGTGGCGACGCAGTTCAGCGAGCGGATGGCGGAGGTCGCCCCGTGGGTCGACCTGTCCCGCAGCGGTGCGCCGCTGCTCGAGGGCACGCTCACGTGGACGACCGCCGGGCAGCTGGCCACGTCCTCGCTGCTGTGGATCGGGCTGCCGCTGGCCATCGGCACGTGGCGGGTGCTGCGCAGCGAGGTCAAGTAGCCGGGTCGGGTGGCTCTAAGGCCCGGGTCACCTTTCCCGCATGGGAGAGAAAGGGCTCCTTCACTATGGAAATGTTCCGTGGTGAAGGAGCCGTTTCCCGCATGGGGAGAGAAAGGTGAGGCGTCCCACCTCCCGGACCAGCGGGTTTCGGCGGACTTGACACCGTCCGCTAGGTTCTGTCCGACGCCCCCTCGCCGCCGACAGCGACGAATCCGCTGCACGGGGGAGCGAAGAATGCAGTCGAGGTACCCCCGTTGAGTCGCAAGCTCGTCATCGTCGAGTCCCCCGCCAAGGCGAAGAAGATCGCCGGCTTCCTGGGCTCGGACTACACCGTCGAGGCCTCTGTAGGCCACATCCGGGACATCCCGACGCCGAGCGAGATGCCGGCGGAGATCAAGAAGGGCCCGTTCGGCAAGTTCGGCGTGAACGTCGATGCCGACTTCGAGCCGTACTACGTGGTCGACGCCGACAAGAAGAAGAAGGTCACCGAGCTCAAGCGGCTGCTCAAGGACTCCGACGAGCTCTATCTCGCCACGGATGAGGACCGCGAGGGCGAGGCCATCGCATGGCACCTGCTGGAGACCCTGCAGCCGAAGGTGCCGGTCAAGCGGATGGTCTTCAACGAGGTGACCAAGGAGGCCATCAACCGGGCCGTGCGCGCCACGCGTGACATCGACACGGCGCTCGTCGACGCCCAGGAGACCCGCCGGATCCTCGACCGGCTCTACGGCTACGAGATCTCGCCGGTGCTATGGCGCAAGGTCAAGGCCGGCCTGTCCGCCGGCCGGGTCCAGTCGGTGGCCACCCGGCTGGTCGTCGAGCGCGAGCGGGAGCGGATGGCGTTCCGCGCGGCGTCCTACTGGGACGTCACGGCCGACGTCACCCCCGACGCCGAGTCCAACCGCTTCACCGCACGGCTCACCCAGGTCGACGGACGCAAGGTCGCCACCGGTCGGGACTTCGCCGACGACGGCACCCTGAAGACCGCCGACGTCGCCCACCTGGACCGGTCGGCCGCCGAGCAGATCGCGTATGCGACGCGCGCCGCCGACGTCTCCGTCACCTCGGTCTCGGAGAAGCCGTACCGACGCAGCCCCGCCGCGCCGTTCACGACGTCGACGCTGCAGCAGGAGGCCAGCCGCAAGCTGCGCCTGTCGAGCAAGAACGCGATGCGGGTGGCCCAGCGGCTCTACGAGAACGGCTTCATCACGTACATGCGGACCGACAGCACGACGCTGTCGGAGTCTGCCCTGACCGCGGCCCGTCAGCAGGCCCGCGACCTCTACGGTGCCGACTACGTGCCGGACGCCCCCCGCCGGTACGCCACGAAGAACAAGGGCGCCCAGGAGGCGCACGAGGCGATCCGACCCGCCGGGGACAGCTTCCGCACCCCCGCCCAGGTCGCCGGTGAGCTCCGCGGCGACGAGTTCGCCCTGTACGAGCTGATCTGGAAGCGCACCGTGGCCTCGCAGATGGCCGACGCCGTCGGGTCGACCGCCACGGTCAAGCTCGGCGCGACGCTCGACGCTGAGGCTCCCGCGCATACCGTGGAGTACTCCGCGAGCGGCACCGTGATCACCTTCCGCGGCTTCCTCGCCGCCTACGAGGAGGGCCGCGACGAGAAGCGCACGCTGCGCAAGAGGGACGAGGCGGAGCAGGAGCGCCGCCTGCCGAAGCTGAGCGAGGGCGTGGCCCTGACCGTGCTGCGCGCCGAGGCGGACGGCCACGAGACGAGCCCGCCGCCGCGCTACACCGAGGCGACCCTCGTCAAGGCGATGGAGGAACGCCGCATCGGCCGGCCCTCGACGTACGCCTCGACGATCGGCACGATCCAGGACCGCGGCTATGTCCGCACCCGCGGCAACGCCCTGGTGCCGACCTGGCTGGCCTTCGCCGTCACCCGCCTGCTCGAGGTGCACTTCGAGCACCTCGTCGACTACGACTTCACCGCGACGATGGAGGACGCGCTCGACGAGATCGCCGCCGGCCAGGAGGACCGCGTCGAGTGGCTGCGCCGCTTCTACTTCGGCGACGAGGCGACCACCGGAGAGGGACTGCGCGAGCTCGTCGACGACCTCGGTGACATCGACGCCCGCGCGATCAGCACGATCGACATCGGCGACGGCATCGTCGTCCGTGTCGGCCGCTACGGCCCCTACGTCGAGGAGGTGGCACCGCGAGGCGTGGACCCCGCCACCGGCGAGATGACCGACGGTGCCGCCACCGAGACGAGCCCGCGCCGGGGGACCATCGCCGACGACATCGCTCCGGACGAGCTGACGCCGGCCAAGGCCCGCGAGGTGCTCGCGGCCGCGGCCGACGACGGACGTGTTCTCGGGCAGGACCCCGAGACCGGTCGCGACATCGTCGCCAAGGCCGGTCGTTACGGCCCCTACGTCACCGAGGTGCTCCCCGACGCGGAGGAGGGCGCCACCAAGGGCAAGGCGAAGGTCAGGCCCCGCACCGCCTCCCTGTTCACGGACATGGACCTGGCGACCATCGACCTGGCCACCGCCCTGCGACTGCTGTCCCTGCCGCGGGTGGTCGGCACCGTGACCGAGACGGCCACCGGCGAGGACGGCGCCGAGAAGCAGGTCGAGGTCGAGATCACCGCACAGAACGGCCGCTACGGTCCCTACCTGAAGAAGGGCACCGACTCCCGCTCGCTCGCCACCGAGGCCCAGCTCTTCGACATCACGCTCGAGGAGGCGCTCGCGATCTACGCCCAGCCGAAGACCCGGGGGCGAGCCGCCGCGGCGCCGCTCAAGGAGCTCGGCGCCGACCCGGCGACGGGCAAGCCCATGGTGGTCAAGGACGGGCGCTTCGGTCCCTACGTCACCGACGGTGAGGTCAACGCGACCCTGCGCAAGGGCGATGAGCCGGAGACCATCACGGCCGAGCGGGCCGCCGAGCTGCTCGCGGAGAAGCGCGCCAAGGGCCCGACGACCCGCAAGCGGGCGACTCGGAAGTCGACGGCGAAGAAGTCCACCGCGAAGAAGACGACCGCCAAGAAGGCGACGACCCATAAGACGACCGCAGCCAAGAAGACGGCGAGGAAGGCCGCATCCTGATGCTCGGACCCGGCCTGCTCGGCGACGTCCTCACGCTCGTCCGGCGGGGGGTCATCGCGCCCGCTCTGCCGCACCGGACCGCGGGTCAGGTCGGGTCGCTCCTCACCTATGGCGTGGGTCTGTTCGGGGAGCTGCGTCAGGCGGCCAAGCATTCGCCGAACCGCTTCGCGGTCATCGACGCCGAGTCCGGCGAGCTGACCTACGACGAGCTCCTCGCCCGCGTCGAGCGCACGAGCGAGGTGCTGCGCGGCTTCGGGCTGCGCGGCCGGGACCGGGTCGGGCTGCTAGCCCGGAACCACGTCGGGGCGGTCGCCGCCATGGCCGCGGTCGATGCGCTCGGCGCCGACCTGGTCCTGCTCAACACCGGGCTGACGGCCAACCAGCTCGCGCAGGTGGCGATCGACCAGGACCTGAGCATGATCGTCCATGACGACGAGTTCGCAGCCACGGTGGCCGAGCTCGACCTGACCCGAATCAGTGAGAGCGATCTCGAGGAGGCCGTCGCGCATACCCGCCGGCCGCTCGTCGTGCGCCCCGCCCGAGGTGGGCGGACGATCGTCCTCACCTCCGGCACGACGGGGTCGCCGAAGGGCGCGACCCGGCGCACGCCCCCGGGCATCGGCCCGCTCGCGACGATCCTGGACCGGATCCCCTTCAACGCCGGCGAGCGGGTGCTGATCTCGGCGCCGATCTTCCACGCGTGGGGGTATGCGGCGCTCCAGCTCGCGCTCGGAATCCGCGCCACCGTGGTGCTCCAGCGCAGGTTCGACCCCGCGGAGGCCCGCGAGGCCCTGGAGGAGTTCCAGGTGCACGCGCACGTCGCGGTGCCCGTGATGCTGCACCGGATGCTCGAGCTGCCGAGCGACCCCGCGGCGCGGACGAGGCGACCCCTGCGGATCACGGCCGTCAGCGGCTCGGCGCTTCCGGGCGGCCTGGCCACCGCATACATGGACGAGTACGGCGACGTCCTGCACAACCTCTACGGCTCGACCGAGGCCTCCTGGGTCTCCATCGCCACGCCCCAGGACCTGCGGCTCGCCCCGGACAGCGCCGGCCGGCCGCCCCGGGGCACGACCGTGCGCATCCTCGACGACGGCGGCCGCGAGGTGCCGGAAGGGGCCGTGGGGCGGGTCTTCTGCGCCAACGAGCTCGTCTTCGAGGGGTACACCTCCGGACAGACCAAGGAGTTCGTCGACGGGCTCATCTCGACCGGCGACCTCGGCTACGTCCGTGACGGGCTGCTCTTCCTCGAGGGCCGCGAGGACGACATGATCATCAGCGGCGGGGAGAACGTCTATCCCGACGAGGTCGCGCACGTGCTCGACCGGCTCGAAGGAGTGCGCGAGTCAGCGGTCGTCGGGGTTTCTGACGAGCGCTTCGGGCAGCGGCTGGCTGCGTTCGTCGTGCGCCGCGCAGGCTCCGACCTGGACACGGACGCCGTGCTCGACCACTGCCGGTCGCGCGTGTCGCGGCACGCCGTCCCGCGCGAGGTGCACTTCGTCGACGAGCTGCCCCGGAACGCGACGGGCAAGATCGTGGCGCGCGAGCTGCGTGACCTGCTGGATGGGTGAGCTTTACTTCCGTGGGAAGGAAACCGACGCTTCGGGAAGGATCTCTTGTCTCCCGATGTTGACGGTTTCTTCCCGAGGACGAAAAGGATGACAGTTGGCCGCGCAGCGTGAGGCACTCGCCGAGGTGCTCCTCGGGCTGAAACACCCGCACGAGAGCGTGCGTCAGCGCGCGGCGCTCGCGCTCGGCTCTCTGGTCCGGCCGGAGGTCGCGGGCCGCGTCGCCGCCCGCCTCTGGGAGGAGCCGGACCACTTCGTCCGCGAGACGCTCACGTGGGTGCTCGCCCGGGTGCCCGACGCCGCCCTGCCGTATGCGGTGGCCGCCCTCGAGGACCCGCGCCCCCGGGTGCGGCACACGGCCGCACACCTCGTCGGCAAGATCGGCGACCCGTCCGCTGTGGGTGCCGTCGTCGGGCTCACCGCCGACGCAGACGACGACGTCGCCGCAAAGGCCCGCTTCGTCCTCACCCGCCTAGGCGACCCGTCGGCGATCCCGGCGCTCACTGCATACCTCGGCCGCGGCGGCGACGACCGCCGGACGGAACTGACGCGCGATCTCGCATCCTTCGGTCCGCATGCGGTACCGCACCTGCTGCCGCTGCTCGAGCACCCGGACCCCGCGGTGGGCGATCACGCGCGATGGGTGCTCGAGGTCATCCGGGAGAACGACTTGACCCTCACGCGACGTCAGCCCCCACCATCGGAGGTGTGATGACGACCGACCGCGCCGAGATCGACGCAGCGCTCACCGTCGGGCAGGTGGCCCGTGAGTACGGCGTCACGGTGCGCACGCTGCACCACTACGACGAGATCGGGCTGCTCCGGCCGAGCGAGCGCACCCACGCCGGCTACCGCCTCTACACGCAGGCGGACCTCGAGCGCCTCGCCGCGATCGTCGTGTACCGGCGGCTCGACCTCGGCCTCGACGAGATCGGGGAGCTGCTGGACGGAGGTGCGCCGGTCGTCGACCACCTCCGCCGCCAACGGGCGGCGGTGCTCGCGCGGATCGACGAGATGACCGGTCTCGTCGCCGCGATCGACACGATGATGGAGGCAGAGATGAGTGAGCGGGCAGCGACCCCCGCCGAGCTGCGAGAGCTCTTCGGCGAGGGATTCGACGATGCGTATGCGCGTGAGGCCGAGGAGCGCTGGGGCGACAGTGACGCGTGGGCCCAGTCGCAGACCCGGACCAGCGCATACACGAAGGCCGACTGGCAGGCGGTCAAGGACGAGACGGACGCGATCAACGCCGCCTTCGTCGCCGCCATGGAGTCCGGTGAGCCGGCTACGTCCGAGGCGGCGATGAACGCCGCCGAGGCCGCGCGGCGGCAGATCGACGAGCGGTTCTACGCCTGCTCGCCGCAGTTCCACCGCAACCTCGGCGACATGTACCTCGCCGACCCGCGGTTCACGGCGAGCTACGAGAAGATCCGTCCGGGCATGGCGCAGTACGTCCGCGACGCGATCCATTCCAACGCCGACCGCCAGGAAACTCGCGGCCGCTGACTCGCCGTACCTGTCGGCTCGGGGGCACGCCAACGCCGACCGCCAGGAACAGCAGGCTGGCTGAGCTGGCTTCGACACGCGGCCCCAGCCCTCGGCGACCGTCCCGGCACCGGTGTCGGGACGGTCGCCTAGGCTTCGGTGGGTGAGTGGAGATCGCGGGGTGTTCATCGCCTTCGAGGGCGGTGACGGTGCCGGCAAGTCGACCCAAGTGCGGCTGCTCGCCGACCGCCTTCGCGGCTCCGGGCACGATCCGGTGCTGACGCGCCAGCCGGGCGGCACGGTGCTCGGGCGGCGGTTGCGCGACCTCGTCCTGCACGGCGACCCGATGAGTCCGCGGGCCGAGGCGCTGATCTTCGCCGCCGACAAGGCCCAGCACGTCGACGAGGTCGTGCGTCCGGCGCTGACGGCGGGCCGGGTCGTCATCAGCGACCGCTACACCGACTCCTCGGTCGCGTATCAGGGCGCCGGCCGCGAGCTGGGCGCCGACGAGGTCCACCGCCTGCAGATGTGGGCGGTCGACGGGCTCGTGCCCGACCTGACCGTCATCGTCGACATCACCGCCGAGGAGGGTCGGCGACGCCGTGGCGAGGTGCACGACCGGCTCGAATCCGAGGCGGACGGCTTCCACGAGGCGGTCCGCTCCCACTTCCACGCCCTCGCAGCAACCGCTCCCGACCGCTATCTCGTCGTGAACGGCACGGGCGACCCGGACGGGGTGGCCGACGACGTGTGGGCGCGGGTCCGCCTGCTGCTCGACGGGGCCGCATCGTGAGCGTCTGGGACGACGTCGTCGGACAGGAGCAGGCGGTCGCTGTGCTCGACCGAGCCGTTCGGGAGCCCGAGTCGATGACCCATGCGTGGCTCTTCACCGGCCCCCCCGGCTCGGGTCGGTCCAACGCGGCCCGGGCCTTCGCCGCCGCCCTGCAGTGCGCATCGGCCGGCTGCGGCACATGCCGCGAGTGCCGCACCGCCATGGACGGCACCCACGCCGACGTGACCATCGTGGCTACCGAGGGCCTGTCGATCAAGGTCAAGGAGGCGCGTGAGCTCGTCCAGGAGGCCGCTCGCCGCCCCTCCCTGGGTCGGTGGCGGGTCGTCATCATCGAGGACGCCGACCGGCTCACCGAACAGGCCGCCGACGCCCTGCTCAAGGCGTTGGAGGAGCCGACTCCTCGCACGGTGTGGATGCTCTGCACGCCCTCCCCGGAGGACGTCCTCGTCACCGTCCGCTCGCGGACCAGGGCCGTTCGACTCCGGACTCCTGCTGCGGCCGACGTCGCCGCGCTGCTGCACCGCCGCGACGGTATCGACCTCTCCATGGCGCTCTATGCCGCCCGGGCCGCCCAGTCCCACATCGGCCTGGCCCGCAGGCTCGCCCGCGATGACGGGGCCCGAACGAGGCGTCACGAGATCCTCACCCTCGCGAGTCGCATCCGCACGGTCGGCGACGCCGTCGCCGCGGCGGCTCTGATCGCCTCGATCGCCGACGAGGAGGGAGAGTCCAGCTCCGCGGAGCGCGACGCGGCCGAACGGGCCCGACTGCTCGAGACGCTCGGGGCCGACCCCGGCGCCCGCACCCAGCCGCCGCACATCCGCTCCCAGCTCAAAGCGCTGGAGGACGACCAGAAGGTCCGCGCCAAGCGCTTCGCCCGGGACATGGTCGACCGCGCCCTCATCGACCTGCTCTCGATCTACCGCGACGCGCTCGTCTCGGCTGCCCACGCCCCCGTCGAGCTCGTCAACGCCGACCACCGCGGCGTCGTCGACCAGCTCCGTTCGACTCTCAGCCCAGAGGAGATCCTGCACGCCATGGACGCGATCGGCCAGGCCCGCGAGCGCATCGACGCCAACGTCCCCCCGCTGCTCGCCCTCGAGGCGATGGCGGTCTCTCTCCGCCTCCCGAGGTGAGCTAGCGTTGTCGGCCATGCCCGCGCATACCCACCCCGGCAGACGGCCGCGATCCGGTCGCCGCCGCGCTGCACTCACCATCTCGGCCGCTCTCGCGGCGACCCTCGTCGCCGGGTGCACCGAGATCACCGACCGGCTCCCCGGCCAGTCGGCGGAGGAGACCCGGACCGCCGACGCCTCGACGACCGCAGTGCCCGACGGTCAGGACGACCTCGCGGCCTTCTACGAGCAGCAGCTCGACTGGGTGGACTGCGGACCCGGGGAGTGCGCGGAGCTGACCGTCCCGCTCAGCTATGCCGATCCCGAGGGCGAGACGATCGAGATCAGCGTGCTCAAGGTTCCGGCCGGCAGCAGCCGCAACAGGATCGGCTCGCTCGTGGTCAACCCCGGCGGGCCCGGTGGGTCGGGGGTCGACTACGCCGCAGCCGCGGACGTCATCGTCGGGCCCGAGGTGCGCGAGCGCTTCGACATCGTCGGCTTCGACCCGCGCGGTGTCGGTCGCTCGGCACCGGTCGACTGCGTGTCCGACCCCGAGCTCGACGACTTCCTGGGCATGGACCCGACGCCCGACGACGCCGGCGAGCGCGAGGACTTCGCCACGAAGTCGGACGGCTTCGCCCAAGCGTGCGACGCCGCAGCCGGCGCGCTGCTGGCCAACGTCTCCACCGTCGACGCCGCCAAGGACATGGACATCCTTCGAGCCGCATTGGGGGAGGAGCGCCTCACCTACCTCGGCAAGTCCTACGGCACCTACCTCGGCACGGTCTATGCCGAGCAGTTCACCGACCGGGTCGGACGTTTCGTCCTCGACGGTGCGCTCGCGCCCGACCTCACCCTGCAGGAGGTCAACCGTGGGCAGGCCGAGGGCTTCGACCGCGCCTCGGCCGCGTGGGCCCAGGACTGCATCGACGAGGGGGACTGCCCGCTCGGCGACACCGTCGACGAGGTCATGGAGGGCATGCGCGACCTCATGGAGCGCTTCGACACCGACCCCGTGCCGATCACCGGCGACGCCCGACTGGACACGATGAGCGAGGGCTGGGCCGTGGTGGGCATCGCCCAGGCGATGTACGACCAGGGGATGTGGTCCTTCCTCACGGACGCGCTGCGCGACGTCGTCGAGCGTGACGACGCGACCGAGCTGATGGCGCTGGCCAACGCCTACGCGTTCCGGACTCCGAGCGGGGCGTACACGAGCAACATCCTCGAGGTCATCTATGCCGTCAACTGCCTCGACCGGCCCGAGTCCGACGACATCGCCGACTTCGAGTCCGCTGAGGCGCAGGCCGAGGAGCTCGCTCCCACGTGGGGGAGATTCCTCACCTGGTCCACGATGACGTGCGGCTTCTGGCCGCACGAACCCGTCGGCGGCGGGCCTCGTGAGATCACTGCAGCCGGCAGCGAGCCGATCGTCGTGGTCGGCACCACGCGCGATCCTGCGACACCGTTCGAGTGGTCCGAGCGGCTCGCCGATCAGCTCGAGAACGGGGTCCTGGTGAGCTTCGACGGGGACGGGCACACCGCATACACCCGGAGCAACGCGTGCGTCGACGACGCGGTGGACGCCTTCTTCATCGACGGCACCGTGCCCGAGGACGGCCTGCGCTGCTGACCCGCTGAAGCTGATTGGTCCTGCTCCACCGGACCTCGTATAGTAGTCCGGCGCGCCGCCTTAGCTCAGTCGGCCAGAGCGATTCACTCGTAATGAATAGGTCGTGGGTTCGATTCCCACAGGCGGCTCCACCACGTGCCCCCGACGCCTCGCGTCGGGGGCACGATCGCTGTGTCTCGTTGCCGAGGAAGCCGTTGCTACCCTTGGGTGAGGATCGCCGCAGCGATCCCCGGACGAGGGGCGCCGTACCCGGACAGCGACAAGACGGCCCGTAGGAGGGCCGTCATGGCATGGATCGTTCTCGTCATCTCCGGTGTGCTGGAGGCCGTCTGGGCCACCGCGCTCGGGCGCTCCGAGGGGTTCAGCCGCCCGGGGCCGACGATCGTGTTCAGTGTGGCGCTCGTGCTGAGCATGGGCGGACTCGCCTACGCGATGCGCACGTTGCCGACGGGTACCGCCTATGCGGTCTGGGTCGGCATCGGGGCGTCGCTGACCGTCGTGTATGCCATGGTCTCCGGCACCGAACCCGTCACCCTCGCGCGGGTCGTGTTCCTGCTGCTCATCATCTCGGGCATCGTCGGGCTCAAGCTCGTCAGCTGATCGTTGCCGGGTCCCGCGACCGATGATCCGCCGTGCGCCGGTCCTTCCTGAGCGCGCTCGCAGTTGCGCGTGATCCACGGAAGAACCGTCTCGCAGAGGAAGGTTCGTCTCGCCGGCGAGGTTCTGCCGTGCGCGCGAAGGGCCGTCAGTCGTACAGCGCGTCCCTCGAGATCGGACATGTCATGCAACGCCCGCCGCCACGGCCGCGGCCGAGCTCGGAGGCCGAGATCTCGATGACGTCGATCCCCGCCTTGCGCAGCAGCCGGTTGGTGTGGGTGTTGCGGTCGTAGCCGATGACCACGCCCGGCTCGAGTGCGACGACGTTGTTGCCGTCGTCCCACTGCTCCCTGTGCATGCCGTAGACGTCGCCGCCGGTCTCGACGACCCGCAGCGACACCCCGAGCGCTGAGCCGACGGCGTCGACGAACGAGCCGGGGGCCCGCTCGATCTCCAGACCCGAGGGACTCGAGGAGGACGGCCGCACCACGAGGGGCACGATGTGGTCGACGACCGGGCCGAAGGCGGTGACGGTCTCGGCGTCGCAGAACGTGAAGACGGTGTCGAGGTGCATCGCGGCCCGCGAATGCGGCAGGCCTGCGATGACGACCCGCTCGGCCGCGCCCTGCTCGAACATGGACCGGGCCAGCTGGGTGATCGCCTGGTGCGAGGTGCGCTCGCCCATGCCGACGAGCACCGTGCCGCGACCGATGGGCATGACGTCGCCGCCCTCGAGCGTCGCGCCCGATGAGCCGTGCGCCCCCGCCCGACCCGGCTCGTCGCGGTCGCCGAACCACACCGAGAACCGCGCGTCGACGAACCGCGGGTGGAACTTGTAGATCGCCGCGGTCAGCAGAGTCTCCGGGCGCCGAGCCGGCCAGTACATCGGGTTGAGCGTCACCCCGCCATAGATCCACGACGTGTTGTCCCGCATGAACAGGGTGTTCGGCAGTGGGGGCAGGATCCAGTGGTGCTGGTCGCGCAGCCCGTCGCGCAGGACGGTCAGGAACGCGCCGCCGAACTCCTCCGGCAGCTCGCTGTAGGACACCCCGCCAACGAGATGCGCCGCGAGGTCGTCCGGGGTGAGTGACGTGAGCCACTCCCGGGTCGGGTCCGCCAGGCCGATTCCGACGTCCTCGATCGTGATCCGCCGGTCGAGGATCCAGTCGCGGGCCTCCGGGTCGGCCACGACCTCGGTGAGCATCTCGTTCAGCTCGAGCACCTCGATGCCCCGCTCGGTCATCCGGGACCGGAACTCCTCGTGGTCGGCGCGGGCGCGCTCGACCCAGAGCACCTCGTCGAACAGCAGGTCCTTGCACGTGTCGGGCGTCAACCGGGTATGCGCGAGCCCGGGGGCCGCCACGAGAACGGTCCGCAGCCGGCCGGCTTCGGAGTAGACCCCGACAGAGCTGCTCGCCGGGGCGGCGTCGCCCGTGGCCGTCGTGGTTGTGCCGGTGGTTGTGCTGTCTGTGGTCCTGGACGCGGTGCTCACGGCGCAACTCTCCCACGGATGGCAGCACCTGCGGGCCCGAGCGACTCTGTCCCTCCGGCTCAGCCTCTCCCGCTCAGCCGCTTCGGCTCGGCCCCCCGCTCAGTCGCTGAGCGGGCGCTCCTTGGTCGCCAGCTCCTCGCGGGCCCGGGCCGCCGAGGCAGCGTGCGCCTCGGTCCACTTCTCGGGTCGCTCGGCCTGGCTCTCGGTGTGGTGTGCGGCCGGCATCCGCCACCGCGCCGTCGACATGCCGGCCGCCTTGGCCCGCTCGAGCGCCTCGACGACGACCCGCTCGGCCTCCGTGCGGCCCGCCCAGTGCGCGCCCTCCACCGACTTGCCCGGCTCGAGGTCCTTGTAGGTCTCGAAGAAGTGCTGGATCTCGAGCCGGTCGAACTCGTTGATGTGCTCGAGCTCGGTGATGTGCGTCTTGCGCGGGTCGCCGGCGGGGATGCACAGCAGCTTGTCGTCACCGCCGGCCTCGTCACGCATGTGGAACAGGCCGATCGGTCTGGCCCGGACCAGGCAGCCGGGCCAGGTCGGCTCGTCGAGCAGGACGAGCGCGTCGAGCGGGTCGCCGTCCTCACCCAGCGTGTCCTCGACGTAGCCGTAGTCGGAGGGGTAGGCCATGGAGGTGAAGAGCAGCCGGTCGAGTCGGATCCGGCCGGTCTCGTGGTCGACCTCGTACTTGTTCCGAGCGCCCTTGGGGATCTCGATGGTGACGTCGAACTCCACTGTCTGACTCCTTCGCGGGAGGTGCTCCCTTTGGTGACCTACTCTGCTGGGGACAGTCTTGCACCCCAGGCACATGAGGACAGCCGATGCCCCGCCGCCGCACGATCGCCGCGCTGACGGTCGGCGTCCTCGCGGTGGCGACCGGCGCATACGCGACCGCCGACGCCTATGACGCGGTCCCGGGCGTGCTCACGATCGCCGAGCCCGTCGACCCGGCCACCCTGCCGCCCCCGGAGCCGGAGCCCGACGTCACCGGGCTCGTGCCGGTCCCCACGCCCGGACCGCTGCAACCGGTGCTGGCCGCCGCTCCGGCCGCGCCCCTGCCCGACCGGGCGGCTCTCGAAGAGACCGTCGAGGAGCGGCTGGCGGACCCGGGCTTCTTCGGCTCGGCCACGGTGGTGATCGCGGACGGACCGACCGGCGAGATCCTGTATGCGCGGGAGGCCGACCGTCCCGTCACGCCCGCATCGACCCAGAAGCTGCTCTCCGGGGCCGCCGTGCTGCACACGCTCGACCCGGACGGCCGTTTCGCCACGACCGCCGTCCGCACCGCCCCGGACACGATCGCCCTCGTCGCCGGCGGGGACACCATGCTCGCGCCCGGCGAAGGGGACCCCCTCGCCGTCGAGGGGCACGCCGGGCTGGCCGACCTCGCCGCACAGGTCGTCGAGCGGCTCGGCCGGGACGGAACCCCTCCGGCCGCGCTCACGGTGACGCTCGACATGTCCCACGCCGCCGGCCCCCGCTACGCGCCGCGCTGGAACATGGCCGACATCCGTGCCGGGTTCAACCAGGGCGTGACGATGATCGGCCTGGCCGGGCAGCGGCCCCGCCCGGACGAGCCGTCCCCGTCCTTCCCCGAGCTCGAGGCGGCGGGAGCCTTCGCCGAGGCCCTCACCGCCGCTGGTCTCCCGGCGACCGTGGCGGCGGATCCGGTGCTCCCAGGCCCGGCGAGCGGGCCGCGTGTCGGTGTCGTCCGCAGCGCGACGGTCGCCGAGGTGACCGCGCTCGCCATGGCCGACAGCGACAACGCGCTCACCGAGGCACTCGCCCGCCAGGCCTCGGCCTCGGTCGGGGGTCCGACGGACTTCGAGGGGGTCGCCGAGTTCGTCCTGGACCGGGTGGCGGGCCTGGGGGTCGACGTCACCGGCGCGACCCTCCTCGACACCTCCGGGATGACCTACGACCAGCTCCTGCCGGCGCGGGTCGTCGCCGACGTGCTCCTCCTCGCAACGACGGGTGCCGACCCGGTCCTCGCCCCGCTCGTGGCGGAGCTGCCGGTCGCCGGGCTGAGCGGGACCCTCGACGAGCGGTTCGCGACGACCCCGACGCGGGTGGTCGCCGGGATCCCGCGCGCCAAGACGGGCACCATCAACGCGACCGCGGCGCTCGCGGGCACGACGACGACCCGGGACGGTCGACTGCTCGCCTTCGTGGTCATCGCCGACACCGTGCCCCGGACGGGAAGGTTGGCCGCGCGTGACGCGTTGGACGCGTTGGTGACTGCGCTGACGGAGTGCGGTTGTCGATGACCGTCCACCTTTGGATGACCGACCACATCTGACCGAGTCCGCCACAGCGAAGGAACCCCATGACCGACATCACCACGACCGAGACCACGCCTCCGCAGTCCTACGTCGACTGGGCCTTCGCCAAGGCGACCGGCGCGCGGCTCGTGCAGGCCGGTCCGGCCGTCAGCGCGTCGGAGGCCCGCGAGGCGGTCGAGCAGATCCGGCGGATCGCCGCAGAGGCCGTCGAGCCGGTCGCCGCCACGTCGCGGATGCACGCGCCGGGGCAGGCGCCCGCGCCGCTCATCATCGACCGCCCGTCCTGGATCGCGGTCAACGCGGACTCGATGTCCGCGCTGATGGACCCGGTCTTCGCCGACGTCATGGACAAGCGCGGCGCCGCCCCGTCGCCGACCGCCGCCGCGATCGGCGGCAAGGTGACCGGGGCCGAGGCCGGAGCGCTCCTGGCCTTCCTCGCCGGCAAGGTGCTCGGTCAGTACGACCTGGCTCCGGGCGGCAAGCCCACCCTGCTGCTCGTCGCGCCCAACATGGTCCAGGTCGCCCGCGACCTCCAGGTCGACGACACCGACTTCCGCCGCTGGGTGTGTATGCACGAGGAGACCCACCGCGTCCAGTTCACGGCTGTCCCGTGGCTGCGGGACCACATGATCGAGCGGGCCCGGACCATCGCGGCCGAGATGACGCCCGACCCGGAGAGCCTGCAGGAGAAGGCGCAGCAGCTGCTCACCCGGCTCCCCGAGGCGTTCTCGGGCGACGGAGGCGGACTCGCCGACCTGTTCGCCACCCCGGAGACCCGCGAGAAGGTCGCCGAACTGACGGCGGTGATGTCCCTCCTCGAGGGCCACGCGGACGTCGTCATGGACGAGGTCGGACCCGAGATCATCCCGAGCGTCGAGGAGATCCGCCGCAAGTTCACCAAGCGCCGCCAGGGCCAGGGCGCCGTCGACAAGCTGCTCCGTCGACTTCTTGGGCTCGACGCCAAGATGCGCCAGTACCGCGACGGTGCCGTGTTCGTGCGCGCCGTCGTCGACACCGTCGGCTGGGACGGCCTCAACGCGGTCTGGACCTCGCCGGACACCCTCCCCAAGCCGGTGGAGATCTCCGACCCCGGCGCCTGGGTCGCCCGGGTGCACGGCTGAGCCGGACGTGACGGAGCCGGACGTGACGCAGGAGGGGCGCACGGGCCGGAGCGGCCGCCCCCACCCGGCGGTCGCGGCCATCCGGTATGCGGTGCGCACCCACATCGCCGACCTCGCGGAGCGCGTCGGTCGCGACGACGGTCTCGTGCTCGTCGCGTGCTCGGGGGGCGCCGACTCCCTGGCGCTCGCGGAAGCGGTGGCCTTCGAGTGTCGCCACGGCGCGTGGTCCGGTGGCGCGGTGATCGTCGACCACGGGCTCCAGCCCGGCTCGGGTGAGGCCGCGTCCGAGGCGGCGGAGACCTGTCGGTCGCTCGGGCTCGACCCGGTGGAGGTCGTGCGGGTGTCGGTGAGCCGCGCCGGGCGCGGGCTCGAGGCGGCGGCCCGGGAGGCGCGTCATGAGGCGCTGACCGAGACAGGGCGGCGACTCGGTGCCGTCGCCGTCCTGCTCGGACACACTCTCGACGACCAGGCCGAGCAGGTTCTGCTCGGGCTCACCCGCGGGTCGGGGACCCGGTCGCTCGGGGGCATGCCGGCGCGTCGCGGTCTCATGGAGCGCCCGCTGCTCGGCATCACCCGCGAGCAGACGCGGGAGGCGTGCGCAGCGGAGGGTCTTCAGGTCTGGGACGACCCGATGAACGCCGACCCGGAGTTCACCCGGGTCCGGGCCCGACGGGCCGTCGCGGACCTGGAGCGCGAACTCGGCCCCGGGGTCGCTTCGGCCCTCGCGCGCAGCGCTGACCAGCTCCGCGCCGACGCGGACCTTCTCGACGCGCTGGCCGGGGACGCCCGCCGAGGCCTCGGACCGGGCCCGGACCACGACGTCGCCACGTTCGCCGCGATCCCCGCCCCGCTGCGCACCCGGGTCTGGCGCGTGCTGCTCCTCGAGGCCGGTGCGCCGGCGGGACGGACGGGAGCCGCGCATACCGACGCCTGTGACCGACTGCTCACGCACTGGAGGGGACAGGGCCCGCTGCACCTGCCCGGAGACCTGCGGGTCGCCCGCCGCGGGACCAGGGTGCGCGTCGAGCGGCCCGGTCCGGTTGAATAGGGCGGGTGGACAGCGCAGCGATGGGCCGGGACCTCGAGAAGGTCCTCCTCTCCGACGACCAGATCCAGGACCGGCTCGCCGAGCTCGCCACCGAGATCGCCGAGGCCTACGAGGGCAAGGACGTCCTGCTCGTCGGTGTCCTCAAGGGGGCGATCATGGTGATGGCCGACCTGATGCGCCACCTGCCGTTCTCGGCGCCGGTCGACTGGATGGCGGTCTCGTCGTACGGCTCCGGCACCAAGAGCAGCGGCGTCGTGCGCATCCTCAAGGACCTCGACGCCGATATCTCCGGGCGGCACGTCCTGATCGTCGAGGACATCGTCGACTCCGGGCTCACGCTGTCCTGGATCCGGGCCAACCTCGAGTCCCGGCAGCCCGCGTCCGTCGAGATCTGCACTCTCCTGCGCAAGCCGGAGGCCGCCAAGGTGCAGATCGACTGCCGGTGGGTCGGCTTCGACATCCCGAACGAGTTCGTCGTCGGCTACGGCCTCGACTACGCCGAGCAGTACCGCGGGCTCCGCGACATCGGCACGCTCGCCCCGCACGTCTACAGCTGAGAAGGCGCCGGCGTTTGCGCCGAGCCGCGGAGCTCCAGGCGAGCCGAGCCCATATTGCGCCGCAGTGGCTGGAACCGCCGCTGCTCGGCTGAGCCGCCGCGGCTCGTGAACGGGCGCCGCAGCTCATGACCGGGGGCAACGCGCCCCCAGGTCGATCCAGGTGGATCGCGGCTGAGGTCGGACCCCGTGGTCGATGAGCAGTCGTGCCAGTGCGGCGGTGTCGCGCGCGACGCTCCACACCCACCGTGCGACCGGCTTGTGCCGCCGCAGCCGGTCCTCTCGCTTCTTCTCCCGCCAGACGATCTCCCCGGCTTCGGCGGGACTGGCGCCCTCCGGGACGCGGTACTTCAGCTTGCCGTCGAACTCGCCGATAACGTCCGCGAAGTCGAAGTCGACGTATCCGATGGCGCCCATGGCGTCGCGATACGGCTGCTGGAGCTGAGGACGCGGGAGGTTCGCGCGAAACATCTGGACGCGGGAGAGGCTCTCGCCGGGTGAACCACTCAGGCCGTCGGCGAGGTCGACGACGAGCCGCGCGGTGGCTCTGCCCCGCGCACCCTTCGGTAGGGCCGTGGCCTCGGACTCCAGCTGAGACCGCGAGCAGAGGCCGACGCGTAGGGCGTGGTCCGCGGCGGCGACCGCGGTGTCGAGGCTGGCCCAGCGGGCCAGGTCGATGACGGTGCGGGCCACGGGTGTGACCAAAACCCCCCGCACCGAGACGGGGACGACCGGGGCGCCGGGCCTGGAACGAACGTGCCGCGATGGTCCGGACACCCCGTCCGGAACGAGCACGTGGATCCGATCCGGCCACGGCTCCATCGAGGGGAGCCCCCACAGCACGGCGGCCGCGTGCTCGCTCAGCACGACGGACTCCTGGTCCCGACAGGTCATCACAGTGGCGAACACCAGAGCCTCATAGCGCCGGTCGATCGAGAGGTTGCGCCAGATGTCCTGAGGCAGCCACACCCCGCGCCGGATCCGATGCCACCGCTCGCGGCCGGGGTCGATGCCGAGCCTCTGCAGGTCGGCGGCTGCGCGCAGGAGTGTCGGGTCGAAGGGGGTGGCTGCCTCGGACATGGAGTCGATTCCAGCGCATCGGGGAGTTTCGGGTCCGACGTCATCCACAACCACAGCGGACGTCGTCGGCGCCACGGCCGATCGAGCAGCGGTCTTGTCGCCGAGCCGCGGCGCTGCAGCCGAGCAGGGGTGATATTGCGCCGCGGGTGGGCGCGAAGGCCGCGGATCGCTGCGAGTGGGTGGGAGTGTGGGGCGGCGGGTAGGGAAGAGCGAGAGCCGATGAGGGCGGCGGACGGAGTCGGTGGAACACACCGCACCCCGGTAGCGTTGTCCAAGCGACCACCCGGTCAGTACCGTCTGCAGAGAGGACGGGCTCGAACGAGCCCGGCACGACACACGTATGAACGCCAAGCGCATCTTCCGCACGCCACTGTTCTGGCTGTTTGTCGCCGTCGCGATCGCCTTCGCGATGTTCTCGGTCGACGGCAGCGGTGGCTACGCGCGGATCGACACCAACCAGGCCGTCCAGCTCATCACGGACGGACACGTCGAGAAGGCCCAGCTGACCTCCGAGAACGTCCTCGACCTCGACCTCAAGGAAGGCCAGGCCTACTCGAGCCCCGATGGGTCGGTCTCCGACGCGACGCAGGTGCGCACCGAGTTCGTCGACGCCCGTGCCGAGGAGATCGTCGCGCTCGTCGACGAGAACGTCGGGGAGGGCGGCTACAACGACACGATCGAGCGCTCGTCGGCCTTCTGGACGTTCTTCATGACGTTCGCGCCGATCATCCTGCTCGTCCTGCTGTTCTGGTTCCTCATGAGCCAGGCCCAGGGCGGCGGCGGCCGGGTCATGCAGTTCGGCAAGTCCCGGGCCAAGCTCGCCACGAAGGACACCCCGAAGGTCACCTTCGCCGACGTCGCCGGCGCCGACGAGGCCGTCGAGGAGCTCCACGAGATCGTCGAGTTCCTCCGCGAGCCGGCCAAGTTCCTCGCCGTCGGCGCCAAGATCCCCAAGGGCGTCCTGCTCTACGGCCAGCCCGGCACCGGCAAGACCCTTCTCGCGCGGGCCGTCGCCGGGGAGGCGGGCGTGCCCTTCTACTCGATCTCCGGTTCGGACTTCGTCGAGATGTTCGTCGGCGTGGGTGCCTCTCGCGTGCGTGACCTGTTCGAGCAGGCCAAGGCCAACGCCCCCGCCATCGTCTTCGTCGACGAGATCGACGCCGTCGGCCGGCACCGGGGCGCCGGTCTCGGCGGCGGCCACGACGAGCGCGAGCAGACCCTCAACCAGCTGCTCGTCGAGATGGACGGCTTCGACGTCAAGACCAACGTCATCCTCATCGCCGCCACCAACCGGCCCGACATCCTCGACCCGGCCCTCCTCCGCCCCGGACGCTTCGACCGGCAGATCGCGGTCGAGAACCCCGACATGATCGGCCGACACCGGATCCTCCAGGTGCACTCCGCGGGCAAGCCGATGGCGCCCGGTGTGGACCTGCTCGCCGTCGCCCGCCGCACTCCCGGGTTCACCGGTGCCGACCTCGCCAACGTCCTCAACGAGGCGGCGCTGCTCACCGCACGCTCGGACAAACAGCTCATCGACAACGACATGCTCGACGAGGCGATCGACCGCGTCATCGCCGGCCCGCAGAAGCGCACCCGGATCATGTCGGCCAAGGAACGCAAGATCACGGCCTACCACGAGGGCGGACACGCGCTCGTGGCAGCGGCCATGAACCACACCGACCCGGTGACGAAGGTGACGATCCTGCCGCGTGGGCGGGCCCTCGGCTACACGATGGTCATGCCGGTCGACGACAAGTACTCCACGACCCGTAACGAGATCCTCGACCAGCTCGCCTACGCCCTGGGCGGTCGGGTCGCCGAGGAGATCATCTTCCACGACCCGACGACCGGTGCGGCGAACGACATCGAGAAGGCCACCGCTCTGGCGCGCAAGATGGTCACCGAGTTCGGCATGAGCGAGCGCGTCGGGGCGATCAAGCTCGGGCAGAGCCAGGGCGAGGTCTTCCTCGGCCGCGACATGGGCCACCAGCGCGACTACAGCGAGGAGATCGCGGCGGTCGTCGACGAGGAGGTCCGTCGGCTCATCGACGACGCCCACGACGAGGCCTGGCACGTCATCAACGACAACCGCGACCTCCTCGACCGCCTCGTCCTCGACCTCCTCGAGCACGAGACCTTGAACGCCGCGGAGCTCGCCGAGATCTTCGCCGACGTCCGCAAGCGCCCGCATCGGCCGACGTGGCTGTCCAGCGACCTGCGCGTGCACTCGGACCGTCCGCCGGTGCTCACCCCGGCCGAGCAGGCAGCCCTCAACGGACACGCCGGTGCGCCGGTGGGTGCCACCGTCAACCAGGGTGACCCGGCCGTCGAGGAGCGCATCGAGCAGGCGGCCAGGAACGGCGCCGCGCCGCCGCCCGAGCAGCCGCCCGCCGAGGTCGTCCAGGTGCCCGAGGGCGGACAGGTCGACCCGCGTGGGCACTGACGCCCTCGAGCTGCGGACCGACACCGCGGCCGCCGATCTCGACGGGGCCCGCACCCGGGTTCCCGAGGTCGACCTCGGGCGCGCCGAGGCGGCGGTGCGCGAGTTCCTCCTGGCCATCGGTGAGGATCCGGACCGCGAGGGCCTGGTCGAGACCCCGGCCCGGGTGGCTCGCGCCGCTGTCGAGATGTACGCCGGCCTGCGCCTCGAGGCCGCCGACGTGCTCTCGCGGACCTTCGAGATCGACCACGACGAGATGGTCATCGTGCGCGACATCCCGGTGTACTCCGTCTGCGAGCACCACCTGCTGCCGTTCCACGGAGAGGCCCACATCGGCTACATCCCCGCCCTGGACGGTCGGGTGACCGGTCTGTCCAAGCTCGCCCGGCTCGTCGACGTCTTCGCCCGCAGACCCCAGGTCCAGGAGCGGATCACGACCCAGATCGCTGACGCGCTCGTCAGCCATCTCGACGCCCAGGGCGTCATCGTCGTCGTCGAGGCCGAGCACCTGTGCATGTCCATGCGCGGCGTGCGCAAGCCCGGATCCCGCACTATCACGTCGGCCGTCCGCGGCCAGCTGCGCAACCCCGCCACCAGATCCGAGGCGATGTCACTCCTGCTCGGTGGCAAGCGCGGGTGAGGCGCCGGTGATGACCCGCCCTCTCGTCATGGGCGTGCTCAACGTCACGCCGGACTCCTTCAGCGACGGAGGGCTCTGGCTGGACCCGGACGCCGCCGTCGCCCACGCTCGCGAGCTCGCGGACTCGGGTGCCGACATCATCGACGTGGGCGGGGAGTCCACGCGCCCGGGGGCCGGTCGGGTCGCTCTCGAGGACGAGCTCCATCGCACCCTCCCGGTCATCGAGGCGCTGGCCCGCGCGGGGCTCACCGTCTCCGTCGACACGATGCGCGCCGAGGTGGCGCGGCGGGCGGTCGCGGCGGGCGCCGCATACATCAACGACGTCAGCGGCGGCCTCGCCGACCCGGACATGGCATCCGTTGCGGCCGAGGCGGCCGGGTCCGGATGCGACGTCATCGTCATGCACTGGCGGGGCCACAGCGCCGACATGCAGCAGCGCGCCGTCTACGGCGACGTGACCGCGGACGTCATCGCGGAGCTGTCCGACCGGGTCGGTGCGTTCACGGCAGCCGGAGTCCCCGCCGAGCGGATCATCCTCGACCCGGGCCTCGGCTTCGCCAAGAGCTTCGAGCACAACTGGCGACTCATCGCCACCCTTCCGACGCTCATGGCCCTGGGGCACCGCGTCATCGTCGGTACGAGCCGCAAGGGCTTCCTCGGCGCCGTCGGGCGGCCCGAGGGACACCCCCGACCCCCGCGGGAGCGAGACGTCGCGACCGCCGTGACCAGCGCATACCTCAGTGACTTCGGGGTGTGGGGGGTGCGCGTCCACGACGTGCCCTCGACCGTCGACGCGCTCGACGTCGCGCAGGCCCTGCGGGCCGCACGCGAGGCGTCCGCGGCAACGCCCGCACGCCGGGCGGAGGACTGACATGGCAGAGACCACCAGCGACCTCGTCGAGATCACCGGAATCCGCGCTCGCGGGTTCCACGGGGTCTTCGCCGAGGAGCGGCGCGACGGCCAGGACTTCGTCGTCGACATCGCGGTCGACGCCGACCTCGCGGCCGCCGGATCGAGCGACGACCTGGCCGACACCGTGAACTACGCGCACCTGGCGGCGCTCGCCGTCGCGCGGATCGAGGGGGAATCGTTCGACCTCATCGAGCGACTCGCCTCGGTCATCGCCGAGGACGTCCTCGCCGACGACGGAGGCCGGCTCCTCGTGGACGCCGTCACGGTCACCGTGCACAAGCCGCAGGCTCCGGTCGGCGTCGCCTTCGGCGACGTGACGGTGCGGGTGCGCCGGGAGCGTCCGGCCGTCCCCGTCGTGATCGCGCTGGGGACCAACCTCGGTGACCGGTACTCCACCCTCTCCTTCGCCGAGCTCGAGCTCGCCGAGCGGGTCTGTGCCGGCCCCGTCGTCGTGTCGGACTACGTCGAGACCGACCCGGTCGGCGGCCCGGACCAGCCCGACTACCTCAACGCCGTCGCCGTCGGCCTCACCCGGCTCTCACCGACGACTGTCCTGTCGAGGCTGCACGCCATCGAGGCCGCCGCGGGCCGGGTCCGGGACGTCCGCTGGGGGCCGCGCACGCTCGACCTCGACCTCGTCCAGTACGGCGACCCGGACACGGGCACCGACATCGTGAGCGACGCCGAACGTCTGACCCTTCCGCACCCGCGCGCTCACGAGCGGGCGTTCGTGCTCCTGCCGTGGCTCGACGCCGACCCGGCCGCCGCGCTCCGCGTCGGCGGAGCCGTCCACCCGGTCGACGAGCTCCTCGGCGGGCTCGACACGAGCGGAGTGCGCGCAGCGGAGGAGCCGGACGCCGGTGCAGCCGGCGGGGTCTGCGGCGCCGGTGGGTGCGCCGGATGCTGAGCCACGGGCTGCGGCCGCGGCACGTGGTCACCGTGCTGACCGGCACGACCCTCGTGTCGGCCGTCGTCTGGCATCTCTTCACGCGGACCGGGCGACTGCTCCCGTCGCCCGCGTGGCTGACCGCCGTGGTCGTCCTCGTCCTCGCCGGGCTCGTCCTGTGGGGCGGCTGGCAGGTTCGCCAGTACCAGCGGGGCCGCGCGCGCCGTTCACTCTCCGGCCTGCGCGCCGCCCGGATCCTCAGCCTGTCCCAGGCCGGGGCGCTGACCGGCGCCGCCGTCGCCGGCTGGTTCCTCGGCCATCTCGCGATCCTCCTTCCGGACCGCGACCTCACGCCCTACGGGCGGCAGATCGTCCCGCTGCTCGTCCTCATCGCCTCCGGCGTCGTCCTCGCGATCGCCGGTCTGGTCGCACAGCACTGGTGCCGACTGCCACCGGGAGGCCGAGATGCTCGCGGCGGCTCCGACGAGCGTGACGACGGCTCCGACCTCGACGGGGCCGTGCAAGGCTGAGGCATGGACACCTCGAGCTGGCCAGGACTGCACGACCCCGAGCACTCTCGCTGGTACATCGAGCGGTTCCGGATGATGGCCGCCGAAGGCGCCGACCTGCAGGGTGAGTCGCGGCTGGTCGACGTCCTCGCGCCGCGCGGCGCGCGTCTGCTCGACGCCGGCTGCGGACCCGGTCGTCACGGCGGGCACCTCGCCCGACTCGGGCACCGGGTCGTCGGCGTCGACATCGACCCCGCCCTCATCGCCGCGGCCCGCGAGGACCACCCCGGGGCGACGTGGTTGGTCGGCGACCTCGCGACCCTCGACCTCGCCGAGCAGGGTGCGGCCGAGCCCTTCGACGGAGCCCTCGTCGCCGGCAACGTCGTGGACTTCATCGGCGAGGAGCACCGTGCCGAGGCGGTGCGGCGCGTGGCCGGCCACGTGCGCGCCGATGGTTTCGTCGTCGTCGGATGCCGCCTCGACCGCGGCTTCACCCCCGCCGACCTCGACGCGGCCGCGCCGTCCGCTGGACTGCGGCTCGAGCACCGGTTCGCCACGTGGGACCTGCGTCCGTGGCACGACGACGCCGACTTCGCGGTCAGCGTCTTGCGCCGCACCGCCTGAGCCTCTCCGGCTGAGCCTCTCCGGCTGAGCCTCTCCGGCTGAGCCTCTCCGGCTGAGTCCGACTCGGACCCGCGACGGACGGTGTGGCGGTGGCGAATCCCCCGATGGCCACCGCGCAACCGTCCGTCGCGGGAGTGGGTCGACGAGGTCTACTTGTCGACGTCGCCGACGACGAAGAACATCGACCCGAGCACCGAGACCATGTCGGCGACCAGGCAGCCGGGCAGGATCTCCCGCAGCACCTGGACGTTGCTGAAGGACGCCGAGCGCAGCTTGAGCCGCCACGGGGTCTTCTCACCGCGGGAGACGAGGAAGTACCCGTTGAAGCCGAGCGGGTTCTCGGTCGCGACGTAGGTCTCGCCCTCGGGCACCTTGAGCACCTTCGGGAGCCGCTGGTTGACCGGCCCCTGCGGCAGCGACCCGAGCCGGTCCAGACAGGCTTCGGCGAGGTCGAGCGAGACGTGGACCTGCTCGAGCAGCACCTCGAGCCGGGCCAGGGAGTCTCCCGAGATGCGGGTGACGACGCGGCCCGGGCCGCCCTGCGCATACAGCTCCGCGTAGGCGAGATAGGGGGCGTCGCGGCGCAGGTCGACGTCCACCCCGCTCGCCCGGGCGATCGGGCCGGAGACGCCGTATGCGTGGACCAGCTCGGGCGAGAGCCTCCCGACGCCTTCGGTCCGGGCCCGCAGGATGGGGTTGCCGACGAGCATGGACTCGATGTCGGGAAGCCGGCGTCGCACCTCGGTGACCGCCTCGCGGACCCGGCCCAGCCAGCCGGCCGGCAGGTCCTCCTTGAGGCCGCCGACCCGGTTGAACATGTAGTGCATTCGTCCGCCCGAGGCCTCCTCGAGGACGGCCTGGAGCTCCTCCCGCTCTCGGAACGCGTAGAACATCGGAGTGATGGCACCGAGCTCCAGCGGATAGGAGCCGAGGAACATCAAGTGGGACAGGACGCGGTTGAGCTCGGCGAGCAGGGTGCGTGCCCACGTCGCCCGCTCGGGTATCTCCATGCCCAGCATGTGCTCGACGGCCAGGACCACGCCGAGCTCGTTGCCGAACGCCGAGAGCCAGTCGTGCCGGTTGGCCAGGACGATGATCTGCCGGTAGTCGCGGACCTCGAAGAGCTTCTCGGCGCCTCGGTGCATGTACCCGATGACCGGGTCGGCGCTGACGATCCGCTCCCCGTCGAGAACGATCCGCAGCCGCAGGACCCCGTGTGTCGCGGGGTGCTGAGGGCCGATGTTGAGGATCATGTCGGCCGTGGCGAGTCCGCCCGCACCGACCCCGACGTCGAGGGCGCGTCGCCGGGTGTCGGAGGTCACGGTGCAAGTCTGCCCCACCCGATCTCGACAGCGCGGCAGGCGAGCGGGACAGTGGGGACATGGACGACGAAGTGACCCTGGTGGAGCTGGAGGAGCAACGGACCGCGGTCGTGCGTGACCGAGTGCCCCACGACGGGATCGCGGACTTTCTCGGCAGAGCGTTCGGGGCGGTCATGGGTGCCGTCGCGGCCAGCGAGAGTCATGTCGTCGGCCCACCCTTCGCGCGGTACCGGCCGGTGCCGGACTCGGGCTGGGACATCGTGGCGGGCTTCCCCGTCGACGGTCCGGTCGAGGGGTCAGGGGTGGAGTCGGGTCGTCTGCCGGGCGGGCGGGCAGTGCAGGTCATGCACCGCGGCTCGTACGACAGCGTCGCGGTGACGTGGCAGCAGGCCGAGGCGTGGATGGCGGAGCGGGGGTACGCGAGCACGGACGCGCCGTGGGAGAGCTACCTCGACGAGCCGGACGTGCCCGAGCCCCGCACCCTCATCGTCATGCCGTGCGACATCGGAGGCGCCGCGCACGACGCCGGCTGAGGCGACCTTGCTCCGCCGGAGGACCGATGTCCCGTCGTGAGACCGGCGCAATTGCCGTCGTCGCACGACGGAGCATGCGTCCTCACGGCCGGCGGGCCAAGACCCACCAGAAGGCACCGAGGCCGGCCGGGTCGCGCAGGGCGGTCACGGCCGAGCGTCGCGCCAGCGCCTGGAGGTATGCGGCGGGCGCCTCGTGCGCGAGCCGCGGCTCGAGTGCGGTGCCGGTCAGCCCGAGCTCGGCGAACAGGTCGCGCTGTCGCACGATCCGGTCGTGGCGGAGGCTGTCGACCGCGACGTGGGCGGTGAGGTCGCAGGAGCCGTCGGGCACCGGCGCCACGACGTCCCCGCCCCGGTACCCGGTGAGTGTCCCCGTCTCCGGCCGGGCTGCGGTCGTGTGCCCGTAGTCGACCGCGACGACGAGGCCGCGGCCGACCCGGGACAGCAGATCGGCCCACGCCTCGTCGCGCGCTCTGCCGACCTCGACGCGCGACCCCACCGGCCACCAGCGTTCCGCCCAGACGCGATCCACCGGCTCGACCTCGGGGCCGGGACTCTCGATACCGGCCGTGGTGACGAACACCTCCCGTAGGGCTCCGTGGCGAGAGCCCCGGGTGCGCTCAGCCACGGCGCACGGCACGTTGTCGAGCCACTCGTGCGCGATGACGAGAACGTCGCGGAGGACACCCAGGTCGTCGGGAAGTGCCGCTCCCCCGGGGGAGCGCACCCAGCGCAACTGGCCGGGCAGCCCTGCCGGGCGGGGCCGCACCTCGACGCAGGTGAGGTCCAGGTCGGGGGCGAGCGCGCATACCGCCGTCGCGAGCTCGCCACCGCCGGCGGCGACGTCGACGACGCCGGTCAGACCCTCGTTGCGGGCCAGTGCGACGACGGCCTCGGCGAGCACCTCGACGAGACCGGGCGACGTGGCCGTCGAGAAGTGCGCGTGCGGACGCCCGGTGCGGTAGAAGCCGGCCGTGCCGTAGAGCGCCTCGTGCCAGGCGGACCGCCAGGGCAGCGCGGAGCTCATGCGTCCTCCGGAAGGATGAAGACCTCCTCGACCGTGCGGTCGAAGTAGCGGGCGATCCGGATGGCGAGGGGGAGTGAGGGGTCGTACTTGCCGACCTCGATGGAGTTGATCGTCTGGCGGGAGACGCCGAGGGCCTGGCCGAGCGCGGCCTGGGACAGGCCGCGCTCGGATCGGAGGCTGGGGAGGGTGGTATCCACCTCCATCACGCCCGCTGCAGCGCTGCGCGGTTCGCGAAACCGAGGACCACCGCGAGGACGACGACCTTGGCGGACTCGATGAGGATGCGTTCGTCGACGGGCTGCCCCATGTACCAGATGACGATGGCGACCTGTCCGAGGAAGGCGACCTGACCGACGACCGAGAACGCCGAGCGCATCGCGGCGGCGTCTCGCTCGTCATAGGGCTGAGCGGCGGCGACGCGTTCGCGGTCGTCGGCGCGGGCCGTGACCGAGCGTCGGACCGAGATGGCGAGATAGGCGAGCGCGACGGTCCAGGCCACTGCGCCGATCCACTCCTGCTGCACGACGAGGTAGGGGATGCCCACGGCGAGGATCGCGAGGCCGATCTTGTTGAACCAGGTGAGCGTGGTGAGTGTCTGCATGAACTCGAGCCTGTCAAGCGTGCTTGTCATGTGTCAAGTTCGCTTGTCAGGAGAGGGCTGGCCGGCACCAGCGGGCCATGCGGTATGGTCGCCGTCCGTGAGCGTCTCCCCGGACCCGCAGGGTCCCGCGCACCCCGCCCGCCTCCGGGTCGGCGTGGTGGGAGCCGGCAAGGTCGGCGCCGTGCTCGGAGCCGCGCTGGCCCGCGCCGGCCACGATCTCCGAGCCGTCAGCGCGGTCAGCCAGGCCTCCCTCGAACGTGCCGAGGCCCTCCTTCCCGGCGTGCCGGTCCGGACCGTCCCCGAGGTCGTCGCCGAGGCCGAGCTCGTCCTCCTCGCCGTGCCCGACGACGCGCTCGCCGACCTCGCGCAGGGGCTGTCGACGACGGGGGCCTGGCAGGCCGGACAGATCGTCGCGCACACCTCGGGTCGACACGGTGCCGCGGTCCTCGACCCGGTTCGCCGGCACCACGCCTTCCCGCTCGCGCTGCACCCGGCGATGACCTTCACGGGCACGGCCCTGGACCTGGATCGGCTGCACGAGTGCTGCTTCGGCGTCACCGCCGACGACCGCATCCTGCCCATCGCCGCAGCGCTGGTCCTCGACATGGGCGCCGAGCCGGTGACGATCGCGGAGGCGGACCGCGTCGCCTACCACTGCGCCCTCGCGCACGGGAGCAACCATCTCGTCACGCTGACCGCCCAGGCCATGCAGATCCTCGACCACGCCGGGGTCGAGTCGCCCGCACACGTCCTCCGCCCGCTGCTGTATGCGGCGCTCGACAACGCGCTCCGGCTGCGGGAGGGCGCGCTCACCGGTCCCGTCGCGCGCGGTGACGTGGGCACCGTGGCGACGCACCTCGACGTGCTCGCCGAGCGGGTGCCCGACGTCCTGACGACCTACCGCGCCCTCGCCACGGCGACGGCGGCGCGCGCCGTGGAGGACGGTCGGCTGCGCGCCGACCTCGCGGCACCCCTGCTCGACCTGCTCGCCGCACCCGACCGACCCGGACAGGAGTCCTGATGACACCGAACACCCCCGTCGTCGCGCGCACGCGCATCGAGCTGCGGGATGGCAGGGAAGGGCTGGACGGCGGGCGGGTCGCCGTCGTCATGACGATGGGCGCGCTGCACGACGGGCACGCGACCCTGATCCGCACGGCGCGGGAGCGCGCCGAGCACGTCATCGTCACGATCTTCCTCAATCCGCTGCAGTTCGGGCCCAAGGAGGACCTCTCGCGCTATCCGCGGACGTTCGACGCCGACATGGAGATCTGCACCCGTGAGGGGGTCGACCTCGTCTTCGCGCCGACCCCGGACGTCATCTACCCCGACGGCGACCCGGGCGTGCGCATCTCGGCCGGGCCCCTGGGCGACGTGCTGGAGGGCCAGTCGCGACCCGGGCACTTCGACGGAGTGCTCACGGTCGTCGGCAAGCTGCTCCACCTCACCGGAGCCGACTGTGCCTTCTTCGGCCAGAAGGACGCCCAGCAGCTGCTCCTCATCCGCCGGATGGCCCAGGACCTCGACTTCCCGGTCGAGATCGTCTCCGTCGCGACCGTCCGCGAGTCCGACGGCCTGGCGATGAGCTCGCGCAACACCTACCTCACCGAGGCCGACCGGGAGACCGCCCTCTGCCTCTCCCGGGCACTGCGGGCCGGGGCGGAGGCGGCCCCGGAGGGTCCCTCGGCGATCCGACGCGCCGCCCGCGCGGTGCTCGTCCGTGAGCCGCTGGCGCTGATCGACTATCTCGTTCTCGTCCATCCGCACACGCTCAACGACGTGCCCGAGTGGTACCGCGGGGAGGCGCTCCTCGCGGTCGCGGGCCGGGTGGGCACGACCCGCCTCATCGACAACGCGCCGGTCCTCGTCGGACCGGGCGGGGGAGCGCTCGAGGTGTTCTCCGACGTTCCCGCCGTGCGACCCTGAGCGTGATGAAGGACGTCAGCGACTTCGGCGCGCCGTATGCGGTCCCCACCGGGATCACCGCGCCGCACCTGCCGCAGCGGCTCGTGGCTCCGCCCCCGGGGTGGGTCGCGACCGCCGACGTCATCGTCGTCGGGTCGGGTATCGCCGGCCTCACGGCGGCGCTGAAGCTGCGGGAGCGGGTCGACCGCGTCCTGCTGGTCACCAAGACCGTCCTGTCGGAGGGGTCGACCGAGTGGGCGCAGGGCGGGATCGCCGCCGCGCTGGACCCGGAGGACTCCCCGGAGGCGCACTTCTCCGACACGCTCGTGGCCGGCGTCGGGTTGTGCGACGAGGATGCCGTCCGGGCGCTCGTCGAGGAGGGGCCGGCGCGCGTGCGCGAGCTCATCTCTCTCGGAACGCAGTTCGACACCGACGACGCCGGAGGGATCAAACTGACCCGGGAGGGCGGACACGGCGCGGACCGCATCGCCCACGCCGGCGGTGACGCGACCGGGGCCGAGATCTCCCGGGCCCTGATCGCCCAGCTGCGGGCGGTCATGACCGACCCCGGCATCGAGGTGATCGAACACGCGCTCGTCGTCGACCTGCTGACCGACGGCGGCGGCCGGGTCTGCGGGGTCACCCTGCACGTCATCGGCGAGGGGGAGATCAGCGGCATCGGAGCCGGGCACGCCCGAGCGGTCGTTCTCGCGAGCGGCGGCCTCGGGCAGATCTACTCCGCGACCACGAACCCCTCGGTCGCGACCGGTGACGGCATGGCCATGTGCCTGCGCGCCGGTGCCGTCATGGGTGACCTCGAGTTCGTCCAGTTCCACCCGACGGTGCTCTGGCTGGGGCCGGGAGCCAGCGGTCAGCAGCCGCTGATCTCGGAAGCCGTCCGCGGCGAGGGCGCCTTCCTCGTCGACGTCCGCGGCGAGCGGTTCATGCCGGCGTTGCACCCGCAGGGCGACCTGGCGCCACGCGACGTGGTCTCGCGCGCCATCGTCACGCGGATGGCGCAGACCGGCGCCGACCACGTCTACCTCGACTGTCGCCACCTGGGTGCCGCCTTCCTCCAGCAGCGCTTCCCGGGGATCGTCGCGAGCCTGCGCGAGCACGGCATCGACCCCGCGGTCGACCTGGTGCCGGTCGCCCCGGCGCAGCACTACGCCTCCGGCGGGGTGCGCACCGACCTGCACGGCCGGACCAGCCTTCCGGGTCTCTATGCGTGCGGGGAGGTCTCGTGCACGGGCGTCCACGGCGCCAACCGCCTCGCGTCCAACTCGCTGCTCGAGGGACTGGTCTTCGCCCACCGCATCGCCGATGATCTCGTGGCCCGTTTGGCGGCGGGGGAGCTGGCGCCGACGACACCGACGTCGCAGGACGGCGAGGCCGACGCGTGCGATGCGGCCCATCGACCGCACATCCAGGCCGCGATGACGTCGGGCTCGGGCGCGGTGCGCTCGGCGGACTCGCTGGCTGCGACCGCGGACGAGCTGGACCGGCATGCCGATCTGGCCCCGACCGAGGCGCAGCCGGGTCCGCGGACGTGGGAGACGACGAACCTGCTCCACCTCGGTCAGGCGCTCACCTTCTGCGCCAGGCTGCGGGAGGAGACCCGCGGCGGTCACGTCCGCAGCGACTTCCCCGACCGCTCACCCGGATGGCGCGGTCACCTGCACACCCGCCGCGAGCCGGACGGGACCCTCGCGGCCTGGTTCGCGCCCGTGCCGACCCAGGCGGTCGTGGTCACCGCCGACGCCCAGACGGCCGAGCACAAGGAGCACCGACCATGACGACCCACGACGCAGACTTCCCCGTCGACCGCGCCCGAGAGCTCGTCGCCATCGCCCTCGACGAGGATCTGGGCCACGGGGGTGCGCTCGACGTCACCACGCTCGCCACGATCCCGGCCGGCCAGACCGCCACCGCGCAGCTCGTGGCCCGGGCGCCGGGTGTCGTCGCCGGGATGTCCGTGGTCGACCTCGTCCTCACGTCCGTGGCCGAACGCCTCGGGGACGCCGCTGTCGAGGTGCAGGTATGTGTCGACGACGGCCAGGGCGTCGGTCGCGGTGACGTGCTGGCCACTCTCAGCGGGACGACGCGCGTCATCCTCATGGGCGAGCGGACGTTGCTCAACCTCCTCTGCCGCTGCAGCGGCGTCGCGACCCACACCCGCCGCTGGGCGGATGCCCTGGGTGGGACGGGCTGCATCGTGCTCGACACTCGCAAGACCACCCCCGGCCTGCGCGCGCTCGAGAAGTACGCGGTGCGCGCCGGCGGCGGACGGAACAAGCGGATGGGCCTCTACGACGTCGCGATGATCAAGGACAACCACAAGCTCGCCGCCGGGAGCATCACGGCCGCGTTCGAGGCGGTCAGCCGCACCTACCCCGACGTCCCCGTCGAGGTCGAGGCCACGACGACCGAGGAGGCCCTCGAGGCGGTGCGCGCGGGGGCGCGTTTCCTGCTCCTCGACAACATGAGCACCGAGGAGCTGGCCGAGACCGTGCGGGCCGTGCGGACGACGAACGAGGACGTCGAGCTCGAGGCCACCGGCGGTCTGACGCTCGAGGTGGCCCGCGCATACGCCATGACCGGCGTTGACTATCTCAGCGTCGGGGCCCTCACCCACTCCTCTCCGGTCCTCGACATCGCGCTCGATATCGTGCCCGACGAGTCGACGGACCGGCCCGGGTGACGGTGGGACGATCGACCTGACCGAGGGTCGCCGGCCGACCGACCCGTGCGGTCCGGGGCCTGCGGCCACCGCGAGGTCTTGGTCCAGGAGCACGGCGGCTAGGATTCTGCGGTGACGAAGTCAGCCGCGCCCACCGGCAGCGACCCCTCCCCGGGAACCCCGCCCGCGGGCCACCCGGAAGTCCAGGACGACCTACCCGAGCAGATGCGGGTCCGCCGCGAGAAGCGCGAACGCCTCCTGTCCGCGGACCGTCAGCCGTATCCGGTCGTCAGCCCGCGCACGCACACCCTCGCCGAGATCCGCGAGCGGTGGGGCCATCTGCAGGCGGGCGAGGAGACCGACGAGGTCGTCACGGTCGCCGGGCGGCTGATGTACATCCGCAACACCGGCAAGCTCGCCTTCGGCACGCTGCAGGAGGGCATCGGCACCCGGCTGCAGGTCATGCTGAGCCTGGCCGAGGTCGGCGAGGAGGCACTCGCCGAGTGGAAGTCGCTCGTGGATCTCGGAGACCACGTCTTCGTCACCGGCCGGGTGATCAGCAGCAAGCGCGGCGAGCTGAGCATCATGGCGACCTCCTGGTCGATGGCGAGCAAGGCACTGCGGCCGCTCCCGGTGCTGCACAAGCACCTCTCGGAGGAGGCCCGGGTCCGGCAGCGGTACGCCGACCTCGTCGTGCGCCAGGAGGCGCGTGACATGGTCCGGCTCAAGGCCACCGCCCTCGCGACGATCCGTCGGGTTCTCCACGACCAGGGCTACGTCGAGGTCGAGACACCGATCCTCCAGCTCATCCACGGTGGTGCGACGGCGCGGCCGTTCCGCACGCATATGAACGCCTTCGACCAGGAGATGGTGCTGCGGATCGCCCTGGAGCTCAACCTGAAGAAGGCCGTCGTCGGGGGTGTGGACCGGGTCTACGAGATGGGCCGGATCTTCCGCAACGAGGGCGTCGACGCCACCCACAGCCCCGAGTTCACGATGCTCGAGGCCTACCAGGCCTACGGAGACCAGACGACCATCGCCCGGCTCATCCAGGACGTCATCGTGGGTATCGCCGACGCGCTCGGCAGCCGCCGGATCGAGACCCACGACCACGACGGCAACCCCGTCGTGATCGACCTCGACGGTGACTGGCGCTGGCTCAAGGTCTACGACGCGGTCAGCGAGGCCGTGGGGGAGACGGTCACCCTCGAGACCTCCGCCGAAACCCTGCGCGGTCACGCCGAGCGACTCGGCGTCGAGCTCGAGCCGACGATGGACAAGGATCGGATCCTGCTCGAGATCCTCGGCGACGTCGTCGAGCCCGGACTGCAGCAACCGACCTTCCTCTACGACTACCCCGCGATCGCCCAGCCCCTGGCCCGCCCGCACCGCGACGAGCCGGGTCTGATCGAGGCCTGGGACCTCATCATCGGCGGTGTCGAGCGCGGCACAGGGTTCTCCGAGCTGATCGACCCCGTCGTCCAGCGCGAGGTCCTCACAGAGCAGTCCCTGCGGGCCGCGAACGGCGACCACGAGGCGATGCAGCTCGACGAGGACTTCCTCCGGGCGCTGGAGTACGGCGCCCCACCCATGGGCGGGCTCGGGATGGGCGTGGACCGGGTCATCGGCCTCTTCACGGGGGCGAGTGTGCGCGAGACGATCCTCTATCCGCATCTGAAGCCCGAGTCCTGAGGAAAGCACCGATCATGGGCGATTTTGTCAACCAGGCCTGGCTGGTGTTCGCCGGCCTGCTGCCGTTCCTCGGTTTTCTCGGCGTCTGCTACGTCATCGTTCGGCTGATCTTCAACGCCGACCGGAATGAGCGCAAGGCTCAGGCGGAGTGGGAGAAGTCCGAGAAGGAGCGCGACGGCGGCGATCACCTTTCGTGAGAACAGGCGCCGTCATTCGACGCAGGATCGCGCTCTCTGGCTGATGCTTTCCTGACGTTCCTTCCGAACACTGTGGAAACAGTTGTGGAAACGAATTCCAGGGACATAGAGTGTGCTCTGCAATAGTGCCGCCCCCGGCATTTGCGCGTGTTCAATACCTGCCCCCGTATTAACCAGGAGAAATACCCCCATGGCACGACGCACTATCACCATGCTCGTCGACGACCTCGACGGGTCCGAGGGCGCCGAGACCGTCTCGTTCGCCGTCGACGGCGTGAGCTACGAGATCGACCTCAACGAGTCCAACGCCGCGCGGCTCCGTGACGACTTCGCGGTCTGGACCGCGCATGCGACGCGCGTCGGCGGCCGCAAGCGCACGTCCTCGGCCGCAACCTCGGCCTCGGGCAAGGAGGACCTCGACGCCATCCGCGCGTGGGCGCGCGACAACGGCTTCCAGGTGGCCGACCGCGGCCGGATCAGCGCCAAGGTCAAGGAGGCGTACGCGAAGGCGCACGCCTGATCGGGCCGTGACTCCAGTCGTGCCTGCGGGCGACGATGGGTGACACCCACCGCCTCGTGGCGGCCTCCCCCGAGGCGGGGGAGGCCGCCACGGTCATGTCGGCCCGGCACGCCTGGTTGCGCTTCCGCTCGGAGGGCCACCCGCTGCCGACCTGTCTCGACGACGACCCCCGGGCCTGGCAGCAGCACGTGCTCGCCGACCACCGGGTCTGGTACGGGCCGGATGCCGCGCCTCAGGTGAGTGGGGTGTTCGTCCTGCAGTACCTGCTCCAGGTTGCGGCGCACTCGGCGGCGGGGGCCGCAGGACTCGGTATGCGCGTGAGCCGGCTCGACGACCTCACGTTCGAGATCTCCCGCAACGGCGTCCCGCGCGTCGTCGAGCTGGGTGACCTCGAGAGCCTCGCGGGCCTGGGGCCCGAGGAGTCGCTCGCCCTCGCTGAGCGTGAGTACCGGGCTGTCGCCGAACCATTGGCGGGCGCCTATGTCTCGACCCGTCCGATGAGCAGCCAGCAGCGTCGCGGAATGGTCGCGGACATGTGGGCTGAGGCCGCCAGAGCGGTGCGTATGGCAGGAGGTCGCTTCACCGTCGGCGAGACGCGCCGGTCCTCCTGCTGCCTGATCTACGCATTGCCCGGCTGCGTCGCGTGTGCGGGGTGTCCCCGCCTGGCCCGCCGCTAGTGCAGCGACTCGGCGAGGTCGCCGACCTCGGCGACCCGGTCGAGCATGTCGTCGAACATGATCTGCTCGAGCTCTCCGCCGCCGGCGCCTGCATCGATCTCGTCCCACGTGCGCGGCGCGGCGACGGTCGGCAGGTCCCGGCCCCGGAGTGAGTATGGGGCGATGGTCGTCTTCGCGGCGACGTTCTGGCTCCAGTCGAGAAAGACCTTTCCCGGACGCAGCGACTTCGTCATCTTCCACAGGACGAGGTCGGGATGCTTCTTCGTCATCTCCTGGGCGAGCTGCTGGGACAGGTCCCGGACCTGGTCCGAGGAGAGATCGCCGCCGAGTGAGGCGTACAGCTGCATTCCCTTGCTACCCGAGGTGACCGGCACGAGGTCGAGTCCCAAGGAGCCGAGCCGTTCGCGCAACACGAGTGCGACCTGCGCACACTCCCGCAGGCCGGCGGGCTTTCCGGGGTCGAGATCGAGGACGAGTCGGTCGGGGTTGACCGGATTCCCGTCGGCTCCGACGCGCCATTGCGGGATGTGGAACTCGAGGGAATTGAGATTGACGAGATAGGTCAGCGTCGCCAGGTCGGGGACGAACGGATAGGTCATCTCGTCGAAATCGGTATGCGCGATCCAGCTCGGCGCACCCGAGGGCAGATTCTTCTCGAAGAAGGAGAGGTCGGCCGTTCCGTGCGGGTAGCGCACCCTCGTGACGGCTCGCTCCGCCAGCAGCGGCAACAGGTAGGGGGAGATCCGGGCGTAGTAGTCGAGGATCTCGCCCTTGGTCGTCTCGGTCGCCGGGTACATGACCTTGTCGAGACTGGACAGCTTCAGCCGGCGTCCGTCGACGGTGACCTGCTGGGTCTGTGCTTCAGGCATCGCCGACCTCCATCACATCGGCGGCCGTCAGATCCGGCCGGATGCCGATGTAGCTGGGCTGCCGGAGCCGTCCCCCGGACGACTCACCGAGCGCCCGGACATCGACGACGAGCTCGGGCCGCACCCATCTGGCGCCGACCGCGTCCTCGCGGGGGACCTCGAGGAAGGGGTTCGCATCGGTCGCGAGTCCCTCGAGGGCGGTCCGCATCGCGATGCCCGCCTTCCCGGCCAGGCCGGACCCGACCCGCCCGATGAAGCGCAGCCCGTCGGCCCCCGGGACCCCGACGAGGACGGCGCCGAGCCGGGCGGTGTCCCCGTCGCCGGAGCTGCCCGTCTCCGGCCGCCAGCCTCCGACGACGGCGCTGACGAGGTTGCGGTGCGGGACCTTGAGCCAGTCCGCCGATCGGCGACCTGGGGCATACGGACTGTCCCGACGCTTGCTGACGACGCCCTCGAGGCCCTGCTCGGCGGTGGCGGCGTGCAGCTCGACGCCGTCGTCATAGGTCGGGGGCACCTGCCAGTGCCGGCCGTCGATCTCGAGCCGCTCGAGCAGCTCACGCCGCCCTCGCCACGGCTGAGCCGTCAGATCCGACCCGAACAGCCGGAGCAGGTCGAAGACCATGAGTGTGACCGGGCGGGTCGCGCTCAGGGCGAGCGCCTTGCGGGGGCTGCGGACGTGCATCCGCTCCGCGAGCGCGGCGAAGCTCGGCCGTCCGCCGTCGAACGCGACGATCTCCGCGTCGAGGAGGGCGTCGTCGTACAGGTCCGCGATGGGCGCCAGCTCCGGGTATGCGGGGGTCACGTCGTTGCCCAGCCGCGAGGTCAGCGTGAGGTGGCCGCCGTGGATGTCGGCCAGCACGCGCATACCGTCCCACTTGATCTCGTGCACCCACCCCGGGCCGGTCGGCACGCGGTCGGCCCGGGTGGCCAGCATCGGTGAGATGGACACGCGGGCTATCCTCTCAGCCCCGGCTCGGGGCATGCTTGTCGTCATGCGCGCGATCTGGAAGGGAGCCGTGAGCTTCGGCCTGGTCAACGTACCTGTGCGGCTCTACTCGGCGACGGAGAACCACGATGTGCAGTTCCGCCAGGTGCACCGTGAGGACGGCGGGCGGATCCGGTACCGCCGGGTCTGTTCGATCGACGGTGAGGAGGTCGCCTACGACGACATCGCCAAGGGGTACGAGACCGAGGACGGCGACATGGTCGTCCTCACCGACGAGGACTTCCAGGACCTGCCGAGCCGGACGTCCAAGGAGATCAGCGTCGAGAAGTTCGTCCCGGCCGACCAGATCGACCCCATGCTCCTGGACAAGTCGTACTACCTGGAGCCCGACAAGTCGGCGACCAAGCCGTACGTCCTGCTCCGTGAGGCGCTCGAGTCCGAGAACCGGATGGCCATCGTCACCGTCTCGATCCGCACGCGGATGACGATGGCGGTGCTGCGGGTCCGGGACGGGGTCATCGTCATGCAGACCATGCTCTGGCCGGACGAGATCCGCTCGCCCGACTTCGCCTTCGTCGACTCCGCTGCCGAGGCCAGCGACCAGGAGATGCAGATGGCGCGGCTGCTCATCGACCAGCTCGCGGGCGACTACGAGCCCGACGACTACGAGGACGACTACGCCAAGGCCGTCGAGGCGCTCGTCAAGGCCAAGGTCGAGGGCGGCGAGGTCGCGGTCTCGGCCGAGCCGGTGGAGGAGACCGGCGAGGTGGTCGACCTGCTCGCTGCGTTGGCCCGCTCCGTCGAGCGCGCGAAGGCCGCGCGGGGCGAGGTGTCGGTCGACGACGACGACGAGGCCGAGGCCGATGGGGGGACGTCGTCATCGACGACGAAGAAGGGCCCGGCCAAGAAGTCCGCCGCCGACGCGTCCGTCGCCACGAAGGCGAGCGCGAAGAACACGAGCACGAAGGAAGCCGCGCCGAAGAAGACTGCGGCGAAGAAGACTGCGGCGAAGAAGACTGCGACGAAGAAGACTGCGACGAAGAAGTCGTCCGACCGGAAGGCCAGCTGAAGCCACGAAGGAGCGGGCGCCGCGCCCGACCCGACCGACCCGCGGTCCCCTCCGTAGGGCACACTCGTGGTATGCGCAACGTCCCCGTTGAGCCGCTACCCCTACAGCGACTGGTCGACATCCTGCCGCCGGACCAGGGCCGGAGTCTGTTGGAGGAGGCGGATCGGGCGCGGGCGGAGTTCGGTGATCGGGTGATCTGGCACGTCAACGCGACCGCGCAGGGAGGCGGCGTCGCGGAGATGCTGCAGACGCTCCTCGCCTACGGACGCGGCGCCGGCATCGAGAATCGCTGGCTGGTCCTCGACGGTGAGCCGGAGTTCTTCACCGTCACCAAGCGCATCCACAACCTTCTGCACGGCGAGCCCGGCGACGGCGGTCCGCTCGGTGCGGCGGAGCACGAGGTCTTCGAGAGGGTGCTGGCCGACAACCTGACGACGCTGCGCACGGTCGTCAGCCCCGGTGACATCGTCATGCTCCACGACCCCCAGACGGCGGGGCTCGTGCCCGGGCTGCAGGACCTGGACGTCCATGTGGTCTGGCGGTGCCACGTGGGACGTGAGGTACCGAACGAGTGCACCGACCTGGCATGGGGCTTCCTGCAGCCCTACCTGGAGGACTGCGAGTCGTTCGTGTTCTCGCTGGCGGAGTACGCCCCAGACTGGGTGCCCCCTGGTCGGCTCGTCGTCATCCCGCCCTCGATCGACCCCTTCACCGCCAAGAACGCCGATCTCGACCCCGAGACCGTGGAGGCGGTCCTCGCCCAGGCCTCCCTCGTCTCGGGGGCCGACCCGGACGGCGACGTTCAGTTCACCCGCCGGGACGGGTCCACCGGCACGCTGTGGCGACACACCGGCCTGCTCGAGGACGACTCCGAACCTCCGCCGCTCGACGCCCGCCTCATCGTGCAGGTGAGCCGCTGGGACCGGCTCAAGGACATGGTCGGCGTCATGGACGGCTTCGTCCGGCTCGCGCAGACCGGTCGGCACGGCGACACCCATCTCGTCCTCGCCGGCCCGGCGACGGCCGGGGTCAGCGACGACCCCGAGGGCGCCGAGGTGCTCGAGGAGTGCCGGATTCGCTGGCAGGCCCTGCATCCCGAGCTGCGGCGCCGGGTGCACCTGGTCTCGGTGCCGATGGAGGACGTCGACGCCAACGCGCTCATCGTCAACGCCCTGCAGCGGCACGCCTACGTCGTCGTCCAGAAGAGCCTCGTCGAGGGTTTCGGCCTGACCGTCACCGAGGCGATGTGGAAGGGCCGTCCGGTCATCGCCAGCAAGGTGGGCGGGATCCGGAGCCAGATCGTCCACGGACGCGACGGGCTGCTCATCGACGACCCACACGATCCCGGCGAGCTCGCCGAGGCACTCGACCGGGTCCTCAGCGATCCCGATCTGGCCGCCCGGCTGGGCCGCGCCGCCCGGGAGAGAGTGCTCGCCGACTTCCTCGGTGGCCGGCACCTCGAGCAGTACGTCGAGCTGTTCGCCTCGCTGGTCCGCGGGACCGAGCCGCAGGGAGACTGAGCCGCCCAGGACCGAGCCGCAGGGAGACTGAGCCGCCGAGGACTGAGCCATTGAGAGCGAGCCGCCGCTCCAGCCGAGGTCGATCCCGTCCCCGCACGACCACGTAGCCTGCCCACATGCCCGAAGGTCACACGCTGCACCGGCTCGCGCTCGCGCTCGAGGAGGCCTTCGCCGGCACCCGCCCGCGTGCCACGAGCCCGCAGGGCCGGTTCGTCGAGGGCGCGGCGATCCTCGACGGGCGGTTCCTCGAGCGGGTCGACGCGTGGGGCAAGCACCTGTTCCTCACCTATGCCGATGACGTCATCCTCAACGTCCACCTCGGGCTCATCGGGGTTTTCGACGTGAGCCGGCACGGCGGCCCCGACCACGTCCCACCACCCGTCGGGGCCGTCCGGCTGCGCCTGGAGGGAGAGACCCACGTGGCGGACCTGCGAGGCGCCACCCTCGTCGAGATCGTCACGCCCGAGGAGCTCGACGCCACGGTGGCCCGGCTCGGCCCCGATCCCCTGCGGGCCGGGACCGACGGCAACGACCCGGAGCGTGCTATCGCGCGCCTGGCCCGGACCGGCCGCACGATCGCCGAGGCCCTCATGGACCAGTCGATCGTCGCGGGCGTGGGGAACGTCTACCGCTCCGAGGTCCTGTTCCGGCACCGGGTCAACCCGCTCCGTCCCGCGCGGGAGATCCGGCCGGCGACCTTCCGCGCCATCTGGGACGACCTCGTCGCGCTCCTCCCACTCGGGGTCGCCTTCGGCCAGATCATCACGATGGAGCACCAGGTGGAGCAGGCGCAGGACCTCCTCGCAGCCGCGCAGGGGGAACCCGAGCCGCTCCCGGTGGACGCGGGCGGGCCGGGAGAGGCGACCACCGCATACCCGCCGCGTCGTCCGACTCTGGTGCGCTGGCAGGGCGCCGCCGAGGGCGAGCGCGGCCGGCGTCCCGCCTACGAGAGCGCCAGCCCGTTCCCGCGGGAGTACTACGTCTACAAACGCGCAGGGGCGCCGTGCCATGTGTGCGGATCGAAGGTGCGAACGCAGGTGGTGGCGGGCCGGAACCTCTTCTGGTGTGGGCGCTGCCAGCGCCGGCGCTGAGGCCTCTCGGGGGACCGAACCGCTGAGACGGTCGCCACTGAACATTGCCCTGGACGCCCGCCCCCGCAAGACTGTGCGCGTGAGCACACCCTTCCCATGGCGCACGGCAGGCCCATCCGTCCCGCCGGCACCACGGGTCCGGCGGGTCGGACGGCGCGCGGTCCTCGGCGCCGCCGCCGCGGCCCTGGCCGCGTGCAGCGGCGACCCGGAGGCTCCCCCTTCGAGCACGACGACCACGACGACGCCCGCGCCGACTTTCTCCACGGCCACGGGTGAGCAGCGGGCGCTGACCTGGGCGACCTGGCCCGACTACATCGACGTGGACGAGGAGGGCGGCCGGCCGACGCTCGCCGCCTTCACCGCGCAGAGCGGCGTGCCGGTGACCTACGAGGAGGTCATCGAGGACAACGACGAGTACGTCGACTCCGTGCGCGCCGACCTCGAGGCCGGTGAGCCGATCGGGGCGGACATCGTCACCCTCACGACGTGGATGGCGGCGCGGCTCGTGCAGGACGGGCACATGCAGCCGTTCGGCCCCGGTGAGAGCGCGGACCGGATCATCCCCGCGCTCGCCGCACCGGCGTGGGACCCCGAGCAGGCATACTCCGTCCCCTGGCAGGCGGGCCTGACCGGGATCGCCTACGACGCCAGGGAGGTGGACCGCGCCATCGGGTCGGTCACGGAGCTGTTCACCCGCGAGGACCTGCGCGGCCGGGTCGGGGTGCTCAAGGACTACAGCGACACGGTGGGTATGGCCCTCCTCGCCAGCGGGGTGAACCTTCCCGCCGCGACCGAGACGGACGTCGCGGACGGCATCGCCCGGCTCGCCGAGCTGCAGGAGCAGGGAACCTTCGCCGGCTTCTACGGCAACGAGTACCTCGACGCCCTGGAGGACGGCTCGGTCGTCGCCTCGCTCGCGTGGTCCGGCGACATCCTCCAGGCCCAGGTCGACAACCCCTACCTGAAGTTCGTCGTCCCGGAGGAGGGGCTGGTGATCTGGGCCGACAACCTCCTCGTGCCGGCCGGCTCGGTGCAGTCGGAGGCCGCGCGACTCCTCGCCGACTACTTCTACCGCCCCGACGTCGCGGCCACGGTCGCGGCCTGGGTCAACTACATCTGTCCCGTCGTCGGCGCCCAGGAGGCCATGGAGTCCCTCGACCCCGACCTCGCGGCCAACTCACTGATCTTCCCGGACCGGACCGTGCTCGACCGTTCCTTCCAGCTGCCCACACTCGAGGGTGACGCCGAGGACACCCAGCGCGCCGCCTTCGCCGACGTCGTCGCGGCAGGTGGTGGGTCATGACAGACCAGAGCACGCGACGCGGCCGCCACGCCTCGGCCCGGACGACCCGCGACCCCCGGCTCGTCGCCGTCCTGCTCGTCGTCGCGCTCGTCGCGGTGGTCGGTCTCGGCGTGCTCGTCACCTGGGTTGCCGGGAGGGACGCGGCCGCGAGCGCGTCGGACGACGTCGCGGCGGCCTCGGCGGAACCGCTCGAGTGCGAGGAGCCGATCCGGCTCGACGTCGTCGCCGACCCCGCGGTGTCGGGCACCGTGACGACCGTGCTCGAGGACCTCGAGTGTGTCGACGCCCGGGTCTCGGCCCAGGCCTCCGACGTCACGGCCGACGCGGTCGCCAGACCGGAGGGGGTGGGACTCGGAGGCGCGCTCCCCGACGTGTGGATCCCCAGCTCGTCCCTGTGGGTCGCCCAGGCCCGCTCGACCGAGGCCGGTGCCGCGCGCGTCGCGCAGGACCCGGTCAGCCTGGCGAGCAGCCCCGTCGTCCTCGCGGCGGCGGCCGACGCAGAACCCGGGGAGGGATGGTCGGGCTCCGAGGCCGACTGGCTGCAGCTGATGGAGGGCGGGTCGGTCCGCGTCGCCTCCGGAGACCCACGAACGGACGCCCCAGCCCTGGCCGCGATGCTCGCCGCGACGTCGGGCGACCCCAGCCCCCAGACAGTGGCGGCGATGAGCGCAAAGGTGTCCGTGCCCGCCTCGCAGGGGCGCAGCCCCGCCCAGATGGTGCTCGAGGACGTGGCCGACGTCATGCCGACGTCCGAGCTCGACGTCATCCGGACCCAGGAGTCCGGTGACCGGCAGGGCACGCTGCGCAGCGCATACGACACCCGGCTGGGGGCTCTCGACTTCCCCCTTGTCGTCGTCACCGGCGAGGAGTCGGACAGTGCGGAGGGCTCCGCTGACGACGTGGCGGCCGCCGCCGAGGTCGCGCGTGCGGAACTGCTCGGCGAGGAGGCCGCCGCGGCCTTCGCGGCCCTCGGCCTGCGCACCGGCGGTGGGGAGCTCGACGAGCGCTACCGGGACGGGTACGGCGTCGACGCCCGGGCGCGCGAAGCAGAGGCGGTCGTGGCCGACGGCGTCACCGCGGGGCTGGACGCCTGGGCCGTCGCGGGTCGGCGGGCCCGCATCCTCCTCGTCGTCGACCGCTCCGGCTCGATGCGTCGTCCGCTTCCGGACGGCACCGTCCCGAAGTCGGCCCTCGCCCGGGACTCGGTCGTCCAGGTCGTCGCCTCGGCCTCACCCGACACCGAGCTCGGGCTGTGGTCCTTCACGACGGACGGCGACGAGGCCGAGATCGACCGCCTCGCGCCGATGGCGCCGCTGTCCGCACAGTCGACCGGAGCCACCCACCGGGAGCGGCTGACGACCGCCGTCACGGGACTGCAACCGAGGGCCGTGGGCGACACCCCGTTGTTCCAGGTCGTGCTCGACGCCTACGAGGAGGCGCAGGAGAACTACGCCTGGGGCCGGCTCAACGCCGTCGTGGTCGTGACCGACGGTCGCAACGACCACCCGAGCGGGACGCTCACCGAGGACGAGACCCTCGACCAGCTCCGGCTCCTCTACGACGGCATGCGGCCGGTGCGCATCCTGGCCCTCGGTTACGGTCCCGAGACCGACCTCGAGGGGCTGACCAGGCTCGCGGACGTCACTGGCGGACAGGCCTTCCAGGGGCTGACCGAGGCGGAGGCCGCGACTCTGCTCGAGCGCACCCTTCCCGAGCTGTAGCAGGCCGCGCGGTGGGGATCTCCGGCTGCGTGGGTCGAGCTGTCGGGGAAAAGCGCTGGCGCCGGGCACCTGCGGTCGAGCATCGTGGGTGATGTCTCGCCGCCGACCGGCGACGAGGTGACGGTATGCGCGGGTCGGCGCCGCGCATACCCGCCTCTCGGCGGCCCATCGACCGGGGAACAGATCCCCCGTGGGTGGCGTTGAGGGGACAGTTCGCATCGCGGCGGCGCCGAAGGCCGCGGTCCAGATCATCAGGCAGTCGTCCTCGCTGCGGGGTCCGCACCCCAGGAGGACACAGATCCCTCACGGTTATGACACGAGTGGTCGGGTAGTCCGTTCACCGAAGTAGCATCGAAGGGTCTCGAGACGTCAGGAGTGAAGCAATGTTCGAGCGGTTCACCGACCGGGCCCGACGCGTGGTCGTCCTCGCCCAGGACGAGGCACGCCTTCTCAACCACAACTACATCGGGACCGAGCACATCCTGCTCGGGCTGATCCACGAGGGGGAGGGCGTTGCGAGCAAGGCCCTGGAGGGCCTCGACATCAAGCTGGAGGCCGTGCGCGAGCAGGTCCAGGAGATCATCGGCCAGGGCCAGCAGGCGCCGACCGGTCACATCCCGTTCACGCCCCGCGCCAAGAAGGTCCTCGAGCTCTCGCTGCGCGAGGCGCTCCAGCTCGGCCACAACTACATCGGGACCGAGCACATCCTCCTCGGCCTGATCCGCGAGGGGGAGGGCGTCGCCGCCCAGGTTCTCGTCAAGCTCGGCGCCGACCTCAACCGGGTCCGTCAGCAGGTCATCCAGCTCATCTCCGGCTACCAGGGCAAGGAGGGCGCTCCGCCCGCCGGGGTCACCGCCGGCGGCGCGCAGGAGGGCACTCCGTCCGGCTCGACCGTGCTCGACCAGTTCGGCCGCAACCTCACCCAGGCGGCCCGCGAGGGCAAGCTCGACCCCGTCATCGGTCGCGAGAAGGAGATCGAGCGGGTCATGCAGGTGCTCTCCCGCCGCACCAAGAACAACCCCGTCCTCATCGGCGAGCCCGGCGTCGGCAAGACCGCCGTCGTCGAGGGACTGTCGCAGGACATCGTCCGCGGCGAGGTGCCCGAGACCCTCAAGGACAAGCAGCTCTACACCCTCGACCTCGGCGCGCTCGTCGCCGGAAGCCGTTACCGCGGTGACTTCGAGGAGCGCCTGAAGAAGGTTCTCAAGGAGATCCGCACGCGCGGCGACATCATCCTCTTCATCGACGAGATCCACACCCTCGTCGGAGCGGGTGCCGCCGAGGGCGCCATCGACGCCGCGAGCATCCTGAAGCCGATGCTGGCCCGCGGCGAGCTGCAGACGATCGGTGCGACGACGCTGGACGAGTACCGCAAGCACATCGAGAAGGACTCGGCGCTCGAGCGCCGGTTCCAGCCGATCCAGGTGATGGAGCCGACGCTGGCCCACACCATCGAGATCCTCAAGGGTCTGCGCGACCGCTACGAGGCGCACCACCGCGTCTCGATCACCGACGCGGCCCTCGTCAGCGCCGCCACGCTGGCCGACCGCTACGTCAACGACCGGCACCTGCCGGACAAGGCGATCGACCTCATCGACGAGGCGGGAGCGCGCCTGCGCATCCGCCGGATGACCGCTCCGCCGGATCTGCGCGAGTTCGACGACCGCATCCAGAACGTCGTCCGCGAGAAGGAGGCCGCGATCGACGGCCAGGACTTCGAGAAGGCCGCTCGCCTGCGCGACGACGAGAAGCGACTGCGCCACGAGAAGGCGCAGCGTGAGGCCGAGTGGAAGTCCGGCGACATGGACGTCATCGCCGAGGTCGACGAGGAGCTCATCGCCGAGGTGCTGGCCGCCTCGACCGGCATCCCGGTGTTCAAGCTCACCGAGGAGGAGTCCAGCCGACTGCTCCACATGGAGGACGAGCTGCACAAGCGGATCGTCGGCATGGACGACGCCATCAAGGCGCTCTCGCAGGCCATCCGGCGCACCCGCGCCGGCCTGAAGGACCCGCGCCGCCCCGGTGGGTCGTTCATCTTCGCCGGCCCGACCGGTGTCGGCAAGACCGAGCTGGCCAAGACGCTCGCCGAGTTCCTCTTCGGGGACGAGGACGCGCTCATCCAGCTCGACATGTCCGAGTACTCCGAGAAGCACACCGTCTCGCGACTGTTCGGCAGCCCGCCCGGATACGTCGGCTACGAGGAGGGCGGCCAGCTCACCGAGAAGGTCCGGCGCCGTCCGTTCTCCGTGGTCCTCTTCGACGAGGTCGAGAAGGCCCACCCGGAGATCTTCAACAGCCTCCTCCAGGTGCTCGAGGACGGCCGCCTCACCGACTCCCAGGGTCGGATGGTCGACTTCAAGAACACCGTCATCATCATGACGACCAACCTCGGCACCCGAGACATCAGCAAGGCCGCGATGGGCTTCTCGGCCGGGCCGGACACCCGCTCCGACTACGAGCGGATGAAGGCCAAGGTCCAGGACGAGCTCAAGCAGCACTTCCGTCCCGAGTTCCTCAACCGCGTCGATGACGTCATCGTCTTCCCGCAGCTGACCCAGCAGGAGATCGAGACGATCGTCGACCTCGAGATCGCCAAGCTCGGCAGGCGGCTCAAGGACAAGGACATGGGCATCGTCCTGCAGCCGGCGGCCAAGTCGTTGCTGGCCAAGAAGGGCTACGACCCGGTCCTCGGCGCCAGGCCGCTGCGTCGCACGATCCAGCGCGAGATCGAGGACACCCTGTCCGAGAAGATCCTCTACAACGAGCTGCGTCCCGGCGACGTCGTCACGGTCGACGTCGAGGGGGAGGGCGCCGAGGCGACCTTCACCTTCGTCGGCAGCCCACGCGTCCCGGACGACCTGCCTCTCGTCGAGGCGGGCACCGGCACGGGCGACTGACCCGACCGACGCGAGCGCCGCATACCCCATCGCGGGTATGCGGCGCTCGCCGTTTCCCGGCGGGCTACGGGAGTGCGGCGGCCGGGGTCGGTTCCGGAGCGGGACGGCGCCGGGTGCGGCGGCGCACGGCGACGGCGAGGGCGACCGCGGCCAGCACGAGGAGAACGACACCGGCGACGATGGCGAGCCCGAGGCGGGTCGCCCAGCCGGCCCGCTCGAGGGCGAGTTCGGACGCGGCCACCGAGGCGTCCATCTCGTCCAGGGAGATGTTCTGCTGGGCGGCGTCCACCGTGGGCTCCAACCTCAGCACGGCGGACCCGAGCCGTCCGAGTGGCCCGCGGTCGGCGTCGACGGCCGCGCGCGCCTCCTCGTACCGCTGCAGGGCGTTCGTGGCGGTGGCGATGGCCGCAGCCGCCGCATCGAGCTCCTGCTCGCTGTCGGCGTCCTCGTAGCCGCTGCGGATCCGCTCCGGGAGCTCGGTTCCGCTGCGCTCGGAGAGCTCCTGTACGGTGGCGGCCCCGGCCGGCAGCTCGGCCCGCTCGGCCATCAGGGTCATGGCCTGCGGATAGTCCCACTGCGCCATGGCGGCGCGGACCCCGAGTGGCGGTCCCCAGGGAGCGGCGGCCGCGAACGTCGTGTATGCGGTGGTCGCCTCCGCCCGGTCGGCGAGCCGAGCGGCGTCCTCGTCGGTGAGCACCCACCTGACGTACAGCGACTGCGCGGAGCCGTCGGCGATCGTCGGCGCGTCGTGGGACGCCAGCATGTCGAAGAACGTCGTCGTGCGCAAGGCCCCGCCGGACAGGCTCCTCCGGCCCGGCAGGTCCCACGGGCTGCTCGCGTTGACGACGTCGGCGATCAGCGCGTGCAGCTCGTCGTCCTCGAGTCCGGCGACGAGCGCGGTGACGACCTGGTAGCTCGCGGGGTAGGCCCACCCGTCGACGTCCGTGCCACGGAAGCCCGGCGACTCGTCCCAGGTCTGCAGGGGGACGGCGGCATCGTCCGTGGCGTCGACCTCTGCGGGCCGGGTGAACGTCCCGTCGGTCCGCGCGGCGGTCTCCTCGGCCAGCAGCTCGGCGAGACCCTCGGAGAGCCAACGGTCCTCGATCGTCGACGTGTTGACCCACGCGTGGGCGAGCTCGTGGAAGAGAACGCCGTCGTCGAGGCCCTCCCCGAGGACGATTTCCCGCTCCGTCGTCGAGTACCACCCCTCGAAGCCGCGGACCTGGCTCCCCGAGTCCTGCCGGATCCGGTCGATCTCGCCGGGCCACTCCTGGCCGACGAGCTCGACGAGCACCGGGAGTCCGACATCGGCCCGCTCCTCGATGAAGTCCGCCCACTCGGGGTCGTTCGGGTAGGGCACCAGGACCAGGGGAACGCCGCCGACCGTCACAGGCCGACCCTCACCGACCTCGAGACTGCGGACCGACATGGTCGCGGCGAATCCCGGAGCGAGGTTGTCCTCGCGTGAGGTGTAGACGGAGGTTCCGTCGCTGCCCGGCGCCTCGGTGAACGAGCTCGCGGTGCTGTCGACGGTGAGGTCCTCGGGGACGACCACCTCGACGGTGTTCGAGCCGGGGTCTCCCGGCCCGAACACCGAGAAGGTCGCATACCCGGGTCCGATCCGGGTCGGGTCGTCGGAGCGGGGTGGCTGACCCTCGAGGGTGAAGTCGAGATCGATGGTGCGGCTGTCACCGAAGAGCAGGTCGGGGAAGCGGATCTGGTAGAGCCGGAAGCCGGTCTGCCCCTCGATGGGTAGTCGCTCGACGACGAGCTCCTCACCTCCGCTGACCGCCCGCACGTCGCGGGCCTCGGCCGGCAGGGGGATGCCGTAGGCGTCGTAGAAGAAGAACCTGACCCCACCGTCCTCGGTCGGCTCGTCGGGAGCGACATTGCGCAGCGTCATCCTGATGCCGGCGGTCACCTGTTCGGCCTCGAGGTCCACGACGTAGCGGCTCGTCGACGACACGATCAGTCCGGCGTCGGCGCCCGCCGGCGGCGCTGTGAGGAGGGCGGCGAGCAGGACGACGACGACTGCGACCGGCCCGGACAGGCGACGGCCCGCGCCATGCCGCCGGGCCCGGTCCGTCACGACTCCAGTGTGCCTGCCGCGCGGGTGCGGGTCGCTCATGTCGGCAGTGCGAAGTGGTCGTTCGGATGAGGTTCGACGAGCCCGTCGTGGATGAGCGTGGACAGGGCCCGCTCGACCTGGCTCGGCTCCGGACCCGCGTCGGCCAGCGCGGTCCGGGGGACCGGCGACAGGCTGTCGCGGAGTCGCTGCACGATCTCGCCCCGCACCTGGCGGTCGGTGCCCGCCCAGGCCTGGCCGCGACGGGGTGGACCCTCGTAGTCCGGGCGGCCCGCTGCGACCCAGCGACAGAGGTCGGCGACGGGGCACACGTCGCACTGCGGTGCGCGAGCGGTGCAGACGAGTGCGCCGAGCTCCATGACGGCGACGTTCCAGGTGGCGCACGCCGCGTCGTCCTCGGGCAGGAGTCGGGTCGCGAGGGCGCGCTCTGCCGCCGTGAGGCTGGGGGCGGCGTGCTCGTCACCGGCCATCAGACGTGCCTGGACCCGCCGGATGTTCGTGTCGATGACCACGGCGCGTCGCCCGAAGGCGAAAGCGGTCACCGCAGCGGCTGTGTAGGCGCCGACGCCGGGCAGGTCGAGCAGGTCGAGCTCGTCGGCCGGCACTTCGCCGTCGAAGCGGTCGACCATCGCCGTGGCTGCCTCGTGCAGTCGCAGGGCTCGCCGCGGGTACCCGAGGCGCTTCCAGGCCCGGACCGCCTCGCCGGGTGAGTCGGCGGCGAGGTCGGTCGGAGTCGGCCACCGCTCCAGCCACTCGCGCCAGACCGGCTCGACGCGCGAGAGCGGAGTCTGCTGGGCCATGATCTCGCTGACGAAGACGCCCCAGGGTGTGCAGTCCGGCGCACGCCAGGGCAGGTCGCGGGCGTGCTCGGCGTACCAGCTGAGGATGCGGTCGTGGAGCACGGCGTCGAGCGGCACGGCAGGTCTGGTCAGACGTAGCGGTCGAGGATGCTCGACTCGGCGAGCCGGGACAGTCCCTCCCGGACGGCGCGGGCCCGACCCTCACCGACCCCGTCGACCTCCATGAGCTCCTCGACGGTCGCCGAGAGCAGGCGCTGGAGGCCGCCGAAGTGCACGACGAGGCGCTCGACGATCGCACCGGGGAGCCGCGGAACCTTGGAGAGCAACCGGTGGCCCTGGGGGCTCACCGAGGAGTCGAGGGCGTCGCCGCTGACCGTGAAGCCGACCGCCCGTGCCACGCCCACGAGATCGAGCAGCTCGGTGGCGTCGAGCTCGGTCAGCGCGGTGATGGCCTCCTCGAAGGAGACCGCGTGACGGGCCTCGCCGAGGTAGTCCTGAAGGACCAGCGACAGGTCGTCGCTCAGTCCGGCGGTGAGCTCTTCGAGCTGAAGGCTCAAGAGACGCCCGTCGATGCCGAGCTGCAGGACGTAGTCGGCGATCTCCTCCCGGATGCGTCGGACCATCTCGAGACGCTGGAGGACGCTCGCGACGTCGCGGACCGTCACCAGATCCTCGATCTCGAGAGCCGACAGGGTGCCGGTGACCTCATCGAGGCGGTGCTTGTAGCGCTCCAGCGTCGCGAGCGCCTGGTTCCCCCGGGCGAGGATGTCGCCGCTGTCCTCGAGGACGACACGTCGGTGACCGATATAGAGGGCCACGATGTGCATCGACTGGCTCACCGAGATGACGGGGAAGCCGGTCTGCTTCGCGACCCGCTCGGCCGTCCGGTGTCGGGTGCCGGACTCGCTCGTCTCGATCGTGGCGTCGGGCACCAGCTGGGTGGCCGCCCTCAGGATGCGGATGCGGTCCTTGTCGAGGATCACCGCACCGTCCATCTTGCAGAGCTCACGAAGCCGCGTCGCCGAGAACTCGATGTCGAGGGGGAACCCGCCGGTGGCGATCTTGTCCATGAGGCGGTCGTGCCCGAGGATGATCAGCGCGCCGGTCCGGCCCCGCAGGATCCGCTCGAGGCCGTCCCGCAGCTCGGTCCCCGGCGCGACGGCCGCGAGCGTCGAACGCAGCAGCTCGTCGTCGGTCACGAGGTCCGATCCTATCCGCCCACACCCTCGGCGGAGAGGGCGGCGCGCAAGGCTGCGCGCAGGTCTCCCACTTCCGCGACGTGCAGCCCGGTCGGCACCGACACGGCCCCGACCGTGCCGGTGGGCACGATCGCGTGGGTGACACCGAGTCGCGCTGCCTCGGCGAGGCGCCTCCCGATCCCCACCGCGGGCCTGATGTCGCCCGACAGGCCGACCTCACCGACCGCGATGAGGCTGGGGAGGAGCGGTTGGTCCACCACCGCGCTGCCGATGGCGAGCGCGACCGCGAGATCCGCCGCGGGCTCGGTGAGGCGCACGCCACCCACCGTCGACACGAACGTGTCGTTGGCCCCGATCGGCGCCTTCGCCCGCCGCTCGAGGACGGCGATGATCATCTGTACCCGGGCCGTGTCCAGACCGCTCGTGGCTCGTCGCGGCTGGGACAGGGTGGACGACGCCACGAGGGACTGGACCTCGACCAGCAACGGCCGGCGCCCCTCGAGCGCGACCGTCATGCAGGTGCCGGGCACGGTCACCGACCGGTCGGAGGTGAACAGCCCGCTGGGGTCCGGGAGCCCGACGATTCCGACCTCCGACAGGTCGAAGCAGCCGATCTCGTCGGTGGGGCCGTATCGGTTCTTCACGGCCCGCACGAGTCGTAGCCGCGAGTGCCGGTCGCCCTCGAACTGGATCACCACGTCGACGAGGTGCTCGAGCACGCGCGGGCCGGCGATCGACCCGTCCTTGGTCACGTGCCCGACGAGGAGGACCGCCATGCCGCGGGACTTGGCGGCGGCGATCAGGGCCGCGGCCACCTCACGGACCTGGCTGACGTTGCCCGCCGCCCCGTCGACCTCCCCGCTGGCGATCGTCTGCACCGAGTCGACGACGACCAGGTCGGGCACCACCTGGTCGATCTGGCCCAGGACAGTGGCCAGGTCGGTCTCCGAGGCGAGGAACAGGCTCGCCGCCATCGCCTCGATCCGCTCCGCCCGCGCCCGGACCTGCGCCGCCGACTCCTCTCCGCTGACGTAGAGAACCCGGCGAGCCGTCCCGTCCTCGGACGACCCCCGCGCGGCGCGCGCGGCGACATCGAGCAGGAGCGTGGACTTGCCGATGCCCGGCTCGCCGGCCACGAGCACTACCCCGCCGGGGACGAGTCCGCCGCCGAGGACCCGGTCGAACTCGCCGACTCCGGTCGGTCGGGCGCGCGCCGACTCCGGGTCGACCTCGCCGATGGGTCGAGCGGGTATGGCGACGCGCGACGCCGACGTGGTTCGCGGTCCCGCGCTCGCCGCCACCTCGTCGACCGTCCCCCAGGCCTGGCACTCCCCGCACCGGCCGACCCACTTGGCCGTGCTCCAGCCGCACTCCGCGCACCGGAACCCCGACGCCCGCGAGCGAGCGGCGAGAGTCCGTCCGGCGACACCGTTCCCAGCCATGTCGACGACCTTAGGCGACGGGTCCGACAGCCCTTGCGACCGACCCGTCAGAGGCCGAACCATGCTAGGCGGCATCAGCCCGTCCGGGTGGAAGCGTTCGTCTCCGCTCAGGTCGCCGAGCCGCGCAGTCCGTGCACGGCGTACGCCGCGACCGGCCGCCCGAAGCCCTTGAGCCCCAGCTCGCCGACGGCCTCGGCGTCGACCAGCGTCTCGATCTCGGCGTGGACGCGCTGGCCGATGAGCACCTGGCCGGAGGCGGCGCTGTCGCTCAGCCGGGCGGCGAGGTTGGTCACCGGACCGAGTGCGCCGTAGTCGTACCGGCCCTCGAAGCCGATCCGCCCCAAGGTGGCGTAGCCGGACTCGATGCCGATCCCCAGCGCGAGGACGATGCCACGCTTGCGCCATGACTCGGCCATGGGCGCGAAGCGCTCTTGCGCGGCGAGGGCGAAGCGGACCGCCTTGAGCTCATGGTCGGCCACCGGCACCGGGTCGTTGAAGAAGACCATGACGCCGTCGCCGGCGAAGTGCTCGAGGGTCCCCTCGTGCTCGGGGATCAGGGTGCCGAGCAGCCGGTGGTATGCACGGATCACCTCGAGCTGTTCCTCCGGGGCGGCGGTCTCCACGAAGGCCGTCGATCCGCGCAGGTCGCAGAAGACGCAGGTGATGTGGGCCCGGTGGCCGGCGAGCAGGACCTCGCCATCGTCGGAGGAGACGAGTGCGGCGATCTGCGGCGACAGGAACCGGGACAGCTCGGTCCGCTGCCGCTCGACCGCGCTGATGAGGCGAGCGTTGGTGATCGCGATGGCGGCCTGGTCGGCGAATGTCTTGACGAGCTCGACCTGCTCCTCGGTGAACGGAGACGGGTCGGCGCGGCCGGCCGTGATCACCCCGACGAGGACCTCGTCGTGCAGGATGGGCACGCCGAGCAGGGCGCGGGATCGCGCCCTTCCGGACGCGGGGACGGAGTAGTCGGCGTCCTCGAGCACGTCCCGAATCTGCACGACCGCGCGCGCCAGACCGCTCCGTCCGGCAACGCTCGTGCGGTCGAGGGCGTGCGCATCGGTCCTCGCCTCGGTCGGCTCGACGCCGGGCCGCTCCACACCGTCGTCCACACTCTCGGCATGCAGGCGCAGCATGCTACCGGCCACCAGGTACAGCTGGGAGTGGTCACCGCGACACAGTCTCCGCGCGGCCGTGACGATCTCGTCGAGCACCGGCTGCAGGCCCTGCGAGCCGGCCACCGCGCGCAGGACGTCCGCCACGGCCCGTCGCTGGTCGCCGAGCCGCTTCTCGGTCAACGACGCGTTGACCCGGGCCCGCAGCAGGGCGGCGTTGAACGGCTTGGGGAGGTAGTCGGCGGCGCCGATCTCGATGCACCGCACCACGCTGTCCAGGTCCTCGTTGGATGAGACGACGATCACCGGGAGGTCGCGGAGGGACGCGTCGGCCTTGAGCTGCTCCAGGGTCGCGAACCCGTCGAGCTCGGGCATCTCGAGGTCGAGCAGGATCGCGTCGATCGCAGGGCCGTCGCCCGCCCGGAGCAGCTCCAGCGCCCGCAGCCCGTTCTCGGCGGTGAACGCCTCATGGCCCTCGGCGGTCAGGGCTCGGCTCAGGACGGTCCGGTTGACCAGGCTGTCGTCGACGACGAGGACCCGCCCTCCGGGTGCGCTCACGGCTCGCCCTGCGCCGGGACCGCGGCCAACGCCCGTTCGACCCGGGCCAGCTCCGCCGCGATCCTGTCGACGAGGGTCGCTGCTCCGTCGAGCCGACCGTCGCGGGCGCGCTGCTCGAGCTCGCGGCAGAGGTCTGCGAAGGCGGTCGCTCCGAGTGTCGCGCCGTTCGACTTGAGGGTATGCGCGGCTCGCCTGACCCGGTCGAGGTCCCCGTCGCGGACCGCGTCGGTCAGGGTCGTGCGGAGGGGAGCCGCCTCGGCCGCGAAAGCCTCCATCACCTGGTCGCGCAGCTCGGGGCCACCCATCGCCACGAGGTCCGCGAGGGCTTGCGGGTCGAGTTCGGCGGCGTCGGCTCCGCGAGGGTCAGCGTCGAACTCGGCCTCGCCGGGGCGGTCCACCGCATCGGACGCTTCGGGCCTGCGGTCGGGATCGGGGGCGATCCGCAGCGCCTCCGCCAACGACTCGAGACGGATCGGCTTCGCGAGGTAGTCGTCCATCCCCGCAGCGAGGCACTCATCGCGATCGTCGGCCATCGCGTTGGCCGTCATGGCGATGATGTACGGACCGCGGTCGTGCCACCGTTCGCGGATCCGCCGCGTCGCGTCGAGACCGTCCAGCTCCGGCATCTGCACATCCATCAGGACCACGTCGTAGCGTCGTCTCTCGAGGGCCTCCAGGGCCTCGAGACCGTTCCACGCCACATCCGCCCGATGGCCGAGTCGCGCGAGCATGCCGAGGGCGACGGTCTGGTTCACCGCACCGTCCTCGACGAGGAGGATCTCGATCGGCGCTCGCCCCGTCTCCTCCGACGGGCCGGCAGCGGGTTCCGTCTCGTCCTCGGGCTCGTCCAGCACCCGGCTCAGCGCCTCGTGGAGCTGCGCGACCTTGAGCGGTTTGGACATCTGGGCGTCGAAGTCCCGCACCGTGTCACCGGGCGGCAGCCGCCCGAGCGACGTGACCAGGATGAGCGGGAGCTCGGCCACGCGCCGCTTGACCTCACTGGCCAGCTCGATGCCGTCCATGTCGGGCATCAGATGGTCGAGCACCGCGACGTCGAACCGCTCTCCGGCGTCGAGCAGCTGAAGAGCCAGGTCGGGTCGGCCGACGGCGACGGTTTCCATGCCCCAGGAGCGGGTCTGCCGACGGATGATCTCGCGGTTGGTCGCGTTGTCGTCGACGACGAGCACCCGTCTGCCCTGAAGGAGCGGCTGCACCGTCCGCTGCGCGGTCGGGAGCGGCAGCTCGGCCTCCTCGGCGGGCCAGGTGACGGTGAACGTCGACCCTGCGCCCACCACGCTGTCGAGCTCTACGGTGCCGTCCATCAGCTCGACGATCCGGCGCGTGATCGCGAGACCCAGTCCGGTGCCTCCGTACCGACGGGTCGTGGAGGCGTCGACCTGGGTGAACGACTCGAAGATGCGGGTCGCCCGGTCCGCGGGGATGCCGATGCCCGTGTCGCGCACGGCCATCCGGATCCGGTGCGATCCAGCCTCCACGGGTTCGGCGTCGAGCGTGACGACGATCTCGCCACGCTCGGTGAACTTGACCGCGTTCGAGAGGAGGTTGAGCAGCACCTGGCGCAGTCGGGCGGGATCGCCGAGCACACCCGTCGGCACTCCGTCTCCGACGAGACAGCCCAGCTCGATGTCCTTCTCGGCTGCCCTGCGGGCCACGATGTCCAGTGACTCGGACACGCACGCCCGCAGATCGAAGGGGACCCGCTCGAGCTCGAGCTTGCCGACCTCGATCTTGCTGTAGTCGAGGATGTCGTCGATCACGTGCAGGAGTGCGTCGCCGCTGGAGCGGATGACCTCGGCGAACTCGCGCTGTTCGGAGGTGAGCTCGGTGTCGAGCAGCAGATCGCTCATCCCGATCACGGCGTTCATCGGGGTCCGGATCTCGTGGCTCATCGTCGCCAGGAACGCGGTCTTGGCCTGGGTCGCCGCCACGGCCTCCTCGCGGGCCCGGTGGAGCTCCTTGAGATAGCGCGCCTTGTCGATCGTCGTGGCGGCGAACGACGCGAACGCGTTCGCCGTGCGCACCAGGTCGGGCGGGTAGGAGTCGCGCTCGAAGGAGTCGAGGGTGAGCATCCCGATGAGTCGGTCGCCGATGAGGAGGGGCACAGCCATCCAGGTGCGGATCACGCCGTCCGTGTGCGCGTCCTCGAAGGACGGGTACCGCTCGGCCGGGTCGGAGACGATCATCGTCTCGTGGCGCTGGACCAGCTCCCAGGCTGGGTCCTCGGGCCCTCGACACAGGTAGCGGTGCCGCATGACCTCGTCGGCGTTGGGGACTCCGACGAGCGCGAGGATCTCGAACTCGTCCCCGTCGAGCTGCTGGATGCTGGCGCTTCGGTAGGGGACGACCTTGCCCACCTCGGAGAGGATCAGGTCGAAGACCTCGCGCAGGTCGAGCGTGCTGCTCAGGGAGTGGGCGGCGGCGCGCAGGGTCTCGGCCTGCTCGCGCGCGGAGCGCTCGGTGTCGAGGAGGCGGGCGTTCTCGATGGCCATGGCGGCCTGGGTGGCGAACGCGGTCGCGAGCTCGGCGAGCTCATCGGTGTAGAAGTCGGCCTCGAACTTGTCGACGCTGAGGACACCGATGACCCGTTCCCCGATGAGCATCGGGACGCAGAGCCAGCCCCGGATGCGGCCCGAGCCGTGCTCCTGGCTCGCGAAGTGGGGGTGCGTGGACACGTCGGCGACGACCTGCCACCGCTTGGAGCGCACCACCTGGATGCCGGGGTTGTCCTCGTCGTCCAGGTCGAATCCGACGCCGAGCATGCCCCCGAGGTCCTCGAAGCCGCGGCCGCTGACGATGACGAGCCGATCGCCGTGGATGACCTGGATCGAGCAGCTGTCGTAGGGCACGACCTTCGCCAGCTCGCCGAGGATCGCCTCGAAGGTGTCCTCGAGAGTCAGCGTCTTCCCGAGCACCCGGGTGACGGCGAGGAGCGTCTCGGCGCGCAGGCGGGCCGACTCCAGCTCGGCGATGCGGGCGTCCGCCTCCCGCAACCGGTCGGCCAGCTGTTCCGGAATCGCCCTCCCGTCCGCCATCTCCACGAGTATGGTCACCCCTCGCGGTCGCGTCCAGCGTCGCCCGCCCGGTCGGTCAGTACGCGCGCGTGCGCAGGACGACCGCGTAGTCGACGGACCGCCCCTCGTGGTGGGCGAGGATGCGGTCGGCCGCCGCGGGAGGGAACTCGATGCGGACGACGGCCTCGAGATCGGCGCGGTCGTCGAACTCCCAGGAGGTCACGACCGTCTCGCGCCCCCATCCGTGGCGGCTCCAGAACCGTTCTGTCGCATCCGCATCGTATGCGGGGTAGGCGGCCGCGAACCAGGAGCCGAAGGTCGAGGGGACGGTCAGGTCGTTGTCGACGACGAAGGCGACTCCGCCGGCGGCCATGACCCGGTCCAGCTCACGCAGTCCGGGCTCGGATCCCGAACCGAAGAAGTAGGCCCACCGGGCGTGCATGACGTCGATGCTCGCGTCCGGGAGCGGAACCGACTCCGCACCACCGGGCAGGACCCTGATGCGCTCGCGGTCCGGGGCGGCGAGCCGGGAGACCCGGGCCCGGGCCAGGGCGAGTAGCGGCGGGTGCGGCTCGACCCCCACCACCCTGGCGGCGCCCAGACCGACCCAGCGGGCGAGGTGGAAGCCGCTGCCGCAGCCGAGGTCGAGGAGCCGGGCACCCGCGATCCTCCGGTGGGCGAGTATGGCCGCCTCGATCCGATGCTCCCGGTCCACGGCGAGGTTCTCGACCTCGTAGGTCTGCGGGTCGTTCCAGATGTTCGGGCTGGGGATCGGACCGGTCACGGGGTCGTGCGCGGAGGCGCCTTCCGCGCGCTCGGACGCCGGCCCGGCCCACCTGCGGCCAGCGTGGCCGGGTGCACCAGGAGTGGCAGCATCCGGCGGCTGCGGACGGTCCGCGCGGCCTTCACGGCGGCCAGGTGCGCCTCGCAGCGGACGACGAGCGCCGCATACGCCTCCTCGCCCATCAGCTCGACCAGCTCGTCGGCGCTGTTGCGGAACACCGGCTCACGGCCGACGTGCGCCTCCGAGTTGCCCGAGCAGTACCAGTCCAGGTCGTGTCCACCGGGCCCCCAGCCGCGGCGGTCGTACTCGGTGATCGTCGTCTCGAGATAGCTGGAGCCGTCGGGAAGCTCCACGGTCCGGTAGGTGCGCCGGATCGGCAGCTGCCAGCACACGTCGGGTTTGGTCGTATGCGGTGGCTCGCCCATGAGGACCGCGTGCTGGTGCAGGGCGCATCCCGCCCCGGCCGGGAAGCCGGGCCGGTTGAGGAAGATGCAGGCTCCGTCGACGATGCGGGTCCGGCGGGCGCCGTCCTCCTTCTCGGTCCAGGCCGACCGCCGCAGCCGGCCCTCGGCGTCGAAGCCCTTCGGTCCGGGGCGGTGCTGCCACTCGTCCTCGCCGAGCCGCTCCGCGACGGCCCGCACACGCTCGACGTCCTCCCGGTCGGTGAAGTGCGCACCCAGGGTGCAGCACCCGTCGTCAGGGCGGTCGGCGTAGATGCCCCTGCACCCGGAGCCGAAGATGCACGTCCAGTCGGATGTGAGCCACGTCAGGTCGCACCGGAACCGTTGTCCGGGCTCAGCGGGGTCGGTGAACTCGACCCAGATCCGGGGGATGTCGAGGTCCGACTCAGGCACGTGGGACACCCTATGCGCTCGACCACTACGCTGATCGCATGCGCCTCGGGGTCATCGACGTCGGCTCCAACACGGTCAACATGCTCATCGTCGACGCCTACCCCGGCGCCCACCCCCTGCCGGCGCACTCGCACAAGATCACCCTCCGTCTCTCCGAGCACGTGACCGACGACGGACGGATCGGCGACGAAGGCCGCGACCGGCTGGTCGACTTCGTCGGGGAGTGCCTCGACCTCGCCGAGGAGAAGGGCGCCGAGTCCCTCGTGGGCTTCGCGACGAGCGCCATCCGCGACGCGCCCAACGGCGACGACGTCCTCGAGGCCGTACGCTCACGCCACGACGTCGACCTGCAGGTGATGACGGGCGAGGACGAGGCCCGTCACACGTTCCTCGCGGCGCGTCGCTGGTTCGGATGGTCCTCGGGGACGTTGCTGATGATCGACATCGGCGGGGGTTCCCTCGAGCTCGCGACAGGAATGGACGAGGAGCCCGACGTGGCCATCTCGCTCCAGCTCGGAGCCGGCCGGATCACCCGCGACCACCTCGTGGGCGACCCGCCGCAGGCGGAGGCGATTCGGGCCGCTCGCAAGTACGTCCGCGCCGAGATCGCCGCCGCGGCCCGCCCGATCATCAAGCACCCCGACGCGAACAGGGTCGTCGGCACCTCGAAGACGATGCGGTCGCTCGCCCGGATCTGCGGGGCCGCGCCGAGCCGGGAGGGGCCCTATGTCACCCGGCTCCTCGAGCGGTCCCGACTGACCGACGAGCTGTCCCGGCTGGCGGACATGACCCTCGCCGAGCGCAGGGCGCTCCCGGGGGTGTCGGGCTCTCGGGCTCCGCAGCTGCTCGGCGGCGCCATCGTCGCCGAGGCGGCGATGGACCTGCTCGGTGTCGACAGTCTCGAGATCTGTCCGTGGGCCATGCGGGAGGGCGTCATCCTCCGTCTCCTCGACCACTCGGGAACCTGACCACGCGGACGGGTCCGCCCGTCGCGACCCACCGCACCCGTGCGACGCTAGAGCCGATGTCCGCCACCTACCCGAGCCGCCCGGGACGCCCGACCGCCCCGATCGCCCTCTCGACCGCATCGACCTACCCCGACCGGTGCGCGTCCTCCTTCGCCCTGGCCCGTCAGCTCGGCTACGACGGCATGGAGGTCATGGTGTGGACCGACCCCGTGACGCAGGAGGCCGGGGCGCTGCGTGCGCTCTCCGAGCTGCATGAGCTGCCGATCGTCTCGATCCACGCCCCGACCCTCCTCCTCACCCAGCGCGTCTGGGGCTCCGACCCGTGGACCAAGGTGGACCGCTCGATCGACCTCGCGCTCGAGGTCGGCGCGCGCGTCGTGGTCCTGCATCCGCCGTTCCGGTGGCAGAAGGGGTATGCCGAGTCCTTCGCCGACGGCGTCGCCGAGCGGGAGCGCTCCAGCGGGATCGAGCTGTGCGTCGAGAACATGTACCCGTGGCGGGCCGGGCGGCGGGCCGGGCAACGGCGTGAGCTCGAGGCCTATCTGCCGCACTGGGACCCCACGACCCAGGACTACGCCCACGTCACCCTCGACCTGTCGCACACCGCCACCGCCGGCAGCGACGCGCTCGCCATGGCCGGGGCCCTCGGCGAGCGGCTGCGGCACGTCCACCTCGCCGACGGGCTGGGCTCGGTCCGCGACGAGCACCTCGTGCCGGGCCGGGGGACGCAGCCGTGCGGGGAGCTGCTCGAGATCCTGGCCCGGCAGCGTTTCGACGGGGCGATCGTCGTCGAGGTCGGCACCCGCAAGCTGACACCGGAGCAGCGCGAGATCGACCTTGCCGAGTCACTCGCCTTCGCCCGGCTGAACTTCGCCGCGCCCGTGGGCCGGTAGCCCGCTCGCTCCGGACTTCCCGCGGAGCCGGCACCTGGCGGCTGAGCCGTCAGCCGCCGTGCTCGTCCGAGGAGGTCTGCGGGGCCACGGCCCAGGACGGCGGGACGTCGGTGCCGTCCTCCTCGTCCCGCTCCGCATCCCGTGCGGTCTGTTGGACGATCCCGGCGGCGTGGTGCACGGGGGCGTAGATCGCATACAGCCGCATGTCCGTCTCGCCGATGTTGACGATGTCGTGCCACGTGCCGGCCGGCACGGTCACGCACCACCCGTCCTCGACCTCCTGCACGAACGACAGGTCGTCCTCGCTCGGTCCCATCGTGACCCGTCCCCGGCCGGCGTCGAGCCGGAGGAACTGGTCGGTGTCGGGGTGCGCCTCGAGGCCGACCGAGGATCCCGGGGGGATCGACATGAGGGTCACCTGCAGGTGGGCGCCGGTCCACACGACGGTGCGGTAGGTCGAGTTCTCGCGGGTCGCGGTCTCGATGTCGAAGGCGTTGGGCCGGGGGCCGATGTCGTCGACGGACATGGGGATCCTCCTTCGGGGTGACCGGTCGTCGGTCGTGACTGCTCCCTCCCACCGTAGACGAGGAGGGACGCCGGGGATGATGGTCCCCATGAACCGAATCCTCCTCATCACCAACGCCGCAGCCGGCACCGCCGACGAGCGGGCCATCGAGGAGGCTGTCGAGGTGCTTCGCGAGGGCGCGGAGGTCGAGGTCGTGGGCACTCGTGACGAGGACGAGCTGTTGACGACCGTCGCGGACCGCCCCGGGGTTCCCGTCGTCGTCGCGGGCGGCGACGGGAGCCTGCACGCGCTCGTGGGTGCGCTCGACGCGCTCGGACGGCTGGGTTCCGAGAGGGACGGAGCCGAGGCCCCGGTCGTGGGTCTGCTGCCGCTCGGCACCGGCAACGACTTCAGCCGGGCCCTGGACCTGCCGCGCGACCCGGGCGAGGCCGCAGCCGTCGTGCTCGGGGGTTGCACCGAACCCATCGACGTGGTCCGCGACGAGACAGGCGGTCTGGTCGTCAATGTCGCCCACGTGGGCGTGGGCGCCGAGGCGGGAGAGCGGGCCCGGCCGTGGAAGGCCCGGTTGTCGAAGGTCGGACTCGGCGTCCTCGGGTATGCGGTGGGCGCGGTTCTCGCGCTGTTCACCACCGAGGGGTGGCGGCTGACCGTCGTCGCCGACGGCCTGACGATCGCGGGCGGTGGGCGGCGGGTGCTGCAGGTCGCGGTGGCCAACGGCCGGACGATCGGGGGCGGTGCCCGCATCGCGCCCGACTCCGACGCCTCCGACGGGCTGATCGACGTCGCTGTCTCCTTCGCGATCGGCCGGGCCGCCCGGATCCGGTACGGGCTGGCGATGCGTCGTGGGCGGCATCAGGAGCTCGACGACGTCGTGCGTACGCGCGCCCGGGAGGTCACCGTGCGGGCATCGAACGGCACGTTCACCGTCAACACCGACGGTGAGCTGTCGCACCCCTTGCGCTCCCGCACGTGGCGGGTCGAGCCTGCCGCCTATCGCATGCTCGTCCCTGCCCGTCGCTCGGTGCCCGGGCAGACGCTCACGCCGGGCCACGGACGGTCGACCGAGTAGGTTGAGGGCCATGATCGACCCAGCCGACATCCTTCGCGCCGGCCTGCTCCAGCTCAGCGAGTCCGACCTCGTCCGCCGCACGGTCGTCACGGCGCCGATCTCCCGCGGTGTGGTGACCCGTTTCGTCGCCGGTGAGGGAACCGAGGACGCGGTGCGCGTCACCTCGGTCCTGCGCCAGACCGGGCGGGTCGCGACCATCGACTACCTCGGGGAGTACACGACCGACCCGGACCAGGCCGACCACACGCGCGAGGCCTATCTCTCCCTGCTCCGGAGGCTCAGGGAGGAGAACCTCAGCCAGCACGGACAGGCCGAGGTGTCCCTCAAGCTGAGTGCGGTCGGGCAGTCCCTCGAACGCGACGGAGACGCGATCGCCCTGGACAACGCGCGGGCCATCTGCGCGGCCGCGCAGGACGCCGACACGACGGTGACCCTCGACATGGAGGACCACACGACGACCGATCGCACACTGGAGACGGCCCGGACCCTGCGCGAGGACTTCCCCTGGGTCGGCATCGTGCTCCAGTCCCAGCTGCGTCGCACCGAGGGGGACTGCCGGGACTTCGCGGGTCCGGGCAGCCGGGTGCGGCTGTGCAAGGGGGCCTACAAGGAGCCGCAGTCGGTGGCGTACCAGGACGGTGCCGATGTCGACCTCGCGTTCGTCCGCTGCCTGAAGATCCTCATGGCGGGGGAGGGGTACCCGATGCTGGCGACGCACGACCCTCGCCTCGTGGCGATCGGGCAGTCGCTGGCCGACTCCCACGACCGCGACCCGGACACGTTCGAGTTCCAGATGCTGTTCGGCATCCGGCCCGAGGAGCAGAAGCGGATCGCGGACCGAGGCAACCAGATGCGTGTCTACGTCCCCTACGGCGACGAGTGGTACGGCTACCTCATGCGCCGTATGGCCGAGCGTCCCGCGAACACGGCGTTCTTCCTTCGCGCCCTCGCCACGAAGGGGTGACCCCCGTGACATCCGAGGGGACCAGGACCACCGACGTCAGCCGTGACGAGGGCACCCGTGCGACCGTGGCCATCTTCGGGGCCGGGGTCATGGGCGAGACGCTGCTGTCGGGGTTGCTCCGGGCCGGACGCCGCGCGGAGGACCTCGTCATCACCGAGCGTCGACCGGAGCGCATCGATGAGCTGCGCGACCGGTACCCCGGCGTCCGGATCCTCGACAACGTCGATGCCGCCGAGCTGGCCGAGGTGCTCGTCCTCGTCGTCAAGCCCCAGGACATGGCAGGTCTGCTCCTCGAGATCTCCGAGCACGTCCGGCCGGGGAACCTCGTCGTCTCCCTCGCCGCCGGGATCACGACCCAGTTCCTCGAGAGCCACCTGCCCAACGGGTCCTCCGTGGTCCGGGTCATGCCCAACACGCCGGCCCTCGTCGACCAGGGGATGGCGGCGCTGTCGAGCGGTGGACACTGCACGGCGGAGCACATGGCCGAGGCGATGGAGCTGCTGCAGTCCTGCGGACGGGCGATCGAGGTCCCCGAGAAGTACCAGGACGCCGTGACCGCGATCAGCGGCAGCGGTCCGGCCTACGTCTTCTATGTCGTCGAGGCGATGATCGAGGCCGGAGTGGTGCTGGGTCTGCCGCGCGCCACGGCGACCGAGCTCGTCGTCCAGACGCTCTTCGGGGCGGCCACGATGATCAAGGAGACCGGGCAGCACCCCACCGTCCTCCGGGAGCAGGTCACGAGCCCCGGCGGCACGACCGCCGCAGCCCTGCGGCAGCTGGACGACCACAAGGTGCGCGCCGCGTTCATCACGGCCATGGAGGCCGCGGCGGCGCGGTCCGCCGAGCTGAGCGGCCAGTAGCCCCGGGGTGACGGTTCCATGATCGGGAGAGCGGCCCTTCCCGGACTGCAGGTCCACCGGGTCGGTCCGCGCGACTGGCGGACCTACCGGGATGTCCGTCTGGCGGCGCTGATCGACAGCCCCCGGGCGTTCTGGACCACGTATGCGCAGGCCGCGGCCCTGCTCGAGGAGGACTGGCGGGACCGGTTGGACTGGCCGACGTGGATCGCTCGGGCGCCGCTCTCACCCGACCCGGAGCGACCTCCCGCACCCGTGGGTCTCGTCGCGCTGTGGCGGGTCCCGGACTCCCCCGACGACCGCATCCACATCACCCAGATGTGGGTGGCTGGCTGGGCCAGGGGGAGGGGGGTCGCCGATGCGTTGATCGACGCGGCCGTCGAGTCGGCCCGCGCCGACGGCTGGGGGACCGTCGCGCTCGAGGTGGCCGAGGAGAACGTGCGTGCGGAGCGCTGCTATCGCCGGCTGGGCTTCCACCGCACCGGGGCCGAGGCGGTCATGCCCTGGGACGATGACGTCGTCGAGGTGGAGATGGCGCTCGAGCTCGACGTCCCGTCCGAGCGGAGGAGTGACGAACCGGACAGGGGCTGACGTGCGCAGTCGTCCAACGCGGCGGGACCCGATCCCCCGCCCCGACGACGACCGTGTGAGAATCGTCGATATGGCTGACATCACCGTGCGCGAGCTGACCGAGGAGGAGTGGGACCAGTACCGCTCCGTGCGCCTGGCGGCGCTCCAGGAGTCGCCCGAGGCGTTCGTCGCCTCGTACGACGAGGAGTCCGACTACGACGAGGAGTACTGGCGACTGCGGATGCGACGGTCCCAGCGCCTCCTGGCCGAGTGTGACGGGGAACCGGTCGGGATCGCGAGCGTCGGCGAGGTCGACACCGACGACGGCTGTCAGGGCGAGCTCTTCGGCCTCTGGGTCTCGCCCGCCCTGCGCGGCAAGGGCATCGCCACCAAACTCGTGAGTGCTGGCGCGAAGAACGCATCCGAGCAGGGCCACAGCCATCTCTACTACTGGGTCGGCACGGACAACGGCCGGGCTGTCGCGTTCGCGAGCGGCTTCGGGTTCCGCCCGACCGACAAGCGTCGTCCGGTGCGGGTCGAGAGCGAGGAGGACGGCGACGAGGAGATCGCGATGGTCCTCTCGCTCGCTGACTGACGGGTGCGGTCAGGGCCGGGCGGCCAGCTTCTCCAGCAACTCGGTCTTGCCGGCGACGATGAGGGTGTCGCCCTGCATGACCTTGGTCTGGGGGATCGCGTAGGTGAAGTCCTGACCCGGTGACTTCACGCCGACTACGGTGACGCCGTACTTGCTGCGCAGGGCGCTCTGCTCGAGGGTGAAGCCCAGGGTCTCCTGAGGCGGGCGCATCTTGATGATGGCGAACCCGTCGTCGAACTCGATGAAGTCCTGGAGCTTTCCGTTGACGAGGTGGGCCACGCGTCGACCCGAGTCGGCCTCCGGGCGCACGACGTTGTGCACCCCGATCCGCTCGAGGATGCGTCCGTGCTCGGGGGAGAGCGCCTTCGCCCAGATCGACTCGACGCCGGCGTCGACGAGGTTGGCCGACGCCAGGACGGAGGCCTCGACGGAGGACCCGATGCCCACGACGGCGATGCTGAAGCTACGGGCCTTGACCGTGTCGATGATGCGCGCCTCGGCCGCATCGGCCTGTACGACCCTCGTCAGTCGACCGAGATAGCTCTCCGCCAGAGCCCCGTCGATCTCGACGCCGAGCACCCGGTGACCGAGCTTCTGCAGCTCCACCGCAGCGGCCCCACCGAACCGGCCGAGGCCGATGACGAGCACGTCGTCGTCGTACAGGCGACTCTTCGACATGGCGGGAAGCCTAGCCCGCGGCAAGGAGTAGCGTGCAGGCTATGGCAGCAACGACGCGGGTCATCTGGGACGACGACTTCACCGCATACGACTTCGGCGAGGGGCACCCCATGACGCCGCTGCGGCTGGAGCTGACGGCCCGGCTGTGCGAGTCGTTCGGGCTGTTCGACCTGCCTGAGGTCGAGGTCGTCTCACCGTGCGAGGCGTCGGACGACGTGCTCGCGACGGTCCACGACCGTGACTACATCTCAGCGGTCAAGGAAGCCGGCCTCGATCCCTCGAGCGCCGACCCGCGCCGAGGTCTCGGGACCGATGACGATCCTGCGTTCCTCGGGATGCACGAGGCGAGTGCCCGGGTCGTCGAGGGCACCCGGTTGGTGTGCGAGGGGGTCTGGCGGGGCGACTCCATGCACGGGGTGAACTTCTGCGGAGGCCTGCATCACGCGATGCGCGACCGTGCCTCCGGCTTCTGCATCTACAACGACATCGCCGTCGGAATCCAGTGGCTCCTCGACAACGGCGCCCAGCGAGTCGCCTATGTCGACGTCGATGTCCACCACGGCGACGGCGTCGAGACGGTCTTCTGGGACGACCCCAGGGTTCTGACCATCTCCGTACACGAGAACGGTCGCATCCTCTTCCCCGGCACGGGGTGGCCGGCGGACATCGGCGGACAGCATGCCGAGGGGACGGCAATCAACGTCGCGCTCCCTCCCGGGGTGACCGACTCGGCCTGGCTCAGATCGATCACCTCGGTGGCCGAGCCCCTGGTCCGGGCCTTCAAGCCGGACATCCTGGTGAGCCAGCACGGGTGCGACACCCATGTGGACGACCCGCTCGCTCACATGGCGGTCACGGTCGACGCCCAACGGCAGGCCGGCGAGGCGATGCACCGACTCAGCCACGAGGTGTGCGGAGGCCGATGGGTTGCGTTGGGCGGAGGCGGCTACGAGGCCATCGACGTCGTCCCCCGGGCGTGGACCCACCTGACCGCGATCGCGGCCCACCGCCCGATCGACCCCGCTGAGGAGACGCCGCTCTCCTGGCGGGAGTACGTCGCCCGGCGCACCGGGCGGCCCGGGCCCCGACGGATGGGGGACGTGCCGGCGAGCGGACTGCCGATCTGGGTCCAGCCGTGGTCCATGGGCTACAACCCGGAGAGTCCGACCGACCGTGCGATCCTGGCGGCCCGCGAGGCGACTTTCGCCCACCACGGCCTCGACCATCACTTCGACTGACCCGCACGTCGACGCACGGCACGATGTGGACCGGCACGGATTCTGTGGCCGGCGACCGGCGTGTCGAGTGGACGTGCGGACAAATTATCCGCTGCTGACTTCCCACGGGTCACATCTGCCCCTATGGTTTCCCCAGGCAGATTCACTGCCGCACCCGCGGAGCGATCCGCCCCGACACCCCGAGGTGATCCATGTCGACCGACCGCCCTTTCGGTGACGTCTCCTTCCTGACCGTCGCCGAGGTCGCGAAGATCATGCGGGTCTCGAAGATGACGGTCTACCGCATGGTCCACGCCGGCGAGCTCCCCGCCGTGCGCGTCGGTCGCTCCTTCCGGGTTCCCGAGAGTGCGGTCCAGGACTACCTGCGCGACTCGTTCGTCGACACCGCCTGAGAGCCGGCCGGTTTGGGCGCCGCTCCACGTCAGCGGTACAGTGAACGCTGCTGTTCGGCGTGTGCACGGTCCGGTGTCCCGTCGACGAGGGATCCGAGCCGATCACGAACGAGGTAACCCATGGGTTCAGTCATCAAGAAGCGCCGCAAGCGCATGGCGAAGAAGAAGCACCGCAAGCTGCTGCGCAAGACGCGTCATCAGCGTCGCAACAAGAAGTGACCATCGCCGCACCCCGCTCGCGTCGTGGGTGCGCAGCGCGTCCTTCGAGGCCGCGTCACCCCGGGGGTGACGCGGCCTCGGCGCATGGCCGGTCCTTCCGCGCCCCGTAGGCTGGGCCCCATGGCTGAAGTCGTTCTCCTCACCGGAGTGTCGCGCTATCTCGGCGGCCGGGTCGCCCGGGCGCTGTCGACGTCGGGCGAGGTCGACCACGTGATCGGGGTTGACGTCATCCCTCCGACGCATGACCTCGGTGACGCCGAGTTCGTTCGCGCCGACATCCGCAACCCGGTGATCAGCAAGATCATCTCCTCGGAGAACGTCGACACCGTCGTGCACATGAACGTGATCGCGACGCCCACCTTCGTCGGCGGCAGGGCCTCTCAGAAGGAGATCAACGTCATCGGGACGATGCAGCTCCTCGCGGCCTGTCAGAAGGCCGACTCGGTGCGTCGCCTCGTCGTGAAGTCCTCCACCGCCGTCTACGGCTCCAGCTCCCGCGACCCCGCGATGTTCACCGAGGACATGGGCCCGATGCGCCAGCCCCGCGCAGGGTTCGGCAAGGACTCGATGGAGGTGGAGGGCTATGTCCGCGGCTTCTCGCGCCGTCGGCCGGACACCGCCATCCACCTGCTCCGGTTCGCCAACGCCATCGGACCGGAGATCCGCACGTCGATGACCGACTACTTCACTCTCCCGGTGATCCCGACGCCCCTCGGCTTCGAGGCGCGGCTCCAGTTCCTCCATGAGGACGACCTCGTCAGGGCGATGATCGCCTCGGCCACCGGCACGGACGACGGGATCGTCAACATCGCGGGTGACGGCGTCATCACCCTCTCCCAGGCGATCGCGATGCTCGGGCGCCCCTCCATGCCGGTGCTGGCCCAGGCGGCCGGTGTCGTCGGCGGGGTGTTCAAACGCTTCGGTCTGGCGGACTTCTCGCCCGACCAGATGGGTCTGCTGTCCTACGGCCGCGGGGTCGACACCACCCGCATGCGCGAGTCCTTCGGCTTCGAGCCGCAGTACACGACCCGGCAGGCGTTCGAGAGCTTCGCCACTGCGGTCCGCGAGTCCGGTTTCCAGCTCTCTGGGAGGAGCGCCTGATGGCCGGCACCACGGACAACGCACCCGCGAAGAAGCGGTCCACGACGACGTCGGCCCAGAAGAAGGCCGCACCGAACAAGGCCGTACCGAACAAGGCCGCACCGAAGGGAACGACACCGAAGAAGGCCGGAGCGAGGGCGACGACCACGAAACGGGCTCCGGACACGAACCAGGCACCAGGCCCGAAGACTCCTGCGGAGACAGGATCGACCGCGCGGAAGACGAGGACCGCTCCGAAGAAGGCCGCCGCGAAGAAGACGGCTGCCACGAAGAAGGTGGCCCCCGGCAAGACAGCGGCTGCCAAAGCAACCCCCGCGGCTGCGGGTGCGGCATCGGGTCGGAGCACTCTCGACGCCGGCCTCACTCGTGCGGCCAGTGAGCCGAGGACCGCGTCACCGCTGCTGCGTGCCACCGTGGCCCCCCCGGGCGACCCCCGGGCGGAGACCTCCGGGGCGCGGTCCGGCTCTGCCGCCGCCGCATCCGAGCGGCGGCTGAGGGTCGTGCCCGACCTCGGTGAGAAGCCGGCGGCCCCTCGGATGGCTCCCGTGCCTCGGTCGATCGAGCAGGCCGTCTCCATGCTCGCCGACGCCCTTCGGGTCGGAGCCGCGGCCATGGGGTTTTCCTCGTCCGAGGCCGAGGAGCAGGTGGCGCGCACGCTTGCCTTCCTGCGACGGCGGGCGACCGGCGACTACACGGTCGACGAGTTCGGCTTCGACGAGGACTTCACCGAGAACGTCTGGCTCCCGCTCCTGCGCCCCCTGTACGAGAAATGGTTCCGCGTCGAGGTGCGCGGCATCGAGAACATCCCCGCATCCGGCGGCGCGCTGATCGTGGCCAACCATTCCGGAACCGTGCCGGTCGACGGCTTGATGACCCAGATCGCCATCCACGACGCCCACCCGGACGGCCGCCACCTCCGGATGCTCGGCGCCGACCTGGTCTTCCAGCTTCCCTTCGTGGGACGCAGCGCCCGTCGGACCGGCTCGACGTTGGCCACCGGAGCCGACGCCGAGCGGCTCCTGCGACAGGGTGAGCTCGTCGGCGTCTATCCCGAGGGTTTCAAGGGTGTCGGCAAGCCGTTCGGGGAGCGCTACAAGCTGCAGCGCTTCGGCAGGGGCGGGTTCGTCGCGGCCGCGCTGCGGACCGGAGTGCCGATCGTGCCCTGCTCGATCGTCGGCGCCGAGGAGATCTACCCGCTCATCGGCAACATGTCGGTCATCGCCCGGCTCCTGGGTGCTCCGTACTTCCCCGTCACCCCGTTCTTCCCCTTGCTCGGCCCGCTCGGCCTCATCCCGCTCCCGAGCAAGTGGATCATCGCCTTCGGGGAACCCCTCGACACGAGCTCGATCGGGCCGGCCGGTGCCGAGGACCCCATGCTCGTGTTCGACCTGACCGACCAGGTGCGCGAAACCATCCAGCAGACCTTGTACTCCCTGCTCATGCAGCGCCGCTCGGTCTTCTTCTAGGACGCGGCCGGTCCCACGATGACGACGCCGCGCGTGACGCTCATCTCACGCCCCGGGTGCCACCTGTGCGACGACGCCCGGGCGATCATCGCGACGGTGACCGCGGAGCTCGGTGAAGCGTTCGAGGAGGTCGACGTCCGCAGCGATCCGGGCCTGGTGGAGCAGTACGCCGAGATGATCCCGGTCACTCTCGTGGACGGTCGCCGGCACGACTACTGGCGGGTGAGTCCCGACCGTCTCAGGAACGCTCTCACCGGCGGTTTGTGACTTTGTGCATCGGTTCACAAGGGCGTACCGTGGAGCGGACGCCAGGGTGCGCGGTGCGGCCCGCAGGCGATCCGACACCAGGAGGCGCGGCCGGCCGTGAGCAGCAATGCGACACAGCGGCGGGGTATCCCCGACGCGACGGTGACCCGGCTGCCCGAGTACCTTCGGGCGCTGACCGCGCTCGCGGAGTCGGGGACGGTGAGGGTCAGCTCCGAGGAGCTCGCCTCCCTGGTCGGCGTGAGCTCGGCCAAGCTGCGCAAGGACCTGTCCCACCTCGGCTCCTACGGGGTTCGCGGCGTGGGCTACGACGTCGATCACCTCTCCTACCAGATCTCGCTGGCCCTCGGGCTGACCCATGACTGGGCGGTCGCGATCATCGGCATGGGCAACCTGGGTCGCGCGCTGGCCGCGTACAACGGATTCACCAGCCGCGGGATCCAGGTCGTCGCGCTTCTCGACCGCGACCCCGCGGTGCTCGGCCGAGTGGTCGCCGGTCTGGCGATCGAGCCGATGGCCGACCTGCCCCGGATCGCGCGCGAGCGCGGGGTCGCGATCGCGCTCGTTGCCACTCCTGCCCGGTCGGCTCAGGAGGTCGCCGATGCCGTCGTGGCGGCCGGGATCGGCTCGATCCTGAACTTCGCTCCGACGTCGATCGAGGTGCCCGACGGCGTGCGCGTCCGCAAGGTCGACCTCGCGACCGAGGTTCAGATCCTCGCCTTCCACCAGCTGCAGCACGACCGAGCGCTGCTGTCCGGCCTGCGGACGGTGATCCCATGACCCTTCTCGTCGTCGGCGTCTCTCATCTCAGTGCTCCTCTCCCGATCCTCGAGTCGGTCGCCCTGGACGAGCAGCGACGGCACGCTCTCGAGACCGCGCTGCACGGAACCGACCACATCGAGGAGGTCGTGGTCCTGTCTACGTGCAACCGCACCGAGCTGTACGTCGAGGCGGCGACCTTTCACGGTGCCCTGGAGGCTCTCACCGGCGGTCTCTCGGCTCTGACTGGAGTCGGCAGGAGCACCCTCCGCGACCACCTGTACATCCACTACGACGACCGCGCGGTCGAGCACGCCTTCACCGTGGCCGCCGGACTGGACTCCATGGCGGTCGGGGAGACCCAGATCCTCGGACAGCTGCGAGCTGCCCTGGCCCGAGCCCAGGACCGCGGTCACGTCGGCCCCGCACTCAACGTGCTCCTCCAGCAGTCGCTGCGAGTCGGCAAGCGGATTCACACCGATACGGCGATCGACGCCGTGAGCCACAGTCTCGTCGAAGCCGGTCTCGCCGTCGCCGAGGACATGTTCGGAACGGTGGACGGGCTGCGCACCCTCGTCATCGGCGCCGGGGGCATGGGCGCCCTCGCAGCGACGACGGCCCAGCGGCAGGGCGCGCTCGTCACCGTCACGAATCGCACCCTCGACCGCGCCCAGCGGCTGGCCGCCCGGGTCGACGGCACTGCCAGGCCGGTCGACGAGCTCGACAAGGCGCTGGCGGAGGCCGATGTGGTCATCGCGTCCACCGGTGCGATGGGTGCCGTCGTGACGCTGCCGCAAGCGGTCGACGCTCAGGTTGCGCGGGCCGGCCGGCCCCAGCTCTACGTCGACCTCGCACTCCCGCACGACGTCGCCACCGAGGTCGACGCTCTGACCGGAGTGCGTCGTCTCGGTCTCGACGAGCTGGGCTCCGCCCTGGCCGCGACCACTCTGTCGCCCGCGGTGGACCAGGCCCGGGGCATCGTGGTCGCCGAGGTCGAGCAGTTCCTCGCCGCACGGGCCGGTGACGCCGTGGGGCCGACGGTCACCGCGCTCCGGGACCACGCCGCGGGAGTGGTCTCGGCGGAGCTCGTGCGCCTCTGGCGCCGCACCCCGGATCTGTCCGACGCGCAGCGCGCGGAGGTCGACCGCACGGTGCACCGCATCGTCGACAAGCTCCTGCACACCCCGACCACGAGGGTGCGCGAGCTCGCGGGCGCGGGGGAGAGCGTGTCGTACGCCGCAGCCCTGTCGGACCTGTTCGACCTCCCGGGACCCACCCATCGCGCCGGCACGCGCGAGACCCTCATCGCGGCCGATGTGCCCGACAGGCAGCCGGGGGCGTGGTCATGAGCGCCCCACTGCGTCTCGGAACCCGCCGCAGCGCCCTCGCCACGACCCAGTCCGGCCACGTCGCGGACGCCCTGCGATCCCTCGGCCACGAGGTCGAGCTGGTGCCGGTCGTCACCGAAGGTGATGTCTCGCGGGCTCCGCTCGTGACCCTGGGCGGCACGGGGGTCTTCGCCGCGGCCCTGCGCGAGGCTCTCGTCCGCGGGGAGATCGACCTCGCCGTGCACTCGCTCAAGGACCTGCCCACCGCTCCGCATCCGGACCTCATCGTGGCCGCGATCCCCGGGCGTGAGGATCCCCGGGACGCCGTGGTGACCGCCGACGGCCGCGCCCTGGCCGAGCTTGGGCCCGGTGCCCGCGTCGGCACCGGCTCGCCTCGCCGGGCCGCGCAGCTGAGGGCCCTGGGCTGGGGCCTCGAGCCCCAGGACGTCCGCGGCAACGTCGACACCAGGCTCAGACTCGTCACCGACGGTGCCGTGGATGCGGTCGTCCTCGCGCATGCCGGTCTCCGCAGGCTCGGGCTCGGCGACCGCGTGAGCGAAGTGCTCGACCCCATCCAGATGCTCCCCGCGCCGGGGCAGGGTGCCCTCGCCGTCGAGTGCCGCACCGACCGCACCGACCTGCGTGAGATCCTCGCACCGCTCGACGACTCCGACACCCGTGTCTGCGTGGAGGCCGAGCGCGGCGTGCTCGCTCTGCTCGAGGCGGGATGCTCGGCCCCGGTGGGCGCCCTCGCCGAGATCGTCGAGGGTGAGGCGGCCGAGGGCGACGGCGCGCTCGAGCTGTCCCTGCGGGCCGCGGTCGTCGCGCCCGACGGCAGCGCGGAGCTGAGACGTTCGGCCGTGGGGGACCCCGATGACCCCCACGGCCTCGCCCGACGGCTCGCCGACCTCCTCATCGAGGACGGCGCCGGCGACCTGATGACCACCCCGACGTCCTTGGAGGACCCCCAGTGAGCCCCCGCTCCGCACCCCCGCCCCCCGGCCCTGCCGGGCGTGTGGCCTTCGTCGGCGCCGGACCTGGCGACCCCGCCCTGCTGACGATGGCCGCCGCGGACCTGCTCGCCCGTGCCGACGTCGTCATCATCGACCACATCGCCCGCGAAACCCTCCTCGAGCGCTTCGCGCGCGAGGACGTCACCGTCATCGACGCGGGGACGACGAGCCTGAGCCACGGCGACCACGGCCGTCGCCTCACCCACGCCGGACTGGCCAAGCTCGTGGTCAAGGCCGCGCAGGAGACATCCGGCGGCCTGGTGGTGCGGCTCCTCGACGGTGACCCGACGATGTTCGCGGGGCTGGCCGAGGAGGCCCTCGCCTGCCATCGCGCCGAGATCGCGTTCGACATCGTCCCCGGCGTGAGCGCCGTCAACGCGGTGCCCGCCTATGCCGGCATCCCCCTGACCACTGGTGCCTCGCATGCTGTGCACGTGTGTCACGGCCCGGAGGCCGTCAGCGCCACGATCGCCGAGGACGAGGCCGCCACGATCGTCTTCCTCGGCACTCCCGACGTCCTGGGCGCCTCCCTGGCGCGACTGATCGAGCTGGGTCGCGGCGGGGAGACGCCGGTCGCCCTCACCGAGAACGGCACCGTGGTGCGCCAGCACACGATCGTCACCACCCTCGACCAGATCGCCGAGGAGCTCCCGGCGACGACCTTCCCGGCGCTGGCCGTTGTGGGACCGACGGTCGGGCTGCGCTCCGAGCTCTCGTGGTTCGAGACCAAGTCCCTCTTCGGCTGGGACGTCCTCGTCCCGCGCACGAAGGAACAGTCGGAGTCCGTCCGGGCCCGGCTCGCCGCACACGGGGCGACGGCGACCGTGGTCCCCACCATCAGCGTCGAGCCGCCACGCACGCCCCACCAGATGGACAAGGCCATCCGAGGTCTGGTCACCGGACGCTACGAGTGGGTCGGGTTCACGTCGGTCAACGCCGTCAAGGCGGTTCGCGAGAAGCTGGAGGAGTGCGGGCTGGACGCGCGCGCCTTCGCCGGCCTGAAGATCGCGGCCGTCGGCGGAGTGACGGCCGACAGCCTGCGCGCCTGGGGTATCGAACCCGACCTGACTCCGAGCGGCGAGCAGTCGGCCAAGGGACTGCTCGACGTGTGGCCGCCCTATGACGACGTGCTCGACCCGATCGACCGGGTCCTCCTGCCGCGGGCCGACATCGCGACCGACACTCTCGTGGCGGGTCTGCAGGAGATGGGCTGGGAGGTCGACGACGTCACCGCGTACCGGACCGTGCGCGCCGCCCCACCCCCGGCGGCGATCCGCGAGGCGATCAAGACCGGCGCCTTCGACGCCGTCCTGTTCACGAGCAGCTCGACCGTGCGCAACCTCGTGGGAATCGCGGGCAAGCCACACGTGAGCACGGTCATCGCGTGCATCGGCCCGGCCACGGCGAAGACCGCCGAGGAACACGGCCTGCGCGTCGACGTGCTGGCCCCCGAGGCGAGTGCCGTCGCACTCGTCGACGCCCTCGCGGACCACGGCGCCGGGTTGGCGGCCGCGGCGCGCGCCGCGGGCGAAGAGGTCCGCAGACCGAGTATGCGCCGCTCGCCCGGCCGACGTCGGCCCAAGCGGAGCTCGTCGGAGGCCCGGTGACCACCGCATACCCGGCTCACCGGCCGCGGCGGTTGCGCCAGTCGGCCGCGGTCCGTCGTCTCGTCGCCGAGACGAGGCTGCACCCGGCCGAGCTCGTCCTGCCGGCGTTCGTGCGTGAGGGCATCGAGGCGCCGGTCGCGGTCTCCGCCATGCCCGGCGTTCTGCAGCACACCGTGCCCAGCCTCGTCGAGCTGGCCCGCGAGTGCGTCGCCGCGGGACTCGGCGGGCTGATGATCTTCGGCGTGCCGGAGGACAAGGACGAACAGGGCTCCGGTGCCGACGCCGCGGACGGCATCCTCAACGTCGCCCTGCGCGCGGTCCGCGAGGAGGTGGGAGACGAGCTCGTCGTCATGGCCGACCTCTGCCTGGACGAGTTCACCAGCCATGGCCACTGCGGCGTGCTCGACGAGGAGGGCCGGGTGGACAACGATGCCACGCTCGAGCGCTACGAGGCGATGGCCCTGGCCCAGGCGGCTGCGGGCGCTCACGTGCTCGGGCTCTCGGGGATGATGGACGGTCAGGTGGGGGCGGTCCGGCGGGTCCTCGACGCGCACGGACACGACGATGTGATCCTCCTCGCCTACGCGGCCAAGTACACTTCCGGGCTCTACGGACCGTTCCGCGAGGCCGTCGCCTCCAGCCTCGTCGGTGACCGCGCCACCTACCAGCAGGACCCGGCCAACGCCCGTGAGGCACTGCGCGAGATCGAGCTGGACCTGTCGGAGGGCGCGGACATCGTCATGGTCAAGCCCGCCGGTCCGCACCTCGACATCGTCGCCGACGCGGCGCGGGTCTCGACCGTCCCGGTGGCCGCCTACCAGATCTCCGGGGAGTACTCCCAGCTGGTCGCCGCCGCCGAGCGCGGCTGGATCGACCGCGAGCGCGCCATGCTCGAGTCGCTCCTGAGCATCCGGCGCGCGGGTGCACGGATCATCCTGACGTACTTCGCCCTCGAGGCGGCTGCGGTGCTTCCCCGATGAGCGAGGTCCTTCCGCCGGCGGCGATGACTCCCGAGCCGAGGTGGCTCAGCGACGAGGAGCAGGTGGCCTGGAGGGCCTACCTGCACGGCGCCCGACTCCTCGAGGTGGCACTCGACGCCGACCTGGCCGAGCACGGGATCTCCCTCTCGGAGTACGAGATCCTGTCGATGCTCTCGGAGGCCGAGGGCACGCGGATGCGCATGTCGGCCCTGGCGGACCTGGTCGTCCAGTCCCGGAGCCGGGTCACGCATACGGCGAGCCGGCTCGAGCGTCGCGGTCTGGTCACGCGGGAGGCCTGTGTCGAAGACGGTCGCGGTGTCGAGCTCACCCTCACCGACTCCGGCCGCGAGACGATCGAGAACCTGTCCCGTCTGCACGTCGAGAGCGTGCGCGAGCACTTCGTCGACCTGCTCACCCCGGAGCAGTTCCGGGCGGTCGGCGAGGCCATGGCGCTGGTGCGCGCGCGTGGCCGTGCCCGGCGGTGGCGATGAGGAGCGCGCGATGACCGAGGAGATCATGTCCGACCCCCACCGGACCTTGTCCGAGACGACCCCGCCCCCCACTGCCCCACCCGAGAGGATGCCGTCCGAGAAGACCCCCCGCTCGAGTGAGCTGCTGGCCCGCTCACGCCGGATCGTCCCCGGCGGCGTCAACAGTCCGGTCCGCGCCTTCCGCGCCGTCGGCGGCACGCCGAGGTTCATGGCCTCGGCATCGGGCCCGTGGCTGACGGATGTCGACGGTCGGCGTTACGTCGACCTGATCTGCTCGTGGGGGCCGATGATCCTGGGCCACGCGCACCCTCACGTGCTGCAGGCGGTCCAGGAGGCGGCGTCACGCGGCTTCTCCTTCGGCACCCCGAGCGAGAACGAGCTCCTGCTCGCCGAGGAGATCGTCGCCCGGGTCGCGCCGGTGGAGAGGCTTCGTCTGGTCTCGAGCGGCACCGAGGCCACGATGAGCGCCATCCGGCTGGCGCGTGGTTTCACCGGTCGCACCCTCGTCGTCAAGTTCGCCGGCTGCTACCACGGCCACGTCGACTCCCTCCTCGCGGCGGCGGGGTCGGGGGTCGCGACCCTCGCCCTCCCGGACTCGGCGGGCGTGCCGCCCGAGTCGGCGGCCGAGACCGTGGTGCTGCCCTACAACGACATCGGTGCACTCGAGGCGGCGTTCGCCGAGCACGGCGAGCGGGTGGCCGCCGTCATCACCGAGGCCGCCGCGGGCAATATGGGCGTCGTCCCGCCGGCGCCGGGGTTCACCGCGGCCCTGCGTACGCTCACCCGCCGCCATGGCGCGCTCCTCATCTCCGACGAGGTGATGACCGGATTCCGGTGCAGTCGCAGCGGGTGGTTCGGGCTCGAGGGCCCGACCGAGGACGGAGCTCCTGACCTCTTCACGTTCGGCAAGGTCATGGGCGGCGGGTTTCCCGCCGCGGCGTTCGGCGGCCGTGCCGACGTCATGGCGATGCTCGCCCCCGAGGGGCCCGTGTACCAGGCCGGAACGCTGTCCGGTAACCCGGTCGCGACCGCTGCGGGACTGGCCACGCTGCAGGCCTGCACGGACGAGGTCTACGCGCGTCTCGCCGAGGTGTCCGGCACGATCGCCGACGCGGCCTCGGGTGCGCTGACCGAGGCCGGGGTCCCGCACCGGGTCCAGTGGGCCGGGTCGATGTTCTCGGTGTTCTTCCAGGACGAGGAGGTCCGCGACTACGACGATGCCCGGCAACAGGACACCGCGGCCTTCGGCCGCTTCTTCCACGCCATGCTCGAGCAGGGAGTCCACCTGCCGCCGAGCGCGTTCGAGTCGTGGTTCGTCAGCGCCGCGCACGACGACGAGGCGGTCCAGACTGTTCTCGACGCCCTCCCCGGCGCGGCTCGAGCCGCTGCCGGGCAGGCTCCCTGACAGGGAGCACCCAGGAACATTTGGGACAATCGAGCCATGCCAGCAGCCCCCTCCACGCGGGTCCACCTCCTGCGCCACGGTGAGGTCTTCAACCCCGAGAAGATCCTCTACGGCCGGCTGCCCGGCTTCCTGCTCTCCGAGCTGGGCCACCGGATGGCGGCCATGGTCGCCGACGCACTCGGGGAGAACGACATCGTCCACCTCGTCTCCTCTCCCCTCGAGCGGGCTCAGCAGACGGCTCAGCCGTTGCTCGAGCGCACCGGGCTCGAGCTCGTCATCGACGACCGCGTGATCGAGGCCGACAATCGCTTCGAGGGCCGCGCCGTCGCCGGAGGACAGGGTCTGATCCGACTCGCCAACCTGCCGCTCGCGCTCAACCCGTTCCGGCCCAGCTGGGGCGAGGCCTACACCGACATCCGAGACCGGATGGTTCCGGCAGTCCTCGCCGCCCGGGACGTGGCGTGGGGCCACGAGGCGGTCGTCGTCAGCCACCAGCTGCCGATCTGGACTGCCAGGATGGCCGCCGAAGGGCGACGGCTCTGGCACGATCCGCGGCGCCGCGAGTGCACTCTCGCGTCCCTGACGACGCTGTGCTTCGACGGCAACGGGGAGTTGACCGGTGTCGAGTACACCGAGCCGGCGGGGTCATTGCTGCCGCTCGCGAGCAAGGTGGCCGGCGCATGAGTCGACCGGTTCGGGCCGTGCTCGCCACGGCCCTGGTGAGTCTCACGCTGCTCTCCGGATGCTCGACCGAGAGCTCGGAGCTGGCCGAGCAGGCCAGCGCAGGAGACAACAAGAGCTACATCTCGGGCGACGGAGAGATCGTCCGTTATGCACCCGAGGACCGCCTCGAACCGGTCACCTTGAGCGGGCCCACGGTCACCGGCGACGAGTGGTCCCTGGAGGACCAGCGCGGATCGGTCGTCGTCCTGAACAAGTGGGGCTCGTGGTGTCCGCCGTGCGTCGAGGAGACCCCCGAGCTCGTCGCCGCCTGGGAGGAGATCCAGTCGATGGACGCCCCGGTCACGATGGTGGGGCTGAACTTCCGCGAGTCACCCCAGACCGGGGCGGCCTTCGCCGCGCGGTACGGGATGACCTACCCCTCACTGGCCGACGAGGACGGGATCCTGCCGCTGGAGCTGCAGGGTCGGGCCCAGGCCACACCGACCACACTCGTCATCGACCAGGAGGGTCGCATCGCCGCCACGGTCGCCGGTCCGCTGACCCGGGCCACGTTGATCGGGCTCGTGGAGGACGTGCTCCAGGACGGAGATGGCGGCGGCGATGGGTGACGTCACTGCGATCTTCCGTGCCGGTCCACTCCCGCTCGCCGACGTCACTGCGATCTTCCGTGCCGGTCCACTCCCGCTCGCCGACGTCACGGAGACCGTCGCGGCCGGTCCGCTCCCGCTGGCCCTCGGGTTCGCGGTGCTGGCCGGACTGGTCTCGTTCCTCTCACCCTGCGTCCTGCCACTCGTCCCGGGCTACCTCGGCTATGTCACGGGGCTCTCGGACGTCTCTCTGAGTCAACGCCGACGGCACCGGATGGTGCTCGGCTCCGCCCTGTTCGTGCTGGGCTTCTCGATCGTGTTCATCCTCGCGACCATCTTCGTGACCTCCATCGGTCGGGTCTTCGTCGAACACCGTGTCCTGCTCTCCCGGATCGGCGGGGTCGTCGTCATCGTCCTGGCTCTCGTCTTCATGGGGATGGGGACCCAGCGCACGGCGCGGCTCTCGGTCCGGCCCAGGACCGGCCTGGCCGGAGCACCTCTTCTCGGGGCGACCTTCGCCCTGGGGTGGGCGCCGTGCACGGGGCCGACCCTCATCGCGCTGTTCGCGATGCTGTCCAGCCTTGATCCCGACCTGACGCGGGCCACCGGGGTGGCCGTCGCATACTGTCTCGGTCTCGGGCTGCCCTTCGTCCTCATCGCCGCCGGCTACGAACGCTCGGCCCGCTGGTCGGAGCGGCTGCGCGTCCACCAGCGCGGGATCCAGCTGGTGGGTGGCGGCTTCCTGCTGCTCGTGGGCGTGCTTCTGGTCACCGGCGTGTGGGAGAGCCTCAACCGCTGGGTGCAGGCCAACTGGCTCGCCGGCTTCGAGGTGGCGTTCTGATGCCGAGGATCACCGACGACGGAACCGACCCCGTGACCGCGGGAACGGCCGGACGGTCGACCGACCCGGTGACCCAGCCGACCCTGGACGCCCGGGGCTGGCTGCGCTTCCTGTGGCGCCAGCTCACGAGCATGCGGACGGCCCTGTTCCTCCTCCTCATGCTCGCGGTCGCGGCCGTGCCCGGATCGGTTTTCCCGCAGCGGAACATCGACGCGACCCGCACTGCGGACTGGATCGCCGACCACCCGACCGCGGGACCGATCCTGGACCGGTTGGGCTTCTTCGACGTCTACTCCTCACCGTGGTTCGCGAGCATCTACCTGCTGCTGTTCATCTCACTCGTGGGCTGCGTGCTGCCACGCACCCGGGTGCACTGGGACGCGATGCGCCAGCCGCCGCCGCGCACACCGGCCCGGTTGGAGCGCCTGGCGACCCACTCCGTTCTCGAGGTCGAAGCCGGCGCCGGCGAGGACACGCTCGACCGGCTGGAGCGGGCGCTGCGCCGCCGCCGCTACCGGGTCCACAGGCATCAGCCCGGCACCCTGAGCGCCGAGGGCGGCTACCTCAAGGAGACCGGCAACCTCGTCTTCCACCTCGCCCTCATCGGCATCATCGTCGGGGTGGCGGCCGGCCACCTGTGGGGCTGGAAGGGTGACGCGATCGTCCCCGTCGGCCAGACCTTCGCCAAGACCCGCTTCGACACCTTCGCGCCGGGCCCCTGGGTCGGTGACGACGACGTCCCGCCGTTCACGCTCCGGGTCGACGACTTCACCGCCGAGTTCGAGGACGAGGTGACGACGGAGGGCCAGTTCGGCATGCCGCGGGACTTCACCGCCTACGTCACCGCCACGGAGAACGGGGTCGCACGTGAGACCATCATCAAGGTCAACGCGCCGCTCGAGCTCGACGGCGCCTCGGTGTTCCTCCTCGGCAACGGATATGCCCCCGTCATCACCGTTCGGGATGCGGCGGGTGAGGTGCTGTACACCGGCCCCACGACCTTCCTGCCCCAGGACAACAACTACCAGTCGGTCGGTGCGGTCAAGGTCGCCGCTGCCGACCCGGGCCTGGGTTTCGTCGGCTGGTTCCTCCCCACGGCCGTCATCACCGAGGATGGCGGACCCCAGTCGATCTTCCCGGACGCGCTCCAGCCGGCGCTCGCGCTCACGGTCTACGAGGGGGAGCTGTTCCCGGACGGTCGGCCACAGTCGGTCTTCCGCCTGGACACCGACGAGATGACTCAGCTGACGAACGAGGAGGGCACCGACGCCTTCCGCCTCTGGCTCGAGCCGGGGGACACCGTGGAGCTACCCGGGGACCGGGGATCGATCACGTTCGAGTCGGTCGAGCGGTTCGCCGGCATCTCCGTGCGTCACGACCCGGGTCGCTGGCTGACCCTGGCCTCCGCCCTGCTCGCGCTGGGCGGCCTCATCCTCACCCTCGTCGTCCCCCGTCGCCGAGTGTTCGCCCGGGTGCGTGCGGACTCCGTCGAGGGTCGTACCGTAGTGACCATGGCGGCGATGGCCAAGGCCGACGACACCGGCCTGGAGTCGCTGCTCGAAGACCTCCGGGAGGATCTCGATCCCGACCCGGACCGTTCCCGGAAGACCTGAGGCGATGACCTACGAAGAGCTGGCCACCTACGCGAACTACGCGCTGTACTCCGCGATGGGGGTGCTCACCCTGGCGATGCTGGCCTTCGCCGGCTACCTCGCCGGACTCATGCCCGCGCGCTCGGAGCTGAAGGAGGCTCGCCGGGACGCCGAAGCGGACGCGACCCCCGACCGCTCGCTCGTCGGCGCGGGCACGGCGACCGCCGAGGCCGCGGACACGGTCGAGAGCACCCGCCCGGCCGCTCCGGCACCGCGCCGTGCCGTCGGGCGCGGGCCGGTCGACGTGGACCGCGACGAGGGGGTCTCTGCCGGGGCCCGCAAGCTCGGTGGCATCGCGATCACGCTGACGTGGCTGAGCACCGGTCTGCTCACGCTCTCGGTCCTCCTCCGCGGTCTGTCCGTGCAGCGGGCTCCGCTCGGCAACCTGTTCGAGTTCGCCGTCACCGCCTGCCTGGCCGCGCTCATCGCGTTCGCCGTGTGGTCGACGCGCCGTGACCTGCGCTGGCTCGGGCTCTTCGTCGTCGCGCCCGTGCTGCTCGTCCTCGGCGTCGCGCTCGTCTCGTGGTACACGGAGGCCGCGGAGCTGATGCCGTCGCTCCAGTCGTACTGGCTCGTCATCCATGTGACCGTCGCGGTCCTGGCGTCGGCGGTGTTCTTCATCGGCGCGATGACCGGCATCCTCTATCTGTGGCAGGACTCCGTGGAGCGGTCGGGGGCGACGTCGGTCCTGAACCGTTTCCCGCCGGCGCGCACGCTGGAGCGGCTGACCTACGGCCTGCACGTGGTGGCCTTCCCGCTGTGGACCTTCACCCTCATCGCGGGCGCGATCTGGGCGCGTCAGGCGTGGGCGTCCTACTGGAACTGGGACCCCAAGGAGGTGTGGACCTTCATCATCTGGGTCGTCTACGCCGCCTACCTGCACGCCCGGGTGACGAGCGGCTGGTCCAAGCAGCGGGCCACATGGATCGCGTTGGCCGGCTTCGTCTGCATCATCATCAACTACACCGTCGTCAACCTGTTCTTCGTCGGACAGCACTCCTACTCCGGGCTGTGACGGCACCTCGATGATCCAGTACACCCTGCTACGCCTGCTCGTCTTCGGCGCCTGCCTCTACGTCTTCTGGCTCCTGGGACTGCGGTCGGAGACCGAGCTTCCCTACCTCGTCATCGCAGCTGCACTGACCTCGATGGTCATCTCGTACTTCACCTTGCGACCGATGCGGGAGCGCTTCAGCGCCCAGATGGCCCACCGGATCGAGGAGCGCACCGCCGCCAAGGCAGCCCGTCGGCAGGACGAACCGGGGGACGAGGACGCCGAGGACGCCGAGGTCGATGACTCGTTCCGTTAGCCGGGGAACGACCAGGCGACCGGGCTCACACCGGCACCGTCCTGGCCTCCCAGGACGACGTGCGACGATACCGCTATGACCCGAGTCGTTCCCGTTCTCATCGGTCTGGGGCTGGCGATCTATGCACTCGTCGACTGCATCCAGACCGACCAGAGCAGGGTCCGCGGGATCGCCAAGACGTTCTGGCTCATCCTCATCGTCGTGGTCCCCTTCCTCGGTCCGCTCGGATGGCTTCTGGCGGGCAAGGAACGCGCTCGTCCGGATCGCGGTGGGGGCCGCCGTCGCGGTCCGCTCGGGCCGGATGACGATCCCGACTTCCTGCGCGGGCTCTAGTCCCGTTCCGCAGCGACATCGCCACCCATACCGCACCCACACCTGAGGACGACCGCCCGTGGCCACCCCCGCCCAATGGATCGACGGTGCGCGCCCGCGTACCCTTCCGGCCGCTGTCGCGCCCGTCGTCGTCGGCACCGCCGCGGCGATGGCTGTCGACTCCGAGGACCTCGGCCTGGCCCTGCTGGCGCTCATCGTCTCGGTGTGCCTGCAGATCGCCGTCAACTACGCCAACGACTACAGCGACGGGGTGCGGGGGACCGACGCCGACCGGGCCGGACCGGCGCGGCTCGTCGGCGGCGGGCGCGCCAAGGCGGAGAACGTCAAGATCGTCGCGTTCGGCTTCTTCGGCCTGGCCGCCCTGGCGGGTCTCACTCTCGTCGCCCTCTCGGGGGCCTGGGTCCTCCTCATCCTCGGGGCGGCCGCGATCGTGGCCGCGTGGCGGTACACCGGAGGCGACAACCCCTACGGCTACCGCGGTCTCGGCGAGGTCTACGTGTTCGTCTTCTTCGGGCTCTTCGCGACGCTCGGGACGCTGTGGACCCAGGCCGGACAGCTGACCTGGCCCGGCGTCCTCGGTGCGGTCGGGGTCGGCGCGATCGCGTCCGCGATCCTCGTGGCGAACAACCTGCGCGACATCCCGACCGACACCGAGCACGGCAAGCGCACCCTGGCGGTGCGGCTCGGCGACGGCAGGACACGCAACTTCTACCTGCTCCTCGTGGCGATCTCGGTCGCCTGCGTCGTGGCCGTGGCGGCCACCCACCCGCTCGTGCTCCTGGCTCTGCTCGCGCTCGGCCTGCTCGTGCGGCCGGTGCAGGCACTGCGCTCGGGTGCCACCGGGCGGGACCTCATCCCGCTGCTGGCGGCGACCGGCGCATACGAGCTGCTCTATGCGGTGCTGTTCGGCGTCGGCCTGGTCCTCAGCGTCCGCCTGATCGGCTAGCGGCCACTCGGTCCTGGCTGTGGCGTCACCGGTCCGGTGGGCCGGCCACGAGTGCGCGAACCGACCGCCGGTCGGGCTTGCCCGGTCCGAGATGGGGGATGCTGCGCACGGTCTCGACGCGGGTGGGCAGTGCCGTGGCCGGCAGGAGCGGACGCAGGCGGTCGCGCACCTCGTCCAGCGCCGGTGCGGGTGATCCCGCTACGACGAGTGTCACGCTCTCGCCCCAGAGCGGGTCCGGTAGCCCCACCACCACGCACCGGTCCGCCAGTCGCGGGTATGCGGTGGCCACGGCCTCCTCGACGACCGCCGGTGCGACCTTCAGGCCGCCCGTGTTGACGACGTCGTCGCGACGCCCGAGCACGGTGAGCACCCCGTCGTCGATGCGACCGAGATCGTCCGTGCGGAACCAGCGGCTCCCGTCCGGCTCGGTCCGGAAGGCGGTGGCCGACTGGCTCGGGCGGTCGGCGTAGCCGAGGGCGAGCGTGGCGCCGGCGAGCTCGATCACTCCGACTCCGTGCGAGTCGGGATCGGCGATCCGCATTCGGGTCACCGGTAGCGGCCGGCCGCCGTAGACGCAGCCCCCGGCCGTCTCGCTCATGCCGTAGGTCGCAACGAGGTGGACGCCGGCCGCCTCGGCCTCCGCCCGCAGTGCGGTAGGGACCGAGGCGCCGCCGACCAGCACGGCGTCCAGCCCGGACAGGGCCGTCCTGCCCTCCGGGCGGTCCAGCAGCCGCCGCACCTGGGTGGGGACCAGGGCGCTGTAGCGACGCTCATGGTCCAGCCGCCCGGCTGCCGACGCGAACGACTCGGTGGTGAAGCGACCTCCGAGGACGGCCGGTGGGGCAGCCGCGAGCACCGAGCGGACGAGCACCTGGATCCCCGCGATGTGGGTGGTGGGGGTGGCGAGCAGCCATTGCCCCGGTCCGCCGAGCACCTCGAGGGTCGCCTCGGCGCTCGCGGTGAGGGCGCTCCGGGTGAGCCGCGCGATCTTCGGGGTGCCGGTCGATCCGGACGTCCCCACCTCGACGACGACCTCGTCGGGTGCGGCCCTGACGAGGACCGCGGCGATCTCCTCGTAGGTCCAGGCGTGGGGCGCGGGCCGCGCGCTCGTGGTGTGGGGGCTCATGTCGCGAGCAGAGCGGTCACGGCGACGACGACGGTCGCGACGATCTCGCCGATCCCCGCCTGCTTCGGCGTGATCCGGAACGCCGGCACGATGGCCGCCCGCGCGGTCAGGGCCGCGAAGACCGGGGTCAGCGGTGGGGTCAGGGGGACGAGGGCCAGAGTCGCCAGCCCGTGGAACCCGACGGACAGCCAGTAGTACGGCTCGCTGCCCCGCTCCCGGATGATCGTCTTGACATACAGAACCGTCCCGACGAAGTAGAGGCCCAGCACGCCGGCGAGCAGCCAGGCGCGCTCGAGGTCGGTGCCCGCTCCGGCGTCGTAGGCGACCACCGTCATCAGGGTCGAGCCCACCGTCGTCGCGACCCCGTTCCACAGCGACCGTTCGTCCCGCACCGCGCTCGCGAGCAGACCGACGCCGAGGGGGACGACGAACAGCGGCGCCCAGCGGAGCAGGGTCGGGTCGGCGAGGAGCGTGAGGAGCGCCGCCACGGCCGCGGCGGCCGAGTAGACCAGGGCGGGTCGCCGGTACCGCGGCCCGCGGCGCGACTTCAGCCAGAGACCGGTCGCGAAGAAGGCGGCGTAGCCGAGGAACCAGAACGCCGTCAGCGGAACGTGGGTCCACGTGGGACCGGACGCGAGGATGCCGACGAGCAGGGGCGTGGCGAGCATGGCCCAGGCACCGTGCTGGGCGGGCACCCAGCCGGGCGAGCGCCTCCGTCGGCGGGTCGGTGCGGGTGACGTGGTCGTCATCGTGTGTCTCTTGCTGGTCGTCGGCTCTCGTGTCGTGTCGTGGCCGGGGGTCAGTAGTACCAGGGGAACGGAGACCAGTCGGGGTCGCGCTTCTCGAGGAACTGGTCCCGGCCTTCGATCGCCTCGTCGGTCATGTAGGCGAGCCGGGTGGCCTCTCCGGCGAAGACCTGCTGTCCCATCAGGCCGTCGTCGACGAGGTTGAAGGCGAACTTGAGCATCCGCTGCGCCTGCGGGCTCTTGCCCATGATCTCGCGGGCCACGAGCAGCGCCTCGCGCTCCAGGTCGGTGTGGTCGGCGACGATGTTCACGGCGCCCATCCGGTGCATGTCCTCGGCACTGTAGGTGCGGCCGAGGAAGAAGATCTCGCGGGCGTTCTTCTGTCCGACCATCCGCGCCAGGTAGGCCGAGCCGTAGCCACCGTCGAAGGAGCCGACGTCGGCGTCGGTCTGCTTGAACCGCGCGTGCTCACGGCTGGCGACGGTGAGGTCGCACACGACGTGCAGCGAGTGCCCGCCACCGGCCGCCCAGCCGCCGACGACCGCGACGACGACCTTGGGCATGGTGCGGATGAGGCGCTGGACCTCGAGGATGTGCAACCGGCCGCCCTCGGCCTTGACCCGGCGCTCGTCGACGCCACCGGCCGTCTCGTCGCCGGTCGGGTCGCTCGCGTACTGGTATCCCGAGCGGCCGCGGATCCGCTGGTCCCCGCCCGTGCAGAAGGCCCACTTGCCCGCGGCGCCGTTGCCCTCCGGGCCGGGGCCGTTGCCGGTGAGGAGGACTGCGCCGACATCCGGGGTGCGGCGCGCGTGGTCGAGCACCCGGTAGAGCTCGTCGACGGTGTGCGGCCGGAAGGCGTTGAGGACGTGCGGCCGGTCGAACGCGACTCGGACGCAGCCCAGGTCACGGGCCCGGTGGTACGTGATGTCGGTGAGGTTCTCGAAGCCCGGCACCTCGTCCCAGGCGCCCGGGTCGAAGGTGTCGCTGACGTTCTCCAGTGCACTCACACCGGCCAGGGTAGTTGGCCCCGAGAGGGGTCCCGACCGAGGCCCCGGTCGCGGACCGGCATAGTCTCGGACCACCATGACCCCCACTGCCGAGCCGTGTCCGTCCGAGCGACCGTCCGTCGCGGACCTGGTGGCCGCCATGCACGTCGTCTCGGTGCCGATGCGGGTGCGCTTCCGGGGTGTGACGCGGCGCGAGGTCGCCGTGCTGCACGGTCCGGCCGGCTGGGGCGAGTTCGGCCCGTTCCTCGAGTATGCGCCGGTCGAGGCCGCGCGCTGGCTCGCCGCAGCCGTGGAGGCGGCCTGGGAGGGCCCGCCGCCCGCGTTGCGGAACCGGGTGCCGGTCAACGCCACCGTTCCGGCGGTCGGGCCGGAGCGGGTGGGCGAGGTGCTCGACCGTTTCCCCGGTGCCACGACGGTCAAGGTCAAGGTGGCCGAGTCCGGCGAGGGCCTCGCCGACGACCTCGACCGGGTGGCGGCCGTGCGCGCCCACCTGGGCCGTGACGGCCTGATCCGCGTCGACGCCAACGGGGGCTGGGACGTCGAGCAGGCGCGGGACGCGCTGCGCCGGTTGTCCGCCTATGGGCTGGAGTACGCCGAGCAACCGTGCGCCTCGGTCGAGGAGCTGGCCGGGCTGCGCCGAGCGCTCGCCCGCGACGGCACCGAGGTGCCGGTCGCCGCGGACGAGTCGATTCGGCGGGCTGAGGACCCCCTTCGCGTGCGGGATCTCGAGGCGGCCGACGTGGTCGTCGTCAAGGTCGCCCCGCTCGGTGGCGTGCGTGCGGCGCTGCGGATCGTGCAGGAGTGCGGGTTGCCGGCGGTGGTGTCCTCGGCTCTGGAGACGAGTGTGGGCATTGCGGCCGGGGTGGCCCTCGCGGCGGCCCTTCCCGACCTGCCCTATGCCTGCGGCCTGGGCACGGTGGCCCTGCTCGACGGAGACGTGTCCGCGGACCCGTTGCTGCCCAGTGCCGGTGGGCTGCCGGTGCGTCCGGTCACGGTCGATCCCGAGCTGCTCCAGCGGTTCGCGGTCCCGGGTGACCGTCGCCGGTGGTGGGCGGACCGGGTCGAGGCGAGCGCCGCATACCTCTGATCGGTGGGTCCGCTGACCTGTGCGCCGCTGTGCGCTCCGACCCGTGGGCCTGCGGTCAGGACGACTCGAGCGGCAGTCCGAGGAGGGCGTTCTCGACGACCTCGGCGAGAGCGGGGTGGATCCAGTACTGGCCCCGGGCGACCTCGAGGGCACGCTGACCGAACGTCGCGGCCTGGATCAGCGGCTGGATGAGGGTCGAGGAGTGCGGTCCGATGCAATGCGCTGCGAGGATCCGGCCGTCTGGGGTCGCGTGCACCGTGAGCAGGCCGTGCGGGTCCTCGAGGGCCCAGCCCTGGGCGACGTCGCTGAAGCGCTGGGTGTAGCAGACGAACTCGGTCCCGGCCGCCTCCAGCTGGGCCCGGGTCGGGCCGAACGCGGCGATCTGCGGGTGCCCGAACACGCCGTGCGGGATGACCCGGTCGTCGAGCGTGCGCGGCTCGCCGGGTGTCCTGCCGAAGTCGACCGCGAGGTTGTGGGCGACGATCCGGGCGTGGTGGTTGGCGACGTGCTTGAGCTGGTCCTCGCTGCAGACGTCCCCGAGCGCCCACACCTCGGGCACCGAGGTGCGCAGCCGCTCGTCGACGACGAGCAGGCCGGAGGCGTCCGTCGCGAGACCGCCCGCCTCGGCGTCGATGCGGTCGGTGTTGGGATCACGGCCGACCGCGAGCAGCACCGTGTCCGCGCGCACCTGGGCGGGTCCGTCCGGACCGCCGAGTGAGAGGGTCCACTCCGACCCGTCGTACTCTGCATCGGTGACGACCGTGCCGAGGCGCAGGTCGATCCGCTCGGCGGAGACCGCCGTGTAGGTGTGGGCGACCTCCGCCTCCTCCCTGGACAGCAGGGTGGCGGAGCGCTGCACCTGCGTGACCTCGACCCCGTAGGCGGCGAAGACGTAGGCGAACTCGCACGCGACGAAGCCTCCACCGATGACGACCATCCTGCGCGGTAGGCGGTCCATTCGCATCACCGTGTCGGACGTGTGGACGCCGCGGGCCGGGTCGGCGCCGGTCAGGCCCTCGATGGGCAGACCCCGGGGTCGGCTGCCGGCCGCGACGACGATCCGGTCGGCTGTCAGCTCCTCCCCGGTCGACAGCAGCAGTCGTCGCTCACCGACGAAGCGGGCCTCGGCCTTGTAGACCGTGACGAACTCCTGGCTGACGCGGTACTCCTCGCCGCCGTCGGCGATGGGGTCGATCCTGGCGAAGACGCGGTCGCGGATGGCCGCCCAGTCGGCGCTGGCCCCGGTGACGGTCACCCCGATCCGGGAGGCATCCTCGGCCTCGACGACCCGGTCCGCCGGGAGGACGAACATCTTGGTCGGGATGCACCCGACGTTCAGGCACGTCCCCCCGAACCGACCCGCCTCGACGATGGCGATGTCGAGTCCCTCGAGCTCGTCGGTGACGAGGGTGTTCCCGGATCCGGTCCCGATGATGACGAGCTGGTGGTGCGGCATGGGCACGAGCGTACGAGTTGTCCCATGCGGTCCCTCATTCCGGGAGTGTCGTCCCCAGCCCGGTTGTGACGGTCTGGCGGGATCGCGGTGGGGCTGGCTGGATGGGGGGATGAATGCGCGGGAGGGCGAGCGGACGGTGTCCACGCCAGGGTCAGGGCCAGGGCCCGGAAGCGTCGGCGGAGCGCTGCACACGGCCGCCGTGCACGCCGCTCTGGACGAGCTCGCCTCCGCGCGGGCCCGGATCGACCGCGTGCATGCGGATGTCGAGGAGGTCGTCGCCGCCCTCGTCGCAGCGAGCGCGATCCCGTGGTCCGGCCCCGCGGCCGGCGCGTGGCGGGCTCGGGTCGGCGCCGCCCGTCGCTCAGCGGGCGTGGGCCTGAGCGACCTCACCGAGCTACGCGCCCTGCTCGAGCGGCTCGAGACCGGACCGGCTACATGACCGCGTCCAGGCACGCCGGCCACGGGGATCTCGTCGTGACCGGCGGACGGGGCGGGTTCGTCGTCGCGGTGGAGGACCTGGAGCGAGTCGTGCAGACCCTGGCGCGCTGTGCCGAGACCGTGTCGGGTGCCGCGTTCACCGTCCACCGGCTCGAGCTGTCGTCGTGGGCCGCGTGGTTCAGCGGACTGGACACCGCCATCCACCTCAGCAGGGTCGAGTGGTGCCGCGTCGGCGCCGTCACCGCGCTGCGGGACCTGGCGGTCGAGTTGGACACCCTGGTCCGGCGGACCACCTGGGTCATCACCGGCTACCGCCTCGCCGAGCAGGAGTCGGCGGCGCTCATCGCCCTGGCGCGCAGTGCCACCGTGGCCGTGACCCTCGGTGCCCAGCTCGCCGGTGCCCGGGTCGGTCTTCTGGTCGACGGCAGCCCCGAGACCGTGGAGCAGGTGCCGGTCGCCGCCGGCTCGAGAGTGGTCGTCCACGACCTCGCATCCGTGCTGACCTCCCAGTCGCTCATCTCCGGGCGTCCGGTCGTGCGGGTGATCGAGGTCGCGCAGCCGGACGGCTCCGGGGCCTGGATCGTCCAGATCCCCGGGACGCAGCAGTGGAGCCCTCGAGCGGACCCGCGCGTCCACGACCTGACCTCGGACGTCCGGGCGATGTCCCTGCGGCCGTCGGTCCTGGCCGAGACGGCGCTCGCCGCGCTGCTCGACGCGCAGGTCCGCAGCGGCCGCCCGGACGCCAGGGGCGAGCCGGTGATGTTGACCGGTCACAGTCTCGGCGGCATCGTCGCGACAGCGATCGCGGCGGACGCGAGACTGCGCGAGGAGGTCAACCTCACCCACGTCGTCACCGCGGGATCGCCGGTGGGTCACATGCCGGTGCCTCCCGGGGTCCAGGTGCTCGCTCTGGAGCACACGGGCGACATCGTGCCCCTCGCGGACCTGACGCCGAACCCCGACCTGCCCCACTGGACGACGGTGCGGCGCGACGTCCCCGACGCGACGATGATCATGCCGGGCCCCGGACCGCGGGAGCACTCGGCCCTCACCTATCGCGAGACGGCCCGGCTGGCGGTCCGCGCCGCCGAGGACGGTGGCCACCCGTCGCTCGTGGACTGGATGGCTGGTGCATCGCCCTTCCTGGCCGGGGGACCGGCGGGGGTCGCGCGTCCTCGGGACGGCCCCGGCCCGCAGCACGTCCGGGACTACCGGGTGCGGCGTCGTCCCGAGGGGGCAGGATGACACAATCGCGACGTGTTCCCGTCCACGAGCCTGGCCCGCGCCGTCGTCGACGGGCTGCTGCGGGCCGGCGTTCGTCACGCCGTCCTGGCCCCCGGCTCTCGCTCGGCGCCGCTGGCCTACGAGCTCCAGGAGGCGGACCGCGCGGGGCGGCTGGAGCTGCACGTGCGCGTGGACGAGCGCGCGGCCGGCTTCCTCGCGCTCGGCCTGGCCAAGGTGGCCCGGGTTCCCGCTGCGGTCGTGACGACGTCGGGCACGGCCGTCGCCAACCTCCATCCGGCTGTCCTCGAGGCCCACCACGGCCTCGTGCCGCTCGTCGTCCTGAGTGCCGACCGGCCTCCCGAGCTGCGTGGCATCGGGGCGAACCAGACCACCGTCCAACCCGGCATGTTCGGCTCCGTCGTCCGGGGCGAGGTCGAGCTCGACCCGGACGAAGGTGACCCTGCGTGCTGGACCGTGACGGTCCAGGACCTCGTGGCCAGGGCCGTCGGCGCGGCGACGACCGCGGCAGCCGTCGAGGCGCCGCCCGGGCCCGTCCACCTCGACCTGACCTTCCGGGAACCGCTCGTCCCCGACCTCGCCGAGTCGCAGGAGCGCACGTGGCCCGAGACCGAAGGGAGTACGTGGGCACGGGACCGGCCCGCGCCGGACCGGGCGGCCATCACCGGCCCGCAGCTGCGGCTCCCCGACCGGACCATCGTCGTCATCGGTGACCTGCCCGAGCCGGGCCAGGCGCGGAGAGTGGCCCGGTGGGCCGAGGAACAGGGCCTGCCGGTCGTCGCCGAGCCGTTCGGCGAGCAGCCGCTCGGAGCAACGGTGGTGGCGCACGGGCCGCTGCTGCTCGACACCGGGTGGTTCGCCGCCCAGCCACCCGAGCACGTCGTCGTCGCCGGTCGTGTCACCCTGTCCCGCCCCGTGCGTCGCCTCCTGACGGCAGACCCGGCGCGGGTGACCTACCTGAGCGCCGGGCCGCGCTGGCTGGGGCCGTCGTTCGACGCGGGCCGCACCCTCGACCTCGATGCCGTGCTCGAGGCGCCAGCCCTGACTGCCGGCTCCGGTCGACGTGACTGGCTGCGAGGCTGGCGCGAGGCCGCCGCGGCGGTCTCGAGGGCAGTGGCGGCCGAGTGTGCGTGGGGGAGCGGTCCCGCGCTGGCGCGCGTTCTGGCGAGCGCCCTACCCGGCGGGGCGCGCCTCGTCGTCGGCTCCTCGAACGCGGTCCGCGACCTGGACCTCGGGGTCGACTGGGCTGCCGCCCGCGGGTCGGCCGAGGCCGCGCCGGTCGCGGATCCGGGGCACGCGGATGCGGTTCGCGTCGTCGCCAACCGCGGACTGGCCGGCATCGACGGGATCGTGTCGACAGCCGCGGGCGTCGCGCTCGCCGGTGGAGGGGCGACCTACGCCCTCGTGGGGGACCTCACCTTCCTGCACGACGTCGGCGCCCTCCTCGTCGGCCCACTCGAGCGTCGACCCGACCTCACCGTCGTGGTCGTCAACGATGACGGCGGCGGCATCTTCGCCACCCTCGAGCCCGGCGAACCGGAGCGGGCCGCCGACTTCGAACGGGTCTTCGGCACGCCGACCGGCGCCCGCATCGAGGACCTGGCCCGCGCATACTCGGTCGGGTATGCGCGGATCACCTCGCCCGCGGAACTCGTCGCCGCGGTCGAGAGGGTGCCGGAGGGGCTCCGGATCATCGAAGCCATCCTCGGCCGGGGCAGCCATCGACCGGTGCGGCGCGCCCTGCGGGAGGCCGCCGAGCGTGCGACGGCGCCGCTGCGTCCCGACGCCGGAAGCGGACCGCCGGCTCCGGGACGCCCCGACCGTGACTACCCCGAGCGCGGCATGCGGATCTGAGCGTGGGCGAGGGACCCGTCGGGCCGAGGGTCGGGGCGCCGGTTTCGCGTCCGACGGAAGCCGTCAGCGCTGAAGGGGTGGCGCAGTCAGTGCATCCCGCATCGGGATGAACTTCGCGTCCGACTCGGCCACCTCGGCCTCGGGGTCGGATCCCGCGACGATGCCGCAGCCGGCGTAGATGCGCATCCGACGGTCGTCGGGGAGCAGTGCGCCGCAGCGCAGGGCGATCCCCCATTCGCCGTCGCCGGCCGCATCCATCCAGCCGACGGGGCCGGCGTAGCGACCGCGGTCCATGCCCTCGATGTCGGTGATGACGGCGTCGGCCTGAACCGTGGGGGTGCCACAGACGGCGGCGGACGGATGGAGCGAGGCGGCGAGGGTCAACGACGTGGTGCGGTCACCGAGCACCCCCGCGACGTCGGTCGCGAGGTGCATGACGTTGGTCAGGTGCAGGACGAACGGAGACTCCGGGACGTTCATGGAGAAGCAGTGCGGGCGCAGTGCGTCGGCCACGGACCGGACGGCGTACTCGTGCTCCTCGAGGTCCTTCGACGAGCGGGCGAGTGAGGCCGCCAGAGCGAGGTCGTGCTCGTCGTCACCGGTGCGCCGGATCGTTCCTGCCAGCACTCGTGAGTGCACCAGACCCTTGTCCAGTCGTACGAGCAGCTCGGGGGTGGCGCCGACCAGTCCGTCGGTCGCGAAGACCCAGGTGTTCTCATACCGTTCGGCGAGTCGCGCGAGCAGCCAGCGGATGTCGATCGGGGCGTCCGTCGCGACCTCGAGGTCGCGCGCGAGGACGACCTTGTCGAGCACACTGCTCGTGATCCGTGCCACCGCCTCGCGGACCACGGTCGCCCACTCCGGGCTGGAGAGCCCCCCGTCCGCGAACCGGACGCCGATGGGCTGCTCCGGCCTGCTGGCGGCGAGCTGGGGGACCTCGGGTGCCGAGCCGACCCCCATCGTCGTGACCCACGCCTGCTCGCCCCTCCGTCCCACGACGACCTGGGGGACGGCGAGCGTGGCACCGGCGGTGGAGTCGGCAGCATAGGAGAAGCTGCCCACGGCGATCGGTCCGGTGCCGGGGACCTTCACCTCGTCATGCACCTGGGCGCTCTGCACGAGGGCCTGCCACCACGCCTCGGCCTCGGTGAAGCGGTCGGCCCCGCGGGTGACGACGGACGCCACCCGGCCCCACCCGACGAAACCCTCGCCGCGGCGCACCCACGAGTACAGCTGATCCGCAGGCAATGCGGGGATGACGGCGAGCAGGTCGTGAGCCAGCGACAGGGGAATGGGTACCGTGCGCGCGACCAGGGGCCCGGTCCCGGCCGGCCGGTCGCTGCGGGCGCCGGCGGGGCCGGAGGCTGGCAGGAGCGTCATCGCCGCCAAGAATACGACCACGCAAGGTCGTCTCCCGGCACGGTATGGCTCGAGCCGGGGTTCGCGCGTGGGACATGATGGGACCATGACCCGCGCCAGCCTGGAGAAGGACCCTCACGACGTTGCGGCGATGTTCGACGACGTCGCCGGCCGGTACGACCTGACCAACGACGTCCTGTCGCTCGGCCAGGACCGACTCTGGCGGCGCGCCGTGGTCCGCGCGGTCGCGGCACGCCCTGGCGAGACGGTCCTCGACATCGCGGCCGGCACGGGTACCTCCAGCGAGCCCTTCGCCGACGCCGGAGTCGACGTGGTGCCCGCCGACTTCTCCCTCGGGATGCTCCACGTCGGTCGCGACCGGCGCGACGATCTCGGCTTCACCGCCGCCGACGCGATGCGACTGCCGTTCGCCGACGCGTCCTTCGACGCCGTGACGATGAGCTTCGGACTGCGCAACGTGGCCGAGCCGGCGGTGGCCCTGGCCGAGTTCCTCCGCGTCACGCGTCCCGGTGGTCGCCTCGTCGTCTGCGAGTTCAGCGCGCCGACGAACGGCGCCTTCCGCAGGATCTACCAGCAGTACCTCATGCGGTCGCTTCCGGCCGTCGCTCGACGGGTCAGCTCGAACCCCGAGTCCTACGTCTACCTCGCCGAGTCGATCCAGGCCTGGCCCGACCAGGAGGGCCTGGCGCGGGTGGTCCGCGACGCCGGTTGGGAGGGCGTCCAGTGGCGCAACCTGAGCGGCGGCATCGTGGCTCTGCACCGCGCGACCAGACCTGGGCCGAGCCCTGGCCGCGGGGACGAAGCCGCCGGTCAGCCGGGTTAGGGGACCCTAAGTGGGTTGGCGCTCAGAACGCTTCATAGACTCGCACCGCTCGTGAATGCGATCACAAGCAACGCCCGCGGGTCCCACGCGCCGCGCTTCGGTGTGCGCCTCTAGGATGAGACCGCCAGCGATGTGACCCACCGCACAACGGGAGCAGGCCCGCACAGGGGGTCCGCAGCCAGACAGCACAGCCGTCCGACTCGAAAGGGGCATCCGCGCCGATGACGAACCCCTACACCCCCATGCTGATCCTCGTCGCTCTGGGCGCGGGGTTCGTGATCTTCTCGGTCGGACTGGCCCAGATCGTGGGGCCGAAGCGATACAACCGCGCCAAGGCGGAGGCCTACGAGTGCGGCATCCAACCGAGCCCGCAGGCTGCCGAGGGTGGTCGGTTCCCGATCAAGTACTACCTGACGGCGATGCTGTTCATCATCTTCGACATCGAGGCCGTCTTCCTCTACCCCTACGCGGTGGCCTTCGACCAGCTCGGCCTGTTCACTCTGCTGGCCATGTTCCTGTTCCTCCTCAACGCGTTCTTCATCGCCGACGCCTACGTGTGGAAGCGCGGCGGCTTCGAGTGGGACTGATGACGGGGGCGCGCAGTGAACTTGACTGGAGAGAGTGCGACAGAGGCACTGACCGGCCGGCCATGGTGACCGGAACCCGCTGAGCCGGACGAACCGAACGGACAAAGGACACGTCATGGGTATCGAAGACAAGCTCCCGAGCGGACTGCTCCTCACGACGGTCGAGCAGATCGCGGGCCTGGGCCGCAAGGCCTCGATGTGGCCGGCCACCTTCGGGCTCGCGTGCTGCGCGATCGAGATGATGGCCGTGGGAACGCCGGACTACGACCTCGCCCGCTTCGGAATGGAGCGCTTCGCCGCCACCCCGCGCCAGGCCGACCTGATGATCGTCGCCGGGCGGGTCAGCCAGAAGATGGCCCCGGTCGTCCGACAGGTGTACGACCAGATGGCCGAGCCCAAGTGGGTCATCTCCATGGGCGTGTGCGCGAGCTCCGGCGGGATGTTCAACAACTACGCGATCGTCCAGGGCGTCGATCACATCATCCCGGTCGATATCTATCTACCGGGCTGTCCGCCCCGCCCCCAGATGCTGCTCAACGCGATCATCACCCTGCACCAGCAGGTGCGGCACGCACCCCTGGGCGTCAACCGGGCGAAGGCCGTCGCGGCGGCCGAGGCGGCGGCTCTCGAGGCCACGCCGACGTCGCTCATGCCCGCGACTCATGTCCACGGACATCACGAGCTGACCTCGGGACAGGGTCCGGACCACCCGTCCTTCGTCGGAAGGAACCTCCTCGCATGACCGAGAAGCAGGACGCCTCCGGCCCGGACGGTGCACCCGAGGCCGACAACCTGCCTGCCGGTCCGGGCGCGACTCCAGAGCCGGTGCAGCGCGGCGAGCGGCGCGGGATGTTCGGCGCCCAGGGAGGTGGGGACACCTCCGGCTACGGCGGTCTGGTCGCGCCGATCCTCTTCCCCGGAGCGGCGGTCCGGCCCTACGGCGGATACTACGACGACGTCGCCGACGGGCTCGAGGCCGCGCTCGGCGGAGCCGACGCCTTCGGTGAGGCCGTGTATCGCGTCGTCGTGGACCGGGGTGAGCTGACGCTCCACGTCCGGCGTGAGGAGCTCCTGCGCGTGCTCCGGGCACTGCGTGACGAGCCGTCGCTGCGCTTCGAGATGTGTCTCGGTGTCTCGGGTGTGCACTACCCGGATGACACCGGCGCCGAGCTGCACGCCGTCTACCACCTGCTCTCCATCACCCACGACGGCCGGCGGCTGCGGGTCGAGGTCACCTGTCCGGACGCAGACCCCTACATCCCGTCGGCGGTGTCCGTGTACCCGGCCGTGGACTGGCACGAACGCGAGACATGGGACATGTTCGGCGTCATCTTCGACGGCCACCCCGCCCTGACCCGCATCCTGATGCCGGACGACTGGCCCGGGCACCCCCAGCGCAAGGACTACCCGCTCGGGGGCATCCCCGTCGAGTACAAGGGCGGCACCGTCCCGCCGCCGGACCAGCGGAGGACGTACAGCTGATGACCACCCCACACACCGACGACACCTTCGCCAGCACCGCGTCCGACAGCGCGACGACGGCCGGCGGCGACTCCAGCGACGGCGACAGCTTCGTCTACGGCGACGAGGGTTATGTCGAGACCGAGGGTCGGGTCTTCCAGGCCGGCGGCGGCGACTGGGACGACCTCGTCGACGAGGCGACCTCATTGAACGAGGAGCGCATCGTCGTGAACATGGGTCCGCAGCACCCGTCGACACACGGTGTGCTCCGGCTCATCCTCGAGCTCGACGGCGAGACGGTCACCGAGGCCCGGGCGGGGATCGGCTACCTCCATACCGGTATCGAGAAGAACATGGAGTTCCGCACCTGGACCCAGGGCGTGACGTTCTGCACCCGGATGGACTACCTCATGCCGATCTTCAACGAGACGGCGTACTGTCTGGCGGTCGAACGGCTCCTGGGGATCGAGGACCAGATCCCCGAGCGGGCCAACGTCATCCGGGTGATGATGATGGAACTGAACCGCATGGGCAGCCATCTCGTCTGTCTCGCCACCGGCGGCATGGAGATGGGCGCGACGACCATCATGACGACCGGGTTCCGCGAACGTGAGCGCATCCTCGCGGTCTTCGAGATGATCACCGGGCTGCGCATGAACAACGCGTACGTGCGCCCCGGCGGGGTCGCCCAGGACCTGCCCGCAGGTGCGATCGACAAGGTCAAGGAGATCATCCCGCAGCTGCGCACCGGTCTCGGCGAGCTGGAGAAGCTTCTCAACGAGAACCCGATCCTCAAGGGACGGACGAAGGGCATCGGATACCTCGACCTGACGGGATGCATCGCGCTCGGACTCACCGGCCCGATCCTGCGATCCGCCGGCCTTCCGCACGACCTGCGCAAGAGCGATCCGTACTGCGGCTACGAGACCTACGACTTCGACGTCATCACCCGCACCGGCTGCGACGCCTACGACCGGCTCCGCAACCGCATCGACGAGATGTACCAGTCGCTGCGGATCGTGGAGCAGGCCATCGCGCGGCTCCAGGACAGTGTCGGCGACCCGGTGATGGTCACCGACAAGAAGATCGCCTGGCCGGCCCAGCTCTCCGTCGGAGGCGACGGTATGGGCAACAGCCTCGACCACATCCGCGAGATCATGGGCACCTCCATGGAGGCGCTCATCCACCACTTCAAGCTCGTCACCGAAGGGTTCCGGGTTCCGCCGGGGCAGGCCTATGTGGCCATCGAGTCGCCCAAGGGCGAACTCGGCTGCCACGTGGTCTCGGACGGGGGCACCCGCCCGTACCGCGCCCACTTCCGGGACCCGAGCTTCAACAACCTCCAGGCCACGGCGGCGATGTGCGAGGGCGGCATGCTCGCCGACGTCATCGTCGCGGTCGCCTCGATCGACCCCGTGATGGGAGGGGTGGACCGATGAGTGCAGCAGGGAGTGAGCACCCGAGCGAGCCCTGGGCGGATCCCATGCTCTGCGTGGTCCCGAGGCGCGGAGCGACCGTCGTTGCGCGAAAGGACGACCACTGATGGCCGGCGACTTCGGACTGCAGACCGCATCCGGGCACCTGGAGGTGCCGGCCGAGTCCAAGGAACCGTATGCGCCGGAGGTCGAGGCCACGTTCCGTGCCGACGCGGCGGAGATCATCGCGCGCTACCCGCAGAAGCGCTCGGCGCTCCTCCCGATGCTCCACCTCGTCCAGTCGATCGACGGGTACATCACCGGCCGCGGGATCGACCTGTGCGCCGAGCTGCTCGAGCTGAGCGCTGCCGAGGTGTCCGGGGTGGCGACGTTCTACACGCAGTACAAGCGGCACCCCAACGGCGAGTACACCGTGGGCGTCTGCACGAACACGTTGTGCGCCATCATGGGCGGCGACGAGATCTGGGAGGCGGTCTCCGAGCACCTCGGCATCGGACATGACGAGACGACCGAGGACGGCCGGATCACCCTCGAGCGGGTCGAGTGCAACGCCGCCTGCGACTATGCGCCGGTCGTGATGACCAACTGGGAGTTCTTCGACAACCAGACCCCGGAGTCGACGATCGCCCTCGTCGACGAGCTGCGGGCGGGCAACCCGGTCCGGCCGACGCGGGGCCCGAGCCAGGTCCGGACCTTCAAGGAGGTCTCGCGGGTGCTCGCCGGCTTCTCCGACGGCCTCGCCGACGAGGGTGTCGGGGCAGGTCCGCCCTCGCTGGTGGGACTGTCTCTGGCGAAGGAGAACGGCTGGGAGGCTCCGCGCGCCGAAGCCCTCCCGCCGACATCGTCCCGGGAGGCCGATACCCCCGCCGCCGCCGATGCGGCCCGCTCCGACGGGACCAGCGAGCAGGTGAAGGCCACGGTGACGCCCGACGCCGACACATCGAGCGACGGCGACGCCCCGGGGCGCACCGAGATCACGCCCGAGAGCCCCGAGGCCGCCGCCGGAACCCAGGCGGCACCCGAGGCCACCGATCCGAGCGACGAGGTGAGCGGGCCCGCCGCCAAGGACGAGGACGAGGTGACCGCACCCGATTCGGAGGCCAACCGGTCGCGCGACGAGGTCTACGACGTCGGCCTCACCGAGTCCGGCAACAGAGCGTCCGACAACAGAGCGTCCGACAACCGAGCCACCGACACCGAGGACGAGACATGACCACCCTCACTCCCATCCTCACGAAGTTCTGGGACCACCCGCAGTCCTGGACCCTGGACACCTACGAGGACAACGAGGGCTACCAGGCGCTGGACCGCGCCCTCTCACTCGACCCCGCCGAGCTCGTCCAGATGGCCAAGGACTCCGGCCTGCGCGGTCGCGGCGGCGCCGGCTTCCCGACGGGGATGAAGTGGGGCTTCCTGCCACCCCCGGACGGCGGCCCTCGCTACCTCGTCGTGAACGCCGACGAGTCCGAGCCGGGCACCTGCAAGGACACTCCGCTCATGATGGCGGCACCGCACATCCTCATCGAGGGTATCGCCATCACGTCCTACGCGATCGGGTGCAACCACGCCTTCATCTACATCCGGGGTGAGATCGTTCACGTCTACCGACGCCTGCTCCGTGCGGTCGAAGAGGCCTATGCCGCCGGTCATCTCGGCAAGGACATCCACGGCTCCGGCTTCGACCTGGACGTGACCGTGCACGCCGGAGCCGGCGCCTACATCTGCGGCGAGGAGACGGCGCTGCTCGACAGTCTCGAGGGCCGTCGCGGACAGCCGCGGAGCAAGCCGCCGTTCCCGGCGGTCGCCGGTCTGTACGCCCGCCCCACCGTCGTCAACAACGTCGAGTCGATCGCCTCCATCCCGCCGATCGTCCTGCACGGAGACGAGTGGTTCGCCGACATGGGAACGGAGAGCAGCAAGGGCTTCGGCATCTTCAGCCTGTCCGGCCACGTCGAGAAGCCCGGCCAGTACGAAGCCCCGCTCGGGATCACGATGCGCGAGCTGCTGGAGATGGCGGGCGGCATGCGCGGGGGCAAGCGGATCAAGTTCTGGACCCCGGGCGGCTCCTCGACCCCGCTCTTCACCGATGAGCACCTCGACATCCCCCTCGACTTCGACGCCGTCGCCAAGGCGGGCTCGATGCTCGGCACCCGTGCGCTGCAGGTCTTCGACGAGACCGTGTGCGTCGTCCGTGCAGTGGACCGCTGGACCGACTTCTACAAGCACGAGTCGTGCGGCAAATGCACTCCGTGTCGCGAGGGGACGTGGTGGCTGAAGCAGATCCTCGGCCGGCTCGAGCACGGACAGGGCGACGAGGAGGACCTCGAGAAGCTCCTCGACATCTGCGACAACATCCTCGGTCGCTCGTTCTGCGCCCTCGGTGACGGCGCCACGTCGCCGATCACGAGCAGCATCCAGTACTTCCGCGACGAGTACCTCAGACACCTCGAGCTCGGGCACTGCCCGTTCGACCCCACGGACGCCACGCTCTTCGCCTCGTCGAACGGTTCGTCGTCCCGCACACCCGCCCAGGAAGGTGCCTCCCTGTGACCACGGCTCCTGAGAGGTCCCCGGCGCAGACCGACCTCGTCACCCTGACGATCGACGGGGTCGAGGTGAGTGTCCCCAAGGGCACGCTCATCATCCGTGCCGCGGAGGAGATCGGGATCGAGATCCCCCGCTTCTGCGACCACCCGGGTCTGGACCCCGTCGGCGCGTGCCGGCAGTGCCTCGTCGAGGTGTGGATGCCGGGACCCCCCGGACCCGACGGCACTCCTGGCGAGGCGCGGCAGATGCAGGGTCCTCCGGGGCGGATGAAGCCTCAGGCGTCCTGCACGATGACCGTGGCGCCCGGCATGATCGTCAAGACCCAGCTGACCTCCGAGGCCATCGACAAGGCCCAGCAGGGCGTCATGGAGATGCTCCTGGTCAACCATCCGCTGGACTGCCCGGTGTGCGACAAGGGCGGCGAGTGCCCTCTGCAGAACCAGGCGATGAGCCACGGTCGGGCCACCTCCCGCTTCGAGGACGTCAAGCGGACCTACCCCAAGCCGATCAACATCAGCAGCCAGGTCCTTCTGGACCGTGAGCGCTGCGTACTCTGCGCCCGGTGCACCCGTTTCTCGGAGCAGGTGGCCGGTGACCCCTTCATCGCGCTGGTCGAGCGCGGTGCCCTGCAGCAGGTCGGCATCTACGAGGAGAAGCCCTTCGAGTCCTACTTCTCCGGCAACACCGTCCAGATCTGTCCTGTCGGCGCGCTCACCGGCGCTGCCTACCGCTTCCGGGCCCGCCCGTTCGACCTCGTCTCCACCTCCAGCGTCTGCGAGCACTGTGCGAGCGGGTGTGCCCAGCGGACCGACCACCGGCGCGGCCAGGTCATGCGCCGGCTGGCGCACTACGATCCGGCGGTCAACGAGGAGTGGAACTGCGACAAGGGTCGGTGGGCGTTCACCTACCCGCTCGTCGGTGACCGCCTCCAGTTCCCGATGGTCCGGGAGAACGGCGTTCTGCGGGTCGCCTCGTGGCCCGAGGCACTCGCCGCCGCGGCCGACGGCCTTGCGGCGGCCACGGCCGCCGGCATCGACGACACAGGGGTCGGCGTGCTCGTCGGCGGACGGGTGAGCATGGAGGACGCCTACGCATACAGCGCGCTGTCCCGTGCGCTCGGCGGTGCCGACATCGACTTCCGCGCCCGTCCCCACTCGGCCGAGGAGGCCGCCTTCCTCGCGCACGCGGTGCGCGGTGTCACCCCCGAGACCGGGGGAGTCACCTATGCCGACCTCGAGAGCGCGAGCAGCGTGCTTCTCGTGGGACTCGAGCCCGAGGACGAGTCACCCATCGTCTTCCTCCGCCTGCGCAAGGCGTTCCGCAAGAACAAGACCGGTGTGTATGCGGTGGCACCGTTGCCGAGCCGCGGCCTCGCCAAGGTGGGGGGCACGCTTCTCGCGTCGGCTCCGGGCACCGAGGCCCAGGTGCTGGACGGGATCGCCCGCGGCTCCTCGCGGGCGACCGAGTCGATGACCCGCGCGGGGGAGGCACTCCGCGAGGGCGGTGCCGTGATTCTCGTCGGTGAGCGACTCGCATCGGTGCCCGGCGCCCTGTCGGCCGCCGTTCGGCTGGCCGAGGCCACCGGGGCGAGGCTGGCCTGGGTCCCGCGTCGCGCCGGCGAGCGGGGTGCCCTCGAGGCCGGCGCGATCGCCGGCAGGAGCACGGCCGAGATGGTCCGCGACGCCGCCGTGGGGCGACTGGGGGCACTCGTCGTCGGGGGCGTCGACCCCTACGACATCGTGTCGGCGGGCGCGGGTCATGCGGACGGCGTGACCATCGACACCGAGGACGTGCTCGAGGCGATGCGACGGGCCTTCGTCGTCAGTCTGGAGGTCCGCGAGTCCGCTGTGACCGAGCTCGCCGATGTCGTGCTTCCCGTGGCCCCGCACGCCGAGAAGGCCGGCACCTTCCTCGACTGGGAGGGGCGCGCCCGGCCTTTCGAGGCGGCCCTCGACAGCGGGGCCATGAGTGACTATCGGGTCCTCGACATGCTCGCCACCGAGCTGGGCACGCCGATCGGCACGCGCACGCTCAGCGGCACCCGCGACCGCCTCGTCGCGGAGCCGGAGCCGACACGCCCGACCGCCCCGACCGTCGAGGCCGGTGAGCCCGCAGAGCCGGGCGCCGGACACGTGCTCCTCGCGACGTGGCACCACCTGCTGGACATGGGCCGGATGCAGGACGGGGAGCCGTTCCTCGCCGGCACCGCCCCTGCGACGGTCGCGAAGGTCTCGCCCGGCACGGCCGAGACGTTCGGACTCGTCGACGGGGACGCCGTCGAGGTCAGCACCGACTCCGGGAGCATCGTGCTGCCGGTGGTGGTGACCGAGGGCATGGTCGACCACGTCGTGTGGATGCCCACCAACTCGGCCGGGGCACCTGTGCGCTCGGCGCTCGGCGTCGACTCGGGTGCTGTCGTCGGCCTGCGCAAGGCCGATCTCGTCGCAACGGTCCTGACCACGGAGGATGGTGTCGCATGATCGCGCAGGTCGTCTCTTCGGGAGTGACCTCGCTGGCCCTGGACGGGGCCAGAGAGAACCCGCTCGCCGACTTCAGCGACACTCCGCTGTGGTTGACGGCGATCAAGGCGGTGGGGATCTTCGCCTACCTGCTCATCCAGGTGCTGTTGGTCATCTGGTTCGAGCGTCGCGTGATCGGCCGGATGCAGCAGCGGCCCGGCCCCAACCGCAACGGTCCCTTCGGGCTGCTCCAGTCGCTTGCGGACGGCGTGAAGTCCATGCTCAAGGAGGACGTCCGCCCCAAGGCATCCGACGCGATCGTGTTCACGGTGGCGCCGATCCTCTTCGCGTCGATGGCCTTCGTGGCGTTCTCGATCATCCCGCTGGGACCCGACGTGTCGATGTTCGGCTACCGGACGCCGCTCCAGCTGACCGACCTACCGGTGGCCGTCCTGCTCGTCCTCGCGGCGGCCGGTGTCGCCGCCTACGGGGTCATCATGGCGGGGTGGGCCTCCGGGTCGACCTACCCGATGCTCGGTGGGCTGCGGAGCAGCGCCCAGATCATCTCCTATGAGATCGCGATGGGTCTCTCTCTCGTCGCGGTCTTCCTGTACGCCGGCTCGATGTCGACCTCCCAGATCGTGGCCGCCCAGGCCGAGCAGGGATGGTTCATCATCGCCGCGGCCTTCTCGTTCGTCGTCTACGTCATCACCATGGTCGGCGAGACCAACCGGCTGCCGTTCGACCTCGCCGAGGGTGAGGGCGAGATCGTCGGCGGGTACTTCACGGAGTACTCCGGAATGCGTTTCGCGATGTTCTTCCTCGCCGAGTACATCAACATGTTCACGGTCTCCGCCATCGCGACGACGCTCTTCCTCGGCGGATGGCAGGCACCTCCCGGCATCGCGGCGATCAACGACGGGATGTTCAACGAGGGCTGGTGGGGTCTGCTCTGGTTCACGCTGAAGATGTGGCTGTTCATGTTCCTGTTCGTCTGGCTGCGCGGCACCCTGCCGCGAACCCGGTACGACCAGTTCATGAAGTTCGGCTGGAAGTTCCTCATCCCGGCCTCGCTGGTCTGGATCGTGCTCGTCGCGCTCGTCCGCGGCGCCGACGCCGGCTTCTTCGGGGACAGCACCTTCGGGATCCTCGGCCGGGACTTCCCCGTCCCCGTTCTCTTCATCCTCGGGGCGGCCCTACTGCTCATGATCATCGGCTTCACGCTGTGGGACCGGGCCGCCGAGCGCCGCCGGGCCGAGCGGCGCGAGGAGTCCGTGATCGACGTCGATCCCTTCGCGGGCGGCTATCCCGTCCCACCGTTGCCGGGGCAGCGTCTCGTCGAGCCGGGTTCGGCCCGGGTCGGCCGAACCCAGACCGACATCCACACCGACGCGTCCGGATCCGGCGCCGCCACGGCGGTCGTCGTCTCGGACAAGGAGGACTGAGCCATGTCCGACAGCAGGGAGCTCGAGCCGCAGGGCGGCCACTCCGGCGAGAGGGAGAGTGAGCCCGGGCTGCTCGCCTCGGTGGCCGGCTTCGGCGTGACCTTCTCGACGATGTTCAAGAAGGTCTACACCGAGGAGTACCCCGAGGAGAAGCGACCCACCCAGCCGCGGTTCCACGGCCGGCACCAGCTCAACCGTCATCCGGACGGCCTCGAGAAGTGCGTCGGGTGTGAGCTGTGCGCCTGGGCCTGCCCGGCGGACGCGATCTTCGTCCAGGGCGCGGACAACGACGACACCCCGATCGAGCTGGGCGGCACGGGACGGTTCTCGCCCGGCGAGCGCTACGGCCGCGTGTACCAGATCAACTACCTGCGCTGCATCTTCTGCGGATTGTGCATCGAGGCCTGCCCGACCCGGGCGCTGACCATGACGAACTTCTACGAGCTCGTCGACGACAACCGTACGGACCTGATCTACACCAAGGACCAGCTGCTCGCCCCGCTGCAGGAGGGCATGCTGCCGCCGCCGTTCCCGATGGTGGACGGCTTGGAGGAGCGCGACTACTACCAGGGCAAGGTGTCCAGCGCGACGGACGAGCAGCGGGCCTACGTCGAGGACTATGCGGCCCGCGCCGAGTCCTCGGACACGTCGGGTTCGGATGCGTCGGCTTCGGCGCAGTCGACGGTGGACGAGGAGGTCGCCCGGTGACCACGCCACTGGAGATCGGTGCCGGAGAGACGGCCCTCTTCTGGATCCTCGCGCCGATCAGCGTGATCGCCGCGCTCGGCCTGCTCTTCGCCCGCAAGTCGGTCCACGCGGCCCTGAGCATGATCGTCGTGATGCTCATCGCGGGCGTCTTCTACATCGCCAACGAGGCGCCCTTCGTCGGGATCATCCAGATCGTCGTGTACTCCGGCGCCGTCATGATGCTCTTCCTGTTCGTGGTCATGCTCGTCGGACGCGACGCCTCGGACAGCCTGATCGAGACCATCCGCGGCCAGCGTCTGGCCACGGTTCTCGTGACCCTCGGGCTGGTCGCCCTCCTGACGGTGGTCGTCGGGCAGGTGACGTGGGGTGGTGCGGTCGGCCTGGCCGCCACGAACACCGAGACCGGCAACGTGACCGGCCTGGCATACCTGATCTTCGGGCGCTACGTGTGGATCTTCGAGGTCAGCGCGTTGCTGCTCATCACGGCGGCGGTCGCCTCCATGGTGCTCGCCCACCGCACCCGGCTGGCACCACCTCCGAACCAGCGGGCCTGGGCCGCGCGCCGGTTCCGCGAGGGCAAGCACCTTGCCGGCCTGCCGGCCCCCGGCGTGTACGCCCGCCACAACGCCGTCGACACCCCGGCGTTGCTCCCGGACGGCAGCATCTCCGAGCTGTCCGTGTCGCGTGTCCTCGCGGCCCGGTCCCAGGTAGCCTCACCCGAGCGGTTCGCCGACGCGCAGGACGAGATCGAGCGCGAGATCGAGGAGGGGAGTGAGCGATGAGCCTGGTCAACTACATCTACCTGTCGGCGATCCTGTTCTCCATCGGCGGCGCGGTCGTGTTGCTCCGCCGCAACGCGATCATCGTGTTCATGGGAGTCGAGCTCATGCTCAACGCCGCGAACCTCGCCTTCATCACCTTCGCGAGGATGCACGGTCAGCTCGACGGACAGGTGATCGCGCTCTTCGTCATGGTCGTCGCGTCCGCCGAGGTGGTCGTGGGTCTGGCGATCATTATGGCGATCTTCCGTTCGCGTCGCTCGGCCTCCATCGACAACGCCAACCTGCTCAAGGCCTGAGAAGGAGTTCCAGGTGACATTCCTCGTGACCGCGGCCGCCGCGGAACCCGGCGCCGCGCCGGCCTACGCCTGGCTGCTCATCGGGCTGCCGTTGCTGGGTGCGGCGATCCTCCTGTTGGGGGGCCGCAAGACCGACTCGTTCGGTCCGCTGCTGGCGACCGGCCTGTCGTGGGCGAGCTTCGTCCTCGCGCTGCCGCTGCTGTTCGCCATGCTGGGCCGGGCGCCGGAGGACCGGGCCGTCGAGCACGTTCTCTACTCCTGGATACGGGCCGGGTCGTTCCAGCTGGACGCGGGCATCCTCATCGACCCCCTCTCGATGTCGTTTGTCCTGCTCATCACCTTCGTGGGCTCGCTGATCCACGTCTACTCGCTGGGCTACATGAAGGACGACCCCGGTCACGTGCGCCACGAGGGCCACACGCTCAGCGCGTGGGAGGAGAGTCGCCAGCCGTCCGAGCGTCGCAGGTTCTTCGCCTACCTCAACCTGTTCATCGCCGCGATGCTGCTGCTGGTGCTCGCCAACTCCTACCCCCTGCTGTTCGTCGGCTGGGAGGGTGTCGGCCTGGCCTCGTACCTGCTCATCGGCTTCTGGAACCACAACCCCGCCTATGCCACCGCCGCCAACAAGGCCTTCATCGTCAACCGCGTCGGTGACATGGGAGTCATCGCGGCGATCATGGCGATGTTCGCCGCGTTCGGAGCGACCGACTTCGCCGGAGTCGGTGCCGCTGCCGCCGAGGCGGACACGGGAGTGCTCGTGCTCATCGGTTTGCTCCTCCTCCTCGGCGCCACCGGAAAGTCGGCGCAGTTCCCGCTGCAGAGCTGGCTCGGGGACGCCATGGCCGGCCCGACACCGGTGTCCGCGCTGATCCACGCCGCGACCATGGTGACCGCCGGTGTCTACCTCATCGTCCGCAGCGCGCCCATCTTCAACAATGCGCCGACCGCCCAGACGGCGGTCGCGGTCATCGGTGCGGTCACACTCCTCTACGGAGCCGTCGTCGGTATGGCGAAGGACGACATCAAGAAGGCGCTGGCCGCCTCGACGATGTCGCAGATCGGCTACATGATGCTGGCCGCCGGACTCGGCCCGGCCGGGTATGCGTACGCGATCTTCCACCTGCTGACCCACGGCTTCTTCAAGGCCGGCATGTTCCTCGGGGCGGGCTCCGTCATGCACGGCATGAAGGACGAGGTGAACATGCGGCGCTTCGGTGGGCTGTCCACCTTCATGAAGATCACGTGGATCACCTTCGGACTGGGCTGGCTGGCCATCCTCGGGGTTCCGCCCTTCTCGGGCTTCTGGTCCAAGGACGCCATCATCGAGACCGCCTTCATCGGCGAGGGCATCCGGCCCTGGCTGCTCGGGGGCGCGGCTCTGGTCGGTGCCGGGATCACCGCCTTCTACATGTCGCGACTGTTCTTCATGACGTTCCACGGCAAGCGCCGGTGGAGCGAGCGTGACTACCATCCCCACGAGTCGCCCCCGACGATGACGGTCCCGATGATGGTTCTCGCCGCCGGCTCGGCCCTGCTGGGATTGATCCTGGCCTGGCCCTTCGCCGAGACCAAGCCGATCGTCGCCTGGTTGGAGCCCGTCGTCGGCTACGGCGGCTCGGAGGCCGAGCCGGTCCTGGCCATCCCGGTCATCATCGCGCTGACGCTGATCTTCGTGGCCATCGGTGCGTTCGTCGCCTACCGGATGTACATCCAGGAGGACGTGCCGACGACGGCGCCGGTCGGCTCCTGGGGCACCCAGGCCGCGCGTGCGGATCTCTACCAGGAGGAAGTCAACCGCACGCTCTTCGAGCAGCCCGGCGTGGCACTCGTCCACGGTCTGGAGCACACCGACCGCTCGGGCGTCGACGGCACGGTCGGCGGACTCGCGACCTGGATCGGGGACCTGTCGTCCCGATTGCGTCGGATCCAGAACGGGTTCGCCCGGTCCTATGCCCTGACGATGCTCACGGGCGTCGTCCTCTTCCTCGGTGCCGTGTGGGTGATGCAGTGATGTCCAACGTCCCCTGGCTGACCATCCTCGGACTGATCCCGCTCGTGGGAGCCGTGGTCGTCGCCTTCCTCCCGAGCGCCGAGACCGCGAAGCGCGCGGCCCTGGGGGTCTCGATCGTGACCCTGCTCGTCGGGATCGCGGCTGCGAGCCAGTTCGAGATCGGCTCGTCGGAGCAGTTCCAGCTCACCGAGCAGTACGCCTGGATCCCGCAGTTCGGGGTGTCCTACGCCCTCGGCGTCGACGGCATCGCCCTCGCGCTGATCCTGCTGGCCCTCGTACTGACCCCGGTCTGCCTCCTCGCCGCCTGGAACGACCTCGACGGTGAGGCGCTGCGCCACGAGAACGGCTCCGGTCGGCGGGTGCAGACGTACTACGCCCTCATGCTCGTCCTGCTGACGTTCATGATCGGTGTCTTCGCGGCGACCGACGTCTTCCTGTTCTACGTCTTCTTCGAGGCGATGCTCATCCCGGTGTACTTCCTCATCGGGTCCTTCGGCGGGGCGCGGCGACGCTACGCAGCGGTCAAGTTCCTGCTGTTCTCGCTGCTCGGCGGCCTGATCATGCTGGTCGCCGTGATCGCGTTGTACTTCGTCGGTCCCGGTGGCCCGGACGGCTTCCTCGTCAGCAACCTCACCGGCGTGGACATCGACACGAACACGGCACGGTGGCTCTTCGTCGGGTTCTTCATCGCCTTCGCGATCAAGGCGCCGATGTGGCCCGTCCACACCTGGCTGCCGGATGCGGCATCGGCAGCGCGGCCCGCCACGGCGGTCCTGCTCGTCGGCGTCCTCGACAAGGTCGGCACCTACGGCATGATCCGGTTCTGCCTCCAGCTCTTCCCGGAGGCGAGCCAGTGGGCCACGCCGGTCGTGCTCACCCTCGCCGTGGTGTCCATCCTGTACGGCGCGCTCCTCGCGATCGCCCAGAGCGACATGATGCGACTGATCGCGTTCACCTCGATCAGCCACTTCGGGTTCATCATCCTCGGCATCTTCGCGATGACGACCGTCGGCGGTGCCGGTGCCTCGCTCTACATGGTCAACCACGGCTTCTCGACGGCCGCCCTGTTCCTCGTGGCGGCGATGTTCATCTACCGCAACCACGGCCGTCAGCACATCGAGGACTTCGGCGGTTGGCAGCGGGTCACGCCGGCCCTCGCCGGGGTCTTCCTCGTCGCGGGTCTGTCGGCCCTCTCCCTTCCGGGCCTGGCGACGTTCGTCTCCGAGTTCCTCGTGTTCGTGGGCACCTACCAGCGCTACCCGGTAGCCGCCCTGATCGCGCTGCCCGGTGTCGTGCTCGCCGCGGTCTATGTGCTGTGGATGTACAAGCGCTCGATGACCGGACCGCGTCCCGACCTCGGACGGCTCGTCCCGGACATCTCCCTGCGCGAGAAGCTCGTGGTGGCTCCGCTCATCGCTGCCTTCCTCGTCCTCGGGTTCTACCCCAAGCTCGCGCTCGACATCATCAACCCGGCGGTCGAGCGGACCCTCGTCTACGTCGGCGTCGAGGATCCCGCGCCCACCCAAGCCACTCCGGGAAGTGAAAGGTGATGCCCACCGTGTTCGAGGCTCCGGAGATCAACTGGGCGGCCATCGCGCCGATGCTCGTCGTCATGGCGGGCGGCCTGATCGGCATCGTCGTCGAGGCCTTCGTGCCGCGGCGTCGTCGGCACAGCGTGCAGGTCGCCCTCTCGGTCGTCGCGCTCGTCCTCGCCTTCGTCGCCCTGGTCACGCTGACGGTGGACAACCGGGTCAAGACGCTCGGCGGTTCAGTGGTCATGGACGGGATGTCGGTCTTCCTCCAGGGTTCCCTGATCGTCTTCGGCCTGCTCGGGGTGCTCACCATGGCCGAGAAGTTCGGCGGGGACCGTCCGGACGCGTTCACGCCCATGGGCGCGGCCATTCCCGGGTCCGCGTACGAAGCGGCTGCCGACCGTGCGGGCCTGGCGACCTCCGAGGTCTTCCCCCTGGCGCTCTTCTCGCTGTCCGGCATGATGATGTTCGTCGCCGCCGGCGACCTCATCACGATGTTCGTGGCGCTCGAGGTCCTCTCGCTCCCGCTCTACGTCCTGGTCGGTCTGGCCCGGCGCCGCCGTCTCCTCTCGCAGGAGGCGTCGCTGAAGTACTTCCTCCTCGGCGCGTTCGCGAGCGCCTTCTTCCTCTTCGGCTCGGCGCTGCTGTACGGCTACGCCGCGACGACCGACCTCGACGGGATCGCCGCGGCCATCACCGAGACCCGTCCCGGCCTGGAGCCGCTGCTCGTCCCGGCGATCCTGCTGGTCCTCGTCGGACTGCTCTTCAAGGTCGGTGCCGTGCCGTTCCACTCGTGGACGCCCGACGCATACCAGGGCGCTCCGACACCGGTCACCGGCTTCATGGCCGCGGCCACCAAGCTGGCCGCGTTCGGCGCCATCCTCCGATTCGTCTATGTCGGTGTCGAGGGCACGAGGTGGAGCTGGGAGGTGGGCCTGGCCGTCATCGCCGCCCTGACGATGGTCGTCGGTGCCGTTCTGTCGGTGACCCAGACCGACATCAAGCGGTTGCTCGCCTACTCGTCCATCGCGCACGCCGGCTTCATCCTCGTCGGTGTCCTCGCGTTCTCGACGCTGGGCCTTCGGGGCGTCATGTTCTACCTGCTCGCCTACGGGCTGATGACCATCGCCGCCTTCGCGATCGTCTCGATGGTGCGGCAGGGCGGCACGGAGGCCACCCAGCTGTCCCAGTGGGCCGGTCTCGGCCAGCGCCACCCGATCCTCGCGGCGACCTTCGGCTTCCTCCTGCTGGCCTTCGCGGGCATTCCGTTGACGTCCGGCTTCACCGCCAAGTTCGCCGCGTTCGCGCCTGCGATCGAGAGCGGGACCCTCGGTGTCGTGCTCGTCGTCATCGGTGTGCTCGCCTCCGCCGTCACCGCGTTCGTCTACGTCCGGATCATCGTGCTCATGTACTTCTCCGACGCGACGAGCGAGGACGTCGTCGCCGCCGAGGCATCGCCGTTGACCACGGCTGCGGTCGCCGTCGGCGCCGTCGCCACCGTCGTGCTCGGCATCGTCCCGGGGCCCGTGCTCGAGCTCGCGGCCCAGGCCTCCGAGCTGATCCGCTAGCCGATGAACTTCGACAGTCCGGACACACGCGACTCCCTGCCCGACGGGGGGACGGGTGCGCCGGACTCGCATGGCCGGGCGACCCCGGCGGTCATGGACATCCCTGGTATCTCACCCGACCTCCAGCGCCGACTGGCCGATGGAATGGCCCGCGTGGACGCCACCCTTCGGGACGCGGTCCGGCACGAGGACGAGTTCATCCGCGAGGCCAGCTCCCACCTGCTCAACGCCGGGGGCAAGCGGGTCAGGCCGCTCCTCACCCTTCTCGCGGCAGAGGTGGGGGAGGGGATCAACGACGACGTGGTCACCGCTGCGGCGGCGGTGGAGCTGACCCACCTCGCCTCGCTCTATCACGACGACGTCATGGACGATGCGGACGTGCGGCGTGGCTCTCCCAGCGCCAACGCGAAGTACGACAACAGCACCGCGATCCTCGTCGGTGACCTGCTGTTCGGCAAGGCCTCCGAGCTCGTGGCCGATCTCGGTGCCGAGGCCGTCCGCATCCAGGCCCGCACGTTCGTCCGGCTGTGCGCCGGTCAGATCCGGGACGACCGACCTCACCCCGGTGACGCCGATCCGGTCGAGTACTACCTCCAGATCCTCGCGGACAAGACCGGCTCGCTCATCGCGACGGCTGCGCGCTACGGTGCCATGTTCAGCGGCTGCGACGAGCGCACCGTCGGTCTGCTGCGGGAGTACGGCGAACGCGTCGGCGTGACCTTCCAGCTCGCCGACGATCTCATCGACGTCGCCAGCGATGCGGACGCAATGGGCAAGCTGCCGGGCACCGATCTCCGGGAGGGCAAGCGGACCCTTCCTGTCCTGTACGCCCTCGCCTCGAATGACCCTGCCGATGCCCGCCTCCAGCAGCTGCTCCGGTCCGACCTCGCCCTCGACGACGCGGCACATGCCGAAGCGCTCGGGCTGCTCCGCGACCATCCTGCGATGCGGGCGGCCGAGGAGCGCACCGAGGCGGTGGCCCGATCCGCTCGCGAGGCGCTCGAGCCTCTGCCCGATGGCGAGGTCAAGCAGGCCCTCTCCGCCTTCGCCGCACTCATCGTGTCCCGCGTCGGCTGAGCGGCCGATGGCGCAGGGTCATCGGAAGGGCGCGGTGCGCACGGATCGCTGGGACCGGGCCACAGCGGACCTGGTCCCTCCGTTCGCGGTCGTCGACCTCGAGGCCTTCGACGCCAACGCCGCCGACCTCGTCCGCCGGGCCGGTGGGCACCCGATCCGGGTGGCGAGCAAAAGTGTCCGCTGCCGGCATCTGCAGTCCCGCGCCCTCGCCACCCCGGGGTTCGCCGGGGTGATGGGGTATGCGGTGCGAGAGGCGATCTGGCTGGTCCGGGAGGGATTCGCGGACGTCTTCGTCGCATACCCCTCCGTCGACCTGCCTGCGCTCGCCGAGGTGACCCGCGACGCCGAGCTGTCCAGGGAGATCACCGTCGCGATCGACTCGCTCGAGCACGTCGAGCTGTATGCGAGGGTCGCCACCTCCGCGGCGCACCCCTTGCGCGTCGCGATCGACGTCGACGCCTCGCTACGGGTGGGGCGGGTCCACCTCGGGGTGCGGCGCTCGCCGGTCCGCACCGCCGCGCAGGCGGCCACCGTGGCGCGCGCGGCCGCGCGGGCGGGTTTGCTCGTCGATGGACTGATGTTCTACGACGCGCAGATCGCCGGTGTCCCGGACGATAATGCGGCCGTCCGCGTGATGAAGCGCCGCTCCCACGCGCAGCTGCTCGAGCGGCGCAGCGAGATCTGCGCTGCGATCGGTGCCGAGACGCCACTGCGCTTCGTCAACGGCGGCGGCACCGGCAGCCTGCACGTGACCCGCCAGGACCCGGCGGTGACCGAGCTTGCGGCGGGTTCGGGTCTGTACGGCCCGGCCCTCTTCGACGGCTACGACGACTTCGCGCCACGCCCCGCCATGGCGTTCGCGCTTCCGGTCGTGCGGCGACCCGCGCCCGGTATCGTCACGCTGTTCTCCGGTGGCTACATCGCCTCGGGGCCGGTCGGACGCTCTCGGATGCCGAGCGTCCTCGCGCCGCACGGACTGTCCTACGTCGGCACCGAGGGCGCCGGCGAGGTGCAGACGCCCCTCACCGGACCCGCGGCGGACACCCTGCGCGTCGGCGACCGGGTGTGGCTGCGGCACGCCAAGGCCGGGGAGGCCTGTGAACGCTTCACCGAGCTGCACCTCGTCTGCGGCGATGAGATCGTCGAGACGGTGCCGACCTATCGCGGCGAGGGAAAGAACTTCGGCTGAGGGCTTCTCCATTCCTTCCCACGGAAGAAAACCCCTCCCTCGGGATGGAACGAATCCTTCCTCGACCCAGGGTTCCCTTCCCGAAGCGGGGTCCGTGCCACGGTCGCAGCACCCTCAGGCGGTGGCGGGCGGCAGACCCCGCAGCCGGCGACGACGCCCGAGCATGTCGACGGTGAGCACCGCCAGCGCGATCCACACGATGCCGAATCCGATCCACCGGGCCCTCGACATCTCCTCACCGAGCAGGGTCACCGCGACGATGAGCTGGAGCACGGGGGTGATGAACTGGACCAGCCCGATCGTCGTCAACGGGACCCGCCGAGCAGCAGCAGCGAAGAGGAGCAGGGGGATCGCCGTGACGACACCGGCGGAGGCGAGCAGGATCGTGTGTCCGGTTCCCTCGGTCAGGAAGGTCGATGTGCCGTTCCACGTCGTCCACGCGATCAGTGCGGCGGCCACCGGCGCGAGGATCGCCGTCTCGAGCGCCAGGCCGCGCATGGCGGTGAGCGAGACGCCGACGCGCTTCTTGACCAGGCTGTACAGACCGAAGGAGAACGCCAGGATCAGCGCGATGACGGGTGCGGTTCCGGCCTGGATGCCGAGGTAGACGGCGGCGACTGCACCGATCCCGACAGCGACCCACTGAGGGGGGCGAAGGGTCTCGCGCAACACGACGACACCGAGCGCCACGGTGACGAGCGGGTTGAGGAAGTAGCCCAGGGCCGCCTCGGTGGTCTGACCGCTGATCACCGCATACACGTAGAAGCCCCAGTTCGTGGCGATGAGCAGAGCCGCCGCGACCATGCCGAGCATGAGTCGCCGGTTTCGGAGCACCCCACCGAGCCACGCCAGGTCGCGCCGGATGACGAGGATGCCGGCACAGAACACGAGCGACCAGATGATCCGGTGCGCGAGGATCTCCCAGGCGCTCGCGGGCTGCATCGCCGCGAAGTACAACGGGAAGAGACCCCAGATCCCGTATGCGGCGAAGACGTACCCGGTGCCGCGGCGGGTCTCGTCGGAGCCGGTGATCACCCGCCGACACTACTCGACCCCGCAGCGGCGATCGGACCAGGTCAGCGACCGCGTCGGAGCGCCATCGCGCTCCGTCCGGTCGGTCAGGAGACCGTCCAGGTGTCCTGACCGCGCAGCAGCGAGTCGAGCGCTGCGTCGTCGGCCGGTCGCCCGGCACCCTGGACGGCGGTCGCGACCTGCTCACGCACGAGGTCGTCGTACGTGGGCCTGGTGACGTTGCGGAAGACGCCCATGGGGACATGGGCCATCGTGCCGTCGTCGAGCCTCGAGAGCGCGAAGGCCGCCGTCGGGTCGGGGTCGCCCGCGTGGTGGACGACCACCGGTCGCCCGGCGGCCTCGGCCTCGGGAACGAACGTCACCGAGCCGTTCGGCTCGCGCACGAGGACGCGTCGGTCGGGGTCGGTGCCGGCGCTCACCGGCTCACCGTCGACGAGCTTGACGAGGCGGGCCGCCTGGCTGTCACGGTCCTTGATGAGCTGGAAGGCGCCGTCGTTGAAGATCGGGCAGTTCTGGTAGATCTCGACCAGTGCTGCGCCACGGTGCTCGGCGGCCTGCCTGAGGACACCCGTCAGGTGCGCACGGTCGCTGTCCATCGTCCGGGCGACGAAGGTCGCCTCCGCACCGAGGGCCAGCGAGACGGGATTGAACGGGGTGTCGAGCGAGCCCATCGGGGTGGACTTGGTCACGGTCCCCGGCTCGGACGTCGGCGAGTACTGCCCCTTGGTGAGCCCGTAGATCTTGTTGTTGAACAGCAGGATCGTGATGTTGACGTTGCGGCGCAGCGCGTGGATGAGGTGGTTGCCACCGATCGACAGGGCGTCGCCGTCACCGGTGACGACCCAGACCGACAGGTCCGGCCGCGACGTCGCCAGGCCGGTCGCGATCGAGGGGGCGCGACCGTGGATCGAGTGCATGCCGTACGTGTCGAGGTAGTACGGGAAGCGTGAGGAGCAGCCGATGCCGGAGACGAAGACGATGTTCTCGCGGCGTAGTCCGAGGTCGGGCAGGAAGCCCTGCACGGCCGCCAGGACGGCATAGTCGCCGCAGCCCGGGCACCAGCGCACCTCCTGGTCGGAGGTGAACTCCTTCTTCGTCTGCGGAGCCCGACCCTCGGCGAGGGTGGGGATGTCCGCGAGACCCGAGCGAGGCATACCGAGATCGATGGGGGTGCTCATCGTCGACCTCCTGCGGTCGCGGGGGCGACCGGCCGGCCCGCGTCGACCGCCGCGGTGATGGCCGCCACCAGCTCGCCGGTCGTGAACGGCATGCCGCGCACCTGCGAGACCGACTGGACGTCGACGAGGTATGCGGCGCGCAGCAGGAGGGCCAGCTGCCCGGTGTTCATCTCCGGGACGAGAACCTTCGGGTATGCGCGGAGCACCTCTCCCAGGTTGCCGGGGAACGGGTTGAGGTGACGCAGATGGCCGCGGGCCACCCGCATACCGAGACTGCGGGCCTCGCGGGCGGCGGCCGCGATCGGGCCATAGGTCGAGCCCCAGCCGAGAACGAGGACCTCGGCGTCGCCGGTCGGGTCGTCGACCTCGAGGTCGGGCACGACCGCTCCGGCGATCTTCTCGGCACGCAGCCGGACCATGAGGTCGTGGTTGTCCGGGTCGTAGGAGATGTTGCCCGTGATGTTGGCCTTCTCGATGCCGCCGATGCGGTGCTCCAGACCCGGGGTGCCCGGGACGGCCCAGGGCCGGGCGAGGGTCTCGCCGTCACGCAGGTAGGGGTGGAACGCGGGCGTCCCGTCGTCGGACTCACCGTTCGGCTGGGTGGCGAACTCCACCTTGACGGTGGGCAGCTCGGCGACTGAGGGGACGCGCCAGGGCTCGGAGCCGTTCGCCAGATAGCCGTCGGAGAGCACGAGCACGGGGGTGCGGTAGGCGGTCGCGATGCGGACCGCCTCGAGCGCGATGTCGAAGCAGTCGGCGGGGGACTGCGGCGCGAGGATGGGCACCGGCGACTCGCCGTTGCGACCGAACATCGCCTGCAGCAGGTCGGACTGCTCGGTCTTCGTCGGCAGACCCGTCGACGGGCCGCCGCGCTGGACGTCGACGATGACGAGCGGCAGCTCGAGCGAGACCGCCAGGCCGATGGTCTCGGACTTCAGGGCGACCCCCGGCCCGCTCGTCGTCGTCAGGCCGAGCGCGCCGCCGAACGCCGCGCCGAGCGCCATGCCGATGCCGGCGATCTCGTCCTCGGCCTGGAGGGTGGTCACGCCATGGCGCTTGAGCCCGGAGAGGACGTGCAGGATGTCGCTCGCAGGGGTGATCGGGTACGACCCGAGGACCAGCGGCAGGCCGCTGCGGTGCGAGGCGGCGACGAATCCGTATGCGAGGGCGGTGTTCCCGGTGATGTTGCGGTAGGTGCCGGGCGGCATCGCGGCGGGTGCGATCTCGTAGCGGACCGCGAAGTCCTCCGTCGTCTCGCCGTAGTGCAGACCGGCGTAGAGGGCGGCGAGGTTGGCGGCCAGGATCTCGGGCTTGTCGGCGAACTTCGTCTTCAGGAACGCCTCGGTGCCCGCGGTCGGGCGGCTGAACATCCACGACAGGAGCCCGAGGGCGAACATGTTCTTCGCCCGCTCCTTCTCCTTGCGGGTCAGGCCGTCGAACTCGGCGAGCGCCTCGACCGTGATGGAGGTGAGGGCGACCGGGCGGACCTGCCAGGACTGCAGCGAGCCGTCCTCGAGCGGGTTCGTCGCGTAGCCGACCTTGGCGAGGTTGCGCCGGTTGAACTCGTCGGTGTTGACGATGATCGTCGCGCCGCGTGGGACGTCGGCGAGGTTGGCCCGCAGGGCGGCGGGGTTCATTGCCACGAGGACGTCGGGCGCGTCGCCGGGCGTGAGGACGTCGTGGTCGGCGAAGTGGAGCTGGAAGCTCGAGACACCGGGGAGGGTCCCCTGGGGTGCGCGGATCTCGGCCGGGAAGTTCGGCAGTGTCGACAGGTCGTTCCCGAGGGCCGCAGTGTCGGAGGTGAACCGGTCACCGGTGAGCTGCATGCCGTCCCCGGAGTCTCCGGCGAAGCGGATCACGACCTTGTCGAGCCGTGCTGAGGTAGTCATGATGCATCCATGCTACGACCGGTGCGGGTATGCGGTCGGCACGTCCACCGTTCGGAGGACCTCGGGCGCGTCGGCGCACGCGAGACGGATCGTCGCAGGTGAGGGCCGAACGTCAGCCCGCGGCCCCGCTGCCCACCCGGTAACGCACCTGAAGCGGGTCGTCGACGCGCAGGGCGCTGCCGTGCCACCCGCCGGTGAGCGACCCGTCCGATGCGTACGCGAGGATGCGGTACGACCCGAAGTCCGAGGGCAGCTCTGTCACGAAGCCGACACCGTCGGTGAGCTGGACATCGGGCAACGCAGGCACGTCGCCGATAGGGCTGAAGGCGATCCGGCCCTTGCCTGGCGCGACGATGACGAGATCGCCGGACGGCTGTGCGGTGAACGCGAAGGGGCGGGCGGGGTCGAACACCGGCAGTGGACGCAGTGGCTCGACCATCCACAGTGTCGAGTCGCCGTTCCCCAGGTCGGCGATGAGGTAGCTGGCCCGCAGGATCCCGCCCGTCGGCAGCTCCGCGACGTAGCTGACGATGCGGCCTCCGGCGGTCGGGACGACCGCGTCGAGGAGGAGACGGCTCGTGACCGCGTCAGTGGTCACACCGACCGTGGCTGCGGCCACCTCGCGGAACTGGGAGGGGCCCTGCTGGACGACCCATGAGTCGTCGCAGGTGTCGCAGGTCAGGGTTCCGGGCTCGGGGAACCTCCCCGCGATGAGATGAACCGCCCCGTCTCCGACCGGTGTCCGCACCCGCAGGGCACCGACGGGGTCGGCGGTGACCATCCGCGCGACGCCCCGCTCGACGGGTATCTGCCGCCAGTTCCGATAGACGGATCCGTCGGTCGCAACGGACGGCAAGGAGATCTGGGCGTACCGCTCGTGCTCCGGCATCAATGCGATCACCAGGTGACCGGCGCTCAGGGGAACCGCCACGGTGATGTCCTGGCTCGCAGCCGAGAGACCGGCGAACCGCTCCAGGTCCTCGATGTCCGCTCCGCGCGCCCCGCGATACACCACCGTCGCACCATCCGCGGAGATCGCGATGATCACCCGCCCTGCTTCACCGTCCTCGGCGTAGAGGAGTTGGTGGTCGGCTCCGAGGGCCTGTTCGAACTGCGAGGTGAACGTTGAATCGGTCGCCAGAGCGCCCCTCGCGGGCCAGGCAGAGGCCGGATCCGCGACGCGGGTGATCTCGCGGTTGCGCTCGCTCGCGGGCGTGGTCGGCCGGGGCTCGTCGAACCCGGCACCCGTGGCGAGACCGACGACTCCGGCGAGGGCGAGCGAGGCGATCGCAGTTCCCGCGATCACGGCACGTCGCCGGTGTCGGCGGACCGCCACGCTCGTCATCACCCGCGCGTAGCCGTCGGGGGCGGCCGACAGGCTCTCGGCGCCGGCTCGCAGGGCCTGGCGGACGTCGTCCTCGAGGTGGGTGCTCATGACGGCCTCCCCGCGTCTCGGCTCAGGCCGACCGCAGCGCCGGAGGAGGGCACAGAGACCTGATCGGTAGCCGTCCGTCCGCCGACGACCTCCTGGTCCGACATGGCCGCTCTCAGCCGCTGCAGGCCACGCGAGGTCTGGCTCTTCACGGAGCCGACCGACATGCCGAGCACATCTGCGGTGGCGGCCTCGGTGAGGTCGTCGAAGAACCGCAGCACGACAACGGCGCGCATCCGCGGCGGGAGCTCGCGCAGGGCCCTGACGACGACGTCCCGGTCCTCGACCGCACCGTAGGGGTCGCGAGAACCCGGGACGTCGCGGCGCACCGCACGAGGCTCCGGCGTGGTATCCACCTCACCGGACCATGCGCTCGACAGCACCTCCTGGACCTTCTTGCGGCGAAGGTTCGAGATGGCCTGGTTGACCATGGCCTTGCGCACGTACGCAACCGGCGCGCCCTCGCGCACTCGCCGGTTCCAGTGTCCGTAGACACGCGCCAGGGTCTGCTGGACCAGGTCCTCGGCCTCACCGTGGTCGCCCCCCACGAGCAGGTATGCGGAGCGGACCAGACCCAGCCAGTGGGCCTCGACGAACTGACGGAAGTCCTCCTCGCGTTCCGATGCTCGTGCCATGGCCGATCCTGACGTCCGCCGCGGTGGCGTATGAGTCCACCGTCTTTCACCTTCCTGAACGCAGGACGCGTCGAGAAGGTTGACTCCCTCCATGATGCACCGCCGTGCGTGGTGGTCGGACCCAAAGCGGCTGGGGCATGATTCCCCGGGTGCGCACGCTGCTCCCCGACCTCACGCCGCTGCGCACCAACCCCGCGTACCGGCGCCTGTGGGTCGGGTTCGCCCTGGCCGGTGTCGGATCCCAGATGGCGACGGTCGCCATCGGCCTGCAGGTCTTCGAGCTGACCGGCTCCTCCGCGGCCGTCGGCCTCGTCGGCCTCTTCGCACTGGTGCCGTTGGTCACCCTCGGCCTCTACGGAGGTGCGCTGGCCGACCAGGTGGACCGCCGCATACTCGCCCTCGTCGCTCAGCTGGTCGCCTGGCTCAGTGCCGTCCTGCTGGCCCTGCAGGCGTTCCTCGGGAACACCGAGGTGTGGGTGCTGTATGCGCTGGTCGCCCTCTTCAACGGGGCGTTCGCCGTGATGTCGCCGGCGCGCTCGAGCATCTATCCGCGGATCCTCCCGCGGGAGCAGCTGCCCGCGGCCAACGCCCTCGGCGTGCTCGCGATGAACACCTCGCTCACCGCGGGGCCGCTGCTCGCGGGCGTGCTCATCGGGCGGTGGGGCTTCGAGGCGGCGTACGCCTTCGACGCGCTCATCACGACGGCCGCCCTGTGGGGTCTGCTCAGGCTCGGTCCGATCCGTCCCGAGCCCGGGGAGGGTCCGCGCCTGAAGGGGCTGAGGTCGGTGGTGGAGGGCTTCGGCTTCCTGCGCCGCAGCCCGAACGTCCGGATGACGTTCGTCAGCGACATCTACGCGATGGTGCTCGCCCAGCCGCGGGTGCTGCTCCCGGCCGCCGGGACGGTCATCCTCGGCGGCGGAGCGACGACTGTCGGCAACCTGTATGCGGCGGCCGCGGTCGGTGGGATCGTCGCCATGGCGCTCTCGGGTCGGCTGGGAGCGGTGCGGCGGCAGGGACTCGCGATCCTCGTCTCGATCGTGGGGTGGGGCGCCGGGATCGCCGGCCTGGGCGTGGCGCTGCTGCTGGCCGGTGGGCCACTGAACCAGCAGCAGGCGTTCTGGGCGGCCATGGCGGGGATGTTCGTCGCGGGGGCGGCGGACTCGGTGTCCGCGGTGTACCGGACGACGATCCTGCAGACCGCGGCACCGGATCACATGCGCGGGCGGCTCCAGGGCGTGTTCATCGTCGTCGTCGCGGGTGGGCCACGGGTCGGCGACATCATCGGTGGTGTCGTCGCCGATGTGATCGGCGAGGGCTGGACGGCGTTCGCGGGCGGGTTGGCGTGTATCGCCGCCATGGGAGTGCTGGCCGTGCGGGCGAAGGGCTTCGTCGCCTACGACGCGCGGCATCCGACGCCGTAGGACACGGTCGGGCGGGGCGTCCGGCGGGGGCGTTTCGGGCGGGGCATGTGGCGGCAAGCTCTGTCAGAGCCGGGTGGTTGAGTCTCGTCCTGGTGCCGTCCTCCCTCGCCGAGCCCAGCGCCGACGAGCTGCGCAGCATCGCCGAACAGGTCATGGGCATCGCGCTGGAGCACGTGCTGATGGCGGGCTCGGCCGGCACCAGCGTCGGCCGAGCGAGCCCGACGCGAAGCACGGGCGCCATCACGATCGAGGAGATCGACGATCTCGCCAGACAGGTGCGCCGCGGCGAGTTCGAGACGATCGACGAGGCCGTCGAGGCGCGGGACGAGGAACCGCGCCTCGCGCGTGCCGAGAACTGTGACGACCCGGCCGGGCACCGGTCGCGCCGGGTCGACTTCCGATTCGTGCGGATCGACGACGACGGTGGTCACGACCTCGTCTTCGACCCTGAGGTCCAGCCCGCCTGCTCCTCGGTCGACCGCGCTGCGGTCGCATCCGCTGAGCCTCCGCCGTTCTGATGCTCGACGGCACCGAAACGTGGAACGGCGCAGGCCCCGACCTCACATCAGCGGCAATCCCGTCGGGAAGCCGTCGATGCTCATCCGGTTGTTGGCCTGCTGGTAGTCACGGACACCGTCGGGCCCGCGGCGCTCGAGGCCGACCGTCATGGTGTCCCGCTCCTCGACGAGTTCCATCAACGGCACGCCGAAGCCACACGAGGTCTGAACCAGTTCGACGGATACGTCGAAGATGTTCCGCTGACCCGGCAGGTCGGGGAACAGCCGGGCGAGCTCGCCCCACTCGTCGTCGGTCTCGTGCCAGGCCTTCGCCGCCCCATAGACGCGCACGATCAGCGGCTTGGTGTCGAACGAGCAGAACATCAACGTCATCCGCCCGGAGTCGAGGACATGGGCGGCGGTCTCGTTGCCGCTCCCGGTGAGGTTGAGCCAGACGATCCGGTCGGGCGCCAGGATGCGGAGGGTGTCCAGTCCCTTGGGTGAGACGTTGACCCGCCCGTCGCGGGCGGCGGTGCCGACGAAGAAGACGTGCTGAGCCTCGATGAACCGCTGCAGGCGATCGGTGAGCTGCGGGTACTGCTGGGCCATGGCCGCAGTATCGCAGCGCACGCCTCGACGTCGTCGGGCCGTCCGCGCTCACCCCGCGGACAGTCGCTGCCGCAACCCGCTCGCCCGGACAACACGACGCGCGACTGCTGCGCGGACGACCTCTTCGGGTCCGACGACCCGCACCTTCGACTCGGCGCGCGTGACCGCGGTGTAGAAGAGCTCGCGGGTGAGCAGGGGAGAGTCTGCATCGGGTAGCAGGACGGTGACCTCCGCTGCCTGGCTGCCCTGTGCCTTGTGGATCGTCATGGCATGCATCGTCTCGATGTCGCCGAGTCGGCTCGGCGCGAACCGTTGTGCCCCTGCCGCACCTTCGACGACAGCCACCCGAACGGGCGTGCCGTCGGGTGCTGCGGAGGCGACGACCACGCCGGTGTCGCCGTTGAGGACACCGGTCGCATAGTCGTTCGCCGTGACGAGCAGCGGTCGCCCGACGTACATCGGGTCGTAGAACGTCAGGCCCGTGTCCTCGGTCAGCCAGGTCTCCGCGAGGCGGTTCCAGGTGCGCACGCCATACGGGCCCTCGCGGTGCGCACAGAGCAGACGGTGACGACCCAGAGCCGTCAGGGCAGCTGACGCATCACCCGCGCGCGCGGCGTCCAGGACGGCGCGAGCATGTCGCGAGACGACCCCACGCAGCTCGGCCGCCGGGTCCTCGGCGGTCAGCCACTCGACCTCCGGACTTCCTGCCGAGAGCGCTGCCACGACATCGTCGGCGTCGCCGCGACGCAGCGAGTCCGCAAGGGCGCCGATCGTCGCACCGAAGCGGTGCACGGTGGTGAGCCGCGCGAGCGCCAGTGGAGGCCGCTCTGCCCCTTCAGCGCCGGCGACGAGGTCGGCGAGAACGGCGCCGGCGTCGACCGAGACCAGCTGGTCCGCATCGCCGACGAGGATGAGCCGCGCAGAGGGCCGGAGGGCTTCGAGGAGTCGGGCCATGTGGGTCAGCGAGACCATGGATGCCTCGTCGACGAGCACGACGTCGTGCGGGAGGTGGTTGGTGCGGTCGTGCCTGAAACGGGTGCGGCTGTCCGGTCGCCATCCGAGCAGCCGGTGCAGGGTCATCGGCTCCACGTCGTCGAGGGGCGCGACGACCGCACGGGTCGACGGGTCCGGCGTCCTGTCCAGGATCTCGGCGAGTGCGCGCGCCACCGCGGACTTCATCCGGGCGGCGGCCTTGCCCGTCGGCGCCGCCAGCCCGACTCTCAGCGGGCGCTGCCCCGAGGCGGCCGCCTGCTCGGCCAGCAGCGCGAGGACGCCCGCGACGGTCGTCGTCTTGCCGGTGCCCGGACCTCCGGTGATGATGCTCGTCCGGCTCCGGGCGACGATCTCGGCTGCGACCCGCTGCTCGGCGTAGCCGTCACCGGGGAAGATCCGCTCGAGCCCGGCGGACAGCGCGACCTCGTCGACGGCGGGCAGGTCGAGCTCGGCGCGGGCCCGCAGGTCGGAGACGACCTGCACCTCCTGGTGGTGGTAGCGCTGCAGGTAGACCATGCCCTGGTCCACGACGAGGGCCCCGCACTCCGCGAGCCGGCTCGACGTCACCCGGTCGAGCCACCTGGCCGGGTCTGGCCACGGCAGGCCGGGACTGGCGGCGACGACTCCGGCGAGGTCGACCGCCACCGACCCGGAGCGGACGGCTCGCGTCGCCAGCGCGGCGGCGAGGACGGCGTCGTCGTCCCTCTCTCGGGCGACCCGCCCGAGGGTCCGCGCCACGTGGAGGTCGGCGGACGTGAGCACCCCCGCGGCGTTGAGCTCGCCGAGCACCCCGGGCGCCTCGACGGACAGCCGGCGGTCGTGCGGCCCGATCGGGTCGAAGGTCTCGAGGATCATGACGCACTCCCGTCGGCGGTCACGGCGCGCCTCCCGTCCAGCAGGTCCGAGACCGCCTCGACGAGCTCGACCGGCGGCCGCCACGAGAAGACGCCGCACGGGTGACCATCGACGACCGGAGTGTCCGCCCCGCACATGCCCCGCACGTAGAGGTACAGCACCCCGCCGAGATGCGTCCGCGGCCGGTAGCCCCGCAGCCGCCAGCGGAGGAAGCGGTGGGCGACCACCGCATACAGCAGCGCCTGGAGGGGATAGGAGGAGTGGCCCATCGCCTCGGCGAGCATCTCGGGACGGTAGTGCGCGGCGGTGAGGGGCTCGTCGGCCCGGCCGAGCCAGTTGGTCTTGTAGTCGACGACGAGATAGCGGCCACCGGTGCGCAGGACGACATCGACCGACCCGGTGAGATAGCCGCGCAGCGGCTGGTCGGCCAGGTCGGGTGTCGCGCGGAGCACGCCGCCCCAGCGGCGGACCGGGTCGCCCGACGGGAGGTATGCGTCGAGTAGCGGCGCGAGATCGCCCAGCCGCGGCCCGTGGTCCGGTCCGTCGCTGCGCGTACGCCGGTCGCCGCCGCCGAGCGGCATCTCGAAGTCGAGCTCGCAGAGCCGGTCCGTCATCGCGATGTCGCGCAGTGTGGTGCCGGCGGCGAGAGGGCCGAGGGGGGTGTCGCAGACGGCGACGAGAGCGTCGGCCAGGACCTCGACGTCGAAACCGTCGACCGGCCAGCGGACGAGCTGCTCGCGGATGTGCCCGACGAGCTCGGACCGCAGGTCGACGGCGGAGGGGTCGGCGTGCTCGAGTACGGCGTGGACGAGTGAGCCGAAGGTCGCCCCGACCGGGAGGTCGGCCATCGGCGAGGCGATCCCCGAGCCGGGCACCGCCTCGACGAGCCCTGGGAGGGCCGGCGTGTCGGGGAGGACGGGCTCGGGAAGGTCGGGCTCGTCCGATCGCGGCACCGACTCCGGCTCGCTCGTGACCTCTCCGACGGCGTCGGTGCGGACGCTCTCGACCGCTGTGGACAGCGCGGTGTAGGACGTGCGCCGCCAGTCGTGGTCGATGGTCCGGGTCCACGGCGCGCAGGCGAGCTTTGGGGCAGTGGCCGGTGGCGGTGGGGCGGGTTCTGCCGCGAGGTCGGCCCGCTCCAGGGCGAGGCCGCCGAGACCGGCCCAGCGACGCAGCACCTCGCCCGCGGAGGCGTCGTCGTCGGGAACGGGCGTCGAGTCGGGGACCGGACCCGAGCCCGGTGCGCGGCCGAAGAGCATCCGGTGCAGCGGGGAGTGCCGAGCGTTGGTCGATGGCGCCCACCAGGCGACCACCTGGGACTGCGCCCTGGTCATGGCGACGTAGAGCAGACGCAGCGACTCCCCGGCGTCCTCGGCCTTGGCCGCGCTGACCGACTCGTCCCACGTGGGGTTGTCGGCGGGGCCGCCCACGTCGATGCACCGGGTCCGCTGTGGGGGCGGCTCGTGGAACAGCGGGATCCGCGGGGTGTCGCTGACCCACCGGTCGGCGAGGGTGGGGAGGTAGACAATGGGGTACTGCAACCCCTTGCTGCCGTGGATCGTCACGAGCTGGACAGCCGCCGCGTCGCTGTCGAGACGCCGCGTCCGGGCCCCGGTGGACTGTGGAGCGTCCTCGGCCATGGCCGCGCGGAGCCACGCGAGGAGTGCGACGAGTCCCAGGTCGTCCTGGCGCGCCGCCTCGTGAAGCAGCTGGGCGACGTGCCGGAGGTCGGTGAGAGAGCGTTCGCCGCCGACCTGGCCGAGGACCCGGGCGGAGAGGCCCCGGGCCGTGAGCACCTCGAGCACGGCGGCGACCCCGGCTCGCGCGTACACCGCCGCCAGCTCCCGGCAGCGTCGGGCCAGCTCGTCGTCGAGGCCTTCGCCGGAACCCTCGCCGGTGACCGCGTCGATGGCGGCGATGTCGTAGCCGAGGAGGTCGGTCAGGGCTGCCGCGCGGGTCAGGAGCGAGCGGTGCGGGGCGACCATCGCCTCGAGGAGGGCGAGCCAGTCGTGCGCGGCCCGGCTCTGCAGGACGCTCGCCCCACCGGCGCTCACGGCCGGGATCCCCAGCGCGTGCAGGGCTCGCTGGGCGGCGACGAGGTCGGCGCCACGATGGGCCAGGACTGCGACGTCGCGTGCTTCGATGCGGCGGTCCTCGAACATCGTCTCGGACGCGAGCAGCCCGGCGATGTCGCGCGCCAGGTCGGTCGTCACGTGCGAGCGCACGGCGGCCATCCTGGTGTCGCCGCGCAGATGCTCCTCGCGCAGGACCTGGCGCAGCCGGATCGGCGGTACCCGTCGACGCAGGTCGTCCGCGTCACCGGAGTCGGCGTCGTCAGCGACGTCGTACCCGCCACCGGACGACGCTGCGACGACAGCGTCAGCCGGCCCGGCCAACCGCGACCCGGCGCGGTGGGCCGTGATGGGGAGCACCCCGATGTCCGGATGCCCCAGCTGCGCCCCACCGAGGAGGACTCCCAGCGCATCCACGAGGTCGGCGTCCGAGCGGTAGTTCGTCGGCAGCGTGCGCCGGTCGTCGGCGGTGCTCGCCGCCTGGAGGTAGGTGACGATGTCGCCGCCGCGGAACGCGTAGATCGCCTGCTTCGGGTCGCCGATGAGCACCATCGCGCGGGCGTGGCCGGCGAACGCGCACTCGAGCACCTGCCACTGGATCGGGTCGGTGTCCTGGAACTCGTCGACGAGCACGACCTGCCAACGTCGGCGCATGCGGGCACGGGCCGGCGAGTCCTCGTCCTTCAGCGCAGCGGCGAGCTGGGTGAGCAGGTCGTTGTAGTGCATGACCTGGAGCCGACGCTTGCGGATGTCGAGCTCCTCGCGCACGGCCCTGGCGAACCTCACCCGCCGGTCCGGCACGCTGTCCGGCTCCGCTCCCGTCGGCCGCAGCCGGGCGTGGACGTCGTCGACCGCCGTGCGGGCGATGAGGAGCGCTTCGTCGCGGGTGAAGAACGGTGCCCGCCCGTCACGGATGAACCCGCGCAGGTAGATGTCGTCCACCACCTCGACGAGCAGGTCGTCGAGGTCCTCGACGAGGGAGGCGCCGACGTCGGTCGTGCCCGCGACGCCGAGACTGCGCAGCACCTGCTGACAGAACTGGTGGGTTGTCGCGATCGTCGCCGCGTCGAAGTCGGTCAGCGCAGCCCGGATCCGTCGGTGCCGTGCGGCGAGCTCCGCGGCACCGCCCTCGCCGTCCCCGACTCCGACGAGGAGTGCGATGAGGGCGTCGGACGACTCGGGCCGCCCGCGAGTGGTGTCACGGTCGCGGACCGAGGCCAGCGCCCCGGAGAGGGCTCGCTCGGCGCGGACGAGCTGCTCGCGGACGCGGGCGCGCAGCTCTTGGCTCGCCGCGCGGCCGAAGGTGACGACGAGCATCTCGGGCAGGGTCGCGACCCCCTCGGCGACATAGCGGGCCACGAGCGCGGCGATCGTCCACGTCTTGCCCGTGCCCGCGCTCGCCTCGAGCAGGACCGTGCCCGTGGGCAGGGGGCCGGAGATGTCGAAGGGGGCGATCGTCACGGGCGAGATGTCGGAGGGCGCGGCCCCCGGCGGTGACCCGCTCACGACCGCTCCATCCGCTCGGTGCCGTCCTCGAGGACCGGCCGCCAGACCCGCAGCGCCAGCTGTCCGAGCCGGCTGGACACACCCGGCTCCCACTGCTCCTCGGGCAACGGGGTGCCGAGGATCTCGGTGAGCGGCACCGGCCCTCCATGGACGAACTCGTGCTCGGGGTCGTTCTGCTCCTTGGCGAAGGCGTTCTCGAAGGAGTCGTTGCTCTCCCACTCCTTGCGCGCGCTGAAGAACGCGGCACGCTCGTCGGCGCGGCCCTCGAGGTAGGTCGCCGCCCACGCGTAGGCGGTCTTCGGTGGCAGCGGTATCGGCTCGCGCAGCCCGCGCTCACGGAGGTCGAGGAGGCGGTCGAGCAGCTCCACCGCCCGGTCGGCGTCGTGGCCGCCGTGGGTGACGTGGAGTCGGTAGCTGCGCCGGTAGCGCTTCTCCCGGCCGACGACATGGCTCTCGTACGGGGTGCCGGCGGCGGCGAGCACGAGGGAGTGGATCCAGGACCGAAGTCGCTGCTTGGCGCGGATGGAGGAGTACGTGACCGTCAGCACCGAGTCGCCCACGAGGCCGGGCACGGTGCCCGCGATCCTCCGCCCGCTGGGCAGGGTGACGTCGAGGTCGACGACCTCCCGCGGAAGCGGCACGCCGGGTGCCCCGATGCCCGCGACGGCCCACGCGACGCGGGTCAGCTCACGCACCTCCACGGCGATGTCGTGCAGCACGCGATGGCCGAGCGCGCCGGGCGGGAGCTCGCCGCGCCACAGCTCGGCGTCGCAGATGCCGTCGAGGTCGCGACCGGCGAGCACGGACCGGAGAACCCGCTCGCCGATCGCCCACGTCGCCAGCCCGTCGAGCTCGATTGGGATGCCCTCGCCGCGGACCTCGGGCACCTCGGGCAGGATCATGCCGAGTCTGCTGCGCAGGTATGCGCGGGCCGGGCTGTCGAAGAACCGCACCAGGTCGGTGAGGTCGACGTCGGTCTCGTCGCGTGCCGGGAGCACGAGATCGACCGGGCGGGGCCGCGGGGAGCGCTCGGAGAGTGCCTCTCGGGCCGCCTCGAGCGCGGTCGGGTCATAACTGAACGGACGGTCGCCGGGCAGGAGGGCCGCACCGCTTCGCGCCGCCCCGAGGTTGCGGGCGTCGAACGGCTGGAGCGGGTGGTCGGTCACCAGCGCATCAACGCCGTCGCCGCTCGCCGTGGCCCGCACCGCGTCCACGAGCTCACCGAGCGGCACGGCGGGAGGCTTGCGGTGACCCGTGTGCTCGTCGAACCCGGTGTAGGTGACGACGAGCGTCTCGCGCGCGGACATCACGGCGTCGAGGAGGAGCTGGCGGTCCTCACTGCGGACGTCCCGCTCACCGGTCACCGGCCGCCGGGCCAGGGCGTCGTCGCCGTCGGTGGCCGTGGCGCGCGGGAACTCACCGTCGTCGAGCCCGACGAGGCACACCACCCGATGCGGCACCGAACGCATCGGCACCATGGTGCACACCGTCAGGGAGCCGGTGCGAAAGCTCGACCGCGTGGCTCGGCCGGCGCCCCGCTCCGCGAGGAGCGCGTGGACGTCGGTCAGGCCGAGCCGACCGGCGCCGAGGGGCTCAGCCGCCGCCTCGATGCGGGCCAGCTCATGCTCGAGCTGGGCGACCTGCCACGCGTCGCGCGCCGGCACGTCGGCCAGCCCGAGAACGCCGTCACGGAGCACCTCGACCCATTCCTTCGGGGCGGCTGCGTCGGCCATGCTCGCCATGGTGTGCGCGAGCCGCGCGACGAGCTCGGCGAGCCGCCCGGCCAGGTCGATGTCGCCGCTGTCGAGGTCGTCGAGCGCGAGCGTGGTGCCGACGTGGTCGAGCTCCTCGCCGTCGACGGCCGCGCCGACGAGGATCCGGTCCAGTCCGGAGCGCCAGGTGTTCTGCTGCAGGCCGCGCAGGCGGTAGGTCTCCCGGTGGTCCTCGTCCAGGCCCCACCGCACGGCGGCGTCGGCGACCCAGTCGCCGAGGCGCTCGAGGGCGTCGTCGTCGAGCCCGAACCTGCGGCGCACCGGCTCGCTGCGCGCGAGGTCGAGCACCTCGCCGGCGGTCAGCCGTCCGCCTGCGAGAACGACGAGGCGGTCGGCGAGGGCGAGGAGTGGGTTGGTGCTCAGTGGCGCGCGGTCCGCGATCCGGACCCGGAACTCGTGTGCCGGGTGGGCCCGACGGCTCGGCGGCGAGTCCGGCGTCGACGTCCGGGTAGCCGCGTCGGTCGCCGCCTGACGGACGATACCTCCGAGCCCGAAGGCCGCGTGGATCAGCGGTGCGTACTCCTCGACGTCCGGGCACATGACGAGGATGTCGCGGGGCTCGAGGGTCGGGTCCTGCTCGAGCAGGTCGGCGACGACGTCGCGCAACACCTCCACCTGGCGGGACCGGCCGTGGCAGGCGTGCACCTGGACGCTCCGATCGGTGGCGGGCGCGACCCGTGCCGCCACGTCGGCATCGGAAGGCACCCGGTCGCCGGCGATATCCCCCTGCAGCAACGAGAGCATCGACGCGCCCTGGGCGTCGCCGACAGCGCCGACCCGGTCGTCCTCAGAGGTGCCGGCGAGGGCGAGCATGCGCTGGAGCTCGCGGGCATCGCGGCCGAGGCTCGCCAGCAGAGGGTGCTCGACGAGCAGTCCTGACTCGTCCTCCTCGCGCGGGACCGGACCCGCAGCCGCGGTGGACGCCAGCCGGTCCCAGGCGGCCGGCGACGCCTGCGGCAGCCACAGGTGGACGTCACGGTGCTCGGCCAGCGCGCAGATCACCTCGATCTCGGCGTGCGGGATGCGGGTGTGTCCGAAGAGGGACAGCCGGCCGGGCAGCTCGAGACCGCCGAGGTCGCCGGCGGCGAGGGCGTCGACGACCCGTCGCCGCCGCTGGTCGGGCGGCTCGGTGGTGCCGGGTTCGGCGGCGACGATCGCCAGGATGCGGCGCCACAGCTCGGGCTGCCACCGCAAGTCCTCCCCGAGCGTGCCGCCGAGACCGTCACCGGCACCACCGGTGCGCCAGTCCGCCGGCATCGTGGGTCGTTGAGCGTCGTAGTCGGCGAACAGCCCGGCGAGGCGTCGGGCGACCGCGAACCGACGGCCCCGCCGCAGCTCTCCCTCTACCCCGTCGACATCGTGACCAAGATGGTCCGACAGGGTCCGCGCCCACGGCTCGCCGAGGCTCTCGTCGATCGCGCGGAGCACGGGCCACGCGAGCTGGTCGGGATGCCATGGGTCGCCCACCTCGATCCCGAGGACCATCGCCACGAGTGAGTGCGGGGTCAGGAAGCGGACACCCGCGCATACCCCATCCGTCGCGCCGGGGGACCCGGCACCCAGCCGGTGCGAGAGCCGCTGCGCCAGCCACCGCTCGACCCCCTTGGCGGGCGCAGCGACGACCTCCTCGGCGAACGGGTCCGCGAGCGGATCCGCGAGGAGAGCGGCGAGGCCGTCGGCGAGCGCGTCTGTGCTCGTCCCCCGGTGCACGTGCAAGGTCACGGTCCCGACCCTAACGACCGGCGCCGACACCCGCCCTCAGGACCAGGTGACCCGCATGAGGTCGGCCCACAGGGCGCGGCTCCCGGAGCCGGCCGGGGTCAGCTCGGCGCACTCGACCCCGCAGTCCGTTCCGTCACCGGCGCGGTTCCACAGCGCGAGGTAGAGGCCGCAGGCGGGCCCGGCCCACCGCGCGTCGGGGTCCGCAGCGGCCCCCCGCGTCACGACCGTCGGCTCCTCGCTGACGCGCAGGCACCACGTCGCGTCGACGTCGGTCGCCCCGATCTCGATCGTCACCGGCTGCGCCGACCGCAGCGGGGAGGACCGACGCGGGACGAAGCCGGTGAGCAGCTCGTCGATCCCGTCGACGGCCAGCTCGCGGGAGAACCACACCTCGGCCGCGGTGGGCGGCCTGCCCAGCCTGGCCGACATCGCGTCCACGGCGTGCACCGTCGTCTCGTGGCACTGCCGGCGGGCCCAGCCGTCGCGCGGGTGCTCGGCGGTCCGCAGGAAGAAGAAGCCCTCCCACTCCTGCGGGGTCTTCGAGAGCGCGTCGAGCAGCTCGGTGGCGCCGTCGTCGAACCACTGCAGCAGGTCGGCGCTCGCCCGTCCGGCCGCCTCGTGGTCGAGCGGGTCCGACCGGGTGCCGCGCAGGGTGTCCGCGCACCAGCGGTGCACCATGCCGGTGTGCGCGACGAGGTCGGTGACGCTCCACTCCGGGCACGTCGGCACCCGCGCGTCGAGGCGGGCGCTCGTCGCGTTGGCGCGCAGCACCGTCGCGGCGGCGCCGATCCCGGCGCCGTACTCCTCGAACGTCAGCAGAGCGGGGGTGGTGGGCACGATCCCAGGCTACGGGGATCGCATCCCGCGCGAGTCGGGTTCGGCACACGAGGACAACCGCGGACTACGCTGGGCCCGTGTCCGCATACGTCATCGTCGGGTCGGTGACCCTCGCGGGCATCCTGCTCTTCGTCCTCGCGATGGCGGCCCGCTCGCTCGTGGCCCCCCGGGTCGGACGGCCGGTCACGCTGACGACCTACGAGTCCGGCGTCGACCCCATCGGGCAGGGGTGGGCCCAGACGAACGTCCGCTACTTCGTCTACGCCTTCCTCTACGTCATCTTCGCCGTCGACGCGGTCTACCTCTTCCCGTGGGCCTACGTCATCGGCGACCCCGAGCTCGGGCCGGTCTCCCTCGTCGAGATCGCGGTGTTCATCGGCATCATCCTCATCGGTCTCCTCCACGCGGCCCGTCGCGGACTGCTGAGGTGGGTGTGATGGCGACCGAGCTGGGTATGCCGCGGGTGGGGGCGCCGAGCATGGGCGTGGTCGGTGAGCACGCGCCGAAGCCGCTCAAGGTCGTCCTCAACTGGGGTCGGCGCTACTCGCTGTGGGTGTTCAACTTCGGGCTCGCCTGCTGCGCCATCGAGTTCATCGCGGCGTCGATGGCCCGGCACGACTTCATCCGCCTCGGCGTCATCCCGTTCGCGCCCGGCCCGCGCCAGGCGGACCTCATGGTCGTCTCGGGCACGGTCACCGACAAGATGGCGCCGGCGATCCGGCGGCTCTACGACCAGATGCCGGAGCCCAAGTACGTCATCTCCTTCGGCGCCTGCTCCAACTCCGGCGGCCCGTACTGGGACTCCTACTCCGTGACCAAGGGGGTCGACACGATCATCCCCGTCGACGTCTACGTCCCGGGGTGCCCTCCGCGTCCCGAGGCGCTGCTGCAGGGCATCATCAGGCTGCAGGAGAAGATCGCCGGAGAGTCGGTGGTCGAGTCCGTGCAGCGCCGGTATGCGGGGCATCGGCTGGCCACGTCCGCCGACCTCTCCCGTGGTCTGGTCACGAGGCCGGGTCTGGTCACGAGGCCGCCGGACCCGGTCGGGTAGCCGCGCTGAGCCGATTCGGTCCCGAGACCGGTGCGTTCTGCCGTGTTTGGCGTGCTGCGGCGTGTTCGGTGCGCTGTAGCGGCCCGAACTCAGTGCAGCTGCCCGAACACGGGACAACACCCCGGCGTCGCGGCAGTCCGTGGCGCGCATCCCGTCGGGTCGCGGGCCCAGCGGCTAGGCTGCCGAACGTGGCCGAGGACCTCACCCGCGACGTCGCGCCGAGCGAGTGGCGCGAGCAGGTCGAGGCGGCGATGGGGGAGGGGTTCACGTTCGTCGACTGGCTGAGCGCCGTCGACCGGACCTACCTCGAGGAGCCCGGCTTCGACGTCGTCGCCCGGGTGCTCGACGTGCGCACGACGGGCGCCGCGCAGGGGCTTCGGCTGACGACGAGGGTCCCCGACGGCGGCACGCTCGACAGCCTGACGCCGGTCGCGCCGGGCTTCGCGTGGCACGAGCGGGAGACCCACGAGATGTTCGGCCTCGACTTCGACGGCTTCGTCGACGGCACCGGGCTCGGGTTGCGGCCGCTCCTCCTGCCGGACGGCTTCGAGGGCCATCCACTGCGCAAGGAGTTCCAGCTCGCCGCGCGGGCGTCCAAGCCGTGGCCCGGCGGCAAGGAGCCCGGCGAGGGGCACGAGTCGGTCAGGTCGCCGAGCCGACGCCGCGTCCAGGCGCCTGGAGTGCCGCCGCCGGAGTGGGGACCGCGGCGAGCGAACGACCAGGAGGCGCCATGACCGGCCTCGACCTGACCGTCGTCGAGATCGTCCTGCGCAGCGCGGCGGTGCTCGCGGCCTTCCTCGTCCTGCCACTCCTCGTCGGGCAGATGGAGCACAAGGTCATGGGCCACATGCAGGGTCGGCTCGGCCCGATGTACGCCGGCGGTTTCCACGGCTGGGCCCAGCTCGTCGCCGACGGGGTGAAGTTCATCCAGAAGGAGGACCTCACCCCCGCCGCGGCCGACCGCCGCCTGTTCCGGATCGCGCCGGCCCTCGCCCTCGTGCCCTACCTCGTCGCCATGGCCGTCGTCCCGGTCCATCCCGGCTGGGTCGCCGCGGACGTCCCCGCCAGCGCGCTCTTCGTCCTCGTCGCGAGCGGGGTGAGCATCCTCGGCATGCTCGTCGCCGGATGGGCGAGCGCCAACAAGTACTCCCTCATCGGCGGCATGCGCTCGGCCGCCCAGCTCCTCGCCTACGAGCTGCCGCTCGTCCTCGCCGTCGCCTCGGTGTGTCTGGCGGCCGGCACTCTCAGCCTCACCGGCATCATCGACGCCTGGTCGCCCGTGTGGCTGCTCTGGCAGCTCCCCGCCGCCCTCGTCTTCCTCGTGGCCGCCGTGGCCGAGCTCAACCGGCCGCCGTTCGACATGCCGATCGCGGACGCCGAGATCGTCATGGGGCCCTTCACCGAGTACGGCGGCCTGCGGTTCGCGTTCTTCCTCCTCGCCGAGTACGCGGGCATCGTCCTGTTCTCCGTTCTCTTCGCCGTGCTGTTCCTCGGCGGCTGGAGGGGTCCGGCGCCCGCGTGGACCGGGTGGCTCTGGACACTGCTCAAGGCGCTGCCGGTCGCCTTCCTCATCATCTGGATGCGAGTGGCGTGGCCGCGGCTGCGCGAGGACCAGCTCCAGCGGCTGGCCTGGCTCGGCCTCGTTCCCGTGGCCCTCGGCCAGCTCGCCCTGACCGCGGTCGTGGTGGTGGCGCTGTGAGTGGGCCGGACATGACCGAACCCCGCAAGGAGTCACGCAACCCGTTCAGCGCCGCGCGCGGCCTGCTCAGCGGGATGCGGACGACGGCCAGGACGATGACTCGGCCCGCGCATACCCAGCAGTATCCCGACGAGCGGCCCAGCCTGCCGCCCCGCTCCCGTGGGGTCATCGCCCTGCGCGAGGAGAACTGCACGAGCTGCATGCTCTGCGCCCGCGAGTGCCCCGACTGGTGCATCTACATCGACAGCCACAAGGAGACGATCCCGGCGGGGCCGGAGGGTGGCCGCGACCGGCAGCGCAACGTCCTGGACCGCTTCGCGATCGACTTCTCGCTGTGCATGTACTGCGGGATCTGCATCGAGGTCTGCCCGTTCGACGCACTCTTCTGGTCCCCGCAGTTCGAGTATGCGGAGGTCGACATCCGCGACCTGCTCCACGAGAAGGATCGGCTGGGCGAGTGGATGGCCACCGTTCCGCCGCCGCCCGCCCTCGACGAGCGCTCCGCCGACCCCGCCGAGGTGGCGGCGGCGAACCGGCCCGCGCGAACGGCGCGCGAGCCGCGAGCCGCCCGCGAGCCGGGTACGGTGCGGGAACCGCGCGCCCCCCGCCCGCCGGCCGCTCCGGAGGCGGACGGGTGACGAGCCTCGACCTGCTGTTCGCGGCCTTCGGGCTCGTCGCCGTGCTCGCCGGCCTGCTCGCCGTCACGACGACCCGGGTGGTGCACGCCGCGATGTGGCTCGTCGTCGCCCTCGGCTCGCTCGCCGGCTGCTTCCTCGTCCTCGGCGCCGAGTTCATCGCCCTCGTCCAGGTGCTCATCTACGTCGGCGCGATCGTCGTCCTCGTCCTGTTCGCGCTCATGCTCACCCGCAGCCCGGTGGGTCCACAGCGTGAGGTGAGCGTCGGACCGCGCCGCCGCGTTCTCGCCGCCGGTGTCGGGGCGGCGGCCGCCGGGCTGCTGCTCGCGGTGCTCGTGCCCGTCGCCACCGTCCTGCCGGAGCGCACGGTGACGAGCACCGAGACGATGGCGAGAGACCTCTTCGGCATCTGGGTCTGGCCGTTCGAGCTCCTGTCCCTGCTCCTCCTCACCGCCCTCGTCGCCGCCTTCGCCGTGTCGCGGATGGACTCGCCGGCCGAGGGCGCGAGAGCCGCCGACGTCGCCGCGGCACCGGGCGATCCCGAACGGGGTCTGCCGTGAGTCTTCTGGGCCCCTACGTCCTCGCCGCCCTCCTCGTGGGCATCGGTCTCTACGGCGTGCTCTCCCGCCGTAATGCCGTTCTCGTCCTCATCGGCGTCGAGCTCGTCCTCGGCGGTGCGCTCGTCCTCCTGGTCTCGACCGCGGCCGCCGGTGCCGACCAGTGGAGCGGCGGGACCGTCCTTTCGCTGTTCGTGATCACGATCGCGGCGGCCGAGGTCGCCCTCGCTCTCGCCGTCATCCTCGCGGCCTTCCGGGTCCGGGGCCGGATCGACCTCGAGGAGGAGGAGCCGGTCCCGGCCGGATCCGGTGGTGCACCGATCGGGGCGGTCCTGCCGGGTGAGCCGGCCGTCACCGAGGGGCACGACCGATGACGCCGGAGAGTGTCGCGCTGCACCTGCCGGTCGTGGCGACCATCCTCATCCCGTTCGCCGCCGCCGTCCTCGGGCTCGGCGTCGCGCGCCGCGGCCCGGCGGTCGACGTGGCCCTCTTCGGGGGCTTCCTCGCGCTCGTCTCCGCCGCATACCGACTCATCGTCCTGCCGGAGAACGCACCGGGTGACGGTGGGCTCACGACCTTCTCCAGCGGCCTTCCGGCGGTCGCCCTGGGTGAGCTGACGATCCCGTTCGAGCTCGCCGTGAGCGCGCGGTCCGCGCTCCTGTCCGCCCTCGTCGCCGCCGTCACGCTCGCCGTCCTCGCCTTCGCCGCGTGGTACCTGCGTGAGGACGACCGGCGCGGAGTGTTCCTCGCCACCGTTTCGCTGTTCGCCGCCGCAATGCAGCTCGTCGTCCACTCCGCCGACCTCGTCCTCACGCTCGTCGGGTGGGAGGTCATGGGCTTTTGCTCCTATCTGCTCATCGGCCACTGGAGCCGGACCGAGCGGGCTCGGCGCGCCGCGTACAAGTCGTTCGTCGTCACCCGACTCGCCGACGTCGGATTCGTCCTCGGCGTCGTCATTCTCGCGAGCGGCGCCCGTTCGACCGGGTACGCCGAGGTGCTCCAGCACTGGACGCAGAACGCCGGAACGGCTCTCACCGTCGCGATGGCCTGTCTCGTCGTCGCCGTCCTCGGCAAGTCCGCGCAGGTGCCGTTCCAGGACTGGCTGCCGGACGCCATGGCCGGCCCCACCCCGGCGTCCGCGCTCATCCACGCGGCGACGATGGTCGCCGCCGGCACCGTCGTCCTCGCCCAGCTGGCACCGCTTCTCGCCCTCGCGGCCGGCGCGCAGTGGCTGCTCGCGGTCAGCGTCAGCGCCACCATGCTGCTGGGGGCGGCGCTCGCCTTCGGGCAGAGCGACCTCAAGGCCCTGCTCGCGTGGTCCACGGTCAGCCAGGTGGCGATCATGCTCGCGCCTCTCGCCGTGCTGGGGGCGGTGGGCGATGCAGGCACCGAGTCGAGCGCCGCGGCGCTCTTCCACCTCTATGCCCACGCCCTTTTCAAGGCACTGCTGTTCCTCACCCTCGGGTGGCTCTCGCTCTCGCTGCACTCGACCCTCGCGAGCCGCCTCCAGGGCACCGCCCGGCGGTGGCTCTCGCGTCTGGCCGTGGTCGTCGGGCTCGCCGCGCTCGCCGGGCTGCCGCTCGTCGTCGGCGGCTGGTCCAAGGAGCTCGTGCTCGCGACCGTCGCCGACGAGGCCGGAGCGACCGGGGCGCGGGGCTGGCTGGTCCTCGCGGCTCTCCTTCTCACGGTGGTCCTCACCGCCCTGTATGCGACGCGCGCCGCCCTCATCCTGCTGCGCCCGAGCGCGGCGACAGGTTCCGCTGCCACCGCTGTCGCCGACGAGGACCTGAGCACCGGCGAGCTGAGAGCGGTGCAGGCCACCCGGGCCGCCCAGCGTGAGGCGGCCCGGCAGGCCGACGCGGCACCGCTGTCGACGCGCCTCGTCATCGGCGCACTGACCTTCGCCACGGCGTTCGGCGGCATCCTGCTCCTCGCGTTCGAGCGACTGCTCGGGGTCGAGGCACACCTGTCCCTCCTCTGGCTGTCCGTGACCCTGGCCCTGGCGCTGCTCGGCATCGGACTCGGCTGGCAGCTCAGCCGCTCCGGCGACCCGGCGCTGCGGCTCGGTGCGCGGCAGGCTCTCGCCGACGGCGGGCTGGGCGTGGACCGGCTCTACCTCGCGCTCGTCGCCGCGCCGGTCCTCGCCCTCGCCCGCGGCGTCGCGACCGTCGACCGGCGGGTCGTCGACGCTCCGGTGCGGGCGGTCGCCCGCCAGGCGGTGCGCTGGTCCGACATGGCCGGCGAGCGCCACCCGACTGGGCCGCTGTCGGCGGTGTCGATGGTCGGCGTCGTCCTCGTCGTCCTGCTGGCCGTGGCCGTCACGGTCGCTGCACTCGGGGGGATCGCGTGATCCTCGCCGCCGCCATCGTGTTCCCGATCGCCGTCGGGCTGTGGCTCCTCGCCGCGGGGCGGACGCTGACGCGCGCCGCCGCCTGGGGACTGTCGGTCGCGGTCGCCTCCGGAGCCCTGGTGCTGACCGTCGCCGCGATCGCCACGGACAGCGCGGTCGACCGGCCGTGGGTGGACCGGCTCGGCCTGTCCCTCGCGCTGGGAATCGACGGGATCAGCGCACCGCTGCTCGTCCTGACGGCGGCCGTCGGCGTCCTCGTCACCGTGCTCGCGCGCTCCCACCTTCCGGAGGGCGGCGCGCCGTCGACCTACCTCGGAGCGGTGCTTCTCGCGACCGGCGGCGCGCTCGCGACCTTTGCCGCTCGCGACGCCATCCTCTTCTTCGTCGCCTTCGAGCTCGTCCTCATCCCGGTGTGGCTGCTCATCCACCGCTTCGGCGACAGCCGCGACGAGGCGGCCCGCCGCGACGCGGGCCTGCGGTTCGTCCTCTTCACGGTGACCGGCTCGGTCCTCATGCTCGTCGGCATCCTCACCCTCGTGACGGCTGCGGGGACGAGCCGGCTCGACGAGCTCGTCACCGCGGGGGCCGACCTGCCGCTCGGCACCCAGACCCTCGTCGCCGCGCTCCTCACCATCGGACTCGCGGTCAAGGTGCCGGTGTTCCCGCTCCACACGTGGCTTCCCGCGGCGCACACCACGGCCCCGACAGGGGGGTCGGTCATCCTCGCCGCGGTCCTGCTCAAGATGGGCACCTACGGGCTGGTCCGCCTCCCGCTCGCGTCCGTGCCGGACGGGTTCGCCCGCGTCGCACCGCTCCTCGCCGTACTCGCCGTGGTCGGCATCCTCTGGGGAGGCCTGGTCTGCCTCGTCGAGCCCGAGGCCAAGCGGCTCATCGCCTACTCGTCCGTCGCGCACATGGGCTTCGTCGTCCTCGGTCTCGCGTCGGGCACGGTCGTCGGCGTGCAGGCCGCGCTCATCGGCAACATCGCGCACGGTGTCGTCTCCGCGCTCTTGTTCGTCGTCGTCGGCGGACTCAAGGAGCGTTGGGGAGCCGTCCGCCTCGACGCGCCGCTCCCTGCCCTGCGTGAGTACGCGCCGCGACTCGGGTTCGTGCTCATCCTCGGCCTCGCCGCAGGGCTCGGACTCCCCGGGCTCGCGGGGTTCTGGGGCGAGGTCGCCGCCGTGTACTCCGCCTGGGTCAGCGACCTCGGACCCGGGTCGTTGCTCAAGGTGTGCGCCGCCCTCGCGGCGCTCGGAGCGGTCCTGGCCGCCGCATACACCCTGCGCGTCGCGCGCCTGCTCTGGGTCGGTGAGGCCGCGGTCCCGGCCGACCCGCCGGGCGCGAGCGAGACCGTCGGCGCCGAGCGCGCGGTCCTGGCAGTGCTGGTGGTCGCGACCGTCGCGATCGGGCTCGTCCCGCACCTCGTGTGGTCGGTGACCCTCGCGGACGTCACGGCGGTGATGGGCCGATGAGGGTCGCCATCGACTGGCTCGTCCTGCTCCCGGTCCTCGCGCCCGCGCTCGGCGCGCTCCTCGTCCTCGTCGTCGACGCCATCGCGCCACGGCTTCGCGCGGCCCATCTCGCCGTCGCCCTCGCCTCCCTCGGGGCCGGTGCGGCGACCGCCGTCCGGGGGGTCGCCGGGGGAGACACGGTGCGCTCGCTCTGCCTCGAGGCACCCGAGGGCGCCTGTCTGTATGCGGTGGCCCCCACCTCCGGCATGCTCCAGACCGTGGCGCTCGCGGCCGCGGCGGTGGTCGTCCTGATGCTGCTCGGTGACACGCTCGCCGGCGGATCCGTCCGGACAGCCGCCGACGAGCCGCTCCGCGGAGGACCGGCCGTGGCCGCCGCGCTCGTGCTCGCCGCGACCGCGGGGGCGACGGGAGTCGTCGGCGCCCAGGACCTCGGCACCTGGCTCGTCACCCTCGAGCTCGCGACCCTCCCCGTCATCGCCCTCGTCGCGCTGGCCGCGCGGCCGCGGGCGGTCCACGGAGCGCTGACCCTGCTCGTCACATCGGTCCTCTCCTTCGCTCTCCTCGTCCTCGGCGTCGCGCTCTGGGTCATCGCCACCAGCTCCTCGACCTTCGCCGGTGCCGGAGTACGGGACGCGTGGGGGAGCGCCGAGAGCCGCCTCGTCCTCGTCGCGGCGGTCCTCGTGCTCCTCGCCGGTCTGGGTTTCAAGCTGAGCCTCGTCCCGTTCCACGCCTGGACGCCCGTGACGTATGCGGGGGCCGCCGTCCCCGTCACTCTCGCCCTCGCGACGGTCAGCAAGGTCGCCGCTCTCGGAGCCCTCGTCACCGTCGTGCGGTCGCTCGCGTCCGTCGTCCAGGAGCCCTCGCCGGTCGCCGTCGTGGCGGCGCTTGGGCTGGTGGCGCTGACGTCGATGCTGCTCGGCGCCGTCGTCGCGCTCCGCCAGGTCGACCCGGTGCGGCTACTCGCGTGGTCGGCCGTCGGACAGGCCGGGTGGGTCGTGCTTCCGCTGGCCGCGGTGTCGGTGTCCGCCACCGACGCCGCCGCGGGCTACCTCGCCGCCTACGTCATCGCGACGACTGTCGCGCTCGTCGTCGTCCATCTCGCCCACGGACCTGTCGCGGCCGGTGCCCCGGAGGGCCCTCGCGAGCTGTCGCATACGGGCGGGCTGTTGCGCACCCACCCGCTGCTCGGCGGCCTGCTCGCCCTGGCGCTCGTCTCGCTCGCGGGTCTGCCGCCGGGTCTCGTCGGCCTCGTCGCGAAGGTCGTCGCCCTCGACGCGGTCGTGGCCGGCGGGCTGTGGCCGCTCGCCGTCGTCGCGGTCGTCGGGGCCGTGCTCGGAGTCGCGGTGTACCTGCGGTGGGTGGCGATCCTGCTCGGCGCGGGTCGCGCGGTCCGCCCGCTGCAGCGGATGCCGGGGTCCCGGTTCGGGCTGCTCCTCGCGGGGGCCGCGCTCGTCGTCACCAGCGTCGTGCCGGCGCTGGTCCTGCTCTGAGTGGCCGCGGCGTCGGAACGCCCGCCCCTGCACCCGAACTGCGACGGCACGATCGGTTCGACGGTCGTGCACCCGAACCGCGACCGTGCACCCGCAACTGCAAGCGCCAGGTCGGAGTCCGGGTGCGTGTGCCGAGGACCTGGGGCGCAGCCGCGGTTCAAGTTCGATGATGGCGTCGAGGAGACTGGCCCGGAACGCCTTCCGCACCCACTAGCGTTTGCCCTGACATGGACAACCACTACAACGGGCTCAAGACGGCGGCCCTCTTCGGAGCGATCTGGGCCCTGCTGCTCGGCATCGGCTCGCTCGTCGGCGGGGGCCAGTACATCTGGATGTTCGCCCTCATCGGCGTCGCGACGACCTTCTACGGCTACTGGAACTCCGACAAGCTGGCGATCAAGGCGATGCGCGCCTACCCCGTCACTGAGGCCGAGGCGCCGGTGATGCACCGGATCGTCCGCGAGCTGTCCGAGAAGGCCGGCAAGCCCATGCCGCGCCTCTACATCAGCCCCACCGACGCCCCCAACGCCTTCGCGACCGGACGCAACCCCGACAATGCCGCCGTCTGCTGCACCAAGGGCATCCTCGAGCTGCTCGACGAGCGCGAGCTCCGCGGCGTCCTGGGGCACGAGCTCATGCACGTCTACAACCGCGACATCCTCACCGGATCCGTGGCCGCAGCCCTCGCCGGTGTCATCACGTCGGTCGCCCAGATGGCCTTGTTCTTCGGCAGCGGGCGCGACCGGGGCGGCAACCCGCTCGCGATGATCGCCCTGGCGCTCCTCGCACCCATGGCAGCGGCCGTCATCCAGCTCGCGATCAGTCGGACGCGCGAGTACGACGCCGACGAGGACGGCGCGCGCCTCACCGAGGACCCGATCGCGCTGGCGTCCGCGTTGCGCAAGCTGCAGTACGGCACCGCCCGCGCGCCGCTGCCGCCGAACCCTGATCTCGTCAACACGAGCCACATGATGATCGCGAACCCGTTCCGGGCCCAGGACGTCTCGCGCTTCTTCGCCACCCACCCGCCGATGCCGGAGCGGATCGCCCGCCTCGAGAACATGGCCGGCCGGCGCCTCCCCTGAGCCCCGAGGGAGTTCGTTTTCCGGGCTTCGCACTTTTCTTCCTTGGGCGAGACAGTCAGCCTCGGGACGGAACTCTTCCGTCCCGGAGTGAGGGTTTACTTCCGGGGGAAGAAAACCCCTCCGCCGGTGTCGGCGCGCGGACGTAGGATCCGAGAATGCTCATCCGGCTGTTGCGGCGCGCGATGCCGCCTTACGCCGGCTTCCTCGCCGCGATCGCGCTCCTTCAGCTCGTCGGCGTCATCGCGAACCTCTACCTGCCGAGCCTCAACGGGCGGATCATCGACGAGGGCGTCGCGCGCGGCGACATCGGCTACATCTGGCGGACCGGCGCGGTCATGCTCGTGGTGTCGGTCGTCTCGATCATCGCGGCGATCTCCGTCGCGCGACTCGGCTCCCAGGTGGCCGCGAGCGTCGGCCGCGACACCCGGGCGAGCGTGTTCTCGCGCGTGCTGTCGTTCAGCGACCGGGAGGTGCTCGGCTTCGGGGCACCGACCCTGATCACCCGCGCCGGCAACGACGTCACCCAGGTGCAGACGGTCGTCTCGATGCTCCTGATGGTCGTCATCCAGGCCCCGATCATGATGGTCGGCGGCATCATCATGGCGCTCCAGGAGGACGCCGGCCTCGCATGGATCATGGCCGTCGCCGTGCCCCTCCTCGCGGTCGCCGTCGGGCTGATCATCGGCAGGATGGTGCCGTGGTTCCGGGCCATGCAGGAGTCGGTCGACCGGGTCAACCGGATCCTCCGTGAGCAGATCACCGGCGTCCGGGTCGTGCGCGCGTTCGTGCGCGAGCAGGTCGAGCGGGACCGCTTCGCCGTCGCGAACACGACCTACACCGAGGCCTCGCTCAACGTCGGGCGACTGATGGCGATCGCCTTCCCCACCGTCATGGTGATCTTCAACCTCTCCAGCGCGGCGGTCCTCTGGTTCGGCGCGCAGCGGGTCGAGGCGGGAGCGGTGCAGGTCGGCGGCCTGATCGCCTTCATGCAGTACCTCATCCAGGTCCTCATGGCCGTGATGATGACGACGATGACGGCGATGATGATCCCTCGCGCGGAGGTCAGCGCCCGCCGGATCGGCGAGGTGCTCGCCACCGAGTCGACGGTCACCGACCCCGTCGCACCCCTGCCCATCGAGGAGGAGTATGCCGGGGTCGAGTTCCGCGACGTGACCTTCCACTACCCGGGGGCGGAGGCCCCGGTCCTCGACGGCATCTCCTTCGCCGCCCGGCCCGGCACGACGACCGCCATCATCGGGTCGACCGGCGCAGGCAAGACGACCCTGCTCAGCCTGATCCCACGCCTGCATGACGTGACCGGCGGGGCCGTGCTCGTGGGCGGCCGGGACGTGCGCGACGCGCGGCTCGAGGACGTGTGGGGCCGGATCGCCTACGTCCCCCAGAAGCCCTACCTCTTCTCGGGGACGGTCGCGACCAACCTCCGCTACGGTGACCCGCACGCCGACGAGGCGGCGCTGTGGGACTCCCTGGCCGTCGCGCAGGCGGCCGACTTCGTCGAGCGGATGGACGGTGGGCTCGACGCCCGCATCGCCCAAGGGGGAACGAACGTCTCCGGAGGTCAGCGGCAGCGGCTCGCCATCGCCCGGGCTCTGGTCCGGGGGGCCGACATCCTGCTGTTCGACGACTCGTTCTCCGCGCTCGACGTCGCCACCGACGCCCGGCTGCGCGCCGCGCTCGAGGCGAGGACCGCATACACGACCGTCATCGTCGTCGCCCAGCGCGTCTCGACCATCGTCGACGCCGACCAGATCGTCGTCCTCGACGACGGTGCCGTCGTCGGCGTCGGCACGCACACGCAGCTGCTCGAGACCTGTCCGACGTACCGCGAGATCGCCGAGAGCCAGAAGGCCGGGTCGGCGGGGACCGCGGGGGTGCCGGCATGAGCGGGCCGAGGTCGGCATGAGCGACCGCATCCTGTCCGAGGAGGAGAAGGCCGCCGCGGCGCGGCGTGGCCCCGCGCGCCAGGGCGGGCCCCCGCACGCGGCCATCGGTGCGCCGGCCGAGAAGCCGGAGAGCTTCTGGCCCAACGCCCTGCGACTGCTCGGACTGCTCCGCGCGGAACGGATCCTCGTCGCTGTCGCCGTGGGCCTCGGCATCATCGGGGTCGTCCTGCAGGCGGCCGGGCCGCGGATCCTCGGCTTAGCGACCGACCGGATCTTCGAGGGTTTCTTGGGCGCGCAGATGCCGGCCGGGGCGACCCAGGAGGAGGTCGTCGCGGGGTTGCGCGCCGACGGCCAGGACCAGCTCGCCGACGTCGTGGCGGCCATGGAGAACCTCGTGCCCGGGCAGGGCATCGACTTCGACGCGGTCGCGCGGATCCTCCTGCTCGCGGTGATCCTCTTCGTCGTCGCGGCGGCTTTCCAGTGGTTGCAGACGCGCATCCTCGTCGGCGTCGTCAACCGCGCCATCTATGACATCCGCCGTGACGTCGAGGACAAGCTGCACCGCCTCCCTCTGCCGTACTTCGACAACCAGCCCCGTGGCGAGCTCCTCTCGCGCGTGACGAACGACATCGACAACATGGCGCAGAGCCTGCAGCAGACGCTGGCCCAGTTGCTCACGTCGCTGCTCACCGTCATCGCGATGCTCGCGATGATGTTCTGGATCTCGCCGACGCTCGCCCTCATCGCCCTCGTCACCGTGCCGGTGACGATGGTCGTCGCGGGCATGATCGGCAAGCGGGCCCAGCGGCATTTCATCGAGCAATGGCGGGCGACAGGTGAGGTCACCGGGGTCGTCGAGGAGGCCTTCACCGGTCACGACCTCGTCAAGGTCTTCGGGCGCCAGCGTGAGGCGCAGGCCACGTTCGCCGCCAGCAACGACGCCCTGTACCGCGCCAGCTTCGGGGCCCAGTTCGTCAGCGGCATCATCATGCCCGCGCTGATGTTCATCGGGAACATCAACTACGTCCTCGTCGCCGTGGTCGGCGGCCTCCGGGTCGCGAACGGCCAGCTCTCGGTCGGCGACGTCCAGGCCTTCATCCAGTACTCGCGGCAGTTCACCCAGCCGCTGACCCAGGTCGCCTCCATGGCCAACCTCATGCAGAGCGGAGTCGCCTCGGCCGAGCGGGTGTTCGAGGTGCTCGACGCCGCGGAGCAGCGTCCCGACCCCGAGGTCCACATCCCGGTCGAGGACCGGTCGGGGCGGGTCTCGTTCGAGGACGTCTCGTTCTCCTACCGGTCGGCCCAACCGCTCATCGAGCACCTCGACCTCGTCGTCGAGCCGGGTCAGACCGTCGCGATCGTGGGGCCGACGGGTGCGGGCAAGACCACCCTGGTCAACCTCGTCATGCGCTTCTACGAGCTGGACGGGGGCCGGATCACCCTCGATGGCATCGACATCGCGACGCTGAGCCGGCACGACCTGCGCTCGCGCGTCGGGATGGTGCTGCAGGACACCTGGTTGTTCGCAGGGTCCATCCGCGACAACATCGCCTACGGGCGCCCGGGGGCGAGCGAGGACGAGGTGCGAGCCGCCGCGAGGGCGACCTACGTCGACCGCTTCGTGCACTCACTCCCCGACGGCTATGACACCCGGCTCGACGACGAGGCATCCAACCTCTCGGCCGGTGAGAAGCAGCTCGTGACGATCGCCCGGGCCTTCATCTCCGAGCCCGACCTGCTCATCCTGGACGAGGCGACGTCCTCGGTGGACACCCGCACCGAGGTGCTCGTCCAGCACGCGATGGCGGCCCTGCGAGCGGACCGCACCTCGTTCGTCATCGCCCACCGGCTCTCGACGATCCGCGACGCCGACCTCATCCTCGTCATGGAGGAGGGCCGCATCGTCGAACAGGGCACCCACGACGAGCTCCTCGCCGCTGGCGGTGCGTTCGCCCGTCTCTATGCGGCGCAGTTCAGCGCGGCTGCCGTCACCGGCTGAGGCAGGATCCGACCGCTGCTCGGCGCCGGCGGATGCCGATCGGCGACGGCCGGCCGGGTTCCGGGTGCGTCACCTGAGGTATCAGAACCTGGAACACGGGACTCCTTGTGTTCAATGAGAGTTCTCTCATGATTCACCCGTTCTACCGATAGCCGTCATCTGGGCCGATCCCTAGCGTGGTTCGGGTCACACCCACGGCAGGGGGTTGTTTCGTGAATACCGTCATGTTGACCGGCGTCGCCGGTTTCATCGGCAGTCATGTCGGCGAGATGCTGCTCGAGCGCGGGTGGCGGATCCGGGGAGTTGACGCGCTCACCGACACCTACGACCCGGCGGCCAAGCTGCGCAACCTCGCGCTGCTCGACCACAGTCCACTGTTCGAGTTCGTCCACGCCGACCTCGCGACCGCTGACCTGCGACCGCTCCTCGACGGCGTCGACGCGGTCATTCACCTCGCGGCGGAGCCGGGAGTGAGCAAGTCGTGGGGAACGGTCTTCCCGACCTACGTCAACCGCAACGTGCTCTCGACCCAGCGCCTCCTCGAGGCGGTCGCTGAGCGACCCGTCGACCGCTTCGTGTACGCCTCGAGCTCGTCGGTGTACGGGCCCAACTCGGGAACGATGCACGAGTCGAGCGTGCTGGCGCCGCTCAGTCCCTACGGCGTCAGCAAGCTGGCCGGCGAGTGCCTCGTCGGCGCCTATGCCCAGGAACGCCAGCTGTCCTCGGTCTCGCTGCGCTTCTTCTCGGTCTACGGTCCCAGGCAGCGCCCCGACATGGCCATCCACCGCTTCGTCGAGGCCCTCCTCGACGGACGTCCGGCCGAGATCTACGGACAGCAGGTGCAGCTGCGTGACTTCACCTACGTCGAGGACGTCGCTGCGGCGGTCGTGGGGTCACTGACCGCCTCGGTCGCCCCCGGCACGGTCCTGAACATCGCCTACGGCGACCCGGTCGCCATTCCGGACGTGCTGCGGATGGTCGAGGCCGAGATCGGCGGACGCCTCGATGTCGCACAGCGGCCGCACCGCGCCGGCGATACCGGCCGGACCCACGGCGACAGCTCGGCCGCGCGTGAGGTCCTCGGATGGGTGCCGACCGTCGACCTGGCGACCGGGCTGGCCAGACAGGTCGCCTGGCATCGTGCGCTGCGTCAACGGCCGGTCGAGACCGTCGCGGCGGCCGGCCCGGTCGCAGCCGACGTGAGGAGGCAGGTGTTGTGAACCGCCATGAACCGAGGCTGATGATCTACTCCCAGGACGGTCTCGGACTCGGACACATGCGGCGCACATCGCTGCTCGCGCAGGAGTTCCTCGACCGGACTCCCGACGGCAGCGTGCTCACCGTGTCCGACTCGCCGCTCGGGCAGTTCTTCGCCACGGCGGCCGGCCATGACTTCCTCAAACTGCCGAGCATCCGCAAGACCGGGCCGGGTGTCTGGGAGGCGGTCTCCCTGTCCGTCTCTTTCGACGAGGTGCTGCGGCTACGGACCCAGCTCATCGCCAGCGCCATCGAGTCCTTCGACCCGCAGGTGGTCCTTGTCGACCACATGCCGCACGGCGCGATGGGCGAGCTCGTGCCCGCGCTACGCGCGGTCGCCGGTCGTCGCACCCGCGTGGTCCTCGGGCTGCGTGACATCCTCGATGCCTCGGACGTCGTGCGGCGGCGGTGGACCGCGGAGGGTGCCTACGAGACGCTCGAGGAGTTCTATGACGAGGTGCTCGTCTACGGGCAGCAGGACGTGCTCGACGTGGCCTCGGAGTACGCGTGGCCCGCTTCGATCGCGCGGCGAGTCTCCTACACCGGGTACGTCTGCGCGGACCCGCCCCGGCGGCCCAGCCCGAACGGGTCGGGGCCCTGGCAGGGCGGGCGGACGCCGAAGGTCCTCGTCGTCGCGGGCGGAGGGGCCGACGCGTTCCCGATGTTCTCGGCCGTCCTCGACGCCGCCCCCGCGGTCAACGCGGCAACGGGGTCCGAGTTCCTCATGGTCACCGGTCCGTTCATGCCGGACGGGCACGTGCGCAGTCTGCGTCAGCGAGCATCCCGCCTCCCTATGGTCGAGCTGCGACGGAAGTTCCATGGTCGCAACAAGATCGCGCGAGCCGATCTGGTCGTCTCGATGGCGGGCTACAACACGACCGTCGAGGTGCTCGCTGCCGGGACGCCGGCTCTCCTCATCCCGCGGAGCGGGCCCTCGGCCGAGCAACGCACGCGGGCCGAGCTGTTCGCCGATCGGTCGTGGGTCCGGTGGCTCGACCCGCTGAACCTGGACGCCGATGTCGTGGCCGACGGCATCCGTGCCGGGCTCGAGGAGGCCTTGACACCTGCGTCCCGGCCGGAGCTGACTGGTCGTGAGGCCGCGGTGTCCTTCCTCACCCAGGACTTCGCGCCGATCGCGCCATCCCTCACCGCCTCGATGCGATGAGCAGCCCCCCGAGTCCTGCTGCCGTCGCCCTCGCCCTTGGACCCCCGATCGACGAGGTGGCGGAGATCCTGGGCTGCCGCGAGGGCGGTCGGCAGGTCGGAGAGTTCCTCCGCGACCGAGCTCCTGCCCTGGTACTCGACGCGCTCGCACGGGTTCTCGACGGCGATGTCGGTCGGGTCCGCTGCACTGTCACCCGCTCCAAGCTGAAGCCGCACCGCCGGCTCACGCTCTCCGCCGAGCTTCACGGCCTCGGCGCGGGACCCCGCCCGGTGAGCGCCGTGTGGGGAGCACAGCCGGACTCCTTCGCGGACCACCCCGGGGCGCGGGTCGTTCCGGCGTCGGCGCGCGGGCCGTTCACGTCCCTACGGGTAGCGTCCGACGGAGGGTCATCGGCCGCCCCCACCCTCCTCGTCGCCCCGCTCGACCCCGCGTTTCCGTCTCTCGCCGCGCTCCACGACCCGGAGTACCTGGCCGCGCTGCTCCGGACCCAGCAGGTCGAGGTCGGCCTGGAGGGGCACTCCCTGACGACCCTGCGCTACCGGCCCGGCCAACGCCACGTCCTGCGCATCGATCTCGGCGAGTCCGGACGGAGCATCTACGCCAAGTGCTACCGCGACGACACGGGAGCGAGGGCCGTCGCTGCGCGGCACCGGGTCGCGGCGGCCCTCCGGTCAGGGGATCACCCGGTCGAGCCCGTCCAGCCGGTCGGCTACGTCGAGGCCGAGCGGGTCATGTTCTGGGAGGGCAGTGCCGGAGCGCGCCTCGGGGAGTCGGTTGAGGGTTTGTCCCGCCACCTGCGCGCGGCCGGCGCCGGGCTGCGCGCGATCCACGACTCGCCCGTGGTTGCGGAGGAAGGGCCGCTGCGGTCCGACCCCGACCGGGAGAGGGCCGCCACGCTTCGATCGTGCGAGCACGTCATCGCCCTCCTGCCGGATACCGAAGGTGCTCTGACGGCTCTCGCCGACCGCGCCGCCGACCGCGCCGCTCGCGAGCCGACAGAGGCGGGACATCTGCTGCACGGGGACTTCAAGTGCGACAACGCCCTCGTTGAGCAGGACGACCGCCTGCGCCTGCTCGACCTCGACCGGGTCACACTCGGCGATCCGGCGCTCGATCTGGGCAAGATGATCTCCGACCTGGGGTGGTGGGCCGTGACGCGGGGTGTGGACGCGGAGCCGTTCGTCGACTCCTTCCTCGACGGCTACGGCGCGTGTCCCCGACATCGGATGCGTCGCGCGGGGGGTTACGCCGACCTCTTCCTGCTCCGGTCGATCGGCCGTCGCATCCCGCTGCACGAATCCGGGTGGGACGACCGGGTGGAGCGGATGCTAGCGGTCGTGACACGAGGGGGTGGTGGCCGATGACGACCACCTGGCCGGTCGCTCCCAGCGGGGGGCGGTGGCGGGACCTCGATGGCATCCTCGACACCGTGGACACGATGGTGCGGTCCGAGGCCCGTTCGGGATCGGTGCACCAGGTCCGGTGGGACCCCTCGGGCGGCACCCGCGTCGCCTTCGAGCGGGTGGACGGCGACACCGTGGTGCTCGAGGCGAGCGGTCGGGGCGTCAGCGTGCGTCGGCTCAGGGAGGACGCCGACCTTCCGGGCCTCGCCGAGATGCTCGACCCGGAGTCGGTGCGCACCCGCCTGCAGGGTGTGCTGCAGCACCCCGTGGAGCGGTGCGCCGTGACGGTCGTCAGCTACCGGCCGGGCTCCCGGTGCGTCGTCCGGTACGCCGTTCGCGGTGGCAGGAGCGAGGGGTCGCTGCTGTACGGCAAGGTCCTCGCGGAGGATTTCGACGTCTGCCTCGAGAGTCACCGCGTCCTGTCGGGCGCGCTCGGCCGGCGAGTTCCGAGGTTGGTGGCCGCGTGGCCGGACCTGGCAGCCCTCGTGACCGAGGCGGTCCCCGGCCGCAGCGCCTCTGCAGTCCTCGCCGATGCCGCGACCTCTCCCCGTGTGCGGCGGGCGATTGCCCGCGACCTCGGCGAGCTCCTGGCGCACTTCCACGAGACCGACCCCGGTCCGATGGCGGCTACGCGCCTGCACACCGCGGTCGCGGAGGTCGACGAGCTCGAGGGATACCTCGAGGCGGCCTGGCAGGCGGACGCAGAGGCAGCCCTGTCGATGGGGTGGCTGGTGCGGGAGCTATCCACCACCGGGCCGGCGGCGGGTCGGCGCGTCCTGGGGCACGGGTCGTACCGAGCCGGTCAGGTCGTCGTCGACGGCGGTGACCTGACCGTCCTCGACCTGGACTCCGCTGGGCCGGCCGCTCCGGAACGCGACCTGGGCAACGCGCTGGCCTACCTGGACTGGGGGCACCTTCGACGTCCACGGACCATCGGCGAGGAGCTGTCGGCGGCGCTGGTCGAGGGCTACATGGACGCGGGTGGGCAGGTCGACCCGACCGCCCTCGCGTGGTGGCATGCCGCGTCGCTGGTCAAGATCGCCGGGCGTCGCTATCGCAGCCTGGACACCCCTCACTGGGCGGCTGTGCCCTCCCTGCTCAATGCGGGTCGGGACGTACTCCACTCCGGGGCCGCGCCGGAGGCAGGAGCGGCCCCGGACTCCACCGCCCCGGGCAGACTCCGGCCGGGGTCGGGGACCGAGATCACCGACGGCTCTGTGATGAGCCGCATCCTGCGCGAGGTGATCGACCACCTCGGGACGGATGCCGAGGGCTCGGCGGTGGCCGTCACCGACTCCTCGACCATTCGGATCGCGGCAGGTCGACGGGTCGTCGAGCGGTACCGTCTCTCGGGCACCCGGGAGGAACACGAGGAGATCATCCTCAAGGCCTACGCCGAGCCCGAGCGTGCCGCGATCGCGCACGAGAACCTCGGCGTCTTCGCAGCGCTGACCGATCCGGCCACCCGGGTGGGCACCCCCGCCCCCGTGGGCCACCTGCCGGACCGGGGGATCGTCGTGTGCCGTGCGGTGTCCGGCAGCGCGGTGACCGAGATGGCCTCGGACGCCGCGCAGGAGGCCGCCGCACGGTGCGGTCGGTGGCTGCGGGCCGTGCATGGGTCGGGCGCGCTGCTTGCCCGGCGTCTTGACCTGTCCCACGAGGTCTCCAACCTCGCGGCGTGGTCGGAGGAGATCGGCCGTGCCGATGCGCGACTGGCCGGCGCCGCCCGCACCCTCGCCGAGACCCTGGCGGTGGCCGCCACGCGGATGCCGCTGATCCGTTCCGCGACCATCCACAAGGACCTCCACCTCGACCACGTCATCGTCGATGCATCGGGGTGGGCGTGGGTGATCGATCTGGACGAGGCTCGGATGGGGGATCCGGCTTTCGACGTGGCTCACCTGTCCGCCTACGCCGAGGAGACGGGCGCGGGGACGGCCGGTGAGGCCTTCGTCGCCGCATACGGAGATCTCGAGGGCCCGGAGGTGGCGTTCCGGCTCGCGTACTTCCACGCCTACACCCTGCTGAAGATCACCAAGCAGCGCGTGCGGATGCACGGAGACGACGACGAGCAGGCGGAGCGCAGCGCCGCCCGGCTGGCGCGGGGGGTCTCATGGCTGGTCGAGTGATCTACCTGACCCGGAGCTGGCCCCGTCTGTCGCAGACCTTCATCGTGGGCGAGGTGCTCGCGCTGGAGCGACTCGGCGTCCACCTCGACATCTTCGCCCTCGAGCCGTCGGGCGAGGAGCTGCGCCAGCCCCAGGTCGACCGGGTGCGAGCCACCGTCACCTATCTCGACCGCACGGCCGGCTGGCGGGACGACCTGGCGGCGGCGACCGACTCGCCCGTCACCTATGCGGAGACCGCGGCCTTCGCGCTGCGCAACCCGGACCTGTCCAGCGGCTACGCGACGGCTACGTCGTGGCAGTGCTTCCGGTATGCGGTCCACATCGCGGTGCACGTGTCACGACTCCGGGCGGCGGGTGAGTCGGTGTCGCACGTGCATGCGCACTTCGCCCACGACCCGGCCCTCGTCGCGATGTTCCTGCACCGGTTGACGGGCCTGCCGTACAGCGTCACCGCACATGCACGCGACCTGTACCAGATCCCGCAGCGGAGCCTGCGGGAGCGGGCCGGTGCCGCGACCGATGTCCTCACCTGCTGTCGGGCCAACCTCGAGTACCTCGGTGCCGAGCTCGACGCCGGGTCGGCGGCAAAGGCCCGGGTGATCCACCACGGCGTCGACCTCCGGCAGTTCGCGCCGGCCGCGCCGGCCGCTCGCGACTCACGGGTGCGGATCCTCTCGGTCGGACGGCTCGTCGAGAAGAAGGGCTTTCCCGACCTGTTGCGCGCCTGTGCGGTGGTTGCGGGCGAGCACGAGTTCACGCTGACGATCTACGGGGACGGTCCGCTGCGTGAGGAGCTGGAGCGGTTGCGCGACGAGTTCGGGCTTGCCGAGACGGTTGAGCTGGCGGGAGAGCGGGACAGCTCGGTCATCGTCGACGCGATGCGGTCGGCCGACATCTTCGCGATCGCTCCATACGTCACCCCCGACGGTGACCGGGACGGTGTACCCAACGTGATCGTCGAGGCCCTCGCCTCGGGTCTGCCGGTCGTCTCGACGCAAGTGGGTGGGGTCGCCGAAGCGGTGCGCCACGGCTACAACGGCTACCTGTCGGCACCGCACGACATCACCGGTCTCGCCGAGCACATCCGAGCGCTGGTCACCGACCCGGGACTGCGTCATCGGATGGGAGCGGCGGCCAGGAGCACTGCCGAGGAGCACTTCGACGTGGACCGTGCCGCTGCCGAGCTCGTGCGGGTCTTCGGCCTGAGCGAGGCGGCGACATGACCTCACCTACCCTCGCCCCGACTGCCGTGGGCACCAACCGACGCCAGTACGACCGCTTCCTCGGCGCCGTCGACGTGGACCTCATGCGCGCCCGCCTGCTCGCAGTGACCGCACTGGGTCGCGGGAGCGACATCGCGGTCGTCGACGCCAAGCTCGAACCGGGCCGAACGGCCGTCGTGCTGTACCGCGTCGGGCACCGCCTCGTGCACGGGACCGTGCCGGTGCCGGAGCCGGAGCACACTGGTATGGACGAGCCGGACATCATCCTGTCGCCGTACCCCGACGATCCCGGCCTGCCTGGCCTGTCCTGCGCCGAGTCCCCGGAATGCCTCGCCCGCTCCATGGGGCGGGGATACCTCGACGGTCCGGTGCCCGTGACCCGTGTCGAGAGCCGACTCCTGCGGTACCGGCCGGGGCGCCGCGCGACGTTCGCGGTCCGTGCGCGGCTTGGCGATCCGGTGGGTGAGGACACCTGTCGCCTCGTCGCGAAGGTCTACCACGACCCGGCCAAGGCCGCAGCGGTCGTCGGGGAGGGCCGGGAGCTGGCCGCCCAGTCGCCCGCTGCCCCGCTCGTGCTCGCGCGGGTCCTCGCCCACGATCCCGAGCGCGCCATTGTCCTCCAGGAGCACCTCCCAGGGCGGATCCTGACCCTCGACCTCGACGCGGCACCGACGACCCAGGTGATGGCCGAGCTGGAGAGTGCCGCCTGCGCCCTGGCGGCCTTCCACGGCCTGAGCGTCAGCAGCGGTCGTCACCGACCGCTCGAGCGCGAGCTGCGGCGGTTCGAGACCCGGGCCGCCGGCGTCCGGTCGGTCGACGCGCACACCGGCGCCGCCCTCCTCGATCTCGCCGACCGGCTGCTCGGCCTGCCTCGGCCGGACCGGACCACCTCGCTCGTGCACGGTGACTGCAAGCCGGCGCAGTTCCTGCTCGATGGTTCCCAGGTGGCCCTGCTCGACCTGGACCACTGTGGCCTCGCCGACCCGGCCTACGACGTGGGCAACTTCGTGGCGTCCCTCCGACAGCAGGCGGTCCACCATGCGCCGGACCGCCTCGACATCGCCCTCCGACTCGGACGCACCTTCGTCGGCGCCTACGTGGCGGCGAGCGCGAGCGGCGGTGCCGCAGCGCGACAGGCGGCCGCATACACCCATCTGCACGAGCGGCTCGAGACCTTCGTGGCCGTCTCACTCATGCGCAAGGCCCTGCGCGCCTTCGCGCGCGATCCCCACTCACCCGTCCCCCTTCGTCTCGTGGCCGAGGCCCACCGTGGCCTCGACCACCCGGAAGGAGAATCATGAGTCGTGTCGACACCCGCGTGAGCCCACCGACGGGAGACGCCGCGGAGCCGCCCGCGAAGGCCGTCTCCCGACCAACGGCCACGTCCTCTCGCACACCGAAACGGCATCGGTCGGACATCGTGCGCGCCTTCCACCTGCTGCGCACCCACCGCGGCGGCACGGCGCCGTATGTCCTGACCTTCATCATGCTCTGCTTCGAAGCGCTGACCGCAGTGCTCGAACCGGTCCCGATCGCCTACACCGTCGACTTCGTCTCGGGCGAGGCGCAGAGTCTGCGCGACCTGGGCTTCCCCGCCTTCATGGCCAACGAGCAGTGGGAGACGATCGTCCTGCTCGGACTCGGCATCATCGCCATTGCGGCGATCAACAAGGGATCGGACTCGCTGGCCGAGGTCTTCATCGCCCGTGCGGGTCGCGAGCTCGGCTACAACATCCGGGTCACGATGTACGACCGGCTCCAGAAGCTGTCGATGGCGTTCCATGACAAGCGGCGCACCGGTGACGTGCTCACCCGTGTCACCGGCGACGTGCTCGTCGTCGAGGAGTTCGTCGTCGCGTCGCTCACCAACATCATCGCGAGCTTCCTGCTGCTCTTCGGCTCGTTCGCAGTGCTGTTCACGCGGTCCCGCGAGGTCGCGCTCATCGCCATCGTCGTCGTCCCACTGCTCGCCCTCGTCGCCAACTGGTTCTCCCTCCGGCTGAAGAAGGTCTCCAAGGAGCAGCGCTCCAAGGAGGGCGACCTGGCCTCCACCGCCCAGGAGATGCTCTCCTCGATCCGGCTCGTGCAGAGCTACGGTCGCGGCCACGTCGACCTCGAGCGCTTCTCGGTCCAGAGCGACCAGAGCATGCGGGCCTCGCTGAAGATCGCGACCATCCAGGCACAGTTCAGCTGGGTGATCGCGGTCCTCGAGGGCCTGACGATCGCCAGCGTCGTCTGGGTGAGCTACTGGCTGGTCACGGCGGACGTCATCACCGCGGGAGATCTCGTGCTGTTCGTCCTGCTCATCTCCAACATGTTCAAGCCGTCTCGCAAGATCGTGAGCGAGTGGTACAAGGTGGGCAAGCTGCTCGCGAGCACCGAGCGCATCGAGGAGCTCCTCGAGCGGGAGCCGGCGGTGCAGGACGCCCCCGACGCCAAGGACGCTCCCGCCCTGACCGGTCGGCTCACCTTCGACGACGTGACCTTCAGCTACCGTCCGGAGCACGAGAACCCCGCTGAGTCGACCAGTCGCACCGTGCTGCACGACATTTCGTTCACCGCCGAGCCGGGGGAGGTCCTCGCCCTCATCGGTCCGAGCGGGGCGGGCAAGAGCTCGATCGCGCAGCTCGTCCCGCGGCTCTACGACCCGGACTCCGGCACGGTCCGCATCGACGGCATGGACGTGCGCGGCTTCACGCTGGCCTCCCTGCGCCGGCAGGTCAGCCTCGTCCTCCAGGAGACCCTGCTCCTGACGGGGACGGTCGCAGAGAACATCGCCTACGGCATCGACGACGCCACCCCGGAGCAGATCGAGGCCGCGGCGCGGCTCGCGCACGCGCACCACTTCATCCAGGAGCTGTCCGACGGCTACGACACAGTCCTCGGCGAGCGGGGCTCGACCCTGTCCGGGGGTCAGCGACAGCGCCTCGCGATCGCCCGCGCCTTCATCCGGCAGGCGCCGGTCCTCGTCCTCGACGAGCCGACGACCGGGCTCGACCCGTACTCCTCCGACCAGGTCATCGCCGCCCTGCGCTCGCTCATCGAGGGCCGGACAACGATCATCATCAGCCACGACCTCGAGCTCGTGCGGTGCGCGGACCGCGTCCTCGTCCTCGACTCCGGTCGGATCGTCCAGGAGGGCACTCCCGAGGAGCTCGCCGATGTGGGCGGCCTGTACGCAGACCTGTTCAACCGGGGCTCCGGCGAGGACGATCCGGCGGTCGGGACGCGGGGGTGACGATGACCGCGACCGGGCGGGTGCGCGGGTTCGAGGTGGCATCGCCGACCCTCGACCCCGACCTCGGCGCGGTCGCCCGAGCCTGGGTGGCCGACCGGCGGCCGGACGCGACCCCGATCCGCACCTGGACGCACACCGCGCTGTACCGCGGTCCGGACGACGTCTCCGCGCGCGTGTCACTCGAGCTGGCACCCACCAGGGGCGATGAGGGGCCGAGCGAGGACCTGACCCTGCTCGTCAGGTCGCGGGGTGGCAACACGGTCGTGTCGGAGTTCCCGCAGGACCCCGGCGTGCCGGGTCTGGAGACGATGCTCGACCCACGGTCCGCGGCCGAGGTGTTGTCGCAGGCGGTGCCCGAGCTCTCGCGAGGACCCGACCGGCATGCGGGTCTGCGCTGCGGCGTCACCCTCGTCCACCATCCCCGGACCGGAGCGTGCGTCGTCCGCTACGACCTGCCGGGACCGGATGGCCGGAGGCCCCGGCAGGTGTACGCGAAGGTGTACCCGTCGGTGGCGGACCTGCGTCGGTCCGCGGCCGCGCACCAGGCGGTCGAGGGCCGGCTGCTTCACGGCCCGGACGTCGTCGTCCGGCTGCCGCGGCTGCTGGGGGTCGACATCGACACCCGCGCCGCGTTCATCGAGTCGCTGGGATCCCACGACACTCCGTCGGCAGAGGTCCTCCCGGCTGAGGCCGCCCGGGTACTGGCGACCCTGCATCGGGCGACCGCACTGAACGACCTGCCCGCCGTGGGCGCCGCCCTCGATGTCGACCGGGTCCGCGACGAGCTCGCCCTGGTGCGCACCGGCTGGCCGGAGCTCGCCGCTCGGGTGGCCGAGCACGTCGACGCCGCGGCGCGGTGTCTCGACCGCTCACCAGAGGGCGACCCCGTCCTCAGCCACGGCGACTTCACCCCGAGCCAGCTGCTCCGCATGCCCCGCGACGTCATCGGTCTGCTCGACCTGGACACCCTGCGTCACGCGGAGCCCGCCGCCGACCTCGGCCGCTACCTCGCCTACGCATCGGTGCGCCGTGGGCGCCGGGGCCGGTCCGACCCCGGAGACCCGGGCGGGTCGGCTGCGGAGCGGCTCCCATCCGCGCTGAGCGAGCTGTATGCGGTGGCGCTGGCCGCATACCCCGTCGCCGACCCGGTTCTCACGGAGCGCGTCCTGGCCCATGCCCGTATCCAGCTCGGGCTGCTCGCCCTGCGCGCTGCGCGCAGGTTCAAGGACGATCGCGTCCGCCTCGCTCTCAGCCTGCTCGACCACGCACCCACCAGGAGGCCGTCATGACCGCATCCACGAGCCTGTCCCCGACGACCGAGGAGGTCAGCCGCGCGCTCGAGTCCTTCGCCGAGCTGCCCGACTGGCTGTCCGCGTCGATGCGACCCGGCCGGCTCGAGCAGTCCCTGCGCCGACACGTTCCGGAGATCGCCGACGGTCGGCTCGAGCTCGTGTCCTGCCGTGCCGACCAGCTGCGGGCCAAGGACGACCAGTGGCATGCCCGGTGCCGGGTCACCGTCTCAGGTGCGGGGATCGAGGGTGACGAGCGCGAGGTCGTGCTCGTCGGGCTCCTGTACCCACCGCAGCGCCCGACACCCGAGCCGGTCCCCTCGAACGCGGTGCCCTTCGGTGCCGAGGGCTACGAAGTGTGGCTCCCCGACCTACGGCTCCACCTGGCGACCGAGGAGGCCGACCCGGGGCTCCCGGCGCTCGTCGACCTGACCGATCCCGAGGCGGCGGCCCGCCTCATCGAGAACATGCTGCGCGGCGGGTCACACCCACAGGCGCGGGTGCGCTCGGCGACGCCCGACGTCGCCCGGTACAAGCCGGGCTCGCGGTGCACCATCGTCTACGACATGGCCTACGAACCGGGCCAGACGCACCTGCCCGACCCCGTCATCGCCAAGACGCACCAGGGCGACAAGGGCGCGTTCGCGCACCAGGCCATGACGGCGCTCTGGGCCACGCCTCTCGCAGAGGGACGGTCCGTGCTGATCGCCGAACCGCTCGGCTACCTGGCAAATGAACGCATCCTCCTCCAGGGGCCGGTCCCGGAGGACCTCACCCTCAAGGAGCTCTGCGTCGAGGCCTTCGAGACCGGGGACCCCGATCTGCTCGCCGACCTGCGCGGGCACCTGACCGAGACGGCCCGTGCACTCGCGGCCCTGCACACCAGCGGCGCTGCCTACCCACGCACGGTCACCGTGGCCGACTGGATGGCCGAGACGCGGGAGGTCGTCGAACGTCTGGGTCACACGGTGCCCGAGCTGCCCGGCTGGGCGGCGCCGCTCATCGCACGCTTGGAGCACATCGACGCATCGACGCCGGCCGACCCCCTCGTCAGCAGCCACCACGACTTCCGTCCCGCCCAGGTCCTGCTCAGTGAGGCGGGCCTGGCCTTCATCGACTTCGACGGTGCGGCGATGGCCGAGGCGGGTCTCGACATCGGCCGCTTCCGCGGCAAGCTCCGGGACATCGGTGTCACCGCGCTGGCGGCACAGCCGGACGGCTACCGGCAGGACCGGCTCCGTGACCGGCTCGAGCTGCTCGACGTCATGTGCGACGACTTCCTCACCGACTATCGCGCCCATGCGCCCGTCAGCCCGGAGCGGGTCGAGCTGTGGGAGATGATCGACCTGTTCATGGCGCTCCTGCACACGTGGACCAAGGTCCGGCTCCTGCGGGTGCAGCCCCGGCTCGCGATCGTCCGACACCGGCTCCACTCCCTCGGGTCCTCGACGGGCTGAGACCGCGGGTCCGACCCGTCGACGGGCAGACCGATTAGGGTCGGTCGGGTGACGACGACGACCGCGCCACTGCTGCGCACCGAGGCCCGCGAGCGCGCCCGCCTGATCACCGTCGACCGGATGAGCGTCGATCTCGACCTCACCGTGTCCGACTCCTCGTTCGCATCAACGACGCGGATCGAGTTCACATGTGCGGAGCCGGGTTCCACCACCTGGCTCGACTTCCGACCTGTGGACGACCCCTTCGTGAGTCTCAACGGGCAGCCGATCGATCTCGATGGCGCGGCCGCCGAGGTCGCCCGCGGCCGCATACCCCTGTCCGATCTGCGCGAGTCCAACGTCCTCGAGGCGTCTGGGACGATGCGCTTCTCGCGCGACGGGCAGGGTCTGCACCGCGCGGTCGACCCGGCCGACGGCGAGGCGTACGTGTACGGTCATCTCTTCCTCGACGCGGCCCCGACCGTCTTCGCCTGCTTCGACCAGCCCGACCTCAAGTCGCCCTACCGCGTCAGGGTCACCGCGCCGGAGGGCTGGACGGTCCTGGGCAACGGGGCGGCGACGGAGACGGACGCCGGATGCTGGGAGCTCGCCGAGACGCCACCGCTGTCCACGTACTTCGTCACGGTGTGCGCCGGGCCGTACGCCTCGGTCCTCGCCGAGCACGACGGCATCCCCCTCGGTGTGCACGCGAGGCGGTCGCTGGGGGAGGCCCTCGAGGCGCAGGCCGAGGACCTGTTCGAGGTGACCCGGCAGTCCTTCGACCACTACCACGACCTCTTCGGCATCCGGTATCCGTTCGGCGAGTACCACCAGGTGTTCGTCCCGGAGTTCAACGCGGGGGCGATGGAGAACCCCGGCTGCGTGACCTTCCGGGACTCGATGGTCTTCCGCGGGGCCGCGAGCGAGGACCAGATCCTCAGCCGGGCCAACACGATCGCCCACGAGATGGCGCACATGTGGTTCGGCGACCTCGTCACGATGACGTGGTGGGACGACCTGTGGCTCAACGAGTCGTTCGCCGAGTACATGGCGTACCGCACCCTCGTGTCCGCCACCCGCTTCTCCGACGCGTGGGTCGAGTTCTCGATGTCGCGCAAGCTGTGGGGGTACGCCGCCGAGCGCACTCCGTCGACCCACCCGGTGGCCGGGTCGCCGACTCCGGACGCGCAGTCCGCGCTGCAGAACTTCGACGGCATCTCGTATGCGAAGGGCGCCTCGGTCCTGCGCCAGCTCATCGCGCACATCGGCGACGACACCTTCGTCCGTGGCGTGCGGGCGTACCTGCGGGATAAGGCCTACGGGAACGGCGAGCTCGCGGACTTCCTCGCCGCGATGGAGGACTCCGCCGGGCTCTCGCTCTCGACGTGGTCCCAGGTGTGGCTGCGCACCGCGGGAGTCGACGTCCTTGCGGTCGACGACGGGCGCCTGCGGAGATCGGCCCCGGAGCAGTACCCGGCCCGGCGGCCGCACACCCTCGACGTCGGACGGATCGCGGAGGACGGTTCGGTCCGGGCGGCGCGGGTGTCCCTGACCGAGGACGTCATCGGCGTGCCGGAGGAGATCGCCGGTGGTGTCATCACCCTGCCGAACTCGAGTGACCTGACCTGGGCCACCGTCGAACTGCCGGAGGCGCAGCAGGAGGCTGTCCCGGAGGTGATGCCGCGCATCGAGGATCCTCAGGTGCGCGCGGTCCTGTGGAGCGCGGTCATCGAGGGGGTCTATCGCGGCAGCGTGGCGCCGGATCATCTGCTGCACCTTGTCGAGCGCGCCTGGCCGAGCGAGACACACGCGGCCATCCTCGGCCGCACCATGACCAACCTCACCGGTCGTGTCATCCCGTGTTTCGTGCTCGACGACGGTCAGGACGAGGCCGAGGCGGTTGTGGCGAGAGCAGCCCGGCAGCGGCTGGACACCGCCCCCGCCGGGTCGAGCGTCGCGCTGACGGCGGCTCGAGCGCTGGCTCGGTGCACGACGGACCGGGACCTGCTCGAGCGGTGGGCCGGCGGCGACGGTCTGCCGAGCGGACTGGAGCACGACAGCGACTTCCGCTGGCTCGTCGTCGGGGCGCTGGCCCGTCGTGGCTGGCTGGGTGAGGACGGCATCGAGACCGCCCGCCGCGCCGACAACACCCTCACGGGCAAGTTGGCCGCGCTCGCCTCCCGCGCCAGCATCCCGACCGAGGCGGCCAAGGCGTGGGCCTGGTCGGAGCTGACCGGCAATCCGGAGATCTCGAACTACGAGGCCAATGCGATCGCGGGGAGCTTCTGGGGCAGCGGCGAGCTGGACCTCCTCGAGCCGTATCGAGGGCGGTATGTCTCCGACGTTCCGGCCATGGCGCGAACGATGGGCGACGACGCCCTGCAGCGCGTGGCCCAGCTCGCGTTCCCCACCAGGCTCGTCGACCGCGAGACCGAGCGGGTCGTCGTCGCAGCGCTGGAGTCGGACCCGCTCACCCCCGGGGTGCGTCGCGCGATGGTGGACGCACTGAGCGAGCTGCGCGAGGCTCTCGTCTCCCGCGAGCGGTTCGGCGCGTTCGCGAACTGACGCCGGCCTGCCCCCACGACGTGGGGTGTGCCGGGTCGGCGCTGGATCAGCGCGCGCCGAGTGCGCCCTCGAACCGCTGCTGCAGTCGGTTCATCCCCACGAGCCAGGCGTCGGTGTCCCCGGCCCGCGCTCGGTAGTAGTCGCCGACCTCCGGATGCGGGAGGACGAGGAAGCGCCCCTCCGTCATCGCCTCCCACGTCGCGTCGGCCACCTGGTCGGGGGAGAGAACCCGGTCGCGGCCGAGCACCGCGGCGAGCGCTCCCGACCGCTCGAGCATGGCTGTCTGCACGCCCTGCGGGCAGATCGTGTGCACCCGGATCCCCCTGTGCCGGTATGTCACCGACAGCCACTCCGCGAAGGACACGGCTCCGTGCTTGGAGACCGAGTACGCGGGCGCGTCGATCATCGTCAGCAGCCCGGCCGCCGACGCGGTCGAGACGAACCAGCCCTCCCCGCGCTCGAGCCAGCCGGGCACGAGGAGCCGCGCCGCCCGCACGTGCGCCATGACGTTGACGTCCCAGCTGCGCGACCAGTCCGCCTCCGCCGAGTCCAGCCCCTGGCCGAGGTCGACCCCGGCGTTGGCGAACCACACGTCGATCGGTCCGAGCAGGTCCTCGACCGTCTCGACGAGTGCGGCGACGCCGTCCTCGCTCGCCGCGTCGCCGGCAACCAGCGTGCCGCCGATGTCCTCGGCGACGGCGTGCGCTCGCTCGCCGTCGAGATCGGAGACGACGACCCGCGCGCCAAGACCGGCCATCCTCCTGGCCAGCGCCGCTCCGATCCCGCCGGCCGCGCCGGTCACGACGACGACGCGCTCCGCCATGGAGAGGTCCGGCCTGCCCGCCGGCCGTTCGTGCGATGCCACCTCAGACCCCACCGGTGAGCAGCACGCCGCCGTCGACCGTCAGCGTCTGACCCGTCATCCAGCCGGCGTCGTCGCTGAGGAGGAACGCGACGACGCGGCCGATGTCGTCGGGCTCGCCGAGCCGTTTGAGCGGATAGGCGGCGGCCACCTGCTCCTCCTTCCCTTCGTAGAGCGCGGTGGCGAACCGGGTCTTGACGACAGCCGGCGCCACGGCGTTGACCCGGATCGTCGGACCCAGCTCGACGGCGAGCTCCTCGGTGAGGTGGATGAGTGCGGCCTTGCTCGTGCCGTAGAAGGCGATGCCGGGGGCGGGCCGCAGCCCCGCGACACTCGCGACGTTGACGATCGCGCCCCCGTGGTCCTTCATCCACGCCCGGTAGGCGTGCTGCACCCACGCGAGCGCCGCCACGACGTTGACGTCCATGATCTTGCGGGCCGCGTCGAGGTCGAGCCCCGTCAGCGGTCCGTAGGCCGGGTTGATGCCGGTGTTGTTGACGAGCATGTCGAGTCGTCCCCACTGCGCCACCACGCGGTCGACGACCTCGCGCTGGTGCTCGGGGTCCGCGGCGTTGCCGGCGACCGCGACGGCGCGGTCGGCGCCGAGCCGCTCGACGGCCGCCTCGAGCGCCTCGGGCTTGCGCGCTGTGATCGCCACCTTCGCCCCGTCGCCGACGAGCCGCTCGGCGATCGCGAGCCCGATCCCCCTGCTCGCTCCGGTGACGATCGCGGTTCGCCCCTCCAACCGTCCGCTTGCCGGGCCGTCGTTCATCGCGCCTTCGCTCATGGGCCTCTGTCTAGCACGACTGTCACCGGGGAGGTCAGCCGCCCCCGAGCTCCGCGGCCACCGTGTAGAGCGCCTCACGAGCCTCGAGGAGCGACGGGCCGTACCACGTGATGAGTCGCCCGCTCACGAGCCGAGTCGGTGCGACGTGGAACGCCTCCGGCCCGTCGCTCGCGCTGAACACGTACGGCTCGTCGGGCAGCAGCACCGCGTCGAGGTCGTCCCGGTCGAGCTCGGCGAGGTCGAGCCGAGGGTAGCGCTGCGAGTGGTCGCCGAAGGCGTTCGCGAGTCCGGCGCGGGCGAGCAGGTCACCCGTGAAGGTCGCCGAGCCGACGACCATCCACGGGTCGCGCCAGATCGGGACGGCCACCCGGGCGGTCGCCTCCGGCGCCGGTGTGCTCCACAGCCTTCGGACCTCGGTCAGCCACGGCGGGTCGCCCCATGCCAGTGCGGTCCCGAAGAGCCGGGTCAGCGACTCCAGCGCCTGCGGCACGTCCTCGATGACGGTGACCCAGACCGGTATGCGCGCCTCACGCAGGCGGCGCACGTCGAGCTCGCGGTTCTCCTCCTTGTTGACGACGACGAGCTGCGGCTCGAGGTCGACGATTCGGGTCAGGTCGGGGTTCTTGGTGCCGCGGACCCGGGTGACGTCGAGGTCCTGCGGGTGGGTGCACCAGTCGGTGGCTCCGACGAGCGCGTCCTGTCGGGTCACGGCGATCGCCTCGGTGAGCGAGGGGACCAGCGAGACGACCCGGGCGACCTCCACGTCGGGGAGGGGGCACCGCATACCGAGGTCGTCGACCGCCTCTCTCACAGGGGACGGGCCGACAGGACGCAGAACTCGTTGCCTTCGGGGTCCGCGAGGACGGTCCAGGAGGACTCGCCCTGCCCGATGTCGACCGTCGTCGCGCCGCGGGCGAGGAGACGCTCGATCTCGGCGTTGCGATCCTGGCTCGTATGCGGTGCGAGGTCGATGTGCAGTCGGTTCTTGACCGTCTTGGACTCCGGCACCTGGACGAAGACCATGCCCTGCGGCTGCTCGCGGAAGGTCGCGACGTCCTCCATCGGCTCCAGCTGCGCCCACTTCGGGACGATGGCCACCTCGCGGTCGTTCTCGAACACGATGACGTAGTCGAGGGTCTCGGCCCACCAGCGGGCCTGGGCGGCGATGTCGTGACAGTCGACGACGACGGAGTACCAGCGCATGGACATGACTCGACGTTAGCCCGGGCGACGCCGGACCGCCATAGCTCCCGACAGCGGCGGATCCCAGTCGAGCGACCGGTCGACCGCGAGACGCGCGTCGAGCAGCGAGGCCAGGTCCTGGGGGATCGGAGCGATGGTCCGGGTGCGCAGGTCCACCGAGAGGCTCAGCGCCTCATGGCTGTTCGCAACCTCGCCGGTCGTCCTGTTGACGAGGAACTGCAGGGAGTGCAGCGCCGTGTCCGAACGGTCGATAAGCCGGACGTGCACGCTCACGTCGTGTCCGGCCAACACCTCGCGTCGGTAGACGATGTGGTGCTCGACGTCGAACGTCGTGGGTCCGCCTGCGGCGGCCGACTCCTCCGAGAGTCCGAACCGGGCGAAGTAGGCCCACCCGCCGTCGCTGTGCAGCTGCATGTAGCGGGCGATGTTCATATGGCCGTTGCCGTCGCTGAACTCGTGGGGGACGACGACCCGGTACTCGCTCGGCAGGGCGAGCACCTGGTCGAGGCTCGGGAAGGCGGCACGGGGTGGCCGCGTGGTCGAACTCGAGGACATGACCCAACTCTCTCAGGTGCCGGCGGGCCTACATTGGGTCCATGGCCGAGCACCTGCGCCCCTCGATCGTCGTCCTCAACGGCCCCAACCTCAACCTCCTCGGCGAGCGGGAGCCGCACCTCTACGGTCACGCGACACTGGACGACGTCGAGGCGATGTGTCGCGAGGCGGCCGAGCGCGGTGGGCACGACCTCGACTTCCGGCAGACCAACCACGAGGGCGTGATGATCGACTGGATCCAGGAGGTTCGGCACACCGCGGACGGGGTCGTCATCAACGCCGCCGGCTGGACGCATACCTCGGTCGCCATCCGCGACGCCCTCAGCAACGTCGAGGGAACGATCGTCGAGGTCCACATCACCGACATCCACGCGCGTGAGGAGTTCAGGCGGCAGTCGTTCATCAGTGACGTGGCCGACCACGTCGTCGTCGGCCACGGGGTCCGCGGCTATGTCGAGGCCGTCGACCTGGTCATCAGCCGAGAGGGTGTGCCGCGGCACCACTGAGCGGCCGCCGCCCTGGCGTCCTCGACCGGTCGGGGCCCACCATGGGGCATGGCCCCCGTGAGCACGACCGACCTCCTGACCCGCGCCGCCCGGATCGCCGCCGAGCACCGCGAAACCGTCGCCGACCGACCGGTCCAGCCGGATGTCGACCCCACCGCACTCGCCGAGGCCTTCGGGGGAGCGCTCCCCGCCGGTCCCACCCCACCGGAGGAGGTGGTGGAGCGGCTCGCCGCGGCAGCGCGGCCGGGGCTGATGGGCACGGTCGGGCCGCGCTACTTCGGCTTCGTCATCGGCGGCGCCTCACCTGCTTCGACGGCTGCCGACGTCCTGACGACCGGCTGGGACCAGTGCGCCTACAGCCCGGCGCTCTCGCCGGCGGCGGCCGCGGCCGAGCGGGCCGCGGCCCGGTGGCTCACCGACCTCCTCGGGCTGCCCGCCGGCGTCTCGACCGGGTTCGTGACCGGAGCCCAGGCGGCCAACACGGTCGGGCTCGCGACCGGTCGGACCAAGGTCCTGGCGGACGCCGGATGGGACGTGGCACGGGACGGGCTCTTCGGTGCACCCCCCATCCGGGTCGTGGCATCCGAGGAGCGACACGCGACCATCGACCGGGCGCTGCGGCTCCTCGGTCTCGGCACGGCCGGGGTCGAGCCGGTGGCCGCCGACGCCAACGGGGCCATCGACGTCGCGGCGCTCGAGACGGTCCTGGCGGCGGGGGCGGGGCCGACGATCGTCGCTCTGCAGCTGGGCAACGTCAACACCGGTGCGTGCGACGACCTGCTCGCGGCGATCCCGCTCGCCAGAGCGCACGGCGCCTGGGTGCACGTCGACGGGGCGTTCGGACTCTGGGCAGCGGCCAGCCCGAGTCTGGCCCACCTGACCGCCGGGCTCGAGCATGCCGACTCGTGGGGCGTCGATGCCCACAAATGGCTCAACGTCCCCTACGACAGCGGTCTCGTCTTCTGTGCCGACCCCGACCTGCACGCCGCGACGATGTCCTACAGCGCCGCCTACCTCACCGGCTCCGGCGCCACCGGCGACTACGTCCTCGGTGACCTCACCGCCGAGTCGAGCCGTCGCGCGCGCGGCTTCGCGGTCTGGGCGGCGTTGCTCGAGCTCGGCTCGGGCGGGGTCGCCGCTCTCGTGGACCGGTGCTGTGCGCTCGCGCGACGGATGGCGGACCGGCTCGCGGAGGGGGGAGCCTCGATCCACAACGACATCGTCCTCAACCAGGTGCTCGTCGGCTTCGACGACCTCTCTCGGACCGACGAGATCCTGCGGCGGGTCCAGCGTGAGGGCACCTGCTGGGTCGGTGGGACGACCTGGCGCGGTCGACGGCTGATCCGGGTGTCGGTCTCCAACGCCACGACGACCGAGGCCGACATCGACCGCTCGGCCGAGGCGATCCTTCGTGCCGTCGCGGCCCGCTGAGCGCGGGCTGAGCCTCGACCGCCGTACCCACGTCGACCACGTCGGAAGGGAGGCCCGCGGATTTCATGGGAGCCGACCGGCTCGTGTACTCTCGTGCGGCGCACGGTGTTCGCACCGAGCCCGCCCCCTTAGCTCAGTCGGCAGAGCGTTTCCATGGTAAGGAAAAGGTCGTCGGTTCGATTCCGACAGGGGGCTCAGGTCCGCCCGACGGAGCAGGTCAATCCTGGTTCCGGTGGACTCACGGCGGGATAGCTCAGCTGGTTAGAGCGCACGACTCATAATCGTGAGGTCGCGGGATCGAGCCCCGCTCCCGCTACTGGATCACGCTGCGGATTTCTTACCGGACTTCCGGCGGCGTACCATTGACCCTTGTGCCCGCGCCCGGGCACGCACACCCCGCAGAGCACGCGCACACTCCACTCGCACACTGCACAGGTTCCGAAAGCAGGTTGCCCCCGATGGCCAAGAAGTCCCTCGACGTCCGCCCCAAGATCACGTTGGCGTGCACCGAGTGCAAGGAGCGCAACTACATCACGAAGAAGAACCGCCGCAACGACCCCGACCGGCTCGAGCTGGCGAAGTTCTGCCCGCGATGCAAGAAGCACACCGCGCACCGCGAGACCCGCTGACCTCAGTTCTCTCGCGTCCCGCGAACGCTCGGCCCCGCTGAGTGCAGCACGCGCCCCCGGCCCCTCATCGAGGGACCGGGGGCGCGCTGCGTTCGCGGAATACCACCCCGCTCGGCGCCCCGCGGCGGTGCTCACGTCGTCGCGAGATCGCGCCGGCGTAGGCCGAGGACGCCGGCGATCGCGAGGACCACGGCGAGTGCGGACAGGAGGACCACCGGTGCTGCGTCAGTCGCCTCGACGGGCACTCGGGGGAGATGCCAGAACGGGGACAGACCCGCGAGGACGCCGGGTAGGTCGAGCAGCTCACCGAGATAGGCCTGCACGAACGCCCAGGCGACCGGAGCCCAGGCCAGCAGCGCCCACCGCGGGGCCCACGCGTGCAGGAGCACGGCGAACCCGGCGAGAACGAGCGCTCCGGGGAGGGTGACCAGGCCCGCTCGCACGACCGGCCACAGGAGGGCCCGGTCTCCCGAGACCACCGCGTGGGATACGGACGTCACGAGCGAGACGACCAGGAGGAGAGCCGTCGTCCCGGCTGCGGTGACGGCGATCCCCGACCAGGCCCACCGGGACCGGGAAACGGCGGTGGCCAGGACGTTCTCCGCGTGCCCGGACTCCTCCGCGTGGCGCAGCCGCAGCGCGGAGGAGACGGCGAACGCCGAGGTGGTGACTCCGAGCAGGGTCATGACATAGGCGAAGTAGCCCCGCGTGATGTCGTCCACCGAACCGGCGATGACCGCCGCGATGTCCGGGTTGGACTCGATCATCGTCTGCATCTCACGACCCACGCCGCCGAAGACGATCGACAGCAGCCCCAGGCCGACGGCCCACCCCAGCAGCAGACCGCGCTGCTGACGCAGGGCCAGGGCCGTCGGTCCGGCGAGCCCGGCGGCCGCCCGCGTGCGCCCCGGCCGGCCGCGCAGCAGACCGGCACCGAAGTCCCGCCTCGCCACGAGCCATGAGGCGAGCGCGAAGAAGACGATCGACAGGCCGAGCATGAGCAGGAGCGGCCAGGCCTCGGCCGACTCGCCGAACGGGCGGATCGCGTCCTGCCAGCCGAACGGCGACAGCCACGTCAGCGCTGTCTCGTCGATGGCTCCCACACCGCGCAGGACGAGGAAGACCGCCAGCACCGCGCCGGCGATCCCGAGGGCGGCGCGCGCACTCGAGGTGAGCTGGGCTGCTGCCGCCGCCACGGCGGTGAACACCAGTCCCAGCCCGGCCACTCCCGCCCCGAACAGCAGGGCGGGCCCCGAGCCGATGCCGGACGCGATGAGCACCGCCGACTCCAGGAGGCCGGCGACCACCGCGGCACCGAGCGCGACGGACAGGGTCGCCGCGATCGCGGCGTGCCTGCCGATGGCCGCGCTGCGGACGAGCTCGGCACTGCCCGACTCCTCCTCGGCCCGGGTGTGCCGGACCACGAGGAAGATCACCATGAGCGAGACGACGATGCCGGTGAGCGCGGTGAGCTCGTACGAGATGATGCCGCCGAGGGTGTCGGTGTCATAGGGGATGCCGGCCATCAGCCGCGTGACCGCGCTGTTCTCCACCGTCGCCCGGTAGCCGGCGCGCTCCTCGGGGGTGTCGTAGAGGCCGATGACCGCGTTCGCCGAGGCCGCCGTCACCCCGGCCAGGCCCATGAGCCAGATCGGGAGGCGCACCCGGTCGCGGCGCAGGATCAGCCGAACCAGGTGCCCGGTTCCCGCCAGAGGTCGGCTCCGGGGTGCCTCGTGGGAGGGGCTCACGCCGAAACCTCCTCGCCGTACTCGCGCAGGAAGAGCTCCTCCAGGGTCGGGGGATGGGCCTGGAGCGAGGCGATCCCGAGGTCGGCGAGTGCCCGGACGACAGCCTCGAGCCGGTCGCTCTCGACCTCCATCACGACACGGTGGTCCTCGTTCTGGACGTGGTGGACGCCCTCGATGCGGGCGAGTCCGGCCGCCGGGCGGACCGTCTCGGCGATGACCGTCGTGCGGGTGAGGTGCCGCAGCTCGGCCAGGGTCCCGGACTGCACGTTCACGCCCGCCCGGATGATGCTCACCCGGTCACACAGCGCCTCGACCTCGGCGAGGATGTGGCTGGACAGCAGCACGGTCGCGCCCTCCTCCCGCAGCTCGTGGACGGCGCGCTGGAACTCCGCCTCCATGAGGGGGTCCAGGCCCGACGTCGGCTCGTCGAGGAGGTAGAGCTCCACGCGCGAGGCGAGCGCCGCGACGAGCGCCACCTTCTGACGGTTTCCCTTGGAGTAGGTCCGTGCCTTACGGGCGGGATCCAGCTCGAACCGCTCGAGCAGGTCGGCGCGGCGCCGTTCGTCCAGACCGCCCCGCATCCGGCCGAGGAGGTCGATGACCTCGCCTCCGGTCAGGTTCGGCCAGAGGTTCACCTCTCCGGGGACGTAGGCCAGCCGGCGGTGCAGGTCCGGAGCCTGCCTCCAGGGGTCGCCGCCCAGGAGCCGGACCCGCCCCGAGTCAGCGCGCAGCAGGCCGAGCAGGACCCGCATCGTCGTCGACTTGCCCGAGCCGTTCGGTCCGAGGAACCCGTGGATCTCACCTGACTCGACGCGCAGGTCGAACCCGTCAAGGGCACGGACCGCACCGAAGGTCTTGACAATGGACTCCAGCTCGATGGTCGCCATCCACCCATCGTGGCACCGCGGTCCCGGCTGGGGGTCGGGACGACCCGATCACCGGTCGGTGGTGACGATCACCGGTAGTTCGTGAACGTCACCGCGAAGTCGAAGTCCTGGTCCTTGAGGAGGCGCTGGACGGCCTGGAGGTCGTCGCGCGACTTGCTCGTCACGCGGATCTCGTCACCCTGGATCTGGGTCTTGACCGACTTCGGACCCTCGTCGCGGATGATCTTGGTGACCTTCTTGGCGTTCTCCGAGGAGATGCCCTCCTTGAGGGGAACGTCGAGCTTGTACTCCTTGCCGGACAGGCGCGGCCCGGCCTCGGGGACGTCAAGGTGCTTGAGGGAGACGCCGCGCTTGACGAGCCACGTCTGCACGACGTCCAGGACGGCCTTGCACCGATCCTCGCTGTTGGCCTCCATCCGGATCACCTCGCCGGCGAGCTCCACGCGTGCGCCGACGTTCTTGAAGTCGTAACGGTTCGCGATCTCCTTGGCCGCTGTGTTGACGGCGTTGGCGACCTCCTGCTTGTCGTACTTGCTGACGATGTCGAAGCTGCTGTCCGCCATGGGTCGTGGCTCCTTCGCGTGTGGTCTGTCGTCTGGTCGGTCCGGCGCCTCCGGCAGCGATTTAGCCGCGGGCCGCTGACTTGCTATCCTTCCATGCGCACCAGGCAGGTTGTCCGAGCGGCCAATGGAAGCGGACTGTAAATCCGTCGCGAAAGCTACGCAGGTTCGAATCCTGCACCTGCCACCCCTGCCGAAGGGTCCCGCACCGTCTCCGGAGCGGGGCCCTTCGCTTATCTGTCATGTCGGGACAGTCGGCGCGTTTCGACGCCGCGTTCGAGATCCCCTCAACCCCTCCGACGTCGCAGGCGTCCACCACGCTGTGGACCCGGCGCTCGCCCCGTGGCACCGGTGCGTTCTTCCGCAACCGGGCCCCGGCCATGGGTTCGGCGCGCTACAGCGCGCCGAACGCAGGGCAGCGGCCCAAACACGGAACAACGACCCGGTGGAGCCCCGATCGTCAGTCCCGCTCGATCCGCTCGAGCACCGCCTCGACGACGGCGTCCGGAGCCTCGTCGGGGATCCAGTGCGAGACGCCCTCGAGCTCGACGTAGCGGTAGTCGGCATCCACGAAGTCACCGCACAGCTCCGCGCCGCGCCGCCGCAGCGCGAGGTCGCCCGTGCTCCAGAGATAGGTCGTCGGAACCCGCGTGGCCGGGAAGTCGGCGGCGGACTCCATGGCGCGGTACCAGCCGAGCGCCGCTGTGGTCAGGCCCGGCTCGCGCATCCGAGCCACGTAGTGGTCGATCTCGTCCTCGGGGAGACCGGCAAGCATCCGACGGAGCACGGCCCAGTCGTCCGCGGCCAGCCACTCCTCACCGGTGCCGGGCTGCCAGAAGATCCCGATGTAGGCGGCCGCCTCGCGCTGCTCCGCGTCCTTCACGTATGCGGTGGCGTAGGCCCGCGGGTGCGGCACCGAGACCGCGGTGAAGGAGCGCACCCGCTCGGGTGAGGCGGCGCAGACGTTCCACCCCACCTGGGCTCCCCAGTCGTGGCCGAGGAGGTGGAACGTCGGCGCGTCCACGGAATCGGCGACGGCGAGCGCATCGGCGACGAGGTGCGGCATCCGGTACGGCTCCACGCCCGCCGGCCGCGCACCCGGGCTGTAACCACGCTGGTCGGGAGCGACCACCCGCACGCCGTGCTCCGCGAGCCGCTCCCCGACGGTCTGCCAGGAGCGGGCGGACTGGGGGAACCCGTGCAGCGCCAGGACGGTATGCGGTGCCCCGCTCTCCCCGAGCGTCCAGACGTCGAGGACGAGCGGTCCGTCGGGGCCCGGCACCTCGACGTCGGTGCGGGTCCACGCCGCCGGTGAGTCGCGCATACCCGATGAGTCTAGGGAGGCGGTGCGAGGATGGCGTCATGGCCGACGAGACCCCCGCCGACGAGCCGGTAGCGGAGCCGCTGGCCGGCTATCCCCACCGTGCGACCTTCCCGACCCGATGGAACGACAACGACGTCTACGGCCATGTGAACAACACGGTCCACTACCTCGCCATGGACACGGTCATCAACGCGTGGATGATCGAGCACGCCGGGCTGCGGATCGATCCCGCCGGCGACGCACCGGTCGGGCTGTGCGTCGAGTCGGGGTGCCGCTACCTCGCCCCGGCCGAGTACCCCGACACCCTCACGGTCGGGCTGCGGGTCGGCGCGCTCGGGACGTCGAGCGTGACCTGGGAGCTCGGCATGGTCCGCGGTGACGGGACGCTCGTCGCGGAGGGCCGCTTCGTCCACGTCTTCGTCGACAAGGCGACCCGACGACCGACACCGATCCCGGAGCGGGCGCGCGGCGCGATCGAGGGCCTGCGCAGCAGGAGCTGAGTCCTCCTGGGCTACTCACCGGTTGGGTGATCCTGCCAACCGCGGGCATGCAGCGCAGTGCATAGTCACCCACCACGGGCTGACCCGGTGTCGCTACGGTCGCCGGATGACCGAGACCATCCACGTCCGCTACCGCGTCGACGACACCCCGCCCCTGCGTGAGGCTGTCCCCCTGGGCCTGCAGCACGTCCTCGTCATGATGGCGAGCAACGTCTCCATCCCCATCATCCTCGCGACGGCGATCGGGGCCTCGACGGGGGACACCGCGTTCCTCGTCCAGGTGGCGATGCTCGTCGCCGGCCTGACGACGCTGCTGCAGACGATCGGCATCGGGCCGGTCGGGGCACGGCTGCCGGTCGTCGAGGGCACGAGCTTCGGGTTCCTCGTCGTCTCGATCCCGCTCGCGCAGACGTACGGACTGTCGGCCGTGTTCGGCGGCGCGATCTTCGCCGGCGTCGTCCAGGTCGCGCTCGGCTTCAGCCTGCGCTGGCTGAAGAAGCTCTTCCCGCCGCTCGTCAGCGGCATCGTCGTTCTCGTCATCGGAATCGGCCTGATCCCGACCGGGATGAACCTGTTCGGCGGCGGCGCGGGCGCCGAGGACTTCGGCTCGTGGCAGAACCTCGGCCTGGCGATGCTCGTCCTCGCGGTCATCCTCGTCGCCTATCGCTTCGGCAAGGGCATCCTCGGGGCCGCCTCCGTGCTCGTCGGCCTCGTCGTCGGGTATGCGGTGGCCGCCTTCACCGGCAAGGTCTCCTTCGAGCGGGTCGGCGAGGCCGCGTGGTTCGCCATCCCGACGCCGCTGGAGTTCGGCCTGAGCTTCCCCGCCGCCGCGCTCATCGGTATGGGTGCGATGGCCATCGCGACTTCCGTCGAGACGATCGGCGACCTCGCGGCGCTGACCAAGGGCGGCGCCGGGCGTGACGTCACCGACAAGGAGCTCTCCGGTGGTGTCGTCGGCGACGGGGTCGGCACGGCGTTCGCGTCGGTGTTCTCGGCGCTGCCGAACACGACCTTCAGCCAGAACGTCGGCCTGGTCGCCCTGACCGGTGTCATGTCCCGCCACGTCGTGACCATCGGCGCCGGGTTCCTCATTCTCGGTGGACTGTTCCCCAAGCTGGCGACGATCATCGCGATCATGCCGGCGGCCGTCGTCGGCGGCGCGGCCGTGGTCATGTTCGGCATGGTGCTCGCGGCGGGGATCAAGCTCATCGCCGCCAGCCGGCTCAACCGGCACGACCTCCTCGTCATTGCCGTCGCGGTCGGAGTCGGCCAGGGCTTCGCGCTCGTGCCTGCGGCCGCCGACGCGTTCCCCGAGGAGCTGCGCGTGCTGCTCATCTCGGGCATCGTCCCCGCCGCGTTCATCGCGGTGATCATGAACCTCGTGCGGCCGGCCGAGGACGAGGGCGGACATCTCGACGTGGACACGATCGAGCCGGACGCGGCGCTCTGACCTCCCTGAAGAGTCTCCTGAGGGGGGCCCGCCGGATGGACGACGTGGCAGGCTAGCGGCATGGACCCCCGCGAGGCGTATGCGTCGGCCGCCGACCTCGAGCACGCCCTGGGCCGCACCGGGTACCTCTCGAGTCCAGAGCTCTCCACCGTGACCTGGCTCAGCCTGCGACTGGCTCGACCGCTACTCATGGAGGGCGAGCCGGGCACCGGGAAGACCGCGCTCGCCGAGGCGCTGGCGCAGGCCCTGGACCTGCCGCTCGTCCGGCTCCAGTGCTACGAGGGAATCGACGCGACTCAGGCGCTCTACGACTGGGACTTCCCCCGCCAGATCCTGCACCTTCGGGCCGTCGAGGCCAGTGCCGGAGGTGACCGGGGCGCGGACCTCGCCCAGGTCGAGGGGGAGCTGTTCGACGAGCGGTTCCTGCTGTCCCGGCCGATCCTCAAGGCGCTGCGCGAGGCGCCCGTCGTGCTGCTCATCGACGAGATCGACCGGGCCGACGACGAGTTCGAGGCTTTCCTGCTCGAGGTGCTCTCGACCTGGCAGGTGACGATCCCCGAGCTCGGCACCGTCTCCGCCGCAACGCCCCCGGTCGTCGTCCTCACCTCGAACCGCACCCGCGAGCTGCACGACGCCCTGAAGCGACGGTGCCTCTACCACTGGCTCGAGCACCCTGGACTGCAGCGCGAGCTCGAAATCGTGGCGAGCCGGGCACCCGAGGTGCCCGCGGCCCTCGCCGAGCAGGTGGTTCGCGCGACGCACGCGATCCGGGCCGACGACAGCCTGCTCAAGCCGCCGGGCATCGCGGAGACCCTCGACTGGGCCCGTGCCCTCACCGAGCTCGGGACCCGCGAGCTCGACGTCGAGACCGCCGCCGCGACCCTCGGCGTCGCCGTCAAGTACCGCGAGGACGCCGAACGCGTCCGGCTCGCCCTGGACCGGATCCTCAGCCGATGACCGCGACGGACGGTTCGGCGGTGGCTATGTCGGTCGACAGCCACCGCGGAACCGTCCGTGGCGGGGCGGTCCACCCGCCCGAGGCGATCCTCCTCGGGTTCGCCCGGGCGCTGCGTGCCGCCGGGGTCGCGGTCACGGCGGACCGCGAGCAGACGTACCTGCGTGCGGTGGCCACCGTCGGCCTCGAGGACCAGGCAGCGACGTACTGGGCCGGGCGGGCCACGCTGTGCTCGTCGCCGACCGACCTGGCGCGCTACGACCAGGTCTACACGGCCTGGTTCAGCGGCCTGCGCTCAGGCGTCAAGGCGCCCAAGCCCCAGCCGGTCGTCATGACCTCCGACCTCCCGAACGACGACTCGCCGGGCATCGGCAGCGATCCCGAGGACACCGAGGCGATCCGGGCCATGGCCAGCGACACCGAGGTTCTCCGGCACCGCGACATCGCCGAGCTGTCGGGCGGAGAGCGCGCCCGGCTCGCGGGGATGTTCGCGACCCTCCCCACCGCCCGCCCGCGCCGGCGGGCGCACCGGCACTCGCCGGCTCCGTCCGGTGGGCTCGACGCGCGCCGGACCCTGCGGGCCGAGCTGAAGAACCTCGGCGAGCCGTCGCGGATCCACTTCCGGCGGCGAGCCACTCGTCCGCGGCGGGTAGTCCTCCTGCTGGACATCTCGGGCTCGATGAGCTCCTACGCCGACGCGCTGCTGCGGCTCGCCCACCACATCTCGCGCGGTGAGAGCCCGACCGAGGTCTTCACCCTCGGCACGCGGGTCACCCATGTCACGCGGGCGCTGCGCAACCCCGACGCCGACCGCGCCATCATCGCGGCCGGGGAGCTCATCCCCGACTGGTCCGGAGGAACCCGCCTCGCCGACGGCCTCGGGGTCTTCCTCAGCCGGTGGGGTCGGCGCGGGATGGCCCGCGGTGCGGTCGTCGTCATCGCGAGCGACGGCTGGGAGCGCGGTGACCCGGCGGACCTCGCGCTGCAGCTGACGCGGCTGCGCCGGCTGGCCCACCGCATCGTGTGGGTCAACCCGCACCGGGGCCGGGCGGGGTACCAGCCCGTGCAGCGCGGGATCGTCGCCGCCCTGCCCTTCTGCGACGCCTTCGTCGCCGGTCATTCGCTCTCGGCATTCGCGGACGTGGTCCACGAGGTGAACTCAGCGAGATGATCGAGATGATCGCCGTGGTACGGAGCGAGACGAGAACGGACAGGGTCTCCCGGGTGGCCGGGACGGACCGACAGGAGGTCGACCGTGCGTGAGGTACTGGACCGGCTGCTGCCGTGGTGGGACGAGGGCCATCCGGTCGCGATGGGCACGGTCGTCGCGACGTGGAGGTCGGCGCCCAGACCGGCCGGGGCGGCGATGCTCGTCAGCGGGGACGGAGAGGCCGTCGGCTCGGTCTCCGGCGGGTGTGTCGAGGGCGCGGTCTACGAGCTCGGGCAACAGGTCATCGACACGGGTGCGCCGGTTCTCCAGCGCTACGGGGTGAGCGACGAGGACGCCTTCACCGTCGGCCTCACGTGTGGGGGCATCCTCGACATCTTCGTCGAGTCGGTCTCCCGCGAGACCTTCCCCGAGCTCGGCGAGGTCGCCGAGGACATCGCGGCCGGGCGTCCCGTCGCCGTGGCGACGGTCATCGAGCACCCCGATCCGGAGGTGCTGGGCACCCACCTGGTCGTCCGCCCCGAGGGGCGCGCACCGCATACCCACATCCTGTCCGAGCGGGCCGACGAGGCGATCATCGACGATGCCCGGGGCCTGCTCGCGGCCGGCCGCAACGAGACCCTCACGTACGGGCCGGACGGTGAGCGCCGCGGGGAGGGGATGCGCGTCTTCGTCGCCAGCCATGCACCCAAGCCGCGCATGCTCGTCTTCGGCGCCATCGACTTCGCCGCCGCCGTCGCGAGGATCGGATCCTTCCTCGGCTACCACGTCACCGTGTGCGACGCCCGCCCCGTCTTCGCGACGGCCAGTCGGTTCCCGCACGCCGACGAGGTCGTCGTCGCCTGGCCGCACCGCTACCTGCAGGAGGAGGTCGAGGCGGGGCGGATCGACGCCCGGACGGTCATGTGCGTACTGACCCACGACCCCAAGTTCGACGTGCCCGTCCTCGAGATCGCGCTGCGCGTCCCGGAGGTCGCCTACATCGGGGCGATGGGTTCGCGGCGAACGCACGAGGACCGACTCGAGCGGCTGCGCGAGGCCGGTCTCGGGGAGACCGAGCTGGCCCGGCTGTCGAGCCCGATCGGTCTCGACCTCGGTGCCCGCACCCCGGAGGAGACGGCCGTCAGCATCGCCGCCGAGATCATCGCACTGCACTGGGGTGGCGGAGGAGAACGCCTGAGCGGGATGATGGGTCCCATCCACGGCGGGGACGAGGCCGACCCGGCCTGACAGGGCGCCCCGCTGCTTCGGGAGAAGGAGCGGTCATGCCGCCGGTCACCGTCACCCCGCACGACCGAGCCGTCGCCGCGCTGGAGCCCTTCGGCACGCTCCCCGACTGGCTTGCCGCCGTGATGCGGCCGGAGCGCCTCGAGGAGTCGCTGCGCAGACACGCGACCGGCCTGGGCGACGGGGGGCCGGCTCTCGTCAGCGCCGAGACCGACCAGCTGCGCGCCAAGGGGGAGCGCTGGCTCGTCCGCGTCCTCGTCACCCTGGCGTGGCCGGACCGCGACGAACACTCCGAGGTGGCGCTCGTGGGCGAGCTGCACCCTCCGCATCTCCCCGGGCGGGCGGATGACGGCGCCGTCGTCGCATCGGAAGGGGAGCCGGCCCGGCCCGGTGAGCCCGGGTGGCGGGTCCGGCTGCCCGACCTCCGGCTGGAGCTGACGGCGGAGGAGAGCGACGGCGCCCTCCCCTCGCTGGGCGATCTCGTCGACCCCGACGCCTCGGCGCGGCTCATCGAGGGGATGCTCCACGACGCCGGCTACCCGTCGGCCCGGGTGGCCACGACAGTCCCGACCGTGGCCCGCTACAAGCCGGGCTCGCGGTGCACCATCGTCTACGACGTCACCTACGACCCGCCTTCTGCCGCGCTGCCGAACCCCGTCATCGCCAAGACGCACCAGGGCGAGAAGGGCGTCCGCTCGCACGAGGCGATGACTGCCCTGTGGGCGACCGCCCTCTCGTCGGGCGACGCCGCGGTGATCGCCGAACCGCTCGGCTACCTCGTCGACGGGCACATCCAGCTCCAGGGGCCGGTGCCGGAGGACCGGATCCTCAAGGACCTCGCGCACGAAGCGTTCCAGACCGAGGATCCCGTTCTGCTCGACGACCTACGCCTGCACCTGAGGGCCACGGCGCTCGCTCTCGCCGCCCTGCACACGAGCGGAGCGGAGCTCGGCGCGACGGTGGGCTTCGGCGACGAGGTCGCGGACGCCCGGTCACTCGTCGACGAGCTCGCGCGGACCGTTCCCGACCTGGCCCGCTGGGCCGAGCCCACCCTGACCCTGCTCGAGGCCGCTGACCGCCGCATACCGGCCGATCCCCAGGTGAGCAGCCACAACAGCTTCAGCCCGGCTCAGGTCCTGCTCGGTCCCGGCGCCCCGGCGATCATCGACTTCGACAGCGCGGCGATGGGGGAGCCGGCGATGGATGTCGGCCGTTTCCGCGCCGGCCTGCGCTGCGTCGGCGTGCCGGCGCTGGCCAAGGGTCCGGGCGGCTACCGGGAGGACCGGGTGCGCGCCCGCCTGGACCTCCTGGACGACCTGTGCGATGCCTTCCTCGACGCCTACCGCTCCCGGGCACCGGTGACGTCGGAGCGGGTCGCACTGTGGGAGTCGCTGGACCTGTTCACCTCCCTGCTCCACACCTGGACCAAGGGCCGGATCGAGAAGGTGACGCCCCGGCTCGCGACCCTGCGGCACTCGCTCGGTAATCCACTACTGCCGTCCTGAGCGGCTCCGCCGCGCGCGATCGGGTCGTTGTCGCGATAATCGCGGCCATGGATCTCGTCGCCGCACTCGCGGACCAGCTCGACTGGCACTGGCAGGCCCAGGCCCGACCGCGCCTCGAGGGACTCACCGACGCCGAGTACCTCTGGGCGCCGGCTCCGGTGGCCTGGACCGTGCGGCACCGGGACTCACCCGCACCGGAGTGGGTCACGATGCGCGCGGGCTCGGGGGAGTGGCTGATCGACTGGGCTGTGCCCGAGCCGGACCCGGCGCCGGTGACGTCGATCGCCTGGCGGTTGGGGCACATCCTCGTCGGGGTCCTCGGGGAGCGGGTGCACAACCACTTCGGCGGTCCGCCGGCCGACTACCTCTCGTGGGAGTACGCCGGCACGGCGACCGAGGCGCTCGCACAGCTCGACGCCGGCTACGAGCGGTGGATCTCCGGGGTGCGCGGTCTGACGAGTGAGACGCTCGATCGGCCGGTGGGCCCGGCCGAGGGTCCGTTCGCTGAGTCCCCCATGCGCGACCTCGTGCTGCACATCAACCGCGAGATGATCCACCACCTCGCCGAGGTCGCGCTGTTGCGCGACCTGTGGCGGCAACGCTGAGCCGACCCGAGCCGAAGCCGACCCGAGCCGCCGGGGACTCAACCCACTCCGCGACGGACGGGTATGCGGTGGTCATCGGCGCGCATAACCACCGGTGAGCCGTCCCTCGCGGGACAACACTTGCCTCTGCGGAAAGGCGCGGGGGCGGTTCGGGCCGCGTGACGCATACCCAATCCTGACCCGACCCTTGCCAGGTGATGTGGATCACGACAAAGATCAGGAGGGACCGAACACAGCAGCGTGGCTGGAGGGCCAAATGACGCGAATCTCCGTCAAAGTCGATGGAGTCAGGTACTCCGACGACGTCGAACCGCGGACCTTGTTGGTCCACTACCTGCGCGAGACGCTCGGGAAGGTCGGCACCGTCGTCGGATGCGACACGAGCAACTGCGGTGCGTGCACCGTCCACGTCGACGGCCGCAGCGTGAAGAGCTGCAACATGCTCGCCGTCCAGGCCGACGGCCGTGAGGTGACGACGATCGAGGGGATCGCGACCGACGGCGGCCTGCACCCCATGCAGCAGGCGTTCCACGAGTGCCACGCGCTGCAGTGCGGGTACTGCACGCCCGGCATGATCATGCAGGCGATCGACCTCGTCGGCGAGAACCCGGACGCCTCCGAGGAGGAGATCCGCGAGGGTATGGAGGGCAACCTCTGCCGCTGTACCGGCTACCAGAACATCGTCAGGGCCGTGCAGCAGGCCGCGGGTGTGATGGCGGGTCAGGCCGCCTCGAGCAGTCAGGCGGGTGAGTGACATGACCGCCGTCGACGACCGCCCCACCACCGAGGTCGGCACCGCCCGCGTCCGCAAGGAGGACCAGCGCCTCATCACCGGTCGCACGAAGTGGACCGACAACATCCAGCTGCCCGGCATGCTGCACCTCGCCATGGTGCGCAGCCCGTTCGCCCATGCGAACATCGGCGCGATCGACACCACGGCTGCCCAGGATGCCGAGGGTGTCGTCGCCGTGTTCACCGGCAAGGACCTCGCCGACGACCAGGGTGTGAACATCAACGCCTGGCCGATCACCCCCGACCAGCTCACGCCGACCCACCTGCCGGTCGCTGTCGAGCGGGTCGCGTGCGCCGGTGAGATCGTCGCCGTCGTCGTCGCGCGCTCTGCCGCGGCCGCCCGCGACGCCGCCGAGCTCGTCGACGTCGAGTGGGCGGAGCTGCCCGCCGTTCTCGACCTCAAGGAGGCGGCGGCCGACGCGGTTCTCGCCCACCCCGATCTCGGGACGAACAAGTCGGCGCTCTGGCGCCTCGACTCCGCCGAGCAGGGCAGCGGCGGTGACGTCGACGAGGCCATCGCCAAGGCCCGCGAGAGCGGCATCGTCATCGAGCGCGAGTACCGCCAGCAGCGACTCATCCCCGCCTTCATGGAGCCGCGATCCACGGTCGTCGACCCCACCGGCGAGCAGCTGGTCGTGTGGTCCTCGACCCAGGTGCCGCACATCCTGCGCTTCGCGCTCGCCGCGACGACCGGGGTGCCGGAGTCCAAGATCCGCGTCATCGCCCCCGACGTGGGCGGCGGTTTCGGCGGCAAGCTCCAGACCACGCCGGAGGAGTTCGCGACGTTCGCCGTCGCGCGCCGGCTGGGCAAGCCGTGCAAGTACACCGAGACCCGCTCCGAGACGATGATCTCGTGCCACCACGGTCGCGACCAGTGGCAGAAGCTCACCCTCTCCGCCGAGAAGGACGGAACGGTCACCGGCCTGAAGGTCGAGCTGCTCGCCGACCTCGGTGCCTATGTCGCCATCGTCGGTGGCGGCGTGCCGGTGCTCGGGGCGTGGATGTTCAACTCCATCTACAAGTTCCCGGCCTACCAGTTCAACTGCCAGACGGTGCTCACGAACAAGACCTGGGTGGACGCGTACCGGGGGGCCGGACGGCCCGAGGCGACCTTCGCGATCGAGCGGATGATGGACGAGCTCGCCGCCGAGGTCGGCGCAGACCCCATCGCGATCCGCGAGAAGAACTGGATCACGCACGAGGAGTTCCCGTTCACCACCGTCGCCGGCATGACCTACGACTCGGGCAACTACGAGGCGGCGACCGCCAAGGCGCTCGAGCTGTTCGGCTACGACGAGCTGCGTGAGGAGCAGCGTCGACGCCGCGAGTCCGGTGACCCGGTCCAGCTCGGCATCGGCGTCTCGACGTTCACCGAGATGTGCGGTCTTGCGCCGTCCCGAGTCCTCGGCTCGCTCAGCTACGGCGCCGGCGGCTGGGAGAGCGCGAGCATCCGGATGCTGGCCACGGGTACGGTCGAGGTCGTCTCGGGCGCGACGCCGCACGGCCAGGGGCACGAGACGGCGTGGAGCCAGATCGTCGCCGACCGCCTCGGCGTGCCGTTCGAGAACGTCGAGGTCCTGCACGGCGACACCCAGGTGGCGCCCAAGGGTCTGGACACCTACGGCTCCCGGTCCCTCGTCGTCGGCGGTGAGGCGATCGTGCGGGCCGCCGACAAGGTCATCGAGAAGGCCCGGCCGATCGCGGCGCACCTGCTCGAGGCGAGCGTCGACGACATCGAGTTCGAGTCGGGCCGGTTCACCGTCAAGGGCACGGACCAGGGCATGGGTCTGACCGACCTCGCCCTCGCGGCCTTCACGTGCCACAACTTCCCCGAGGGGGTGGAGCCCAACCTGGACGCCGACGCGACCTACGACCCGGTCGCCTTCTCGTTCCCGCACGGGACCCACCTGTGCGCCATGGAGGTCGACACCGAGACCGGGGCGACGACGATGCGCAAGTACGTCTGCGTCGACGACATCGGGACGATCATCAACCCACTCATCGTCGAGGGCCAGGTCCATGGCGGACTGGTTCAGGGCATCGCCCAGGCGCTGTGGGAGGAGGCGGTCTTCGACGACCAGGGCACCCTCGTCTCCGGCTCGTTCGTCGACTACACCCTGCCGACGTCGGCCGACACGATCAGCTTCGTCACCGACCACACGTCCTCGCCGTCGACGACCAACACCCTCGGCACCAAGGGTGTCGGCGAGGCCGGGACGATCGCCTCGACCCCCGCAGTGGTCAACGCCGTGGTCGACGCCATTCGTCACCTCGGGATCGACGACATCCAGATGCCCTGCACCCCGGAGCGGGTCTGGCGGGCCATCCAGTCAGCCGGCGAGTCGTCCGGCGGGTCGGTGCCGGAGCAGGCCCAGGAGCACTTCGCCGCCGGAGGCCTGAACCAGGACCCCGGCGCCGGGTCACCCGAGCCACCCACCGCCTCGACGACGGCAGGAGAGAACGCATGATCCCCGTAGCCTTCGACTACGTCGCACCCGAGTCGGTCGAGGACGCCCTCGCCGCCCTGGCCGAGGCGGGCGACGAGGGCAAGGTGCTGGCCGGGGGCCAGTCCCTGCTCCCGGTGCTCCGGATGCGGCTCAACGCTCCCGAGCGGGTCATTGACCTGTCGCGGATCGCCAACCTGCGCGGTGTGTGCGAGGACGGCGACCACATCGTCGTCGGCGCGATGACGACCCACCACGAGGTCGCCCACGATCCGTTGATCCGCGACCACGCAGCTGTACTCGCCGAGGCGGCCTCGACCGTGGCCGACCCGCAGATCCGGCATCGCGGGACTCTGGGCGGTGCCCTCGCCCACGCCGACCCGGCCGGTGATCTCGGCGCGCCCGTCCTCGCCCTCGACGCCGAGCTCGTCGTGACCGGCATGGGGGGCGAGCGTCGGGTGCCGGCGACCGAGTTCTTCACCGACCTGTTCGAGACCGCCGTCGGCGACGGTGAGCTGCTCACCGCCATCCGGATCCCGAAACACACGGGCTGGGGCGGTGCATACGAGAAGTTCGTCCGAGTCTCGCACCAGTGGTCGATCGTCGGCGTCGCGGCCGTCGTCAAGGGATCCGGAGGCACCGTCGAGCAGGCCAAGATCGGCCTGACGAACATGGGCTCGACCCCGCTGCGCGCGTCGGCCGCGGAGGCGGCGCTCGCGGGTGCCTCCGGCGAGGCGATCGCCGCGGCCGCTGCCAAGGCGGCCGATGGCACGACCCCGCCGAGCGACCTCAACGGCGCCTCGGACTACCGAGCCCATCTCGCCCGGGTGCTCACCCGGCGAGCCGTCGACCGAGCGCTGGGAGCCTGACGCATGGAGCTGACGCACGACTTCACCGTGCCCACCGACATCGAGACGGCCTGGGCGACCTTCCTCGACCTCGAGCGGGTCGGCAGCTGCTTCCCGGGGGCCACGGTCACCGAGGCCACCGAGGAGTCGTTCTCGGGCACCGTCAAGGTCAAGCTCGGCCCGATCGCCCTCCAGTACGCCGGTGCGGGGCAGTTCCTCGAACGCGATGACGCCGCCCATCGAGCGGTCCTCGAGGCCAAGGGCAAGGACAAGCGCGGCAACGGCACCGCCGGTGCGACAGTGACCATGCAGCTCGCGCCGAGCGCCGAGGGCACCCGGATCGACGTGAAGACCGAGCTCCAGGTCACCGGCAAGCCGGCCCAGTTCGGCCGGGGCGTCATGCAGGACGTCTCCGACAAGCTGCTTCAGCAGTTCATCGCCTGCATCGAGGGCCAGTTCGCCGAGGGCGGGGCCGCAGAGGAACCCGCCACCGCTGCCGCCGGCGCGCCGGCCGAGGAGGTGGTGCCCTCACCGGCACAGGTGACCGGCGAGGCGGAGCCGGACGACGGCGCCCGCCCCGCGTCGGCTGCATCGGCATCGGCATCGGCGCCGGCCACCGCGCCGCCGGCGGCCCGACATGCCGCGCCCGTCCAGGACGACGCGATCGACCTCGGGGCGACGGTGCTCCCGGTCATCGCCCGGTCGTATGCGCCCTACGCCGGCGTCGCCCTGCTCGCGTTCGTCCTCGGGTGGCTGTTCGGACGGCGGCGCTGACGAGGCCGCGAGTCGACGGAGAATGAGGCGCTCGCCCTGCCTACGATGGGCGGGTGAGCGCTGAGCCCCCTGTCGAGCACACGACGGACCCGTCCGTGCCGGACCGGGCCGGGATGGGAAGTCGCCGCTCGGCGGGTCGTTTCCCCAACTCCGTCTACGGGGTCGGGGAGGAGCCGGACCCGCGGTTCTCGCTCGCCAACGAGCGCACCTTCCTCGCCTGGATCCGCACCACGCTCGCCCTGCTCGCCGGCGCCGCGGCGGTGGATGCGCTCGACCTGCCCATGCCGCAGACCGCCCAGCACACCATCGCCATCGCGCTCGCCCTGGCCGGTCTGCTCAGCGCGGTGCAGGCGTGGCGGGGCTGGGCGGGGACCGAGCGGGCCATGCGGACCGACTCCCCGATGCCGCGCAACCGCACCCTGCTCCCGCTCGTCGCGCTGCTCTGCGTGGTCGCCGTCGCGTTCGTCGTCGCCTCGGTCGCGGCCTGAACCGGGCCGGAGATGGCACGGGATCCAGGGCTCCAGGTCGAGCGCACGGTGCTGGCCTGGCGCCGGACGACCCTGGCCCTCGCGATCGCCACCCTCGTCATCTCCAGGCTGACCTTCACATCCGTCGGCGCGTCGACCCTCGTGCCGACGCTGCTCATCGGGGCGGGACTGCTCTGGGTCGGGGTCGTCCTCAGTCGCCGGCGCGGGGTGGCGCACCCGGAGGACCCGTACTTCGACTCACTCCTGCCCGACGGGCGGCTCCCCCTCGTGGTCGCTCTCATCGCCGCAGGGCTCTGCGTCGGCGAGATCGCCGGGGTCGTGGCCCAGCTCGTGCGCTGAGCGGTCTGCACAGGATCTGCACATGTTCCTGCGGCGGCCTACAGCCCGCTGCTCATAGCCTCGGGGGTATGACAGGAACCGGCGGGGAGACAGGTGGGTCGTCGACCCCGGCTGCACACATCCTCGTGGTCGAGGACGACGCCACGATCAATGCCGCGCTGGCCGACCGGCTGCGGGCCGAGGGGTTCGACGTGACGTGCGCCTTCGACGGCCCCGGGGCCGTCGAGGCCTGCACCGCCGGCCACCCCGACCTGGTCGTCCTCGACATCATGCTCCCGGGCTTCGACGGGCTCGAGGTGTGCCGACGGATCCAGGCCGAGCGACCGGTCCCGGTCCTCATGGTGACGGCGCGTGACGACGAGACGGACATCCTCGTCGGGCTGGGCGTCGGAGCCGACGACTACCTGACCAAGCCCTTCCGGATGCGTGAGGTCGTCGCGCGCGTCCGGGCCCTGCTCAGACGCGTCGAGCGCGCAGCCGAGCTCGCCCGCGGCGGCCGGGTCGCGCATACCCACGCAGGCGTCAGCCTCGACCCCTCGACCCGGGCGGTCACGGTCGACGGCACACCCGTGCACCTGACGCCCACGGAGTTCGACCTGCTCGACGCGCTCATTCGCGAGCCGGGAGTGGTCCGGCGGCGCGAGGACCTGCTGCGCGAGGTGTGGGGGTGGAGCGACGACCTCGGCAGCCGGACCCTGGACAGCCACATCCGGTCCGTGCGGGCGAAGATCGGATCGGAGCGGGTGCGGACCGTCCACGGCGTCGGCTACGCGTTCGGGCCCGAACCGGTCTCGGGGGATCAGGCATGAACCGCGACCGTCCGCTCGACCAGCTGACATCGATCAGGTCCAAGCTCGCCGTGCTCGTCGGCGCGAGCGTGCTCGTGACCGCCGTGCTCGCGCTCATCGGCGACCGGGCCGGCGTGCCGGTGTGGATCACGGTGCCTGTGACCCTCGGGGCGGCCCTCGGTGTCACGGCGTGGCTCGCGCGGGGCATGACCGCGCCGCTGCGCGAGATGACCGAGGCCGCCACCGCGATGGCCTCCGGGGACTACGGGCGGCCGGTGACGACGACGAGCTCGGACGAGGTCGGCGTCCTGGCCCGGGCGTTCACGACCATGGCCCGCGACCTCGCCGCCACCGACCAGCAGCGGCGCGAGCTCATCTCGACCGTCTCGCACGAGCTCCGCACGCCTCTGGCGGCCCAGCGCGCCGTCCTCGAGAACCTCGTCGACGGCGTCACCCCGCCGAGTGCGACGACCCTCAACGCCGCACTGGCCCAGGCCGAGCGGCTCAGCTCCCTCGTCGAGGACCTCCTCGACCTCTCCCGCCTCGAGAGCGGCACGATCCGCCTCGACGTGGTCGACATCGAGGTCGCGGACCTCGTCGCCGGCGCCGTGCGGGAGGCCGACCTCACCGATCGGGACGTCCGCTTCGAGATCGACGTCCAGGACGGTATGCGCGTGCTGGGTGACCGGGCCCGGCTCACCCAGGTGCTCACGAACCTCCTGGACAACGCGGCCCGCCACTCACCGCAGGGGGGTGCCGTGAGCGTGCATGCGACCCACTCGAGTGACCGCGCGAGGTGGCACCTCGACGTCGTCGACCAGGGGCCGGGGATCGACCCCGGGGTCGCCGATCGCATCTTCGAGCGCTACAGCACGGGCGGGGAGCACGGTGGCGGAACCGGGCTGGGCCTGGCCATCGCCCGCTGGATCTGCGACCTGCACGGGGGGTCCGTCGCGATCGTCCCCCACACCGGCGGCGCCCGGGTCCGGGTCAGCCTGCCCGTCGATCCGCGAGCGGCCGGAGCACGACCCCAGCCGTCGCCCTCCATGGCCGCTGTCGACCAACGCCCGTCGACTCATCCGTCCCCCTCCGCCGACTCCACATCGGAGCTCCCAATGACGTCACCAGCGCCCTCCGCGCCGACCGGCCCCGCTGCGCCGCGGGCATCCCTCACCGCGCCTGCCGGGACCGTGGTCTCGACCCTGTGGCCCGAGCGGGAGTCCCGTCCGCAGCCGGTACTGCTCCTCGGGTCGCTCGCCGTCGGCGCCGTGGCCGCGCTTCTCGCCGTCGAGCGTGCCCTCGGTCTGATCGCCTTCGCGGTCCTCCTCGCAGGCGGCCTGCTCGTGTGGGCGGCCAGCGCATACCGGACCACGCGGCTCACGACGGTGGGCGCGGTCCTCGCCGTCGGTCTCGGCCTGGCCACCGTGCTTCGCGCCGCCGAGTGGCTCGCGGTCGTCTCGGTGCTGCTGGGCGGCGTCGTCGCCGCGACCGTGCTGACCCGGGCGACGAAGGTCTCCGGCATCGTGGCCGCCGTCGCCGCATGGCCGCTCTCCGCGGTCCGGGGACTGCCTCTCCTCGGGTCGACGATCTCTGCGACGAGCCGGCACGGACTGCTGTGGCCGATCCTGCGGACCGTCGCCCTATCACTCGTGGCGCTCGTGCTCTTCGGGGGCCTGTTCGCCTCGGCCGACGCGATCTTCGGGTCGTGGGCCAATGCGGTCGTGCCGGACCTGCGCTGGGACAGCATCATCGCGCGCGCCTTCGTGTTCGTCATGGTCGCCGGGATCACGCTCGCCGGCAGCTACCTCGCTCTCAACCCGCCCCGCGTGGACGACGTGATGGCCCCGGCGCGGCGCTCGGTGCGTCGCTGGGAGTGGGCGGTGCCGGTGGGCCTGGTCGTAGCCCTCTTCTCCGGCTTCCACGTCGCCCAGGCGAGTGCGACGATCCGAGGACACGACTACGTGCGGGAGACGACCGGCCTGTCCTACGCGGACTACGTGCACCAGGGCTTCGCTCAGCTGACCATCGCCACGATGCTCATGCTCGCCGTGGTCGCGGTCACCCTCCGCAAGGCCGCCACGCACACACCTCAGGACCGCATCTGGCTGCGCGTCATACTGGGGACGCTGGGGATTCTCACGCTCGGTGTCGTGGCCGCCGCGATGTGGCGCATGCACCTGTACCAGGAGGCGTTCGGGTTCACCAGCCTCCGGCTGTTCGTCGACGGCTTCGAGCTGTGGCTGGGTCTGATCGTCGTCATGGTCCTCGTCTCGCTCGTGCGGCTCTCGACCCGCTGGGTGGGCCGCGCCGCCGTGCTCACCGCCGCGGTGCTGATGATCGGACTCGGTGTGCTCAACCCCGACGCGTGGGTCGCGGAGCACAACATCGAGCGGTTCGAGAGCAGCGGCCGGATCGACGCCGCCTACCTCGCGACCCTCTCGGACGACGCCGTCCCGGTCATCGCGGACTCGAGCCTTCCCGCGGACATCAAGGCCTGCGTGATCCATGTCGAGCCGTATGCCGACCCGGCCCTCGTCGCCGCCCAGGACGAGGACGACTGGCTCGAGCTCAACCTCGGCCGGGAGCGCGCCGCCGATGCGCGGGATTCGGTGCCACCTCCGGCTGACCCGGAGTCGTGCACGCGCTTCTACGACGGCGACGTCCAGCTCGTCGGCTCCTGAGGGCCGATCGGCACACGCTCCGCCGGCGGCTCGGGCCGCGGTGGGTGGATGCAGCCTTGTCCGGGAGCGGCGGGTCGCGCGCGGTGGGGGAGAGTCTCCCGCGCATACAGTTGACTCCATGTCCGTCAACACCGACTTCGCCGGGCGCACGATGGCGCCGGCAGGCCCGTTCCCGGTCGACGCCGACCTCATCGCGCAGTTCGCCGCCGCGGTCGGCGCGAGCGACCCCATCCATACCGATGCCGTCGCAGCACGGGCCAGGGGCTACCGCGACGTCGTCGCGCCGCCGACGATGGCGGTGCGCTTCGAGCAGCAGGCGCAGGCCGCCTACGTCGGCGACCCGGACGCCGGCATCGACTTCAGCCGGGTCGTCCACGGCGAGCAGGCCTTCACCCACCACCGGCCGATCGTCGCCGGCGACGAGATCACCGGCACGACGACGGTCACGTCGATCCGTGAGGCGGGGGGCCACGCGATGATCACCGTCACCACCGAGCTCACCGATGCGGACACCGAGCCGGTGTGCACCGCGGTCTCGACCATCGTCGTGCGGGGAGGGGACTGACCATGGCGCTCAGCCGCACCGACGTCGGCGTCGGCGACACGATCGGACCGCTGGCCGTACCCGTCACCCGTGAGGCCCTCGTCGCGTATGCGGACGCCTCACTGGACCGGAACCCGATCCACCAGGACGAGGAGTTCGCCAAAGGGGTCGGCCTGCCCGACGTCATCGCGCACGGCATGTGGACCATGGGCGCCGCGTCGAGTGTCGTGGCCGCGTGGGCCGGCGACGCCGGGCGCGTGGAGCAGTTCCGCACCCGCTTCACCGCCATGGTCGTCGTGCCCCGTGATGGGGCCGAGGTCGAGGTGAGGGGCGTCGTCAAGAGCATCGACGACGACGGCCGGGCCACGGTCGACGTCTCGGTCTCGGCGGAGGGCACCAAGGTCCTCGGTCGGTGCACCGCCGTGGTGCGGCTGGACCCATGACGGAGGAGACGCAGGCAGCGCCGGTCCACACGACGGTCGTCGAGAACGCACCGATCGCCCCGCTGACGACGATGCGGGTGGGGGGCCCGGCCGCGCGGCTGGTCACCGTCGAGAGCACCTACGACCTCGTCGACGCCGTGCGCGAGGTCGACGATGCCGACGAGCCCTTGCTCGTCCTCGCCGGCGGATCCAACGTCGTCCTCGGCGACGAGGGCTTCCCCGGCACGGTCGTCCACGTGCGCACCGAGGGCGTGCGCGTCGAGTCGGCGGACAGCTGTGGAGGCGCCACGGTTCGAGTCGAGGCCGGGACGAACTGGGAGGCCCTCGTCGAGCGAGCCGTCGCGGAGGGGTGGGCGGGCGTCGAGGCGCTCTCCGGGATCCCCGGGTCGACCGGCGCCACCCCGATCCAGAACGTCGGCGCCTACGGCCAGGAGGTCGCCCAGACCGTGGCCCAGGTCCGGGTCTGGGACCGCGTCGAGCAGCAGATCCGCACCTTCAGCAACCTCGACTGCGGCTTCACCTACCGCCACTCGATCTTCAAGGGCACCCAGCACCGTGGCATGAGCCGCTACGTCGTCCTCGAGGTCGTCTTCCAGCTCGAGCTCGCCGACCTCTCCCGGCCGATCGGCTACGCCGACCTCGCCCGCCAGCTCGGCGTCGACCTCGGAGCGCGCGTCCCGCTGGCAGAGGCGCGCGAGGCCGTGCTGGTCCAGCGGCGTCAGCGCGGGATGGTCCTCGACGAGACCGACCACGACACGTGGAGCTGCGGGTCGTTCTTCACCAACCCGATCCTCACGGTCGGGGAGTTCGAGGAGCTCGAGCGACGCGCGCATACCGTCCTCGGCCCGGATGTCCGACCGCCCCGGTTCGCCGACCCGCACGGCAACGTCAAGACTTCTGCGGCGTGGCTCATCGACAAGGCCGGCTTCGCCAAGGGGTATGAGCTGCCCGGCTCCTCCATCCCCGCACCGGCGTCGCTGTCGACCAAGCACACCCTCGCCGTGACGAACCGCGGCACCGCCTCGTCGTCCGACGTCGTCGCGCTCGCGCGCCACATCCGGGACGGGGTGGAGCGCACGTTCGGGGTGCGTCTCGTCAACGAGCCGGTGCTCGTCGGACTCGAGCTGTAGCGCCCCGACACGCCCTCCGTGCTCCGACGAGGGATGGTCGTGAGCACGCTTCCGGCCCGGGGACGTGTCCGGAACCATCTGTCGTGGTGGGTGGATGGGGTGATCAGGCCGGTGCAGCCAGCCACGCGTCGACGTCGGCGAGAGCCGCGGCGCGCAGGTCCGATGGTGCCCGACTCGCCCGGATCGAGCCCCGCGCCAGCTCCGCCAGCTCCGCGTCACCGAAGCCGAGCTCGCGCCGGGCCAGGGTGTACTGGTCGAGCAGCCGCGAGTCGAACAGCAGCGGGTCGTCGGCCCCGAGCGCCACGTCGACGCCCGCCTCGACGATGCGACGCAGCGGCACATCCCCCGCGGCGTCATAGACGCCCATCGCGATGTTGCTCCCGGGGCACACCTCCAGGGCGACGCCGCTGCCGGCGACGAGGTCGAGCACCCGGGGGTCCTCGACCGAGCGCACCCCGTGACCGAGCCGGTCCGGGCCGATGGCGGCGAGGGTGGTCTCGACCGCCGCGGGGCCGAGAAGCTCGCCGGCATGAGGTACGAGCGCCAGACCGGCGCGCTCGGCGATCGCGAACGCCGGCGCGAACTCCTCGGTCACCCCACGTCGCTCGTCGTTCGACAGGCCGAAGCCGACGACGGTCCCGGGGCCGGAACCCGCATACCGTGCGGCGAGGCGCGCGAGGGTGCGGGCGTCGAGTGGGTGCCGGATGCGAGAGGCCGCCACGACGATCGCGACCGGTGCGGCACCGGTGCGCGCTGCGGTCGACGAGACCGCGCGGGCCTCGTCGAGGACGATCTCGAGGGTCGGGGTGATGCCGCCGAGGAAGGGCGCGTACGACGTGGGATCGACCTGCAGCTCGAGCCACCGCGAACCTTCGGCCCCGTCGTCCAGGGCTGCCTCGCGCACGATGCGGCGCATGTCCTCCTCGTCGCGCACGCAGTGCCGGGCCGCGTCGTACAACCGCTGGAACCTGAACCACCCGCGCTCGTCCTTGCCGGCGCTCAGCACAGGGGGATAGCCGGTGCGCAGGGAGTCGGGCAGCCGCAGGCCGTGCTTGTCGGCCATGTCCCGGATCGTCTCGACCCGCGCCGAACCGGTGAAGTGCAGGTGCAGATGCGCCTTGGGCAGGGACACCAGCGGACGGCCGGCCTCAGGGGAGGGTGCGGTCACTCCTCGACGACACGCATGGCCGACTCCTCGGCCGGGGTGATCGGGCGACCCTGGTCGGGCCCGTCGGAGTCGGGCTCGTCCTCCTCGGAGTCCTCGGCGTCGCCCACCTCGTCCTCGGCCAGCTCTGGCTCGCCGTACCAGTCGTCCTCGGGGTCGATCGCGTCCGGGTCGTCGCCGCCGACCCGGACGGTGTCGAGGCCGCTCTCGTTCTCCGGTGCGCCGTACGCGGTGTCCGGGTCGGGGACCTCCTGCGCGATGCGCTGGTCGATCGTCTCCTCGTGCGCCTGCTCGTATGCGGTGGTCCCCCACAGCGTGCCGCTGCGGTCGTGGTCCGGCGGGCTGAAGCCGCGGTCCAACGGGTCGACGGCCTCGCCGTCGCTCTCGAACTCCTCGAGGGTCTCCTCGGGCTGCAGCTGGTCCTCGTCGTCGACGCTATAGCTGCCGAGATCGGTCGTGATGTCCTCGTTCTGCTCTGACATGTTTTCACCCTAGTCCGAGGTACCGGCGTCGCGGGCCAGCTTCTCCGCGGCGGCGAGGGCCACACACGTCGCCACCCCCGTCATCGCGGTGCGGACCTCGGCCAGGGGCGGGAAGCTGGGTGCGAGGCGGATGTTGGTGTCGTCCGGGTCCTCGCCGTAGGGGAAGGACGCACCGGCCGGGGTCAGCGCGATTCCGGCCTCCTTGGCCAGCTCGACGACGCGCGTCGCCGTTCCCGGCACGACGTCGAGGCTGACGAAGTAGCCGCCGGTGGGGCGGGTCCACTCGGCGATGCCGAGGCCCTCGAGCCCGGACAGCGCCTCCTGGACGGCGGCGAACTTCGGCGCCAGGCTGGCCCGGTGCCTCGCCATGTGGGCGCGCACGCCGTCGGCGTCGCCGAAGAACTCGAGATGGCGGAGGTGGTTGACCTTGTCGGGCCCGATCGAGGCGAACTGCTGGTGCGAGAGGTACCAGCGCACGTTCTCGGTCGAGGAGGCGAGGAAGGCGACCCCTGCGCCGGCGAAGGTGATCTTGGACGTCGAGGCGAACATGACGGCCCGGTGCGGATGCCCCGCGGCGGCGCAGAGCGAGAGAATGTCGGCGCTCTTGGTCTCGTCCTCGGTCAGGTGGTGCAGGGCGTACGCGTTGTCCCAGAAGATCGTGAAGTCGGGTGCCGCGGCCGGCATCGAGGCGAGCTCGGCGGCGACCTCCTGGGTCACGACCGACCCGGCCGGGTTGGCGTAGGTCGGCACGATCCACATGCCCTTGACACTCGGGTCCTTGACGAGCTCGCGGCAGGCTGCGACGTCGGGGCCGTCGTCGAGCATCGGGACGGTGACCATGTCGATGCCGTGGTGGGCGAGCATCGTGTAGTGCCGGTCGTAGCCGGGGACGGGGCAGATGAAGGTGACCTGCTCCTCCCGGACCCACGGCCGCTCGCTGGTCACCCCACCGTGCAGGCGCAGCCCGACGAGCACGTCGTGCATCATCGTCAGACTCGAGTTGCCTCCCGCGACGATCTGGTCGAGGTCGACGCCGAGCAGCTCGGCGAAGATCGCCCGCAGCTCGCCCAGCCCCTCGAGGCCCCCGTAGTTGCGAGTGTCCACACCGCTCGGGCTCGTCGGCGTGGTCGGCAGGTCGAGCAGTCCGGCGGCGAGGTCGAGCTGCTCCGTGCTCGGCTTGCCCCGCGTCAGGTCCAGTTTCAGACCCGCCCCCTTGAGCTCCTCGTATGCGGTGCGCTGCTCGTCGAGGAACGTCCCGAGGTCCTCGCGCGAGTACTCGGCGAGGGGGGTGTGGTCGGCGGCGGAGGATGGTGTGCTCACGCCGTCATCGTTCCAGATGGTGACCTGCGGCACACAGGCGAGTCGCGCATACGGTCGTCCGGCGTGTGCACCTGTCGATGCCGGCCGCTGTTTCGCATCGCCTGCGGCTCTGCCGTATGCTGGTTGATCGGTTGACTTCCGCCAGACTCTTCGGCCTGCCCGGACAGCGACACGGACGTCGACCGCCACGGCGAGGCCCGCCCCACCCGGCCGCGTCGTAGGGCAGTGGCTCAATTGGTAGAGCACCGGTCTCCAAAACCGGCGGTTGGGGGTTCGAGTCCCTCCTGCCCTGCGTAGTTGCTACGAGTAGTTCTACAGACGAGTGTGTCTTCGACCGTATCCACCCCGACGAATCGACGTGAACTGTGACCGACGTGAGTGCGCGTGAGAGCGACTCCCGCCAGCGGGACCCCGACAAGGGCAAGCAGGGTCTCTTCGCACGCCTCGGGCTGTTCATCAGCCAGATCATCGATGAGCTGCGCAAGGTCGTCCGGCCGACGCGCTCGGAGCTGTGGAACTACACGATCGTCGTCATCGTCTTCGTCACGGTGATGATGTTCCTCATCTTCGGCATGGACTGGGTCTTCAGTCGTGTCGTTGCCCTGGTCTTCGGCCAGGACTGAGCCGGGCCGGCCGTCCCGCGCGGGATCGGGCCGAGGCCGCCACAAGACATCTGATGTGAGAAGGAAGGTCGTCGACGCATGTCGAACGAATGGACCGAGACCACCGAGGCCGATGAGGCCCCGGTGAGTACGGACGACGCCACGGCGACGGACGCCGAGAGCGCTGCCGCAGCCCCTGTGGACGCCGACCCGGTGGGCCCGGACGCTGTGGACGACACGGGGGAGGACGGCGAGGAGGACGACGCGGAGGACACGGCCACGGCCGTGGACACCGACGCTGCCGCCGCCGAGCTGGCGGCGCATGACGCGGACGCCTTCGCCGCCGGTCCGGACAGCGCGAACGCCGGTCTCGGCACCCCCGACCTGCCGACGGCGTCGGAGGTCGACGAAAAGCGCGAGGTCGACGAAAAGCGCGAGGTCGGAGGCGACGCCGAGCAGCCGGCAGCCGTCGAGTTCCAGAGTGCGAGCGACGAGGACGGCGACGTCCTCGAGGCCGTCGACCCCGTGCAGGCCTTCAAGGACGACCTCGCCGCGAAGTTCGGTGAGTGGTACGTCATCCACACCTACGCGGGCTACGAGAACCGGGTCAAGGCCAACCTCGAGAACCGCATCATCTCCCTCAACATGGAGGACTACATCTTCGAGGTGCAGGTCCCCATGGAGGAGGTCACCGAGATCAAGAACGGCCAGAAGAAGGTCGTCAAGCGGGTCCGCTACACCGGCTACGTGCTCGTGCGGATGGACCTGACGGACACCTCGTGGGGCGCGGTCCGCCACACCCCTGGCGTGACCGGCTTCATCGGCAACGCGCACCAGCCGGTGCCGCTGTCCTTCGACGAGGTCTACAGCATGCTCAAGCCCAAGGACCTCGAGAGCGCCGCCGATGCCGCCGCGGCCGGTGCCGGGGCGCGGGCCGGTGGCGGCCGCAGCACGGACGAGACCGTCGTCGACTTCCAGGTCGGCGAGTCGGTCACCGTCATGGAGGGTCCGTTCGAGACCCTTGCGGCCACGATCTCCGAGATCAACACCGACACCCAGAAGCTCAAGGTCCTCGTCTCGATCTTCGGCCGGGAGACCCCGGTCGAGCTGTCCTTCAACCAGGTCGCCAAGATCTGACCCCGCGGGGCTCCGCCCCCGCGCACGCCCGAAGGACAGCACAACTGAAAAGCCGCGTGATCTTCACCGGCGAACGGCAACCGGGTCATCGCCCCTCGGCGTCGGCCCACAACCAGAAAAGGAACACCAGCACAATGCCCCCCAAGAAGAAGGTCGCAGGCTTCATCAAGCTGCAGATCCAGGCCGGTGCCGCCACGCCGGCGCCCCCCGTCGGCCCCGCCCTCGGTCAGCACGGCGTCAACATCATGGAGTTCGTCAAGGCGTACAACGCTGCGACGGAGAGCCAGCGCGGCAACGTCATCCCGGTCGAGATCACGGTCTACGAGGACCGCTCGTTCACCTTCATCACGAAGACCCCGCCGGCCGCCGAGCTCATCAAGAAGGCCGCCGGTGTCGCCAAGGGCTCCGGTGAGCCGCACAAGACGAAGGTCGCCAAGCTGAGCCGGGACCAGGTCCTCGAGATCGCCCGGATGAAGATGGAGGACCTCAACGCCAACGACGAGGAGATGGCGGCGCGCATCATTGCCGGCACGGCTCGCTCGATGGGTATTGACACGGAGCTCTGACGAAGGACGTATGCGGAGGTTGGGGGCCGAGGAACGCGGCACCCGGTCGCAGCGGAGTCCGAGGATGAGCGACCATAGAGAACAGCGCTCCCTGGCAACACAGGAGCACGTGGGAGGGCCGGCGCTTGGCCCGCACCACAATCCCTTTCAAGTACGAGGAGATCGACATGAAGCGCAGCAAGAACTACCGCGCGGCCGCCGAGCAGATCGACGCCACGCACGCCTACGCCCCGCTCGACGCGGTGCGCCTGGCCAAGAAGGCCGCGAAGGCCAAGTACGACGAGACGGTCGAGGTCGCGATGCGCCTCGGCGTCGACCCGCGCAAGGCCGACCAGATGGTGCGCGGCACGGTCAACCTGCCGCACGGCACGGGCAAGACCGCCCGCGTCCTCGTCTTCGCCAACGGCGACAAGGCCGAGGCGGCGCGTGAGGCCGGAGCGGACTACGTCGGCAGCGACGACCTGCTCGAGAAGGTCGCCGGCGGCTGGCTCGACTTCGACGCCGTGGTCGCCACGCCCGACCTCATGGGCAAGGTCGGACGCCTCGGCAAGGTACTCGGCCCGCGTGGCCTGATGCCGAACCCGAAGACCGGCACCGTCACGATGGACACGGCCAAGGCGGTGTCCGACATCAAGGGCGGCAAGATCGAGTTCCGCGTCGACAAGCACGCGAACCTCCACTTCATCATCGGCAAGGCATCCTTCGACGAGAAGGCCCTCGTGGAGAACTACGCCGTGGCCCTCGAGGAGATCCTCCGGCTCAAGCCGTCCTCGTCGAAGGGCCGCTACATCACCAAGGCGACCATGTCGACGACCATGGGTCCCGGCATCCCGCTGGACGCCTCGCGCACCCGCAACCTCCTGGAGGAGACCGCGGACGCCTGATCCAGGCCACGTAGCACGTCGACGGCGCGATCCGAGCATCTCGGGTGGCGCCGTCGCCGTCTCGGGTGGCACCTGAGCACTCGCCGGGACCCGGTGCGCATTGCCTCGACCGGCGCGGTGCACCGTGTTCGGTGCGCTGTAGCGGCCCAAACGCCCGGCAACGGCCCGGTCGGCGGCGGACGGCCCGGTTGACCAGGTCCGTCCCACCGCGATTTGGCCGCCGCCACTCCGAGCCCGTATCCTGACCGACGACCGAAGACCGCCGGTTAGCCGTTCACGGCTCGAAGGCCTCTCAGCAGAGGGCGACCAGCGCAGGCCACGACAGTTCGACGTGTTCACGCGTCGCGAGCCCCGTGCCCTGCGCCGGGGCTCTTCTCGTGTGGGACCTCCAGCAGTGGATGCACGACCACGGTCGATGCACAGAAGAAGGGAGGCCACGTGGCACGTAAGACCGACAAGGCTACTGCCATCGCCGAGCTCAAGGAGAAGTTCTCGAGCTCGAACGCGGCCGTTCTCACGGAATACCGTGGGCTCACCGTCAAGCAGCTCTCCGAGCTGCGCGGCGCCCTCCGTGGCAACGCCACCTTCGCCGTGGTCAAGAACACGCTGACCCAGCTCGCGGCCAAGGAGGCGGGAGTGACCGCCTTCGACGGTCAGCTCGTCGGCCCGAGCGCCATCGCCTTCGTCGATGGTGACCCGGTCGAGGCGGCCAAGGGCCTGCGTGACTTCTCCAAGGCGAATCCTCTCCTCGTGATCAAGGGCGCCGTCGTCGACGGCAAGGCCCTTTCTCCCGAGGAGGTCACCAAGCTTGCGGACCTCGAGTCCCGCGAGGTCCTTCTGGCCAAGCTGGCCGGCGCCATGAACGCGTCGCTGAGCAAGGCCGTCTACCTCTTCGCCGCGCCGCTGTCCCAGACGGCTCGCGTGGTCGATGCGCTGCGCGCGAAGGTCGAGGCCGAGGGCCCCGTCCAGACCGCCGGTGCCGAGGAGGCACCCGCCGAGGCCACGGCCGAGGCAGCTCCCACTGCAGACACCCCCGCAGCGGAGACCGCAGACGTCGCCGAGGGTGGCGACACCGAGTGACCTGATCCCGCTCCAGCGGGACCCGATCACCCGATCACAACGAACAGCCACTCACGGCACACGAAAGAAAGGACGCCGATCATGGCGAAGCTGTCCACCGACGAGCTCCTCGAGGCCTTCAAGGAGATGACCCTCATCGAGCTCTCCGAGTTCGTCAAGCAGTTCGAGGAGACCTTCAACGTCACCGCTGCCGCTCCGGTCGCCGTCGCGGCCGCGGGCGCCCCCGCGGGCGGCGGCGACGCCGGCGCCGCGGAGGAGGAGAAGGACGAGTTCGACGTCGTCCTCACCGCTGCCGGCGACAAGAAGATCCAGGTCATCAAGGAGGTCCGCGCGCTGACCTCCCTCGGCCTGAAGGAGGCCAAGGACCTCGTCGACGGTGCTCCCAAGCCCGTTCTCGAGAAGGTCGACAAGGCCGCTGCCGACAAGGCCAAGGAGGCCCTCGAGGGCGCCGGCGCCACCGTCGAGCTCAAGTGATCTCGTCCCCTCACGGGGACTGACTCACGCTCGCGAACGCGAGCACGCCCAGCGGGGTGGATCCATCCGGATCCACCCCGCCGTCGTCTGTCCGGGCGGCTCCCGGGCGGCTCCGGCGCGCGCCACTTCCCCCACACAGGACCGAAACGGCGAACGACACCGCGGCACCCGCTCGTCGGTCGACGGAGGGCCCACCGGCAGCGGGTTGCCGCACGAGTGGAGGAGGCCATGTCAGGGCCTGACGGTCGGCGACCCGCGCATACCTCCTCGTGCAGAACAATGCGGACATGGAGCCCTTCGACGCGGCCGAGCTGTTCGACCTCGGTGACCCGGATTTCGTCCGCAGTCCGTGTGCGGCGCTCGCCGAGGCCCGGTCCCGCGCCCCCGTCGCATGGCACAGCGGGCTGGGCACGTACGTCGCTACCTCGCACGCTGCGTGCAGCGCCGTCCTGCGCGACCGGCGGCTCGGTCGGGTCTACGCCCCGCGCGAGCCGGTCGAGGAGTGGGAGACCTTCAACTGGCTGCACGCCGACTCGATCCTCGACTGCGAACCGCCCAAGCACACCCGACTGCGGCGCCTCGTGGCCGGCGCGTTCGGTCGCGGGCACGTCGCCCGGCTCGCGCCGCGGATCGAGGAGCTGGTGGGTCGACCGCACACGCGAGCAGGAGCTCGAGGCGCAGCAGGCCTGCGCCGGGTTCGCCGACCTCGTCGAGGAGGTCGCCGCCCACCGGGCGCGCCACCCCGGTGACGACCTGCTCACCCACCTCGTCCAGGCTCGGGACGGCTCGGACCGGCTCGGACCGGCTCTCGGAGCACGAGCTCGTCGCCACGGCCGTGCTGCTGCTCAACGCGGGTCACGAGGCGAGCGTCAACGGCTTCGGCAACGGTCTGCACTCGATCCTGACCGGTCCGGTGGGTGAGCGCGACCTGTCCACCCTCGATCCCGCCCCGGTGGTCGAGGAGATGCTCCGCCACGACAGCCCTCTGCACCTCTTCGAGCGGACCGTTACGGCCGCCGTCGAGGTCGAGGGGGTGCGCCTGGAGCCGGGGCAGCGAATAGCGGCCCTGCTCGGCGCCGCCAATCGGGACCCTGCGGTCTTCGACGACCCCGACACCTTCATTCCCACGCGAGATCCGAACAACCACATGGCATTCGGTCTCGGGATCCATTTCTGTCTCGGTGCTCCGCTGGCCCGCCTCGAGCTCCAGATCGCGAGCCTGGAACTGTTCAGGGCCTGGCCCCGCCTTGAGCTACGGCGGGCCCTTCGGCGATCGACCTTCGTCCTGCGTGGGTTCCACGAGATCGTCGTCTCGCCGGTGACCCAGCCGTCCGCCGCGAGGCTTTCGCGCCCACTCTGAGACTGGCCGGCGCCCGGTGTCGCGGTGTCACCTACTTGACGGATAGCCGCGGATTGGTCATTCTCATGGCGACGCTTCAGCCCGAGCCGGCCCCGTTCGGTGAGGGACTCCGGAGAACACTGCGGCCTTGCGGGTCGCGAGCCGGAGGCGACCGGATCGAGCCGGAGGCTTGACACCGGTTGATTCCCATGCCTTCCTGCGGTAGGGTGGACCCTTGCGCCGCCCATGCCCTTCTCCCGCCGTTGTGAGCTCCTCAGTGCATGTCGTCATCGCAGGTCGTTTCTGCGCGCGAACATCCGCTGCTGTGAGCGCCGCTGCGTGCTGCAGGGGTGAGGGGCGGAGCAGAACTCCATTCGTTCTCGCAACGACTCTCAACGACGTTCTTCGGCCTTGAGGAAGGACCAATCTTGGCTGCCTCGCGCACCGCGTCCACTGGTAAGTCCACCGGTACGTCCAACATCGTGACGTCCGCCCGCACGGCCTCCGGCCGGCTCTCCTTCGCGAAGATCCGCGAACCACTCGAGGTCCCTGACCTCCTCGCCCTCCAGACCGAGAGCTTCGACTGGCTCCTCGGCAACGAGCGCTGGCAGCAGCGTGTCGCCGCGGCGACGGCCGAAGGGCGCTCCGACATCCCCGAGCGGTCCGGCCTCGAGGAGATCTTCGACGAGATCTCGCCGATCGAGGACTTCACCGGATCCATGTCGCTGAGCTTCCGCGACCACCGCTTCGAGGAGGTCAAGTACTCGATCGACGAGTGCAAGGAGCGCGACCAGACATACTCCGCCCCCCTCTTCGTGACCGCCGAGTTCATGAACACGACGACTGGTGAGATCAAGAGCCAGACCGTCTTCATGGGCGACTTCCCGCTCATGACCGAGCGCGGCACATTCATCATCAACGGCACCGAGCGCGTCGTCGTCTCCCAGCTCGTCCGCAGCCCGGGCGTGTACTTCGAGCGCGCCATCGACAAGACGTCCGACAAGGACGTCTACACGGCCAAGGTCATCCCCAGCCGTGGCGCATGGCTCGAGTTCGAGATCGACAAGCGCGACATGGTGGGCGTCCGCGTCGACCGCAAGCGCAAGCAGCCGGTGACCACCCTCCTGAAGGCTCTCGGTCTCAGCGAGTCCGAGATCCGCTCGACCTTCGTGGACGCCTCGGGTGCGACCTACGAGTCCATCGAGCTCACCCTCGAGAAGGACACCCTCGCCGACCAGGACGCCGCGTTGCTCGACCTGTACCGCAAGCTGCGCCCGGGCGAGCCGCCCACGACGGAGGCCGCGCGCAACCTGCTGGACAACCTGTACTTCAACGGCAAGCGCTACGACCTGGCCAAGGTCGGCCGGTACAAGATCGACAAGAAGCTCGGTCTCGACGTGCCGCTCAGCGAGTCGGTCCTCTCGATCGACGACATCGTCGCGACGATCCGCTACCTGTGCGCGCTGCACAACAACGACACCGCCATGCCTGGTGTCCGGGACGGTGAGGACGTCGAGATCCGCGTCGAGGTCGACGACATCGACCACTTCGGCAACCGCCGGCTGCGCAACGTCGGCGAGCTGATCCAGAACCAGGTCCGCACCGGCCTGTCGCGGATGGAGCGGGTCGTCCGCGAGCGGATGACCACCCAGGACGTCGAGGCCATCACGCCGCAGACGCTCATCAACATCCGCCCGGTCGTCGCCTCCATCAAGGAGTTCTTCGGCACCAGCCAGCTGTCCCAGTTCATGGACCAGAACAACCCGCTGGCCGGACTGACGCACAAGCGCCGCCTCTCCGCGCTCGGCCCCGGTGGTCTCTCCCGCGACCGCGCCGGCATGGAGGTCCGTGACGTCCACCCGTCCCACTACGGCCGGATGTGCCCGATCGAGACCCCTGAGGGGCCGAACATCGGTCTCATCGGGTCCCTCGCGTCCTACGGCCGGATCAACCCGTTCGGGTTCATCGAGACGCCGTACCGCAAGGTCGAGCAGGGCGTCATCTCCGACGAGGTCGTCTACCTGTCCGCCGACGAGGAGGACGAGCACGTCATCGCCCAGGCCAACGCCACCCTCACTGATGACGGCCGCGGCTTCGCCCACGAGCGGGTGCTCGTGCGAGTCAAGGGCGGCGAGGTCGAGTACATCCCGCGCGAGGAGGTCGACTACATCGACGTCTCCGCGCGCCAGATGGTGTCCGCGGCCACGGCGCTCATCCCCTTCCTCGAGCACGACGATGCCAACCGCGCCCTCATGGGCTCGAACATGCAGCGTCAGGCCGTTCCGCTCGTGCGCTCCGAGGCGCCGCTCGTCGGCACCGGGATGGAGTACCGCGTGGCGATGGACAGCGGTGACGTCGTGACGGCCGAGAAGGCCGGGGTGGTCACCGAGGTCTCCGCCGACCTCGTGACCGTCGCCGCCGACGACGGCACGACCCGGACCTACCGGATCAACAAGTTCACCCGGTCCAACCAGGGCAACTCCTACAACCAGCGCGTCGTGGTCGCCGAGGGCGACCGGGTCGAGCAGGGTCAGCTCATCGCCGACGGGCCCGCCACCGACGGCGGCGAGATCGCCCTCGGTCGCAACCTGCTCGTCGCGTTCATGCCCTGGGAGGGCTACAACTTCGAGGACGCGATCATCCTCTCTCAGCGGCTCGTGCAGGACGACGTGCTCTCGTCGATCCACATCGAGGAGCACGAGGTCGACGCGCGCGACACCAAGCTGGGTCCGGAGGAGATCACCCGGGACATCCCGAATGTCTCCGAGGAGGTCCTGGCCGACCTCGACGAGCGCGGCATCATCCGCATCGGCGCCGAGGTCCGCGACGGTGACCTGCTCGTCGGCAAGGTCACGCCCAAGGGTGAGACCGAGCTGACGCCCGAGGAGCGCCTGCTCCGCGCGATCTTCGGTGAGAAGGCCCGCGAGGTCCGCGACACCTCCCTGAAGGTTCCCCACGGCGAGACCGGCACCGTCATCGGGGTCAAGGTGTTCGACAAGGACGAGGGCGACGAGCTCGCCCCCGGCGTCAACCAGCTGGTGCGTGTCTACGTCGCCAACAAGCGCAAGATCACCGACGGCGACAAGCTCGCCGGCCGGCACGGCAACAAGGGCGTCATCTCCAAGATCGTTCCAGTCGAGGACATGCCGTTCCTCGAGGACGGCACCCCGGTCGACGTCGTGCTCAACCCGCTCGGTGTCCCGGGCCGGATGAACATCGGTCAGATCCTCGAGCTGCACCTCGGCTGGGCCGCGGCGCAGGGCTGGAAGATCGAGGGCAACCCGGACTGGGCGAGCCTGATCCCCGAGGACGCCCGCGAGGCGGCCCCCGGCAGCCGTGTCGCGTCCCCCGTCTTCGACGGTGCACGCGAGGAGGAGATCGTCGGTCTCCTCGAGTCGACCAGCCGGACCCGTGACGGCCAGCGGCTCATCGACGGCTCGGGCAAGGCCCGGATGTTCGACGGTCGCTCCGGCGAGCCGTTCCCGGACCCGATCTCGGTCGGCTACATGTACATCCTCAAGCTGCACCACCTCGTGGACGACAAGATCCACGCGCGCAGCACGGGCCCGTACTCGATGATCACCCAGCAGCCGCTCGGCGGTAAGGCCCAGTTCGGTGGCCAGCGCTTCGGCGAGATGGAGGTGTGGGCGCTCGAGGCATACGGAGCCGCCTACGCCCTCCAGGAGCTGTTGACGATCAAGTCCGACGACGTCACCGGCCGGGTCAAGGTCTACGAGGCGATCGTCAAGGGCGACAACATCCCCGAGCCCGGCATCCCCGAGTCGTTCAAGGTCCTCATCAAGGAGATGCAGTCCCTGTGTCTCAACGTCGAGGTCCTTTCCAGCGACGGTTCAGCGATCGAGATGCGTGACGCCGAGGAGGACGTCTTCCGTGCCGCGGAGGAGCTCGGTATCGACCTGTCCCGTCGCGAGCCGAGCTCCGTCGAAGAGGTCTAGGGTCCGCCCTCCCTCACTCACCACCGAGACCACCTGACTGATTCACGACGAGAGAAGGAAGCACCAAGTGCTGGACGTCAACTTCTTCGACGAGCTGCGCATCGGCCTTGCGACCGCGGACGATATCCGCGCCTGGAGCCATGGCGAGGTCAAGAAGCCCGAGACCATCAACTACCGGACGCTCAAGCCCGAGAAGGACGGTCTCTTCTGCGAGAAGATCTTCGGTCCCACCCGGGACTGGGAGTGCAACTGCGGCAAGTACAAGCGGGTCCGCTTCAAGGGCATCATCTGTGAGCGTTGCGGCGTCGAGGTGACCCGCGCCGGAGTGCGTCGCGAGCGGATGGGTCACATCGAGCTGGCCGCCCCCGTGACCCACATCTGGTACTTCAAGGGCGTCCCGAGTCGCCTCGGGTACCTGCTCGACCTGGCGCCGAAGGACCTCGAGAAGGTCATCTACTTCGCCGCCTACATGATCACGAGCGTCGACGAGGAGCAGCGGCACGCCGACCTGCCCTCGCTCGAGGCCCAGATCGAGGTCGAGAAGAAGGAGCTCGAGAACCGTCGCGACGCAGACGTCGAGGCGCGCGCCAAGAAGCTCGAGTCCGACATCGCCGCACTCGAGGCCGAGGGCGCCAAGTCCGACGCCAAGCGCAAGGTCCGCGACAGCGCCGAGCGCGAGATGAACCAGATCCGCAAGCGCGCGGAGGCCCAGGTCGAGCGGCTGACGCAGGTCTGGGACCGGTTCAAGAACCTCAAGGTCCAGGACCTCGAGGGCGACGAGATGCTCTACCGCGAGATGCGGGACCGCTTCGGGCTGTACTTCGAGGGCGGCATGGGCGCGGCGGCGATCCAGAAGCGTCTGGAGACCTTCGACCTCGAGGCCGAGGCCGAGCTGCTGCGCGAGGTCATCGCGACCGGCAAGGGTCAGCGCAAGACGCGTGCCCTGAAGCGGCTCAAGGTGGTCACCGCCTTCCAGCAGACCACCAACAACCCGTCCGGCATGGTCCTGGACGCGGTCCCGGTCATCCCGCCGGACCTGCGCCCCATGGTCCAGCTCGACGGTGGCCGTTTCGCGACCTCCGACCTGAACGACCTCTACCGCCGGGTGATCAACCGCAACAACCGGCTCAAGCGGCTGCTCGACCTCGGCGCGCCCGAGATCATCGTCAACAACGAGAAGCGCATGCTGCAGGAGGCGGTCGACAACCTGTTCGACAACGGCCGCCGCGGTCGTCCGGTCACCGGGCCGGGCAACCGCCCGCTGAAGTCGCTCTCCGACATGCTCAAGGGCAAGCAGGGACGCTTCCGCCAGAACCTCCTCGGCAAGCGCGTCGACTACTCCGGCCGTTCGGTCATCGTCGTCGGCCCGCAGCTGAAGCTGCACCAGTGCGGCCTGCCCAAGCAGATGGCGCTCGAGCTCTTCAAGCCGTTCGTCATGAAGCGGCTCGTCGACCTCGACCACGCCCAGAACATCAAGAGCGCCAAGCGCATGGTGGAGCGGGCTCGCCCGGTCGTCTGGGACGTGCTCGAGGAGGTCATCACCGAGCACCCGGTCCTGCTGAACCGCGCTCCCACGCTGCACCGACTCGGTATCCAGGCCTTCGAGCCGCAGCTGGTCGAGGGCAAGGCCATCCAGATCCACCCGCTCGTGTGCACGGCGTTCAACGCCGACTTCGACGGTGACCAGATGGCGGTCCACGTCCCGCTGTCGGCGGAGGCCCAGGCAGAGGCCCGGATCCTGATGCTGTCGAGCAACAACATCCTCAAGCCGGCCGACGGCCGTCCGGTGACCATGCCGACCCAGGACATGATCATCGGACTGTTCCACCTCACCTCCGAGGTGGAGGACGGCCGCGGCGAGGGTCGCGCGTTCGGCTCGATCGCCGAGGCGCAGATGGCCTTCGACGCCCGTGAGATCGAGATCGGCTCCAAGGTCCGGATCCGGATCGAGCGGATGGTCCCGGCCTCCAGCGCGGCGCTTCCCGAAGGGGTTGAGCTCGACGACGAGGGCTTCGCCAACAACGTCCTCCTGGAGACGACTCTCGGTCGGGCGATCTTCAACACGACGCTGCCGGCGGACTACCCCTACGTCAACGACGCGGCGGACAAGAAGCGTCTGTCGGGGATCGTCAACGACCTGGCCGAGCGCTACACCAAGGTGGCGGTGGCCGCGTCGCTCGACGCTCTCAAGGATCACGGCTACTACTGGGCCACCCGCTCGGGTACCACGGTCGCGATCTCGGACGTCGTCACGCCGCCTCGCAAGATCGAGATCCTCGAGGCCTACGAGGACAAGGCGGAGAAGGTCCAGACCCAGTACGAGCGCGGTCTGATCACCGACGACGAGCGCCGTCAGGAGCTCATCGAGATCTGGACCCAGGCGACCAACGAGGTCGCCAAGGAGATGGAGGCCAACATCCCGCGAACGAACACCATCTACCGGATGGTGTCCTCGGGCGCGCGAGGCAACTGGATGCAGCTGCGCCAGATCGCCGGTATGCGTGGTCTGGTGTCGAACCCGCGTGGTGACATCATCCCGCGGCCGATCCGGTCCAACTTCCGCGAGGGTCTGTCCGTCCTGGAGTTCTTCATCTCGACGCACGGCTCCCGAAAGGGTCTGGCGGACACCGCGCTGCGGACCGCCGACTCCGGCTACCTCACGCGTCGTCTGGTCGACGTGTCGCAGGACGTCATCATCCGCGAGGACGACTGCGGCACGGACCGCGGTCTGCCGATGCCGATCGCGCAGGTCAACGAGCGCACCGGCACCCGCAGCCTGCACGACGACGTCGAGACGAGCGTGTACGCACGCACCCTCTCCGAGGACGTGGTCCACGAGGGCGAGACTCTGGCCGAGGCCGGCATCGACCTCGGTGACGTCGTCATCGGCGCGCTCTTCGCCGCCGGCGTCGACGAGGTCAAGGTCCGCTCGGTCCTCACCTGTGAGAGCAAGGTCGGAACGTGCGCCAAGTGCTACGGCCGCTCGCTGGCGACCGGCAAGCTCGTCGACATCGGTGAGGCGGTCGGCATCATCGCCGCCCAGTCGATCGGTGAGCCCGGCACCCAGCTGACGATGCGGACCTTCCACACCGGTGGTGTGGCCGGTGACGACATCACCCAGGGTCTGCCGCGTGTCGTCGAGCTCTTCGAGGCCCGTACGCCCAAGGGCGTCTCGCCGATCGCCGAGGCGACCGGGCGGGTCACCGTCGAGGAGACCGACAAGTCCCGCCGGATCCTGCTCACCCCGGACGACGGCACCGACGAGCACGCCTACCCGGTCAGCAAGCGTGCGCGTCTGCTGGTCCAGGACGGCGAGCACGTCGAGGTCGGCACCCAGCTGACCCAGGGTGCCATCGACCCCAAGCAGGTGCTGCGCATCCTCGGCCCGCGTGAGGTGCAGAAGCACCTCGTCGACGAGGTCCAGGACGTGTACCGCCAGCAGGGTGTGTCGATCCACGACAAGCACATCGAGGTCATCGTCCGCCAGATGCTGCGCCGGATCACGATCATCGAGTCGGGCGACACCGACCTACTGCCCGGCGAGCTCGCCGAGCGTGGTCGCTTCCTCGAGCAGAACCGCAAGGTCGTCGCCGAGAGCGGTCGTCCGGCCAGCGGCCGTCCCGAGCTCATGGGCATCACCAAGGCCTCACTCGCGACCGAGTCGTGGCTGTCGGCGGCCTCCTTCCAGGAGACCACCCGGGTCCTCACCGAGGCTGCGATGGGCGCCAGGTCCGACCCGCTCCTCGGCCTGAAGGAGAACGTCATCCTCGGCAAGCTCATCCCGGCCGGTACGGGCCTGTCCCGCTATCGCAACGTCGCGGTCGAGCCGACCGAGGAGGCCAAGGCCGCGATGTACACCCTGCCGACGTACGACCAGTACGACTACGGGATGTTCGGCACCGGCACCGGCGAGGCGATTCGCCTCGACGACACCGAGCTGGGACTCGATCGGTTCTGACTCGATCGGTTCTGACTCGATCGGTTCCGAGTCGACAGGTTCTGAGGACCTGAGCCGCACCGAGGGGCGGTATGCGCGGGAGACTCCCGCGCATACCGCCCCTCGTGCGTGTCCCGGCCATCGTGGTGGATGACAACCTTCTCACCTGGCCGTGTTCGGCTTGAGTCGGTGCCCCGTTGTGACGCACTGTTGGGGGATGCACCCGGGTGCCGAACCCGGATCCAGCCGAAGGAGCCGCTCATGGTCCGCCGCACCGCGCTGTCCGTCGCCGCTGTCGCCGCCCTGGTGCTGAGCGGCTGCAGCGGCGACGAGGTCACCCCGGGCCAGGGAGTGACGTCACCGGTGACCCTGACCAACGCGCCCGCGAGCGACGGAACGGCTTCCACGACCGAGGGGACGGCACCGTCCACGGAGGAGACTCCGGCGCCGACCGACACCGGCGCGACGGACTGCGCCGAGACCATCGGCGCCGACGTCGCGGGTGACCTCGTCGTGGACGGCGCCACGTGCATCGGCGCGGTGGTCGTCGACGGCAACATCCTCGTGGGCGACGGTGCGACGCTCGTGACGGAGGGGACGACCGTCGACGGCAACATCCAGGGCACCGGGCATGCGCTGGTCTCGGTGACCGGGGGTGAGGTCGAGGGCAACGTCCAGCTCGACAACGGCGGGTCCGCCACCGTCGCCGGCGTGACGATCGACGGCGACCTCCAGTCCACGTCGAACACCGGGGCGCAGGAGTTCCGCAACAACGTGATCGACGGCAACCTGCAGTGCGAGGCCAACGCTCCTGCACCGACCGGTTCGGGCAACACGGTGGGCGGCGACAAGGAGGGCCAGTGCTCCGGGCTGTGAGCACGGACGTCGTCGAGACCGTCGGGCGTGCCGACTCGGTCGCCGGGGAGGTGGTGCTCCGCAGGCGCGGCGAGGTGACCGAGCTCATCGTCGGCGGCGTCTTCGTCATGGACACCGTGGACGTCTCCACCGAGGTCGACCTCGCCGACATCGCGCTCTCCCTGCACCCTCGTCCCGAGCGGGTGCTCGTCGGCGGGCTGGGTCTGGGCTTCACCGCGGCGGCCGTGCTGGCCGACCCGCGGGTCCGGCATGTCAGGGTCGCCGAGATCGCCGCACCCCTGGCCCTGTGGGCCGGCGAAGGACTGCTGCCGGCTCCCGGGCTCGCGGACGAGCGGCTGACCGTCGAGGTCGCCGATGTGGGCAGCGTCCTGGGCGCCACGGCGGGGGGCTGGGACGTGGTGCTGCTCGACGTCGACAACGGTCCCGGCTTCCTCGTCCGACCGGAGAACACCGACCTGTATGCGAGGGCCGGCCTCCGCTCGGCGGCCGCCGCTCTCGCGCCGGGCGGGGTCCTCGCCATCTGGTCCTCCCATCGCGCCCCCGACCTGCTCGCCGAGCTGAGGCGGTCGGACCGTGGCACGGCCAGGGAGATCGTTCGGCGGGTGCATCGCGAAGGCCGCGAATTCGACTACGCGATCTATGTCCTGACCCCTTGATGACCGACGGGAAGCCGCAGCGGACGGATTTGGCCCCTCACCGCATACCCGAGTAAAGTTGATCGATGTGTCTGGCTAGGACCAGGCGCTGCGGCACGCCTCGGACCCCCTCGGGGTTCGCGCGGCCGAAGGGTGAGTCTCACGCTCATCCGACCACCTTCTGCCGGGCGCCCCACGCTCGGTCCCCGATCAACACACCATCGGTGACCGCGTGGCGGGGAATGCAGGGAGGAGCACCCGAGCGACCGGACGCCGACGAGGCGTCGAATGCGTGAGGGCCATGACCAAGGACCTGTCAGCCGAGGACGGCGGGGCAGGACACGACGACAAGTATGGAGAACCCAGGTTGCCTACGATCAACCAGCTGGTGCGCAAGGGCCGGCAGGACAAGACCACCAAGGTCAAGACTCCTGCCCTCAAGGGCTCCCCGCAGCGCCGCGGCGTGTGCACGCGCGTCTACACCACCACCCCCAAGAAGCCGAACTCCGCCCTCCGCAAGGTCGCCCGTGTGCGGCTGTCGAGCGGCATCGAGGTCACGGCCTACATCCCCGGCGTCGGCCACAACCTCCAGGAGCACTCGATCGTGCTCGTCCGTGGCGGCCGTGTGAAGGACCTGCCCGGCGTTCGCTACAAGATCATCCGCGGCACGCTCGACACCCAGGGCGTGAAGAACCGTCAGCAGGCGCGTTCCCGATACGGCGCGAAGAAGGAGAAGAAGTAATGCCTCGTAAGGGCCCCGCTCCCAAGCGCCCCCTGGTCGTCGACCCGGTCTACCAGTCCACGCTGGTCACCCAGCTCGTGAACAAGATCCTGCTCGACGGCAAGAAGTCCATCGCCGAGGGCATCGTCTACGGCGCCCTCGAGGGCTGCCGCGAGAAGACCGGCACCGACCCCGTGCAGACCCTCAAGCGCGCGCTCGACAACGTGCGCCCGACCCTGGAGGTCAAGTCCCGCCGCGTCGGCGGTGCCACCTACCAGGTGCCCGTCGAGGTCAAGCCCGGCCGCGCGACCACGCTGTCGCTGCGCTGGCTCGTCGGCTACGCGCGCCAGCGTCGCGAGAAGACGATGACCGAGCGCCTCATGAACGAGATCCTCGACGCCTCCAACGGTCTGGGCGCAGCCGTCAAGCGCCGCGAGGACACCCACAAGATGGCCGAGTCCAACAAGGCCTTCGCGCACTACCGCTGGTGAGTCGCGGGCGGTGGGCGGCCCGACCGGCCGCCCACCGCCGCGACCACCGCACCGCGACCCACTCGCGATCTTCGCGACCGCATACGAACTGAGAGAACGAACGTGGCACAGGATGTCCTGACCGACCTGACCAAGGTCCGCAACATCGGGATCATGGCGCACATCGACGCCGGCAAGACGACGACGACCGAACGTGTCCTCTTCTACACCGGTGTCAACCGCAAGATGGGGGAGACCCACGACGGCGCGTCGACCACCGACTGGATGGAGCAGGAGAAGGAGCGGGGGATCACCATCACCTCCGCGGCCGTGACCTGCTTCTGGAACAACAACCAGATCAACATCATCGACACCCCGGGTCACGTCGACTTCACCGTCGAGGTGGAGCGCTCGCTGCGCGTCCTCGACGGTGCGGTCGCGGTCTTCGACGGCAAGGAGGGCGTCGAGCCCCAGTCCGAGACCGTGTGGCGTCAGGCCGACAAGTACGACGTGCCGCGGATCTGCTTCGTCAACAAGATGGACAAGCTCGGGGCGGACTTCTATTTCACGGTCCAGACCATCAAGGATCGTCTCGGCGCCACCCCGCTCGTCCTCCAGCTGCCGATCGGCATAGAGAGCGACTTCATCGGGGTCGTCGACCTGCTGCAGATGAAGGCGCTGGTCTGGGAGGGCGACGCCAAGGGCGACGTCACCATGGGCGCCAAGTACGAGGTCCAGGACATTCCGGCGGACCTGCAGGAGAAGGCCGAGCAGTACCGCCAGGAGCTGGTCGAGACGGTCGCCGAGGCCGACGACGCCCTCATGGAGAAGTACCTCGAGGGTGAGGAGCTCACCATCGAGGAGCTCAAGGCGGGGATCCGCAAGCTCACCATCTCCTCGACCGTCTACCCGGTCATCTGCGGCTCGGCCTTCAAGAACCGCGGTGTCCAGCCGATGCTCGACGCCGTCGTCGACTACCTGCCCAACCCGCTCGACGTCCCCGCCGTCTCCGGTCACACGCCCGGGCACGAGGCCGAGCACCTCTCGCGCAAGCCGAGCACGGAGGAGCCGTTCGCCGCGTTGGCCTTCAAGGTCGCGACCCACCCCTTCTTCGGCACCCTCACCTTCATCCGCGTGTACTCCGGCCGCATCGCTGCGGGCTCGCAGGTGTACAACTCCACGAAGGGGAAGAAGGAGCGCGTCGGCAAGCTCTTCCAGATGCACGCCAACAAGGAAAACCCGGTCGACGAGGCCCTCGCGGGACACATCTACGCCGCGATCGGCCTGAAGACCACGACCACGGGTGACACCCTGTGCGACCCCAACGCGCAGATCGTCCTCGAGTCGATGACCTTCCCCGAGCCCGTCATCCAGGTGGCCATCGAGCCCAAGACCAAGGGTGACCAGGAGAAGCTGGGAACGGCCATCCAGAAGCTCGCCGAGGAGGACCCGACGTTCCAGGTCCACCTCGACGAGGACACCGGCCAGACGATCATCGCCGGCATGGGCGAGCTGCACCTCGACATCCTCGTCGACCGCATGCGGCGCGAGTTCAAGGTCGAGGCGAACGTGGGCAAGCCGCAGGTGGCCTACCGCGAGACGATTCGCCGTGTGGTGGAGAAGTACGACTACACGCACAAGAAGCAGACCGGTGGCTCCGGGCAGTTCGCCAAGGTCCAGGTGAGCTTCGAGCCCCTGACGGCGGCCGAGGGCGAGCTCTACGAGTTCGAGAACAAGGTCACCGGCGGCCGCGTGCCCAAGGAGTACATCCCCTCCGTGGACGCCGGCATCCAGGACGCCATGCAGTACGGCGTCCTGGCCGGGTACCCGATGGTCGGGGTCAAGGCGACCCTGCTCGACGGCGCCTACCACGACGTCGACTCGTCCGAGATGGCGTTCAAGATCGCCGGTTCGATGGCCTTCAAGGAGGCGATCCGCAAGGCGGACCCCGTCCTGCTCGAGCCGATGATGCTCGTCGAGGTGCGCACACCCGAGGAGTACATGGGTGACGTCATCGGCGACATCAACTCGCGCCGTGGTCACATCCAGGCGATGGAGGACATCAGCGGCGCCAAGATCGTCCGCGGACTGGTCCCCCTGTCGGAGATGTTCGGCTACGTCGGCGACCTGCGGTCCAAGACGCAGGGCCGGGCGAACTACTCGATGGAGTTCGACTCGTACGCCGAGGTTCCCAAGGCCGTCGCCGAGGAGATCATCAAGAAGACTCGGGGCGAGTGACCGCTAGACTGGTCGCTGGTCTCTAGACAAAACACCGGTTGGCCGCCCGACGCCTCGCGCAGGGCGGCCGGCCATCACCCTGTAATCGACGCGACGTCCGCCCGGTCGTCAGGCGTTAACCAAGAAGTCCTGAGGAGGACACACAAGTGGCGAAGGCAAAGTTCGAGCGGACCAAGCCGCACGTCAACATCGGCACCATCGGTCACATCGACCACGGTAAGACGACGCTGACGGCTGCGATCTCCAAGGTCCTGCACGACAAGTACCCCGACCTGAACCCGGTGTTCGCGTTCGACGACATCGACAAGGCTCCGGAGGAGAAGCAGCGCGGTATCACGATCTCGATCGCGCACATCGAGTACCAGACCGAGTCGCGTCACTACGCGCACGTCGACTGCCCCGGTCACGCCGACTACGTGAAGAACATGATCACCGGTGCGGCCCAGATGGACGGCGCCATCCTCGTCGTCGCGGCGACCGACGGTCCGATGCCGCAGACGAAGGAGCACGTCCTCCTCGCCCGCCAGGTCGGTGTGCCCTACATCGTCGTCGCGCTGAACAAGGCCGACATGGTCGACGACGAGGAGATCATGGAGCTCGTCGAGATGGAGGTCCGTGAGCTCCTCTCCGACTACGAGTTCCCCGGTGACGACCTGCCGGTCGTCAAGGTCTCGGCGCTCAAGGCCCTCGAGGGCGACGCCGAGTGGGGCCAGACCGTCCTCGACCTCATGGAGGCCGTCGACACCTACATCCCCGAGCCTGAGCGCGACATCGACAAGCCGTTCCTCATGCCCGTCGAGGACGTCTTCACGATCACCGGTCGTGGCACCGTCGTCACCGGCCGTATCGAGCGCGGTGTCCTCAAGGTCAACGAGGAGGTCGAGATCGTCGGCATCCACGAGGGTCCGCCCGCCAAGACCACCGTCACCGGCATCGAGATGTTCCGCAAGCTCCTCGACGAGGGTCGCGCGGGTGAGAACGTCGGTCTGCTCCTCCGTGGCACCAAGCGTGAGGACGTCGAGCGCGGCCAGGTCGTCGTCAAGCCCGGCTCGATCACGCCGCACACCGAGTTCGAGGCCAACGTCTACATCCTCTCCAAGGACGAGGGTGGCCGGCACACGCCGTTCTACGACAACTACCGTCCGCAGTTCTACTTCCGGACCACGGACGTCACCGGTGTCGTGCACCTGCCCGAGGGCACCGAGATGGTCATGCCCGGCGACAACACCGAGATGCGCGTCGAGCTCATCCAGCCGATCGCCATGGAGGACGGCCTCCGCTTCGCGATCCGCGAGGGTGGCCGCACCGTCGGCGCCGGCCGCGTCACCAAGATCACCAAGTGATCTGACGCGACGCCAGTCGCAACAGCACAGGGCCCCATCCGCTTCGGCGGGTGGGGCCCTGTCGTGTGCGTGGGACGCGGTGGGGAGGTCAGGCCAGCTGGAGTGGAGTCGTGTCGCCTCCCGCCTTGGCGCCTCGAACACCGACGAGGGATGGTTCTCGACACGTTTCACGCCGTGGAGCGTGGACGAAACCATCTGTCGTGGCTCGACGCTCTGCCGCACGTGCCGTTAACGAGGTCAGTACCGCGGCGTCACAGGGTGTGGGTGACGCCCTCGCTGACGAGCCGCGCAGCCACGGTCTCGACATCGGGCTCACCCCTGCTGAGCACAAGCGAGCCGTCGGCCTCCCAGGCGGAGACGAGAACCCGCAGGAACAGCGCGGTGTCGTACGTCGACAGGTGCACCCGTGGCGCGCCCTCCGTCTGACGGAGCTCCGACTGGCCCGCCCACGACGACAGGGCCGCGTAGCCGACCGGGTCACCGTCGAGGACGAGGGCCGGGTCGTCGTCATCTGCCTCGGCCCACGCGTCGAACTGATCGGCGTAGGTCGAGAGCTGGGCCGCCTCGTCCATGACTCCGTCGCCAACGCGCTCATCCGCGTGACGGGCCAGCGCCGCCAGGGTCACAAGGACTGCGCCGGCGCCGGCGCCGGACCGGTCGACGAAGTCGGCGAGCACTGCGCGGTCGTCACTCACGCAGACGTCGGCCGGCTGGTCCGCATCCAGCGCGACACAGCCCCCGACCGACCACACGGCAAGAGCCCAGTATGCGGTGCGCCAGTGCGGCGGAAGCGCCAGCAGCACGACCGACCCGGGTTCGATGTCGTAGTCCTCCTGCAGCGCGTTCGCCGCCTTGGCGACCCAGTTGGAGAGCACGCGGGCGGACAGTTCGATCCGCTCCCCGTTGGTCGGGCCGTCAGTGTCGTCGTAGCACGTGATCCTCGGTCGGGCGGCGTCGGATCGCTGGAGCTGGGCGAGGAGAGCGTCGGGTCGGGTCACCCGCGCCAGCCTACGGGGCGGTCGACACCGCCGGCGTCAGGGCGCAGGCGCGCTCGCCGCGGAGCCGCACGTGCAGCGCCCAGGCCAGCGCGGCCACCGCCGCGACAGCCAACACGGGTTGGAGGGGAGCGAACCACTGCATCGCACCGGCAGATCCGAGGGCCACCAGGACGACCTTGTTGCAGACGGGGCACCCGACCGCGAAGAAGGTGAGCACACCGCCCACCATGCCGCTCTTCGTGCCGTCGTCCTCCTCGAGCCCGCTCAGGTTCGGTTGTCGGACGTAGGTCGCCGTCAGCAGGCCGCTGAGCGCCGCTGCGACGAGCAGGGTCGGCCAGGCCCACCACGTCATCGGTATCTCGCGCCCGAAGACGGGGTTGGGGATGAGCACCGTCGGCAGTCCGATCAGCAGCACGGTCCCCAGGGCTGCCAAGGCCGCGACGAGCCATCGCCGCGGGCTCCAACCGCGGAGGACGAACAGGTGAGATCGCGTCACGAGGTCAGGCTACCGCATACCCATAGGGGTATCCGGACCTGCCCACGTCGATCCACCCCATCGTGGCCACCGGTGTGGCTGCACCGCAATCCCTGTGCAGTCGGTAAGAATAAGCGAGGCCGCACCCGGCCTGGACAGGAGAGACAGGACCAGAATGACCACTTTCGCCACCGATGTGACCGGTTACGAACCGCTCGATCCCGCCATCCGTGAGCAGTACGCGCGGGACGGCTTCGTCGTCATCAAGAACGCCCTCGCTGAGGCGGACCGGGCGTACTTCGAGGAGGCCGTGGACCGGATCTACGCCGAGGAGCAGGCGGCTGGTCGGTTGCGTCCGGACCGGTCGATCCATGTCATGGGCTGGTTGAACCGGGACCCGCGGTTCGTGGAGCTGCTGAGCTGGCCGACGACGTTCCCGTACATCTGGGGGACCATGGGCTGGAACATCTACACCCATCACAACCACATCGACGTCAACCCCCCGAAGGACGAGCCGCCGTTCTGGAACTGGCACCAGGACGGGTACCGGCAGAACTCGGACATCGACATGGATGTGCGGCCGATGTTCATGACGAAGATCTGTTATGCCCTGACGGACCTGTCCGAGCCGGGGTACGGCAACACCAAGGTCATCCCGGGCAGCCACCTGAGCAACACGCTCGCGGGTCGTCCGGAGAAGCCGGGGGACCCGATCGTCGAGCCCGAGGGTGCGATGGAGGTGCTGTTGGAGCCGGGGGATGCGTTCATCTTCGACCGGCGGCTGTGGCACTCCCGGTCGATGAACAAGAGTGAGCGGGTCCGCAAGCTGATGTTCATCGGCTACACCTACCGCTGGATCCGGCCGCTGGATGAGGCGGTCGCGGACCAGGACAGCGACTGGTTCGCCTCGCTGACGCCGCTGCAGCAGCAGCTGCTCGGCTATGGCCCGGACCATGCCTCGTTCTGGGGGATCCGCCAGGACGGCTGGATCGATGACGAGATCCCGCTGCGCAAGGAGCTCAAGGAGCGCGGCCTGCTCGACCGCTCCATCCCCTACCTCCGCTGACCTCGACCCGGTGCCGGCTGGTCAGGTCCTCGTGGCGGCCTGGGTGAGCCGCGCTGCGGTGTAGCGCGCCGCAACGAGAGTGCTCACGGCCGGGTGGGTCCCGAGCTCGGCGCCGACGCCGAGGACGTCGCAGTCGGCCGCGACCCGTCGGGCCCGGTCGAGGAACACTCCCGGAGCGAGCAGATGGGTCGCGACGGCGAGACGGCTTCGGCCGGCCTCCCGGTGGGCGGCACAGGCTGCGGTCAGGTCCGTGCCCGGGCCGGACAGGTATGCGGTGGAGACCGGGACGCGTTCCGTCTCGGCGAGCATCGCTGCCACCTCGTCGACCTCCGCGCGGGCGCTCGCCAGTGACGACCCCGCAGAGGCGAGCACGAGCGCGTCGATGTGGTCACCCACGTGCCCCGGGGCACCTAGCGCCTCGCGGACTCGTGCGCCGAGGGCCTCGACCACGGCGCGACCGGCTCCCAGTGCGGGGGTGACGACGGCACTTCGGGCGCGCGCGACAGCAGCCGGGACGTCGTAGCGCACGTGGTAGCCGGAGGTGAGGAACAACGGCACGACGACGGAGTCGTCCGCCTCGGACAGAACGTCCGCGAGGGCGGGCGCACACACGTCGACGTAGCCGACGCGCCAGGGAGCCCCGACGAGATCGGCCGCCCGTCGAGCGCAGTCCTCGATGACCGCGCGCCCTGCTTCGCTCACCGTTCCGTGAGCGGCCACGACGAGTGGCCTCACCGACCCACCTCGAGAATCTCGTCGTCGTCGCGGGAGACCTCCGGGCGATCGCTCGGGCGGTCCGTGCGCCCCCTGACCACGGCCCGGGTGAGCAGCGCGAGCCAGGCGGCGGTGAGGACTCCCTCGACGACCGTGGCTGCGATTCCCCCCAGCCCCAGGAGGGCCAGAACCGTGCCCGCGTTGAGCGCGAGGATCAGGCCGCCGACGCAGATGCCGAGAACGGGTGCGGGCAGCAGTCCGGCCAGCCGTGCGGCGACAGGGGCCGCGACGACACCACCGGCCATGAGGGCCCCGACGAGGCGCAGGTCGATGCCGGCCAGGCCGAGACCGACGAGGAAGCCGACGCTCGCACATACTGTGACGACGAACTCCGCGGCCGACACCGAGCCGATGACCCGCCGAGGCGGGAGGGGAGAGGTGCTGATCAGTGTCGACGTCACGACCGGTCCCCACCCCCCGCCCCCGGTGGCGTTGACGAAGCCGCCGACGAGTCCGAGCGGGCCGAGGAAGATCCGACGGGAGGTGAACCGCGCCAGTCGCCCCGCACCGGGCTCGCGGCCGAGCACGAACCGCGCGATGATCCCGAGGCCGAGGATGACGAGTAGGACCGCCATGAGCGGCCGGGCCGCCGCGGTGGACAGGCTCGAGAGGAAGCCGGCACCGGCCAGAGCCCCCATTCCGCCCGGCACTGCCAGACGGCGGACGACCGCCCAGTCGACGTTCCCGAACCTCGCGTGGCTCGCACCCGAGATCAGGGTCGTCCCGAGCTGGGCCACGTTGACCGACGCGCTGGCCAGTGCCGGTGCCGTGCCGAGCGCCAACAGCAGTGACGCGGACGTCACGCCGTAGCCCATCCCGAGTGATCCGTCGACCAGCTGTGCACCCGCTCCCGCGAGGGCCACGAGGATGAGCGCTCTCACCGACCCGCCCCGGCCAGTGCTCCATCCAGCGCGGGCGCGGGCGCCTCCCGTGGCCAGTCGTGCGCCAGGCGCACGACGTCCCCGACGACGATCACCGCCGGGTTGACGACCTCGGCCGACTCCGCGCGCTCGACGATGTCCTCGAGCGTGCCCAGCGTCACCCGCTGAGTCGGCGTGCACCCCCGCTCCACGATGGCGACCGGCGTCGATTCCTCGCGTCCGGTGAGCAGGAACTCGACGTTGCGCTGCAACGTGGCCACCCCCATGAGGATGACCACGGTGTGGTCACCGCCGAGGGGCAGCCGCATGAGGTCCTCGTGGCCGGTCACGACGGTGAAGCCGCGGGCCAGGCCGCGGTGCGTGACCGGGATGCCTGCCGCCGCCGGGACGGCGATCGCCGACGAGATCCCCGGCACCACCTCGACCGGGATCCCGGCGGCCTCGCAGGCGAGGCGCTCCTCGCCGCCCCGTCCGAGGACATAGGGGTCGCCACCCTTGAAACGGACGACGCCCCGCCCAGCGCCGGCCTCGCGGACGAGGATCTCGTTGATCTCGTCCTGAGGGACCGGATGGTGGTTCGGCTGCTTCCCCACGTCGACCACCCGCACCCCCGGGGGGAGGAGGGCCAGGGTCGAGGTCGGGACGAGGCGGTCGGTGACGACGACGTCGGCGCTCGCGAGCAGCGCCGCCGCCCGCCGGGTCAGCAACCCGTCGTCGCCGGGCCCGGCGCCGACGAGGGCGACCCACCCGGTCCGGTCCCGGCGGGACCGGAGGTCGACGATGCCGGACGAGAGGTGCTCGACCGCCGCCGTTCGGGCGACCGCGGCCCGGCGGGGGTCACCGCCGCCGTGGACGGCGACCCGCAGGGTCGCATCTCCGAGCGGGAGCTCCCCGCGGGCCGGGACATGAGCGCTGGCACGGTCGGCATCGCTCGCGTCGACGCACCAGATCCGAGCCGCCTCGGCATCTATGCCGACCCGGCGATCGACCTCCGGGTGGCCGGTGGCGGTGTGCACGAGCCAGGCGCCCTCGAGGTCCGCCGGACCGGAGTACTCCCGCGTGAGCAGGGTGAGTCGACCGGCAGGGGACTCGGACGCCAGTGCGAGCAGCTCCTCGTCCACCACCGGCGCGACGACGGTCACCAGCGCGCCGTCCGCCAGCAGGTCGCGTACCCGCCGGGCGGTGACCCGACCGCCGCCGACGGCGACGACCCGGCGGCCGCGCAGCCGCAGGCCGAGGAGGGTGACGGGGCCGTTCATCGGTGCTCCCCAGCGAGCGGCGCCGCTGCATCGAACCGGTCCGACCCACCCAGCGACCCGGGCGACGCGCCGGCGCCGGGGAGCGTCGCATACGCCATGCCGGCGGCCAGCGTCCAGCCGTCGTGCGGGTCCACGACGAGGAGGGATCCGCCGTGGCGGGACCGGGCGTAGGGCTCGAGCGGGAGCGGTTCGGCCAGGGTGAGTGTCACCGAGACAAGGTCGTTGAGTCCGGCTCCTGAAGCCGGCTCGACCGCGAGCCGACCGATGTCGAGCCGTTCTGCGACGTCTGAGACCACGGCGCGCACCGTGCGCGTCCCGTGCGCCACGAGGACCCGTGCGCCCGGCACCAGCGGCCGCTCCGAGAGCCAGCAGAGCACGGCCTCGACCGACCTGACCGGGGTGGGCGGCTCGTCGGCCGCCGCGAGGACGTCGCCGCGCGAGACGTCGACGGCGTCGGCGAGGCGCAGGGTGACCGACAGCGGCGCAGTCGCCTGGTCGAGCGGCTCCGGTCCCCGGTCGATGCCGACGACCGTCGTCCGCACGCCGGAGGAGCTCACGACGACCTCGTCGCCGACCCGGACGGTGCCTGACGAGACGTGCCCCGCGTATCCGCGGTAGTCCACGTGCTCTGCCGCCACCGCCCCGTGCTGTGGCCGGATGACGAGCTGCACCGGAAAGCGTGCGGGCCCGCCGGACCGGTGCGCCGGCAGGGTTTCGAGCACCTCGAGCAGGGTCGGTCCGGCGTACCAGTCCGTGTGCGGGCCCGGCTCGACCACATTGTCGCCGTGCAGGGCGCTGATCGGGACGACGGAGACGGAGTCGATGTCGAGGGTGCGCCGCAGGTCCTCGATGTCGAGGACGGTCCGGTCGTATGCGGTGGCCGGGTCGGCGACGAGGTCCACCTTGTTCACGACCACGACGACGTGCGGCACTCGGAGGAGACCCACGACGGCGAGGTGGCGGCGGGTCTGCTCGACGACGCCGTGGCGGGCGTCGACGAGGACGAGCACGACGTCGGCGGTGCTCGCACCGGTGACCGTGTTGCGGGTGTACTGCACGTGGCCGGGGCAGTCGGCGAGCACGAACGAGCGCCGAGCCGTCGCGAAGTAGCGGTAGGCGACGTCGATCGTGATGCCCTGCTCACGCTCGGCGCGCAGGCCGTCGGTCAGCAGGGCCAGGTCGGCCAGCTCACCGGTCCAGCCGCGTCGGCGGCTCGCGTCGGTGATGGCCGCGAGCTGGTCGGCGAGCACCGACTTGGTGTCGTGCAGCAGCCGGCCGACGAGTGTGGACTTGCCGTCGTCGACCGACCCCGCGGTCGCGAGGCGGAGCAGTGTGGGTGTGCTCATCAGAAGTACCCCTCCTTCTTGCGGTCCTCCATGGCTGCCTCGGAGATCCGGTCGTCGGCCCGGGTCGCGCCCCGCTCGGTCACGGTGCTCGCCGCGACCTCGGTGACGACCTCGCCGACGGTGCGCGCGGTGGAGCGCACCGCGCCGGTGCACGACATGTCGCCGACGGTTCGATAGCGGACCTGCTCGACCCGGACCTCCTCGCCCGCCCGGGGCCGGCTCCATGGCCCGGGGGAGAGGAGCATGCCGTCGCGCTCGAACACCTCACGCTCATGGGCGTAGTAGAGGTCCGGCAGCTCGATGCCCTCGCGCTCGATGTACCGCCACACGTCGAGCTCGGTCCAGTTCGACAGCGGAAAGACCCGCACGTGCTCGCCGGGCCGGTGCCGGGTGTTGACGGCGCGCCACAGCTCGGGCCGCTGGTTCTTGGGGTCCCACTGCCCGAACGCGTCCCGCAGCGAGACGATGCGCTCCTTCGCCCGCGCCTTGTCCTCGTCGCGTCGACCGCCGCCGAACACCCCGTCGAAGCGATGCTCGGTGATGGCGTCGAGCAGCGGCACGGTCTGCAGCGGATTGCGGGTGCCGTCGGTGCGCTCGCGCAGCCGACCGTCGTCGAGGTAGTCCTGGACGCGGGCGACGTGCAGGGTCAGCCCGAACCGGGCCACCGTTGCGTCGCGGAACGCGAGCACCTCGGGGAAGTTGTGACCGGTGTCGACGTGCAGCACCGGAACCGTCACGCGCCCCGGCCACAGCGCCTTGGCCGTCAGGTGCAGCAAGACCACCGAGTCCTTGCCGCCGCTGAACAGGATGACGGGTCGCTCCAGCTCGGCGACGACCTCGCGGATGACGAGGATCGCCTCGCTCTCGAGCAGGTCGAGCAGGTCGGGTCCGCCTCCCGTGGCACCGTGGTCGTGGGCATCGGTCGACGGGTCGTAGGCGAGGGTCTGGCTCATCGGGTCTCCTCGTCCGAGGTGGCGGCCGGGGTGGTGGTGGCTGGGATCGTTGCGGGGTGCAGCCCGCACTCGGTCTTGGCGAACCCGCTCCAGCGCCCGGAGCGGGGATCCTGGCCGGGGGCGACCGGGCGGGTGCACGGGGCGCAGCCGATCGAGGGGTAGCCTCGCTCGAGCAGGGGGTTGGTGGGCAGGTCGTGCCGGGAGGCGTAGGCGGTCACGTCGTCCGCCGTCCACGCGACGAGGGGGTTGACCTTGACGAGCCCGAAGGTCTCGTCCCACTCGACGATGGGGGTGGCGGCCCGGGTCGGGGCCTCGTCGCGGCGCACGCCCGTGACCCACGCCGAGTACCCGGAGAGGGCGCGCCGGAGCGGCTCGACCTTTCGCATCCGGCAGCACGCCCCCGGGTCTCGGGCGAACAGGTCGTGGCCGAACCGCGCATCCTGCTCGGCGACGGTCAGCTCGGGGCGGATGTCCCGCACCGTGATGTCGAGGACGCGGGCGGCCTCATCCCGTGTCGCGAGGGTCTCGGGGAAGTGGTACCCGGTGTCGAGGAAGACGACATCGACATCGGGGACGACTCTCGAGACCAGGTGCGGCAGGACCGTGTCGGCCATGCTGGCGGCCACCGCCAGGTCCCGCCCGAACCGGTGCGCCGCCCAGGTGAGCACCTCCTCGGCGCCGGCCCGCGCATACTCGTGTGCCGCCTGCTCGGCCTCGGCGCGGGCGTCCGCGACGGCCTGCGTGGTCATGTCAGCACCTCGTCGTCGACCCGGTGGGCCCAGGTGGCGAAGGTCTCAGCGGGCCGGCGGTCGGCGGCGAAACGGCGGACCACCCGCTCGACATAGGGCACGAGCTCCTCGGCCGTGACCTTCAGACCGCGAACGGTCCGGCCGAGGCCCGCCTCGCCGTCACCACCCCCGTCGCCGGCGCCTGAGCCGGCGAGCCCGCCGCCGAGGTGCACCTGGAACCCGGGGACTTGCTGGCCGTCGTCCGTTGTGACGATCTGCCCCTTGAGGCCGATGTCGGCGACCTGGATCCGGGCGCACGAGTTCGGGCAGCCGTTGACGTGCAGGCTGATCGGACGCTCCAGCAACGGCTCGAGGTCGCTCAGGCGGTCCTCGAGCTCGGCAACCGCCCGAGCCGCAGTCGCCTTCGTCTCGACGATCGCGAGCTTGCAGAACTCGATGCCCGTGCACGCCATGGTCGAGCGGCGGAAGACCGACGGCGTCGCGGTCAGGCCCAGGGCGGACGATCCTTCGAGGAGGGCGTCCACGGCGTTCTGACGGACGTCGAGCACGACGACCTTCTGGTGCGGCGTGAACCGGACGCGGCGCGAGCCGGCGGCCTCGGCCAGGTCGGCGAGGGCGGCCAGTCGGGTTCCGCTGACCCGGCCCACGGTCGGCGCGAGGCCGACGTAGAGGCGTCCGTCGCGCTGCCGGTGTACCCCGACGTGGTCCCCCGGTCCCGTCGGTTGGGCGGGCGCCGGCCCGTCGGGCAAGGGCGAGTCGAGGTACTCCAGCTCCAGGACCTCGCGGAACCGCTCCGGGCCCCACTCCGCGAGGAGGAACTTCAGACGGGCCTTTGCCCGCAGCCGCCGGAAGCCGTAGTCGCGGTACAGCCGCACGACGGCGTGCCACACGTCCGCCGCTCGTTCCGGGGGAACGAAGGCACCGAGCCGCTCCGCAAGCCGGGGGGCGGTCGAGAGCCCACCACCGACCCAGAGGTCGTATCCGGGCCCGAGCTCCGGGTGGACGACACCGACGAGCGACAGGTCGTTGATCTCGTGGACGACGTCGAGACTCGGATGCCCTGTCACTGCGCTCTTGAACTTGCGGGGGAGGTTCGCGAGGTCGGGGTCGCCGATGAAGCGTCTCTGGATCTCCTCGATGACGGGCGTCGGGTCGAGGATCTCGTCGGCGGCGATCCCCGCGAGCGGGCTGCCGAGGACGACGCGCGGGGTGTCCCCGCAGGCCTCCGTGGTCGAGAGTCCGACGGCCTCGAGGCGGCGCCAGATCTCCGGCACGTCCTCGATGCCGATCCAGTGGTACTGGATGTTCTGCCGATCGCTGATGTCCGCGGTGTCCCGCGCGAACTCGGTGGAGATGCCGGCGATGGTGCGCAGCTGGTCCGTCGTCACCGCCCCGCCGTCGATCCGGACCCGAAGCATGAAGTACCGGTCCTCGAGCTCGTGCGGCTCGAGCTGGGCGGTCCGCCCCCCGTCGATGCCGGGGCGGCGCTGGGTGTAGAGCCCCCACCAGCGGAACCGCCCGTGGAGGTCCTCGGTGGGGATCGCGTCGAAGCCGGCCACCGCATACACCTCCTCGATGCGGCGGCGCACGTTGAGGCCGTTGTCGGCCGCCTTGAACCGCTCGTTGTCGTTGAGCGGCTCTCGGCCGTCGACGGCCCACTGGCCCTGGGGCCGGCTCGAGCGGGACGGGCGCACCCGGGGCGCGGGGCGGGTGGCGGGTGCCTCGATGGTCATGAAGATCTCTCCCAGATGAGGGCGGACGTGACGGGGGCGCACGGTCACCGGTCGAGGTGCACGTGGTCGAGCGGTTCGACGAGGCGGTATGCGGTGCGTACGTCGCAGCGAGAGGCGGGGACGAGCGGTGCTCGGGTCCGCACTCCGAGGACGCGCGTGGTCCCGTCGAACGGTGGCGGGCGGACGGAGATGGCTCCGAGCCGGGCGGGGGAGGGGCGGCGCGTGCCGGGTAGGTCAGCGGCAGCGACACATGAGCGCGCTGCTCACGCGCTGGAGGTCGACTTCGGGGCGCCGGACGAGGGTGCGGCCGCTGGTGTCCATGGCGACATTATTGAGCGTTATCGGTCGGATAACGCAACCTTACCCACGAAGCGTCTCGCGATCTGACACGATCTGATGCGGTCCCTCGTGGCAGGCCGTGGCGGTGGCCTCGGTCGCGGCGCCGACCCGGGCGATTTGGCCGTCAGCGCGGGCTCTGGCAGACTAGTCGGGTTGCTTGCTCTGGCTTCGGCGCGCAAGGGACTGCCCTTCTTCAGAAGAGTCTCTCTGCGCGTCCGGCCCTCGCCCGGTGACAACGAATCGAACCACGTGAACCGACCAGCCGGTCGAGCGGTGGGGCGACACATCGGCGAGAGTGGCAGGCCGGCGGCTGCCGGATGACAACGGACCCACCCAGGGTCACACCCCGACCAGGATCGATGTGTGACTCCGTGTGGATCGGGCGACACACCCGACCTCGGGGGTCGGTGACATCGCAGGCCAGCGCCCACCAGACAGATAGCAGTACCTATTCGGCAAGGCGAGAGAGAGACGAGAGATGGCGGGACAGAAGATCCGCATCCGCTTGAAGTCGTATGACCACGAGGTCATCGACAGCTCGGCGCGCAAGATCGTCGACACGGTGACCCGTGCCGGCGCCACAGTGGTCGGCCCGGTGCCCCTGCCGACGGAGAAGAACGTCTTCTGCGTCATCCGGTCGCCGCACAAGTACAAGGACAGCCGCGAGCACTTCGAGATGCGCACCCACAAGCGCCTCATCGACATCATCGACCCGACCCCCAAGGCGGTCGACTCGTTGATGCGTCTCGACCTGCCCGCCGACGTCAACATCGAGATCAAGCTCTGAGGCGACGACGATGACTTCGATGACTCAGAACAGCGCCACCCGCACGATGAAGGGGCTCCTCGGCGAGAAGCTCGGCATGACCCAGGTGTGGGACGCCGACAACCGCCTCGTGCCCGTCACCGTGATCAAGGCCGGCCCCTGTGTCGTGACCCAGGTCCGCACCGAGGGCACCGACGGCTACTCCGCCGTGCAGATCGGTTTCGGCGCGATCGACCCGCGCAAGGTCACCCAGCCCCTGAGCGGTCACTTCGAGAAGGCCGGCGTGACGCCGCGTCGTCACCTCGTCGAGCTCCGCACCGCGGACGCCGGTGACTACGAGGCCGGCCAGGAGCTCACCGCCGAGGTGTTCGAGCCGGGTCAGCGCATCGACGCGACCGGCACGACCAAGGGCAAGGGCTTCGCCGGTGTCATGAAGCGCCACGGCTTCCACGGTGTGTCCGCCAGCCACGGTGCGCACCGCAACCACCGCAAGCCCGGCTCGATCGGTGGCTGCGCCACCCCGGGCCGCGTCTTCAAGGGCATGCGCATGGCCGGCCGGATGGGCGGCGTGCGCCAGACCACTCAGAACCTCACGATCCACGCCGTGGACGCAGAGAAGGGCCTGCTGCTCGTCAAGGGTGCCGTTCCCGGCCCCCGTGGCGGCATCGTCCTGCTCCGCACGGCTGCCAAGGGAGCCTGATAAGCCATGGCAACTGACACCAAGACCTCGGAGACGATCACGGTCGTCGACGTCACTCTCCCCGCCGAGATCTTCGACGTCCAGACCAACGTCCCCCTCATCCACCAGGTCGTCACCGCACAGCTCGCGGCCGCCCGGCAGGGCACGCACTCGACCAAGACCCGCGGCGAGGTTCGCGGCGGTGGTCGCAAGCCGTACCGCCAGAAGGGCACCGGTCGCGCTCGCCAGGGTTCGACCCGCGCGCCCCAGTTCGCCGGCGGAGGCACCGTCCACGGTCCCCAGCCGCGTGACTACAGCCAGCGCACCCCGAAGAAGATGAAGGCGGCCGCGCTGCGCGGCGCCCTCTCGGACCGGGCGCGCCACGGCCGGATCCACGTCGTCGAGGCGATCACGTCCGGTGACGCCCCGTCCGCCAAGGCGGCGGCGGCCGGTCTGGCCGCGCTGACCGAGCGGAAGAACCTCCTGGTCGTTCTCGAGCGCGCCGACCTCGTCGGTCTGAAGTCGGTCCGCAACCTGCAGAACGTCCACGTTCTCGCGGTCGACCAGCTGAACACCTACGACGTCCTGTGCGCCGACGACATCGTCTTCACCAAGGGCGCCTACGACCGGTTTGTCTCCGGCGGCCCCGCCGCCGGGTCGACCCCCGAGACCACCACCGCGACGACCACCGAGAGCGAGGACGCCAAGTGAGCTCCTTCACGACGTTCAAGGACCCGCGCGACATCCTGATCTCTCCGGTCGTCTCGGAGAAGTCCTACGGTCTGCTCGACGAGGGCAAGTACACGTTCATCGTCGACCCGCGGGCCAACAAGACCGAGATCAAGATCGCCGTCGAGCAGATCTTCAAGGTCAAGGTCGACTCCGTCCACACCATGAACCGCCAGGGCAAGGCACGCCGGACCCGCTTCGGGATCGGCAAGCGCAAGGACACCAAGCGTGCCATCGTCACTCTGCGCGAGGGTTCGATCGACATCTTCGGGAGCGCGGGCGTCTGACGCCTGCTGCGAAGGGATTAGGGAACCATGGGTATCCGTAAGTACAAGCCGACCACGCCGGGTCGCCGCGGCAGCTCTGTCGCCGACTTCGTCGAGGTGACTCGCTCCACGCCGGAGAAGTCGCTCGTGCGGCCGCTGACCAAGAGCGGCGGACGCAACGCGAGCGGTCGCATCACGACCCGTCACATCGGGGGTGGACACAAGCGCGCGTACCGCGTCATCGACTTCCGCCGCGCCGACAAGGACGGCGTGCCTGCGAAGGTCGCTCACATCGAGTACGACCCCAACCGCACCGCACGCATCGCGCTGCTCCACTACGCCGACGGTGAGAAGCGGTACATCCTCGCGCCGAACCGTCTCCGCCAGGGAGACATGGTCGAGAACGGCCCCGGCGCCGACATCAAGCCCGGCAACAACCTGCCGCTGCGCAACATCCCGACCGGTACGGTCGTGCACGCCGTCGAGCTCCGCCCCGGCGGTGGCGCGAAGATCGCCCGCTCCGCGGGGATGCGCGTGCAGCTCGTCGCGAAGGACGGTCCGTACGCTCAGCTGCGCATGCCGTCCGGTGAGATCCGCAACGTCGACCTGCGCTGCCGCGCCACGGTCGGCGAGGTGGGCAACGCCGAGCAGTCCAACATCAACTGGGGCAAGGCCGGCCGTATGCGGTGGAAGGGCAAGCGCCCGACCGTCCGCGGTGTCGCCATGAACCCGGTCGACCACCCCCACGGTGGTGGTGAGGGCAAGACCTCCGGTGGCCGGAACCCGGTCAGCCCGTGGGGACAGCCGGAGGGCCGCACCCGCCGCCCCGGCAAGGCCAGCGACAAGATGATCGTTCGCCGCCGTCGTACTGGCAAGAAGCGCTGATAGGAGCCTCGACACATGCCTCGTAGTTTGAAGAAGGGCCCCTTCATCGACGACCACCTGCAGAAGAAGGTGGACGCTCAGAACGAAGCGGGCACGAAGAACGTCATCAAGACCTGGTCGCGCCGTTCGGTCATCAGCCCGGACATGCTCGGCCACACCTTCGCCGTGCACGACGGCCGCAAGCACGTCCCGGTGTTCGTCACCGAGTCGATGGTCGGTCACAAGCTCGGCGAGTTCGCCCCGACGCGGACCTTCAAGGGTCACGTCAAGGACGACAAGAAGGGACGTCGTCGCTGATGGCTACCCCCAACGTCACCCAGGAAGAGCAGGTCATGGAAGCTCGCGCCGTCGCGCGGCACGTGCGCGTCACGCCGATGAAGGCGCGTCGCGTCGTCAACCTCATCCGCGGCAAGGCCGCGGTCGACGCGGTCACCGCGCTGCAGTTCGCGCCGCAGTCCGCGAGTGACCCCGTCCGGAAGGTGCTGCAGAGCGCCATCGCCAACGCCCGGTTCCTCGCCGACCAGCACGCCAACCCTTTCGACGAGCGTGACCTCGTCGTGGCGGAGGCGTTCGTCGACGAGGGCCCGACCATGAAGCGGTTCCGCCCCCGTGCGCAGGGCCGGGCCTCGCGCATCAACAAGCGCACCAGCCACATCACCGTGGTCGTCCAGACCGCGCCCAAGAAGTCTGTCGAGAAGAAGAACGGAGGCACCCGCTGATGGGACAGAAGGTCAACCCGCACGGCTTCCGACTCGGCATCACGACCGACCACAAGAGCCGCTGGTTCGCCGACTCCACCAATGAGGGTCAGCGTTACCGCGACTACGTCAAGGAGGACGTCGCGATCCGCAAGCTCATGTCCGAGGGCATGGAGCGCGCCGGAATCGCCCGCGTCGAGATCGAGCGCACCCGGGACCGGGTCCGTGTCGACATCCACACCGCCCGCCCCGGCATCGTCATCGGTCGCCGTGGAGCGGAAGCCGACCGTATCCGCGGTGAGCTCGAGAAGCTCACCGGCAAGCAGGTCCAGCTGAACATTCTCGAGGTCAAGAACCCCGAGATCGACGCCCAGCTCGTCGCGCAGGGCATCGCCGAGCAGCTCTCGGCGCGTGTCTCGTTCCGTCGGGCCATGCGCAAGGGCATGCAGTCCGCCACCCGCGCCGGTGCCAAGGGCATCCGGGTCCAGGTCTCGGGTCGACTCGGCGGCGCCGAGATGAGCCGCACCGAGTTCTACCGCGAGGGTCGCGTCCCGCTGCACACGCTGCGCGCGAACATCGACTACGGCTTCTACGAGGCCCGCACGACCTTCGGTCGCATCGGCGTGAAGGTCTGGATCTACAAGGGCGACCTCACGGCGCGCGAGCTCGCCGCCCAGCAGGCCGCATCCCCCCGCCCGTCCCGTGGGCCGCGCCGTGACGGTGCCGACCGTCCGGCCCGCGCCCGCCGCGCCGAGCGTTCCGAGGCTCCCGCCGAGGTCGCGCCGGCCGCCGCCGAGACGGCTCCGGCCGCTCCGGTCGCCGAGGCGCCAGCAACCCCTGAGGGAGAGAACAGCTGATGTTGATTCCTCGTCGAGTCAAGCACCGCAAGCAGCACCACCCCGGCCGCAGCGGCGCTGCCAAGGGCGGCACGAAGGTCGCCTTCGGTGAGTACGGCATCCAGGCGCTCGAGCCCGCGTACGTGACCAACCGGCAGATCGAGTCCGCGCGTATCGCGATGACCCGGTACATCCGCCGTGGCGGAAAGGTCTGGATCAACATCTACCCGGACCGCCCGCTGACCAAGAAGCCGGCCGAGACCCGCATGGGTTCCGGTAAGGGCTCCCCGGAGTGGTGGGTCGCCAACGTCAAGCCCGGGCGCGTCATGTTCGAGCTCTCCGGCGTGCCGGAGGAGACCGCGCGTGAGGCCATGCGGCTCGCGATGCACAAGCTCCCCATGAAGTGCCGTTTCGTCAAGCGTGAAGGTGGTGACATCTGATGGCCGTTGGTAGTAAGGACCTCGCCTCCGAGCAGCTGCGCGGCATGGACGACGACCGTCTGGTCGACGAGCTCCGCAAGGCCAAGGAGGAGCTGTTCAACCTCCGGTTCCAGTCCGCCACGGGTCAGCTCGACAACCACGGCAGGCTCCGCGCGGTCCGCAAGGACATCGCCCGGATCTACACCGAGATGCGCGAGCGTGAGCTGGGCATCGGGTCCGCCCCGGCTCAGCCGGTGAAGGCCGAGACGTCCGAGAAGAAGTCTTCCGCGAAGGCCAGTGACAAGAAGGCCGAGAAGAAGTCGGCCGCGAGCAAGGCCGAGAAGAAGGCTGAGAAGGCGGAGGCCAAGTGATGGCTGAGGAGAAGAACAGCGTGAGCGAGACCCAGGTCGGTGTGGACGCGGAGAGCCGCAACTACCGCAAGACCCGTCAGGGCTATGTCGTCAGCGACAAGATGGACAAAACCGTCGTGGTCGAGGTCGAGGACCGCGTCAAGCACGCGCTCTACGGCAAGGTCATGCGCAAGTCGCACAAGGTCAAGGCGCACGACGAGCAGAACTCCGCCGGTGTCGGTGACCGCGTCCTCATCATGGAGACCCGTCCACTCAGTGCGACCAAGCGCTGGCGCGTGGTGGAGATCCTCGAGAAGGCCAAGTAACCGTCGGGCAGTCCCCGACAAGCCCCGAGAACCAAGAGCTCGCTCCGCTCGCGGTTCGCCCGGCTGGGCCCGCCCCAGCGACCAACCGTTCGGCAAGGCTCACGAGAGTGAGAACCGGCACGACAGTAGGAGATAAGACAAGTGATCCAGCAAGAGTCGCGACTGCGAGTCGCCGACAACACGGGCGCCAAGGAGCTCCTGTGTATCCGCGTGCTCGGAGGCTCCGGCCGCCGCTACGCGGGTATCGGTGACACCATCGTCGCCACGGTCAAGGACGCCATCCCCGGCGGCAACGTCAAGAAGGGCGACGTCGTCAAGGCGGTCGTCGTGCGCACGGTCAAGGAACGCCGCCGACCCGATGGCTCGTACATCAAGTTCGACGAGAACGCCGCGGTCATCCTCAAGAGTGACGGCGACCCGCGCGGAACGCGCATCTTCGGCCCGGTGGGCCGCGAGCTGCGCGAGAAGCGCTTCATGAAGATCATCTCGCTGGCTCCGGAGGTGCTCTGACCCATGGCGAACCACAGCAAGCACACCAAGGGCAGGATGAAGATCAAGAAGGGCGACACCGTCCAGGTGCTCACGGGCAAGGACAAGGCCAAGACCGGCAAGGTCATCGCCGTCTACCCCGAGACGCAGCGGGTCCTCGTCGAGGGCGTCAACCGCGTCACCCGCCACACCAAGGCGGGCACCGAGCGTGGATCCCGGACCGGGGGGCTCGTCGTCCAGGAGGCGTCGATCCACGTGAGCAACGTGGCGATCGTCGACCCGAGTGACAACAAGCCGACCCGGGTCAAGACCAAGGTCGAGACCGTCGAGCGCGACGGTCGCAGCAAGACGAGCCGCACCCGTGTCGGTGCCCGCTCCGGTAAGGACCTCTGATGAGCCAGACAGATACCAGCACCACGGTCTCCGAGACCACGCAGGCGGCCCCGCGGCTGAAGGCGCGCTACCAGGACGAGATCAAGGACGCGCTTCGCTCGCAGTTCGACTTCTCGAACCCGATGCAGGTGCCGACCGTGACCAAGGTCGTCGTCAACATGGGCGTCGGCGAGGCGGCTCGCGACAGCAAGCTCATCGAGGGTGCGATCCGTGACCTCACCGCGATCACCGGCCAGAAGCCGCTCGTCACCAAGGCCCGCAAGTCCATCGCCCAGTTCAAGCTCCGTGAGGGCATGCCGATCGGCGCCCACACGACACTGCGTGGCGACCGGATGTGGGAGTTCCTCGACCGGCTCGTGAGCGTCGCACTGCCGCGCATCCGTGACTTCCGCGGACTGTCCCCGAAGCAGTTCGACGGTCGCGGCAACTACACCTTCGGTCTCACCGAGCAGTCGGTGTTCCACGAGATCGACCAGGACAAGATCGACCGCGTGCGGGGTATGGACATCACCGTCGTCACGACGGCGACCAACGACGACGAGGGACGTGCGCTGCTGAAGGCGCTCGGTTTCCCGTTCAAGGAGAACTGATCCCATGGCGAAGACCGCGCTGAAGAACAAGGCGGCGAAGACCCCTAAGTTCAAGGTCCGTGGCTACACCCGCTGCCAGCGCTGCGGCCGTCCGCACTCGGTCTACCGCAAGTTCGGCCTCTGCCGGATCTGCCTCCGGGAGATGGCTCACCGCGGTGAGCTCCCGGGTGTGACCAAGTCCAGCTGGTAACCCAGACCCCGGGGGCAGGACAACCGAGCCCCCACACCTCTCGTACGACATCAATCCATCTACATCGAAGGTCCGAACCGCGACAGTCGCGGGGGAGGAAACCACGGTGAGAAGGGGCGGAGAAGCCCAATGACAATGACTGACCCGATCGCGGACATGCTGACCCGCGTCCGGAACGCCAACTCGGCGCAGAAGGACGAGGTGGCCATGCCGTACTCGAAGCTGAAGTCGCACATCGCGGAGATCCTCGAGGCCGAGGGCTACATCAGTGGCTGGTCCGTGGCCGACGCCGAGGTCGGCAAGACCTTGACGATCAACCTCAAGTACGGTCCGAACCGCGAGCGCTCCATCGCGGGCGTGCGCCGGGTGTCCAAGCCCGGCCTGCGCGTCTACGCCAAGTCCACCAACCTCCCCAAGGTGCTCGGTGGTCTCGGCGTTGCCATCATTTCCACGTCGTCTGGCCTCCTCACGGACAAGCAGGCGGCCCAAAAGGGTGTGGGCGGGGAAGTCCTCGCCTACGTCTGGTAAGGGGGATCCGACATGTCGCGAATCGGACGACTGCCCGTTTCCATCCCCTCCGGTGTCGACGTCACCATCGACGGCCAGACCGTCACGGTGAAGGGGCCCAAGGGTCAGCTCTCCCACGAGGTTGCAGCGCCGATCACGGTGGACAAGGGAGATAACGGCATCGAGGTCTCCCGACCGGACGACGAGCGTGACTCGCGCTCGCTGCACGGTCTGACCCGCACGCTGATCAACAACATGGTCCTCGGAGTCACCGAGGGCTACGAGAAGAAGCTCGAGATTCACGGCACCGGCTACCGGGTGCAGGCCAGGGGCTCGAACCTCGAGTTCGCCCTCGGGTACTCCCACCCGATCACTGTGGAGCCCCCGGCGGGTATCACCTTCGCCGTGGAGAACCAGACCCGGTTCTCCGTTCAGGGCATCGACAAGCAACTCGTCGGCGAGGTGGCCGCGAACATCCGCAAGCTCCGCAAGCCCGACCCGTACAAGGCCAAGGGCATCCGGTACGCGGGCGAACACATCCGCCGCAAGGTTGGAAAGGCAGGTAAGTAAGCCATGGCGATGATCGTCAAGCGCGCCAAGGGCAAGGTCGCGGCACGCGGCCGACGTCACCTGCGCGTCCGCAAGCGTCTCTCCGGCACCGCCGAGCGTCCCCGCCTCGTCGTGTCCCGCTCGACCCGGCACATCTTCGTCCAGGTCGTCGACGACACGGTGGGCAAGACCCTCGCGTCCGCATCGACGATGGAGGCGGACCTGCGCTCCTTCGACGGTGACAAGACGGCCAAGGCCAAGAAGGTCGGCGAGCTCATCGCCGAGCGGGCCAAGTCCGCGGGCGTCGAGGCCGTCGTGTTCGACCGCGCCGGCAACAAGTACCACGGCCGGGTCGCCGCGATCGCCGAGGGCGCCCGCGAGGCCGGGCTGGCCCTCTAGGACGGAACGACCGTGACCCCCATGACCCAAGAGATGAGGAACATCTGATGCCAGGACCCCAGCGTCGAGGCACGGGTGCCGCAGGCGAGCGTGGCGAGCGTTCGGACCGCCGCGGCGACCGCAACGACCGTCGCGACAACCGTCGCGACAACACCGAGAAGAACACCTACCTTGAGCGCGTCGTGACCATCAACCGCGTCGCGAAGGTCGTCAAGGGTGGTCGTCGCTTCAGCTTCACGGCCCTCGTCGTCGTCGGTGACGGCGACGGCACCGTGGGTGTCGGCTACGGCAAGGCCAAGGAGGTGCCTGCAGCGATCGCCAAGGGCGTCGAGGAGGCCAAGAAGGCGTTCTTCAAGGTTCCCCGGATCCAGGGCACCATCCCGCACCCCGTCCAGGGTGAGGCCGCTGCCGGTGTCGTCATGCTGCGCCCCGCATCGCCCGGTACCGGTGTCATCGCCGGCGGCCCGGTGCGCGCGGTTCTCGAGTGCGCCGGCGTCCACGACGTCCTGTCCAAGTCGCTCGGCTCCGACAACGCGATCAACATCGTGCACGCGACGGTGGCCGCGCTGAAGGACCTCGAGCGTCCGGAGGCCGTGGCCGCCCGCCGCGGCAAGCCGTTGGACGAGGTCGCCCCCGCGGCGATGCTCCGCGCCCAGGCCGCGGGCCGCGCGGAGGCGGCGAAGGCTGCGTCAGATAAGGCGGGTGTCTGACATGGCACGCCTCAAGGTGACCCAGGTCCGTTCCGAGATCGGTGGCAAGCAGAACCAGCGTGAGACGCTGCGCAGCCTCGGTCTGAAGCGCATCGGCGACACCGTCGTCAAGGAGGACCGTCCCGAGATCCGCGGGATGGTCAAGACCGTGACCCACCTCGTCACGGTCGAGGAGGTCGAGTGAACATGGCTGAGTCCACAAAGAGCACGAAGGCCGAGCAGGCGGAGCACGTCGAGGGTCCGGCCCTCAAGGTGCACCACCTCCGGCCGGCTCCCGGCGCCAAGACCGCCAAGACCCGGGTGGGTCGAGGCGAGGGCGGCAAGCGCGGCAAGACCGCCGGTCGCGGCACCAAGGGCACGAAGGCCCGCTACCAGGTGCGACCGAGCTTCGAGGGCGGCTCGACGCCGATCCACATGAGGCTGCCGAAGCTGCGGGGCTTCAAGAACCCGTTCAAGACCGAGTACCAGGTCGTCAACCTCGACAAGCTCGGTTCTCTCTACCCCGAGGGTGGCGAGGTCACGGTCGAGGATCTCGTGGCCAAGGGTGCGGTCCGCAAGGGCGCCCCGGTCAAGGTTCTCGGAACCGGTGAGATCACCGTCAAGGTCGACGTCACCGCCGACGCGGTCTCCGCGTCCGCGAAGGACAAGATCGAAGCCGCGGGAGGGTCCGTCACCCTCGCGTGACCGACCGTTCCGACAGCCCGCATCCGATGCCGCAGTGCCGACGCACGTCGCGCGCTGCGGCATCGGGCGTTTGGCGGGCGACTCAGGGCAACGTACGCTCATGAACGGACGTATGCTCTCGTCCAAGTGTCGCCATGCGGCGACACGCACACACGCACTCTTGGAGGACTAGGTGCTCTCAGCATTCGGCCGGGCGTTCAAGACGCCCGACCTGCGTCGAAAGCTGCTCTTCACCCTGGGCATCATCACGCTCTACCGGCTCGGCACCCACATCCCGGTGCCCGGCGTGAGCTACACCCTGGTGCAGCAGTGCGTCGAGGGCGCCGACACCTCCAGCGGCTTCCTCGGGCTCGCCAACCTCTTCAGCGGTGGCGCGATGCTCAACATCTCCATCTTCGCGCTCGGCATCATGCCGTACATCACGGCGAGCATCATCGTCCAGCTGCTCACCGTGGTCATCCCGCGGTTCGAGGCCCTCAAGAAGGAGGGCCAGGCCGGCCAGGCGAAGATGACGCAGTACACGCGTTACCTCACGATCGCCCTGGCCGTGCTGCAGTCGGCGACCCTGATCACCTTCGCCCGAAACCCCTCCCAGCTCTTCGGTAACCCCGGCTGCACCAACATCCTCGTCGACGACTCACTCGTGACGATCCTGATCATGGTGCTGACCATGACTGCCGGCACCGGACTGATCATGTGGCTCGGTGAGCTCGTCACCGACAAGGGCGTCGGCAACGGGATGTCCATCCTGATCTTCACGTCGATCGCCGCATACTTCCCGACCTCCCTGAACCAGATCCGCCAGAGCGACGGCTGGGACGTCTTCCTCGCCGTGATCGCCGTGGGCTTCCTCATCATCGCCCTCGTCGTGTTCGTCGAGCAGAGCCAGCGCCGGATCCCCGTCCAGTACGCCAAGCGAATGGTCGGCCGTCAGATGTACGGCGGAACCTCGACCTACATCCCGCTCAAGGTCAACATGGCCGGCGTCATCCCCGTCATCTTCGCGAGCTCGCTGATCATGCTCCCGGTCATGATCGCGCAGTTCAACACCCCCGCACTCGGGGTCGACCCGCCCACGTGGGTCCGCCTCGTCAACGAGTACTTCGGCGGGTCCGGCTCGCACCCGGTCTACATGATCAGCTTCGTCGCGTTGATCCTGTTCTTCACCTTCTTCTACGTCTCGATCACCTTCAACCCGACCGAGGTGGCCGACAACATGAAGCGCTACGGCGGCTTCATCCCCGGTATCCGCGCTGGGCGACCCACGGCGCAGTACCTCTCGTACGTGCTCAACCGGATCACGGTGCCCGGTGCGATCTACCTGGCCCTGATCTCCTTGATCCCGCTCATCGCGCTGCGTCTGATCAACGCCGACCAGAACTTCCCGTTCGGCGGCACCTCGATCCTCATCATCGTCGGTGTGGGTCTGGAGACCCTCAAGCAGATCGAGTCCCAGCTGCAGCAGCGTCACTACGAAGGGTTCCTGCGTTAACTCATGCGTCTCATCATCCTCGGCCCGCCCGGCGCCGGTAAGGGCACTCAGGCCTCCCGGATCGCCGCTCACTTCGACATCCCGGCCATCTCCACCGGCGACATCTTCCGCGCCAACATCAAGAACGAGACCGAGCTGGGCAAGCAGGTCAAGGAGATCCTCGCCTCCGGCGGCTACGTCTCGGACGACATCACGAACGCGATCGTGGACAGTCGGCTGGTGGAGGCCGACTGTGAGCGCGGCTTCCTCCTCGACGGCTATCCGCGGACGACAGCCCAGGTCGCTGCACTCGACGAGATGCTGTCCCGCCGCGACATCGCGCTCGACCGGGTTCTCGAGCTCGTCGTCGACGAGGACGCGGTCGTCGATCGCCTGCTCGCCAGGGCGCAGGTCGAAGGACGCGTCGACGACACCGAGGACGTCATCCGGGAGCGGCTGGCGATCTACCACCGCGAGACCAGCCCGCTGTCCGAGGCATACCGCGCCCGCGGACTCCTCGTCGAGGTCGACGGTCTCGGTGAGATCGACGAGGTGACGGCGCGCGTCGTCACCGCGTTGTCCTGACGAGCAGCCGGGACGTAGTCGAATGGGCTTCTTCCGCAAGGAGCGGATCGAGGGCAAGACGTCCGAGCAGCTGATCGCCATGCGCGCTGCCGGTCTCGTCGTGGCGGACACCCTGGAGATGCTGCGTGAGCGGGTCCGCCCGGGGATGACGACCAAGGAGCTCGACACGCTCGCCGACGAGAACATCCGGCGTTCGGGAGCGGTTCCCTCGTTCCTCGGCTACTACGGTTTCACCGGGACGATCTGCGCGAGCGTCAACGAGGAGATCGTCCACGGCATCCCCGGAACGCGTGTGCTCGAGGAAGGTGACCTGCTCTCGATCGACTGCGGCGCGGTCGTCGAGGGATGGCACGGAGACGCGGCCATCTCGCTCGTGGTCGGCGGCCGCGAGGCTGGTCGTCCGGAGGACCTGGCGCTCATCGACGCCACCGAGGCGGCGCTCTACGCCGGCATCGCGGCTCTCGCTGTAGGTCGTCCGCTGTACGAGGTCGGCGCGGCGGTGGAGGACGAGATCACGGCTGCCGGGTCTCGGGACGGCCGCGAGTACGGCATCGTCGAGGACTACGTCGGGCACGGCATCGGAACGGCGATGCACATGGATCCGCAGGTGCCCAACTACCGGTGCCGCGAGAAGGGTCCTGTCGTGAGCGAAGGTACGACCGTCGCGATCGAGCCGATGATCACCCTGGGCGATCAGGCCAACACCGTTCTCGAGGACGAGTGGACGGTCGTCACCCTCGACGGTGCCCGCGCCGCGCACTGGGAGCACTCGGTCGCCGTCACCGCGGACGGCATCTGGGTCCTGACGGCCCGCGATGGAGGCTCGGGCCCCCTCGCCGGCCTCGGGGCGCCCTACGCCCCGCTGGACTGAGCGGCCTCGCTCAGTCCCGCACTCTGCCGGCGCGTCACGGACCGTCGCCCAGGCGATTTCGCCACGGCCGCCTGGTGCCGTAGACTGGTCAGTCGGTGTCGTGCGCCCACCTGGGCCACGCGTGCGCCGGCCCCTCCACCCCACGACCTCCGTCCCTCCAGTCGGATCCGCTCGAATCACTTCGGCTCGGATCAGATCCCAGGGCCGCAGAACCGTGGGTGGACCACGTCGGCGCGACCAGTACGACAACGGTGAGCAGAAAGAGGATATGGCCAAGAAGGACGGTGTCATCGAGGTCGAGGGCACGATCGTCGAGGCTCTCCCGAACGCAATGTTCCGGGTCGAGCTGACGAACGGTCACAAGGTTCTCGCACACATCTCGGGCAAGATGCGTCAGCACTACATCCGGATCCTCCCCGAGGACCGGGTCGTCGTCGAGCTGAGCCCGTACGACCTGTCCCGCGGTCGGATCGTCTTCCGCTACCGCTGACACAACCAGCAGACCCGCCCCGGACACCCGGAGCGGGACGGATCCGACGAGCAAGGCGAGAAGAACATGAAGGTTCAGCCGAGCGTCAAGAAGATCTGTGACAAGTGCAAGGTGATCCGCCGTCACGGCCGGGTCATGGTGATCTGCGAGAACCTGCGCCACAAGCAGCGTCAGGGCTGATCAGCCAGCGTCTCAGAGCTTCGCGCCGAACGCATACAGCAGTACGCAAGACAGCAGTACGCAAGACAGCAGCACACAACCGAACATCGACAACTGAACACATCTTCACAGCACCCGCCCCCGCGCTCGCCATCTCGGCGATGTGCGGATGCCACTCCCGGTCCCGGAGGCCGGGAACCGGCGCCCGACGGACCGGCACCTCCCACCCGGGAGCAGCCCGTCGGGAGGACCGCCGGACCGGTGCTGTTCCAGACCTCCGGGTGAACACGAAAAGGAACCATCAGCAGATGGCACGTCTCGTTGGAGTCGATCTGCCGCGTGAGAAGCGCGTCGAGATCGCACTGACCTACATCTACGGCGTCGGCCGCACGAGCGCATCGAAGGCGCTCCAGGCGACCGGCGTCGACCCGAACACCCGGGTCAAGGACCTCGTCGACGAGCAGCTCGTCGCGCTCCGTGACTGGATCGAGGACAACCTCAAGGTCGAAGGTGACCTCCGCCGTGAGGTCCAGGCCGACATCCGCCGCAAGGTCGAGATCGGCAGCTACGAGGGTCTGCGGCACCGTCGCGGCCTCCCCGTGCGCGGCCAGCGCACCAAGACCAACGCGCGCACCCGCAAGGGTCCGAAGCGCACCGTCGCCGGCAAGAAGAAGGTTGGTAAGTAATGCCTCCCAAGGGCCGTACTGCGGGCGCCAAGAAGGTGCGCCGCAAGGAGAAGAAGAACGTCGCCGCGGGCCAGGCCCACATCAAGAGCACGTTCAACAACACGATCATCTCGATCACCGACCCCACCGGTGCGGTGATCTCGTGGGCCTCGGCCGGCCAGGTCGGCTTCAAGGGCTCGCGCAAGTCCACCCCGTATGCCGCGCAGATGGCCGCCGAGGCAGCCGCCCGGCGCGCCATGGAGCACGGCATGCGCAAGGTCGACGTCTTCGTCAAGGGCCCGGGTTCCGGTCGTGAGACCGCCATCCGCTCCCTCACCGCGGCTGGGCTGGAGGTCGGGACCATCTCCGACGTCACCCCGTCCCCGCACAACGGTGTCCGCCCGCCGAAGCGTCGCCGCGTCTGAGCCCCGTCGCTCGGACCAGACGCACCTCGGACCAGACGAAGTCAGCAAAGGAAGTCCACAGATATGGCCCGCTATACCGGCCCCATCACCAAGAAGTCGCGTCGCCTGAAGACCGACCTCGTCGGCGGTGACAAGAACTTCGAGCTCCGCCCCTTCCCGCCCGGCCAGCACGGCCGTCGCCGGATCCAGGAGAAGGAGTACCTCACCCAGCTCCAGGAGAAGCAGAAGGCCCGCTTCACCTACGGAGTCATGGAGAAGCAGTTCCGGCGCTACTACCGGGAGGCGGCCAACCGCCCCGGCAAGACCGGTGAGAACCTGCTGACGATCCTCGAGTCCCGTCTCGACAACGTCGTCTACCGCGCCGGCCTCGCTCGCACCCGCCGTCAGGCCCGCCAGCTCGTGACCCACGGGCACTTCGAGGTCAACGGCGTGCGCGTGAACGTCCCGTCGTACCGCGTCGAGCCCTACGACATCATCACGGTCCGCAAGCAGAGCGTGAACGCGTTCCCGATCACGGTCGCGCGCGAGACGTTCGGCGAGCGCCCGGTGCCGGCGTGGATGCACGTCAGCGCCGACAGCCTGCAGATCCTCATCCACCAGCTCCCGGTCCGGGCCCAGATCGACACGGTCCTCACCGAGCAGCTCATCGTGGAGCTCTACTCCAAGAACTGAACCGTGGGGCTTCGCCCCACACCCCGACTGCCAGGAGCTCGCTTCGCTCGCGCGATTCGACGTTCCGAGGAGTCCAGGGCTCGCACGCTCGCCGGACTCCTCGGGCTCGCTCACGCGAGCGAGGTGGGTGGCTGGCGTCGGGCGAGTGCCGCATACGGACAGAGGTATGCGGTGCGCCGGTCGCTCAGACCGGCACCCCTGATCTGGCGTCATATAGCGGTCGCCAGTCGAAAGGAAATGAACAGTGCTCATCGCACAGCGCCCCACTCTGAGTGAAGAGGTCATCTCCGAGTACCGCTCCCGGTTCGTCCTCGAGCCGCTGGAGCCGGGCTTCGGCTACACCCTCGGCAACTCCCTGCGCCGCACGCTCCTCTCGAGCATCCCCGGCGCCGCCGTCACGAGCATCCGCATCGACGGCGTCCTTCACGAGTTCTCCACGATCCCCGGGGTCAAGGAGGACGTCACCGAGATCATCCTCAACCTCAAGGGTCTGGTCGTCTCCTCCGAGCACGACGAGCCGGTCGTCATGTACCTGCGCAAGCAGGGCGCCGGCGCCGTCACCGCCGCGGACATCGCACCCCCGGCCGGTGTGGAGGTGCACAACCCGGACCTGCACATCGCCACGCTCAACGACAAGGGCACGGTCGAGATGGAGCTGACGGTCGAGCGCGGCCGTGGCTACGTCTCCGCGGCCCAGAACAAGAGCGGCGACCAGGAGATCGGTCGGATCCCGGTCGACTCGATCTACAGCCCCGTCCTCAACGTCCGGTTCAACGTCGAGGCCACCCGTGTCGAGCAGCGCACGGACTTCGACAAGCTGGTCCTCGACGTCGAGACGAAGAACTGCATGTTGCCGCGCGACGCGATGGCGTCGGCGGGCAAGACGCTCGTCGAGCTGTTCGGCCTGGCCCGCGAGCTCAACGTCGAGGCCGAGGGCATCGACATGGGCCCGTCGCCGACCGACGCCGCCCTCGCCGCTGACCTGGCGCTGCCGATCGAGGACCTCGACCTGACCGTGCGGTCCTACAACTGCCTCAAGCGTGAGGGCATCCACACCGTCGGTGAGCTCGTTTCCCGCAGCGAGGCCGACCTGCTCGACATCCGCAACTTCGGAGCCAAGTCCATCGACGAGGTCAAGGCCAAGCTCGTGGGCATGGGTCTCGGTCTCAAGGACAGCCCTCCCGGGTTCGACCCGAGCGCGATCATGTCGAACTACGACGATGACGACCTCGATGACTTCGAGGTCGACCCCGAGGCCGAGGGCGTGTCCTTCGCCGAGGACGAGCAGTACTGACGTCTCGCAGGCCGACCTCACCACAGGCCTCTTCACAAAGGAGCTAAGCAATGCCCACCCCCACCAAGGGTCCTCGTCTCGGCGGTGGTCCGGCGCATGAGCGACTCATGCTCGCGGGCCTCGCTACGTCCCTGTTCGAGCACGACTCGATCACGACGACCGAGGCCAAGGCGAAGCGGGTCCGCCCCCTCGCCGAGCGCATGATCACCTTCGCCAAGCGCGGCGACCTGCACGCCCGTCGTCGCGTCATGACCGTCATCCGCGACAAGGGTGTCGTCCACCGCCTCTTCACCGAGATCGCGCCTGACATGGCCGATCGCCCGGGCGGCTACACCCGGATCACGAAGGTGGCCCCGCGCAAGGGCGACAACGCCCCGATGGCGGTCATCGAGCTGGTTCGCGAGCCCATCGCGAAGAAGGCCACCGTCGCCGAGGCCGAGGCCGCCACCAAGCGCGCGGCCAAGGACGCCAAGAAGGCCGACGCGACGAAGGCCGACGAGACCACGGCCGAGCCCGTCGAGGAGCTGACCCTCGACGACAACGCCACCGACGAGGCGGCTGCCGCGCCGGCCGCGGCCGTCGACCTGCCCGAGGGTGCCGTCGCCACGACCGAGGACGGCTCCGCGCCCGAGGGGTACGACGTCAAGGGCAACGCCAACAGCGGGCTCTACCACGTGCCGGGCTCGCAGTGGTACGACTCGACCGAGGCCGAGTTCTGGTTCGCCTCCGCCGAGGACGCCGAGAAGGCCGGCTTCAAGCCCGCCGGCGGTGCCGAGAAGCAGGAGGTCGACGAGGAGGCCTGAGCCCTCTCGACGACACTGCGACGAAGGCCCTTCCCATGTGGGGAGGGCCTTCGACGCGTTCGGCGCCCCCTGCCCGGCGCCACCCCGGCTGCCCTAGCGTGGACCCATGGCCCACCCCGCGAGGTTCGATCCGGACGACCCGCTTCTGCACCGGCTGCGGGACATCGCGCTCGCCCTGCCGGGCGCGGACGAGAAGGTCAGCCATGGCCGGCCCACGTTCTTCACCCGCAAGGTCTTCGCGATCTTCGGTGGAGTCGTCAAGGGCGACCACCACTCCGACAGTCTGGCGCGCTCCGTCCTCTTCCTCCCCGCCGCCGACGAGCGGGACGCCCTGCTCGCCGACGGACGGTTCGTCGTGCCCGCCTACGAGGGCGCCTACGGCTGGCTCTGCCTGCCTCTGGACCGCGGGGAATCGAACGGCTCCGAGACCGACTGGGCCGAGGTGTCGGAGCTCGTCGAGGAGTCCTTCCGCGCCACCGCTCCGGTCACGCTCGTCCGCGCCCTCGACGCCCGATCGGCCGGCTAGCCGTGCGGCTGCGCATCGACCTCGGGTACGACGGGACGGACTTCTCCGGGTGGGCGACCCAGCCCGGCCGGCGCACGGTCCAGGGGGAGCTGACCGCGGCTCTGGCGACCGTCCTGCGCACGGGTGAACCTCCGGCCGTGACCTGTGCAGGCCGCACGGATGCCGGGGTGCACGCGCGCGGTCAGGTCGCCCATGTCGACGTCCCGGACGAGGTGTATGCGTCGCTCGCCGGCCGCGGCGACCTGGAGCCGGCCGATGCGCTGGCCAGGCGACTGCGCGGCCTCCTGCCCCGCGACATCACGCTTCGCGCGGTGTCGCCGGCGCCGCCCGGGTTCGACGCCCGGTTCTCCGCGACGTCTCGCCGGTACCGCTACCTGATCTGCGATGACCCCGCCATGCTGGACCCCCTGCGCGTTCGGGAGACGGTCCTGCACCGTGGCAGGCTCGACGCCGAGGCGATGTCGACGGCTGCCGGACAGCTCACGGGCTTGCGGGACTTCGCCGCGTTCTGCCGGCGCCGTGAGGGAGCGAGCACCGTGCGCACGCTGGTCGAGTACAGCTGGGAACGCAAGGGACCCGGGACGCTGGAGGCGACCGTCGTCGCGGACGCGTTCTGCCACAGCATGGTCCGGGCGCTCGTCGGTGGCGTGGTCCCGGTGGGGGAGGGGCGCGAACCGACGACCTTCCCGGCCGAGGTGCTCGCCCGAGGCCTGCGGGACCCCCGCGTCAAAGTCATGCCGGCCCACGGGCTCGTCCTCGAGGAGGTCACCTACCCGGCCGACGCGGATCTGGCGACGCGCGCGGAGGCGGCCCGCGCATACCGCACGCTCCCGGGATAACCGGTTGGGGTGAGACCGCCGGACGGGGACAATGGCTCCTCGTGGGTCATCTCGACGTCAACGGAGTGCACTACACCCTGCCCGACGGCCGGGTGCTCCTGCGCGATGTCCACGTGCGCGTGGGCGAGGGGGCCAAGGTGGCGCTCATCGGCCCGAACGGCACGGGCAAGACGACGCTCATCCGCATCATCGCCGGCGACGTCGCGCCTGCGGACGGCGCCGTCACGCGCAGCGGCGGACTCGCCGTCATGCGTCAGTTCATCGGTAAGGTCCGCGACGACTCGTCGGTGCGCGACCTGCTGCTCTCCGTCGCCCCCGAGCGGGTTCGCACGGCAGCCGGCGAGGTCGACCGCACCGAGCTGCTCATGATGGAGCGGGACGACGAGGCCGACCAGATGGCGTATGCGCAGGCTCTCGCCGACTGGGCCGACGCGGGCGGCTACGAGTGGGAGACGCACGCGGACGTGTGCACGACGTCGGCGCTCGGCATGCCCTACGAGAAGGCCCAGTGGCGCAAGGTCTCGACGCTGTCCGGCGGCGAGCAGAAGCGCCTCGTCCTCGAGAGCCTGCTCCGCGGGCCGGAGGAAGTGCTCATCCTCGACGAGCCGGACAACTACCTCGACGTTCCCGCCAAGCGCTGGCTGGAGGAGCAGCTCATCGCCTCCCCGAAGACGGTGCTCTTCATCAGCCACGACCGCGAGCTCCTCGACCGGGTGGCGATGCGGATCGCCACCCTGGAGCCGTCGCGCGGGGGCAACACCATCTGGGTGCACCCGGGACGCTTCTCGACCTACGAGCAGGCCCGGATCGACCGGAACGCCAAGCTGGAGGAGCTGCGCCGACGGTGGGACGAGGAGCACGCCAAGCTCAAGGCACTCGTCGTCATGTACCGCCAGAAGGCGAGCTACAACGCCGACATGGCCCCGAAGCTGCAGGCCGCCGAGACCCGGCTTCGGCGCTTCGAGGAGGCCGGACCACCCGAGGCGGTGCCGCTGCGGCAGAAGGTCGCCATGCGGCTGACCGGGGGCCGCACCGCCAAGCGTGCGGTCATCGCGAGCGACCTCGAGCTGCGCACCGGCGACGGTGACGGCACCCGGCTCATGCGCCCGTTCAGCACGGAGCTCTGGTTCGGGGAGCGGGTCGCGGTCCTCGGGAGCAACGGCTCGGGCAAGTCCCACTTCCTTCGCCTCCTGGCCGCCGGAGGCTCCGACCCGGACGTGGAGCACCGGCCGGTCGGCGACCACCGGCCGGCCCCGGTGCCGCACACCGGAATGGTGCGGCTCGGGTCGCGGGTGCGTCCGGGGTGGTTCGCGCAGACGCACGACGTGCCCTCCCTGCACAGCCGGACGTTGCTCGAGATCCTGCACCGGGGCGACGACCACCGTGCCGGGATGCCGCGCGACCTCGCCTCACGGGCACTGGACCGCTACGGCCTCGCCGGTGCCGCCGAGCAGACCTTCGACTCCCTCTCGGGCGGACAGCAGGCGCGGATGCAGATCCTCCTGCTCGAGCTCTCCGGGGCGACACTGCTGCTGCTCGACGAGCCCACCGACAACCTCGACCTGCACTCGGCCGAGGCGCTCGAGGACGCGCTCATGGCATATGAGGGGACCGTCGTCGCGGTCACGCACGACCGCTGGTTCGCCCGCGGCTTCGACCGCTTCCTCGTCTTCCGTGCGGACGGACGGGTCGTCGACAGCGACGAGCCGGTCTGGGACGAGGATCGGGTCCAGCGCAGCCGCTGACCCCGGCGGGGCCCCGGCAGTGCCGCGTCAGCCGATTGTGACGGCCGTCCCGGTGAGGTCGACCCGGAACCCGTCGGGCTGCACCGCCACCGTCTCGAGCCGCATTCCCTCCGGGATACCGGTCACCGTGTGCCGGATCGTGACGAGAGACCGCACGGCCGCGCTCGCGATCTGGTCGATCCAGTCGGCGGCGCCGAGGTCGACCGTCTCCGGCTCGATGACGAGGCGGCCGTCCTGCGCCGATACCCGTCCGGTGGCCTCGATGTCGATCGTGCGCCCGAGGATCTCGATCGAACGGCGCAGTCCGGTCAGCTCACCTGCCGCGAAGAGGTCGACCCCGTCACCGATCTGCGCCGCCGCGGTCCCGAACGGGAGCGTGGCCTCGATCTCGAGCCGATCGGCCGTCAGACCCTCAGCGGTGAGCACGATGCCGGCCCCGGTGGCGGTGACGTCCCGCAGCGGACCGTCGGGTGTGACGACCTCCGTGCTGGTCAGGTCGACATCGGCGAGCCGCGTCTCACCGGGAGCCGTGGTCCGCGCAGTGGTGGTCCCCGACGATCCTGGCGCGACCCGGTCGTCGGTGGCCGGGCCGGACCCGCCCGAGGGCGACGAGAGGGCGAAGAGGAGGACGATGACGAGGAGGACCGAGACGAGCAGCCCGGTGCCGACCCCGGCGGCGAAGGATCGGCCGTTCACGGTCGGACTCCGGTCGCGCTGACGCCGTCGATGTCATAGTCGACGACGACGGGGGCGTGGTCACTCCACCGTTCGGCATAGGTGGCGGCCCGGCCGACGACCGCCTCCCGCGCCAAGGCGGCGAGCGGCGGCGTCGCGAGCTGGTAGTCGATCCGCCAGCCGGTGTCGTTGTCGAAGGCCCGGCCCCGCCAGGACCACCACGTGTAGGGTCCCGGACCCGGGCCGGCGAGCGTGCGGTGGACGTCGACGAGCGGACCTGAGCACCAGCGGTCGAGCAGCGCGCGCTCGTCGTCGAGGAAGCCGGCCTTGCCCAGGTTGCCCTTCCAGTTCTTCAGGTCGTCCTCGCTTCTGGCGATGTTGAGATCTCCCGTCAGCGCCGCGAGCCGTCGGTCGCGAGTCCACTCCTCGAGGCGCCGCTCGAGTGCGACGAGGAAGGCGTACTTCTCGTCCTGTCGAACGGTGTCCGCCTCACCCGTGTGGACGTATGCGCTGGCCACCGTGAGCGGTCCACTCGCCGTGGCGAGGTCCGCCTCGACGTAGCGGCCCTGGGCGGCGAAGTCAGCATCGGGGAGGAAGCGGATCTCGGTCATGGCGGCGCGCGAGAGGACCGCGACACCGGAGTGGCCGCGCCGTGCGGACGAGGGGCTGTGGGCCAGGTGCCAGTCGCCGAAGCCCGCGTCGGCGAGGGTCTTGCGGAGGCCGTCGTCGTCGGCGCGCACCTCCTGCAGGGTGATCACATCGGCACGCTGGGCCCGTAGCCAGTCCAGTCCGCCGCGCCGTGCAGAGGCGCGGATGCCGTTGACGTTCGCCGTGACCACTCGCACGTCGCCACTCTAGGTGCCGTGCGGGGCGGCGGCCGACGTCCTTCCGGTGGCGAGCCCGCGCGGGGTGGCCTATGGTCGAAACGACGCCTCGGCGTCACCTCATCTCATCGACGGCATCCCCGTCATTGACCGGCACCTCATCACCGGCACCGCCCGCAGGAGCATCATCATGTCCGTCACCTCACCCCCGCGCGCCCGGGGGCGCCGCACCGCCGTCACCGTGGCCGCCGCCATGACCCTCGGAGGGGCGTTCATGGCGACACCGTCGGCGCTCGCGGCCGACGAGCGGGTGGTGCTCGTCGGCTCCCTCCAGGACGAGCTCGGCTGTGAGGAGCACTGGGACCCCACCTGCGAGGCGACCGAGCTGACGACGACGGACGGCTCGCTGTATACCGGCGACTTCACCGTCCCGGCCGGCAGCTACGAGCTGAAGGTGGCGCTCGGCGGCGGATGGGACGAGAACTACGGCGCAGGAGGGGTCCTCGACGGCCCGAATATCCCGCTCGTTCTCGAGGCTGACGCCCGGCTGCGGTTCACCTTCGACGACGCGACCAACGTCATCTCGTTCGCCCCCCTCGATCTGCCGGGCGATACGACCAGGGCGGACCGCGCATACGCGCTCGACTCCCTCCGCGAGCCGCTCACCAGGGAGCGCTTCTACTTCGTCATGGCCGACCGGTTCGCCAACGGTGACCCGGGCAACGACACCGGCGGCCTGACCGGCGGTCCGCTGGAGACCGGCTTCGACCCCACGCACCGGGGCTTCTACCACGGCGGCGACCTCAAGGGCCTGACCGAGCGGCTCGACTACATCGAGGACCTCGGCACGACGGCGATCTGGCTCACGCCGAGCTTCAAGAACAAGCCGGTCCAGGGCGGCCCGGGTCAGGAGAGCGCCGGCTACCACGGCTACTGGGTCACCGACTTCACCCAGATCGACCCGCACCTGGGCACCAACGAGGACATGGAGGCCCTCGTCGACGCCGCTCACGAGCGCGGCATGAAGGTCTTCTTCGACATCATCACCAACCACACCGCCGACGTCATCGACTACCGCGAGGGACCGGAGAACGGCTACCGATACATCTCCAAGGAGACCGAGCCGTACCGTGACGCGGCGGGCAACGAGTTCGACGACCGGGACTACATCGGCAAGCCGTTCCCGCTCATGGACCCCGAGACGTCCTTTCCCTACACCCCCTTCTACCCCTCGCCCGAGGACGCGACCGTCCGCGTGCCCGAGTGGCTGAACGACATCACGATGTACCACAACCGGGGCGACTCGGTCTGGGCCGGCGAGTCCAACACCTACGGCGACTTCATCGGCCTGGACGACCTGTTCACCGAGCGCCCCGAGGTCGTCGAGGGGATGGGCGAGATCTACAAGGCGTGGGTCGAGTTCGGGATCGACGGCTTCCGGGTGGACACGGTCAAGCACGTCAACATGGAGTTCTGGCAGCAGTTCGTGCCGGACATCCTCGGCGAGGCGGACCGCGTCGGCAACGACGACTTCTTCGCGTTCGGCGAGGTCTACGACGGCAACCCCTCCTACCTCTCCCAGTTCACGACGGAGGGCACGCTGCAGGCGACGATCGACTTCGGCTTCCAGGCCAAGGGCGTCGACTTCGCCAAGGGTGCCGACGCTTCCGACATCGCCGACTTCTTCGCCCTGGACGACTGGTACACCGACCCCGACAGCAACGCCTACCAGCTGCCGACCTTCCTCGGGAACCACGACATGGGGCGCGTGGCGATGTTCCTGCAGAACGCGGACCAGGACGAGGCCGAGCACCTGGCCCGGGTCAAGCTCGCGAACTCGCTGATGTTCCTCACCCGGGGCAACCCCGTGACGTACTACGGGGACGAGCAGGGCTTCATCGGCACCGGCGGCGACCAGCTCGCCCGTCAGGACATGTTCGCCAGCGAGGTCGAGATATTCAACGCCGAGGACGTGCTCGGCGGGCCGAGTGGGTCGATGGACCGCTACGACACTTCGCACGGGCTGTATCGCCACCTGGCCGACCTCGCCGAACTGCGGGAGGAGCACCCGGCGCTCGCGGACGGCATCCAGGTGACCCGGTATGCGGCGGACGGGCCTGGTCTGTTCGTCACCTCCCGCTACGACCACCGGGCCGGTGTCGAGTACCTCGTCGCCATCAACAACTCGGAGTCGGCGGCGACCGCGACCGTCGACACGTGGAACAAGAACGAGCAGTTCAAGCCCGTCCACGGGACCCGGTCCAAGGCCAAGTCGGGCAAGGACCAGAAGGTCTCGCTCACCGTCCCCGCACTGTCGGCCTCGGTGTGGCGCTCGAGCTCGAAGACCGACCGGCCGGCCGCCGGGCCCGAGGTGTCGATGACACTCGAGGCGGGGGCGACCGTCGGGGGTCGCGCCGAGATCACGGCCGAGATCCCGGTCAACACACCGGTCGACGCCACGTTCCTCTACCGCCCCGTCGGCACGGGCGACTGGCGGGTGATCGGCACCGACGACCACGCGCCGTTCCGGGTCTTCCACGATGTCAGGGGTCTGCCGAAGGGCTCCGTCCTGGAGTACCGCGTGGTCGCCAAGGACCGTCAGGACCGGATCGACGCGTCCGGCTCGTGGGCGGTCGTGGGCACCCCGGCGCCCTCAGGCGGCAGCGGTAACGACCCCGTCGAGCCGCCCGACGCGGTCAGCGTGCCCGGAACGCACAACTCCGAAATGGGGTGCACGGGTCCAGCGCCGAACAACGGCGACTGGGAGCCTGGCTGCGAGCTGGCTCAGTTGGCCCTGGACGACGAGGACAAGATCTGGAAGCGGACGTGGACCGACATCCCGGCCGGTCAGTACGGCTACAAGGCCGCCATCGACGGCACCTGGGACGAGAACTACGGCCTCAACGCCCAGCCGGGCGGCGAGAACATCCTGTACGAGACCGACGGCTCGGGTGTCTCCTTCTACTACGACCATGCGACGCACTGGGTGACCTCTGACGCCGAGGGGCCGATCCTCACCGCTCCCGGGTCGTTCCAGAGCGAGCTGGGATGTTCCGGTGACTGGCTGGCGGACTGCATGCGACCGTGGCTGCAGGACCCCGACGGCGACGGCACCTACACCTTCACCACGTCACTCATCCCGGCCGGCACCTGGGAGGTCAAGGTCGCCCACGGTCTGTCCTGGGACGTGAACTACGGTCAGGGAGGCGTGCTCGACGGTGCGAACTACGAGTTCACCGTGCCCCGAGACGGTGCGACGACGACCCTCACCTACGACCCCGAGACGCACGTGCTGACCATCACGAGCCGGTGACGGCAGCCGGCCGCCCGGCCCGCTCGGCGCGGCGTGCGGGGACGTAGCCGAGCACGCCGAGCAGGCTGAGCGCGCCGGCCACCACCATCGCGTGCTGGATGGAGACCGCGTCCGCGAGAGCCCCCAGGAGCGGGGCGGCGACCGCGAAGGCGAGGAAGGCCATCATCGAGTTCATCGACAGCACGACGGTGCGATTCGCCGAGGTGGCGACCCGGTGGAGCAGCGCAGCGTGGGGCGGGCCGTTCATGCCGTGCGTGGAGTACGTGAACAGGTAGGCGACCACGAGGGCGACCGGCCCGGCGACGACGCCCATGACGACCGCGCCGACCGCGTTGAGCCCTCTGGCCAGGGCCGCGGCTCGGGCCACGCCGATACGCTTCGAGGCCACGCCGGCGAGGGCTGCGCCGGCGGCGAACAGCCCCCAGGCCCCCGCGGCCGCGGGACCGATGAGAGCACCGGCCTGCTGAGCGGAGCCCAGCATCTCCTCGAGGCGCAGGGGCATGAGGGACTCGAAGGTCACCATCCCGACCGACCAGAAGGTCTCGGCGAGAACGAGTCCGAGCAGGACGGGGGAGTAGCGCAGCAGACGCAGGCCGCCACCGATGACGGCGGGCACCTCCCGCGTGCCGGCCCGGACCGCCGCGAGTCGACTCGAGTGCTCACCCCGGGGCCGCTCGCGAACGAGGACCCACGCGGCGGCCAGGTGGACGACGTTGAGCAGAGCGAAGACCCACACCGCCCCATCGATGGCGGTGAGCGGGTGACCGAACACCGAGGTGACCGGATGCCACCAGATGATGCCGCCCGAGGCGACCGCACCGGCGCCGATCGCCACTCCGACGATCGTGCCGGCTCGCGCGAGCGGCTGGTCGACGTCGGCGTCCGGCTCGGTCTCGTGGATGGCGTCGACGAACCATGCCTCCAGCGGACCGGAGTCGAGCGCGCGGAACACGCCCGTCAGAACCCCCGCGACGACGAACGCCCAGAAGGACTGGGCCACCGCATACCCCAGCCCTGCGAGGACGCCGACGAGCGCGGAGGCGAGGTAGACCGGACGGCGGCCGAGCGCGTCGGCCAGACCGCTGGTCGGCAGCTCGAGGACGAAGGTGACGATGCCGACGACGGCCATCGCCGTCGCCGCCTGGGCGATGGTCAGACCGCGTCCGGTCAGCAGGAGGATCATGACGCCGACGACGAGACCGACGGGGAACCACCGCGTCACCATGAGCAGGTAGAACGCCCGTCGAGCCGCGGGCGGAGTGAGCACGGGCTGGTCGGTCACGATGGTCACCGGCGCGGGGCCTGTCCCATGTCGATGGGGTGAGCGCCGAAGAAGACGGCGACCCGGCGAGCCTGCGGGTTGCCCTGACCGACACGCCGGTAGCGCTGGATGACCTCGTCGAGCTCCTGGGCGAGAGTCCGCATCTGCTCGGCCGTGACGACGACCATGTCGTCGCTGAGCCCGGCGGCGTCACGCCACTCGAGCGGCCAGTTCGCCTGGACGTCGACCCATCGCTCCTGCCGGGTGGCGAGATGGCGGACGTAGTCACGGGTGAGCCACCCCAGGGCCGCCTCGGCGTCGTCGTCGTCGGCGAAGTCGCTCGGGTGGTAGGAGTGGTACTGCGTCGTCGGCTCCCAGAGCCGGCGACGTCCGGCCCCCTCGCCGGTGTCGCGCACCAGAGCGACCTCCTCGAGCCTGCGGAGGTGGTAGCTCGTCGCGCCCGAGTTGGTCTCGAGCTCGGCGGCGAGCTCGGTGGCCGTGGCGCGGCCGCGCTGCCGGAGGGCTCCGAGCAGCCGGGTCCGGAGCGGGTGAGCAAGGACCTTGAGAGCCGCGGCGTCGAGCCGGACGGAGTCGGAGGAGTCGGCCATATATGCATAATACATGTGCAAAGAAGATATGCACAATAGATTTGCACATCTCGCCTGAGTGGCGAATCATCGTGTTTGACAGGCGAACTCGGCCGGCGCAAGGGGATTTGGGCCGGATGCCCGGTCGTTCGTAGACTTGGAGAGTTGTGCCGTGAGCCCTTCACGGGGCCGACCGAGCCCCGCTGGACCACCCGTCCCCGTCTGGCGCCCACGGCATACCCATGCGGTTCCACCCTCTGACGCAAAGGCAGACTCATGCGTACCTACACCCCCAAGCCGGGCGACATCACCCGCGAGTGGCACGTCATCGACGCCACCGACGTCGTCCTCGGCCGGCTGGCCACTCACGCCGCCACGTTGCTGCGCGGCAAGCACAAGCCGACGTTCGCCCCGCACGTCGACACCGGTGACTTCGTCATCATCATCAATGCCGACAAGGTCGCCCTGACCGGCGCCAAGGCCGAGCAGAAGCGCGCCTACCGGCACTCCGGCTTCCCCGGTGGTCTGAAGAGCCAGACCTACGCCGAGCTCCTGGCCAAGAGCCCGGAGAAGGCCGTGGAGAAGGCGGTTCGCGGCATGCTCCCCAAGAACTCCCTCGGTCGTCAGCAGCTGACCAAGCTCAAGGTCTACGCCGGCGCCGAGCACCCCCATGCTGCCCAGCAGCCCAAGCCCTTCGAGATCACCCAGGTGGCCCAGTGATGAGTGAGAACACCGCCAACGTCGACGAGACCTACGAGGGCGCCGCTGAGTACGGCACCGACGCCGACGACGCGATCGTGACCGAGTACAGCACCGAGTCCGACACCGAGGTGGGCGGCGAGCCCACCCGCCGTCCGAGCGCGTCGGCTCCCGGCTCGGCGACCGGTCGCCGCAAGCAGGCCGTCGCCCGCGTCCGGATCGTTCCCGGCACCGGCGAGTGGACGATCAACGGCCGCTCGCTCGAGCAGTACTTCCCCAACAAGGTCCACCAGCAGCTGGTCAACGAGCCGCTGAAGGTCCTCGAGCTCGACGGCGCCTACGACGTGCTGGTCCGGGTCCACGGCGGTGGGCCCTCGGGCCAGGCAGGAGCGGTCCGCCTCGGCGTGGCGCGCTCGCTCAACGGCGTCGACCCCGAGCTGAACCGTCCGGCGCTGAAGAAGGCCGGCTTCCTCACCCGGGACGCGCGCGTCCCGGAGCGCAAGAAGGCCGGCCTGAAGAAGGCCCGCAAGGCGCCTCAGTACAGCAAGCGCTGATCCGGCGCGCACCGCAGACGGCTGTATGCGGTGCGCACCCGCCGTCGAGGGCGGCACCTCTCCCGGGGTGCCGCCCTCGACGGATAACGGCACGGGCTGGAGCCCTGGCCCGGTAAGTTGGTCCGTCGGATCACGTCAGGAAGGCAGAATCCATGTCCCGACTCTTCGGCACCGATGGTGTCCGCGGGCTCGCCAACGGTGACATCACCGCCGAGCTGGCCCTGCAGCTGTCCGTCGCCGCCGCCCATGTTCTGGGCCGTTCGGCACGCGAGCAGGGACGCCGTCCCAAGGCCGTCGTGGGTCGGGACCCGCGTGCCTCCGGTGAGTTCCTCAGCGCCGCCGTCGTCGCGGGCCTGGCCTCGGCGGGTGTCGACGTGCACAACGTCGGGGTCCTGCCGACCCCGGCGGTCGCCTTTCTCACCGGCGACATGGATGCCCACTTCGGGGTCATGCTCTCGGCGTCCCACAACGCGATGCCCGACAACGGGATCAAGTTCTTCGCGGCCGGCGGGCACAAGCTCGCCGATGCGGTCGAGGACGAGATCGCGGCGCACATCGGGGAGGAGTGGCTCCGACCGATCGGCGCCGAGGTGGGCCGCGTGCACGAGAACCGCGCCGGGCAGGCCCGCTATGTCGCCCACCTCCTCGAGGTCCTGCCGCACTCCCTCGACGGGCTCACCGTCGTCATCGACGCGGCCCACGGGGCCGCCAGCGAGGTCTCGCCCGAGGTCTTCCGGCTCGCCGGCGCAGAGGTGTTCGAGATCGGCGCCTCGCCCGACGGCCTGAACATCAACGACGGCTACGGCTCGACGCATCTGGGCCGGCTGCAGGCGGCCGTACGGGAGCGGCGCGCCGACCTCGGGATCGCCCACGACGGGGATGCCGATCGGTGCCTCGCGGTGGACGCCACGGGCACGGTGGTCGACGGCGACCAGATCATGGCGATCCTCGCGCTGGCCCTTCGGGACCGGGGTCGGCTCGCCGACGACACCCTCGTGGCGACCGTGATGAGCAACCTGGGACTGCTCCAGGCGATGAGGCGGGAGGGCATCAGTGTCCGCCAGACCGGGGTGGGCGACCGCTACGTCCTCGAAGCCATGCGCGCGGGTCACTACTCCCTCGGGGGCGAGCAGTCCGGGCACGTCATCCTCCTCGACCACGGCACCACCGGCGACGGCGTCCTCACCGGCCTCATGCTTGCGGCCCGGGTCGCGGAGACCGGTCGGTCCCTCGAGGACCTGGCCTCGGTGATGACCCGCATGCCCCAGGTGCTCAAGAACGTCAAGGGCGTCGACAAGTCGCGCGTCGAGTCGGACGAGGAGGTCCAGGCCGCTGTGTCCCGCGAGGAGTCGTCACTGGGCGACACCGGCCGGATCCTGCTCCGCAAGTCCGGCACCGAGCCCGTGGTGCGCGTGATGGTCGAGGCCGAGACCGAGGAGCGGGCGGAAGCCGTCTGCGACCGGCTCGTCGACGTCGTCCGGGAGCGCCTCTCCCTCTGAGCCTTTTCTTCCATGAGAAGGAAAGGCACGGTGTGGGAAACAAGGGTCCCTTCCCAAAGGGGAGGTTCCTTTCCCAGGGAGGAAAACGAATCCGCGGGACGTGTCAGCGGGAGGACGCGACGATCCGCGCGTACTCGCGGCCGGAGTCCTTGACGATCCGCTGCTGCGTCGCGTAGTCGACGTAGACGAGGCCGAACCGCTTGCCGTAGCCGTGGGCCCACTCGAAGTTGTCGAGCAGCGACCAGGCGAAGTACCCGCGGATATCGGCCCCGTCCTCGATCGCATCGGCGACGGCGCCGAGGTGGCCGTGGAGGTACTCGATGCGCTGCGGGTCGTGGACCTCACCGTCCGGCGAGACGATGTCGGGCCAGGCCGAGCCGTTCTCGGTGATGTAGATCGGCAGGCCGCCGTCCTTGGCCGACCGGAGCAGGATGTCGTAGTGCGCCTTGGGAGAGATCTCCCAGCCCATGGCGGTATGCGGTGGGAGCGGGGGTGACTCGACGACTCCCTCGCATCCGGCCAGCGGCATGCCCTCCTCACCGTCGCGCGCGGCCCGCACCCGGGTGGGGAAGTAGTTGTTGATGCCGAGGTTGTCCAGCGGTGCCGCCATGACGCCCAGGTCGCCGTCGTGGATGTATCCGTGGTCGGTGAGGTGCGCCGTGTCCTCGAGGAACCCGTCGGGGTAGGCGGCCCGGAAGATCGGGTCGAAGAAGAGCCCGTTGAAGATGTTGTCCGCACGCCGGATCGCGTCCGCGTCGGCCTCGTCGACGACGCCCTCCCCGGTGCCCTCCGGCCCGTAGACCTGAGTCGGGTTGAGCGTGATGGACACCTCGGCGGCCGCACAGTGCTCACGAATGACCGGCACGGCCCGGCCGTGGGCGAGCATGAGGTGATGGGCCGCGACGATCCCCTCGAGTGGGTCGGTGTGACCGGGCGCGTGGTGCCCGATCGAGTAGCTCAGCAGGGACGAGCACCACGGCTCGTTCAGGGTGGTCCAGTTGCGCACCCGGTCTCCGAGCGCGCCGACGGTGACCGCCGCGTACTCGGCGAACCAGTCCGCGACGTCGCGGTTGAGCCAGCCGCCGCGGTCGTCGAGCGCCTGAGGAAGATCCCAGTGGTAGAGCGTCGCGAAGGGGCGGATGCCGTTCTCGAGGAGGGTGTCGACGAGTCGCGAGTAGAAGTCGATCCCCGCCTGGTTGACCGCTCCGGTGCCCGTCGGGATCACCCGCGGCCAGGCGATGGAGAAGCGGTAGGCGTCGACACCCAGGGACCGCATGATCGCGACGTCCTCGTCGACCCGGTGGTAGTGGTCGCAGGCGACGTCCCCGGTGTCCCCGCCCGTGACCGTGCCAGGGGTGTGCGAGAAGGTGTCCCAGATCGACGGCGACCGGCCGTCCTCGGCGACTGCGCCCTCGATCTGGTAGCTGGCTGTCGCCGTCCCCCAGAGGAATCCGTCGGGGAAGGTCCGTGAGAACGTCATGGACGCCAATCTAGTGGCCGGGGGAGTGAGAGCGCCGTCCCGGCCCGGTCGGTCCTGGTCTGCACACCGTGCTAGAAAACTCGTCATGGCGATGACAGCACTCGGAGGATCCCCTGTCCGCACGACCGGCGACCTGCCCGCCGTGGGCAGCACGGCCCCGGAGTTCACCCTCACCGGCAGCGACCTCTCCGACGTGACCCGGCCCGATGGTCGTCGCGTCGTGCTCAACATCTTCCCGAGCGTCGACACAGGCGTGTGCGCGGCGAGCGTGCGCCGCTTCAACGAGCTCGCCGCCGGCCTGCCCGACACGAGTGTCATCTGCGTGTCGGCCGACCTGCCCTTCGCGCTGGCGCGGTTCTGCGGGGCCGAGGGCATCGACAACGTGACGGCCGCCTCGACGTTCAGGTCCACCTTCGGCGAGGACTTCGGAGTGCGGATGGTCGACGGCGGGTTCCGTGGTCTTCTCGCCCGTGCGGTGGTCGTCCTGGACGAGGGCGGCACAGTCCTCCACACCCAGGTGGTCCCCGAGATCGCCCACGAGCCGGACTACGACGCCGCCGTGACGGCTCTGGGCTGAGCCGGCCGACGCATAGACTTTTGCCCGGGACCGGCCCCAACCCCTGCCCCGCCGGTCCGAGGTGAGTCATGACGCCCACGCAGCTGCGCGCCTATGTCGCGCTCGTGCGGCTGGGGTCGTTCAAGCTCGCCGCGGAGGAGCTCGAGGTCTCGGAGTCCGCCATCTCCTTCAACGTGGCGCAGCTGCGCAAGGAGCTCGGCGACCCACTCGTCACCCGCCGGGCGAGTGGGCTGGCGTTCACGCCGGGCGGGCTGCGGCTGGCGAGTCGCGCCGCTGAGCTCCTCGGGCTGCAGGACCGCACGAGGGCGGAGGTGAGCCAGGCGGCCTCGGGTCGCCGGCTCCTGCGCATCGCGGCGTCGAGCCTGTTCGGTGAGTATGCGGCGCCCGGCCTGATCGAGCTGTTCGCCTCGCGCGCTGCAGACCTGGACGTCGAGCTCAGCCTGCATCAGCCGACCGCGTTCACCGAGCTGCTGCTCGGTCGCCGTGCCGACATCGCGATCGGACCCCGGCCGCTGCAGCTGCCAGAGACGCTGGACTCGCACACCCTGATGCGCTACCGGCTCGTCCTCGTGGTCGCACCGACCCACCCGCTGGCCGACCGGACCGTGTCGGCCGCGGCGGTGCGCGCGCACGACTGGTTCCTCGGTCCGTCCGTCGCCTCCGGGCTCGGAGTGGTCCCGGACATCCTCGACGCGGTCGGGGTGCCGGAGGAACGCCAACGGATCTTCCAGAGCCACTCGGCTGCCACCGAGGAGGCGAAGCGGGGCGTGGGGATCGCACCCGCGATGTCCTTCGCAGTCAGCAAGGAGCTGTCCGCCGGCACGCTGGCCAGGGTGGAGGTGCCCGACGTCACCCTCGAGGCATCCTGGCACCTGATCCGGACGGCGCGGAGCGGGCCGGTCGAGCCGGGTGACCCCGCGGACGAGCTGGTGCGGTTCGCCGCGACCCCCCGGGCCATCCAGGCGATGGTCAAGGGCGCCGGCGTCACCTCCGGGCGGTTCCGCCCGGCGGTCCACGTCACCCTGTGGACGTGAGCGCAGAGCGGCGTGTCACGGTTCCCCGGTCGGCCGCCGCTCGCACTGCCACGATCGCCTCACGGAGGTCTGCGAAGGATCCGGCCGGCAGCATGAGCCGGCAGTGCGGCAGAGCGGCGAGCAGCGCGCCCGCGGCCGGCGTGAAGCCGGGAGCGGCGGCCCGTGGGTTGAGCCAGACGACGGCGTGGGCTCGCCTCTCGATGCGCCGCATGACACGGGCCATCTCCGCCGGGTCGTCACTGTCCCAGCCGTCCGAGGCGATCATGACAACGGCACCGCGGAGGAGTCCGCCGTGGTGGGAGTCGAGCAACGTCCGCAACGAGGCCGCGATCCTCGTGCCGCCGAGCCGGTCGTCCAGCTGATCGGCCGCCACCTCGAGGGTCTCCAGCGGCGTCGTCGCCCGCAGGCTCGGCGTGAGTCGGGTCAGCTCGGTCGAGAATGCGAACACCTCGGCCCGCCGGTGCCTCGCCAGGGCCCGCATGAGGTGGAGGTGTGCCGCCGCCACCGCCTGCATCGACTGGCTGACGTCGCAGACCATCACGATCCGCCGAGGCCGTCGCCGGCGGCTCTCCCGGACGAGTGAGAGCGGTTCATAGCCGGTGCGACGCGCGGCCGCGAGGGTGTGCCGCATGGCCACTCGCCGTCCCCGCCCGTCGCGCCGGGTGCGTCGGCTCATCCGCATCGGCCAACCGGAGGCGTCCTGCACCCAGCCGGCGAGACGATCCATGTCGGCGTCGGTCAGCTCACCGAAGGGGAGCTCACTGCCAGCCCGCGCGGCACTGGCGCGCAGCTCGGGAACCCGACGCTCCGATTGCTCGAGATCGTCGTCGCCGATCGACACCTCCCGTGGTAGGACCCACGGGAGCGTCGAACCGGATGCCTCCGTCGGGTCGTCGGCGAGCTCCACCGCCGGATCCGAGGGCTCCTCGGGTGGAGCTGCGGGCGGGTTTCGCCGGGCGATCGGATCTAAACGGACCACCGAGTCGTCGAACACGGACGCGAAGACCTCGTCGAACGTCCCCACCTCTGCGCGGGTGGAGACCATGGTGATCCGCGCCAGCCAGTACAGCTCGTCGCGGGTACGGGGGAAGCGGTGTCGGAAGGCGGCGACGAGGTCCGCCGTGGCGCTCAGGCTGACGGCGACACCCACGTCGCGCAGGGCCCGCTCGAAGGCGACGGCGAATGCGGCCCGGTCGACGCCGGGCAGCAGGGTGGGTGACATGAGGGGGCGCTCAGGCGGACTGCAGCGCCTGGACGAGCTCGGTGCGGTCGTCGGGGGTCTTGGCCAGGGCGCTCACCGAGTCGAGGACGCGACCGTCACTGAGCTCGGCGACACCGAGCGCCGCCAGCGCAGACACCCAGTCGATGGTCTCGGCCAACCCGGGCGGCTTGTCGAGCTCCAGACCCCGGGCCCGTCCGACGAACTCGGTCGTGGACATGATGAGCGGGTCGGACGCGCCGGGCACGCGGCTACGGACGATCTGCGCAGCGCGGCCCGGGTCCGGGAAGTCGATCCAGTGGTACAGGCACCTGCGGCGCAGGGCGTCGTGCAGCTCACGGCTGCGGTTGGACGTGAGAACGACGATCGGCGGCACGGTCGCGGTGAACGTGCCGAGCTCCGGCACGGTGACCGTGTGCTCGCCGAGGACCTCGAGCAGGAGCGCCTCGAACTCGTCATCGGCGCGGTCGATCTCGTCGATGAGAAGGACGGCCGGCTGGGGCCCCGGATGTCGTAGCGCCTGCAGCACCGGCCGGTCCTGGAGGAACTCGGCCGTGTAGAGGTCGGCGTCATCGAGGGCCTCGTGGCGCGCCTCTGCCACCCGGATGGCAAGCAGCTGTCGTTGGTAGTTCCACTCGTAGAGCGACTCGGCGACGGTCAGGCCCTCGTAGCACTGCAGCCGGATCAGGGGTGTGCTCAAGGACTGCGCCAGTCCTTTCGCGAGGCTCGTCTTGCCCACCCCCGGCTCGCCTTCGAGGAGCAGCGGCTTGCCGAGCGTCATGGCGAGGTACAGCGCCGTGGCCGTGCCCTGGTCGAGCAGGTAACCCGTGCGGGCGAGCAGGTCGGCGAGGTGCTCGGGTGAGACCTCCGCCGGCGGTGTGGCTGCGCCGAGGGCGGGTTCTCGCCCGGTGGGGAGATCTCCTCCCGTCACGACAGGCCCAGCTCGGCCGCGTGCCGGTCGCGGCAGCGAGGGTTGCAGAACCAGATGGTCCCCTCGTCGGTCTCCAGGTGAGGGACGCCGTCTCCGGGGATGACGCTCATGCCGCAGACCGGGTCGACGTGCATGAGGGGTGCTTCGGCCCTCGCCGGCGCTTCCGCCGATTCCGTCGCGCCGGCCGTGGGCTCGGTCGTCGTCGGGTCCACCAGCTCCCCACGGCGCAGCCGGCCGACCAGCTCGGCGAGGATCGAGACCGCGACCTCGCCGGCGGTACGGCTGCCGAGGTCGAGCCCGGCCGGCGAGCTGATCCGGCCGCGTTCGCCGCAGGTCAGGCCCATCTCGTCGAGTACGGCCGCCCCTCGTCGCGGACTCGCGACGAGGGCGATGTAGGAGACACCGGCATCGAGAGCCCGGCGGATCGACTCCTGTTCATCCCTTCCGTGGGAGGCGATGACGACGGCGGCCGTCGGTTCAGGGTCGCTCGCGGGGAGGGAATGACGGGTCGCGTACCCGAGCACGGCGCACAGCTGGCTCAGGGCCCTGGCGATCGGTGAGCCGCCCACGATCTCGACGACCGGTGGCGGAAGGACCGGCTTGAGGAAGATCTCGATCGCGCCCCCTGACAGGCAGGGGTTGACGACGACCTGCGCGCCCGGGGTCTCCGGGAAGTCGCCGGACTCCTCGGGAAGCACCCGGAGCAGGGTGCTCGCACCCGACCCGAGCGCGTTGAGCGCGGCGACCCGGACTGAGCCCTCCGCGCACTGGCCTCCGACGAACCCTTCGATCGAACCGTCCGGCAGGATGATCGCCTCGTCGCCGGTGCACGCGGAGGCCGGCGCCTGGGCACGCACGACCGTGGCGTGGACGAACGGTGTGCGGGACTCGGTGAGCTCCAGGGCACGGTCGGCGACGACACTCATCACCGGGCTCCTTTCTGCTGGTTCGGGTCGGCGGCTCAGACCGGTGGGCGCGGCCTGCCCTGGATGGCGTCCCACACCCGCGACGGGGTCATCGGCATGTCGATGTTGCGGATGCCCAGTGGATGCAGCGCGTCGACCACGGCGTTGACGATCGCCGGTGGTGAGCCCACCGTGGCCGACTCCCCGACGCCCTTGGCGCCGATGGGGTGGTGGGGCGAGGGCGTGACCGTGTGGCCGGTCTCCCAGTCCGGGCACTCGAGTGCGGTCGGGATCAGGTAGTCCATGAGCGAACCGCCGAGGCAGTTGCCGAACTCGTCGAACTCGATGAACTCCATGAGCGCCATCCCGAGCCCGTCGACGAGCCCGCCGTGGACCTGGCCTTCGATGATCATCGGATTGATCCGAGTGCCGCAGTCGTCGACCGCGATGAAGCGTCGGACCCTAACCTCTCCGGTGCCCTTGTCGACGTCGACGACGCAGATGTATGCACCGTTGGGGTAGGTGAGGTTCTCGGGGTTATAGCAGATCTGCGCCTCGAGAGCCCCCTCCATCCCCTCGGGCAGGTCGCCTGCGCCGTGCGCCCGCATGGCGATGTCCTGGATCGTTACGGATGAGCTCGGGTCGCCCTTGACCTGGAAGGCCCCCTTGGTCCACTCGAGGTCCGCGACCGAGACCTCGAGCATGCTCGAGGCGATCAGCTGGGCCTTGTCCCGGACCTTGCGGGCGACGAGGGCAGCCGCCGCGCCCGAGACCGGGGTCGAGCGGCTGCCATAGGTGCCCAGCCCGAACGGCGTGTTGTCGGTGTCACCGTGAACGACCTCGATATCGGCCGGCGGGATGCCGATCTCCTCGGACACGATCTGGGCGAAGGTCGTCTCGTGACCCTGGCCCTGGGTCTTGACCGAGAGCCGCACGACCGCCTTGCCGGTCGGATGGATGCGCAGCTCGCAGCCGTCCGCCATGCCGAGCCCGAGGATGTCCATGTTCTTCCGCGGTCCGGCGCCGACGGCCTCGGTGAAGAACGAGACACCGACGCCCATCAGCTCGCCGCGGGCCCGCTTCTCCTCTCGCTCGGCGAGGAGCTCGTCGTAGCCGGCGATCCGCATCGACTCGCGCATCGTCGCCTCGTAGTCGCCCGAGTCGTAGACCCAGCCGGTCTTCGTCTCGTAGGGGAACTGCTCCGGACGGATGAAGTTGCGCAGCCGCAGCTCCGCCTGGTCGATGCCCATCTCGAGGGCCAACGAGGTGACCAGACGCTCGACGAGGTGCACGGCCTCGGTGATCCGGAAGGAGCACGCATACGCCACGCCACCGGGGGCCTTGTTCGTATAGACCGCGGTGACCTTCGCATACGCCGCCTCGATGTCGTAGGAGCCGGTGAAGACCCCGAAGAACCCGACGGGGTACTTCGACGGAGCGGCCTGGCCGTTGAAGGCGCCGTGGTCGGCGAGGACGTTGGTGCGGATGGCGAGGATGCGGCCGTCCTTGGTGGCCGCGATCTCACCGCGCATGATGTAGTCCCGCGCGAACGAGCCCGAGGTGAGGTTCTCGGAGCGGTCCTCGGCCCACTTGACGGGCTTCCCGACGAGGAGCGAACCGACGATGGCGCAGACGTAGCCGGGATAGATCGGGACCTTGCCCCCGAAGCCGCCGCCGATGTCCGGGGCGATCACCCGGATCTTGTGCTCGGGGAGGCCGGCGACGATCGCATACAGGGTTCGATGGGCGTGCGGGGCCTGCGAGGTCGACCACAGGGTGAGCTTGCCGTCCACGCGGTCGTAGTCCGCAACGGCCGCCGCGGTCTCCATCGGAGCCGGGTGGACCCGCGGGTAGACGATGTCCTCGGTCACCACGACGTCGGCGCGGGCGAAGGCCGCCTCGGTCGCCTCGGCGTCACCGGTCTCCCAGTCGAAGATGTGGTTGTCGGTCTTGCCCTCGAGGTCGTCGCGGATGACCGGCATCGAGGGGTCGAGCGCCTTGCGGGCGTCGATGACGGGCGCGAGGTCGTCGTACTCGACGTCGATGAGCTCGAGGGCGTCCCGGGCGGAGTACCGGTCCTCGGCGACGACGAAGGCGACCTCCTGACCCTGGAAGCGAACCTTATCCGTGGCGAGCACCGCCTGCACGTCGTTGGAGAGGGTCGGCATCCACGCCAGACCCTTCTCCGCCAACATGGCGCCGGTGACGACGAGCTTGACCTTCGGGTGGGCCTGCGCGGCGCTGATGTCGATCGAGACGATCCTGGCGTGGGCCACGGGAGCCCGCAGGATCGCCAGGTGGAGCATGCCGGGCAGCTGGACATCGTCGACGAAGCGTCCCCGTCCCCGGATCAGGCGCGGGTCCTCCTTGCGGAGCATCCGGCCGAAACCGACCGGGGTCTGGTCGTTGTCCTCGAACTCGGTCTGGCGGTGCTCGCGGGTCTGCGGGGTCGCGGTCATGAGGAGCTCCCTGCGGTCTCTGCGGTCTCGATATGGCTCGCGTTCTCGTGGGTCGCGGCCCACCGGATCGAGCGGACGATGGTGCTGTAACCCGTGCACCGGCAGATCTGGCCGGAGATGGCCTCGCGGATCTCGCCGTCGGTGGGGTCCGGGTTGTGGTCGAGGAGCCATCGGGCGGTCATCATCATCCCCGGGGTGCAGAAGCCGCACTGGAGCCCGTGACACTGCATGAAGCCCTCCTGGACCGGGTCCAGGACCCCGTCGCGCTCGAGGTCCTCGACGGTGCGGACCCGCTTGCCGCCGGCCATCGCGGCGAGCATCGTGCAGGACTTCACCGGCTGCTCGTCTACCCAGACGACACAGGTCCCGCAGTTGCTCGTGTCGCAGCCCCAGTGCGTTCCGGTGAGGGAGAGGGCATCCCGCAGGAAATGCACGAGCAGCATCCGCGGCTCGACGTCGCGCGTCACCTCGTCGCCGTTGACGGTCATGGTCACCTGCATGGTCGATCCTTCCTCAGTTCACGGTCGTCGAGAGGGCGCGCGAGACGGCGCTGCGCAGGGCACGGACGGTGAGCTCCCCAGCCAGGTGGCGCTTGTACTCGGCGCTCCCGCGGGCGTCGTCCACCGGTCGGCTGACCTGCGTGGCGATCGCTGCGGCGGCGGCGAAGGCCTCCTCGCTCGGAGGTCGTCCCACGAGAGCCTCGGTCGCGTCGACCGCGTCGTCCACCCCCAGGGCGGTGAGAGCGATGCGCGCGTCTATCACGGTGCCTCCGTCGAGCCGGACCGCGACGCCGCTGGCGGCCACCGGCCAGTCCCCGGCACGCCGTTTGACCTTCTGGTAGGCACTCGAGCTCCCGGGGCGGATCGGGAACCGCACCTCCGTCAGCAGTTCGGCCTCCCCGACAGCGGTCTGGTAGGGACCGACCGCGAAGTCGGCCATCGGCACGACCCGCTGACCGCCGCTGCCCGTGATGACGCACTCGGCGTCCAGGGCGAGGCAGACCGACGACAGGTCCTCCGACGGGTCGCACTGGCACAGCGACCCACCGAGGGTTCCCCAGTTGCGCACGACCGGGTCGGCGATGAGATGTTCGGCGTCCCGGATGATGGGAAAGTGCTCCGCGAGCCCGTCGTGGGCGAGCATCGCGGCGTGCCGGACGAGCGCGCCCACGCGGACCACGTCCGACTCGACGGTGATGTAGCCGAGTTCGTCGCTCAGATCGTTGATGTCGACGAGGTACTCGGGTGCGGCCAGGCGCAGCTTCATCATCGGCAGGAGGCTGTGGCCGCCGGCGACGACGCGGGCCTCGTCCCCGAGGCGCTCCAGGAGCGCGATGGCGTGCGAGACGCTCTCCGCCCGCTCGTACTCGAAGGGTGCGGGAACTTGCATGGGGGACCTCCGCTGCGTCGTCGAAGCCGGACCGATGGCTCATCCGACCCCATGCGCGCGCCGGCGTCAACGACGACCTGAGCGATTCCTCATGTCACCCGGTCAGGTCGTTTCGTCGTCGATGCCGCTCACCTCGTCGCCGACGCGGACCACGCCGGCGCCCCTCGGGATGAGCTGGATCCCGAACCACGTCGCGCCGTCCCAGGACCGGTGTCGGGCGAGGGTGCGTATCGGCTCCGGTCCCGACTCGAGGGTTCGGGGGTCGACCGTCGTCAGCACGCAGCGGTCGATGCACTTGGCGACGTCGAAGGGCACGTCTCCGACGCATACGGTCGTCCAGCCGTCCTCGACGAAGGGTTCGAGCTCACCGTCGATGACGAGGTTGGGCCGGAACCGTTCCATGTCCAGGCGCACGGGGTCCTCACCACGCTCGAGCGCGGTCTCGGTCACCCAGTCCTGCAAACGGCGCAGCGACGCCGTCGTCGCGAGCGTGACCGGGTAGGCGTCGGCGAACGCGGTCCGGTCCCCGGCTCGGGAGTGGGCAGGGTTGAGCGGGCGGGGTCGGGCGATGTGCACGAGCGTGCTGTCCGGTCGGCCGATGGCCGCTCCGATCCACTCGCTCGCCTCGGGAGGGGCCGGTATGCCGTGGAGCGGCCGGCCATGGACGGTCACCGGCACAGAGGCGCCGGTCGGCTCGGTCACCTCGAGCGGCTCGCGTTCCGCGGATCGGCTCTCGAGCCGGAGCCCACCGGCGAGGGGGGTGGCCGCAACGGTGAGCAAGGCACGGTCCCGCCGGGCGGTACGACTCTCCCCGGACCCGTCGACGACCATCCACCGACGGTCGTCGACGAGACCCTCGGCCGCGACGGCGACCTCGTCGAGGCTGCGTCCGGCGGTGCTCTTGACCGGGAAGACGGAGATCGAGGAGACCGTGACGGCAGCGTCGGACGTCATCCCCCGGTGGAGCCGGTCTCGACCTCTCCGACCGACTCCACGACGCGCACCCGCCCATCGGCGAGGGCGTACTCGGCGCCGACGATGGCCAGGCTGCCGGTTTCCACCCGATCGTGGATGAGGGTGGACCGGCTCGCCAGGAGCCGGGCCGTCTCGGCGACGTGCTCGCGCTGGATCTCCTCGACGCTCGTGCGTCCGTGTCGGGTGGCGGCCAGGACGCTGGGCGTGACCCGCTCGACGATGTCGCGGAGGAATCCCGGGGGGAGCTCGCCGGTCTCGACCGAGGTGATGCCCGCGCGCACCGCTCCGCACGAGTCGTGGCCTAGTACGACGATGAGGGGACAGCCGAGGACGCCGACCCCGAACTCGAGGGAGCCGAGGACGCTGGGGTCCACGACGTGCCCTGCCGTGCGCACCACGAAGAGATCGCCGAGGCCCTGGTCGAAGATGATCTCGGCCGCCACCCGGGAGTCCGCGCAGCCGAAGAAGATGGCGAACGGCTTCTGCTCGGCCGCGAGCCTGCTGCGCCGGTGGACGTCCTGGTGCGGATGCTTCTGCTCGTCGGCCATGAAGCGGGCGTTGCCGGCCGCCAGTGCGGCCCAGGCCTCGGTGGGGTTCTGCGGGCGGGGATCTGCGGTGGTGCTCGTCGAGGGCGTCATCGCTGCTGCTCCAGTCCGGGTCGGGTGGTGATGGTGAAGGCCACGGGTTTGGTGACCGATGCGAAGAAGTCGTTGCCCTTGTCGTCGACGACGATGAAGGCGGGGAAGTCCTCGACCTCGATCCGCCAGATCGCCTCCATGCCGAGCTCGGGGTACTCGAGGACCTCGACACTCTTGATGCAGTCCTGCGCCAGGCGGGCCGCCGGGCCGCCGATCGAGCCGAGGTAGAAGCCGCCGTGGGTCTTGCACGCGTCCGTGACCTGCTGGCTGCGGTTGCCCTTGGCCAGCATGACCATCGAACCGCCGGCCGCCTGGAACCGGTCGACGTAGGAGTCCATCCGCCCCGCTGTCGTCGGGCCGAACGAGCCGCTCGCCATGCCCTGGGGTGTCTTGGCCGGCCCCGCGTAGTAGACCGGGTGGTCCCGCAGATAGTCCGGCATCGGCTCACCGGCGTCGAGGCGCTCCTTGATCTTGGCGTGTGCGATGTCCCGGGCGACGACGAGCGGGCCCGAGAGGGACAGCCGCGTCTTGACCGGGTGTCTGGTCAGCTCGGCGAGGATCCGCTCCATCGGCTGGTTGAGGTCGATCTCGACGACCGCGCCCTGCCCGGTGGACGACGCGCCGACGGCTTCGGTGGCGTGCCCGTCGAGGGAGTCGTCGGTCTGCTCGGGGAGGAACCGGGCGGGGTCGGTCTCCAGCTGCTCGATGAACACCCCCTCGGGGGTGATCTTGCCGAGGCACTGGCGGTCCGCCGAGCACGATACGGCGATCGCGACCGGAAGCGAGGCGCCGTGCCGGGGGAGGCGGACGACGCGCACGTCGTGGCAGAAGTACTTGCCTCCGAACTGCGCGCCGATCCCGGTGAGCCGGGTGATCTCGAGCACCTCCTGCTCGAGCTCGACGTCGCGGAAGGCGTGCCCGGTCGCGGCGTCCCCGCTCGTGGGGAGGGTGTCGAGGTAGCGGGCCGACGCATACTTGGCCGTCTTGAGGGCGAACTCGGCGCTCGTGCCGCCGATGACGATGGCCAGGTGGTACGGCGGACAGGCGGCGGTCCCGAGGCCGCGCAGCTTCTCGTCGAGGAACCGCAGCATCGACTCGGGGTTGAGGATCGCCTTGGTCTCCTGGAACAGGAACGACTTGTTCGCCGAGCCGCCGCCCTTGGCCATGAACAGGAACTTGTAGGTCGTCTCATGGCCGGGTGCGGTGTCGGCGTACAGCTCGATCTGGGCTGGCAGGTTCGACCCGGTGTTGCGCTCGTCCCACATGGTCACCGGCGCCATCTGCGAGTAGCGCAGGTTCAGGGTCGTGTATGCGTCGTAGACACCGCGACTGAGCGGCACCTCGTCGGGGCCGTCGGTGAGCACCCGCTGGCCGCGCTTGCCCATGATGATCGCGGTGCCGGTGTCCTGGCACATCGGGAGGATGCCGCCCGCCGCGATGTTGGCGTTCTTGAGCAGGTCGAGAGCCACGAACTTGTCGTTGCTGCTCGCCTCCGGGTCGTCGAGGATGGTCCGCAGCTGCGCCAGGTGCCCCGGTCGAAGGTAGTGCGCGATGTCGTGCATCGCCGTCTCGGCCAGGAGGGTCAGCGCAGCGGGGTCGACCCGGAGGAAGTCCTGGCCGTCCGGTCCGGGCATGACCTCGACCCCCTCGGTCGAGAGTCGGCGGTAGGGAGTCTCGTCCGCTCCCAGCGGCAGCAGGTCGGTGTAGGCGAAGTCAGGCATGGTCGTCCTCTCTCGGCGTCACGGGGATGAGCATGACGAAACCGGGCGCTAGAGCTCGTCCAGGCTGGGCGCGTAGGCGCCGGCGTACCCCACGGTCACCGCGCTGCAGGCCAGACCCCGCTCGATCGCCGGGCGGACGGCCTCGGTCGTCGCCGACTCCAGTGCCGCTCTGCCCTCAGGCCCGCCGATGAGGCCCAGACTCAGCAGGCCGGACAGCAGCCCGGCCATGAACGAGTCGCCGGCGCCGACCGTGTCAACCACCGCCCCGGCCCGCGTGGGGAGGGCCTCGGGGCTGTCGTGCCTGGTCCGGAAGGTCACCCCGTCGGCGCCCCGGGTGAGCACGACGAGCGCGGGCCCGAGGTCGACCCAGTGGTCGATCACGTCGAGGACGTCACGGTCCGGGTAGAGCAGCTCGACGTCGTCGCTGCTCGCCTTGACGACGTCCACGACACCGAGCAGCTCCTCGACCCCGGTGCGGATGGCGTCGAGGTCACCCATGATGCCGGGGCGGATGTTCGGGTCGTAGGACACGGTCGCCGTCTCCCGGTGGTCCGCCATCGCGGTCCGGCACCGGGCACCACCGGGCTCGAGTGCCGTGGCCAGCGAGCCCGCGTGGATGTGCACGTCCCGGGCTCCGACCTTGACGGGCGCGAGGTTCCAGTGGATGTCGAACTCGTAGCTCGCGTTGCGGTCGGCGTCGAAGGTCACCTGGGCGGTGGAGGTCGGATGCGACGTGAAGCTGCCCTTGGTGAGCCGCACACCCCGCTCGCGCAGATGCGCCGCGATGCGCTCACCGCGCTGGTCGCGTCCGAGGGCGGTCGCGAACCGCACGGGGTGGTCCAGGCGGGCCAGTCCCACGGCGACGTTGGCGGGACTTCCGCCGACGTGCTCGACGTGAGCGCCGGCCGACTCGCGGACGATGTCGATCAGAGCCTCGCCGATGACGAGGATTCGCGGCTTGGGCATCGAGAGCCTTGCTGTCTGGTGGTCTGTACTGAAGGGGCGGTGCCGGGAAGGGCGGTCGGGTGGCGTCACCACGATGGCTCCGATCGTAGTGGCTCGACATCGGCGACAATGGACGGGTGAGCGAGCACCCCGCACCAGCCGAGGTCCGGCCGACGACGCCCGCCGGTTCCGGTGGAGAGCCACCGCAGCGGGTCTCGGCACCACAGCGGGTCAGCGCGTATGCCAGTGGCTCGGTCGCCAACATGGTGCGCTCGCTGCTCGTCATCGGCGCGATCATGGCGGTGATCGCGTTGATGTTCCCGCAGGTGCAGCCAGAGACCCCTGACGTCGACGCGGTGGCGACGGCTCAGCAGATCGAGGGGTCGACCGGCTGGAGTCTCGTCGTGCCGCGCGACCTGCCCGAGGGGTGGGTTGCGACCCGGGCGCAGTACCGCCGCAGCACCGACGGGCTGATGACCTGGCACGCCGGCTTCCAGACTCCCTCCGGCGACTACGCGGCCCTGCAACAGACCCTCGACGCGACCGACGCCTGGGTGACGACGCAGGTCAACCGCTCCCCAGAGGTGGGCGAGCTCGAGGTCGCCGGACGGTCGTGGACGCAGTACGACCGCACCGGCAAGGTGCAGCGGTCCCTCGTCGACCGCGGCGGGCCGGGCGAGATGACGACCGTCGTCACGGGCACGGCGTCATGGGAGGAGATGGAGCGGTTCGCGGCGTCGCTCGGACCGGTCCCGGCCCCGTAGGACTCCCTGGCTGAGGTCGCGTCTCGCCCAGCCGCTGTCAGCTCTCGTCGGCGCCGCGCTCCACGGCGGCCTGGGCCTCGTCCAACCACTTCGTGCAGTGCCCGGCAAGCGCCTCCCCGCGCTCCCACAGGCGCATGGACTCCTCGAGGGACGCCGACCCGCTCTCGAGCGTGGCGACGATCGTCACGAGCTCATCCTTGGCCTCCTCGTAGCTGAGCTCCTCGACCGGGCGGTCTTCGGACCCGTCAGGGCTGTTCATGTCGGCTCTCCTTCGTCTGCGTGTGGGTCATCGTCTGCGCCTGCGTGTGCGTCATCGTCTGGTCACCGGCGTGTGTCGTCGGCGTCCGCGACCGTTGCGGCGAAGTCCCCGGCCGCGACCCGCACCCGGAGCAGGTCGCCTCCCCCGACCTGGTCGGGGGAGGTGACGACCTCGCCGTCCGCGGTGGTGACCAGCGCATACCCGCGCTCGATCGTCGACTCGGGCGAGAGGACCCGCGCGGTGCGGCGCAGGTGCTCGATCCGGTCGCGTTCCCGCTCGAGGCGGCGGGTCAGACTCGAGCGCGCCCTCGCCCAGCCGGCGGTCAGCTCGTCCCGCTGTAGACTGAGGTATGCGCCGGGCGCGGTGAGCACGGGCCGTGACCTGATGGCCGCGAGTCCGGCGCGTTCGTGGCGCAGCCGTCCTCCGAGCGCGGCCTGCATCCGACCACGGGATGCCGTGATCGTTGCGACCTCCAGCCGGACGTCCGGAACCACGGCCTTCGCCGCGTCGGTCGGGGTGCTCGCCCGGAGGTCGGCCACGTGGTCGAGCAGAGGGGTGTCCACGTCGTGGCCGATCGCGCTCACGACGGGGGTGCGTGCTGCGGAGACCGCGCGCAGCAGGGCCTCGTTGCTGAACGGGAGAAGGTCCTCGACCGAGCCGCCGCCACGGGCGATGACGATGACGTCCACCTCCTCCGTGCCGTCCAAGGCCTGCAGGGCCGTCACCACCTCGGGCACGGCGTTGGCGCCCTGCACGGCGACCGTGCGGATGTCGAAGCGGACGGCCGGCCATCGGCGACGGGCGTTCTCGACGACGTCACGCTCCGCGGCGCTGCCCCGGCCGCAGATCAGGCCCACTGTCCTGGGCAGGAAGGGCAGGGTGCGCTTGCGGGAGGCGTCGAAGAGCCCTTCGGAGGCGAGAGTCGTCTTGAGGTACTCGATGCGGGCGAGGAGCTCACCGACCCCGACCGGTCGGATCTGGCGGGCATCGAGGGTGAGGCTCCCCCGCTGGGCCCAGAAGACCGGCTTGACCTGGGTGACGACCCGAGCGCCCTGCTGCAGTGGAGGCATGGCGTCGAGGGCGGTGACCCGGATGGCGACCGAGAAGGACATGTCGACATCGGCGTCGCGCAGGGTCAGGAACGCCATCGACGAACCCGGTCTGCGGTTCAGCTGGACGACCTGGCCCTCGACCCAGACGACCGACATCTTGTCGATGTAGTCGCCTACCTTCATCGACAGCAGCCGCAGGGGCCAGGGCTGGTCGGCCGTCGTGTCCGCTGCGCGCTCGGGCAGGGAAGGCGTCACCGGGAGCCCCAATGCCACTGCGGGGTCGTCAACAGTCCCTGCCCTTCGATGCGGGTCTCGCCGAGATCCTTGACGAGGGAGACCGAGCGGATGTCGTCCCGGAGCGTATCCCGGCCGGCGTCGTCGAGCGCCTCCACGAGAGGAGCCGAGTGTGTCACGACGACGACCTGTGTGTCGCGGGCCGCCCGGGTGATGAGCCGCGCGAGCGCCGGCACGAGGTTTGGATGCAGGCTCGTCTCCGGCTCGTTGAGGACCATGAGCGTCGGTGGGCGGGGGGTGTGCAGTGCGGCGATCAGCGCGAGGTAGCGGATCGTGCCGTCGGAGAGCTCTCCGGACCGCAGCGGTCGGAGCATCCCGCGCTGATGGAGGGCGACCTCGCACAGCCCGCCGTCCCAGAGCACCGCGACGCGAGCGCCGTCGAAGGCGTCCGCCACGCTGTCGTGCAGGGCCGCGCCGTCGCCGATCTCCTGGATCGTCTGGATCGCCGCGGCGAGGTCACCTCCGTCGCCGGCCAGGACGTCGGTGCGGGTCCCGACCTGCGGCCTGCGGACGGGGGCGTCGACGTCGGTGCGGAAGCCGTCGTAGAAGCGCCAGGAGCGGATCCGGTCGCGGACCGAGAGGACCTCTGGTGCGCGGTGCGGGTCCGCCACCTCGGTCATCAGACTGGCGGCCGAGGAGAGGCCCGTCACGAGGTCGCTCCAGCCACGTCCGTCGCGCGTGGCCACCGTGCCGCCGCGACGCTGGACGAGGATGGCGCCGGGCCGGGCGGTCGGTCCACTCCAGATGAGCTCGCGCTTGACCTGTGGGTCGCGGTTGAAGGCCGACGACTCCTGCGGAACCGGCAGACCGAGATCGACGAGGTAGCCGAAGCCCGCCGCCGGATCCGAGCCGCTCGACTCGTGGCCGGGCTGGGTGGAGAAGCCGAGCAGGAGGCTGACCGGCCCTCGACGTCTCGTGCCCTCGACATCGTGTCCGCGGCGGGCCCCACTGAGGGTTTCCGGCCCGGCCCACAGCGCCGACTGCAGACCGCCCTCGCGCGCGAGTGACCCCACGACGTGGCCTTGGGCGCAGTCGCCGAGCAGTCGGAGTGAGCGGTAGAGGCTCGACTTTCCGCTGCCGTTGGGGCCGGTCACCACGGTGAGGCGGCCGAGACCGACCACGACCTCACGCAGCGACCGGTATCCCGAGACGGCCAGCGTGCTGATCACCCGAGCCACTCTAGGCATGGGCGCTGACAGCCCGTCGCGGCCGATGTGACGTGGTTCATCCACCCTGCTCACCGGGAAAGGGGCGCCGCCGGTGGCCGGGCGGGGGCCACCGTGCGGCCACGTACGATGGAGCGTATGTCTGCCACGCCTGACCAGCCGACCAAGCAAGTGCTCCTGGCCGCCCCGCGTGGATACTGCGCCGGGGTGGACCGGGCCGTCGTCACCGTCGAGAAAGCCCTCGATCTCTATGGCGCCCCCGTCTATGTGCGCAAGCAGATCGTGCACAACAAGCACGTCGTCCAGACCTTGGAGCGCCGCGGCGCGATCTTCGTCGAGGAGACCGACGAGGTTCCCGAGGGTGCGACGGTGATCTTCTCCGCTCACGGTGTCGCCCCGGTGGTGCACGAGGAGGCCCGGCAGCTGAGCCTGCGCACGATCGACGCGACCTGCCCGCTCGTCACCAAGGTTCACCGAGAGGCGATCCGGTTCGCCGACGACGACTACGACATCCTGCTCATCGGTCACGAGGGGCACGAGGAGGTCGTGGGAACCTCCGGGGAGGCGCCAGACCACATCACCCTCGTCGACGGGCCGGATGACGTCGAGAACGTGACGGTCCGCGACCCGGACAAGGTCGTGTGGCTCTCGCAGACGACGCTGTCGGTGGACGAGACCATGGAGACCGTGCGACGCCTGCGCGAGAAGTTCCCCTCGCTGCAGGATCCGCCGAGCGACGACATCTGCTATGCGACCCAGAACCGTCAGCTCGCGGTCAAGCAGATGGCGGCCGAGTGCGACCTGATGATCGTGGTCGGATCCCGCAACTCGTCGAACTCCGTCCGCCTCGTCGAGGTGGCGCTCGAGCACGGTTCGCGCGCCGGGCACCTCGTCGACTTCGCGGACGAGATCGACGAGTCGTGGCTCGACGGGGTCACCACCGTCGGAGTGACCAGTGGCGCCTCCGTGCCGGAGATCCTCGTCCGGGGCGTGCTGGACTACCTGGGCGAGCGCGGCTATGCGGACGTCCGGCCGGTCATCGCCGCAGAGGAGACGCTGACCTTCTCGTTGCCGACCGAGATCCGTCGCGATCTCAAGGCCGCCGGCATGTCGGACAAGATGACCCACGACGCGAGCTTCGCAAGCTCACTGCGCTGATCACCGCGCGCGTTCGGCATGCTGCTGATGTGGCGGGCTGCCGGGGGTGTGCCGGAGGCGCGGGATGGCGCCGGGTTGGCATCCTGCTGATGTGGTGGGCTGTCGGGGTTGTGCCGGAGGCGCGGGATGGCGCCGGGTTAGCATGCCGCTCATGGCCCCAAGCGGGTCAGCCGCTCGCGAGACCGCGATCCGCGTCGTCGGAGTCGGGCCGGTCGCTCACGGTCCCGTCGACGAGCAGCTCCGGCCGGCGGTCCGGCGCGCTGACCTCGTCGAGGAGCTCGAGAGCCGTGAGCGGTCGCGGGCCGGTCTCGATCGGCACAGGAGCCTCGATCCGGTCTTCCACGAGTTCCAGGTCATGGAAGCGACGCGCCGTCACCAGGACCCGCGCCTCGAGAGCCCCGACGAGCCGGTTGTAGCTCTCGATGCTCCGCGACAAGGACGCGCCCATCGCGCCGACGTGACCGCCGAGGGTGGCGAGCCGGGTGTGCAGCTCGCGGCCGAGGGTGAGCAGCTCACGCGCGTTGGCGCTCAGAGCGTCCTGCTGCCACGTGAACGCCACGGTCCGCAGCAGCGCGAACAGCGACCCCGGCCCGACGAGGACGACCCGACTGCGCATGGCGGTCTCGTGCAAGGACGGGTCGGCGGCCAGCGCCGCGGACAGCATCGCCTCCGTCGGCACGAAACAGACCACCATCTCGGGCGTCGTCTCGAAGGCCGACCAGTACTCCTTCGCGCACAGGGCCTGCACATGTCCGGTGAGCGCAGCGGCGTGCTCCGCGTGCAGGCGGGTGCGGTCCTCGGCTGCGACCTCATCACCCTGGGCCTGGAGGAACGCCCGCATCGGGGCCTTCGCGTCGACGACGAGAATCTTGTCTCCCGGCAGCCGGACGACGGCATCCGGGCGGACTCCGCGCCCGTTAGAGCCGACCGCGCGCACCTGAGTGTCGAAGTCGACCCGCTCGAGCATCCCGGCATGCTCGAGAACCCGGCGGAGCTGCACCTCGCCCCACGCCCCACGCACGTTGGCCGAGTGCAGCGACCCGGCGAGTGAATGGGTCGCCCGCCCCAGCTCGCCGGTCGTCGTCTGCACTCCGCGAATCGTCGCAGCGAGGTCGGCGTACTGCGACACGCGGTCTCGCTCCAGCGCTCCGACCTGCCGCTCCACGCGCGCCACGGTCTCGCCGAGCGGCGCGAGCAGGGCCGCAGTGCGGTCGTCGGCGTCGAGCGCGTGCTCCAGGTCGCCCACGCGGTCGCGCAGCAGGTCACGCTCGGTCTCCGCGGCGGCGAGGTCGCGCTCGGCGCGCAGTCGCATCGTCCACCAGGTCATGGCACCGCCGAGCAGGCAGCCCACCAGCAGCGCTCCGACCACAACGAGGGGCGCGGTCGTCGTCCACGATGTCTCGACCGGTGTCATGGCGACGAGCCTGACAGACTGCTCCGACATCGCCCCCGACCCCGACCGGCGCGTCGATCGCGGATCCACGGCTGCACGTGACGCAGGCGACGCATTCACGTGCCGCGATCGAGGAGGGCAACGAATCTGTTACTCGAAATCCACCACCTGCGCAGATTCCGCAAGTACCGTGACTCACGGCCCCGAACCCGGAGAGTGATGTGACCGACGCGCCGCAGGACCCCGCACCGACCGTGCCGACCGGTGCCGGACCCCGAGGCAGCTCGGGCGAGCGCGGTCGCGCCGGCGCGGTGGAGCTGATCGGCGTCACCAAGCGCTTCGGCCACGCTGTCGCGGTGGACCGGCTGGACCTGGCCATCGAGCCCGGGGAGTTCATCGCCCTCCTCGGCCCGTCGGGGTGCGGCAAGACGACCACCCTGCGGATGATCGCGGGCTTCGAGCACCCCGACGAGGGTGAGATCCGGATCAGCGGTGAGGGCGTTCGGGGAGTTCCCCCGCACCGGCGCCACGTCAACACCGTCTTCCAGAACTACTCGCTGTTCCCCCACATGAACGTCGCCGAGAACGTCGCCTACGGCCTGCACCAGCAACGGACGCCGCGCGCCGAGATCCGCGAACGCGTCGCCGAGGCGCTTGACATGGTGCAGATGCGCTCGTTCGCCGACCGGAAGCCGGCACAGATGTCGGGCGGGCAGCAGCAGCGCGTGGCGCTCGCCCGCGCGCTGGTCAACAAGCCGTCCGTCCTGCTCCTCGATGAGCCGCTCGGCGCGCTGGACCGGCAGCTGCGCGAGGAGATGCAGATCGAGCTCAAGCTCCTCCAGTCCCGCCTCGGGACGACGTTCGTGTTCGTCACCCACGACCAGCACGAGGCGCTCTCGATGGGGGACCGGATCGCGATCATGCGGGCCGGCCGGATCGAGCAGCTCGACACGGCCGACGAGGTGTATGCGCGACCCGCCTCCGCGTTCGTCGCCGGCTTCGTCGGGCAACAGAACTTCATCGAGGGCACGCTCGGAGCCGACGGCCTGGTCCACGCGGGCCCGGTCCGACTGCGCAGCACCCGCCGGACCGAGACCGAGCAGGTGCGTCCGGGACGGGTACGAGCGGCGATCCGTCCCGAGTACGTCTCTCTCGGCCCCGCGACCGCCGAGGGTGGCCCCACGGAGAACTCGGTCTCCGGACGGCTCGCGGGGGTCGCGCACCTCGGGGAGACGATGCAGTTCGTCGTCGAGGTTCCGGCGTCGATCGGCACGACGAGTCTGGTCAGTCGCATTCCCACGCCGGCGGCACCCAGCGTTCGAACCGGAACGACCGTCACCGCTTCGTGGTCCTCCGACAGCGTCCACCTGTTCGCCCCCGACCGGGCCCCCGCCGGGACGGCCACCACCGACCCAGTGCCGTCCTGAACTCCGCCGTCCTGAACCTGCCACCATCAAGGAGATCCCATGTCTCGTGCCTCCCGCCCTCGCCCCGTCCGCGTGCTCGCGCACTCCAGTGCGGCTCCGAGAATCAGATCCGAGCTGACCCGCCGTGGGTTCCTCACCGTTGCCGCGACACTCGGCGGCGCCACCGTGCTCAGCGCCTGCGGAGGTGAGGAGTCGGGGTCGACCGCCACCGGCACCGGGACGGCGACCCCGCGAGCCACCGGCGGTGACCTCGAGGACTCGGTGTCGATCTACACGTGGGGTGACTACGACAGCCCCGACGTGCTCGAGCGCTTCACCTCCGAGCTGGGACCGACCATCTCGCTCGACTCGTTCAACTCCAACGAGGAGCTCATCGCCAAGCTCGTCGCAGCCCGCGGGACCAGTGGCTACGACATCGTCGTCCCGACCGGCCAGTTCATCCCGCAGATGATCGAGAACGACCTGCTCGAGCCGCTCAACAAGGACCTGATCCCCAACCTCGAGCACATGGACGAGAACTTCCTCGGCCGGGCCTGGGACCCGGAGAACCAGTGGTCGATCTGCAAGGCGTGGGGCACGACCGGGTTCGTCTACGACAACACTGTCATCACCCGCGAGCTGACCACGTGGAACGACTTCATCGACGCCGCCCAGAACGAGGCCAGCGGCCGAACGTCCCTGCTCGACGACCCGGCCGAGCTCACCGGGATCTACTTCTGGGCCAACGGGATCGACTGGACGACCGAGGACGAGGCCGACCTGCAGGCGGCCGAGGACTTCCTCGTCAACGACATGGCGCCGCATATCGCCGCCTTCGACTCCTACCCGGGCGGCTCGGCGATCCCGCAGGGCACCCACGTGCTCATGCAGTCGTGGAACGGCGACGCCCGGATCGGCATCATGGAGAGCCCGGAGCCCGAGCGCTGGACCTGGGTGCTCGGCGCGCCCGCGACCGAGCTGTGGATGGACAACTGGTGTATCGCCAAGGGCGCGCCGAACATCGAGGCGGCCCACGCCTTCATCGACTTCGTCCTGCACCCCGACCAGGTCATCGACCAGGTCGACTACATCGGCTACCACACCGGCGCGGCGGACGTCGAGGCTCGTGCCCAGGAGGCCGGGCTCGAGATGCTCGACTTGGTCTTCTTCACCGACGAGCAGGTCGCGACCATGCAGGAGGGCGAGGTCAACTCGGCCCAGCAGCGGATCGTCGACATCTGGAACAGGACCAAGGCCGCCGCAGGCGCCTGAGCTGCCCGTGCCCAGACCCAGGTTCCTCCTCGCGATCCCGGCGTGGGCGTGGCTGGTCACGTTCTTCGTCCTGCCCGTCGCGACGGTCGTCTACTTCAGCTTCGGCTACAAACCGGGGCTCTTCGGCACGCATGCCACGGATGTGCTGTCGCTGGACCGGTACCGGGAGGCGCTCTCCCCGACCTTCTTCACCACGTTCATCAACACCCTGCGGGTGGGGATTCTCGGCACCCTGATCTGCCTCCTCATCGCGATCCCGATGGCCTACTGGATGGCGGTCAAGGTCTCGCCGAACCGGCGCGTCTTCCTGCTCGCGCTCGTCATCGTCCCCTTCTGGACGAACTTCCTCGTGCGCACCATCGGCTGGCAGGTCATCCTCGCCCCGGAGGGCTGGCTGTCCGGGCTGCTCCAGTCCGTCGGTCTGCGGGACGGCCCCCTCGCGATCCTCTACACCAGACCCGCAGTCCTGCTCGGCGTGGTCTACAACTATCTGCCGCTGATGATCCTGCCGCTCTTCGTCGCCTTCGACCGGGTGGGTCCGGCGCTGCGTGAGGCGAGCAAGGACCTGGGCGCCGACCGGTGGCGCACGTTCACCCAGGTGACGCTCCCGATGGCCCGTCCGGGCATCATCGCCGGGGTCCTACTCGTCTTCATCCCGCTCATGGGGGACTACATCACGGCCACGGTCCTCGGCGGAGCCCGCGGCAACATGGTCGGCCAGCTCGTGGCCAGCCAGTTCCAGGCCGCGCAGAACTGGGCGCTGGGGTCGGCCATGGCCGTCCTGCTCATCCTCGTGATCGCGGTGACCGTTCTCGTGGGGGCGGCCATGGCATACCTCGTCTCCTGGCCGTTCGCCCGGCACCGGCGGCTGCGGCTCGCGGACCTCCCGCCCGCGGAGGCCCGGACGTGAGCGGGTCGGGGGAGCACCGGACGCTCACGGACTACCTGCTGTATGCGTGGGGCGTCCTGGTCTTCGCGTTCCTGTTCCTGCCGATCGTCGTGATCATCCTGTACTCCTTCAACGAGGGCCGGCTGCTGGTTGCCTTCACCGAGTTCGGCTTCACCCCGTTCCGGGCCATCGTCGAGCGTCCGCAGATCCGCTCGGCGGTCATCGTCTCGATCCAGACCGGCGCGATCGCGGCCGTGCTCGCCACCGCCCTCGGGACCCTGGCCGGCGTGGCCATGGCCCGGCGCCCCGGCCGATGGGTGTTCTGGTTCGTCCTCCTGCTGCTCCTCGTCTCGGTGACGCCGGAGATCGTGGACGCCGTCGCACTGCTGCCGTGGCTGGTCTTCCTCGGCCAGGACGTCGGGCTCGGCATCTTCGACAACGGCGTCGTCCGCCTCGTCGTCGGGCACTCGCTGTTCTCGACTGCGGTGGTCGCCTACATCGTGCGAGCGAGGCTCGTCGGCCTCGACGCGCAGCTCGAGGAGGCCTCGGCGGACCTGTACGCCTCACCGTGGACGACGTTCCGGCGGATCACGCTGCCGCTCGCGATGCCGGCCGTCCTCGCCGGCGGCCTGCTCGCGTTCACGCTCAGCCTCGACAACACGATCATCTCCGCGTTCGTCCAGGTGTCGGGGACGACGCCCTGGCCGGTCTACGTCCTCAGCGCGCTGCGCAGCGGACTGCGCCCCGAGATCGCCGCCGTCTCGACGATCATGCTCCTGCTCACGCTGCTCTCGCTCGTCCTCGTCTGGCTGGTCCTGCGCCGCGCGGGGGACAGCGACACCCAGATCGCCCGCACGATGACAGGAAACTGATGACCGCAGAAGCCTCCGCCGATCTCATCCTGCGGGGCGGCCCCGTGTTCACGGCCTCAGCCACGCGTGAGCGGGCGAGCGCCGTGGCCGTGCGCGGCGACCGGATCGTCGCCGTCGGTCACCAGGGCGACCCGTGGGTGACGGACCTGACGGGGCCACGCACCGAGGTGGTCGACCTCTCCGGCCGCCTGCTCGTCCCGGGCTTCCAGGATGCGCACGTCCACCCCGTGTGGGGCGGTCTCGACCTCATGCGGTGCAACCTGGCCGACGACGTCACGGCCGACGCATACCTCGACCGCATCGGTGTGTATGCGCAGGCTCACCCGGATGCACCGTGGATCCTCGGCGGGGGCTGGGCGATGGCCGCCTTCCCCGGCGGGACCCCGACTGCGGCGGCGCTGGACGCGGTCGTCGCCGACCGGCCCGTCTTCCTGGCCAACCGCGACGGGCACGGGGCGTGGGTCAACACGGTAGCCCTGCGTCTCGCGGGCATCGAGCGCCACACTCCCGACCCGGCCGACGGCCGGATCGAGCGCGATGCCTCGGGTCAGCCGACCGGGACCCTCCACGAGGGCGCGATGTCGCTCGTGAACCGGCTTCTGCCGAAGACCTCGGCGCGGGAGATGCGCGAGGCGCTGCTGCTCGGGCAGCGGTACCTGCACTCCCTCGGCGTGACGGCCTGGCAGGACGCGATCGTCGGAGCCTACGGCGACGCGGGCGACCCGGCGCACGCCTATCTCGACGCGGCCCGCGACGGGTCGCTCACCGGACGTGTCGTCGGGGCGCTGTGGTGGGACCGCGGTGCCGGGCTCGAGCAGCTCGAGGCGCTGCGGGAACGGCGGGAGGCGTTCACGCACGGGCGGTTCCGCGCCACCTCGGTGAAGATCATGCAGGACGGTGTGGCCGAGAACTACACGGCCGCCATGCTCGAGCCGTACTGCGACGGCCATGGGCACCCCACCGACAACTCGGGCATCTCGTTCGTCGAGCCCGGGCTGCTCAGCGAGGCGGTCACCGCGCTCGACGACGACGGCTTCCAGGTCCACTTCCACGCGATCGGCGACCGGGCCGTCCGCGAGTGTCTGGACGCCGTCGCGGCGGCGCGGGCGGCGCACGGGCCGAACGACCTGCGCCACCACATCGCCCACCTCCAGGTCATCCACCCGGAGGATGTTCCGCGCTTCCGTGACCTGGGTGTGGCGGCCAACCTGCAGATGCTGTGGGCCACGCTCGAGCCGCAGATGGTCGAGCTGACCCTGCCGTTCCTCGGCGAGCCCCGGTCCTCGTGGCAGTACCCCTTCGGCGACCTGCACCGTTCGGGTGCGGTACTCGCGGCGGGCAGCGACTGGTCGGTCTCCACGCCCGACCCCTGGGCGGCCATCCACGTCGCCGTCAACCGGACGACCCCGCCCGGTCACGAGGAGCCCGGTGCCCCCGATGATCCCTACGAGCCGTTCCTCCCGCACCAGGCGATCGACCTCGGGACGGCGCTCACCGCATACACCGCCGGGTCGGCCTGGGTGAACCACCTCGACGACACCGGCGTCATCCGCGCGGGCGCGCTCGCCGACCTCGTCGTCCTCGACCGCGACCCGTATGCGGGGCCCGCCGACGAGATCGGCCTCACCCGCGTGCAGCGCACGTACGTCGGGGGCCGGCTCGTCCACGACGCCGACGCCGACGCCGACTGAGGAGTCTCGCCTTTCTCTCCCCATCCGGGAAACCGTTCGTTCACCACGGTTGATTTGCGTGGTGAAGGATGAGTTCGCGTGGGGAAGTCGGACCGGTGCCACCTCCCTCACAGCGGTGTAGCGTCGAGATCATGCGACGGGTGAGCGCGGCGCCGGAGAGGCCGCTTCGATGAGCGACCTCCCCGAGGGCATCACTCTCGACACCGAGGCCCAGCGCCTCGCCGGGATCCGGATCCTCAACGAGCGGCTGCCGAAGAAGCGCGTCATCGCCCAGGGGGTGCTCCGCTCGCCGGATGGGTCGGTGCTCCTGTGCGAGCTCACCTACAAGAAGGACTGGGATCTGCCGGGGGGCGTCGTCGACCCCGGGGAGAGCCCCGCACACTGCGTCGTGCGCGAGATCGACGAGGAGCTGGGGATCGAGGTCGCGGTGCACGGACTGCTCGCCGTCAACTGGTTACCCCCCTACCGCGGCTGGGACGACGCGCTGCTCTGCCTCTTCGACCTCGGCGTCGTCGACGGGGGCATCCTCGAGCACGCCACCCTGCTGCGGCGTGAGATCCGGGGCGCCCATTGGGTCGCACCCGGGGCGCTGGCCGACCACGTCGCGCCCTATACCGCCGCCATGCTCAGCGAGGTCCTGGCCGCGGTGACGGCCGAGGAGCCGGCGGGCACCGCATACATCGAGGACAGCCGGCGGGTGCGCTTCACCGACGGCTCCGCGTGAGCCTCCTCGGGGACGGCGCCCTCGCCGAGCGAACCTCAGCACTGCTCACCGGTGGCGACGCCTTCGTTGTGGCGAGGGTCGCCGACGGTCGTGCGCGCGTCGCCGCCCGCGGGGTCCCCCTCGAGAGCGACGTCGAGATCGGCTCCGTGAGCAAGGGCCTGACCGGTCTGCTGCTGCACGACGCGATCGATCGCGGGGAGGTCACCCTCGACACGAGACTCGGCGAGCACCTCGACGTCGGGGACGGCCCGATCGCCGACCTCAGTCTCGGGTCGCTTGCGACGCACCGATCCGGCCTGCCACGGTTGGCGCCGGGTGGGCATGTCTGGCGGCGCACGCTGCGCCTCATGACGCACGGGGAGAACCCCTACGGCGAGACGCTCGCGGAGCTGCTGGTCAGGGTGCGCGACCTGCGTCCGGGACGGGCGCGTCCACGCTACTCGAACCTGGGGTTCATGCTCCTCGGGCACGCGGTGGCCTCGGCAGTGGGCCTGCCGTATGCGCGACTCGTCCGGGAGCGTCTGGCCCAGCCCTTGAGCATGACCGGCGTTCGGGTGCCGTCGACGCCGGATGGGCTCGGCCCCCACTCGGTGGCCGGCACCAGCCGACGGGGAAGGACCGTGGCCGCCTGGACCGGTGAGGCCCTCGCCCCCGCGGGAGGGATCCGGGCTACCGCCGACGATCTCGCGCGCCTGCTCGGCGCACTGCTCGACGGCAGCGCCCCCGGGATCTCCGCGCTCGAGCCGGTGGCCCGGCTCGCGGGGCCCGGCGTGCGGATCGGCGCTGCCTGGTTGACGACGACCAAGGACGGCCGGGAGATCACCTGGCACAACGGCGGGACCGGGGGTTTCCGCAGCCTCGTCGGCATCGACCGCGACGCGGGCCGCGGTGTGGCCCTCGTGCGGGCGACGAACCGGTCCGCCGACACTGTGGGCCTGACCCTACTGACGGAGGCCGACCCCGTCGGCGTGGACGTCGGTCGGCGCTGAGACGCGCGGACCCCGTCCGAGCGGGCATTAGACTCTTGCCCTCGTGGCCCTCACTATCGGAATCGTCGGACTGCCCAACGTCGGCAAGTCCACGATGTTCAACGCCCTGACCAAGAACTCCGTGCTCGCCGCGAACTACCCCTTCGCGACGATCGAGCCGAACGTCGGGGTGGTGCCCCTTCCCGACTCGCGGCTCGCGCGACTGGCCGAGATCTTCGGCTCGGAGCGGATCCTGCCGGCCACGGTCTCCTTCGTCGACATCGCGGGCATCGTCAAGGGCGCCTCGGAGGGGGAGGGCCTGGGCAACAAGTTCCTCGCGAACATCCGCGAGGCCGACGCGATCTGCCAGGTGGTCCGGGCGTTCGAGGACGCCGACGTCGTCCACGTCGACGGCCAGGTCTCTCCGAAGGACGACATCGAGATCATCGAGACCGAGCTCATCCTGGCTGACCTCCAGACGCTCGAGAAGGCGGTGGCCCGCCTCGAGAAGGAGGCGCGGATCAAGAAGGACAGCAAGCCCCTACTCGACAATGCGCTCGCCGCCCAGAAGGTGCTCGAGTCGGGACAGACGCTGTATGCGGGTGGCACCGCCGGCGGGGTCGACACCGGTCTGGCTCGCGACCTGGGGCTGCTCACGACCAAGCCCTTCATCTATGTCTTCAACCTCGACGAGGACCAGCTGGCCGACGCCGACCTGCACGCGAGGCTCCGTGAGCTCGTCGCACCCGCGGACTGCGTCTTCCTCAACGCCAAGCTCGAGATGGACCTGATGGAGATGGACGACGCCGAGGCGCTCGAGCTGCTCCAGTCCTTCGGCGCCGAGGAGTCCGGTCTCGACCAGCTCGCCCGGGTGGGCTTCCACACCCTCGGCCTGCAGACCTTCCTCACGGCCGGGCCGAAGGAGTCACGGGCCTGGACGATCCGCCGGGGCTGGACCGCGCCCGAGGCTGCGGGCGTGATCCACACCGACTTCCAGCGGGGCTTCATCAAGGCCGAGGTCGTCTCGTTCGACGACCTCGACGAGCTCGGCTCGATGGCTGCGGTCAAGGCCGCCGGAAAAGCGCGCATGGAGGGCAAGGACTACGTCATGGCCGATGGCGACGTGGTCGAATTCCGCTTCAACGTGTAGTCGCGCGTTATCAGGCGTGTCCGCGTGGCCCCTGGCCCGGCTGTCGTCGTGCCGGGGTCGCGGGTCACTGCCGGGCGGTGGCGATCCTCGCGACCTCGGCGGGGTCGATCAGGTGCGAGTGGTCGTCGTCGCCGATGTCGATCTGGACGACGTCGATCCGACCGGTGAACGTGCTTGCGCCGGCATAGTCGGCGCTCACCGGAAGTCCGTAGTCATCGCCGATGTCGGTCGTCTCGTCGGCCGAGAAGATCAGCGGCTGCGTGAGGTCGACCCGGCCGGACCCGACCTGCTCCCCGTCGACGAACAGCGTCACGGTCCCGCCCTTGGCCAGCCCGCCGCCGTCGTAGTCGAACTCGGCACGGATCTGGTGACGTCCGTCCTCGAGAGGCCGCTCGGCTCCGACGACGAACTCCTGCATTCCCAACACGTTGTAGACGAATCTGGGATGCCCGTCCTTGACGTAGAGAGCCCACCCTCCGAAGCGCCCACCCTGGGCGATGAGGACGCCGTTCGTGGTGGGCCCTCCGGGGGTCTCCACGGCGGCCGTGACCCGGAACGAGCGGTTCTTGACGTCGATGACGCTGTTCTCCGAGAGGCGCTTCATCCCCGGGAACAGCACCTGGGTGGTGCCGGTGACGAGTTGAGGGCGGCCGGCGATCGTCGCGTTGAGCCGCTCGAACCGACGGTCGTCGATCGGCAGGACGTTGTGACGCACCGCCTCGATCAGCCACAGGCGCTGCAGGTCGGCCAGTCGCTCGGGCTGATCGGCGGCCAGATCGTGAGCCTGCGTCCAGTCGGTGCTCCCGTCGTAGAGCTCCCAGACGTCGTCCTCGAGCGCCGGGAGCTCCTCGTTGGGCAGCCATGGCGTGCTGTGCCGGGTGACGGCGCTCCAGCCCTTGAAGTAGATGCCGCGGTTCCCGGCCATCTCGAAGTACTGCAGGTCGTGCCGCTCCTGCGCGTCCGCCGCGTCGAAGGTGTACAGCATGCTGGTGCCCTCGATCGGCGCCTGCTGGATGCCGTTGACGAACGTCGGCTCGGGCAGGCCGGCCGCCTCGAGCACGGTCGGTGCCACGTCGATGACATGGGTGAACTGGGACCGGATCTCGCCCCGGCTCTCGAACCCGGCGGGCCAGTGGACGATCGTGCCGTTGCGGGTCCCGCCCCAGTGGGAGGCGACCTGTTTGGTCCACTGGTAGGGGGTGCACATCGCCCACGCCCAGCCAACCGAGTAGTGGTTGTAGGCCTCGACCGTCCCGAGCTTGTCCTTCATCGCGGCCATGAACTCGGGGGTCTCGATGGCGGCCAGCCCGTTGAAGTTCGCCATCTCGTTGAAGGCGCCGTTGACCGTGCCTTCCGCGGAGGCGCCGTTGTCGCCGATGATGTAGTAGACGAGGGTGTTCTCGAGCGCACCGACGTCCTCGATCGCGTCGATGAGGCGACCTACGTGATGGTCCGTGTGCTCGAGGAACCCGGCGTAGACCTCCAGCTGTCGCTCGAGCACCGGCCGGAGCGTCTCGTCCATCTCGTCCCAGGCCGGAATGGCCGCCGGTCGGGTCGTGAGATCGGAGTCGGGCGAGACCACGCCCAGATCCTTCTGCCGCTCGAAGATGGTCTGCCGCAGCGCGTCCCAGCCCATCGCGAAGCGACCGGCATACGTGTCCGCCCACTCCAGGGGCACGTGGTGGGGCGCGTGGGTCGCGCCCGGTGCGAAGTACAGGAAGAACGGCTTGTCCGGAGCCAGCGCCTTCTGGGTCCGGACCCAGCCGATCGCCTTGTCGGCCAGGTCTTCGGTGAGGTGGTAGCCGTCCTCGGGTCCGAGGTCCGGCTCGATGGGCGAAGTCCCCTCGTACAGCGCCGGGTAGTACTGGTTGTTCTCGCCTCCGATGAACCCGTAGAAGTACTCGAACCCGCCGCCCCCGGTCGGCCAGGCGTCGAAGGGCCCGACCGGTGAGGTCTGCCACGGAGGGACCTCATGGCACTTGCCGAATTGTGCCGTCGAGTAGCCGTTGAGCTTGAGCGTCGTCGCCAGTGGGGCCTTGGTGTTGGGGCGAAGGCCGCTCGACCCGGGAGCCGAGGTCGCCGTCTCGGTGATCAGGCCCATCCCCACCGAGTGGTGGTTGCGGCCGCTCAGCAGGGCGGCTCGGGTCGGTGCACAGAGCGCCGTCGTGTGGAACCGGTTGAACGTCAGTCCGCCCCGCTGCAACCGCTCCGCCGTCGGCATGTGAACCGGACCTCCGAACGCGCTGGAGGCGCCGAACCCGACATCGTCGAGCAGGACGATCAGGACGTTGGGTGCGCCTGCGGGCGGGACCAGTGGCTCGATCGGCGGGAACGAGGTGTCCGGGTCCTTGGCGTCATAGGTGAGCAGACCGGTGTGCTGCCGGTCCGGGATCGGCAGGATGCTCCTGCCGCCGACGTGCCCGTCATTCATGTCCATGACTCCGTCTCGAGAGAGGTATGCGATGCGCGGGATCACCGTATGCGTCCCCGGACCACCCGATCGCCAAACGTAGTCTCGAGGGACATCAGCGACACCACCCGCTGAGGGTGAGAGAGTGCGCAGCCGGTAGACAGGTGGTCATCCCGCCGACCGGCTGCTGTGGCCAGATACATGTGCAGCGGGTCATCCTGAGGGTGCACATCCAGCGCCTACACTCACTGCGACGACCCCGACCTTCGACCTTGAGGAACTGCCATGTCGACTGCCCCCGCACCGGACAGGTTGAGCGGCTCGACGAGAGCGGCCTGGCTGTGGCTGGCGGTCGCACCGCTGTTCGTCCTGGTCGGGCTCGTGGCCGGCTACGCCATCGGTGGCCTGGTCGGGCCCGACACCACGGGGACCGAACGGTCCCTGCTCAGTGACCTCGTCACCGGGATCGTGGTCCTGGTCATCTGGCTGGCGCCGCTCGTCATGGCCCGCCGGTCGGCCCACGCCGCTGCGGACAACCCCCGCGCCGGGCTTGCCATGCGGCTCGCCACGGTGCTCGCGGCGGGAATGGTGCTGCTGGTGATCGGCGCGATCGTGTGGAACGGCCTCGTCGAGGGTGCCTACACCTAGGGCGACTCACCCCGACCGCCACGAACGATGAGCACGGTTCCGGCCAAGGCGGTGAGCGGCCCGATCACGGCCCAGACCACGGCGCCGGTCATGAAGCTGCCGCCGATCCAGCCCAGGCCCTGGCCGGTCCAGAGCAGTCCGATGAGGACGAGCGCCACCCCGAGCATCCGCGACAGTGGTGTGATCATCCGTCGCAGGCTACCGACTGGGACTCCGAGGGCTAGGCGGGACGTTCGAACGTGATGAGGAGACCTTCGACGCCGCCGGGGCCCACCCGCCCCTTGACGTCGGCCGAGGTGATGGCCCGCAGCCGCCAGCCCTGCGCGGCGTGCTCGTTGAGGATCTTCTCGATCTTGTCACCCGAGACCTTGCCGCCGAGCATCCTCTCGCGGACTTCGACGACCTTGTAGGTGTACATCTGCACTCCTTGCTCCTGGGCTTCTCACGGTAGCGCCAACCGGGCGTGCCCGTCCGTCGGTCCGGTGACGCTACCCTCTGCTGAACAGCCACGCCGTGAGGCAGTCAGAAGCAGAGAGGAGACCCGTGAGCCAGCCCGTCGCGCAGGCACCGCCGGCGGTCGTGATGATCCGCCCCCACCAGTTCGTCCCCAACCCCGCCACCACCGTCGACAACGCCTTCCAGTCCATCCCGACGGGATCGCGGGCGGATGTCGCGCGGGCGGCCTACGACGAGGTCACCGTCATGGCCGAGCAGCTGGGTGACGCCGGGGTGACGGTCCATCTCTACGAGGACCACACGCATACCGCTCCTGACTCGGTCTTCCCGAACAACTGGTTCTCGACGCACAACTCCGGGCAGATTGCGGTCTTCCCGATGCACTCGCCCAGCCGCCGCTCGGAGCGTCGCCCAGACATCATCGACGATTTGAAGGCCCAGTACCACGTCTCGGTCGTCTACGACTACAGCGGTCTCGAGCATGACGGAGTCTTCCTCGAGGGGACCGGTTCGATGGTCCTCGACCACATCCAACGGGTGGCCTACGTCTGCCGGTCCAACCGCGTGAGCGAGCCTGCGCTGCAGAGGTTCTGCACGGACTTCGGCTACCACGCCTTCGTCTTCGACGCCTTCGACCCCTCCGGCACCCGGATCTACCACACGAACGTCCTCATGGCACTGGCGACCGACTACGCGCTCATCGGCCTCTCGGCGATCACCGACGCACGCCAGCGTCGGCGCGTCCGCGGTCACATCGAGGCGACGGGTCGGCGGGTCATCGACCTGTCCATGGAGCAGCTGACCGACTTCGCCGGCAACGCGATCGAGCTGCGGGGTCGAGAAGGGAGGATGCTCGTCATGTCCCGGCGCGCGGTGGAGACCCTCACGACCGAGCAGCGCGACGTCATCGAGGCAGGCTCACGGATCGTGCCGGTCGACATCGGGACCATCGAGCACGCGGGAGGCTCGGCCCGCTGCATGCTCGCCGGGATCCACCTGACGCCGCGCACCGGTGGCGACATCGCCGAGGTTCAGGACGTCCCCGACCCCGGGTTGGTCCGTCCGGGCTGACCGGCACCGGACGCGGCTCTGGTCAGGATGTGCTCCGATCCGGACGCCTCGACATAATGAAGGCTGCCCTCGACCCTTGACTGGAGCCAGATCCACCGTGCCTTCCTCCGACAGCGCCACGCCGTCACCCGCTCTCCTCGACCTGGCCCGCGAGTACGGCGTCGCGACCGACTACCACGGATGGAAAGGCGGTCTGGTCGACATCCCGGCTCCGACGCTGCGAGCGGTCCTGTCGGCCCTCGGGGCGGACACGACCGACGAGCCCGCGGTGCAGGCGTCCCTGCGCGAGGTCCGCGACCGCCCCTGGCGACAGGTCCTGCCGCCGACCGTCGTGTGCAGGGAGGGTGACGGACCGTGGGTGCCTGTGCACGTGCCCCACGGCAGCAGCGTGCGGTGCACGGTCGAGCTCGAGTCCGGTGGCGCGTGGAACGCGTCTCTCGTCGAACGGTGGGTCGAGCCGCGTCAGCTCGACGGACGACTGGTCGGTGAGGCCACCATCGAGGTGCCCTCGGACATTCCGCTCGGCTGGCACACCCTCGTCGCGCACCTGGAGGACGGGTCGACGGCCTCGGCCACCCTCATCGTCACCCCGCGGACCCTCCCTCTGCACCCGTCGATCGAGCACGGTCGCGTGTGGGGCTTGATGAGCCAGATCTACGCCGCCCGCTCCGAGCAGTCCTGGGGGATGGGCGACCTGGGCGACCTCGCCGAGACCGCGGCCTGGGCGGGGGAGGACCTCGGGGCCGACTTCGTCCTCGTCAACCCGCTCCACGCCGCACAGCCGGTCCCTCCGCTGGAAGCCTCGCCGTACCTCCCGGCAACCCGGCGTTTCGCGAGCCCTCTGTACCTGCGCATCGAGGACGTCCCCGAGATGGCGCTCCTGAGTGCAGCCGAGCATGCGCGGGTCATCGCTCTGACCGAACGGGCCCGTCGGTCCTCGGTGGACCTGATCGACCGGGACGCGATCTGGGAGTCCAAGGGGGAGGCGCTCGCGATGCTGTTCGCCGTGCCCCGCTCGGCGCGGCGCGAGCGCGGGTTCCGGCGCTATGTGCGCAGTGAGGGGCAGGGACTGGTCGACTCCGCCACGTGGTGCGCCCTCGTCGAGGAGCTGGGTATGCCGTGGCGGGCCTGGCCGGTCGAGCTCCGCGATCCCCGGTCACCGGCGGTCGAGGAGTTCCGTCGGGAGAACGCCGAGGCCGTCGAGTTCCACATGTGGCTGCAGTGGCAGATCCGCCTCCAGCTCGAGCAGGCTCAGCGCGACGCGCTCTCGGCCGGGATGTCGATCGGCGTCGTTCACGATCTTGCGGTGGGTGTCCACCCCGACGGGGCGGATGCCTGGGCGCTCGGTGACGCGCTCGTCCACGAGGTGTCGGTGGGGGCGCCACCGGACCAGTTCAACCAGATGGGGCAGGACTGGGCACAGCCTCCGTGGCACCCGGGTCGGCTCGCCGAGCTCGGCTACGCACCGTACCGCGACATGCTTCGCACCGTCCTGCGGGACAGCGGCGGCATCCGCATCGACCACATCCTCGGCCTGTTCCGCCTGTGGTGGGTGCCGGCGGGCCGCACGCCGCGGGACGGCACCTACGTGTCGTACGACGCGGCGGCCCTCATCGGCATCCTTGCGCTCGAGGCGCACCGGGTGGGTGCCGTCGTCATCGGCGAGGATCTCGGTGTCGTCGCCCCGACTCTGCGCGAGACGATGCTCGAGCGCGGCATCCACGGCACCTCGATCCTGTGGTTCGAGTGGCGGGACGGGCAGTTCCTCCCCCCGGAGGCGTACCGCTCGCTCTGCATGGCCACCGTCACCACCCACGACCTGCCGCCGAGCGCGGGCTACCTCACCCTCGCCCACGTCGAGCTGCGCGGTGAGCTCGGTGTGCTCGAAGGCACCGTCGACGAGGAGAAGGCGACCGAGGCGGCGTCGATCGCGACTGTCGTCGAGGCGCTCATCGGGCGCGGGCTCCTGCCGGCCGGAACCGTCGTCGGTCCCGACTCACCCCAGTCGTTGGTCGACGACGTCGTCGTCGCGTTGCACGCCTACCTCGCTCAGTCGCCGGCGAAGATCCTCGGTGTCGCGGTCCCGGACCTCGTGGGGGACCGGCGAACGGTGAACCAACCGGGAACGAGCTGGGAGTACCCCAACTGGAAGGTCCCCGTCGCCGACAGCGCCGGTCGGCCGGTCACCCTCGAGCAGATCGAGGCCAGTCCGCTGGCCGCACGACTTGCCGACGTCCTGCGCACATGACCCCCTCCCGCCGTAGAATCTCGCAAGGGTCGACCTTCGAGGACTCGATCGGGTACTCGCGTGCTGTCGCCGTCGGGCCGTGGACGTTCGTCGCCGGCACCACCGGCTACGACTACGCGACGATGACGATCTCACCGGACGTCGCCGCCCAGACGGGGCGCGCACTGGGCAACATCGCCGCCGCGCTCGCCGAGGTCGACGCCACCCTCGACGACGTGGTGCGGGTGCGCTACCTCCTCACCCGGCGGGACGACTGGCCCGCTTGTTGGCCGGTGCTGCGCGAGGCCTTCGGGACGGCGCGGCCCGCGGCGACGATGATCATCTGTGGGCTCCAGGAGCCGGAGATGCTCATCGAGATCGAGGTCACGGCCTACTCGGAGCGCGACCCCGCTCAGTAGCGACCCTGCGCTCAGGGGGTTCTGCGCCCGTCGGGACCAAGCGGGCTCGCGTCGATGGCGACGGGCTCGACATTCCCGCTGAGCGCACTGGGATCGACGGCGACCGGTTCGACCGCGTGGGGTTGCAGCTCGCCGCTGTGAATCTGCTCGGCCCAGTGACAGGCCACCTTGTGCTCCGCGGTGACGCCGTCGATCTCGACGACCCGCAGGGCGGGACGCTCATCTTCGCAGCGCGTCGGCTGACGCCACGGGCACCGCGTATGGAAGCGGCAGCCGGCGGGAGGAGCCGACGGTGAGGGGAGGTCGCCGGTGAGGAGGATCTGCTCCCGGGTGTCCTCGACCACGGGGTCCGGGATGGGCACAGCCGACAGCAGTGCTCTCGTGTACGGGTGCAGGGGCGTCTCGTACAGCTCGGCGGCGGGGGCCTCCTCGGCGATCGCACCCAGGTACATCACGCCGATCCGGTCCGAGATGTGACGCACGACGGCGAGGTCGTGGGCGATGACGAGGTAGGTGAGCCCGAACTCCTCCTGCAGGTCTGCGAGCAGATTGATCACCTGGGCCTGCACGGAGACGTCCAGTGCCGAGACCGGCTCGTCCGCCACGATGAGCTTGGGGTTGACCGAGAGGGCACGAGCGATGCCGATGCGCTGGCGCTGGCCGCCCGAGAACTCGTGGGGGTACTTCGAGAGCGCCTGGATCGGCAGGCCGACGGCCTGCAGCAGCTCGCGGAGCCGCGGTCGGGCCTCCTTCGCGTCCTTGGCGATGCCGTGAGCCTTCATGCCTTCGACGAGGATCGACTCGACCGACTGACGCGGATCCAGGGACGAGAGGGGGTCCTGGAAGACCATCTGGAGGTCCTGACGCTTGCGCCGCAGGTCCTCACCCTTGAGCGAGGCGATGTCGACACCGTCGAACCGTACGTGTCCCTCAGTGGGGTGCTCGAGGTTGAGGATGGCCCGCCCCAGGGTCGACTTGCCGCATCCGGACTCGCCGACCAGGCCGTAGGTCTCACCCCGTCGGATCTGCAGGTCGACCCCGTCGACGGCGTAGACGTGTCCGATCGTCTTGTCGAAGAAGATGCCCCGCTTGATCGGGAAGTGGACCTTGATGCCCTCGACCCGGAGGAGCACGTCGGCGTCGCTCGCCTGGGAGTCGAGCCGGGCGTCGTCGACCATGCTCATCGGGGCACCTCCACCGGGTTGTGGCAGCGCAGCGCCCGGTCTCCGTTCGTGACGAGGTCAGGGGTGGTCTGCGTGCAGATCTCCACCGGTTGGCTGCACCTCGGGGCGAAGGCACAGGCGTGGTCCCACGGCAGGTTGTCGGCGACCGACCCCGGGATGGGGGTGAGTCGCTCGCCGACGGTGTCGAGGCGGGGGATGGAGTCGAGCAGACCGTTTGTGTACGGGTGCCTCGGCTCCCGGAAGATGGGGTGGCGCGGGCCCCGCTCCACGATCCGGCCCCCGTACAGGACGTTGACCTCGTCGCAGAGTCCTGCGACGACGCCGAGGTCGTGGGTGATCATGATGAGCGCGGTGCCGGTCTCCTCGACCAGCTCCTTGAGCAGCGCGAGGATCTGGGCCTGGATCGTCACGTCGAGGGCCGTGGTGGGCTCGTCCGCGATCAGCAGTCGCGGAGCGCAGGCCAAGGCGATCGCCACCAGGGCGCGCTGGCGCATCCCCCCGGACATCTGGTGCGGGTAGTCCTTGACCCGACGGTTGGGGTCCGGGATGCCGACCCGGGAGAGCAGGTCGGCGGCGACCGGCATGGCCGCCTTGCGGGACATGCCGCGGTGACGTTCGAGGACCTCCGTGACCTGCAGACCGACGGGCACGACGGGGTTGAGCGAGGAGAGGGGGTCCTGGAAGACCATCGCGAGGTCCTTGCCGCGCCGGTTGCGCAGCTCGGCGTCACCCAGCGAGAGCAGGTCGGTCCCCTCGAAGTCGACTCGCCCACCGACCGTGTTGCCCCGTTTGGGGAGCAGTCCCATGATGGCGAGCGACGTCACGGACTTGCCGCATCCGGACTCCCCGACCAGGCCGACGGTCTGGCCGGGACGCACCGTGAAGCTCACCCCGTCGACTGCGCGGAAAGGCTCCTCCCCCTGGCGGCCGAAAGTCACCGTGAGATCTTCCACGCTGAGCAGGGGACGATCCCGGTCCGCGACGGGACGGGTGGACGAGTAGGCCATGGCGCTCACCTCCGGCTCCTGGGGTCGAGGGCCTCACGGGTCGACTCGCCCATCAGGGTGAAGCCGAGGGCGACGATGATGATGCAGATCGCGGGGTAGATGGCCAGCTGTGGGTGGCTGTAGAAGAACTGTCGCGACTGGCCGAGCATCTGGCCCCATTCGGGTATGCGCTGGTCGGGGTTTCCGAGCCCGAGGAAGGACAGGGCGGCCGCGTCGATGATCGCCACTGCGAGCATGAGCGTGGCCTGCACGATCACCGGGGCGAGCGCGTTGGGCAACATGTGGCGGAAGATGATGGGCCCGCGCCTGATGCCGAGAGCCCGCGCCGCGAGGACATGGTCGCTCGACCGTTGCGCGAGGAGCGATCCACGCAACAGACGCGCGAATATCGGGATCTGGACCACGCCGATGGCGATGATGAGCGTCCACTGGCTCGGCTCGGATGCGAGCGCCGAGATGGACAGGGCCAGGATGAGGGACGGGATCGAGAGCATCACGTCGACCAGGCGCATGACGAACGAGTCGACCCATCCGCCGAAGGCCCCCGCGAGGGTGCCGAGGATCAGGCCGCCCACGAACCCGCCGAGCGTTGCCAGCACGCCCACGATGAGGGTCTGGCGGCTCCCGACGATGAGCCGGGAGAGGAGATCCCGGCCGCGGTCGTCGGCGCCGAGCGGGAAGCCGGGCTGCGGGCCCGGGACCGGGTTGGTCTGGGGGCGCACCTCGTCGATGAGATAGCCGATGGTCGGGTCCTTCGGCGCGAGCCAGGGGGCGAAGACGGCCACGACGACGAACACGGCCGTGATCACAGCGCCGACGATGAACACGGGGTTGCGGCGCAGCCGGCGCCAGGCGCTGGCCCACAGCGAGACGCCGGGAGCCTCCTGGATGGCCCCCGACTCGGTGACGGTGAGGTGGTCGGGTGTCGCGGGGCCGGTCCCTCCCGCGCCGGTCGTCACCTGGACGGGCTCCGCGGAGCGATCCCTGGCGCTGAGTTGAGCGAGTGCGTCGATGCGCTCCTTGCGGGAGTCCCGGTAGCGGGCCAGGGGCCCGGTGCTCTTGGGCGTCTCGGTGTTCTTCGGTGACTCGGTGTTCTTCGGTGACTCGGTGTTCTTGGGTGACTCGGTCATGGGTGCCTCAGCTCGTCCGCACGCGGGGGTCGACGACGGCGTAAAGGATGTCGACGACCAGGTTGACGACGACGAAGACGACCGCCGACATGAGGATGAGGATCTGCAGCACCGCATAGTCGCGGGCCGAGAAGCTGAGCGCCAGTGCCTCTCCGATCCCGGGGAAGCTGAACACGGTCTCGGTGAGCACGGCACCGGCCAGGAGGGCCCCCACCTGCAGTCCGACGATCGTCAGGACGGGCAGCATCGCGTTGCGCAGGACGTGGCGACCTCGGATGACGCGGGCGGTCAGGCCCTTGGCTTCCGCGGTACGGACGTAGTCCTCGTGGAGGACGTCGAGCACGCTGGCGCGGGTGATCCGGAAGACGACCGCGAACGGGATCGAGGCCAGGGCTATGGAGGGCAAGATGAGGTGCTTCACAGCGCTCACCGAGCAGTCGAACTCCCTCGTCAGCAGGCCGTCGAGGATGAAGAAGTTCGTCACCCGGGTGCAGCCGAGGTTGGCCTGGCGCCCCGAGACCGGCAGCCACCCCAGCTTGACCGAGAAGTAGTACTTGAGCAGGAACGCGAGGAAGAAGACCGGGACCGCGATGCCGACGAGAGAGGCGACGATCGAGATGTTGTCCACCGCTCGGCCCCGACGCCGGGCCGCGAAGTACCCGAGCGGGATCGCGGTGATGATGGCCAGCGTGACCGAGAAGAAGGCCAGCTCGATCGTCGCCGGGAAGCGGCTCAGGAAGACGTCGAAGGCGTCGGTGCCGGGGATGACGGAGGAGGAGCTGCCGAACTCGCCCTGGAGCGCCCTGCCCATGTAGCGCAGGTACTGCACGTAGAGGGGCTGGTCGAGCCCGAGCAGCTGCTCCAGCTGCTCCTGCTGCTCCGGCGTCGCGCGGTCTCCGAGGAGGGCGTTGATGGGTCCGCCCGGCAGGGACCGCAGCCAGAAGAACAGCAGCAGGGACAGCACGAGGACGACGCCGATGAGCTGCACCATCCGGCGAACGATGAATCTGAGCACGCGAGGGGTCCTTTGCCTACGGTCCTGCACCCGTGAGGTGGCCGCCCCAGGCTAGTGCTGAGGCGGCCACCATGGTGTGGGCTCGGTCGAGCCGGTACGGCTCAGTTGCCTCCGCTGACCTCGATGGTGTCGAAGCGCTCGGCGGTGAGCGGGCTGGCCACCAGACCGGTCACGTCGCCGCTGACGACGATCGCCGGAGAGCTGTGGCTGATCGGCAGACCGGGCAGCCACTCCTCCATGATCCGCTGGTTCAGCTCCTCGTATGCGGCGGTCCGCTCGGCCTCGTCCAGGATGCCGTCGGCTGCCACGATCGCCTCACCGAGCTCAGTGCCGAAGTCCTGGAGGTTGGTCGCGAAGCGGTTGCGCTCGACGTTGCCGAAGAAGGAGGCGAGGAAGTTGTCGGCCGAGTTGATGTCCCCGGTCCAGCCGAGGAAGTGCGCGTCGTAGTCGGTGTACGCCTTGTCGAGGTAGCCGCCCGCCCACGGGTCGGTGACCGTCTCGACCGTGATCCCGACGGCTTCGAGGTCGGCCTTCATCGCGTCGTAGAGCTTGACCGGGTCCGGCATGTACGGCCGGGTGACCTCCGTCGGGTAGGCGAAGACGAGGGTGAGGTCCTCGGCGCCGGCCTCGGCAAGCAGCTGCTGCGCGCGCTCAGGGTCGTACGGGTACGGTTCGAGCTCGCTGTTGTAGCCCGCGACGGTGTCCGGCATGAACTGCGTCGCGACGGCGGCACCCTCCGGGAGCTGGGTCTGGACCAGTTGTTCGCGGTTGAGCGCGTGGTAGATCGCCTGACGGACCCGCAGGTCCTTGAGGGCCTCGTTGTTCGTCGGGTTGAGGCCGAGGTAGAAGACGTTGAAGGCGGGACGGACCTCGACCTGGTTGCCCTCGTCCTCGAGACCCTGCCAGTCGACCGGGTTGGGCAGGTCGTAGCCGTCGATGCCACCGGCCTGCAGCTCCTGGCGGCGGGTGCTCTCGTCCGGGATGGCGCGGATGACGATCTGCTCGGTCTTGGCTGGCTCGCCCCAGTACTCGTCGTAGCGCTCCAGGGTCACGGTGCGGGTCGCCTCGTCGTAGCCGCTGAAGGTGTACGGACCGGTGCCGACCGGGTTGTTGGCGTTCTCGGGATAGACGAACGCCTCGCCGGACTGGCTGATGCCGTTGGCGTCGCCCTCCTCCAGAGCGGTCGGTGACTGCATGCCGAACGACGTGAGGGACAGGATGGCCGGGAACTTCGAGGTGACGCGACTGATCGTCATGACGAGCTCGTGCTCGCCGGTCACCTCGCAGCCTTGGTAGAGGCTGTTGTCGGCGTCGTCCGCGAACGCGCCGAAGGTGGCCCCCCAGTAGTACGCCACGCTCCGTCCCACCTCGTTCTGGTCGAACATGCGCTCGAAGTTGGCGCACGCGGCCTCGGCGTCGAACGGCGTGCCGTCATGGAAGGTCACGTCGTCCCGCAGGGTGAACGTCCAGTTCAGCCCCGAGTCGTCCGGCTCCCAAGACTCCGCGAGCTCCGGCTCAAGGTCCGCCGTCCCCGGTGTGATGCCGATGAGGTTCTCGAAGATCTGCCTGCTGACCCGGAAGGTCTCGCCGTCGCTGGCGTAGTAGGGGTCGAAGGTGGCAGGCGCGCCGGCGCCGCCGAAGGTGAACACGGCACTCGTGGTCTCGCCGTCGGTCCCGGCCGTGCCCGTGTCGGTCGACGTGCCCGAGTCACGCTCGGACGTGGCACAGGCGGTCAGGACGAGAGCGGCGGCTGTGAGGCCGACGAGAGGGCCGGCCTTGCGCTTGAACGTCAATTCAGTACCTCGCTTGGTTGCGAACCCGACTCCGGGAGTGGTGTCGGGGGTGAGGGCCCCGGGTCGGTCCCGGGCGGAGCCCAAGGTACCCACTTTCGGCGAGGAGAACGGCCCTGACCGGCCAGTATTTATCGGTCTGAGACCTTCGGCCGGTGGCATGACACGATCGCTGCATGCCCGACGCCCGCCCACCGAGGTCCGTCGTCGACGTCGTGGGCGCGGCGATCGTCGACCACCGGTTCCGACCGCGGCGGCTCCTGGCCGCGAAGCGTGCCGTGACCGAACGACATGCCGGACGGTGGGAGCTGCCCGGAGGCAAGGTCGACCCCGGCGAGAGCCTGAGGGACGCCCTGGTCCGCGAGATCCGCGAGGAGCTCGGGACCCTCGTCCTCCCGACCGAACGGCTCATCGGACCGCTGCACGGGGGGTGGTGGTCGCTCACCGAACCGGGTGCGCAGGTGCAGTACCGGATGGCGGTGTGGCTCGCGACGGTGACCCATCCGCCACGCGCTGTCGAGGGTCATGACGAGCTGCGATGGCTGACGAGGTCCGAGCTCTTCTCGGTCCATTGGTTGGAGGGAGACCTCCCAGTCATCACCGCCATCTCGGCGCGGATGGCAGACTAGCCAGCCGCAGCCGTCGGCGTCGAAGCGATTTCGTGGCCTCACCGTCCCCTGCGACAATCGTTCGATGCCCTCTTCCTCACCTTCCCTCGACGCTGCCCGGACAGATGGCCGGCTGCAGTCCCGCGGCGACGTCCGGAACGTCGCGATCGTGGCCCACGTCGACCACGGCAAGACCACGCTCGTCGACAAGATGCTCTGGCAGTCGGGTGCCTTCAGTGAGCGCGCCAGCGTAGAGAGCACGGGGGAACGGGTCATGGACTCCGGCGACCTCGAGCGGGAGAAGGGGATCACGATCCTGGCCAAGAACACGGCCATCCGCTACTCCGGACCGGCTGCCGTGGCCGCCGGGCACGCGGACGGGGTGACGATCAACATCATCGACACCCCCGGCCACGCCGACTTCGGTGGCGAGGTCGAGCGCGGGCTCTCCATGGTCGACGGCGTCGTCCTTCTCGTCGACGCCAGCGAGGGGCCGTTGCCCCAGACACGTTTCGTGCTCCGCAAGGCCTTGGAGGCGCGGATGCCCGTGGTGCTGTGCATCAACAAGGTGGACCGTCCCGACAGCCGGATCGCCGAGGTCGTCGACGAGGTCTACGAGCTCTTCATGGACCTCGACGCGAGCGAGGACCAGATCGAGTTCCCCATCGTGTACGCCTCGGCCAAAGCCGGCCGGGCCAGTCTGGAGCGTCCGGAGGACGGCGAGCTCCCGGTCGACGAGGACCTCGAGGCGCTCTTCGCCACCGTCCTCGAGACGGTTCCGGCGCCGAGGTTCGACCCCGAGGCGCCCCTCCAAGCACACGTCACCAACCTTGACGCATCCAACTTCCTCGGCCGGCTCGCTCTCCTCCGCGTGCACGCCGGTGAGATCCGCAAGGGCCAGCAGGTCGCCTGGTGCCGGCACGACGGCTCCATCGAGAAGGTCAAGATCACCGAGCTGCTCATGACCGAGGCACTCGAGCGCGTTCCGCTGGATGCCGGCCGGTCGGCGGGCCCGGGCGACATCATCGCGGTCGCCGGCATCCCCGAGATCATGATCGGCGAGACGTTGGCCGATGTCGACGACCCGCGGCCGCTGCCCGTGATCACGGTCGACGAGCCGGCGATCTCCATGACGATCGGCACGAACACGTCCCCGATGGCGGGCCGGGTCAAAGGCACGAAGGTGACGGCTCGGTTGGTCAAGGACCGACTGGACCGCGAGCTGGTCGGCAACGTCTCCATGCGCGTCCTGCCGACCGAGCGTCCCGATACCTGGGAGGTCCAGGGACGGGGGGAGCTCGCGCTGGCCATCCTCGTCGAGCAGATGCGCCGTGAGGGCTACGAGCTGACCGTCGGCAAGCCCCAGGTCGTGACCAGGACGATCGACGGAAAGCTGCACGAACCCGTCGAGCGGCTCACCATCGACACCCCCGAGGAGTACCTCGGGGCCATCACGCAGCTCCTGGCGTCCCGCAAGGGCCGGATGGAGCAGATGACCAACCACGGCACCGGCTGGGTCCGCATGGAGTTCCTCGTCCCGTCGCGCGGACTGATCGGCTTCCGGACCCAGTTCCTCACCGACACGCGGGGAACCGGCATCGCGCACCATGTCTTCGAGGGCTACGAGCCGTGGGCCGGTGAGATCACCACCCGCGTCAGCGGCTCCCTCGTCGCCGACCGGTCGGGATCCGCGACCTCGTACGCCATGTTCAACCTCCAGGAGCGCGGCGTCCTCTTCATCCCGCCGGGCACGGAGGTGTACGAGGGGATGATCGTCGGCGAGAACTCCCGAGCCGAGGACATGGACGTCAACATCACCAAGGAGAAGAAACTGACCAACGTGCGGTCCTCGACGGCCGATGTGCTCGAGCGGCTGGCCCCGCCGCGTACGCTGAGCCTCGAGCAGTCCCTGGAGTTCTGCCGGGAGGACGAGTGCTGTGAGGTCACGCCGGACGCCGTCCGCATCCGTAAGGTCGAGCTCGACCAGACGCTGCGGGCCAGGGCGGCTGCACGCGCCCGCCGACAGTGACCGCCCGGTCGCTCCCCGCCCCCTGCCCGACCAGCCCGGACCCCACCCCCGAACCCCTCTGCGATCGACGTGCCAAGCATGAGCCGAACCCGACTCCGACCTCGAAACCGACCCCGGATCCGGCGTCGCCTGGTGGCCGCCGTCACGACCGCCGCGCTCGCCGTCGGTCTGGCCGCCTGCGATGTCCCGGCGGTCGGGGATCCTGAGGACACCGCCGGCACCTCGGACGTCGTCCCGGGCGGATCGCTGACGACCATGTCGCTCGGTCCTGTCCAGACGTGGGATCCGCAGCGCATCAGCGCCCGCGGCGACGCCTCCTTCGCGGCGAGGGTCTTCGCCCGCTCGCTCACCGCATACCAGAACGGCCCGGACGGACAGGCCCAGGTGACCCTGACCGGGGACCTGGCCACCGACACCGGGGTGCCTGACCAGACCCTGCAGACCTGGGTCTTCACGATCCGGGAGGGAATCCGCTGGCAGGACGGCAGCGAGCTGACGTGCGAGGACGTCAAGTACGGCATCTCCCGCAGTTTCGCCGAGGAGATCACCGGCGGCCCGAACTACGCGCTCGCCTATCTCGACATCCCCAAGACCCCGGAGGGTGCGAGCACCTACCTCGGGCCCTACGCCGAAGGTGAGGATGCGGAGGCGGGGATCGCCGCCTTCGACAATGCCGTCGCCTGTGACGGACAGGAACTGACCATCCGTCTCTCCGAGCCGGTCGCCGACTTCCCGGGCATGGTGAGCACGCCGGGGTTCGCCGCGTACAAGGAGTCCGCAGACCGCGGTGAGGCGAGCACCTACTCGGTGTTCAGCGCCGGGCCGTACACCCTCTCCGGAGCGTGGATGCCGGAACGCGGTGGGACCTTCGTGCGCAACCCGCACTGGAGTGCCCGCACCGACCCGATCCGGCTGGCGCGGCCCGACCAGATCGTCTACCGGGAGGGTCTCGAGCCCCAGGACGTCGCGCAGGTGATCATCGCCGACGCTCCCGACGACCGGAACGCGGTCGCGCTCGACACCGCTCCGCCGGCGATCCAGCAGCAGATCGCCGCCGCCGAGCCGCTCCGTGAGCGTTCGGTGAACTCGCCGAACGGCATCGTCGACTATCTCGTGCCCAACTTCAAGAGCCCGACGATGGCGAATGCGCAGATCCGGGCGGCGTTCGTCCTGGCGACCGATCGGAACGCCTACATCACGGCTCTCGGTGGCCCGACGACCGCCGAGTCCACGACCTCGATCCTCGCCCACGGGATCCGCCTCGCCCTCCCCAACCCGGACCAGCCGGCGGAGCCGACCGGGACGGCTCCTCCGCAGGACCCGGAGACCCCCGAGGATGCGGCGTCGGACGAGTCCGACGACACTCCGGCACCGACCCAGACCTCCGACGACGGGACGAGTACGGCGGACGTCAGCGACCGGGAGCGAGCCGCCGAGCTGTTGGCGGCGGGGGCGGCCGAGGAGGGCATCGAGACGCCGGTTCCGCTCCGGGTGGCGTACCGCAGCTCGCCGACGATGGACACCGCCTTGCGCGCGCTCGAGTCCGGCTGGTCGGCTGCGGGGTTCGCGGTTGAGCTGCAGCCGATCGAGGAGGACTACTTCACCACCATCTCGGCCGCGGAGCGCGCGGACCAGACCGACGTGTTCTGGTCGAACTGGGCGGCCGACTGGAACTCCGCCTCGACGGTCCTGCCGCCACTCTTCGACTCTCGCCTGAACATCAGCGAGGCCGGGTCGGGCCGGAACTACGGATACTTCGTCGACGCCAACGTCGACGCGGCGATGAGCGCCGCACTCGCCATCGCCGACCCAGAGGACCGCGAGCAGGCCTGGTTCGACATCGACACGACCCTGCGGTCGCGCGGGGCCTACGTCGCGCTCGCCGAACGCAAGTCGACCTATGTGGCCGGATCCTCCGTCGAGGGACTGACGACGCATCCCGCTCTCGGAGGTACGGTCGACCTCGCCGTGATCGGTCTCCAGTGAGCATCGGCGCGTGAGTACGACAGAGCCGGTCATCGAGGTCGGGGCCTTCAAGCGCGCGCTGGGACGCTACGCCACCGGCGTGGTCGTGGTCTCGGCCCGCGCCGGAGTCCACGACCACGCGATGACAGCGAACTCGTTCACCGCGGTCTCGCTGGACCCGCCCCTGGTGCTGTTCTGCGTCGAGCGCGATGCCCGGTTTCACGACGCCGTGACCGAGGCAGGAGTGTTCGGGGTCAGTGTCCTGGCGGTCGGTCAGCGGCCCGCGGCCACGTGGCTCGCGACACCCGGCCGTCCACTCATCGGGCAGCTCGACATGGTCCCCCACGAGCGGGGCCCGAACGGCTGCGCGTTGGTCACCGGCGCGCTCTCCCAGCTCGAGGCGCAGGTGGAGGACGTGCACAGGGCAGGCGACCACAGCATCGTCGTCGGACGGGTCCTTCATCTGGCGGCGCCCGACGACCCGCCACCGCCACTCCTCTACTACCGAAGTAGGTATGCGGGCGGGCCTGCCGCATACTAGACGAGTGCCGCGTGGATCGCTCCCGCGGCATCTCCACGACCCGACGGAAGCGATCATGCAGGACACCGACATCCAGACCGAGACCTGGGACGGACCCGAGACGGACTCGTCCCGACGCCGACGGCGCCTGCTCGTGGGGATCGTCGGAGCGGTTCTGCTCCTCGCTGCGGCATACGTCGGTCTGGCCTACTACCTGAGCACGACGGTGCCCGCCCAGGCCGTCGTCGGGGGAGTGGACGTCGGGGGTGAGACCCCCGAGAACGCCGCGCGCCTCGTCGAGAGCGAGGTCGCGAAGCTCGAGTCGCGACCCGTCGTGGTGTCCGTGGGCGACGAGAGCTTCGAGCTCGACCCGGACCGGGCCGGACTGCGGATCGACACCGACGCCACCCTCGAGGGCATCGCCGGCTTCACCCTCGACCCCCGGGCGCTCTACGAGCACATGTCCGGGAACTTCGAGCGAGAGTTCGTCCTCGCCGTCGACGAAGAGGCCCTCGCCTCGTCGATCGGTGCCGCTGCGGAGGGCATCGAGCGCGACCCTGTCGAGGGAACCGTCGCCTTCGCGGACGGCGCGGTCGACATCGTCGAGCCGGTCCCCGGGCTCGCGGTCGACGTGCCCGCGACGACAGAGCGCGTCCTGGCCGCCTGGCCGTCCGAGCTGAGCATCGAGGGTGTGAGCGGGCCGGTCGAAGCCGAGACACCGGCCGAGATCTTCGCGCAGTTCCGCGAGGAGTTCGCGGAGCCGGCCCTCGCGGCCCCGCTGACCGTCCAGGTGGGCGAGGGCAGCTTCGAGGTGCCGGCCGCGCAGGTGGCCACCGCTCTGACTGCCACCGTCGCCGATGGCTCGATCATCCCGGCGGTCGACGACGCGGTACTGGCCCCTCTCGTCGAGTCGGCCGGCGAAGAGGCTGGAGTGCTGCGCGAGCCACGGGACGCCCGAGTGCGCTACAGCGGCACCGAGGCGTCGGTGGAGCCGGCCGAGACCGGGGTCGCCGTCGAGGTCACCGGCCAGTCCGAGGCCGTCCTCGCCGCCCTGACCGCGCAGGACCGCACCCTGGCGCTCGAGCCCGTCGTGACACAGCCCGAGCTGACGACCGAGCGGGCGCGGGAGACCCTGCCCAAGGGCCGGATCTCGACCTTCACGACCTACTACGCGGCGGGACAGTCCCGCGTGACGAACATCAAGATCGCGGCCCGCACGCTGAACGGCACCTATGTGCCACCGGGCGGCCAGCTCAGCCTCAACAACATCCTCGGCCAGCGAACACCCGACAAGGGGTACGTCAAAGCCGGGATCATCCTCAACGGACGACTGGCCGACAGCTACGGAGGCGGGATCTCCCAGCTCTCGACGACGCTCTACAACGCGGCGTACTTCGCGGGGGTGGAGTTCAACGAGTTCCGGGCCCATTCGTTCTACATCCCGCGCTATCCCGAGGGACGCGAGGCCACGATCTCCTGGGGCACCATCGACCAGCGGTGGACCAACAACACGAAGGGCGGGATCCTCGTGCGTGCGTTCGCGACGGACACCGCGGTCACCGTCGAGCTCTGGGGCACCGACACCTTCGACGTCGAGTCGGTCAAGGGTCCCCGCCGCAACATCGTCCAGCCGCGGACCATCGTCGACGACGAGCCGGGGTGCGTCACGCAGTCGCCCATGGTCGGCTTCGACGTCACCGTCACACGCATCATCCGTCAGGACGGCCGCGAGGTGAAGCGGGAGAACGTCTCGACGCACTACGACCCCGAGGACAAGGTCACCTGCACCCACCCGGACAGCCGGTAGGCCGACCGAGGCCGGGTCGGTGCGATCGGCGATGCCGGGTCGGCGAGGTCAGCATGCCCGCGACACGGGACCCGGGACGACACCCGGTGCGAGGTATGCGTAGGCGTGGTGCGTCGTGAAGCCCACCTCGGCGTAGAGCGTCCTCGCGGCCGAGTTGGCCACCTCGACCTGAAGGTGCAGGGAGACGCAGCCCAGGCCGGCGGCCTCCGTGGCCATCGTGCGGACGAGAGCGCGCCCGAGTCCGCGGCGGCGATGACCCGGCGCCACCCACATCGCGCCCAGGCCGCCCCACCCGTCACTCACGCCGAGCCGGCCGATCGCGACCACCGCGCCCTCGGCGTCCCGAACCAGGGCGAAGCGCTGGTCGGGTGACCCGTGCAGCACGGCCTGCGCTGCCGCCCGGGGTGCGGCGCGGTAGGCGGCGAGCGCCGCATACCACTCATCGCTCATCCGCGCTCCCACCTCGACCCGCACGTCCGGAGCGGGCACCTGCAGCACCTCCCGGGCCGCCGCCGACTGGACGAGCACGGGTTCGCCGGTCCGCCAGCCGGCGGCCAGGGCCGCCTGGACGACCGGATCCTCGGGCAGCGCCCCGACCTCCGGGACGGGAACCGTGAGCAGAGGTCCCAGCGACCGCTGCTCGTACCACCGGGCCACCTCGAGGAGCGCCTGCCCGAGCGGTGCGTCCGGGAATCCGATCGCGAGTGCCGAGTTGGCGCGGGCCGTGAAGCCGTGCCCGGCCCGCAACACCCACTGTCCCAGCATCTCGCGCTCGACGGGCGGCCAGGCACCGTTCATGACGCGCTCGAGGTCCTCGAGCGACAGACTCCGGTGTGGCGCCCCGCGTCGGACCGGGCGGGGCGGGATCACCCGGCTCGCGACCACCCGCTCGCGCGGAACCACGACGCGACCGCGCGCCGAGTCGACGACGACCCGGTCAGGTCCGTTCTCGACCAGTGTTCCCGTCACGTCCGTCAGACGGGCTCCGGTCCGGGGGTCGGGTTCCGGGAGGAGGAACCGGACCGCGACCCGGGTCCCGGGTGTGGAGGAGGTGGTCGAGTCACCGGGCACGGACGCATAGTATGTCCGCCATGACGTACGTGATTGCCCAGCCCTGTGTCGACCTGAAGGACAAGGCGTGCATCGACGAGTGCCCCGTCGACTGCATCTACGAGGGCGAGCGCAGCCTCTACATCCACCCCGACGAGTGCGTCGACTGCGGGGCCTGCGAGCCGGTCTGTCCGGTGGAGGCGATCTACTACGAGGACGACGTGCCCGAGGAGTGGGCCGACTACTACAAGGCCAACGTCGAGTTCTTCGACGACCTCGGCAGCCCGGGCGGTGCGGCCAAGATGGGACTCATCCCCAAGGACCACCCGGTCATCGCGGCCCTGCCGCCGCAGCAGCACGACCACTGACCGGCCGCCCCGCCGGTCAGACACGGTCCGTCGAGCGACGGCGCCCGATGCGACACCTCCCCGACTTCCCGTGGGACTCGCTCGTGCCCTTCCGGGAGCGTGCCCGTGGCTACGGTGCGCCGGCTTCGGCCCCCGAGCCCGAGCACGGCGCGACGGAGGGTCCGACCCGCGATGACGGAGGACTCGTCGACCTGTCCGTCGGCACCCCTGTCGATCCGACTCCGCAGGTTGTCCAGGACGCCCTGAGCGCGGCCTCGAACGCACCGGGATATCCCCAGACCCACGGCACGCCGGACCTCCGGGAGGCCGTCGCGACGTGGTTCGCCGCCCGGCGCGGCGTCCCCGACGTCGACCCCGCCGGAGTGCTGCCGACGATCGGGAGCAAGGAGCTCGTGGCGTGGTTGCCGTCGATCCTCGGCCTCGGACCGGGTGACGTCGTCGCATTCCCGCGCACCGCATACCCCACGTACGACGTCGGCGCCCGGCTCGCCGGCGCGACACCGTTCCCCGCCGACGCCACGACGGCCTTCGGGCCGGTCACCACCAACACCGCGCCGAAGCTGTTGTGGCTCAACAGTCCCGGCAATCCGACCGGCCAGGTCCTCGGCGTCGAGCACCTCGCCAAGGTCGTCGCCTGGGCACGACGGCATGGCGTGATCGTCGCGTCCGACGAGTGCTACGCCGAGCTGGACTGGCGGCCCGCCCAGGAGCGCGACCGGTTCCCGACGACGCCGAGCGTGCTTGACCCGCGGGTCACCGGTGGGTCGCATGAGGGTCTCCTCTGCGTGTACTCCCTGTCCAAGCAGTCCAACCTCGCCGGCTACCGCGCCGCGTTCGTCGCCGGCGATCCCGCACTCGTGGGTCGGATCCTCGAGGTCCGCAAGCACGCCGGGATGATGATGCCCTGGCCCGTGCAGAGGGCGATGCTCGCGGCCCTCGCGGACCCGGTCCACGTCGAGGAGCAGCGGGCGAGGTACGCCGCGCGACGGGCCGTGCTGCGCCCTGCCGTGGAGAAGTACGGCCTGCGGGTCGACCATTCGGAGGCCGGCCTGTACCTCTGGGCGAGTGCGGGGGAGGACTCGTGGACCACGCTGGGTCGGCTCGCCGACCTCGGGATCCTCGCCGCTCCCGGCGCCTTCTACGGAGTGGCCGGACAGGCACATGTGCGGATCGCGCTGACCGCTGACGACGCCCGGATCGGTTGGGCGGCAGCGCGGCTGCGCCGAGCGGTCGACGGGCGGGACGGAGTTCGCCAGCCCTGACATGTCGGGATAGGGTCGAGCGGAGACACCGACCCTGTCAGCTCGAGGCCGAGCGTCGCGACCCATGGCGAGCGCCGAAGTCCTCGACGGATGTGAAGGACCACGCACCATGACGGACCCGACCGCTGGAGCCACCCTCTCTACCGGTGACAAGACCCTCGATCTGAAGCTCGTCGACGCGACCGAGGGCAACGGCGGCTACGACATCTCCGCCCTGCTCAAGGAGACGGGCAACGTCACGCTCGACAGCGGGTTCACCAACACGGCGAGCTGCACCAGCGCGATCACCTACATCGACGGCGACGAGGGGATCCTGCGCTACCGGGGCTACCCGATCGAGCAGTTGGCGCAGAACTCCAGCTTCCTCGAGGTCAGCTACCTGCTCATCTACGGGCAGCTGCCCACCCAGACCGAGCTCGAGGACTTCACCGACCGCGTGCGGATGCACACGATGCTGCACGAGGACCTCAAGGCCTTCTTCAACGGGTTCCCTCGGGACGCGCACCCGATGCCGGTCCTCTCCTCTGCGGTGTCGGCGCTGTCGACCTTCTACCAGGACAGTCTCGATCCCTTCGACGACGAGCAGGTCGAGATCTCGACGATCCGGTTGATCGCCAAGCTTCCGACCATCGCTGCCTACGCCTACAAGAAGTCGATCGGCCAGCCGCTGCAGTACCCCGACAACCGGCTGTCCTATCCCGAGAACTTCCTGCGGATGACCTTCGGTGTGCCCGCCGAGCAGTACGAGATCGACCCGGACCTGGTCACGGCGCTCGACCAGCTGCTCATCCTGCACGCCGACCACGAGCAGAACTGCTCGACGTCGACCGTGCGGCTCGTCGGCTCGTCCCACGCCAACCTCTTCGCCTCGGTCTCGGCCGGTATCAACGCCCTCTTCGGTCCGCTGCACGGTGGCGCCAACCAGGCCGTCCTCGAGATGCTCGAGCGCATCCAGAACTCCGACGACGACGTCGACACCTTCATGAGCAAGGTCAAGAACAAGGAGGACGGCGTCCGCCTGATGGGCTTCGGGCACCGGGTCTACAAGAACTACGACCCCCGGGCGGCGCTCGTCAAGGACACCGCGCACACGATCCTCGAGAAGACAGGCGCAGGGGACGAGCTGCTCGAGATCGCCATGCGCCTCGAGGAGATCGCGCTCGCCGACGACTACTTCGTCGAGCGGAAGCTCTACCCCAACGTCGACTTCTACACCGGCCTGATCTACAAGGCGATGGGCTTCCCCACCCGGATGTTCACGGTGCTCTTCGCACTCGGGCGACTGCCCGGCTGGATCGCCCAGTGGCGCGAGATGATCGAGGACCCGGCCACGAAGATCGGCCGTCCGCGGCAGGTCTACATCGGCGAAGGGTCGCGGGACTACATCGACATCGCCCAGCGCTGAGGCTCGACCCGCGACCGGCCTGGTCGCCCCGCACCGGGTCCGGCACGGTGGTTGACCCGGGTCAGCTCTCGGTCGGCGTCGGGGTGAGGGTGGCGACGACCGTCGTCGGACCGACAGACGCGTCGGCGGACTGCCACTCGAGACTGGTGGGACCGCTGCGGCGGACCCACCGGCGGTCATCGACCTGCACCTCTGTCACGGCGTGGCGCTCTGCCTTCGCGACGAGGTACTGACCCACGGACCAGGCCTGCTGCGGGTCAGCGGTCTCGACGGTGAGGGTGCGGCCGTCGGCGTCGATGGTCCCCGTCAGGCCGAGGTGGCTCTGGAGGTCGACGACGAGGTCGTCGTGGACGGTATGCCCGGTCGGGGCGTCGAGACGGCACACCATGGACTCGGCCGTGTGGCCCGCCAGCGTCGACGCGATCACCCGTCCCTCGGTCTCGTGGTCGGCATAGGCGTCCGGGAAGGCGCTGCGCTGCACCTCCTGGGCGACCTCCGTGATGACCATGTCCTGGTACCCGTCGATCCGGACGAGTGCGTCGTAGAAGGCGTTCGTGGAGAACTCGGGCGTGAGAATCTGCTCGGGGGTCCCCCACCCTTGGCTGGGTCGCTGCTGGAACAGGCCGAGCGAGTCCCGGTCGCCGTAGTCGATGTTGCGGAGCTTGCTCTCCTGGATGGCGGTGGCGATCGCGATCGTGCCCGCCCGGGCCGGCAGTCCGCGACCCATCCCGATACCGACGATCGTGGCGGCGTTGTCCATCTGCTCGGGTGTGAAGGTCACGGTCGTCCCCGCGGCCGTGGCCCGGCACACCTGGCCACCGAGGTCCATGCCGGTGCGGAACCACTCCACGCCGACGTAGACGCCGGTGACGAGGAGCGCGCCCACGAGCAGGCTGCCGAGCAGGCAGCCGAGCCGACGCCGCCGAGGAGCGTGCTCCTCGGCGAGCGGCGGGCGTGAGAAGGATGTGGACATGCTGATCCGGGTCGAAGGGGTGGCGTGGTCGGGTCGAGCGGGGCCGGCGCGGGAGCGGTCGGTCAGTCGTTGGCGTGCAGCGCCGAGTTGAGGACGATGCCGTGCCCGTCGCGCGGTCGCGCCTCGACGGCACCCGTCGTGGAGTTCCTGATGAACAACAGGTTGGACTGCCCCGAGAGTTCCCGCGCCTTGGTGACACGGCCGTCCGGAAGTGTCACCTTCGTGCCGGCTGTCAGGTAGAGCCCGGCCTCGACGACGCAGTCGTCGCCGAGGGCGATCCCCAGGCCGGCCTGCGCGCCGAGCAGGCAGCGCTGACCGATGCGCACCCGTTCGGTGCCGCCGCCGGACAGGGTGCCCATCGTCGAGGCGCCGCCGCCGATGTCGGAGCCGTCGCCGACGACGACACCCTGCGACAGCCGCCCCTCGACCATCGAGGTGCCGAGGGTTCCGGCGTTGAAGTTCACGAACCCCTCGTGCATCACGGTCGTCCCGGCGGCGAGGTGCGCTCCGAGACGGACCCGGTCGGCGTCGGCGATGCGCACCCCCGGTGGGACGACGTAGTCGACCATCCGGGGAAACTTGTCGACACCGAGGACGGTGACGGGACCGCTCGCCATCAGCCGGGCCCGAACGGTCTCGAAACCGTCGACGAGACAGGGCCCCCGGTCGGTCCAGACGACGTTGGGCAGCACGCCGAAGATGCCGTCCAGGTTGATCGAGTTGGGCTCGGCGAGGCGGTGGGAGAGCAGGTGGAGACGCAGGTATGCGTCGGCCGTGTCCGCGGGCGCCGCATCGAGGTCGATGGACACGAAGCGCACCTCGCGGCGCGTCCCGCGAGCCGGATCCTCGACCGCGAGGTCGTCCAGGCCGGCCGGAGCCGTGGCGGTGCCCTCGCCGAGGACGGGGGCGGGGAACCAGCCGTCGAGCACGGTTCCCGGTGTGGCGGAGCCCTCGGTCGTGATCGTCAGTAGGCCGTGGCCGGAGGCGGTGCGGGAGGTCATCGGCCCAGCCTATTGCCCGCGAAGCAGTCGGCCCGAACCCCGGCTGACCCGACGGGACAGGGTGGTATCCCTCGTTAGGCTGTCGCCATGCCGGATCCCGCCGACGCGCCGACACCGTCACTCGACCTCGCCCAGGACGTCGTGACGCTGACCGCCGACCTGTGTGACATCCCGTCGGTGAGCCTCGCGGAGTCGGCGCTGGCCGACGCGATCGAAGCGGCACTCCGCGCGAGCACCGCGCTCGAGGTCACCCGGATCGGCAACACGGTCATCGCGCGCACCGAGCTGGGCCGGCCGGAGCGCGTGGTCCTCGCCGGGCACATCGACACCGTCCCCGTCTCCGTCGATTCGGCGAGCGGAGATGCGCTGAACCTCCCGACCCGACGCACCGTCGAGCACGGCGTCGAGATGCTGCACGGGCGCGGCACGGTCGACATGAAGGGCGGGGTCGCGGTGCAGCTGCGCATCGCGGCGACCGTCCCCGAGCCCTCTCGTGACATCACCTTCGTGTTCTACGAGGGTGAGGAGATCGAGAGCGAGCACAACGGGCTTCTCCACGTCGAGCGTCAGCGGCCCGACCTCATCGCCGACGCCGACTTCGCGGTGCTGCTCGAGCCGACCGGTGCCGCGGTCGAAGGGGGGTGCAAGGGCACGCTCCGTGCGGAGGTGAGCACCTCGGGGGTCGCCGCGCACAGTGCGCGTCCGTGGAAGGGACACAACGCTATCCACGAGGCGGCCGAGATCCTCCGGCGGCTCGTCGACTACAGCCCGCAGACGCATACCGTCGACGGTCTCGAGTTCCGCGAGGCCCTCGGTGCGGTTCTCATCTCGGGTGGCACCGCCACCAACGTCGTGCCGGACCGCTGCGTGGTCACGGTCAACTACCGCTACGCGCCGTGTCTGTCACCCGAGGAGGCAGAGGCGCACGTGCGCGAGGTCTTCGACGGGTTCGCCCTCGAGGTCACCGACAACGCGGGCGGTGCGAGGCCCGGGCTGAACCGGCCCGCGGCGCGGGCGTTCGTCGAGGCCCTCGCAGTCCCCGTCGAGGCCAAGCAGGGCTGGACCGACGTGGCGCGCTTCTCGGCGATGGGGGTTCCGGCGGTCAACTTCGGACCGGGAGACCCCAACCTGGCGCACATGGACGACGAGCGGGCCCCGGTGGCCGACTACGTCGAGTGTGAGGCGGCCCTGCGCCGGTGGCTCGCATGACGGGCGGTCCCGACCGCCGCGAGTACCGCACCGGCCCGGTCGTCAAGCGCCGGTCCCAGGTCCCGACGAGCACCCACGACAAACGACTCCTCGACAACACCGGGGGAGCGGACTGGCTGCACACCGACCCGTGGCGGGTGCTGCGCATCCAGAGCGAGTTCGTCGAGGGGTTCGGCGCGCTCGCCGAGCTCGGCCCGGCGGTCAGCGTCTTCGGCTCGGCCCGCACGCACCCGGCGGACCCGATCTACGAGATGGCCGTGCGCGTGGGCGCTGCCCTGGTCGAGGCGGGGTATGCGGTCGTCACCGGCGGCGGTCCGGGTGCCATGGAGGCGGCGAACAAGGGAGCGCTGGAGGCCGGCGGGACCTCGGTCGGGCTGGGCATCGAGCTGCCTTTCGAGACCGGTCTGAACGACTACGTCGACCTCGGGGTGAACTTCCGCTACTTCTTCGTGCGCAAGACGATGTTCGTCAAGTCTGCGCAGGGCTTCATCGTCCTCCCCGGGGGACTTGGCACCCTCGACGAACTCTTCGAGGCGCTCACCCTCGTCCAGACCGACAAGGTCACGAGGTTCCCCATCGTGCTGCTCGGGTCGGACTACTGGTCCGGGCTCCTGGGCTGGCTGCGCGACACGTGCGCCGCCGCAGGGACGATCAGTGCGCACGACCTCGACCTGCTGTACGTCACCGACGACGTCGACGACGCGGTCGCCTACATCGTCGCCGCTCGTGACGCGCTGATGTAGCAGCGACGCCTCTCGCGAGACCCCGGCCCTCCGGGCGGCTGGCGGACCGCCCGGCCATCGGCGGACCGGTGCCTTTGCCCCACCCGGACGGTGACTCACAGGTCGTGCACATCGAGGTGCGCGCGCAGCATGCGAGCACACGAGTCACCCCGCTCAGCCATCCCTTTCTTCGCCGCACCGACCACGAGCGCGACGAGCTCGAGGCCCTCCCAGACGGCGACCCGCTGACGGGACAGCGCCGCATGCTCCTCGTACCCGCTGAGGAAGGCCTCGCGCAGTGCATCCACCCTCGACCCCAGGCTGGTCCGCGTCGGCTCGTCCGGGAGTGTGCCCGTCTCGGAGCCCTTGTTCACGGCCGTGTGCCGCAGCTTGGCCAGGAACGGGCCGATGTCGGCAGCCGGTTCGGCCTGGCGCAGCTTGTCGAGGTCGATGAGGCCGATACCGCCGTCGGCCAGCAGGAGGACCTGTGCCGTGCGGAAGCTGCCGTGCGACGGGACCGCGGACTCGACCGCGCTGGACTCCGCGGCCGACGCCAGCCGGTCGAGCGCGCCGTCGGTCAGCTCGGCGAGCCACGGCACGACCCCGGCGAGGCTGTCATGCTTGCGACGCAGCGTGGCCAGCTCGTCGGAGAACGACACGACACCGCCGTGCGCCACGCCGCTCGAGTGCAGTGCTGCGAGCGCGGCGCCCGTCGCGCGCACGGCCATGGTCGGATCCGGTGGGGCGGCATCGCGCACGGTGGCCGGGCCCCCCGCCGGGTCGCCCACCACGCCATGGACGGCGAAGGCGTCGGCGAGCAGGTCCTTGAGCGTCCGGTCATGGTCGAGATGACTCTGGACCGCGAGGAGGAGTTCGGGCACGTGCGCGATCGGACGGGCGATCCGCACCCGGGCGTCGGAGCCGAGCGGTGAGTCCCACAGGGCGCACTGTGCCTCGTGCAGGACCAGAGCGTCGTCGCCGGCGGTGGCTTTGACGACGACGGCCCGCGGCCCTGGGTGCGCCGCCGTCGAATCGGAGGTGGCGGGCTCGGGGGCATAGGCGAGGTCGCAGATGAGGGTCACCCGGACGCCCGGCTTGTAGGCGGCGACGGTTGTCGTGACATCGACCGGCATCGCTGCACGGCCGTCCGGCGTCTCGGCGAGGAGGGGCTGGAGGACCTCGAGGGCCGATGGCGGATCCGTCATCGCGGCAAGGCCCGGGATGGCATCGTCCCTGGTCCGGGTGTGCAGCAGGACCCGTGAGCGAGGCAGCCACTGTGACCAGCCGTCGCCGGCGAACGGGGTGGGCTGCCCCTGCATGGTGTCCGACGCGGGCGGCGCGGCATCAGGTGGCACGAGCAGGCCGTGCGCCGACACCGTCCGGTCGCCCAGGTCGAGCAGGTAGGTCGCCGTCCAGTGGCCCTCGTCCTCCGCGGCTCGGAGGCGGATGATCCGACAGCCCGTGAGAAGGCCTGGATCGGCGAGCAGCTCCGGGACACTCTCCCGAAGCTCCGCTGCCACGTGCTCGGGACGGACCGCGTGCTCGAACCAGGTCGACGTCTTCATGGACGTTCCTCCTCCTCCCGGTCAGCGTAGGCCGACATGGGACGGGCGTCACCCCTGAGCATGCTCCGCCTCAGCCGTTCCGACGATCACATCGGGCGACGATCCGGCGACACACCGTCACGGTCGGCGTCGCACTGGCCTAGAGTCGGCTGCGTGTTCTGGGTTCTCGTCGTCGTCGTCGCGGTCGCTCTCATCGTGGGCTTCCTCGCGATGCTGGCCGGACGGTTGCCCTACGACGGGATGGCCGAGCCGGTCCACACGACCCCGCCGGTGCGCCTCCCGGAACAGCCCGGTCCCGACGACGTCGCGGCGCTGCGCTTCGACACCGCCCTGCGCGGGTACCGGATGGACCAGGTCGACGACGCTCTGAGCGCACTGCGGCGACGCATCGCCGAGCTCGAGTCGGAGGTGGACCGGAGCGCCGTGGACGGTGGCCATCCGGGCGCCAGGGCCGTCGACCGCCCGACCGACATCCGGAGAGGCTGAGCGGTGTTCACGCTGTCGCAGACCTCGGCCGAGCCCGTCGAGGCCGTCTGGGAAAAGGTCAGCGACCTCGTCGGGCACGCCGAAGGCGTTCCGCTACAGAGGGTCACGAGTGACCCGGGCCCGCCACGGCTCGGCTGGCGCTTCACCCCCAGAACCGCCGTCGGACCGCTCGGGTTCGACGACCCGATGGTCGTCACGGTGTGGGAACCACCTCGGCGCCTCCGGATCGAGAAGGTCGGCCGCGTGCTCGCCGGATGGGCGGACATCTCGTTGGCCGCCCTCCCGGAGGGAGGGACCCGGGTGACGTGGCAGGAGGAGGTCGTCCCCGCGAACGGAGCTCTGGCGCGGCGGGTGCGGCCCGTGTTCGACGCGGCAGGGAAGGTCGTCTTCGGACGGGCACTGGCCCGCATCCTCCGTGACGCCGGCTGAGACGGCCGGCGGCGTCGGCCGTGTGCGGCTCGCACTCGCCGCACTCCTCGTCTACGTAGCCACTCGGCTCGTCTCGACCGCCTTCATCGCACAGTCCGTTCCCCGTCAGGTGCCGTTCGAGCAGTGGACCGGTCCAAAGGTCACGTTCCTCGACATGTCGGTCCTGTGGGACGGCAGCTGGTACCGCCATATCGTCGAGAACGGCTACCCGGATCAGCTGCCGCTCGACGCGGTCGGCAACGTCGCACAGAACGCGTGGGCCTTCTATCCGCTGTTCCCGGAGCTCGTCGGCCGGCTGATGGGGCTCACCGGCGCCGACTTCCGGCTCGCCGCGACCCTGGTCTCCCTCGTCGCCGGCGCCGGCGCCGCCGTGCTGATGGTTCACCTGTTCGCGCGGTACGCACCGGCACCGGTGGCGCTCGCCGCGATGACGGTGTGGGCCGTCCAACCTGCCGCGCCGACACTGCAGATCGCCTACACCGAGGCGCTCGCCATGCTCATCCTGGTCGGGCTGCTGACATCGCTGATCGACCGGCGCTGGGGCGCCGTCGCAGTTCTCGCCGTCCTTCTCGGCCTGACCCGTCCCATCGCGGTGCCGGTGGCCGCCGTCGTCGGTGTCGTCGTCCTGCGCGAGGTCCTCGCCTGGTGGCGGGAGCGCCCGGGGCGACCCGCGCATACCCTCGTCGAACCCGTCGCCGCACTCGCGGTGACCGGGCTCTCGGCGGTCCTGTGGCCGACCTTCGTCGGCCTGCGAACCGGTCGCTCGGACGCGTACTCGGAGACCATGTCGTCCTGGCGGGCGGGTCACGAGATCGTGCCCCTTCGACCGTGGATCGACAACACGGCGGTCCTGCTGTTCGCCGACAGCGCCCGGCCGAGACTGTATGCGGCACTCGCCGTCGGCCTCCTTGTCGCCTTCCTCATCGCCGCCGCCGTCGGCCCCTGGGCCTACCGGCTGCCGATGGAGCTGCGGTTGTGGATGCTTGCCTATCCCGCCTACCTCGCCGTGGTGCTCGACGTCGGGACCAGCCTGATCCGGTACGCCATCCCACTCTTCCCGGTGGCCCTCGTGATCATCGGGGGAGGGCTGCGGCGGATCCCGCGGTGGTGGCCGGCGCTCGCCGCACTCCTGATCGTGGCCTTCTTGTGGGGGCAGTGGCACTGGACGATGGGGCTGCTGGTGTTCGAGCCGCCGTCCGGCTACCCACCGTGACGGCTCACCTGCCGGTGAAGGTCGGCGGCTCCTTGGCGAGGAATGCGCGGACCGCCTCCCGGTGGTCCGCGGTGTCGCCGGTGCTGGCCATGAAGGACTCCTCGACCTCGAGGGCCTCCGGAAGGGGCATCGACGCGCTGGACAGGACGGCCTGACGCATGGCGCCGTAGGCCTGCGTCGGGCCGGCGGCGAGCCGCTCCGCGGCCTCTCGGACGGCTGACTCGAACTGCTCCGCGGGCACGACGCCGGTGACCAGGCCGAGATCGAGGCACTCTGGGGCCGGGATGGTGCGGGGGAAGAACAAGAGGTCCTTGGCGCGCGCGTGCCCGACAAGCCGGGGCAGCCACCACGAGGCCCCCGAGTCGCACGAGAGGGCGATGCCCGCGAAGGCGGTGTTCATCCCGGCGGTATCGACCATGATGCGCACGTCACCGGCGAGCGCGAAGCTCAGCCCCGCTCCCGCGGCCACGCCGTTGACCGCGGTGACGACGGGTTTGTTCATCGACGCCAGGAGCGTCGCGATCGGGTTGTAGTGCTCGGACACCGTCGTGGCGAGGAAGTCCGCCCCGCGCTCGAGCCCGGCGACGTGCTCGCGCAGGTCCTGGCCGACGCAGAACGCACGACCCGTGCCGGTCAGGACGACGCAGCGAACGCTCTCGTCCTGGGCGGCCGCCGTGAGTGCCTCGAGAAGTGCCTCCTTCGTCGCGACGTCCAGGGCGTTCATGGCATCGGGTCGGTTGAGCCGAACGGTGCGCACCGCATGGGTGGTCTCGACGACGACGGGGGACTCGGTGGTTGTGGTCATTGCCCAACCGTATGTCGTGCGGACCGGTGCGGTGCGGCAGATTTCGCGCGTAGTGCAAGGGTGCGGGATAATGGTCCACGACAGTGGCCGGGAGCCAGGTGTCGACACCGACGAGTCGCGTCGGTGGCCCGGCCGGTGGCGGACGAAGGGATGTGCTCATGGCGGCGATGAAGCCGAGGACCGGTGATGGCGACCTCGAGGTCGTGAAGGAGGGCCGCGGCATCGTGCTGCGGATGCCGCTCGAGGGCGGCGGGCGTCTCGTCGTCGAGATGACCCCCGACGAGGTGCGCGCTCTCGGCGCAGCCATCGAGAACTGCGAAGGTCTGAAGTAGCGCCTGGCGACTCCTCGCCCGCAGCGACCCCCGGAACCGATCGGTCCCGGGGGTCGCTGCGTCGGATCCGCCTCCGGGGCAGGTGCCAGCGCGTCATACTGAACGGGAGAGGTGGGTCGTGTTCAGTGATCGCGTCGAGGCCGGTCGTCGGTTGGCGAATCACCTCCTGCCGCTCGCAGGTCGCGAGGACGTCGTCGTCGTCGGGCTGCCGCGAGGCGGTGTCCCGGTCGCCTTCGAGGTGGCTGTGCGCCTGCGCGCCCCGCTGGACGTGATCGTCGTCCGCAAGCTCGGGGTGCCGTATCGACCGGAGCTGGCGATGGGAGCGATCGGCGAGGACGGGGTACGGATCCTCGACCGGCGCATCGTGGACCGGGCGCGCGTGACCGACCAGCAGCTCGAGGCTGTCGAGGTGCGTGAGCGTGCCGAGCTCGAGCGGCGAACGGCGCTCTTCCGTCAGGGACGACCGCGGGTGCCGCTGACCGGCGCGGTGGCGGTGATCGTCGACGACGGGATCGCCACCGGCTCGACCGTCAAGGCTGCCTGTCGGGTGGCGCGCGAGCTCGGTGCCGCGCGGGTCGTCGTGGCCGCGCCGGTCGCACCGGACGACATCGAGGGCCGTCTGGAGGACTTCGCCGATGACGTCGTCGTCGTGGAGCGGCCGGCGGACTTCGGGGCGGTCGGCCAGTTCTACGCCGATTTCGACCAGACCGGCGACGACGAGGTCGTCGCCCTGTTGCAGCGTGCCTCCGGAAGGCCGCCGCTACCGGATCCAACCGGAGCGACCGAGGTCGGGGGTGGTGGCTCCGGAACGTGGATGCATGAGGATGTCCGGATCCCACTGCCCGACGTCACGCTCGAGGGCCGCCTCGACCAGCCACCCCGTCCGCGCGGAACCGTGGTGTTCGTCCACGGCTCGGGCAGCAGCCGCCAGAGCCCACGCAACAGGTACGTCGCGGCGGGCCTCGGGCAGGCCGGTCTCGGAACCCTGCTCTTCGACCTGCTGACCCCCGCCGAGGAACGGGACCGGTCGAACGTCTTCGACATCGAGCTGCTGGGCGCTCGCCTCACCGCGGTCACCGAGTGGCTCGCCGGCCGGGAGGACCTGTCGGTGGGGTCGATCGGCTTCTTCGGTGCGTCGACCGGAGCCGCGGCCGCGCTGCGGGCGGCTGCCGAACTCGGTCCGCGCGTGGCGGCAGTGGTCTGCCGAGGTGGGCGCCCGGACCTCACGGGAGAGGTCATCGCCCACGTCGTGTCGCCCACGCTGTTCATCGTCGGCGGCGACGACACACACGTCCTCCACCTGAACCGGACGGCTCGGGGCAGGATGCGCTGTGAGACGGCCCTCGAGATCGTCCCGGGAGCTGGGCACCTCTTCGAGGAGCCCGGCGCGCTCGACCGGGTGCTAGCCCTGTCCAGCCGGTGGTTCCTCCGGCATCTCTGATCGAGTGACCCGTCGGCGGGTCGGTAGGGTCGGAGGGTGAGTCCGAGAGCGCCCCGCCTGCCGAACCCTGCGATCAGACGACGTCGCGACACCGAGAACCTCCTCGACCCGACACTGCCCCGGTGGTCCGTGCTCGACGACATCGCCGAACTGTCGGTTCCGCCGACCGAACCCGCACGACAGCCGGTCCTCGCGGTGGGTGTGCGCTCGAGGTTCGCCGAGGACGGATCCGAGGAGGTCGAGGTCGTCGGAGCGGGAACGACCGCCGCGCTACGCGAGCTGGGGCTGGACGGCGACGAGGTCCTGGTGACCTACGCGCCCTCGTCCGCGGCCGGCTCGATAACCCAGGTTCCCTTGCCGCGGGCGGGTCGTGGGAGTGCCTCCCGGGCGGTCGCCCGGGTGGTGCTCGTCGGGCTCGGCCGAGAGACGCCGTCGGATGTGCGCATCGCCGGAGCGGCCGTGGGCAGGGCCTGTCGCGACGTCAGCGCCCTCGTGCTGACGTTCGGGGCGGGGAACGAGAGTGCCCTCGTCGAGGGAGTCACGCTCGGTTCGTGGACGGCCCCGGCCTGGCGACAGCAGGGGCCGGTCCGCCCCAGCGGGCCACCGGAGCACGCGTTCGTCCTCGCCGGGCTGCACGTCGGCGTGGACGAGGAGCGCATCCGCAGATCCCTCGCCCGGTGCCGGAGCACCCTGATCGCCCGTGGTCTCGGGCTGACGCCCTCGAACGTCAAGAACCCCGCGTGGATGGTGACCCAGGCCCGCTCGGTGGCGCGACGGTCGGGGCTGGCGTCGCATGTGTGGACCGAGAAGGAGCTCGCTCGCGACGGCTTCGGCGGGCTGTTGGCCGTGGGATCCGGATCGGCCACCCCGCCTCGGCTGGTCAGACTCGACTACACGCCGCGGGGTGCCGACCGCGACACCCGACACGTGGTCCTCGTCGGCAAGGGCATCACGTTCGACACCGGTGGTCTCGACATCAAACCCGCCGACGGGATGCTCGCCATGAAGACCGACATGCTCGGCTCCGCGATCGTCCTGGCCGCCCTATCCCAGTGTCGCGAGCTCGCCGTGCCCGTCCGCGTGACCGGACTGCTGGCCCTCGCCGAGAACCATGTCAGCGGCAGCTCGTTCCGCCCGTCCGACGTCATCACCCACTACGGAGGTCGGACCGTCGAGGTCGGCAACACCGATGCCGAGGGGCGCCTCGTGCTCGCAGACGCCATGGCGTATGCGGTGGCCGAGCTCGCGCCCGACGTCCTGGTCGACGTGGCGACCCTGACCGGTGCCGCGAGGGTCGCGCTGGCGAGGAGCACGGCCCCGATCTTCGGTACGGACGACGCGGTCGTCGAAGGTCTGCGCCGGGCAGGTGAGTCGACCGGTGAGACGTTCTGGCGGATGCCCCTCGTCGATGACTACCGTGAGGCGCTGAGCAGCGACGTGGCCGACCTCGGCAACGTCGCGCCCGGAGTCGGAGCGGGTGCCATCACAGCCGCACTCTTCCTGCGAGAGTTCGCCGGAGGGGTGCCGTGGGCGCACCTCGACATCGCCGGCTCCGGTCGCTCTGACGTGGACAAGGGCATCCTCGCCAAGGGGGCCACAGGATATGGCGCGCGAGCGGTCCTCGCGTGGCTGGAAGGACTTGGATGAATCCCGGATCGATGCACGCGGGGTACGGCCTGGCCGTGCGATGGTCGCTCGCCGACGCTCCCGGCTCTATCGCCGACGAGCTGCGGGAGTATGTCGTCGGGACGTCGATGGCCCGCTTCATGTTCCTCGACGGCCTCGCCTTCAAGACGTGGCGGATGCGGGAGGGGGAGTGGTTCGAGGGCACCTATGTCTTCGACACCGCTCGCGACCGCGACGAGTTCCGGTCCCAGTTCGAGTCGGAAGCTGCGACCTCACCCGGCAGCGAGCTCATCGGGACCGCGCCGGACGTCATCGAGGACTTCGAGGTGGTCGCCATCGCCGAAGGCCCGGCCGGCTTCCGCCGGGGTGCCGGTCCAGGCTCCGCGAGTGCGGAGTAGGTCGGACCGCCCCGCCGTTCGTCGGGCTTCCCGTGCCGACCAGTCCGGTCGGTCACTGTCGGCTCGGTGTCGACCTGTCGTCGTCCCGTAGATGGTCGTCGGACCGTCAACGCTTGACCGCGACCAGCAGACCGTCACCGACCGGGAGCAGCGTGCACATGAGGTCGTCGCGCTCGCGCAGGTCCTTGCCCAGGCCCCGCAACGTCACGGTCTTCTCGTCCCGGACGGCTGGGTCGGCGACCCGGTCCCCCCAGAGCATGTTGTCGAGCACCAGCAGACCGCCGTTGCGCAGGAGCCGGATGCCGTGCTCGGCATAGGCCGGGTACTCCGCCTTGTCCGCATCGATGAAGACGAGATCATAGGCGGCGTCGGTCATGCGGGGGAGGACGTCGAGCGCCCGTCCGGTGATCACACGTGTCCGCTGGTGCGGGACACCTGCCGCCGCGAACGCCTCCTTGGCGGCGATCTGGTGCTCCGCCTCGAGGTCGATCGTCGTCAGCACGCCGCCCTCGGGCATGCCTTCGAGCAGCCACAGCCCGGAACAGCCGGCGCCGGTGCCGATCTCGCAGACCGACATGGCCCGGGCGGCGGCCGCGAGCATCCGCAGAGCCGGGCCGGTTCCGGTCCCGACGGCGCTCGCGCCGAGCTCCGAGCCGCGCAGCCTGGCGCGCTCGTGGATCTCACTCTCGGGGACGAACTCCTCGGCGTAGGTCCAGCTGGCCGGCTTGATCGAGGTCATGCGACTCAGCCTAGTTCGACCGCGCCACCGGTGTCCGTGGACGCGCCGCCGCCGGCCTCCCGCGCCTCCGCAGAGTCCAGATCAGGCGGCGGGCCGATCCGCAGGCGGTTGGGATCGTTCTCCCAGGTGACTCCCAGGTACAAGGTCGAGACTAGGGATCCGACGACGCGACCCGCCGACTGCGAGGACGAACCCCATGACCGACTGGACTCCCCCCACCTGGGACGAGATCGTCCAGGAGCACTCCGCCCGCGTGTACCGCCTGGCCTACCGTCTGACCGGAAACGTCCACGACGCGGAGGACCTCACCCACGACGTGTTCATCCGGGTGTTCCGGTCCCTGCACACGTACCAGCCCGGGACGTTCGAAGGCTGGTTGCACCGGATCACGACCAACGTCTTCCTCGACAAGATGCGCCGCAAACAGCGGATCCGCTTCGATGCGCTCACAGACGAGTGGGCCGCCCGCCTGCCGAGCCGATCGCCGAGCCCCGAGCAGGTGTACTCCGACACCCACCTCGACGGTGACATCCAGGCGGCACTCAACGCACTGCCGCCGCACTTCCGGGCCGCGGTGGTGCTCTGCGACATCGAAGGTCTGACCTACGAGGAAGTCGCCGAGGCCCTCGACATCAAGCTCGGAACCGTCCGCTCGAGAATCCACCGAGGCCGGGCCCAGCTGCGCACCGCGCTCGCGCACCGTGCGCCCCGTCACGACGGCGACCGCGGACGCCACTCCCGTCCCATCCCCCAGGTCGCACCAGGCCTGTCCTGAGTCGTAGGCCGGCACATCCTGCGGGCGACCCTGCCCGACCGGGTACCGGCCCATCCCCACCGTCCCCTCACGATCCACCACTGAGACGCCCGCCACCCGCGAAGGACCACCATGCGCCACGACGACAACGACTTCAACCAGCACCCCGAGGGACCGGCCCCCGAGCAGTCCGGCTGGGACGAGACGCGAGAGCAGCCCTCCGAAAGCCGGCACCCCGACATGCAGTTCTCGAACGCGGAGCGCGTGGACGCGCACCCTGTGGGCGAGCAGTACGGCGAGCAGGACACCGAGCAGTACTCGGACTCCGCGCACGGCGCCGACCTGTCGACCCCCAGCGGTGAGACGACCGAGGCGATCCCCGTGTACTCCGAGGCGCAGGCCGCTCCGGCGGCCCCGGCCCAGCCCCTGGCTCCGGTGTGGAGCTACGAGGGCCAGGCCACCGCATACCCCGGCGGCGCAGCCCAGTATGCGGCGGCCGGGCAGGGCTCCCACGGTTCGGCCTACCCCGGCCCGGGTTATGCGTACGGCTCGCCGCCCCCGCCTCGTGAGCGCAAGGGTCCGGGCTGGGGCGCGATGCTGACGACCGCGACCCTCGCCGCTGTGCTGGCCGGCGCACTCGGCGGCATCACGGGCGGGTGGCTCGGAGCGAACGACTACCTGAACTTCGGTCCCAACGGGTACTCCGCTCCGGCGCCGACGCCGGGCGCCGGTGCCACCGACCGTCCGCAGGGCTCCATCGCCAACATCTCCGCCAGGGCCCTCCCCAGCGTGGTGACCATCTATGTCGAGGGACAAGGCGGTCGCGGGTCGGGGTCCGGCTGGGCCTTCGACGAGCAGGGCCACGTCGTGACCAACAACCACGTCATCGAGGCGGCGGTCGACGGCGGTGAGGTCGTCGTCCAGACCGCCGACGGCCAGCGTCACGACGCGACCATCGTCGGCCGTGACGCCTCGTACGACCTCGCCGTTCTCGCGGTCGACGGCGTGACCCTCGAGCCGCTGCCCCTGGGGAGCTCGGCGGACGTGCGCGTCGGTGACGGCGTCATCGCGGTCGGTGCCCCACTGGGTCTCGACTCGACCGTGACGTCCGGCATCATCAGCGCCCTGAACCGGCCGGTCAGCCCGGGTGGCGGTGAGCAGCAGTCGTTCATCAACGCCATCCAGACCGATGCCGCGATCAACCCCGGCAACAGCGGCGGACCGCTGCTCAACATGGACGGCCAGGTCATCGGCGTCAACAGCGCGATCGCGTCGACGGCGGCGCTGGGTGGCGGCACGAGCGGCAACATCGGCGTCGGGTTCGCGATCCCGAGTGACCAGGTCGCCAAGACCGTGGAGCAGCTCATCCGCACCGGCGTCGCGGAGCACCCGATCATCGGCGTCATCCTCGATCGGCAGTACCAGGGTGAGGGCGTCAAGATCCTCGCCGAGGGTGAGGCCGACCAGCCCTCGGTCACCCCGGGTGGGCCGGCCGACCAGGCCGGACTGCAGGCGGGCGACGTCATCCTCGAGTTCGAGGGCCGACCGATGACCACCCCGGACGAGCTCGTCGTCGCCATCCGCTCGCAGAGCGTCGGTGACCAGGTCACTCTGAAGGTGCAGCGGGGCTCCGCCGAGCTGGATGTCACAATGACACTGCAAGGTCGCTCCGCCGACTCGTAGCCGCGATGCCACCGCGGCTGCCGAAGCCGCGGTGGCGTCGCCGGTCCCACCCACGCGAAAGTCGGTCGCCCATGCTCGGAATCAACGGCGGAGAGATCCTCCTGCTGATTCTGATCGCCATCATCGTGCTGGGCCCGACCCGGATGCCGGAGTATGCGGCGAAGCTCGCTCGGGGTATCCGCCAGCTGCGGGTCATGGCCGAGGGGGCGAAGGGGCAGCTCAAGGAGCAGCTCGGGCCGGACTACCAGGAGATCAACTGGCGGCAGTACGACCCCCGGCAGTACGACCCACGACGTATCGTGCGTCAGGCGCTCGTCGAGCCGCTCGAGGATGCCGCGGCTCCGGTGCGGGATGCCGCAGCCGGTGTCGGTGCCGCCGCGGCCGGCGGGGGAGCAGCGGCTGTGGCCGGACGACGGTCGTCGGAGCCGGTGGCGGCCGAGGATCTGGACCCGACCAGCTACGACCCGAAGCGCCCGACGCCCTGGGATACGGACGCGACCTAGGCAGGCCATCGTTCAGAGCCTGGGGTTCGGGTATGCCAGGGGCGCGGTATGTCGCGCGGGTGGCATGCCGGTGGGGTGAGCCTGGGGTTCGGGTATGCCTGGGGCGCGGTATGTCGCGCGGGTGGCATGCCGGTGGGGTGAGCCTGGGGTTCGGGTATGCCAGGGGCGCGGTATGTCGCGCGGTCGGCATGCCGGTGGGGTGAGCCTGGGGTTCGGGTATGCCAGGGGCGCGGTACGTCGCGCGGTCGGCATGCCGGTGACGTCGCTGCGCCGCGTCGGGCATGCCAGAGGCGCGTCAGCGACCGGCGGGGGTGAGGCCGAGGCTGCGGCCGGCGAGGCCGCGCGCCCGGGTGGACAGGCCCTTGGCCACTCCCCGCAGCGCGACGGCCGCGGGGGAGGTGGGATCCGAGAGGACGACAGGCGAACCGGTGTCGGCACCCTCGCGGAGCCGGACGTCGAGCGGTATCTGGCCCAGCAGCGGGACCTCAGCGCCGATGGACCGGGTCAACGACTCGGCGACCTGCTGACCGCCGCCCGAGCCGAAGATCTCCTGGCGGCTGCCGTCGGGCAGCTCTAGCCACGACATGTTCTCGACGACACCGACGAGGCGCTGATGAGTCTGCAGCGCGATCGAGCCGGCCCGCTCGGCCACCTCGGCGGCCGCCTGCTGCGGTGTCGTCACGACGAGGATCTCGGCGGTCGGGATGAGCTGTGCGATGGAGATCGCGACGTCACCGGTGCCGGGCGGGAGGTCGAGAAGCAGGACGTCGAGGTCCCCCCAGAACACGTCGGCGAGGAACTGTTGGAGCGCGCGGTGCAGCATCGGCCCGCGCCAGACCACCGGCTGGTTGCCTGGCACGAACATCCCGATCGAGATGACCTTCACGTCGTGCGCGACGGGCGGCATGATCATGTCGTCGACCTGGGTGGGCCGGTGCTCGACGCCGAGCATCCGCGGGATGGAGAAGCCGTAGATGTCGGCGTCGACGACACCGACACGCAACCCCGAGGCGGCCATCGCGGCGGCGAGGTTGGCCGTCACCGAGGACTTGCCGACCCCTCCCTTGCCCGAGGCCACCGCATACACACGGGTGAGCGAGCCGGCCTTGGCGAACGGGATCTCCTTCTCCGGCGCTCCACCGCGCAGCTGCTGGCGCAGCGCACCGCGCTGCTCGTCGCTCATCACGCCGAGCGTGACGTCGACGGCTGTCACGCCGGGAACCTTCATTAGAGCAGCGGTCGAGTCGCGCGTCAGGGTGTCCTTGAGTGGGCACGCCGCGACGGTGAGGAGGATCGTCAGCGCGACCCGGCCGGACTCGTCGACCGAAACGGAGTCGACCATGCCGAGCTCGGTGATGGGCTTGCGGATCTCGGGATCGTCGACCGTGCTGAGGGCGGCGATCAGGGCGTCGTGGGTGACCTCGGGCATTTCTCCATGCTAAGCCGTGCCCGGGTTGCCTCCGTTCTCGCTCCGTTTCCGGCCCTCTGGGGGTGCGACCGGCGTCACCTGCAGGCCCCGCTCCTCCATCTCGTCGAGCAGCGAGCGCAGCTCGGAGCGGACGAAGTCGCGGGTTGCGGCATCGCGAATCGCGATGCGAAGCGCGGCCACTTCGCGAGTCAGGAACTCGGTGTCGGCCAGGTTGCGCTCGGCCTGGATGCGGTCCTGTTCGAACGCGACCCGGTCACGGTCGTCCTGGCGGTTCTGCGCGAGCAGGATCAGCGGCGCGGCGTAGGACGCCTGGAGGGAGAGGATCAGGGTCAGGAGGGTGTAGTTCAGCTCTCGAGGGTCGAACTGCAGCTCCGGTGCGGCGAAGGTGTTCCACATCAGCCACACCGCCACGAACACCGTCATCCCGATGAGGAACTGAGGCGTGCCCATGAAGCGGGCGAACTTCTCGGCGATGATTCCGAAGGCTTCGTTCGTGAGTCCGGATGGCCGGCGCAACCGCAGGCTGCGCGCTTCACGCGGCTGGTCGATACGGGTGCGGTCAGCCATCCTGGACCCCCGTGACGACTGGGAGGTCCTCGGTCACATCGTGGCGGTCCTCACGCCAGTCGTCGGGCAGGATGTGGTCGAGCACGTCGTCGACGGTCACCGCGCCGAGCAGCCGACCATCGGTGTCACATACGGGGAGAGACACGTGGTTGTAGGTCGCCATCAGGCGGGTGACCCTCCCGAGCGCATCCTCCGGAGCGAGCGTCTGCACGTCCTTGTCGAGGATCGCACCGACCGGCGCGTGCGGCGGCTCGCGCAGCAGTCGCTGGATGTGCACGAGGCCGAGGTACTTGCCGGTCGGGGTCTCCAGCGGCGGCCGGCACACGTAGACGACGGCTGCCGTCGCCGGTGAGATCTCCTCGCGGCGCACCATGGCGAGGGCCTCGGCGATGCTCGCCTCGGGGCCGAGGACAAGCGGCTCTGCGGTCATCAGACCGCCCGCGGACTCGTCGTCGTAGGCCCGCAGCCGCCGCATCTGCGCCGCGTCATCCGGCTCCATGCGGCTGAGCAGCTGCTCGGCCTGCTGCGGGTCGAGCTCGTTAAGCAGGTCGGCGGCGTCGTCGGGCTCCATCGCCTCCAGGGCGTCGGCGGCACGCTCGACGTCGAGGCCCGCGAGGATCTCCACCTGGTCGTCCTCGGGCAGCTCCTCGAGAACGTCGGCGAGCTTGCTGTCGTCCAGGGCCTGTGCCACCTGGGCCCGGCGGGCGGGGGGCAGGTCGTGGATGACCTCTGCGAGATCGGCGACCTTGAGGTCGGCGTAGGTCTCGAGCAGCCGCTCGACACTCTGCTCACGGCTCTGGTCGAGCAGTCCGGTCACGTCGGCGACGTCCGCCACGAAGCTCTCGCCCTTGCGGCGGGTGAGCCGGGTGAAGGTCGAGGTGGCCGGCCGACCGACCCGGCAGAACACCCGCGAGATCACCCAGTCGCGGTTCTGCTGCTTCTCGATCCCGATGTCCTCGACGGTGACGTCGATGACCTCGCCGTCCTCGGTGCGGGCCCGCACCTGGCGCTCGAAGATCTCGGCGACGACGAGGGTCTCGTTGGTCCGTTGCTCGAACCTGCGCATGTTGACCAGTCCGGTCGTGATGACCTGACCACCCTCGACGGAGGTCACGCGCGTCATCGGCAGGAACACCCTCCGCCGTCCCGGCACCTCGACCACCAACCCGATCGCTCGGGGGCGTCGGCTCGAGGCCGTGATGACGACGTCGCGCACCTTGCCGACCTGGTCGCCAAGAGGGTCGAAGACACTGAGTCCGGCCAGGCGGCCCACGAAGACACGGGACTGAGTGCTCACCGTCTCAGCCTATCGAGCGCCCCCCGACCTTCCCCGGCGCAGCGCCGCGCCGACGGCCGAACATCGGTGCGAACCGGCGCGATCGGTCACGACCGCCCGGCGTGCCAGGGCCGCCACCCGACCGTCGTGGTCCGCGCGGGCAGAACCGTCGCGCGGCCGGACTCGGACCCGTGCGAGCCGGGCGCCTCGAGCGGCTCGCCGAAGGGGTGCAGCGCATGGACCAGACCGGAGTCGGCCCACCGGGCGGCCAGGTCGTCGGTCGCATTGAGCCGTTCAGCGATCAGTGCCGCAACGGCCTGCTCCCAGGAGGAGGTATGCGGTGCGAGCCGATGAGCGGTGGCGTTCACCGTGAGCAGTCGCCCACCGGTGTCCTTGGACCGCAGCAGCAGACGAACCACCTCGGGCAGTGCCGGGAGCAGCTGTTCACCCTCGCCCGAGACGACATAGAAGCGGTCGGTGACCCACGCATACCAGACCGGGAACGTCCGCTCGCCGGGCACCTCGACCCACATGATGTCGGACTTGCCGGCGGCCTCGGCGAGGAGCGCCGTGACGGCGACGGTCGGCGCCTGGAGGGTCTGCGCGTCGCTCGTCCGCCCGGCCGGACGTGGGCCGTCCGTCGGCTCGGCGGGGGTCGTCACACCGTGAACTGTCTCATAACGGCCCGCCCGGCTTCGCTGCTACCGTCGCCCTCGTCACGAGAGCCCCGCCGATCGACAGGTGAGTAGATGCGCAGCGCCAAGGACTTCTTCGCCCCTCTCGCGGTCGGGGCCCCCGTCCCCGTCCGTGAGGTCCCCGCGAGGCCGAGTCGGATGATCCACTTCTTCGACCCGAGCAACCCGAAGATGGCGGCCAAGGTCCCCGAGCTCGTGGGCTCGGTCGACGTCCTCCTCGGCAACCTCGAGGACGCCGTCAAGGCCGAGAACAAGGAGGCCGCGCGCCAGGGTCTCGTCGACATCGCCAGGGCGACGGACTTCGGCGAGCACACCCAGCTGTGGACGAGGGTCAACGCGCTCGACAGCCCATGGGTCCTGGACGACCTCACGACCCTCGTCACCGAGATCGGCGACCGCCTCGACGTCGTCATGGTGCCCAAGGTGCAGGGTCCGGAGGACATCCACTACGTCGACCGGCTGCTCGCCCAGCTCGAGGCACGGGCGGGGCTGACCCGGCCGATCCTCGTGCACGCGATCCTCGAGACGGCCCGAGGGATGGCCAACGTCGAGGCGATCTGCGGGGCGAGCCCGCGGATGCAGGGCATCAGCCTCGGTCCGGCCGACCTGGCGGCCGATCGGAGGATGAAGACGACCCGGGTGGGCGGGGGACACCCGGGATATCTCGTCCGGCAGGACCCGCCGCGGCTGGCGGACGGCACCGGCGACGTGGGGGCCGAGCGTGCCGTCTTCCAGCAGGACCTCTGGCACTACACCATCGCCCGCATGGTCGACGCCTGTGCGATGCACGGGATCTTCCCGTACTACGGTCCGTTCGGCGACATCAAGGACGTCGTCGCCTGTGAGGACCAGTTCCGCAACGCCTTCCTCCTGGGGTGCGTCGGCACGTGGACCCTCCACCCGGTCCAGATCGAGATCGCCAAGCGCGTCTTCAGCCCCTCGGCCGAGGACGTCGCGCATGCGCGCCGAGTGAAGGCGGCCATGGGGGACGGGACCGGCGCGGTCATGCTCGACGGCAAGATGGAGGACGACGCAAGCCTCAAGCAGTGCCTGGTCATCCTCGAGCTGGCGGACCGTCTTGCGGCCAACGACCCGGAGCTCGCCGAGCTGTATGCGACGCCCGCCTCGGACGACGAGGTGCCGGCATGAGCGGCGCCGGTGCGAGCGAGGCGAGCACCGCATACGTTCCTCGCAGGTCGGTGCTCTATATGCCGGCCTCGAACGAGCGGGCCCTCGAGAAGGCCAAGACCCTGCCGGTCGACGGGCTCATCCTCGACCTCGAGGACGCCGTGGGGCCGATGGACAAGCCGACCGCCAGGGACAACGCCTGCGCGGCGGCTCAGTCCGGGGAGTACGGACACCGTGAGGTCACCATCCGCGTCAACGGCATGGGGACCGACTGGCACGACGCCGACCTCGAGGCCGCCTGCGCGGCCGGGCCCGACGGGATCGTGGTCCCGAAGGTCAACAGCGCCAAGGAGGTCAAGCACCTGGTCACCGCGATGGTTCGCTACGGCGCGCCGGAGCGGACCCGGCTGTGGGCGATGATCGAGACCCCCGAGGCGATCTTCAACGTCCGCAAGATCGCGAAGGCCTCGGACCGGCTCGCGGTCCTCGTCATGGGGACGAATGACCTGGTCAAAGAGCTGCAGGCGCACCACGTGCCGCGGCGGACGCCCTTGCTTACCGCCTTGTCGTGGTCCCTCCTGGCCGCCCGCCGGTCGGGGATCGCGATCCTCGACGGTGTCTACAACGACGTGCGCGACGCCGACGGGTTCGCCGCCGAGTGCGCCCAGGGCAGGGACATGGGCTTCGACGGCAAGACGCTCATCCACCCCGGCCAGGTCGAGGTCTGCAACGCCACCTTCGCCCCGGACGAGGCTGCCGTCGAGGAGGCACGCGGCATCATCGCCGCCTGGGACGAGGGCGCCGGAACCGGCGTCGTCACGTACAACGGCAGGATGATCGAGAACCTCCACGTGGACATCGCCCGCCGGGTGCTCGCGACGTACGAGGCGATCGCCGCTCGCGCCTGAACGGACCGCTCGGTGACTTCGCTCACCGCTCGGTGCCGTCTGTGCACCGATCGCGGCCGTTGCGCGTCCTTGGTGTGAGAGTCGCTCCGCCCATCACGCGAGGAGGCGGTGGTCATGAGAGTGACACGACGAGAGGTCCTCACCGGACTGGCCGCGGGGGCAGTGTTCGGGCTGGCGCAGGCCGCCGGCGCGCCCCAGGCGATGGCCGCCCGGCCCGTGCTGCGCAGGGGGTCGACGGGCAGCGCTGTCGTGACCCTGCAACGGCGACTGGCGGCCCTCGGGTACTGGTGCGGTAGCGCCGACGGGGTGTTCGGGCACCTCACCCAGCAGGCCGTCTGGGCTGTCCAGAAGGTCGCCGGGCTGGCTCGCGACGGCGTCGTCGGTCCGCTCACGTGGGCGGCACTCGATGCAGGCAAACGCCCGACCCCGCGGTACCGCTCCGGGACGCACCTCGAGGTGGACAAGGGGCGCCAGATCCTCATGGTCGTCGTCTCCGGAGCCTTGAGCATGACGCTGAACACGAGCACCGGCAGTGGTGAGCGCTACCACTCGGACGGCCGGTGGAAGACCGCCTACACCCCCACCGGGACGTACTCGATCTACTCGCGGTACACCAGCGGCTGGCAGACCGGCCCGCTGGGCAGCATGTGGCGGCCGGCCTACTGGTACAGGGGTTGGGCGCTGCACGGCTCGACCAGCATCCCGCCCTATCCCGCATCGCACGGATGTGTCCGCGTCTCGACCTCGGCGATGAACACGCTGTACTCCCGCGGGCTCGTTCCCGTCGGTCGTCGGATCATCATCTACTGACGCCGCCATCGAGTCCTGAGGCCGTCGACCGACCGAGGCTCACCCACCGCCCGGGGGCGGGGTCGTCCTCGGATCCCGTGGTCGGCGCAGGCGACGGCCCGAAGCGGGCCGCGTCGACCGCCCGGTCCGCGAGTGACTGCCCGGCGCCGTCGTAGACCTGGAACGCGGTGTCCGCCCCCAGGTTGAGGATGCGGTCGCGTTCGTCGTCGAAGCGGGAGATGGCGGCGACCGTGCCGCGGAAGCCGCGGGCCCGGAGCTGGTGCAGGGCGGCGACGTTGGATCCGTGGAACGGCATCGCGAGGACGGCCAGCCGGACCTGTGGATGGCGTCGGCACCGCGCCCAGAAGTCGGGGTCGGTGGCGTCGCCCTGGATCGCGTTGATACCCATGGCGCGAACGTGGTCCGCACGCTCGGCGTCGATCTCGATGCCGATCGGCCGCATGCCGTGCGACTCCGCCAGGCGCAGGTACGCCGCTCGCCCGACGCGCCCGAGGCCCAGGACGATCGCATCGGCCGGTCCGATGTCGATCGGGCGGTCGTCCTCGACGATCCGCTCCAGCGGCCGGTCCGGCACCCGAGCGGTGGCCCATTCGGCGATCTCCGGTGCACGGTGGCCGAGCAGAGTGGAGAACACGAAGCTGAGAGCGACGGCGAGAGAGATCACGACGAGCCACTCGCTGTCGAGGAGGTCGGTCTCGACGCCGACGGTGGCGATGATGAGGGCGAACTCCGAGTCGTTCGCCAGCGCGAGCGCGGACAGCATCGCGGTCCTGGTCCGCAGTCCCTGCCATCGCAGGAGCACTACGTAGGCCACCGTCTGCAGCGGAATGAAGGCCACCAGAGCAGCGGCGACGAGGAGGTGATCGAGGCCGACGACCCCTTCGATGGAGAAGCCGATGGAGACGAAGAACCCGACGAGGAAGAGGTTCTTCACCGACCACATGGCTTGGGAGAGCTCGAGGGCTCGTGCGTGGCGACCGAGGATGACACCGATGACGAGCGCGCCCAGGTCGCCCTTGATCCCCACCGCATCGAAAAGGACATAGCCGGGCAGGAGAGCGCAGGTCGTGCCGAAGACGATCATCAGCTCACCGTGCGAGATCCGGTCCAGCAGTCTGTGCAGCAGCCATGCCACCGGGACCAGTCCGAGCAGCGCCAGGGCCCAGGGCGAAGGGCTCTCGGCTCCGGAGAGGGTGATGAAGGCGACCGCCGCGATGTCCTGGATGACCAGGATGCCGATCGCGATGCGTCCGAACAGGGACTGACCCTGGTTCTGCTCCTCGAGGAGCTTGACGACCAGAACGGTGCTGGAGAACGACAGGGCGAAGGCCACGAGGACGAAAATGCTCAGATCGAGTCCGGCGAGCAGCCCCGCGCCGACGGCGCCCACCGCCAGCAGGACAGCGCTGACGACGGCGACGCTCGTGGCCATGTGCACCGTGGCCGTGAGCCACACCTCACGCCGGATGAGGGTCTGCGGGTTGATCTTCAGGCCGATGCTGAACAGCAGCAGGGTGACCCCGAGCTCGGCGATCGTCTCCAGACCGACAGGCGGAAGCAGACCGACTGCCTTGAGCGCGAACCCAGCCGCGAGGAAGCCGAGCAGTGGAGGCAGGTGCAGCCGCATCGCGACCATCCCGAGTCCCAGCGCCGTGGCGAGGGTGAGGGCGAGCTGGAGCATCCGATCAACTCCTCACTCTCCTGGATACACCACCGAGAGACGGGCCCGAGCGTCGTCCATGAGCGACATCACACGGCGGGTCGCCTCGTGCGGCATCGACGGAGACTCCATTTCCCCCGCCGTCACCGTGCGGACGAACTCGGCGGCCTGGTAGGCGAACCCCTGGGGACTCCCCGCCGGGTCGGGCGCGATCTCGTCCAGGACCGCTCCGTCGGACGCGATGAGCCGCACAGTGGTCGGAGCATAGAACCGGCCGGCCAGCTCCAGGCGGCCGGCGGTGCCGACGACCCGGGCTGCGCACGGAGTCGCCGCGGCCATCGTCGAGCAGGCCCGGACGAGGACGCCGCCCGGTGTCCGCGCGATGAGCTGGACCGTGGCGTCGACGCCGAGATCGGTGAGGGTGCCGTCCACCTGGACGTCCCGCAGCGGTCCGAGGACCATGTCGAGGAACGAGAGCGGATAGACACCGAGATCGAGCAGAGACCCGCCCGCCAGAGCGGGGTCGGCCAGGCGGCGCGGACCGTCGGGCCAGAGGCGTTGACCATGGTCGGCCTCGACGAGGACCAGATCCCCGAGAACGCCCGAGTCGACCGTGCGCCGCACCACGTCGTAGTGCGGCAGGTATCGGCTCCACATCGCCTCCGCGACGAGCAGACCTCTCGAGCGGCCCGCCTCGAGCACCTCATCGGCCTCCGAGAGGTTGCGGGTGAAGGCCTTCTCGACGAGCACCGGTTTGCCGGCCTCCAGTGCGAGAAGCGCATGGGTGCGGTGCTCGCTGTGCGGTGAGGCGACGTAGACCGCGTCGACCCGGTCGTCGGCCACCAGGTCCGCATACGAGCCGTATGCGGTGCTCACCTCGTGCAGTGCGGCGAACGCCGCCGCCCGGTCGCCGTCGCGGGAGCCGACCGCCACCACGGACGAGCGGGTGTCCCGCGCGACCGCGGTGGCGAACGTGTTGGCGATCCCGCCCGGCGCGAGGATCCCCCACTGTAGGGTTGGAGCCTCTATCGGGTCCGGCACTCCCGACGGCTGCAGGAGGGCTGCCATACCCTGACGATAGTCACGACGACGTGGCCGCCGCGACGAGATCGCCGAACAGCATCTCGGCGTCGACGTCCAGCCCGCGGCCGCTGAACCAGCGGCAGATGTTCAGACAGTCCCGATGTAGGAAGTCGAAGCCCTGTGGGTTGCCGATGACGTCGACGATCTGGGGCCAGTCGATCAGCACGAGACGGTCCTCGTGAAGGAGGACGTTGTAGGCAGACAGGTCGCCGTGCGTCCACCCCATGCCCGCGAGGCGCAGGACAGCATCACGGAGCTGTTCGAACAGGTCGGCCAAGAGCGCCGGACCGGGACGGGTCTGGGCGAGCCGTGGTGCGGCGACGCCGTCCGAGCTGCCGATGAACTCCATGAGCATCTCGTTGCCGTCGAGCTGGACCGGATAGGGCACCGGCAGGCCGTGTCCGTGCAACTGGGCCAGCGCCGTGAACTCGGCGCCGGCCCACTGACCGGAGACGAGCTCCTTGCCGAACTCGGTGCGCCTGGCCATGGCCCGCATCTCGCGGCTGCGCCGGACGCGGCGACCCTCGAGATAGCCGGCGTCGCGGTGGAACATGCGGTGCTTGTTGGAGCGGAACCGCTTGGCGGCCATGAGCACGTCCCGCTCGGGGTCGGCGGTGGTGGCGGGCAGCCACCGGCGCACGAGGTGGACGTCGGCCTCCTTGCCGGACTTCAGGACGCCCAGGTCGGCGTCGACGGCTCCGAGGTCGGTGATGACCCAGTCGGGTCTGGGTTTCGGGCCGTGCATGGCGCCGTCCCAGGAGGACCAGCGCTCGCCCTCCGGCGGGGCGTCAGGGAACGAGTCGAGCGCGAAGGACGACGCGCTCGGCGGAGTGTGGTGTGAGGTCACGGTGAGGGATCTCCATCGGACGAGGTGAAGTGGTGCGGGTCGAGATGGTCTGCTCGACGGTCATCGTCGTCCTCCCTTCGTGCCTGCGCGGGCCGGGTGCCGTGCGCGTGGACCCAGTGTGCCGGGTCCGTTCCCGCGCCGCCACGCATTTATCGAGCCCGGGACATGAAGCCGTAGGTGGAAGACCCGGGGTGGGGCGACTCACACCCGATCGGGGTGCCGACCCCGGATGTGCGGGCGGCATACTCGACTCGTCCCCCCACCCCATGCGATAGGCGGCGATCACGCGTGTCCCGACTCCAGACCACAGACGGACTCACCGAGGAGCAGACCGAGCTGATCAAGCTGGTCCGTGAGTTCGTCGACGAGCAGATCCTGCCGGTCGCCACCGAGCTCGAGCACAAGGACGAGTACCCGACCGAGATCGTCGAGGGCATGAAGGAGATGGGGATCTTCGGGCTGATGATCCCGGAGGAGTACGGCGGCCTCGGTGAGTCGCTCCTGACGTATGCGCTGGTCGTCGAGGAGATCGCGCGCGGCTGGATGTCGGTGTCGGGGATCATCAACACCCACTTCATCGTCGCCTACATGGTGCTGCAGCACGGCACCGAGGAGCAGAAGCAGCACTACCTGCCCAAGATGGCCACCGGCGAGATCCGCGGTGCCTTCTCCATGAGCGAGCCAGGCCTCGGATCCGACGTCTCCGCCATCCGGACGAAGGCCGTGCGCCAGGGAGAGAGCGACGACTGGGTCATCGACGGGCAGAAGATGTGGCTGACCAACGGGGGATCGGCCAACCTCGTCGCGGTCCTGGTCAAGACCGACCTCGGTGAGAAGAGCGTCTACAAGAACATGACGACCTTCCTCGTCGACAAGGAGTCCGGCTTCGGTGAGACCGCCCAGGGCGTCACCGTGCCGGGCAAGATCGACAAGATGGGCTACAAGGGGGTCGACACCACCGAGCTCGTCTTCAGCGGCCACCGCACGACGACCGCCCAGATCCTCGGTGGGGTGCCGGGCAAGGGCTTCTACCAGATGATGGACGGCGTCGAGGTGGGCCGCGTCAACGTCGCGGCGCGGGCCTGCGGCCTGGCCCGTCGGGCCTTCGAGCTCGGCATCCGGTACGCCCAGCAGCGGGAGACCTTCGGCAAGAAGATCGCCGAGCACCAGGGCATCCTGTTCCGGCTCGCCGACATGGCGACGCGCGTCGAGGCCAGCCACCAGATGATGGTCAAGGCAGCGCGACTAAAGGACTCCGGCCAGCGCAACGACCTCGAGGCCGGGATGGCGAAGTACCTGGCCGCGGAGAATTGCGCCAACGTCGTCGAGCAGTCCTTCCGCATCCACGGTGGCTACGGCTACTCCAAGGAGTACGAGATCGAGCGGCTCTACCGCGAGGCTCCCATGCTTCTCATCGGCGAGGGCACCGCCGAGATCCAGAAGATGATCATCGGGCGGCGCCTCCTCGAAGACTACGCGCTCAAAGGCTGAACGCGTCTGAGCCCCTGAGCGCGCGGTCCTGGGACGGCGCGATCACCCGTCGCGCATGTCGGACACGGTGGTCATGGTGTAGCCGGCGGCTCGCAGGGTGGACACGATCGTCGGCAGCGCCTCGTAGGTGTGGTATCCGCCCAGGTGCGCGAGGATGATCGTTCCGCTGGCCGGAAGTGGCGACGTGGCCCGCGAGATGATCTGCTCGGTGGTCGTCGCGGTGCTCCAGTCGATGGTGTCCCGGCTCCACATCACCGTCTTGGTGTAGCCCACTCCGGCGGCGATGCTGCGGACGGTGGTGTTGTACGACCCGTACGGCGGTCGCCAGTACGGCCGGATCGGCATCCCGCCGCTCAGCGATTGCAGGGTCGGCTCGGCGCCGGCGATCTCCGAACGGATGAAGGTCGTGGTCAGGGGCACCGCGCAGGGGGCCGACGTCGGCGACCCGCCGCCACCGAGGACGAGGTCACAGTGGTGCACTGTGTGGTTACCGACCTCGAAGAGCTCGGGATGGGCCGCGATCCGGGCCATCACCGCTCGACCCTCCGTGGTAGCTGCCATGACGGAGGTGGGGAAGAAGGTCGTGCACACCTGGTTCGCCGTCAGATAGTCGACGATCGAGGTCGCCCCGTCCAGTCGTCCGCCCATGTCGAGGGTGAAGGCCACCTTGGGCGAGGTCGTCCCGGGTATCAGGGTCAGCACCTCGGAGGTCGTCGGAGTCACCGCCCGCGCGGACCAGCAGACACCGCGGACCCGCTGGACGTCCTGCGCGACGCCGATTCCCACCACCTGGGTGGCGCCGAGCAGGTACGCCGTTCGCGGCGCCAGCCGCTCGATCTCGGCGGGCACGTCCGTCGGCAGGCGATCCGTCGTCGTGAGCAGGACGGGACCGCGGACCACAGCGGCTGCGGCACCGGCCGAGATCGCGTCGGGGAAGTTCAGCCCGGTCGCGACCATGACGCCCGGGCGGTCGGTGCCGAAGAAGCGGGCCGAGATCGCCGTCGCGGTGGCGTAGCGGGTGGATCCGGCGAGCCGCTCGACGGTCGCGATCTGGTTGAGCTCGTTCGCCACGGCAGTCGTGATGGCAAGGTCGCCGCCGAGCACGATGATGCGGCTCGGTCCGAGACGTTCCAGCTCGGCTCGGGTGCTCGCGGTCAGGATGGTGTTCTGGGTGAGGAGAACCGGGGCGGACATGACGGCCGCCGCGGCGCCGCCGGCGAGGGCGTCGGGGAAGTTCTCGCCGGTCGCGACGAAGGCCAGCGCCGCTCCGCCGGGGAAGCCGCTCGCAGACAGCGCCGCCGCGGTCGCGTAGCGGTCCGGTCCTGCGACGCGGGTGACGGTTCCGGTGGTGAGCCCACGCAGTTCGGCGACCACCGCATCGGAGACCGCCGTCGGGCCACCGGTGACGACGATCCGGCCAGGACTCAGGCGCAGCAGCTCGGTGCGAGTCGCTGCCGGCAGTGAGGTGGCGGTGGTCAGCAGGACCGGTCCTCCCCAGCGGGCGGCGGCGGGTGCGGCGGCCAGTCCGTCGGGGTAGTTCACTCCGGTCGAGATCACCGCAACGGGGACCCCCGGGGCGAAGAAGCGTCGACTGATCGCAGCGGCCGTCGCGTACCGGTCCGCTCCGGCCAGTCGTTCGATCGTGAAGGCGAGATCACCGGTGACCGCTGCAGCCGCCGGTGCGGCTGCCCCGGAGGTGGAGCCGAGTGCGCACAGGAGCACGGGGAGAAGGAGAAGGACGAGAAGGCGGCGAGGTCGCATGATGGTTCCCTTCGGGATCGCAGGGTCACGGCCCTGTTCACCCCGCTGACGCCCGAGGCCGCCGCTCGGTTGACGGATGTCGGGTGGGTGTGACCGAACCGATCTCTGCGAGACTGGGGTCATGAGCATGTCCTCGCCGGCCGGCCGCGTGCCGCAGAGCCGACTCACCCTCGAGTACCCGATGTCCCTGGGGGTCTTCGACACGTACGAGGAGGCCCAGAAGGCTGTCGACTACCTGTCGGACAAGCAGTTCCCCGTCGAGAACGTGCTCATCGTGGGCACCGACCTCAGACAGCTCGAACGCGTCACCGGGCGCCTGACGCGGTCGAAGGTCGCAGCCGGAGGGGCGATATCCGGAGCGTGGCTCGGCGCGTTCGTCGGGCTGATCTTCGCGTTGTTCGCGCAGGACGGCTTCGCGCTGGTACGGGTCGTCCTGACCATGGCGTTCGGTGCGCTCTTCGGCCTCGTCTGGGCGCTCGTCGGGTACCAGGTCACGGGGGGCAACCGCGACTTCATGTCGATCTCGCAGGTGGTGGCCACGCGCTACGAGGTGCTCACCGAGCACAAGCACGTCGCCAGGGCCCGCGAGCTGCTTCATGAGATGGACCCCATGCGGGCTGCGGAGGAGCAGGCCGCGCGGGCCCGAGAGGCCGCCATCCGGGCCTCCCAGGCCCAGCAGACGCAGTCGCCGCAGCCTCCTCCGCCGGCTCCGTATCCACCCGGGCAGCAACCGCCGCCCGGGCAGTCGTCGACCTGGAGGTCGTCATGAGCCAGGCTCCCGCCCAGAGCATCCCTCCGCTGGAGGACCAGGACATCGAGCGAGTGCTCTGCGTCGTGGCCCATCCGGACGACATCGAGTACGGCCTCTCCGCGGCGGTCCACCGCTGGACCGGATCGGGCAAGAGCGTGTCGTACTTCCTCCTCACCCGCGGCGAGGCCGGCATCGCGACGATGTCCCCTGATGAGGCCGGCCCGGTCCGCGAGGCGGAGGAGGTCGAGAGCGCGCGGATCGTCGGTGTCGACGACGTGCGCTTCGGCGAGCACCGTGACGGTGCCGTCGAGTTCGGTCTGGCGCTCCGTCGCGACATCGCGCGGGAGATCCGCCGGATCCGGCCCGACCTCGTGGTCGCGCAGAACCATGACGTGCGGTTTCCCGGTGGGCAGCTGAACCAGGCCGACCACCGGGCCGTGGGCCTGGCGACCCTGGACGCCATCGCGGACGCGGGCAACCGCTGGATCTTCCCCGAGCTCGTCGACGAGGGGTTCGAGCCGTGGGAGGGGGTTCGGGTGATCGCCGTCGCGGGCAGTCCCGCCCCGACGCATCACATCGTCGTCGACGACAGCTTCGAGGCGGCCGTCTCGTCGCTCGAGGCGCACACCGCATACAACTCCGCTCTGCCGGACACCTTCCCCTCGCCTCGCGAGCTGCTCGGCCAGATCCTCGGCCAGGGCGGCCGTGCCGCAGGTGTGGAGTATGCGGTGGCCCTGGAGGTCATCGACCGCCGCTGAGCGCCGCCCGCCTCGGGCGACGCCGGGTCAGCCGCGCGAGCGGACCTCGGCGATCCAGGTCTCCACGTCCTCTGCGCGCCGCGGCATGTGCGCCGAGAGGTTCTCGTGGCCGTCCTCGGTGACGAGGACGTCGTCCTCGATCCGCACACCGATCCCGCGGAAGCGTTCCGGGGCCAACAAGTCGTCGGCCTTGAAGTACAGCCCGGGCTCGACCGTGAGGATCATCCCCGGCCGCAGCTCGGCGTCCATGTACTCCTCGCGGGTGGCGAGCGCGCAGTCGTGCACGTCGATGCCGAGGTGGTGGCTCGTGCCGTGCACCATCCACCGGCGGTGGTACTGGCCGTGCTCCTTGTCGAGGGTGTCCTCGACGCTGACGCCGTCCGGGAGCAGACCCCACTCGAACAGGTGCTCGGCGATCACCCGGATCGCGGCGGCGTGCACGTCGCTGAACCTGTTGCCCGGCCGCACGGCCTCGAGACCGGCCTGCTGCGCGGCATACACAGCGTCGTAGATCTCCCGCTGTGCGTCGCTGAAGCGGCCACTCGCGGGGAGGGTCCGGGTGATGTCCGCGGTGTAGAGCGAGTCGACCTCGACTCCGGCGTCCAGCAGGATGAGATCGCCCTCGGCGATGTCGCCGGTGTTCTTGATCCAGTGCAGGGTGTTGGCGTGGTCGCCTGCCGCGCAGATGGAGTCGTACCCGACTCCGTTGCCCTGGTGGCGGGCGTGCAGGCCGAAGACCCCCTCGACCCAGCGCTCGCCGCGGCCCTCGTCGACGGCGCGCTCGAGGTCGGCGATGACAGCCTCGAAACCGGCCCGCGTGGCCTCGACGGCGTCACGCATCTGGTCGATCTCCCACTCGTCCTTGATCATCCGCAGGTGAGACAGCGTGTGAGCGAGGTCGTCGTCCTGCTCGGCCATTCCTTCCTCGGCCTGACCGTGCTCGACCCGGGAGGTGTCCAGCTGCCGGGTGAGGTCGCGGTCGGCGTCCCGAACCATCCGGATCGTGATGTGGCCGGCGTCCTTGACCGCCGCGTCGGCGAACTCGGAGATGTCGCGGGCGCTCAGGCCGAGCTCGGCCTCGATGTCCTCGAGGGAGGGCCGGGCGCCGACCCAGAACTCGCCGTAGCGGTTGTCGTCGAAGAACTCGTCGCTCTCCCGTTCCGCGAGCGGCTTGAAGAAGAGGACCGCCTCGTGTCCGTCCGGGATGCCGTCGTCGGAGAAGCGGGGCTCGAGGACGAGCACCGCGTCCGGCTCGCGGTCGGCTCCGAGTCCGGTGAGGTGGGCGAAGGCGCTGTGCGGACGGAAGACGTAGTCGGTGTCGTTGGAGCGGACCTTCAGGCCGCCGGCGGGGATGATGAGACGCTCTCCCGGGTATGCGGTGCTCACCTTCTCGCGTCGCTCCGCCGCGTAGTCGGCGACGGCGGATCGGTCGGGTCGGCCTGCTGTCCGCGGTGCCCAGCCGCTCTTGACGAACGCGCGGAACTCGTCCGTGGTGAACCGCGCCCGGTTGTCTGCCTTCTTCTGCTCTTCGCTCACCCGCCCATGGTGTCATGTCACCGACCGGGCACCCACCCGCCGACCCGGCGGAGGACCGTGGCCGAGGCGCGCGCGCAAGGCGCGCCCATCTGCCTGGGCTACTCCTGAGTACGGATCCGTCACTACCCACCATGGGCTAACTCCCCGTCGGGAATGGAGCGCTGGATAGGTTCTATGGATGCCTGCCTTGCATGAACTCCTGGCCCAGGACGCCGTCGAGCTCGATGTGGAGGTGGACGGCTGGGAGGGCGCGGTGCGCCATGCCGGGGGTCTGCTCGAACGCTCGGGGGTGGCGGATGAGCGGTACACGCAGGCGATGGTGGACAGTGTGGTGGACAAGGGTCCCTACATCGTCGTTGCGCCTGGCTTCGCCTTCGCCCATGCCAGACCCTCGGACGCCGTGCACAGGACGGGGATGTCGTGGGTCCGGCTGGCCCGACCCGTCGAGTTCGGCCACACCAAGAACGACCCGGTCTCGCTCGTCGTGGCCCTGGCCGCCAAGGACTCCTCTGCGCACCTCGACGCCATGGCCCAGCTCGCCAAGGTGCTTGGAGACACCGAGCGGACGGCTGCCCTCGACGCGGCGACGTCCACCGAGGGGATCAGGGCGGTGCTGTCCGAAGGAACGTCGGTCGAGACCGACGCGACGCCGGTAGGGACGACGGCCTCTGAGTCCGCGTCGGCGTCGGGGGATCAGGCCACCGGCACGACCACCGACAAGATTCTCACGGTGTGCGGAAACGGCCTGGGGACGAGCCTGTTCCTCAAGAACACGCTGGAGCAGGTCCTCAGCACGTGGGGATGGGCGCCGTACATCACCGTCGAGGCTACCGACACGATCTCGGCGCGAGGCAAGGCCAAGGAGGCCGACCTGATCTTCACGTCGGGTGAGATCGCCAGGGCTCTCGGTGAGGTGGGTGTGCCGGTCGAGGTCATCGAGAACTTCACGTCCACCACCGAGATCGACTCCGCGCTCCGCCGGCTCTACGACGTCTGAAGGGACACTTCATGGACATCCTCGTCTCGATCGCGCAGTTCGTCGTCAACGAGATCTTGAGCGTGCCCGCCTTCCTCATCGGCATCATCACGGCCGTCGGGCTGATCGCCCTGCGCAAGTCCGTCGGTCAGGTGATCGGAGGGGCGGTCAAGGCGACGTTGGGCTTCTTGCTCATCGGGGCCGGGGCCACGCTGGTCATCTCATCGCTGTCGCCCCTGGGAACGATGATCCAGGGCGCCACGGGCGCCCAGGGTGTCATTCCCACCAACGAGGCCATCGTCGGAATCGCCCAGGCTCAGTACGGTGCACAGGTCTCCTGGCTCATGATCCTGGGATTCGCCCTCAGCCTCGTCCTGGCCCGCTTCACGCCGCTCCATTACGTCTTCCTGAGCGGACACCACATCCTCTTCATGGCGACCCTGCTGACGATCGTCCTCGCCAGCGCCGGGTACGGCGGGCTCCTCGTGGTCGGCGTCGGCGGCCTCCTCCTGGCGATCCTCATGGTCTCACTTCCCGCCCTCGCCCATCCCTACACCCGCAAGATCACCGGGGATGACTCGATCGCCATCGGTCACTTCGGCACCGCCGGTTACATCGCATCCGGTGCCGTGGGAAGCGCGGTCGGCCGCAAGAGCCGGTCCACCGAGGAGCTCCAGCTTCCCGAGTCGCTGCGCTTCCTGCGCGACTCGATGGTCGCCACCGCGCTGTCGATGGTGCTCATGTACCTCGTGCTCGCCGTTCTGTTCCTCGTCCGTGCAGGCAACGAGACCGCGTTCGCCGCCTTCGACCCGGCAGCGTCGTCGGTCGGCAACTTCTTCATGCTGGCGGTGACCCAGGGCCTCCAGTTCGGCGTCGCCGTTGCGGTCATCCTGTTCGGTGTGCGCACGATCCTGGGCGAGCTCGTGCCCGCATTCCAGGGGATCGCGGCCAGGGTGGTGCCCGGCGCCATTCCGGCTCTGGACGCGCCGATCGTCTTCCCGTATGCCCAGAACGCCGTGCTCGTGGGCTTCATCGCGAGTTTCGTCGGTGGGCTCGTCGGTCTCGCCACGCTCTCCATCTGGCTCGGTCCGCTGCTGGGTCTGGCCCTGATCCTGCCGGGCCTGGTTCCGCACTTCTTCACCGGTGGTGCTGCCGGCGTCTACGGCAACGCGACCGGTGGGCGTCGAGGTGCCATCCTCGGAGGCTTCATCAACGGTCTGCTCATCACCTTCCTGCCGGCCCTTCTGCTTCGGGTGCTGGGCGACTTCGGCGAAGCGAACACGACCTTCGGCGACACAGACTTCGGCTGGTTCGGGATCCTCATCGGGACGGGTGCCGGCGCAGGGTCGTGGATAGGCATCGCGCTCGCCCTCCTGATCGGCGCGGCGCTGCTGGGACTGGCCACGATCGTCCAGCGCAAGGTCGTGGACACCGGGTGGGACCCGTCTCCCGGGCGGGTCACCGCGGCACAGTCCACGCCCACCCCGGGCGGTTCGACCACCACCTCGGCCACCTCGTACGCCAAGATCCGGCCGCCCGCCGGCGCCCCGGCCCCGCCCCCGCCGCCCGCGGGGTGAGCTGGGACGATTCATGGCGGTCCTCTGTCGTGGTGAGGGCCGCGTGGGCCTGCGCGGAGCGAGCTCCTGACGTACGGCGCGGGGTCTCGACCTGTGCAGGTCGTCGGCCCTCCTCGGCTTGGCCGTGCTCGACCCGGGGGGTGTCCAGCTGGAACTCGTCGCTCTCCCGCTCGGCGAGCGGGTTTGAAGAGGCTGGCCTCGTGGCCGTCCGGGTGCCGGCTTCAGCGAAATGGGGCTCGACACCTTCGTCTCCTCTCCACTCACCCGCCCATGGAGTCATGTCACATCGACGGTCGGCCGAGGGTCGGTTCGCCGGTGGCTAAGGTCGAGGTATGGGTGGTGCGAACGAAGATGCGGCCGATCGGTCGCGGTCGGCGCGCCGGCGGGCCGCGTGGGCGGTCTTCCTCTGGCCGCTGATCATTACGGCGACTTCACTGGTGTGGACGTTCTCCTTCCTCGACGAGCTGCCCGAGACCGTCGTGACCCACTGGGGGACGGGTGGGGTGGCGGACGGGTTCACCTCGCGCGAGGCCGCCCCGTGGTACGCCCTCATCGGGCTCGTCATGGGGTGGGCCCTCGGGGCTCTCGTCATCCACCTCGCCCGCCGTGACGCGATGGCCCGCCGCCTGGGTGTGGGTATGTCGGCCGGGACCGCGGCGTTCGTCTCTGGGACGATCGCCGTGACCCTGTGGCACCAGCGCGGCCCGGACGGCACCGCTGACATCTCCAGCGTCGACATGGCCATCACACTCAGCCTTGTCGTCGCCCTCGTCCTCGGGTTCATCGCGGCATGGACCGTTCCGGGGTTGGAGGCGGAGACGACCACGGCGACCGGGCCGGTTCCCGCGGACGCGCCCCGGGTGAACCTGCGGGGGAGGGGTACGGCGTCGTGGTCCGGCACGGCCAGACCGGCCCGGGGCATCTGGCTGCTACTCGTGCTCCTGCCGCTCGCCTTCGTGGGCCTCGCCGCACTCACCCGTACGTACGCCTTCATGGTCTTCAGCGGGGGGCTGGTCATGGTCCTGGTTGTCGCGTTCTCCTTCTACCGGGTAGAGATCGGCGAGGAGGGGCTGGCGATCCGCGGCCTGCTCGGCAGGCCCATGTGGCGCATCCCGCTGTCGGACGTCGAGTATGCGGGGGTAACGACCGTCGACCCGTTGTGGCAGTTCGGCGGCTGGGGGTACCGGATCGGCACGGACGGGCGCACCGGCTTCGTTGTGCGCAAGGGTGAGGCGCTCGAGGTCACCCGAGGTGACGGCGCCCGATGGCTGATCACCGTCGATGGGGCCGAGGAAGCCGCCGGCCTGCTCAACACTCTGGCTGAGAGGGTGCGCCCCTGAGCCGATGACACTCTCTTCCACTCGCACCGACGGTGTTCTCTTCCCCGTCTGAGGGGCCCTCGTCAAGGTCGTGCCCGATCTGCTCGATCTTGTTCTCCACCAGGAGCAGATCCCTCGATCTGTGGGTCCTTTTCGACGGCAAGTCCAACGCATCTCTGCGTCTAGAGCGCAGGTCTGGGTGCCGATGCCGACGAAGGGGCCGTCGTGAATCCCATTCTGGGACGTCTTTCGTCAGGAGAACTCACGCCAGTTCAGTGAGTCGGGCCAGCCCTTGGGGCAGGTGAGATGTCAGGCGTTCGGTCGCGTCGTCCAAAGCGGCGGATGTGGGATGTCCGGGTGGGATTCGTGCGGGGTTGAGTGAGACGTGGTCGGACCATGACCTGATGTCGGGGTCGGCTGAGTAGGCGATGGTGGCCTGGGTGCCGAGGACGTTCATCCGGGCCCACTGAGCGAGGGTGTCGGGGTACGGCGATGGTGTGCAGAGGCGGTTCTTGTCGTCGTCGCGCTCGCGGGTGGCCTCGACGTACCCGGTCAGTGCGGCTCCGAAGCAGGGGAAGCCGGCCCGGACCGGCTGGAGGGTGATCGCATGAGGGCCCCAGAGGGGAACCAGGGGCGGGTACTTGAGGCCGTCGGCGGCGCAGTGCACGACCAGGGCGTCGGCGGCGATGGTGACGGACCCGTCGGCGAAGGTGAGCCTGCCCCGGTCCACGGCCTTCAGGTGACCCCGGCGTAGGACGTGCTCCAGGGTGCGGAGCTGGTCGAGCTCCCAGGTGGCCAGGGTGGGGGTCTTGGCCATCGTCGGCATGACGGCTGGGTCGATGCGGAGCATGACGTCGGCGTCCTCGAGGCGGAGGAAGAGGTCTTCGAGGGAGGCTGCGCCCGCGGCTGCCGCCATGATGTCCGCGGCCATGCCGAGGAAGACCGAGGGCTCGGGCTGGACCTTGGCCCGGTTCAGCATCCAGGGGTCTCGAGGCCGCACCCAGCAGATCGCGTTCGGGTCGACCCCGCGGCTGAGGAGCCAGACGCACGCGTCGGTCGCGGTCTTGCCCGATCCGACGATGACATACTCGCTCGGGGCGTCCTCGAGCCGCGCCAGGGCGTTGACCGGCAGCACCCGGGCGTGTTCGGCGACATCGAACGGGGGCGGCTTCTCGGCTGGGATGCTCGGGGACAGGTAGCAGGCGTCGACGATCCGGCATCGTTTGCCCACCTCGAACGTCTCGCCCGAGATCCGCGAACGCACCGTCCGGTCGCCGAGATAGTCGCTGTTCGGGTAGAACTCGACCCGGTCCGAGTCCAGCATCCGGTGCAGAACCCGGTCGAAGTAGGCCACGATCTCAGCCTGGGTGGCCCGCTCGTGCAGGCCCTCCTCGGGGCCGCGCCGTTGCCGGCCTCCGCCGCCGAGGGCGGTCGACGCAACTCCGTAGAACAGCGACGCCTGATGCAGACGGACGAAGGGGTAGGCCTCCAGCCAGTGCCCGCCGACGCTGTGGCGACGGTCGACCAGGACCACCCGGACGTCGGCGTGATCGATCAGGGCGTCGGTGAAGGCCATTCCCATGGCACCGGCTCCCACCACCAGATAGTCCGCATCGATGGCGCGGGGCACACACCAACGATGCCACTCCGTGAGCTGGAGGTCCATGCCGGGACGACGCTCGCGGGTCCGACCCGTTACCGTCATCGGGCTCGCACAGCGTCAGGGTCCCGGCGCGCGGAGTCGCGCCTCAGCCCGCCGTGCCGTGATCTGGATGCTCCTGCTCCTTGTCAGCCAAGGACTTGTACCGGTCCCTGGTCGGATCGACGAAGCGGTCCTCCCGGGCGTCTCCACCGAGTGAGCTCCTGCGGCGCTCGGTGACGAGGGCGGCGACCGCGACGATGAGGAATATGACGGTCAAGCCGAGGATCCACATGATCGCTCCTAGTGTGTGAGGCGGCGTCGCGGACGGGTGATGACTCCGGGGGTCAGCCGTGGAGATGTCCGCGGTCGCTACGGGGTGTCAGTCGCGCAGCCCCCCGGCGTTGACGAGGTGGCGCACGTAGGGGATGGCGTCGACGGTTGAAGGGGTCAGGATCGCGACGCTGAGCTGGTTGTCGGGGTAGATGGCCAGGACGCTGCGGTAGCCGACGGTGCCGCCCCAGATTCCGTAGCCGTCCAGGCCCCACCGGTAGAAGAACGGTTGACTGAAGTCCACGGTCGCCAGGCCGTAGCGAGGCTCGACGTCCACGAAGTCGGTCAGCTGGGCCACGCTCTCGGGAGTGAGCACGTGTCCGCCGTAGAGTTCGTATCCCCACCGGGCCACCGACAACGCATCGCCGGCGACGCCCTTGGCTGCGGCTTCCGCGCTGGCCGCGGAGCGGAAGGGCAGGTACGGGCGCCCGGTTTGGCCTTCGGGAACGTTCTCGTCCTCGCCGGGGGCCGCGATCGGCTCGGGGAGGCTCTGTTCGTCCTGGTAGGCGAACCGCTCCAAACCGAGCGGGCTCCAAAGGTCTTCGGCTAGTGCTGCACCCGTGGAGCGTCCTGCCGCTTCCTGCACCACGAGCCCGGCCAGGACGTAGTTGGTGGTGTCCTCGTAGAACTCCTCACCAGGCGGGTCGGTGGCCTCCGGCACAGGTTCGAGGAACTGCTCTGCGGACCAGTGCGCGTCCGGGGCGGTGAAGACCGAGGCGTAGGGCTCCGGTCCTGGGTCGGGGATCGCGGCGCGGTGGCCGAGTAGGTGCCTGGTGGTCGCGCCGTTGGCCAGCTGCGGGATCGGCAGGTACGTCGAGGCCGGGACGTCTAGGTCGAGTTTGCCCTGCTCGGCCAGCAGCAGCGCCTCCGCGGCGACGAACGTCTGGGTGATCTGCGCCAGAGCCATGCCGGAGGTCGGTTCCAGCGTCGCGCCTTGCCCGTCCACGCCCACAGCCCCGGTCCATTCGCCCCTCGGGGAGACCACGGCCGCGGTCGCTCCCGGCAGGAACCCGCCATCGACCCATCGCTGCATCTCCGTGATCATGGGTGTCGTGTTCTCGTCCGGGAGCGCCGAGGCCGGCGCGACCGGCCACGGCAGGGCCGTAGGCAACTCGGACACTGTCGGCGAGGGTTCGGTTGTCATGCTGGCGGTGGGCTCGGGATCTGTGCCCGCACCGGTGCAGGCGGTCACGATGAACGCCAACGACAGTCCGATGGTGGCCCGGGTCCATGTCTTCATGGCGACCTCCTGAGCACCAACCAGCGTCTACTCCTCACTTCGGACGCCGGCATCTGGAATCGGGGTGTCGACCCAGGGAGGCCGGGTCGACGGATACGGGGTCCGCTTGGGTCAACCGCCTGCGCCAGGCCAGGTGAAACTGTCGTGACCATGGTCGGAACGGTTCCGCGCGCTCGAGGCGGTGCGATCTCGAGGACCTGACGGACCGCGGCGGCGATCCACAACGACGGCGATCACAATCGCAACGAGAAGGCCGACCACCATCCAGAGCATCATCATTCCCATAGCGGCTCCCACGGCCGGCCCGCCCAGACGACGAGCGATTCCTCAGTGTCCACCCAAGGGGGTCGGCGCGTCTACGGGCGGCCGAGGCGGACAGCAGGACGCCGGGCAGCGACGGCGTCGGCCGGAGATGTGGTCTCAGTCGGCCAGATGGGGGATGCGGCGAGTCTTGTCAGTCGTTCCGGGGCTGCCCTGGTGAACGTGTGGTGAGCCGGGCGCGTCGGCGTCGTCGGTGATCCACCACATGTACCCGTAGCTGCGGTCGTTCGCCTGCACCTGGGCGCTCGTCGACTGCTCCGCCCAGTCGCCGGGCTCCCCTCGGCGGGAAACCGCCGGTGTGGGTGAGGAGCTGGTGCAGTGTCACGGCCGCTGTCGCCCTACTCATCTCAGCCGCCCGCGACGGCAGCAACTCCCCGAGGGTCTCCTGGACGCCGGCGATGCGCTGGTCGTCGACCTCGGACAGATACCGCTCCATCGCAGAGCCGAGCTGCGCGGCCGAGTCCTGGGCCGACATCTCACGGCTGCTCGGTCACGAGCGCGTCCACGAGGCTGACGATCACCTCGCTCTCGGCGATTGGCGTCCTCTACGAGGACACGATGTCCATGCGGAGCAGGGATGACTGGTCGGTGATGGTCGGAGGCGTCTTCGTGGCGGCGGGCAGCAAGGGCCAGACGTCCTTCTTCGCCACCAGCCGTGGCGCGCGCAGCTCGATTTCCGTGCCGTCGACGAGCAGGCGAGCCCGTTGGGCGGACAGGACGTTGCGGACCCAGTCGGTTCGCGGTCCGTACATAGGGATGAAGACGTAGCCGTCGGGCAGACGGTGCGCGTCGAGGGGAGTGCGGTACGTGCGTCCCGAGGACCGGCCGGTATGGATGAGCACCGGCCGGACACCGCGGCGGATCTCGATGGGGTTGAAGACGCGCTTGTTGATCTGGGCCAACCAGCGGGGCAGCGGCATCACGGCTCCTTGCGCCGCCGGCCGGCACCGCGGAGGGCCCCGTGCCGAGCCGGCTGTCGATCGCTCACGAGAGGCTCGTCTCCCGCACCGCCGTGCGCACCTCGTTGCTGCTCTCGTCGTCCGGCATCGTCTGGCTGCTCATCTCCGCCTCGACGCGTCGACGGTACAGGTCGATCTCCCACCGGATCCGCTCTTCGTCCCAGCCGAGCAGGGGCGCCATCAGGCGAGCCGCCGGCTCGGCCGCGGACAACCCCCGGTCCCGGGCCTCGATCGAGATTCGGGTGCGCCGGGTCAGCGCGTCGGTCAGGTGCAGCGCGCCCTCGGAGGCCGCTGCATAGACGAGCTCGACCTTGAGGTGCTCCTCGCCACCGGGCAGGCGCTCACCCAGGGTGGGGTCGGCCTGGATGAGGGCGATCAGCTCCTTGGTCAGCGTGCCGTAGCGCTCGAGCAGGTTCTCGATCGCGACGTCGTCGATGTCGGTGCCCCTGGCGAGGATGTGGGGACGCTCGCTCAGCCAGTCCCAGCCGATGGCCCCGGCCAGCGGGATCTTCTCGGTGATCGACTCCGGCATCTCCTTGCCGAGCTCGGCCAGGGCGAGGTCCACCGCGTCCTTGGCCATGATGCGATACGTCGTGTACTTGCCGCCGGCGACCAGCACCAGACCTGGCGCGGGACAGGCGCAGACGTGCTCGCGGGAGATCTTGGTCGTCGAGGCCGTGTCGTCCGGGTCGGTCGGCGCGATCAGCGGGCGGAGGCCGACGAACACGCCATCGATGTCGTCGCGGGTCAGCGGGGTGACGAGTACCTCGTTGACCGTGTCGAGCAGGTAGTCGATATCGGCGGACGTCGCGGCCGGATGCTGCTTGTCGTACTTCCACGGGGTGTCGGTGGTGCCGACGATCCAGTGCTCGTCCCACGGGATGAGGAACAGCACCGACTTCTCGGTCTTGAAGATCACGCCCGTCTGGGAGTCGATTCGGTCCTTCGGCACGACGAGGTGCACGCCCTTGCTGGCTGCCACCTTGAGCGGGCCGTCGGCGCCCACCATCTGCTGGATCTCGTCGGTCCAGACGCCCGTCGCCGAGATCACATGCCGGGCGTGGATCGTCAGGCGGCGACCGTCGGTGTCGTCGAGCGCCACGACACCGGTGACGCGCCCGGAGTCATCCCGGAGCAGTTCCTCGACCTTGACCCGGTTGGCGACGTGGGCCCCGTGCTGGGCGGCCGTTCTGACCAGCTCCAACACGAAGCGGGCGTCGTCGACCTGTGCGTCGTAGTACTGGATCGCGCCGCTGAGCGCCGAGGGCTTGAGACTGGGCATGAGCTGCAGCGCATTCTTCTTGCGCAGGTGCCGGTGCCGCGGCATCCCCCCGGTCTGGCCCACCCCGAACGCCAGGCCGTCGTACAGAGCGATCCCCGAGCCGACGTAGAACCGCTCCCAGGCCGGCTTCGAGAGCGGATACATGAACGAGACCGGCTGCACGAGGTGGGGTGCGATCTTCGTCAGGAGCAGACCCCGCTCCTGCAGGGCCTCGTGCACGAGACCGAAGTCGAGCATCTCGAGATAGCGCAGACCGCCGTGGATGAGCTTGCTCGAGCGCGAGGACGTGCCACTGGAATAGTCACGCGCCTCGACGAGTCCGGTGGACAGCCCTCGGGTGACGGCGTCGAGCGCAACGCCTCCACCGACCACGCCACCACCGATGACGAGGACGTCGAGAGGCTCATCCGAGGTCATCCGCTCGATGGCGGCGGCCCGCTGGTGGCGGTTGAGGGTCATTCGGTTCGTCCCTTCCGGTCGATCTGCGACATCGACCTGTTCTGGCCGGCGTCAGTCGACGTCGACCCAGTCCAGTGTCCGTTCGACGGCCTTGCGCCAACCGGCGTAGCCGTTCTCCCGCTGCTCGTCGTTCCACGAGGGATCCCAACGGCGCGCCTCGTGCCAGTTCGCCGTGAGCTCGTCGGTACCCGCCCAGACGCCGGCCGCCAGGCCCGCGGCGTAGGCGGCGCCGAGAGCGGTCGTCTCGGCGACGACCGGCTTGCTCACGGGGACACCGAGGATGTCGGCCTGGAGCTGCATGCACAGGTCGTTGGCGGTCACGCCTCCGTCGACGCGCAGCACGTCGAGATCGATCGTGCAGCCGCTGGCCTCGACATCGGCGACCATCGCGTCCGCGACGTCCTTGGTCTGGTAGCAGATCGCCTCGAGGGTCGCCCGGGCGAGGTGGGCGTTGGTGTTGTAGCGCGACATTCCGACGATGGCTCCCCGGGCGTCGCTGCGCCAGTACGGGGCGAACAGGCCGGAGAACGCCGGCACGAAGTACATGCCGCCGGTGTCCTCGACACTGCGGGCGAGCGTCTCGATCTCGCTCGCGCCGCTGATGATGCCGAGCTGGTCGCGCAGCCACTGCACCGCGCTGCCGGTCACGGCGATCGAGCCCTCGAGCGCATACACGGGGTCCTGGTCGCCGAACCGGTAGGCGACGGTCGTCAGGAGGCCGTGCCGACTGCGCACCAGCTCGGTGCCGGTGTTCATGAGCATGAAGTTGCCCGTGCCGTAGGTGTTCTTGGCCATGCCCGGGGTGAAGCACACCTGGCCGACGGTCGCCGCCTGCTGGTCGCCCAGGACGCCCGTGATCGGCACTTCCGCGCCGCGCAGGCCGACCGTCGAGCCGTATGCGGTGGCATGGCTACTCGGGACGATCTCAGGGAGCATGGCGCGCGGGATGCCGAAGAACCCGAGCAGCTCCTCGTCCCAGTCCAAGGTCTGCAGATCCATGAGCATGGTGCGGCTGGCGTTGGTCACGTCGGTGACGTGTCGGCCTCCGTTGGGCCCGCCGGTGAGGTTCCAGACCACCCACGTGTCCGGTGTTCCGAACAGCGCGTCGCCGCTCTCAGCGAGGGCGCGCAGACCATCGACGTTGTCGAGAAGCCACTGCACCTTGCCCGCCGAGAAGTACGGAGCGGGTGGCAGTCCGGCCCGGGTCCGGATCACGTCTCCGCGCCCGTCGGCGTCCAGCGCCTTGGCGATCGAGTCCGTTCGCGTGTCCTGCCAGACGATCGCATTGTGCAGCGGACGGCCCGTGCGCCGGTCCCACACGACGGCGGTCTCGCGCTGGTTGGTGATCCCGATCGCCGCGAGGTCCGACGGGGAGATGCGCGCGCTGGTGAGGACCGACTGGATGACCGTCTCGGTGCGCTCCCAGATCTCCAGGGGGTTGTGCTCGACCCAGCCGGCGCGGGGGAGGATCTGCTCGTGCTCGAGCTGGTGGCGGGCGACCTCACGTCCCTCGACGTCGAACACCATGAAGCGCGTGCTCGTCGTTCCCTGGTCCACGGCGCCCACGAACTCAGCCATATCTCCACCCTAGCCGCGTGCGTGGCGACCGTGAGGAGCCCGGTGTGAGGCACCTGGGTGACCAACCGCATACCGGGGTGGTAGTCGGCGGGCGGACCGCAGCCGTCAGGATGAGTTCATGACGACCCACTCCCTGAAGACCGACGCCGGCCACTTCTTCGAGGACTTCCACGTCGGCCAGGAGCTGCTCCACAGCAGCCCGCGCACCGTCACCACGGGGGATGCGGCGCTCTACACCGCTCTCTACGGTTCGCGCTTCTCGCTCACCTCGGGGGAGACGGTCGCACGGGCCATGGGGCTGGAACGCCTGCCGCTCGACCCCCTCATCGTCTTCCACACCGTGTTCGGCAAGACCGTTCCGCAGGTCTCGCTCAACGCCGTCGCCAACCTCGGCTACGCAGCGTGCCGCTTCACCGCACCCGTGTTCCCCGGAGACACCCTCTCCGCGCGCTCGACGGTCATCGGCGTCAAGGCGAACCGGGACGGCCGGACCGGGGTGGTCTATGTCCACTCCACCGGGACCAACCAGGACGACGGCGTCGTCCTGGACTACGTCCGGTGGGTCATGGTCCGCAAACGGGACGAGGACTCGCCCTCCTCCGAGACGGTCGTCCCCGAGCTGCCGGGAGCCGTCGACGCGGCGGAGCTGATCGTGCCGACCGGACTGAGCGGCGCCGACTACGACACCGCCCTCGGCGGGAGCCCTCACCTGTGGGACGACTACGAGCCGGGGGAGCGGATCGACCACGTCGACGCGATGACCGTCGAAGAGGCCGAGCACATGACGGCGACACGGCTCTGGCACAACACCGCGAAGGTGCACTTCAACCAGCACGTCGAGAGCCAGGGGCGGTTCGGCCGGCGGATCGTCTACGGCGGTCACGTCATCTCGATCGCGCGGGCACTGTCCTACAACGGGTTGGCGAACGCCGTGTGGATCGCCGCGATCAACGGCGGCACGCACAGCAACCCGACCTTCGCCGGGGACACGGTCTACGCCTGGTCGGAGGTGCTCGACCGACTCGAGCTGCCGGGTCGCGACGACCTCGGCGCCTTGCGGATCCGCACGGTCGCGACCAAGGACCGCGCGTGCTCGGACTTCCCGCTCCGGGGCGACGACGGCCGCTACCTCCCGGAGGTCGTCCTCGACCTCGACTACACCGTGCTCATGCCGAGACGCTGAGCCGTGGCGGCGTCCTCCGGTTCGGCACGCGGCGCCGCGTCCTGCCTAGGCTGACGGTCATGGAGATCGACCTGCACACCCACTCCAGTGTCAGCGACGGCACCGAGCCGCCTGCGCAGGTCATCGCCGCCGCCGTCCGGGCCGGTCTCGACGTCGTGGCGCTGACCGACCACGACACCGTCGGTGGGTGGGACGAGGCGGCGGAGGCGGCCGGCGCACTCGGCATCGGGCTCGTGCGCGGCATCGAGGTCTCGTGCCGTCGCGACGGGCGCAGCATCCACCTCCTCGCCTACCTCCCCTCACCCGACGACGCCGACCTCGAACACGAAATGGCCCTTGCGCGGGAGTCGCGACTCACTCGGCTGGACCGGATCGTCGACCGGCTCGTCGCGGACGACGTGCCGATCACGATGGACCAGGTCCGGGCGCAGGTGGCAGAGGGTGCGACGCTCGGCCGGCCGCACCTGGCTGACGCGATGGTCGCAGCCGGTGTCGTGGTCGATCGTGACGAAGCCTTCCGTCGCTATCTGCACGACGGGAGCCCGTACTACGTGAGCCACTACGCGCCGGACCCGGTCCGCGCCGTCGAGATCGTCGTGGCGGCCGGTGGCGCCGCGGTCATCGCGCACCCCTACACCGACCGCCAGCTCCGGGGGGTCACGCCCGAGCTCATCGCCGACCTGGCCGCGGCAGGCTTGCTCGGCATCGAGGTGGACCACCGGGACCACGACGAGGCGGCCCGTCGCGAGCTGCGCGGCCTCGCCGACGAGCTCGGTCTCGTCGTGACGGGATCGAGCGACTACCACGGTGCCGGCAAGTCCAACCTCATCGGTGAGAACCGGACCGACCCGCAGGCGCTCGAGGCGATCCTGGCTGCATGCTGGGGCACCGCATACCTGCCGGCCTGAGCCCGGCCGGGCGCTTTCGGTGAGTGGACCGGTTGGGACCGAACCCGCCGCACCCCGCATGCTTGTCCCATGCGCGCCGATGCCATCCTCACCCTCTCCTGTCCGGACCGTCCCGGAATCGTCGCGGCGGTGACCCAGGTGCTCTTCGAGCACGGGGCGAACATCGAGGAGAGCCAGCAGTTCGACGACGACGGAAGCGACACGTTCTTCATGCGGATCGCGTACTCGGTCGCCTCGGGTGGGCCGGGGATCGACGAGTGGCGGCGGATCATTGCCCCCACGGCCGAACGCCTGGGCATGGACTGGGCCATCCAGGACGCTCGACGCCCGGTGCGGACCATGATCATGGTGAGCCGGTTCGGCCACTGCCTCAACGACCTGCTCTTCCGCTGGAACAGCGGAGCGCTCAACATCGACATCCCCGTCATCGTCTCCAACCATCCCGACCTCGAGCCGCTGGCCACGATGTACGGCATCCCGTTCGTCGTCATCCCCGTCACCGCGGACACCAAGGCAGAGGCGGAGGGCCGCTTGCGAGACCTGCTCGCCGAGCACGACATCGACCTCGTCGTCCTCGCCCGCTACATGCAGATCCTGTCCGACGACCTCTCGCGGGAGCTGTCCGGGCGGGTGATCAACATCCACCACTCGTTCCTGCCGTCGTTCAAGGGGGCCAAGCCCTATCACCAGGCATTCCGCCGCGGGGTCAAGCTCGTCGGAGCCACGGCGCACTATGTCACGGCCGACCTCGACGAGGGGCCCATCATCGAGCAGGACGTCATGCGGGTCGACCACCGGATGACGCCGGAGGACCTCGTTCGGGCCGGCGAGGAGAGCGAGTCGCGCGTCCTGGCCCGGGCCGTCCGCTGGCACGCCGAGAGCAGGGTCCTGCTCAACGGCGACCGGACGGTCGTCTTCAGCTGAACCGGCCGCACTGCCGTGGCTTCATGTCCGTCCGGACCGGGTTCCGTCGAATGGGTGGTCGACGGCCCTTCCAGCATGGATGTGGATAACTCTCGGGGCACGTTCCGATCCTCGGGCAGAGTCTCCGGTCATGATCTACGACTCACGAACTCCCGATCCCCTCGATGACGCCCCGTTCGACCGGGATTGCTCGAATCCGAGCTGCTATGAGGGGGACTGCTTCGGCGCCGAATGCACCGACGAGGTCTGCCTCGATGACGACTGCACCGACGAGGACTGTATCGACCGATCCCTCGGTGAGCGTTCCAGTGAGCGGGCTCCGGTGGACGGTGAGGAGGACGCCGCAGAGCTCGTCAGACTGCTGCTCGACCTGGACGACATCGCATCAGGTGCCCTCCTGCTCGTCCTGTGTGACGCCGAGAGGAGACCCACCGTGCCTGTGCTCGTCACGGATCTGCCGGCCACCTCGTCGGCGCACGAGGTCGTCGGTCGCTGGCTGCACGGCGTCGCCGAGCAGCTCGGTGAACAGTCGATCGGTATCGTCCTCGCCCGAGCGCGCCCGGGCCAGAGCTTCGTCGTCGACCACGACCGCGCGTGGCACGAGGCCGTCCTTGAGGCGTGCGAGCAGGTGTCGATGACGCTGCTGCACGCGTTCGTCGTCACGCCGCACGCGGTCATTCCGTTTCCGCGCCCGATGGCTCGGCTCGTCGGCTGAACGCGTCGAGCCAGGGGTCAGGCGCTGTACCGCATCGCGCCGACGGGTCGTCACGGCCCGCCGATCGGCGGGGGGTCAGGCGCTGTACCGCATCGCGCCGAGGCCTGCGCCGTGCGTTGCGTGGTACTGGCGCAGGTTGCCGCTCAGAATGTCCCGGACGAGAGCCGACTCGGCGTTCTCGTCGTCCGCCATGACGAGCAGGTCGTCGATCTCGGCGGGGGAGCGGTACGAGGCGAGAGCCGCCTTCAAGGCGCGGTACTCGGCGCGAGCGGCCCGGCGCTCGCGCAGGTCGTCGCGGACGGAGCGGATGAGGGTGGTGGTCCTGATGTTCGTCATACGTCGATGATCTCGAAGCCAAGACCTATACGTCCAATAGCACAGTCACATCTGATCCATGCGCAGAACGCATACGATATGGCGATGGACGTCGATTCGCTCCGCTGGTTCCAACTCGTGGCGGACGGGACCACAGTCACGGAGGTGAGCGAGGTCTTCGGCGTGAGCCAGCCGTCGGTCTCCCGCGCCCTCGCCCGGTTGGAGGACGAGGTCGGCACTGCGCTGCTCGAGCGGCAGGGACGCGTGCTGCGTATGACGCTCGCGGGACTGGCGTTTAAGCGCTACGTGGACCAGGTGGTCAATGCGGTCGACGACGGCCTCGCGACCGTCGAACAGCTGGTCGACCCGGAGCGGGGGGTCGTCAGCCTGGGTTTCCCCCTCAGTCTCGGCACGTGGCTCGTGCCGACCCTGATCAGGCAGTTCGAGCGTTCGCACCCCAGCGTGCAGTTCGTCCTCGAGGCGACGGTGAGCAACGAGGACAACCGCATCTCCCCGTTGCTCGCCTCCGGCCGGATCGACCTCGAGCTCACCACGAGCCGGGCGGTCGGTCCGCACGTGCTCTGGCATCCGCTCCTCACCGACGAGCTGTATCTCGCGCTGCCCGACGGGCACCCGCTCGCGGCTGCCGAGGCAGTCGACCTGCGCAACTGTCGGGACGAGCGGCTCGTCCTGCTACGGTCCCCGTCCCGGCTGCGTCGGATCACGCTGGAGATCTTCCACGCCGTCGGGGTCGATCCCGATGTCGCCTTCGAGGCGGACGACCTCGCGACCGTGCGCGGGTTCGTCGGTCACGGTCTGGGCATCTCGATCCTTCCGTCGCTGGGAGCCGCGGTCGGCCCGGTCGGAACGGACGGCGTCGTGCTGCGTCCTCTGGCCGGTGTGGATGCCGTGCGGCACCTCGGCCTGGCCTGGACATCGCACCATCCGCTGCTGCCCTCGGCGAACCTGTTCCGACGCTTCGTCATCGACTGGGCCGCCGGTCCGGCGCCTGCTCGCAGGATGACAGACTAGGCCGCATGCCCAAACGCTCCCGAGCCCCCAAGGCGACGATCATCTCGCTGGCCAACCAGAAGGGGGGAGTGGCGAAGACCACGTCCGTGGCCTCCCTCGGGGCCGCCTTCGCCGAGCTCGACAAGAAGGTCCTCCTGATCGATCTCGACCCGCAGGCCTGCCTGACCTTCAGCCTCGGGGTCGACCCGGACGCGGTCGAAACGTCGATCAACGAGGTCGTCCTGGGTAGAGCGGACATGGGCGAGGCCGTTCTGGCGACCGAGGACGGAGTGGACCTCGTCCCGAGCACGATCGACCTCGCCGGGGCCGAGGCGCAGCTCCTGCCCCGCCCTGGTCGGGAGTACGTCCTCGCCGGCGCCCTCGAGGATGTCGTGCACGACTACGACATCATCCTCCTCGACTGCTCTCCGACTCTCGGGGTGCTCACCCTCAATGCCCTCACCGCGAGCGGCGGACTGATCATCCCCATGCCTGCCGAGATGCTCAGCCACCGCGGTGTCGGGCAGCTGCTCGACACGGTCAAGGACGTACGGCGCATCCTCAACAAGAAGCTCAAGGTCGTCGGCATTCTCGCCACCATGTACGACGGGCGGAGCAACCACTCGCGCGAGGTGCTGGCCGACGTCGGCGAGCGCTACGGACTCGACGTCCTGGAGCCGCCGATTCCGCGGACCGTTCGCTTCGCCGAGGCACCCGCCGTCGGGCGCTCGATCCTCGGCTCGAGTCGCACCTCGAAGGGCGCCCAGGCCTATCGCGAGGTCGCCGCCGCCGTCCTCGAACGTATCTGACCCCACCCGCATCCGCCCCGGATCGCCTCACCCCCGTCCGTCCTCACCGAGGACCGCCGACCCGAATGGAGACGTCATGCCGACGACCACCCGCGCCCTTGCTGCTCCCGCTGCGGGAGAACCACTGGCACCCGTCACCATCGAACGCCGCGACCTGCGTCCGGACGACGTCCGGATCGAGATCGCCTATGCAGGCATCTGCCACAGCGACATCCACCAGGCACGTGAGGAGTGGGGCTCCGCGCTGTTCCCGATGGTGCCCGGGCATGAGATCGCGGGCACGGTCATCGAGGTGGGGGAGGCGGTGACGTCCCATAGCGTCGGGGACCGGGTGGGTGTCGGCTGCATGGTCGACAGCTGCGGTGAGTGCGAGATGTGCACGACGGACCACGAGAACTTCTGCACCGAGAAGACGGTGTGGACGTACAACGACACGTATCCCGACGGTGAGGTCGCGATGGGCGGCTACAGCCGCGAGGTCATCGTCGCCGAGCGGTTCGTCCTTCGCATTCCCGACGGTCTCGAGCTCGACGTCGCCGCGCCCCTGCTGTGCGCGGGGGTCACGGTCTACACGCCACTGGACCGGTGGAAGATCGGCGCCGGGAGTTCGGTCGCCGTCGTGGGGATGGGTGGCCTCGGCCACATGGCGGTCAAGATCGCCGCCGCGATGGGCGCTGACGTCACGGTGCTATCGCAGACCACGTCCAAGGAGGAGGACGGTCGGTCCTTCGGCGCTTCCGACTACCGGGCCACGGCGGACGGGTCGGTCTTCAAGGAGCTCCGGGGTCGCTTCGACCTCGTGCTCAACACGGTCAGCGCCGACGTCCCGCTCGACCGCTACCTCGGGATGCTCAAGCCCTTCGGCGCTGTCGTCAACGTCGGTCTGCCGACCAATCCCCAGCAGGTGCGCATCGGGTCGCTCATCTCCGGCGACAAGGTGCTGACCGGGTCGAACATCGGCGGCATCGCCGGAACGCAGGCCATGCTCGACTTCTGCGCCGAGCACGGCATCGCGGCGACCGTGGAGAAGATCTCCGCGGACCAGGTCAACGACGCCTACGACCGCGTCGTCGCCTCCGACGTGCGCTACCGCTTCGTCATCGATGTGAGCACGATCCCGGACGAGTGAGCCCGAGTCCGCGCGGTTGGCATACGGCACTCGAGTCGGTGGGTCGGGGGTATGCCGGGCGCGTGGGATGGGGCGCGGTTGGCATGCCGGTGTCGCCCCCGGTGGGTCGGGGGTATGCCGGGCGCGTGAGATAGGGCGCGGTTGGCATACGGCACTCGAGTCGGTGGGTCGGGGGTATGCCGGGCGCGTGGGATAGGGCGCGGTTGGCATGCCGGCGTCGGCCCCGGTGGGTCGGGGGTATGCCGGGCGTGTGGGATAGGGCGCGGTTGGCATGCCGGTGTCGAGCCGGTGGGTCGGGGGTATGCCGGGCGCGTGGGATAGGGCCCGGCGGGCATGCCGGTGTCGCCCTCGGTGGGTCAGGGGTATGCCGGGCGCGTGGGATAGGGCGCGGCGGGCATGCCGGTGTCGCCCCCGGTGGGTCAGGGGTATGCCGGGCGCGTGGGATAGGGCGCGGTTGGCATGCCGGTGTCGAGCCGGTGGGTCGGGGGTATGCCGGGCGCGTGGGATAGGGCGCGGCGGGCATGCCGGTGTCGCCCCCGGTGGGTCAGCGGTATGCCGGGCGCGTGGGATAGGGCGCGGTTGGCATGCCGGCGTCGAGCCGGTGGGTCAGGGGTATGCCGGGCGCGTGGGATAGGGCGCGGTTGGCATTTCCGGTGTCGCCCGAGCGGGTCAGTCCGCCTGCGCGGCGCCGCCGCGGGTCCGCCGGCGCCGCGAACGCTGTCGCGACTGCCCGCCGGACTCACCGCCATCGCGCTGAGGACGCTCGCCGTCATGCGCCCGCCGGCCCGAGCCCGAGCCACCGCTCCGCTCACCGGACCGACGACCGCTCGACCGCCCTTCACCGGACCGGCCGTCGCCCGAGCGGCCGGACCCGCCGCGATCCGACGCAGGCCGTCGGCCGCTCGCCTTGCCTGTCTCGCCGAGGTCCTCGAGCACCTCGGCGTCCAGGCCGGCGCGAGTCTGTTGCGACTTCGGCAGGCGACCTTTGACACCCTCCGGGATGCCGAGGTCGGCGAACAGGTGCGGCGACGACGAGTAGGTCTCGACCGGCTCCGGGATGCCGAGATCGAGGCTCTTGCTGATCAGACCCCATCGGGGCAGGTCGTCCCAGTCCACGAACGTGATCGCGGTGCCGGTGTTTCCCGCGCGGCCGGTGCGCCCGATGCGGTGCACGTAGGTCTTGTCGTCCTCGGGGCACTGGAAGTTGACGACGTGCGTGACGTTCTCCACGTCGATGCCGCGGGCCGCCACGTCGGTCGCCACCAGCACGTCGACCTTGCCGCTTCGGAAGGCCCGCAGCGCCTGCTCCCGCGCGCCCTGACCGAGGTCGCCGTGGATGGCCGCTGCCGCAAAACCGCGGTCGGCGAGCTCGTCGGCCACCTTGGCGGCCGTGCGCTTGGTCCGACTGAAGATGATCGTCAGCCCGCGGCCCTCGGCCTGCAGGATGCGGGCGAGCATCTCGGTCTTGTCCATCGCGTGGGCGCGGTAGGCGAACTGCTTGGTCGCGGCGACGAGCTGACTGTCGGTCACCCCGTCCTCGGTCATCGCCCTGATGTGCGTCGGCTGGCGCATGTAGCGACGTGCGAGGGCGACGACCGGCCCCGGCATCGTGGCGGAGAAGAGCATCGTCTGGCGCGAGGCCGGTGTCAGCGCGAGAATCCGCTCCACGTCCGGCAGGAACCCGAGGTCGAGCATCTCGTCGGCCTCGTCGAGGACGAGCGTCTTGATCGAGGAGAGGTTGAGGTGCCCCTGCTTGGCGAGGTCGATGAGACGGCCCGGCGTGCCGACGACGACCTCGACGCCCCGCTTGAGAGCCTCGATCTGCGGCTCGTAGGCCCGACCGCCGTATACGGTCAGGACGCGCACGCCACGGCGGCGGCCCGCCTTCTCAAGGTCACTCGCGACCTGGACCGCGAGCTCACGCGTCGGTGCCACGGCGAGGGCCTGCGGGCGGCCGGCGTAGGACAGCGTCGCGAACTCCGGATCCGCGGGGGAGACGACGCGGTCGAGCATCGGCACGCCGAAACCGAGCGTCTTGCCCGTGCCGGTCTTGGCCTGGCCGATGATGTCGTGTCCGCCGAGCGCCACCGGGAGGGTCATCGACTGGATCGGGAAGGGGGCCGTGATGCCCACGTCGGCGAGGGACTCGACGATGTCGGGGTGGACGCCGAAGTCGGCGAAGGACTGGGTGCTCATAGGTCTGGTCGGTCTCTTTCGATCGAGACACCCCGTCCGCTCGTCCGAGCGGGCGGGTGTCGTGCCACGGACCGGAGCGCGGTGCCGCGCGCCGGGAACTGGGCCGATCGGAGGAAGTCGAGAGGGAGCCGCGGGAGGCGCTCACCGAGGAGTCACACACAGTCTGCGATGGTCATCCGTGTGCCGACCGGGCACCGGTACGACCGCGAGTCTACCGGCTGGGCCAGCGTCGGCCACATCAGCGGCCGACACCCGGACCGGGCCGGCGCTCGTCCTCCCTCAGCGAAACTCTCGCGACGACTACGCTCGGTCGATGTGAGCGCGACCGACGCATACCCGTCCTCCGGCGGCGCCGGCGACCTCGACCCGGACTACGTGGCCGGGGCCGTGGACCTGCTCGGGGTGCTCGCCTACAGCGAGCTGACGACGTACCAGTCGCTGGCCGTCCACGCGTTCTCCGCCCCCGACCTCGCCTCGCGAGTGGCCCTCTGCCGGTATGCGGCGGCCGACTTCGACCACGTCCGCCGCCTCGAGGGGCGCCTGGCCGAGCTGGGCTCGACGCTGGAGGACGCGATGGCTCCGTTCACGACCGTGATCGACGACCTCAACCGGCGCACCAGGGCCGAGACGTGGCTCGAAGGGCTGGTCAAGGCCAGTGTGGCGGACGGCATCATCGTCGACTTCTACCGCGAGATGGCCCGGCTGGTCGATCCCCGCACTCGCGAGGTGGTCGAGCAGGTCGTCGCGGACGACGGCAAGCGGGCCTACCTCATCTCGGTGGTCCGCGAGTCGATCACACCCGGATCGCCCGAGGCGAGCCGACTTTCGCTGTGGGGTCGACGGCTGGTCGGTGAGGCCCTGACCCAGGCCCAGCAGGTCGCCGCCGACCGCGAGGCCATGGGTATGTTGCTCGTCGGAACACCCGAGCGTCCCGGAGCCGACCTCGGGGAGATCGGTGCGATACTGCGCAGAGTCACCGAGCGGCACACCGACCGGATGACGAGGATGGGTCTGACGGCCTGAGATCGATCCCGGGATCTCTGCCGACGCGCTCGTCACGGCGTGACGGGGAGTCAGCGGAGCGCCGCCGTGTCCGCGGTCAGATCTGCCGGCGGCCCGTGAGCATGCCGTACCCCACGATGAGGAGCGCCGCGACGACGACCCCCGCGAGGAACGGCACCGCTTCGAAACCACCGGATCCCTCATACCCGAGCTGGTAGACGACCCAGCTGCCCACGAGCGAGCCGAGCACGCCGAGGATGACGGTGACGACGAGCGAGATGCTCTGCCGGCCCGGGAGGATCAGACGGGCGAGCGCGCCGATGACGGCACCGAGCACGAGCGCGCCGAGAATGGTGAGGAGCACTGCGGGTCTGCCTCCCTGGAGAGCCGACGGAGGTGGGGCGGTGCGCCTAGCGCGGCAGGGGTACCGTGCCGAAGCCGACGCGGCCCTTCTCCGAGTCGCCCACCTGGACGTAGGCGAGCGCCGCGACGGGCACGAGGATCTCGCGGCCCTTGGAGTCGGTGAGGCCGAGGATGCCGCCGGAGTCGCTCACCGCGGATCGAACGGCCGCGGCGACCTCCTCGGCCGACTGGTCGGTTTCGATGCTCAGTTCACGAGCGACGTTCTGGACGCCGATCTTGACCTCCACTGGTGACTTCCTTTCAGTCCCGGCGGGCCGGAACGTGGCCGCGGGGCGGGTCGGGTGCGTCCGAGGGACGGGTTCGCGTCAAGGCTAACCCGCCGTATCGTCTCCTTCTTCCCCGCTCGGTCGGGGGAGCGCGTCCTCGGCGTGGCCGGTGGGGAAGCCCGTGACACCGCGCCAGGCGAGCTGTCCGACCAGCCGGGCCGCCACCTCCTTCGGCAGCGCGGCGCCCTGGGCCAGCCAGTGCCGCGCCGAGACCTGGGACAGGCCGGCCAGGCCCACGGCCATCAGGAGCGCCTGCTCGTCGTCGAGGCCTCCGGCCGTGTCCTCGACGATCGCCTCGGCGATCGCCTCGGCGCACGTGTCCGTCACGGCGTCGATCCGCTCGCGCACCCGGGGCTCGCTCGTCAGGTCGGACTCGAAGACCATGCGGAACGCCGCGTCCTCGCGGGCGACGAAGTCGAAGTACGCCTCGATCGCCGCGAAGACCTTGGACTTGGCGGACTCGGCAGGAGTGTGCAGGGCGTCCCGGACCAGGCTCTCGAGGGTCGTGCAGTGCTGGTCCAGGAGGGCCAGGTAGAGGTCCAGCTTGCCCGGAAAGTGCTGGTAGAGAACCGGCTTGGAGACACCTGCGCGGTCGGCGATGTCGTCCATGGCGGCCGCGTGGTAGCCGGCGGTGGCGAACACCGCCTGCGCAGCCTCGAGCAGCTGGGCGCGACGCGCGGACCGGGGCAGGCGTTGTCCGCGCTGGCCGGTCATGGCCTGGGTGGTGCTCATGGCTCTCCTGCTCGCTCGGCTGGCTCGTCGCGTGCCCACTCTAGGCGCGTCGATCGCGACTATCGTGCACCGTATGGAGTTCGCGCCGCTCGTCGAGCCCGGCCCGCCCCTGAGCGAGGCCGAACGACGACGGTATGCGCGGCACACCAGGCTCGCCGAGATCGGTGATCTCGGGCAGCGACGGTTGGCCGCAGCACGGGTCCTCGTCGTCGGTGCGGGAGGGCTGGGTTCGCCGGCGCTGACCTACCTCGCGGCGGCGGGTGTCGGCACGATCGGCGTCATCGACGACGACGTCGTCGAGACCTCGAATCTGCACCGCCAGCCCCTCCACTCCGACGCCGACGTCGGTCGTCCGAAGGTCGACTCGGCCGCCGACCGGCTGCGCGAGGTCAATCCCCACGTCGTGGTCCGGACCCACCCACGCCGGTTCTCGGCGGAGGGGGCGGAGGAGCTGCTCACCGCATACGACCTCGTCGTGGACGGCGCCGACAACTTCGCTGCGCGGTACCTCGTCACCGACGCCTGCGCGCTGGCCGGGGTGCCGCACGTGTGGGCCTCGATCAACGCGTTCGCGGGGCAGCTGAGCGTCTGGTGGGCAGGACGGGGCCCGTGCTACCGCTGTGTCTTCCCGGAGGCCCCGCCGCCGGGATCGGTCGCGTCGTGCGCGGAGACCGGGGTCATCGGCGCGTTGCCGGGGGTGATGGGGGCGCTCCAGGCGGCCGAGGCGGTCAAGCTCATCACGGGCGCCGGTCGTCCGGCGGTCGGGCGGATCATCCTGCACGACGCCCTCGAGGGGACGTGGGGCGAGGTGCCGGTGCGGTCGAGGGCCGACTGCCCCCTCTGCGGTGTCAGTCCGACGATCACGGAGGTCCGGTCGGGTGAGGAACCGCCACCGGTCCCGCTCGTGAGCGTCACCGAGCTCCGGACCAGGCTGGGGCACGAGGCTGCCGATAGGGAGGTCGTCCTCGACGTCCGCGAAGCGGAGGAGCTCGCCGAGGGCCGGATCGAGCCGTCCGTGCACGTTCCACTCGGTGCGCTGGTCGCCGGCGATGCCGCGGACCTCGTCGACCGGTGGCGCGCGGAGGGTGCGAGCGTAGTGGCCTACTGCCGCAGCGGAGTGCGCAGCGCCCACGCGGCCGCCTACCTGCTGTCGGTGGGTGTCGGCCGGGTCGCGTCGCTCGGCGGGGGCATCCTGGCCTGGGACGACGAGGTGGACCGACATGAGCCGGTCGTCCCCGCGGGACGGACAGCTGTCGGACAGGAGTGAGTGACCCATAGGCGGTGGGGCCGGTCGTCGCTGTCGAGCATCACTGTCGGGAGTCACTGTCGGGAGTCGCGGTGGGGTGGATCATCGGGCCCGGACGGTCCGTCGTCGACTGTCGGTGAGGCGTGATGGGATCTGGTCATGTCCTTCCCCGTTCCCACCGACGAGCAACGCGCAGCGATCGACCATCGCGGCGGTGTGCTGCGCGTGCTCGGGTCCGCGCGCACCGGCAAGACGGAGACGGCCACGGCGATCGTCCTGGACCGCATCCGAACCGGCGAGGTCGGGACGGACCAGGTGCTCGTCCTCGCCTCGACCCGTCAGGCCGCGGCGGGGCTGCGGCGTCGGATTATGGCCGAGCTGGGGGGGACGGCCACGGCGCCGATCGCCCGCACCGCCGCCTCGCTCGCGTTCGGGGTCCTGCGAGCCGGTGCCGCCCTCGTGGGTGATCCCCCGCCGCGGCTGCTCAACGGCCCGGAGCAGGACGTCGTCATCCGGGACCTCCTCGCAGGGCACGCGGCGGGAGACGTCACCGGTCCCGACTGGCCGGAGAGCGTCCTCGGCGCCCTGCCGACCCGGGCCTTCCGCGCGGAGCTCCGTGACCTGCTCATGCGGGCCGTCGAGAACTCACTCGGCGCGGCCGATCTGGTCGAGCTCGCCGACCGCCACGGCGTGGCGGAGTGGCGCGCCGCGGCAGTGCTCCTCGAGGAGTACGACCGGGTCACGGCTCTCGCGAGTCCGGGCGCCTACGACCCGGCGTGGATCGTTGCGGCGGCGGCCGAGGCCTTGCGCACCGACGCCGCCTTGGCAGGACAGGTCCGGGCCGGCCTGCGGCTCATCGTCGTCGATGACGCCCAGGAGCTGACTCCCGGGGCGGCCCGCCTCCTCGCCACCATCGTCGGGCTCGCGTCGCCGCAGCCCCTCGACATCGTCCTCCTCGGAGACCCCGACTCGGGCGTGCAGTCCTTCCGTGGCGCCGACCCTGCCATCCTGGCGGGCGGAGCGGCCGCCCCGTTGGACTGGACGACTCTCTCGCGCACCGGCGCGGCGACGACGATCCGGCTGCGCACGGCATACCGTCCCGACGCCCTCCTCGCGGCGAGTCGCCGGGTGGCGTCGGCTGTGGGCAGCGTGGGCGAGGTCGCACACCGGGAGGTTGTGCCGGCCGACCCCCGCGCAAAGGGGACGGTGGAGACCCATCTCCTGCGGACCCCGTCGGCGGAGGCAGCCTATGTCGCGGCGCGGATCCGCGAGGCCGTCCTGCTCGACGGTCGACGGTGGGGGGACATCGCAGTCGTCGTCCGAGGGGGGAGGCGCAGTGACTCGATCCGCCGCGCCCTCGCGAGAGCCGACGTGCCGGTGGCCGCCGACGTCGCCGAGGTTCCGGTCCGCGACGAGCCCGCGGTGCGCCCGGTGCTGCAGCTGCTGCGCGCCGTGCTCGGCGCGGCCGACGGTGACGACCAGGGTGATCTGACTCCCGCGGTCGTCGTCGAGCTGCTGGGTTCCCGGGTCGGCGGCACCGACGCCGTGCAACTGCGGCGGCTTCGCCGCGGGCTGCGTCGCATCGAGCTGGCCGGAGGAGGCGGACGACCGAGCGATGACCTCCTCGTCGAGGCGATCCGGCACCCGATCGTCCTCCAGGAGGTCGGGATCGAGGCGACCGGTGCGCGTCGGGTGGCAGCCGCATACAGGGCCGGCCTGGACGTCGTGGCCGCACTCGACGAGGAGGGCCGACCGGTCGCACGCCGGGACGTGCTCGTGGAGGATGTCCTCTGGTCGATCTGGTCCGCGCTCGGTCTGGCCGACCGGTGGCGTGCGACCGCGCTCGCGGGCGGTGCTCATGGTGCGCGAGCCGACCGCGATCTCGACGCCGTCCTCGCGCTGTTCGCAGCCGCCGCCAGGTTCACCGACCGGCTGCCCCACGCCGACCCCATGGCCTTTCTCGAGCACGTCGAGGAGCAGGAGCTCCCCGGGGACACCCTCGCGGTCCGAACGCCCGAGGGTGACTCGGTCGCGGTGCTCACCCCCGCCGGCGCGGCCGGACGCTCCTGGCCACTCGTCATCATTTCGGGAGTCCAGGACGGCGTGTGGCCCGACACTCGGCTGCGAGGACAGCTCCTGCGCAGCACCGAGCTCGTCGACCGACTCCGCGGCCGAGACTGGTCGTGGCGTTCCGCTGCGGCTGCCGTCCGACACGATGAGACCCGGCTGTTCCATGTGGCGGTGACCCGGGCCACCGAGCACCTGATCGCCACCGCCGTCCGCGACGAGACCGAGCAACCCTCCCCGTATCTCGACCTCCTCGAGCCCGGCGGGGTCCAGGACCGTGAGCCGACCGAGGTCAGCCGTCCGACGACGTCGCGGGAGCTCGTCGCGTGGCTGAGGCAGAACCTCATGGCGGCGCCGACGGGAGACCCGGATCCGGCGGTCGCTGCGGGCCTGGCCCGCCTGGCCGAGGCGGGCGTCGCGGGTGCGGACCCCGAGCAGTGGTGGGCGCTGCGCGACACGACGAGTGCCCGTGTGCTCCTGCCGCGCGACGTCGCCGTCGACGTGTCGCCGTCGCGGATCCAGACCTTTGAGGACTGCCCGCTTCGGTGGCTCCTGACGACGCGCGGAGGCGACGGCCCGCCTGTGGGGTCGTCGGCACTCGGAACGCTCGTGCACGACATCGCCCGGGACCTCGGCGACGCCCCGACCGAGAGGATGGCCGCCGAGGTGAACGCACGATGGGGGCTGCTCGGGCTCACTCCCGGGTGGGTCAGCGACCGCACCCGTGCCCTGGCCCACGACATGGTCGAGCGGCTCGGCGCCTATGTCGAGCAGGCGCGGTCTCAGGGGTGGAGAGCGGTGGGCGCCGAGGTCTCGATGCGCGTCGCCCTGGATCGCGCCGTCCTGCGCGGCCAGGTCGACAGGATCGAGGCGGACGAGCAGGGCAGGGTGCGCATCATCGACTACAAGACCGGCTCGACGGCCACGCGCAAGGCCGACCTGCCGCGACACGCCCAGCTCGGCGCCTATCAGGTCGCGCTGGGGGCGGGCGCCTTCGACAAACACCTCACGGAGGTCGGTCTCGACGTCGGGGAGCGCGGTCCGGAGTCCGCCGGAGCCGCCCTCCTGCAGCTCGGCAAGGCTGCCGGTCGGCGCGGAGCGGGGTTCGAGGAGCAGCGTCGGCTCGACGACGACCCCGACCCGCGATGGGCCCACGCCCTGATCGAGGCGACGGCAGAAGGGATGTCGTCCGGCACGTTCGAGGCCCGTCCCGAGGAGCAGCGGTGTCAACGCTGCCCGGTCCGACGCACTTGTCCCGCTCAGCCCGAAGGAGCGTCGCTGGCATGAGGATCGCGGACTCTCACGACGCGCGTGACAGTGGCTCGGGTGGCGCGACCACCGGCGCTTCGGACGCCCTCGCCCCGCAGATGCGGACGGAGGTGCAGGCGGAGATGCCGACGGACCCGTGGACGCAGTCGCCGTCGCAGGTCCAGACACCTTCCGACGTCGACCGTCGAGGCGGCGACGGTACGCGCCTGCTGTCCGCGGTTGAGCTGGCCCGCGCGCTGGGCCAGCCGCACGACCCGACCGACGAGCAGGCGGCCGTCATCGAGGCACCTCTGGAGCCTGTGCTCGTGGTCGCCGGTGCAGGCTCCGGGAAGACGGAAACCATGGCGGCGCGGGTCGTCTGGCTCGTCGCCAACGGGCTGGTGGAGCCCGAGCAGGTCCTGGGCCTGACGTTCACGCGAAAGGCCGCCAGCGAGCTGTCCGCCCGGGTGGACCGCCGACTGCGCACGCTCCGGGACGTCGGACTTCTGGCGCCGGCGACGGGTCCGGCGACCTCTGCCGCTCGGATGTCGGAGGATCCGCTCGCCGGACGCCCGACGATCTCGACCTACCACGCCTACGCCGGATCGATCGTCGCGGACCACGGACTCCTGGTCGGGGTCGAGCCGACGGTGCGCCTGATGACCGAGGCCGCCACCTGGCAGCTCGCCTACGAGGCGGCCTGCCGCTACGACGGGGACGTGTCGGCGTTCGAGCTCGGGGAGGGCTCGCTCGCCGGTGCGGCGCTCACTCTCTCAGGTGAGCTCGCGGAACACCTCGTCGACCTCGACGAGGTCGAGGACTACTTCCGCACGTGCTCGGCCGCACTGGAGGGGCTGCCCCTGGCCGGGCGGGCCAGGGCGGTGCCCTCCGAGGTGAGTGCCGCCGCAGCGTCCCTGCGCGCGCGCTGCGTCGCCGTCGACGTCGCCCGTCGCTACGCCGACCTCAAGCGTGGTCGGGACGCCATGGACTTCGCGGACCAGATGGCCGTCGCAGCCCGGCTGGCCGCGCAGTTCCCCGACATCGCCGGCATCCAGCAGGAGCGGTTCCGGGCTGTCCTGCTCGACGAGTTCCAGGACACCTCCCACGCCCAGCTGGAGCTTCTCCGCTCCCTGTTCCCGCGTACAGCCGTCACCGCGGTCGGCGACCCGCACCAGTCGATCTACGGTTGGCGAGGAGCGAGTGCGACGACCCTGTCCGCCTTCCAGCGATCCTTCGCGTGCCGAACCCCCGATGCCGGGAACGCCACGGACGCCTGGAGTTCCGAGGATGCCGGGACTTCCGAGGATGCCGGGGGTGCCCAGGATGCCGTGGATGCCGAGGGCAGGGCATCGGAGGTCGCTGCGCTACCTCTTGCCACGAGCTGGCGCAACGCCGAGCGGGTGCTCGCAGTCGCCAACTCGCTCTCCGCGCCGTTGCGGGAGGGGGCCACTGTCCCGGTGACGGAGCTGACTCCCCGCCCGGGCGCGCCGGTCGGTCGGGTCTTCGCGATGCGGACGGCGACCGACGCCGACGAGGCACGTGCCGTCGCGGGATGGCTCCGCGAACGTCGAGCCGGGTCACCCGAGGTGTCGGCGGCCGTCCTCTGCCGGAAGCGGCGTCAGTTCCGGCCGATCATGGAGGCGCTCGAGGCCGAAGGCGTTCCCTACGAGGTGGTCGGTCTCGGGGGACTGCTCCTCACGCCGGAGGTCGAGGACGTCGTCGCTCTGCTGGCCGTCGTTCACGACCCCACTCGCGGCGACCATCTCATGCGGCTGCTGCTCGGTCCGCTCGTGCGAATCGGCCCGGCTGACCTCGACGGACTGTGGACCCACGCCCGTCACCGCCAACGACTTCGGGCCGGGCCCGAGCCGATTCGGGACCAGGCTCGGGACACGACCGACACGACGACGTTGGCCGAAGCGCTCGAGGACCTCCCGGGACCTGACTGGCGTGGCCCCCAGGGAGAGCACGTATCGCCGACAGCCCTGGACCGGCTCGCATCGCTGAGCGAGGTGATCCGGTCGGTTCGTCGCGCGACGTCGCTGCCGTTGCCAGACCTGGTGGCGGTCGCCGAGCGAGCCCTCGGAATCGACGTCGAGGTCGCGGCCCGACCGGGCTACTATCTCTCGGCGGCACGGGCCCACCTGGACGCGTTCGTCGATGTTGCCGCCGACTTCTCGGCCGGCGCCGACCACGCCACCCTCGGTGCCTTCCTCGCCTGGCTGGAGGCCGCCGAGGAACACGAGCGGGGACTCGAGACGCGAGCCGGCGACAGCGCGGCCGGTCCGGTCGCCATCATGACCATCCACGCCGCCAAAGGGCTGGAGTGGGACCTCGTGGCTGTGCCGGGGATGGTCGAGGCGACCTTTCCCAGCCACGGCTCGACCTCGTCGTCCGTCCGTGACGGCCGCTGGAGAATCGGAGAGCAGACCGGCAAGGGATGGCTCGGCTCCGTCACTGCAGCCGGAATCCCGCACGCATTGCGCGGCGACCGGGCTGCGCTCCCGGACCTCGACTGGCGCTCGCTGCCGGACACCGCGGCCGCCAAGTCCGCCTGGTCCGACTTCACCGCCGCGATGGGTCGCCACGCCATGGACGAGGAGCGCCGACTGGCCTACGTCGCCGTGACCCGCGCCCGCGAGCAGCTGCTGCTCAGCTGCTCGGTCTGGGGTCCGCAGAAGACGCCGCGCATCACCTCGCGGTTCCTCGCCGAAGCGCTCGCGGGCGCCGGCTTGATCGACCACGACCCGAGAATGCAGGCAGCCCAGCTCGACGAAGGGGACCTGCGCATGGGTGAGAACGGTCCCGTCACCGTCCTCACCTGGGCGACCATGCCGTCGGTGGAGTCCGCCGAGCGGCCCGACACGACCACGGAGAAGGTCGTGCTGTGGCCGTCGGGCGGGCCGCGCGCCGATCGAGCGCGTCTCGAGGTCGCGGCCCGCGCCGTGCGGTGGCGGATGCTCGACGCGGAGCCCGTCGCGACCGGGGAGAGCGACCCGATCCATGTCCTGGTCCGACGTGTACTCGCGGTCGAGGAGGACCAGCGCGGCGGTACGAGTGTCCATCCACCACTTGAGACCATCTCCGCGTCCGGAGTCGTGTCCGCCGCCCGCTCGCCGCGGGCCTATGCCGCCGACCTCCGGCGACCCATGCCCGCCGCCCCGAACCGCGCCGCTCGTCGAGGTACGCAGTTCCACGCGTTCGTGGAACAGCACTTCGGCCGGGCCGCCATGCTCGACTGGGACGACCTCCCCGGCAGTGCCGATCCGGTGTCGGACCGGGCCGATGACGACGACCTGGTTGCCATGAAGACGCGGTTCCTCGACAGTGAGTGGGCGGACCGGAGGCCGCTCGCGGTCGAGACCGATGTCGAGACGGTGATCCCGACCGCTGGCGGCCCGGTTTCTGTGCGCGGTCGCATCGACGCGGTGTTCCCCCGGCCGGACGGTGGTCACACGATCGTCGACTGGAAGTCGGGGGACGTCGGTCGGGACAGCGACCTCGCCCATCGCGCCATCCAGCTCGGGGTCTACGCCCTCGCGTGGGAGCGGATCCACGACCTCGCCCGAGGGTCGGTCGACGTGGCGTTCTACTTCGCGGCATCCGGTCGCACGGTGCGCCCGCGGCTGCCCGAGGAGCAGGAGATCGTCGCCGTGCTGGACGCGGTCGCTCGCGCGGCACAGTCCTCCGCCGAGGATGACTGACCCCACCGCGGGTCGGGAGAGATGCGTCAGCCTGAAACGCGCCCATCCTCGCCGGCGTCGTTCGCGCCCTCGGAAGGGTCCGGGTGCACTGGGGTCGCGCCGCTGGAGCTCGAGGTGCCGTCGGTCGGGGTCGCAGCACCCTCGGACGCGGCCATCCCGGTCGTAGCGTTCGGGGACGCGGCATCCCCGGGCTCAGGGGCCTCCGACGCCGTGGTCTGCGACTCAGTGGTCTGCGACGCAGTGGTCTTCAAGTCAGTGCCCCCTGAACCGATGGCCGCTGACTCGGGTGATTCGCCCGCGACACCCCCCGCGCCAGCGGTACTGTCGGACCCTCGTGATTCGGCGGCACTGGGCTCGCGGGCGTTGCCGCTCGACGACCCATCGCCAACTGAGTCGCCGGGCTCCTTCGCCGGGACCTCGCCGTCGACCATGTCGATGACATCCGTGGCGTCATCGTCCTGGTCGATCACACCACTCCGGCGAGGGGTCTCCGGTCTTCCGGTCGGTGCCGACGGGGCTGTACCGGACGGTGCCGAGGCGGCTGCGGCGCTCGCGGTCCCGTCAGCCGAGCCGGACCCGGACGGCACGATCCGCAGTCGACGAGCCTGCCTCTCGCTGTGGACGGTGTCATCGAGGCGGCGCAACCGTGCCGTGGTCGCTTCGGTCGTGACTTCGTCTCGAGACTTCACGGCGCCCAGCAGCGATGCGAGCAGAGCGAGCTCGCTCACCAGCCGCGCTCGGGCCAGCAGGTGCTCGTCGGGACGCTCGACGCGCACGTGCGCGTAGGCGGTCAGCACGCTGTCCACGACCTCCGGTGCCGCCAGGGCCACGAGTGCGGCGAAGTCGTCGGCAGGGTCGGCGACCTTGGCCTCCTCCCACCCCGTGACGCCTCGGATCGTCGCCCGCGACGGATCCGTGGGGTCCGGGAAGGCGACGAGAACGTCCGAGCCGGAGAGCGCTCCATGCACCGGCGTCGGCGCGAAGCGCCATAGGCGCACATCGTCCAACGCCTCTTCCCACCGCGCGAGCAGGCCCGAAGGCACGCGGCCCGTTGCGGCGCCTCGATCGATCTCGGCGAGGTGCCGTCTGCGGTAGGCCTCGGCGTCGTACGACGCAAGTCCCGCCTCGTCGAACAGACCCCGGTCGACGTTGTGGATGAGGGCGATCGTGCGGCCGAGCTCCGAGGTGACCGGATGCCCCGGTCGGAGGGCGGCGAGATCCAGCGGATGGCCCGGAATGTAGGTATGGACCGCCGCCCGGCCGATCTTGGCGATGGGCGCGAAGCCCTTGGCGGCCGGAACCGCGAACGGCACGCGTCGATGGAGCAGCGCGAGCATGGCCAGGCTGGCGTCCATGCGCGCCGCGGAGACCTCGTCACGCGGGGCTCGGATCACCCACCGGCGCTGCTGGGTGTCCTGGATGAAGGCGACGTCGAAGTGCTCGTCATCCGCCGACACGACCTCTTGAACCGCCATGGGGTCCAGGCCCGGCACAGCCGCGCTCGCCAGGGCGGCGAGGCGTAGGGAGCGGTCCACGAACCCACCGTAAGCCGTCGGCCACGTGGAAGCGGTGAGGGACACCCCGCGGGCGGACGATTGCATGCGCGCCGGACTAGGCTCGCGGCTGTGAGCCGCCTCAACGCTGTCACCTTCGCCGACGGCGCGGTCGACCGGGCGGCCCATCGCCGGAGCGATCCCGAACTGATCCGGCGGCTCCTCGCCGATCCCGCCACCCGCGTCATCGAGCTGGTGGGGGACGAGTTCACGGTCACGGGGCGACACGACCTCGCCGTCCGAGCGCCGGCTCCCGACGACGCCGATGCGGAGCTCGTCGTCTTCCTCGGTGAGGTCGCCACCACCGAGGGGAGCGCGCACGCGGGGGCGAGCACCGCATACCTGCTGGTCGTGCCCTCTTCTGCCGCCCCATCTCCCCACCGCGGCCAGGCAGGGCGGGCCGGACTGCGGGATCTGGCCGGGGCCCTGGACCCGGATACGGCTGCGCTCGTCGCGACCTCGCTCGGTCTGGCCAACTGGCATCGCAGCCACCAGCGGTGCAGCCGGTGCGGAGCGCCGACCGAACCCGTCCTGGCGGGCTGGATCAGGCGCTGTCCCGAGGACGGGAGCGACCACTACCCCCGGACCGACATCGCCGTCATCATGGCGGTTACCGACGATGCCGACCGGCTCCTGCTGGGACGGGCTCCGGCCTGGCCTCCGGGTCGGATGTCGGTCCTCGCCGGCTTCGTCGAGCCGGGGGAGACCCTCGAACAGGCCGTCGCGCGCGAGGTGCGGGAGGAGGTCGGGATCGAGGTGAGGGACGTCGAGTACGTCGCCGACCAGCCGTGGCCGTTCCCGTCCTCGCTCATGATCGGCTTCACAGCCCGAGCCGTGCAGACCGACCTCGTGCTCGACCGGGTCGAGATCGTCGAGGCCCGCTGGGTGAGCCGGGATGACGTACGGGATCTCATCGCCCGGGGGGAGTACCGCCCCAGTCCCGGATTCTCGATCTCGCGCGCGCTCGTCGAGGACTGGTTCGGCGGACCCCTCCCCAGCGTCCCGGTCTCCTGACGTCCCGGGTTCTTGGCGCGTCTTCTCGGCGATCGGTCGTCTAACGCCCGAGCCGGGCCATGACCTCGTGCACCGACGGGTTGGTGGCGGTCGAGCCATCCGGGAAGACGACCGTCGGGACCGTGCGGTTTCCCGCATTGACGGCCTTGACCGCGTCCGCGGCCTCCGGGACGGCCTCGATGTCGACCTCGGCATAGGGGAGACCCTCGCGGTCGAGCATCGCCTTGAGCCGACGACAGAACCCGCACCAGCCGGTCGTGAGCAGGGTGACCGAGCCCTCATCGGGGACGTACTGCGCGGTCGGACTGTCCATGGGTCGACCGTAGCCGACGCGCGGCCCGGGCCGGGCCCCTGGCCGGCCCTTCGCGAGCAGCCGGCCTCGGAGTGGAGTGAGAGACTGAGCCGCGTCATGAGTGAGTCCGTCGTCGCGCCCGATCCCGAGGAGATCCTCGCCGCCCTCGACCCCGAGCAGCGAGCGGTCGCGACGGCGCCCCTCGGGCCGATGGTCGTCCTCGCCGGTGCCGGCACCGGCAAGACCCGGGCCATCACCCACCGGGTCGCCTACGCCGTGCACACGGGCGTCCTGTCGCCGACCCAGACCCTCGCCGTGACCTTCACGGCGCGCGCGGCGGGGGAGATGCGCAGTCGACTGCGCGTGCTCGGGGTCGAGGGCGCGCAGGCTCGCACCTTCCACGCGGCGGCGCTGCGCCAGCTGCACTACTTCTGGCCGCAGGCCATCGGCGGTGGTGCGCCGCAGGTCCTCTCGCAGAAGGCGCCCGTCGTCGCGGAGGCCCTGGGCCGACTCCGACTCGAGGTCGACCGGACCGTCCTGAGGGACGTGGCCGCCGAGATCGAGTGGGCCAAGGTGTCGATGCTGACGGCGGAGGGGTATGCGGCGGGCGCCCGAGCGGCCCGGCGCGAGGCCCCGGGCATGGACCACAGCGCGATGGCCAAGGTCCTGGACGCCTACGAGTCGTGCAAGGCCGACCGCGGGGTGATCGACTTCGAGGACGTTCTGCTACTCACCGTGGGCATCCTGGAGGACCGCGAGGACATCGCGGCCGCGGTGCGACGCCAGTACCGCGCCTTCGTCGTGGACGAGTACCAGGACGTCAGCACGCTGCAGCAGCGGCTCCTCGACGCCTGGCTGGGGGGTCGTCGGGACGTGTGCGTCGTGGGGGATCCGGCGCAGACCATCTACTCGTTCACCGGCGCGAGCGACCGGCACCTGTTGGGCTTCAGCGCTCGCTACCCAGGCGCGAGCACGGTTCGGCTCGTGCGCAACTACCGGTCCACGCCGGAGGTGCTCGAGGTCGCCAACCGAGTCGTCTCCGGGCCGACGGCCACTGCGCGAGGGGCCGTGCGCCTGGTCGCGCAACGAGCCGCCGGCCCGCTCCCGACGCTGCGCGAGTACGAGGACGACGCCGCTGAGGCACAGGCGGTGGCCCGGTCGATCCGGGACCGTCTGGACACCGGTGCTTCGGCGGGTGACATCGCCGTGCTCGTGCGGACCAACGGCCAGACCGAGGTCCTCGAGTCCGCCCTGGCCGAGGAGGGTGTGCCCTACCTGATCCGCGGCGGCGAGCGCTTCTTCAACCGCGCGGAGGTTCGCCAGGCCCTCGTCCTGCTCCGAGGGGCAGCCCGGACCGATGCGGGCGACGTCGCCCTCCCGGACCTCGTCGGGGCGGTCCTCGCCGGTGCGGGCTGGAGCCCGAGCGCTCCTGGCGTACGAGGGGCGGCACGCGAACGATGGGAGAGTCTGTCCGCGATCGTCGCCCTCGCCGACGAGCTGGCCGGCACCCGACCCGAGGCCGGGCTGGTGGAGTTCGTCGCCGAGCTCGACGAGCGGGCAGCCGCACAGCACGCGCCCGCCGCGGCAGGGGTCACGCTCGCATCGCTCCACGCCGCAAAGGGCCTCGAGTGGGACCACGTCCACGTCGTGGGGTGCAGTGAGGGCTTGATCCCGATCAGCCTCGCCGACACGCCGGCGGGCGTCGAGGAGGAACGCCGCCTCCTCTACGTCGGCATCACCCGGGCGCGTCGCACCCTCGACCTGTCCTATGCACTCGGCAGAGGGTCGTCGCGAGGCGGTCGCCGCCTCTCCCGCTTCCTGGTCGGCCTGGACGGTGCTCTGGACAGCCCCGTTCCGGTCCCCCGGGCGCGTCACGCGGCCAGCGGCGTCCGTCGCGGACCGAGGTCGAAGGGGTCCGGCCGTCGCCGTGCTCCGGTCCCGCCCTGTCGCGTGTGCGGTGCCACCCTGACCACGAGCGCCGCCCGCACGCTCGGGCGGTGCGAGACCTGTGCCGCCACGGCCGACCCGAGTCTCGTCGACGCCCTGCGGACTTGGCGCACCCAGCGCGCCGCCCGGGACAAAGTGCCCGCCTACATCGTGCTCACCGACGTGACCCTGACGGCGCTCGCCGAGCGGTCGCCCCGGAACACCGACGACCTGCTCGCCATCCCCGGCATCGCCGAGCGCAAGGTCGAGGCCTACGGCACCGAGATCCTCGCCCTCATCGCGGACGAGGCGAGCCGCCCCTGAGGCGCATGGACCCGCGGACAACCTCGTGAGAGTCGCCCGTGGATCGCCCGCGGGGCACCCGAACGGATCCCGTCCGAGAAAAGGCATTGCGTTCTGCGCGGGCCTGGCTCTACGCTGGCCGGACGCCCTGTCGATCGGGGCGCCCCACGGGGAGGGACCACAACCCCGACCTGCGACACCCACCGGGAACCACGAGCGAGAGGAGGCTCCGGTGAAGCTGACCATCATGACCACGACCGGCGCCACCGGCGCGTTCGTCCTGCCCGGCTGCCTCGACGCGGCCTCCGTCGCGGGAGCACGCGTCCGTGTCGCCGTGGGACACCTCGGTGCCGTCGCCACCCGTGCGACCACGTCCGCCCGTTTCGCCGTCGATGTCCCGACCCCCGTGCACGTCCGCCCTGGAGGTGCCGACGGATAACAGATCTGTCGCACCACACGACCTGACTCAAGGCCGCGGACCCAGCACCGGGATCCGCGGCCTTTTCGTATCCCATCCGAGACTCGGACCCACCCGGTTCGGCCCCCACTCCACATGAACGACCTCACGCCGACACCCACGGCATCCAGGGAGCACACCATGACCCTCGTCCATCCCGCGGCCAGCTCGTCGACCCACCCACCGCATACCCCCTCGCGGAGCGGCTCGGAGAGCACCGTCACCCGACCGACCCGCGTGCAGCGACCCCACGCCCACGAGGGCGGCCGCGCGCAGACCACACCCCAGCAGATCCATCCACGGAAGGAGGCGCCCGAGATGACCCTCACCGCGCTGCTCGACGCCGACGCCTTCACCACGGCCGTCGGCACGGATGTCCCCTGCCGCCAGGAGGACCCGGAACTGTGGTTCGCCGAGGCGCCCGACGACGTCGAGTTCGCCAAGGCCCTGTGCGGCACCTGCCCGGTGCAGCAGGCATGCCTGGCGGGCGCCGTGCAGCGACGCGAGCCGTGGGGCGTCTGGGGTGGCCAGCTGTTCATCGGCGGTGTCGTCGTGGCGCGCAAGCGGCCCCGAGGTCGACCCCGCAAGGACGCCCCACCGCTGGAGGGAGGGGTCCTGGAGCCGAGCGCGTCGTAGGCTGAGGAGCCATGACGACGCGTCTGCAGATCGCCCAGGACCCCCACGCCGACGAGGTGCTCAGCACCGATGCCTTCGGTCTTCTGGTCGGGATGCTGCTGGACCAGCAGTTCCCGATGGAACGGGCCTTCGCCGGTCCGGCGAAGATCCTGGACCGCTTCGGCACCCTGGACCCCAGCCGCATCGCGGAGGCCGAGCCGGAGGCGTTCGCGGACCTGTGCGCCACGCCGCCGGCGATCCATCGCTACGGACGGTCGATGGCGGGACGCATCCAGGCGCTCGCCCGCGTGGTCGTCGACGACTACGACGGGCGGGCGTCCGGCATCTGGGAGGAGGCGACATCGACCTCCGACCTGCTGACCCGACTTCAGGCCCTACCGGGGTTCGGCGAGCAGAAGGCGCGCATCTTCGCGGCCCTTCTGGGCAAACAGCTCGGCGTCCGGGGCGACGGTTGGCGCGAGACGATCGGGCCGTATGCGCAAGAGGGCTCGTTCCGCTCGGTCGCCGACGTCGTCGACGCCGAGTCCCTTCAGAAGGTGCGCGACTTCAAGAAGCAGGCCAAAGCGGCCGCCAAGGGTTGACGAGACGCACTCACCGGCGCGCACTCACCGAAACGCTCTGGCGTCCGGATCCGTGCGGCATCCGCCGGGAGCCCGTCAGATGAGGTCCTCGCCGTCGTCGCTCCCCATGACCGCCTCGACGGCGGGGAAATCCGCTCCGGGGATGTGCTTCTCTGCCAACGACCGTCCGGGCACCGTCCCGCCGATCTGGCAGAGGACGCCGATTCCGCCGAGCCACACGCGGTGGATCAGCAGATACTCGGGCGGAAGGTTGACCTTCGTCCCGACGATCCAGTTCGGGTTGCGGGGGTCGTTGATGCGAGCGCCGACACCGCGGAGCCAGTCCCGTGTGAAGGTGAACTCCGGCTCTCGCAACGGCTCGATGAACGGTGCGAGGTAGCCCACGACCTGCTCGGGGTCGACCGAGATCCCCTCGCGGATGAAGCCGGCCTCCTTGAGCCGGCGGACCAACGCGGGCGCGTCCTCGCGCATGGCGAGGGACAGGATCTCGCCGAGGGCCGGCGGCAGGCCGTCGGGCAAGCGGTTCACGGCGCCGAAGTCGAAGACGACGAGCCGGCCGTCCGAGGTGATCCGGTAGTTGCCCGGGTGCGGGTCGGCGTGCAGGAGTCGCGCCCGGCCCGGCCCGCTGAGGAGGAACTCGAGGTAGAGGCGGGCGGCGTGGTCACGCTCTTCCTGAGTTCCGACCTTGATGATGTCGGCCAGGGGGCGGCCATCGACCCACTCGGTCACGAGCACACGCTCGGACTGGGCGAGCACGTCCGGGACGAGGATGTGGGGGTTGCCGCGGAAGGCGCGGGCGAAGGCCTTCTGGTGGTGTGCCTCGAGGGAGTAGTCGAGCTCCTCCGACATGCGTTCCTTGAGCTCGGCCATGATCGGTGCCATGTCGATCCCCGGGACCAGCCCCCCGGCGAGCTTGGCGACCCGGCTCATCTGGTTGAGGTCACTCATGAGCGCCTTCGACACGCCCGGGTACTGGATCTTGACCGCGACCTCGCGGCCGTCCCGCCAAGTCGCCCGGTGCACCTGACCGATCGAGGCGGCCGCCGCAGGGGTGTCGTCGAACTCGGCGAACTTGGCGGTGCGCCAGCGGGGTCCGAGCTGGTCCGCGAGGATGGCGTGAACCCGCTCCGCCGGCATGGGGGGAGCAGCGTCCTGAAGTTTGGTCAGGGTGGCCCGATACGGCGCGGCCATCTCCTCGGGGAGCGCCGCCTCCATGATCGACAGCGCCTGGCCGACCTTCATCGCCCCGCCCTTGAGCTCGCCGAGGACGGAGAAGAGCTGCTCGGCGGTGCGGGCCTGGACCTCCAGGGCGACCATCTCGGCCGGCTTGCCGCCGACCCGCTTGCCCACCGCCCACGCAGTGCGACCGGCGAAGCCCAGCGGAAGGGTCGCGAGCTTGGCCGTGCGGGTCACGCCGCGGAACGGGAGGTCGGTCACCTGCCCATTCTCCCACCCTGCACGAAGCGCTCCGGATGGCTCGCGGTGCCAGGCGCGTCTACAGCAAGCCTTGGGCGGTGCCACGAGGACGGACACCGTGGGTGGATCGACCATTGCGACGTCGCGATCGAGGGTAGGGGGAGTGCCGTGTGCCAGCGGACCCCCGTGGGCGGCGGGTATGCGTCGGTCACCCCCAGCGCGAGCATCGCCACCGTCCCCGCGGCCACCGCGGCGAGAGTGTCCTCGACCGTGACCGGCTCGCCCTGGCCGTCCGCGAGGAGGTCCGTCGGCGTCCCGGTGTCGGCCGTCGCAGCGTCGGACAACGCGACGCAGTCGAGGCACGGGCCCGTCCCGGGCACGACGAGGGGACCGACGTCGACCGACCCGGGTCGGGTGAGGACCGGAAGATGGCGTACCCCCCGACGGGACCAGTCACGGGACCGTTGCCACGGCATCCGGGGCGCGACGCAGATGGCGAGTGCGGGGTCGACCGAGTCCGGATCGTGGTCGTCGGCCGAGGCGGCGTACCAGCCGGCTCGAACCTCACCGATCCCGGCGGACCGCAGCAGGCGCGCGATCTCCTGGACGAGGAGACCCCGACCGTCGACGAGGATCCTTGAGCCGGATCGGCGTCGGGCCAGCGGCAACGGTGACGGTCCGCTGAGGCTGGACTCCCCGCCTGCCCGTCGGCGCGCGACGGACCACGCGGCCGCCTCGACGCCGATGGACTCGAGGGGGTGGTGCGTCGTCAGTCCGGCCCCGTCGAGCGCGTCGCACAGCTCCACAACCCGATCGACGGGTAGGTCGGCGGCGACGGCCAAGGCCGCTGCGGGCGTCGGCCCGCTCAGGGTCGCGAGGCGGGTGATGAGGCGGAAGAGCTTGGCGGTCTCGGCGACGTCGGCGCCCGTGAGGACGACTCCGTGGACCGGATCGGTGCCGAGGGCGATGGTCCCGTCGGTCTGGATCCGCGGCGTCAGACCGGCCAGCAGGGGGCGAGCCGGCCGGACCGACGCAGGGAGGTGCATGCGGAGAAGTCAACCGCGTCCCTACCGGGTGTGCCGGGCGTCATCCACAACCCTGCGTGATCCACATCGCGGCCTGATCCTCCACTCGGCGTCGGTGACGTGGACCGCGTCCACGGTGTCGTCGTGTCCGACGACCGCCGCTTCCAACGACCGGGCGGGCGGGACCGAATGGTCCCGCCCGCCCGGTGGACACCCGTTGAAGCCGGGTGTCGGGTCGGTTCTCAGGCCTTGCCGAGAATCCGGTTGAGGTTGGTGCCGCAGTCGGGGCACTTGCCCTTGGCCATGCGGCGGCCGTTGTCGGAGACGACGACCTTGCCCTCGGCCTCCTTCTTCTCCTTGCACTTGACGCAGTAGAACTCGCCCTTGTAGGTCTCGTCAGCCATGGCTTCTCCTTCGGTCGAACCCTTGCGGCTGCAGACGTGGGTTCCGCCTGCGCCGTGAAGGGGCTGCGTACGACCATAAACGAGGCCGTGTGCGCGTCTTGCCCAATCCCCGTGCGGCGCGCCGTACGATGCGTCACTCGTGCCGCATAGTTCACATCCACCCCATGCGCACCGCCGAACGACCTCAACCCTGGTGGAAAGGGACGCCCCGAAGGTCGCGGAGGACGTTCTGACCTCGGGCGATGAGGGGAGGAAGGTCGCCCACGGTCCCGGGGGGAAGGGTGTCCACGGGCCACCACCGCAGGTCCAATGACTCCGCGCTGCATGCTGCGTCGGACCCCGGAGGAGCCCAGCCGACGAAGCGGACGTCGAGGTGCTCGCTGCAGCGGCCGAACCGGGCGCTGAGCCCGTGGCGGTGCAGCTCGGCCGGCCTCGGGGCGATCCGAACGGTGTCGATACCGGACTCCTCGCGCACCTCGCGGTGGACGGCCGCAAGCAGGTCGGGGTCGCCCGGCTCGATGTGGCCGCCGAGCTGGAGCCAGGACCGCGCCTTCGCGTGGAGGGTCAGCAGTACGTGCTCCCGGGTGTGGTCGAAGACCAGACACGAGGTCGTCAGGTGCACGGGCGGGCCGGTCTTGAAGACCGCAGTGTCGTCCTCGAGTGCCCGGAGGTATGCGGTGCGCAGGCCCTCCTGGTCGCGATCCTCGGGTGCATAGCGGCTCAGCGTGCGGACGGCGTCGTGCCAGACCGGTGAGCGCCGGGGTGGACGCTGCTCCATGGGCGCCGGCTCGTCACTCACCCGTCGCGGCGGTCGGCCTCGGTCGGGCCGGTCTCGCCCGACCCGTCGTCACCCGATCCGTGGTCCGGCCCGCCACCGTCCCGGGCCTCCGCGGATCCGTCGTCCGCGGTGGGGTCGAGAAGTCTGGCTAGCTCGGCGTCGAAGTCGTCGGACTCGGGCGCGCCGAACCGTTCGACGTAGCCCAGCGGGTCGTCCAGGTCGCTCGACTGGGGCGCGACGTCCGGGTGCTCCCACACGTCGTCACGGGCGGCCCGGCCATGGCGGTCCTCCATGGCGCGGAAGAGGTTGGCCGCATCGCGGAGCCGTCGCGGGCGCAGGTCGAGCCCGACGAGGCCGCGGAAGACCTTCTCCGCGGGCCCCCCGCTGGCCCGCCGCCGTCGGATGGCTTCTCCGAGGGCGGCGCCGTGGGGGAGGGTGGCGGCTGTCGCCGCCTCGGCGACGACGTCGACCCAGCCCTCGATCAGCGCCAGCGAGGTCTCGAGCCGGTCGAGCGCGCGAGCCTGGGCGGGGCTGGGGGTCGGCGCGAACATGGACCCGCTGAGCGCCGACTGCAGCGCGCCGGGGTCCTGCAGGTCCACGTCGCGGAGCTGGTTCTCTATCGCGTCGAGGTCGAAGGCGATGTCGGCCGCGTAGTCGCGGACCGCGGCCAGCACCTGGGGACCGAGCCACGGAACCTGCGCGAAGAGCCGGGTCCGGGCCACCTCGCGCACGGCGAGGTACAGGCGCACCTCGCCGACATCGACGGAGAGCCCGGAGGCGAGCTCGTCGATCGCGGCGGGGAGCAGGACCACGTGGTCGTCGGGGACGAGGGGCAACCCGACGTCGCTGCCGGTGAGGACCTCGCGGCTCAGCGTGCCGATGGCCTGTCCGAGCTGGGCCGAGAACATGCCGGCACTCATCCGCTCCAACATGCCCTGGACCTGACCCATGACCATCGCCGGGTCCATCCCGGGCGGCAGCATGTTCTGCAGCTCGGCGGGCAGCTCTCCGGCTCCTCCGGTCAGTCGGTCCAGCTGGCTGCTCGACGCCTGGGACATCGCCGCAGACAGGCCGGAGGCGACCGGGCCGACCAGCTCGGTCCAGAGCGGCATGGTCTCCTCGGTCCAGTCGAGCGGGGTCCACGCGTGGGCCCAGGCCGTATGCGGTGGCAGGGTCGTCGCCTCGTCGACCCACAGCGAGGCGATGCGAACCGCCTCGGCGACCGCGCGCGCGGCCGTGTCGTCGACCTCCTGGACAGCGTGTCCGGCCCCGGGGCCGAACCCGACGCGCGGTGCTGCGTCGCCGGGCCCGGTGACGACGGCTCGGGCGGCGGCGAGGGCGGCGTTCTGGTCCACCCCGCCGGGGACGGAACCGGCGGCTCCGCCGAGGAGGTCGCCGAACATGCCGGCGCCTCCGCCGGCCATCATCGACTGGAACTGGCTCATCGCCTGCTGGATGACCTCGGGGTCCATCCGGTCGAGGCCGAGGTTGCTCAGGAGACCGGCCATCTCCGGAGGGACGGGTCCTCCCGTCAGGCTCTCGAACATCTTCTCGAGCTCCGGGGGCAGGCCGGAGCCCTCCGATCCCTTGCCCTGAGGCTGGTCGGTCCGGTCGTCGTCGTCGGGGCGGTGCGGCTCAATGTCGTCGGGCACGTGACCATTGTCCCCCACGGCCGCGCCGGCGTCGCGAACCGCTCGACGGCGGTCCCCCTGCCGCCCTCCGGAACCTCGGCGAGTCGCCGGTGCGTTCACCCGGGATGTCGGCGCACGACCCTCGCACGCGCCGGCCGCCGGGTCGAGACCAGCCGCTCGGCGCATACGGACGGCGAGAGCCGCGACGGTGCACCCTGGATAATGGGCCGCCGGCCCTACTCGAGAGGGGAGAACGACGAAGGAGAACACGGTGTCACCGACCCACCCACGAGTCGCCCTGGTCGACATCCGCGAGGTCCCGCTCTCACTCGACGAGGTCGTCGCCGCCGTCGGACGAGCCGACCACGGGGCGGTGGTGACCTTCACCGGGGTCGTGCGCGACCACGACGGCGACCGCACGGTGACCGGTCTGGACTACTCAGCCCACCCGTCTGCCTCCGAACGGCTCGCGGAGTCGTGCGCCCGGGTCGCCGATGCTCATCCCGACACCGTGCTGGCCGTCGTGCACCGGACGGGGCGGCTGGCTCTGGGCGAGCTCGCCGTCGTCCTCGCGGCGGGGTCCGCCCATCGTGGCGCCGCGTTCGCCGCTGCCCGCGATCTCATCGACGACCTCAAGAGCACCGTCCCCATCTGGAAGCACCAGACGTTCACCGACGGCTCCGACGAATGGGTCGGACTCCCATGACCGGAGGAGTCGGCCTCCAGCGGCAGCGACTCGGGTGCGGCGCCGCGATGGTTCTGCTGGCCGGGCTGGCGGGCATGGTCCTGGCAATCGTGCTGTCCCAGGTCACGCTGCCCTTCGCGGTCATGACACCCGGGCCGATCTCGAACACACTCGGCGAGGTGGGCGACGGGACTCCGCTGATCGCGGTCGACGGAGCCCCCACGTTCCCGACCGACGGCGAGCTCAACTTCACGACGGTCCGGGTGGGCGGCGGGCCCGGCAACGAGACGAGCATCGTCGACTACGTGAGTGCCCGGCTGTCCCCGGACGCCACGATCCTTCCGCTGGACCAGGTCTTTCCGCCCGGCGTCAGCCGGACCGAGATCCGGGAGGAGAACGAGGCCGAGATGGTCGGGTCGCAGCAGGAAGCCGCTGCGGCTGCGCTGCGCGAGCTGGGGTATGCGGTGCGCGAGACCGTCACTATCGCCGGCGTCTCGGACGAGTCGGCTTTCGTCGACCGGCTCGAGGAGGGCGACGTCGTCACGCGTGTCGCGGGAGTGGCGACGGACGGCGCCGACGCGATCCGCGCGCAGGTGGCCGGGGTCGGAGTGGGTGAGGAGATCTCGGTCACGGTCCTGCGCGACGGCGAGGAGGTCACCGTGGCGGCGCCGACCATCGACGCCGGAGGGCGACCCGTGCTCGGCATCTTCCTCTCCCGCGAGTTCGACTCGGATGTGGACGTGACGATCACCGCCGGCGAGGTCGGGGGACCGTCCGCGGGCATGATGTTCGCGCTGGGGATCTACGACGTGCTGACCGAGGGGTCGCTGACCGGTGGGCAGGACATCGCCGGCACCGGCACGATCACCGCGGACGGCGACGTCGGCCCGATCGGAGGCGTGTTTCAGAAGGTCATCGGCGCCCGCGACGGGGGCTCGGACTACTTCCTCGCGCCCCGGGCCAACTGCGACGACCTCACCGACGGCGTGCCCGGCGACATCGAGGTGTTCGCCGTCGAGTCCTTCGAGGAGGCGCTCACGGTGGTCGACGGCATCGCCGACGGTGAGCTCGCCGACCTCCCCCGCTGCGGCTGAGTCGCGGGTCCGGCACCGGATGTCAGGCGGGGTCTGCGGCTGAGTCCGGGTCCGTCTCCGCCGCGGGTGCGAAGGTCGAGAGCAGTCCGTGGACCAGTCCCGGAGCGATGTCCTCGCCCTGGGCGACCCGATCGTCGCGGTCGTGGTCCCGCTGCCGCAGCAGACACGTGGCGGAGCCGTCTCGCAGGACGGCCACGAGGAGGCGGACGTCCTTGCGGTCGGGGTGACTCGCCAGGGTCGCGATCGCGTCGTCCGCGTTGCGGGGAAGGTTGCGTTCCGCCGTCGGGGGAACGACGATCCGCTCCACGGCGATCGCCGCCCCCGCCACGGTGTCCGGCCACATGACCTGGGCCAGCATCGACTCGAGATGCCCGGATGCCGGGAGATCGTCCTGCTCGACCGCGGTGAGTGCCCCCGGGGCGACGTCGTGCGGTGCGAGCGCGTCGAGGAACCCGGGTTCGTGACGCAGGAGGTGCGAGGTCTCGACGAGGGCGAAGAGCCGCACCGGCTGGTCCCATCCGGCGCCGGCGACGTGCCGTTCCGTCTCGAGCGCGACGATCGAGAGGGGATCGGTGACCGGACGCGGGGCGGGTGGGGTGCTCACGCAGCCATCATGCATGGTCTCGGGGAGTGCCGCATGAGAGACGGACGGTGCTGTTCGCCCCCGCCGGACGGGCTCGAACATCACGATCACATGACGGCGCCGCGGCCGGTGCCCCTCCGGCGGGAACTCCCAGCACAGGCAGGTAAGTTGTCGAAGCAGACCAGATCGCCCTGGGGAGGTTCCCCGGCGACCAGCAGCGACGCGTGAGGCCCTTCGTGAGTAACCCCCCGTGGATGAACCGCCCTGCCGACGACGGCGACACCGGCGACGACGCCGACCGCCCGGAGAAGGGCGGGCCCGACCCGACCGAGCCCACCGGGCCGCGACCCGGGTCGGCGCCCCAGGATCCGATACGCGACATCTCCGCACTCTTCGGACCGCTCGCCGGTGGTGGCGCCGGCGGCGGTGGAGCGCGCTTCGGCGGCGGTGGGGGAGGCGGCGGCGGTGGCGGTGGCGGCGGTGAGGGCGGACCTCGTGGCCCTCGCGGGCCGCGCCCCGCCACAGCGACGAAGCCGCGTCGGAGCCCGCTGACCATCACGATCGTCGCGCTCGCCGTGATCATCACCCTCGTGACGTGGGCAGCCGGCCTCTGGACCGACCTGCTGTGGTTCGACTCGGTGGGTTTCCGCGGCGTGTTCACGTCCATCCTGCTCACGCGGGTCCTGCTGTTCGTGATCGGCTTCGCCCTCGTCGCGGGGCTCGTGGCCGGCTCGATGGTCATCGCCTATCGGTCCCGTCCCATCTATGTCCCGACCACGCAGGCCCAGCAGGTCCTCGAGCAGTACCGCCAGGCCATCGAGCCGGTCCGGCGACTGTCGATGTATGCGGTTCCCGGAGTCCTCGGCCTGCTCGCCGGGTCGGCGGCTGCGTCGCAGTGGCAGACCTACATGCTGTGGCGCAACGGCGGGGAGTTCGGCACCCGCGATCCGCAGTTCAACCTCGATGTCGGCTTCTACGTCTTCGACCTGCCCTTCTTCAGGTTCGTCCTGAGCTTCGTCACCGTGGCGTTGGGGCTGGCCCTCGTGGCCGCCCTCATCACCCACTACATCTATGGCGGGATCCAGCTTCCGGGCCGAGGACCCTCGACTCGGACCGCCTTCATCCATGTGGGTGTCCTCGGCGCTCTCCTCGCCCTGGTCCGCGGTGCGGTGTACTGGCTGGACAGGTACTCGCTCACCACCCGTGAGGGCGAGCTCATCACGGGCATCACCTACACGGACGCGAACGCGGTCCTCCCTACGAAGGCGATCCTCGCCGTCGCCGCAGTGATGTGCGCCGGCATGTTCCTCGCAGCCATCTGGACCCGGTCCTGGCGCATCCCGATCGTCGGAGTCGCACTCCTCACCGTCACCTCGATCGTCGCCGGTGGCATCTACCCCGCGCTCGTGCAGTCCCTGCGCGTCCGGCCGTCGGAGCGCGCGCTGGAGTCGCAGTACATCCAGCGCAACCTGGACGCCACGCGGGCCGCCTATGGCATCGACGACATCGAGCGCACGACCTACCAGGCGACCATCGACGTCGAGGCCGGGCAGCTCCGGCAGGACGCCGAGGTCATTCCAGGCATCCGGCTCATCGACCCCAGTGTCGTCTCTCCGACCTTCCGTCAGTTCGAGAGCCTACGGCCCTACTACGCCTTCCCCGAGGTGCTCGACGTCGACCGCTATGCGATCGACGGCGAGTCCGCGGACGCGGTCGTCGCCGTCCGGGAGATCAGTCTCGACGGAGTTCCGGCGTCTCAGCGCAACTGGGTCAACGACCACACGAACTACACTCACGGCTACGGCTTCGTCGCCGCCTACGGAAACCGGAAGACCCAAGAGGGTGACCCGATCTTCTTCTCGGGCGGTCTGAGCGACAGTACCGCGGCGGGCGACTTCCAACCGCGCATCTACTTCGGTGAGAACTCCCCGATCTACTCGGTCGTCGGCGATGTCGAGGGCGCCAACCCGCGCGAGTTCGACATCCCCGACGACGACGAGGCGGGTGGCAACCGCACGTACACCTACACGGGCGAGGGCGGAGTGCCCGTCGGCAGCTTCGCTCGGAAGGCTGCCTATGCGCTCAAGTACCGCGAGCTGAACTTCCTGCTGTCGGAGTTCGTCAACTCGGAGTCGAAGATCCTCGACCACCGGACCCCCGTCGAGCGTGTGGAGCGGGTCGCTCCGTGGCTCACCTTGGACGGCAACGTGTACCCGGCCGTCGTGGATGGTCGGATCAAGTGGATCGTCGACGCCTACACCATGACGGCGAGCTACCCGTACAGCCGCCTGACCGACCTGCGGACGGCGACGTCCGACTCGGTCACCGAGCGGTCGAACATCATCACGGCCGGAACCGGCCGCATCAACTACGTTCGCAACTCGGTCAAGGCGACCGTCGACGCCTACGACGGAACGGTCACCCTATACGCGTGGGACACCGAGGACCCACTGCTCCAGGCGTGGTCCGAGACCTTCCCGGGCGCGCTCACCCCGCTCTCCGAGATGTCGGCCGACCTGATGTCCCACGTGCGCTATCCCCAGGACCTGCTCAAGATCCAGCGGATGATGCTGTCGAGGTACCACGTGACCGACCCTGAGTCGTACTACACCGGTCAGGACTTCTGGGCCGTGCCCGCCGACCCGACGATGGCGAGCCAGGACCAGCCGACCTACTACCAGTCGCTCGCCATGCCCGGTCAGGACAGTCCGTCCTTCTCGCTCACCACGACCTTCATACCTACGGGTTCCGGTCGGGAGATCCTGCGAGGCTTCCTCGCAGCAGACGCGGACGCCGGCAACGTGGCGGGGCAGAAGGCCGAGTCCTATGGAACCCTGCGGCTGCTCGAACTCCCGAGAGCCTCCGCCGTGGACGGTCCCGGACAGGTCCAGAACCAGATCGAGGTCTCGACCGAGCGGTCCCAGGACCCGTCGGAGCAGCTCAACCTCAGCCAGTTCATCGCCCAGAACCGGCAGAGCGGGCGCGAGCTGACCTTCGGCAACCTCCTGACCCTGCCGGTCGGCGGCGGCCTGCTGTATGTGCAGCCGATGTACGTCCAGTCGTCGAGAGAGGGCGGAGCCTTCCCGCAGAACAAGGCGACGATCGCCGTGTTCGGCAAAGAGGTCGCGTGGGGCACCACGCTCGATCAGGCCCTCGATGGACTGTTCGGCGGCGATGCCGGTGCCAGCGCCGGTGACTCCGACGTGACGACGGATCCCGACACTCCCACGGATCCCGACGCCCCCACCGAGCCGGAGGAGCCCCGTGAGGCCGACTTCGAGGCACTCGGCCAGGCTCTCGCGGATATCCAGCGGGCCTACGCCGACGCTCAGGCGGCTCTTCGCGCCGGCGACTTCACCGCATACGGAGAGGCACAGGACCGGCTGCGGGAGGCGATCGCCCGGGCCGTCGCCGCGTCACCGAACGACGTGCCGGTTCCGACCCCTACGCCGACCGACGGGTCGACCGCCGCTCCGGCACCCGAGGAGAGCGAGGCGCCGTAGCACGGATTTGGAGCCGCTCCGGTCCTGACGTAAGGTAGAGGAACCGACGCGGGGTGGAGCAGCTCGGTAGCTCGCCGGGCTCATAACCCGGAGGTCGCAGGTTCAAATCCTGCCCCCGCTACCAATCGCGTCAAGATCACGAGAGCCCCCGGACCACACGGTCCGGGGGCTCTCGTGATCGGCGTTCGATATCGGCCCACCCGTCTGCGTCGACTCACCCGTCTCCCTCGGCCCGCTCCCTGAGATCGCGCGGAGGCTCAGACCTCCCACTCGTAGGAGAACTTCTCGATCCGCAGGATGAGGGAGGTCTCGACGTCGATGATCCCCGGCAGGGAGCCGAGCACGTCGGTCGTGAAGGACAGCAGATGGTCGTTGTCCAGGAAGAAGGCCTCGACGATGAGGTCGAAGCGACCGGTGGCCACTCCGAGATAGCGGACCTCGCGCTGGCTGCTCAGCACCTCACTGGCCTCCCTGATGTGCGGAAGCCGCACTGAGAGGCCGATGATCGCGGAGAGGTTGTAGCCGGCGACCTGGGGTGTGGGAACCGCGACGATCTCGAAGTACTCGTTGGCGCGCATGGACGCGATCCGTTTGCGGATCGTGGTCTCGGTCATCCCCAGCCGGCGCGCGATCTCGGTGTTCGACGTGCGTCCGTCCTGCTGCAGGATCTTGAGGATCTCCCGATCCGTCCCGTCGAGCTTCACCGGACTATCCCCCTGTTTCCCCTGGATCCGGCCCCCGGCCCGGGGGCCGGACTTCTGACCCATGGCCCAACCTTAGCCAGACCGAGCACCCCGGCAGGGGGAGAGCGGCGAGGAGAACTTGCGCACCGAACGGCCACTGGTGCGACCCGACCGGCGCGCACGGCGAAGCGCGGGTGCCGGGACGACACCCGCGCCTCGCTCTGTGCGCTCAGACCGCGGATCCCTCGAGGATGTCGCGGACCTCGGCCGTGGACCGCGCACCCTCGAGCCGGGCCACCTTGTCCGCGTCCAGGAACACATGGGCTATCTGCTGGAGGAGCTGGAGGTGGTCATCGCCCTGGCCGGCGATCCCGATCACGAACCGGGTCGGCTTGCCCTTCCAGTCGATCGGCTCCTCGTACCGGACGAAACTCATCGCCGAGTGTCGGATCGACGACTTGGCCTCGTTGGTGCCGTGGGGGATGGCCAGGCCGCTGCCCATGTGAGTGGACACCGACTTCTCCCGCTCGTGCATGGCCGCGACGTACGAGGCGTCGACGGCGCCCGTGGCGACCAGGAGGTCGCCGGCCTCGGTGATGGCGTCGTCCATCGCGTGCGCGCTGCCCCGGAGTCGGATGGCATCGTCGGCCAGAAGCGTGGACGGCGAGACCGAGGTGGTGCGGTCGGACGCACGGTCGGGTGTGCCGGCCGCGTGTGCCGAGCCGACCGGGACGACGACGTTCGACCGCTGCAGGAGCTCGACGATCTCGTCGTAGCGAGGGCTGCCCATGAAGTTGTCGACGGCGACATGGATCGCGGAGTCGGTCCGCTGTTTGGCACGGGGCAGGAGATCCTGGTGCGTCACGACGAGGTCGTAGTCGTCATGCAGGTCCGAGATGGCCTTGTTCACGACGGACACGTCGTCGAAACCTGCGTCCTGGATCTTCTTGCGCAGGACGGACGCCCCCATCGCCGATGAGCCCATCCCGGCGTCGCACGCGAAGACGATGTGCGTGATGGGGCCGTGGCCGCTTGTCGCGCCGGCGCCGGCCAGCGCCGACGAGGCGATCGACGTCTTCCCCTTCAGTGCCTCCATCGAGGCGGTCGCCGCGGTGAGGTCGCCGTCGTCGTCGGACTTGTCCAGCCTGAGCAGGAACCCTGCGACGACGAGGGTCACCGTGGCAGCGAGCACGACCGAGAGGACGACGCCGACGAAGCTACCGCCCGGGGTCTGGAGCAGGACCGCGATGATGGAGCCGGGCGCGGCCGGTGCCCGAAGGCCCGAGTCGAAGAAGACGTTCGTGAAGACGCCGGTCATTCCGCCGAGGATCACGGCGACGATGAGCCGGGGCTTGGCCAAAACGTACGGGAAGTAGATCTCGTGGATACCCCCGAAGAAGTGGATGAGCGCCGCGCCCGGGGCGCTGGCCCGCGCCAAGCCCCGACCGAAGAACATGTAAGCGAGCAGCAGACCCAGGCCGGGACCAGGGTTGGCCTCCAGCAGGAACAGGACCGACTGACCGTCCTCCAGCGACTGTCTGGTGCCGAGCGGGGTCAGGACGCCATGGTTGATGGCGTTGTTGAGGAAGAGCACCTTGGCCGGTTCGATGAAGATGGATGTGAGCGGCAGCAGTCCTGCGACGATCAACCACTCGACCGTCCGCCCGGCGGCATCCGCGATGGCGGAGACGATCGGGCTGATCACGAAGAACCCGATCGTGGCGAGCGCCGCGCCCCAGCCTCCGGCCGCGAAGTTGTTGACGAGCATCTCGAATCCGGGCCGGATCTTCCCGTCCCAGATGGCGTCGATCTTCTTCATCGACCAGCCGCCGAGCGGGCCCATGATCATCGCTCCCATGAACATGGGGATGTCGGTGCCGGCGATCACGCCCATGGTGGCGATCGCACCGACCACGCCGCCACGGACGTCGTAGAGCATCTTGCCGCCGGTGTACCCGATGAGGAGAGGAAGCAGGTAGGTGATCATCGGGCCGACGATGCCGGCGCCGGCGTGGTCTCCCCAGCCGCCGATCTGGGCGACCCAGCTGTTCTCCGCCAGGCCGCCGTTGCCGCCGCGGTTCAGCCATCCGTTCTCGATGAAGAGGGCCGTGATGAATCCCCACGCGATGAAGGCCCCGATGTTGGGCATCACCATGTTGGAGAGGAAGGTTCCGAACTTCTGTACGTGCACGCGGGCCGACGTGCGTTCCGTGCGTTCCGGTGTTGTCGCTGTCGCTGTCCGGGTCACGGGGGCTCCTTTCGCCGTGATCCACGCCTGTGGGGATCTGTGTTTACTTTTATATCGGTCCGATCTTGACCGAGTCAAGAGGGTCTGCCACACTTTTTCGGACACACCCTCACAGATTCGACTCATACGACGGTCCGACCGTGACCGGTACGGTGGTCGACACGATGACGTGACGACGAAGGAGAACCGATGAAGGCACTGCGTTTCTACGCTCCTGGCGACCTGCGGCTCGAGGAGGTGCCGGAGCCGGTCTGCGGTCCGGACGAGGTCAAGCTGCGGGTCCGGAACTGCTCCACGTGCGGGACCGATGTCAAGATCCGCAACAACGGACACCAGAACCTCAGCCCGCCCCGCATCCTCGGCCACGAGATCGCGGGAGAGGTCGTGGAGGTCGGTGCCGAGGTCAACGAGACCTTCGGGTCATCATGGAGGCCGGGGGACCGCGCACAGGTCATCGCGGCCGTTCCGTGTGGGGAGTGCCATGAGTGCCGCAAGGGGTGGATGGAGGTCTGCCAGAACCAGACGTCGGTGGGGTACCAGTACGACGGCGGGTTCGCCGAATACCTCATCGTGCCTCGTCAGGTTCTCAAGGTGGACGGTCTCAACCGGATCCCGGACAACGTGGGCTACGACGAGGCATCGGCCGCCGAGCCGTTCGCCTGCGCCATCAATGCGCAGGAGCAGCTCGGGATCGAGGAGGGCGACTTCACGGTCGTCTTCGGAGCCGGACCGATCGGATGCATGCACATCCGCATCGCTCGGGGCGTCCACAGAGTGGGCCCCGTCGTGCTCGTCGACATCAACGACGAGCGGCTCGCGATGTCCGCCGAGGCCGTCGCTCCGGACCACGTCGTCAATGCAGCGGACGAGGACGTCGTCGCAAAGGTCATGGAGCTGACCAACGGTCGGGGCGCCGACGTGATCATCACCGCGACCCCGGCGGGCATCACCCAGGAACAGGCCATCGCGATGGCTGCCCGCAACGGCAGGATCTCCTTCTTCGGAGGCTTGCCGAAGACGAACCCGAACATCACCGTCGACTCGAACGTCGTCCACTACCGCCAGCTGCATCTCCACGGTGCGAACGGCTCGTCACCCACACACAACAAGATGGCGCTCGAGTACATCTCCACCGGGCAGGTGCCCGTCAAGGACCTCATCACCGAACGGGTGCCGCTGGAGCGGGTGCTCGACGCGTTCGACATCGTCGCGGGCGGCAAGGCCATCAAGGTCACTGTCGAACCCTGACCGCCAGCGACCGCGCTGGCGCCGGTCGGTGACCCAGGGCACGTCACGAATCGGCATATCGGGGCCGCCGCCGGTGTTCCAGCGACCATGACCGACCAGACACCCGCGCGCGGGCAGGACGCGACCGCCTCGAGAACGACCGACCCGACCATGACCGACCCGAGCACGACCCAGAAGCACAGCGCCGAGCCGAGCACCTCCGGGCCGCGCTCGGGTCGGCACCGCGTCGTCGTCATCGGGTCGGGCTTCGGGGGCCTCTTCTTCACGAGGGCACTGCGGAGGTCCGATGTGGAGGTCACGCTGATCGCCCGGACCACGCACCACCTGTTCCAACCCCTCCTCTACCAGGTCGCGACCGGGATCCTGTCCCAAGGGGAGATCGCGCCTGCCACACGGGAGATCCTCGCTCGACAGGCGAACGCGAGGGTGATCCTCGGCGACGTCACGGAGATCGACGCCGGAGCGCAGACGGTCACCAGCGAGCTGCTCGGCCAGCAGGTCGTCACTCCCTTCGACACGCTGCTGGTCGCGGCGGGCGCGGGCCAGTCATACTTCGGCAACGACCACTTCGCCCGCTATGCGCCGGGGATGAAGAGCATCGACGACGCGTTGGAGCTCCGCGGCCGGATCTTCGGTGCCTTCGAGGCGGCCGAGGTGGCCCGGACCGAGGATGAGCGTCGCCGGCTGCTGACGTTCGTCGTCGTGGGTGCCGGACCGACGGGGGTCGAGATGGCGGGGCAGATCGCCGAGCTGGCGCGACGCACTCTCAAGCGCGACTTCCGTTCCATCGACCCGCGCTCCGCGCGAGTCATCCTCCTTGATGCCGCTCCCGCAGTTCTGCCCACGTTCGGAGAGAAGCTGGGCGGCCGGGCTCGCGAGCGGCTCGAGAGCATGGGCGTCGAGGTCGTCCTCGACACCATGGTGACCGACGTCGATGCCGCGAGCGTCTCGGTGCGTCGTCCCGACGGCACGACGGACCGGATCGAGGCCGTGACCAAGGTGTGGGCCGCCGGGGTGGCGGCATCACCGCTGGCGACCCAGCTGTCCGCACAGACGGGGGCCACACTGGACCGCGCCGGACGCATCGAGGTGCTGCCCGACCTCACCCTGCCGGACCACCCGGAGATCTTCGTGGTCGGCGACATGGCCTCACTCAACGACTACCCCGGTGTGGCCCAGGTCGCGATCCAAGGGGCTCGCTACGCAGCGGACCAGGTGCGGCGCCGGCTAGCGGGCAAGGCCGAGCGTGGCCCGTTCGAATACCACGACAAGGGGTCGATGGCGACGATCTCGCGGTTCTCGGCAGTCGCCAGCATCGGCCGCTTCCAGTTCGGCGGGTTCATCGCCTGGTTGCTCTGGCTGGCCATCCACCTCGTCTACATCATCGGCTTCAAGCACCGCGTGACGACTCTGCTCCACTGGGCCGTCAGCTTCCTGGGCCGCGGGCGCGCCGAGCGCACGTCGACCGAGCAGCAGGTCTTCGCTCGCAACGCCATCGACGATCTCGGGGAGGAGTACTCACCGACGCTGCCGCAGTGAGCAGGTCTCGGCCGGCGCGCGCTCGTTAGGGTTGGCTGCATGCCGCTGGACTACCCGATCCACGACCACACCCTCGCCAACGGGCTGCGTGTCGTCGTGTCCCCCGACCACACCGTGCCGGTGGTCACGGTCAACCTGTGGGTCGGTGTGGGGTCACGGCACGAGGCGCCCGGCCGGACCGGGTTCGCCCACCTGTTCGAGCACCTGATGTTCCAGGGCTCGAGGTCGGTCGCCGGCGGCGAGCACTTCGCGGCTCTGATGGCCCAGGGTGGCCGGCTCAACGCCACGACGTGGTTCGACCGCACCAACTACTTCGAGACCGTCCCCATCGGGGCGCTCGAGCTCGCCTTGTGGCTCGAGGCCGACCGGCACGGCCACCTCCTCGCCGCAGTGACCCAGGAGAACCTCGACAACCAGCGCGATGTCGTCAAGGAGGAGAAGCGGCAGCGCTACGACAACCAGCCGTACGGCAACGCGCTCGTCGACGTCTACGCGGCGACCTTCCCGGACGGGCACCCCTACCACCATCCGACCATCGGGTCGATGGCGGACCTGGATGCGGCCGGGCTCGATGACGTGCACGCGTTCTACCGCCGTCACTACGCCCCCGACAACACCGTGCTGACACTCGTCGGAGACGTCGACGTGGACTCCGCCCTCGACCTGGTCGAGCGGTACTTCGGTGGGCTGGACCATCGCGCCAGGCCCGACGGTAAGCGGTCGGCCCAGCTCCCGCCGGTCGAGGGCCCGGTCCGGGTCGACCGCTTCGACGACGTCCCGAACGATCGCCTGCACCTCGCCTTCCGGCTGCCGGCCGAGGGATCCGACGACTACCTCGCCGCATCGCTCGCCCTGGACTGTGTCGCCGGTCTGACGTCGTCGGCCATGGTGACCCGACTGGTCCGTCGAGAGCAGGTTGCCACCTCCATCGGTGCCCACGCGATGGGCTTCGTCGACGGGTCCTCACTCGGGCTCGTCGTTGCCGACATCGCAGCGGGACACGACGCGGACCGGGTCGAGGAGGAGATCGCGGCCGAGCTGACCCGGTTCGCCGAGTCGGGACCGGCCCCCGAGCTCGTCGAGGCGGTGCGGGCCCAGGCCGAGCGAGGCTGGTTGTCCGCTCTGGCGAGCGGCGAGGAGCGGGCCGATCTGATCAGTCAGTACACCCTCCTCCACGATGATCCCCAGTACATCAACACAGCGCTCGACCGAATCCTCGCGATCGATGCGTCCCAGGTGCACCGCGCGGCCCGGGAATGGCTGCGGCCGCAGCATCGGGTGTGTGTCGCATACCTCTCGCGGGACGCCGACGCCGAAGGTGCGGCGGCATGACCGCGCAGCCGGGCTCCACCCCCGTGGTCCCGCGCCCCGCGGTCGGGGCAGCACCGCCGTGGGCCTTCCCACTGCCGTCGAACGACGGGCATCTCGACAACGGCCTGCGCGTGGCCGCCTACGACGTTCCTGGGCAGTACGTCATCTCCGTCTCGATCGTCGTGCCGCTGCTGCTCAGTGACGAGCCACGGGACGTCGAAGGCGTCGCGTCGCTGATGAGCCAGCTGCTCGACGAGGGGACCGAGCGTCACGACAGCGAGAAGTTCGCGGCACTCCTCGAACGACACGGAATCGCACTCTCCGCGGGCGTCAACGACGGTGCCCTCATGGTGGACGTCGACGTCCCCGTCCGGCACCTCGAGACGGCTCTCGCGCTGCTCGCCGATGCTCTGGCGATCCCCGCCTTCCCCGACGACGAGGTTCGCCGCCTGCGCAGCGCGAGGTTGGCGGAGATCGAGCAGGAGCGGGCCTCGGCCCCTCATCGGGCCGCGCGCGAGCTCATCGCCACCCTCTGGGCCCCGTACGAGCGGGCTTCCCGACCCACCGCCGGAGCGGCCTCGATCGTTGCCCAGATCACCCGCGCCCACGTCGCCGAGTTCCATGCCGAGCGTGTCGGTCCGATCGGCGGCTCGCTCGTCGTGGCCGGAACGCTGTCCGGCATCGACCTGTTCGCGATGCTCGACCGCACCCTCGGCCGCTGGCACGCCCCCCGCCACGCCCAGCCGTCCCCGCCCGCCGCTCCCGACCTGGCGGTCGACGCCGCACGCGTCGTCCTGGTCGACCGTCCGGGGTCGGTGCAGAGCGAGCTGGCGATCGGTTGGCGAGGTCCCGATCGCCGGGTAGCGACCGGCTGGGCGCCGTATCCGGTCATCGGCTTCCTCCTGGGCGGCTCACCGGGAGCGCGCATCGACGCGGTCCTGCGCGAGGAGAAGGGCTACACCTACGGGATCCGCACCGGCTTCCGGCCCCGAAGGGCGGGAGGCCTGCTGCTGACGAGCGGCTCCGTGCGAGCGGATGCGACAGCGGAGTCCCTCGAGATCCTGGCCGAGATCCTGGACCCGGCGAACGTGTCGTTCAGCGACGACGAGCTGCGCTCGGGTGTCGACTTCATCGCGGGCACCGCCCCGGGCCGGTTCGCCACCGCCGGGGCGATCGGCGACGAGGCGGCATCCCTGCTCATGGACCGCCTGCCGCTCGACTTCACGACCCGCACGCGCGAGGCGACGTTGGCACTGACGACGTCGGACCTCGACGTGGCGTACTCCGCGATCGCCCCGCCCCACTGGTGCGTCGTCGTCGTCGGGGACGCATCGCTCTACGCGGACCGCGTCCGCGAGCTCGGCATCGGGGACGTCTCGGTCGTCGCGAACTGAGCCGGTCGGTCCGAGATCCGCAGTCGGGCCAGACGCAGCGCGCAGGTGCGAGTGGGCTCAGCCCGGCCGCGCCCCCTCGGCGGGGTCCGGAGAACCGACGTACTCGAGCACCGCGTCGTGGAGAAGTCCGTTGGTCGCCACCGCGTTGCCGCCGTGCGGGCCGTCCACCCCCGCGAGGGAGGTGAAGCGTCCCCCCGCCTCGGTGACGATCGGCACGAGCGCCGCCATGTCGTACAGCGCGAGGTCCGGCTCGCACGCGATGTCGGCCGCCCCCTCGGCGACGAGCATGTAGGACCAGAAGTCGCCGTAGGCCCGGGTGCGCCAACAGGCGTCCAAGAGGTCGAGGAAGCGCTGGCGCCGACCGAGCTGGCGCCAGCCGCCCAGACTCGAGTACGAGAGCGACGCGTCGGCCAGCCGATGCACCTGCGAGACCCGCATGGGTCGCGCGGAGGTCAGACTGCGACCCGTCCAGGCACCTGTTCCCCGAGCGGCCCACCACCGTCGCCCGAGGGCCGGCGCGGCGACCAGTCCGAGGACCGGGTCGTCCCACTCGTCCAGGAGGGCGATGAGGGTGGCCCAGACCGGGACCCCGCGCACGAAGTTGTGGGTTCCATCGATCGGGTCGATCACCCACCGGCGGGGACCGCGTCCGGTCGTCCCGGACTCCTCGCCGACGACGGCATCTCGGGGGCGGGTCCGGCCCAGCTGTCCGCGGATCAGGTCCTCGGCCGCGCGGTCCGCGTCGGAGACGAGGGTGAGGTCCGGCTTCGTGTCGACGGCGAGGTCCTCTGCCAGGAAGCGGGACATGGTCGTGGACTCGACGGCGTCAGCGAGGACATGGGCGAGCCTCAGGTCGTCGTCGAAAGAGAGCACGGTCCGCAATCTACAGCGCCGGGTATGCGGTGGCAGCGTACGTACTCGGCTGCAACGCGGGCGGATCGCAAGTGGCTAGCCCATGACAAACGCTTATGGGTGAGTTCGGCATGTCACAAATGGGTCTCGACTCGCCCTCCGATGCCGCACATCGCGCCCGATGGGGGTTACATATGACTGCCGCCCTTTCGGCGGCACCGGGCGGGCTGACCTCACCAGGACGGCTGGTCCGCCGTCCGCCCTCGGAACCCCGAGGTCGTTTTCGAATCAAGGAGGACATCCATGCGACGAACCGCTCGCACGGTTGCCATTGCCGGCATCTCGGCGGTCGCGCTCCTGGCGACCGCATGTGGTGGCGACAGTGACGACACGACCGCAACCGATGGGAACGAGACAACGGCCGCCGAGGGTGCCGCCGGCGGCGAGATCGTCGTCGACGGATGCACGCCGGAGAACCCGCTCGTCGCGGGCAACACGAGCGAGACCTGCGGCGGAGACGTTCTCGAGATGATTACAGCCCGGCTCGTCAACTACAACGCCGACGACGCGTCCCCCGAGAACGACATCGCCGAGTCGATCGAGACCGAGGACAACCAGACGTTCACGGTCAAGATCAAGCAGGGCTACATGTTCCAAGACGGGACCGAGGTCAAGGCCCAGAACTTCGTCGACGCGTGGAACTACACCGCGTTCGGGCCCAACGGCCAGACCGGAAGCTACTTCATGTCGCCGATCGAAGGCTTCGCCGAGGTCAACGCCGAGGGCTCGACCGTCGAGGAGCTGTCCGGCCTCGAGGTCGTCGACGACTACACCTTCACGATCCGCACGAGCGAGCCGGTGTCCAACCTGCCGGTCCGCCTCGGCTACACCGCCTTCGCGCCGCAGCCGGACGCCTTCTTCGAGGATCCCGAGAGCTTCGGCAAGGCTCCGATCGGAGCCGGTCCGTACCAGGTCACCGAGTACAACGACGGACAGAGCATCGTCGTCGAGAAGTTCGCCGACTACAGCGGTGACTTCGGTGGCCAGGTCGACAAGATCACCTTCCGGATCTACCAGGACCAGGACGCGGCCTACAACGACCTGCTCGCAGGACAGATCGATGTGATCAGGACCATTCCGCAGTCGGCTCTGATCGACGACAAGTACCAGTCCGACCTCGGTGACCGCAACACCCAACGCGAGACCGGCCGATTCAACTATGTCGGCATCAACACGGTGGTGAGCACGGACCTGGCGGACCCCGCCATCCGCAAGGCGATCTCGATGGCTATCGACCGCGAGACGATCAACGAGCAGATCTTCAACAACAGCTACACTCCGGCCACCGGCTGGGTCTCCCCGGTCGTCGACGGATACCAGGAGAACGCCTGCGGCGAGTTCTGCACCTACGACCCGGAGGCCGCCAAGGCGATGCTCGACGAGGCCGGCGGCTACGACGGTGAGCTGACCCTCAGCTACAACGGTGACGGCGACCACAAGGCGTGGACCGAGGCCACCTGCAACAGCATCTCGCAGGCCCTCGACATCTCCTGCACCGCGACCCCGGTCGTGGACTTCGCCACCTTCCTGACCCAACTCGGGAACGGCGAGATGACGGGCATGTGGCGTCTCGGCTGGGTGATGGACTACCCGTCCATCGAGAACTTCCTGGCCCCGATCTATGCGGAGGGCGCAGACAGCAACTACTTCGGTCCGTACGTCAACGAGGAGTTCGAGAGTCTGCTCACCCAGGCGGCGGCCGCACCCAGTCTCGACGAGGCCAACGCTCTGTACCAGCAGGCGGAGTTGCTCCTCGCCGAGGACATGGTCGCCATCCCGATGTACTACCCGAAGACGACGATCGGCTGGTCCGAGAAGGTGAACCCCGTCACGATCACCGCCTTCGGCCGTCCCGACCTCGCCAGTGTCACGCTCGCGCAGTGATTGAGGGCGAACTCGGTCGTAGCTGAGCGATCGGCCTGCCGGAGCATCCCGGCAGGCCGATCCTCTCTGCCCGGGGCGGAACGCGCCGAGCCCTCGTTCGGGGGCCCGTGGGGAGTAGTGTCGACGTACAGTTCCGATCGTGCGGCGACATGGTGAACCGCCGCCAAGTCCCGAGTCTGCTGGAGTAGTGTCCGTGCCACACGATCGGCGGGTGAGTTGTCACCCGCGCTGACGAAGGAGGTGCGATGGGCAAGTACATCGTCCGCCGCCTGCTGCAGATGATCCCCGTCATCATCGGGACGACATTCATCATCTACGCCATGGTCTTCGCGCTACCCGGAGACCCCACCGCGGGCAAGTGCGGGGAGCGACAGTGCCCGGAGTCGTTCGTCGCGGAGTATCGCGAGAAGTACAACCTCGACGACCCGTTGCCCATCCAGTACGCCAAGTACATGGGTCAGGTGGTCCAGGGAGACTTCGGAACCAACCAGTACGGCGTCGAGGTCCGTGAGGACCTGGCCAAGCGCTTCGCCGTGACCGGCCGCCTCGCCCTCATGGCCATCGCCGTCGAGATCGTCATCGGCATCTCCGCCGGAATTCTCGCGGGCATCCGAAAAGGAAGATTCGTCGACAATCTCGTGCTGGTCAGCACGCTGGTCGTCATCTCGATCCCGATCTTCGTCATCGGCGCGGTGCTGCAGTACTTCCTCGGGGTGCGGCTTGGCCTGTTCCCGGTCACCGTGTCGTCCGAGGCGACGACGTACGAGCTCCTGCTGCCGGCCATCGTCCTCGGTTCGCTGTCCGTCGCCTACGTCGCCCGGCTGACCCGGACCAACCTCGTCGAGAACCTGCGTGCCGACTACGTGCGCACCGCGATCTCGAAGGGTCTCTCCAAGCGACGCGCCGTGGGCCTGCACGCCCTGCGCAACTCCATGATCCCCGTCATCACCTTCATCGGCTTCGACTTCGGTGCGCTGCTCGGCGGCGCCATCGTCACCGAGGGCATCTTCAACATCCAGGGGGTCGGCGGCTACATCTATCGCGGGATCCAGGTCCGGGACGGGGTCGCCGTCGTCGGGGCCGTGACCGCTCTGGTCATCATCTACCTCTTCGTCAACCTCATCGTCGACCTGTTGTACGGCGTGCTCGACCCGAGGATCAGCCATGACTGAGCAAGCCATCGTCGAGACTGCACACTCGAGTGACGCGAACCCCGTCGGTGAGGCACGCTCCCTCGGTGCTGACGCCCGTCGGGCGCTCGCGCGCAACCCGTTGTTCTGGATCTCGGCGACGATGATCTTCATCTTCGTGCTCATGGCCATCTGGCCGAGCCTCTTCACGAACACCGACCCCACCGAGGCGGTCTTGAGCCAGGCGAGAGAGCGCCCGAACTCCGAGGCGTGGTTCGGCCGGGACATCCAGGGCTACGACATCTACGCACGCGTGATCTACGGTGCCCGGGCCTCGATCCTCGTCGGAGTGTTCACGACGCTGTTCACCACGACGATCGGCGCCGCCCTCGGCATCACGGCCGCCTACTTCGGCGGGTGGACGGACTCGTTGATCTCGCGGGTCACCGACATCTTCTTCGCCATCCCGCTCCTCCTCGGAGCCATCCTCTTCATGTCGGCCTTCCCCTCGTCGAACGACCCCTACTTCGTGGTCGTCTTCAAGGTCGTCGCGGCGATCTCCCTGCTCGGATGGCCCGCACTGACACGGCTCATGCGCTCCTCGGTCATGCAGGTGCTACCCAACGACTACGTCCAGGCCGCTCGAGCCCTCGGTGCGAGCCCCTGGCGGATCATCAGGTCCCACGTGATCCCCAACTCACTCGGTCCCATCATCGTCGTCGCGACGATCAACCTCGGCGCGTACATCGCCCTGGAGGCGACGCTGTCCTTCCTCGGCATCGGCCTCCAGCCGCCGGTCATCTCCTGGGGCGTGTCGATCAACGACGCCATCGTCGGCCTGCGGACGACTCCGCACATGCTGTTCTTCCCGTCCCTGTTCCTCAGCCTCACGGTGCTCGCCTTCATCATGCTCGGTGACGCGGTCCGTGACGCCTACGACCCCAAGACCCGATGAGGAGCACGCCATGAGCGCGACCACGGTCGACACACCCCAGGAGAAGCGGGGCTCGGGGTCGAAATCGAAGTACGTCCCTCAGGACGGCTGTCTCCTCGAGGTGGACGACCTGTACGTCGAGTTCCACACCGAGGAGGGCGTCGCCAAGGCCATCAACGGGGTGTCGTTCGATCTCAGCCAGGGCGAGACCCTCGCCATTCTGGGCGAGTCGGGATCGGGCAAGTCGGTGACCGCCCAGGCCATCATGGGCATCCTCGACATGCCCCCGGCCAAGATCCCGTCCGGGCAGGTGAGGTACTGCGGCCGCGACCTGCTGACCATGGATCCCAACGAGCGGCGTCACACCCGTGGTCCGGAGATCTCGATGATCTTCCAGGACGCGCTCTCGGCGCTCAACCCCGTCTTCCCGGTTGGGTGGCAGATCGCCGAGATGTTCCGTCAGCACCGCGGGATGAACAAGTCCGACGCCCTCGAGCGAGCGGTGGGCCTCATGGAGCGTGTCTCGATCCCGGCCGCCCGGGAACGCGTCAAGGCCTACCCCCACCAGTTCTCCGGTGGCATGCGCCAGCGCATCATGATCGCGATGGCCATCGCCCTGGACCCGGCGGTGCTCATCGCCGACGAGCCGACGACGGCGCTCGATGTCACCGTGCAGGCCCAGATCATGCAGCTGCTGGCCGACCTGCAGCAGGAGCGCCAGATGGGTCTGATCCTCATCACCCACGACCTGGGGGTCGTGGCCGACGTGGCCGACCGAGCGTGCGTGATGTACGCCGGGCGGCTCGTCGAGAAGTCAGAGATCCTGGACCTGTACGCCGCCCCTGCCCATCCCTACACCAGGGGCCTGATCGATTCGATCCCCCGGGTCGACCAGAAGGGGCAGACGCTGGCGGCGATCGGCGGGCTGCCGCCGAACCTGACCCGGATCCCTCCGGGCTGCCCCTTCCACCCACGGTGCTACCTCGCTCGGGACATCTGCTCGGGGGAGCGCCCCGAGCTGCGTGAGTTGGTCCCCGGTCGCTTCGCCGCCTGCCACTTCTCCGAGGAGGTGCTCGGTGCCTGAGGTCATCCTCCGCGCCACCGACCTGGTCAAGCACTATCCGATCAAGGCGGGAGTGTTACGCCACACGGTGGGTCACGTCAAGGCCGTCGACGGGGTGTCCTTCGACCTGCACAAAGGTGAGACGCTCGGCATCGTCGGAGAGTCGGGGTGCGGCAAGTCGACCCTCGGTCGCGTTCTTATGCGCCTCGAGGAGCCGACGTCGGGCAGCGTGGACTTCGACGGGGTCGACATGTTCCAGCAGTCCGGATCCGCCATGCGCCGGCTCCGCAGGGACATCCAGATCATCTTCCAGGACCCCTACACCTCCCTCAACCCGCGCAAGACCGTCGGCGACATCATCGGCGAGCCGTTCGAGATCCACCGAGAGGTCGTGCCGAAGGGCGGGCGCAAGAAGGCCGTCCAGGACCTGCTTGACGTCGTGGGCCTCAACCCCGAGCACATCAACCGCTACCCCCACCAGTTCTCCGGGGGGCAACGCCAGCGCATCGGGATCGCGCGCGGGATCGCTCTACGACCCAAGGTGCTGATCTGCGACGAGCCGGTCTCCGCTCTCGATGTCTCCGTCCAGGCCCAGGTGGTCAACCTCCTCGAGAGGTTGCAGCGGGAGATGGGTCTCGCCTACCTGTTCATCGCCCACGACCTCTCCGTGGTCCGGCACATCTCGGACCGGGTCGGAGTGATGTACCTCGGCAAGATGGTCGAGCTCGGCACCGAGGACGAGGTGTACCAGCGCCCGACCCACCCCTACACCCAGGCCCTCCTGTCCGCCGTGCCGGTGCCCGATCCCACGCTGCGCGGGAAGAGGGAGCAGATCGTCCTCTCCGGGGATGTCCCGTCACCGGCGAACCCTCCCTCCGGCTGTCGTTTCCACACGCGGTGCTTCAAGGCCCAGGACGTGTGCTCGGTGGAGGAGCCGGAGTTCGTCCAGCGTCCCGACGGCGCCGGGGGCCACCGCAGTGCGTGCCACTTCGCCGAGGTGCGTCAGATCGTCCCGACCTCGGACATCCCGACCCGGGAGCCGGACGAAGGTCGAGGAAGCGATGGCGCGCGAATCGGCGCCGGCGCCCCTCCCGAGGACGTCCCCGCCCCGGGGGTCGACGAGCGGGGGGTCATCGACCCGACCAGACCCGCCGCCGACTACCAGATCGGTCACGACGACGTCGCGCCGGAGCCACGCGACCGCCAGAGCTGAGGTCGACCGCTCGATCAGCGCGTTCCGGCGGTGTCCTCCTCGGAGGTCCGCGACCTGAGGAGTCTTCGCAGGCTCTCGAGGCGGTGCGGGAGGTGCGGCTGCTCGGCGGCGTGTTCCGCCACGAAGGCGTCCAGCCCGCAGTCGGCCTCGTCGTGCGAGCATGAGCGAGGGCACTGAGAGGTGCCTTCGGCGAATTCGGGAAAGTGGTCGATGATACGGGCCGGGTCGACGTGCGCGAGGCCGAACGAGCGGACTCCCGGGGTGTCGATCACCCAGCCGTCGTCGTCCGGAAGTGGCAGGGCGATCGCCGAGGAGGACGTATGCCGTCCTCGCCCGGTCACGACGTTCACCACGCCGGTGGCTCGGCCGGCGTCCGGGACGAGCGCGTTGACGATGGTCGACTTGCCCACTCCTGAGTGCCCGACCAGAACGCTGACCTGTCCGCTCAAGCACGCACGCACCTCATCGAGACCCTCTGCGCCCTGGGGGCTGATCTGCGTCACTAGGACGCCGACGTCGAGGTCGCCGTACAACGACAGGAGGTCGCCGGGGCTGGTGAGGTCGGATTTGGTGAGGAGGAGGATCGGCGTCAGCCCGGCATCGTAGGCCGCCACGAGGCAACGGTCGATGAGTCGGGTCCGAGGTGGTGGGTCCGCCAGCGCCGTGACGATGATGAGCTGATCCGCGTTGGCGACGATGACCCGTTCGACCGGGTCGTTGTCGTCCGCGGTTCGGCGCAGGACACTCCGACGCGGGTTCTGGCGGACGATCCGGGCCATGGTGTCGCGCTGACCCGAGACATCTCCCACGATGCCGACGGAGTCGCCGACGACGATGCTCTTGCGCCCGAGGTTGCGGGACTTGACCGCGGTGACCATGACGTCATCGACCAGGACGTGGTAGCGGCCGCGGTCGACCCCGATGACCCGACCGTCGACGGCATCATCGTGCCGGGGACGGTCCTTGCTCCGTGGTCTGCTGCCGCGCCGCGACGGGCGGACCCGCACGGCGTCCTCGTCGTAGTGGTCGTACCGTCCCGCAGTGCTCATGGCCGGTCCCGACCCCGGGGTGGTCCTTCGGCGCGCGGGCGGCCGTGCGTCATCGGCCGAGCACGCTCGACTCGGAGGTGAGCATGTCGGCCCACAACGTGGTGAACGTCGGCAGGGTCTTGCCCACCGTTGCGACATCCTCGACCACGACGTCGGGGACGGCCAGGCCGAGAACGGCGGCGGCCATGACCATCCGGTGGTCGGCGTAGGTCCGGAAGAGCCCTCCGCTCAGTGGTCCCGGGCGGATGTGGAGGCCGTCCTCGGTCTCATCCACCCCCGTCCCCCGGGCGGTGAGCTCGCGGGCGAGGGCCGCGAGACGGTCGGTCTCGTGACCGCGGATGTGGGCGACCCCCCGGATCCACGTGGGGGAGTCGGCCAGCGCCGCGAGCGCAGCGACGACCGGCGTGAGCTCCGCCGCGTCGTGGAGGTCGACGTCGACGCCGCTCAGTCCGCCGGTGCCGCGCACCTCGAGATGGTCCCGGTCGAGGTGGACGTCGGCACCCATCGCGTCGAGGATGTCTCGGAACGCATCGCCGGCCTGGGTGGTATAGCCGGGCCAGCCGGGGACCCTGACCCGGCCTCCGGTCACTGCGGCCGCAGCCAGGAAGGGCGCCGCGTTGGACAGGTCGGGCTCCACGACGACGTCGAGCGCCCCGAGTGGGCCGGGAGCCACCGACCACACGTCAGGCACACTGTCGTCGACGATGGCGCCGACATCGCGCAGCGTCTCGATCGTCATGTCGATATGGGGCTGGCTGGGAACGGGCGGACCCTCGTGTCGGACGGTCACGCCCTCCGGGTATCTGGATCCGGCAAGGAGCAGCGCCGAGACGAACTGGGAGGACGCCGAGGCGTCCATCGTGACCGGCCCGCCCTTCAGACGCGGCCCTCCGGAGACCGAGAACGGCAGCGCTCCTCGATCGCCGTCGTCGACGACCGCCCCGAGAGTGCGAAGGGCCGAGAGCAGCGCCGACATGGGGCGTAGCCGCGCGTGCGCGTCACCGTCGAACCGGACCGGTGACCCGGCCAGGGCGGCCACCGCCGGGAGGAATCGCATGACGGTCCCCGCCAGACCACAGTCGATCCGGGCACCGCCGCGCACCGGACCAGGCTCGATCAGCCAGTCGGCGTCCACACCGTCGGAGACGGGCACGTCGGTGATCTGCGCCCCCAGTGCCCGCAGGGCCTGCGCCATCAGGACGGTGTCACGGCTGCGCAGTGGGCGCCGCAGCCGTGAGGTGTCGCTTGCCAGAGCGGCGAGGACGAGGTAGCGGTTGGTGAGCGACTTGCTGCCCGGAAGGCGCACGACTGCGTCGATCGGCTCGACAGCGGTGGGCGCGGGCCAGGTCTGTCCGACCGGATGTTGGTCAGCGGGGGATGGTTCAGCCGAGGGCATGGGTCGCGCCGGCCGCCTTCAGTCGAGCCTCCTTGCCTGCGAGCCTCGCCGCCATCCGCGCCTCGCGACGAGTCGTCCGCGCCGTCCGGCTGATGCTGTCACCGGCCATCTTCGCCCGGTAGGCCAGACCGGGCTTGCCCTCGGTGTCGACGGCGGCCAGGAGCAGCCCTCCGAGAAGCCCGACGTTCTTGAGCACCTGGACCTGCCGGTCCCGACGCTCCTGGGGGTCCTCGGACTCCCAGAACGGGTACTCGACGATGGTCGCTGGGACGAGGGTTCCGGCGAGGGCCGCAGCGGCGACCCGGGGGAACCTGCCGGTCGCCAGCAACGCGCCCGCGCCGATCATGAGCGCCCCGTTCGCGCGAACGAGCAGCTCGGGGTCCTGCGGAAGGTGGAGCGGCTCGGCAGCCTTGTCGACGAGGGGCTGCGCCCGCCGGGCTCGCTTGCCCGGGTGTCTCAACGCCTCGATCCCTCCTGCGACGAAGATGGCGGCGAGCATCGGTCGAGCGACGCGACGGACAAGGGACATGAACTCTCCTCACGGCTGATGGAGGGTGGTGCGGCCCCGACCACAGCATCGTCGGTGACACGTGATCGATGCTGGTCACGGGCGCGGTTACCCCTAGCCTGGTCTACGTTAGTCGCTGTCGCGACATGTCGCGGCCGCTGGGAGGAGACCCCGATCGATGTGTGGACGGTATGCGGCGACCGCCAACCCGGACGAGCTCGTCGAGACCTTCGACGTGGATCTCGACGCGACCGCGGAGCCGGGGCGGTCGGTCCTGGCCAACCCGCAGACTCCCGCGCCGGGACGTCCCGACTACAACATGGCTCCGACGAAGCAGGCTCCCGTCGTCCTCCAGCGGCCTGAGCGAGGCGCCCCCGCACGAGAGCCCATACGCCAGCTCCGCCTCCTGACCTGGGGCCTGGTGCCGCCGTGGTCACCCGATCCCCGTGCCGGGGTCCGGATGATCAACGCCCGCGCGGAGACGGTCCTGGAGAGCCGGGCCTACTCGGGACCCGCACGCACCCGTCGTTGCCTGGTCCCCGCCCGCGGCTGGTACGAATGGCAGGCGTCACCGGTCGTCATGGACGATCGGAGCAAGCCCCGCAAGCAGCCGTTCTTCATCTCCGATCCGGAGCACGACGTCATCGCCTTCGCCGGACTCTATGAGTTCTGGCGGGACAAGGACGTCCCCGAAGCCGACGACCCAGCGGCATGGCTGACGACCTTCACGATCATCACGACCGCGGCGGAGTCGGGCCTGGATCGGATCCACGACCGCCAGCCGATGGTCCTGCCGGCCGAGCGCTGGACTGACTGGCTGGATTCCGAGGTCACGGATCCATCCACCGTTGCGGAGCTTCTCGTCCCGGTTCCCGCGGGGCGGTTCCGCGCATACCCAGTCTCTCGTGCGGTGAACAGCAGCCGCTCGAACGGTCCGCAGCTGCTGGACCCGGCCCCGGTCGAGGACCTGGTCGGTGTCGTGGATCCGGAGACGGGGGAGATCGTCGGTGGGTGACACCGCGGACGAGGCCGTCCACACCATCGCGACACCGGAGGGGCCGGCGCGGGTGCGAGTGCGCACGGGCCCGACGGCGGGGCGCGGGACGCTCCTGCTCTCGCACGGTGCGGGTGGGCTGGGTGACTCGGCCGACCTGGCCGCACTCGCCCGGTCGCTGCCTCGTGCCGGATGGGTGGTGGGGCTCGTCGACCAACCCTGGAGGGTCGCCGGCAGGCGGGTGGCGAGCCCACCCCCGAGACTCGACGTCGCCTATGTCCCGGTCGTTCGCGCGCTGCGTGATGAGTACGGTCTCCCGTCTCCGGTGGTGTCCGCAGGACGGTCCGCGGGAGCCCGGGTCGTCTGCCGCACGGCAGGCGCGGTCGGTGCCGACGCGATCCTCGCACTGTCGTTCCCGCTCCATCCTCCGGGACGCCCTGAACGGTCGCGCTACGGCGAGCTCGCCGGCGCAGTGGGGCTGGGCCTGCCGGTCGGGGTCGTGCAGGGGGAGCGAGATGCCTTCGGCACCCCTGATGAGCTCCTCGCTGCCGGACTCGAACCCAGCCTGTTGATGGTGGTCCGCGGCGCGCATTCGCCGAACCCGTCCGACGTCGTCAGCGCCGTCCGCGAGTTCCTCGACGGCCGCTTCCCGGAATCCTGACCCGGCGCGCGGGGTGGTTCAGAGGGCCCCGCCGGCCGCCGCAGGCGCCGAAGCGTCATCCGAGTCGTCGACCTGCTCGCGAGCCAGGTGGTCCTCGATGTAGAACCAGTTCGACCCGGCTCGCCGAGCGATCGTGACGAGTGTGTTCATCTGCGCCACCTCCTCGACCTGCTCCTTGAGGAACCAGAGCATGAACTGCTCGCCGAGAAGGTCTCCCTCATCGCGCGCGGCCCGGAAGATCGCCTCGATCTGCCCGGTCACCTGCTGCTCCTGCGCAAGGGCGAGATCGAGAGGCTCGGTCACGTCGGAGAAGTCGTTGCGCACCTCGTCGACCCCGGGGATGCCGACATCCCAGTCCCGGTCGAGCAGGTACTGGACCATCATCATGGCGTGGTTGCGCTCCTCGACGCTCTGCGCGTAGAAGTGGGCCGCGAGACGGGGCAGGTCCCGGCCGTCGAACCACACGGCGATCGCGATGTACTGCTGGCTCGCGGTGAACTCGTGCCGGACCTGCTCGCGAAGCAGTCCGGCGAAGGACCTCTGCGTCATGGGACCAACCCTAGTGCGGTGGGAATGTGGGGCACGGGAGTGGCGTTCAGCCAGGAGTACCGATGCCGTCGACCGAGGAGTGCGAGCGCCCATGTATGCCGTGGTCCACTCTCCGACCCTCGACCCCCCGATCACCCGTGGGAGAGGTCGGTCTGTGACCTCGCTAGGCTGGAGGGTGATGACTTCTCAACCCACGATCCCCGCCGGTGTCTCCACCGGCACGGTCTCCGACGCCGGGGGCGAGCGTCCGGTGGAGGTCGACCTGGCGACCGAGACACCCGAGGAGCGACTGGCTCGCTTCGAACGGGACGCGCTCCCGCTGCTCGACCAGCTGTACGGCGCGGCACTGCGCACGACCCGGAACCCCGCGGATGCCGAGGACCTCGTTCAGGAGACGTTCGCGAAGGCGTACTCCGCCTTCCACCAGTTCACGCCGGGGACCAACCTCAAGGCGTGGTTGTACCGCATCCTGACGAACACCTACATCAACGGCTACCGTAAGAAGCAGCGGGAGCCGCAGCAGGCCGACAGTGCCGAGGTGGAGGACTGGCAGCTGCACCGGGCCGAGTCCCACACCTCGCGTGGACTGCGTTCGGCCGAGGTGGAGGCGCTCGACCGGCTTCCCGACACCGAGGTCAAGAGGGCACTACAGGAGCTTCCGGAGGACTTCCGGATGGCCGTGTATCTCGCTGACGTCGAGGGGTTCGCCTACAAGGAGATCGCCGACATCATGGGAACCCCGATCGGTACGGTCATGTCGCGGCTGCACCGGGGTCGACGTCAACTGCGCGGACTCCTTTCCGAGTACGCGGTCGAGCGTGGCTTCGGGACGGAGGCCGGGTCATGAACGACGACCGTCTCGTCCCGAGCGGCGAGGGGACGCAGGCAGGCGCCGGGGACGACTCCGTCACCCCCCACTACCACGACACGGACTGCTCCGAGTTCCTCTTGCGGATCTACGAGTACATGGACGGGGAGATGGGACCGGAGGAGAACCTGCGCTTCGAGGCACATGTCCGCGAGTGCCGCCCCTGCCTCGAACAGCACCGTGTCGACCAGACCGTCAAGAGCCTGATCCGGCGGGTCGAGCCCGTCGCCCATGCACCCGAGGCGTTGCGCGCCTCGATCATCGCAAGGATCACGACCATCAGGGCCGAGCCGCAGGGCTGAATGCACAGACCCGCGGCCGTTTCCGGCCTCTGGGTGTGCGTCCGGACGCCGGACCTGACAACCTCTCAGGCCGGAGGATCTCCGACCTGACGACCTCCGGCATGCCGACGGCCCGGACCCCGCGAGGGGGCCGGGCCGTCGTCGTCTCGTGCCAGGCGCTCAGGCGTTGGGCTTGCGACCGTGGTTCGCAGCCTTGCTCTTGCGGGCGCGGCGCTTGCGGGCGCGCTTGCTCATCGCATACTCCTTCGGGATGGGTCTCGTGCGGGTCCGCGACAGACGGACGCTCGCGGCCATTCTCGCACAGGTGCCCGATCGCGCCGATCCGACCACGGGAGGCCCTGAGCACTCACGGCGTTCGTTGTTCGTCCGACCCAGCGTGTCAGTAGGCACGCAACGGTGATCTGACGAGGTCGTACATGGGATGATGAGCAGACCCTCATCCGCGTGAGAGCGCGGACCTGCCGGGTCACCGGACCCGGTTTCCGTTCCACGCCCTACGGGGCCGTACGAGAAAGTGTGGATATGTCCAAGCGCCTCATCACCGTTCTCTTCGCCAGTCTCGCCGTTTTCGGGCTCGCCGCCGCTCCTGCGCAGGCCGCTGACCTGCGGACGGATGTCAAGATCGTCAAGCCGCTCGGTTGGGACTGGGGTGCCAAGCCGCTCGGCTGGGACTGGGGAGCCTGAGCATCACATCTCCGACCGGTTTCGGCTCTTTTCACGCGCATTCGTGTGCATGAGTAGGTGAGCAGAGAGTCTTCCGCGACCGCCTGGACCTATGTGATCGGGGTCTGGGCGGTCGTCATCGTGCTCGGGGCGCTCGCGGTCGTCTACGAGCCTCCGTCCCGCGCCGACCTCCTTCCTCTGGCCGCGCTGCTCCTTTTGGGTGTGCTGGCGCGCACTCTCCCCGACTCGGTTGTGTCGATGTCGGGCGACGGAGTCCGGTTCTCGTTCTTCGGCATCGTCACTCTTTCGGCAGCTGTGATGGTCGGCCCGTTCGGCGGGGCCGTTGTCGGCGTGCTTCCGACTCTTCTCCAACCGGTTCGGATGCGGGCCGTGCGGCGCGTGTTCAACGCCGGCATGTTCGGCGTCGTGGGACTCGTCGGAGGGTTCGCCTACCTCCTGGCAGGGGGCGTCGATCCGCTGACCGTCTCAGGCACCGGGTCAGTGCTCCTCGACATCGGGCTACCCCTGATCGTGGCCGATCTCGCCCAGGCCGCGACCAATGCGCTCGTGCTGTCCGGCATCATGACGGTCACCGCGAGGGTGCCCTTCTGGGTGCACGTCCGCGGGCTCATCGCGTCGACCGGTGCCGCGTACATCGGATACGGTGTCATCGCCTTCCTCCTCGTGGTGCTCTGGGGACCCGGCCAGATCCACTGGTTCAGCGCGGCACTCACAACCGTGCCTCTCCTCGTGGCCTGGTGGGTCTTCGGTCAGTTCGGTGCCGAGCTCGAAGCGCATGAACGCACGACGGATACTCTCGTCGCGGCGCTGGATGTCCGTCACCCGGGAACGGCCGGACACTCCCAACGCATCGCGATCCTCTGCGACTGGATCGGGGAGTCCTTGAGGCTCTCCCCTCGAGCGCTGACGGAACTCCACACGGCTGGGCTGCTCCACGACATGGGGCTTCTCGCTGCCCGCCGGGGTACCGACGACGAGATCCTCCGGCATCCGGAGACGGGCGTCCGGATGCTCGCAGGGATCTCATTCGCCGCTCCGGCGCTACCGGCCATCGGCGCCCACCACGAGCGCGTCGACGGGAGCGGATATCCACGAGGGCTCATGGGACCCGACATCCCACTCGGTGCCCGAATCGTCGCAGTCGCCGACGCGTTCGACGCCTTGACGTCCGGCACGCCCGATGTGGCTGCTCTCGATCCGCGAGACGCCTTGAGCCAGCTGGCGGCCGACCGAGGGCTGGACTCCAATGTCGTGGATGCGCTCGCTCGTGCGGTGGACCGGCATGGCGTGTTGGAGGTCTCGAGTACCGAATGGCTGAGTCGGGCCAGGGTCGGTGAACGGGCACGAGCAGAAGGCGAGAGTGCGCGGTCGAGCATGGCGACGATCGCCGCCGTCCTCGCCGCCGGTCGGTCAACGAAAAGCTGGATCATCCGGCATGACCACCCACTGGACCGGTTGGCACCATGACGACGATGGCCTGGTTGGTCGTGCTCTTCCTCCTCATCGTCGTCGGGGAGAGCGCCCACGTCCGTCTCGCAGGACGTCGAGGCATCTCTCCGATCGCGTCGGCTGCCGCGGTGGCCTTCATGCTCTCGCTCCCGCACCGTCCCGGGGTTTCCGGGGTCGTGCTCGTTCTCGGGGGCGTACTGGCGGTGGCCGTCGCCTCCCTCGTGGGGACGGCGATCGCCGAGGCGGCCGGCATCCGGACCTCGAGTGTCGATGTCCTGGGTCGCCTCACCAATGCCGTCGTGGCCGGCCTTCTCGCGCAGCTCGTCGCCGTGACCGGGCTCGAACGGACGATGGAGCCTGACGGCCGGGACTGGATCTACGCCTTCGCCCTATGGCTGAGTGCCCTCACAGCGGCCGCCGCAAGAGCCGCCGTCGTGGCCTGGTGGGTCTCCCGGTCCGAGCGGAGGGGCTACGTATCCACAGTGCGGGAGGAGGTGGCCACGTTCGGAATGCTGTCGTTGGCCAGCGCGACCACCGCGGTGATGATCGTCCTCTCCCGGGAGGCCGTCGGTCTGTGGGGTCCGATCCTTTTCACCCTCCCGCTCGTGCTGAGCATCGCCGCGGCGCGGCGCTACGCGCACACTCGCCAGACCTATCGGGAGACCATTGCGGCCCTCTCGCGCCTCACCGACCTGGCCGGTTATACGACGAGCCACCACGCCAGGCGAGTGGCCGACCTGGCCGTCGAGCTCGGACGGCGCCGGGGACTCTCGCAGCGGGAGATGGACACCCTCGAGTACGCCGCTCTCCTGCACGACCTCGGCCAGGTGGCTCTCGACCAGCCGATCCCGGGAGGGGCCACCGTTCTCGCCGCACCCCGCGACCAGGAGCGCATCGTGCAGGACGGCGTGGGGATCATGCGGCATTCCGGCGTGCTCGAGCCGGCCGCTGCCCTCCTGACAAGGCAGGCCGCGCCCTATCGCCTCATGCGCGAGGAGGATGAGCGCATCCCGCTGGAGGCTCGGATCATCAAGCTGACCAACGCCTTCGACGACTTCACGGGCGGATCCCGTGATCCCGGAGCGGTCTCTGTGGCCCTGGAGCGTATCCAGCTCGGTCTGGGCTACGAGTATGACCCCGAGCTCGTGGACGACCTGATCGACGTCGTGGCGCCCCGCGCTCGGCAGCGCCACCCCTGACGTCACGACGATGAGGGCCCGCTCCAGATGGAGCGGGCCCTCATCGTCGAGCGGTGAGCCCGGGTCTGACTAGGACTTCTTGGTCTCGGCGAAGATCTCTGCGATCTTGTCGATCTTGGCGAGCAGCTCATCGGCGGTGGCCACGTCGAAGCCGCCCTTCGTCCCGGACGCGCCGGCCAGCTTCGTGGCCTCGTTGAAGAGGGTGTGCAGCTCGGGGTAGGCCTCGAAGTGGGGAGGCTTGAAGTAGTCGGTCCACAGCACCCAGAGGTGGTGCTTGACGAGCTCGGACCGCTGCTCCTTGATGATGGCCGCCCGGGTGCGGAAGTCCGGGTCGTCGCTGTCCGCCACCTTCTCGCAGATCTTCTTGACCGACTCGGCCTCGATCCGGGCCTGGGCGGGGTCGTAGACGCCGCACGGCAGATCGCAGTGGGCGTGGACGGTCGGCAGCTCCGAGATCGTGCTCGAGAGCATGGCGCCGATGAAGCGGGGGAGTCGCATACCTGTGCCTCCTTGAGGGCAGTGGGTCTGGTGGCCTTGGATCACCCAACCTACCCCCTTGTCAGCGCTCGGGGTAGGCGTGTCACCACCCGCCCGAGGATGTCCGAGTCTGCGATCGACCCCAGGGTCCATGAGTCGCTGCCACCTGCGACGTTGTCCCTCTCGACCCACCAGCGAGCGGTGTCTTCCGGGTCGCGGTGGACAGCCCGCTTGACGAGCAGGAGCCCCTGCCGTTCGGGGTGTTCGAAGACCACCAGTGCGTCCGGGCGCGCGCAGGCGCCCCACCACACGAGGACGACGTCATCGGCCCGCAGGGTCGGCTCCATCGACACCCCGGCCACGCGAACCAGCCCGAGGCCGCGGCGACGCCGGCCCACCGGACCGCCGTCACTGCTCACGACACCTCACAGCGCCATCGTCGCAGGCGCACCCCGAGAGATCGGCGCGGGGGCGCCGTCGCGCGTTGCGGAGGTCACAGTTGGAGGCGTGCCCTTCCAGGTCCGGCCGGCGTGTGCCACGATGGCATCTGTCTGCCGTACCCCGCAGACGGATGACGCTGTCGATCCCGTGAGCCCGCCACCCGCATCCGTGGCCGCGGAGCCTCGACCCGCGCCCGCACCTGGGCCGCCGCCGGACCTCGTCGCCGTCCAGCCACCCGCGCCCGAGCAAGGATGCCCGCCTCATGGCCGCTGCCCCGTTCCATCCGTCCCGTGACGACCTGTCGATGGCCGCTGCCGGCTCCGGCGCGCCGGAGCGTGCCTCGGTAGCCGGGTCGTATGACCTCGACAGCGCCGTCTTCCGCGCCCACGAGGGCGGCAAGCTGGCTGTGCACGCGACGCAGGAGCTGCGCGACCGAGCCGACCTGTCGCTGCTGTACACCCCCGGAGTCGCCGACGTCTCGATGGCCATCGCCGAGAACCCGTCGTTGGCGTCGCGCTTCACCTCCAAGCGCAACACCGTTGCGGTCGTCTCCGATGGCTCGGCCGTTCTCGGCCTGGGCAACATCGGACCGTTGGGGGCGATGCCCGTGATGGAGGGCAAGGCGGTGCTCTTCAAACACTTCGCCGGTGTCGATGCCGTCCCGGTGTGCATGGAGACCGGGTCGGTGGACGAGATCGTCGACGCGGTGGCGCGGATCGCGCCGACCTATGGTGGGATCAACCTTGAGGACATCTCGGCTCCGCGGTGCTTCGAGATCGAGGCGCGCCTCAAGGAGATGCTGGACATCCCCGTGTTCCATGACGACCAGCACGGCACCGCGATCGTCGTCCTCGCGGCACTCATCAACGCCTGTCGAGTGCAGAACCGCGAGCTGCCGGATCTGCGGGTCGTCGTGAGCGGCGCCGGCGCGGCGGGGGTGGCGGTGACGCGACTGCTTCAGCGCGCCGGGCTCACCGACGTGGTCGTGTGCGACTCCCGGGGGGTGATCTCCTTGGAGCGGACCGATCTGACCGACCACAAGCCACGGATCGCCGCCACGACCAATCCCCGCGGCGTGAGCGGGTCGATCGGTGATGCCCTGGTCGGCGCCGACCTCTTCGTGGGGGTCTCCGGAGGCTCGATCGACGAAGCGGATCTGGCCCGGATGGCGCCGGAGGCGATGATCTTCGCTCTGGCGAACCCGACTCCCGAGGTGCACCCCGACCTCGCGCACCGTTATGCGGCCATCGTCGCCACCGGGCGCTCGGACTTCCCGAACCAGATCAACAACGTCCTCGCCTTCCCCGGTGTCTTCCGGGGCGCCCTCGACAGCGGGGCCCGACAGATCACCGAAGCGATGAAGCTCGCGGCCGCGGAGGCGATCGCCCGCATGGTGCCCGTGCCGACCGCGGAGGAGATCGTCCCGAGCGTCTTCACACCCGGGGTCGCCGAGGCCGTGGCCGACGCGGTGCGCGGAGCCGCGGACGCCTGAGCGGGTCCGGTGGGGACGCTCGGTCACTCCCCAGCACGGAGCTCGCGGGCCGGGTTGCCGACCACGGTCACCCCGGGAGGGACGTCCTCGAGGACGACCGCGCCCATGCCGACCACGGCGCCTGCGCCCACGCGGACGCCCTGGCGGATCAGGGCGCCGGTCCCGACGAACGCCTCCTCGTCGAGGTACACCCCACCCGAGACTGCAGCCAACGGCATCACGGAGACGTAGTCACCGAGAACGGCGTCGTGTCCGATCGCCGCCCCACGGCTCAGGTGGACGTGACGGCCGGTGACGACGTTGGTCGTGACGCTGACATGCGAGCAGACCACCGTGCCTGCTCCGAGCTCCACGTCGTCGCCCACATCGGCCGACGGGTGGACGGCGGGCGAGGCCGGGGGCAGCGCGTCGACGAGGCGACGGCGCAGTCGTCCGTTACCGACACCTCCGAGAACGACCGCGTTCGGGTGCCGCTCCGTCGCCGTGGCGATGGCTCCCAGGTGGGGGGCGAACGGGGCGAGGAGTGTCTCGTCGACGGCTCCGTCGTCTGCGAAGCCCACCAGCACGGGCCCGGCCAGCCCGGCCCGGTGACGAGCCCGCAGCACATGGGCCACCTCACGACCGTGCCCCCCGGCGCCGACGATGATGACGTGGTTCGGCGTGTGCACCGTCCCATGGTCGCAGACCCACTCGGGTCGATGAGTGGTGTGCGGCAGAGGCGGGATAGCGTGGTGCTTTCCGCATCCACGCAAAGGACGTCACCGTGCGCATTCTCGTCACCGGAGGAGCCGGGTTCATCGGCGCGAACCTCTGCGCGCTCGCCCTGGGCTCGGGGCACCAGGTCGTCGTCATCGACGACCTCTCGACCGGGGACCGGGACAACGTCGCCGAGCTCGACGTCCGGCTCGTCGAAGCCAGCATCCTCGACCGCGATGCCCTCGCCGAGGCCGTCGAGGGGGTCGACTCGGTGGTCCATCTCGCCGCCCTGGGGAGCGTTCCCCGCTCGATCAAGGATCCGGTGGCGAGCCACGAGGTCAACGCGACGGGCACCCTCAGGGTGCTCGAGGCGGCGCGTACGGCCTCGGTCGGCCACGTCTCGGTCGCCTCGTCCTCCTCGGTGTACGGACGCAACCCGGCCCTGCCGAAGAGTGAGCGCGAGTGGGTGCGACCGATGAGCCCCTACGCCGTGTCGAAGCTCGCGACCGAGCAGTACGCGCTCGCCTATCAGGAGTCCTTCGGACTGCGCACTCTCGCGTTCCGGTTCTTCAACGTCTTCGGTCCGCGGCAGCGGGCCGGACACGTGTACGCGGCGGTCATCCCGGTCTTCATGGACGCCCTTCTCGCCGGTCGTCCGCTTCCCGTCAACGGGGACGGGTCGAACTCGCGTGACTTCACCTTCGTCGTCACCGTCTGCGAGGTGCTCCTCGAAGCCGCCACCCGTGGGGTCACGCATCCCGAGCCGGTCAACCTGGCGTTCGGGACGAACACCAACCTCCTCGAGCTGATCGCACTGCTCGAGCAGGTCGTCGGTCACCCGGCACAGGTGGTGCACCGGGATCCGCGACCCGGCGATGTCCCTCACTCGCAGGCCGACAACACGGTGCTGCGGAGTCTGTTCCCCGATGTCGAGCCGACGTCACTGCGCGAGGGGCTGGCCCGCACGCACGACTGGTTCCTCCAGCTCGGCTGAGCAGGCCGCCGCAGGTCACGCTGTGGCCGGTCGAGTTCAGCCGTCCAGGCCGAGGAAGGACCGCCATCCGTTGTTGAGCACGAGCCACGCAATCAGCCCGTAGCCGGCCTGGCCTGGCAGTCCGGCCCCGGTGTCGACGTCGGTCAGCCACTGGTCGTGCCGACGCAGCGGTGACATGCAGTCGACGAACGGAATTCCGCGACGGTCGCAGACGTCCGCCTGGGCCTCGGCGTACCTCTCGAGGGCATCGTCCACACCGTTCTCGCCCGTCGGTGCCGGGCCGACGACGAAGGCGGCGATCCCGTCGCCGGTGGCCGAATCCAGCACGTTCGCGAGGTTGAGCCGGTGGCGGGCGATGGACAGGTTCGTCCGCGCGTCCTCCAGGCCGGTCGAGACGACGAGCCGGCGCTCGGAGTGTCCGGCCCACCGAGCCGGTGCCTCGGTCGTCGCACGGGCCAGAACCTCGGCCGTGGTGTCCCCGGCCACCGCGAGGTTGTATGCGGTGAGCCGCAGGTCGTCCCGCGCACTTCGCGCCATGACCCGGGTGACCCACCCCTGGCTGCGCGGGTCTCCCACACCCGCCGCGACGGCGCCACCCAGCGTCACGACGCATACGTCGCGGACGACGCCACCACTGTCGTCGGTGAGATCGAGCAGCCCCACGTCAGTCGTCCTCGTCGAGGTCGTCCGACCGGGCCAGCCAGGTGGCCAGGCGTTCGACGGCCGTTTCGTACTCGGGGTGGACGTCGACGAAGGTCCGCAACTGGTCGGCCAGCCACGCGAGGGTGATCTCCTCGTCGCCTCGTCGGTGCTCGAGCTCCTCGATGCCGCGGTCGGTGAAGTACATCGTGCTATGCGCGGTCGAAGACCTCGGACAGCAGAGCCTCCTGCTCGGCCTGGTGCTTCCGGGTCGATCCGGTGGCGGGGGATGCGGACGCAGACCTGGAGATGCACCGGAGGGCGCGTGTCTCCCCGTGCTCCGCGAGGGCCTCGGGGAGGTTCAGCGCCATGAACGGCCACGCCCCCTGGTTGCGGGGTTCGTCCTGCACCCAGACCAGGTCGGCATCGGGGTACTCACCGGCGGCGGCGGCGAGCTCCTCCGCCGGCAGCGGGTAGAGCTGCTCGACCCGCAGGACCGCCACCGAGCCGTCCTTGCGGCGGGCCCGCTCGGCCTCGAGCTCGTAGACGACCTTGCCCGAGGCGAGAACCACCCGCGTGACGTCACCGTCCGGGCGGAGCCGGTCCGGCAGCACGGGACGGTAGCGCCCTGAGGTGAACTCCTCGGGCATCGCCGACGCCGCCTTGAGCCGCAGCATCGACTTCGGTGTGAAGACGATGAGCGGACGCCTCGGGCGTGCATAGGCCTGGCGGCGGAGCAGGTGGAAGTAGTTCGACGGGGATGACGGGTAGGCGACGGTCATGTTGTCCTGGGCGCACATCGCGAGGAAGCGCTCGATACGCGCGGATGAGTGGTCCGGGCCCTGCCCCTCGTAGCCGTGCGGCAGGAGGAGGACGACCGAGGAGTTCTGTCCCCACTTCTGCTCCGAGCTCGAGATGAACTCGTCGACGATGGTCTGGGCGCCGTTGCCGAAGTCCCCGAACTGTGCCTCCCAGAGCACCAGAGCGTCGGGGCGCTCGACCGAGTAGCCGTACTCGAAGCCCATGGCCGCGAACTCGGACAGCAACGAGTCGTACACCCAGAACCGGGCCTGCCCCTCGCCGAGGTACAGCAGCGGGGTCCACTCCTCGGCGGTGTTCTTGTCGATGAGCACGGCGTGGCGTTGCACGAAGGTGCCCCGCCGGGAGTCCTGTCCGGCCAGCCGGACCGGCGTCCCGTCCATGAGGAGTGAGCCGAACGCGATGAGCTCGCCCGTGCCCCAGTCGATTCCGCCGTCCGTCACGCTCTGGGACCGCTTCTCCATGGTCTGGAGCAGCTTGGGGTGCACGGTGAAACCCGGCGGGACGTTGACGAAGGACTTGCCGATGTGGGCCAGGGTGTCCGTCGAGATCGCGGTCTCGGTCGCCGAGCCCCTGGGCTCGTCGCTCGACTGGGCGGTCGGTGGCTCCAGGCCGGTATCGGACTCGGAGTCACCGCCCGCGCCCTCCTTGAGAGCCTCCTTCGTCTCGAGGAACACCCGCTCGAGCTGCTGCTGGTAGTCCCGCAGTGCCGCGTCTGCGTCCTCGCTCGTGATGTCGCCACGACCGACGAGGTTCTCGGTGTAGAGCTTGCGGACACTGCGCTTGGCCTCGATGAGGTTGTACATCAGCGGCTGGGTCATCGACGGGTCGTCGCCCTCGTTGTGGCCGCGGCGCCGATAGCACACCATGTCGACCACGACGTCCTTGTTGAACTCCTGGCGGAACTCGTAGGCCAGTTCGGCGACGCGCACACACGCCTCGGGGTCGTCGCCGTTGACGTGGAAGATGGGGGCCTGGATCATCCGAGCGACATCGGTCGAGTACGTCGAGGACCGCGACGAGCTCGGACTGGTGGTGAACCCGACCTGGTTGTTGATGATGACGTGCACGGTTCCGCCCGTGCGGTATCCACGAAGCTGCGACAGGTTGAGCGTCTCGGCGACGACACCCTGTCCGGCGAACGCGGCATCTCCGTGCAGGAGCACCGGGAGGACGGTGAAGTCCTCCCCAGCGAGGTTGAGCCGGTCCTGCTTGGCTCGGACGATGCCCTCGAGGACCGGGTTGACCGCCTCGAGGTGGGACGGGTTCGCCGCGAGGTACACGTCGGTGGTCGAGCCGTCCTCGGCTGTGAACGTCCCCTCGGTGCCGAGGTGGTACTTCACGTCGCCGGAGCCCTGGACCGAGCGCGGGTCCTGGCGTCCCTCGAACTCCCGGAAGATCTGCGAGTACGACTTGCCCGCGATGTTAGCGAGCACGTTGAGGCGCCCGCGGTGCGGCATACCGATGCACACCTCGTCGAGCCCGTCCTCGGCAGCGCGCGAGAGCACACGGTCGAGAAGCGCGATGACCGACTCGCCACCCTCGAGGGAGAACCGCTTCTGACCCACGAACTTCGTCTGCAGGAACGTCTCGAAGGCCTCGGCGGCGTTGAGTCGACGCAGGACGCGCAGCTGCTCCTCGCGCGTGGGCTTCTCGTGGGGGACCTCGATCTTGCTCTGGATCCATTCCCGCTGCTCGGGGTCCTGGATGTGCATGTACTCGACGCCGATGGTGCGGCAGTACGAGTCGCGCAGGATTCCGAGGATCTTGCGGAGCTTGAGGAAGGGCTCCCCACCGAACCCGCCGGTCGCGAAGTGCCGGTCCAGGTCCCACAGGGTGAGGCCGTGCTGGGTGATGTCGAGATCGGGGTGCCGGCGCTGGCGGTACTCGAGAGGGTCGGTGTCGGCCATGAGGTGGCCGCGTACGCGGTATGCGTGGATGAGCTCCTGGACCCGGGCGACCTTGTTGATGTCGTCGTCGTGGGTCGCCGAGATGTCGCGCACCCACCGAACCGGCTCGTAGGGAATGCGCAGGCTCTCGAAGATCTCGTCGTAGAAGCCGTTCTCCCCGAGCAGCAGCCCGTGGATGATGCGCAGGAACTCCCCGGACTGGGCGCCCTGGATGATGCGGTGGTCGTAGGTGCTCGTCAGGGTCAGGATCTTGCTGACGGCGTTGCGGTTGATCGTCTCGAGGCTGGCCCCCTGCCATTCGGCCGGGTAGTCCATGGCGCCCACGCCGATGATCGTGCCCTGCCCCTGCATCAGCCTCGGCACGGAGTGCACCGTGCCGATCGTGCCCGGGTTGGTCAGCGAGATCGTCGTGTCCTGGAAGTCCTCGATGGTCAGTTTGTTGTCGCGGGCCTTGCGCACCACGTCCTCGTACGCGTTCCAGAAGTGGAAGAAGTCCATCTTCTCGGTGGCCTTGATGGACGGAACGAGGAGCTGTCGGGTGCCGTCCGGCTTGGCCTGGTCGATCGCGAGACCCAGGTTGACGTGCGCCGGCTGGACGACGTGCGGCTTCCCCTTCTCGTCCGTGCCATACCCCGAGTTCATCACCGGCATCTGCGAGACGGCCTTGACCATCGCATACCCGATGATGTGGGTGAAGGAGACCTTGCCGCCCCGCGAGCGGGCCAGGTGGTTGTTGATCACGACCCGGTTGTCGATGAGCAGCTTGGCCGGCACCGTCCGCACGCTCGTCGCGGTGGGGACCGTCAGCGACGTCTCCATGTTGGTCACGACCCGGGCACTGGCGCCCCGCAGCGGCGCGGTCGTGCTCTCGGCGGCCTCACCCGGCGCGGCGATCGCCGCGGGGTCGCGTGGCTTGGGCTGAGCGGCGCGTGGGATGGCACCGCCCGGGTACGGCGCACCCGCCGCGGTGGGACGACGCTGCTCACGATGCGTGGAGCTCGGCTCGGCCTTGGACTGCGGCACCTTCAAGGGCTCCTTCGTCGGCGCGGCCTTCTTCAGCTCAGGCTTCTCTTGCTCGGACTGTTCTTGCTGAGGCTGCTTCTGTTCGGGCTTCTTCTCGGGCTGCTTCGGCGGGGCCGGCTTCTGCTCGCGCTCCGGCTGCTTCTGTTCGACCGGCTTCTGCGTCGGCGTCGGTGCGGTTCGCTCCGACGGCGCCGTCGTCGAGCCCGATGGGGAGCCAGACGCGTCACCGACCGCGCCGTTGGATGTGCTGGCCGATCCACCGTCGGGGGTGTAGTCCTCGAAGAAGCTCCACCAGGCCTCGTCGACGAGGTTCTTGTCCTGTCGGTACTGCTCGTACAGCTCGTCGACGAGCCACTCGTTCGGGCCGAATGCTGCCAGTGGGTCGTCGTTCGAGTGCTCGTCGGGCACGGCGTCTTCGCCTCTTTCGCTGTGACTTCTCGTGTGCGCATGCAGGTCGCGTCGGGCGGGGCATGCGGTCATGCGGTGTCCACCCCGCGACTCGGACCAGCCTATCCCCAGACCGGGGGCGGTGGCAGTGCGGCCCGCCCCGCCCCGCGACGGGCGGAAGGGGTCGGGCGACCAGTGGTCACCCGACCCCTTCGCGCGGTCCCCGACGGGTCAGCTCACGTCCTCCCTCGAGGCCCGGAAGGCTCCCAGGCCCGCCAGGACCAGTGCATACGCGGCGAGGACGAGTGCGCCCTGCCACCACTGGAGGTACTCGAAGGCGAACGGCATGCCCTCGACCTGGAGCGGTTCCTGGACGAGCGCCACGGTCGCCATCCCGGGCAGGTAGGCGCCGACGGCCCCAAGGTCGAGTGCGGCGAGTCCCAGCAGGATGAGCTGCTCGCCGATCCACGCGACCCCGACCCCGATGAGGAGCGCAGCGATCTGGTTCTTGATGAGGGCTCCGAGGCCGAAGCCGATGAGCGCCCACAGCGCGAGGGCGAGGACCGACATCGCGAGTGACCGCAGCACGGTGTCGTCGGCCGGGAAGGGGTCGAAGCCGCGCAGCGTGATGATCGGGATACCGGTCGCAAGCGCGGCGATGACGTAGACGACCCCGTAGATCGCTCCCATGACGGCCGTCGCCACGAGCTTGGCGGCGAACAGCCGCACTCGGTGCGGAACGGTGAGGTAGGCCGAGCTGATCGTCTGGTGGCGGTACTCGCTGCCGATCGAGATGATTCCGAGGGCGAGGACGATCAGGTATGCGAAGGTCAGGCCGGACGTGTACGCCTGGCTGACCGCGTTGGGGGAGTCGAGCGGTGGCAGACCCTGGTTCCCGGCGAGGCCGGTGAAGAGCGCGGTCAGGAGGACGGCGCTCAGGGCGACACCGATCGCCAGGCCCCACCACAGGCGGGTCGTGAAGAACTTGCGCAGCTCGGCGCGGGTCGCGGCGATCACCGGTCGCCTCCTTCCGTCGCGGTCGTGGGTCTGTCGGCCTGCGTCCCGTCCTGGCCAGCGGCGGGGTCGGCCGTCCCGAGGTTGCGGCTGGTGCCCTCGGTGGCCTCGAAGAACAGGCTCTCCAGTGAGTCCTCGAGGATGCGCAGCTCCCACACCGGCAGGCCGGCTCGCATCGCGACGTCACCGATGAGGCGCAGGTCGCGGGTCAGTGCGTGGACGGCTCCGGGCTCGGCGGGCTCGGCGGGTTCGGCGTCGACGTCGGCGATTCGCAGGGCTCCGATGAGCCGGTCGGTGTCGCTGGTGCGCACGAGGCTCTTCTGTGCGCCACGGAGTTGCGCGATGGCGCCCTGGCGCACGAGGCGGCCGTTCGTGATGATGACGATGTCGTCGACCGTCGCCTCCACCTCGGCGAGGAGGTGGGAGGAGATGAGGATCGACCGTCCCTCGTTCGCCAGGTGCCGGAGGAAGCTGCGCAGCCACCGGATGCCTTCCGGGTCGAGGCCGTTCGTCGGCTCGTCGAGGATGAGCACCTCGGGGTCGCCGAGGAGCGCGGCGGCCAGGCCGAGCCGCTGACGCATCCCCATCGAGTAGCCGCCCGCGCGCTGGTTCGCCGCCGCCGGGATGCCGGTCAGCTCGAGCATCTCGTCGACCCGTCGGTCCGGCAGGCCCGCGCCGGCGGCCAGAACGCGAAGGTGGTCGCGACCGGAGCGACCGGGGTGGAAGCCGGTCGCCTCCAAAGCCGCTCCCACCGTGCCGACGGGATCGTCCAGCTCGGCGTAGCGGCGGCCGCCGATGGTGGCGGTGCCGGCTGTCGGGCGCACGAGACCGAGCAGCATCCGCAGGGTCGTCGTCTTGCCCGCGCCGTTGGGGCCGAGGAAGCCGGTGATCCGGCCCGGCTCGACGCTGAAGGTGAGGTCGTCGACGGCGCGGACCGGACCGAAGTGCTTCGAGAGGTTGGTGACCTCGATGCGCAGTCCGCGTCGGGTGCCCGATGGAGGTGGTTCGGTGAGTGGACGGGGTGCTGTCATGCTCGCCATCCTGTCAGGGGCGGGCTGGGCTGCGGATCCACCCTCCGGGCGACCGGCGGGTCCGTCTGGCGGGGGAGCGACGGCCTGACGTGTGCCCCCGGCGGGAGCCGAGCCCCCGGCCCGCTCGTTCCTCGCGGGGTCGGCTCCGGCTCCCATCATCATGCGGGGGGCACGCGAACGGGGCCGGTCACCATGCGCTTCGCGCACGTGACAGGCCCCGTTCAGCGGGTGCCCCCGGCAGGATTCGAACCTGCGCTCCCGCCTCCGGAGGGCGGTGCTCTATCCCCTGAGCTACGGGGGCGGGCGGAGACGAGAGTAGCAGGAGGCAGACGCAGGCTCCGCATCCCCGATCTCGGGGAGGAGCCGGCTCACCGGTGGTCGGCTGACCCAGTGAACCGTCGTCTCAGTCGGTGGGGGAGCGGGCGGACGGGTCCCGAGGGCGACCTAGACTGGGCGGAATGACCCCTGAGGACCTCTCCGCAGCGATCCGCGCTGCCCTGGGTGATGCCGTCGCCGCCGGGCAGCTGAGTGTCCCGGTCCCCGACGAGGTCCGCGTCGAGCGGCCGCGGAGCCGCGACCATGGCGACTGGGCGACCAACGTCGCGCTGCAGCTGGCCAAGCCCGCCGGCATGCCACCTCGCGACGTCGCGGAGATACTTGCCGAGCGGATGCGGACGGTGTCCGGAGTCGCGGCGGTCGACGTGGCGGGTCCGGGCTTCCTGAACATCACTCTCGACGCGGCGAGCGCCGGCGAACTGGCGAGGTCGATCGTCGAGGCTGGGGCCGCATACGGGACGGGCGCGAGTGAGGCGGGGCGCACCGTCAACCTCGAGTACATCTCCGCCAACCCGACCGGACCGCTGCACATCGGCCACACGCGGTGGGCGGCGCTCGGTGACGCGATGGTCCGGGTCCTGCGGGCAGCCGGCGCCCGGGTGGCCGCCGAGTACTACATCAACGACGCCGGTGCCCAGATGGACAAGTTCGGCGGCTCGATCCTGGCCGCCCTGCGGGGTACGGCAGCCCCCGAAGGTGGCTACGAGGGCGACTACGTCCGTGAGCGTGCGGCGGAGGTCGTCGCGGCGCGACCGGACCTCCTCGACCTCCCCGAGGACGAGCAGGTCGACGTGGCCCGTGACCTCGGGTGTGAGCTCCAGCTGGCGGCCATCAGGCGCACCCTCGATGCCTTCAACGTCCACTTCGACGTCTGGTTCTCCGAACGAACCCTGCACGAGGGCGCGGTCGAGCAGGCCGTCGGCCGGCTTCGCGAGCAGGGGCACGTGGAGGACCGCGACGGGGCGATCTGGCTGCGCACGACCGACTTCGGCGACGACAAGGACCGCGTTCTCGTGCGGGCCAACGGCGTGCCCACCTACTTCGCCGCCGACGCCGCCTACTACCTGAGCAAGAAGGACCGGGGCTTCACCGAGAAGATCTATCTCCTCGGCGCCGATCACCACGGCTACATCGGCCGCCTCAAGGCCATCGCCGCCTGCGCGGGCGACGATCCCGAGCACAACATCGAGGTCAAGATCGGCCAGCTGGTCAACATCGCCGGCGAACGCATGGGCAAACGGCGGGGCAACGCCCTGTACATGGACGAGCTGATCGAGTGGCTCGGGTCCGATGCGCTGCGGTACTCGCTGGCCCGCTACCCGGCCGACAGTCCGCTGGACCTCGACGGCGAGCAGCTGCGCAGGCAGACCAACGACAACCCGGTCTTCTACGTCCAGTACGCACACGCCCGCACCCGCAACGTCGCCCGCCTCGCCGAGGTGGACGGCGTCCGTCGCACCGACGGGTTCGACGCCGCCCTCCTCACCGACGAGACGGAGGCCGCGCTCCTGGCGGCCCTGGGCGACTACCCGAGGGTCCTGGTCCAGGCAGCCCGGCTCCTCGAGCCGCATCGGGTCGCCCGGTACCTCGAGGAGCTCGCGGCGAGATACCACAAGTGGTACGACACCTGTCGGGTCCGCCCGGCGAACGCCGACGAGGCCGTCACGGATCTGCACCGCACCCGGCTCTGGCTCAACGACGCGACCGCCCAGGTGCTGGCCAACGGCCTCGGTGTCCTCGGCGTGTCCGCGCCCGAGCGCATGTAGGACCCTCATGCGTGCACACGAGGCCGGCGCTCTCCACGCGGAAGGCTATGGCGGGCCCCCGCTCTACCTGCCCTACCCCGATGACGTCAACGCGCTCCTCGAGCAGCTCTGGCCGGCATCGGTGATCCGGGGCCGTTCCGGCGCCCTCGAGGTGGCAGGCGTCGACGTCCATGCGATCGCCCGGGAGTTCGGGACGCCCGCCTACGTCCTCGACGAAGACGACTTCCGAGCCCGGGCGCGGGCCTTCCGGGACGACTTCGCCGCACCCTTCCACGAGGTATGCGGTGGTGCCGACGTCTACTACGCCGGCAAGGCGTTCCTGTGCACCGAGGTGGCGCGATGGGTCGCGGAGGAGGGCCTCTCCCTCGACGTGTCCACCGGCGGCGAGCTCGCCGTCGCCCAGCGGGCCGGCTTCCCGGCGGCGCGTATCGCCATGCACGGCAACAACAAGACCGTCGCCGAGATCGAACAGGCGCTGACCTACGGCGTGGGTCGGATCGTCGTCGACAGCCTCACGGAGATCGAGCGGATCGACACGGTGGCCCGACGGCTCGGCGTCGTCGCCCCGGTGATGATCCGAGTGACCGTGGGCGTCGAGGCGCACACCCACGAGTTCATCGCGACGGCGCACGAGGACCAGAAGTTCGGGCTCTCGCTCGCGACCGGGGCGGCGGCCGAGGCCGCCCGCCGGGTGGTCGCACGGCCGGGGTCGATGCGGCTCGTCGGGCTGCACAGCCACATCGGCAGCCAGATCTTCGACACCGGCGGATTCGAGATCTCGGCGCGGCGCCTCATCGCGCTGCACGCCGACATCGTTCGTGAGCACGGCATCGAGATGCCCCACATCGATCTCGGCGGCGGATTCGGCATCGCCTACACCTCTCAGCACACCCCGCTCGATCCCGCTCGACTCGGTCGACTGATGGCCGACATCGTCGAGCGGGAGGGCAAGGCGATCGGCGTCGGCGACGGGTCGGGGTTGCCCCGGGTCTCGATCGAACCCGGGCGGGCCATCGTCGGTCCCAGCACGTTCACGCTCTACGAGGTCGGGACCGTCAAGCCGGTCGTCGTCGGGGATCGGATGACGCGCACCTACGTGTCCGTCGACGGCGGCATGAGCGACAACATCAGGGCCGCCCTCTACGAGGCCGACTACTCGTGCACCCTGGCCGGGCGGACCAGCGGGGCCGAGCCCATGCTCGCCCGGGTCGTCGGGCGGCACTGCGAGAGCGGCGACATCGTCGTCCTCGACGAGTACCTCCCCGCAGACCTCGCCCCAGGTGACCTCATCGCAGTGCCCGGAACCGGCGCATACTGTCGAAGTCTGTCCAGCCAGTACAACCACACGCCTCGGCCTCCGGTCGTCGCGGTCCGAGGCGGGCGGGCCCGCGCGATCGTGCGGCGCGAGACGATCGATGACCTGCTGGCCCTCGACGTGGGATGAATCGCGTCACTCGTCGTCACGAGACCATCGAAGCCACCCTGAAGGAGCACCAACCATGAGCACGCCATCGGCGCCCACCCCGCTCCGCGTCGCCCTTCTCGGCTGTGGGGTCGTGGGCTCGTCGGTCGCCCGCATGATCATCGACGGCGCCGACGACCTCGCCGCTCGGGTGGGGGCTCCGCTCGACCTCGTGGGCATCGCCGTGCGACGCCCGGGCCGAGAGCGCTTCGGTCTCGACCCCCAGCTGTTCACGACGGATGCGGCGGAGCTGGTCACCAGGGCCGACATCGTCATCGAGGTGATCGGGGGCATCGAGCCGGCCCGGAGCCTCATCCTCTCCGCGATGGAGCACGGCGCCTCGGTCGTCACCGCCAACAAGGCGCTGCTGGCCGAGGACGGCCCCGCCCTCTACGAGGCAGCGGACGAGCACGGCGTCGACATCTACTTCGAGGCAGCGGTCGCGGGCGCCATCCCGATCCTGCGGCCCATCAGGGAGTCTCTCGCCGGGGACGAGGTGACCAAGGTCCTCGGCATCGTCAACGGCACGACCAACTACGTCCTCGACAAGATGGACTCCACCGGAATGGGTTTCTCGGAGGCCGTCGAGGAGGCTCAGTCGCTGGGCTACGCCGAGGCGGACCCGACGGCCGACGTCGAGGGCTTCGACGCCGCCGCCAAGGCGGCCATCCTGGCCTCGCTCGCTTTCCACTCCCGGGTGGGCAGCGCCCATGTCTACCGGGAGGGGATCACGGAGGTCACCGCAGCCGACATCGCCGCCGCCGCCGCGATGGACCACGTCGTCAAGCTGCTCGCGATCTGTGAGCGCAGCCATGACGACTCCGGCGCCGAAGGGCTGTCCGTTCGAGTCCACCCGGCGATGATCCCCCGCACCCACCCGCTGGCCTCCGTCCGGGAGGCGTACAACGCCGTCTTCGTCGAGGCCGACGCCGCCGGAGAGCTGATGTTCTACGGCAAGGGCGCCGGCGGCGACCCGACCGCGTCCGCGGTCCTCGGCGACGTGGTCGCCGTGGCGCGACATCGGGTCGGCGGCGGTCGCGGGCCGGGTGAGAGTGCCTACGCCGAGATCCCCGTCCTCCCCGTAGGCGCCGCGCGCACCAGGTATCACATCGCTCTCGACGTGGACGACCGCCCCGGCGTGCTGGCGCAGGTGGCAACGGCCTTCGCGGCGCACGACGTGTCCATCGAGGCGGTCCGTCAGCGCCTCGTCACCGCAGACGACGGCGCCACGCGGGCCAGCCTCATCGTCGTGACCCACACGGCGACCGACGCGGCGCTGCGCGCCACGGTCGAGGCGCTCGCGGGCCTGGACACGGTGCGGGCGGTGACCTCGGTGATGCGGGTGGAGGGGTCGTGATGGCCCACCAGTGGCGGGGCGTGATCGAGGAGTACGCCGAGCGTCTGCCCATGCTCGACGGTGCCCCCGTGGTCACCCTCCTCGAGGGCGGCACGCCGCTCATCGCGGCCGAGCGGCTCTCTGAGCGGGTGGGCGCCCAGGTGTACATCAAGTACGAAGGGCTCAACCCGACGGGGTCGTTCAAGGACAGGGGGATGACGACCGCGATCTCGATGGCAGCCCGGCACGGCGCGAAGGCCGTCATCTGCGCGTCGACCGGAAACACCAGCGCCAGTGCTGCGGCGTATGCCACCAAGGCGGGCATGGCCTGCGCCGTGCTCGTCCCCGAGGGAAAGATCGCGATGGGCAAGCTCAGCCAGGCCATCGCCCACGGTGCGACGCTGCTCCAGGTGGACGGCAACTTCGACGACTGCCTCACACTCGCCCGCAAGCTCGCCGAGGCCTATCCGGTCGAGCTGGTCAACTCCGTCAACCCGGCGCGTATCGAGGGGCAGAAGACGGCCTCCTTCGAGATCATCGACGCCCTCGGCGACGCCCCGGACATCCATTGCCTTCCGGTCGGCAACGCCGGGAACATCACCGCCTACTGGAAGGGCTACACCGAGGCCGCGGAGCCGACGCCGGGCCGCGGCGGCGCCGATCTCGCGGCGACGGCGACGCGACGTCCCGCGATGTGGGGTTTCCAGGCTGCCGGCGCCGCCCCCATCGTGTTGGGCCACCCGGTGGACCACCCCGACACGATCGCGACCGCGATCCGGATCGGAAACCCGGCCTCATGGCGCCAGGCCGAGCGGGCCCGGGATGCGTCCGGGGGACTCATCGACGCGGTCACCGACGAGGAGATCCTCGACGCACATCGGCTGCTGTCGGCGACCGAGGGCATCTTCGTCGAGCCCGCGTCGGCGGCCAGCGTGGCCGGCTTGCTGAAACGGCACGCGGACGGCGGGGTCCCTGCAGGAGCGACCATCGTGTGCACGGTGACCGGGCACGGTCTCAAGGACCCCCAGTGGGCCCTGAGGACGGCCGACGGCGGGGAGGTCGCCCCGACCCGGGTCGGTGTCGACGCCTACTCCGCCGCCGTGGCGCTCGGGCTGGACGACTGAAGTCCCGTGACCGTGTCGTCATCGTCGCCGAGCCGGGCCGGGATGGAGGCAGAGACGGTCATCGTCCGGGTTCCGGCGAGCAGCGCGAACCTCGGGCCGGGATTCGACTCGGTCGGACTCGCCCTCGGGGTGTGGGACGAGTGCAGCGTCAGCGTCACGGATGAGCCGGGGCTTCGCATCGAGGTCGCCGGTGCGGGGGCGGGCGAGGTGCCGCTCGACGAGAGCCACCTCGTGTACCGCACCATGCTGCACACCTGGTCCGTCCTCGGTGCGGACCCACCGAGCGGCCTCGAGCTGCGGTGTCACAACGCCGTGCCCCACGGGCGGGGGATGGGGTCCTCGGCGACGGCGATCGTCAGCGGCATCGTCGCTGCTCAGGCCGTTCTCGGTCTGCGCGACGGGGCGGCGCGCGGCGTCGACCTCGCTGTCGCCAACGACATCGCGGCGGCTCTCGAAGGACATCCGGACAACTCCTCGGCCTCGGTCTACGGCGGACTCACGCTGTCCTGGACCGACGATGGCGACGACGAACGCACTCGCACCGTGCGCGCCCCGATCCACGACGAGCTCGACGTGGTCGTCCTCGTCCCGGCGGGGCAGCTCTCGACCGCCAAGGCGCGCTCGGTGCTCCCCGCGCAGGTGCGCCTCGGCGATGCGGCCCGGAACTCGGCCAGGGCGGCGCTGCTCGTGCACGCCCTCGGTCACGACCCCTCGCTCCTGCTCCCGGCAACCCGGGAGTGGCTCCATCAGGAGCCGCGCCGACCCGCATACCCCTCCTCGATGGCCCTCGTGGACCGGATGCGCTCCGCCGGCCACGCGGCGGTGATCAGCGGTGCGGGGCCCTCGGTCCTCGTTCTGACCACCCGAGACACGGCTGCATCCGTCGCCGGCCTCGCCGACGAGGACTGGACCGTCCTGCGCCCCGGCATCCCCCGAGAGGGCGCCTCCGTCACCCGAGTCCCGACGCACGGCCTCAGCCGTTCCGACAGGGCATGACGCGCCGGCCGGTGCGGGTGAGGCGGATACTCGGTCTCAGCAGGTGCGGTGGTACATTGGATCCGCGCTCACGGCGACACCCCGCCGCTTCTGACAGCGCGACCACCATGAGATACGCGTCGGTGCGGAGCACCACGACGTGATCGTGCGCCCACGGATGTGAGCCCACGACCCATGGTCCCGGTCATCCAGTGACCGAACGTCAACCCAGGCTCGTCGACCCACGTGTCGTCATGAGCCCTACACGGGGAAAGGGTCCCTTCGTGACAGACACACCCACTCTCGAGGCAGCCTCGACGGCGGAGCAGGTCTCCGCCCCTGCTCGGCGATCCGGCGCGCTCAGCGCGATGAAGGTGGCCGAGCTGCAGGGTCTGGCCTCGAGCCTCGGCATCACGGGAACCGGCAAGATGCGCAAGTCGGACCTCATCGACGCCATCAAGGCCCGGCAGTCGGGCACCTCGCCCGGCCACGGCGAACGCCGCGCCGAGCGCCCCGCGGAAACGCCTCGGCGCAGCGCGGGCGGCCAGAGCTCTGAGGCCGAGGCCCCAGGTCGCAGCAGCGAGAACGCCGCCGACGCGGACTCGTCCACCGACTCGACGGGTGCGCCGACCGGCCGACGGGGTGGGGACCGGGGCGGGCGCCGGCCCGAGAGCCGCACCGCCGAGGGCCGCCGCGGGAATCGCTCCGAGGACCGCCGTGACGAGAGCGGGACGGATGAGGGCCGAACGGGTGACCGCGACGAGCGGGCTGCCGATGACCGACCGCGCGAGGACCGGGAGACCGACGAACGGAACCGCGGGGAACAGAACCGCGAGGACGGGAACCGCAGTGACCGGAACCCCGAGGACGGGAACCGCACTGACCAGAGCCGCGACGACCAGCAGGGCTCGCAGCGCGACGGTGCCGACGACGGCGAGGGCGGTGGCCGTCGCCGACGCAACCGGAACCGGAACCGCAACCGCGACAAGCGCCGCGGCCGCCCCGACGGCGCCTCCCAGCAGAGCGAGGGGGAGGGCCTGCCGCCGATCTCCGAGGACGACGTCCTGGTGCCGGTCGCCGGCCTGCTCGAGGTGCTCGACAACTACGCCTTCATCCGCACCTCCGGATATCTCGCCGGCCCGAACGACGTCTACGTCCCGCTGGGGATGGTCAAGCGGTTCGGCCTGCGCAAGGGCGACGCCGTCACCGGTCAGGTGCGCGCCCCGAGCGAGGAGGGTCAGTCCCGCGACCAGACGCAGGGAGGCTCCAAGGGAGGACGCCAGAAGTACAACCCGCTCGTCCAGCTCGACACCGTCAACGGCCAGACGCCCGACGAGGCGCGGCGGCGGCCGGAGTTCAGCAAGCTCACCCCGCTGTACCCCCAGCAGCGCTTGCGGCTGGAGACCGAGCCGACCCAGCTGACCACCCGTGTCATCGACCTGGTCGCACCGATCGGCAAGGGACAGCGTGGGCTCATCGTGGCGCCGGCCAAGGCCGGGAAGACGATGGTGATGCAGTCCATCGCCAACGCGATCACGACGAACAACCCCGAGGTGCACCTCATGGTCGTGCTCGTCGACGAGCGCCCCGAAGAGGTCACCGACATGCAGCGCGCCGTGCGCGGAGAGGTGATCGCCTCCACGTTCGACCGGCCGGCGGAGGACCACACCACCGTCGCCGAGCTGGCCATCGAGCGGGCCAAGCGGCTCGTCGAGATGGGTCACGACGTCGTCGTTCTCCTCGACTCGATCACCAAGCTCGGCCGTGCCTACAACCTCTCGGCACCGGCCAGCGGCCGCATTCTCTCCGGTGGGGTCGACAGCGCAGCTCTCTATCCACCCAAGAAGTTCTTCGGTGCCGCCCGCAACATCGAGAACGGTGGATCGTTGACCATCCTCGCGACGGCGCTGGTCGAGACCGGGTCCCGGATGGACGAGGTGATCTTCGAGGAGTTCAAGGGCACCGGCAACATGGAGCTCAAGCTCGACCGCCAGCTCGCGAACCGCCGGATCTTCCCCGCCGTCGACGTCAACAACTCGGGCACGCGCAAGGAGGAGATCCTCCTCGGCGCCGACGAGCTGAAGATCATGTGGAAGCTGCGTCGGGTGCTCGCAGCGCTGGACGCCCAGGCGAGTATCGAGCTGCTCCTCGATCGGCTTCGCAAGACGAAGACCAACGTGGAGTTCCTCGTCCAGGTGCAGCAGACCTCGAGCATCAAGCTGGAGGACGAGGACCAGGACTGAGCCCATTCGCCGAGCGGGGCGAAGCCTCGAGCACCGATCCGACGCGGATCGGACGGCCCTGCCGGACCCGGTCTCGGCGTGGTCGAATGCGCGGGTGAGGTCCAACGGCCGGCCGGCGTCGGGCGCGGCACTGGCCGCCCTCGCCGCCGCGTCCCTGTGGGGAACCACAGGGACGGCCCAGGCGCTTGGGCCGGACGCGGCCGACCCGGCTCAGGTGGGTGCCCTGCGGATCCTCGTCGGAGCCGTCGCGCTCGCCCTCCTCGCCGGACCCACGCTGTGGCGGCCTCCCCGGGCAGCGGACGCGAGTCGCCACCGTGCGGGTTCGCTGCCGCCGGCGGTGCTATTCGCAGTTGGCGGTCTCGCGGTCGCCGCCTACCAGGTCTGCTTCTTCGTCGGCGTGGCGCGCAGCGGGGTGGCCGTCGGCACGGTCGTGGCGCTCGGAGTGGCACCGCTCGCGACCGGCGTGTTGGGCCGCGCGCTCGGTGAGGGCGTCACGGCGAGGTGGGCGGTGTCGACGGTCGGCGCCGTCGCCGGCGTGGTCCTCCTCGTCATCGGACAGGCAGCGGGGACGGGAGCCGCCGCGGATCCGGTCGGCCTGGTGGCGGCGGTGGGCGCCGGGGTGTCGTATGCGGGGTACACGATCGCTGCCCGTGCGCTGCTCCTGCGGGGCGAGTCCGGGATCAGGGTCATGGCTCTGCTCTTCGCCGTGGGCGCCCTGGCCCTCGTCCCCGTGCTGGTAGGAGCTGACCTGGAGTGGCTGTGGACCGTCGACGGCCTCGTCATGGTGCTGTGGCTCGGCCTGGTCGCGACCGGGCTCGCGTACGTGCTGTTCCAGCGCGGGCTCTCGGGTCTGCCGGCCGGGTCGGTCGCGACCCTGTCCCTCGCCGAACCCGTGACGGCGACCCTCCTCGGGGTGGTCGTTCTCGGTGAGCGTCTCGGGCTCCTCACCGGCGTGGGGATGCTGGTGGTCGTCCTCAGTCTGTTGGTCGTCGCCGTGGGTGGCCGGGGTCGGCAGAGGCCTCGGCATGGCCGGCTCCGGGGCGACGACCTGGCAGCGCCGTAAGACCGTCCCCCGGTAGCTCGCCGCACCTGCGGACGGGGGAGCGGCGAGCCGCTCGAGCGGATTGGGGCCTGCGGCCGCTCTCTGGCACACTAGACCCTTGGACCGGTTCACGGCACGCGCGCGTACCTGAGCGGCCTCCACGACGGAGGTGCGCAGGCGGGGCGCCCCATCGGAGGCGATGACGCAGGGTCTGCAGCACGGCGCTGGGCCCGCCGACCCGGTAACACCAAGGAGAGACACGTGAAGAAGGACATTCACCCGAAGTACGTGGAGACCACGGTCACCTGCACCTGTGGCGCCACGTTCACCACGCGCAGCACGGCCAGCAACGGCGTGATTCACGCCGATGTCTGCAGCCAGTGCCACCCGTTCTACACCGGCAAGCAGAAGATCCTCGACACCGGTGGCCGCGTCGCCCGCTTCCAGGCCCGTTACGGCAAGAAGGCAGACGCCAAGTAGCCCTCCCGAAGCGCCGGTCCACCCACCCTCTTCCGGGTCGGGTCGGACCGGCGCTTCGTCGTTGCCACACTTCAGCGCGGCCTGCAGGCCCACCCAGTCAGGAGCACCCCAATGCTCGAGTCCGCACTCGCCCTCGTCGAGGAGCACGCCGCTCTCGAGGCGCGGATGGCCGATCCGGCGGTCGCCGCTGACCAGGCGGCGCTGAGGGAGATCAACAAGCGGTATGCGGCGCTCGCCCCCGCGGTCACCGCGTACCACGCCTGGCGAACCGCGAAGGACGACCTCGAGACGGCTCGCGAACTGGGCGCCGAGGACGAGGCTCTCGCCGGCGAGGTCCCCGGGTTCGAGCAGGTGGCCGCCGCCGCCGAGGCGCGGTTGCGCCGGCTGCTCATCCCGAGGGACCCCGACGACGACCGCGACGTGATCCTCGAGGTCAAGGCGGGTGAAGGCGGCGAGGAGTCTGCGCTCTTCGCGGGGGACCTGCTCCGGATGTACCTCCGCTACGCCGAACGGCGAGGATGGCGAACCGAGCTGCTCGATGCGACCGAGTCGGACCTCGGGGGCTACAAGGACGTGCGGGTCGCGGTCAAGAGTCGCGGTGCGGCCGCGCCGGGGGAGGCACCCTGGGCGCGGCTGAAGTACGAGGGCGGCGTGCACCGCGTCCAGAGAGTGCCGGTCACGGAGAGCCAGGGTCGCATCCACACGAGCGCCGCCGGCGTCCTCGTCATGCCGGAGGCGGAGGACGTCGAGATCGAGATCGGCCCGAACGACCTCAAGATCGACGTCTACCGCAGCTCGGGCCCGGGCGGTCAGAGTGTCAACACGACCGATTCGGCTGTGCGGATCACCCACCTGCCGACGGGTCTGGTCGTCTCGTGTCAGAACGAGAAGAGCCAACTGCAGAACAAGGAGACCGCGCTGCGCGTCCTGCGGGCGCGCCTGCACCAGCTGGCCCAGGACGCGGCGGACGCCGAAGCCAGCGCAGCCAGACGCAGCCAGGTCCGCACGGTGGACCGTTCCGAGCGCATCCGGACGTACAACTTCCCCGAGAACCGGGTGGCGGACCACCGCACCGGCTACAAGGCCTACAACCTCGATGTCGTGCTGGGAGGCGATCTCGACCCGGTCGTCCAGTCCGCCGTCGACGCCGACGAGGCGGCGACCCTCGCAGCGCTCGGCGAGCAGTGATCGGCTCAGGGCGGGACGGCACAGACCTCCCCCTCGACGACGTCGTCCGGGAGGCTGCGCGGGTTCTCACCGCGGCCGGAGTCCCCTCCCCGCACGCCGACGCCATCGCCCTCGCGGCCCACGCGCTCGGATGCGCCGATGAGGAGGTCCGGCGGCGGATGCTGCTCGGCCACACCGTCGACACCGACTGGCGGCGCGCCTACGGAACCCTCGTCGGCGAGCGCAGCCACCGCATACCTCTGCAGCACCTGACCGGCGTGGCGGCCTTCCGGCATCTGACGCTGCGAGTCGGGCCGGGCGTGTTCGTGCCACGCCCGGAGACGGAGGTCGTCGCTCAGGCGGCGATCGATGAGGCGATCGCATGCGGCCCGGAGCCGCTCGTGGTCGACCTGTGCACCGGGTCGGGGGCGATCGGCCTCGCGGTCGCCTCGGAGGTTCCGGGGGTCCGGGTCATCGGTGTCGAGATCGATGCCCTGGCCATCGGCTGGGCCGAGGGGAACAGGGACGCGACGGCGCTCGAGCTGGAGCTCGTGCACGCCGATGCCGCCTCCGCCCTGCCCGAGCTCGAGGGGACGGTCGATGTCGTCGTGAGCAACCCCCCCTATATCCCCGACGGCATGGAGCCCGTTGATCCGGAGGTGCGCGACCACGATCCGGCCGTCGCGCTCTACGGCGGCTCGGACGACGGCCTAAGGATCCCCCTCGCCGTCGGGGCCACGGCCGCTCGCCTGCTGCGCCCCGGCGGTCTACTCGTCATGGAGCACGCGGACAGCCATGGGCGCAGCCTGCCGGAGCGGCTCGAGCGCACGGGCGTGTGGCGCGAGGTTGCCGACCACCTCGACCTGGCCGGACGTCCGCGCTTCGTCACCGCTCGGAGGCGCTGAAAGGCTTGAGGCGCTCAACTGCCCGCAGCCCCGCAACGGCTGGACGCGCCGAGGGGGTCGGACGCGAGAACGACGAACGGGCCGCGGCGATGCCGCGGCCCGTTCGTGGATAGGGGGTGGATCAGAGGATCCACATGAGCAGGACGATGATCAGGAGTACGCCGACGATCGTCCAGATCAGTCCGGAACCGCGCATAGGTGCCTTCCTCTCCTCGCTGGGTCGGGGGTTGTGCCCAGATGCCAGCAGCCTATGCCGTGCATCGTCGCAGGTGGGGAAGCCACGCGCAGTTCTTCGTCCGGTGCCCGCGCCTCGCTTGGGCCGGTTCCCGCGCCTCGCGGACCCGAGCGTCGGCTGGCACCGTAGGCTGTAGCGCTATGAGTCCCGTCTTCGACTGCTCCTCCGAGGGCATGCGTCGCGAGGGGCTGGCGAAGGCTGCTGAGGCCGTCCGGGACGGCAAGCTCGTCGTCCTGCCCACCGACACGCTGTACGGCATCGGAGCCGACGCCTTCGACCGGGTCGCGGTCCAAGCCCTACTGGCGGCAAAGGGACGGGGCAGGCACATGCCTCCGCCGGTCCTCGTCGGCGACATCCGGACCATCGACGGCCTAGCCATCGACGTCCCCGACTACGTCCGGACACTCGTCGAGGCGTTCTGGCCCGGGCCGCTGACCGTCGTGCTGAAGGCCCAGCCGTCCCTCACCTGGGACCTCGGCGACACCAACGGAACGGTCGCACTGCGCATGCCGGACCACCCCCTCGCCCTCGACCTGCTCCGGGAGGTCGGTCCGATGGCCGTGTCGAGTGCCAACGTGACGGGATGGCCGGCGGCCCGGACGATGGTGGATGCAGCGACCCAGCTCGGCTCGGCGGTCTTCGTCTACCTCGACGGTGGGCCCGTGGGCGAGGGCCTGCCGTCGACGATCCTCGACTGCACGACCCTGCCGCCGACCGTCCTGCGGGAGGGCGCCCTGTCGCTCGAGCAGCTGACGCCATATCTGCCGACCGAGGAACTGCCGAACCAGGACCTGCCCAACGCGGACCTGCCGAACGGGGACGTTGCGACGGCTGTCGATGACGAACGCGCCGATGACGAAGGCGCCGAGCGCAGCGGCACCGATACCCCGGCTGTCGGTGCCGCAGCCGCCGATGACGCGGCCGCCGAGGACGCCGCGGACGACGATGCACCCGACGACGTCTCGGCGCCGACCACCGGAGCCGACCACCCGATGGCCACCACCGACCCGGAACACACACCCTCCGCCGCACAGGAAAGGCCGACCACCCCATGAGCGAGAGCTTCTACGGATCAGACTTCGCCGCACTGCAGTCGTTCGACCCGGAGATCGCAGGTGTCCTCCTCTCCGAGCTGGACCGTCTCCGCGGGGGGCTCCAGCTCATCGCGAGCGAGAACTTCTCGAGCCCGGAGGTGCTCACCGCGCTCGGGTCGACCTTGTCGAACAAGTACGCCGAGGGTTACCCCGGCCGGCGCTACTACGGCGGATGCAGCGAGGTGGACAAGGCAGAGGAGCTTGCCATCGAGCGGTGCAAGACCCTCTTCGAGGCCGATCACGCCAACGTTCAGCCCCACTCCGGCGCAAGCGCCAACCAGGCCGTCTACGGCGCCTTCATGCAGCCCGGCGACACGATCCTCGCGATGAGCCTCCCGCACGGTGGTCACCTGACCCACGGCACCAAGGTGTCCTTCTCAGGGAAGTGGTTCAACGCCGTGCACTACGGAGTGGACCCGGAGACCGAGAACATCGACTACGAGCAGGTCGAACGCCTCGCCCAGGAGCACCGACCCAAGGTGATACTCGCCGGCGGATCGGCCATCCCACGCCTGATCGACTTCGAGTTCTTCCGCCGCGTGGCCGACGAGGTCGGTGCCGTCTTCTGGGTCGACGCCGCGCATTTCATCGGGCTCGTGGCGGGCAAGGCGATCCCGAGTCCGGTCCCCTTCGCCGACGTCGTCTCGTTCACCACGCACAAGGTCCTGCGGGGTCCTCGATCCGGTGCGATCGTGTGCCGCGAGGAACACCGGGTCGCCATCGACAAGGCCGTGTTCCCGATGATGCAAGGCGGCCCCCAGATGCACTCGATCGCGGCCAAGGCGGTGAACTTCAAGGAGTGCGCCACGCCCGAGTACGCCGTCTACGCCCGGCAGGTCATCGACAACGCGCGTGTGCTCGCCGAGTCGCTGGGCGAGCGTGGCATCAGGCCGACCACCGGGGGCACGGACACCCACCTGTCCCTCCACGACCTCCAGCCGGTCGAGGTCACGGGCGTCGACGCCGAGGCGCGCTGCGACGCGGCAGGCATCACCGTGAACAAGAACGCGATCCCCTTCGATCCGCAGAAACCCAACATCGCCTCCGGAATCAGGGTCGGCACTCCCTGCGTCACGACCCAGGGGATGGGGACCGACGAGATGAAGGTGATCGCGGACCTCATCGCGACCGCCGTCACCACGGGCGACGCCGACCCCGAGCACGCCGTGTCCCGGGAGGTCCGGGCACAGGTGAGCGAACTGGTCGAACGGTTCCCCGCATACCCGCGCTGAGCCGACCGGACCGAGCGGACGCGGAGTGCGCGAGTACCTGTTCGTCATCATCGTGGCGGCCCTGACCACGTATGCGGCGACTCCGCTCATGCGAACCCTGGCCGTGCGTCTCGGGGCCTACACCCAGGTCCGCGACAGGGATGTCCACAGCGTTCCGATCCCACGGCTCGGAGGGGTCGCCATCTTCGTCGGTTTCGGTGCGGCCGCCCTGGCCGCAGCCCGGCTCCCGCGCCTGCGCCAGCTGTTCGAGAGCGACGAGATCCGCGGCGTGCTGATCGGTGCGGCGATCATCTGTCTCATCGGCGCGATCGACGACATCCGCGAGCTCGACTGGTTCGCGAAGCTCGGCGGGCAGCTGCTCGCGGCCGGTGCGCTGGCCTTTCACGGCGTTCAGTTCTACTCCCTGCCGCTCGGCGGCCAGGTCGTGCTGCCTCCCTTCATCCTCGTCTCGCTGACGATCCTCGTGGTGCTCGTCTCTACGAACGCGGTCAACTTCATCGACGGGCTCGACGGGCTGGCCAGCGGGGTCGTGGGCATCGCCGCTGTCTCCTTCTTCGGCTACGCCTACCTCATCTCCCAGACCTACAACCCACCCAACGTCTTCTCGACGGCCGCTCTGATCTCGGCAGCCGTCATGGGGTGCGCAGTGGGGTTTCTTCCGCACAACTTCTTCCCCGCGCGCATCTTCATGGGTGACTCCGGCGCGCTCCTGTTCGGACTGCTGCTCGCCGCCGCGACGATCTCGATCACCGGTTCCGTCGCCGGCGCGGACGTGAGCGCGAATCCGGTCGCCGCAGTACTGCTGCCCCTCGCCGTCCCCCTGGCGATCTTCCTCCTGCCACTGGTCGACGTCGTCTGGGCGGTCATCCGCAGGACGAGGGCCGGGCGCCGCCCCTGGCAACCGGATGCCGGACATCTGCACCACCGCATGCTGGCCTTCGGCCATGGCCACCGTCGGGCTGTGCTGCTTCTCTGGGGGTGGGCGGCTGCCATCTCACTCGGGTCGGTCGCTTTTGTCTTCTTCGACCCCTGGATCGCGACCGGCATCCTCGTGGCCATGCTCGCCACGGCCGCCGCGCTGACCATCTGGCTGCCGCGGGCGGTCGTCGGTGGACGACGCCCCCAGGCGAACCCCCCGTCGGTCTCGCCTCCGGGTTCGCACTCGTAGATCTCAGGCTCCGTCGGTTGGGTGATGGACGCGTGCTTGTGATAACTTTCACAAACTATGCGACAGCACTCAGGTCCCGGCCGGCGCGCGGGAGGTTCGATCCTCCGGCACGCCGCTGTCGCGGGGCTCGCAGGGCTGGTGCTGGCCGGCGTCGTGGGCGGCCTGGTGGGGGATGTCGAGACGGCTCTGTCGGCCGTGGCAGGCGCCCTCGTGGTGCTGCTCGTCATGCTCGTCGGCCTCATCGGGATCAGCGCCGTGGTCGCCGCGGACGTCTCACTCTCGATGGCCGGCGCGGCGGTGGTCTACATCGGGCAGATCGTCCTCATCGTGGCCGCACTTCTGGTCCTCCGAGACCGGGACTGGCTGGACGGCCGCGCCTTCGCGGTCGCCGCCATCGGCCAGGTTCTCCTCATGCAGGTGGCCCAGGTCGTCGGCTACGGCCGCGGCCGTGAAGCCGTCGATGTCCGCATGCCCGAGAGCGGCGCGGGGGAGGGCAGCGGCCCATGAGCGATCGCCCGCCCGTGTACCGGCCCTACGGCTCCGGGGACGACGACGACCGCGCACCGAACCCGTCCTTCCAGGCGGACGCCATGGGTTCGACCATCATCGCCTACCTCGTCACGGGCCCTGCCCTCTTCGGGGGCCTGGGCTGGCTGCTCGACCGCTGGCTCGGCACCGGGTTCTTCACGCCGGTGGGCGTCGTGGGCGGGATGGCCTTGTCCCTGTACACCATTTGGCTCCGGTACGGTAGGACCTGAGCCTCCAGCCGGTCGGCCCACCGGCTCGCTCCCGCTCGTTCCAAGACCCCCTAGAGGAGACCTCGTGATCCTGGCCTATGCCCCGCAGGCCGCGTCGTTGCCGATGGTGAGTGGTGACGAGTTCGTCCCCCCAGGGCCCGAGATCTTCTACCTGCCGCTCATCGGCGAAGGGGAGTGGGCGATCACCGAGCAGATGGTCTGGGGCGGCGTCTCGGTCGTCATCATCTGCACGGCTCTGCTCATGCTGACCCGCAACCTCTCGATCGTCCCGAGCAAGAGCCAGTTCCTTCTCGAGGGCTTCTACAACTTCACCCGCAACGGCATCGCTCGCGACATGATCGGCAGCAAGGACTTCCTGCGCTTCGTCCCCTTGCTGTTCTCGCTCTTCACGCTGATCCTGCTGAACAACTGGTACGGCGTGCTGCCCCCGGTGATGAACCCGACCTACGGCCGAATCGGGTTCGCGATCGCGGCGACGGTCGTCGTCTACGTCGTCTACCACTGGATCGGCTTCAAGCGATACGGCTTCACGGGCTACTTCGGCCACATGATCCCCGAAGGTCTTCCGGGCTTCATCAAACCGGTGATCTTCCCCCTCGAGCTCATCACCTACTTCATCACGCGACCGCTCACGCTGGCTCTGCGACTCTTCGGCAACATGTTCGCGGGACACATCCTCATCGTGCTGTTCGTCAGCGCAGGGGCGTACTTCCTCACCCAGGACGTCGTCTTCAAGCTGCTTGCCGTGCCGACGTTCTTGATGGCCGCGATCATGTGGCTGTTCGAGGCGCTGATCCAGGCGTTGCAGGCCTATGTCTTCACGCTGCTCTCCGCCAGCTACATCGCGGGTGCGCTCGCGGAGGAGCACTGAGGCACTCACCCCGGCTTGGCGAAGTCCGCGTCACCCCGCACGGACCCACCAACTCATCACAACGACAACTGAATACACCCACCACACGTCCGGACGTCGCGTCCGGAGCTCACAAAACCATGAAAGAGGAATCACTGTGGAAGGCAACCTCTCCCTCGTCGGCTACGGCCTTGCGACCATCGGCCCGGCCATCGCGGTCGGTCTGATCTTCGCCGCCTACATCAACGGCGTCGCCCGTCAGCCGGAGGCCCGCCCGCTCCTGCAGCCGATCGCGATTCTCGGCTTCGCCCTCGCCGAGGCGCTCGCCATCTTCGGTCTGGTGCTCTTCTTCCTCTGATCCGCCGGATCCGTCACAGCACATCCACCGATCCGGTACTCGCACTAGGAGAATCACGTGCTCAACTTCGCAGCCGCTCTGCCAGGGGCCGTCGTGACGGTCGCCGGCGCGGAGAAGCCGCCGCTGATCCCGTACATCCCTGAGCTGATCTTCGGCTTCGTGATGGTCGGCATCGTCTATGTCGTCGTGTCCAGGAAGGTCGTGCCGAACATCGAGCGCGCCTACGAGGAGCGGCGGGCTGCCATCGAGGGCGGCATGCAGCAGGCCGAAGAAGCTCAGGCGGCGGCGGCGGCCGCTCTCCAGAGCTACGAGGCTCAGCTCGCCGACGCACGCGCGGAGGCCAACGCCATCCGCGAGCAGGCTCGTGAGGAGGGTGCGTCGATCATCGCCGACATGCGGAACCAGGCAAACGCCGAGGCGAGCCGGATCACCGAGTCGGCCAAGCGGCAGATCGAGGCCGAACGCCAGCAGGCGGTCGTGCAGCTGCGCCAGGAGGTGGGCGCGATGTCCACCGCGCTGGCCAGCAAGATCGTCGGTGAGTCGCTCGAGGACGAGGTCCGCCAGAAGGGCATCGTGGACCGATTCCTCGCCGAGCTCGAGTCCGGCGCCGTCACGCCCGAGAAGGTCGGTTCCCAGCCGGGCGAAGCAACGGGGGCGGACCTCTGATGCGAGGCTCGAGCCGGGGAGCTGCCGCGTCGGTCCAGGAGGCGTTCGACGCCGTCCTGACCGGCACGGGCGACCGCATCGCCCTGGGTGAGGACCTGTTCTCCGTGTCCGCCGTCATCGAGGCGAACCCATCACTACGGCGTGCCCTGGCCGATCCCTCTCGGGACGGGGCCGCCAAGCGTGTCCTCGCACAGCGCCTGTTCGGCGGTCGGGTCAGTGCCGAGGCGACCGAGCTGCTCGGTGCCACGGCTGCCGGCCGGTGGTCGCGGGAAGGCGATTTCGCCGACACTGTCGAGTCGCTGGGCGTTCAGGCCGTGCTCGCCCAGGCGGAGCGGGAGGGCAGGATCGACGCCGTCGAGGACGAGCTGTTCCGTTTCGAGCGGATCGTGGCAGGCGACCCGGACCTGCGTGACACGCTCTCGCTCCGCAACACGGACATCGAGGGCAAGGCTGCCCTGGTCCGGGGACTGCTGGAGGGCAAGGCGCAGCCGGAGACCATCCGCCTCGCCGAGCAGGCTGTGACCAGTCCTCGAGGACGTCGACTCGACCGCGTTCTCGAGAGCTACCTCGACCTGGCGGCAACCCGCCGGGAGCAGCTCAGCGCCCTCGTCACCGTGGCCGCCCCCCTCACCGAACAGCAACAGGCACGTCTGCGCACGGCGCTCGAACGGATCTACACGAAGTCCGTCGTGCTGCACATCGTCATCGACCCGAACGTCGTCGGCGGGATAAGGGTCCAGGTCGGGGACGAGGTGGTCGACGGGACCGTCCTTCGACGCCTCGACGAGGCACGTAGACACATCACGGGCGCCTAGCCCACCCACGTACGACACCGATCCACGCACGACACCCGAGCACAGCCAGCACACGACGCCGGTCCGGAGCAGGACCGGAACATCGAGGAGAAGAGACAGACATGACGGAGCTTTCGATCCGTCCGGATGAGATCCGGGACGCACTGGACAGCTACGTCCAGTCCTACGAGCCCGGGACGGCATCCCGGGAAGAGGTTGGTCGCGTCATCGACGCCGGCGACGGCATTGCCCACGTCGAGGGCCTGCCCTCGGCCATGACGAACGAACTGCTGGAGTTCGAGGACGGAACCCTCGGCATCGCGCTGAACCTCGATGTCCACGAGATCGGTGTCGTCATCCTCGGTGACTTCTCCAAGATCGAGGAGGGTCAGGCGGTCAAGCGCACCGGCGAGGTCCTCTCCGTCCCGGTCGGTGACGCGTTCCTCGGCCGTGTCATCAACCCACTCGGCACCCCCATCGACGGGCTCGGGGACATCGCCTCCGAGGAGCGGCGCGCGTTGGAGCTCCAGGCGCCCACCGTCGTGCAGCGCAAGTCCGTCCACGAGCCGCTCCAGACGGGTCTGAAGTCGGTGGACGCCATGACGCCCATCGGGCGCGGCCAGCGGCAGCTCATCATCGGCGACCGGCAGACCGGCAAGACCACCGTGGCCGTCGACACGATCATCAACCAGAAGGAGTTCTGGGAGACCGGGGACCCGGCGAAGCAGGTCCGCTGCATCTATGTCGCGATCGGTCAGAAAGGCTCGACGATCGCCTCCGTGCGCGGTGTCCTCGAGGAGGCCGGCGCGATGGAGTACACCACCATCGTCGCCGCTCCCGCCTCGGACTCCGCCGGCTTCAAGTACCTTGCTCCGTACACCGGCTCCGCCATCGGCCAGCACTGGATGTACCAGGGCAAGCACGTCCTCATCGTCTTCGACGACCTCTCCAAGCAGGCCGAGGCCTACCGAGCCGTCTCGCTCCTGCTGCGTCGGCCGCCCGGGCGTGAGGCCTACCCGGGCGACGTGTTCTACCTCCACAGCCGCCTGCTCGAGCGCTGCGCCAAGCTCTCCGACGACCTCGGTGCGGGCTCGATGACCGGCCTGCCGATCATCGAGACCAAGGCGGGTGACGTCTCGGCCTACATTCCGACCAACGTCATCTCGATCACCGACGGCCAGATCTACCTGCAGGCCGACCTCTTCAACTCCAACGTCCGCCCGGCCATCGACGTCGGTGTCTCGGTGTCCCGCGTCGGTGGCGCGGCACAGATCAAGGCGATGAAGTCCGTGTCCGGCCGACTCAAGCTCGACCTCGCGCAGTACCGCGCCCTCGAGGCGTTCGCGATGTTCGCGTCCGACCTCGACCCGGCCTCCCGCGCTCAGCTGGCGCGAGGTGCCCGCCTCGTCGAGCTGCTGAAGCAGCCTCAGTCGGCGCCGTACCCGGTCGAGGAGCAGGTTGTCGCCATCTGGATGGGCACGACCGGGCAGCTGGACTCCGTGCCCGTCGAGGACGTTCGACGTTTCGAGTCCGAGTTCCTCGACCACCTACGCCGCTCCCGTGGCGAGCTCCTCGACGCGATTCGCGAGACCGGCACGTTCGAGGACTCGACCGCCGAGGCACTCCAGGGCGAGATCGACGAGTTCAAGAAGGGCTTCGAGCGTCGGGGCCATGACGGTCTCGTCGCCGGCAACGAGGCCGAGGAAGACGCGGCCGAGAAGGCCATGGAGTCCGACCAGGAGCAGATCGTCATCCAGAAGCGCTGACGCGCTCGGTGACGGACTGACCAGACGACCCCATTCACGATCCACAGGAAGGCGGAACACCATGGGAGCGCAGATCCGGGAGTACCGGCAGCGCATCCGCTCCGTCAGCGCGACGAAGAAGATCACCCGGGCCATGGAGCTCATGGCGGCGAGCCGTGTCGTCAAGGCCCAGCAGGCCGTGCGCGAGTCGTCTCCGTATGCCCGGGCGATCACCCGGGCCGTGTCGGCCGTCGCGACGTACTCGAGCGAGGACCACCCGCTCATCGGCGAGAAGGACCAGGTCAAGCGCGCCGGCGTCGTCATCATGACGTCCGACCGTGGGTTGGCCGGCGCGTACTCCTCCTCGGTCCTCAAGGAGAGCGAGCGACTGATCGCGAGACTGCGAGACGAGGAAGGCAAGGAGGTCGTGCCCTACCTCATGGGCCGGAAGGCCGTCGGGTACTACAAGTTCCGCGGCCGTGAGTACGCGCAGGAGTGGAGCGGCTTCTCGGAGAAGCCGAGGTTCGACATCGCCCGGGATGTGGGTCGGCGACTCACCGGCGACTTCCTCAAGAGCACCGAAGACGAGGGCGGGATCGACGAGGTCCATGTCGTCTTCACCCGGTTCGTCTCCATGGTCACCCAGGAGCCCGAGGTCATCCGGATGCTCCCCCTCGAGGTCGTCGAAGGAACCGAGCCGCCGGAGCCGGAGGACCTGCTTCCGCTCTACGAGTTCGAGCCCTCGCCCGACGAGGCACTCGACCTCCTCCTGCCGAAGTACGTCAACGCTCGGCTGTTCAACTGCATGCTCCAGTCCGCGGCCTCGGAGCTCGCGGCACGTCAGCGCGCGATGAAGTCCGCTACGGACAACGCCGAGGAGCTCATCAAGAAGTACACCCGACTGGCCAACCAGGCCCGTCAGGCCGAGATCACCCAAGAGATCAGCGAAATCGTCGGCGGCGCCAGCGCCCTCGCCGAGAGCAAGTGAGGAAGAGAGCCACATGACTGCGACTGTCACCGAGACCTCGACGACGGCTCAGGCGCCGGGAGGCGTGGGGCGGGTCTCCCGCATCATCGGCCCGGTCGTCGACGTCGAGTTCCCCGCCGACGCGATGCCCGAGCAGTACAACCTGCTCACGACCGAGGTCGCGCTGGGCGGCGAGACCAAGCTCATCAACCTCGAGGTCGCCCAGCACATCGGCGACAACATGGTGCGCGCCATCTCCCTGCAGCCGACCGATGGACTGGTCCGTGGCACCCGGGTCCAGGACACCGGCGGACCGATCACCGTTCCCGTCGGCGACGTCACCCTCGGCCGCGTCTTCAACACGACCGGGGTCTGTATGAACCTCGCGGAGGGTGAGACGCTCGACATCACCGAGCGCTGGGGGATCCACCGACAGGCTCCGGCCTTCGACCAGCTCGAGTCCAAGACCCAGATGTTCGAGACCGGTATCAAGGTCATCGACCTGCTGACCCCGTACGTCCAGGGTGGGAAGATCGGCCTGTTCGGCGGTGCCGGCGTGGGCAAGACGGTGTTGATCCAGGAGATGATCGCCCGGGTCGCGCGTGACCACGGTGGCGTCTCGGTCTTCGCCGGAGTCGGCGAGCGGACCCGTGAGGGCAACGACCTCATGGTGGAGATGGAGGAGGCGGGAGTCCTCGGGCAGACCGCCCTCGTGTTCGGTCAGATGGACGAGCCTCCGGGCACCCGACTCCGCGTCGCCTTGTCCGCGCTGACCATGGCCGAGTACTTTCGCGACGTCCAGAAGCAGGACGTCCTCCTCTTCATCGACAACATCTTCCGTTTCACGCAGGCAGGCTCGGAGGTCTCGACCCTGCTCGGCCGGATGCCTTCCGCGGTCGGCTACCAGCCCACGCTCGCCGACGAGATGGGTGTGCTCCAGGAGCGCATCACGTCGACGCGTGGACATTCGATCACCTCGATGCAGGCGATCTACGTTCCCGCGGACGACTACACCGACCCTGCCCCGGCGACGACGTTCGCGCACCTCGATGCCACCACCGAGCTCTCGCGTGAGATCGCCTCACTCGGTATCTACCCCGCCGTGGACCCGCTGACGTCGACCAGCCGGATCCTCGACCGTCGCTACATCAGCGAGGATCACTACTCCACTGCGGTTCGGGTCAAGCAGATCCTGCAGCGCAACAAGGAGCTCCAGGACATCATCGCGATCCTCGGTATCGACGAGCTGTCCGAGGAGGACAAGATCCTCGTCAACAGGGCGCGCCGGATCCAGCGGTTCCTCTCGCAGAACACCTACGTGGCCAAGCAGTTCACCGGCATCGAGGGGTCGACGGTTCCGCTCAGCGACACGGTCGAGGCCTTCGCCAAGATCGCCGACGGCGACTATGACCACATCGGTGAGCAGGCCTTCTTCATGTGTGGTGGCCTCGACGATGTCGAGCGTCAGTGGGCCGAGATCCAGAAGAACCTCTGATGTCCGTCCTCGAGGTCCAGCTCGTCGCCGCGGATCGGCTCGTGTTCCAGGGCGAGGCGACGCTCGTGCGAGCCCGAACCCTCTCCGGGGAGCTGGGGATCATGCCGGGCCACCAACCCCTCCTCGGCGTCCTTGTCGAGGGCGAGGTCAAGATCAACGGAACCGATGGCGTCCGCACCGCGCGGATCGACTCCGGATTCCTGTCCGTCGACCACGACCGGGTGACCATCGTGGCCGAAGAGGTCGACGCCGGCGACCTCGCCTCCTGACGAGGTTCGTCGTCGGGCAGAGATTCGCCAGAGCCAGTGGACGACCTCGTCGATGACGTCGAGCAGGTGCCCCTCTATGCCGCGGAAGCGGTTGGAGGGGCACTTCTCGTCGGGCTGGTCATCGGTGCGGCGCTACTCGGGTACTTCTTCGTTCGCAGACTGCGGATCGCGGCGAGTGCACCGAGCCTGTCGTGTGGCCTGCGAGACAAGGGGCGAGGTCGCTGGCGCTCGGCCTTCATCAGACTCGGTCACGCGGAGCTGGACTGTTTCGCCGTCTTCGGGATCGGACTGAAGCCGATTCGCAGCTGGCCCCGGGCCGCACTGGACATCGGACCACCGCGGAAAGCGGGCGGTGGCGTTCCGGGTCTGCGAGATCCCGTCATCATCTCGGTTGCGGCGGTGGGCCGCACGGGGGGCGTCGAGCTGGCGATCGAACGCAGCGCTTACCCCGCTCTCCGGTCATGGGCCGAGTCCGGACCACCGAGAGCCAACTCCGTCGTCTGACCTGTTCGAGCGTCTGGACTCAGTCGGTCGCGGACCGTGCCGATCTGTTGCGGCCACGGCGCTCGGGTTCGGCGATTCGGCCACCACCCGGTTGCCAGAGAACGTCGCCTTGCCTCCCGCCTTCGGTCGTGTCGATATTGGCGACCCGCGCGAGGATGAACAACAGATCCGAGAGACGGTTGAGATAGGTGGCGGCCAGAGGGTTGACGCCTCCGTGTCCCTTCTCGGTCGCCGGCTCCGTGCCGTAACGCTCCGCCGCCGCCCATGCCGATCGCTCGGCCCTCCGCACAACAGTGAGCGCGTGGTGGAGGTGTGCAGCGGCCACGGATCCGCCGGGCAGGATGAACGACCGCAGCGGCGGAAGTGACTCCAGGTATCGGTCGCAGTCCTCTTCGAGCTCGTCGATCCACTCCGCACGCACCCTGAGCGGCTCGTACTCGTACACCTCCTGTAGCGGCATGCACAGGTCCGCACCGACGTCGAAGAGGTCGTTCTGGACGCGACGCAGGACCTGTGACACGTCCTCGCCCAGACCGGAAGCGGTCAGGGCGACCCCGATGACCGCGTTCGCCTCGTTGGTGTCGGCGTATGCGCTCAGTCGGACATCGGTCTTCGATACGCGCGAGAAGTCACCCAGACCCGTGGTTCCCTGGTCGCCGGTCCGGGTGTAGATCTTCGTGAGGTTGACCATGACCCCAGCCTCTCAGACGTGCCGACCATCCACTTGGTCGCGGTCCCGCTAAGGTCACGTGTCGTGAGCCTCGACCGGTCGGCGACCCCTCTCGCGACCCGTACCGCGCGCGTTCCGCTGCTCGATGTCCTGCGCGGAACGGCGATACTCTGCATGCTCATCGCACACGGCCTGCCCTTCCTGGTCACCCTCACCCTCTCGGAGCCGGTCCTCCTGCTCACCTCGTCGATCAACCGGGTGGCCTCTCCGCTGTTCGGCTTCGCGATGGGCGCGGCTGCAGCTCTCGTCTGGGCTCGCCACGAGGTCGCCGAGGATCCTGTGCGCCGGGTCCTGGTCGATATAGGTCGCGGTGTCGTCGTCTATGCGATCGGGGTACTCGTCGTCGAGCTCAACACCTGGGTCGCCGTTGTGCTCCAGGTGCTCGGTGTGCTCATGATCATCGGCATCCCCGTCGCAGCCCTGGCGGGAGCGGCGATCCGACGCAGCGAGCTCGGCGACACCACCCTGGTGTGGCTCCTGGCGGGCCTCACCCTGTTCCTGTTCGTGGCGGCTCCCTGGATCACGGGCGAGCTCGCACCCGACAGGCTTTCGAACGGGACCACCGGAGGGCTCGAGGAACTCCGGGCCGCCTTCATCGCCGGCAGCAGCTACCGCGCCGTCTCACTGCTCCCGTTCTTCGCACTGGGGGCCCTCGTCGCGACGAGCGGTCTCGTGTCACGCCCGCGTGCCCTCGCGCTCGTCGCCACCCCGGTTGCGGCTGCGTGCCTGCTGATCGTCGCGGCAACGGGAGCCCTCGGAGGGACCGAGCTGTCGGGTGACGTCAGTGACCAGCTGAGCGACCTCACCCTGGTCCTGATCGCGGTCGCGATGGTCTCGGGCGTCGTCGCCTTCGGGGGGCGGCCGGCGGTTCCGGTGTGGACCTGGGTCGCCGATCTCGGCGCGATCGCCCTGAGCGTGTACGTGCTTCAGCTCATCGTGCTGCGGCCGCTGATGGACTGGCAGGGCTGGCTGACCTCGGAGTGGCTCGCGATGCTCAGTCTTGCGGCACTCGTCGTCGTGCCGAGTGTCGTGATGATCGCATGGCGACGCATCCTCGGCGCTGGGCCCCTGGAGCGCCTGGTTGCGCTCGTCACAGGCGGGCGCCGTGCGACCTGATCGGCTTGTATGTTCGGGAGCATGACTGCGCCCGAGAACGATTCGTCGACCCGGACCGGCCGAGCCCAACGGGACCGCCCTTGGGTGATGAGGACCTACGCGGGCCATTCGAGCGCTACCGCGAGCAACGAGCTCTACCGACGCAACCTGGCGAAGGGGCAGACCGGCCTGTCGGTGGCGTTCGACCTGCCGACCCAGACCGGCTACGACCCCGACCACGTCCTGGCTCGCGGTGAGGTCGGCAAGGTCGGCGTGCCGATCTCCCACATCGGCGACATGCGCCGTCTCTTCGACGGGATCCCACTCGAGGAGATGAACACCTCGATGACCATCAACGCCACCGCGATGTACCTCCTCGCGCTGTACCAGGTCGTTGCTGAGGAACAGGCCGTCGCTGCGGGGTGCAGTCCCGACGAGGTGGTTCGACAGCTTGCCGGTACGACGCAGAACGACATCATCAAGGAGTACCTGTCGAGGGGTACCTACGTCTTTCCGCCCGGTCCGTCGATGCGGCTGATCACCGACATGGTGACCTACACGGTCGAGCACATGCCGAGATGGAATCCGACGAACATCTGCAGCTATCACCTGCAGGAGGCGGGGGCGACGCCGGTCCAGGAGATCGCCTATGCGATGAGCACCGCGATCGCGGTCCTCGACGCGGTCCGGGACACGGGGGTGGTCGCGCCGGAGGACTTCGGTGCGGTCGTCGCCAGGATCTCCTTCTTCGTCAACGCCGGCGTGCGCTTTGTCGAGGAGATGTGCAAGATGAGGACCTTCGTCTCGCTCTGGGACGAGCTGACCCGCGACCGCTACGGCGTTTCCGAACCCCGTCAGCGGCGGTTCCGCTATGGGGTGCAGGTCAACTCCCTCGGGCTCACCGAAGCGCAGCCGGAGAACAATGTCCAGCGCATCCTCCTCGAGATGCTCGCGGTCACGCTCTCCAAGGACGCGCGCGCCCGCGCGGTCCAGCTCCCGGCCTGGAACGAGGCCCTCGGACTGCCTCGCCCGTGGGACCAACAGTGGTCTCTTCGGATGCAACAGGTGCTTGCGTTCGAGACCGATCTGCTCGAGTACGACGACATCTTCACCGGATCGGAGGTCGTCGAAGCCAAGGTGCGGGAGCTCGTCGAGGGAGCCCGTGCAGAGATGACTCGCATCGAGGACATGGGTGGAGCCGTCGCGGCAGTGGAAACCGGCTACATGAAGTCCGCGCTGGTCGCCTCGCACGCAGCACGTCGTCAGCGCATCGAGAACGGCCTCGATGTCGTCGTCGGCGTGAACCGCTTCGAGACCAGCGAGCCGAGTCCCCTCACCGCCGACCTCGACACCGCCATCCAGACGGTGGATGCCGACGTCGAGGCCAAGGCCGTCGCGGCCGTACGAGGCTGGCGAGCGGATCGGGATGCGGACGAGGGGCGCCGCACGCGCGCGACGGCGGCGCTCCGGGCGCTGCGCACAGCGGCCGAGACATCGGTGAACCTCATGCCCGCCTCGCTCGAGTGCGCCCGGGCCGGGGTGACCGTGGGTGAGTGGACCGCGACCCTGAGGGAGGTGTTCGGCGAATACCGTGCGCCAACCGGGGTGAGCGGCTCGGTGGGGGTGGCCGATGCAGGGTCGGGGACGCTGGACGGCGTCCGCGCGGCGGTGTCGCGCACGGCGGACGAGCTGGGCGAGCGGCTGCGCGTCCTTGTCGGCAAGCCCGGGCTGGACGGGCACAGCAACGGCGCTGAACAGGTGGCCGTCCGAGCGAGGGATGCGGGCTTCGAAGTCGTCTACCAAGGCATCAGACTCACACCCGCCCAGATCGTGTCCGCAGCGGTGGCCGAGGACGTCCACCTCGTGGGTCTGTCCATCCTCAGCGGTTCGCACATGGAACTCGTGCCGGAGGTGCTCGACGGGCTGCGGGAAGCCGGCGCGGGTGATGTGCCTGTGGTCGTGGGCGGGATCATCCCGGAGGCCGATGCCGTTCGCCTGCGTCGGCTCGGGGTCGCAGCCGTCTTCACCCCGAAGGACTTCGGCCTCAACGACATCATGGGTCGATTCGTCGACATCATCCGCGAGTCGCGGGCACTCACCCCACTCGTCGTCGAGCCTGCGTGACGAGTCGGGGGGCATCCTTCCGTGGCCCTGCACTGTCCGGCCGTCGTCGTCATCGTTGCGCTCGCTGACGACGCTCAGGTCGAGGACGCGGACGTGCGGGTCGCCGACCTGCTGCGCGAGGAGAATGTGGCGGCGGTGTACTCCACCGGGAGCCGCGTCGCAACCGTGACGGCCGCGCGGCTGGCGGTTCGCCTCGGCCTGGCCCCACCGACCGAGGTCGTGCCCGGGGCCGAAGGATGGCAGGCGATCTCCGACGGACACCGTGGCGAAACAGTCCTTGTGGTCGACCGTGCGCCGGCTGTCGGACCGAACGGGCGGTGGGTCAGGTCGGGAGCTCGGTCCGCGACCGTCGCGGGCGGTGAGGGGGGTGCACGCGCGGTTGGTCCCGACGCCACCGCCGCGAGTCTCGACCTCGTCCGTCTCGAGATGGGAGACGACGGAACCCGTATCCTCCCGCCGCGCGATCCGTGACCTCTCCGACCGCGGCAGGAGCGCAGTCCTCGCGCGATGAGCACGGTCCGGGCCGGCTGGCGGTGGGCCTCACGGCACAACTCAGAAGAGTCGGTGTTCCGACCCGTCGATACCTCGGAGCTCGTCGTAGTCGAGGACGACGCACCGGATACCGCGGTCCTCGGCGAGCGTGCGGGCCTGCGGCTTGATCTGCTGAGCCGCGAAGACCCCGGTGACGGGGGCCAGGTGGGGATCACGGTTCATCAGCTCCACGTATCGCGTGAGCTGCTCGACGCCGTCGATCTCGCCACGTCGCTTGATCTCGATCGCCACCGTGGACCCGCGTCCGTCGCGAGCGAGGATGTCGACGGGTCCGATCGCCGTCATGAACTCCCGACGAATCAGGGTGTACCCCTCGCCGAGCGCAGTGATGTGCTCGGCCAGAAGCCGCTGCAGGTGAGCCTCCACACCGTCCTTGACCAGCCCGGGGTCGATGCCGAGCTCATGGGACGAGTCGTGCAGGACTTCGTGAATGAGGACGCGGAGCCGATCCTCGCCCTTGCTGTGCTGCACGCTCCAGACGATCTCGGCGCCCTCGCCTCGCTCGTGCTCCTCCGGCTCCCGCTCCGCCATCGCGCACGGAGGCGACATCCAGTTCAGGGGCTTGTAGGAACCGCCGTCACTGTGGACAAGAACCGATCCGTCGGCCTTGACCATGAGAAGTCTGGTCGCGAGGGGCAGGTGCGCAGACAGTCGGCCATCGTAGTCGACGGAGCACCGGGCAATCACGAGTCGCACGGCGGACCAGCCTACGGGGTCTTGTCGCGCCGGGGTACACGAGGGACACTGAGGCCATCGGCTCGACCCACACGGAGGAGGCGGTGATGGGCTTCGCCACGACCGTCATGTGGTTCGTCGTGGGAATCGTGCTGGCGCGGTGGCTTCTCGGGTGGTTGCTCGACGGCGTCCCACCCCGCCCCGTCCGCATCCTCGCTGCACTGCGTCCGAGGCGCCCGCGTTCGACCGTGAGCGAACCGACCAGAGCGGTCCTGCTCGAGCTCGAGCTGAGACGGATCGCGGACTGCATCCAGGCCGAGTACGCCAGCTGCCGACCCGCGAAGGCCGAGCGGCTTCGCAGCTGGGTCATCGCCTACGACAGGGTCCTGCTCGAGCTCTGCGAGGTCAGCGAGATTCCCCCGCCACGGCGTGGCCTGCCACTGTCCGCGGCTCAGCGGTTCGATCTTGAGCACGCTCTCGTCGGGTCCGGACGCTCGTGGTAGGTCGTTCTCGACGCGTGTAACCGAGGGAGACCGGAGAGTAAGAAGGGTCACGCCTCGACTGACTGCGGTCCGCCCAGGGGCTCTGCGAGGATCTGGCCATGACTCGTGACTTTTCGACCGTCGGTGTGATCGGCCTTGGCACGATGGGTGCCGGGATCGTGGAGGTCTTCGCTCGTAACGGTATCGACGTGGTAGCCGTCGAGGTGGACGATGCGGGGGTCGACCGGGGTCGTGGAGTGCTGGCCGCCAGCACGGGACGAGCCCTGGAGCGAGGAAAGATGGACCAAGAGGCCTACGACTCCCTCCACTCCCGGGTGAGATACACGACGAGTCTGGAGGACCTCGCGGGCGCCGACCTCGTCGTCGAAGCGGTGCCCGAGAGTCTCGAGCTCAAGAAGTCCGTGTTCACCCGGCTGGACGCCATCGTCGGCCCTGAGGCCGTGTTGGCGACCAACACCTCGTCCTTGCCCGTGACCGAGATCGCGGTCGCCACGACGAACCCCAAGCGTGTCGTCGGGATGCACTTCTTCAACCCGGCTCCGGTGCTCCAGTTCGTCGAGATCATCCGCACCGTCGTCACCGCGGACGAGGTGCTCGACGCCGTGAAGGCGTTCGCCGAGCGTCTGGGGAAGAGACCGGTCGTCGTCGGGGACCGCGCCGGCTTCATCGCCAACGCCCTGCTGTTCGGCTACCTCAACCACGCGGTGGCCATGTACGACAGCAGGTACGCGAGCAGGGAGGACCTCGACGCGGCCATGCGGTTCGGCTGTGGATACCCGATGGGTCCGCTCGCCCTGCTCGACCTCATCGGTCTCGACACGGCCTACGAGATCCTCGACACGATGTACCGGCAGGGACGCAACCGACTGCATGCGCCGCAGCCCATCCTCAAGCAGATGGTCAGCGCGGGTCTGAAAGGCCGCAAGAGCGGACAGGGCTTCTACACGTACGAAGCGCCCGGGAGCCCGGTCGTGGTCCCCGACGCCCAGACGCCATCGGGTGAGATACCGGAAGGCGTCCGGCTCCGTCCGGTGGCCACCGTCGGCGTCGTCGGCTCAGGAACGATGGCGACCGGCATCATCGAGGTCTTCGCGAAGTCCGGGCACGACGTCGTCTTCGTCGCTCGGACCGACGAGAAGGTGGCAGCCGTACGCGCGGCCATCGAGCGATCCAATGCCCGCATGATCGACAAGGGCAGGATGACCGCCGCCGATGCCGACGCGGTCCTCGCCCGGATCACGGGTGTGACCAGTCGCGACCGCCTGGCGTCGGTCGACCTGGTCGTCGAGGCGATCGCCGAAGACCTCGCGGTGAAGCAGGAGCTGTTCAGGGACCTCGACCGCATCTGCAAGCCGGGGGCCATCCTGGCGACGACCACCTCCTCGCTGCCGATCATCGACTGTGCCAAAGTGACGGCGCGGCCCGAGGATGTCGTCGGCATGCACTTCTTCAACCCCGCCCAGGTGATGAAGCTCGTCGAGGTGGTGCACACCGTCTCCACCTCACCCGAGGTCGTGGCCACGGTCCAGGACCTGTGCCGCCGGCTTGGCAAGGTCGCGGTGACGTGCGGAGACCGCAGCGGCTTCATCGTCAACGCTCTGCTCTTCCCCTACCTGAACGACGCGATCAAGATGCTCGAGGCGAACTACGCGTCGGCCGACGACATCGACACCGCCATGAAGACCGGCTGCAGTCTCCCGATGGGACCGTTCGAGCTCCTCGATGTCGTGGGCCTCGACGTTTCACTGGCCATCGAGCGCGAGCTGTACGTCGAGTTCCGCGAGCCTGGATTCGCTCCGGCTCCGCTGCTCGAGCACCTCGTGACCGCCGGGTATCTCGGCCGCAAGACCGGACGTGGCTTCCGGACGTACGCCTGAGACGGCCGTCCGTGCCTCGCCAGGACCGCTGCCTCGGACCGGGTCCAATACCGTGCCGGTCCTGCCCCTGCTCCGGTGCGGCCGTCGATCATGCTGCCGTTGATCAGTGCTGCCGTTGATCAGTGCTGCCGTTGACGCGGGAGCAGCACCTCCTCATAGAGCAGGAGCAGGCCCGCTGCGACAGGGATCGCCAAGAGCGCGCCGACCACGCCGAGCAGGGTGCCGCCGGCCAGAGCGGCGACGATCGTCACCGCTCCGGGGACCGAGACCGTCGAGGTCATGATCCGCGGGACGATGACGTAGTTCTCGATCTGCTGGTAGACGATGTAGTAGACCGCGACGATGAGAGCCATGCGGGGCTCGTAGAAGAAGGCGATGATTCCCACCACGACAGCCCCGATCGCGGCACCGACCATGGGGATGAGGCCGAACAGCCCGACCACGACGGCCAGGACCGCGGCATAGGGAATGCCGACGATGGTCATCATGATGTAGCTGCACAGCGCGTTGATCGTCGCGACGAGGCCCTGGCCAGCCGCGTAGGCGCCGGTCCGGCGCATGATCTCCTCGGACAGCGACACGATGCGGGGACGGCGCGAGGCGGGCACAGCGGCGTATGCGGCGTGCTTGATCCGTGGCAGCGTCGCAAGGAAGTACAGGGTGAGGATGAGAATCGTCAAGACCTGGAACACGCCGTTGACGACGGCCCGACCAGCGCCGAGTACCCCACCGAAGATCTGGGCGACGAGGCTCCCGTCCTGAATTCGCTTGGTGAACTCCTCCTGGGCTCGTTCGACGACCTGGTAGTCCGCGTCGAGCCGTTGGAGCCATGGCGACTGTAGGACCCGGGTGAAGTACTCGGGCACCTGACCCAAGAGCGCGGTTCCCTCGGAAATGACCGGCGGGACGACGAGCATGGCGACGAGCACAGTGGTGACGATGACGCCCGAGAACACGGCGATGACGGCCACGGACCGACGGACTCCTCGCGTGAGCAGCCGCTCCACCATCGGATTGAGGGCCAGGGTGAGGAAGAGGGCGACGGCGAGGATGGTCATCATCGTCGTCAACCGACCGACGAGCTGGAACAGGGTCCAGGCGACCAGCGCCCCGATCGTGGCCAGGAAGCCGAAGTAGAACGGTGACTGACGGTCGAAGGGGCGCCCCGCGAGGCCGTACGGGACGCGCGGGTCCGCCCGCTCCGGTCCCGGACTCGCTGGGCCGGTATGAGCCGTGTGGTCGGAGCGAACCTCGGCGGCCGGCTCGACGGTCGCGGCGCTGATCGGACCTGTTGCGTCTCCACGCGCAGCGGTGCTGTCGGCCGCGGTCCCCGCTGCGGACCCGGCGCCTCCGGGCTTCTCGGCGGCTCGGGGATCCGCGGTGGGCCCGCGCAGCGTTTCCCCGACCGGGTCCCGGGTGCCTGGACGGCCCGCGGCGCCGTCGCCGGCACCCACGGCCACGGCGGACGGTGCGGTTCGAAGACGGCGCGGGTGGTTGCTCTCGTGGAGGATCTGCCGCTGCCGTTGTCGGTAGGCGTTGAACCGACGCAGTGCGCCCCGGGGTGACCTCACGATCCCAACGATAGGCCCGCCCGCCGATCACCGATCGGCAGGCGGGCCCTCATGGTGCCCTTGCGTCGTCGAGACGACGTTCAGGCTCCGCGGAAGCGGTTGATGGCCGACTCGAACCGGGAACGCTTCTCGGGGTCGGAGACCCCGAGCCCCGGCGCCGGGGCGAGCGCGAGGACGCCCACCTTTCCCTGGTGGAGGTTGTGGTGCACGTCGAGCGCGGCCTGGCCGACCTCGTCCAGGCTGTAGGTCCGTGAGAGCGTGGGGTGGATGAGGCCTCGGTCGATGAGCTCGTTGGCCTCCCACGCCTCCCGGTAGTTCGCAAAGTGGCTCGAGATGATCCTCTTGAGGTTCATCCACAGGTATCGGTTGTCGTACTCGTGCATGTAGCCACTGGTCGAGGCGCACGTGGTGATGATGCCGCCCTTGCGGGTCACGTAGACACTTGCCCCGAACGTCTCCCGGCCCGGGTGCTCGAAGACGACGTCGACATCGTGCCCGCCGGTGAGCTCGCGGATACGTTTGCCGAGGCGCTGCCACTCCTTCGGGTTCTGCGCCGTGCCCTCGTCGTTCCAGAAGCGGTAGCCCTCCTCGCGTCGGTCGATGATGAGCTCGGCGCCCATGCTCCGACAGATGTCGGCCTTCTCCGCCGAGGACACGACGCAGATGGGAGTGGCGCCGCCGGCGAGCGCCATCTGCGTCGCGTAGGAACCGAGCCCGCCCGACGCCCCCCAGATGAGTACCCGGTCACCGAGCTTCATCCCCGCCCCGTTCTTCGAGATGAGCTGGCGGTATGCGGTGCTGTTCACCAAGCCCGGCGAGGCAGCCTCCTCCCACGACAGATGGGCGGGCTTCGGCATCAGCTGGTTGGCCTTGACGATCGCCAGCTCCGCAAGACCGCCGAAGTTCGTCTCGAAACCCCAGATGCGCTGCTCGGGGTCCATCATCGTGTCGTTGTGACCGTCGTGGTTCTCGAGCTCGACGGACAGGCAGTGAGCCACCACCTCCTGACCGGGCTTCCACAGGTGGACGCCCGGACCGGTGCGCAGCACGACGCCGGCGAGGTCGGAGCCGACCACGTGGTACGGCAGGTCGTGGCGCTTGGCGTACTCGTTGGTCCGGCCGTACCGCTCGAGGAAACCGAAGGTCGAGACCGGCTCGAAGATGCTGGTCCACACGGTGTTGTAGTTGATCGCGCTCGCCATGACTGCGACGAGTGCCTCTCCGGGTGCGAGCTCGGGGATCGGGACGTCGTCGATGTGAAGGGACCGGCGCGGGTCCTTGTCCCGGCTCTCCATGCCCTCGAACATCCCGACCTCGTCCTTGTGCACCGTGGCACCTCGGTACGACGCCGGCAATGGAATCGAGGAGTACGTCTCCGGGGCTCGGTCTCCGCTGAGAATGGCTTCGCGAATCTGCTCCATGGGCAGTGAACCTACCTATCCCCGGGCGACCTCCGGTCCGCTCTGAGACACGTCTCACGCCGAGGCGGGCCGGCGGTCTCGCAGCATGCGGAAAGGACTCTCGCCATGGGACCCTCGGCATGTCATCCTGAGCGGGTGAGTCCCTATCTGCCGGGCCACCCACCGAAGCAGCCGACCTCGTTCGGTCCGCCGCTCCTGCAGCTCACGCTGGGTGGTGCCCTCCTGGGTCTGGCGTGGTGGGCGAACGAGCACGCCAAGGCGGTGGCCGCGACCGATGTGTGGGCCTACAACGCCCTGTCGGCCATCAGCGTGCTGGCCGGGATCCTGTGGTTGCCGTTCGCGGTGGCGGCCCTCGTCGTCGTCATGCGTAACCGCCGCCGCCGCCTCTGACCTCCCTGCCCGTCGGATCGCTCTGTGCGTGACCCGCCCGGTCGGATGTCCGAAAGTCAGGGCGTGAGCGACCTCGACACCGTCGGCGCAGCGTCCCGCCGGAAGCGCAGACCGCCCGCAGCCTGCGCTCAGTGGCTGCTCTCCGAGGGTTCGACGAGCTCGACCAGAATGCCGCCGGCGTCCTTGGGGTGGATGAAGTTGACCCTGCTGTCGCTCGTGCCGCGCTTGGGCGAGTCGTAGAGCAGACGCATCCCGCGCTCGCGAAGGGTGGCACTGACCGCTTCGATGTCTCGGACCCGGTAGGCGAGCTGTTGGATGCCGGGGCCGGACCGGTCCAGGAACTTCGCGATGGTGGATTCGGGGGACAGGGGTGCGAGCAGCTGGATGCACGATCCGCTGTCGCCGACCGCCATCATCGCCTCGCGCACCCCCTGCTCCTCGTTGACCTCCTCATGGAGGAGGCGCATCCCGTAGGTCGTCGAGTAGAAGTCGACGGCGGCGTCGAGGTCGGATACCGCGACGCCCACGTGGTCGATCGCCGTGAACAGGTCGGGGGAGGAATCGGTGCCCATGCACCCACGGTAGTGAGCAAGCGGACCGCGGAGGAAGGTGGGGCCCGGGTGTAGCCAGGGTCACGGCTGGGGGACTGTGGCGTGCCGGACCCTCTCGCTAGAGTCGTGGTCAGGCATGACTCGAGGTCGATGTGGTCCGGTCAGCCCAGCGCGGCAGTGTCACGACGGCCGTTCGCGCACCCCGTCTACGTGAAAGGCACACCATGTCCGCCGATCCCACCGTCATCGTCGCCGGCGCCCGCACCCCTATGGGACGGATGAGCGGCTCCCTGAAGTCCTTCAGCGGTTCCGACCTCGGCGGCTTCGCCATCAGAGGCGCACTCGAGAAGGCCGGGGTGGCCGCTGACCAGGTCGACTACGTGATCATGGGGCAGGTCCTCACCGCCGGGGAAGGCCAGATCCCGGCCCGTCAGGCGGCCACCAAGGCCGGCATCCCCATGACGGTTCCGGCGTTGACCATCAACAAGGTGTGCCTCTCCGGAATCGACGCGATCGCGCTGGCCGACCAGCTGATCCGGGCCGGTGAGTTCGACGTCGTCGTCGCGGGTGGACAGGAGTCCATGACGAATGCGCCGCACCTCCTCGAGAAATCCCGTGACGGCTTCAAGTACGGCGATGTCACGATGCGTGACCACATGGCCCTCGACGGACTCTGGGACGCCTTCACGGACCAGGCGATGGGTCTGCTCACCGAACAGGCCAACACCTCGCCTCTCGAGTTCACCCGAACCGAGCAGGACGAGTTCGCGGCGCGGAGCCACCAGCTCGCCGCTGCCGCATGGAAGGACGGCTATCTCGATGACGAGGTGGTCCCGGTCCTCATTCCTCAGCGCAAGGGCGACCCCGTGGAGTTCCGCTCCGACGAAGGCATCCGCGCCGACACCACGGCCGAGTCCTTGGGCGCCCTCCGTCCGGCGTTCCGCAAGGACGGCACCATCACAGCCGGCTCGGCCTCCCAGATCTCCGATGGGGCGTGCGCGGTCGTCGTGATGAAGCGGTCCAGGGCCGAGGAGCTCGGCCTCTCATGGCTCGCCGAGATCGGCGCGCACGGTGTCGTGGCCGGCCCCGACTCGACGCTGCAGAGCCAGCCGGCCCGCGCCATCGAGGCCGCGTGCGCGAAGGAAGGTATCACTCCGAACGATCTGGACCTCGTCGAGATCAACGAGGCCTTCGCAGCCGTCGGGCTCGCATCGACGCAGGAGCTCGGGCTGGATCCCGACAAAGTCAACGTCAACGGCGGAGCCATCGCGATGGGGCACCCGATCGGCATGTCGGGGGCCAGGATCACCCTCCACCTCGCACTCGAGCTGCGACGACGCGGCGGCGGCGTGGGTGCTGCGGCTCTGTGCGGTGGCGGAGGTCAGGGCGACGCGCTCATCGTTCGGGTTCCGGCGCAGGGCTGAGGACTGAGCACCGTCACCGCCCACCGCACGGTGGACGTCGGCGTCCTGGTCGAGCAGGCCAGGGCCGGACGCCCGCGTGCCGTCGCCCGCCTGATCTCGCTGGTCGAGGATGCGCACCCGGCGCTGCGCGAGGTCATGGCTGCCCTGGCGCCCCACGCCGGTCACGCCCACGTTCTGGGCATCACCGGGTCACCCGGTGTCGGCAAGTCCACCACGACGAACGCACTGGTCGGTGCTCTGCGCAAGCGAGGACAGCGGGTCGGCGTCCTGGCGGTCGACCCCAGCTCCCCGTTCTCCGGGGGCGCGCTCCTCGGGGACAGGATCCGGATGTCCGACCATGCTCTCGACCCGGGGGTCTACATCCGGTCCATGGCAAGTCGCGGACATCTCGGCGGTGTCTCCTGGGCGACGCCGCAGGCCCTCCGGGTCCTCGACGCCGCGGGGTGCGACGTCATCCTCGTGGAGACCGTCGGCGTCGGGCAGAGCGAAGTCGAGATCGCCGGTCTCGCCGACACCTCCATCGTGCTCCTCGCGCCCGGGATGGGCGACGGCATCCAGGCGGCCAAGGCGGGGATCCTGGAGATCGGCGACATCTTCGTCGTCAACAAGGCGGATCGCGACGGTGCCGACGCCACCGTCCGCGACCTGCGCCACATGATCAGCCTCGGGGACCGTACCGAGCCGGGGCTCTGGCGTCCCCCGGTCATCAAGGCCGTCGCCCCGACTGGGGTCGGCGTCGACGACGTGCTGGAGGCGATCGACCGCCACCTCGCGTGGATGGAGAAGACCGGGACCCTGCACCGCCGCCGAGTTCGTCGAGCGGCCGATGAGATCGAGGCGATCGCCGTTGCGTCACTGCGCAGCCGAATGGGGGACCTCCGAGCCGGTCATCGACTGCGCGATCTCGCCGAGGCGCTCGTGGCCGGGGAGGGTGATCCCTACACCGCGGCAGACGGCCTGGTGGCGGCGCTCGCCGAGGCACATCGGGACGCGGCCGACGGGAACCCTGCGATGAGGCTGAACGTTCCCTGAAACGTTGCCGATTTGTGACCTAGGGTGGTTGTTTGCCATCGTGGAGGGTGATACACGCGCTCCGGTCTCCACGTCATGGTCGACCGACCGGCCTGATCGAGATCGATCGGGATCATCGCGTTCGACGCGACCTGCGCCACCCCAGCCACGAAGGACCTCCACCGTGACCACCATCCTGCGACGCCTGCTCGGCGTCGTCCTCATCCTCGCCGGACTCTCGGCCCTCGTCGTCGGCGGCTGGTTCGCCCGCGCCCTGGGGACCGAGGGCGCGGCCAGCTTCAGCACGACACCCAGCCCCGAGATGCCGGTCGTCATCGGCCCCGACACGAACGCCCGCACCGACATCCCGCTGACGATCACCGCGTCGGCGGACTCCGCGGTTCCCGTCACCGTCTCCATCGCGAGCCCGTCCGACGCGGATGCTCTTCTCGGTGACACCCGGCACAGCCGGGTGACCGGCGTCGAGGTCCGGGACTGGGCTCTGACGACCACGACCGACGGCACCGAGGACCCCGTTGTGCCCGCGACCGCGGACCTGTGGCGCAGCCAGAGCACGACCGACGGCTCGGCACAGGTCGAGGCCGACCTCGAGAGCGCCCCCGAGACCATGATCATCACCACCCCCGAGGGCAGCTCCCTCACCGACCTGACCATGACCTGGACCAACCCGGCCTGGTTCTACCAGGCGCTCGCGCTGGTCTTCGGGGGCCTGCTCGCCGTCCTCATCGGACTCGCGCTCGTCGTCTTCAGAGCCCGTCGCTCGTCCGAGGAGGTGGCCCGATGACCCGCGCCCGACGCATCGCCCTCGTCCTCGCGACCTCTGGCGTGCTCGCGCTGACCGGCTGCGGCATCGAGGAGCGCATCGTGCACCTGCAGCCGGCGCCGACCGAGAACGCCGAGGTCGGCGCACCGCTGCGGGTCGAAGCCGCCGAGCGCATCGCCGCCCGGGTGCTCACGCAGTCCGCGGAAGCTACGACGTCGGAACAGCGCGACGCGATCCAGGCCGGACCCGCGCTCCGGTTGGCCCGGGCGAAGGCAGCCGAGCCCGGAGCAACCGAGAGCACGGCCGCACCGGTCGTCGTGCCCGCGACGCCCACGATCCTGGCGATGTCCGAGGCGCAGGACTGGCCACGCGCCATCCTGGCCGCGACGCTGGACGAGACCACCCAGGTCCAGTCACTCCATGTCCTCGTCTCGACCGGCCCCACGGAGCAGTACGTCCACTTCGCCACGGCTCCGATGCTCGCCGGCACCTCGATCCCGTCACTCGGCGAGATCACCGACGGTGCGACCTTCGAGTCCGCCACGGACGAGGAGCCCACGGACGCCTCGGCGATCATGGAGGACTACGCCGCCGGCCTGGCCTACCCCGAGCCCGCGGAGGTGACCACCGTGTCCCACGACGACATCTTCGCGACCAGCCTGCTGCAGAACGCCAAGGAGCAGGACGACCAGCTGGGCGATCTCGGCGACCTGTCCCAGACCCACGGGGTCATCGACAACGCGACGGTGAGCTTCCGGACGGCCGACGGCGGGCTCGTCGTGTTCGGCCAGATGATGCGCACCGACTCCATCACGCTCACCGACGAGGCCAAGGAGCTGCAGGTCGAGGACGACCGCCTCCAGGACCTCTCCGGCGAGGACGTCGTGACCGACGGCTTCTCGGCCGAGTATCTCGAGAACGTCGTGCTCGTCGTCCCGGCCGATGCCCCGGGCGAGCTCATCGGCGCCGAGGAGATCCTCCGGCGCGCTGAGGGGGCGTGACCGTGGGGGAGAATGGCTGACATGTCCACTCCCTTCACCGCAGCCGCCCTGCGCGGCGCAGTCGACCTGTCCGGACTCAAGAAGCGCACCACCTCTTCCGGGAGTACTGCGACCTCCGCGGGCCCCGCTCATGGGGATGCCGCACCGGGTGGCGCGGTCATAGCCGTCACCGACGCCACCTTCCAACAGGCGGTCGCGACGACCACGTCGGTGGCAGCCGTCCTGGTGCTCTACTCGAGCGCGATCCAGGAGTCGGTGGACTTCGTCGACGTCGTGCGGTCCGCCGCCGACGGCAAGGGTGGCCGCCTGCAGGTCATGGCGGCCGACATCGACTCCGAGCTCGCGATCCGGCAGGCGTTCCAGGTGCAGAGCGTCCCGGTGGTGCTCGGTCTGGTCAAGGCCCGACCCGTGCCCCTCTTCGGGGGGGTGTACTCCCGCGAGGAGGTTGCCGGGGTTTTCGACCAGCTGGTCGAGCTGGCCACCCAGCAGGGCGTCACGGGCAGCGTTTCCATCCCCGAGTCCGGCGACACGTCGCCGGCTGACGAGCCGGTGTCGGTCCATCACGAGGCCGCGTTCGCCGCCATCGAGGCGGGCGATCTCGACGCCGCACGCACCGCATACGAGTCGGCTCTGGCGGAAGATCCGGGTGACGACGACGCACGCCTCGGCCTGGCGCAGGTGGCGCTGTTGCAGCGGACCCAGGGTGTCGATCTCCAACAGGCGCGCGCCGCAGCAGCGGCAGACCCCCGGGATGTCGAGGCGGTGCTCCGAGTCGCCGATCTCGACGTGCTCGGCGGCCATATCGACGACGCGTTCACCCGCCTCGTCGACCTCGTGCGGGTGACCTCCGGGCCGGACCGCGAACGCGTGCGGACCCACCTGATCGGCCTGTTCGACGTCGTCGGGCCCGCCGACGACCGGGTGCGCCGCGCCCGGACGGCTCTGATGAGTGCCCTCTTCTGAGCCCGTCGCCTGCGAATCGATGGTCCCGACCGAGCGGAGAGATCGTTCTCGGCTTCCCGTCCGGACCCCGGGACACCGCGGCGCGCCTCCTCTGTGACCCGGCGATCCCCGGAGACCGGACCTTTCGCCGGATGGGCACGGGGGACTGGGAGATCTCCCTCCCGCGCCCGCCCGTCGACCGGTTCGAGTACCGGTTCGAGGTGACGCGCGGCCACCGCGTGGTCACGGTCCTCGATCCCGCCAACGCCGACCTCGTCGACACCCCAGACGGGCACCGGTCGGTCTGGCGGGCGCCCGGGTACCGGCCGCCGGCGTGGACGTCGGCGGAGGTCGCGCCAGGACGGTATGACCCGATGCCGGCCACGAGGCCGTTCACGGCCTCGGTCGAGCTGACCGTCTGGTCACCGGCCGGACTGGTCGCGTCCGAGCCGGCCGGCCTCCTCCTCGTCCTCGATGGTCCGGACTACGACAGGTATGCGTCGCTCACCCGACTCTGCGCGCATCTGATCGCCGAGGGGCACGTCCCGCCGGTCCGGTTGGCGCTCCTGTCCGCGACCCGGCGGGAGGAGTCCTACGCCGGCTCCCACGCCTTCCTCCAGGAGCTGACGGGGCCCGTCCTCCAGGAGCTCGACGACCGGTTCCCGAGGTCCGGGCCCGTGACCGTCCTCGGGGCATCGCTCGGCGGACTCACGGCGGTTCTTGCGGCGTTGACCGACCCGCGGATCAGTGGGGCCGTCGCGCAGTCCGGGTCCTTCTTCCATGCGTCGACCGACCCCGGCGAGCGGACCTTCCGCCACTACGACCGCATCGCCGCACATGTCGCCGCGATCCGCGACCTGCCCCGAACCGGAAGCCCCCTCGTCGTGGGGATGACCTGCGGGGAGCGTGAGGAGAACGCGCCGAACAACCGCCGGGTCGCGGCGGCCCTGCGGCGCGCCGGTCACCGCGTAGCGCACCACGAGGTGCCTGACCTGCACACCTTCATCGGGTGGCGCGACGCCCTCGAGCCGGTGCTCACCGACGTCCTGTCGACCACGTGGTGATCGGTCTGTGACAGTCCTCGCCGGGAGGCCCGCCGCACACTAGTGTTTCCCCATGCTCTTCCAGGGACGGGTCACCCAGCGCAGGATGACCGTGACCGGCGGCCCCCGCGACCTCCAGGTGATCCGGTACGGCCACTTCGGACGGCCGCTGTTGATGTTCCCCTCCGAGGCCGGGCAGGCCTGGCAACCGGCCGACTTCGGACTCATCGACGCCATCGCGCCGCTCATCGACGCGGGGAGGGTGACCGTCTTCACGGTCGACACACTCGATGACTGGACCTGGTCGGCATACGACGTCCCGACCGAGGAGCGTGCGCACCGGTACGGCGTCTACCAGCGCTGGATCACCGACTCCGTCGTCGCGTGGATCTACGACGAGCTCGGCGGCCCGACCGACATCATCACCAGCGGTGTGTCCATGGGTGCCTACCACGCGGTGCAGTGCGCTCTGAGCCGTGCGGACCTCTTCCCGCTGGCGATCGCCATGTCGGGCAACTACGACCCGGCGAGCTTCCGTGGTTTCGGTGAGACGGGTGACGCGACGTACTTCGCCAATCCGATGTCCTTCGTGCCCAACCTGCACGGGGACCATCTCGAGTGGTTGCGCTCGCGGGTCTCGCTCCTCCTCGTCGTCGGTCAGGGCCCGTTCGAGTGGGACCCGACCCGCGCATACCCGGGCACGCTCGCGTTCGCGGAGGCCCTCGCCGAGAAGGGCATCCCGCACGAACTCGACGTCTGGGGCCACGACAGCGCCCACGACTGGCCCTGGTGGCATCGACAGCTCGCCGCGCACCTTCCCCGCTTCGTCTGACAGCCACACCGGCACCCAAGGAGAGACGACCCATGACCGGATCCGCCGACCGCTCCCACCTCATCGGCCTCCTGCTCGGTGCCGAGGAGGACTGGCCCACGGCCTTCGAGACGATCGCCGCACGTCTCGGCGTGATCACGGCGCCGGACGGTGGCTCCCACGAGATCCGCACCGAGCGGATGACGATCGAGCCCTTCAACCTGCGCGACCGGTCCCGCCAGGACCTGGTGGTCGACCGCCTCGCCTACTGGTACTACCACCCCCGGGAATGGCTGAAGAAGGCGTCCCTCATGGACGACGTCTACCTGCTCAACAGCCCGTTCACGTTCCAGTCCATGGAGAAGCACTCGGCCTACTGCGCCTTGATCCGGCTCGGGATGAAGGTTCCGAACACCGTCCTGGTGCCGTACAAGAACCCTGTCGACAACGCTCGATGGGCCTACACCTCGGCCAAGTACAACCAGTCCTTCGACCTCGACGCGCTGGCGGAGGATCTCGGCTACCCCCTCTTCATGAAGCCCTTCGACGGCGGGGGCTGGCGAGGGGTCTCCCGGATCAAGGACCGGGATGCGTTGCACCGCGCCTACGACGAGTCCGGCGAGATGCTCATGCACCTGCAGGAGTCGATCGACGACTACGACGTCTTCGCCAGGGCCCTGACGATCGGTCCCGAGTCCATGGTGATGAAGTTCCAGCCGGACGAGCCGATGCACGACCGCTACGCCGTCTCGCACGGGTTCCTGTCCGACGCCGCGGGCCAGGAGGCGATCACGATCAGCCAGACCGTCAACGCGTTCTTCCGCTGGGAGTTCAACAGCTGCGAGATGCTCGTCAAGGACGACGTGATCTATCCGATCGACTACGCGAACGCCTGCCCGGACGTCGCCGTCACGTCGCTGCACTACTACTTCCCCTGGGCGATGAAGGCTCTGCTCAAGTGGTCCACGTACTGCGTGGTGACCGACCGCAGGGCACGAACCCAGGTAGACAGCGGACCGTGGTTCGAGATCGCCGACGACGACTCGCTCGACTACGGAACGCGTCTCGGGGCCTACCAGCGGCTCTGCGACGAGCACTTCGAGACCGAGCGGTACCGGGACTTCTGCGCCACCTCACTGCCGCACGTCGACGAGATGGTGCTCGACTGGGTGGCCTCGGACTCCTTCCGGGCGCTGCTGACGAGCACCATCCGGTCGACCTACCCGCCCCACGAATGGGACCGGTTCGAGGGCCACTTCGGTGGTCTGATCGACCTCTGGATCAAGGACGAGACGACCCGCCTGGGGTGAGTGGACTCCGGTCACGTGCCGCGGGGAGCGAGACCGTGCCGATTCCTCTGGGGAGCCCTCCGGCGGAGTGGCCCGCTCCTCAGCGACTCAGCGCCGCGTCGACGACCTCCCGCGCCTCCGCCTGCACCCTCGCGAGGTGCTCGGGTCCCTCGAAGGACTCGGCGTAGATCTTGTAGACGTCCTCTGTGCCGGACGGTCGCGCGGCGAACCAGGCGGACTCGGTGACGACTTTGAGTCCTCCGATCGCGGCGCCGTTGCCGGGCGCTTCGGTGAGCTTGGCGACGATCGGTTCGCCGGCGAGGGCGTCTGCGGTGACGTCCTCGGGAGACAGAGCGGACAGCCGAGCCTTCTGCTCGCGATCCGCGGGTGCGTCGACTCGCGCGTAGGCCGGCTCGCCATGCCGCCTGGTCAGCTCGGCATACAGCTCACTCGGGGTACTGCCCGTCGAGGCGAGGATCTCGGAGGCGAGGAGGGCCAGCAGGATCCCGTCCTTGTCCGTCGTCCAGACCGAGCCGTCGCGGCGTAGGAAGGACGCTCCGGCCGACTCCTCGCCACCGAAAGGCCCGGAGCCGTCGAGCAGTCCGGGGACGAACCACTTGAACCCGACCGGGACCTCGACCAGGCGCCTGCCGAGGTCGGCGGCAACGCGGTCGATCATCGAGGAGGAGACGAGCGTCTTGCCCACGAAGCCGTCGGCACGCCACTGCGGCCGGGCGCCGCCGAAGAGGTACTGGATGGCGACCGCGAGGTAGTGGTTGGGGTTGAGCAGACCGGCATCCGGCGTGACGATCCCATGGCGGTCCGCGTCGGCGTCGTTCCCGGTCGCGATGTCGAAGGCGTCGCGCTGCTCGATGAGCGCCGCCATCGCCGAGGGGGAGGAGCAGTCCATCCGGATCTTGCCGTCCCAGTCCAGCGTCATGAACCGCCACGTGGGGTCGACCCGGTTGTTGACCACGGTGAGGTCGAGCCGGTGTCGCTCCGCGATCGCGCCCCAGTAGTCGACCGCGGCACCGCCGAGAGGGTCGGCCCCGATCCGTATCCCCGCGTCGCGGACCTTCTCGAGATCGAGAACCTGCGGCAGGTCGTCGACATAGGTGCCGAGGAAGTCGTATGCGGTGGCCGCCGCACGCGCGCGGGCGAACGGGATGCGGCGCACGCCCTCGAGAGCGGCCGCGACGTATTCGTTGGCCGCGGCAGCGATGGCGGACGTGGCCGCGGAGTCGGCCGGTCCGCCGTGGGGAGGGTTGTACTTGAAGCCTCCGTCCTGGGGCGGGTTGTGCGACGGCGTGACGACGATGCCGTCCGCCAGTCCCGGTGCGGTGAGGTCGTCGATGCGGGTCACCTTCCCCCGGTTGGCCCGGAGGATGGCGTGCGAGAGGGCAGGTGTCGGCGTGTAGCGGTCAGCGGCGTCGACCAGCACCGTGACGTCGTTGGCCGCAAGGACCTCGAGCGCCGTCGCCCAGGCGGGCTCCGACAGCGCGTGGGTGTCCCGGGCCAGGAACAACGGGCCGTTGAAGCCCTGTGCGCGCCGGTAGTCGACGATCGCCTGGGTCGTGGCGAGGATGTGGTCCTCGTTGAACGAGGTCCGCAGGCTCGACCCCCGGTGCCCGGAGGTCCCGAAGACGACCTGCTGGTCGACGTCCTCGGGATCCGGCTTGCGGGTGTAGTAGGCCGTCACCAGATGGGCCACATCGACGAGGTCCTCGTAACGGGCCGGGGTCCCGGCGCGGTCGCTGCTCATGCCTGGCTCCTGTCGTCGTCGCCTCCGTCGTCCGCCGTCGCCGGCATGGGAAGGTCGTCAGCGCGGTCGTCCGGGGCGTTCTCCCCGGGGGTGGACTGCGATGCGGGCGCGTCGTCGACCACGTCGCCGGGGACCGTGGGCTCGTCCACCGGCACGAGGTACAGCGCGCTGAGGGCCGCGAGACGCACCGTCACGCTGTACGGCTGGCCGTGCCACGGCTCGGCCTCCGCGTCGAGCACCCGGTCGGCCTGTGAGGGCGAGCTGAACTCGTCGAAGCCCGAGGTGTCGAGCGCAACGCGCCAGCGTCCGGCGCGGGGGAGGCCGATCCGGATCCACTCCTTGGGGTCACCGCTGAAATTGACCACCGCGGCGAGGACGTCGCCGGTCCGCTCCGCATCCGCGAACCGGAGGTAGGAGACGGTGTTGCCGCCGTTGTCGTCCGCGTCGAGCCACTCGAAGCCTGCCGCCGAGGAGTCCAGCCGCCACAGCGCCTCGTGCCGGCGGTACAGGGCGTTGAGCTCCTTGACCAGCGCGTGCACCCGGTAGTGCGCGGCGTGGTCGAGGAGCCACCAGTCGAGTGAGCGCCCGTCGGCCCACTCGCCCGGCTGTGCGAACTCGGATCCCATGAAGAGAAGCTGCTTTCCGGGGTGGGACCACATGTAGGCGAGGTAGGCGCGCAGGGTCGCGAGCTGGTCGTAACGGCTGCCGGGCACCTTGTTCAGCAGCGAGCCCTTGCCGTGGACGACCTCGTCGTGGCTGATGGGCAGAACGTAGTTCTCGCTGAACGCGTACATCAGCGCGAAGGTCAGCAGGTTGTGGTGGTACTGCCGGTGGATCGGCTGCTGGCCGAGGTATCGCAGCGAGTCGTTCATCCACCCCATGTTCCACTTCAGACCGAAGCCGAGCCCGCCTTCCCCGGTCGGCTTGGTCACCCCCGGCCACGAGGTGGACTCCTCGGCGATCATGACGATGCCGGGGTTGCGCTTGTATGCGGTGGCGTTCGCCTCCTGGAGCAGGCCGATCGCCTCGAGATGCTCCCGTCCGCCGTACTCGTTCGGCAGCCACTGGCCGTCGCTGCGTGAGTAGTCGAGGTAGAGCATCGAGGCCACGGCATCCACCCGGAGCCCGTCGGCGTGGAACTCCTCGAGCCAGTAGCACGCGTTGGCGACGAGGAAGTTGCGGACCTCCCGGCGGCCGAAGTCGAACACGTGCGTTCCCCAGTCGGGCTGGTCGCCCCGTCGCGGGTCCGGGTGCTCGTAAAGGGGCAGGCCGTCGAACCGGGCCAGCGCGAACGCGTCCTTGGGGAAGTGCCCCGGGACCCAGTCCAGGATGACCCCGATGCCGGCCTGGTGGAGACGGTCGACGAGGTAGCGGAAGTCGTCGGGGGTCCCGAGCCGAGCCGTGGGGGCGAAGTAGCCGGTGACCTGGTAGCCCCAGGAGGGGCCGTAGGGGTGCTCCATCACGGGCAGCAGCTCGACGTGCGTGAACCCGAGGTCCACGACGTAGTTGACGAGGTGCTCGGCCATGTCCCGATAGGTCTGACCCTGCCGCCACGACTGGAGGTGAACCTCGTAGATGCTCATCGGGCCGGTGTGGGCGTCGTGTCTCGCCCGACGCTCGAGCCACTCCGAGTCACCCCACTCATAGGAGCTCTCGGTGACCACGGAGGCAGTCCGCGGCGGGGCCTCGGTCCGCCGGGCGAGGGGGTCCGCCTTCGCCCGCACCTGGTCGTCGGCGCCGCGGATCTCGTACTTGTAGGCTGCACCCTCGCCGACGCCGGGGACGAACAGCTCCCAGACGCCGCTGGAGCCGAGCAGGCGCATGGCGTGCCCCGCGCCGTCCCAGTCGTTGAAGTCCCCGATGACCCGGACGGCTCGAGCGCGCGGTGCCCAGACTGCGAACGAGGTGCCGACGACGTGACCGAGTGGGCCGTCGTAGCGGCGAACGTGGGCACCGAGGACGGTCCAGAGCTGCTCATGGCGTCCCTCGCCGATGAGGTGCAGGTCGATGGAGCCGAGCGTCGGGGTGAACCGGTAGGGGTCGTCGTTCTGGTGCTCGATCCCGTCGCTCCAGGTGGTGAGGATGCGGTAGTCCATCGTCCGCTCGGTGTGCGGACGCACGCCACGCCAGACTCCTTGTGCCTCGTGTTCGAGCTCGAGCAGCTGCCCGTCCTCGAAACGCACCCGGACCCGGCTCGCGAGGGGTCGGAAGGCCCGCACCAGGAGGCCGTGCTCGACGACGTGTTGACCGAGGAGGTCATGGGGCTGCTGATGGCGGCCTTGGACGAGCGCGGCGATCGCGCCGGGGACCTCGTGGGTGGGGGTTGAGCTCACGAGCTCGCACCTCTCTCTTCGTCGTGCTCCCCTGGATGCTCCAGGAGGCGGGTGATGGCGGCCACCGGGATGGCCAACCACGTCGGGCGGTTGCGGGCTTCGTAGACGACTTCGTAGAGCGCCTTGTCGATGAGGAAGGCCCGCAGCAGGTCATGACGTTCGCGCGGATCGGGGCCTGTTCCGGCGTATCCCTCCAGGAAGGCGGTGACGCCATTGTCCACCCAGGCGCGCGCGCTGCTCCCGGGCCTGTCGTGCTCGACGGAGCCGCCCGCATAGTCGAAGGACCGGAGCATCCCGGCGATGTCGCGGAAGGGCGAGTCCGGCAGGGACCGCTCGGCGAGTGGCCGCAACGGTTCTCCCTCGAAGTCGAGGAGGAGCCAGCCGCGCTCAGGCGAGTGCAGCACCTGACCGAGGTGGAAGTCCCCGTGGATGCGCTGCAGCGCCGGCCAGGACGCAGCCTCGGCGGCGCTGATGGCCGTCTCGATCTGGTCGGCCCGGGTGGCGATCTCGGGCACGAGAGCGCTTGCGGCGGCGAGGCGGCGGCGGGTGACCGCGGTGATGCGCGCGATGTCGGAAGGACCGGCCGCCCTCGTCGGCAGCGCCTCGGCGAGGGCGGTGTGGACCTCGGCCGTCGCTGCTCCGAGCTCTCGCGCCGCGGCGGCGAAATCGGTCCCTGCGCCGGCCGCCCGCAGCGCTACCCGCCAGGCATCCTCGGAGCCGGCGATGAACTCCTGGGCGAACGCGAGGTGCCCGGAACTGAGTAGCCCGGGACTGAGAGAGCCGGAGGCGGTCGGTGCGGACGGCCAGGAGCCGACGACGGATCCGACGACGTCGGGCACCCGGCGGCACCCGGCCTCCCGGAGGGCGCTCTGGAGGACCACGTCCGGGTTGTCCCCATCGGAGAGCGTCCGGAAGATCTTGACGATCACCGGCGTCGGCGTGCCGTCCGTGTCAGCGGCGTCGAGGATGACGGACGTGTTGGACTGCTCACCCACGAGGACCTTGCTGCCCAGGACCGTGACCCGCGAGTGCCAGGAGGAGGCGGTGTGCCCGGTGAACCGCTCATCGAGGGTGTCGCTCTCGCTGCTCGACTCGGCGAGGGTCTCGGACTGGATCATGCTCATGAGTGCCGCTGCGTACACCGGGTCGTGGGCACCGTCGTAGACCCATCGCGGGCCGAGGACGCCGTGTTCCATCGTGCCCACGAGGGCGTGGGCCAGCGCGTCGACGGGACCACCTCGGTAGGTGAGCGGGACCTGGTAGGTCACCGGCTCGGGCCCGGCCGAGTCGGACACCAGGAGGGTTTCGATGCCGACGTCACCCTCGGGGTCCGGCAGCCGCCAGGCCGCGAGGACGGTGAGGTCGGGCGTGGAGCCCTTCGCCGCATACCATCGCTGCGCTCCCATCCACCCGGTGAGCAGCTCGGTCTTGGTGGGCCTGATCCAGGTCCCTCGGTGGATCTCAGCCACGCCGCTCCTCGGGTTCCACGGCGGGGATCAACCCGAGCCAGAAGAAGTCACGGGACCCGAGCGTCACCGAGATGGTGCCGTCGTCGTCGATGTCGGGGAACCCGGACCCGCCGAACAGGTCGAAGGTGACGGCGCGGGCATACCCCTCCGGCAGCGTGATCCGGGTCGCCTGAGGTCGCGAGGACAGGTTGTTGATGCAGAGCACCGCCTGCGCCGAGCGGTCCTCGGCCGGGAGCCGCTCGGCGTGCGACCGCACGAAGGCGAGGATGTGGTCGTTGCTGCTCGCGGCCATGGTGAAGTCGCCGAGGCCGAACACGGGGTGCGCCTTGCGCACCGCCAGCATGCCGCGCAGCCAATGGAGCAGCGACGAGCTGTGCGCCATCTGCGCCTCGACGTTGGTCGAGTTGTAGTGGAACACGAGTGAGGTGATGACCGGGAGGTAGAGCTTACCCGGGTCCGAGCCCGAGAAGCCGGCGTTGCGGTCCGGCGTCCACTGCATGGGAGTGCGAGAGGCATCCCGGTCCTCGAGCCAGATGTTGTCGCCCATCCCGATCTCGTCGCCGTAATAGAGACACGGCGAACCCGGCAGGCTGAGCACCATCGCGTGGATGAGCTCGAGCTCGGGGCGCGAGTTGTCGAGCAGGGGCGCCAGCCGTCGCCGGATGCCGACGTTGGCCCGCATCCGAGGATCGGGTGCGTACCAGCCGTACATCGCGGCCCGCTGCTCCGGGGTGACCATCTCGAGGGTCAGCTCGTCGTGGTTGCGCAGGAACGTGCCCCACTGGCCGGACGCCGGGATCGGGGGGGTGTCGGCGAGCACGTCGATGATCGGCGCCGCGCGCTCCTCACGCAGTGAGTAGTAGAGCATCGGCATGACCGGGAAGTGGAAGCACATCTGGCACTCCGGTCGATCCTCGGTGCCGAAGTAGTCGACGACGTCGTGCGGCGGCTGGTTGGCCTCGGCCAGCAGGATCCGGCCCGGGTACTCGCTGTCGACCATGGCCCGGACGTCCGCGACGATGTCGTGCGTGCGCGGATGGTTCTCGCCGTTGTGGCCGTCCTCCTCGATGAGATAGGGGATGGCGTCGAGCCGGAACCCGTCGATCCCGAGGTCCATCCAGAACCGCACGACGTCCTTCATCGCCTCGAGCACGGCCGGGTTCTCGTAGTTCAGATCCGGTTGGTGCGAGAAGAAGCGGTGCCAGAAGAACTGCCGGCGCACCGGGTCGAAGGTCCAGTTCGACTCCTCGGTGTCGACGAAGATGATGCGGGCGTCCTGGTACTTCTCGTCGGTGTCGGACCAGACGTAGAAGTCCCCGTAGGGCCCGTCGGGATCGGACCTGCTCGCCTGGAACCACGGATGCTGGTCGCTCGTGTGGTTCATGACGAAGTCCGTGATGATGCGGATGCCGCGGGCGTGCGCCTCGGCGACGAGCTGGCGGAAGTCCTCGATCGTGCCGAACTCGGGCAGGACCGCGGTGTAGTCGGCGATGTCGTAGCCGCCGTCGCGCAGCGGGCTCGCGTAGAACGGCGGGATCCACAGACAGTCGACGCCCAGCCACTGGAGATAGTCGAGTCGGCTGATCACCCCCTGCAGGTCGCCGGTGCCCGATCCCGTGGTGTCCGAGAAGGCGCGCACGAGGACCTCGTAGAAGACCGCCGTCTTGTACCACTCGGTGTCGTGCCGTAGCCCGGGCTGGCTCAGGTTCAGGCCCTGCACGGTCACCTCCGCACCGAGATGACGTGGACGGGCTCGTTCTCGGGGCCGAGGCGGACGTAGTTGTGCTCGCCCCAGGACCACTCGGAGCCGGTGATCTCGTCACGGGCCACGAACCGGTCGTAGTAGTCCATGCCGAGCTCGGGCATGGACAGCCGGACCTGCGTCTCGCGCGTGCTGTGTGGGTCGAGGTTGGCGACCACGAGGACGATGTCCTCGCTCCCGTCGCGGAGCACTCGGCGCTTGCTGAACACCATCACGTTCTCGTCATCGGCGTGGTGGAACACGATGTTGCGCAGCCAGTGCAGCGCCGGGTGGGCGCGGCGGATCTCGTTGATCCTCGTGAGATAGCCGGCGAGCGACTGACCTTCCCGGTCGCCGCCGGGCTCGTAGCGGTACCACTCGCGGTCCTTGTACTCGTACTTCTCGTTGTTGATCTGCTCCTCGGCGCCGGGACGGGCGATGTGTTCGTGCAGCTCGTAACCGGTGTAGATGCCGTAGGTCGGGACGAGGGTGGCGGCGAGCGCGGCCCGCAGCTTCCAGGCTGTGGGTCCGCCGAACTGCATGTAGGGGGTGAGGATGTCGTGGGTCGTCGGCCAGAACGACGGACGCATGTATGCGGCCGCATCGCCGGCGAGCTCCCGGCAGTACTCCTCGAGCTCGTGCTTGGTGTTGCGCCAGGCGTAGTAGGTGTAGCTCTGCTGGAAGCCGACCTTGGCCAGGGTGTGCATCATCGCCGGCTTGGTGAAGGCCTCCGAGAGCCAGATGACCTCGGGATGGTCCTCGGCGACATCGGCGATGAGCCACTGCCAGAACTGGACGGGCTTGGTGTGCGGGTTGTCGACCCGGAAGATCTTCACGCCGTGGTCGATCCACACCTGGATGACGCGGCGCATCTCGCGGTAGGCACCGACCGGGTCGTTGTCGAAGTTCAGCGGGTAGATGTCCTGGTACTTCTTGGGAGGGTTCTCGGCGTATGCGATGGTTCCGTCCGCGCGGGTCGTGAACCACTCCGGGTGCTGGGTGACGTAGGGGTGGTCGGGGGAGCACTGCAGCGCCAGGTCCATGGCGACCTCGAGGCCGAGCTCCTGCGCGCGCGCGACGAAGTAGTCGAAGTCCTCGAACGTCCCGAGCTCCGGATGGATGGCGTCGTGGCCGCCGTCGGGGGAGCCGATGGCGTACGGACTGCCGGGGTCGTCCGGTCCGGCGTCGAGACTGTTGTTCGGACCCTTCTTGGCGGCCGAGCCGATCGGGTGGATCGGGGTGAGGTAGACGACGTCGAAACCCATGTCCGCGATGGCCGGGAGTCGCTGGGCGGCGGTGCGCAGGGTCCCGCTCCTCCACCGACCCGTCCGCGGGTCGCGGACCGCCCCCTCGGACCGGGGGAAGATCTCGTACCAGGCGCCGGTGAGGGCGAGCTCGCGCTCGACGAGCAGGGGGTATGCGGGGCTCGGGCTGACCATCTCGCGCAGCGGACGTTCGGTCATCTCCGTGCGGGCCGGCTCTCCGGCGCCCGCGTCGAGACGGACCTGGGTGCCGACCGAGGTGTCCCGTAGTCCGGCGACGGCGTCCTCGAGGATGCGCTGCTGGTCAGGCGTCCGGTCGACGTCCGCGAGGGCCCGTTCGAAGACCCGAGCACCCTCCTCGAGCATCAGGTCGACATCGACTCCCGCCGCGATCTTGATCATCGCGTCGTGGCGCCAGGTCCCGTAGGGGTCGGACCACCCCTCCACCCGGTAGTGCCATGTTCCGGTCCGGGTCGCCGAGACGGTGGCCTCCCAGGTGCTCAGACCCTCGTTGGTGCACTCCATGGGCACGACGGTCTCCGCGCCGTCGGGGTCGACGAGGACGACGCTGGCGTTCACCGCGTCATGTCCTTCGCGGAAGACACGTGCGGTGACGACGAACTCCTCGTGCACGACCGACTTCGCGGGCAGGCGGCCTTCGTCGACGCTCGGCCGCACGTCCTGGACGGGGATCCGGCCGAGCGGGGTCTGGGGAGGCTCCGAGAGGGGTGGCCGGGCCGACGTGGTCGGCTCGAGCGCGGGGGAGGGGACGTGCGGCTCTGTCGGTGGCGTCACCCGCCCAACGCTATCGAAAGGTCGCACACTGAGGCAGGACGCGCTGTCCTCACGTCGGATCCTGGGCGCGGTAGACGCGCAGGCTCGCAGCCTCGACCGTCACCGGCGTGCCGGGCAGGAGGGGAGCGCCCTGCGCGGCGGGCGAGTCGGCTCCCTCGGACGGGTGCTCCCACGTGGAGTCCCAGAGGAGCGAGTACCCGAGCAGCCCAGGGGCCTTGGGCAGGTTCACGGACGATGCTCGTCCGCCGCCGTGGAGGACGATGAGCAGGCTGTCGGTGTCGAGCCACGCGCCGTCGAGCAACATCTGGAGGGTGTGCGTCGCCGCCGACTCCCATGCCCTCGTGTCGAGCTCGGCCCCGTCGGTGCCGTACCAGGCGACATCGAGGGAGCCGTCGGCCGACACGGGTTGACCGGTGTGGAAGGTTCGTTGCCGCAGGACGGGATGGCGGCGCCGCAAGCCGGTCAGGAACCGGGCGGTCTCGAGCAGGTCCTCTCGCCACGGCTCGAGGTCCCAGTCGACCCACATCTCCTCGATGTCGAGGCAGTAGGGGTTGTTGTTCCCCCACTGGGTCCGGCCGAGCTCGTCTCCAGCATTGAGCATCGGGACGCCGTTCGCGAGGAGGAGGGTTGCCATGAGGTTGCGCATGGAACGGCGTCGGTCCCGCAGGATGGACGCGCTGGCGTCGGCCCATCCTTCGCGACCGTGGTTGTAGGAGCGGTTGTCGTCGGTGCCGTCGCGGTTGCCCTCACCGTTGGCGCCGTTGTGCTTGCGGTTGTAGGCGGTGAGGTCGGCGAGCGTGAAGCCGTCGTGTGCGGTGACGAAGTTGACCGAGGCCAGCGGACCACGGTCGCGCGCCGCGAAGAGGTCCTGGCTGCCGGCCAGCCTGGTGGCGAGGTCGCGGACTCCGTGACCGGTGTGCCCGTGCTGAGCCGCGCGGACGTCACTGAGCCAGAACGTGCGCACCGAGTCCCGGAAGCGGTCGTTCCACTCGACGAACGGCGGTGGGAACTGACCGGTGCGCCATCCTCCCGGTCCGACGTCCCACGGCTCGGCGACGAGTTTGACCCGCGAGAGCACGGGATCGACGCGGAGCGCGACGAGGAAGGGGTGGTCGGGGTCGTACTCACTGGTCCGTCCCCGTCCCAGGGTGACCGCGAGGTCGAACCGGAAGCCATCCACGTGACACTCGGTCACCCAGTACCGGAGGGAGTCGAGTACCATCTGGGCGACGATGGGGTGCCTCAGGTTGAGGCTGTTCCCGCAGCCGGTGAAGTCGACGTCGGCGCCCCGATCGTCGAGCCGGTAGTACGCCCGGTTGTCGAGCCCGCGCCACGAGTACGTCGGCCCATGGGAGTCCCCTTCGCACGTGTGGTTGTAGACGACGTCGAGGATGACCTCGATTCCCGCCGCGTGCAGAAGCTTGACCATGCCCTTGAACTCCGCGAGGACGCCTCCGGGGTCGGTCGTCGAGGCGTAGGCGGCGTGCGGGGCGAAGAAGCCGAGGGTGTTGTATCCCCAGTGGTTGGTCAGTCCGCGCTGGACGAGATGGGCCTCGGAGGTGGAGGCCTGCACCGGGAGGAGCTCGACGGCGGTCACGCCGAGGCGCTGCAGGTGCTCGATGACCGCCGGGTGTGCGAGTCCGGCGTAGGTCCCGCGCAGTTCCGCGGGCACGGCCGGGTGGCGCATGGTGAGGTTCTTGACGTGGGTCTCGTAGACGACGGTCTCGGTGAGCGGTGTCCCCGGAGGTCGGTCCTCGCCCCAGTCGAATCCGTTGTCGAGGACGACACCGCGCGGCATGTGCGCGGCCGAGTCCAGCGCGGAGGGGATCTGCCCGTCTCCGCGCCAGTCGCTGCGCCGCACCTTGTGGGCGTACGACTCGGGGCCGAGGCGCACGGCACCCTCGATCCCGCGCGCGTACGGGTCGAGCAGCAGCTTGTTCTCGTTGTACCTGAGCCCGAGGTCGGGCGCCCATGGGCCGCGCGCGCGCAGCGCGTAGCGCTGTCCCGCACCGAGGCCCTCCACGAATCCCCACCACCAGCCGTGCGCTCTCTCGGGCAGGGGTATGCGTCGCTCGCTCTCCCCGGTGAGGTCGCCCGGCTCGAAGAGACAGAGGTCGATGCCGTCCGCGTGGCCGGCGTACACGGACACGTCGGCGCCCCCGTCCCGAAGCGTCACCCCGGGTAGGGGAGGGAGGTCACGGGCTGAGCGGGGGTGGCGGGGACGCGCGGGCGGCGACATGGTGACCCATCCTAGGGAGGGGAGCCGTGGACCGGAGCGCCGTCCGGCCGTGTGGACGTCACGGGCCCGGGCGGCGGGGATACGGTGGGACGCATGAGTGATCCCACCGCCCTCCCCAGCTTCCCACCGCCCGCCGACGAGCACCCGTTGCGCGGGCTCGTCATCGACGCCCTGCAGGACCTCGGTCTCGAGCCGAACCTCGACAAGGAGGGCGACGTCGCCTTCACGGCCAACGACCAGCAGATGTTCGTCCGGTGCCTGGAGTCCGAGGTCAAGATCATGCGGGTCTTCGGCCAGTGGCAGCTGGCCGACCCGGTGCCCCAGGACAAGGTGATGCAGCTCTCGGTGTGCAACGACGTCAACCTGTCGATGACGATGGTCAAGACCGGCATCGGCAACGACGCGCTCGTCGTCACCTCCGAACACCTGGTCACCGACACCACGGCGGTGAAGAACCTCGTGTCGGTCAGCGTGCAGATCACGCTCGCGACGGTCCAGCAGTGGCATGAGCGGATCATGAAGCTCGCGGAGCGGATCGCCGAGCAGCGCAGGGCGGCCGCCGATGCGACCGCCGGCGACGGCGACGACCGGCCGGACGCCGTCGCCGGCGATGCGGCGTCCGCGGACGACGGGAGCGAGGGTGAGTCGCGTGAGTGAGGTGGTACGGGTCGAGCGGGACGGGGGGATCGCGACGATCCGCCTCGATCGCCCGCCGATGAACGCCCTCAACGCCGAGGTCCAGGGAGCGCTGGCCGCCGCGTGCGCCGAGGTCGGGTCGGACCGCGACGCCGCCGCGGTCATCGTCTACGGAGGCGAGAAGGTCTTCGCCGCGGGGGCGGACATCAAGGAGATGGCGACCATGTCCTACGCGGAGATGGCGGAGCACTCCACGCTGCTCCAGGACTTCACCAGGGCCCTGGCCCGTATCCCCAAACCGACGGTCGCCGCGATCACCGGGTATGCGCTGGGCGGCGGGTGTGAGGTCGCTCTCGCATGCGACTTCCGGGTGGCGGCCAGGAAGGCCCGTCTCGGTCAGCCGGAGATCCTGCTCGGGATCATTCCGGGGGCCGGTGGCACGCAGCGCCTCGCCCGACTCGTGGGCCCGGCCCGTGCCAAGGAGCTCATCTTCTCCGGTCGGTTCGTCTCCGCCGACGAGGCGCTGGCCATCGGCCTGGTCGACGAGGTGGTCGACAGCGAGGAGCCGGACGCCGTGTACGCCGCCGCCAGGGCCCGGCTGCAGCCCTACGTGGGTGGTCCGGCCCTGGCCCTGCGCGCGGCGAAGGAGGCGGTGGACCGCGGTCTGGAGGTGGACCTCGAGTCGGGTTTGGAGATCGAACGCATGCTCTTCGCCGGCCTGTTCGCGACCGACGACCAGAAGGCCGGGATGCAGTCGTTCGTGGAGAACGGGCCCGGAAAGGCCACCTTCAGCGGCTCCTGACCCGTCGCGCTGGGCAGGCTCCTCGTCCGAACGGCCGATACCGTGTCTCACGGCCTCACCATCGCAGATGAATTCTGTTGTGTCGCACAGCATTCGACCACGTGACGAAGGTCATGTCCCCAACCGTGGATCGACGCGCCACGGGGGAGCAGTGTGAGTCCCGACGGGGACTCTTGTGGGCATGGGCTCACCAGGATCCCGCCCGGTCCCCGCCCCAGGGACGCGTCGTACGACGCTGGAATGGGAGCACGCCATGGTTCGCTCGAGGACTGCACGGACATTCGTCGCCCTTGCCGTCGCCGCTCTCGTCGCCCCGGCCTCGGCCCTCGCTGCGCAGGGTCCCGGAGGCGGCGGTGGTGGAGGCGGCGGTGGCGGCGGCGGTAGCGGGGAGTTGTACGCCGACCTCGTCTTCCTCCATCGGGCTGAGAACGGAACGCCGATCCTGGCGGACTTCACCTACACCGACGCAGAGCTCGGCGAGACGACCGAGTACTGCGTCCAACCGGTCTCGTACGCGGAGATCCCGGGCATCGCGCCCGTGACCAATCCCGTCGATGGTCGGCAGGTGTGGCTGGTGCCGCTCATGGGTGAACTGATGACGGAGGACGGCTACGTTCCGCCCACCGATGTCGAGGTCGGGGCCTGCGACCCGCAGGCCGACTACCTGACGTACGTCTCCGAGGTCGAGCTCGAACGCCTCAACTTCGTCCGGACGTCCGAGGCGGTCATCGCCTCCAAGCTCGCAGCCGTCAACGAACGCCTGCTCGCCGCGACGAACATCACCCTCGACGGCGCCGGCCGGATCACGACCGATGGCGTGCCGATCGACGCCTCGCCGGAGAACGCGGCGATTTATCAGACGATCATGAAGACGGGAACCCTTCCCGGTCTCGAGATCCACGACGAGGTGACCGCCGGACCGCCGGCCTTCATCGACCCGCTCGACGCGTGGATGCTCGCCGGCGCCTCGATGGGAGCGGCTTCCGGCAAGGAGGTCCCGCTGTCGATCGACGCGGTCCTCTACTACAACCGGATCATCCCCTTCCCGCCCGCGGGCTGGGTCGCCCCGGACGGCTGGACCGTCGAGTTCAACCAGTCCGCCGACCCCGACGCGACGGACGGCGTCGACGTCCCCGCCGAGCTCTTCGTCGACTACTCGGACTTCACCTACACCCGGTCCGAGTACTTCGTGGGCAGCGTCACCTGGCTGCACGTCCCGTCGCTGACCTGGCGGGTCGACCGCATCCTCGACGTCGTCCCGTTCACCAACCTGACCGCGCTCGCCGACGACGCCGTCGACGACGCGGAGTTGACCGGTGTGCTGGGCTTCGCCCAGTGGGTCGACGACGTGCGCAGCGTCATCGCGTACTACCACGCGAACGAGGTCATCGAGGGCTTCTACTTCGACGCCATCGGTCAGGACACGACGGAGGACCAGAAGCTCGCACTCCTCGCCCCCTCGGCCGTGACCCAGGTCGGCGGGGTGGACCGCATCGAGACCGCCATCCTGCTCTCACAGGAGCGCTTCGCCGACGACGCGGCGGGAGCGGTCGTCCTGACCCGCTCGGACGACTTCCCCGACGCACTCGTGTCCGTCCCGCTGTCGAAGAAGGTCGACGCACCGATCCTGTTGACCCGGCTGCTCCTCGACCCGCGCGTGGCCACCGAGATCGACCGGGTTCTCCCGGACGACGGCACGGTCTACATCGTGGGCGGGGTCAACGGCGTCTCCGCGTCGGTCGAGGCCGCACTCGTGGCGAAGGGCTACACGGTCAAGCGGATCGCGGGCCCGACCCGCTACGAGACCGCAGTCATGGTGGCCGAGGAGATCGGCACCCCCCTCACGGTCCTCGCCACGACGGGCCTGAACTTCCCCGACGCCTTGGCCGCCGGACCTGCCGCGGCCTGGAGCAACGGCGTCGTCGTCCTGACCCAGGACGGCGTCATGCCCGCTGCCACCGCGGCATACCTGGCGAGCCAGCCCGAGGCGCTCAAGTACGCGGTCGGCGGACCGGCCGCAGCGGCGGCTCCAGCGTTCACGCCGGTCGTGGGGACGACTCGCTACCACACCGCGCAGCTCGTCGCGGAGGAGTTCTTCGAGTTCCCCATGGGCGTGGGTGTCGCCAAGGGCTGGGACTTCCCCGATGGCCTCTCCGGCGGTGCCGACGCAGCTGCGCAGAACTGGCCGATGCTGCTGACCTACACCGACGTCCTGGCCACCCCCACGCGTGACTACATCGAGAGTCACCCGACCGTGGTGCGGGTTGACGTCTACGGCGGCGTCGCAGCCGTCTCGCACGATGTGATCGTCGCCCTCTGGGACGCGTTGACCCGCTGACGGTCCCGCTCGACGTCCCCGGTCCGAGGGCCGGGGACGTCGACCTGTGCGCCCGACAGCGCCCGCGATCGTCCTACGTGGGGAGCGTCACGTGGGTGATGCGTGGGAGGGACCTCGTATGCGGTGCGAGGATGGTCGGTGACTGTCGCCCCCACGAGGCGGCCGCTTCACCGAGAAGCACCCCACCATCCACCGATACGGGAAGGACGACCGGATGAACATCGTCGTCTGCGTCAAGTACGTTCCGGACGCACAGTCCGAGCGGGGTTTCGACGCCTCCGACAACACGACCGACCGCGAGAACGTCGACGGCCTGCTGAGCGAGCTCGACGAGTACGCCGTCGAGGAGGCGCTTAAGCTCGTCGAGGCCGGCGAGGGCGAGGTCACCGTCCTCACGATCGGTCCCGAGCAGGCAGCCGACGCCGTCAAGAAGGCCCTGCAGATGGGTGCCGACAAGGGTGTGCACGTGAGCGACGCCGCCATCAGCGGTTCGGACGCCCCCGCGACGTCCCTCGTGCTGGCCGAGGCGATCCGCAAGATCGGGGGCGCCGACCTCGTCCTCACCGGCATGGCCTCGACCGACGGGTCGATGAGCGTCGTTCCGGCGATGCTCGCCGAGCGCCTCGGGCTCCCGCAGGTGACCTTCGCCTCCGAGCTGACCGTCGACGGCGACACGGTGACGATCCGACGCGACGGAGACGCCGCCTCCGAGACCATCACCGCGTCGCTGCCAGCCCTGGTCTCGGTCACCGACCAGATCAACGAGCCGCGCTACCCGTCGTTCAAGGGCATCATGGCGGCGAAGAAGAAGCCGGTCGAGCGGTGGAGCCTCGCCGACCTCGGCATCGACAGCTCCCAGGTCGGCCTGGGCGCGGCCTGGACGAAGGTCGAGGACGTCACGAAGCGCCCGCCGCGCCAGCAGGGCACGATCGTGCCCGACGAGGGTGACGGCGGAGCCAGGCTCGCCGAGTTCCTCGCCTCCCAGAAGTTCATCTGACGAGACCCCCGAAGGAAGCTGATCACGTATGTCCGAAGTTCTCGTCCTCGTCGACCACGCCGGCGGTGAGGTCCGCAAGACCACCGCTGAGCTCCTCACCATCGCGCGCCGCATCGGCGAGCCGTCCGCGGTCTTCGTCGGTGACGGCGTCGAGTCGGCCACGGAGGCGCTCGCGAGGTTCGGTGCGGAGAAGGTCTACGTCGCCTCCGGTGACGACGTCACCGGATACCTCGTCGCTCCGCAGGCCGAGGTTCTCGCCGCCCTGGTCGAGCAGACCTCGCCGGCGGCGGTCCTCATCCCTGCGAACCCGGCCGGCAAGGAGATCGCGGCCCGACTCGCGATCAAGACCGAGTCCGGCCTCATCACCGATGCCGTCGACGTGCAGGCGAGCCCCGACGGCGGGATCGTCACGACCCAGTCCGTGTTCGCCGGCTCATACACCGTCACGGCGACGGTGACCAAGGGGACGCCGATCATCGCGGTCAAGCCGAACTCCGCAGCCCCGGAGGAGTCGAACGGCGCGGCCGTGCAGACCCCGCTCGACCTGGCCGTGTCCGACGCGGCCAAGGCGGCCCGCATCGTCGAGTCCACCGAGAAGCAGTCGACCGGTCGCCCCGAACTGACCGAGGCGGCCATCGTCGTGTCCGGCGGGCGGGGGACCGGCGGCGACTTTAGCAAGGTGGAGGAGTTCGCCGACAGTCTCGGTGCCGCAGTGGGCGCATCCCGCGCTGCGGTCGACGCGGGCTGGTACCCCCACTCCCACCAGGTCGGCCAGACCGGCAAGCAGGTCTCTCCACAGCTCTACGTCGCGTGTGGAATCTCCGGTGCGATCCAGCACCGGGCCGGTATGCAGACGTCGAAGACCATCGTCGCGGTCAACAAGGACGAGGAGGCGCCGATCTTCGAGCTCGTCGACTTCGGTGTCGTCGGTGACCTTTTCTCGGTCCTGCCGCAGGCGACCGACGCCGTCAAGGCCGCCAAGGGCTGACCGGCGGGCCGCCCGCCGGCCCCTCCTCAGGACCCCCGACGGGAGGCCGACCCGGGGTCGGCCTCCCGTCACCGTCGCGTCCGCGCGATGGTCGGTTCCTCGCGTGCGCCGGTTCCTCGCTATCGTCGTCCTCGACACACGTCGAGCGCCCGCGGACCGGACGCCGTGAGCCAGAGAAGAGCCCCATCCCATGCTGCGCACCGAGACCGAGGCAGGAAGCCGGCGGCCACCCGAGACACCGCGATCGACGAGCACCGACCTCGCGCTCATCGCCTCGTTCGCCGCCCTGATCGCAGTGCTGGGGATCGTGCCGCCGATCGCCGTCGGTCTGCCCGTCCCCATCACCCTGCAGACCATGGGTGTGATGTTGGCGGGTCTGATCCTGGGACCGCGACGTGGCGCCCTGGCCGTCGTCGTCCTGCTGGCCCTCGTGGCGGTGGGCCTTCCCCTGCTCTCCGGAGGCCGAGGCGGCCTGGGGGTCTTCGCCGGACCGTCGGCGGGCTATCTCGTCGGCTTCGTTCTCGGGGCCTATGTCACAGGATGGGTCAGGGAGCACCTCGAGACGCGCCTGCCTTTCCCCCTCGCCGCGTTCACGGCGGCCGTGGTCGGAGGGATCGGCGCCGTCTACCTCGTCGGCATCCCGGTCCTCGTGTGGCGGACCGGCGCCGATCCGGTCGCCGGCCTCGTCTTCCTGCCCGGCGACCTCATCAAGGCCGTTCTCGCCACCCTGGTCGCCGTAGGTGTCCGGCGGGCGCTGCCGGACCGGTGAGCTGGACTGACGTCCTGTCCCGTGCCGGGTACTGGGACGGCGGCGAGCTGCTGAGAGTCCCCACGTCGGGGACGACCGGCGGATCACCACGGGTCGTGGTGCGGACGGTCGAGTCGTGGGTCGACTCCTTCGAGCCGTTCACCCGGATCTCCGGGATCTCCGACACCGACGTCGTCGCCGCCGTCGGCCCTTCGAGCTCGATGTTCGTCTACGCCAGGGCGCACGCCGCCCATCTCGGAGCGCGTCTCGTCGAGTCCGAGAGGTGGCACCCCGGGGCCATCGCCGACGCAACCGTGGCGCACCTGACCCCGACCATGCTGCACGACGTCCTCGAGGCGCAGCGCGACGTGCCTGTCCCGCTCGGGCAGGGCGGACTGCGTCTCGCCGTCGTTGCCGGAGCCGCCCTGGGCGCTCGGACCGCGGCCCGGGCCGGGCACGTCGGCATCGACGTGCTGCGGTACTACGGGGCGGCGGAGCTGTCCTTCGTCGCGATGGGTCGGGAGCGTCTGAGCCCCTTTCCGATGGTGGAGGTCGCGGAGCGGGCCGGCGTCCTCTGGGTGCGCAGCCCGTGGACGGCCGACGGCTATGCGGACGGTGCGTCCGGACCGCTCCTGCGAGACGGCCGGTGGTGCACCGTCGGCGACCGCGGGACGGTCTCGCATGACGGTGTCGTGGTGGTGCACGGACGGGAGGGGTGGGTCGTCACGGGAGGACTGAGCGTCAGCACGGCAGAGATCGAGTCAGTGCTGCGGGAGGCTCCCGGCGTGACGGACTGCCGTGTCCTCGGACGACCGCACGATCGGCTCGGACAGGTCATCGCGGCGGTTGTCGTCGGCGGCGAGCGCGCACAGGTCTCGGCCCACTGCCGATCGCGGCTGCCCGTCGCGGCCCGCCCGGTGCACTGGTTCGCGGCGGACCGTCTTCCGGCGACGTCGGCGGGCAAGCCGGACGACGCAGCGATCGTCCTCGCCATCGAGACCGGTGAGGTGCGTCGGTGGAGCTGACCGCGGACCGCCGCACCCCCGTCATCGTCGCCGCCCGTCGCACGCCGATCGGAACCGCCGGCCACGCTCTGCGAGAGGTCCCCGTGGACGGTCTGGGGGCGGCGGTCATCTCCGCCCTGGTCGAGGACCTGCCCGAGCCCGCTCGGGTCGACGAGGTCGTCCTCGGCAACTGCATGGGCCCGGGCGGCAACATCGCTCGCGTCGCCGCACTCCGGGCCGGTCTCGCTCCGGGCGTCGCCGCCCGGACCCTCGACCTGCAATGCGGGAGCGGCCTGGCGGCGATCGTCGCCGCTGCCGACTCGGTCCGGTCCGGGCGCTGCGACGTGGTGGTCGCCGGCGGCGCCGAGAGCGCCTCGACCGCTCCGACGAGGATCACCCCGGACGGCAGACAGTATGCTCGGGCTCCCTTCGCTCCCGAGGGGTTTCCCGACCCGGACATGGGTGCGGCGGCCGACGACCTGGCCCGGCATGCCGGCATCACCCGGGAACGCGCCGATGCCTACGCGGTGAGGTCCTTCGCGCGCGCCTGGGAAGCGCAGGCGAAGGGGTGCTTCGATGTCGAGCTCGTCCCCGTCGGGGGCGTGGCTCGCGACGAGCGGCTCCGGCCCGGGATGACCGCGGAACGGTTGGCCCGGCTGCGCCCCATCTTCGATCCGGCCGGGACCGTGACCCCCGGCAACGCGACCGGGGTCAACGACGGCGCGGCCGCTGTCGTCGTGGTCTCCGAAGAGCTCAGGTCACGGTGGGGTCTGCCGGGTCTTCGCGTGCTGGACATCGCGCAGCGCGGGGTGGACCCGGCGCTTCCCGGGCTCGGCCCGGTCCCCGCGGTGCGAGCCCTACGCGGCCTCGCGGCGGAGGGTGCCTCGGGCCCGGACTGGGACCTTGTGGACCGGGTCGAGATCAACGAGGCGTTCGCGGTTCAGGTCCTAGCGTGCTGCGACGCCTTGGAGCTGCCCGAGGAGCGCGTGTGCTCCGACGGAGGTGCGCTCGCTCTCGGGCACCCCTGGGGTGCGTCTGGTGCCGTCCTCGCCGTACGCCTGTTCACGGCGCTCGTCCGGCAGGGCCGGGGTGTTCGCGGTCTGGCGGCCATCGCCGTCGGCGGGGGCCAGGGAGTGGCCATGGCCGTGGAGCGCGCCCCGTGACACCGGCCGTCATCGAGCTGGACGAGCTGAGCGTGGCGGTCGGAGGGCGGAGGATTCTCGACCGGGTGTCGGTCAGGGTCACCGAGCGCCGTCTCGGGGTCATCGGGCCGAACGGCTCAGGGAAGTCGACTCTTGCGCGCGTCCTGGGCGGCCTCACGGCGCCGACATCCGGCGCGGTCACGGTGGTGGGAATCGACCCGGCTCGCGATGGTCGGGAGGCACGGTCGCGGATCGGCTTCTGCTTCGCCGACCCGGATGCCCAGATCGTCATGCCGACGGTCCGTGAGGACGTCGACTTCTCACTCCGGCGCAGTGGGCTCGACCGCGAGACCCGGGCCGCCCGGGTCTCGACGGCCCTGCACCGCTTCGGGCTGAGTCATCTCGCCGACGCGCCCGCACATCGGCTGTCCAGTGGCGAGAAGCAGCTGCTCGCGCTCGCCGCCTCACTCGTCCGAGAGCCCGAGCTGCTCATCTGCGACGAGCCGACCACACTGCTGGACCTGAGCAACTCGCGCGCCATGGCGGCGGTCCTCTGGGGACTGACCGAGGATGGGGACCCGGACGCCCCGTGGGCGGGTCAGGTCGCACCCGCCCTCGTCGTCGTCTCGCACGATCTGGACCTGGTCGGCGAGTGCGACCGCGTGCTCCGTCTCGAGGACGGCGTCCTGGTCGACGACGGAGCGCCGGATGAGGTCATCGAGGGCTACCGTGACGACATGGCGCGGCGATGAGGCAGTCCACACCATGAGGCGCGCCACATGATGGGGGGTACGCCGCGGACGGTCGGGCGGATGCCGGTCGGCACCCGGCTCGCCCTCATGGTTGTCGCGGAGATGCTGCTCGTCCTCGGGGTGCGGTCCTTGCCGGCGGCGGCGCTCGCGACGGGTCTGGTGACCGGCGCATACCTGATCGCCCGGATCCCGCTCGCGCACGCCTGGAGAACCCTGCGCGGCGTCGTCTTCATCGCGGCGCTGGTGGCGACGCTGCAGCTCGTCGTGCTGCCCTGGGAGCGGGCTCTGCTCATCGCCGTCGTCATGATTCTGGCAGTCGCCATCGCCGCGCTGGTCACCCTGACGACGTCGACGACGGACCTCCTCGATGCCCTCGAGCGCGCCCTTCAGCCGATGCGGCCCCTGGGGGTCGATCCGGAGCGGGTCGCCCTCACCATCGCCCTGACCGCACGCACGATCCCGGTCATCGCCGGCTTCGGCTCACGTCTGCGCGACTCGGGGCGGGCCCGTGGGGGACGGGTGGGCGTCGTGCCGTATGCGGTGGGCCTGGTGGTCCTCACCCTCCAGCATGCCGAGCGGGTGGGGGAGGCGCTGCGCGCCCGGGGGGTCGACGACTGAGTTCGGCTCGATGCGGGCGCAGGAGCGCCGGCGGTGAGGTCCGGTCACCGACCGGTCGAGGTCAGGCGTCGGCGCCCTCGTGGATGAGGCGCGAGCGCAGCTCTCGTCGGGCCGTCTGCTCGTCGGGGTCGGGCACCGGGACCGCGGCGAGGAGCCGCTTCGTGTACGCCTGCTGCGGGTTGCGCAGGATGGCGTCACGATCACCCTGCTCGACGATCTCGCCGTTCTTCATCACGCAGATCCGGTCTGCGAGGGCATCGACGACGGCGAGGTCGTGCGTCACGAACAGACAGGCGAAGCCCATCTCCCCCTGGAGCTCGCGGAACAGGTCGAGCACGCGGGCCTGGACCGAGACGTCGAGGGCGGACGTCGGCTCGTCGGCGACGAGTAGGGATGGTCGCAGGGCGAGGGATCGTGCGATGCCGACGCGCTGCTTCTGACCACCGCTCAGCTCGTGCGGGTAGCGGTTGCGGTAGCTGCGGGGGAGCTGGACCTGGTCGAGCAGTGCCTCGATCCTTCGCTGCAGCTCTGCACCTTTGGCGATCCCGGCGAGGAACAGCGGCTCGCCGATCGACTCGCCCAGCGGGAGGCGGGGGTTGAGCGAGGACGAGGGGTCCTGGAAGACCATTCCCACCTCCTTGCGGACCTTGTTCAGGGTGGCTCGGGAGGCGCCGCGCAGCTCGACGCCGTCGACCGTGAGCGAACCTTCGGCGACCGGGAGCAGACCCGTGGCGGCCCGGCCGATCGTCGTCTTGCCCGACCCGGACTCACCGACGAGACCGACGATCTCACCTTGTCTGATGTGCATCGTCGCGTCGCGAACCGCGCGGAAGGCCGGCTGACGTCCCTGCTTCGGGTAGTCGATGCAGACATCGGTCAGCTGCAGGACGATGGGCGCGTCCTCGGCGACTGTGTGGTCCCGGGCGACCATCCCCACCGTGTGACCGTCCCGGCCGAGGTCGATGATGGACTCCAGGGCTGCTGCGCCACCGACCGCCTCGGCGAGGGTGGCGTCGACGACGACCTCACCCCCGGCCCGCTGCCCAAGGTGGGGAACGGCATCGAGCAGCTCGATGGTGTACGGATGCGTCGGGGCGCCGAAGATGTCGCGGGCCGTCCCCTGCTCGACGATGCGACCCCGTCGCATGACCGCGATCCGGTCGGAGAGGTCGGCGACGACACCCATGTCGTGCGTGATGAGGACGATCGCGCTGTCGAGCTTGTCCTTGAGGTTGCGCATCAGCTCGAGGATCTCGGCCTGCACGGTGACGTCCAGCGCCGTCGTCGGCTCGTCGGCGATCAGGAGCTTGGGATCGCACGAGAGCGACTGGGCGATCATCGCCCGCTGTCGCTGACCACCGGAGAGCTGGTGCGGGAACGAGGTGAATGCCTTCTCCGGGTCCGGCAGCTCGACGAGCTCGAGCATCCGCTTGGCCTCGACCGCGGCCTTGCTCGGCGAGGTCGGCTTGTGCAGGCGCAGGGTCTCCACGATCTGCTCGCCCACGGTGTAGACCGGGTTGAGGGCCGTCATCGGCTCCTGGAAGATGACCGCGACCTCGGAACCACGGACGTCACGAAGGGCTCCCGGTCGGAGACCGAGGATCTCCCGCCCGCCCAGTCGAACGCTGCCCCTCACCCGCGAGTTCGACGGGAGCAGGCCCAGCAGCGCCATCGAGCTCGCGCTCTTTCCGGAGCCCGACTCGCCGACGATGGCCAGGACTTCGCCGGCGTCGACGTGGTAGGTCAGGTCGATGGCGGCGGGGACCCACTCCTTGTTGACGCCGAAGTCGACGTAGAGGTTCTCGACGTCGAGGACCCGGTCACCCCGCTTCAGTGCCGGCCGGGTCGACCTGTCGTTCGACGGGTGGTCCGTGGGATTGTCCACGGCACCCGCTCGGACGTCACTCTCTCGGACATCGCGGTCGGCGCGCCGGAAGCGGTCCATGATCATCGGGGGCTCCTTCGGGAGTCGATCCACGTGGTGGTCGTGAGCGGGTCGTGACTGTCGCTGGTCGGCTGCCGGCTCGAGACATCGCATTTGCGAGGATGGTGTCCATGGCGAGTCGATGGTTGCCCGACGGGCCGATCCGGGTCCGGCCGAGGACGGGGTGGGTGTTCCTGGCCTGCACCATGATCGTCACCGGTCCGGTGTTCGTTGCGGCGTTCATGCCGGCCAGACCCACGACGCCGGCGATCGCCACGCTCGCACTCTCGGCGACGGCCATCGCCTACATCTACTTCGTCGCACCCCGCATCGTCGTCGCCGAGGATGCGATCCGGGTGCAGAACTCCTGGCGTGAGCACGTCGTGCCCTGGGGGGCATTGGTGGACATCGAGACGCGGTTCAATCTCACGCTCGTCACGGCGCAGCACCGGGTGCACGTGCAGGCGGCACCCAGTCCCGGGGGTCTGACGGCCATGCGGAGCCGCCCCGACCAGGACCGGGCCACGACGCGGGCAACCGGGCGCGCGGGCGGCGCGGCCCGGCCCGGGGACCTCCCCTCGAGCCTGTCCGGCGCACTCGCCGCGGTGATCCGCGGCCACTGGCAGGACCTCGTCGAGACCGGGGCCATCGACCCCGATCAGCGTGTGGAGACCACTCCCCGAGTGACGCATCTGGCCCTGAGCATCGGTGGGCCGGCGCTTGCCCTGGTGCTCTGGCTGCTCGCCTAGACCACGCCACGATCGCTCCGGGCGAGGGTCGGACGAGATCGGCTCGGCGGTCACGACGGTCACGCGGGCTTCGTCGGCCCCGGGGCGTTGCCGTCACGGTCGGCGCCGCTGCGCGCAGCGTCCGCGGTGACGGCATCGGTCTCGTCGAGCATGTGTGCGTCCGTCTCCTTGGCCTTTCTCGGGTTGAACTTCTTCTGACGCGGGTCGAAGGCATCGCGCAGCCCGTCGCCGATGAAGTTGATCGCGAGGCAGATGAGGATGATGAACAGACCGGGGAACCAGAAGAGCCAGGGTCGCGTCGTGAACGCCTGCTGGTTGGCGCTGATGAGCCGTCCGAGCGACCAGTCGGGTGGCTGCACGCCGAGGCCGAGGTAGCTCAGGGCCGTCTCGAGCAGCACCGCGGCGGCGAGCAGGAGCGTGAGGTTGACGGTGATGACGCCGACGCTGTTGGGAAGGATGTGCTTGAAGATGATGCGCACGTCGCTCGCACCCGCGAGCCTGGCCGCGTCGACGAACTCACGTTCCCGCAGCGACATGATCTCGGCCCGCACGAGACGGGCGAGGGCGGTCCAGGCGAAGAGTCCGATGAGGACTCCGAGCGCGGCGACCCGCAGCACGCCGGTGTCCACGTAGGTGATGGCCATCCGGCCGAGGACCGCGGCCAGGATGAGCAGCGGGATGATGATGATGATGTCCGTCAGGCGCATGAGGATCGCCTCGGTCCAGCCGCGGAAGTAGCCGGAGGCGGCGCCGATGACGACTCCGATGATGCCGGTGAGGACCCCGACGAGGACCATGACCAGGAGGGTCATCTGCGTGCCACGCATGGTCATCGCGAACAGGTCGCGGCCGAGGTTGTCCTGACCGAACGGGTGGTCACCCAGTCCGGTGAGGCTCAGCGTGGGGCGGCCGCCGTTCTGGACCGGCGGCTGCTCGGTGAAGCCCCACTGCCACCACCCGGGCACGGGTCCGAAGCCGATCGACGTGAGGGAGAGCAGCACGACGAACACCAGGACGAAGACCGCGATCACGGCGGGCGTGTTGTGCATGAACCGCTTGCGGACGATCTGACCCTGGGACAGGCCCTCGGTCTCGCGAGCGAGGCCGTCCACGGCCTCGTCGGCCACCTTGGCGACAGCGTCCTCGGAGACGCCGGTGTCGTTCTGGTTCGTGGTCATGCCTTCACCCGCACTCTCGGGTCGAGGACGGAGTACAACAGGTCGGCGACGAGGTTGAAGACCATGGCGAGGATCCCGGTGACGAGGAAGACACCCATGAGCGGGTTCAGGTCGACGATGACGAGGGCCTGGATGAACAGCTGGCCCATCCCTGTGAAGGCGAAGACGTTCTCGGTGATGACTGCACCGCCGATGAGCGCCCCGATGTCGAAGGCGATGAGCGTGGCCAGGGGGATGAGCGCGTTGCGGAACGCATGGCGCATGACCACGGATCGCTCACTCGCGCCCTTTGCGCGCGCGGTACGGATGTAGTCCATGTTCATGATCTCGAGCATCGAGGCCCGCGAGTACCGGCTGTAGCCGGCGAGGGCGACCAGCATGAGCGCCGCCGTCGGCAGGATGAGGTGGGTCATCGTGTCGATGCCGCTGAGCCAGAAGCCCTCGTCGAAGCCCGGAGTCGAGGAGCCCACCGTGGAGATCGGACGGTTCCTGATCCGTGGGTGTCCGACGTACTGCGGCCAGGACTGCATGAACCGGTCGAGCAGCACCAGACCACCCGCGAAGAACGCCGACAGCGCCCCGATCCGGATGTTCTGGCTGCGGTCGTAGCCGCCGAATGCGTAGCCGATGACGGCGCCCACGATGAGGGTGACCACGCCGAGGCCGGCGATGAGCAGCCAGCTCGCGTCGTCGCCGAGGACCGACTGGATGGGGAAGTACACGATCGCGGCGACTCCCACCGCCGTAAGGCCGGAGTACAGCGCGCGCTTGTTGCGGAAGCCCGCGATGAGGAAGGTCACGCCGACGGAGATGAGGCCACCGACGAGGAGGATGCCGGGGATGCCGAGGAACGGGGTCCGGAGCCAGCCCGATGCTCCGATGCCGAGCATGAGCACCATCGTCGTAGCCGCGGCGCCGCCGGAGACGAGCACGCGCGTCCGGGTCGTCCCGTAGGAAGCGCCGTAGACGACGAGCCCGACGACGATGCCGGCGAGAACGATGGCGACGGGGGAGAAGGACGCCTCGGCGAGGAAGTCGTTGAAACGGATCGCGCCGAACTCCTTGAGGAGCACCGCGACCCAGAAGACGGGGAGGGAGAAGAACAGGAAGGCCATGAACGTCACGCCGTAGTCCAGTCCGGAGTACTGGCGGAGCGCCGAGATGATCCCGAGCGCGATCCCGATGACGATCGACAGGATGGTGGCTGCCGTGACGAGCAGCACGGTCTGGGCGATGGCGCGAGAGAGCAGCTCGGTGACCTCGAAGCCCTGCAGGCTGGTCCCGAGGTCGCATGTGGCGCCGAACGGCACGACGCAGCCGATCGCTCCGCGGAGCCACAGGAAGTACCGCAGTACGGGCGGGACGTCAAGGTTCAGCGCGGCGGTGCGCTGCGCGATGAGCGCCTCACGGTTGGGGTCACGACTCTGCCGCAGGTCCTCGAGCGGGTCCCCGGCGTACGCGGCGAGGATGTAGACGAGGAACGAGGAGGCGAAGAGGATGACGACGGCGATCGCGAGCCGCCGGATCACGTATCCGAGCATGTGGGTTTGACTCTTTCAGGCCCAGGGGTGGGGTGGTCCGGGCTCCCGGAGGAGCCGCCTGCAGAGATGCGTGCCTGCAGAGATGAGTGGGGTATGCGCGCGAGCCGTCGCACGCATACCCCACTCACTGCGATCAGGAGTTGAGTGACCACTCCCAGAAGTTCCACCAGACACCGGTCTGGTTGGGCATGTACTCCACGCCCTGGACGTCATCGCTGTGGACGACCAGGCCGGGGCTCTGGAAGAACGTCGCGCCGTACGCGTCACCCCAGAGCAGGGCGTCGATCTGGCGCTTGATCCCCTCGGCCTCATCGGAGTCGGTCGTCACCATGAGCTCGCTGGCGAGCGCGTCGACCTCCTCGTTCGAGTAGGCGCTGTAGTTGCCGCCACCGGTCGTGGAGAAGAGCTGCGGGACGCCGGCGTTGCCGACACCGCTGCTGATCCAGCCGAAGATGGAGGCGTCGTAGGTGCCCGTGCCGAGCTCCGAACCCCAGTCCGGGGAGCCGCCGTCCTCGATGACGAAGCCGGCCTGCGACGCGGACTCCTGGATGAGGGAGAACGTGTCGACGCGGATCGGGTTGTCCGAGTTGTAGAGGATGCGCACGGTCGGGGTCGCGCCGTCGAGCAGCTCCTGCGCGGCCTCGATGTCGACCTCGGCGTAGGCGTCCGAGCCGTTCTGCTCGACGGACTGGGTGTAGAGGTCACCCTCCGACGGCAGGTACAGTTGGGAGTTGACGACCTCGGCGTTCTCGTTGATCGGCCGGATCAGCCGGTCGACGATCTGCTCACGCGGCAGCGTGAGGAGGAAGGCCTCGCGAACGTTGGCGTCGGCGAAGACCTCGCTGTCGAAGCTCAGGTCGATGTGGTCGTAGGCGAGCTGCGAGCCCTGCAGGACGGTCACGCCGTCGATGCCCTGGACCTCGGTGACCGAGTCCACGGTCGGCTGCGGGGCGATGATGTCGACCTCGCCGTTGCGGAGGGCGGCGATCGTCGCGGCCGCGTCACCGATGAAGCGAACGGTGATCTCATCCGCCTGGGGGGCGAGGTCGCCGCCGTAGCTCTCGTTGAGTCCGAGTGTCACCGACTGGTCGGCGACCATGTCGGTGACGATCATCGGCCCGCTCGAGAGCAGGAGGCTCTCGTCGCTCGGCATGGTGTTGGTGACGTAGCCGGTGTTCCAGAAGTCGGCCACGGCCTGGAGCTCCTCGTTGGGCTCGCCCGGGGTGGCGGTCTCGAGGAGTTCAACGAGGGCGGCCTCGTCGGCCAGACCGGCCTGCTCGGCCACGACGTGGGCCGGCATGGCGTCACCGAGACCGAAGGCGATCTCCCAGTCGACGTAGGGCTGCGAGTAGGTGAGCGTCATGGTCTGCTCGCCGTCGAACTCCGGCATCTCGGTCAGTCCGAGGCCCTCGGTCGATCCGGCGTACTGGAAGTACGTGGGTCCGGCCTCGGGGTCGTCGCCGTCGAAGTAGCCGGAACGCACCGCCCACTGAAGGAGCATGTCGCCCCTGTCGATGGCGTTGCCGTCGGACCACACCGAGCTCTCGTTGACCGTGTACGTGACCGTCAGCGGGTCCTCGCTGACGAGCTCGTAGGTGCCGAAGGACTCGTCCTGGACGATGTTCAGCTCGTTGTCGATGTAGATGAAGTCGCTGCGCATGGTGCCCAGGACCTTGCTGTTGATGTCCAGGTTGTTGGCGCCGACGGCGGGGTTGAACGACGTGAAGGCGTTCGTCTCGGCGACCCGGATCGTCCCGCCGCTGCGCTCAGCGGTGGCGGCGTCGGTGGCCGTGTCGGTTCCGGTCGCGGTGTCCGTACTGTCCTGGCTTGCGCACGCCGTGAGCGCGAGAGCGCCGACGGCGACCATGCCCAGGATGCGAGTACGTCTCGTCATCATGTGACTCCTTGTTTCGGGAGAAAGGGTTGCCCGCGGGTACGCGGAGACTCGGTCGCCGGAGTGACCGCCGGCGACGGGTGTCAGGGCACGGTAGGCAGAAAACCCTGTGGACTTCGGTGCCGAAAGGTGCCTCTGCACAGATTCGTTACAGTCTCGATATCAAGTGCTGAGAGTGACCGAACCGTGTCCCCCCGATCACCCCGGTGCAGGGCTCGGTGGGCTACTGTGGCCCGCCTCGTGCCTCGGGGGTCCGACGGGTCGGGTGTGCGGCGCAAGGTCCGTACCATGGAACGATGTCTGCCGACCGCTCCCACCACCATTCCGGCGAGGGCGCAGCACGGGTGTACCTCGACCACGCGGCGACCACTCCGATGGTGCCAGCGGCCGAGGCGGCCCTCGCCGACGCCAGCGCACTCGTCGGCAACCCCTCGTCGCTGCACCGCTCCGGTCGTCGCGTGCGGGCCCTGGTCGAGGAGTCCCGGGAGCAGATCGCTGCGGCACTCGGCGCACACCCGACCGAGGTCGTGTTCACCTCAGGGGGCACCGAGGCCGACAATCTGGCTGTGACCGGTGGGTATGCGGCGCGCACGTCGGCGGACCCGCTCGCCCGGGGCGTGGTCACGAGCACGATCGAGCATCACGCTGTGCTCGAGCCCGCAGAGGCGCTCGAACGGGTGGGCGCGGACCTCCGCCTCGTGTCCCCCGAGCCGTCCGGCACGGTCGCTGTCGAGGCGGTCCGAGATGCTCTGCAGCGGATCGAGGCCGGTGGGGCCCGGGTCGCACTGGTGTCCCTCATGTGGGCGAACAACGAGATCGGCACGGTCCAGCCGGTCCCCGAGGTGGCCACCCTCGCTCGGGCGCGGGGAGCCACGGTGCACTCGGACGCGGTCCAGGCGGCCGGACCGCTCGAGGTGTCCTTCGCCGAGAGCGGACTCGACCTGATGAGCGTCTCCGCCCACAAACTGGGTGGTCCCGCTGGGGTCGGTGTCCTTCTCGCCCGTCGTGAGGTGCCCCTGCAGCCGCTCGTGCGCGGCGGCGGGCATGAGCGGGGACTGCGGAGCGGCACCCTGCCGGCGGCTCTCATCGCTGCGTGTGCCGCCGCCGTCTCGGAGGCGGTGGCTCGGCGGGCCGAGGAGACGCCGCGGCTCGTGGCCCTGCGCGACCGACTCTTCAGCGGGGTTCTCGGGCTGAACCTGGGGATGGGCGCCGGAGGACGGTGGACGCCCGGATCCGCCGTGGACCGGCTCCCCGGCAACGTGCATCTCGTCGTTCCCGGCTGCGAGCCGGACTCCCTGCTGTTCCTGCTCGACGCCGCAGGGATCGAGGCCTCGACGGGGTCGGCCTGTCAGGCCGGTGTCCCCGGGCGCAGCCACGTCCTCGACGCCATCGGCGTCCGGGGGGACGGTCCGGTGGGGGTGGTCCGCCTGACCCTCGGCCGCACGACAACCGAGGCTGACGTCGACCGTGCGGTCGCTGCCCTGGCCGACTGCGTGCCACGAGCCCGGGCGGCAGCCTCGGTCGATGCAGGGGTGCCGGCGTGAGAGTCGTCGCCGCGATGAGCGGAGGCGTCGACTCGGCCGTCGCAGCGGCCCGGATGCTCGACGCCGGACACGACGTCGTCGGCGTGCACCTCGCCCTGAGCCGCAACGCGTCCCGGCTGCGGGAGTCGGCGCGGGGGTGCTGCACCCTGGAGGACGCCGGCGACGCCCGGCGGGTGGCCGACCGCCTGGGGATCCCGTTCTACGTGTGGGACCTCGCCGAGCGCTTCCAGCGCGATGTCGTCGAGGACTTCACCGCCGAGTACGCCGCCGGGCGCACGCCGAACCCCTGCCTGCGGTGCAACGAGCGGATCAAGTTCGCCGCTCTGCTCGACAAGGCCGTCGCCCTCGGCTTCGACGCCGTCGCGACCGGGCACTACGCGCGCATCGTCGACGGACCCGAGGGGCGCGAGCTGCACCGCGCCGTCGACCCGGCCAAGGACCAGTCCTACGTGCTCGGTGTCCTCACGGCCGACCAGCTCGCCCGCGCATACTTTCCGCTCGGCGACACGACGAAGGAGCGGATCAGGGAGGAGGCCGCCGCGCGCGGCTTCTCCATCGCCCGCAAGCCGGACTCCCACGACATCTGCTTCATCCCCGACGGCGACACCCGCGGCTTCCTGAGCCGGGCTCTCGGCGAAGCGCCGGGGGACCTCGTCGACGCGACGACGGGAGCCGTGGTCGGGCGACACGCGGGCACCCACGGCTTCACCGTCGGGCAGCGCCGGGGGCTCGGACTGGACCGGTCCAGCCTCGACGGACAGGCCCGCTACGTCGTCGAGGTCGACGCGAACCGCCGGCAGGTCGTCATCGGGACCGCGGACCTGCTCACCGTCCGCGAGCTCCACGGGGAGCATGTCCGCTGGTGCGGCCCCGCTCCCCTCGGTCACATTCGCGTCGGCGCTCAGATCCGGGCCCACGGGGAGGAGGTGCCGGCCACGGCATACCTCGACCGTGGACAGGACGGCGCGGCAGGACGACTGCGCGTGCATCTGGACAGGGGCGTTCGCGGCGTGGCGTCGGGCCAGTCGGTCGTGCTGTACGACGGCACCCGGGTGATCGGATCGGCGACGATCGCGGCCACCGAGACCCGGACCCCGTCGGCGGGCCGCTAGCGGAATAGTTGAGACATCAACTACCGTTGGATGGGCAACAGCCAGTCTTGAGGAGCCAGCCATGCCCGCGATCACCGTTCCCGACATCACCGTCCTACCCCGCGTCCGGGTGCCCGCGCTCGGGCAGCGTTCGCGCGGCGTGCGCAGTGTGACGACGGCGCCGTCCGGGTTCGAGGGGGAGGGCTTCCCCGTCCGCCGGGCCTTCGCCGGGGTCGACCTGACGGCGCTCGACCCTTTCATCCACATGGACCAGATGGGTGAGGTCGAGTACGCACCGGGTGAGCCGAAGGGCACTTCATGGCATCCGCACCGTGGCTTCGAGACGGTGACCTACATCATGGACGGCACCTTCATCCACCGCGACAGCCACGGCGGCGGCGGTGAGATCACCAACGGGGACACCCAGTGGATGACGGCCGGCTCCGGACTGCTGCACATCGAGACCCCGCCTGAGGAGCTCGTCATGACCGGCGGCCTCTTCCACTGCCTCCAGCTCTGGGTCAACCTGCCGAGCACGCTGAAGATGGCGCCACCCCGATACCAGGACATCCGCGGCGGAGAGGTGGCCCTCCTGTCCTCGGCCGACGGCGCCGCGCTGCTGCGCGTCATCGCCGGAGAGCTCGACGGACATGCCGGCCCCGGAGTCACCCACACCCCCATCACCATCGTGCACGCGAGCGTGCACGCCGGCGGGCGGGTCGAACTGCCGTGGCGGACCGACTTCAACGCGCTCGTCTACGTCCTCGCGGGCCGCGGCACCGTCGGTCCCGACCGCAGGCCGGTCCGCAAGGGTCAGCTCGTGGTCTTCGGGCCGGGCGAGACGATCGAGGCGGCGGCCGACGACCGACAGGGCTCGAGTGAGCCGAGCCTCGAGCTGTACGTCATGGGTGGGCGGCCGATCCGGGAGCCGATCGCCGCCTACGGCCCCTTCGTCATGAACACCCGCGCCGAGCTCATCCAGGCGTTCGAGGACTTCCAGGCGGGACGTCTGGGCACGATTCCGTCGGAGCCCCACCCCGGCCACGACGTGCTGTAGCCACGGGTCTAGTGTCGGAGCCATGGCAGACATCGGTCCCGACACCCTGGCCGGACTGCGCGAGTCCTCGCGCGAACTGCGCCGCCTCATTCCGGACGTCTACAAGGGTTTCTCCGAGACCCACAAGGCGGCTCTGTCTCCCGGTGTGCTCGACACGAAGACCAAGGAACTGATCGCCCTCGCGATCAGCCTGTCGAAGCAGTGTGACGGCTGCATCGCGTCGCACTCCCGCGGTGCGGCACGCGCCGGCGCGACGCGGGAGGAGGTCGCCGAGGTGATCGGCGTCAACCTCCTCATGGACGGTGGCCCGGCGACCGTCTACGGTCCGCGCGCCCTCGCCGCCTTCGACGAGTTCGCCACTCCGGCCGAGTAGGCGCCGGCCCGTACCGGGATGCCGCGTCGGTGGCGGGCGGGTCAGCGCCGGCCGAGCCGTCCTCGACTGCGCAGACGCCCCCCGGGGAGCTCCGGTGCAGGCAGCCACTCGCGCCCGTGGCGCGGCTCGTAGCCGTCGACGGTCCCGAACCGGTCGGAACGCGCCTGCCACTCCTCGCGGTAGCGGGCCACCTCGTCGTGGTCCCGCCCGATGAAGTTCCACCACATGACGATCTCCTCGTCGTACGGCGCGCCGCCGAGGACCATGGCTCGGACCGGTTCGTCCGCCGAGCGTAGAGTCATCGTCCTGGCGCCGCAGTCGCGGATCGCGAGCTCACCCCGGTCGAGTGCCCTTCCGTCGACCGACAGCTCACCGACGTCGAGGAGCACGCCGTGCTCGTGATCGGGATCGAGGGCGACGGTCCACTCGGTGTGCGGCGCGAGGTGCACCTCGGCGCCGAGCAGTGGCGTGAAGGTGTCGACCGGAGACCGCTCACCGGCCAGCTCGCCGACGAAGACGCGCGCCCGGACGCCGTCGGCCATCTCCACCGCCGGCGCCGCGTAGTGCTCGAATGCGCGCGGCGCGTCCCGGTCGGCCTCGGGCAGGACGACCCACAGCTGGACGCCGTGCAGGGTCGTCGTCGACGCCGTCGACACCTCGGAGTGGGCGATCCCGCCACCGCTGGTCATGAGGTTGACCTCGCCGGGACGCACCATGGCGTGGTAGCCGGCGGAGTCCCGGTGCTCGATCTCACCCTCGAAGAGCCAGCTCACCGTCTGCAGTCCCGTGTGCGGGTGGGGTGCGACGTCCATCCCGCCGGTCCGCGCGACGTCGTCCGGGCCGTAGTGGTCGACGAAGCACCACGCGCCGATGAACGAGCGCTCCCGGTGCGGGATGGTCCGCCGCACCGTCATCGCCCGCGGGCCGCCGAGCGGCACCTCGCGGGGGGAGAGGACCACGAGGGTGTCGTGGTGCTCGTGCTCGCCGGTGCAGCGCACCGGCTCGGGGTCGCGCTCGGGATTGCTCATCACCCCATTGTGGTCACCCGTGCGACGTCGTCGTCGGCCCGGACCGGGTCACGCCGCCGATCCCCGACCCGGGACCCGGGACCGGCGCGCAGCGGGTGTGCGCCATGATGTCCCTCGTGACCCGCGCGACAGGCATCGGCTCGTGGCCCGGTGACGACCCTCGCGAGGCGCTCGTCACGGTGCGCGACCTTCTCCTCGACCCGGACGGGCTCGGGATCCCCTACGTCGCCGAGACGCCCTCCCGGGGCCCCGGAGCCGACATCGTCGGTCGAGGAGCCGCGGTGCTGACCGACCTGCCCGTCGAGCTCACCCCCTCCGGATGGCGGCTGACCGCCCGACCCGGCCGGGACCTCGAACGGAGTCGCTCGTTCTGGCGTCAGGACCTCGACGAGCTGGCCGAGGCCTACGACGGGTACACCGGTCCGCTGAAGATCTCGGTGGCGGGTCCGTGGACGCTTGCGGCGGCGATCGAGCTGCCCCGGGGTGAGCGGGCCGTGAGCGACCTCGGCGCCGCGTTCGACATCGCGGCCGCGCTCGCGGACGGCATCGCCGTCCTCGTCGCCGACCTGGGCCGACTCCTCCCCGGGGTCGAGCCGATCGTCCAGGTCGACGAGCCCACGCTTCCGGCGGTGCTCACCGGGACCCTGCCGACGGCATCGGGGTACGGCCGCGTCCCGGCCGTCGACACGCAGCAGGCGCTGCAGGCTCTGACGGTGGTGACCGGCGCATACCCGGAGACGGTGATCCACTGCTGTGATCCCGTGGCCCCCATCCCCGTCCTGCGCCAGAGCGGGGCCGGCGCCGTCTCACTCGACCTGACGGCAGCATCCTCGGCCCGGTGGGAGTCGGTGGCGACAACACTCGAGTCCGGGACCGGCCTGTATGCGGGGCTCCTGCCGACCGACGGGAGCGGCTCGGTGCGGGACGCCGCGGCGCGCGTGCTCGAGGAGGCCGAACGCGTCGGCATCGAGCAGAGCGTCCTCGATGCGGTGGTCGTGACACCTGCGTGCGGGCTGGGCCTGCGCAGCCGGGAGACCGCGCTGGCGGTGCAACGGGCGGCGGTCGACCTCGCGGGTGAGCTCAACGCCGTCGTCGGGGGCGCGTCGGCCGGCCTCGGTTGACGCGCGGTGGTGCCGATGTCCGCCACTCGGGTTCCCTGGCAGGTGAAGCTGTCCACTCTCGCCCTGATCTGGGGTTCGAGCTTCCTGCTCATGAAGGTCGGCCTCGACGACCTGCATCCGGTCCAGATCGTCACCCTCCGCATCGTGCTCGCCGCTGTGACGCTCGTGCTGCTCCTCCGCGTGAGCGGAGGTCGGCTGCCTCGTGGGCGGCGCGTGTGGGGCCACCTGTTCGTCTGCTCCCTGTTCCTCACCGTGCTGCCCTTCACCGGGTTCGTCACCGGTGAGCTCTACGTGAGCTCGGCCCTGGCGGGTATCGGCAACGCCACGACGCCGATCGCCACGGTGCTCTGCGCTCTGGCGATCCTCCCGAGCGAGCGGCTCACCTCACGCAAGCTCCTCGCCGTCGCCTTGGGGTTCGTCGGCGTCGTGGTCATCGCCGAGCCGTGGAACCTCACCGGGCGTCCCGATCCCCTGGGCTTCGCTCTCGTCGTCCTCGCGGCGACGTCCTACGGTCTGGGATGGACCTACAACCGTCGCACTCTCGCCGACGTCGACCTCGGGGGTCTGGCCCAGCCGACCGCGCTGTTGCTCTGCGGCACCGTGGCGGTCGTGCCGCTCGGGCTCGGGTGGTGGCTGCTCGGGGCGGGCGGCCGCAGCGCTCCGTGGCACCTGGCCGGGCAGGACCGGGCGACCGACGCATACCCCCTGTGGCTGTCGCTCGGGGCCGTCGCCGTTCTCGGCATCGTCGGCACCGGCCTCGCCTACATCCTCCAGTACGACGTGGTCCGCGCGGCAGGAACGGTGGTCGGCTCGACGGTCACCTACCTCATCCCGGTCGTGTCCGTCATCCTCGGGGTGCTCGTCCTCGGCGAACGCCTCGGGCCGGCGCAGCTGGTCGGCTTCGCGATCGTCCTCGGGGCGGCCATCGCGGTCAACCGTGTTCCCAGGACCCAGATCGCGGCGGCTCCGGGCGGTGCGCCCAAGGTGCCGGTCGTCGAACCCGGCGACCGATAGGTTCGGGGCATGGCCACTCGTCGCCGCTGGGTGCTTCGCACCCTGCTTGGGCTCCTCGGACTTCTCGTCATCGCCCTCGTCGCGGGGTACTGGTACGCCCGCCCGCTGCTCCTGACCGGCACGGGCTACGCCGCCCACAATGCGTGCGCGCTGGCAGAGCTGTCCGGCCGCACCGACGCGGCTTCGGACCTGCCGCCCAACCCGCTGTTGCCCTACCTGCGGACGTCCACCGACGACGACGGCAGTGTCACCGCATCGGTGTTCGGACTCCTCGCCCGACAGACCGCCACACCCATCGAGGGATACGGCTGCACCGTCGGCGACCCCGCCGACCTGCCGCCGCGCGAGCCCATCGACCCGAGCGCCAACACCATCGTGGCGTCGGCCGGCGCGGAGGATCCCGCGATCCAGGAGGCCATCGGGCGTGCCTTCGGCGACGACCTCGACGAGGCCGCCCGGGAGGACCTCGGCACCCGCGCGGTCGTCGTGCTGTCAGGCGGGCAGGTGGTCGGGGAGCGCTATGCCGACGGGTTCGACGAGCAGACCCGTCAGCTGGGCTGGTCGATGTCCAAGAGTGTCGCGAGCCTCCTCACCGGGCGACTCGTGCAGGAGGACGTGGTGACCCTCGACGACTCGGGCCTACGGCCGGAGTGGACCGACGACCGCGCCGACATCTCGATCGAGGACCTGCTCCGGATGCGGTCCGGGCTCGCCTGGGACGAGACCTACGATCTCGGGACTCCGATCACGGAGATGCTCTACATGGCCGACGACATGGCCGGCTTCGCCGCGGACCAGCCGTTGGCGGCTCCGATCGGCCAGGTCCAGCAGTACTCGAGCGGAAGCACGAACATCCTGTGCTCTGCCCTCCTGGACCGGGCCGACGCGGACGCCCGACTCGCCGACGAGCTCCTGTTCGCTCCCCTGGGACTGAGCTCGGCGGTGTGGGAGACCGACGGAACCGGCCTGCCGGTGTGCAGCTCCTACCTCTGGGCCACTCCTCGTGACTGGGCGGCTCTGGGGCAGTTCGCGCTGCAGGACGGCGTGTGGGACGGACAGCGGCTCCTCCCCGAGGGCTGGATGACGACCTCGGCGACGGTCGTGACCCCCGCCGAGTCCGATGCCGACGGCTATGCCCTCAGCTGGTGGGCCAACCAGCGCTCGGACGGGTCGTTGCGGTTCCCGGTGCTGCCGAACGACGCCTACTGGATGAGTGGCCACGACGGCCAGCGGGTCTACGTCGTCCCCTCCGCGGATCTCGTGGTCGTCCGGATGGGGTTCAGCCCGGGCGTGGAGGCCGAGGATCTGCGTGCCAACGAACTGGTCGGAGAGGTCGTCGACATCCTGGCGCGATGACGAACGGCGCCTGGTCGCGGCCGGAGTCGGGCGGGGTGGCGCCGTCGGTGTCGGGTGGCACGATAACCCTCATGGCGACGACCGAACGCGGCCCCTCGGACGACCTCGGGACCACCGACCTCAGCAGCGCGAACGCCCGGGTCCAGGAGCTGCGTGAGCGGATCGAGGAGGCGAGCGCCGCCTACTACGACCGGGACACGTCCCTGATCTCGGATGCCGAGTACGACGCGCTCGTCCGTGAGCTCGAGGCGCTGGAGCGGGAGCACCCCGAGCTGCAGAGCCAGGACAGCCCCACCCAGCAGGTCCAGGGCGGAGCGGGCGGTGCACTGCCGACGATCGAGCACCTCGAGCGGATGCTCAGCCTCGACAACGTCTTCAGGGTGGAGGAGCTGCGGGAGTGGTGCGCGAAGACCGAAGCCGCGGCCGGGCGGAGCGTGGCATGGCTGACCGAGCTGAAGATCGACGGCCTGGCGCTCTCGCTGCGCTACGAGCGGGGCGTGCTCACCTCGGCCGCAACTCGCGGCGACGGGCGCACCGGTGAGGTCGTGACGGCCAACGCGCTTCGGATGGCCGACGTCCCGGACCGCTTGTCGGGCGAGGACCACCCCGAGGTGGTCGAGGTGCGCGGCGAGGCCTTCATCGCCGTGGCCGCGTTCGAGCGGCTCAACGCGCTGCAGGAGGAGCTGCGGGGTCGGGCGGTCGAGCAGGCCCGGGATCGCTGGGAGCAGCGTGGGCGCCGGGGTGAGTTCGACCAGCAGGTCGAGCACGAGCGGGCGACCCGGCGGTTCCCGACCTTCGCCAACCCCCGCAACGCCGCGTCGGGCGGGTTGCGTCAGCTGCTCGACAAGAAGTCCGGTCTGGAGCGCGAGGCGGGGGATGCCCGGATCGCCGCCCTGTCGTTGTTCGTCCACGGGATCGGGGCGTGGCCCGACCCGCCGGTCGCCTCCCAGAGCGAGGTGTATGCGCTGCTCGCCTCCTGGGGTCTGCCCACCAGTCCCTATCTGCGGGTGCACGACGACGTGGCGGGAGTGGTCGACTTCGTCGAGCAGTACGGCGAGCGCCGCCACTCGGTCGAGCACGAGATCGACGGGGTCGTCGTCAAGGTCGACGAGCTCGACCTGCACGACGAGCTCGGCGCGACGAGCCGGGCGCCGCGGTGGGCGATCGCCTTCAAGTACCCGCCCGAGGAGGTGCACACCCGGCTGCTCGACATCCTCGTCGGGGTCGGACGCACCGGCCGCGCCACGCCGTACGCGGTCATGGAGCCGGTGCACGTCGCGGGCAGTGTCGTTCGGCAGGCGACGCTGCACAACCAGGAGGTCGTGCGCGCCAAGGGGGTCCTCATCGGCGACACCGTCGTGCTGCGCAAGGCCGGCGACGTCATTCCGGAGGTGCTGGGGGCGGTCGTCGAACTGCGAGACGGCTCGGAGCGTGAGTTCGTCATGCCGACGACGTGCCCCGAGTGCGGCACCGCGCTGCGGCCGATGAAGGAGGGCGACATCGACGTGCGCTGCCCCAACGCGCGCGCGTGTCCCGCACAGGTCCGCGGCCGGGTCGAACACATCGGCTCCCGAGGGGCACTCGACATCGAGGCGCTCGGCGAGGTGACCGCCGCCGCGTTGACGCAGCCGACGCACCCCGCCGAGCCGCCGCTGGTGACCGAGGCCCGGCTCTTCGACCTCAGTCTCGACGAGCTCATCCCGATCGAGGTCGTCGTGCGCGACGCGGACACGGGCGAGCCGAAGGTCGACGACGAGACCGGTGAGCCGGTCGTGCGCCGGCCCTTCCAGCGGGTCGAGCTGACCTACCCGCCCGGAACCGAGAAGATGACGGCGGCGGAGCGTCGTCGCGCCGGGATCCGCAAGGACCACCGCCTCCTCCACCCGTCGGCCCAGGCGACGACGCTCATCGAGCAGCTCGGGGCCGCGAGGACCAGAGAACTGTGGCGTCAGCTCGTCGCCCTGAACATCCGGCACGTCGGTCCCGTCGCGGCGAGGGCGCTCGCCGACTGGTTCGGCTCGCTCGAGGCGATCGAGAGCGCCGGTGCCGAGGAGCTGGCCGAGGTCGAGGGTGTCGGACCGACGATCGCCGCGGCCGTTGTCGAATGGCTCGCGGTCGACTGGCACCAGGAGATCCTGACCAGCTGGCGCGCGGCCGGGGTCCGGTTCGCCACCCCCGGACACCCCGGGCCGGGAGGACACGGCGACCGCGGCGGGGTGCTCGCCGGCCTCACCGTCGTCGCCACCGGGTCCCTCGAGGGCTACACCCGTGACGAGGCCCAGGAGGCGATCATCGCGGCCGGTGGGAAGGCCGCCTCGAGCGTGTCGAAGAAGACCGACTTCGTCGCCGCGGGGCCGGGGGCCGGGTCCAAGCTCGCCAAGGCCGAGCAGCTCGGCATCCGCGTCCTCGACGCTGTCCAGTTCAGGGTGCTCGTCACCGAGGGCCCGGACGCGCTGCCGCCACCGTCGTCGGAGTCGGACTGAGCCCTCGGACCGAGCCGTCCGACCGGACTCACAAACCGGTGCGTTCTTCCTCACCCGGTGCGGTGCACTGACATCGGTGCGCTACAGCACACCGAACACGCTGCAGCGCACCACACGACGAAGATCACGGCGGCTCGGCGGCTCGCGACCTCGGCACGTTGAGATCGAGGGCGACGGCGACCATCCGGGTCATGAAGATCAGGGCGACGCACAGCCAGGTGGTCACCGGATTGAGCCATCCCAGGCGGTCGAGGCCGACGACGAGCGCGGCGCCGGCGAAGGCGGGCACCGCATACAGCTCGCGTTGCAGCACCTCGGGAACCTGGCGGGCGAGGACGTCGCGGATCATTCCGCCACCGATCGCCGTGACGCCCCCCACGATGACGGCGGCGAGCCACGGGCTGTCGAGCTGGATCGCCTTGAGTGAGCCGGACACGGCGAACAGCGCGAGACCACCCGCGTCGAGGATCTTGACGAGCCGCGAGACGAGCCCGACCCGACGCGGCCGACGCCGGGCCACTGCCCGGAGCCTGCCGTGGAAGGTGAACACGAGAAGACCGGCGAGCAGGCCGGACAGGACGAGCCGCCAGTCGGAGATCCCCACCGGGGGAGTGGCGCCGAGCAGCAGGTCGCGGATGATGCCTCCGCCGAGCCCGGTGACCCAGGCGAGGACGAGCACCCCGAAGAGGTCGAGCCGCGCCCGCAACGCGACCAGCCCGCCGGACAGCGCGAAGACGAAGACGCCGATGATGTCGAGCGCCACCTGCACCGAGGCGTCGGAGGTGACCATGGACCCGGGTAGCTCAGACCCCGAGTGGTGCAGTCTGCAGCGCCGTCACGGCGGCCTTGGAGCCGCGGGCGTCGAAGTGGGCGTGGGTGGCCCGGCCGAATCCGAGCAGGGCGAGCTCGCCCGGGGCCGCAGTGACGGTGACGGATCCCCGTCGCGACGGTGCCTTCACCGCGATCCGGCCGTATCCGGGAGCTGCGAGGACCAGCCCGGCGTCGACCTTGCGGAAGAGCAGCTTGGCGGTCCGCTTCAGCGCGGTCCAGACGCCCTGGGCCGTTTCCTCGGACAGCTCTCGAACGACAGATGGGTCGCCGGCACGCAGGATGTCCTCGTGGTGGATGAAGAACTCGAGGGTGTTGACCGCGTCGTCGACGGCGGCGATCTGGGTGGGGTGCCACGCGGGAGGCCCCGACCGGACGCGCTCGACGAGCTCGGGCCAGGGGGTGGCCGTCGCGAGCTCGTTCTGCTCCCGCTCGAGCCGGTCGCTGACACCGGGCAGGTGGGCGGCGACGACGAGGTCGGGACGGTGCTCGCGCAGGACGAGGTGGGCTGCCAGGTCGCGCGTGCGCCAGGGGGAGCAGAGCGTCGGCGCGTCCGGTCCGACCTCGAGGAGTGTGTCGCACAGGGCGGACCGTTCGGCTGCGGCGACGGCTCGGGTGGGCACGGTCACGGTCCTTCCGGAAGGTCGGGGGCGGTGAGGTCGAGGTGAGTCTCCCCGCGCATGGTCTCGTCCTCGATCATGACGAGTTCCACGGTCGGCTCGAACCGCTCGTCGTCGAGGGTGACGACTGCGGCACCGAAGCGGGAGAGGACGAACTCGAAGCGGGGGCCGTCGTGCCGGATCGAGTAGTAGGTCGCAGGGGCGCCGATGAGGTGCGCCCCGCCTGCCCGCCCCTCGAACGCTTCGTGGGTGTGCCCGGAGAGAACGACCAGCGGTGCGGGGTGAGCGGTCACCGCTCGCTCGGCCTCCGCCCCGCCGGCGAGGACGAACCACTCGTGACTGCTGCGCGAGACGATCGGGTGGTGCATGAGGAGCACTCCCGGGCGGTCGGCGAGCTCGGCCAACGCGGGGACCACGCCGTCGGCGACACCGGCGATCTCTCCCTCGACCTGGGTCTCGATGCCGACGAAGGTCCAGGGGCCGACCTGCCCGCGGGCCTCGCCGAAGGCGGCCCGGACCGGCGCGGAGAGGTCGTGGTTTCCGGGGACGGCGAGGATGACCGGAGCGAGCCCGTCGAGCAGGTCCCGGACCTCCTTGGCGCCCACGTCGCTGCCGTCGTCGCAGACGTCGCCGGTGACGACGACCGCGTCGAAGGGGCCGTACGGGCGTACGCGCTCGAGAACCTGCTCGAGGCGGGAGCGGATGTCGATCTCCGGGTGCAGGGTCTGCGCCCCGGGGGCGTGCAGGTGGGTGTCGCTCAGGTGCAGGATCCGGGTCACGCGGCCGAGCCTATGCGGTGCCGTGTGCCTCGCGCAGGAGGTGAGCTCGGGCTCGGCCGACGCGTGGTCGTGTCATCGGGCCACCGCGGGGACACCTAGACTGCTGGCCATGTCCGACCCCACCCGCGACAGTCTCACCCGCGACGATGTCGCGCACCTCGCCTCGCTGGCCCGGATCGACCTGTCCGAGGCCGAGCTCGACCACCTCGCCGGCGAGCTCGCGGTGATCCTCGAGTCCGTGGCGACCGTCTCGTCCGCACCGATCGAGGACGTCGAGCCGATGAGCCACCCGATGCCGCTGGTCAACGTCACCCGGCCCGACGAGGTGCGCCCGAGCCTGTCACCCGACCAGGCGCTCGCGATGGCGCCGGACGCCGAGGAGCAGCGCTTCTCGGTGCCCCGCATCCTCGCCGAAGACTGAGCCTCGACTCGGTCGACGTCTGCTTCCACCCGTCACGACACTCAGGACAGCCATGACCTCCTCCGATCTCATCCGGCGCACCGCCGCCGAGCTCGCCGACCTGCTCACCGCCGGAGAGGTGAGCTCGCGCGAGCTCACCGAGGCCCACCTCGAGCGGGTGAGCGCCGTCGACGAGCGGATCCACGCATACCTGCACGTCGACGCGGAGGGGGCGCTCGCCGCCGCCGCCGACGTCGACCGTCGCCGGGCGGCGGGTGAGTCACTCCCGGCGGCGGCCGGGGTGCCGATCGCGGTCAAGGACGTCCTGACGACGAAGGGTCTGCCGACGACGTGCGGCTCCCGGATCCTGGAGGGCTGGATCCCGCCCTACGACGCGACGGTCGTGCGGCGGCTCAAGGAGGCCGGCCTGCCGATCCTCGGCAAGACGAACATGGACGAGTTCGCGATGGGCTCCTCGACCGAGCACAGCGCCTACGGCCCGACCCGCAACCCGTGGGACCTCGAGCGGATCCCCGGCGGTTCGGGCGGCGGCTCGGCGGCGGCCGTCGGCAGCTTCCAGGCGCCCTGGGCGATCGGCACGGACACCGGTGGCTCGATCCGTCAGCCCGCCGCCGTGACCGGCACGGTCGGCACCAAGCCCACCTACGGCGGGGTGTCGCGCTACGGCCTCGTCGCCCTCGCCAGCTCGCTCGACCAGGCCGGCCCGTGCACGCGCACCGTCCTCGACGCGGCGTTGCTGCACGAGATCATCGGTGGCCACGACCCGATGGACTCGACCTCGATCGCGGACCCCCTCCCACCGGTCGTCGAGGCGGCCCGCCGCGCCGACGTCTCGGGGATGCGCATCGGAATCGTCCGTGAGCTGACGGGCGAGGGCTTCCAGGCGGGCGTCCAGCAGCGCTTCGACGAGGCCGTCGCCCACCTCGTCGACGCCGGCGCCGAGGTCGTCGAGGTCTCCTGCCCCAGCTTCACGTATGCGCTGGCCACCTACTACCTCATCCTCCCGAGCGAGGCGAGCAGCAACCTCGCCAAGTTCGACGCGATGCGCTACGGCATGCGGGTCTGGCCGGAGGGGGCCCCGGACGCGAGCGCCGAGCAGGTCATGGCCGCCACCCGCGACGCCGGCTTCGGCGACGAGGTCAAGCGGCGGATCATCCTCGGCACGTACGCCCTCTCGAGCGGGTACTACGACGCGTACTACGGCTCGGCGCAGAAGGTGCGCCGACTCATCGCGAACGAGTTCGCCGCCGCCTTCACCCGGGCCGATGTCCTGATCAGCCCGACAGCACCGACGACGGCGTTCCGCTTCGGCGACAAGCTCGACGACCCGATGGCGATGTACCTCAACGACATCGCGACGATCCCGGCCAACCTGGCCGGGCTGCCCGGCATCTCGGTGCCGAGCGGCCTCGCGCCCGAGGACGGGCTCCCGACGGGCTTCCAGGTCCTCGCGCCCGCGATGGCCGACGACCGGCTGTATGCGGTGGGCGCCGCCCTCGAGGCGCGTCTGCTCGCCGAGTGGGCTGCTCCGCTGCTCGACGGTGCGCCCGACGTCACGTCCCTGCCGATGCCCGCCGCCGCGACGAAGGAGGACGCCCGATGAGCACCTCGACCCAGCGGACCACCGACGCCGTCCTCGACTACGACGACGTCGTCGCCGCATACGACCCGGTCATGGGCCTCGAGGTGCACGTCGAGCTGCACACGAACACCAAGATGTTCTGCGGCTGCCCGACGGCCTTCGGCGCCGAGCCGAACACCCAGGTCTGCCCGGTCTGCCTCGGCCTGCCGGGCGCGCTGCCGGTCGTCAACGCCGTCGCGGTCGAGTCGGCGATCCGGATCGGCCTGGCGCTGAACTGCGAGATCGCGTCGTGGTGCCGGTTCGCGCGGAAGAACTACTTCTACCCGGACATGCCGAAGAACTTCCAGACCAGCCAGTACGACGAGCCGATCGCGTTCAACGGCTGGCTCGACGTCGAGGTCCCGGCCGAGAGCGGCGAGGGCACCGAGGTCTTCCGTGTCGAGATCGAGCGGGCACACATGGAGGAGGACACCGGCAAGTCGACCCACGTCGGCGGTGCGACCGGTCGGATCCACGGCGCGACGCACAGCCTTGTCGACTACAACCGCGCCGGCATCCCGCTCATCGAGATCGTCACCAAGCCGATCCTCGGGGCGGGGGAGCGGGCGCCCGAAGTGGCGCGCGCATACGTCGCCGGCCTGCGGGACCTGCTCAAGGCCCTCGACGTCTCGGACGTTCGGATGGAGCAGGGCTCGATGCGCTGCGACGTCAACCTCTCGCTCATGCCCAAGGGCGCCGACCGCTTCGGCACCCGCAGTGAGACGAAGAACGTCAACTCGCTGCGCTCGGTCGAGCGGGCGGTCCGCTACGAGATGTGCCGCCACGGCGCCGTGCTCCAGGGCGGCGGCAGCATCGTCCAGGAGACCCGGCACTGGCACGAGGACACCGGCGTGACGACGTCAGGGCGCGAGAAGTCCGACGCCGACGACTACCGCTACTTCCCCGAGCCCGACCTCGTGCCGGTCGCTCCGCCCCGCGAATGGGTCGAGCAGCTCCGCACGACGCTGCCCGAGCCGCCCGCCGAGCGTCGCAAGCGGCTCCAGTCCGACTGGGGCTTCAGCGATCTCGAGATGCGCGACGTCGTCAACGCCGGACTCGTCGAGCTCATCCAGGAGACCGTCGTCGCTGGCGCGTCGCCCGCGGCCGCCCGCAAGTGGTGGTCCGGTGAGATCGCGCGCCGTGCCAACGCCGAGGGTCAGGACGTCCCGACGTATGCGGCGGTCCTGGGCGTCACGCCCCGCCACGTCGTCGAGCTCGAGTCGCTCGTCACGAGCGGGCGGCTCAACGACTCCATGGCACGTCAGGTCTGGGAGGGGGTGCTCGCGGGCGAGGGGACGCCAACGGAGGTTTCCGATGCCCGCGGTCTGGAGCTCGTCCAGGACAGCGGCGCCCTCGAGGCCGCGGTCGACGAGGTCATCGCCGCCAACCCGGACATCGCCGACAAGATCCGCGACGGCAAGGTCCAGGCGGTCGGAGCGCTCATCGGCCAGGTGATGAAGACGATGAAGGGTCAGGCCGACGCCTCCGCCGTCCGCGAGCTGATCATCGCCAAGCTCACCTGAGCCGGGCGGCCTGACCACCTGACGAGCGATGGGGGGCGACCGTGCCCGGAACCATCCCTCGTCGAGAACTGTCGGTCAGCGGCGGCCGCCTCCGAGAAGGCCACCGAGGAGGTCACCCAGCCCGCCGAACGGGTCCTTGGATCCACCGGCCGCGGCGCCGCCCGCGGCGGCCCCACCCGCCGCTCCGCCGAGGACCTGTCCGAGCATGTCCTGCAATGATCCCGGCGCGCCGGCCTGACCGCCGCCCCCGGTCTGCGTCGGCAGGCTCGGGCCGGCGTCGACCGAGCGCCCCGCACCGCCGAGTCCGCCGCCCTGCAGCTGCTTGGCCAGATAGGACAGGACGATCGGAGCGAGCATCGGCAGGAGCTTCTTGATGAGGTCGCCTCCCATGCCGCCGCCGGCGCCTCCGAGAGCGTGCACGACCTGGTCCTCGTTGCTGCCGAAGATATGCGAGCTGATCTTCTCGCCGTCGCGAGTGTCGACCCGGTCGAGGTCGACGCGCTCGCCGAAGAGGCCGTCGTCGTGCTGGCCGATCGCGTTCTGGAGCGACGCGGCTCCCTGCGGGTCGGCGGCGTTCGCCTGCATCCCGCCGAGGAGCGCGGGTAGGGCCATCGAGGCCGCCTGCCTCGCGGTGGTCTCGTCGGTGCCGAGCTGGCGCGCCAGCTGGTCCATGGGGAGGGCGCTGAGGATGTCATCGAGACCGGACATGTGGTCGTCCTTTCGGATCGGCCGGTCAGCGGTGACCGGCGCTGTCGGTGGAGCCGAGGGCGCCGAACGGCACCGACCGGCTCGGTGATCGACAACCTACTGCGTGCACGCTGAGTAGCGTGGGTTGCGTGTCCTCGTCGTCGTCCCTGGTCGTCAGCCTCCCGGACGTTGAGTGGATCGAGGCGGTCGGACCCGTTGAGGGGACCGAGCTCGTCGTCGCGGGCCTGCTCGACGTGCCCGAGCGTGCTGCTGAGATCGAGGTCTGCGTGCCGCCCTACATGCGGCGCTACGACCGCGCGCTCCTTCGGGCGATGCCGGCGCTGCACCTCGTCCAGCTGCTCACGGCCGGCTACGACGGGGTGCTTGAGGTGCTGCCCGAGGGCGTGTCGCTCGCCAACGCGGTCGGCGTCCACGACACCTCAACCGCCGAGCTGGCCGTCGCCCTCACCCTGGCCTCACTGCGCGGCATCCCGCAGTTCGTCCGCGACGGTCTCGAGGGGCGGTGGGCGGCGCCGATGATCTACGACGCCCTCGCCGACCTGCGTGTCGTCGTCCTCGGCTACGGAGCGATCGGGCGGGCGGTGACGCGCCGGCTGCTGCCCTTCGAGGTGCGCGTCGAGGCGGTCGCGAGCCGGCCGCGGGCCGGGGACGACCTCGTCGACCGGGTGCACGGCATCGATGACCTACCCGCGCTGCTCGCAGGCACAGACGTCCTCGTCGTCAGCGTGCCGCTGTCGGAGGCCACGCACCACCTCGTCGACGACGGCCTGCTCGCCGCACTCCCCGACGGGGCTCTCGTCGTCAATGTCGCCCGGGGCGGGGTCGCCGACACTGACGCGATTCTGGCGCATGCCAAGCGGCTGCGGTTCGCCCTCGACGTCACCGATCCCGAGCCGCTACCGCCCGACCACCCGCTGTGGCGTGAGCCGAACGTGCTCATCAGCCCGCACACGGGCGGGCCGACGACGGCGTTCCGTCCGCGCGCGGTGCGTTTCCTGCGGGAGCAGCTCACCGCATACGTGCAGACGGGGACCGTGCCGCACATCGTGGCCGGACCCGGCCGCGGCTAGCCCGCAGATGCGCGAGTGACCCGGTCGACGACCGCCTCGGCGACCTCGGCGGGGCGCCGCTCGGGGAGCCAGTGGCCGGCGTTCAGCTCGACGAACCGGTACTCGGCGCCCGTGACGTACCGGGCGGTGGCGTCCGCGGCGGCCCTGCCGAGAGCGGGATCATGGCGGCCCCAAAGGTAGGTCGTGGGGATCCCGACCACCTCCGTTCCCCGCAGCAGGTGCATCGGAGGATGCCTGGCTGCGGCGCGGTACCACGCGAGCGGCCCGCGCAGCGTCTCAGGTGTGTCGAACCGCGAGGCGTACTCGGCCGCAACGTCGTCGGGCAGGCCCGAGGCGCGCAACGTGGCACCGAGCGTGCGGGCCAGGACCGCCTCCGGAAGCAGCGGGAGCTGGATCAGGGCCATGTACCAGCTCTTCAGGGGCTGCAGGGACCCGACCATGGACCGGGCCAACGCGCTCGGGTGCGGCGTCGAGAGCACGGTCAGGCTGCGGACCCGTCCGGGATGGCTGATGCCGAGATACCAGGCCAGTCCGCCGCCCCAGTCGTGTCCGACGACGTGTGCAGAACCCAGACCGGCGTCGTCCAGCACGGCCAGGGCGTCCTGCGCCAGCTTCTCGAGTCGGTAGGCCGACACCTGATCGGGGCGGGCGCCGGGGGTGTAGCCGCGCTGGTCCGGCGCGAGCGTGCGCAGCCCCGCCGCGTGCAGGTCCGGCTGGACGCTGCTCCAGCATCGGGAGTCCTGCGGGAAACCGTGCAGCAGCAGGACCGGCTCGCCGTCCGACGGGCCGCCCTCCCGGACCGGGAGGACGAGCCCGTCGTGCTCGACGACGCGTGTGGTCACGGTGCGCCGCTGGGCACGGTCGGGTGGGCCTCGCCGTGCGCGCTCATGAGATGACGGCGTCGATCGTCGTGTCGTGATCGTCCTTGAGTACGACGATCGCGTCGTGAGACATGTGCGCTCTCCTGCTGGTCGCGAAGGGGTCGCTCGGATGCTATCGCCGCAGGTCGGATCAGGGACAGGGGTGGAGCGCGGGCCGTGGCGGACTCACTGCACGATGAGGCGTCCCGCACGCAGGCCTGGCGCGTGAGGGCTGGCGCCCCCGGCCGGAGAGTGCGGGCCGGCCCCCATCCGTCGAGGACAGTGACGAAGGAGTCAACAGGAGGCCCACCCCGGATCGCTGACGGCGCCCCGGCGCAGTGGCATATTGGGGACATGACGACGGCGTCCGAAGACCGAGTCCTCGTCCTCGTCCGGCACAGCCAGGCCGGTGAGGGCAATCCCGACGCTGAGCGAGAGCTCACCGACAGCGGCTGGGAGGACGCGCGCGAGGCGGGTCGGTGGCTGCACGCCTACGGACTCGGCATCGACGAGGTCCTCTGTTCGACCGCAACCCGGGCGCGGCAGACCTGCGAGGCGATCTGGGAAGGCGGGTGCAGCGAGGCGGACGTCCACCATGACTCCCGGGTCTACAACGCCAGCGCCCAGCGCCTGCTCGACGTGATCCGCGAGGCCGACGCGGACGCCACCGTCGTCATGGTCGTCGGACACGCGCCGGGAATCCCTTATCTGACGAGCATCCTGGCCGACGGTGAGGGCAGCGAACAGGGCCACGAGGCGCTGGCGGCCGGCTTCCCGACCACCGGCATCGCGATCCTGTCCTACTCGGGCCGCTGGTCCGACCTCGCCCCCGCCACGGCGCGGCTGGACCGGTTCCACGTCGCCCGCGCCATCGTTCCCGCGTGACCACTCCACCGCGCGTGACCACTCAACGCCTCGGGAGCCCTCGACCCCACCCGTGAGACGCCTGGGCCGGCGCCCCGCACCCCACCTAGACTTCTGAGGTATGCCTGCACTTCGGTCCCGCACCTCGACCCACGGCCGGACCATGGCGGGCGCCCGTGCCCTCTGGCGGGCGACCGGCATGACTGACGGCGACTTCGGCAAGCCGATCGTCGCCATCGCCAACAGCTTCACGCAGTTCGTCCCCGGACACGTCCACCTCAAGGACATGGGCCAGCTCGTCGCCGGAGCAGTGGCGGAGGCCGGGGGAGTGGGACGCGAGTTCAACACGATCGCCGTCGACGACGGAATCGCGATGGGTCACGCCGGCATGCTCTACTCGCTGCCGAGCCGAGAGCTCATCGCCGACGCGGTCGAGTACATGGTCAACGCCCACTGCGCCGACGCGCTGGTCTGCATCAGCAACTGCGACAAGATCACTCCGGGCATGCTCATGGCCGCGTTGCGCCTCAACATCCCGACCGTCTTCGTCTCCGGCGGACCCATGGAGGCCGGCAAGACCCAGGCCATCGAAGGGATCGTCCACAGCAAGATCGACCTCATCGACGCCATGATCGCCTCGAGCAACGACGCCGTCACCGACGACCAGCTCGACCAGATCGAGCGTTCCGCCTGCCCGACCTGCGGCTCCTGCTCGGGCATGTTCACGGCCAACTCGATGAACTGTCTCACCGAGGCGATCGGGCTGTCCCTGCCGGGCAACGGGTCGACGCTGGCGACGCATGCCGCGCGCAAGGACCTGTTCCTCACCGCGGGCCGCACGGTCGTCGAGATCGCCAAGCGCTACTACGACGGCGACGACGAGTCGGTCCTGCCGCGCAACGTCGCGAGCCACGACGCCTTCCGCAACGCCGTGGCCCTCGATGTCGCGATGGGGGGCTCGACGAACACGATCCTGCACCTCCTCGCCGCCGCCCGTGAGGCGGACCTCGACTTCTCCATCGACGAGATCGACGCGATCAGCCGTCGCGTGCCGTGCCTGTCGAAGGTCGCGCCGAACAGCCAGCAGTACCACATGGAGGACGTCCACCGGGCCGGCGGGATTCCAGCCATCCTCGGCGAGCTCAACCGGGCCGGGCTCCTGCAGACCGACGTGCACGCCGTCCACAGCCCGAGTCTCGAGCGGTGGCTCGGCGAATGGGACATCCGCAGCGGGTCCGTGAGTGAGCGGGCGGTCGAGCTCTTCCACGCCGCCCCGGGCGGCGTGCGCACGACCGAGGCCTTCTCGACGACCAACCGGTGGGCGAGCCTGGACACGGATGCGGCCGAGGGGTGCATCCGGGACCTGGCCCACGCATACACCGCCGATGGCGGCCTGGCCATCCTGCGCGGGAACGTCGCCCCGGACGGGTGCGTGGTCAAGACCGCCGGTGTGCCCGAGGAGGTCTGGCACTTCGAGGGACTGGCGCGCGTCTACGAGTCCCAGGACGACGCCGTCTCGGGCATCCTCGCCAAGGAGGTCCAGCCCGGGGACGTCGTCGTCATCCGCTACGAGGGTCCGCGCGGCGGCCCGGGCATGCAGGAGATGCTGTACCCGACCTCCTTCCTCAAGGGTCGAGGGCTCGGCCAGAAGTGCGCCCTCATCACCGACGGGCGGTTCTCCGGCGGGACGAGCGGGCTCTCGATCGGCCACATCTCGCCGGAGGCGGCATCCGGCGGAGCGATCGGACTGGTCGAGACCGGCGATCCGATCGTCATCGACATCCCGAGCCGCTCGATCCACCTCGACGTCTCCGACGAGGTCCTCGCCGAGCGGCGGGCCAAGCAGGAGGCTCGGGAGCGGCCCTGGACCCCCGTCGACCGCGACCGGCCGATCAGCGCTGCGCTGCGCGCCTACGCGTCGATGGCGACCTCCGCCTCCGACGGCGCGGTCCGGCTGGTCCCGTAGGTCGCGCCGCGTCGATGCCGCCGTCCGGGTCCTCCCCGGCCCTGCGCCTGCGGGGTCTGTCCAAGGCATTCGGCGCGATGTGGGCGGTCCGTGAGCTCAGCCTCGAGGTCCCCCGCGGAACGCTGTACGGCATCGTCGGGCCCAACGGTGCGGGCAAGACGACGACGCTGTCGATGGCCACCGGGCTGCTCCGACCCACGGCCGGCGTGGCCGAGGTGCTCGGGGTCGACGTGTGGGCCGACCCGCCGCGGGCGAAGGCGCTCATGGGAGTCTCGCCGGACGGGTTGCGTCTCTTCGAGCACCTCACCGGGCGCGAGATGCTCGCATACGTCGGAGCGCTGCGCCGGCTCGACCCCGCCGTGGTGGAGCAGCGGTTGGGGGAGCTGCTCACGGTCCTCGACCTGAGCGCGGACCAGGACGTCGTCGTCGCCGACTACTCGGCCGGCATGGTCAAGAAGATCTCCTTGGCCGCGGCCCTCATCCACGCCCCGGCCCTGCTCGTCCTCGATGAGCCCTTCGAGGCGGTCGACCCGGTGTCCGGGCAGGTGATCCGCTCGATCCTGCGACGCATCGTCGCCGGCGGTGGGACGGTCGTGATGTCGAGCCACGTCATGGAGCTCGTCGAGGGCCTCTGCGACCACGTGGCCGTCGTCGCCGCAGGCGCGGTCCTCGCCGCCGGGCCGATCGACGAGGTGCGTGGCGGCCGGTCGATGCACGACCGGTTCCTCGAGCTGGTGGGCGCCCGGCCGGACAGCGGCGAGGGTCTGTCCTGGCTGAGCGCCGCACGCCCGTGATCGGGCTCGTCGTCCAGCTCCGCTGGCGGCTCTGGTCCAGGCTGGTGCAGCGCAACGTCGGGTTGCTCGTCTCGACGATCATCGGTGTCCTCGTCGGGCTCGGACTGACCGCCGTGGCAGTCTCCGCGCTGGTGGGTGCCGGGCTGGCCGCCCCCCAGCTGCGCGGAGCCGCAGTCATCGCGCTCGCAATGCTCACTCTCTCGTGGACGGTCCTGTCGGTCCTCGCGGCGGCCGCCGACTCGACGGTCGACCCGTCTCGGTTCGCGGTGCTGCCGGTGCGGCCCCGGCCGCTGGCCGTCGGGCTGTTCACGGCCGTCCTCACCGGGATCCCGCCGGTGCTTCTCTCGATCGTGGCGCTCGCCACCGTCGTCACCTGGTCGGACCGGGCCTCCTCCGCGGCGGCGGCGCTCGGCTCCGCGGTTCTCGGGGTCCTGCTCACCGTCCTCCTCGCCCGGGTGGTCGTCGGCCTCCTCGCCGGCGTGATGTCGAGCCGCCGGGGCCGGGCGGTCGGAGCGGCTCTGATCTCGCTCGTGGCGCTCACCCCGGCAGCACTCGGGCTCGCCCTGGGGAGCGGACTGCCCGCGACGACGCTCGACACCTCCGACCTCGACGCGGCCGCGACCGTCGTAGGGCGCACCCCGGTCGGCTGGCCCTGGGCGATCCCCATGCACGTGCAGGCCGGCGACCACGCCGCCGCCGCCCTGACGACGCTGCTCACCGTCGGCGCCATCGCCGCCTTGTGGGCGCTGTACGAGCGGCAGGTCGCCCGCGCCCTGACGGCTCCGCTGCGATCCGTGGGTGACCAGCGCATCCGCGGGCGCGGACTCATCCTGCGCTGGGCGCCCTTCGGAGCCCTGGGAGTGATCGCCGCCCGGCGTCTCGTCATGTGGCGACGGGACACCCGCCTGGTGACCGTGGCCGTGCAGTCCCTCGTCCTGCCGCTCCTGCTCGTCACCCAGTCCCTCGTCACCGGTGAGGCGTGGTCGGCCCGGATCGCCCTCATCGCTCTGGCCGTGCTCTCCGGTCTGACCCTGCTCAACGACCTCGCCTATGACGGCACGTCCTGGGCCCTGCACGTGACGACCGGGGTGCGGGGCTGGCAGGACCGCCTGGGTCGGGTCATCGGCACCGCGCTGCTCTACGTCCCCCTCCTCGCGATCCTGTATGCGGTGCTCACCGGCCTCGACCTGGTCCCGCCGGACGCCCGCTGGCCATCGCTCGTCATCGTCGCCCTCGGAGCCGGTCTCGGCACCGCCTGCCTCGTCGGGGCCCTCATGCCGGGGGTCGCTCCGAAGCCGGGCGGCAACCCGTTCGCCAGCACGACCGGTTCGGGCACGCAGGGCCTCGTCGGCGGCCTCGTCGCGTTCATCGTGCCGATCGGCTGCCTCATCCCCGTCGCGGTCGCCGGACTGGTCGTCCCGGAGAGCGCGCCCGCCCAGGGGATCCTGCTCGTCGGCTCCGTGGTCTGGGCTGCGACCCTGCTGGGCGCCGGGATCACCCTCGGTGGCATGCGCCTCGACGCTCGCGCGCCGGAGATGCTGGACCGGCTCAGACGCGCGGAACTGTGACCCTGGCAGCCGTGATCCCGGCGGCTGTGACCCATCGCACCCGACCGGATGCTGGGACGAGGCGTCTCGACCATTGACACGGTGTGAGCGCGCGGCGAAAGTAGGCATGTGCCACTCGTCCTCGTACTTCACCAGCGCGCTCGCTGACGCGACCCGCCCGACGAGCGCGCTCTCCCTCTTGGTCCACTGCGGACGGGAGGGTTTTTTCTTGCCCGCACCACCGCATACCGTCCGACCGACCTGCACGACCACCGACCGAATCCCACCAGCAGCACGACACCCGAAGGGAATGACGTGAGCGACATGGCCACGCACCCCACCCCCACCCCCCCGGCTGCGCCGTCGAAGCGGCATGGGGGCTCCCGGCCGACACCGTCGGACCTCGCGGCGACCGCCCGGGCCCGCACGCCGGTCGAGGTCACCGGCGCCCAGAGCCTCGTCCTCTCGCTCGAGGCGCTCGACGTCGACACCGTCTTCGGACTGCCGGGTGGGGCGATCCTGCCGGCCTACGACCCGCTGATGGACTCGGTGCGGGTGCGGCACATCCTCGTCCGGCACGAGCAGGGGGCCGGCCACGCCGCCGAGGGGTATGCGGTGGAGACCGGCAAGGTCGGCGTCTGCATGGCGACGAGCGGGCCGGGTGCGACCAACCTCGTGACGCCGCTGGCCGACGCCTGGATGGACTCGGTGCCGATGGTGGCGATCACCGGGCAGGTCAGCTCGGCGGCCATCGGGACCGACGCCTTCCAGGAGGCCGACATCCGGGGGATCACCTTCCCCGTCACCAAGCACAACTTCCTCGTGACCCGAGCCGAGGAGATTCCTCAGGTCATGGCCGAGGCGTTCCACATCGCGAGCTCCGGACGCCCCGGGCCCGTGCTCGTCGACATCACCAAGGACGCTCTTCAGGCTCACACGACGTTCTCGTGGCCTCCGAAGATGGAGCTTCCCGGGTACCGTCCGGTCACCAAGCCGCACGCCAAGCAGATCCGTGAGGCGGCCAAGCTCATCACCGAGGCCAAGCAGCCGATCCTGTATGTCGGGGGTGGCGTCATCAGGGCCCGGGCGAGTGAGCAGCTCTGCGAGCTCGTCGAGCTCACCCGGATCCCGCTCGTGACCACGCTCATGGCGCGCGGTGCCGTGCCGGACAGCCACCCGCTGCACCTGGGCATGCCCGGCATGCACGGCTCGGTCGCGGCGGTGACCGGCCTCCAGCAGTCGGACCTCATCATCGCCCTCGGGGCCCGGTTCGACGACCGGGTCACGGGGCAGCTGTCGAGCTTCGCACCCAACGCACGGATCATCCACGCCGACATCGACCCGGCGGAGATCGGCAAGAACCGCACGGCCGACGTGCCGATCGTCGGGGACTGTGCCGCGGTGATCACGGACCTCGTCGCGCAGATCCGAGCGGACCACGAGGCCGGCCGCCGTGGTGACTACACGGAGTGGCGGGAGACGACGACCCGGTGGAGCCGGGACTACCCCGTCGGCTACACCCCGCCCGAAGACGCCGAGGCCGTGGCGCCGCAGTACGTCATCGAGCGGATCGGCGCGATCGCCGGGCCGGATGCGACCTACGTCGCCGGCGTCGGCCAGCACCAGATGTGGGCGGCGCAGTTCGTCCGGTACGAGCGGCCGAACAGCTGGATCAACTCCGGCGGCCTCGGCACGATGGGTTTCGCGGTCCCGGCCGCCATGGGAGCCAAGGCGGCCGACCCCGACCGGGTCGTGTGGGCCATCGACGGCGACGGGTGCTTCCAGATGACGAACCAGGAGCTGGCCACCTGCGTCATCAACGACATCCCGATCAAGGTCGCGATCATCAACAACAGCTCGCTCGGCATGGTCCGGCAGTGGCAGTCGCTGTTCTACAACGAGCGGTACTCCAACACCGACCTGCACACCTCGGTCGGCAGCCGCGTGCCCGACTTCGTCAAGCTCGCCGAGGCCTACGGCTGCGTGGGACTGCGGTGCGAGCGGCCCGAGGACGTCGACGCCACCATCCGCAAGGCGATGGAGATCACCGACGTGCCCGTCGTCATCGACTTCGTCGTCGAGCGCGACGCGATGGTCTGGCCGATGGTGCCTGCCGGCGTGTCCAACGACGCCATCCAGATCGCCCGCGGGCTCTCGCCGAAGTGGGACCGCGAGGACGACCCCGCCACCGAGCAGGGTCTCGACGCCGACGGCAGCGGAGTGCATCACGGCACCCCCGGGGCCTCGGCGCTCTATCCCGAGGGGTCGGCTGGCGGCACCGGCTCAGGGACGGACGCGACGTCGACGGAGGAGACCGAATGAGCAAGCACACCCTGTCCGTCCTCGTCGAGAACAAGCCCGGTGTCCTCGCCCGTATCGCGAGCCTGTTCGCCCGGCGTGGGTTCAACATCGACTCCCTCGCCGTCGGCCCGACCGAGCACCCGGAGATCTCGAGGATGACGGTCGTCGTCGACGTCGAGGATCTTCCGCTGGAGCAGGTGACCAAGCAGCTGAACAAGCTCATCGAGGTGCTCAAGGTCGTCGAGCTCGACCCCGCATCGTCGGTGCAGCGGCAGGTCATGCTCATCAAGGTCCGTGCCGACCAGTCCGCGCGACCGCACATCATCCAGACCGTCGAGCTGTTCCGCGCCGCCGTCATCGACGTCGGCACCGAGACGCTGACCATCCAGGCGACCGGCAACGCCGAGAAGCTCCGCGCCCTGCTGGAGGTGCTCGAGCCGTTCGGCATCAAGGAGCTCGTCCAGTCCGGGCACATCGGCATCGGCAGGGGCTCGCGCTCCATGACCGACCGGGCGCTGCGCAGCGCCTGACCCGTCCACCGCTCGGGCGGGCCGACCCGCGGTCGGTGCCACCGCATACCCTCGACCCGAGCACCTGACGACCCACCTGCCCACCGCACCCGCACACCCGCATCCACCCACCCACCGACGCGAAGGAGAGGCCACCGCTATGGCCGAGATGTTCTACGACGACGACGCAGACCTGTCCCTGATCCAGGGCAGGAAGGTCGCCGTCATCGGATACGGCAGCCAGGGCCACGCGCACGCGCTCTGCCTACGCGACTCGGGGGTCGACGTGCGCGTCGGCCTCGCCGAGGGCAGCAAGAGCATCGCCAAGGCAGAGGCGGAGGGCCTGACCGTCAAGACCGTCGCCGACGCGGTCAGGGAGTCCGACTTCGTCGTCATCCTCACCCCGGACCAGGTTCAGCGCCACGTGTGGGCCGACCACATCGCCCCCAACCTGGCCGCCGGCTCGACGGTGCTGTTCGGCCACGGGTTCAACATCCGGTTCGGCTACATCACCCCGCCGAGCGACAGCGACGTCATCATGGTCGCGCCCAAGGGTCCGGGCCACATCGTGCGCCGGGAGTACGTCGACGGCCGGGGTGTGCCGGTCCTCGTGGCGGTCGAGCAGGACGCCTCCGGGCAGGCTCTCGAGCTCGCGAAGTCCTACGCGAAGGCCCTCGGCGGCCTGCGCGCGGGCGGGATCAGGACGACCTTCACCGAGGAGTGCGAGACCGACCTGTTCGGCGAGCAGGCCGTCCTGTGCGGTGGCGCCAGCCAGCTCGTCATGTACGGCTTCGAGACCCTCGTCGAGGCGGGCTACCAGCCCGAGGTGGCCTACTTCGAGTGCCTCCACGAGCTCAAGCTCATCGTCGACCTCATGATCGAGGGCGGGATCGCCAAGCAGCGCTGGTCGGTCTCCGACACCGCCGAGTACGGCGACTACGTGTCCGGTCCGCGGGTCATCGACCCCCATGTCAAGGAGAACATGCAGGCCGTTCTTGCCGACATCCGCAACGGCTCGTTCGCCAAGCGCTTCATCGACGACCAGGACGCCGGGGGTCCGGAGTTCAAGGCCCTGCGCGAGAAGGGTGCCCAGCACCCGATCGAGAAGACCGGCAAGGAGCTGCGCAAGCTCATGGCCTGGCTCGACAGCGACCGCGACACCGACTACGTCGAGGGATCGGCGGCCCGCTGACCTGCGGCTGAGCCCCACGAGCGGTTGCAGCCGACCTCACGGTCGGTCGAGCGCGCACGCCGTCGTCCTCGACCGGCCGTAGGCTCATCCAGTGACCGAGACGCTCGCTGGGCTGCCGGTGCCGCTCGTGGCGCTGGCCCTGTGGGCGTTCGCGCTCGTCCGCGGCGCCGGCTACTACCTGCTCGGTCGGCTGTCGCGGGGGCGGCCGGACAGCCGGCTCCACGACTGGGCCGTGCGAGTCTCCAAGGGCCGCCTCGTCCAGGCCGAGGAGTACTTCGCCCGGGTCGGGCCGAAGTCGATCATCCTCGCCTACCCGTTCTACGGCGTCTCGGCCGGGACCCAGGTCATCGCCGGTGGCCTGCACATGCCGCTGCTGACGTTCTATCTCGCGCTCGGGGTCGTCTCACTGCCCTGGGCGAGTATGCAGGCTGTCATCGGCATCGCGGCCTTCCAGGCCATCGTCGCCGGCTACACGCCGTGGGTGATCGCGGGTGCCGCCGTCGCCCTCGTGGGCTGGTGGCTGGTGCGTCGGCACCTGCGGATGCGGGCGGGCCCCACCGGCTGACCTCGAGTCGACCCCTGTCGTGTTTGGTGCGTTGCATCGTGTTCGGTGCGGTGTGGCGCACCGACATGAGGCAACGCACCGGTGGTCCGATCTCGAGCCACCCAGTGGCCGACCTAGGCTTGACTCCGTGGAGGAGCTGACCGAGGGCTGGCCGGTCTGGGCGGTCTTCGTCGTCCTCTTCCTGGGGGCCTTCATCCGCGGCAACGCGACGTACTGGATCGGTCGGGCCATCCGTTCGGGAGGTGCCCGGTCCCGCTTCGCCGGGATGCTCGAGCGCCCGGGGATGGATCGGGCCGAGCGCTGGGTCCGCACCGTGGGCCCGCCCGCCGTCTCGCTGGGGTTCCTCACCGTCGGTGTGCAGACCGCGATCAACCTCTCCGCCGGGGTCCTGCGCATGCCTCAGCGGCGCTGGATCCCGGCCGTCGTCGTCGGCGCCCTGCTGTGGGCCACGCTGTACACCACGGTCGGGCTCGCGTTCGTGGGCGCCCTCCTCGGTCGTGCCCAGTGGTGGTGGGCTCTCATCGGAGCCGGGCTGGTCGCCGGGGTCGTCCTCGTGTCCCGGCGACTGAGCGGCAGCCGGCAGCAGGCGGGTGACGTCCCCGACTGAGGTCACGGGACGCCGTTGACGCGCCTCGGGTCGTCCGCATCCCGGTCGAGTCCGTCCGCATGCTGACACCTTCGTACACTTGGACCGGCTCACAAGGGCGTGGACCAGGCGACGGCACCGCCCGGGGCGACCGTCGCATACCCCCATCACCCGACCTGCACCAGCCAAGGAGCTGACCCACGTGACCAAGCCGGTCGTCCTCATCGCCGAAGAACTCTCGCCCGCCACGATGGATGCGCTCGGGCCGGACTTCGAGGTGCGCCACTGCGACGGGTCCGACCGCGCCGAGCTGCTGCCGGCGCTCGCCGATGTCGACGCGGTCCTGATCCGCTCGGCGACGAAGATGGACGCCGAGGCGATCGCCGCCGCCAGGAGGCTCAAGGTCATCGCCCGTGCCGGCGTGGGCCTGGACAACGTCGACACCCCCGCCGCGACGAAGGCCGGGGTCATGGTCGTCAACGCTCCGACCTCCAACATCACGTCGGCCGCCGAGCTGGCCGTCGGCCTGCTGCTCGCCTGCGCGCGCAACATCGCGCCCGCGAACGAGGCACTCAAGGATGGCGCGTGGAAGCGGAGCAAGTACGGCGGCGTCGAGCTTCTCGACAAGACGGTCGGCGTCGTCGGCTTCGGTCGCATCGGCCAGCTGGTGGCCGAGCGGCTCAAGGGCTTCGGCGTCGAGATCCTCGCCTACGACCCGTATGCGTCGGCTCAGCGAGCCGGCCAGCTCGGCGCCCAGTTGGTGACCCTGGACGAGCTCCTCGCGCAGTCGGACTTCATCACGATCCACCTGCCCAAGACCCCCGAGACGATGGGTCTGATCGGCAAGGAGGCGCTGACCAAGGTCAAGCCGAGCGTGCGGATCATCAACGCCGCCCGCGGCGGGGTGCTCGACGAGGAGGCGCTCGCCGAGGCCATCCGAGAGGGTCGGGTCGCCGGCGCCGGGTTGGACGTGTTCGCGACCGAGCCGACCACCGAGAGCCCGCTGTTCGAGTTCGAGTCCGTCGTCGTGACCCCCCACCTGGGCGCCTCGACCGAGGAGGCCCAGGAGAAGGCGGGGGTCGCCGTCGCCCGGTCGGTCCGGCTCGCCCTCTCCGGTGATGTGGTGCCCGACGCGGTCAACGTCGACGGCGGTCACGTGCCCGAGGAGGTCCGCCCCGGCATCGCCCTCGTCGAGAGTCTCGGCCGGATCTTCACCGCGATCGCGGGCGCCTGCCCGGTCCAGCTCGACGTCGACGTCAAGGGGGAGATTACCGAGTACGACGTGAGCATCTGGAAGCTGTCGGCGCTCAAGGGACTGTTCACCGACATCACCGAGGACCCGGTGACCTACGTCAACGCACCGCTCATGGCGGCCGAGCGGGGGTGCGAGGTCCGGCTGGTCACCTCGCCCAACGCGGTCGACTTCCGCAACGTCACCGAGCTGCGGGGGACCCTGGCCGACGGGCGGACGGTCTCGGTGGCCGGCACGCTGACGGGGCCGCGCATGGTGCCCAAGGTCATCGGCATCAACGGCTTCGACCTGGAGATCCCGCTCTCGACGCACATGGCGTTCTTCACCTATGAGGACCGCCCGGGCGTTATCGGGCAGATCGGCGGCCTGCTCGGAGACGCCCAGGTCAACATCGCCTCGATGCAGGTGGCTCGCAACGACGAGGCCACCGAAGCGCTGGTCGCCCTCACGCTGGACAGCACCATCCCCGACGACGTGCTCAGTGCGATCGCCGAGACCGTCCGGACCGAGGCCATCCAGGTCGCCAACCTCGAGTGACCCCTGCGGAACTGCAGGATCACGTCGGGATGTGACCGCCGTCTCAGCCGGCGGGCCGACTGTCCACGATGTGGTTATCGGGTGTCGCGGGGGCGGCGTGCGGGCGTACCGTCGAGGTCATGACGCGGTGCGTACTTATTCGCTGCCGCGACGAGGTGAGTTAGGAGTCGGTCCCTCGTCGCGGAGATCCCGCGATGCCCGCATCACGCGCGGCCGACCGACATCCGTCGCTCGCCCCCTCACCCGGGGGCTCGAGCACCACCCAACAGTTCGACACTCCACGGAGGGATCACAGCCATGAGCGAAGAGGCACAGCGCGCCCGGCAGGCGCTGCAGGAGTCGATGGACCTGCGCGAGCAGGGTCACACCGACGACTGACACCGAGCAGCATCAGAGCATCAGAGGTCGAGGGCCCGTACGGCGACGCCGGACGGGCCCTTCGATGTGCGCCGCGCACACCCGCTCCCGGCGCACGTCCGCCCCCGCGGCCGCTCGTGCGTCGCTGTGCGCACCGAGAGGCCCAAGCCCGGCGACCGCCGCACGCGGGCCGTGGCTCGGGTGACCGGGAGGCGAGACGGGAGGTCCGCATACCGGGATCGATGCCTAGGCTGCCGCGCATGAGCGAGAGCACGCCGGCGTCCTTGAGCATCGCGGTCATCGGGGGTGACGGCATCGGCCTGGAGGTCGTCGCGGAGGGCCTCAAGGTCCTCACCGCGGCGGCGGGCGAGGTCTCGGTCGAGACGACCGACTACGACCTGGGCGCCCGTCGATGGCATGCGACGGGGGAGACGCTCCCCGACAGCGTCCTCGAGGAACTGCGCGGTCACGATGCGATCCTGCTCGGAGCGATCGGCGACCCCACCGTGCCGAGCGGTGTCCTCGAGCGCGGCGTGTTGCTGCCGCTGCGATTCGCCCTGGAGCACTACGTCAATCTCCGTCCGGCGAAGCTCTTCCCCGGAGTCGCCAGCCCGCTCGACGTCCGGCGCATCGCGCCGGGCGGCATCGACTTCGTCGTCGTGCGTGAGGGCACCGAGGGGCCGTACGTCGGAAACGGCGGTTCGCTGCGCGCGAACGGCCCGCACGAGATCGCGACGGAGGTCAGCGTCAACACCCGCTTCGGCGTCGAGCGGGTCGTCCGGGACGCCTTCGCCCGGGCCCAGGCGCGGCCGCGCAGGCACCTCACGCTGGTCCACAAGCACAACGTGCTCACCCACGCCGGACACCTGTGGCGGCGCACCGTCGAGGAGGTCGGCACCGAGTTCCCGGACGTCGAGACCGCCTACCAGCACGTCGACGCCGCCACGATCTTCCTCGTCACCGACCCGGGGCGGTTCGACGTCATCGTCACCGACAACCTCTTCGGCGACATCATCACCGACATCGCCGCCGCCGTCGCGGGCGGTATCGGGCTCGCGGCGTCGGGCAACATCAACCCGGACCGCAGGGTGCCGAGCATGTTCGAGCCCGTCCACGGGTCGGCACCGGATATCGCCGGCCAGGGGGTCGCGGACCCCACGGCGACGATCCTTTCCGTGGCGATGCTGCTTGACCACGTCGGTCTCCGAGAGGCGAGCGCCCGAGTCGAGGGGGCCGTCGCGGCGGACCTCGCAGGGCGTGGCGAGGTGCCCCGCTCGACGTCGACCGTCGGAGACGCCATCGCCTCCAGGCTCTAGCCGAACGAGTAGGTTTGCCCCTATGGCTCTCTCCTTCCCCGTGACCCCCGCCGCGCACCCGCGCTCGGACAGCGAGCGCGCTCAGATCCTCGTGAACCCCGGCTTCGGCACGAACTTCACCGACCACATGCTGGTCGCGACGTGGACCGACGGTCAGGGCTGGAACGACGGCAAGGTCGTCGAGTACGGTCCCATCACGCTGATGCCGTCGGCCGCCGTGCTGCACTATGCGCAGGAGATCTTCGAGGGGCTCAAGGCATACCGTCACGAGGACGGCTCGGTGTGGTCCTTCCGGCCCGAGGCCAACGCCCAGCGGCTGAACCGGAGTGCGACGCGGCTGGCCCTCCCGCAGCTTCCGGAGGAGGACTTCATCGGCTCGCTGCGCGCGCTCGTCGAGGTCGACCAGGCGTGGGTTCCGGGGTTCGGCGAGGGCGAGAAGAGCCTCTACCTGCGACCGTTCATGTACGCCTCCGAGGCCTTCCTCGGGGTCCGGCCCGCCAAGACCGTGACCTACTCGGTCATCGCCTCGCCGGCGGGCGCCTACTTCTCCGGCGGCCTGAAGCCGGTCACGCTGTGGCTTTCCACGCGGTATGCGCGGGCCGGGGCGGGCGGGACCGGCGCAGCCAAGTGCGGCGGCAACTACGCGTCCTCGCTCGCCGGACAGCTCGAGGGCATGGAGCACGGTTGCGACCAGGTCGTCTTCCTCGACTCCTCGACCCAGACCTACATCGAGGAGCTGGGCGGGATGAACCTCTTCTTCGTCATGAAGGACGGGCGCATCCTCACCCCGCAGCTCACCGGCTCCATCCTCGAGGGGGTCACCCGGGCCTCGATCCTCGAGCTGTCCAAGGAGCTCGGCCTCGACCCCCGAGAGGAGAGCATCGAGATCGAGCAGTGGAAGGACGGCGTCCGCAGCGGGGAGATCGTCGAGATCTTCGCGTGCGGGACCGCCGCGGTCGTCACCCCGGTAGGCGAGCTCCGGTGGGATGGCGGTTCTGCCCCCTCCACGGCGGGCGAGAACGGTGGCGAGGTGACCAACTCGATCCGCGAGCGCCTGCTCGACATCCAGTACGGCCGCGCGGAGGACGCCCACGGCTGGATGACCAGGCTGGTCTGACGCCGAGTCACCGCCGGGAGCATGACACCAGTGATCCGACGCCCGCGGCTGGTGGCCACCGACCTGGACGGGACCTTTCTGCGCAGCGATGGCACGGTCAGTGCCCGCACGGCACGCGTGTGGGCCGCGCTGCCGGAGCAGGGGATCGAGACCGTGATCGTCACGGCACGACCCCCTCGCTGGCTGCACGATCTGGCGCACGTCGTCGGAGCGCACGGCATCGCCATCTGTGGCAACGGTGCGTTCGTGTATGCGGTGGAGGCTCGCGAGATCGTCGAGCAGCACTGCTTCGACCCGGTTGTGCTGGCCGACGTCATGGCGGACCTGCGTCGGGCGCTGCCGCAGGTGCTCCTCGCGACGGAGACCGCCACCGGGCCGTTCTTCGAGGACGGCTGGCCGGACCCGCGCCGGGAGACGGAGCGGGTCGTGGTGCGCGCCGGCGACGACGGCGCCCTGCTCGCCCGCCCCGTGGGCAAGCTGCTGGCGCTCGCGCCAGGACGGCCGACGGAGGAGTTCCTCGTCGTGGTGCGCGAGGTGGTCGCCGAGCGGGGGCGGCTCGCCTTTTCCGGGGCGATCGGACTGGCGGAGGTGGGTCCGGCCGGAGTCTCGAAGGCGACGGCCCTGGCTCGCTGGAGCGCCGAGCGGCGGATCGCGGCCGAGGAGGTGTGGGCGTTCGGCGATATGCCGAACGACCTGCCGATGCTCGAGTGGGCCGGTCGGGGGATCGCGGTCGCCAACGCCCATCAGGAGGTGCTCGAGATGGCCGACCACATCGCGCCGAGCAACGACGAGGACGGGGTCGCCGTGACGACCGAGCCGCTGGTCGGGGACCGTCCCACGGCCGCCGGGCTTCTCGGTTCCTGAGCCCTGCGGGCGCGGGCGGGGCCGATGACCCACAATTGGTCCATGAGCACGCGCACCCGCTTCGCGATCGCGACCGGTGCCGCCAGTGCCCTCGGCGCCCTGGCCGTGGCCGCGACGCGCACGGGGCGGGACATGGGGGAGCAGATCGGCGGAGTGCCGGACGGTGCCCGACTGGCCCGGATGCGCCGGTCCCCGAACTGGTGGGATGGCCGGTTCCACAACCTCGATCCCGTGGCCGGCATGGTGAGCAGTGACGGGACCACGTCCCGAGAGGTGGCCCGTCGCTTCCTGACGGACCGGGACCGCAGGGAGCCGGCCGGGCCGGTGCCGGTGCGGGCCGACGGCTCCACCCTGCCGTCGGAGGGATTGCACTTCTCCTGGCTCGGGCATGCGAGCGTGCTGCTTTCCCTCGGCGGGGAGCGCATCCTGTTCGACCCCGTATGGAGCGAGCGGTGCTCCCCGAGCGCCCATGTCGGGCCCCGCCGGATGCATCCCGTTCCCTTCGCGCTCGAGGCGCTGGCCCCGCTCGCCGCTGTGGTCATCAGCCACGACCACTACGACCATCTCGACATGGCGACGATCCAGGCGCTGGACCGGCAGCAACGGTGCCCGTTCGTCGTCCCGCTGGGGATCGGTGCCCACCTGGAACGGTGGGGCGTGGACCAGGGAAGGATCATCGAGCTCGACTGGTCCGAGTCGACGACCCTCGGCACCATCACGCTGACGGCGGTGGCGTCCCAGCACTTCTCCGGGCGCGGCATCCGGCGCAACCCCACCCTCTGGGCCTCGTGGGTCGCCCGATCGCCGGCCGGATCGGCCTACTTCTCGGGCGACACGGGCTACTTCGACGGCTTCGCCTCGCTCGGGGCGGAGCACGGTCCGTTCGACGCCGCCTTCATGGCGGTGGGCATGTACGACCCCGCCTGGCGTCCGGTCCACCTGGATCCCGAGGAGGGCGTGCAGGCCGCGCTCGAGCTCGGTGCCCGGCTGGCCGTCCCCATCCACTGGTGCACGTTCTCACTCGCTCCACACGCGTGGTCCGACCCGCCCGAGCGCTTCGTCGCGGCCGCGGAGCAGTCGGGCGTCGCATACGTCATGCCTGAGGTGGGCGAGGCCGTCGACGTCTCCGCACCCCCTCCCCCCAGCCACTGGTGGCGCTTCTGACCCGACCCGGGTCCGAGCGGTCCGACCCGCAGGCTCGCTCAGCCGGTCGGGCGGAGCATCGCGGGGTGCAGCGCGGTCTCCGGCCCGCGCCGGAAGAGCAGAGGGGGCCGGGTCCCGGACGTCCCCAGGTCCGAGTCCTCGACGGGGACGACGAAACCGTCGGTCGAGAGGACCTTGCGCCGGAACGTGCCGAGGTCCGGTGCCGTCCCCCAGACCGCCGCGTAGACCGCCCGGAGCTCGGCGAGCGTGAAGGGCTCCCCGACGAACTGTGCGGCGAGCGTCGTGTACTCGAGCTTGGACCGGACCCGGTCGAGGGCGTCGCGGAGGATCCGGTCGTGGTCGAAGGCGAGGGCCGGCCCCTCGTCGTCGAGCAGGTCCTCGACGGTCCACCACCGCGCATCTGCGGCGTCCGAGCCGGCGCTGACCTCGGCCAAGCCCGGCGCGAGCACGACGTGCGCGATCGAGATCACCCGCATCCGTGGGTCTCGGTCCGGAGCGGAGTAGGTCGCGAGCTGCTCGAGATGGACGTCCAGACCGGTCAGCGACGTCTCCTCGGCCAGCTCGCGGCGTGCAGCCGTCAGGGCGTCCTCGTCGGGCTCGACGAAGCCGCCGGGCAGGGCCCACCGTCCGGCGAACGGGTCGGACCCCCGCTGGACCAGAAGGACCGAGAGGGAGCCGTCGCGGATGGTGAAGACGGCGAGGTCGACGGTCACCGCCACCGATGGGTAGGACGAGGCGTCGTAGTCCTCGGGTGCGCCGCTCACGACCCGACCTCCACGCCGGCGGCGCGCATCTCGCCCAGGGCCGCCCCGATCGTCTCCGGCGCGACGCCGACGTGGAGGCCGTCCAGCAGGCGGACCCGCAGCCCTGCCCGGGCGGCGTCGAGCGCCGAGGCCCGGACACAGTGGTCGGTGGCGATCCCACAGACGTCGAGCTCGACGACACCGTGAGCGCTCAGCACGTCGACGAGGGCCTCGCCGCCCTCGGTCACGCCCTCGAACGCGGAGTATGCGGGGACCCCCTGGCCCTTGCGGACGTGGACGTCGACGTGGGTCAGGTCGAGCTCTGGGGCGTACTCCGCCCCGCCGGTGCCCCGGACGCAGTGGACCGGCCACTCGTCGAAGTGACCGGCGTTTGAGGAGTCGGGGTCGTGCCAGTCGCGCGAGGCGACGACGAGGGCATAGGGGTGGTCGTCGTGGAGGAGGCGGGACACCCCCCGAGCCACCTCCCGGCCACCGGTCACGGCGAGGGAGCCGCCCTCGCAGAAGTCGTTCTGGACGTCGACGACGAGCAGGGCGCGGGTGTGGTCGGTCATGCGAGTTCCTCCTCGGTGGCGGTGCGAGCGGCGGTGCCGTGGCTGACGTGTCTGATCGGGTCGGGCAGCTCGATGAGGGTCCGCGCGACACGATCCCTGGTCTGTTCCAGCGTCGGTCCCGGCACGATCTCGCCGGACCGCACGACGTGATGCTGGAGTGGAAGGGCCTCGTCGGGCACCCGGCCGTCGAGGGTGAAGCACTCGCGGCCGTCGGGGTATCGGTAGGCGGTCTTGCGACCACCCACGGAGGCTTTGGACTCCGAGGACTTGGCCACCGGCCGGAGCTCGCCCTCGGGGGAGTCGGCGACGGCCACCAGCTTGTAGACCATGCTGGCCGTGGGGTGGCCGGACCCGGTGGCCACCCTCGTGCCGACTCCGTAGCCGTCGATGGGTGCGTCGGCGAGCGCGGAGATGACGTACTCGTCCAGGTCGCTCGTCACGATGATCCGGGTCCTGCCGGCGCCGAGCGAGTCCAGCAGAGCTCTCGCTCGGCGCGACTCGACGGCCAGGTCACCGGAGTCGATCCGCACCGCCCCGAGGTCCGGGCCGGCGACGTCGACGGCGGTGCGGATGCCCTCCTCGATGTCATAGGTGTCGACCAGCAAGGTGGTCCCGACACCGAGTGCACGCACCTGGGCCTCGAAGGCCGCGCGCTCGCTCGGGTGGGCCAGGGTGAAGGCGTGGGCCGCGGTGCCGATGGTGGGCACCGCATACCTGAATCCGGCAGCGAGGTTCGAGGTGCCGCTGAAGCCGGCGATCCAGGCGGCGCGGGCGACGGCGACGGCCGCCTCCTCGTGGGTGCGTCGGCTGCCCATCTCGAGCAGCGGCCGCCCGCCGGCCGCGATCGCCATCCGCGCAGCCGCCGAGGCGATGGCGCTGTCGTGGTTGAAGATCGACAAGGCGATCGTCTCGAGGAGGATGCACTCGCCGAGCCGACCGCTGACCGTGAGGACCGGCGATCCGGGCCAGTAGAGGTCACCCTCGGCATACGCGGAGATGTCACCGGAGAACCGGAACTCACCCAGCCACTCGGACGCCTCGGGCGTGAGTGCCTCGGTGGCGACCAGCCACTCACGGTCCTCTGCGGTGAAGGTGAAGTCGGGGAGCTCCTCGAGCAGTCGGCCCAGGCCGGCGACGAGTCCGAAGCGCCTGCCCTCCGGGAGCCGGCGGGCGAAGAGCTCGAAGACGGCGGGGTGGTCCGCTGTCCCGTCCGCGACGAACGAACTGAGCATCGTGAGCTCGTACTTGTCGGTGAGCAGGCCGGTCGTCGGCGCGCTGGAGCCGTCACGCAGCCAGCCGCGTCGACCCGTCCCCGCGGAGTCCGTCGACGTCGTCACACCCCGCACCGTAGCAACGCGCCCGCCTCAGCGGCCCAGCCCGGACCGACCACGATGTGGACAACGGCTTCGGTCGGACGCCCCCAGTTGGCAGAGTGAGACCCGTGACGACCTACCTCGCCGCGACAGCGGCCGTCATTATCGACTAGCGCGACGAGACCCACCTCGTCGCGCAGACCTCCCACACCCGGGGGGTCTTTTGCTTTGTCGGGACGGTTCACGCGAGGCGCGGGAGCCGACCCGGGGGAGCAGACGGTCGCGGACCACACCCCGGTCCGCACCGGCGCCCAGCGATGGTCGAGAATCGAGATGAGGTCAGGGAGCACGAGGCGGATGCCCACGTCGGGACGGTCTGGCCGGTCAGGCCGCCCCGACGGGGTATCGCCCCGCGGTGCGGACCTCTCCGCGGACCCACGACGAAGCGAAAGCAACGATGAACAGCGACGCATCGACCATCACCACCGCCCCGGAGGCCGCGGACGGCGCTGCCGGGTCCCTCGCGTCCGAGGGCCTGCACGTCTACGACACGACACTGCGCGACGGGGCTCAGCAGGAGGGACTCAACCTCTCGGTCGCGGACAAGCTGGCCATCGCCCGCCACCTGGACGACCTCGGCGTCGGCTACATCGAGGGTGGTTGGCCCGGCGCCAACCCGAAGGACACCGAGTTCTTCCACCGTGCCAAGAGCGAGCTCGCCCTGCGCAACGCCATCCTCGCGGCGTTCGGATCGACCCGCCGTGCGGGTGGCCGGGCGGCGGACGACCCCTTGACCCGCGCACTCCTGGCCTCCGGGGCCCCCGTGATCACCCTTGTCGCCAAGTCCCACACCGGGCACGTCGAGCGAGCCCTGCGCACCACGCTCGAGGAGAACCTCGAGATGATCCGCGACACCGTGCGGTTCCTCACGGGGGAGGGGCGACGTGTCTTCGTCGATGCCGAGCACTTCTTCGACGGACACCGTATGGAGCGGGACTACGCCCTGGAGGCCGTGCGTGCCGCCATGGAGTCGGGGGCCGAGGTCGTCGCGTTGTGCGACACGAACGGCGGGATGCTGCCCAATCAGGTCGCGGACGTGGTCGGCGACGTCATCGCGGCCACCGGTGCGCGGATCGGGATCCACTGTCACAACGACACCGGCTGCGCCGTCGCCAACTCGATGGCCGCGGTCGATGCCGGGGCCACCCACGTCCAGGGAACCATCAACGGCTATGGCGAGCGCACCGGCAACGCCAACCTCGTGACGATCGTCAGCAACCTCCAGCTCAAAGCGGGCATCCCCCTCATCGAGCCGGATCGGCTCCGGGAGTCGACCCGGATCTCGCACGCGATCAGTGAGATCACCAATGTGCCTGCCTACTCGCGTCAGCCGTACACCGGATCGAGCGCGTTCGCGCACAAGGCAGGTCTGCACGCGAGTGCGATCAAGGTCGACCCCGACCTCTACCAGCACCTCGACCCCTCACTGGTCGGAAACGACATGCGCATGCTCGTCTCGGACATGGCCGGCCGTGCCTCGATCGAGCTCAAGGCGAAAGAGGTCGGCATCGACCTCGACCCGGAGCACGAGGAGGGGAGAGCGGCCATCGCCTCGGTACTCGCCCGGGTCAAGGACCTCGAGCTGCGCGGGTGGACCTTCGACGCGGCGGACGCATCCTTCGACCTGCTGCTCCGGCGCGAGCTGGGGCTGGCTCCGGAGTACTTCGAGGTGGAGTCCTGGCGGGTCATCACCGACCGGCGCGCCAGTGACGCCGCACTCTCGGAGGCCACCGTCAAGGTGCTCGCGGGAGGGGCCCGGCATGTCGAGACGGGTGAGGGCAACGGACCGGTGAATGCCCTCGACCATGCCCTGCGGGAGGGTCTGGCGGCCGCCTATCCCGAGCTGGAGAAGTTCGAGCTCATCGACTTCAAGGTGCGGATCCTCGATGCCTCGCACGGCACCGATGCGGTGACCCGCGTCCTCATCGAGACCAGCGACGGGGCGACGACGTGGACCACTGTCGGCGTCGCGGCCAACATCATCGAGGCATCCTGGATGGCCCTCGTGGACTCGATCACCTACGGACTTCTCCGCGCCGGCGTCGAGCCTCGATGACGACCGCGACGGGCGCTCTCAGTCGACGGGACGCCAGATCCGCCGCAGGTAGTCGACCATCGACCGGTCCGAGCTGAAGAAGCCGGTCCGGGCGATGTTCAGGACCGCCGATCTCGACCAGGCCTCCGGATCGCCGTACGCGACGTCGACCCGGCGCTGGACATCCACGTAGGAGCGGAAGTCGGCCAACGCCATGAAGCGGTCCTTGTAGAGCAGGTCGTCGACGACCGGGGCCGCGAGGTAGCGCTCGCCACCGGTGAAGTGACCGCTCGCGATGAGGTCGATCGTGCGGCGCAGCTCCTCGTCCTGTTCGTAGCAGGCCGTGGGCACGTAGCCGTGCGCCTGGAGCTCGGCGACCTCCGGCTCGCTCATCCCGAAGAGGAAGAAGTTGTCGTCTCCCACGAGCTGGCGGATCTCGACATTGGCTCCGTCGTCCGTGCCGATCGTCAGTGCGCCGTTCAGCGCGAACTTCATGTTGCCCGTTCCGGAGGCCTCCTTGCCCGCGAGCGAGATCTGCTCGGACAGGTCGGCGGCCGGGATGAGGACCTCGGCCAAGGTCACGTTGTAGTTGGCCGGGAACGCCACTGCGAGTCTGCCCGCCACCCGCTCGTCCGCGTTGATCGTGGAAGCGACCGAGTTGATGAGGTAGATGATCTCCTTGGCCATGTAGTAGCCGGGGGCCGCCTTGGCCCCGAACACGAAGGTCCGCGGCGTGAGCTCGTCCGGGTCGAGCCGACCTGAGACCACTCCCTCGTAGAGCGAGACGATGTGCAGCAGCTTCAGGGTCTGCCGCTTGTACTCGTGCAGCCGCTTGACCATGACGTCGAGCATGGCGTCCTGCGGGAGCGAGAGCCCGTCCCGAGCCTGCAGCGTCTCGACGAGGCGGAGCTTGTTGGCCTGCTTGACCTGGCGGAAGCGTTCCCGGAACGCGGCGTCGTCCGCGAACGGTTCGAGGCCGCGCAACCGGTCGAGGTCGGTCACCCACTCGTCGCCTCCGAGGGCCTCGGTGATGAGCGCACTCAGGCCCGGGTTGGCCTGCCGGAGGAACCGGCGCGGTGTCACGCCGTTGGTGACGTTGGTGAAGCGGTCCGGCCACATCCGGGAGAAGTCGGGCAGGACCTTGTCGCGGAGGAGCTGCGACTGCAGCTCGGCCACGCCGTTGACCTTGGTGCTGCCGACCGTGGCGAGGAAGGCCATTCGCACGGCACGCTCGGGATGGTCGGCGACGATCGACATGCGCCGCACGAGGAGCTCGTCGCCGGGGAATCGCTCGCGCACCTCACCGAGGAACGCGTCGTTGATCCGATAGATGATCTCGAGGTGGCGGGGGAGGAGACGCTCGAGCAGGGAGGTCGGCCACACCTCGAGGGCCTCGGGAAGCAGGGTGTGGCAGGTGTAGGCGAAGCATCTGCGCGTGATGTCCCACGCCTCGTCCCAGTCGAACCCCTTGAGGTCGACGAGGATGCGCATCAGCTCGGGGATCGCGATGACCGGATGTGTGTCGTTGAGCTGGAAGGTGATCCGGTCCGGAAGCCGGCGCAGGTCGAAACCGTCCTCGAGGGTGTTCTCGATGTAGTCGTGCAGCGAGCAGGCGACGAAGAAGTACTGCTGCTGCAGCCGCAGCTCGCGGCCCTGGGGGGTCGAGTCCTCCGGGTACAGGACCTTGGAGATGTTCTCGGCGAAGGTCTGGGCGCGGACCGCCTGGGCGTAGTCGCCGGAGTTGAAGATCTGCAGGTCGAACTCGTGCGTTGCCCGTGCGCTCCAGAGCCGCAGGGTGTTGACGACGCCGTTGCGGTACCCGGGCACCATGAAGTGGTAGGGGATCCCCTGGACGTTCCAAGCCGGGAGCCACGTCGTGACCCGGCGACCGTCCCCGTCGGTCGTCGTCTCGGTGTGTCCGCCGAAGTCCACCTGGACGGCCCGCTCGGGGTGGGGGAACTCCCATGGCGCGCCGAGACCGAGCCAGGAGTCCGGCTGCTCCACCTGTCGGTTGTCGACGAACGCCTGCCGGAAGATGCCGTACTCATAGCGGATCCCGTAGCCGATGCACGGGATGTCCATCGTGGCGAGGGAGTCGACGAAGCACGCGGCGAGGCGACCGAGACCGCCGTTGCCGAGACCGGGCTCGATCTCCTGGGCCTTCAGCGTGTCGAGGTCGATCCCGCACTGCGTCATCGCCTGCTCCGCGATCGACTCGAGCTCGGTCGTGAGGAGGACGTTGTCGAGCTGCCGGCCGAGAAGGTACTCGGCGGAGAGGTAGCCGACCATCTTCGTGGGGTTCCGGCGGCGCTTGGCACCCGTCTCGAGCCAGTCGGCCATGAGGTAGTCCCGCAGCGTCTTGGCGAGTGCGAGGTACTGGTCGTTCACGGTCGAGCGGGACAGCAGCACGCCTTGGGCCATGTTGAGCTTGCGGAGGAACAGCTCGACGAACCCGTCGACGGTGCGCCTCGGCTGCTCGACCGGGCCCTTGGCGAAGAGATGTGTCGGCGGGTGCGCCGGGCCCAGGTGTGTGGCGTCGGTCGTCGGCGCCTCGAGGGGCGTCTGGGCATGGGGTGTCGTCACGAGTCACCCTTTCAACGGCATGGCCTTGGGGGCGATGGGCAAGGGGCGACCACCACTGCGTCGAGGTGGTCGTCGTCATCCGCGGGTCGGGCGGGTGCGGTAACGCTACCGCACCGACCCCGCACCATGGGACCGCCGTTCGACAGAGGTTGCTCAGCCCGCTGCGAGAAGGTCCTCGCAGACCGATACCAGTCGAGCGCGCAGCGCGTTGGAGCGCTCGGCGAAGCCGGCCTGAGCGGCTGCGAACTCCGTCTTGCCCGTGCGGGTCTCGATCCGCACGGGCGTCAGCCCCAGGTCGCGCAGGTCGTACGGCGACGCCCGCATGTCGAGCGTGCGGATGTCGGCCGCCAGCTCGAAGGCGTCGAGCACGAGTTCCCCGGGGACGGCGGGCGCGAGCTTGTAGCACCACTTGTAGACGTCCATCCCGGCATGCAGGCAGCCGGGCTGTTCCATGGCGCGCTGGGTCTCGCGGGTGGGGTGGAGGGTGTTGAGCGGAGTTGCCGCAGCGGTGAAGAAGCGGTAAGCGTCGAAGTGCGAGCACCGGATCCTATGGGACCGGACCACCTCGTCGGTGCCGTCCGCCCCGAGACGGAGCGGCCAACGGTCGTGTCGCACGCCCTCCGGCTCGGACCCGTAGACCATGGCCCACTCGTGCAGACCGAAGCAGTTAGCCCGAGCGGGCCGTGCGAGCGTGGCGCAGAGGAGATCCCGGACGAAGGAGACGGTGCGTCCGCGCTCCGCGACGAAGGCCGCCGCGTCGAGCGCGACGTTCCCGTCCGGGTCGAGCCGGTGGAACCGTTGCGTGGCGACGGACGAGTCCGTCGCGTTCTCGAGGACGGTCCCAGGTCCCGGATGCCACCGCCGCAACCGTCCGGGCGAGTGGTTGTAGTACACGAAGAGGAAGTCGGCGACCGGGTGGGCCCGCCCGGCGACCCGGCGCTCCCGGTGGCCGGCCGTCAGCGTGTCGGCACGTCGCTCATGGGCGCGAAGGCGCGCCTGCCACTGCGCTCGACCGAGGTGCACGCGGACAATCTAGGCTGGCGTCATGCGGATTGCACGATTCACGTCCGGTGACGATCCCGCCTACGGCCTCGTCGACGCGGCTGGCGAGAGGATCGCAGAGATCAGCGGCGACCCGCTCTACACGAAGATCGAGCTGACCGGCGCGACCCACCTCCTCGAGGACGTGCGTCTGCTCGCACCTGTGATCCCCCGGAGCAAGATCATCGGCATCGGGCGCAACTACGCCGACCACGCGGCCGAGATGGGCACCGAGGTTCCGGACGAACCGTTGATGTTCCTCGTCCCCAACACCGCCGTCGTCGGTCCGGGGGACCCGGTCGTCATCCCCGAGCAGACCCATGAGGTCTCCTACGAGGGCGAGCTCGCGGTCGTCATCGGGCGAATGTGCAAGGACATCGCGCCCGAGGAGGTCCGAGCTGTCGTCTACGGGTACACCTGCGCGAACGACGTCACGGCCAGGGACCTGCAGCGCTCGGACGGACAGTGGGCGCGTGCGAAGGGTTTCGACACCTTCGCGCCGCTCGGTCCGTGGATCGAGTCCGACCTCGACCCGGGCGACCTGTCCATCGTGACCAGGGTCGACGGCGAGGTGGTCCAGGACGGCACGACCGCGGACATGGTGCACGGAGTCGCTGCTCTGGTCTCGTATGCGTCGCGCGCCTTCACCCTGCTGCCCGGCGATGTCATTCTCACGGGGACGCCCGCCGGGGTCGGGCCGGTCGTCGCGGGCCAGCGGGTCGAGGTGGAGATCGAGGGGATCGGCGTCCTCACCAACCCCTTCGTCTCCCGCTGAGGCCGACGGACCGAGCCGTCCGGAAGCGGCCCTAGAATCGGCTCACTATGACGATCCCTCCCGCAGAGTCCGCCGGCCCTCGACTGCGCGTCGCACCGTCGCCCACCGGCGACCCGCACGTCGGCACCGCATACATGTCCCTGTTCAACCTGGCCTTCGCACGCCAGCAGGGCGGCCGGTTCATCCTGCGGATCGAGGACACCGACCGGGCTCGTTTCCGAGAGGACAGCGAGGAGCAGGTGTTCGACACCCTGCACTGGTTGGGTCTGACCTGGGACGAGGGCCCGGATGTCGGCGGGCCCTACGCGCCGTATCGGCAAAGTGAGCGCCTCGACACCTACCGGCCGTACGTCGACCGGCTTCTGGAGCAGGGCGACGCCTATCACTGCTACTGCACGCCGGAGCGGTTGCAGGAGATGCGGGAGCGCCAGCAACGGCTCAAGCAGCCGACCGGCTACGACCGTCTCTGCCACGGCAAGAGCCGCGAGGAGCGCGCCCGGCTCGACGGTTTCTCCGACACGCCTGTCGTCCGCATGCTCGTGCCCACGGACGTGGAGCTCCGGTTCACCGACCTGATCCGCGGCGACGTCAATGCACCGCACCCCGACGACCAGGTCATCCTCAAGGCCGACGGCTTCCCGACCTACCACCTCGCGGTCGTCGTCGACGACCACGAGATGGGCATCACCCATGTCGTGCGCGGCGAGGAGTGGATCTCCTCGACCCCCAAGCACCTGCTGCTCTATCGGATGCTCGGCCTCACGCCGCCCGCCTTCGCGCACATGCCGTTGTTGCGCAACGAGGACAAGTCGAAGATCTCCAAGCGGAAGAACCCCGCCGCTCGGCTGACGTGGTTCCAGGAGGAGGGTTACCTCCCCGAGGCCCTCGTCAACTTCCTGGCCCTGCTCGCCTACCCGCCGATGACCGAGACGGACGGGTCGGACCGGGAGGTGTTCACCTTCGGCGAGTTCTCCGACCGCTTCGACTGGTCGAAGGTCAACCCGGTCGGGCCGATCTTCGACATGAAGAAGCTCCAGTGGCTCAACGGTGTCTACATCCGCGAGCTCGAGCCGGGTGACTTCACCGCCCGGCTGCTGCCCTTCCTCGAGGACGGTGGGGTGCTCTCCGGCGCTCCATCCCTCGGGGAGCTCGGCCGCCTCAAGGACGTCGCGGCGCTTATCCAGACCCGAATCGGCACCCTCCTCGAGTCGGTGCCGCTCGTCGCACCCTTCTTCGTCGCCGACGACGCACTCGTCGTCGCCGAGGACGCGAGGGCGGGCCTCGCGGACAACGCCGGAGAGGTCCTGGACGCCGCGCTGGCCTCGCTCGGCCCGATCGACGATGCCGGCAGGGGTGTCCTGGGCAGCGAGAGTGACTGGAACGGGGTCGTCATCGAGGCGGCCCTGCGCGAGGCGATCGTCGACGGAATGGGCATCAAGGCGAGGTTCGCCTTCGGTCCCCTGCGCGCGGCGGTGTCGGGGGCTCGTATCTCCCCTCCTCTCTTCGAGTCGATGGAGATCCTCGGCAAGCACTCGACCATGACTCGACTGCGCCGCCTGCGCGACTCGCTCTGAAACCGGCTGCGCACTCGTTCAGCGGGGGAGTCGACCCGCGGAAGCCGCTTCGAGCGACCTGCCGCGCTCTCGTCGGATTTGGGGGAGTCCTCGGCGTTGGGTACTATCGATCCTCGGTTCACCGCCCGTGCGGAGCGGACTGGAAGGCCCGTGACAACGGGCGCGCCAGCGATCACGACGGGCGGGGATACCCCTTGGGGTATGGTGTAATTGGCAACACAAGTGATTCTGGTTCACTCGTTCTAGGTTCGAGTCCTGGTACCCCAGCCAGACGCCCGCGCTCCCGGGAGCGCACCGGGCGTCGATTGGGACAAAGCCCGACCACCCGGTAAGGTTTTCTCTCGTTGTCACGGCCCCGTTGTGTAGTGGCCTAGCACGCCGCCCTCTCAAGGCGGTAGCGCGGGTTCGAATCCCGTCGGGGCTACGCCGTGTCGAAGGCCCACCCGCATGCTGCGGGTGGGCCTTCGTCGTCGGCGGCCTGCTGGACCATCTCGGATCCGGCCGGCTCAGTGCTCGCCGGCGCGCTGGGCCTCCTGCTGGGCGGCGTGCCGGGCCAGGACCTCGGTCAGCTTGTTCGCGCCCGCGATGACGGTCGCGGCGTGCAGCCGGCCCGGTTGGCGGGAGAGGCGCTCGATCGGACCCGAGATCGAGACGGCCGCGATGACCCGGCCACTCGGCGAGCGCACGGGCGCCGACACCGACGCGACGCCCGGCTCGCGCTCACCCACGCTCTGCGCCCAGCCGCGGCGGCGGACGCCGGACAGGGTAGTCGCGTTGAAGGCGGCTCCCTGCAGTCCGCGGTGGAGCCGATCCGGCTCCTCCCAGGCCAGCAGCACCTGCGCGGCCGAGCCGGCGAGCATCGTGAGAGTGGCGCCGATCGGGATCGAGTCGCGCAGACCGACCGGCCGCTCCGCGGCCGACACGCAGATGCGGTGCTCACCCTGGCGCCGGAACAGCTGGGCACTCTCGTTGGTGTGGTCGCGCAGCGCTCCGAGCACGGGTCCGGCCGCAGCGAGCAGCTTGTCCTCCCCGGCGGCCGCGGCGAGCTCGCCCATGCGCGGGCCGAGGATGAACCGGCCCTGGAGATCCCTGGCCACGAGCCGGTGGTACTCGAGAGCGACGGCCAGCCGGTGCGCCGTCGGACGGGCGAGTCCGGTCGCCGTGACGAGCTGAGCCAGGGTCGAAGGCCCGGCTTCGAGAGCGCTGAGAACGATGGCCGCCTTGTCGAGGACGCCCACTCCGCTCGAGTTGTCCATGTGATGATATTGACGTCTCATTGCCTGAGACGCAAGTTCTCGGGTGCCCACGGCGTGGCAACCTCGCGAGAAGGAGGGGCGCGCGGCTGTGCCACCTCGATGAAGAGCGGTGCCGCCGACGAAGACGACAACAGCGGTGCCGACAATGATGAAGACCCGCGGGTGCGGATGAGAAAGGTCGATGGTTCCCGATGGCCCGGACTCTGGCTGAGAAGGTGTGGGAGGACCACGTCGTGCGGCGTGCCGAGGGCGAGCCCGACCTGCTGTACATCGACCTCCACCTCCTGCACGAGGTCACCAGCCCGCAGGCCTTCGATGGTCTGCGGCTCGCGGGTCGGTCCGTCCGACGTCCGGACCTCACCCTCGCGACCGAGGACCACAACGTGCCGACGACGCCGGGGCCGATCACGGACCTGACGAGCCGGACCCAGGTCGAGACCCTGCGCCGCAACTGCGAGGAGTTCGGGGTCCGGCTGTTCCCGATGGGGGACTCCGAGCAGGGCATCGTCCACGTAGTCGGACCGCAGCGCGGGCTCACCCAGCCCGGCATGACGATCGTGTGCGGCGACAGCCACACCTCGACGCACGGCGCATTCGGTGCCCTCGCCTTCGGCATCGGCACCTCCGAGGTCGAGCACGTGCTCGCGACCCAGACCCTGCCGCTCGCGCCGTTCCGGACCATGGCCGTCACCGTCACCGGGGCTCTGCAGCCGGGGGTGACCGCGAAGGACGTCGTGCTGGCGGTCATCGCCAAGATCGGCACCGGCGGGGGCCAAGGGTACGTCATCGAGTACCGTGGGCCGGCCATCGAGGCGCTGTCGATGGAGGCCCGGATGACCATCTGCAACATGTCCATCGAGGCTGGGGCCCGGGCGGGCATGATCGCCCCGGACCAGACGACATTCGACTACCTGCGTGGGCGCGAGCACGCGCCCGGAGGGACTGACTGGGATGCCGCCGTCGAGTACTGGCGCACCCTGCGGACCGACGACGACGCCGTGTTCGACGCCGAGGTCGTCCTGGACGCGGACACCCTCACCCCATTCATCACGTGGGGGACCAACCCCGGCCAGGGCGCACCCCTCGGCGAGTCGGTGCCCGACCCCGCCGCCATCGCCGATGAGACCGAGCGCGCCGCGGCCGAGCGAGCGCTCGAGTACATGGCGCTGACGCCGGGTACGCCGTTCCGCGAGATCGCCGTCGACACCGTGTTCCTCGGCTCATGCACCAACGGCCGGATCGAGGATCTCCGTGCCGCTGCCGAGGTCATCAAGGGACGTCAGGTCGCGGACGGTGTGCGCATGCTGGTCGTGCCCGGCTCTGCACGGGTCCGGCTGCAGGCCGAGAACGAGGGGCTCGACACGGTCTTCACCGAGGCGGGTGCCGAGTGGCGGCTCGCGGGGTGCTCGATGTGTCTCGGCATGAACCCCGACCAGCTCGCCCCCGGCGAGCGCAGCGCGTCGACGTCGAACCGCAACTTCGAGGGTCGTCAGGGCAAGGGTGGTCGCACCCACCTGGTCAGCCCACTCGTCGCGGCCGCCACGGCCGTCAGAGGCACCCTGTCCAGTCCGGCCGACCTCTGAGCCGAGCGCTCGAGGACCGAGGAGGAGCCATGGAGAAGTTCACCGCCCACACCGGTATCGGCGTCCCGCTGCGCCGCAGCAACGTCGACACCGACCAGATCATCCCCGCCGAGTACCTCAAGCGCGTCACTCGCGACGGGTTCGAGGACGGACTCTTCGCGGCGTGGCGCAAGGACGCGTCGTTCATCCTCAACCAGGAGGCGTACTCCGCCGGTTCGGTCCTCGTCGCCGGTCCCGACTTCGGGACGGGCTCCTCTCGGGAACACGCCGTCTGGGCCCTGATGAACTACGGCTTTCGGGTCGTGATCTCGTCGCGCTTCGCCGACATCTTCCGAGGCAACAGCGGCAAGCAGGGCCTTCTCACGGCCCAGGTGAACCAGGACGACGTCGACCTCATCTGGAAGTACCTGGAGAACGAGCCGGGAGCGTCCGTCACGGTCGACCTCGAGTCACGGACCGTCACGGCCGGCGACATCGTCTGTGGATTCCAGGTGGACGACTACACCCGCTGGCGCCTTCTCGAGGGACTCGACGACATCGGCCTGACCCTGCGGCACGAGAGGGATGTCACCGAGTTCGAGACGACCCGGCAGCCCTTCAAGCCCACGACCTCGAGCGCCTGACCGAGGTCGGATAGCGGCGGAGCCGCGAGGAGAGCGACACGCCGGTTGCGCCCGGCGAGTTCCGTGGCCTGGTGCGCCTCAGTCGTGCAGTCCGCGTCAGGCCATCGTCCCGTCGAGGGTCCGCGGCGCGGTCGGCATCGCCACTTCGCGCGAGTTGCCGTGCGAGGCAGGCGATCTCATCGCAGTCTCGTGTCGTTGAGGGCTCTGCTACGCGACCGGCTGTGACTGATGAGACTCGTGAGTCGGGGTGATGCTGTCGAACCTTGTTGCCTGGCAACAGGTTTCGATGAACTCTTGCGGCCTGGATGCTGGATATCCCGTGCCATGAGGCATACCGTCGGACAAGGGCCGACTTCGCGGCCACCGGAGAGCGATCCCGTCGCCCGACCATGGATGGAGAAGCGCTGTGAACAAGAGCGAGCTGCTCAAGGCACTCGAGGTCAAGCTGGGGAGTCGGAAGGCTGCCCACGACGCGCTCGAGGCCGTCGTCGACACGATCATCCGCGAGGTCGCCAAGGGCGGCTCGGTGGGGATCACGGGGTTCGGCACCTTCGAGAAGGTCGCCCGGGCCGCGCGCACCGGCCGCAACCCTCGAACCGGCGAGACGGTGCGGATCCGCAAGACCTCTGTCCCCAAGTTCCGGCCCGGAACGCAGTTCAAGGAGTACGTCGCCGCGCCGAGCAAGATGCCCAAGAGTGGGCTGGTCGGCATCCGCGCCTCGGCCGGCACGAAGACCGGGGGGGCCGCCGGCGGCGGCACGGGCGCCAAGAAGGCCGCGTCCGCCAAGAAGACGACCGCCAAGAAGGCCCCCGCCAAGGCGGTCGCGACGAAGAAGTCTGCCACCCGGGCGGCGACGAAGAAGGCCGCCAAGAAGTCCTGAGGAGCGGACCGCCCCCGCGACGTCAGCGGATGGCCTCACCCTCGCCGATCCCACGGATGAACACGCGGTCGACCGTGCCGTCGGGCCGGCGAGTGAGGCTGACGCGCTGCCCGGGGCGCACCAGCCGCAGACCGCTCACCGCGAAGGCCTCGGGCGGGAACGACACCTCCTCGCCGTCGTCGAGGAGCACCGATCCCGCACCGGTATCGGGGTCGAAGGTGTGCACCGATCCCTGCGTCATCCGGGCAGCGTAGCCCGAGTCGCCGGGTTGGCCGCACCAGCACGGTTGATGGCCGCCCGACGGGGAGGACACGGCGGGATCATTCCCGCGGTGTACCGCCTGCTGCGCGACCGTCCGTGACAGTCTTGGGTGCGGACCGCATACCCGGTCCGGGTCTTGGCCGCGGCCGGGGCCCCGCACTCCGACCGAGGCAGAACTGGAGCACCGTGCCGAAGCCGCGCAACCTCAACCCCGCATACCGATTCGCGGCCGTCGTGGTGCGACCGGTCGTCCGGCGGGTGACCAAGCAGGAGTGGAGCGGACACGAGCACATTCCGGCCGATGGCGGTTTCGTCATGTGCGTCAATCACATCTCCTACGCCGACGTCTTCGGGTTCGCGCACTTCGCCTTCGACAGCGGCCGCGAGCCGTACCTCCTCGGCAAGGAGTCGGTGTTCCGCATCCCGGTCGGCGGTCGGATTCTGGCGAAGGCGGGGATGATCCCCGTCTACCGGGAGACCGGGCAGGCGGCCGACGCGTTCCGCGCCGCGGTGGAGGCTGTGCGCGAGGGCAAGTGTGTCGCGATCTATCCCGAGGGGACGCTGACCCGGGATCCCGACCTGTGGCCGATGGCGGGCAAGACGGGAGCCGCGCGAGTGGCGCTCGAGACCAGGTGTCCGGTCATCCCCGTCGCGCAGTGGGGTGCCCAGGAGATCCTCGGGCGCTACGAGAAGAAGCTGCGGCTCTTCCCGCGCAAGACGATGCGGTTGCGAGCCGGGCCGCCGGTCGAGCTCAACGACCTCTACGACGAGCCGATGAGCGCCCCAGTGCTGCGGGAGGCGACGGACCGGGTCATGGCCGCGATCACCCGCGAGCTCGAGGTCATCCGGGGGGAGCCGGCCCCGCAGACCCGCTTCGACGCGCGAGCGGCGGGACTGCCGCCGATCGGCCGCTACCGTCCCGAGGACGCCCGACCCGTTTCGGCGACCGAACCCTCGACGGGCGGCGAGAATCAGAGTTCTCTGCCGCCGCCCCAACCCGTGGCGGCCGACGAGGGCGATGCGGTTACGACCAACGAGCGCGAGGAGCGAGCATGACGCAGGTGGCGGTGTTCGGGACGGGAAGCTGGGGGACCGCGTTCGCGTGCGTCCTCGCGGACGCCGGCAGCACGGTGCGGATGTGGGGGCGGCGTCAGGACGCCGTCGAGCAGATCAACGCCGGAGTCAATACCGACTACCTGCCGGGGGTACCCCTGCCTCGGGGCATCACCGCCTCGAGCGACCCCGAGGAGGTCACCTCCGGCGCCGAGATCGTCGTCCTTGCCGTCCCGAGCCAGTCCCTTCGGGACAACCTCGCAGACTGGGGCTCGGCGATCCCGCACGGGGCGGCGGTCGTCTCCCTCATGAAGGGCGTCGAGCTCGGCACCACCATGCGCATGAGCGAGGTGATCGTCGAGGCGGGCGCGGTCGCGCCGGAACGGGTCGCCGTGGTCAGCGGGCCCAACCTCGCGCGTGAGATCGTCGCGCGGCAGCCGGCCGCGAGTGTCGTCGCCTGCATCGACCACGACACCGCAGACCTCGTCGCAGCCGCGTGCCACACGCCCTACTTCCGCCCATACACCCACGAGGACGTCGTCGGCGCCGAGCTCGGCGGAGCGACCAAGAACGTCATCGCGCTCGCCGTCGGCATGGCCGAGGGCCTGGGCATGGGCGACAACACCAAGGCCTCGATCATCACCCGTGGACTGGCCGAGACCACCCGTCTCGGCGTCCGGCTCGGGGGTGACCCGATGACCTTCGCCGGGCTGGCCGGGGTGGGCGACCTCATCGCGACCTGCATGTCGCCGCTGTCCCGCAACCACACCTTCGGTGTCCAGCTGGGTCAGGGTTTCACGGTCGAGGAGGTCGTCTCCCGGACCCGGCAGACCGCCGAGGGCGTCAAGTCGTGCGCCTCGATCCTCCAGCTCGCGCACGAGCACGGCGTCGACGTGCCCATCATCGAGCAGGTCAACCTCGTGGTGCACGAGGGACACGACGCCCTGAGCGTCGGCCAGGCCCTGATGGCTCGCGAGCGGGGTCGAGAGGTCCGCCACTGATCCGGCACTGAGCCGTGCGCAGCTCAGGTCCGACCACAGGTCTGTCACATCCGGGTGACACTCAGGCGAGATCGAGTGCGCGGCTCAGGTCCGACCACAGGTCGACAGGGTCCTCGATGCCGACCGACAGACGGATGAGGTTCTCCGGCGTCGTCGTCGGCTCGAGCGGGATCCTGCGGCGACGCTCCAGTTGGCTCTCGACCCCGCCGAGGCTGGTCGAGTGGACCCACAGGTCCGTGGCGCCGCACACGCGGTCGGCCGCCTCCGGCCCTCCGGCGATCTCGATCGAGACCATCGCCCCCCAGCCCGGGTACCGCACCCGCTCGACCGCAGGATGATCTCGGAGGCGACCGGCGAGGAAGGCGGCCGTCGCGGCGGCGCGCTCCACCCGCAGAGCCAGCGTTCGCATACCGCGGAGCGCGAGCCAGGTCTCGGCCGGCCCGGGAATCGCCCCCCGCAGGGTCCGGTGGACCCGGAGGCGCTCGGTGAGGTCGGCGGCCGTGTCACCGGTCCCGGTGACGCATGCCCCGAGGATCACGTCGCTGTGTCCGGCGAGGTACTTGGTCACCGAGTGCACGACGACGTCGACCCCGTCCTCGAGCGGTCGCTGGAGGATCGGTGTGGCGAAGGTGTTGTCGCAGGCGACGAGTGCACCCGCTCGGTGCCCGGACCGGGTCAGGGCGGGCAGGTCCGCGACCTCGAGCAGCGGGTTCGTCGGGCTCTCCAGCCACAGCAGATCAGCGCCCTCGCAGGCCGCGGAGACGGCCGCAGTGTCGGTGACGTCGACATAGCGGACGGTCAGCTCGCCCCTGACCGCACGGTGGTCGAGGGTGCCGACGACACCGTTGTATGCGCTGGCCGGCGCCACGACGACGCCACCGAGCGGAACGAGGGAGAGGACCGCATCGACTGCCGCGAGCCCACTGGCGAAAGCGGTCGCCAGGCCGCCCTCCAGCGATCCGAGGGTAGCCTCGAAGGCCGTCCAGGTCGGGTTGCCGGACCGGGCGTACACGACGTCGCCGTCGGCGTGGTAGGTCGAGGTGTGCACCAGCGGCGATCCCACCGAGCCGCCAGGCACCCGAGGCTCGCGTCCCCCGGCCACGACTCGGGTCGCCGGCGACAGGCCGTCCAGCCATTGGTCGGAACCATGCCGGGGGGCGGCGTCGGTGGAGGACGTCGGTGAGTGATCGGGTTCGTCGTGCACCGCTCCAGCCTAGGAGAGCGGTTAGGCTCGGGGACGATGTCCGAGCCAGCCGCGCCCGTCGCCGACGCCTCCCGTGGCCCCGGCCCGATGAACGACCCCGACCCCGACCGGGCACGTCCGCGCCGGATCCGGGTCGCCGTCGTGTTCGGAGGCCGCTCGAGTGAGCACGCCGTGTCCTGTTCGACTGCCGCGAGCTTCCTCAGCGCCATCGACCGACAGGCCTACGACGTCGTGCCGATCGGCATCGCGCCCGACGGTCGCTGGGTCACGGTGGCCGACGATCCAGAGCCGTTGCGGCTGACCGCGTCCCAGACACCCCGGGTCGACCGGGACGCGCCGCATGTCCTCGTGCCGACGAGCACCGACGATCGGACCCTCATCGTGGTCGAGCCGGGCGAGCTGCCCCGTGACCTCGGCGAGGTGGACGTCGTGTTCCCGCTGCTCCACGGACCCTTCGGCGAGGACGGCACGATCCAGGGGCTGTTCGACCTCGCCGATATCCGCTACGTCGGGTCGGGCGTCGCGGCATCAGCCGCGATGATGGACAAGCATCTGATGAAGGTCGTGCTCGCGGGGGCTGGCCTGCCGATCGGCCCCTACACCGTCGTCACCGACAAGGCCTGGCGTCGCGATCGGTCCCGCTGCCTGGACGCCGTGGCCTCCCTCGGGTGGCCGGTGTTCGTCAAACCGGCGAGGGCGGGCTCGTCGATGGGCATCTCCAAGGTCAACGGCCCGGATGAGCTGGAGCAGGCCGTCGAGCTCGCTCGGGAGCACGATCCGAAGGTCATCGTCGAGGGGGCCATCAGCGGCCGTGAGATCGAGTGCGGGGTTCTCGAGGGCCACGGCGACACCGCGCCGCGCACGAGTGTCGTCGGCGAGGCCAGGGTCGTGGCGAACCACGAGTTCTACGACTTCGAGGCGAAGTACATCGCGGCGGACGATGTCGAGCTCACCACTCCCGCCGACGTGCCCGAGGAGGTCTCCGACCTGATCAGGCGGTATGCGGCGGAGGCTTTCGATGCAGCCGGCTGCGAGGGTCTGGCGAGGGTCGACTTCTTCTATACCGACGGCGGCGAGGTGATCCTCAACGAGGTCAACACCATGCCCGGGTTCACGCCGACCTCGATGTTCCCCCGGATGTGGGCCGCCACCGGTATCGGATATGCCGAGCTCATCGACGAGCTCATCGAGCTGGCGATGCAGCGTCGGATGGGGCTGCGCTAGGAGACGTCGGCGCACCCGGGTCCGCCGGCGGGCCTCACTCGCACGTGCGTCCGTTGGGCGGGAGCTGCTCGGCGACCGCAGTGAACGCAGGCAGCAGAAGGGGTCCCGGACCGTACTCGGACGGGACGAGCACCTCGATCGCCGGGTCGGTGCCGTAGGTGCTCATGGCCGTTCCGTCGGACAGCTCGCGGACGACCCAGTCCGTCCCGTCGACGTCCACGCAGTCGAACGTCGTCGGCTCGAGTGCGGGAAGTCCGCAGCGCGCGATGACGGCGGGGTCGCCCCAGGCCGCGACCCAGGATCCCTCCGGGTCGGTCGCCGCGCGCTCGAGGCCGGACACGGTCTGAGGCCAGGCGACGGACGCGCACGCGGGGTCTGCGGCGAGATCCGGCGGCGCGACCTCGACGGCCGTGGAGCAGGCGGTCAGGACGAGCAGAGGGGCTGCGAGGAGGGCAGCGCGGGCCGACGCGAGCGGTGTGGGGCGGCGAGAGCGGCGCGGCGTCAGACGTGGACGACGATGCACGTCTGCGTGCGGGTGATGCCGTCGACGTCCTGGATCTTGGCGATCACGAGCTTGCCGAGGTCGTCGACGTTGTCCGACTCCACCCTGGCGATGCAGTCGTAGGGGCCGGTGAGGTCCTCGGCCAGGGCGACGCCGTCGATCTGGCGGATCGCCTCCGCCACCGAGGCTGCCTTGCCGACCTCGGTCTGGATCAGGATGTAGGCCTGGACCATGGATGAACCCTCCGCGACTTCGAGTACCTGACGTGTGACGTGACCCGGCGGTGGGCGCCGGTGCCTGGCGTAGACGCTACCGTGCTTCGTGGCCATCGTTCACCGGCGGGCGAGGAAACAGATGAGGAAAACGTGAGTGCATCCGATCCGGTCGATCCCGTGACCCCGTTGGCGGGTCTCGGCGAGGACGCGATCCTCGCCAGAATCCTGCCGTTGCTCCGGTCCGGTCGACCGACCGCAGGTGCGGACTCGAGCCCCGTGATCGTGGGGCCCGGCGACGACGCGGCCGTCGTCGCTGCGCCGAACCCGCTCGTCGTCACGACCGACTCGATGATCCGACAGCGGGACTGGCGAGACGACTGGTCCGAACCCGAGGACGTCGCGCACAAGCTCGGCGCTCAGAACATCTCGGACATCTCGGCGATGGGCGGGGTGGCGACCGCGGCGCTGCTGACCGTCACGGCCGACCCGTCGACCCCCGCGACCTGGGTCGAGCGGTTCGCCGCGGGTCTGGGCGAGTGGTGCGCTCTGGCCTCCGTGACGATTGTGGGAGGCGACCTCTCGTCGGCCCCGGAGGGCACGCTGCAGGTCTCACTGACCATGTGGGGGGATCTGCAGGGTCGGACGCCGGTGCTGCGCTCCGGAGCTCGACCGGGCGACGTCCTCGCGGTCTGCGGCACACTCGGTTGGTCCAGCGCCGGGCTCGGCTCCTTCGAGCAGGGCGTGGAGGACCACCCGGCAATTTCCCGATGGCGCGCATACCATCGACGACCGCGTCCGCCGTGGGAAGCCGGCCCCGAGGCGGCCGACGCGGGGGCCACGGGCATGATCGACCTCTCCGACGGGCTTGTCCGCGACGCCGCACGGGTCGCACGGGCCAGCGGAGTCGTTCTCGACCTCGACCGACGGGTTCTCGACGAGACGTTCGTCTCGGCTCTCCGCCCCGTGTACCCGAGCGGCGAGGCGTGGCGCCACATCCTCGGCGGCGGGGAGGAGCACTCGCTCCTGGCGACCTTTCCCCGCGACAGCGGACCACCGCATACCTCCCGCGGGCGGTGGCACGTGATCGGCTCGGTCCGGGCCGGCGAGGCTGCCGTCACTCTCGACGGTGCACCCGTCGAGGTCATCGGTTGGGACCACTTCGAAGCGATCGGGGAGTGACGCGCCCGCGCACAAGAAACAGCCGACCACCCCGGTGGGTGATCGGCTGCCGGAGCGCCGGGTCCAGCCCGGCGCGACCGCTCAGGTCAGCGGGTGACCTTGCCGGCCTTGAGGCAGGAGGTGCACACGTTGAGCCGCTTCGGGGTCTTGCCCGACGTGCCCACCATGGCCCGGACCCGCTGGATGTTGGGGTTCCAGCGGCGCTTCGTCCGGCGGTGCGAGTGCGAGATGTTGTGGCCGAAGCTCGGGCCCTTGCCGCAGACGTCGCAGGTGGCAGCCACGGGGATCTCCTTGAGTGAACGGGTATGGAACAGATGGTGAGTCCGAAGTCATGCTTGAGACAGAAGTCATGCTTGAGACGTCTTCGTGCCGGCGGCGAGGAGCCGCCCAGGCAACCGCACAATCGTAGCCGAGGCGGCGACGGGTCCCCAAATCGCGCGTCGCGCACCGACGGGTGTCCGCTGCAGATGGTGAGATGAGGGGGTGAGTGTCGAGCCTATGCCGTCGGTCACGGAGGCGACGCGTCTGCGGCCGCTCATCGGCGACCACCCGGCCGCGCGGCTGCGCGCCCGAGGTATCGAGACGGTCGGCGACCTGCTCGCGTGGCTCCCCAGACGGTACGTCGACTACGAGTCCGACCTCTCGGCGGCCCGTGAGGGCGAGCACCTGGTCGCCGTCGCCGACGTCACCGCGGTGGAGATCTTTCCGCGAGACCGTCGCCGCAAGGCCGTGGGACGCAACGCGATCATGCGGGTGACCATCAGCGACGGCGGCACCTCCATGCCGGTGACCTTCTTCGGCACCTACGGCCGCGAGCGCACCCTCATGCCAGGCGTGCGTGCGGTCTGGACGGGCAAGGTCACGACGTTCAACGGCAGGCTTCAGCTGACCTCCCCCGATGTCGAGATCGTCGCTGAGCAGCGCGCCGACGACGAGCCGGGTCTCCTGCCGCTATACACCCACGTCGATCGGCTGCGGAACTCGTCGGTGATCATCGCGGTTCGCGTCGTCCTCGACCAGATCGAGAGCCTGAACGACCCCGTGCCGGTCGAGGTCCGCGAGCGGCACGGCCTGATGACCCGGCTCCAGGCGTTCCGGGTGGTGCACCGTCCGAGGTCACGTGCCGACATCGCCGCCGCGATGGACCGGCTGCGGTTCGAGGAGGCGTTCGTCCTCCAGGTCGCCCTGGCCCGCCGTCGCGCGGACCAGGCCCGGGACCGCACCATCTCCCGCAGACCGGTCGCGGACGGCGTCCTGGCCGCCTTCGACGCCCGACTGCCCTTCGAGCTGACGAACGGCCAACAGGAGGTGGCCGCGTTGCTCGCGTCCGAGATGGCGCGGGAGACGCCGATGCACCGGCTGCTCCAGGGCGAAGTGGGCTCGGGGAAGACCGTGGTCGCGCTGCGCGCCATGCTCGCGGCGGTCGATGCCGGCGGGCAGGCGGCGCTCCTTGCCCCGACCGAGGTCCTCGCCCAGCAGCACCACCGGTCGATCACGGCGCTGATGGGCGACCTCGCCGACGGTGGGCTGCTCTCCTTCGAGGACGGGGTCGGCGCCGGCCCGGACGTCGGCACCCGGGTCGTGCTGCTCACCGGGAGCCTCGGATCCGCGGCGAGGCGCCGGGCGCTGTCTGATATCGCGACCGGGTCGGCCGGGATCGTCGTGGGCACACACGCGCTCATCCAGGAGGGCGTCGAGTTCGACGACCTGGCCCTCGTCGTCGTCGACGAGCAGCACCGGTTCGGGGTCGAGCAGCGCGATGCCCTCCGGGCCAAGGGCGCTCATCCGCCGCATGTCCTCGTCATGACCGCCACCCCGATCCCTCGCACGGTCGCCATGACCGTGTTCGGCGACATGGAGACCTCGACCCTGCGCGAGCTGCCTGCCGGACGTGTCCCGATCACGTCGCACGTGGTCGAGGCCTCCAAGCCCGCCTGGGTCGAGCGGACGTGGATGCGGCTGGCCGAGGAGGTGCGGGCGGGACGCCAGGCCTACGTCGTGTGTCCCCGGATCGGCGACCCGGACGAGCGCGCCGGTGCACCGGCCGACGAGGTCGATGGGGGAGGAGACTGGGCGGTCGAGGACTCGGACGGCTCGGGGCCGGTGGACGATGCGGCCTCGGCGTCCGCCAGCGTGTATGCGGTGCACACCCTCCTCGTCGAACACCCGGCACTTGCAGGGGTCAGGATCGCGATGCTGCACGGACGGATGACACCGGAGGAGAAGGACCGGGCCATGCGGGACTTCGCCTCCGGTGAGGTGGACGTCCTGGTCGCCACGACCGTCATCGAGGTGGGCGTCGACGTGGCGAACGCGACGGTCATGGTTGTCATGGACGCGGACCGCTTCGGCATCTCTCAGCTGCACCAGCTGCGCGGCCGAGTCGGTCGCGGGAGTGAGCCGGGGCTGTGCCTGCTCATGACCGCGACCGACGCCGAGCCGGCGCTCGACCGGCTCCACGCGGTGGCCGCGAGCACGGACGGGTTCGAGCTCGCCCGCCTCGACCTCCGTCAGCGCCGAGAGGGCGACGTCCTCGGCGCCGCGCAGAGCGGAGGACGGTCATCGCTGAGCTTCCTCGGGGTGATCGACGACGAGGACATCATCGTCGCGGCTCGCGAGGACGCCGTGCGGCTGGTCGAGGCCGATCCCGAGCTGGCGGCGCACCCTCACCTCTCATCGGCCGTGCAGCGGCTGGCCGACGAGGACAAGGCCGCGTTCCTGGAGCGCGGATGAAGACCGGTGGCAGCGTCACGATGACCAGGGTCATCGTCGGGAGTGTTCCACCCGGATGGGCTACGCGAGTGGGAGCGTCACGATGACCAGGGTCATCGCCGGGAGTGTTCCACCCGGATGGGCTACGCGAGTGGGAGCGTCACGATGACCAGGGTCATCGCCGGAATGTACAAGGGCAGGCAGATCCACACGCCCAAGGGATCGGCGACGCGGCCGACCAGCGACCGCGCCCGCGAGGCGCTGTTCTCCGCGCTGGCGGCGCGGGGACTCATCGAGGGTGCCACGGTTCTCGACCTCTACGCCGGCTCCGGGGCGCTCGGGATCGAGGCGGTCAGCCGCGGCGCCGGGGTGGCCACCCTCGTCGACTCCGACCGCGGCGCGGTCGCGGCGATGCGCCGGTCCGTCTCCGACCTGGGGCTTGAGCACGTGAGCATCCGTCTTCGCGACGTCAGCGCCTACCTGCAGGGCGCGGCGAGCAAGCACGATCTCGTCTTCCTCGACCCGCCCTACGACCTCCCCGAGGCCGCCCTCGCGGACGTTCTGGACGCCCTAACCGCTGGTTGGCTGGCGGCGGACGCCGTTGTCGTCGTCGAGCGGTCCGCCCGCTCACCGGAGCCGACGTGGCCGCACACCCTCGAACGAATCCAGGACAAGCGGTACGGCGAGACCGCCGTGTGGCTCGCGGAGGCGCTGCCGCCGTCCTGACCCCGGCGTTAGGCGGCGAGTTCCGCCCTCCCGACCTGCGCATACGGCACGATGAGCCCATGACCACGAGCATCTTCGTCTCCCGTCCGACCTCCGGCGACGTCGTCGACCTCATCCTGGAGGACCACCGTCTCTTCGAGGACCTGCTCCGCGAGTGCCGACGCACCGACCGGGACCGGTCCGCGAGCCGGCAGGCGCTCGCCGAGCTGCTCGTCGCCCACGCCGAGGCGGAGGAGACCCACGTCTACCCGAAGCTGCGGCGCAGGGACGCGATCACCGACCACGAGGCGGAGCACGGTGAGGAGGAGCACGCCGACATCACCGAGGCGCTCCTGGAGTTCCTCGAGGCCAAGGGCACCGACACCCAGAAGTACGACGACGCCCTCGAGAAGCTCAGCTCCGTGGTCGCCCACCACTCCGTGGAGGAGGAGCTGACGATCCTCAACCCGGCACGCACCGAGGTCTCCGCGGACGTCCGCGCCGAGCTGGGTCGGCAGTGGGCGCTGGCCCGCAACCGGCTCCTGGACGCGGGCTGCGCCTCGGTCGCGCAGGTGCGGGCCCTGCTCGAGCAGGCGGTGGTCGAGGGCGCGCTCGCGCCCGCCGAGGCCCGCGAGCAGGCCGAGGAGATCACGGGTGCGGCCAAGGAGCGCGCCGAGGAGGTCCTCGAGGAGGCCAAGGACGGCTAGCCCGGCAGCAAGGACGGACGGCGACGAACGGTCTAACCTTGGGCGTCGTGCACCGCATCGCCATCTGCCCAGGTTCCTACGACCCGGTCACCCTCGGCCACGTCGACATCTTCCGACGGGCCGCCGCGCTCGCCGACGAGCTCGTCGTCGCAATCTTCCACAACCCCGACAAGGCCGGTACGTTTTCCGTCCGCCAGCGGATGGGCTTCATCGAGCAGACGACGGCAGACCTGCCGTGGGTCCGGGTCGAGCAGTATCACGGCCGGCTGCTCGTCGATGTCGCCCGGGAGATCGGGGCCGGACTCATCGTCAAGGGCCTACGTGGCGGAACGGACTTCGACTACGAGCTGCCCATGGCGCTGATGAACCGCCACCTCACCGGGGTGGAGACCGTGTTCCTCCCCGGCGACCCGCGGTTCCAGCACGTCTCGTCCTCTTTGGTCAAGCAGGTCGCGGGTCTCGGCGGGGACGTCAGCGGACTCGTCCCCGACCCGGTCCGTGACGCGCTCGCCGGCCTGAGCGCCTGACGCCGGCAGGGATCCGACCGTCGTCATGACCTGGTGACTGCAACCACGGCCGCACGGAGCGAGACCGGCGGGAGCACCGCATACCGCCCCGACATCGAGGGGATGCGCGCTCTCGCGGTCCTGCTCGTCATGGCGTACCACGCCGGCCTGCCGCCCGTCGGCGGTTTCCTCGGCGTGGACGTCTTCTTCGTCATCTCCGGGTTCCTCATCACCGGCATCCTCATCGGCGAGCTGGATCGCACCGGGCGCATCTCGTGGGGGCGTTTCCTCGCCCGCCGGGCTCGACGGCTGCTGCCGGCCGCCGTCCTGGTCCTGGTGGTGACAGCGGTCCTGTCCTGGTTCCTCGTCCCGGGGCTGCGCCGGCACGCGGTCGGCACGGACATCTCGTGGTCGTCCGTGTACCTCGTGAACTGGCACCTGGCCGAGCAGTCGGTCAACTACCTCACCTCGGACTCGGCTCCCTCGCCCGTGCAGCACTACTGGTCCCTGGCGGTCGAGGAGCAGTTCTACGTCGTCTGGCCCGCTCTTCTCATCGGCGCCGCGCTGATCGCCCGCCGGACGGGACGCCGAGTGCGGCGGGTCCATCTCGGCGCCCTCGTCGCTCTCATCGGAGTGCCGTCGCTGGCCTGGTCCGTCCACCTGACGGCGGACAACCCAGAGCGGGCGTACTTCGTGACGACGACGCGTGTGTGGGAGCTGGCGCTCGGCGCGGCGCTGGCCGTCGCCCTCGCGGGCCGGCCTGTGCCCGTCACGACGCGGACGCACCGAGTCCTGGCGAGCACACTCGGCCTGGTCGGGCTCGGGCTCATCGTCGGCTGCGCCGTCCTCCTTCCCGACGGTGCCTGGTGGCCCGGGGCGTGGGCGCTGCTCCCCACGGTCGGGACCGCGCTCCTCATCGCGGCCGGCTGGCTGTGGCCCGACGGGGGAGTGGTCGGGATGCTCGGATGGCGGCCGCTGGTCGTCATCGGGGGGCTGTCGTACTCGCTGTACCTCTGGCACTGGCCGGTGCGCGTCCTCGGAGAGTGGGCGATCGGTGTGCCCGGACCGACCTCCGGCGCGCCGAGCCCGGCCCGGGTGGGTCTCGTGGTCCTCTCGGTCATCCCCGCCTGGCTCTGTCACCGCTATGTGGAGCGCCCGATCCACCACGGCGTCGGCGGTCAGCGGCTCGACGTCCTCACCAAGGTCCGGCCGGTCCTGGTCCTCGGTCTCGCGCTGTCGCTGAGCGGGGTCCTGGCGGGGGCGGCGCTTCAGCTCGCCCGGTCGCCCTTCGCCACATCGCCCGCATCCGCCGCGCCCGGCCAGCCGTGGGCGACGCCCGATCCGTTGCAGCCGGGCAGCGACCGTCCGCGCGCGGACGTCGACCGCTGCCAGGTGCGGCGGGAGGTCAGCGAACCGGTCCGGTGCGACTTCGGCATGCGCGAGGGCTCGACCACCGTGGCGCTCGTCGGGGACTCGAAGGCGATGCAGTGGCTGCCGGCCCTCGAGCTTGCGGCCCCGGCGCAGGACTGGCACGTCGTGACGTACGGCAAGGGGTCGTGCACCTTCGTCTCGGCCCCGACCGCCCAGGCCGGGCGTCCCTTCCCGGAGTGTGACGAGTGGAACGACGCCGTGCTGGCCGAGCTTCGGGCCCTCGAGCCCGACGTCATCGTCACGTCCGCCAACCCGACCCTGTGGGTCGAAGGCGGCGGTCGCGACGCCCATGAGGCGGCGGTCGTGCCCGCGTTCGTCGAGCAGTGGCGCATCCTTCGAGAGATCGCACCGCTCGTGGTGCTCGGCAACTCCCCGGACTCACCGAACGACCTGGACGTATGCGTCGCTCGCCATCCGGAGGACATCTCGGCCTGTGACTTCGCCCGGGACGACGCCACTGCCCGCAATCGACTCGACCAGATGCGAACCGCCGCCACCGCCGTGCCCGGAGTCCGGTTCCTGGACCTGAGCGGCCTCGTGTGCCCGGGTGACATCTGCCCGGTGGTCATCGACAACGTCACGGTCCACCGGCCGGGCAACCACATCACCGCCACGTTCGCTGAGCGGGCCGAGCCGTTGCTCACGCCGGTGGTCCGCAGTGCTCTCAGTCTCGGCTGACCACGCCGCGCTCCCGGCCTTCGTGGCCGCACGCTGCACCGCACGCATGCCGACGTTTTGGGGCTCGCTCCGGCGACCGGTAGGCTTGTGGGTCGGTCTCGTCCCAGTCGTCATGCTTCCATGGATCTCGCGAGCACTCGCGCCGAATCATGGGTCGTGGCGGCGGGCCGGACGTTACTTCCCGCTGATCGTACGGTGACGGATCACTCCCGAACCGCCACCCTCGACTCCACCTCGTGATGACCATGACCCGCACCGCTCCCCGTTCCCCCTGGATGCTCGACATCTCGGACCTCGGACGACGGCCAGGGTCGATGATCGAGACGGAGCGAGAGATCCCCGCCCCGGCCGACCTCGGCACCGACGTGATCTCGGTTCCCGAGGGTCAGACGCTCCCGCTCACCACGCGGCTGGAGTCGGTCGTCGAGGGGGTGCTCGTCACGGGAACCGTTCGGGCCACCGCAGTCGGCGCCTGCGTGCGGTGCCTGGACCCGGTCTCGATCAACGTCGAGAGCAGGTTCCAGGAGCTGTTCGCCTACGCCGACCGTGCCGCGCACCACCGCGAGGTGGGAGCGGAGGACGACGAGACGGAGCAGCATGTCGTCGTCGATGGGTATATCGACCTCGAGCCGCTGCTCCGGGACACGGTGGTGCCCGCACTGCCGTTCCAGCCCGTGTGCCGTGAGGACTGCCTCGGTCTGTGCGCCCAGTGCGGCGTCCGGATGGAGGACGACCCGGGGCACGAGCACGTCGACATCGACCCTCGCTGGTCCGCCCTCGCCGCCCTGGCGGAGCAGGCCGAACCGGCCGAGGACGACTGACCACCCGCAGCACCATCCCAGCACCACCCACCTGCATCACACCCCGAAAGAAGAGGAACCGCCGTGGCCGTCCCGAAGCGGAAGATGTCGCGCTCCAACACCCGTTCGCGTCGCGCGAACTGGAAGGCCGAGCTCCCGACCCTCACCACCTGCCCGCAGTGCAAGGCCGCCAAGCAGCCGCACATCGCCTGCCCCTCGTGCGGCACCTACAACGGCCGCCACTACGAGACCGCAGAGCGCACCGAGCACCAGGGCTGAGCGAGCCGTGGCTCGACGAGCGCAGCGCGCGCCCGCGAGTGACGTCGTGACACCGCGGCCCGTCGGTGACCTGACCGCATACCTCACCGAGGTCTGCGGCGAGGCCACCGCCGAGCCGGGGTTCCGTGCTGCCCTCACGGAACTGCTCACCCTCGCACTCACCCACCGGTCGTACGCCTACGAGGCGGGCGGCATCCCGCACAACGAGCGGCTCGAGTTCCTCGGCGACTCCGTGCTCGGAGTGGTCGTGACCGACCGGCTCTACCACGACCATCCCGACGAGCCGGAGGGGCAGCTCGCCCGGTTGCGGGCCTCGGTCGTGAACTCCCGGGCGCTCGCCGGGGTGGCTCGCACGATCGACCTCGGGGGGTACCTGCAGCTCGGGCGCGGTGAGGAGAGCACCGGCGGCCGCGACAAGGACTCGATCCTCGCGGACGCCCTCGAGGCGGTCATCGGCGCGGTGTATCTCTCAGGGGGGATGTCGGCGGCGATCGAGCTGGTGCACACCCTCTTCGACCCACTCATGCGTCACTCGGCGACCCTCGGTGCCGGACTCGACTGGAAGACGAGCCTCCAGGAGGCGGCGGCTGCGCGGGGGCTCGGCGCACCCGTGTACGACATCGAGTCCGACGGTCCGGAACACGCGAAGACCTTCGTCGCCACTGTGCGTCTCGACGGGACCCCCTTGGGTCAGGGCACCGGCCGGACGAAGAAGGATGCCGAGATGCAGGCGGCAGCGGTGGCCGTGGAGTCCATGGGGGCCGTCGAGGGTGCCTGAGCTCCCCGAGGTCGAGGTCGTCCGCCGCGGACTCGAGGACCATGTGGTCGGTCGCACGGTCGACGAGGCGACGTTCGTCGGACACCGGGTGGCGCGGCGTCACGTGCCCGGACCCGAGGACCTGTCGGCCCGACTGGGCGGTCGGACCGTGACCGCCGCCAGGCGTCGCGGGAAGTACCTCTGGCTCGAGCTGGCGGAGCCGTGCGACGACACCGACGCCCCTGCCGAGGCGCTCCTGTTGCACCTCGGCATGAGCGGCCAGCTGCTCGTCGCCGACCCCGCTCGCCCGCCGATGAGGCATGAGCACGCCAGACTGACGTTCGTCGATGGAGGGCCACAGCTGCGGTTCGTCGACCAGCGCACCTTCGGGGGAGTGGCATGGTCCGAGATCGGCCCGGACTCCATCCCCACGACCATCGCGCACATCGCGCCGGACCCGTTCGAGGCGTGCTTCGACGAACGCGCGGTCGTGCGTCGGCTCAAGCTTCGGGACTCGGCCGTCAAACGCGCTCTTCTCGACCAGACACTCGTCTCGGGAATCGGCAACATCTATGCGGACGAGGCTCTCTGGCGGGCCGGCGTCCACGGGGAACGGCTCGCCCGGACCCTGACCAAGCCGACGCTCTCCCGCATCGTGGGGCACGCTCGGGACGTCATGTCCGCCGCCCTCGAGCAGGGTGGCACCAGCTTCGACGCGCTCTATGTCCACGTCAACGGACAGTCCGGCTACTTCGACCGCTCTCTCAACGCCTACGGACAGGCGGGCCGGGAGTGCGCCCGCTGTGGTGCGGTCATCCGCAGGGAACAGTTCATGAACCGGTCGTCCTTCTCCTGTCCACGCTGCCAGCCGCGACCGCGCAGCCTGACGATCACCCGACGACGCCAGAGGAGGACGGGATGAGCGCCGGCGACGAGGTGGTCCGCGTCACCGTGTTCGTCCGCGGCATGGTCCAGGGCGTGGGTTTCCGGTGGTGGACCCGCGCCCGCGCACTCGAGCTCGGGCTGGTCGGCCACGCCCGCAACACGGCCGACGGTCGGGTCGAGGTGGTGGTCCAGGGGCGGCGGCTCGACTGCGCGGCCCTCGTGCGGTTGCTCGGGGAGCAGCCGACGACGGCCAGGCGGCCGGGGCACGTCGACGGGGTATCCACCCCGGAGATCAGTGCGGCGCGCGAAGGCGTCACCGGCTTCGTGGAACGCTGAGGGCGCAGACCTTCGGTCCCATCCGACACGTGGATGGGCCCTGCCGTCCGTCGGGGTCCGCTGCCTACCATGGCCGCGTGAGCGAGTCCCCATCCGACCTCAGTCGGCTGCGCGCGAGCATCGACAACATCGACGCCGCGCTCGTCCACCTTCTCGCCGAGCGGTTCAAAGCCACTCAGCAGGTGGGGGAGCTCAAGGCATCCCTCGGCCTGCCGCCCGCTGACCCACAGCGCGAGGAGCGTCAGATCGCCCGGCTGCGAGCCCTGGCGGACGAGGCGGGACTCGATCCGCAGTTCGCCGAGAAGTTCTTGAACTTCATCATCGCCGAGGTGATCCGGCACCACGAGGCCATCGCGTCACGGGAGGTCTGAGCCGGTCGGTTCGTCCTCGTGCCCGGCCGGAGCGGGCCCCTCGGCGTGCAGCTGTGACACGGCTGCGGCGGCCGACGTCGCCGTGACCGCCTCGCCGGGTCGGAGCACCGGAGCGACGGGAGTGACATCGGCGGGGGCCGCGTCCGCGTACGCGCGGACCAGCGAACGGTAGGCGGGTGAGCGCAGCGCCAACAGGGCCACGACGACCATCAGCAGGCCGGCGACGAGGAACACGACGGCGATACCCCGCGAGACGGGGGTGCCGGTGCCGACGAGGGGGTCGAGGATCCGGCGTCCCTCCTCGGACGAGGCGAACGGGATGATCCAGCGGTCCGCGATGGGTGCGATGAGGAAGGCCGTGATGGGAGCCGCGGCGGTCTCGACGGCCATCGCGAAACCGAAGACCCGCCCCTGCCGCTCGAGCGGGATCACCCGTTGGATCACCGTCTGCTCCGCCGCCTCCACAGCGGGGATGAGGGTCATGTAGGCGAAGATCCCCGCTGCATAGAGCCACCACAGCTCCCGGATCGTGAACAGCGCACCGAGTGCGCCCATGGCCGCTACGCACAAGAGCAGGGTCCGCACCGGGCTGCGGCCGAGCCCGACCTTGGCCACGACGGCACCGCCGACGAGGAAGCCGAGCGAGGACACCCCGAGGACGACGCCCCACACCTCGACGCGGAACATCTCGAGGCCATAGGGGTCCATCAGGGCCATGTAGACCCCACCGACGAAGTTGTTGAAGGTCGAGAAGACGATGAGGGCCAGCAGACCGGTGGTCGCGCGGATGACGACGATCGAGCCCGCGAGGTCGATGCGGCCGAAGTCGTCCGAGCCCGCTGCGGCCGGGACCGGCTCCTGCGGCATGCGGATGAGGAAGAGGTGGATCAGGCCCAGCGACACCAGGCCCAGCGCCATGGCGAGCGTCCAGCCCATGCCGAGCATGCCGATCGACAGACCGGAGAGGACACTCGTCGTGAGGAACGTGATGCCCTGGGCCGTGCCGACCAGGCCGTTGGCGCGGTCCCGGCGGTCGTCCTGGATGAGGATGGTCACGCTCGTCGACAGCGCGATGTTGCGCATGTGCTCGACCACCGACCCCACGAGGATCAGGAGCGCGAAGGTCCAGAACCACGGACGGCTCAGGTCAGTCATCTGGTCACCGGGAACGGCGAGCCAGAGACCGGTGGCGAGGCCGAAGAACCCAAGGGTCATCACGGACGAGACCCGCATCGCCACGACCTTGCGGAGCCGGTCGACCAGGGATCCGAAGACGATGCTGCTCACCGAGACCAGGAGCATGTAGGCGCCGCCGATGACTCCGGTCGCCAGGATCGAGCGGGTCTCGAGGTAGGTCCAGAAGGTCAGCCCGAACCAGAGGTAGCTCGTCGTCAGCCCGGCGACCGCGGTGTTGACGAGCAGGTGGAGGAAGGTCCGGTACGCGGAGTCCGCGGACGTACTCACCGGCTTGTCGGACATCCCACCAGTGTGCACACCGTGACCGACAACGCTCACCGGGTTTTCCCGACCGTTCGCGACGCACCGAGGGGTATGCGACGTTCGCCACGGTCGGTGACCAGCGCATACACCTCATCCGCCACAGGCGTCCCATGGACCCCGGCCCCTTCGTCGGACCTCCCGACACCCGGTCCGGAGCCGCGGTGACGTCCACGGGACGAGCGCGTGGCGACGGTACAGTGAGCGGCGACCCGACCCGGGCCGTCGGACGTCCGGGAGGTCGTGCCCGACCGGGCCGGCCGTGACCGATCGCACTGAAGGACCGCATGTACGTCAAGACCCTGACGCTCAAGGGCTTCAAGTCCTTCGCCTCGGCGACGACCTTGCGCCTGGAGCCGGGCATCACGTGCATCGTCGGTCCCAACGGGTCGGGCAAGTCCAACGTGGTCGACGCCCTCGCATGGGTCATGGGGGAGCAGGGCGCCAAGAGCCTGCGCGGCGGCAAGATGGAGGACGTCATCTTCGCCGGCACCTCGGGGCGGGCGCCGTTGGGGCGGGCCGAGGTGAGCCTCACGATCGACAACACCGACGGCGCGCTCCCGATCGACTACACCGAGGTGACGATCAGTCGCACGATGTTCCGCTCGGGAGGGAGCGAGTACGCCATCAACGGCACCTCCTGCCGCCTCCTGGACATCCAGGAGCTCCTCTCCGACAGCGGGATCGGTCGTGAGATGCACGTCATCGTCGGCCAGGGCCAGCTCGACACGGTGCTGCGATCCACCCCGGAGGAGCGCCGGGGCTTCATCGAGGAGGCCGCGGGCGTCCTCAAGCACCGCAAGCGCAAGGAGCGCGCGCTCCGCAAGCTCGAGGCCATGGAGGGCAACCTCACCCGCGTCAGTGACCTGGTCAGCGAGATCCGACGCCAGCTCGGTCCCCTCGGCCGCCAGGCCGAGACCGCGCGACGGGCGGCGTTCATCCAGGCGGATGCGCGCGACGCGCGCATGCGGCTCGTCGCCGACGATCTCGCCCAGCTCACCGCCGCCCTCGACCAGGAGGCCGCCGACGAGTCCGCACTGCTCGCGCGTCGGGCCGGTGTCGAGGCCGCCCTGGCGGAGCGCCTCGACCTCGTCCGCGCCCTCGAGGAGCGGGCGCGGTCGGAGGTCCCCGAGCTGATGCGGGCCGGGGAGCGCTACGTCCGTCTGCAGAGCGTCCGGGACCGCTTGGAGTCGACGGCCAGCGTCGCGGGAGAGCGGGTCCGGTTGCTCGGTCAGGACGACGTCGACGAGACGACCAGCGGACGTGACCCGGAGGAGCTGCGCCGGCAGGCGGTCTCGGCCCGGGAGACCGAACGGCAGCTGCTCGCCGAGGTGGCCGATGCAGAAGCCGGTCTCGCGGCCGCCGTCGAAGCCCGTGCCGAGGCGGAGGAGGCGCTCGCCGTCGAGACGAGGCGGGTGGCAGCCCTGGCCAGGGCCGCCGCGGACCGCCGTGAGGGCCTGGCCCGACTGAACGGACAGGTCGCCGCCCGGCGCAGCCGCATCGAGGCCGGCGAGGCCGAGCTCGGTCGGCTCGACGAGGTCCTCCAGGCGAGCGTCCGACGGGCGACCGAGGCCGAGCGCGAGTACGCCGCCCTCGAGGCCGGCGTTGCACACGACGAAGAGGACGAGGTCGGTCTCGACTCCGAACACGAGGCGGCGGCAGCCGCGCTCGCCGAGGCCCAGGAGCGGGTGCGCGCTCTCGTTGCGGAGGAACAGTCGGCGGACCGGGAGCGTGGGTCGCTGCTCGCGCGTCTCGAGGCCCTGCAGCTGTCGCTGCGCCACAAGGACGGTGCAGCCGCACTCCTCGAGGCGGGGGCCGAGGGGGTGTCCGGCTCACTCGCGGAGGCCCTGGTCATCGAGTCCGGCTGGGAGGCGGCGGTGTCCGCGGCCCTCGGCTGGGCCGTGGAGGCGGTGACGGCCACCTCGCACGAAAGCGCGGCCGTCGCGCTCGAGCGCCTCCGGGAGGAGGAGGCGGGCCGGGCGGGACTCCTCCTCGAGGGCGTTGTCGCCGGCACGGACCGCAGCGGGTGGCCACACCTCGACGCCCCGGCCCGCTGGGCCGTCGACGTGGTCGATGCACCGAAGGCGCTCAGAGGTGCGCTCGCGGAGGTCCTCGACCGTGTCGCCGTCGTCCCCGACACCCACCATGCCCTCGACCTCGTGAGCCGCGGTGAGGGGATCGCGGCCGTCACGGCCGACGGCGACGTCTACGGACCCACCTTCGTGCGCGGTGGCTCGAGCGGGGAGTCGCGGAGTCTGCTCGAGATCCAGTCGGCCGCGACCGAGACCGCGGACGCCGCCGACGCGGCGGAGCGACGGGTCGAGCAGGCCCGCTTCGCACTGTCCGGAGCTCGGGAGGAGGCATCGCGCCTGGAGGACCGGGTCGCAGCCGCGCTCGAACGGCTGCACGAGTCGGACGCGCGCATGGCGGCGCTCGCCGAGAAGCTCGGCACGTTGGGGTCCGCGGCCCGGGGGGCCCGTGCCGAGGCCGAGCGCACCCAGCGAGCGATGAACGACGTCGCGGCCGCCCTCTCCGGTGACCGCGAGGAGCTCGCGGCGCTCGAGGAGCGGCTGGAGCGCGCGGGGGCCGAGGTACCAGAGGGTGAGCAGCTCGAGCCCGGGACCGAGGAGCGGGATCGGCTCGAGGTCGCGGCGAGCAGCGCTCGCACCGCCGAAACCGAGCTGCGCCTCGCGCTTCGGACCAAGGAGGAGCGGGCGCGGGCCGTTCGCGGGCGTGCGGAGTCGCTGGAGGGGGCGGCCCGCAACGAGCTCGCGGCCCGCGAGCGACTTCGCCAACGGCGCGAGCGCCGGGCTCGCGAGGCCGAGGTCGCCTCGGCGGTGCGGGTCGCGGCGCTATACGCCGTGGACCGTGTCGCGGAGGCCCTCGAGCTCGCTCGCCGGCACCGCGACGAGGGCGAAGCGGCTCGGACGGAGAGGGATGCCGAGCTCGCGCGCGTGCGCGCCGAGGTCAGTGCTCTGCAGGACGAGCTGCGCGAGCTGACCGACTCGGTGCACAAGGACGAGATCGCTCGCGCAGCCCAGCTGGCCCGGGTCGAGCAGCTCCAGATCAAGGCGGTCGAGGAGCTCGGGATCGATCCCGAGGTGCTGATCGACGAATACGGTCCCCATCGTCCTGTCCCGCAGCTCGGTCCCTCGCCGGACGCCGGAGGCCCGGGGGAGTCCGGAACGGGGGACGAGGTGTCGGAGCCCATGCCGTTCGTCCGCGAGGAGCAGGAGAAGCGGCTCCGCAAGGCCGAGCGCGCGCTCGCGGCCCTGGGTCGGGTCAACCCCCTCGCGCTGGAGGAGTTCGCCGCGCTCGAGGAGCGGCACGCGTTCCTCACCCAGCAGATCGAGGACCTCAAGGCCAGCAAGCGCGACCTGCTCGACATCGTGCGCGAGGTCGACGAGCGGGTCGAGCAGGTGTTCACGGAGGCCTTCCACGACACCGCCGCACAGTTCGAGCGGGTCTTCGAGCGGCTGTTCCCGGGTGGCGAGGGTCGGCTGGTCCTCACCGACCCCGGGGACATGCTGACGACCGGGATCGAGGTGGAGGCTCGCCCGCCCGGCAAGAAGGTCAAACGGCTGTCGCTGCTCTCAGGAGGGGAGCGCTCGCTCGTCGCGGTGGCGCTGCTGGTCGCGATCTTCAAGGCCCGCCCGAGCCCGTTCTACATCATGGACGAGGTCGAGGCCGCCCTGGACGACACCAACCTCGGACGCCTGATCACGCTGTTCGAGGAGCTCCGGGACAGCAGCCAGCTCATCGTCATCACTCACCAGAAGCGCACCATGGAGGTCGCCGACGCACTGTACGGTGTCTCGATGCGCGGGGACGGGGTCACCACCGTCGTCTCCCAGCGGCTGCGCGACCTCGAGCGGTCGGCCTGACCCGCAGCTCGACCCGGGTGGCAGTGGGCCGTGACTAGGGGTCGATGCCGCCGATCGCCGTCGGTGGCCAGAACCGCGCCACGACCGGCCCCACCACCTGGTCGACGCGCACGAAGCGAGCACATCCCCCGTCGTCGTCCCTACCGCGGCAGGCGACGACGCTGTCGGCGGAGTTCGCCCGGTTGTCTCCCAGCATGAACAGCGAGCCGCCGGGCACGGTGATCTCCGGGAAGCACCGGACCGATCTCGGCGTGGTCGTGCAGTCGGTCTCACCGGGTGTGAACGGCAGGTCGGATCCGAGATAGTCCTCCTCGAGAGGCACCCCGTCGACCGTCACCGCACCCTGGTCGGAGCAACAGGCGACCGTCTCACCTCCCGTGGCGATCACCCTCTTGACTGTGTATGCGCGGGTCGAGGGTCCGAGGCCGACGACCGTTCCGACCCAGCGGAGCACGTTGACGACGGCGCTGTCACTCGGACTGCGGCGGGAGGACTCCCACGTGTCGCCGTGCTCGAAGACGATGACGTCACCGCGCTCGACGTCGTCGTCGAGGCGGTTGACGAGGATCCGGTCCCCGGTCATCAGGGTGTCCTCCATCGACGCCGACGGAATCTGGTAGGCCTTGACCACCAGCCCCTGGACGAGGGCGAGGATTCCGATCGCGATGCTGACCTCGAGCAGGGTCCGGCGCCAGGTCGAATGCCCGCGCCGGCGTCGACCGCGACCTCCTGGGCCGGGTCCGGTCCGTGGCGCCGGGGGGCTCGTGCGCGCCGGACGCCCGGCTGGAGAGGTGTCGGACACGTCCCAACCTTAAGGGCCGCCACCGAGGCGGTCCGGACCGCCGGAAGGCCCGGGTCGTCTCATTGGTCACAGTTCGGTCTCAGGGGGTGATTCCGTTTGAGTCGGAGGGGGTGCGCCGGTCACTCTTGTCTCGTGTTCGCTCTCGTCCTCGGCATGATGATCTGCCTCGCCCTCGCTCTCGCTGTGGTCGGCCTCGTCGCGGTCCCGGCCCGCCGGGACGGTCGCGAGCTCCTGACGCATCGGGGCGAGGAGCTCGTCGGCGCGGTCCGCGAGCGGCGTCCTCGCACCTGACGCGCGCAGCCGCCGCACTGAACCGGGGTTGTCGAATCCCTCCGTGCGCATGCGAGCGGGCGTAAGGTGTCTGTCCATGGCCGAGGTCACGGATTTCGAGTCCGCTGTCGCCGCCGTCCAGGGCCTGTCCCGGGATCCCGGCAACGACGTCAAGCTGCGCCTGTACGGGCTTTACAAGCAGGCGACGTCCGGGGATGTCGCCGGCAAGCGGCCCGGGTTCCTCGACGTCGTCGGTCGCGCCAAGTACGACGCCTGGGCCGACCTCTCCGGCACCTCGCCCGAAGCGGCGGAGCGGGAGTACGTCGCGACCGTGAACGGCCTGCTCGCCCAGGAGTGAGTCCCGCGCCGGATCGTGACCACGCCGCGCGGTCGGACGCACGTGCATAGAGTGGCCTGGTGACCTCCAGCTCAGGACTCAACCTCCACCACATCGACCCCACGGTCAGTCCCAGGGACGACCTCTTCGGCCACGCGAACGGCCGATGGATCGCGGAGACCGAGATTCCCGCGGACCGCGGGCGGTACGGCTCCTTCGACATGCTGCGTGAGAAGGCCGAGAAGCACGTTCACGCGATCATCGAGGAGGTCGCTTCGGGCTCTCCGGCTGCAGGGACGGTTGCGGCCAAGGTCGGTGACCTCTATGCCTCGTTCATGGACGAGGAACTGATCGAGGACCTCGGCACAGGACCACTCACGGCGGACCTCGAGCGGATTCGCGCCATCGAGACACCGACCGACCTCATGCGCACACTCGGCGCCTTCGCGCGGGAGGGGGTGCCGGGGCTGGTGATCCCCTTCGTCAACACCGACGATCGCGACTCGACGCGCTACGTCGTCTATCTCGAACAGGCCGGGCTGGGACTTCCCGACGAGTCGTACTACCGCGAGGAGCGGTACGCGCAGGTGCGCGACGCATACCGCAGTCACCTCGTCCGCATGCTCGACCTCGCCGACCAGAACGATCCGGAACAGGTCGCCGACCGCGTCATCGCTCTCGAGACCCGCCTTGCCTCCGCGCACTGGGACACCGTGACCAACCGCGACCCGGTCCGGACCTACACACTCGTCGACGCCGACGGCCTCGCCGCTCTCACCCCCGGTCTGGACTGGCACGCCTACGCCGAAGGCGTTCACGCCCCGGCCGACGTGCTCGCCGCCGTGGTGGCCCGGCAGCCGACGTTCCTGACCGCGGCGGCCGAGGCCGTCTCCGAGGAGCCCATCTCGACGTGGCGAGAGTGGCTGACCTGGCACGTGCTGCACGCTCGGGCTGCCTATCTCGGATCCGACATCGTCGCGGAGAACTTCGACTTCTACGGGCGGACCCTGTCGGGCGTGCCGGAGAACCGCGAGCGGTGGAAGCGCGGCGTGAGTCTCGTCGAGGGTTCGATCGGCGAGGCCGTCGGCGAGCTCTACGTTGCCAAGCACTTCCCGCCGGAGGCCAAGGACGCGATGGAGACGCTCGTTGCGAACCTCGTCGAGGCGTTCCGCCGGTCCTTCGCCTCGCTGTCGTGGATGGGGGAGGAGACCCGGGCCGCCGCGGTTCGCAAGCTCGAGGCGTTCACGCCGAAGGTCGGCTACCCCGGCCGCTGGCGCGACTACTCCACCCTGAGCATCGAGGCGGACGACCTCATGGGCAACGTGCGGCGTGCCGCGGCGTTCGAGTCGGACCGCAATCTCGGCAAGCTCGGCGGGCCGGTGGACCGGGGGGAGTGGTTCATGACACCGCAGACGGTCAACGCCTACTACAACCCGGGCATGAACGAGATCGTCTTCCCCGCAGCCATCCTCCAGCCGCCGTTCTTCTCCGTCGACGCCGACGACGCGGTGAACTACGGCGGGATCGGAGCCGTCATCGGCCACGAGATCGGTCACGGCTTCGACGACTCCGGGTCCCGGTTCGACGGGGACGGCAACCTCGTCAACTGGTGGACCGACGAGGACCGGGCGCGGTTCGAGGAGCTGACGGGGGCGCTGATCGCCCAGTTCAGCGAGCTCGAGCCCCGCGACGCCCCGGGCGAGCGCATCAACGGCGCACTGACCGTCGGCGAGAACATCGGCGACCTCGGTGGCCTCGACATCGGCCTGGCGGCCTACCGCATCGCGACCGGCGCAGACGAGGGCCTCGAGCCGCCCGTCCTGGACGGACTCACCGGTGAGCAGCGGTTCTTCCTCGCGTGGGCCCAGGTGTGGTGCGGCAAGACCCGTGAGGCCGAGGCCAAGCGCCTGCTCGCGATCGACCCGCACAGTCCGATCGACCAACGGGCCAACGCCGTCCGCAACATCGACGCCTTCCACGAGGCCTTCGAGGTCCGCGAGGGGGACGGAATGTGGCTCGCGCCCAAGGAGCGGGTCTCCGTCTTCTGACGAGCGCATGACGTGCGCAGCGGCCATCGCCGACTTTGGGCGATGGAGGTCGCTGCTGCGAGGATGAGCGGGTGACTCTGAACGACACCGCCTGGATGTACATCGCGATCGCCGTCGGCCTCCTCGTCGTGCTCGGTGGGCTGCTCGTCGGGCTGCTCCGCGGCCGCGGCGGAGCCGCTGAGACGAAGGCGCCCGAGACGACGACTGCGCCGGACCTGCGTCCGGCACCCGGAGTAGCGGACACCGACACGGTGGCCCCGCCGGCGGAGAGACCGGTGGAGGTCGAGCCCGAGGCGCCCGAGGACGTCCTCGCACCGGACCTCGAGCCGACGCCCACACTGGAGCGTCCCGAGGCTCCCGCCGGCCGGTTGCAGCGCCTGCGCGCCAGGCTGGCCCGTTCCAACACCGCCCTCGGCCGGGGCCTGCTGGCCCTGCTCTCGCGGGGCGGCCTCGACGAGGAGGCCTGGGAGGACGTCGAGGACACCCTGCTGCAGGCCGACCTCGGAGTCGAGGCCACCACCGAGCTCGTGGACCGGCTCCGCACGCGGGTCAAGGTCGAGGGCGTCGGGTCCGAGGACGAGGCCCGGGCCATCCTGCGCTCGGAGCTGTTGACCCTCGTCGACCCGACCATGGACCGTCGCCTGGCGAGCGGCCGGGTGGACCTGCGCCCGGCGGTCATCATGGTCGTCGGCGTCAACGGCACCGGCAAGACGACGACCGTCGGCAAGCTCGCGCGCGTGCTCGTCGCCGAGGACAAGGACGTCGTCCTCGGAGCCGCCGACACGTTCCGGGCCGCAGCCGCGGACCAGCTCGAGACGTGGGGTGCCCGGGTCGGGGTCCCCACGATCCGTTCCGACAAGGACGGGGCCGACCCGGCGTCGGTCGCCTTCGACGCGGTGCGGGCCGCCCGCGAGCTCGAGGCCGACTCCGTCATCATCGACACCGCAGGCCGCCTGCACAACAAGGTCGGCCTCATGGACGAGCTCGGCAAGGTCAAGCGGGTCATCGAGAAGCAGTCCCCGATCGATGAGGTCCTCCTCGTCCTCGACGCGACGACAGGCCAGAACGGCATGCGCCAGGCCGAGGTGTTCGCGGAGGTGGCGGGGATCACCGGCATCGTCCTCACCAAGCTCGACGGCACCGCCAAGGGCGGCATCGTCGTGGCGGTGCAGCGCAAGCTCGGCGTGCCCGTCAAGCTGGTAGGTCTGGGTGAAGGCCCGGACGACCTCGCCCCCTTCGACCCCGAGGCCTTCGTCGACGCGATCCTCGCGTAAGGGACTTGCCTCTGCTCTGCCTCGCTGTGGCGGCTCTAGCCGGGCCGCTGCGCAGGCGGCAGCGAACAGGCCGGTGTCCCACCCGGGAGCCGGCTGCGGTTGGCCGCGACCCAGCGGTAGACCAGTCCGGCGAGCGCGTTGACCCCGGGGGCCAGGATGAGTGCGCCGATCGGCCGTACCGGTGCGCGTGCCGCCTGCAGGGACCGGGCGATGGCGTCCTGGCTCGAGAACACCGACCCGTCTGCGGCGACCCACTGCACGGCCGCGTCGCACTGCTGTTCGGTCAGACTCAGTGCCGCGAGGTCGAGGGTCTGCCACGGCGCGACCGCGTAGTCGCCGCTGTGGCGCCGCAGGCGCGTGCTCAGCCGCGCGAAGCGCGTGCAGATGCCGCAGTCGCCGTCGTAGACGAGAACCGGGCGCGGTGCGAGGCCGTTCGCCGCGCCGAGGAGAGGGTCGGGGGTGGGTGCGGACCGCATACCCCATTGTCGCCCGGCGTTCGACGACCCCCTCGTCTGCTGCGGACGGCCGCGTGGTCCGAAGGCTTCCACGATGTGGGACCAGCCCCTGGATGCAACGAACCCGTCACATCGACGGGGAACGCGTAACACGACGGACACACAGCGGGCAGCGCCCGGCAACATGACCGGCGCAGAGTCCTACCCATGGAAAACGCAATTGACACGGGGACGACCGCCTGGATCCTCATGAGCGCCTCCCTGGTGCTCCTGATGACCCCCGGTCTCGCCCTCTTCTACGGCGGCATGGCCCGCTCCAAGTCCGTCCTCAACATGATGATGATGTCCTACGGCGCCCTCGGCGTCGTCGGCGTCATCTACGTCCTGTGGGGCTGGTCGATGTCGTACAGCAGCGAGAGCATCCTCGGCATCGTCGGCAACCCCCTCACCTACTTCGGCCTCGCGGACACCATCACCGACTCCGCGGGGAACTACATCGTCTCCGACGGCCTGCCCACGATCGTCGACGTCGGCTTCCAGGTCACCTTCGCGATGATCACCGTCGCGCTCATCAGCGGCGCCATCGCCGACCGGGCGCGGTTCGGCACCTGGCTGGTCTTCGCCGGCCTCTGGGCCACCTTCGCGTACTTCCCCATGGCGCACATGGTCTGGGGCGGGGGCCTCCTCAGCGACGAGGGTCCGTTCGGCTCGATCGCCGCGCCGATCGACTTCGCCGGCGGCACGGTCGTGCACATCAATGCCGGTGTGGCGGCCCTTGTCCTGGCGCTCGTCATCGGGGCTCGCAAGGGCTTCGGCAAGATCGGGATGAAGCCGCACAACCTGCCCCTGGTCATGACCGGAGCCGGTCTGCTGTGGTTCGGTTGGTTCGGCTTCAACGCCGGCTCGGCTTACGCCGCCGACGGTGTCGCCGGTCTTGCCTGGGTCAACACGACGACCGCCACCGCGGCCGCCATGCTTGGCTGGCTCCTCGTCGAGCGGTTCCGTGACGGACACGCCACCTCGCTCGGCGCCGCCTCCGGCATCGTTGCCGGGCTGGTCGCCATCACGCCCGCCGCCGGTGGAGTCTCGCCGGTCGGTGCGATCCCGCTGGGCCTGATCGCCGGTGCGCTCTCCGCCCTCGCCGTGGGCCTGAAGTACCGCTTCGGCTACGACGACTCGCTCGACGTCGTCGGCGTCCACCTGGTCTCGGGACTCTGGGGCACCGTGGCCCTGGGCTTCCTCGCCACCGAGACCGGTCTGTTCTACGGCGGCGACTTCTCCCAGCTCGCCGTCCAGATCCTCATCGCGCTCGTCGCACTCGTCTTCTCCGGTGTCGTGACCCTGGTCATCGCCCTCCTGCTCAAGGTGACCATGGGCTGGCGCGTCGACGAGGACGTCGAGGTCGCCGGTATCGACCAGGGCGTCCACGCCGAGTCGGCCTACGACTTCACCGGCGGCGGGCGACTGGCCGCCTCAGGCACCACGCGGGAGTCGGTCCCGGCCCCGTCCACCACCACCAGCGAGGAGGCTCGGGCATGAAGCTCGTCACCGCTGTCATCAAGCCGCACCAGCTCGAAGAGGTCAAGGAGGCCCTGGAGGCCTACGGAATCTCCGGGATGACCGTCAGCGAGGCCTCCGGCTACGGCCGCCAGCGCGGTCACAGCGAGATCTACCGAGGTGCCGAGTACACCGTGGACTTCGTGCCGAAGCTGCGGGTCGAGGTGCTCGTCGAGGACATGGACTCCACCTCCGTGGTCGACGTCATCGTCAAGGCCGCCTCCACCGGCCGGATCGGTGACGGGAAGGTCTGGGTCGTCCCCGTCGAGGAGGTCGCCCGGGTCCGCACCGGGGAGCGCGGTGTCGCTGCCATCTGACGTGACCCGCACGGACCCTCCCGGCCGGGATCTCCCCGGCCGGGAGGGCCCTGCCGGTCTCGAGGCGATCGTCGGTGCCGAGGGTTTCGCCGAGGGCTTCGCCGCTCCCGGAGCAGGCGCTCGACGCAGGGTCGCGATCAGCTCGTACCTCACCGGCTGGCTCGCAGGCCACTGGTCGGAGGCCACTGACGGGGCGGAGCCGAGCGGGGCGGCGCTCGTCGTCCTCGGCAGCATCGGCCGCGGCGACGCCGGGCCCCGCTCCGACGTCGACGTCGTCATCCTGCACGACGGCCGGTCTCGGGCCAGCCGCGACATCGAGTCCCTCGCCGAGCGGATCCTCTACCCGCTCTGGGACAGCGGGATCCGGGTGGACCACAGTGTCCGAACGCTCGCCCAGTGCCGCGAGGTCGCCGGCGGGGACCTCTCCGCGGCCATCGCCCTCCTCGACCTCGCGCACGTCGCCGGGGACCCCGAGATCAGTGCGTCCGTGCGGGCGTCGCTGCACCACGACTGGCGCAAGGCCGCCAGGACCCGGCTTCCCGCACTCGTCGAGGCGCTCCAGGTCCGGCACGCCCGTTTCGACGACCTCGCGCAGAGCCTCGAGCCCGATCTGAAGGAGTCCCGTGGTGGCCTGCGGGACGTCAACGTCGTGCATGCGCTCGTCACCGCCTGGCTCGCCGACCAGCCTCACGGCCGCCTCGACGACGCGACCGACCTGCTCCTCGACGTCCGGGACGCGGTCCACGTGACCACCGGCCGCGGACGTTCCCGACTGACTCGCGACGTCCACGACGACATCGCCGCGCTTCTCGGCATGAGCGACCGGGACCAGCTCCTCACCGAGATCTCCGCTGCGGGCCGGACCATCGCATACGGCCTTGACGCGACCATCCGACGGGCCGGCCAGGCCCAGCGGGCGCGCACCCTTCGCGTGGGGCCACGCCGGCCCCAGCTGGCGCCCCTCGGCTACGGCACCTACGAGAACGACGGCGAGCTGGTCGCCGGACCCCGGGGTCTGGTCCAGCACCCCACGACCCCCCTCCGGTGCGCCGTCACGGCGGCCCGGGCGGGTCTGCCCATCTCGCCGGCGACCCTGGGTTCGCTGTCGCGGATGCCCCACGACCTCGGCGACCCGTGGCCGCGCGAGGCGCGAGAGCTGTGGGCCGACCTGCTCGCGACCGGCGAGGGCCTGCTCACCGTATGGGAGGGCCTGGACCAGGTCGGGCTCGTCGCCTCGTGGGTGCCCGAGTGGGTGGCCGTCCGCAGCCGTCCGCAGCGCAGCCCGATCCACCGGCACACCGTGGACCGGCATCTGCTCGAGACCGTCGTCGAGGCCGGCCGGCTCATGCGCGCCGTCGCCCGACCCGATCTCCTCCTCCTGGCCGCCCTGCTGCACGACATCGGCAAGGTCCCCGGTGCCGAGGACCACTCGGCAGCGGGCGTGCCCATCGCCGAGACCGTACTGCGCAGGATGGGGTACCCGGAGGGGGACCGCCGGCTCGTGACCGCGGCCGTCGCCGAGCACCTCACCCTCATGGACCTCGCGACCCGCCGCGACCCCACCGACCCGGACACGATCGAGGCGGCGTATGCGGCGGTCGCCGGAGACCACGAGCTCGCCGAGATCCTCGTCGCGCTCTCCGAGGCCGACGCGCGAGCCGCCGGGGCGACGTCGTGGACCAGCCAGCGCGAGGCGCTGTTCCGGGCGCTCGTCTCGGGCCTGCGCGCCCGGCTCGGTCGGGCCGTGCCCGCCCAGGTGCGGGACGTGCCGGAGGCGAGCACAGCATACCCCGCCCCTGGGCCGGACCCGGACAAGGTGCGGGCGGGGGAGCCCGTGATCGTCGTCGAGCCCGACGGCAGCGGGTACCGGATCGATGTGGTCGAACCCGACCGGGCCCGACTCTTCGCGGACACCGCGAGCGCGTTGGCGTCGAGCGGGCTGACCGTGCGGGGGGCCGTGATCCGGACCGTGGACGACGTCGCCGTCAACACGTGGAACGTGGACTCACCGAGCGGTCCACCCGACCTGGACCGGGTCCGGCGGGCCCTGCAGCGGCTCGCGGCCGGCTCACCACCGGTGCGGCCCGCGCCCCGCCGCGCGCGTGCCGTGGAGCGACCGGCCCCGGTCGTGCTGACGCATCCCGACCCCGGCCGTGGCGGCGTGGTCCTCGACGTGCGGTGCGCCGACCGGCGGGGCCTGCTCGCGGACCTCGGATACGCGATCGCGCGGGTCGGTTTCGAGATCCGCAGCGCGGATGTCCGCACCTATGCGGGACAGGCCCGTGACCTGCTGCTCGTCCGCCCCGCCGGTTCGGCGGCGACGTCATCGGCGGGGATCGAAGCCCTCCTCGACGCCGTCACCGCAGCGTGCCGTTGACGGCGTGGGTGCCGACCGGAGGCCGGTGCCGGCCGGGACCGACGAGTCGGGGGCCCGCCGGGCCAGCGGTTAGCCTATGGGGGTGTTCACCAGCCTCTCCGACCGCCTGACCGCGACCTTCAAGAACCTGCGGGGCAAGGGCCGACTCTCCGAGTCCGACGTCAACAAGACGATCCGCGACATCCGGATGGCCCTGCTCGATGCGGATGTCGCGCTGCCCGTCGTCAAGGAGTTCACCGGCAAGGTGCGCGAGCGCGCCCTGGGCGAGGAGGTGTCCGCCGCGCTCAACCCGGCCCAGCAGGTCATCAAGATCGTCAACGAGGAGCTCATCGGCATCCTCGGGGGGTCGACCCGCACGATCCGCTTCGCCAAGGCGGGGCCGACGGTCATCATGCTGGCGGGCCTCCAGGGCTCAGGGAAGACCACCCTCGCCGGCAAGCTCGCGTACTGGCTCAAGGGTCAGGGCCACACCCCGATCCTCGTCGCCGCGGACCTTCAGCGCCCGAACGCGGTCACCCAGCTCGAGGTCGTCGGCGAGCGAGCCGGTGTCCCGGTGTTCGCCCCGGAGCGCGGCAACATCGGTGGTCACGACGCCGTCGGTGCCACCGGCGAGGGCACACGCTCCTTCGGCGACCCCGTCGCCGTGTCCCGCGCGGGCGTGCGCGAGGCCGAGCACCGCCAGCACGACGTCGTCATCGTCGACACGGCCGGTCGCCTCGCCGTCGACGCCGACCTCATGCAGCAGGCCGCGGACATCCGGACCGCGATCGATCCCCACGAGGTCCTCTTCGTCATCGACGCGATGATCGGCCAGGCCGCCGTCGAGACGGCCGAGGCATTCCTCGAGGGCGTCGACTTCACCGGAGTCGTCCTCTCCAAGCTCGACGGCGACGCCCGCGGTGGTGCGGCCCTCTCGGTCGCCGGAGTCACCGGGCGGCCGATCATGTTCGCCAGCACCGGCGAGAACGTCAAGGACTTCGAGGTCTTCCACCCCGACCGGATGGCGTCGCGGATCCTCGACATGGGCGACATCCTCACCCTCATCGAACAGGCCGAGCGCGCGTTCGACAAGGCTCAGGCCGACGAGATGTCGCGCAAGTTCCTCGCGGCCGAGGACTTCACCTTCGACGACTTCCTCCAGCAGATGGCCGCGGTCAAGAAGATGGGCTCGCTGAAGTCGATGCTCAAGATGATGCCCGGCATGGGGCAGATGGCCGCCCAGATCGACGCCTTCGACGAGCGCGAGTTCGACCGGGTCGAGGCCATGGTCCGCTCGATGACACCGTTCGAGCGCAACCATCCCAAGCAGATCAACGGTTCCCGGCGGGCGCGGATCGCGAAGGGCTCCGGAGTCACCGTCTCGGAGGTCAACCAGCTCCTCGAGCGGTTCGGCGAGGCCCAGAAGATGATGAAGTCGCTCGCCCGTGGCGGGAGCATCCCGGGCATGCCGGGGATGGCGGGCATGGGCGGTGGCGGCGGGAAGCGCGGCAAGGGCCGTCAGCAGCAGCCGCGCAAGAAGGGCAAGTCGGGCAACCCGGCGAAGCGCGCAGCCGAGGAGCGCGCGGCGCGCGAGCGCAGCGCGGGAGCCGGAGCCGGTGCGTTCGGATCCGGGGCCGCGTTCGGCGGCCAGGACGCGCCCGACCTCTCCTCGCTCGACCCGGGTCAGCTGCCCGCCGGGTTCGAGAAGTTCCTCGGCGGCGGCAAGGGCTGACGGGTCCGGCGCCGATGTCCCTGTTCACCCTGGCGACCGGGTCCGCGGGGCCGCGCGTCGCATACCTCCACGGGCTGTTCGGCCAGGGCCGCAACTGGATGCAGATCGCCAAGGCGGTCAGCGGCACCGACGGCGAGGAGACGCGGGCCCTCCTCGTCGACCTCCCCAACCACGGGCGCTCGCCGTGGACGGAGGAGTTCTCCTTCCACGACTATGCGGACGCCGTCGTCGAGACGCTGGAGGCGGAGGCGCCGGGGGAGCGGTGGACGGTCGTCGGGCACTCGCTCGGCGGCAAGACGGCGATGGTCGCGGCGCTCGATCGCCCGGACCTCATCGAGCGGCTGTGCGTCGTCGATGTGGCGCCGCGGGACTACGGCGGGATGGGGCGGTTCTCGAAGTACGTCGAGGAGATGCAGCGCCTGCCACTCGCCGAGATCGGCTCGCGCTCCGACGCAGAGGAGCTGTTCCAGGAGTCCAACCCCGGGGTCAAGGCCTTCCTGCTGCAGAACCTCCGCCGCGACGGCGACACCTGGCGCTGGCAGACCAACCTCGACCTCGTCGCGCGCGACATCGAAGCTGGCGTAGCAGGTCTGATGGGCGGGTGGTCGGTCGAGCGCGCCGACCCGTTCCCACACCCGGTGCTCTGGCTCGTCGGTGCGGACTCCGACTACGTGACCGAGGTGGACGTCGAGCCGATGCGGGCGCTGTTCCCCCTCGTGCGGCAGGTCACGGTCAAGGGGGCCGGGCACTGGGTGCACACCGAGGCTCCCGACATCGTCATCGGCGCCCTGCGGAGGTTCATCCTCTAGGTTCGGGGTATGCCCGACGTCCTCCATCTCCGCGGACCGATCCTGGCCGGACCAGACGACGTGCGCGCCCAGGCCTGGGTCGCCGACGGTCGGATCACGTATGCGCCGCCCCCGGGCCGACATGACGTCCGGTCCCTCGAGGGTTGGGTCGTGCCGGGACTCGTCGACGCGCACTGCCACGTCGGACTGGACGCCCACGGGGCGGTGGACCGGGAGACGGCCGAGGCGCAGGCACGGCAGGACCGCGACCACGGGACCCTCCTCATCCGCGACGCCGGATCGCCGGCGGACACGCGCTGGATCGACGAGCGCGACGATCTCCCGAAGATCATCAGGGCAGGGCGACACATCGCCCGGACCCGCCGCTACATCCGCAACTACGCCCATGAGGTCGAGCCCGAGCAGCTCGTCTCGCGGGTGCGCGCCGAGGCGCGCGTGGGTGACGGCTGGGTCAAGCTCGTCGGCGACTGGATCGACCGCGACGCCGGTGATCTCATGCCGTGCTGGCCCGTCGACGTGCTGCGCGAGGCGATCCAGGCCGCGCACGAGGAGGGGGCGCGGGTGACCGCGCACTGCTTCGGGCAGGAGTCGCTGTACGACTTCGCCGCCGCCGGCACCGACTGCATCGAGCACGCCACGGGACTCGAACCCGAGACGATCGAGAGCTTCGCCCGGCGCGGGATCACGATCGTGCCCACGTTGGTCAACATCGCGACCTTCCCGCAGATCGCCGCGCCGGCAGAGGAGAGGTACCCCGCATACCACCGCCGAATGATGGACCTGCATGCCCGGCGCCACGAGACGATCGGGCTCGCCCACGAGGCGGGGATACGGATCTATGTGGGCACCGACGCGGGTGGCTCGCTGCGCCACGGCCTCGTGGCCGAGGAGGTGCGCGAGCTCGAGACCGCCGGGCTGTCGCGGGTCGAGGCGCTCGGTGCTGCCACGTGGGCGGCACGGGAGTGGCTGGGTCGCCCTGGTCTCGATGAGGGCGACCCCGCCGACGTCGTCGTGCTACGCGACGACCCCCGAGAGGACCTCGGCGTGCTCGTCGACCCGGTCGCCATCGTGCTGCGGGGGCGGATGGTCGACTGAGGCGGTGCCTGAGGTCGGTGGCCTGCCACGGCTCGCCGCGCCGGTTCGGAGCATCGGAGCGACTCTGGCAGAATGGTCGCTCGTACCCGTGCGGCACGGCCCCTCTCGTCGTCGTCGCGCGCGCCTACCCCAGAGGCTCGGCTCCCCGCGTGTTCCCCACCCGGTCTCGCCGTGCCTCGTATCTATGACAAGGAGACACCACACTCGTGGCCGTCAAGATTCGCCTCAAGCGGATGGGCAAGATCCGCACCCCGTTCTACCGCGTCGTCGTCATGGACAGCCGCACCAAGCGTGACGGCCGGGCCATCGAGGAGATCGGCAAGTACCACCCGACCGAGGAGCCGTCGCTCATCGACATCGACAGCGACCGGGCGCAGTACTGGCTGAGCAACGGCGCGCAGCCGACCGAGCCGGTCCTCGCGCTGCTGAAGATCACCGGTGACTGGCAGAAGTTCAAGGGCGAGCCGGGTGCCGAGGGCACCCTCAAGGTCAAGGAGCCGAAGAAGAGCAAGAAGGAGCTCTACGAGGCAGCCCTTGCCGCCGCCGGCGCGAAGGCCGACGCCGAGGACTCCAGCGGCGCGACCACCGCCCGCAGGAAGTCCGCTCCCAAGAAGACCGAGAAGAAGGCGGAGGAGAAGGTCGAGGCTCCGGCCGAGGAGACCCCCGCAACCGACGAGGTCGCCGCCGTCGCCGACGAGCCGGCCACCGAGCCGACGCCGGCTGACACCGAGTCCGGTGCCGCGTCCGCTGACGGCACGAACACCGACGCTGACTCCGGCGCCGAGGACAAGGCCTGATCCGCATGCTCGAAGAGGCACTCGAGCACCTCGTGACCGGCATCGTCGACCACAAGGACGACGTCGTCGTACGACACAAGGAGCTGCGCCGAGGCGGTGAGCTGCTCGAGGTCCGGGTGCACCCCGACGACCTCGGTCGCGTCATCGGCCGCTCAGGCCGGACGGCCAGCGCCCTGCGCACCGTCATGGGTGCCCTCGCGGGCGGCAAGAACGTCCGGATCGACATCGTCGACACCGACCGGGTCCGCTGACCGACCGCACCTGCGGTTGGCGGCGACCCGGAGCCGGTAACCAGCACGACCGGGTCCGTTGACCGGCTTGTTCGGCTCCGATTCACACGACGGCGGGTATGCGACACGCATGCCCGCCGTCGTCGTCACCGGAAGCCTCGGTGTCCTGACGTCGAGCGGCTTCACCCGGGAAACTCGCGGTTGGGGCAAGAAGGGTTGTCTCCGTAAGCCGCCCTTCTCTCCGGGGGAGAGAAAGGAGTGACCCGACCACCGCATACGCAAGGATGGACGACGTGAGCACTGACCGACTCGTGGCCCGCATCGGCAAGCCGCACGGACTGCGCGGCGAGGTGACCGTGCAGGTGCACACCGACGACCCGGAGGCTCGTTTCACCCCCGCGACGGTGTTCGCCACCGAGGCTGCGACGGGGTCCGGTGTGCCGGGCCGTCTGACGCTGGCCTCGGCGCGTCTGCACCGCGACACCTGGCTGCTCGGGTTCGAGGAGATCCCGGACCGCACCGGCGCCGAGGGACTTCGGGGGACCCGCCTGCTCCTCGCCGACCCGGCCCCCGAGGGCGACAGCGACGACGGCGACGAAGAGGCCTGGTACGAGGACGAGCTCGTCGGGCTGGCCGCGGTCGACCCAGAGGGGGACCGACTGGGCGAGGTGAGCGGGCTGCTGACCGGCACGGCGCAGGACCTGCTCGTCGTCCGCCTCGAGGACGGCCTCGAGGCCATGGTGCCGTTCGTCTCAGCGATCGTGACCGAGGTGGACATCGAGGGGGGTCGTCTCGTCATCGACGCGCCGCCCGGGCTGCTCGACCTCGCTCGGGAGTGACGCGTGCGCATCGACGTCGTCACGATCTTCCCCGACTACCTCGCGCCGCTCGACCTCTCGCTCATCGGGAAGGCACGGCGCGACGCGCTGCTCGACGTGCGCGTGCACGACCTGCGCGACTTCACCCACGACCGGCACCGCACCGTCGACGACACCCCGTTCGGGGGCGGTGCCGGGATGGTCATGAAGCCGCAGCCGTGGAAGGAGGCGCTGGACTCACTCGCCGGCTCCGGGCCGGGCGGTATGCGGCCGAGACTCATCGTGCCCGGCCCCTCCGGTCGGCGACTGGACCAGGCGCTGGCGCGTGAGCTGGCGCAGGAGGAATGGCTCGCTTTCGCATGCGGGCGCTATGAGGGGATCGACGAACGGGTCTACGCCTACGCGGCCGACACGCTCGGCTGGCAGGTCGACGTCGTCTCGCTCGGCGACTACGTGCTCAACGGTGGAGAGGTGGCCGTCCTCGCGATGGTCGAGGCCGTCGGCCGGCTCGTGCCCGGCGTCGTCGGCAACCCCGAGAGCCTCGTCGAGGAGTCGCACGAGGACGGCCTGCTCGAGTATCCCGTGTACACCAAGCCCTCCTCGTGGCACGACGGTTCGGTCGTGCGCGACGTGCCGCCCGTCCTGCTCTCCGGTGACCATGCCGCGATCGCGCGCTGGCGTCACGAGCAGCGCGTCTCGAGGACCGCGCGACGTCGGCCCGACCTCGTGCATGGGTCGGCCGAGATGCGCGGGTTCGGCGAGCTCGGGATCCGCGCGGCCACACCCGCCGACGCGCCCGAGCTCATGGTGCTCACGCGGGCCTGCTGGGTGGAGGAGGTCGCCGCCTCGGCGGGAGAGTGGGAGGGTCCGGTCGAGTCACTCGACCAGCACGTCGCCGCGCTGCGGGACTGGTCGACGTGGGTGGTCCGGTCCGGGGGCCGACTGGTCGGCTCGGTCCGCGCCCGGCGCAAGCCCGACGAGCCGCACCGCTGGTGGATCGGGCGCCTCATGGTCGCTCCCGACCTGCAGGGTCGTGGGCTGGGCCGGGAGCTGCTCGCGTGGGCCGAGGCGCAGGCGCCCGAGGACGTCACCGAGTTCTGGCTCAACACCGGCCGCTCCCGCGACCGCAACCTGCGGATGTACCGGAGGGCCGGATACCGCGTGATCCCCGGCGAGAGCGAGGTGCACCCGACCACCGTCGATCTGCGCAAGCCGGTCAGGCGCTGACGGGACGGGACCGCGCCCGTGATTTCGCGGTATGCGGTGGTTCTGGCACCATGGACCTTTGGACTCGAGATGACCTGGCCCCTGCCACAGGGGGAGCTCATGGGTCACGCCGTGAGCGTGACGAGAGCGCGGCCGGCTCGAGAACGACTCCAATCATCACGAACGACCCGCACCTGACCTGTGGCATGTGCAGAATGCGAAGCAGCCATGCAGCGTTTCGACGAGCTCGACAAGGCGTCGATGCGAGACGACATCCCCGACTTCCGCGCCGGTGACACCGTCAAGGTGCACGTGAAGGTCGTCGAGGGCAACCGCTCCCGCGTCCAGGTGTTCCAGGGCGTCGTCATCCGTCGCCACGGCGGGGGGGTCGGCGAGACCTTCACCGTCCGCAAGATCTCCTTCGGGGTCGGCGTCGAGCGGACCTTCCCACTCCACACCCCGATCGTCGAGAAGATCGAGGTCGTCACCCGCGGTGACGTCCGTCGCGCCAAGCTGTACTACCTGCGCGGCCTGCGCGGGAAGAAGGCGAAGATCAAGGAGAAGCGCGAGACCCCCGCGAACTGACGCCTTCCCGGTCGCGCCCCCGACGATCGACCACGTCCCGGCCGACGACGTGCCGGCGAGAAGCCAGTCACGACACGACGACCCCCACTCGTCACGCAGGACGATCCTGCTGGCGGTGGGGGTCGCCGTCGTCGCCCTCCTGCTCGCGCGGCTGTTCGTCCTCGACACGGTCGTCGTCACGTCGGACTCGATGCGTCCCGGACTCGAGCCCGGCGACCGCCTGCTCGTCCTGAGGACGGCGGCCATCGAGCGTGGCGACGTCGTCGTCCTCGACGGGTCTCGGTTGCTCGCTCCCGGCGGTGACTCAGCCGGCGAAACCGGTGGTGCACTGTCGCGACTCTTCGGAACCGACGGGAGCAGCGCATACGTCAAGCGGGTCGTCGGTGTCCCCGGGGACCGGGTGGCCTGCTGCGACGGAGAGGGCAGGATCACCGTCGACGGCAGGCCGCTCGACGAGCCGTACGTGACCGGGCCGACGGACCAGGTGACTTTCGACGTCACGGTGCCGGAGGACCGTTACTGGGTGCTCGGTGACAACCGGGGCGACAGTGCCGACTCTCGCTCGGCGCTCGGCCGTCCCGGTGGGGGGATGCTGCGGGCCGACGAGGCGGTGGGGGAGGTCGTCTGGCGGTACTGGCCGAGGCAGAGGTGGGGCGACCCGACCGCTGTGACCGTGACGTCGCCGCCACTGCACGCGTCCGGCCGGTCAGGTGCGCGGGTTGTCAGCCGGATGGGGGATACTGCCGTACGTTCTCCCGCGACCGATCCACGGACCGTGAGCACGATCGCAGTCTCCACCGAACCTACCCCCCACACCGAACCTACCCCCCACACCGGACCTACCCTGCACACCGGACCGAAGGAGCCCCCGCCGTGACGGACACCCCGCCGAGGGCGCTCCCGAGGGACTCGGGCACCGGAGGCGGGCACGTGGCTCAGCGCCCGGCGCCACCCCGGCCCCGCGGGTTCCTGCGCTCGGTGCTCGGCGCGGTGCGCGAGACCGTGATCATCGTCGTGATGGCGATGGTCCTCTCCCTCGTCGTCAAGACCTGGGTGGCCCAGGCGTTCTTCATCCCGTCGGGATCTATGGAGGACACGCTGCAGGTGGGAGACCGGGTCATCGTCAGCAAGCTCCACAAGCAGCTCGACGGTATCCACCGCGGCGATGTCGTCGTCTTCCGCGACCCTGGGGGCTGGCTTCCCAAGATCAGCCGACCCGAGGGCACCGACCCGGTCGGTGTCGTCGAGCAGGCCCTGACCTTCGTCGGCCTCCTTCCTGACCCGGCCGACGAGCACCTCATCAAGCGGGTCATCGGCGTGGGCGGCGACCGCGTCGTGTGCTGCGACGCCGAGCAGCGCCTCACCGTCAACGGCTCTCCGATCGAGGAGCCGTATGTCTATCCGGGGGACGACCCATCGAGCCTCAGCTTCGACATCACCGTGCCGCCGGACTCGGTGTGGGTCATGGGCGACCACCGCTCCGACTCCCAGGACTCGCGCTACCACCCTCTCGACGGTGACGGGAGCGAGGGCTCGGTGCCCCTGGACAACGTCGTCGGACGCGGCATCGTCACGGTCTGGCCGATCGGCCGGATCGGCACGCTGCCGGCATACCCTGAGGTCTTCGCCGCCGTCCCCGCACCGTGAGCCGCCCTTCCATGCCACCTCGCCGCCGTGCCGTCGTCACCTCTCGCAAGCCGTCCCTGCGCACGGAGCGGCTGCTCCAGCGTGAGGGGTATCCGGTGCTGGCAGGTATGGACGAGGTCGGCCGCGGCGCCCTTGCCGGACCGGTGACGGTGGGAGTCGTCGTCATCGACGAGGGCTGCCGGAGCGCGCCCACCGGGGTCAAGGACAGCAAACTGCTCACCCCGTCGGCCCGGGAGCGGATGGTGCCTCGGATCGAGCGGTGGTGCATTGCGTGGGGCGTCGGGCACGCGAGTCCCCACGAGATCGACAGCGTCGGGATCATGGGCGGCCTGCGCCTGGCCGGCCGACGCGCCCTCGCCCAGCTCGGAACGGTCCCCGACCTCGTGATCCTCGACGGCAACCACGACTGGCTGACCTCCCCCGATGAGGTCGGCCTGCTCGCCTTCGCCGAGGGCAACGAGGGCGCGTCCACCCCGCCGGTGCGCACGATGATCAAGGCGGACATGCGCTGCTCCTCGGTCGCTGCGGCCTCGGTGCTCGCCAAGGTCGCCAGGGACCGCTTGGTCGTCGACCGGGCGGCGGACCACCCCGACTACGGCTGGCTGGACAACAAGGGGTATGCGGCGCCTGAGCACCTCGAGGCGCTGCGGCGACTCGGACCCACGGAGTACCACCGCCGGTCGTGGAACATCCCCGGATGTCGGGATGAGCTCGGCGACGGGTCTGCGGACGTCGTCGAGGACGGAATCGGCCAGGGTGCGTGATAGGACAGTGCCATGAGCTCGGAGGACCTCGAGAAGTACGAGACCGAGATGGAGCTCGCGCTCTATCGCGAGTACCGCGATGTCGTCGGCCTGTTCAGCCATGTCGTGGAGACGGAGCGGCGGTTCTATCTGTGCAACTCGGTGGACGTGAAGGTCTGCGGTGAGGGGTCCGAGGTCTACTTCGACGTGACGATGCACGACGCGTGGGTGTGGGACATCTACCGTCCGGCCCGTTTCGCGAAGCAGGTCAGAGTGGTGACGTTCAAGGACGTCAATGTCGAGGAGCTCGCCCAGCCCGACCTCGAGGTGCCCAAGCCGGGCTTCTGATCTCCCCATCGCGCCTTGGACTCGGGCGCGTCGTCCACAACGGGTTCGAGCGGCCTGGTGCGGTCCGGGTGGGCGACCGAGGCTTGAGCCATGAAGTCGTCGGGGCAGGACTCGTCAGGGCACGGCACAGGTCTCGTGGACGACCGCAGGTCGTTGGGAGATGTGGGTGAGGCACTGGCGGCTCGCTACCTCACCGAGCGGGGCGCGCGGGTCCTCGCGCGCAACTGGAGATGCCTCGAGGGCGAGCTCGACCTCGTCGTCGTCGAGCCGGACGGTGTCGTCGTCGCGGTCGAGGTCAAGACGCGCCGCGGCGTCGGGTTCGGGGACCCGGTCGAGGCGGTGACGTCCGTGAAGCAGCAGCGACTGCGCAGGCTCCTGGCTCAGTGGCTCCGGCAGAACCCCGCGGTGGCCGCGTCCGGCCTACGCATCGACGTCGTCGGTGTGCTCATCCGCCGCGGACAGCCGATCCAGGTGCGGCACATCACGGGGGTGGGGGCATGAAGCTCGGGTCGACCCTGTCCGTCGGCATCACCGGTCTGGTCGGGACGGTCGTCAACGTCGAGGCACACGTAGCCCCAGGCCTGCCGGCGTTCACGATCAGTGGCCTGCCCGACGCGGCGTGCGCGCAGTCGCCGAGCCGGGTCCGAGCGGCCGCCATCGTGGCCGGACACCCCCTGCCGAGCGACCGAATCACCGTCAACCTCTCACCGTCCGCACTTCCTAAGCGGGGCAGCGGCTTCGACCTGCCGATCGCCTGCGCCGTGCTGGCGGCGCAGAACGTCATCCCTGCCGCGACCACCGCGGCGACGGTGCACCTCGGTGAGCTCGGTCTGGACGGCACCATCCGCCCCGTGCCCGGCGTTCTCCCGGCTGTGGCGGCGGCGGCCGCAGCCGGAGCGGAGCGCGTCGTGGTTCCACCCGGCAACGCCGCGGAGGCCGGGCTCGTCCAGAACATCGCCGTCCATTCGTTCGCGACGCTCGCCGACCTCGTCGAGACCTACCGCTGCACTCCGGTCGATCGGCTCCCGCTCGACGGCTCCGGAGGGGAGGCGAGCGTGTGCAGTCGCGGCCACGGCGACCTCGCCGATGTCGTCGGACAGGACATGGCGAGACTAGCCCTGGAGATCGCCGCGGCCGGCGGGCACCATCTGATGTTGAGCGGGCCGCCCGGCGCGGGCAAGACGATGCTCGCCGAGCGTCTGGTCACGATCCTGCCGACGCTCGGTCGGGACGAGGCGCTCGGTGTCATGTCGGTGCGTTCCGTGCTCGGCGAGATCGGGCCGGAGACCGCTCTCGACATCACGCCGCCCTTCGTGGCTCCTCACCACAGCGCCTCGATGGCCGCGATCGTCGGTGGAGGCGGTGGGGCGAACCTGCGCCCGGGCGCGGTGTCGCGGGCCGATCGGGGGGTCCTGTTCTTGGACGAGGCCCCCGAGTTCCGCAAGGACGTCCTCCAGTCGCTCCGGCAGCCGCTCGAGTCCGGACGGGTCGTGGTCGCGCGGGCCCGGGAGAGCGTGACCTTCCCCGCCCGCTTCCAGCTCGTCCTCGCGGCCAACCCGTGCCCGTGCGGAATGGCGTTCGGCAAGGGACTGCAGTGCCGGTGCCAGCCGCGCGAGGTCCGGACCTACCTGGGCCGCATCGGGGGCCCACTGGCGGATCGCATCGACCTGCAGATCCAGGTGGCCCCCGTCAGTCTCGCAACGCTGACCGGCACCGTCGGGGAGAGCTCGGCTGTGGTCAAGGAGCGCGTCGCCCACGCGCGCGAGCTACAGCGGGCGAGATGGTCCGCGCACGGCTACACCCTCAACGCGTGGGTCCCCGGTCGGTTGTTGCGGCGTGGGCCGCTCGCCCTTCCAGCCGAACGCCTGACCGACCTGCATCGGGCGATCGACCGTGGCTGGCTCACCCTGCGCGGTTTCGACCGATGCCTGCGACTGGCCTGGACCTTGGCGGATCTCCGTGGCGAGAGCTCGCCCCGGCGGGAGGACATCGGCGTGGCGTTGGGCTTGCGTGGCCGCGGACCGGTGGCGGCATGATCCGGATCGGCGCCCTCGACGAGCGCACCGCCCGCGTCGCTCTCAGTCGGCTGGGCGAGCCCGGACTGGAGTCTCTGCGCGACGCGGTTGCGCGGTTCGGAGCGGCCGAGACGCTGGAGCGGCTCCGGGGCGGCACCCTGACCCTCACCGGCGTGACGCCCTCGCGGTTCGATGCCCGCACCGTCGAGGAGGACGTTCGAAAGGCGGAGCGGCTCGGCGCCAGGGTCGTCATCCCCGCCGACGCCGAGTGGCCACGTCAGCTCTCGGACCTCCCGGTGCCGCCGCTGTGTCTCTGGGTTCGCGGGCCCATCGACGTCGGCGAGGCCACCGAGCGGAGCATCGCGCTCGTCGGAGCGCGGAGCGCGACCTCGTACGGCAGCCAGGTGGCGGCCGACCTGGCGGCGGGACTGTGCGAGCGCGGCTTCGCCATCATCTCCGGTGGCGCCTTCGGCATCGACGCAGCGGCGCACCGTGGAGCGCTCGCCGTCGACGGCGCCACGGTGGCCGTGATGGCGGGAGGAATCGACCGGCTCTACCCGGCCAGTCACAGCACCCTCCTCGGTGAGATCACCAGGACCGGAGCGATCGTCACCGAGCAACCGCCGGGCACCGCCCCGATCGGCAGCCGGTTCCTCGGCCGCAACCGTCTGATCGCGGCGCTCGGCTGCGGGACCGTGGTCGTTGAGGCATCCTTACGCTCCGGGTCGCTCAACACGGCCGGACACGCGCAGACGATCAACCGTCCCGTCGCGGTGGTTCCGGGGCCGGTCACCTCGATGCAGAGCGCCGGGTGCCACTTCTTCGTGCGGGAACGAGGCGCCGAGCTGGTCACGGATGCAGCCGAGGTCGCCGAGCTCGTCGGCCGGATGGGGTTCGACCTCGCCCCGGTCAAACGAGGCGAGCGTCGCGCGCTGGACGACTTGGAGCCTGACGAGCGTGTCATCTTCGAGCTGCTGCCGCTGCGGAAGTATGCCGACGTGGCCGCCCTCGCGGCCGCATCCGGTCTGGACCCGATGACGGTGCGCGCCGCCCTGGGGATCCTTTCTGCGCGCGGTGACGCGGTCAGTGATGGACTGGACGGCTGGCGGAAGGCCCCGGCCGACACGCGACGGGGTCGTTGATCGGCGCCCACGCATTTGCGACCGTGGGCTGGTGAGCGCTGGTACGTCGTCGGTCGAGCGGCTCCGTCACGACTTCGTGGCACATCTGCGAGAGGAGAGAGGACGCTCACCGCACACCGTGCGCGCCTACCTCGCCGACCTCGACCACCTCTCGGCCCACCTGGCCGAGCAGGACACCGAACTGCTCGACCTCTCGTTGTCCGACCTACGTGGATGGCTCGGGGCCCAGTCTTCCGCCGGTGTCGCCCGCAGCACGTTGGCCCGCCGGGCCGCCTCGGTGCGCTCCTTCTGCCGATGGGCCGCTCGCACCGGGAGGATGCCGGCGGATCCGAGCCTGCGGCTCGTCGCACCGAAGCGGCACTCTGTCCTCCCGGACGTTCTCACGTCCGGGGACGCCGAGCGCCTCCTCGACGTCGCGGCGGTGGCGAGCGACGACGAGGACCCGGTCCACATCCGCGACCGCGCGGCGCTCGAGCTGCTCTATGCGACCGGCATCCGGGTCGGCGAGCTCACGGGCCTCGATCTCGACGACGTCGACGACGATCGTCGCGTCGTGCGGGTCGTCGGCAAGGGCGACAAGGAGCGCACCGTCCCGTTCGGGGTGCCGGCACAGCAGGCCCTCGACCAGTGGCGCCGGCTCGGGCGTCCCGCCCTGGCGACGGAGCACAGCGGGCCCGCGCTCTTCCTGGGGCGCCGCGGACGACGCATCGACCAGCGCCAGGTCCGCACCGCCGTCCACGAGCTCCTGCGACACGTGGCCGATGCGCCGGACCTGGGTCCACACGGCCTTCGGCACAGCGCGGCCACACACCTGCTCGAGGGAGGGGCCGACCTGCGCGTTGTCCAGGAGCTCCTCGGACACGCATCTCTCGCGACGACGCAGATCTACACCCACGTCTCGATCGATCGACTGCGCGACTCGTACCGCCAGGCGCACCCGCGCGCCTGAACCCCCTCAGTCCAGGAGCGGCAGCAGGACGATCCTGACGTGGCCCAGGAGGAGCCTCGGATCGAGGTAGTCCTCGCCGACGCGAGCGCCGAGGTGCAGACACGGGCCCTCGGCGCAGTGTCCGCCCTCGCCGACGACACCGATGACGGCTCCTGACGACACCACGGAGCCCGTCGCCACCCGGTCCTCGAGCGGCTCGTAGGTGCTCTCGAGCCCACCGGCGTGCCGCACGGTAACCGTCCCGCGCCCAGCCACCATCCCGCTGTGCGTCACCGTGCCGGCGTCGACCGCGTGGACGGACTGTCCGTCCGTCGCCTTCAGGTCCAGACCTCGATGGCCCCGGCCGTACCGAGACTCCGGCGGGTCGAACGCCCGCTGGACGGCAGGTCGTGGCTCCATCGGCCACGACCAGAGGGCGTCGACGTCGTGATCCGTCCGAACGGGTCCGCCCGTGACCGGGCCCGCCAGTGCCTGGACCAGGGCGTGGGAGCCCGGCCCCGACAGCAGCACTCCTGTGGTCACCACCAACCACAGAACCGACCCGGACAGTACGCGCAGAAGCGTGGACGAGCGGGGGACCGACGAGGGAGACGAACGCACGATCCGACTGTGCGCCGACACGTCCCGGACTCGCCACGCCCATGGGCTCGGGTGTGGAGGACTCGCCCGGACCCGCGTCGCATGTGGAGGACGGGCAGCTGGCGCGGTGGGCATCCCGGGGGTGCGGTGGTGGGTCGGTGGTATGTCAGGGGCGCGGTATGTCGCGCGGTGGGCATGCCGGGGGTGCGGTGGTGGGTCGGTGGTATGTCAGGGGCGCGGTATGTCGCGCGGTGGGCATGCCGGGGGTGCGGTGGTGGGTCGGTGGTATGTCAGGGGCGCGGTATGTCGCGCGGCTCAGAGTCGTCGCAGCCTCTCTACGGCCTCGACCAGGATGGCGTCGTCCTTGCAGAACGCGAACCGTACAAGCGGTCGCCCCGCAGCCTTGTCGTCGTGGAACGCCGACACGGGCACACATGCCACTCCGGCCCGCTCCGGAATGGTACGCGCGAACTCCAGCCCGTCCGCCCCACCGAGCGGGCTCGCATCGGCGACGACGAAGTACGTCCCCTCCGGCACCGCAACCTGCAACCCGGCGTCGCGGAGCCCGCCCACGAGCAGGTCCCGCTTGGCGGCCATCGAGGAGGTGAGCGCCGCATACACCTCGTCACCGAGGCCCAGCCCGAGCGCGACCGCCGGCTGGAACGGACCCGACCCGACGTACGTGAGGAACTGCTTGACCGCCCGCACGGCCGTCACGGCCTCGGCCGGGCCGCTGATCCAGCCGACCTTCCACCCCGTCGTGCTGAACGTCTTGCCCGCCGAGGAGATGGTCAACGTGCGTTCCCACATGCCCGGCAGGGTGGCCATGGGAATGTGCTCGGCGTCGTCGAACACGAGGTGCTCGTAGACCTCGTCGGTGAGCACCCATGCGTCGTGCTCGCGGGCCAGCCCGGCGATGAGCTCCATCTCGGCGCGCGTGAAGACCCGGCCGGTCGGGTTGTGCGGCGTGTTGAGGAGAACGAGCCGGGTCCGGGGCGAGAACGCCGCGCGCAGCGACGCCTCGTCGACGCCGAAGTCCGGGAAGCGGAGCACGGAGGTGCGCCGCACCCCTCCCGCCAACGCGATGGTGGCGGCATAGGAGTCGTAGTACGGCTCGAAGGTGACGACCTCGTCGCCCGGCTGCACGAGCGCGAGCACCGCGGCGGCGATCGCCTCGGTCGCGCCGACGGTGACGAGCACCTCGGCGCGTGGGTCGAGATCGATGCCGTAGAAGCGTCGCTGGTGGGCCGCGATGGCGTCGAGGAGCTCGGGCACCCCCGGACCCGGCGGGTACTGGTTGCGCCCGTCGGCGATCGCCTGCCGGGCCGCCTCGAGAATGGGCGCCGGACCGTCGGTGTCCGGGAAGCCCTGCCCGAGGTTGATCGCATCGTGCTCGAGCGCGAGAGCGGTCATCTCGGCGAAGATCGTCGTTCCGAAGGGGGCCAGCGCTGGGTGTCCTGGTGATCGGCTCACGCGTCCACGGTATGCGGCGGTCGCCCCGAGCGGTGGGGCGCCGGTCGGTGCAGCCTGGCCGGGCGCCGCTCCGACGGGGGTAGGGGCCCCCGACCAGCGGAAAACCGTTCGTCCGCTGTCGGGGCCCGGACGTAGTCTGTTTCGGCTATGCGCGACTACCCACCCCTCGTCACCGCGTGGACCGACCGGTCCGCGGTCGCGAGCGACCCCACGGTGCCGGACACCCGGTCGCCGGGCAGGCTGCTGTGGTGGTTCATCCGCAACCAGGGCCTGCTCTTCGTCGTATGTGCCCTGCTCAGCCTCACCTGGGTTCTCCCGGGGGCTACGGCGCCCTGGATCCTCGGTCGTGCCGTCGACGAGGGCATCGTGCCGGGGGACACGGCCCGCCTCGGTGTCTGGGTGCTTGCCCTGCTCGCCGTGACGGTCGTCGGCGCCGGAAGTGGTGTGCTCTACCACACCATGGTCGTGCGCTCCTGGCTCGTCGCTCTCTACGGCACGGTCTCGCTGGTCACGCACAAGAGCGTCCAGCTCGGGCATGTCCTGCCCCGCAGGGTACCCACCGGCGAGGTGCTGTCGGTCTCGGGCAGCGACAGCGACCAGTTCGGCGCCTTCCTCGAGATCGTCACCCGCGCCATCGGGGAGTTCATCGCACTGGTCGTGGTGGCCGTCATCGTGCTCCGGATCGACCCCGAGCTCGGCGCCGTCATCCTCCTCGTGGCGCCCCTGCTCGTCCTCACCTCCGCGCCGCTGCTGCGGCCGATGGGCAACGCCCAGACGCGCGAGAGGACCCGAGACTCCGAGCTGACCGGTCGTGCGACCGACATCGTCGCCGGCCTTCGGATCCTGCGGGGCATCGGTGGGGAGCGGACCTTCGGCAGCAACTACGCGGTCCAGTCGCAACGGGTCCGGCACGCGGGCGTGCGCGCCGGAGGGTGGCAGGCGCTCGTCGAGTCGATCGGGGTCCTGCTCTCCGGACTCTTCGTCGTCGCGCTCATGTGGCTCGGCGTCGCTCGGGTGCGCGACGGACAGCTCCAGATCGGCGAGCTCATCACCTTCCTCGGCTACGCGCTGTTCCTGCTGCAGCCGATCCGCACCTTCTTCTTCCTCACGCAGAAGGCGACCCGAGCCTTCGTCTCGGCCCGCAAGTCGGCCAGCGTTCTCGGTCAGCCGGACCCGTGGCCGCAGGATCGCGAGGGTCGACTCGACCCGAGCGGACCGCTCGTCGACCAGGCCTCGGGGCTGTGGGTCGAGCCAGGCGAGCTGACGGTCGTCGTGTCCGCCGATCCCGACGCCTCGGCGGCTTTGGCCGATCGGCTCGGCCGTTACCTGCCCCGGGACGTCGACCCGCTCTCGATGGACTCCGACGAGGACGCGCGCGGCCGGGCGGCCACCGCCGCGCGGCGCCGCGCCGAGGAGCAGCGACGCACCATCCAGGAACGCGACCGCGAGCAGGCCGACCGGGCCTGGGGGGTGACCCTCGGCGGGGTCGACCTCGCCGACGTGCCGCTCGAGGAGGTCCGACGCACCATCCTCGTGAGCGACACGGCAGCGGCCGTGTTCGCCGGCACGCTGCAGGACGCGGTCGACCCCCACGGCCGGTGCACTCGTGAGCAGGCGGAGGCCGCCCTGCGGGCCGCCTGCGCCGAGGACGTCTACGACATCACCCCCGGTGGCTGGCAGGGACTGCTCGACGAGCGGGGCCGTGGTCTGAGCGGCGGTCAGCGCCAGCGGCTGGTGCTCGCCCGGGCCCTGGCCCACGATCCCGAGGTCCTCGTGCTCGTCGAGCCCACCTCCGCCGTCGACGCCCACACCGAGGCGGCGATCGCCGAGCGGCTCGGCCGGCACCGACTGGGCCGGACCACGGTCGTCATGTCGGCGTCCCCGCTCCTGCTCCACCACGCCGACCGGGTCGTGTTCCTCAGCGACGGAGCCGTGGCCGACCGCGGCACGCACGACGATCTCGTCGCCCGACGACCCGACTACCGCCGTGTCGTCCTGCGAGCGGCATCCGAGGAGGTGCCGGCATGACCACCGGACCCACCCTCGATCTGGCGACCATGAGCCCGCAGGACCCGCTCGCCGACTCGGCCCAGACATGGCGTGGCGACCGGACGCCGCCCGAGGTCCTCCCGCGCGAGCTCGCCCAGGTCGACCGCGACGCCCCGGCGCGCGTGCGGTGGCGGGCGCTCTGGCGACGTCACGCCATCCGTCGCGACCGTGCCGAGCAGACCCTGGCCTCGGCACTCGAGCCGGTCCGCGGCTTGCCGGTGGCCCGGCCGCGCGACGTCGCCGGCTTCCTCGGCGGACTCCTGCGTGAACGCGCGTGGCTCGTGACCGCGGTGGTCCTCGCCAACGCGCTGGCCGCCGCGGCCGCCCTCGCCGTTCCGCTCATCCTCGGACGGCTGGTCGATGCCGCGGTGGCCGCGGACGGCGACGTCGCCGGAGACACGATCCGCACCCTGACGCTGGTCGTCGTGGGCATCGTGCTCGCGCAGACGCTGTTCACCTTCGCGGCCAAGTGGCTCGCCGCCGTCCTCGGTCATGGTGCGCTCGCGGCCGCCCGGGAGCACGTCATCCGCACCGTCCTCAGGCTGCCCCTCGGCCGGGTTGAGAGCGCCAGCACCGGAGACCTCGTGACGCGAGTCACCCGGGACGTCGGCGCGATGAGCGACAGCGTCCGCTTCGCCATCCCCGAGTTCATCCTCGCCGTCGTCACCGTCGCGCTCTCCTTCGTCGCGATGGCCGTCAACAGCTGGCTCCTGGCGCTGCCCGCGCTCGTCCTCATGCTCGTCGCGCTGCCGCACGTGGCGCGCTACCTGCGGCGGGCGCCCGCCGCATACGTCACCGAGGGCGCCACCTACAGCCGCATCAACACAACTCTGTCCGAGACGGTCGAGGGCGCCCGCACGGTCGAGGCCCTCGACCTCCAGGACGTCAGGCGCCGACGCGCGGCCGACGACATCGCCGTGTCGGCGCAGGCGGAGCGCTACGGCATGACCCTGCGCAACCTGCTGTTCGGCGTCATGGACATGGCGTTCTCCCTGCCGCGGGTCATCGTCCTCGCCCTCGGCGCGTGGGCGTACTCCCGCGGCGCGGTATCGCTCGGGCAGGTCACCGCGGCGATGCTCTACATGGAGATGTTCTACGAGCCGTTCGACCGGCTGGTCATGACGGTCGACCGGCTCCAGGTCGGAATCGCCTCGACCACGCGGCTGCTCGGCATCGCCGCGGTCCCTCCGGACCGAACCGCCGGCACGGACCGTCCGCACGGCTCGGAGCTGGTCGGGACGGACCTGCGGTTCGCCTACCGCCCGGGCCACGACGTCCTGCACGGCGTCGACCTCGCGCTGCGGACCGGCGAGCGGCTCGCCATCGTCGGTCCGTCCGGCTCCGGCAAGTCGACACTCGGCCGGCTCCTCGCCGGCATCAACGGCCCACGCACCGGGTCGGTGACGGTCGGCGGCGTGGAGCTGCTCGACCTGCCGCTGTCGACGCTGCGCCGCGAGGTCGCGCTCGTCACGCAGGAGCACCACGTGTTCCGCGGGTCGGTGCGCGACAACGTCATCCTCGCTCGTGAGGGCTCGGACGACGAGGCGGTGCGCACGGCGCTGCGCACCGTCGACGCCCTGGCCTGGGTCGAGACGCTGCCTGAGGGGCTGGACACCCTACTCGGCGCCGGCAACTACGTGCTCACGCCGGCGCAGGCTCAGCAGATCGCCCTCGCGCGGCTCATCCTCGCCGACCCGCACACCCTCGTCCTCGACGAGGCGACCTCGCTCATCGACCCGCGCACGGCGCGGCACCTCGAGGGGTCGATGTCTGCTCTGCTCACCGGCCGCACCGTGGTCGCCATCGCGCACCGGCTGCACACCGCTCACGACGCCGACCGCATCGCCGTCGTCAGCGATGGCCGCATCGTCGAGCTCGGCAGTCACGACGAGCTCATGGCCGCGAACGGCGAGTACGCCGCACTCTGGAGGGCCTGGACGTCGTAGACCCGTTCGCTCTCCGCCACGGACGGGTGAGCGGTGGCTATCCGTCTCGATAGCCACCGCTCACCCGTCCGTGGCGATGGGGGGTGTCCACGTACAGTCCGGGTATGCCTCCGCTCACCGCCGTCGAGACCGCCGCCGCCGTCCGCGCCGGCCGGCTGACCGCACGGGAGGCGGTCGCCGCCGCGTTCGAACGGCTGGAGCGGCACGACCCCGCGCTCAACGCCTTCACCGTGGTGCGGGGCGACGAGGCGCTCGCCGAGGCCCGGGCGGTCGACGCCGGTGGCGCGGGCCGTGGTGGCCCGCTCGCGGGGGTGCCCGTCGCCGTCAAGGAGGAGTACGACGTCGTCGGCACGGTGACGACCCTGGGTGGCCGCGGGAACTCGACGCTCGCCACGTCGGACAGCGAGGTGGTGCGGCGGCTGCGCACCGCGGGGGCCGTGATCGTCGGGAAGACGACGATGCCCGAGTTCGGGCAGGTGCCGATCACGGAGAGCGAGGCGACCGGCGTGACACGCAATCCGTGGAGCCTCGCCCACGGCCCGGGCGGGTCGTCCGGGGGGAGTGCCGCAGCCGTCGCCGCCGGCATCGTGCCCCTGGCACTGGGCGCGGACGGCGGTGGGTCGATTCGGCTCCCCGCGGCGGCCTGCGGACTGGTGGGCCTCAAGCCGACCCGCGGCCGGATCAGTCTCGCTCCGCTCGCCCAGCACTGGTATGCGCTGGTCACCCTCGGCGGTCTGACCCGCACGGTGCGGGACTCGGCCCTGCTCCTCGACGTCGTCGCCGGTTCGATGGCCGGCGATCGGTGGAGGCTTCCGCCCCCGGAGCAGCCGTTCGAGGCCGCGGTGGACCGCGAACCCGGTCGGTTACGCATCGGCTGGAGCACACGTCCGGTCCAGCCGGGCGTGCGGACACACCCCGAGGTCGCGCGGGCGACGGCCGCGGTCGCCGACCGTCTCGACGCCCTCGGGCACGACGTCCGCGAGGGGGCTCCGAGGTGGCCGCTCGTCCAGGACGCCTTCATCCCTCAGTTCTTCGCCGGGATGCGCGAGGAGGCCGGTCAGGTCGACCACCCCGAACGGCTCGAGCGCCGCACTCGCGAGACCGTTCGCCTCGGCGGATGGGTCACCCCCGCGCTCGTCGAGCGGGCACTCCGACGCGGTGAGGAGCTCGCGTCGGTCGTCGACGAGCGGGTGCTGGCCTCGGCCGACGTCGTCATGGTCCCGACCGTGCCTGGGCTCGTCCCGGACGCCGATGCCCTGGGTCGCAGGGGAGGAGTCCGGACGATGCTCACCTCCCTGCCCCTGGTGACGAACGCGACCCTCGCCAACGTCACGGGCCACCCCGCCATCTCGGTACCGGCCGGCCTGGACTCGCGCGGTGTCCCATCGGGGTCCAGCTCATCGCCCGCCGGGGCCGGGAGGACCTCCTGCTGTCCGTCGCGGCGCAGCTGGAGCGCCTGGCGGCCTGGCCGCTCAGCCCGATGGCGAGAGCCGACTGACCCGCCCTGGCCGCGAGGGACGGTGCAGCGGTGGCTATCCGACTGAATGACCACCGCCAGGCCGTCCGTCGCGGGCGAGCAGGCGCGGTTCGAAGTCGGGGCGGCCATCGCATACACTGGGAAGGCAGCCGGTCTCGATCGGCTGACTTCGCGTGTCCGTCTCGGCTGACTGGTCTCCATGAAGCCGGGCGCACCACCGTTGGTCCCGGGTGATCCGGGCGGGGTGCGTCGGACACCAGGCAGGTGCCCGCACCCCGCGGCGCGCCGACGCAACCACAATCGCACAAGGAGGACACGGCATGGCCGTCGTCACCATGCGCCAGCTCCTCGAGAGCGGCGTCCACTTCGGGCACCAGACCCGCCGCTGGAACCCGAAGATGAAGCGCTTCATCATGACCGAGCGCAACGGCATCTACATCATCGACCTGCAGCAGTCGGTCGACTACATCAACAACGCCTACGAGTTCGTCAAGGAGACCGTCGCCCACGGGGGCACGATCCTCTTCGTCGGCACGAAGAAGCAGGCCCAGGAGCCCATCGCCGAGCAGGCGACCCGGGTCGGGATGCCCTACGTCAACCACCGCTGGCTCGGTGGCATGCTCACGAACTTCCAGACGATCTCCAAACGTCTCTCGCGTCTGAAGGAGCTCGAGGAGATCAACTTCGACGACGTGGCCGGCTCCGGCTACACGAAGAAGGAGCTCCTCATCCTCAAGCGGGAGAAGGACAAGCTCGAGAAGACCCTGGGCGGCATCCGCGACATGGCCAAGGTTCCCTCGGCCGTGTGGATCGTCGACACCAAAAAGGAGCACCTCGCCGTCGACGAGGCCCGCAAGCTCAACCTGCCCGTCATCGCGATCCTGGACACCAACTGCGACCCGGACGAGGTCGACTACAAGATCCCGGGCAACGACGACGCCATCCGCTCCGTCACCCTGCTGACCCGCGTCGTCGCCGACGCCGTCGCCGAGGGCCTCGTGGCCCGCAGCAGCGGCCGCTCCGGCGCTGAGGCCGACGCCGGCGTCGCCGCCGACGAGCCGCTCGCAGAGTGGGAGCGCGAGCTCCTCGCCGTCGAGGACTCCGCACCCGCCGCGGAGGCCGCTGAGGCACCGGCCGCGGAGGCCGCTGAGGCACCGGCCGCGGAGGCCGCTGAGGCTGTCGAGGCCCCTGAGGCCCCTGAGGCTCCCGCCGCCGAGGCTGTCGAGGCTCCTGCCGCCGACACGCCCGCGACCGAGGCACAGCAGGCCTGAGCCGCACTCGTCGGGCGTCCGGGCCACCCGGGCGCCCGACGAGAATGCGCCCACCGCATACCGATTCACTTCCCCCGACTTCACCAACCCCCGACTCCAGTCACCACGGACAGGAAAGACAGGTAATGGCGAACTACACCGCCGCTGACATCAAGGCGCTTCGTGAGAAGACCGCCGCCGGAATGATGGACGTCAAGAAGGCCCTCGACGAGGCCGACGGCGACATGGCCAAGGCCGAGGAGATCCTTCGCGTCAAGGGCCTCAAGGGCGTCACCAAGCGCGAGGGCCGCACCGCCTCCAACGGGCTCGTCACCGCCCGCGCCGAGGGCGGCGCCGGCACCCTCGTCGAGGTCCTCTGCGAGACCGACTTCGTCGCCAAGGGCGAGCGCTTCGGCGCCCTCGCCGACGAGGTGCTCGGCGTGGCCGTCGCCTCGCGCGCGACCGATGCCGAGTCGCTGCTCGCGGCCGACACCGACGGCGGCAAGACCGTCAAGGACCTGCTCGACGAGGCCAACGCCACCATCGGCGAGAAGATCGAGGTCAAGCGAGTCGCTCGCCTCGAGGGCCAGAATGTCGTCTCCTACCTGCACAAGACCAGCCCCGACCTGCCCGCGCAGATCGGCGTGCTCGTCGCGACCCAGGGTGGCGACGAGGGCACCGCCCGTGACATCGCGATGCACATCGCGGCCTTCAGCCCCTCCGTGCTCGACCGCTCCGAGATCGCCGAGGAGACCGTCGAGAACGAGCGTCGGGTCGCCGAGGCGACGGCTCGCGAGGAGGGCAAGCCCGAGGCGGCCCTGCCGAAGATCGTCGAGGGTCGGGTCAACGGGTTCTTCAAGGAGAACGTCCTGCTCGAGCAGGCGTTCGCCAAGGACGCCAAGAAGACCGTCGCCAAGGTTCTCGAGGAGGCCGGCGCCACCGCGACCGGCTTCGCCCGGTTCCGCGTCGGCGGCTGAGAAAGCGCCGAACGTCACGTGACGCCCCGCTGCGCCTCGCGCCGCGGGGCGTCACCATGTTCACCCTGCGACGTGTCGGCCCACCGCTCGACGGAGGCGCTGAGGACTCGGATGCCCGAGCCGCCGACGGCGTGTGGCAGGATCGAACGACCGCCCATCCGCGCCGTTCCAGGAGGACGCCCGTGACCAGTGCCGAAGCGACCCTCCGCCGTCCCACTCCACCTGCCGAGCCGTCCGCGCGTGCCGTTCGGGACGGCGAGAGCGCTGGACGGCCCCGACGGGTCCTGCTCAAGCTCTCCGGTGAGGTCTTCGGCGGTGGCCGGATCGGCGTCGACCCCGACGTCGTTCGGGACATCGCCCAGCAGATCGCCGCCGCGGTCACCGAGGGTATCCAGGTCGCGGTCGTCGTCGGCGGCGGCAACTTCTTCCGCGGTGCCGAACTGCAGCAGAAGGGTATGGAGCGCTCACGCGCCGACTACATGGGCATGCTCGGCACGGTGATGAACTGTCTCGCCCTCCAGGACTTCCTCGAGAAGGAGGGCATCGACACCCGCGTCCAGACCGCGATCACGATGGGGCAGGTGGCCGAGCCCTACATCCCCCGTCGGGCGATCCGGCACCTCGAGAAGGGCCGGGTCGTGATCTTCGGCGCGGGCGCGGGGATGCCGTACTTCTCGACGGACACCGTGAGTGCGCAGCGGGCCCTCGAGTGCAAGTGCGACGCCGTCCTCATGTCCAAGAGCGGCGTGGACGGGGTCTACGACGCCGACCCCAGGACCGACCCACAGGCCCGCAAGCTGGACCGCGTCACGTTCTCGGAGGCCCTTCGGGGCAACCTCAAGGTCGTCGACGCCGCGGCCTTCAGCCTCTGCATGGAGAACCGGCTTCCCATGGTCGTGTTCGGGATGGAGGGCGACGGCAACATCACCCGGGCGCTGCGGGGCGAGCCGATCGGAACCCTCGTCACCTCCGGCTGACGCGGCCGCTGCCGACCTGAGAGACTTGCGGCTGACACCCCGCCGCGGGCGAACCATCGAGAGAGACGAAGGACGAGATGATCGACGACACCCTGTTCGAGGCCGAGGAGAAGATGGAGAAAGCCGTCGAGGTCACCAAGGACGACCTCGCCGGCATCCGCACAGGCCGCGCCCACCCGGGCATGTTCAACAAGGTCGTCGTCGACTACTACGGCGCTCCGACCCCGCTCCAACAACTCGCCTCCTTCCAGACGCCCGAGGCCCGCACCGTGCTGGTCAGCCCCTACGACAAGGGCTCGATGTCCGCGATCGAGAAGGCGCTGCGGGACGCCGACCTCGGGGTCAACCCGAGCAACGACGGCAACGTGATCCGGCTCAACCTGCCGCAGCTGACCGAGGAGCGCCGCCGGGAGTACATCAAGATGGCCAAGCACACGGGCGAGGAGGGCCGGGTCGCGGTCCGCAACATCCGCCGCCACGCCAAGGACGCGATCGAGAAGCTCGTCAAGGACGGAGAGGTCGGCGAGGACGAGGGCACCCGCGCCGAGAAGGAGCTGGAGTCGCTGACCAAGAAGCACGTCGACGCCATCGACGAGGCGCTCAAGCACAAGGAGGCCGAGCTGCTCGAGGTCTGAGGCGACCGGCGACGGGGCGCAGCACCCGGACCGGGGCCGGCGAGACCCGCGGCGACACAGCAGAGGCGAGCACCGCATACCCATGACGAACGACGCACCCGAGGCGGCCCAGCCTCCGACCCGGCGCTCCCGCAGCGGCGGCGGAGGGGCGCCGGCCGCTCCCTCGAAGGCCGGACGCGACCTCAAGGCCGCGATCGGCATCGGCGTGCTGCTCGCGGTCGTCGCGCTGGGGTCCCTGCTCTTCGTCAAGGAGCTCTTCCTCGTCCTGGTCCTACTCGTCATGGCGGTCGGAGTCTGGGAGCTGAGTCGGGCCCTGCAGTCGGTCCAGGTGCGGGTGCCGATCGTCCCCGTCCTCATCGGCGGGGCGGCCATGATCGTCGTGGCCTACTACCGGGGTGCCGAGGCGCAGCTGATCGCCCTGGGCCTGACGGTGGTCGGCGTGTTGCTGTGGCGGGTCGCCGATGGTGTGACGGGTGCGCTGCGCGACGTCAGCGCCGGGGCCTTCACGGCGCTCTACCCGTGCTTCCTCGGCGCGTTCGTCGCACTGCTTCTCGCGGCGCCAGACGGGCACCTGCGGGTCATCTTCTTCATCCTCGTCACCGTGTTCAGCGACATCGGCGGGTATGCGGTGGGCGTCCTCGTGGGTAAGCATCCGATGGCTCCCTCGATCAGCCCGAAGAAGTCCTGGGAGGGGTTCGCGGGGTCGGTCCTGACCTGTGCCCTCATCGGCTCGGTCGCCATGTGGCAGTTCTGGCCGGAGGCGACCTGGTGGCACGGCACCCTGATCGGGGCCGCAGCGGCCGCGCTGGCGACCGTCGGCGACTTCATCGAGAGCTCGATCAAGCGCGATCTCGGCATCAAGGACATGAGCTCGCTGCTGCCCGGCCACGGCGGCGTCATGGACCGCATCGACAGCCTCGTCATGACCGCCCCGCTGCTATGGCTCACGCTCGCGTTCGCCGTCCCGATCGCGTGAGCGAGGATCCAGTGACCGACCGCAGCGACTCCGTGGAGACCACCCGCCCCCGGCCCGGGCAGCTGGTCTTCGCGGCTCCACGCCGTGGGAAACCGCCGACGCACCTCGCCGATCTCGCACCGCAGGAACGCACGGAGTTCGTGACCTCGCTCGGACACCGGGGATTTCGGGCTCGACAGTTGTCCACCCACTACTTCGAGCGGCTCGTGGTCGACGCGGACGAGATGACCGACCTGCCCAAGGGCGAGCGGTCCGGGCTGGTGGCGGCGGCACTCCCGACCCTGCTCACGCCCGTCCACACGATCACCGCCGACGACGGAATGACGGTCAAGTCGGTGCTGCGCCTGCACGACGGTGCGCTCGTGGAGTCGGTCCTGATGCGCTATCCCGACCGGGTGACCATGTGCATATCGAGCCAGGCGGGCTGTGGCATGAACTGCCCGTTCTGCGCGACCGGCCAGGCGGGGCTGACCCGCAACCTCTCGGCCGCGGAGATCGTCGAGCAGGTCGTCCACGCGGCCCGACTGTTGCGCCGTGGTGAGATCCCGGGGCTCACCGAGGCCGACCGTGCTGCTCCGCTGCGGGTGTCCAACGTCGTGTTCATGGGGATGGGAGAGGCGCTGGCCAACTACAAGGCGGCCATCGGGGCCATCCGCCGGCTGACCGACCCGGCACCGGACGGCCTCGGCATGTCGGCCCGTGGGGTGACGATGTCGACCGTCGGTCTCGTGCCCGGCATCGACCGGTTGGCCGCAGAGGGCGTGCCCGTGACCCTGGCGCTGTCCCTGCACGCTCCCGACGACGAGCTGCGCGACGAGCTCGTCCCCATCAACACGAGGTGGAGTGTCGACGAGGCCCTCGACGCGGCGCGCAGGTACTTCGACACGACGGGGCGACGGGTCTCCATCGAGTACGCCCTGATCCGCGACATCAACGATCACACGTGGCGCGCCGACCTGCTCGGCGAGAAGCTCACCGCGCGCGGCCGGGGGTGGGTGCACGTGAACCCCATTCCGCTCAACCCGACGCCCGGGTCGAAGTGGACCGCCTCGCGCCCAGGGGTCCAGCAGCAGTTCGTCGAGCGACTCCGGGCCCACGGAATCCCCACGACCGTGCGTGACACCCGGGGCTCCGACATCGATGGGGCCTGTGGGCAGCTGGCGGCCGGGCAGGTGCCGGGTGCCTAGGGCCGCCGGTCGCCTGCGGTTCGTCGCCCTTGCGCTGGGTGCGGGTCTGCTCCTGACCGCCTGCGCCGACCCCGGTGCGCTCGAGACGTCCCGACCGGCGTCGTCTACTCCGGTGCATCACGGAGCGGACTCCGCGGCGTCGGACGGCGAGGGCCCGACCGCCGAGGTCGCACCCGCCGTCGCTCCGCTGCGCGACGGGGAACGCTTCGTCGATGTCAGCCTGCCCGTCGCATACACCCCGGTGGCGGAGCCGCCAGGGACCGACGACTACCGCTGCTTCGTGCTCGACCCAGGGCTAGCGCGCGACTCGCTCGTGTCGGGTGTCGACATCAAACCGGGCAACCCGAACGTCGTCCACCACGTCATCGTGCACAAGGTCGATCCCGACCGCGTTGATGAGGCGACCGCGCTCGAGTCGGCGGAGCCGGACCCGGGCTACTCCTGCTTCGGCGGGTCGGGACTCGAGAGCGCCCCCGGTGAGGGCCTGGACCGGGCGACCTGGGTGGGGGCCTGGGCCCCGGGCGGCGGGGAACGTGTTCTCGGCGAGGATCTCGGCATCCCGCTGGCACACGGCAGCCGACTCGTGGTCCAGATGCACTACAGCCTGCTCGGCGGCGGCGGGGAGGACCGCAGCACGGTGCGCCTGCGCGTTGCGGACGACGACGGCACGCGGGCAGAGCTGGAGACGATGCTCCTGCCTGCTCCCGTCGAGCTGCCGTGCCGCGAGCGCAACCAGGGTGGGTTGTGCGTCCGACACCGCGCCGTCGCCGACGTCGTCGACCGCTTCGGGGACGTCGGCCGCACCGGCGACCGGCTCCATTTCCTGTGCGGCAAGGCCGAACCGGGTCCGACCCAGTCATGCACCCGGGAGTTCCACGAGCCGGGCACGATCCGCGCCGTGTCCGGTCACATGCACCTGCTGGGCAAGAGCATCACCATCGACGTCAACGCCGGCACCCCCGACGAGCGTCGCGTGCTGGACATCCCGGTGTGGGACTTCGACGACCAGGGCGCCGTTCCTCTCGACGAGCCGGCGCTCGTCGAGCCGGGTGACACGATCACGGTCACGTGCACCCATGACCAGGGGTTGCGGGACCTCCTGCCCGCGCTCCAGGGCGTGCCCGATCGCTACGTGGTCTGGGGCGAGGGCACGACGGACGAGATGTGTCTGGGTATCGTGCTGCTGACCCGTCCCTGACCGGTCGGGTCCGGCCCGATGGCCCAGCCGGTCGTCCGGAGCGAGCCGGACCTGGCCTGCACTCAGTCCTTGAGGACCGCCACCCCTGTGACCCGGCCGTCGGAGAGGTCGTCCAGGGCGCGGTCGGCCTCGGCGAAGGGGTAGCACGTCACGTGAGCGCGGATCCCCAACCGGTCTGCGAGGGTGAGGAGCCTGGCCCCGTCGGCTCGGGTGTTGGCTGTGACCGACGTAAGGTGCTTCTCCAGGAAGAGATGGCGTCCGTAGTCGAGCGGTGGGATCTCGCTCATGTGAATGCCCGCCGTCACCAGGGTCCCGCCCCGTTCCAGCGCCTCGAGCGCCACAGGCACGAGCTCGCCGGCCGGGGCGAAGACGATGGCGGCGTCGAGAGCGACGGGCGGGGCAGCATACGCCTCCCCGGCGGATGCCGCACCGAGCTCGCGGGCGAGGTCGCGGGCACGCTCACCACGGGTGAGCACGTGCACCTCGGCGCCCCTGGCGAGGGCGATCTGGGCGGTGAGGTGTGCGCTGGCGCCGAAGCCGTAGATCCCCAGCCGGCCCCCCGGCGGTAGCCTGGTCCGGCTCAGGGCGCGGTATCCGATGATCCCCGCACAGAGCAGAGGTGCCGCCTGCTCGACGGGGAGGGACTCCGGGACGGAGTAGGCGAATGCGGCGGGGGCCGTGACGAGCTCGGCATAACCGCCGTCCTCGTCCCAGCCGGTGAACACGGCGCCGTCGCAGAGGTTCTCAGCCCCCTCGCGGCACCACCGGCACTCCCCGCACGTACCGCGCAGCCACGCGACTCCCACCCTGTCCCCCACGTCGAAGCGACCGGGCCCGTTCGTCTCCACGACGCGTCCGACCACCTCGTGCCCGGGGACGACCTGCTTGCGGTGGGTGGGCAGGTCGCCGTCGGTCACGTGCAGGTCGGTGCGGCAGACGCCGCAGGCCTCGACACGGACGAGAACCTCCCCCGACCGGGTGCGAGGTATCGGCCGCTCGACGGCGCGGATGCGTCCCCTTCCGCCGCCGTGCCCCGTCGCGACCCAGGCCTGCATCGTGCGAGCTGCGTTCATGAGGCCAGGATGCTGCGGTGCCTCGCCTGACACAACACCACTGCGAGGACTCGCGGGTCAGCCGCCGAAGTACGCCATGGCCTCGGTCACGTCATCGACGAGGTGGACGTGGTCGGCCATCGGGCGATGCGCAGCGAGCGACCTCACCAGCGGCCACGCCGGAAGCGTCTCGGTCCAGTGCTCGACACCGACGAGGACGAGTCTGGGGAGCTGGTGACCCGGCATGTCCTCGTCGTGGTAGTACAACGGGGTACAGGCCTGGAAGATCTCCTGAACGGTCCCGGCGGCCCCCGGGAGCACGACGATACCCGCCGTGGAGCGGGTGATCAGACCGTCCTCCCGCTGGGCGTTCGAGAAGTACTTCGCGATCGCGTGCGCGAAGACGTTGGTCGGCTCATGACCGTAGAACCACGTGGGGATCCCGATACTGTGCGGGCGCTCGTCCCGGGGTTGCCCCGCGGCGATGTCGCGGCGCACCTCGAAGGCGAGCCGCGCCCAGTCGTCGATGCTCGGCCGGAACCCCGCGACCGCCGCCAGCCGGTCGAGGGCGTCCTCGAGCGCCTCCGAGGAGCGGGTGAAGGCGCCGAGGTTCGCGGCCTCCATGGCCCCGGGGCCACCACCGGTGATGACGAGGTGCCCGGCCGCGACGAGAGCGTGACCGAGCATCGCGGCCGCTCTGAACCCGCTGCTGCCACGAGCCAGGCTGTGCCCGCCCATGACGCCGACGACCGGCCGGTCGTCGAGGATCTCGCTGAGAGCATCGCTCATCGCGTCGTCGTGGATGGCACGCAGCATCGTGACGTAGGTGTCCCTGCCGAGGGAGGTGTCGGTCGCCCACGCGTAGGCGTGGGCGTCTGGCGTCGAGGCATATCCGTGGCCGGCGAGGCCGGTGTAGAGCTCGACCGGGTGGTAGAGCCTCGCCCGGTAGACCGACACCGGGGCGTGCGGGTCCTTCGGGAAGATGATCGCGCCGTTGCGGCGCAGGTGCGTCTCGAGATCAGCCGGCACCGTCCCACCGAGGACGACGAGCCCCTCGATGTCGCTACGGCCGAACAGCGACTCCTGGAAGGGCGTGAGATCCAGACCCTGGAGTCGCAGCTGCGTCAGCGGCGTGCCCGCGTCGAGGGCCTGCTGAAGCGCTGTGCCGGAGTGGATCTCGTGCATGAGCACCCACCGTAGTGCGCTGCACCGGCCCGTCTGGAGGAGGCGTCGGGCCGGATGACCGCCGACCGGAGCGACGTGGGCGGGCGCTCAGTGTCCTCCGGTGAGCCGCCCGAGCAACCGGCCGAGCCGTGCGGGTGAGCCGGTGCGGCGTTCCTCGCGGTCCGCGAGGTGCGCGAGCCGGAGGCCGGCGTTGATGCCGAGCCAGCGCAACGGCTCCGGCTCCCACGCGGGGGAGCGGTGGCCCACCCACGGCAGGCCGGTCAGGGGTGAGCGTCGTCCCAGCGTGAGATCGGCGAGCGTGCGACCGGCGAGGTTGGTCGCCGCAACGCCGTCACCCACATAGCCTCCCGCCCAGCCCATACCGTCCTCGTAGCCGACCGACGGATGCCAGTCACGCGCGATCCCGAGGGGGCCTCCCCAGGTATGGGTCACCTCCACGTCGGACAGCTGCGGGAGCATGGCGTGCAGGACCCGGGTGAGGTCGCGGAAGACCCGTCGCTCGTGGTCGTAGTCGGGGCGGATCCTGGAGGCGAAGTGGTACGGAGCGCCCCTGCCGCCGAAGGCGATCCGGTCGTCGACCGTGCGCTGTCCGTAGATCACGACGTGGCCGTGGTCGGTGAAGACCTCACGTGCGGCGAGGCCGACGGAGGCCCATCGCTCCTCGTCGAGCGGCTCGGTGGCGACCATGAGGGAGTAGACGGGGGCGATGTCACGCTCGTGGCCGGTCACCTGCGACGTCCAGGCCTCGGTTGCGCGGAGCACGTGCCGAGCGCCGATCCGCTGGCCGTCGTCAAGGGTCACGATGCCGCGCTCGATGCCCGAGACCCGCCGGGCCTCACGGATCAGTGCCCCCCGGTCGGCGACGACGCGGGCCAGGCCGTCGACGAGCCGTCGTGGATGGACGCGAGCACAGTTGGGGTTGAACGTCGCGCCGCGAACGTCGACCGCGGCCAGTCGCCGGCGGGCCTCCGCGGCGTCGAGCCAGACGGTGCCGAGGCCCCACGTGGCCGAGTGCGCGACCTCGGCACGCGCCCGTCGCTCGTGAGCCGCGGACCGGACCATCGCGAGGGTGCCCCCCTTGACGAAGCCGGCGTCGATGCCCTCGGCGGCACAACGCGCGCCGACCTCGTCGACCGTCTCGCGCAGCGCGGCCATGAGGTCGAGCGCAGCTGGTCGCCCATGGCGCTGCGCGACGACCTCGGGCGAGACCGGCCAGAGCGCCGAGACCCAACCACCGTTGCGACCACTCGCACCGAAGCCCACGTGCTCGGTCTCGAGGACCAGCACGGACAGGTCGGGCTGGTGCTCGAGGAGGTAGTAGGCGGACCAGAGACCGGTCAGCCCGCCGCCGACGATGGCGACGTCGACCGCGGGAGGGAGTTCGCCGTCGTATGCGGTGGTCGGCCCCGCCGTGTCCCACCACAGCGGGGAGCGCCGGCTCACAGGTGCTGCTCGGCGTCCTTGAGGACCGACCGCAGGCGGGAGGCGATGTCCTCGAACTCGGTCGGCCCGATCGTCAGCGGGGGAGCGAGCTGGATGACCGGGTCTCCCCGGTCGTCGGCGCGGCAGTAGATGCCCGCGTCGAAGAGCGCCCGGGACAGGTAGCCCCGCAGGAGCCGCTCGGACTCGTCGTCGTCGAAGGTCTCGCGGGTCTCCTTGTCCTTGACGAGCTCGATGCCGTAGAAGAACCCGGCTCCACGGACGTCTCCGACGATCGGCAGGTCGGCGAGGGTGTCGAGCGCCGCCCGGAACCGGCCGGCGTTCTCCTTGACGTGGTCGTTGAGGCCTTCGCGCTCGAAGACGTCGAGGTTGGCCATCGCGGCCGCGCACGACACCGGGTGCCCACCCCACGTGTACCCGTGCGGGAAGCTGGTCGTGCCGTGCCGGAACGGCTCGAAGAGCCGGTCGCTGGCCACCATGAGGCCCAGCGGGGCGTACCCCGACGTCACGCCCTTGGCGGTGGTGATGATGTCCGGCTGGTAGCCGAAGTCGTCGCAGGCGAACATCGAGCCGATGCGACCGAAGGCGCAGATCGTCTCGTCCGAGACGAGCAGGACGTCGTACTCGTCACAGATCTCGCGGACCCGTTCGAAGTATCCCGGCGGCGGCGGGAAGCAGCCGCCCGAGTTCTGCACCGGCTCGAGGAAGACGGCCGCCACGGTGTCGGGACCCTCGAACTCGATGGCCTCACCGATCCGGTCCGCCGCCCAGAGCCCGAAAGCCTTCTCGTCGTCACGAAGACCCTGCGGTGCTCGGTAGATGTTCGTGTTCGGCACCTTGAAGGCGCCGGGGACGAGCGGCTCGAAGACCTCCTTGGCGGCGGGGATGCCGGTGATCGAGAGCGCGCCCTGGGGTGTGCCGTGGTAGGCGACCGAGCGCGAGATCACCTTGTGCTTGGTCGGCTTGCCGATCAGCTTGAAGTACTGCTTGGCGAGTTTCCAGGCGGTCTCGACGGCCTCCCCGCCGCCGGTGGTGAAGAACACGCGGTTCAGGTCGCCGGGTGCGCCGGCAGCGAGACGCTCGGCGAGCTCGATCGCCCGCGGGTGCGCATAGGACCACAGCGGGAAGAACGCGAGCTGGCTCGCCTGTCGCGCCATCGCCTCGGCGATCTCCGTGCGCCCGTGCCCGACCTGGTTGACGAACAGTCCGGCCAGGCCGTCGATGTACTCCTTGCCGGTGCTGTCCCACACCCGGTGGCCCTCGCCGCGGACGATGACGGGGACGTCCTGCCCCAGTCCACCTCGCTCCGTCGGCTCGAACACCGAGTGCCGGGTGAAGTGCATCCACAGGTGGTCCCGCGCCGCCTCCGCGTAGGAGGTGCCGAGGGGGGTATGCGTCTGGTCGGTCATGCGGTCCGCTTCCTTTGGGCCGGTGGTCACCGGGTGCCCCAGTTGTAGTGCTGTTTGTTGAGCTTGAGATAGACGAAGGTCTCGGTCGAGACGACGCCGTCGAGCTGTCGGATTCGGCTCGAGAGGAGGTCGAGCAGCTGCTCGTCGTCCTCGCAGACGACCTCCGCGAGGATGTCGAAGCTCCCGGCGGTGGTCACGACGTAGTCGACCTCGGGCATCTCGGCGAGCGCGTCCCCGACCGGACCGAGGTCCCCGCTCACGCGGATGCCGATCATCGCCTGCCGGCGGAACCCGACCTGGATCGGGTCGGTCACCGCCACGATCTGCATGATGCCCGCGTCCAGGAGTCGCTGAACCCGCTGGCGGATCGCGGCCTCAGAGAGCCCGACCTCCTTGGCGATCGCCGCGTAGGAGGCGCGCCCGTCCACCTGGAGCACCTCGATGATCGCCTTGGAGATGTCGTCCAGGCGCGGGTCTGCCGTCGACCGAGTCCCGTTCTGCGCGCGTCGCATGCTGGATATCGTGACACAGCAACCCGACGCGAGCGACACATAACGCACAGGAATCCGTCGCTGGGCGTCTGTCGAGCGGTCGTTTCGTGAATGTTATCGCCGATTACCTCCCGAAACAGTTGTGTGCGGTCTATCGTTGGCACGCCGGTCACTTCTGTCCGGCGACCCGCTCACGCCGGTGCCGGTGGTCACCACCCCGGCCGATCCGAAAGGCAACCTCCGCCCTCATGAGCAGTCCCCGCACCCTGAAGAACTACGTCGGCGGCGAGTTCGTCGACGCCCGCAGTGACGCGACCACCGACCTCGTGAACCCCTCGACCGGCTCGGTCGTGGCCCAGGCTCCGGTGAGCTCGGCGGAGGACGTCGACGCGGCCTACGCGGCAGCGGCCACAGCCTTCGAGGAGTGGGGCCAGTCGACGCCGAGCGAGCGTCAGCAGGCGCTGCTGAGGATCGCGGACGAGATCGAGGACCGCGCTTCCGAGTTCATCTCCCTCGAAGCAGAGAACACGGGTAAGCCGCACGCGTTGACCGCCTCGGAGGAGATCCCCCCGATGCTCGACCAGCTCCGCTTCTTCGCCGGTGCGGCGCGGGTGCTCGAGGGCAAGTCGGCGGGTGAGTACATGGCGGGACACACGAGCTGGATCCGCCGCGAGCCGATCGGTGTCGTCGGCCAGGTGACCCCGTGGAACTACCCGATGATGATGGCGGTCTGGAAGATCGGTCCCGCGCTGGCGGCCGGCAACACCGTCGTCCTCAAGCCGAGCGACACCACACCCGAGACGACGTTGCTGCTCGCCGAGATCGCCGGCAAGCACCTACCCGCCGGCACCCTCAACGTCATCACCGGTGACCGGGAGACCGGTCGCGCACTCGTCGAGCACCCGACGCCCGCGCTCGTCGCGATCACCGGGTCGGTCCGGGCCGGTATGCAGGTCGCCGAGAGTGCGAGCCGGCAGCTCAAGCGGGTCCACCTCGAGCTCGGCGGCAAGGCGCCGGTGGTCGTGTTCGACGACGCCGACCTCGACGCTGCGGTGGAAGGCATCGCCGTCGCCGGGTACTTCAACGCCGGGCAGGACTGCACGGCCGCGACACGTGTGCTCGTCGCCGACAGCATCCACGACGAGTTCGTCGCGGCACTCGCCCGATACGCCTCGTCCGAAGCCAAGGTCGGGCTGCCGGACGACGAGGACGCGCTCCTCGGCCCGGTCAACAACGCAAGCCAGCTCGAGCGCGTCACCGGGTTCCTCGAGCGCCTGCCCGCCCACGCGAGCGTCCAGGCCGGGGGCTCGCGCATCGGCGAGCTCGGCGACGGCTTCTACCTCCAGCCGACGGTGGTGTCCGGGCTGAAGCAGGACGACGAGGTCATCCAGAACGAGATCTTCGGCCCGGTCATCACCGTCCAGCGCTTCTCGGACGAGGCCGAGGCCCTGCGGAACGCCAACGGGGTCCAGTACGGTCTTGCCTCGTCGGTGTGGACCAAGGACTTCGGTCGGGCCATGCGGATGAGCAAGGCTCTCGACTTCGGCTGCGTGTGGATCAACACGCACATCCCGCTCGTTGCCGAGATGCCGCACGGCGGTTTCAAGAACTCCGGCTACGGCAAGGACCTGTCGATGTACGGACTCGAGGACTACACCCGCATCAAGCACGTCATGGCCAACATCGAGAGCTGAGCCCCTGCCCGGCTCGCCGCCGGGCGGACCCCGACCATTCGCCCCTGCCACCCATCTCCCACCTGCCAGGACCACACGGTCCGACCCACGAAAGGCACGATTCGACCGATGACACGCACGCCCGACCTCACCTCACCCGCTGCCCGCGCCGCACTCGCACGTGGGCTCGTCAGCCGTCGCACTGCTCTGCTCGGCTTCGCCGGTCTGAGCGTGGCAGCCCTCTCAGCGTGCGGGAGCGAGGGCACCGGTGGCGGCACCGCCACGGGAGGCGCCGCGGCGACCCAGGAGGACCTGTCCGACAGCGAGAAGGTCGTCAACTGGTCCAACTGGCCGGAGTACATCGACGTCGACGACGCCGGCAACCGTCCCTCACTCGAGGCCTTCACCGCAGCCACCGGCATCGCCGTGAACTACACCGAGGACTACAACGACAACGACGAGTTCTACGCCAAGGTCCGTCCGCTCCTGGAGGCCGGTCAGGACACGGGTCGTGACGTCTGGTGCAGCACGGACTGGATGGTGGCGCGGCTCATCCGCCAGGGCTACGTGCAGGAGCTCGACTACGCGAACATGCCCAATGCCGAGGCCAACCTCGTCGAGTCGCTCTCCGAGGTCGAGTTCGACCAGGGCCGCCGGTTCTCGCTGCCGTGGCAATCGGGCTTCGCCGGCATCGGCTACAACCCCGCGGCGACCGGTGGTCGTGCGGTCGAGTCGATGGACCAGCTCCTCAACGACCCTGCTCTCAAGGGTCGGGTCACGCTGCTCACCGAGATGCGGGACACCGTGGGTCTCGTCCTCATGGAGCTCGGCAAGAGCCTCGACAGCTTCACGACGGAGGACTTCGACGAGGCGATCGCCGTCATCCAGGACGCCAAGGACCGTGGTCAGCTCCAGGGCTTCACGGGCAACGAGTACACCCAACCGCTGGCGTCAGGTGACATCGCCGCCTGCGTGGCGTGGACCGGTGACGTGGTCCAGCTCCAGTTCGACAACCCGGACCTGGGCTATGCCCTGCCCGAGAAGGGCTTCACGCTCTGGTCGGACAACTTCGTCATCCCCGCGATGGCCAAGCACAAGAAGAACGCCGAGCTGCTCATCGACCACTACTACGACCCGCAGGTGATGGCCGAGGTGGCCGCCTGGGTCAACTACATCCCGCCGGTGCAGGGCACGACCGAGGCGCTCGTCGAGCTGGATCCCGAGCTCGCCGAGAATCCCCTGATCGTGCCGACGGACGAGGTCCTCTCGCGGGCTCAGGTCTTCCGCGGTCTGAGCAACGAGGAAGAGACCGACTTCAACGCCAAGTACCAGGCGATCGTGGTCGGCTGACGCCGCCTACGCCCCACCGAGCACCACCGAGGGAGACGATACGACCGTGACCGAGCACCCGTCGGGCGACCTGTGCCTGGAGCAGCTGAGCAAGAAGTTCGAGTCGTTCACGGCGGTCAACAGCCTGGATCTGACCATCCCGGAGGGGTCGTTCTTCGCCCTCCTCGGCCCCTCCGGATGCGGGAAGACGACGACTCTGCGCATGATCGCGGGGCTCGAGGACCCCACCTCGGGGACCATCCGCATCGGTGACGTGGACATCACGCACGTCAAGGCGCATCGCCGCAACGTCAACACGGTCTTCCAGAGCTATGCGCTCTTCCCGCACATGAAGATCCTCGACAACGTGGCGTTCGGTCTCAAGCGCCGGGGTGACAAGGACGCGATGCGCAAGGCCCAGGAGGCGCTCGACCTGGTCGAGCTGGGGCACACGGCCAAGAAGAAGCCCAACCAGCTCTCCGGCGGGATGCAGCAACGGGTGGCGCTCGCTCGGGCGATCGTCAACCGACCCAACGTCCTGCTGCTCGACGAGCCGCTCGGTGCTCTGGACCTCAAGCTGCGCCGCCAGATGCAGATCGAGCTCAAGCGCATCCAGTCCGAGGTGGGGATCACCTTCGTGCACGTCACCCACGACCAGGAGGAGGCCATGACCATGGCCGACACGGTGGCGGTGATGAATGCGGGGAACCTCGAGCAGGTCGGGCCGCCGGCGGACCTCTATGACCACCCCGCCTCCACGTTCGTGGCGAACTTCCTCGGCCAGTCCAACCTGCTCACCTCCCGAGTCACGGGGCTGGGCGGTGATGGGCTGGCTACCGCAGACTGCCACGGGCATGAGATCCAGGTCGCCGCGGAGCACATCCCGACCGGAGTCCGGGATGTCTTCGTCGGCGTCCGGCCGGAGAAGCTGCGCCTGGACCGCAGCGGCCGCAACCACCTGGACGGCACTGTCACCGACGCCTCCTTCGCCGGGGTCGCGACGCAGTACCTGGTGCGCCTCCCCTGGGGTCATGAGGTGACCGTGGTCCAGCCGAACGACGGGTCCCCTCGGGCCCGAGTCGGGGAGTCCGTCGACGTGTCGTGGGAGCCCGGCAGCGAGTTCGTCCTGGACGCGAGTCAGGACCAGGACGCCGGGATGTTCGACACCGGGCTGCGGGATGCCTAGCGTCGGCGCGGCGCTCGGTGGGGGCGGTGCGACGGCCGCCCCGGCGCAGCGCCCTCGTCGCAACTGGGTTCCGTACGCGCTTCTCCTGCCCGGCCTGCTGTGGCTCGCTCTCTTCTACGCCACCCCGATGGTCACCCTCGGCTCTCAGTCGCTGCAGGAGGGCAACGTCTACGACGGCTTTGTCTTCACGGGGAACCTCAGCGTCTACCCGCAGGCACTGTCGGAGTACTGGCCGCAGCTGCTCCGCTCCCTCGGCTACGCCGCCACCGCGACGTTCTTCGGTCTTCTCCTGGCCTACCCTCTCGCCTATTTCATGGCTCAGAAGGCGGGGCGGTGGAAGAACATCATGCTCATCCTCGTCATCGCGCCGTTCTTCACGAGCTTCCTCATCCGGACGCTCGCGTGGCGCATCATCCTCAGCGACGGGGGAGTGGTCAGTGACTTCTTCGAACGGACCGGTCTGATCAACCTCCTGGAGTGGCTCACGCTCACCACGGGCGGGACGCTCCTCAACAGCAAGTTCGCCGTCATGGCCGGTCTGACCTACAACTTCCTCCCCTTCATGATCCTTCCCCTGTACGCGGCACTGGAACGCCTCGACCCGCGCTACATGGAGGCTGCTCGGGACCTGTACGCGTCAGGGTGGCAGACATTCCGTCACGTCATCTGGCCGCTCTCGCTGCCGGGGGTCGTGGCCGGAACCCTCTTGACGTTCATCCCGGCGACCGGTGACTACATCAACAGTCGGCTGCTCGGCAACACCCAGACGGTCATGATCGGCCAGGTCATCGACAGTCTGTTCCTCAGGGTCCTCGACTACCCGCAGGCCGCGGCGCTGTCGTTCATCCTGCTGATCATGATCGTGACGTTGGTCGCCCTGTACGTGCGCCGGGCCGGGACAGAGGAGCTGGTGTGATGACGTGGATCAAGCGCCATCTGCTGGCCTTCGCGGCCCTCGCGGTGCTCGCGTACCTGCTCATCCCCAACCTCGTCGTCGCGATCTTCTCGTTCAACGACCCGCGTGGCCGCTACAACTACGAGTGGAACGAGTTCTCCGCCGCGGCCTGGCTCAACCCGTGCGGCAGTCCCGGGCTCTGCGAGGCGCTCGGCCTCAGCCTGCGGATCGGGTTCATCGCAGCGTTCGTGGCCACGGTCCTCGGCACCCTCGTCGCATTCGCGCTCGGCAGACACCGCTTCCGCGGTCGATCCGGCACCAACCTCCTGATCTTCATGCCGATGGCGACCCCCGAGGTCGTCATGGGCTCGAGCCTGCTCACCCTCTTCGTCATGGCCGGGATCCCCTCGGGAGCGGTCAACATCACGATCGCACACATCATGTTCTGCCTCTCCTTCGTCGTCGTCGCCGTCAAGGCGCGCGTCAGCTCCCTCGACCCGCGACTGGAGGAGGCGGCTGCGGACCTCGGAGCCAACCCGTTCCAGACCTTCCTGCGGGTGACCCTGCCGCTCGCCGCCCCGGGGATCGCAGCAGGCGCGTTGCTCGCGTTCTCCCTCAGCTTCGACGACTACATCATCACCAACTTCAACGCGAGCCCGTCCTCCATCACGTTCCCCATGTACGTCTGGGGGGCGGCCCAGCGCGGCACCCCGGTCGAGATCTTCGTCGTGGGCACCGTCATGTTCCTCATTGCGCTGACCGTGGTGGTCATCGGTCAGATGCTCAGCTCCCGCCGTGACCGAAAGGCATGATCCAGTGCGTGTTCTCATGATCGGTGCAGGGGGCGTCGGCGACGCCGCCGCCAAGATCGCCGTCGAGCGAGACTTCTTCGAAGCCTTCGTCGTCGCGGACTACGACCTCGCGCGCGCCAGGGCGACCGTCGCGGCCGCGGTCGCGCGGCGCCCGGGTGAGAGTCGGCTCAGCGCCGCACAGGTCGACGCGAGCGACGAGTCGGCCGTCGCCGCGCTGGCTCGCGAGCACCGGGCCACACACGTCCTCAACGCCGTCGACCCACGCTTCGTCATGCCGATCTTCAACGGCGCACTCGCCGCCGGTGCGGACTACCTCGACATGGCGATGAGCCTGTCGAGGAGGCACCCCACCGATCCCTACAGCAGGGTCGGGGTCAAGCTCGGGGACGAGCAGTTCGCCCAGGAGCGCAGCTGGGAGGAGGCCGGGCGGCTCGCCTTGCTGGGCATCGGCGTCGAGCCGGGCCTCTCGGACGTGTTCGCGCGGTACGCCGCCGACCACCTGTTCTCGCACATCGACGAGCTCGGCACTCGGGACGGCGCCAACCTCGTCATCCGGGACGAGCACGGCGGCGAGGTGTTCGCGCCCGGCTTCTCGATGTGGACCATCATCGAGGAGTGCCTCAACCCGCCCGTCGTCTGGGAGCGGGCGCGGGAGTTCGACGAGGACCAGGGCTGGTACACGCTGCCGCCGTTCAGCGAGCCCGAGGTGTTCGAGTTCCCCGAGGGCATCGGCCCCGTCGAGTGCGTGCACGTCGAGCACGAGGAGGTCCTCCTCATGCCGCGGTGGCTCGACGCCGACAAGGTGACCTTCAAGTACGGCCTTGGGGAGGAGATGATCGGCATCCTTCGGACCCTGCACACCCTCGGTCTCGACAGCACCGAGAAGGTCTCCGTCAAGGGTGTCGAGGTCAGCCCGCGGGACGTCGTCGCGGCGGTGCTCCCCGACCCCGCCACCATCGGACCTCGGATGGAGGGCAAGACGTGCGCCGGACTGTTCGTCACCGGCGTCGGGAAGGGCGGCGACAAGGACGGTCAGCCCCGGTCCGTGTACCTCTACCACGTGAGCGACAACGCCGACACGATGCGGGACTACGGGGCGCAGTGCGTCGTGTGGCAGACGGCCGTCAATCCGGTCGTGGCGCTCGAGCTGCTCGCGAGCGGCACCTGGGCCGGGAAGGGGATCCTCGGACCCGAGGCCTTCGACGCCGTTCCCTTCCTCGAGCTCCTCGCGGCTCCCAAGCCGCAGGGCTACGGGTCGCCGTGGGGTATGGAGGAGCGGTGAGCGGGTCCGGGTCGCCGTCCTCCGGCCGGTACGGCCAACAGTTCGGCCCGGACTTCACCTTCCTCGGGGTTCCGGCCTGCGACCTCACCGACGCCGACTCGTTCGCCGGCGCCGATGTGGTCATCCTCGGCGCACCGTTCGACGGCGGCACCTCCCACCGACCGGGCACGCGGTTCGGCCCGATGGCCATCCGCGGGACCGACTACCTCGGACACGACGGGTCGCGCCCATCACTCGCACTGCGCACGGACGGCCTGCGCGACCTCCGCGTCGTCGACGCCGGCGACGTCGAGCTGCCGCCCGGTGACATCGAGACCACGCTCGGCCGGATCGAGCAGGCCGTGGAAACGATCACCCGCAGCGGAGCCATCCCCCTCGTGCTCGGCGGTGACCACTCGATCGCCTATCCCGATGCCAAAGGGGTGGCCAACGTCCTCGGCCACGGGCGGGTGTCCATGATTCACTTCGACGCCCACGCCGACACCGGAGACATCGAGTTCGGCTCGCTCTGGGGCCACGGTCAGCCGATGCGTCGCCTCATCGAGTCCGGGGCCCTGCGCGGCGACCGCTTCCTCCAGGTCGGGCTGCGGGGCTACTGGCCCGGTCCCGAGACGCTGGACTGGATGGCGCAGCAGCGGATGCGGTCGTTCGAGATGACCGAGATCGTGCACCGGGGCTTGGAGGACTGCCTGACCGAGGCGTTCGACATCGCCACGGACGAGTGCGAGGGCGTCTTCCTGTCGGTCGACATCGACGTGTGCGACCCCGGCCACGCCCCGGGGACCGGCACGCCGGAGCCGGGCGGTCTCACGGCGCGCCAGCTCCTCGACTCCGTGCGCCGCATCTGCCTCGAGCTGCCGGTGGTCGGCATCGACGTGGTCGAGGTCAGCCCGCCCTACGACCACGCCGACATCACCGCCGCCCTGGCCAACCGCGTGGTCCTCGAGGCCCTGTCCGCCATCGCTCGAAGGCGCCTGGACGAGCGCGACGGCACCCGGTGGGACCCCGCCCGTCCACTCCTCGACGGCCGCTGACCGAACCGATCCGAGCACTAGGCTGGCATCCATGGCCGTGACACCGACGTCCCTTCTCGAGTCCGTCCCCACCGACCTCTACATCGGCGGTCAATGGCGCGCGTCGTCCGGGGGCGCTCGCTTCGATGTCCACGACCCGGCCACCGGGTCCGTCCTGGTCAGCGTCGCCGACGGCACCGTCGAGGACGGACGGGCGGCGCTCGACGCAGCGGTCGCCGCGCAGGCGGACTGGGCACGCACCGCTCCCCGTGACCGGGGCGAGATGCTGCGCGCCGCATACGAGCTCATGCACGAGCGGGCGGAGGAGCTGGCGACGCTCATGACTCTCGAGATGGGCAAGACCGTCGCCGAGGCGCGCGGCGAGGTGACCTACGCGGCCGAGTTCTTCCGCTGGTTCAGCGAGGAGGCGGTCCGGGTCCACGGGCGGTATGCGTTGGCCCCCAACGGCGCGACCCGCCTGGTGACCATGAAACAGCCGGTCGGCCCGACCCTGATGATCACCCCGTGGAACTTCCCGCTCGCCATGGGAACCCGCAAGATCGGCCCGGCCATCGCGGCAGGGTGCACCATGGTCGTCAAGCCGGCCCACGAGACGCCCCTGAGCATGCTCGCCCTGGCCGGCATCCTCGAGGAGGTGGGCGTCCCAGCAGGCGTGGTCAACGTCATCACGACGACCCACTCGGGAGCCGTGTGCGAGCCGCTGGTCCGGGACCCCCGCCTGCGCAAGCTGACCTTCACGGGGTCGACCGCCGTGGGCCGGGTGCTCGTCGAACAGTCCGCCGAGCAGCTGCTCCGGGTCTCGATGGAGCTGGGCGGCAATGCGCCGTTCATCGTCTTCGAGGACGCCGATGTCGAAGCCGCTGTCGAAGGGGCCATGCTCGCGAAGATGCGCAACATCGGGGAGGCGTGCACGGCGGCGAACCGGTTCTTCGTCCACGAGTCCGTCGCCGAGGCCTTCACCCGGGGTCTGGCCGAGCGGATGGGCGACCTCACGGTGGGGCAGGGCACTGAGCAGGGCGTCGACGTCGGACCGCTCATCACCGCCAAGGCCCGCGACGGGGTGCACGAGCTGGTCCAGGACGCCGTCTCGCGTGGGGCTACCGCTCTGGTCGGCGGGGCACCGGTCGACGGGGAGGGCTTCTTCTACCAGCCCACCGTCCTCGCCGACGTGCCGCCGGGCGCGCGCTGCCTCAGCGAGGAGATCTTCGGTCCGGTGGCGCCGGTCTGCACGTTCACCGATGAGGCGGACGCCATCTCGCGGGCGAACGCGACCGAGTACGGCCTCGTCGGATACGTCTTCACCCGCGACAACGCCCGGGTCCTGCGGGTCGCCGAGGCGCTGGAGTTCGGGATGATCGGTATCAACACCGGGATCGTCTCCAACCCGGCCGCCCCCTTCGGCGGCGTCAAGCACTCCGGCTTCGGCCGGGAGGGGGGCTTCGAAGGCATCGACGAGTACCTCGAGGTGAAGTACGTGGGGATCGCCCTGTGAGTGGGGCCGCGGCATGAGCGACCGCCACGTCCACCAGCAGGGCCTGCGTCGGCACTCGCTGGCAGAGGTCCTCGACGCGGCCGACGAGTCGCTGCGACGCGGCCAGGGTCCGTCGGCCGCGGTCTGGGCGACCGGCTTCGACGCCCTGGACCGGGCACTGGCCGGCGGCGTGCGCTCCGGCGAGCTCGTCCTCGTGGCGGGCGCGCAGGCACAGGGCAAGACGACCTTCACCATCCAGGCGTTGCGCACCGTCGCACGCGAGGGGCGGCACGCGGTGCTGTTCTCCTACGAGCACGAGTCGAACACGCTGCTCGAGCGGCTCATCGCGCTCGAGGCCGCAGAACTGGCCGACGACCCCGCGCTCGCGCCGGGCGTCCACGGCGTGCGGCGTGCCCTGGAGGCCCAGGCGGGCGCGACCACCCTCACCGAGGCGCTGGCGGGGGTCCCCTACGGCCTGGAGGCGCTCGAAGCCATGCAGACGTATGCGGACCGGCTCTCCGTCCACGAGTCGAACCCCGGAACCGACCTGGAGGCGATCGCCGGGATCGTCGAGGCGCTGGTCACCTCGGCCGGCGAGCCTCCGTTCGTGGCCATCGACTACCTGCAGAAGGTTCCGGTCCCGGGTCACCAGGGTGGCGAGGAGGAGCGCCTCGCCGTGGTGGCCGAGGCGCTCAAGGACCTCGCCCTCGAGCTACGGTGCCCCGTCCTCGCAGTCTCGGCCGCCGAGAAGGAGAGCCTCGGCGCCGGACACCGGATGCGGGCGCACCATCTGCGCGGGGCGTCCTCGCTCGCCTACGAGGCCGACGTGGTGCTCGTCCTCTCCGGCAAGGACGACATCGTCTCCCGCGAGCACCTCGTCTACGACCTCTCGCGGCTCCAGCACTTCCGGGGCTTCAGCGTCTTCTCCCTGGAGAAGAACCGGCACGGCCTCGACCACGTCGATCTCGAGTTCCCCAAGGACTTCGCCAACGGTCGGTACATCCCGTACGGCAAGCTCGTCGAGGAGCGCCTCATCGAGGAGCGGGTCATCACGAGCTGACGAGCGGTGGACAATGTCCGGGGGCGGAGTCACCGCCTGCAGCCGACCGAGAGAGCAGCCTTCGTGAGCGACCAGTCATCCCGCACCGTCTCGATCCTCGGCTCGACGGGCTCGATCGGCACCCAGGCTCTCCAGGTCATCGCCGAGCACCCGGGTCGCTACGACGTCGTGGCCCTGGCAGCGGGTCGCAACGTCGAGCTCGCTGCCGAACAGGCACTGGCGACCCGGGCGACCCTGGTCGCGCTTGCCGCGGGGCGCGCCGAGGATCTGCTCGAGGCGATCGACGCCCGAGCCGCGCAGAGCGAGCGCGGGAGCACCGCATACCGACCGGAGATCGTCGTCGGGGAGGAGGCCGCCACGATCGCCGCGGGGGTGGGCGCCGACGTCGTCCTCAACGGCATCACGGGGGCCATCGGCCTGCGGCCGACCCTGGCTGCGCTTGCCGCCGGGTCGGTGCTGGCCCTCGCCAACAAGGAGTCGCTCATCGTCGGGGGCCCGTTGGTCAAGGCGGCCGCACGTCCGGACCAGATCGTGCCGGTCGACTCCGAGCACTCCGCCATCGCGCAGTCGCTGCGGGGCGGTCGTGCGCGGGAGGTGCGCCGGCTCGTCGTGACGGCCAGTGGCGGTCCCTTCCGCGGACGCAGGCGCGACCAGCTGCTCGACGTGACCCCGACCCAAGCGCTCGCCCACCCGAACTACGCAATGGGCCGGCTGGTCACGACCAACTCCGCGACCCTCGTGAACAAGGGGCTCGAGGTCATCGAGGCCCACCTGCTCTTCGACATCCCCTTCGACCGGATCGACGTCGTCGTCCACCCGCAGCAGTGGATCCACTCGATGGTCGAGTTCCACGACGGGTCCACGATCGCTCAGATGGGGCCGCCTCGGATGCTGGTCCCCATCGCTCTGGGACTGTCGTGGCCGGAGCGTCTCGAGGACGTTGACGAGCCGTGCGACTGGAGTGTCGCCCAGTCGTGGGACTTCTTCCCTCTCGACGACGAGGCGTTCCCCGCGGTCCGACTGGCGCGCGAGGTCGGTGCCGAGGGCGGGACGTTCCCGGCGGTCTACAACGCCGCGAACGAGGTCTGCGTCGACGCGTTCCACGCCGGCTCGATCGGCTTCCTCGAGATCGTGGACACGGTGGCGCGGGTGGTCGAGGCGTACGCTGGTCGGGGACGGTCCGAGCTCGGGAGCACATCCGAATCGCCGAGCGTTGAGGAGGTGCTGCGGGCCGACGGCTGGGCCCGCGCCGCCGCGGCCGCCCTGGTCGCGGGCTCGGAACCGGTCGGTCGGCCCGTTCACGGAGAGGAGCAGAGATGACCGTGCTGTGGTACGTCCTCGGCGTCCTCTTCGTCGGGGCCGGTGTGGGGTTCTCGATCGCCTGGCACGAGATCGGCCACCTGGTGCCGGCCAAGCGTTTCGGCGTGCGCGTGACCCAGTACATGGTCGGCTTCGGACCGACCCTGTGGTCGCGGACCCGCGGGGAGACCGAGTACGGCGTCAAGGCCGTCCCCCTCGGCGGCTACATCCGGATGATCGGCATGTTCCCGCCGCGGCGCGGAGAGGACCCCACCAAGGTGCGGGTGTCGAGCACCGGGCGGATGTCCCAGCTCGTCGACGAGGCTCGGGCCGCCTCCCTCGAGGAGCTGCGTCCGGGTGACGAGCGGCGGGTGTTCTACGCGCTGAAGACCTGGCAGAAGGTCGTCGTCATGCTCGGCGGACCCGTGATGAACCTCATCCTTGCGCTCATCCTGCTCTCCGGCCTCGTCATGACGTACGGCACGGCGGTCTCCAAGCCCGGCGCCTTCGTCGGGACGGTCAGCGAGTGCGTCGTCAGCGCCGCCGAAGCCACGGCCGACCGGGTGTGCGAGCCCGGGGACCCGCTGACGCCTGCGGCGGAGGCCGGTCTGCGACCCGGCGACATCGTGCGGTCCATCGCCGGTGAGCCGGTCGAGACCAATCGGGACGTCTCCACCCTCATCCGGCCCCGGTCGGGGATGCCGACGGACATCGTCGTCGAGCGGGACGGCGAGACGCTCACCCTGACCGCCACGCCGATCACGAACGAGCTGCCGGAGCTGGACGAGCAAGGTGAGCCCGTGCTCGACGCCTCGGGCGAACCCGTGCTCGTCGACACCGGCTTCCTCGGCATCGCGAGTGGTCCCGTGACCGAGATCGAGCGGCAGAGCCCGACGGTCGTCCCGGGCATCGCCTGGGAGATGGTCAGCGGCACCGCCGAGGTCGTCGCCCAGCTCCCGCAGCGGATGGTCGGGGTCTACCAGGCCGCCTTCAGCGGCGCCGAGCGTGATCTCGAGAGCCCGGTGTCGGTCGTGGGTGTCGGTCGCATCGCGGGTGAGGTCGCCTCCGGCGAGATCACGCTCTTCGAGACTCCGCAGCAGCGGTTCGCCACTCTGATCCTGCTCCTCGCGGGGCTGAACATCGCGCTGTTCGTGTTCAACCTCATCCCGCTCCTGCCCTTGGACGGTGGCCACGTCGCGGGCGCGCTGTGGGAGGCCGTCAAGAAGGGGTATGCGCGTGCCAGGGGCCTCCCGGACCCCGGCCCGGTCGATGTGGCCAAGGCGCTCCCGCTCGCGTACGCCGTCTCGGTCGTCCTCATCGGGATGGCGGTGCTGCTCATCTACGCGGACCTGGTCAACCCGGTCAAGCTGGGGTGACCCCACCCACGACGCCGATTCGCTCAGGTCGGAGCAGGGCGTCACGCCTGGGATACTGGTGCGCATGACTGTTGGTCTCGGTATGCCCGCACTTCCGCCGCCCACTCTGGCTCCACGACGCACGTCCCGCAAGATCAAGGTCGGCAAGGTCGAGGTCGGAGGCGATGCGCCGGTCTCGGTCCAGTCGATGACGACGACCCCGACGACGGACATCAACGCGACCCTGCAGCAGATCGCCGAGCTCACCGCGTCCGGGTGCGACATCGTCCGGGTGGCCTGCCCGAGCCGCGACGACGCCGAGGCCCTCCCGGCGATCGCGCGTAAGTCGCAGATCCCCGTCATCGCCGACATCCACTTCCAGCCCGCCTACGTCTACGCCGCGATCGACGCCGGCTGCGCCGCCGTGCGGGTCAACCCGGGCAACATCCGCCAGTTCGACGACCAGGTCGGCGAGATCGCCCGCCGCGCCAAGGAGGCGGGAGTCTCGATCCGGATCGGCGTGAACGCCGGCTCGCTCGACAAGCGTCTCCTCGAGAAGTACGGCAAGCCGACGGCCGAGGCCCTCGTCGAGTCGGCCGTCTGGGAGGCGAGTCTCTTCGAGGAGCACGACTTCCACGACTTCAAGATCTCGGTCAAGCACAACGACCCGGTCGTCATGGTCAAGGCCTACGAGATGCTCGCCGAGCGGGGCGACTGGCCCCTCCACCTCGGCGTCACCGAGGCCGGTCCGGCGTTCCAGGGCACCATCAAGTCGGCGGTCGCCTTCGGGGCTCTGCTGTCCAAGGGGATCGGCGACACGATCCGCGTGTCTCTCTCGGCCCCACCTGTCGAGGAGGTCAAGGTCGGCCTGCAGATCCTCCAGAGCCTCAACCTGCGGCCGCGCAAGCTCGAGATCGTCTCGTGCCCCTCCTGTGGACGGGCGCAGGTCGACGTCTACAAGCTCGCCGACGAGGTCACCGCAGGGCTCGAGGGCATGACGGTGCCGCTGCGGGTCGCCGTGATGGGCTGCGTCGTCAACGGGCCGGGCGAGGCGCGCGAGGCCGACCTCGGTGTGGCGTCGGGCAACGGCAAGGGTCAGATCTTCGTCAAGGGCGAGGTCATCAAGACCGTCCCGGAGAGCCGGATCGTCGAGACTCTGATCGAGGAGGCCATGCGGATCGCGGAGGAGATGGGCGAGCCGGTCGACGAGGAGAGCGCCGGGGCTCCGAGCGTGACCGTCGGCTGACCCTCCGTGCGGGCGCGGATGGGGCTAGCCTGACATCGTGCTGCGCACCCGGTCAGCGATCAGACCGCTCCAGCCCGCCGATCGTGAGGCGGCGCTGGAGGTGTGCGCGCGCGACATCGCCAGCAACGTCTTCGTCGCCTCACGCATCCTCGAGGGGGTCCTCGAGACCCAGCCGCAGTCCCTCCTCGCCCACCGATCGGGGCGCGAGCTCGACTCCCTCCTGTGGGCCAACGCCAACGTGGTGCCGGTCGAGACGACGTCCCTCAGTCGCGGGGAGTTCGTCGACCGGCTCCGGCGCGGTCGTCGCCGTTGCGCGAGCATCCTCGGGCCGCGGGACCAGGTCGAGCCGATGTGGTCGCTCGTCGAACCCCTGTGGGGCGATGCGCGCGAGATCCGGGGCAGCCAGCCGTTGTGCGTCACGTCGACACCGCCGTCCACTCTCGGCGTGCCGCTCGATCCCCGGGTCCGTCGGGCGCGGGTCGAGGAGGCCGACCTGGTCCTGCCTGCGGCGGAGCACATGTTCACGCACGAGATCGGGTACCCGCCGTACACCGGGTCGTCCCGGGCCTACCTCGGTTCGATCGCCGCGATGATCCGTCGCGGCCACACCTACATCGCGACCGACACGGCCCCGGACGGATCCGAGCGGGTGATCTTCAAGACCGACATCGGCAGCGCGGCGCTCGGGTGCGTCCAGGTTCAGGGAGTCTGGCTCGCCCCCGACCTCCGCGGTCGCGGCTACGCGGTGCCGCTGATCGCGGCCGCTGTGGAACAGATCATGTGTGATGTCGGTCAACTCGTCACCCTCTACGTCAACGACTTCAACACGGCCGCACGCGCGGCATACCGGCGTGTCGGATTCGTCGAGGCCGGCGAGTTCATGACCGTGCTCCTGTAGGTCCGAAACGCCCTTCCCGCCACCGTAGGCTTGGGCCATGTCGGTGCTTCAGTGGTCCGCGCTCACCCCCGAGGACCGTCCCGCTGTGCGCGCCCTCGCCCAGGCGTGCCTCGACCACGACGGGGGACTCCCGCATCTGGTCGACGACGCCTTCATCGACCGGTACTTCTACGGCGACGACACGATCGCCGGCCGTGACGACCTCGGCGAGCTGGTGGCCGTCGCGTCCTTGAGCTACGACGAGGTCGGTCATCGGATCGCCAGCGGTCTGGTGCACCCGTCGGTCCGCCGTCAGGGTCACGGCGAGGCACTGGTCGCCTGGGCGCGCGAGCAGGCCCTCGGCGTCCCGATCAAGGTGATCGCCGAGACGATGTCGCCGGAGGCCGAGACACTGTTCGCGGCGAGCGGGCTGACGCGCACCTTCGCCGAGACGGTGATGCACCACGACCTCTCGCACATCTCGCGGATCCCCCTGCCCGAGGGGGTGACGACCGAGCCGTTCACGGACGAACGCGCCCATGACTTCTACATCGCCTACCGCGAGTCCTTCGGTGACCGGCCGGGCTTTCCCGACCCCACCGAGGAGGACTGGCTCGCCTGGCTCTCCAGCGATCCCGAGTTCCGCCCCGACGACTCCCGGGTGGCCTACAGCCGCGGGGGAGCGCCGATCGGCTTCATCACGGTGTCGGGGGACTGGATCGAGCAGGTGGGCGTTGTGCCCACGTGGCGTGGCCACCGGATCGGTGCCCACCTCGTGGTCCGGACGCTCACCGCCCTGAAGGCCTCCGGCACCGAGAAGGTCTGGCTCAACGTCGCCGTGGACAATCCCTCTCGCGCTCTGTACGAGCGGCTCGGGTTCGAGGCCTACGGCACGAGGGCCCGCTACGAGGACCGGACGGGCGTGGTCCCCGAGGACGCCTAAATACCCCATGGGGTATGCTGTGGGCGTGTTCCTGCTGACCCTCGCTCTCGCGGTCCTCGTCGGCGTCACACTCGGGCTCTTCGGTGGGGGAGGGTCGATCCTCACCGTGCCGCTGCTTATCTACGTCGCCGGTCTGGAGACGAAGGAAGCGATAGCGACGTCGCTCGTCGTGGTCGGTATCACCTCGATCGGTGCCCTCGTGACACACGCCCGAGCCGGCCGTGTCCGATGGCGAACCGGACTCGTCTTCGGTGCGACGGCCATGGTCGGCGCCTATATCGGGGGCCGCCTGGGTCCCCTGGTTCCCGATACCGTCCTGCTCGTCGGCTTCGCGCTGATGATGCTGGCGACCTCCATCGCCATGATCCGTGGCCGCCGCGACATGGCGGCTCGTGAGGAGGGGGAGCATCACGTCGCCCTGGTGCTGCTCGAGGGTGTCGTCGTCGGCCTCGTGACGGGCATCGTCGGGGCGGGCGGAGGGTTTCTCGTCGTCCCGGCCCTCGTCCTTCTCGGTGGGCTGCCCATGGCGGTCGCCGTCGGAACCAGTCTCCTCGTCATCGCCATGAAGTCCTTCGCCGCCCTGGCCGGGTACCTCTCCGCCGTGCAGATCGACTGGAGGCTCGCGCTGGCGGTCACGGCTCTCGCCCTGCTCGGCAGTGTCATCGGCGGACGCCTCGCGGGCACGATCGACCCTGACCGGTTGCGTCGCGGCTTCGGCGTCTTCGTGTTGGGTATGGCGGTGTTCGTCCTCGCCCAGACCGGTCTGGCCAGCTGATCAGGGGACGCCCTCCAGGTGAGGTGTCGGTATCCTTGCCGGGTTCACCCGCCCTCCACTTCCAGGAGACTCCCCTCGTGGCCATGCGCATGTCGACGCTGTTCCTCCGTACCCTCCGGGAGGATCCCGCCGACGCAGAGGTCCCCAGCCACCGCCTACTGGTCCGCGCGGGGTACATCCGCAGGGTCAGCCCCGGCATCTACACGTGGCTCCCTCTCGGGCTGAAGGTGTTCCGCCGTGTCGAGGACATCGTCCGGGAGGAGATGGACGCGATCGGCTCACAGGAGCTGCTGTTCCCCGCGCTGCTCCCGAAGGAGCCGTTCGAGGCCTCCGGCCGCTGGACGGAGTACGGCGACAACATCTTCCGGCTCAAGGACCGCAAGGGCGCGGACTACCTCCTCGGCCCGACCCACGAAGAGCTGTTCACCCTCGCGGTGAAGGACGTGTTCAGCTCCTACAAGGACCTGCCGCTCGCGATCTACCAGATCCAGACGAAGTACCGGGATGAGGCCCGCCCGCGGGCCGGGCTGCTCCGCGGCCGCGAGTTCGTCATGAAGGACTCGTACTCCTTCGACATCGACGAGGCCGGGCTGGACAAGAGCTACCAGCTGCACCGCGACGCCTACATCCGCATCTTCGACCGTCTGGGGTTCCACTACGTCATCGTCGAGGCCATGGCAGGCGCCATGGGCGGCAGCAAGAGTGAGGAGTTCCTCGCCACCGCGGACAACGGCGAGGACACCTACGTCCGGTGCACGTCGTGCGGATATGCCGCCAACGTCGAGGCGGTCCGGGTCCCGGTTCCCGACAGCGTGCCCTTCGACGGACTGCCCGCCGCTCATGTCGAGGACACCCCCGACACCCCGACGATCGAGACCCTCGTCGCGGCGGCGAATGCCGACCACCCTCGGCCGGACGGACGGGCGTGGTCAGCGGCCGACACGCTGAAGAACGTCGTCGTCATGCTCACCCACCCCGACGGCACCCGTGAGCCGCTGGCCATCGGGCTGCCCGGCGACCGCGAGGTGGACGAGAAGCGGCTGGCGGCACAGGTCGACCCCGCGACCGTCTCCCCGTTCGGGGAGGAAGACTTCGCAGCCCATCCCGAGCTGGCCAAGGGCTACATCGGGCCCGGGGTGCTCGGGACGACACACCAGAGCGGGATCCGGTACCTGCTCGACCCCCGGGTCGTGGACGGAACCGCGTGGGTCACCGGTGCCGACGAGGCTGGCCGGCACGTCTTCGACCTGGTCGCCGGCCGCGACTTCACGGCCGATGGCACGATCGAGGCGGCCGAGGTCCGCGACGGCGACCCGTGCCCGTCCTGCGGTGCGCCGCTGGAGAGCGCCCGTGGGATCGAGATGGGTCACATCTTCCAGCTCGGCCGCAAGTACGCCGAAGCGCTGGATCTGAAGGTGCTCGACGAGACGGGGCGGCTGCGCACCGTGATCATGGGCTCGTACGGCGTGGGTGTGTCCCGGGCGGTGGCCTGCGTCGCCGAGGGCAACCACGACGAGCACGGCCTGGTCTGGCCGCGAGCGCTGTCGCCGGCGGACGTCCATATCGTCGCCACCGGAAAGGACCAGGCGGTCTTCACCTTCGCCGAGGAGCTGACCAGGGCCCTCGAGGGCTCGGGCGTCTCGGTGCTGCTCGACGACCGGACCGGGGTCAGCCCGGGCGTCAAGTTCAAGGACGCCGAGCTCATCGGCATCCCGACGATCGTCGTCGTCGGTCGCGGACTGGCCGACGGCGAGGTCGAGATCAAGGACCGCCGCAGCGGTGAGCGCCGGTCCGTTCCGACCGGCACCGCCGTGGCCGAGATCCGGGCCGAGATCGGGCACGGGTGAGATCTGCGCGCCGAGCGTCGGTCGAGGCGGTCATCTTCGACTGGGGCGGCACCCTCACGCCCTGGCACGAGGTGGACATCGGCGAGCAGTGGCGGGTCTTCGCCCGGGAGATCCACGGCGTCGCGGTCGACTCCCCGCGAGTCTCCGAGGCCGACCTGGAGGCCGCGCACCGCCTGGCCGAGCGAATCCTCGAGGCCGAGACCGACACCTGGAGGCGCGGCCGTCAGGAGCACTCAAGCGCACACCTGGACGACGTGCTCGCGATGGCCGGTGTCGACCCCGAGCACGATCGGCACCTTCTCGCACTCGCCGCGTACCGACGTTTCTGGGAGCCCCACACCCACACGGATCCGCAGGTCAGACCACTGTGGGAGAGCCTGCGGTCAGCCGGACTACGGATCGGCGTGCTGTCGAACACGATCTGGAGCAGCGCATACCACCGCGACCTCTTCCGTCGTGACGGAGTCCTCGATCTGATCGACGCCGACGTGTACTCCAGCGAGATCCACGTGGTCAAGCCGCACCCGGAGGCGTTCCACGCCGTATGCGCAGCGCTCGGGGTGCCGCCGGAGCGGTCGGTCTACGTCGGTGACCGCCTGTTCGAGGACGTCCACGGTCCCCAGCAGATCGGGATGCGGGCCATCTGGATCCCGCACACCCGCCTGCCAGCCGACCAACGGGTCGAGGTGGACGCGGAGCCGGACGCGGTGGTCCACGAGCTCAGTGAGATCGCGGGTGTGATCGAGCGCTGGCGACGCAGTGAGTGACGTCGACCTCGGGCTGCTCCTCGTCATGGCCGTGGCCGGCTTCGCCGCGGGCTGGGTGGATGCCGTCGTCGGTGGCGGAGGGCTGATCCAGCTGCCGGCGCTCGTGCTGGGGTTCCCGGGAGCATCGCCGGCGCAGCTGCTCGCCACGAACAAGATCTCCTCGATCTTCGGGACCGCCACGAGTTCGATCACCTACTGGAGACGCATCCGGCCGGACCTGCGCACCGCCCTGCCGATGGCTGCGGTCGCCTTCGTCGGTGCGATCGGGGGAGCCCTGATCGGTCTGAACATCCCGAAGTCCGCCTTCAACCCGATCATCCTCGTCATGCTCGTCGTCGTCGGGACGTACACGCTCTTCAAGCCCTCCCTCGGGACGGTCACGGCGCTGCGCTACACCGGCGTCCGCCACGGCGCCACCGCGATGGCCGTGGGCCTTCTCATCGGCGTGTACGACGGCGCGCTCGGCCCCGGCACGGGGTCGTTCCTCGTCTTCGCGCTCGTGGGGCTGCTCGGCTACGCGTTCCTCGAGGCGAGCGCCAAGGCCAAGATCACCAACTTCGCCACCAACCTCGGAGCCCTCGTCGTGTTCATCCCCGGCGGCCACGTCATGTGGCGGGTGGGCCTGCTCATGGCGGCGATGAACATCGTCGGAGGGTACGTCGGGGCGCGCACCGCCGTTGCTCGCGGAAGTACCTTCGTGCGCGTCGTGTTCATGCTCGTCATCCTCGCCTTCATCGTGCGGATCGGCGGGGATCTGCTGGGAATCTGGTGAACGTGTACAGAGGGTGAACGCAACGTTGCCGCTCGACGATCCGGGAGGGTACCGTCGATGTCGAGACCGGCTCCGTGCCGGTCTCGTCCCTCGTCACACCCCTTCAGCCACCGTCCACGGCACGTCTTCCCGGTCACGGGGGGCGACGCTGTCGCCCGGCAGGCCCGACATCCGACAGTTCACCGCATCGACGGCTCGCCCCCGGTCGCGCGCCAGGAAGACGACGTGATGAAGCTCAAGGACTTCCGCAAGGTCGAGCGCGCAGCCGGGATCAGCCGGGCCGAGGTGGCCCGCATCGGCACAGCCCTCATCTTCGCGGTCGCCGTGATGATCTTCACCGGCACCCAGTTCGGATACATCGACCAGGTGTACCTCCTCGTGGCGGCGGCCGTGATCGGCGCCTACATGGCGATGAACATCGGCGCGAACGACGTCGCCAACAATGTCGGTCCGGCGGTCGGTTCGTTCGCGTTGACGCTGCCCATGGCGATCGTCATCGCCGCGGTCTTCGAGGCGGCGGGCGCCATCATCGCCGGCGGCGAGGTGGTGAGCACGGTCAAGAACGGCATCATCGACCCCGAGGACATCGGCGACCCGCAGGTGTTCGTGTGGGTCATGATGGGCGCACTCCTCGGTGCCGCCATCTGGCTCAACCTCGCCACGTGGGTCGGCGCCCCGGTCTCGACCACGCACTCGATCGTGGGAGGGGTCATGGGGGCCGGGATGGCGTCGTCCGGCTGGGCCATCGTCAACTGGCCCGCGATGGGCGCGATCGTCTCGAGCTGGGTGATCTCGCCGCTCGCCGGCGGACTGATAGCCGCCGGGACGCTCTACGCGCTGAAGCGACTCGTCCTGTGGCAGGACGATCCGGTGGCCGCGGCGGTTCGGTTCGTGCCCTACCTCCTCGGGTTCATGGCGTGGACGTTCACGACGTACATCGCCCTGAAGGGTGTGCAGAACGTCATCACCATCAGGACGCCGACCGCCATGCTCCTCGGGCTGGTCATGGGCGTCGTCGTGTTCTCGACCACCCGTCCGAGGATCGCCCGCCGGGCGCCCCGCCTGACGGCGGATCGGGACGGCGTGAACCAGCTGTTCACGCTCCCGCTGATCTTCGCCGCGGCCCTGCTGTCGTTCGCCCATGGTGCCAACGACGTCGCCAACGCCGTCGGACCCCTGGCCGGCATCGTCGAGGTGCTCGTCGGAGGGACCGGTGGGTCGGAGGCCGTGATCCCGTTGTGGGTCCTCGTGATCGGCGCGCTCGGGATCTCGCTCGGTCTCGCGCTGTTCGGCCCCAAGCTCATACGCACCGTCGGGACCGAGATCACCGAGCTGGACCGGTCACGGGCCTTCTGCGTCGCGCTCGCGGCGGGGCTGACGGTCATCGTGGCGAGCCAGCTGGGTCTGCCGGTCAGCTCGACGCACGTCGCCCTGGGTGGGATCTTCGGAGTCGGATTCCTGCGCGAGTTCCTCGAGCAGCGGATGGGCCGCGTGATCGAGAACGTCATCCACAGTCACCGTGGCGACGAGCACTTCGCCGAGGTCCAGCGGGTCATGGGCACCTTCCGGGTCGCTTCGGTCGAGGACAAGCGGCTCATGCTCGCGCGACTGGATGAGATGGGTTCTGCGGCGGTCATCACGGCCGCCCAGCAGCGTCAGCTCAAGAAAGCGCTCAAACGGCAGCTCGTCAAGCGCTCGCACCTGATGAAGATCTTCTCGGCGTGGGTCATCACGGTGCCGGCATCGGCGCTGCTGTCGGCTCTGTTCTTCTTCGCCTTGCAGGCTTTGATGACGGCCTGAGGCCGCAGGAGGGTGCTCGTGCTCGCGGCGGGTCGACGCGGCGCATCTGGTGGTGGCGCCGTCCTGACGACCGGAGCGGAGGTCGTCCGGTGTCGTCCCGGTCTGGTCAGTCCTCGAGTGCTTTGAAAAGGGCGACGTGCACGGATGCCTGGTCGGGGTCGTCGCGTGCCCAGAGGATCTGCAGGCCCGTGTGCAGCAGAGTCCAGAGGCGCGCCTCCTCACGGTCCACCACGGCCGCCTCCGCGGCGCGTTCGAGCCGGTGCCGTACGCTCCAGCGAAGTCCTGCGCCGGTCCCGAGCTCGGCCACCCGATTGCGCAGGAGCGGCTGGAACTCGAAGCCCGGGTGCCCGGCGAACGGCTTCGGATCGATCGCCAGCCACGGCTCCCGCGAGCCGGCGAGAACGTTCTCGTAGTGCAGGTCGGTGTGCAGGACGACGTGGTCTCGCTCGTCCAGCAGCTCGTCTCCGAGAGCCCGGGTCCGTGCTGCGAATCGGCGTGGCACCGATGGGTCGTCGAGTCGGTCGAGATGCGGGCGGAGGTAGTCGGCGAGGCTGGGGATCGTGGGCGGGGCGGGCACGTGGAGACGGCGAAGCAGGTCACCCGCGATGTCGCAGGCTGTGAACGCATCCAGTCCGGCAAGCGTGCGGCCCGCGTCGAGACTCTCCAGCAGCAGCGCGCCGCGACCGGGGTCGGCTGCGAGGAGCCGTGCCGCGCCCCGGCCACCCCAGAGCTGGAGTGCGGTGTGCTCGGCCGCCGACTCGACATGAGGCCACCCGACCTTGAGCACAGCCGGTCGACCGTTGCGGGTGACCGGAAGGACCACCGCCGTCCATCCGGTCGAGGCCGGTCCGGTCACCATGAGATCCCACTGGTCCAGACACTCGACGATGAGCCGTCTGACGCGCAGGGCCCACTCGGCACCGGACGGGCCACCCTCTGCCGGACGGCGGGACATGCGAACGAGCCAGCCCTCCGGCACGTAGGGAGCCGCCGGCGGGTACCGCCCCGGTTGCACGTGACTCACGCGCCGGGCCCGGTGCCCGGGAAGGCCTGCGGAGCGAGTCCCCACGCCTGGCCGAGCCAGCTGACCGATCCGATCCAGGTCACGACATCGCGCGCCGCGTCCTCCTGCGCCGAGCCGGTGACGGTCGACAGCAGCGCGCCGTAGCCCGACAGGAGAGTGGCCAGCACGTGTCGGGCGAGCGCTGCAGCCGACTCCTCGGAGTCGACCCTGAAGGGGAGGGCGTAGCCGAGATCCGGCGGCGGCGTCGTTCCCGCTGCGCGGACGTCCTGTTCACGGGCGAGGAGACGCAGGGTCGACAGTGCCTCGATGGCGACCTCCCGGGAGTCGTCGCGCGACTGGGCGGAGACGACCTCGAGGGCGTAGACCGCTGGTTGGGTGAGCACCGCGAACTCCCGGGCCAGGGCGGGATAGCGCCAGATCCGGCCGGACCCCTCCTCGAGCATGGGCTCCGGGAGCGGCTCCCCGGCGATCGTGACCGCGGCCCAGCGCTGGGCCAGCAGGCTCATGACCACGGGGAAGACCCCCGGACCGCATCGACGGAGCTCCTCGATCCGGTCCAGGGCAGCGCCGGGCGACGCCGGCGGCGCCGACGCGCTCGGCGACGCTGAGGTGAGTGTGGCCGAGGTCTGTGTGGCTGAGGTCTGTGTGGCCGAGGTCTGTGTGGCTGAGGTCTGGGCGGCCGAAGGCCGGGTAGCGGACGGTTGTGCGGCTGGGGTCTCTGTGGCGGAGGTCGAGCCGCCCGCACCGGCGATCGCCCCATCGAGGGTCTCGATCGGGATCCCTGCCCGATGGAGTGCACTGCGCAGTACGGCCACCTGTTCCTGGTAGACGGCGGATCGGGTGGACAGTGACAGCCGTCGACTGTCGGCGAGGAGCCAGAGCAACGCGTTCTCTGCGGGCACCGACTCGCGGGTCGGCACGAGCGGAATCGCCGGCGCGTCGTCCTCCAGCCGGACGGAGCAGCCCGCGAGTGAGCCGGTGAGCAGGCCGGCGACACCCAGCACCACCGATCTTCGCCCCGGACGCCCCGGCACGACAGGGGAGGCCGACCGACGCATACGACGAACCTATCGCGGCGTCCCCGCGGTCCGAGGCCGCCACCGTGTCACGGACCGACCCCGGCATCGGCACCTGGCCTACAGTTGTCCCAACGGGCCCTGCCGGCAACGGCGGGCCCGCCGGACGCCGGCGCGCGGACCGCGCCACCGTCCACAGGCACGCCCCAATAGACACGTCCACACCGACAACTGCAGAAGGACTGACCTCCCGTGAGCGTCGTAGACCGCATCCGCTCCCTCATCGAGCCCGCTCTGGCCCCGCTGGTGGTCGATGAGGTCAAGGTGACTCCTGCCGGGCGACGCAGGGTGGTCCGGATCGCCGTGGACCGAGCCACCGACGAGACCGTGTCGCAGAGCGAACCCACGGACCCGATGTCACTCGACGAGGTCGCGGAGGCGACCCGTGTCGTGAGTGCCGCGCTCGACGACACGGACATCCTCGGCGAGCAGCCCTACACACTCGAGGTGACCTCATCCGGCGTGGGTCGCCCCCTGACCCGACCGCGGCACTACCAGCGGGGGATCGGCCGCCTGGTCATCATCTCCCGTGCGGACGCTCCGGACACGCGTGGTCGCATCCTCGCGGCCGGGCCCGACGACGTGACGATCTCGATCGCCGCGACCAAGCGCGAGCCCGCACGGACCGAGACCATCGCGTATGCGGATATCGCCGGAGCCCGCATCGACGTGGAGTTCTCGCGCGCGGAGAGCGACGCCTGAGAGCACCGACACCCACCGACACCGGACGACGAGAGAAGAGAGCCATGGACATCGACCTGCAGGCACTGCGAGCGCTCGAACGCGAGCGCGACGTCTCGCTCGACATCCTCGTGCCGGCCATCGAGAACGCCGTGCTGCAGGCGTATCTGCACACCGAGGACCACTACCCCAACGCACGCGCCGAGCTCGACCGCAAGACCGGGCGGCTGACGATCTGGGCACGTGAGGCCTACGAGGTGACCGAGGAGGTCCCGGCACCCGATGACGACGAGGACCAGACCCCGCGGACGCGCGTGCGCCGCGAACTCGGTCCGGAGTTCGAGCACCAGCTGAGCGGCTTCGGACGGATCGCGGCGTCGACGGCACGTCAGGTCATCGTCCAGCGCATGCGCGAGCTGGAGGACGAGGCCATCCTCGGCGACTTCCGCGGCAAGGAAGGCGACATCGTCGCCGGCATCATCCAGCAGAGCCCCGACCCGCGGCACGTCACCGTCGACTTCGGAACCGTCGAGGGGATTCTGCCGCTCGCCGAGCAGGTCCCCGGGGAGCAGTACGTCCACGGCGAGCGGCTCCGGTGCTACGTCGTCAGCGTCCGCCGCGGTCTGAAAGGGCCACAGATCACGTTGTCGCGAACCCACCCGAACCTCGTCAAGAAGCTCTTCGCCCTCGAGGTTCCCGAGATCGCCGACGGGACCGTCGAGATCGCGGCCCTGGCCCGCGAGGCCGGTCACCGGACCAAGATCGCGGTGCACTCGACCGTTCCGGGCGTCAACGCGAAGGGTGCGTGTATCGGGCCCATGGGGTCGCGGGTCAGAGCCGTCATGACGGAGCTGAAGGGCGAGAAGATCGACATCGTCGACTACTCCACCGACCCGACCGTGTTCATCGCAGCCGCGCTGTCCCCGTCTCGGGTCGAGTCCGTCGACGTCGTCGACCCCAAGCTGCGGGCCGCCCGAGTCGTCGTCCCCGACTACCAGCTCTCGCTCGCCATCGGCAAGGAGGGACAGAACGCCCGCCTCGCCGCCAAGCTCACCGGATGGCGGATCGACATCCGGCCCGACACCGAGCCGGGCGGCGGGCCCGCTGCACCCGTGGCCCCGGCCTGAGGCGCGGGAGACCCGTCCCCCGTCCCGCCCTCTGTGGCACACCCGGGGGTGGACCGATGCGGGCCGATCGCCGAAGGACGCTAGAATGGACGAGATCGACCGGACTGGACTCCGGCGTCGCAGCTCCTCCCACGTGGCAGTTCGCACGTGTGTGGGCTGCCGGCGGACGGATAGCCGGTCGGTTCTCCTGCGCGTGACGGTACGCGAGGACGAAGCGGGCCCCCCCCGGATCGTCCCCGACGTGCGTCGTCGGCTCGGAGGTCGTGGCGCCTGGCTACACCCCGATCCCGACTGCATCGAGCAGGCGGTTCGGCGTCGAGCCTTCGCCCGTGCCCTGCGAGTCGGGGCACCTGTCGATCTCTCCCCGCTCACCGCATACCTCGATCGTCTGCGCTCCTGACCGCCACCTGGCGGGCGGGAAAGCGACGCACGGGATTAGTCCACTCAACCAGCCCGACGTCCGACCGGACGCCGGGCACAGAAGAACCGGAAGCGGGTTTGACGCTGATGAGCCCCCGATGAGTACTCAGCGATGAGCACCCCCCAGCACTGACCCGGTCCACTCTCGCGCCCACCGCGGGTTTGGACCACCGAGAAGGAGAAACGTGTCCAAAGTCCGTGTGAGCGCACTGGCCAAAGAGGTCGGAGTGACCAGCAAGGTCCTCCTCGAACGCCTCAATGGCATGGGCGAGTACGTCAAGACCGCGAGCTCGACGGTCGAAGCGCCCGTCGTCCGCCGATACAAGGAGAAGTTCCCGCCGGAGGCCGCAGCCGCCGCGAAGCCGGCCACGAAGGCCGCCCCGGCGACCAAGTCGGACCCGGCGCCGCAGGCCCCGGCCGCTCCGGCGCCCCAGGCCCCGGCCACCGGGACGGCACCCGCACCCGATCAGTCGCCGGCACCTGCTGCGCCCACCCCGGGCCCCGCCAAGCAGACGCCGGCTCCTGCGGCCGCGGCACCGGCCCCGACCGCACCCGCCCCGACCACTCCGGCGCCGTCGGCGCCCGCCCCGGCTGCTCCGGCTCCCGGCCCCGCAGCGCCGACACCGGGCCCTCGGCCGGCGTCCCGGCCCGAGGCCCCGGCTGCCCGCGAGGGTGGTCGACCCGGAGGACAGGCCCCGCGTCCGGGTGCCCGTCCGGGCGCACCGCGGCCGGGCAACAACCCGTTCGCGCCGAGCCAGGGCATGCGCCAGGGCCGCCCGGACGGCCCGCCGCGCCCCGGCAACAACCCCTTCGCCCCCCAGCAGGGCATGCCCCGCCCACCCGCCGGTCGAGGAGCCCCAGGGTCGCGTCCGGCCGCTCCGCGACCCGGTGGTCCGCGGCCCAACCCGGGCATGATGCCCGACCGGGCCGCCGTCCCACGTCCTGGTGAGCGTCCCGCCGGTGGGCGCGGCCGACCCGGTGGGGGTGGCCCCGGCGGTGGAGGTCCGCGCGGCGGCTTCGGCGGACGACCCGGTGGTCCCGGTGGTCGCGGTGGCACTCAGGGTGCCTTCGGCCGCGGGGGCGGTCGGCCGGTCCGCGGTCGCAAGTCGAAGCGCGCCAAGCGCCAGGAGTTCGAGCAGATGCAGGCTCCGTCGATCGGCGGCGTCACCGTCCCGCGCGGCGACGGCTCGACCGTGGTGCGTGTCCGTCGGGGTTCTTCCCTCATGGACTTCGCCGACAAGATCAACGCCGACCCGGCAGCCCTGGTCACCGTCCTCATCCACCTCGGTGAGATGGCGACCGCGACGCAGAGCCTCGACGAGGACACCTTCAAGCTGCTCGGTGCCGAGCTCGGCTACGAGGTCCAGGTCGTCTCTCCCGAGGAGGAGGAGCGCGAGCTGTTCGACTCCTTCAACATCGACCTCGAGATCGGGGTCGACGCCGAGGAGGAGGAGAACCTCGAGGCTCGGCCACCGGTCGTCACCGTCATGGGTCACGTCGACCACGGAAAGACCCGTCTCCTCGACGCGATCCGCAACGCCAAGGTCGTCGAGGGCGAGGCCGGTGGCATCACGCAGCACATCGGTGCCTACCAGATCCACAAGGAGCACGAGGGTCAGGACCGCGCGATCACCTTCATCGACACCCCGGGTCACGAGGCGTTCACCGCCATGCGTGCCCGTGGCGCCAAGGTGACCGACATCGCGATCCTCGTCGTCGCCGCCGACGACGGCGTCATGCCGCAGACGATCGAGGCGCTCAACCACGCCCAGGCGGCCGACGTCCCGGTCGTGGTCGCGGTGAACAAGATCGACGTCGAGGGCGCGAACCCGGCCAAGATCCGCCAGCAGCTCACCGAGTACAACCTCGTCGCCGAGGAGTACGGCGGCGAGACGATGTTCGTCGACGTCTCGGCCAAGCAGGGCCAGAACATCGAGGAGCTGCTCGAGGCGGTTCTCCTCACTGCGGATGCGGCGCTGGACCTGCGGGCCAACCCCGAGCGGGACGCCCGGGGTATCGCCATCGAGGCGAACCTGGACAAGGGGCGAGGCGCGACCGCGACCGTCCTCATCCAGAGCGGCACGCTCAAGGTCGGAGACGCGATCGTGACCGGAAGCGCCCACGGACGCGTCCGAGCCATGCTCGACGAGCACGGTCATCAGGTCGCCGAGGCCACGCCCTCCCGACCCGTCCAGGTGCTCGGCCTGTCCTCCGTCCCCCGGGCCGGCGACACCTTCGTCGTGGCGCCGGACGACCGAACGGCGCGACAGATCGCCGAGAAGCGGGAGGCCGCGGACCGGCAGGCCTCGCTGGCGAAGTCTCGCAAGCGCATCTCGCTCGAGGACCTCAACGAGGCTCTCGCGCAGGGCAAGGTCGATACGCTCAACCTCATCCTCAAGGGCGATGTGTCCGGTTCGGTCGAGGCGCTTGAGGACGCGTTGCTGCAGATCGACGTGGGCGACGAGGTCGACCTGCGGATCATCGACCGCGGAGTCGGCGCCATCACGATGAACAACATCAACCTCGCGATGGCCTCCGATGCGATCATCATCGGCTTCAACGTGCGCGCGGAGGGGCAGAACGCCGACTACGCCGAGCGTGAGGGTGTCGAGATCCGCTACTACTCGGTCATCTACCAGGCGATCGAGGAGATCGAGGCGGCTCTCAAGGGCATGCTCAAGCCGGAGTTCGAGGAGGTCGAGCTCGGCACCGCCGAGATCCGCGAGATCTTCCGGTCGAGCAAGTTCGGCAACATCGCCGGGTCGATCGTGCGCAGCGGTGAGATCAAGCGCGGCTCGAAGGCCCGCATCACCCGCAACGGGGTCGTCGTCGCCGAGAACGTCGAGATCGCCGGTCTGCGACGGTTCAAGGACGACGTCACCGAGGTCCGGGAGGGCTTCGAGTGCGGGATCAACCTGGGGTCGTACAACGACCTTCAGCTCGGTGACCTCATCTCGACCTACGAGATGCGGGAGAAGCCGAGGAGCTGATCGCTCTCAACGCCACACTCCGGGAGGCCGGTGTCGTCCACTGACGACACCGGCCTCCCGTCTGTTCGGAGGACGGGTGAACGGCGCGCAAGATTGACGCAAGGACGAAGGCGCAAGGTGACTCCGTCGACCGACGCCCCTTCGCGGACGTCGGGCGGCGAGAGAGATCGGACCGCACGAAAGAGCACTCGTCATGCAGATCACGCGACGCGGCGTCCTGACCGCCGGTGGACTCGGAGCCCTCGGACTCATGGGGTGGGGTGGGCTGACCCAACCGTTGGGCAACACGGTTCTGACCAAGTCGGCCAGCAACCTGTCGGACCGCAACATGCCCAAGCCGTACCGTACGCAGTTCCAGCCGCTGCCCCGGCTGGCGCCGTTCGACGTCTACACCGACGATGACGGCGTCCCGGTCGAGCGGTACAGCGTCACGGCACGGACCGGGACAGCCGCGATCCTGCCGACGCTCACCACGCCGATCATCGGCTACAACGGGCAGGTTCCCGGTCCGACGATCTCCGTGGAGAGAGGCACGAAGGTCATCCTTCGGGTACGGAACCAGATCACCGGCATCGTGCCGCCCGCCGGACATCACGCTGAGCACGGACTGCCCCTGTCCACCCACCTGCACGGGCACGCCTCGGCACCCGAGTTCGACGGGTATGCGGACGATCTGACGTTCCCGGGGTACTGCAAGGAGTACGTGTACGAGAACGACCAACCGGCCCGATCGATCTGGTACCACGACCACGCGACGCACATCACGGGGACCAACGTCTACTCCGGCCTGGCCGCGCAGTACCACATCCACGACGAAGCGGAGCGGGCGCTGCTCCCGCAAGGAGAGTTCGACGTCCCCCTGACCTTGAGCGACGTGATGTTCGAGTCGGACGGGCGGGTCCGGTTCGACGACAAGGACCACTCCGGTCTGTGGGGGGACATCGTCCTCGTCAACGGGAAGCCTTGGCCCGTCATGCAGGTCAAGCGGCGCGTCTACCGCTTCCGCCTGCTCAACGCCTCGATCTCCCGGTCCTACCGGCCCTACCTGAGCACAGGAGACCCGGTCCACATGGTCGCCACGGACGGGGGTCTGATGCCGGCGTCCCAGTCGGTGAAGACCTGGCGTCATGCGCCGGCCGAACGCTACGAGTTCCTCGTCGACTTCAGCACGTACGCTCCCGGCACCCGGGTGCGACTGCGCAACGCGAGCAACCCCAAGAACGTCGACTTCGACTACACGGGCGAGATCATGGCCTTCGACGTCGTTGACGCACCGGTCGACACCTCCGACCCGACGTGGCGGACCATCCCGCAGACGCTCGCCTCGAGCGACGTCATGTCGTTGGTGCCGGCGCTGTCGTCGAAGACCCGGACGCTCCGCCTCAAGCGGGACGATCTGACGAACGTCTGGAACATCAACGAGACGACGTGGAACGACGTCATCGCGAGCGGCTACACGAAGGTGCTCGCCGATCCGGCACTGGACGCCGTCGAGATGTGGGACCTGCACACGAGCTCGGGCGGATGGTTCCACCCGCTGCACATACATCTCGTCGACTTCCAGATCGTCAGCCGCAACGGCAAGGCCCCCTTCGCCTACGAGCGAGGCCCCAAGGACGTGGCCTATGTCGGGCCGGACGAGAAGGTCCGGGTCCTCATGCGTTTCGAAAGGCAGAGCGGCAAGTACATGGTGCATTGCCACAACCTGCCGCACGAGGACCACGACATGATGGGCCAGTTCTCCGTCGGTCTCACACCGGGCCAACCCGATCCGCACGACCCGTTGACGGCGGCCCCGCCGGTCCTCGACACCTACCCTGCGGACGACTGAGCCCGGTGTCGTCGTGTCCATCTCTGAGATACCTGCGATGCGGACCTCCGGCCTCGTCTCGCCCGGGTCGCGGTGGCTGGTCGCCACCGCCGTGGTGGTCCTGACGATCATCGTCATCCGCACGTGGCTGCTGACGCCCTTCACCGTCGTCTCCGACTCGATGTCGCCGACGCTGCCGACCGGCTCGACGATCCTCGTCGAGCGAATCAGCCGGTACTGGGTCGAGATCGACGCTCAGGACCTGGTCCTCCTCGAGCTCGACGACGGCCCGACCGTCAAGCGGGTCGTGGGCGTCGGGGGAGACCGGATCGAGATCCTCGACGCGGTCCTCCATGTCAACGGGGAGCCGGTCCGGGAGGACTACGTCGACTCCGTGACCCTCGACGGGGTGTTCTTCGGTCCTGTCGACGTTCCGCCCGGGCATGTGTTCGTGCTCGGGGACAACCGATTCGACTCCATCGACTCCCGGTCCTTCGGGCCGGTGAGCCAGGACCGCGTGCGGGGGCGGGTGATCGTTCTCGGATGACCCGAACCACCGCACCGCCCATCCCCCGCCACACCAGGACCGAACGACCACACCAGGTCACCGCACCGAACGACTGATGAAGGAGCACACCATGTCGTCGACAACTCTCAAGAGCCGGCACCGGCCGTCCCCTCGGGGATCCGGGCGAGCCGCATCTCGACGCCTGACATCCGCGATCGCCGCGGCAGGCCTGATCGTCGCGACTGCCGCAGTGGCGATCGCTGAGGTCACCGTCGGGAACCCCACCAACCTCGCAGCCGTCGGGCCGATCAGCGGCGAGCACGGGTACCCCACGTGGTACGAGGACTCCGAAGGCCTGCGTCTCGAGCAGTGCCTCGACCTCGAGGACCCGTACTGCGACCCGGCCTTCCTCCGGGGTGAGATGCCGAACCCTGACGGACCGATCAGCTTCCCCGACAACTGGCCGCTCGAGTCGTTCTACTACCTGGCCGGCGCCGAGCTCGACATGCCCGGGGGCGGCAAGGCCGTGCTGGTGGGCGGTCTCGAGGCCACGATGGCCAACGGGGCGACGGTGGACGGCGACCAGGTCGTCTTCGGCCGCCTCCGCTTCGACATCGACTTCCCCGGTGCCGGCACCTACGAGGTCGTGCATCCGTACGGCGTCGACACCTTCACGGTCACCGCGGCCGAGGCCGACGACTTCCGCTACGTGGAGGACATCACTCCGGCCCCGGGCAACTTCGGCCTCGCCCTCCGGTCCCGGATCAACCCGTTCCTGGTCCGCGCCGAGGGGCTGATCACGTTGCCGAACGGCAACGCGTACGTCGGTGACCCGGCCGTGCCCACGACCGTCACCGGAAGCCCTCACGACACGAACTTCTTCCGGATCGACCAGGTTGCCGACGACGGCACCCGCACCACAGTTGCCACGACCGACCAGTTCACCCTGATGGGCAAGGTCTCGACGAACTCCGGCGTCAACCCCGCCGGTGCGTACCTCGTCGAGACGACGTCAGGTCGATACCTCGACGTCTTCGCCACGTCCGATTCGAACGAGTCGATCAGCGTCGAGGGGACCGGCCTGGTCAAGACCACCCTCGACGCAGACGGCGGCCGCTACTTCGGTCGGCTGCCGCTGTCCACCACCGTCCCGGGCTCGGTGACGTTCACCAACGAGACCGACGTCCCGGTCGCGACGAGGACCGTCGATGTGACCGACCGCGTCGTCATCACCTCTGCGAGCTATGACACGGGGACCGACGAGCTGACCGTGACCGCGACGTCGAGCGACGAGGTCGACCCGCCGACGCTGACCCTCGAGGGCCTCGCCGACACCTCGGGCGCTGCGGTCGTGCTGGCCGGCGGCACGGCCACGGTCGCGACGACGGCCGCACCCGCCTCGGTCACCGTCACCTCCAGCGGCGGTGGCAGCGACAGTGCACCCGTCATCGTCTCGGGAGGGTCGGCCGCACAGCCGGCTCCGACCCTGGCGATGATCAGCGGACCCGTCGAGGTGCTCGTCGGGGACCAGGTCACCCTGACGAGCGCGTCACTGAACGCCGAGACTCTCCTGTGGGAGCAGACGGGCGGTCCGACGGTCTCGCTGTCGAGCACCACCGCGACCGAGGTGTCGTTCACCGCCCCGAGCGAGGCGACGACGTTGACGTTCACCCTCACCGCGACGGGTTCGGGAGGAAGCAGCACGACCGCGCCGTTCACCATCGCCGTCGTCACCGAGGCCACCCCACCGCCTCCACCGGCCGCTCCTGTCGCCGTCGCGACCGCGAACCGGGCGGAGGCCTACATCGGCCAGCAGGTCTCGGTATCCGGAACAGACAGCATCGGCGCGGCGACGTACACCTGGACGCAGACCTCTGGGACCTCCGTGACCGTCGACCCCACTGCCCCGTCCTTCCAGTTCGCGATGCCCGCGAGTTCGGCCCCGGTCACGTTCCAGCTGGTCGTGACGTCGGCGGACGGCCAGACGTCCGCACCCGCCGAGGTGAGCATCACCCAGACCGTCGACGTGCTGACCGTCGACCTGGCTCAGTACCGTGCCAGCAAGTCTGAATGGCGCATCAGCGGAACGGCCACGGTGACCACGACGAACACCGTCAAGGCCTACGTGCGCACCGCCGACGGAAGCAAGGGCGCACTCATCGGTGAGGGCGTCGTCGCGGCACCGGTCGCGCCGGCCACCACCGGTGACTGGCAGGTCCGGGTCAAGAGCGGCGGTGTGAACCCCGGTGCGAACACCCAGATCATTGTCGAGTCAACTCGCGGCGGGCGTCTGGACGGCGTCGCGTTCGACCGGCGCTGATCGCTCCGAACCTGCCAGACACGAGCCGGGCACCATGGGGGCCGTGGTCCTTCGGGACCACGGCCCTTTGCGGTGCGCGGACGGGGGCTGGCTGGCCTAGTGCTCGCCGATGCCGGTGGTCATCGGGCGACCACCTCGGGCTGCCTCCCGCACCGCCTCGACGACGGCGGAGGGGTCTGCGTCCTTGAGGAGATAACCTCGCGCCCCAGCGGTCAGGGCATCGCGCACCAGGCGGGGCTCGGCGAACGCGGTGAGCACGACGACCTTCGCGCTGGGCCAGTCCATGACGATCCGCCGGGTCGCCTCGAGCCCCCCGACACCGGGCATGGTCAGGTCCATGAGCACCACGTCGGGTCGCAGGTCGAGGACGAGCGTCGCTCCAGTGTCTCCCTCTGCCGCATCCCCACACACCTCGATGTCCGACTCGCAGCTGAGCAGGGCTCGCAGCGCGGTGCGGATCAGGTCGTGGTCGTCGACGATGACGACCCGGATCCCCGACCGGGCGGCCTCCGAGGACTCCTCGGGGAGGCGGTCATCAGGGAACGGTCCTGGGCGGAGCGGATCTGACACGGCATCACCGTAGGACGGCAATCTTGCGTCGGCCTTGTGCCGACGATCTGCGTGCGGGATTCAGGCCCGGTCGGGACGGAAGCTCGCGACGAGCTCCGCACCGCCTCCCTCGGCCGCCCGCAACTCGAGTTGCCCTCCCGCCTCGCGCAGCGCCTCACCGAGGAGCTGGAGACCGAAGTGGTCCCGGTCCGGGTCGACATCGGCGGTCGCGGCAGGGCCGACGCCGTCATCGCGCACCCTGACCGTGACCGCGTCCGCATCGACGTCGAGGTCCACGAGGGCGCGGGATGCCTGGGAGTGTCGCACCGTGTTGCGCAGTCCCTCTCTGGCGATCCGGTAGGCCAGCGCCCGCGCCCCGGGTGAGAGAGCGTCGACGTCGCCCCGGATGGCGACATCGGCAGCAACCCCTTGGGCTCGCGTACGGTCGGCGAGGGCGTCCAACGCCTCGAGGAACCCCGCACCCGCGAAGGTGGGTGGCTTGATGTCGGCGATCATCCCTCTGATGGACCGGACATCCTGTTGCATCACCTGGGCCACCCGCTCCAGCAGACCGCGCCCCGTCGAGCCCGGTGGCAGCTCCCGCGACACGGTGGGCAGCACGTACCCGATGCCGGAGAGGTCCTGGACGACTCCGTCGTGCAGGTCTTCACTGAGGCGGCGCCGTTCCATGATCTGCACCGCTGTGGCGTGCTGGGCCAGCCGGGCCCGCTCCGCGTCGACCCGCCGTGCGGTGTCGAGGGTGAGAGGCAGCACGAGGATATGCAGGAGGATGAGGGAACCGATGGTCAGCGGCAGGATGCGAACGAGGGTCTCGTGCTGAGCGGCCTCGAGGCGCGACGTGGGCCAGTACCACTCCAGGACGAATGGCACACCGTCCGCGTCCCGAGCGGCGGCGTACACCTCGAGGACCGGCACGCCATCAGCTCCTCCGGCGTGCATCGCCAAGGAGTACTCCGAGCGTGATCCCATCGACTCGAACAGGTCCTCGACCTCAGCATCGAGTGGGTAGGTCGAGCCGATCAGGGAGCGATCGTCGGACCACACCACGCGACCGTCGCGGTCCCAGATCACGACGTGCACTACGGTGCCGTCGTCGAGGCGGTTCTCCATGGCCAGCTCGAGCGGTGATCCGATCGGTGCTTCTCGAGTCGCCTCGGTCAGCAGCGGTGCCGCCACCGTCCGCGTGAACACCCTCGTGCGGTCTTCGGCATCGAGCAGCGCGATCGACCGCGCGATCCACGCCGCTAGGGGGATGGTCACCAGGGTGACGAGCGCAAGCCCCAAAAGACTCAGCAGGGTGAAACGAACCATCGCGGCCCGCACCCCGGACGGCTGCGGAGTAGGGGTCCTGACCGGTGCCGGAGCCTCCCGAGCCGCCGCCCGGTCAGCCATCACCGATCCTGAACAGACCTCGTCGGACCGCCTCGGCGACGACGTCGGCCGGTCCATCGACGCCGAGTGAGGCGACCAGATCACTGATCCGACGCTGCGTCTCGGATCTGCTGAGCGTGAGCTCGCGCCCGATGTCGTCGGGCGTGAAGCCGGCTGCGAGGAGGCGGAGCAGGATGCCGCCGTCCGCCGGGAGGCCCGCCCGCACGAGCCTCTCGTCACCGCGCTCCGCGGCGTCGGGGACGCCCGCTCCGATGAAGAAGGAGCCGCGACGGGCGGTGCGCAACGCCTCCAGGAGGAGCGCGAAGTCGCCGTCCTTGGCGAGGAGTGCGCAGGCACCCGAGTGGGCGGCCCGGCGCACGAGGGCCGCGTCGGCGAAGCCGGTGAGCACGATCACCCGCAGGTCCGGGAGCTCCTCGGTGAGCTCGCGCGCCAGAGCGACCCCGTCGCCGTCGCCGAGACGCACATCCATCACGACGACGTCCGGGTGCAGGCTCCGGACCATCTCCAGGGCTCTCGTCGTGTCGTGGGCCACACCGACTGGCTCGAGATCCGCCTCGCCGGCGAGGGCCGTGCCGAGCAGATGGACGAAGATCTTGTGATCGTCGACGATGAGCACCCGCTCGACGTGCGACATGTCACGAAGCGGCGGCCCGAGTCGTCGGTCGCTGACGTCCGCGCTCGGCAAGCACGGCAGCAGCGGCGGCGGCCAGGTCGGCGTCGTGTGCGGGTGTGCGCACGCCTGGAGTCTGTTCGAGGGCGCCCCGTAGGAGCTCGAGGCTCAGACGGAGGTGGTCCAGTCCGTCAGGGGAAGGCGCCGGGATCGGCTCCCCGTCCCGCAGAATCGTCAGGTAGAGGCGCTGCGCCTCCGCGCCGGGCTGTTCGCCCAGCTCGTCGACCAACGTGTTCTTCAGGGCCAGGAACACCCGGATCGCCTCGCCTCGTCGGCCTGCCCACCACAGTGCCCGCATGAGCTGGACGGCTGCCTGCTCGGAGGCCGGCGCACGGGCGAAGGCCCGCTCACCGCACCGTACGGCGAACCCCGTGTCGCCGCTCACGATCCCGGCTCGGGACCCGAGCAGACAGATCTCCATCTCGGTGCTCCGACAGGCGTCGCGTGCTTCCTGCGCCCACTCGGCGTACGGCTCGTCCTCGAGGAGCTCGCTCGAGGCGAGGTCGAGGGCAGCCCGCGCGGCCACGACGGCCTCATCGGAGCGCCCGACGCGGGCCCGCTCCAAGAGCTCGATGACCTCGGTGTGGTCCACCCAGACGCGCTCGGGGTCGAGGACGTATCCGGCGGGGGTGGTGGCCAGGGCCGAGGACCTACCCGGCCCGAGTCCTGTGCGTCGCCGCAGGACGCAGACGTCACTGTCCAGCGCCTGGCGGTAGGACGGAGGCGGGTGACCGTCCCAGACCGCGTCCGCCAGTCGGTCCTTGGAGACGGGGTGACCCGGCCGCAGGGCCAGCATCGCGAGGATCCGACCCTGCTTACCGAGGACGCGGGTGGTCGAACCGGGCGTGTCGCGGTGGGTCACTCTCGTCGGGCCGAAGAGGTGTACCCGTATCCGTCGAGGCATCGTGTCTCCCTCTGACCAGGACGACCGGGGTTCACCAGTGGTTGCGCCCCGAGCGGTTGCAGTTTCGAGGGTAATGATCAGGTAAACACCGGACCAGAGGATCGCAGGATGATGGTCCCTTCGGACCATCTTTCGGCCCGGGCGGTATCAGGATCGCGAGGCCGCCCTCGCACATCACGACAGCAGGTCGCCGCCGAGCAACTCTCCCGCCGCGCACCCCGGCAGGACGGCGAAGACCGCCGACCCGACCGGCGTCGTCCACAGGTTCATCAGGTCGGCCTGGGCCAGCCTCTCCTGCACGGGCAGGAACTGTCGGATCGGGTCGGCACAGAAGGCCACGAACACCAGCCCCGCGTCGCTCGTGCGGACCGACTCCGGCGGGTCGTCGTACGAGTAGGGCCTTCGGAGGAACCTCTCGAGAGGGTTCGCCGGCATCGCCCTCCGCATGTGGGCGAAGGTGTCGATCACGGGGAAACCGTCAGGGCCGCGCGCCTCCAGGTCGGGAGGGCTGAGCTCGGACCCGCCTGTGAGCGGCGCTCCGTCCGCGAGCCGGCGACCGACCGCGTGCTCCCGGGAGCGACGGTCGGCGCGGTCCCACCCGTCGAGATCCATGGCGATGCGACGAACGATCATGGCTGTGGCGTCGCGGCGCCAGACGGATCCGTCGTCCCAGACGATCGCCTCGTCGTCCGCGAGACGGGGATCCGGGTTCACGGTGCCGTCGACCTGGCCGAAGAGGTTGCGCATGCGCTGGCCCCCATGGTCGACGCCGGTCTCGCGGAACCCGCGTTGGACCCACCGCTGCGTCGCCATCGGCGCCGCCCCCGTCACCAGGCGACGAACCGCGTGCGAGAGCGTCACCGGGCACTCCCCGGCGACCTGGAGCACGAGGTCGCCGCCGCTCCAGCGGTCCTCCAGCCGGTCGATCGCGAACGGCGGCAGCGGACGCAGCCAGTCCGGCGCCGCCACTCCGGCGGCCGTGAAGGCGCCGGGTCCCCATCCGACCGTCACGGTCAACTCGCTGGGACGCTGCGCGAGCTCCGGCTCGAGGTCGGTTCGGGTGCCGCGGCCAGCTGTGAGTCGAGCGATGTCGTCGGTCCAGACGGACATGAGCCGGCGCACCGTGTCGCGGTCGGATCCCGGTGCCAGGTCGAGGGCGACCCAGGCGGCGAAGGCCTGCGGCACGTCGTCGACCCCCGACTGCCGCCGGCCATGGAAGGGTCTCGTGGTCGGCGCACTCGTCGCTGCCGACCCCGGGGACACCTCCCCGGACCCGGCGCAGCCGCCCAGCGCGCTCGCACCCGCGACGGCCCCGATCGAGGCGACCAGTCGGCGGCGGCCGATGCGGGCGGTCACGAGTCGGAGGAGGTATGCGCGGGCTCAGCCGGCGCATACGTCTCCTCGGCCCCGGCGAAGGTCCGCGCAGGCGCCACCACGGTGGCCTCGGCGCCGTCCTCGGACTGCAGGACGACCTCGACGTCCGCCCCGGCGGGCACCGGCCCGGTGAGGTCCATGAGCATGATGTGGTGGCCGCCGGGCTCGAGGACGAGCGAGCCTCCGGCCGGGACGACGAGTCCTCCGTCCGCCTCGCGCATGACCATCCCCGCATCGGACATGACCGTCTCGTGCAGCTCGACGGTGCCCGCCACCGGGCTCGAACCGCCGACGAGCCGGATATCGGCATCGCCGGTGTTCGTCAGGGTGCCGAAGACGCCGGTCATCGCGGGCATCGCGCCGGCGTCAGGGAGCTGCTCGACGGCCTTGGCCCAGCCGTCGACGAGGAGGATCAGGGCCGGCGCGGCCTGGGAGTCGCCATCGTCCACCGCGGCGGTTGTCGGCGGGACGGACTGTGGGGACGTGGAATCGCTGGTGCCGCAACCGGAGAGGGCGAACGCGGCTGCCGCCAGGATGGCGGCGGAACGGGAGAGGCGCATACGGGGTCGGTTCCTTCGAAGGGGCGCGCGTGGGTGCGCGAGCGGGGGTCTGACGGGTAGCGAGAGCGTCAGAACACCGGAGGCGCGCGTCCCCGGATGGTCCCGGGCGCCAGAACCGAAGCGGGAGTCACAGGCGCGGCGCCGGCCGAGCGGGGGCGCGGTGGTGGCGACCACGCCCTGGTGACCCCGGCGGCGAGACGTTCCACGGAACGCCACAGGGCCCGCTCGCCGAGTGTGAAGGCCCAGGTGAGCAGGACCCAGGCGGTCACGTGGAGGGCGAGCATCCGTGGGTCGGCCGTCGTCGATGCGGTCAGGCTCGGGCCGGAACCATGGGTGTGCGAGCCGCCGACGCCGGGCACACCGGTTCCCATGACCAGTGCGCTGTGGATGATGACCTGACCGGCGGCCAGAACGAGCGCGATGACGGGCCACGACACCCGTCGGGCCGTGGCCACCCAGGCCAGCGTCAGCACGAGAGAGGCTCCCACCAGGGCTGGTGCCGCCATTGTCCCGGATCCGGACCCGGCTGCCTCGAGGTGCGCCATCGAGCCGAGGGCGATGCCCGAGCCGCCGAGGAGGAGCGCACGCGCGAGCCGAGGTCCGAGACGGGCCGGGGCGTGCATACCCCCTACCGTATACCGCCCCGTGGGCGGACCGCGGACGAGGCGCCTCTTCGCTCCAGTCGCTCGCATCGCCTAGGGTCGTCTGTACCCCGATCCGACTTCGTCTCAGGAGGCTGCCATGGCCGACGCCGCACGCGCCCGCAAGATCGCCGACCGGATCAAGGAAGTGGTCGCCGCGAACCTGGGTTCCCTCATCAAGGACCCCGAGCTGGGTTTCGTGACGATCACCGACGTCAAGGTGTCCGGCGACCTGCAGCACTCCCAGATCTACTACACGGTCTTCGGCGACGAGGGCCAGCACGAGCGCACCGCCGCCCTCCTCGCCAAGAACAAGGGGCGGATCCGTTCGTTCGTCGGGAAGCAGATCGGCATCCGACTGACTCCCACGGTCGAGTTCTTCGCCGACGCCATTCCCGAGTCCGCCGCCGCGATCGAGGACCTCCTTCGCGAGGCCAAGGAGCGTGACGCCGCGACCGCGGCCGCCGCGAGTGCGGCTCGGTACGCAGGCGACGAGGATCCCTACCGGAAGGACCGGGCCGACGACGACGAGTCGCTCGGCGACTCACCGGCAGCGCCGCAGCCGAGCGACGCCCAGCGGTGAGCGGACCGCCGGACGCGCCGGCCCGACCGGTGCCGGAGGGTGTCCTTGTCGTCGACAAGCCGATCGGCTGGACCAGTCACGACGTCGTCGGCCGCACCCGTCGTCTGGCGCACACCCGCAAGGTCGGTCACGCGGGCACCCTCGATCCGATGGCGACCGGCGTCCTCGTCCTCGGCATCGGTCGGGCCACGCGCCTGCTCACCTTCCTCGTCGGGTGCGACAAGGACTACACCGCCACCGTCCGGCTCGGCCAGGCGACCCTCACCGACGACGCCGAGGGCGAGGTCGTGGCCGCCACCGGGGCCGCGGGCCTGACCTCGCAGCAGGTCGCGCGCGCCGTAGCCGCCCTCACAGGGGACATCGAGCAGGTCCCGAGCGCAGTCAGTGCGATCAAGGTCGACGGCAAGAGGTCGTATGCGCGGGTCCGGGCCGGCGAGGAGGTCCGCCTCCTCCCTCGGCCCGTGACCGTGTCCCGCTTCGTCGTCCGGTCCGTCTCCGAGATCGAGGTGCACGGTGCGACCGTTCTCGACGTCGACGTCGAGGTGACGGTGAGCTCCGGAACCTACGTGCGGGCCCTCGCGCGCGACCTGGGTGAGTCCCTCGGATGCGGTGGACACCTGGCCGCCCTGCGTCGCACCCGGGTGGGCGGGTTCGGGCTCGACCTCGCGCATACCGTAGAGGAGCTTGTCGCCCTGGTGGAGCGCGGGGAGGGGCTGCCGGTCCTCGATCTGGCGGCGGTCGCGCGCACCTCGTTCGCCGTCCGCGAGGTCGATGCCGACGAGGCGAGGGCCCTCGGGCACGGGGCCCGGATCCCGTCACTGGAGCCGGGACGGTCCGAGCCCATTGCCGCGATCGGTCCCGACGGCCGCCTCGTCGCGATGATCGACGAGAGCCGGGACAGGACGCGCTCCCATGTCGTCTTCGCCCCTGCGACTTCGTAGACTTCCGACTCGTGCACCGCTGGAACTCGCTCGCCGAGACGCCCGACTCCCTGCGGCCGTGCGTCGCGACCTTCGGCAACTTCGATGGCGTGCACCGCGGTCACCAGACGATCATCGCCGCCGTCATCACGGCGGCCCGGCGCCATCACGTGCCCGCCGTCGCGGTCACGTTCGAGCCGCATCCCGTGACGGTCTTCCACCCGGAGCGCCAGACCGAGCTGATCGCGCCGGGCCGGCTGCGGGACGAGATCCTCGCCTCGACCGGGCTCGACGGGCTGCTCGTCCTGCGCTTCGACGAGGAGTTCTCGAAGCAGACCGCGCGCGAGTACATCACGAGGACCTTCGCCGACGGACTGCAGGTCAAGGCGCTCGTCGTCGGGGCCGACACCCGGGGCTTCGGTCGCGGCTACACCGGCGATGTCGCCCTCCTGCACGAGCTCGGCGACGAGATGGGCTTCGAGGTCATCGTCATCGACGACGTCGGTGAGGGCGAGCGGTGGTCCTCCTCGGCCGTGCGACGCCACCTCGCCGCGGGCGAGGTGGCCCAGGCGGCGACCATCCTCGGCCGTCCCCACCGCCTCGTCGGCGAGGTGGTGCACGGCGACCACCGCGGTCGGGAGCTCGGCTACCCCACGGCGAACATGAGCCCCGAGAGCCTCGGCCTGATCCCCGCAGACGGGGTGTACGCCGGCTGGCTGACCCGGGTCGAACTCAACCCGAGCGACTCCGAGCGAACCCTTCCCGCCGCCGTCTCGGTCGGCACCAACCCCACGTTCGAGGGCCGACGGGCCCGGCGTGTCGAGTCCTACGTCCTCGACCGCACCGACCTCGATCTCTACGGCGAGACCGTGATGGTCGAGTTCGTCGAGCGAATCCGTCCGACCATCCGGTTCGACTCGGTCGAGGCTCTGCTCGAGGCGATGTCGGGTGACGTCGAGCGGTGTCGCGAGGTCCTCACGGCGGCGATCGTTCCTCCTGCGCCTCCCGTCACGGCTCCCTGATCCCGCCGTGAGTCGGCTGTCCGAGGCTCCGGTCCGCGCCGGGACGCGGTGGCGGGACGTCGACGTGGGGCTGGTCGTCGGAGCCCTCGGCCTCTCGCTCATCGGGGCGGTGCTGGTCTGGTCCGCGACCCGGGGTGAGGCGGGGCCGACCTACCTCATCCGGCACCTGCTCAACACGGGCATCGGACTCTCCCTCGCGCTGGTCGTCATGCGCATCCCACCGAGCGTCCTGCGTACGGCGGCCCCGGCCGCCTATCTCGTCGGCATCGGCGGTCTGCTGGCGGTTCTCGGACCGCTCGGGTCCACGATCAACGGGTCCCGGTCATGGATCGTGCTCCCGATCGGTCTGTCCATCCAGCCGTCCGAGCTGGCCAAGGTCTCGGTCATCCTCGCCGTCGCGGCCCTGTTCGCCGGACCCCTGGACAGGGGGGAGCGTCTCGGTGCCGGGCGGCTCGCCGCCGGGGCCGCGGTCGCCGGGCTTCCGGTCCTGCTCGTGATCCGCCAGCCGGACCTCGGCTCGGCGGCCGTGCTCGCCGTCCTCGCGACCGGCATGTTCGTGGTCTCCGGCATTCGGGCCCGGTGGATCCTGCTCGGGGCGCTCCTCGGAGTCCTCGGCGCCGTGCTGGTCTGGTTCTCGCCGTTCCTGTCGGCCTACCAGCGCGACCGAATCACCGTCTTCCTCGACCCGCAGGCCGATCCGCTGGGAATCGGCTACCAGATCACCCAGGTCGGGATCGCGGTTCGCCGGGGCGGCTGGACGGGCACGGGGCTGTTCCAGGGTCCATCGACGCAGGGCGGGCTCATCCCGTTCCAGGAGACCGACTTCGTGTTCTCGGTCGCCGCCGAGGAGCTCGGCTACCTCGGCGCCGTCGGCATCCTCCTCGTCTACGCGTTCCTCATCGCGCGCACCGTCCTCGTCGGCATCCGGGGCGAGGACGCCTTCACGCACCTCGTCGCCGCGGGCGTCGCCGCGTGGTTCACGGCCCAGGTCGTCGAGAACGTCGGCATGAACCTCCAGCTGACTCCGGTCACCGGTCTGCCGCTGCCCTTCCTCTCCTATGGCGGCTCCTCGATGTTCGCCTGCTGGCTGGCGATCGGGATCGTCCTGGGCGTGCACCGCCATACCCGGCGTCCCTGAACCGGCTCGTCGCCGGGTCGTCATCCGGGGAGCGGCCGGAGTCGTCCCAGGTCGAGCGTGGTGCAGTTCACTCCGGCCGCGCAGACGGCTCCGAAGGGGTGTGAAACGATGACGGGGACGCCCGTCCCAGCGGCCGGGCGGACCCTGCACGACCTCCCGAAAGTGGACAACGATGCCCGCAGCGCAGACCTATCACGTTCCGTCCGACGAGAAGTACGACCAGAGCCTCCTGACCGACCGGGCTCCGAGCGTCGGCCACCTCTTCCGCAACCGGGTGACCGAGACACCGGACGCCAAGGCGTTCCTGTTCCCCGACGCATCCGAGCAGTGGCAGACGATGACGTGGGCCGAGACGCGGGACAAGGTCTACGACCTCGCGGCCGGCCTCATCGCCCTCGGAGTCGAAGCCGAGCAGCGGGTCGCCATCGCCTCCGGCACCCGCATCGAGTGGGCGCTCGCCGACCTGGCCAACATGTGCGCCGGGGCCGCCACGACCACGATCTACCCCACGACCATCCCCGAGGACGTCGCGTTCATCATCCAGGACTCCGAGACGGTCGTCGTCTTCGCCGAGAACGACGAGCAGGTCGACAAGCTGCGGGGCATCCGAGAGCAGGTGTCTGGCGTGCACAAGGTGGTCGTCTTCGACGGCCACGCCGACGGCGACTGGGTCATCACCCTCGCCGACCTCGCGGCGCTGGGCAAGGACGTCCTCGCCACCGACGACGGCGCGGTCGACGCCCGGATCGACGGAACCCGTCCCGAGCACCTCGCGACGATCATCTACACCTCCGGCACGACCGGCCGCCCCAAGGGAGTCCGCCTCCTCCACAGCACGTGGACCTACCAGTCGGCCAATGTCACGGCGATGGACATTCTCGGGCCCAGTGACCTGCAGTATCTCTGGCTGCCGCTCGCCCACGTCTTCGGCAAGCAGCTCCTCACGTTCCCGATCCAGATGGGCTTCCCGACGGCCATCGACGGTCGCGTCGACAAGATCGTCGACAACCTCGCGGTGGTCAAGCCGACCTTCATGGGCGCTGCCCCGCGCATCTTCGAGAAGGTCTACGCCCGCATCGGCATGATGATGGAGGAGGAGGGCGGGCTGAAGCTGAAGCTGTTCCGCTGGGCCTCCGACGTGGGGCGCCGGGTCGCCGCGCTGCAGTCCGAGGGCAAGGAGCCGACGGGCCTGCTTGCCGTGCAGCACACGATCTCGGACAAGATCATCGGCACCAAGATCCGCGACCGCTTCGGCGGCAACGTCCGCTTCTTCATCTCCGGCTCGGCGGCCCTGAACCAGGACGTCGCCGCGTGGTTCTACGGCATGGGCCTGAAGATCGCCGAGGGCTACGGCCTGACCGAATCCTCGTCGGCCGCGTTCGTCAACCGGCTCAAGGCGTTCAAGATCGGCTCGGTCGGGTGGCCGGTGCCGGGCACGGAGGTCATGATCGCGGAGGACGGTGAGGTGCTGCTCCGCGGCGAGGGCATCATGGACGGCTACCACAACAACCCCGAGGCGACCGCCGAGGTGCTCGACATGCAGGGCTGGTTCCACACCGGCGACATCGGTGAGCTCGACGAGCGTGGGTTCCTCAAGATCACCGACCGCAAGAAGGACCTCTTCAAGACGAGCAACGGCAAGTACGTCGCCCCCTCGACGATCGAGGCCACGTTCAAGGGCATCTGCCCCTACGTCGCCCAGCTCGTGGTCTACGGCGCCGATCGCAACTTCGTCTCCGCCCTGGTCACGCTCGACCCCGAGGCGATGGAGGGCTGGGCCAAGCAGAATGGCATGGCCGGCAAGTCCTACGCCGAGGTGGTCACGTCCCCCCAGGCCCGCGAGATGGTCCAGGGCTACATCGACGAGCTCAACCTCGGACTCAACCGCTGGGAGCAGATCAAGCGGTTCACCATCCTCGACAAGGACCTCACCATCGAGGAGGGCGAGCTGACGCCGAGCATGAAGCTCAAGCGCAAGGTGGTTTCGGAAAAGTACAAGGACCTGCTCGACGCGCACTACCAGGGGTAGTCCGCCGGCGACCACCGCATACCCCTCGACGCGACGGCGTCCACCCACCCGGGCGGGCGCCTTCGCGCGTCCCGTATGTCGTCCACACCCGTGCGCAAGGGGTCGCGCGACACGGTGGTTTGGGACTGCCCGGACGGGCACCTACCCTTGTGGGATGCCTGGCGAGTCCCACTTCAGCGCGCTCGAGCCGCTCCTGACGCGGGTGAGCAAACCCATCCAGTATGTCGGCGGCGAGCTCAACTCCACCGTCAAGGACTGGAACGTCGGCGGGTTCGGGCCCGGCGGTGAGGAGCTCACCGTGCGGTGGGCCCTGATGTATCCCGACGCCTACGAGGTCGGCGTCCCGAACCAGGGCGTCATGATCCTCTACGAAGTGATCAACGAGCGCGCCGACGCGCTGGCCGAGCGCACCTACGCCGTCTGGTCCGACCTCGAGGCCGAGCTGCGGGCCGCCGGCGTGCCGCAGCTCACGGTCGACGCCCACCGCAGTGTCGCCGACTTCGACCTCTTCGGTGTCTCTTTCGCGACCGAGCTGGGCTACACCAACATGCTCACGGCCCTCGACCTGGCCGGGATCCCGCTGCATTCGGCGGACCGCACCGACGAGCACCCGCTCGTCATCGCGGGCGGCCATGCGGCCTTCAACCCGGAGCCGGTCGCCGACTTCGTCGACGCCGCGATCGTCGGAGACGGAGAGGAGGCCGTGCTCGCAGTGACCGACATCGTCGCCGAGTTCAAGGCGCAGGGCCGCCCCGGCGGGCGCGAGGAGTTGCTCATGCGCCTGGCGCGCACCGGCGGGGTCTACGTGCCGGCGTTCTACGACGTCGACTACCTTCCCGACGGACGCATCCAGCGGGTCGCACCCAACCGCTCCGGGGTGCCGTGGCGGGTGGCCAAGCACACCGTGATGGACCTGGACGCCTGGCCCTACCCGAAGCAGCCGCTCGTGCCGCTCGCCGAGTCGGTGCACGAGCGGATGTCCGTCGAGATCTTCCGCGGCTGCACACGGGGGTGCCGCTTCTGCCAGGCCGGGATGATCACCCGACCGGTGCGCGAGCGCTCGATCACCGGGGTGGGCGAGATGGTCGAACGGGGTTTGGCGGCCACCGGCTTCGAGGAGGTCGGCCTGCTCTCGCTGTCCTCGGCGGACCACTCTGAGATCGCGACCATGACCAAGGGCCTCGCCGACCGCTACGAGGGCACCAACACCGGTCTGTCGCTGCCGTCGACCCGGGTCGACGCCTTCAACATCGACCTCGCCAACGAGCTCACCCGGAACGGCCGACGCTCGGGTCTGACCTTCGCCCCCGAGGGCGGGAGCGAGCGGATCCGCCGGGTGATCAACAAGATGGTGAGCGAGGAGGACCTCATTCGGACCGTCGCGGCCGCCTACGGCGCCGGATGGCGGCAGGTCAAGCTCTACTTCATGTGCGGCCTGCCGACCGAGACCGACGAGGACGTCCTGCAGATCGCCGAGCTCGCCAAGCGGGTCATCGAGACCGGCCGCGAGGTCAGCGGCCGACGCGACATCCGGTGCACGGTCTCGATCGGCGGGTTCGTCCCCAAGCCGCACACCCCGTTCCAGTGGGCCGGACAGCTCGGCGCCGAGGAGACCGACGCGCGCCTCCACAAGCTGCGCGAGGCGATCCGCTCCGACCGGCGGTACGGCTCCTCCATCGGCTTCCGTTACCACGACGGCAAGCCGGGTATCGTCGAGGGCCTCCTCTCGCGCGGCGACCGACGCGTCGGCCGGGTCATCGAGGCGGTCTGGCGAGACGGCGGGCGCTTCGACGGCTGGTCCGAGCACTTCTCCTACGAGCGGTGGATGGCCTGCGCCGAACGCGAGCTCGCAGCCTTCGGCGTCGACGTCGCCTGGTTCACCACGCGCGAGCGTGAGGAGAGCGAGGTGCTCCCCTGGGACCACATCGACTCCGGTCTGGACAAGGAGTGGCTCTGGCAGGACTGGCTGGACGCTCTAGACGAGACCGAGGTCGACGACTGCCGCTGGACCCCCTGCTTCGACTGCGGCGTCTGCCCTCAGATGGGGACCGAGATCGAGATCGGCCCGACGGGCAAGACCCTCCTGCCCCTCACCGTCGTTCGCCCGGACGCGAGCCGCTTCGCTGCCGGCGCACGGCAGACCTGAGCTGCCGGCCCGCCGTGGGCGGACGGTCCCCAGGGAACGGCCGTATGCGGTGGCCGGCTACTCGAAGAGCGTGCCGACGACCTCGCGGAACACCTCGGTGTGCCGGGCCACGTCCTCCTGGCGGGTGTCCGGACCCATGAGCGCCATGTTGTGGAACGGGGTCATCAGGATCCCGCGGTTGCACATCGCGAGGTGCATGTAGGCGTCGAGGTCGCTGTCGGCCGCCGCCGCCGAGTCCTCGCCGTTGGTCGGCGCCGGGCGCACGAAACGGTACTCCGCCCGTGCGCCGAGCTGGGCGATCGTCCACGGGACGTCGAGCTCGTCGAGGGTGGTCTGCACGCCCGCCGTGAACTCGGTGGCGAGTGCGATCATCCGCTCGAACGCCTCCGCGGTCAGGACCTCGCCGAGCGTCGCCCGCATGGCGGCGAGCGAGAGAGCGTTGCCGGCCAGAGTGCCGCCGACACCTCCGACGTCGACGATGTCCGCGTCACCGGCCTCGGTGTGTCTGGTCACAGCCGCGGCGACCTCCTCGGTGATGCCGTACGCGCCGCTCGGGATCCCGCCTCCGATCGACTTGCCGATGACGAGGATGTCCGGCTGGAGGCCCCACGCCGTCGTCGCGCCACCCCACCCGGCGGAGAAGGTGTGGGTCTCATCGATCATGAGCAGCGCGCCGTAGCGACTGGCGAGCTCGCGCAGGCCGGTCATGAACCCGGGCTCCGGCAGCACGATGCCGATGTTCGTCAGGGCCGGCTCGGTGAGGATCGCGGCGACGTCGCCGTGCGCGAGCGCGACCTCGACGGCGCCGAGGTCGTTCCAGGGCACCGACCGTGTGGTCAGAGCGGGGTCGACCGGGGGCGCGACGTTGCCAGGGCGTGAGACGGTCTGGCCGTCCGGACCCGGGATCGCGAAGGCCTCGTCCACCGAGCCGTGGTAGCAGTGTCCGAAGACGAGGATCTTGGGTCGCCCGGTCGCCAGACGCGCCAGCCGGATGGCCCATCGGTTGGCATCGGTCGCCGTCAGGGTGAAGGACCACAACGGGAGTCCGAAGCGGCGCGTCAGCTCGGCGCCGACCCACTGCGCGTCCTCGGTCGGGAGCATCGTCGTGATCCCGCCGAGCTCGCCCATCCGTCGGGTCACGGCAGCGACCGTCGCCGCGGGGGAGTGGCCCGCCATCGCACCGGTGTCACCGAGGGCGAAGTCGACGTAGGTGTGCCCGTCGACGTCGGTGACGCGGTTGCCCTGGGCACGCTCGAGATAGAGCGGGAAGCCGCCGGTCCACATGTTCATCCACGTCATCGGCACGCGCCCGAAGAGGTTGGTGGCGTTCGCGTACAGGTCGGCGCTTCGCGGGTTGGCCGCGGTGTAGGCGGCCTGCTCGCGCTCGATGAGCGCCGCGAGGCGCTCCCGGTTCAGACGGCTCATGGCGAGAACCTAATGGATGGCGTGCCTCGGCCGACAGGGGGGTGGCGACGGCGGTCGACCTCAGCGACCGACCACGGCCGCCGTGAGCGCGGCGGGGAGGTCGGCCGCCGTGGGCGCGGGCGCGACGACTCCGCGCCCGGTCGTGACCAAGGGATCCAGGTCTGGTGCGGGACCCCCGACCGACACGACCGACAGGCGGACGTCCTGATCCGGTCGTACCGCCGATCTCAGGTATCCGCTGACTGCGGACTCCTGCTCGTCGGTCAGCTCGCGCCCGGCCGGCACGACGACGAGCAGGACGAGCTCGCGGTCCGGCTCACGGTCGTAGACCAGCGTGGACGCGAGGGTCTCGCGGATGGCGGCCGCGAGGTCCGGGCTTCCGCCGACCTCGGCACCGTCGATCTCGTCCCGGACCGCCTCCAGGGTCTCATCGGTGGCCGGCTGGGCGCTCAGTGCCTCGGTGGCGCCCTCGGGGGTGCCGAGCCAGAGTGAGACCCGGACGTCCGCGCCCGCCGGCACGACGTCCTCGGCGGCGACGGCCAGGGCCGCCTGCCGGCTCCCGGCTCCGTCGACCGGTTCGGACATCTCAGCAGTGGTGTCGACCAGGACGACGACGTCTCGAGGCCGTAGCGCGGCCCCGAGCAGCGCCGGAGCGGCGACGAGCTCGCGGTCGTCCAGAACGACGGGCTCGTCCGCGAGCTGGTCGACCGCAACGGGACCGCGTGCCGTCGGAGGGCTGCCGTCCACGCCGTAGTAGCCCGCCGCGCGGATCTCCTCCTGCCCCGGGTCGGAGAGCAGGTAGTCCACGAGTTCGGGAGCGGAACCGCGAACCCGCAGCGGGACATGAGCGGCCCCGTCGCCGATCACCACGCCCACGACGGGCACCGCCCCGTCGTTCCCGAGGTACTCGGTGAGGGCCGCTTCGGTCGTCACCACCGCCGAGGCGACGGGCGTGAACTCGGCTGCACCGCCGACCTCGGGAAACGCCGGCTCGTCCGCAGGCACCGGTTCGGTCGCCCGGGCGAGTGCCCCGAGTGCTCCGCTCGAGACGGCCGCCGGGAGCTGGTCGACCGTGGCTGTGCTGGAACCGACGAGGGCGCCCACGAGCGCCGACACCCCGGTCGCGCCGACAGCGGTGGTGTCCGGGTCGGGCAGGCGAATGCGGAACTCGCCCCACTCGGTGCCCTTCGTCGCCCAGGTGCCGGGGACGAGGACCGCTCGCAGCTCGTCACCGGACAGGGGCTGGGTCAGACTCTCGGCGGCCCTGGCGGCCTCCTCGGTCATCGCCAGCACGACGGGGGAGCTCGCGACCGGATCTGAGAGCGCGGTGTCGGGGACCCTCGCCTCGCGCCCGTCGACGATTCGGACGTCCGCCAAGCCGCTGGCGACCAGGGTCGCCGCGGCACATCCCTCCCCGGTCGCCGCATACCCGTCGACCACGTCGGAGAGGCCGGGAGGTGCCGACACCGTCACCGCGTCGGCGCACGGGGCGGGAGCGGACGTCGTGGCCTTCTCGCGTTGGGCGCGCACGGCGACGACTGCGATCAGGCCCACGACGAGCAGGCCGACGATGAGGAGTATGCCCAGAGGTGGCCCCTCGGAGCCTCCGGCGAACGACGCGCCGGCGATCGACGGGGAGCGCTCCCGACGCCCTCCGGAGCGGCCACGGGCATGCCGACCGGGCGTACGGTCGGTCGGAGCCACACCGCACCTCCTGACGGGATCCTCACTCGCGGTCCTTCGGCGTGTCGATCCTGCCCGGCGGTCCGCCGAGGCGCAAGCGGGCTCAGTCCCATGGGAGGCCCCAGCTCCCAACGCCGGCGTTCGGGATCGTCCCGCCATCGGCGATACTTGCGTGCGATGGCACGTCAACGAGTACCCGAGGGCCCACCGCCGCCTCCGGCGGTCCAGAAGCTCCGGATCCGCTACGCCCGACGGGGTCGGCTCCGCTTCTCGTCCTCCCGAGACTTCGCACGCGCCCTCGAGCGCTCGCTGCGTCGTGCCCAGGTGCCCATGGCGTTCTCGGCCGGCTTCCACCCGCATCCCAAGATCTCGTATGCCGGGGCCGCTCCCACCGGCATGGCGAGTGAGGCCGAGTACCTGGAGATCAGCGTCACCGAACGCGTCGACCCCGAGCGCCTCCGTGCCGGGCTCGACGCCGCGCTACCGGACGGCCTGGACATCCTCGAGGTGGTCGAGGCGGGCCCCGGGTCGTTGGCCGACCGACTTCAGGCGAGCGAATGGGAGATGGTCTTCCCCGCCGCCGACGAGCAGGTCGTTCGGGCTGCTGTCGACGCCTTCCTTGCCGCGACCGAGGCGCCGGTGACGCGGATGTTCAAGACGGGTCCGAAGACCTTCGACGCACGCGCCGCGGTCGTCGCCGCCGAGGTCCGCGACGAGGTGCGGCGGGTCGCAGATGAGGCGGGCACGCACCCGTATGCGATACTGCGGGTGGTCGTTCAGCACACCACACCCGTTGTCCGACCCGACGACATCCTGACCGCGTTGCGATCAGTGGCCGACCTTGAGAGCGCCGCGTCACCCACAGTGACACGCCGAGCCCAAGGGCTACTGCAGACCGCACCCGCTGGGGTGGCCGACCCCCTGGCCGCCGACAAGGACGCCGTCGGCGACTGAGCCGGTGCCGCGCGCAGCGCGAGCCGACCCGGTTGCACCCCGCCTGACTTCCGTGGCGTGCACGGACCACGTGTACCGCCACGATCCGACCCGATACCGGATGCTTCTGTCGCGATGAGCGGCGAGTGAATCTCTCGCCACCCTTCGCAACGGGTGTGGCTGGAGCAACCGGCCCGATCTGGAGGGATGCCGCATGGCTTCCGAACCCACGACAGACCCCACCGATGAACGTCCCGAGACCGACGAACGACCGGACACCGAGGAACCGCACGGCGACCGGACGAGCAGCGACCTGACCCACGCCGACGAGGTGCCGGACGACGCAGCACAGGACAAGCCGAAATCGAAGCGGCGGGCGTCGAAGAAGGGTCGAACCGAGACCTCGACGACCCGATCAGCTGGCGCACGATCGGCCGGCCGCCGTCGTGCCGCCGAGAAGCAGACGGACCCGGCCGATCCGTCGGTCCGGGTGGATGACACGCCTGGCGTGGACCCCGACGGCGATCCGGTCGCGCAGGTCCTCCTGCTCGATGAGGAGCCCACTGAAGAGCCGACTGAGCAGCCCACAGCGGGCCACCCGGACGACATGCTCGCGCCAGCGGTCGCCGAGGAGGACGACACCGACGAGGGGGCCGACGCGGACGCCACGGCGACCGCGGTCCCGAGCTTCGGCCTGATCTTCCAGGCTCCGGAACCGGTGGCACCTCGGCGACGTCGTGCGACCTCCGCAGCCGGTGCGCCGTCGCGGAGCGAGTCGGACGCCGGGGCCGGTCGGGCCGACGGGGAGGCAGCCCGGACCGCGGACAGCGCCGACGACGAGCCGCGCGACGAGTCTGCCTCGGGTGAGGGCGACACCGAGGACGGCGGTGGCGGGTCGCGTCGGTCCCGCCGCCGGGGTGGTCGCGGCCGCAGGGGCGGACGCGGCACGGACGCCGAGACGCCGGACGACTCCGGTTCCGGCGCGTCCGATTCCGGCGACTCCGATTCCGACAGCGAGAGCGGTCCGGGCCGCAGGTCTTCCGAGCGGTCGGGCAAGGGGCCCAAGCGGGGGTCGAAGGACGCGGAGTCGTCCGGGTCCGCCGACGGCAGGGCCGGCGAGTCCGACGTCGACCTCGCGATCGATGACGACGAGGCCGAGGAGGCCACTTCGGACGGGGGATCGCGCCGGCGTCGGCGACGTCGCCGGGGAGGCAGCGACAGCGACAGCGACGAGAGCCGCGGCGCCAAGGCCCGGGACGAGGTGACCGGCCTGAAGGGCTCGACGCGCCTCGAGGCCAAGAAGCAGCGTCGGCGGGAGGGCCGCGAGGCGGGCCGACGCCGTCAGATCATCACCGAGGCCGAGTTCCTGGCCCGCCGCGAGAGTGTCGAACGGGTCATGGTGGTGCGCGAGAAGGAGGGCAAGACCCAGATCGGCGTGCTCGAGGACGGGGTGCTTGTCGAGCACTACGTCTCGCGGGAGACCGGCGCCTCGATGATCGGCAACGTCTACCTGGGGCGGGTCCAGAACGTCCTGCCGTCGATGGAGGCCGCTTTCGTCGACATCGGCAAGGGCCGCAATGCCGTGCTCTACGCCGGAGAGGTCAACTGGGATGCCGCGGGGCTCGAGGGCAACATGCCCAAGCGGATCGAGAACGCCCTGACCTCGGGTGACACCGTCCTGGTCCAGGTGACCAAGGATCCGATCGGTCACAAGGGGGCCCGGCTGACCTCACAGGTCTCACTCCCGGGCCGGTTCCTGGTCTATGTGCCCGAGGCGTCCATGACGGGAATCTCCCGCAAGCTCCCCGACACCGAGCGGGCTCGACTGAAGTCGATCCTGAAGAAGATCGTGCCCGACGACGCCGGAGTCATCGTGCGCACCGCCGCCGAGGGGGCTTCCGAGGAGGAGCTGACCGCGGACATCGAGCGGCTCACCCAGGCGTGGGAGCGGATTACCGCGAAGGCCGAGAAGTCCGCGAAGAAGAAGGGCGCCGCCGGTGCGCCGGTGCTGCTGCACGGTGAGCCGGACCTGACCGTCAAGGTCATCCGCGATGTGTTCAACGAGGACTTCTCCGAGCTCGTCGTATCCGGTGAGAAGGCGTGGGCCGACGTCTCCGAGTACCTCGGCGACGTTGCTCCCGACCTGGCCAAGCGGCTCTCGAAATGGACCGCCGAGACGGACGTCTTCGCGAGCCACCGCGTCGACGAGCAGCTCGCCAAGGCCCTCGACCGCAAGGTGTGGCTGCCCTCGGGTGGCTCCCTCGTCATCGACCGGACCGAGGCCATGACCGTCGTGGATGTCAACACCGGCAAGTTCGTCGGCTCGGGCGGCAACCTCGAGGAGACGGTCACGAAGAACAACATCGAGGCGGCCGAGGAGATCGTCCGCCAGCTGCGACTGCGCGACATCGGCGGCATCATCGTCATCGACTTCATCGACATGGTCCTCGAGTCCAACCGCGACCTCGTGGTCCGCCGTCTCCTCGAGTGCCTGGGTCGGGACCGGACCAAGCACCAGGTCGCCGAGGTGACCTCGCTCGGCCTGGTCCAGATGACGCGCAAGCGGGTCGGTTCAGGTCTTCTCGAGGTGTTCTCCGAGCCGTGCTCGAGCTGCTCCGGGCGCGGCGTCGTCGTCCACGCCGACCCGGTCGACCAACCCGCGCAGGACGAGTCGTCCGGCGGAGGCCGCGGTCGTGGTCGGGGCCGGGGCGGCAACGGGTCCACCCAGCAGTCCTCCTCCCGAGGAGCCCGTCCCGACGCCCAGGAGCCCGTTCGGCCCCAGCCGACGGGGCCCACCGCGGCCCAGATCGCCGCCGCGGCGCACGCGGCCGCACTCAAGGCCGCAGCCGTGGTCTCCTCGGACGAGGAGTCGCAGGCCTCGACCGACCCCGATCGGGTCAGCGCGATCGCCACCGAGGTGGCCGAAGCGGTGAGCGCGGAGCAGTCGGGCGGTGCAGTGGACGGTGCCGCCGCCGACCAGCCCCAGACCGACGAAGCGGGCAGCGCGCACAACGGCGAGACCGAACCACAGCCGGTCCCGGAGACCGTGTCGGCGGCCGAGCCGGCGACCACCCGACCGCGTCGTCGTCGAGGCCGCGTCGTCGCCCAGGCCGGACCTCCCGGCAGCAGTGAGGTGCGGGTCCTCGGTGGGGAACCCGCAGCCGAGCCGGTCCAGCAGCCAGAGCAGGCCGGGCGGCCCGATGGGTCCGCCGCCGACGCGGAGGACTGACGGACCGCGACCCAACCGCCGGTTTGGCCGCATGCGGGCCCAGCCGGTAGATTAGACCCTTGGTGCGCCCACCGAGCGGTGTCCCCTGTGTGTTCTGTACGTCCGATCCGCACGTCCAATCTGCACCTCGGCGTCCACGATCCCAGGGCAACTACCAGCCGGTCACCGAAAGAGCGCGCATCACCCGTCATTACCGAAAGTGAGTTCCCAACTATGTACGCGATCGTTCGCGCCGGCGGACGCCAGGAGAAGGTCTCCGTCGGCGACGTCCTCATCATCGACAAGGTCGATGGGTCGACCGGCGACAGCATCGACCTGACCCCGCTTCTCGTCGTCGACGGTTCGTCCGTCACGAGCGACGCGTCCAAGCTCGCCAAGGTCTCCGTCAAGGCCGAGGTCGTCGGTCCTGCCAAGGGCCCGAAGATCACGATCATGAAGTTCAAGAACAAGACGGGCTACCGCAAGCGCCAGGGCCACCGTCAGCACTTGACCCAGGTGAAGATCACCTCGATCGACGTCTGAGCGACGCCCCGTCCGAACGACACCACCACGGATCCCCCTCTCACGAAGTAGGTACAGACATGGCACACAAGAAGGGTGCGTCCTCGACCCGCAACGGTCGCGACTCCAATCCCCAGTTCCTCGGCGTCAAGCGCTACGGCGGCCAGGTCGTCAGCGCCGGTGAGATCCTCGTCCGCCAGCGCGGCACGAAGTTCCACCCGGGCAACGGCGTCGGCCGCGGTGGTGACGACACGCTGTTCGCGCTCGTCGCCGGCGCCGTCGAGTTCGGCAGCAAGCGCGGCCGCAAGACCGTCAACGTCGTCCCCGTCGACTGACGTCACCTCCCAACGGGCCCGAGCCCGCGGTGAGGATGCGAGGGGCGGGCCGCCTGGCCCGCCCTTCGCCGTTCCCGACCCCCTGACAGACTGGACGCTCGACGCCCAGACCCTAGGAGCGCATACGCGATGGCCACGTTCGTCGACCGGGTGACGTTGCACGTCGCCGCGGGGCACGGTGGCCACGGTGTCGCCTCGGTCAAACGCGAGAAGTTCAAACCCCTCGGTGGACCCGACGGAGGCAACGGCGGGCGGGGTGGGTCGGTCGTGATCGCCGTCGACCCGCAGGTCACCACGCTCCTCGACTACCACCACAGCCCGCACCGCAAGGCGCCGAACGGCCGGCCGGGAGCCGGCGACGAGCGCAACGGCGCCGACGGCGAGGATCTCGTGCTCACGGTTCCGGCGGGGACCGTTGTCAAGGACGCCACCGGCGAGGTCCTCGCGGACCTCGTCGCAGCGGGCCAGTCCTTCGTCGTCGCCCGCGGCGGGCGTGGTGGCCTGGGCAACAAGGCTCTCGCCAGCCCGCGCCGCAAGGCGCCCGGCTTCGCCCTTCTCGGCGAGCCGGGCGAGACCCTCGACGTGGTGCTCGAGCTGAAGTCGCTGGCCGACGTGGCCCTCATCGGCTTCCCCAGCGCCGGCAAGTCCTCGCTGGTCTCTGTCCTGTCGGCCGCCCGTCCCAAGATCGCCGACTACCCCTTCACCACGCTCGTACCGAACCTCGGCGTGGTCACGGCCGGGTCCGAGCGATTCACCGTCGCCGACGTCCCCGGGTTGATCCCGGGTGCGAGCATGGGCAAGGGCCTCGGACTCGAGTTCCTCCGGCACATCGAGCGGTGCTCGGTGCTCGTCCACGTCATCGACTGCGCGACGCTCGAGCCGGGCCGGGATCCCCTCACCGACCTCGATGTCATCGAGGCCGAGCTCGCGGCCTACGTCCCCGACGACTCGCTCGGGGGGCGGCCGCTGTCCGAGCGCACCCGCGTCGTCGTGTTGAACAAGGCCGATGTTCCTGACGCCCGAGAGCTCGCCGAGATGGTCCGGCCCGACCTGGAGGCACGCGGGCTCGAGGTGCACGTCGTCTCCGCCGTGGCCCACACCGGGCTCAAGGAGCTCACGTTCGCGCTCGCGCGGCACGTGCGGCAGGCTCGGGAGGACCTGCCCATCGTCGAGCCGCCGCGCCAGGTGCTGCGCCCTCGCGCCGTCGACGACAGCGGCTTCCGCATCGTGCGGGAGAACGGTCCCGACGGTGAGGTGTTCCGCGTCGAGGGGGAGCGGCCCACGCGCTGGGTCCGCCAGACCGACTTCTCCAACGACGAGGCCGTCGGCTACCTCGCCGACCGACTGGGTCGCCTTGGAGTGGAAGAGGCGCTCTTCGCGGCAGGAGCCGTCGCCGGGTCGACCGTGCTGATCGGGCCCGCCGACGACGCCGTCGTCTTCGACTGGGAGCCGACGATGATGAGCGGCGCCGAGCACCTCACGGGGCCGCGCGGCACCGACCTGCGTCTCGAGGAGTACGGCCGCAAGAGCCGGGCCGAGAAGCGCGATGAGTTCCACGCGCGCAAGGACGCCCAGACCGCCGCCCGAGACGAGCTCGACGCCGAGCGCCGGGCAGGACACTGGTCGCACGGCGACGATGTCTGAGCGGCAGCGCCTGGTCGACGCCCAGCGCCTCGTCGTCAAGGTGGGGTCCTCGTCCCTCACCGGCGCGAGCGGAGGTCGACTCGACATCGGCCGGCTGCGGGCGCTCGTCGACCTGCTCGCAGCCCGTCGTCTCGGGGGCCGGCAGGTCGTCCTGGTCTCCTCGGGTGCGATCGCCGCCGGCCTCGGGCCACTCGGGTTGCGGACCCGTCCTCGAGATCTCGCCACCCAGCAAGCCGCCGCCAGTGTGGGACAGGGCGCCCTCATCACCGCATACCAGCAGGCGTTCGCCGACCACGGACTGACGGTCGGCCAGGTGCTGCTCACGGCCGACGACGTCACCCGCCGGGCGCACTACACCAACGCCCGTCGCACGCTCGAGAAGCTGCTCGACCTCGGCATCATGCCGATCGTCAACGAGAACGACACGGTGGCGACCCAGGAGATCCGCTTCGGCGACAACGACCGCCTCGCCGCTCTCGTGGCCCACCTCGTCCATGCTGATGCACTCCTGCTGCTCAGCGACGTCGACGCGCTCTACGACGGTCCGCCGAGTCGCGGCGACGCGCGCCGGATCCCTCGGATCGGCGGCGAGGACGACCTGCGCGGTGTCGACGTCGGCGGCACCGGCTCGCATGTCGGCAGCGGGGGGATGGTGACCAAGGTCGACGCCGCTGCGATCGCCAACGCCGCGGGCATCACGACGGTCCTGACCAGCGCGGCCCGGGCGGCCGAGGCACTCACGGGTGGTGACGTGGGCACGGTCTTCGCCCCCAGTGCGCGCCGCCGGCGCTCCCGCCAGCTGTGGCTGGCCCACGCGACGTCGGTGCGGGGGCGCCTCGTCGTCGACGCCGGCGCGGTCCGCGCGCTCGTCGAGCGTCGGACCTCGCTGCTCCCGGCGGGGGTGACCGAGGTGCACGGCACGTTCTCCGAGGGCGACGCGGTCGACGTGTGTGCGAGCGAGGGGGCGGTTGTCGCGCGCGGCCTCGTGAACTACTCGTCGGCCGAGCTGCCGATCATGCTCGGCCGCAGCACGCGCGACCTCGCGCGCGAGCTCGGCCCGGCGTACGAGCGTGAGGTCATCCACCGGGACGACCTCGTCCTGCTCTGAAGAGTGCGCCGCTGACTCATCAGCGCAGCCGGGTGACCTCGAACTGCATCCGTGGGTTCGCGATCGCGTCCTGACTCTGGATTAGCTGCAGCTCGCGCCGACCGGAGTCGAGGGTCGTCTGCAGGAGGTCGAACACGCTGGACACCGTCCGGCCGAGGGCGAGGCCCGCATCGCCGGTGTCGAGCAAGTGGGCCGTGAACAGCGCCGCGGTCACGTCCCCCGACCCGTTCGCCTTCATCGGCAGGTGTGGGGTGCGCACGATCCACGCCCCCTCGCCGTGGACCGCGAGCATCTCGATGGTGTCCTCGGGGCGGTCGGGCTGCAGGACCGAGGTGACCAGGACCGTCGACGGACCCATCTCGCGGGCCTTCTCGACGGCGGCGAGGGTCGACTCGAGGTCGTCGGGCTCGGTGCCCGTGAGGAAGCCGAGCTCGAACTGGTTCGGCGTGATGAGGTCGGCCTGCGGGACGACTCGCTCACGCAGCAGCACCGGGATGTCCGGATGGACGAAGCAGCCCGACGTGGCGTTGCCCATGACGGGGTCGCACGCATAGATCGCCTCCGGGTTGGCGGCCTTGACGCGCGCCACGGCGTCGAGGATCACGTCCCCGATCTGCGTGCCGCCCTGGTACCCGGAGAGCACCGCATCGACCTCCGGCATCGCGCCGCGCTCCTCGACCCCGGTGATCACCTCGCGCACGTCCTCCGCGGCGAGGAGCGGACCGCGCCAGGCACCGTACCCGGTGTGGTTCGAGAAGTGCACCGTGTAGACGGGCCACACCTCCACCCCGAGCCGCTGGAGGGGGAAGACGGCGGCGCTGTTGCCCACGTGTCCGAAGGCCACCGATGACTGGATGGAGAGGATCGTCGTCGTGCTCACGAGAACCCATCCTCTCAGGTGCCCGGACCCCCGCGAAGGCGATGCAGGGTTCGCGACGGTATGCGGACCTCACCGGGGTCGGTCGGCGGCGCCGCCTACCATGAGGCCATGACGACGCCAGCGCAGACCACGGCCTCCTCATCGGTCCACGACCTCGACGGAGCGGCCCAGGTCCGCCGACTCGCCACCGCGGCTCGCGAGGCTGCTCGGACGGTGGCCCTGCTGTCGCGAGCCGAGAAGGACGCGGCACTGCGCGCGATCGCCGACGCCGTCGACGCCGCCGCCGACGACATTGTCGCCGCGAACGAGGAAGACCTCGCCCGGGGCCGTGCGGACGGGATGGCCGAGAGCCTGCTGGACCGGCTGCGTCTCGACCGATCCCGGGTCGCGGCCGTCGCCGACGCCCTGCGCGACGTGGCCGGGCTACCCGATCCGGTCGGCGAAATCGTGCGGGGCTCGACCCTTCCCAACGGTCTGCAGATCCGGCAGGTCCGGGTGCCGATGGGGGTCATCGGCATGATCTACGAGGCGCGGCCCAACGTCACGGTCGACGCCGCAGGGCTCGGCCTCAAGAGCGGGAACGCCGTCATCCTGCGGGGTGGCTCGGCCGCCGCGAGCACCAACCGCGCGCTGGTCGACGTCATCCGGCGCGGGCTGTCCGCCCAGGGTCTGCCGGCTGACGCCGTCGCACTGCTCGAGGGGGGCCACGAGGCGGTGCGCGCCCTGATGACCGCACGGGGTCTGGTCGACCTCCTCATCCCGCGCGGCGGCGCCGACCTGATCCAGACGGTCGTCACCTCGTCGACGGTGCCGGTCATCGAGACCGGCATAGGCAACTGTCACGTCTACGTCGACGCGGCCGCCGACCTCGACAAGGCGCTCGCGATCGTGCTGAACTCCAAGACGCAACGGCCGAGCGTGTGCAACGCTGCCGAGTCGCTCGTCGTCCACAGCGACCTGTCGGCGGTGTTCCTGCCGCGGGTGCTCCAGGCCCTGCATCAGGCCGGGGTAGTGCTCGCCGCCGGCCCCCGCGCGTCGGTGGTGGCCCGTTCCTACGACATCCCGCACCGCGACGCGACCCCGGAGGACTTCGCCGAGGAGTTCCACGGCCTGGAGATGAGCGTCGTCGTCGTGGACACGCTCGACGAGGCGATCGCCCACATCGACCGCTACGGCACGGGCCATACCGAGGCGATCGTCACCGAGGATCGTGCCGCGGCGCGAAGGTTCGTCGCCGAGGTCGACGCAGCCGCGGTCATGGTCAACGCGTCGACGAGGTTCACCGACGGCGGGGAGTTCGGCTTCGGTGCGGAGATCGGCATCTCGACCCAGAAGCTGCATGCCCGTGGGCCGATGGCCCTGCCCGAGCTGACGACGACGAAGTGGATCGTCGAGGGCGACGGCCAGATCCGCACCTGATCCGCCCGCTCTAGTGCGGTCGCGTCCCTCGAGCCACCGGAGCGTGGCTGAGGCCCCCGAGGTATGAGCTCGAGGGCCTCCAGGTCCACTGCGACGGTGGGTGGTCCGTCGTGACGGAACCGATGGCACCGGCCCCTCCCGGTCTCGGGTCACCACCACGACGTCGCTCGTGGCTCGGCACCCCCGCCGATGTGGCAGGGGACATGTCGTCGTCATCGTCCAGGGACGCCGACAGTGATCCCGTTTTCCGCTCGGGCCCGTCTTCGCCGATGGGCCCGAGGACCCTGCGAAGCGTGCCGCATACCTGTGTAGTCGTCCGCGTCGGGGGAACGCAACCCCCTGCCCGGCGGAGCGTGCTGTCCACGTCGCCATCCACACGATGCCAGACTCACGACGTCGGTTGTCCACACTCCTGTGGACAGAAGTCGTGGACAACGCCGGCGTGTCGGTGACAGGTGGGACACCTGTGACGAGCCGCCTCGAGCCGCGCCCGCGGCGCACCGCGCTCGTGGGCAGACGCGAACAGCGGCAGCGACCACCGCATACACCGCCGCTCACCCCACCCCGGGCACGTGGCGCGACCTTGTAGGCTTGTCCGCATGTCGACGACTGTTCTTGCCGCCCTCTCCGGCATCCTGGCCGCGGCCGCCGAGGGTGGGCGCGAGCTGCCGATGCCCACCTGGCTGTACGGCATCATCGCCTTCGCCCTGCTGATGTCCGGCCTCGCGCTGGTCTGGGCGTTCCGCGGCACGGCCCAGAAGTGGGCTCACGAGGGTGACGACAAGGTCACCCCGTTCCACGGGACCCACCCTGGCGCCGGACACTGACCCAGACCGGGGACGGCCCGCTCGTCCACTCCGGCTCGGCGTCATGGGCGGGACGTTCGACCCGATCCACCATGGCCACCTCGTGGCCGCGAGCGAGGTCCAGTCACTTCTCGACCTCGACGAGGTCGTCTTCGTGCCCACCGGTCAGCCGTACCTCAAGGACGACGTCACCCCGGCCGAGCACCGCTATCTGATGACCGTCATCGCGACCGCGTCCAACCCCCGGTTCACGGTCTCCAGGGTCGACATCGACCGCGACGGGCCGACCTACACGATCGACACCCTTCGCGACCTGCACGCCGCTCGCCCCGACGTCGAGCTGTACTTCATCACGGGAGCCGATGCGCTCGCCCAGATCCTGTCCTGGAAGGACGCGGACGAACTCTGGCGGCTCGCGCACTTCGTCGGCGTGACGCGCCCGGGGTACCACCTCTCCGAGGCCGGCCTGCCCGAGGACGGCGTCACTCTGCAGGAGGTTCCCGCCATGTCGATCAGCTCGACGGACTGCCGCACCCGCGTCGCCGCGGGTGAACCCGTCTGGTACCTCGTGCCTGACGGCGTCGTCCAGTACATCAACAAACACCGGCTCTACATCACCGGCGGCTCCGCTCAGGACGCGCCGGTGACGGGAGCCGTCATCACCCGAGGAGAAGTGTGACCGCGACCGAGCGTTCGCTCCAGCTCGCAACGACGGCCGCCAAGGCTGCGGCCGACAAGCTCGCCGAGTCCGTCCAGGGCATCGACGTGTCCGACCAGCTCGCGCTGACCGACGTCTTCGTGATCGTCGTCGCCGGATCCGAGCGACAGATCGGTGCGATCGTCGACGCCGTCGAGGACGACCTGCGCGAGCTCGGCGCGAAGCCCGTGCGCCGGGAGGGTGACCGGGAGGCTCGCTGGGTGCTCATCGACTTCGGCGACATCGTCGTTCATGTGCAACATGAGGAGGAGGCGGCGTTCTACGAGCTCGAGCGTCTCTGGCGGGACTGCCCGCCGATCGACCTCGGGGTGCCGGCACGTCCGGCGGACGCCGCCAACGGCACGACCGGTGCCGAGCGCACCGAGCTCGGATGAGGTCGACCGAGGGTGAGTGAGCCTGCACGGCGGCTGGTCGTCCTGCGCCACGGCGAGTCCCGTGCCAACCGCGAGGGTGTGTGGCAGGGGCAGTACGACTCACCCCTCACCGAGGTCGGCGTGCTCCAGGCCCAGGCGGCCGCCAAGGTCATCGCGCTCGGCTCGCCCGCGCTCGTCGTTGCGTCGGACCTGACCCGGGCGGCGACGACCGGCGACATCGTCGCTTCGGCCGCCGAGGTGACAGTCTCGTACGACGGCCGGCTCCGCGAGATCGACGTCGGCGAGTGGACCGGGATGTCCGGGCTGCTGGTCAAGGAGCGGTATGCGGTGGAGCGGGAGCGGCACCTGCGCGGCGAGGACTTCAAGCGGGGGGTATCGGGGGAGTCGCTGAGCGACGTGCAGGCGCGGGTCCGGCCGTTGCTCGAGGACGTCCTCGGTCGTCTCGAGCCGGGCCGGGTCGGTGTGCTCGCCACGCACGGGATCACCGCCCGCGTGATCGTCGGCACGATGCTCGGCCTGCAGATCTCGCAGATGTGGCACCTGTTCGGCGGGTTCGGCAACTGCCACTGGGCCGAGGTGGCCGAGTCCACGCTTGCGGCGCCGCCGTCGTTCCCCGTGCTCGGTGGCTCGACGTGGCGGCTGCAGGGGTGGAACCTGCGGGCCCCCATGCTCGACCATGCGCAGGGGGACGCGCCGAACGACGAGAGGCGCGCCTGACCGGGAGCGCCCGGATTTGGCGATGGGCCGGTGGATCTGCGAAACTCTCGTGGTCGCGATCGCGACTCCCTACGGGGCTGTAGCGCAGTTGGTAGCGCACCTCCATGGCATGGAGGGGGTCAGGGGTTCGAATCCCCTCAGCTCCACCATTCGACAAGAGCCGGCTGCCGCCGGCTCTTTGTCGTCTGGCGGACCTGAGTGGGCCCGCCCTCAGCTCCACCATTCGACAAGAGCCGGCTGCCGCCGGCTCTTTGTCGTCTGGCAGACCTGAGTGGGCCCGCCCTCAGCTCCGCAAGCGAACGTCGACCTGGACAAGAGTGAGGATCCCTCGCCCAGCCCGAGTTTCTCTCCCCGGGCGAGAAACTCGGGCTCCGGCTGGGATGATCGCCGGGTGCTGATCCTCGCATGGAGCGCCGTCGTCGTCGCAGCGGTCGTCAACTGGTGGGGCGTCGCGACCGGCACCCGAAGCGCGGTGGTCGGTGCGAAGCCCCTGACCCTCGTCGCCCTCATCGGCGTAGCCGGCCTGGCGGGGGCCGGTGAGTCGATCTCGGGACGCTGGCTGCTCGTCGGTCTCGTCCTCTGCCTCGCCGGGGACGTCTTCCTCCTCGGGGACGGCGAGTCGGCATTCCTCGCCGGTCTGTCGGCGTTCCTGCTCGGACACCTCGCCTACGTCGTGTCCTTCGTGGCCCTCGGGCTGGCCGAGCCGGCCTGGGGTCTCATCGGCCTGATGGCGCTCATCGCCGTCCTCCTTGCGACCCGTCGCGTGATCCCCGCCGCGTACCGCGAGGGAGGGGCTGTTCTCGCGGGGGCGGTCGCCGCATACATGGTCGTCATCGGTGCGATGGTCGTGACGGCCTGGATGACGGGGGAGTGGCTCATCGGGCTCGGCGCGATGACCTTCATGGTCAGCGACGCGATCCTGGCCGTGGCGCGCTTCGTCCGGAGCGCGCGGCACGCCGATCTGGCCGTGATGGTGACCTATCACGTGGGCCAGGTCCTCATCGTCATCGGCGTCCTGTCGGCCCTACGGCTCTCCGTGCTGTGATCAGTCGTGGGCTGGGGGTCGTCGGAAGGCGTGGAACGAGCGGTCGCCCTCGAGCAGTGCGGAGTCGAGGGATCGGTCGAACCCGACCCAGTCGACGCTCACGATGTCGTAGAGGTCGAACTCTGCGAGGAGCGACATGAGCGGAGTCAGCCAACCCGCTCGCTCGGCGGCCCACAACCGGTAGTCCCGCACCGACCCGAAGGCTCCGATGTAGGACTCGGCGAACTGATCCTCGGCCGGCCACCGCCCTGCGCCGACGAGGGCCGTGAAGGCGTCGCCGTGCGCCATGATCCGCAGGGCGAGGTGGTGCAGGTCCCACAGCGGGGGGAGCGGCACGCGGCCGTGGGTCCACAGCAGGTCCATCCGCCCCCGCCGTCCGACAGGGTCACGGGCGAAGAGGGCCCGCTCGATGTGCATCGGGGCGAGCCGCCCGAATCCGGTCGCTGCCAGGCACCGCCACGTGCCGGCTGCGGCCAGGGAGCCGCTCATGATCCCGCGCAGGTCCTCGACGACCGCCATCTCCGGACGGCCCAGGTCGACCCATCCCCCGGCGAGCGGGCCGAGCGCAGCGTAGACGTGGGGAGTGTCCCGCTCCGGAACCCCGTCGACGAACTGGAGCAGTGCGCTGACGAACGGCACGACGTCGAGCTCGGCGACGACCGACTCCAGGCTCATCCGCATGCTCGAGGCGGAGACCATGCCCGTCAGGCCGAACCACCTCAGCGCGTCGATCTCCTTCGTGGCCGAGGTGAGCCCGAGGGCGATGATGCGGCACGTCGTCGGGTCGAGGGGCGTGTCCGTGACCAACGCGAGCTCGACCGCCCGCGCGAGCGACTCCTGTGTCCAGTGCCGGCCCGCCCGATCGTCATCGGGCAAGAGCTCGACGCACCGCTCGACGACGGGGACGGTGAGCGGACGGTCGAGGACGGGGTCGTACTCCATGACCTCACCGTAGGGGCCGGCACCGACAGTCCTTCGGGCGATGGTGCGCCAGGCCCGTCCGGACACCCGTGTCGAGGCCCCCGACCCTGCGCTAACCTAGGACCCCTATGGCTCCCTCGCTGCTCCTTCGACAGCCGCGCTGACCTTCGGCCCCTGCACCTGCAGGCCCAGCCAGTCACCCGCGGCAGACCCCTCACGCTCTGAGGGGTTTTTTCATGAGAGCGGCGAGCCCATCGACGACGAGGACGAGATGAACGACACCCCGCACCGCTACACCGCCGAGCTGGCCGGCCGCATCGAGACGACCTGGCAGGACCGGTGGGAGGAGCAGCAGCTCTTCCGCGCTCCGAATCCGGCCGGCCCGTGGGCGGACCCGGAGACGGTCGCCCGGTTCGACGGCGCGATGTTCGTGCTCGACATGTTCCCCTATCCCAGCGGCAAGGGTCTGCACATCGGCCACCCGCTCGGCTACATCGCCACGGATGTCACCGCCCGGTTCAACCGGATGCTGGGCAAGAACGTCCTGTACTCCCTGGGCTACGACGCCTTCGGCCTGCCCGCGGAGCAGTATGCGGTTCAGACCGGTCAGCACCCCCGCAAGACGACCGAGGACAACATCGTCGTCATGGCGCGCCAACTCAAGCGGCTCGGCATGTCCTACGACGACCGGCGCGCGATCCGCACCATCGACCCCGACTACTACCGGTGGACGCAGTGGATCTTCCTGCAGATCTACAACTCCTGGTACGACGAGAACGCCCCTCGCGAGGACGGCGGACGCGGCCGGGCCCGGCCGATCGCCGAGCTGGTCGCGCAGTTCGAGTCGGGTGAGCGCGCGACGCCGGACGGACGGGCGTGGGAAGACCTGACCGAGCCCGAGCGCGCCCACGTCCTGGACGAGCACCGGCTGGCCTACACGAGCCAGGCACCGGTCAACTGGGCACCGGGCCTGGGCACCGTGCTGTCCAACGAGGAGGTGACCAACGAGGGTCGCTCCGAGCGGGGCAACTTCCCGGTGTTCAAGAAGAACCTGCGCCAGTGGATGATGCGGATCACCGCATACGCGGACCGGCTGGCCGACGACCTGGACCGGGTCGACTGGCCCGAGAAGGTTCGGATCATGCAGCGCAACTGGATCGGGCGCAGCCACGGCGCCTCGGTGCGTTTCGCGGTCGATGGCTCCGAGACGGTCCTGGAGGTCTTCACGACCCGTCCCGACACGCTGTTCGGGACGACCTTCATGGTCGTCTCCCCGGAGCACCCCGTCGTCGACCGGCTCGTCGCGGATGTCTGGCCGGAAGGGACGAAACCCTCCTGGACGGGTGGGGCGAACACGCCTGCGGAAGCGGTCGACGCATACCGGCTGGCGGCCTCGCGCAAGACGGATATCGAGCGCCAGACCGAGGGCAAGGACAAGACCGGTGTCTTCACCGGCTCGTTCGCGGTCAACGTCGCCACCGGTGAGCGGGTGCCGGTGTTCGTCGCCGACTACGTCCTGATGGGCTACGGCACCGGTCAGGTCATGGGCGTGCCAGGTCAGGACCAGCGGGACTGGGACTTCGCGACGGCGTTCGACCTGTCGATCGTGCGGACCGTGCAGCCGCCGCCCGACCACGACCTGGACACGGCGTTCACGGGCGAGGGTCCGGCGATCAACTCGACGAACGACGGGGTCTCGCTCGACGGGCTGGGGGTCGCCGAGGCCAAGGCGCGCATGACGCAGTGGCTGACGGAGATCGGTGCCGGGGAGGAGACCGTGACCTACAAGCTGCGCGACTGGCTGTTCAGTCGGCAGCGATACTGGGGTGAGCCGTTCCCCGTCGTCTTCGACGAGGACGGGGTGGCCCACGGCCTGCCCGACTCGATGTTGCCGCTCGAGCTGCCCGACGTCCCGGACTACAGCCCCAAGACCTTCGATCCCGAGGACAACAGCAGTGAGCCGGAGGCTCCACTGGCCCGTGCGACCGACTGGGTCGAGGTCGACCTCGACCTGGGCGACGGCAAGGGTATGCGCCGGTTCCGTCGCGAGACCAACACCATGCCGAACTGGGCCGGGTCGTGCTGGTACTACCTGCGCTATCTCGACCCGGAGAACCCCGATGCGGTGGTGGACCCGGCCAACGAGGAGTACTGGATCGGGCCTAGACCCGCGCCGATCGCCGGTGCGCCGGAGGGCGCGGTGGACCCGGGAGGTGTCGACCTCTACATCGGTGGCGTCGAGCACGCCGTGCTGCACCTGCTCTACGCCCGCTTCTGGCACAAGGTGCTGCACGACCTCGGCTACCTGAGCTCGTCCGAGCCGTTCCGCAAGTACTTCTCTCAGGGGTACATCCAGGCGCCGGCCTACCAGGACTCGCGTGGGCAGTACGTCGAGGCGAGCGAGGTCATCGAGACCGCGGGGGCCGACGGGCAGCCGGAGTTCACGTGGAACGGCGAGCCTGTGACGCGCGAGTTCGGCAAGGTCGGCAAGTCGCTGAAGAACATGATCAGCCCGGACGACATGTACGCGGCGTACGGAGCGGACACCTTGCGACTGTATGAGCTGGGGATGGGGCCCTTGGAGGCGAGCAAGCCGTGGGAGACCCGGGCCGTCATCGGCTCCCAGAGGTTCCTCCAGCGGTTGTGGCGTAACGTCGTCGACGAGGAGAGCGGTGAGCTCGTCGTCGGCGAGGACGACCCCTCGGCCGAGGTGCTGCGGGTGCTGCACCGGACGATCGACGCGGTCCGAGCCGACTACGTGTCGCTGTCGTTCAACACGGCGATCGCCCGGCTGACCGAGCTGAACAATGCGCTGACGAAGGTCTCCGGTGGCGCACCTCGGGCGGCGGTCGAGCCGCTGATCCTCATGACCGCACCACTGGCACCGCACATCTGTGAGGAGCTGTGGGCGCGGCTCGGGCATGTGGAGTCGCTCGCCTATGAGGCCTTCCCGGTGGCCGACCCGGCGTATCTCGTCGAGGACACCGTGACCTGCGTGGTCCAGGTGCGTGGCAAGGTACGGGCCAGGCTCGAGGTGCCGTCGGACATCGCCGAGGACGCCCTGCGGGAGCGGGCACTCGCGATCCCGAAGATCGCCGACCAGGTCGCGGGGGGCGTGCGCACGGTGATCGTCCGCGCCCCCAAGCTGGTCAACGTCGTCCCAGCCTGAGAGCGGACAGACCTTTCGCGACCCAGGTTGGTCCCGCCGACGAAGCGCAGCAATATCCAGGTTCGTCCCGATGGCCGATGTGGACGACTGGGGACGAGAGCCACGGTCGGGAGTGTCGTCCCCAACGGGCTTCGGTCCGGTGTCGGTGGCCGAGCCGCCCACCTAGCGTCGCGGTGTGTCCTCCCGCTCCGCGACCCCGCCACGGAACGGCCCGGCTGGCTCGTCCGGCGCGCGTGCCGTCCTGGGTGCCAGCTCCCGCCGCGACGACGACGCCCCGGAGGACCCGGTCGAGTGGCTGCGGCGGGCCCACGAGCCGGCCGGTCGACACCGGGCCGAGAGGCACCGACCGCAGGTTGTGACCGTCCCCAGCCGCCTCGACCGGGGGCGGTTGGCCGTCACGCGGTCCGCGGTGGTCAGTGTTCTCGCCGTCGTCCTCGTCGTGGTCCTCGTGAGCGGGGTTCGGGTGGCGTGGGCGGTCCGGGACAGCCGACCGGAGGTCATCACGGAACCGCCCGCCCCCTCGGCTCTGGAGGCGGCGAAACCCATCGCGACCGAGACGGCCGCCCCGGCCGTCGTCCACGTCGCGGGGCAGGTGGTCCGCCCGGGCATCGTGCGGCTGGCGCCTGGCAGTCGGGTCATCGATGCAGTCGAGGCAGCCGGGGGGCCGCTCACAGAAGCCGACCTCGCCGCCGTCAACCTCGCCCGGCCCGTCGTCGACGGTGAGCAGGTCTACGTCCCCAAGCCGGGCGAGGCTGTCCCGGCGGTCCCGGGTGCCTCCACCGGCACCGGCCCCGCGGCGGAGGGGGCGCCGATCGACCTCAATGCGGCGGATGCGACGGCGCTGGACGGTCTGCCGGGTGTGGGCCCCGTTCTCGCCGAACGCATCATCGCCTGGCGCACCGAGCACGGCCGCTTCACGAGCGTCGACGAGCTCGGCGAGGTCAGCGGGATCGGGGAGAAGCTGCTCGGTCAGATCCGCGACCGGGTCACGGTCCCGCCGTGAACCGAGGTGCCGTCACTGCGACCGCCGCAGCCCGGCTCGAGCCGACTGCGGTGAGCGACCTGCGGGCACTCGTCCCGGCGATCGTCGCCTGGGGCACCGGCGTCTGGGCGCTGGGCTGGAGCCCTTGGACCGGACTCTGCGTGGGTCTGCTACTCGTCACCGGTGCACTCGTCGTCGTCCGCCGCGCCGCAGCCGCCGCCCTGACGTGTCTCGTGACCGGGCTCGTGGTCCTCACCGGAGCGCTCCACACCTGGCGTGAGGACTCCGGGCCGGTGGAGGAGCTGGCTCGGTCGGGATCCGTCGCGCACCTGACGGCGACCGTGCTCGCCGAGCCAATCGTCGTCGGTCGCGATGGTGAGCAGCGCCGCGTTCTCGTCCGGGTACGGCTGGAGTCGGTCGACGCCCGGGGGTACCACACGGCGGTCGCGACCCCGGTCCTGGTGAGAGGAGACGAGCGATGGAGCGACCTTCAGTGGCGGGAAACCGTGGCCTTCACCGCCCGCCTGCGGGCCGCCCAGCCCGGGTCCGCCGAGCGTGCGGTCCTCGCGCCGCTGGGTCCGCCCGCGGTGGAGACGCGCCGCGGTCCGCTCCTTGCCGTGTCGGACCACATCCGGGCCAGCCTCAGGACCGCCGTGGCTGCCCTGCCGGTCGACGCCCGTGCCCTCGTCCCGGCCCTCGTGGTCGGGGACACCTCGCTGACGCCGGACGAGCTCACCGAGGCGATGCGCGCCACGGGAATGTCGCACCTCTCCGCCGTGAGCGGCAGCAACTTGGCCATCCTCCTCACCGCGGTCATGGCGGTCGTCGTACATACCCGGCTCAGCCGGCGAACCCGCGTCGTCATCGGTCTCGTCGTCATCGCCGCATTCATCGTCATCGCCCGACCTGAGCCCAGTGTCCTGCGCGCCGCCGCCATGGGAGCCGTCGGCGTCCTCGCCTTCTCCCGTGCCCGGGCGTCGGCCGGCCTTCCGGCTCTTGCGGCCACCGTGGTGGTGCTGCTCGTCATCGATCCCTGGCTGGCGCGGTCCTACGGATTCGTTCTGTCGACTCTGGCGACCCTGGGTCTGATCCTGTTCGCCCGGCCGTGGGGGAGGGCCATCCACCGACGTCTCCCGGGTAGGGAGCGGCTGCCGCTCGTCGTCGGGGATGCGCTCGCGATCCCCGTGGCGGCCCACGTGATGACCGCGCCTGTCGTCGTGCTGCTGCAGGGCTCGGTCTCGATCATCGGAATCCTCGCGAACCTCCTCGCCGCCCCGCTGGTCGCTCCCGCCACGCTCGGAGGGGCGGCGACCGCGCTCGTCGCCTCGATCTGGCCCTCCGCCGGTGCGATCCTCGCCTGGTCGGCGGCGCTGCCGGCCTGGCTGATCGCGCGGATCGCGCGCTGGGCGGTGACCGTCCCCGGTGGGACCCTTCCGTGGCCGGACGGGGCGTTTGGGGCCCTCCTGCTCGCGGCCCTGTCCGTGCTCCTCATCGCCTGCGGCCCGTGGCTGCTCTGGCTGGCCAGGGCTCGCCCGACGCCGGTCGCGACGACCGCGGCCCTGGCCGCCGCCCTGTCCTGGCCCGCAAACACCGTCACGTGGCCACCGCCCGACTGGCGCGTGGTCGTCTGTGACGTGGGACAGGGCGACGGCATCGTCATCGCGAGTGGTCCCGGCCGGGCCGTGGTCGTCGACACGGGACCCGAGGCGGGTGCCGTCAGTCCGTGTCTGAGCCGCCTCGACGTGACCCGCGTCGATGCGGTCGTTCTCACCCACTTCGACGCCGACCACATCTCAGGTCTCGAGCATCTACTGGACCAGTGGCACGTCACGGAAATCCTCGTCTCCCCGGTGGCCGAGCCGCCCGAGGGAGCAGCCGAGGTGAGCCGGCTCGCCGATGACCACCGCATACCGCTCGCGGTCCTTCGGGCAGGGGACCGGCTCGTCTGGGAGGAGGCGACCGCGACCGTGTGGTGGCCGTCCCGGCCGATCCACTCCGGCTCGATGTCCAACAACGCCAGCGTCGTTCTCGCCGTCGAGAGCGGCCCGGCTCCCGCGCCGGGCGAGGCCGACCAGCGGGTGCAGGCCATCCTGCTCGGCGACATCGAGCGCGAGGCCGGACGCGCCATTCTCACCCGGTTGCGGAGGGAGCCGGCCTGGCAGGACTTCGCGGCGCGGCTCGACCTCGTCAAGACGCCGCACCACGGCAGCCCGAACGTCGACGAGATGCTTGTCCGGGCCCTCCCGGCCCCGCTCGCGGCGGTCAGTGTCGGTGCGGACAACGACTACGGCCACCCGTCCCCGACCCACCTGGCGCTCTACCGCTCGGTCGGGAGCCTTGTCGTCCGCACCGACGAGGTCGCCGACATCGCTCTGCTCGGACCTGGGGAGCAGGGGGAGGTGCGATGGTATGCCAGAAAGAAGGGGTAATCCGGGCCAGACAGGTGTGCGGCGAACTGTCAAGGATTCTCAGAGAGAAAGGGTCGAACTAATGACCCTGAGGTCGTTCTGGCACTGCTACGTTCAGCGCGGGTCACATCACTCACAGGCGCGTGGTGGGCCAGCCACTCCCATCGGGCAGCGCTGGTCGGGCTCCCGACCCATGGCAGAGAGACACACTCATGAAACGACAACTGGCGGCTGCGGCTGCCTTGGCAGGAATGATCGCCATCGGGTCGATCTCCCCCGCCCTCGCGCATCACCCTGAGGTCACCGACGAGGGCGGTAACAGCACGTTGCCGAACAAGTACGAGGGTCTCGAGGTCAAGTACGACCGCGACTGGGTGCTTTCCTCATCGTCGACGGGCAAGGGCAAGGGCTCGGAGAAGGGCAACGCACCTGGAACCTCCGCGCCCTGCATCGACGGCATGGCCGCGGACTTCTTCCCGTGCGACGGGATCGACCTGCTGTCCCACGTGTCGCACAACGAGCTCGGCACGAGCTTCGTCAACGACATCTGGGGGTGGACCGACCCGTCGAACCGCAAGGACTACGCCCTCGTCGGGGCTACCAACGGCACTGTCTTCGTCGACATCAGCGACGCCAAGCGACCGCAGGTTCTGGGCATCCTGCCGACGGCTTCTACAGCGGGTGGATCGACGTGGCGAGACATCAAGGTGTACAAGAACCACGCCTACGTCGTCTCGGAGCACACCAACCACGGCATCCAGGTCTTTGACCTCACCCGGCTGCGCGACTGGGACGGGACGTACACGACCTATGACGTCGACGCCCGCTACACCGGTCACGGCTCTGCGCACAACCTGAACATCAACGAGGAGACCGGCTTCCTCTACTCCGTCGGTGCCGGACCGTTCTCCTCCGGAGGGCTGCCCAACACAGTGACGGTCGACGCCCCATCGGCCGCGGCCGGCACCTACGGTGCCACGAGTGCCGTCTTCGGTCCGCCGCCCCCGGTCCAGGGTCTGTCCGGGACCTTCGCGCTCGTCGACGACGGTTCAGCGACACCGAGCCTCGGATGTGCTCCCTTCGTCGACTTCCCCGCCGGCGCCATCGCCATCGTCGACCGCGGCACTTGTGGCTTCACCGTCAAGGTCGCGAACGCCCAGGCCGCCGGCGCGGCGGCCGTGGTCGTGGCGAACACCGCCGGCGCGCCGATCACCATGGGTGGCGCCGACCCGAGCATCACGATCCCGTCGGTCATGGTCAGCCAGGCGGACGGCGCGGTGATCAAGGCAGGTCTCCCGGCGACGGGCACCGTCGCGGCCAACGACCCGCCTCCGCTCTGTGGAACCGGTCTGCACATGGTCGACATCAACGACCCGACCAACCCGACCTTCGCGGGCTGCTTCGACGGCCACGGTTACATCCACGACACGCAGTGCATCGTCTACGACGGGCCGGACGCCGACTACACCGGTCGGGAGATCTGCTTCAACTCCAACGCCACGACCAGCGGTGCCGGAGGTCTGCACCGCGTCGCCATCGTCGACGTGACCGACAAGTCCAACCCGGTCTCGATCGCCCGTGAGGGATACGCGAACGACGGCTACAGCCACCAGGGTTGGCTGACCCCGGATCGCCGCTTCTTCCTGCACGGCGACGAGCTCGACGAGCAGCGCCGCGGCATCAACACCACCACGCGGGTGTGGGACGTCAGCGACCTCGACAACATCGTCGAGATCCAGGCGTTCGCGAACGACACGACGTCGATCGACCACAACATCTACACCCAGGGTCGGTACGCCTACGCGTCGAACTACACCTCCGGTCTGCGGGTCTACGACACCCGTGACCTGGCCGGCGGCGGCCTGAGCGAGGCGGCGTTCTTCGACCTCTACCCGGAGAACGACAACACCACGTTCGAGGGCGGCACGTGGAGCAACTACGCCTACTTCGGCCAGAAGGGCGTCGTTGCCGCGAGCAGCATCGACCGGGGTCTGTTCATCCTCCAGCCGAGGCTGAGCCGCCAGGGCAACTGAGCCGGTAACCCATACGGGTAACGGTCACAGCGACGGGGCCGGGGAGGCGATCGCCTCCCCGGCCTCCGCCGTCGTCCGCGCCGGATGACGGCTAGCCTGGCGGCATGGTCACCACTGCGGAGACCGTCCTCGAGGAGAACGCATCGCTGCTGGCCTCGGGTGATGCGGCGGGTCTCGCCGCGCGATACGCACCCGATGCCCGACTCGTCCACGCCGGGGGCACTGCCCGTGGCCGGATTGAGATCGAGTCCCTCTTCGCGGAACAGATCCGAACCCGCCCCCGCGTCGAGTCCCTCGAGACGCTGGGCCGCAGTGAGGACACGGTCGCCTACCGGGCACGGATGCGGCTCGACGACACCGTCGTCGACGTGGTCGGCACGATCGTGTTGCGCGAGGGGCTGATCTGGCGGCAGACCACGGTGGTCGTGGGCGAGTCCTCACGGGGGGACGAGGCCCACGTGAGTGCCATCGACGGCGCTGGCTGATATGTAGGGACTTCCTGTCAAGTGGCGGGGTGAGGCGCCCGTCCCCGGGATGTGGGGGCGGGCGCCTCGGTGCTTCGTGTGCCGGTGGTGGTGGAGCGTGTCGTTGTCGACGCGCGGTCG
>NZ_WESE01000019.1:356-25963 GCF_009184895.1 Nostocoides sp. F2B08 | reverse complement strand
CGGCTTCTTGGTCTCTTCGACGATCCGCACAGCCCCTTCACGGAACTCCCGGTCGTACCTCATTCTCTTCTCTGACATCGCAATCCTCATTGTCGATGCCTCCACGCTTCGGGGGGAACCTCAGAGTCAGATGATTTAAGTATCAACTACCACGCGTGCAGGAGGTGTGTAGGGCCAGGGGTTCTTCGCTTTCGGGGGTCGGAGGTCGCGGAGCAGCGTCGGGGGGGGCGTTGGGCGATTCGGGATCGTGCGGGCGTCAGCGCGGTGGCGGATGTCGAAGGCGGGTTGGTGACTCTCAGATCGAGCGAAACGGCATTAGGGCAGTGACAGGGTCGACGGCGATCGTGAGAAGGGAAGGTCGGGATGCCGAATGAGAGTGTTCGACAGGCGGCACGGCGCGCGGCGCTGGACGCACAGACGCGATTCCGGCGACGCGATGAAGAGCGCGACAAACGGCGGAGTCGGTTAGGGATCGTTGTCGTGACGATGCTCGCCGAGCGTGACGCGCAGATCCGCGTCTTCGAGCGCCGCGCCGGGGAAGCGCTCCACGCGCTGATCAGTGACGAGGGGTTTTCAGCTCGAGAAGCCGCTGAGTGGTGCAACTTGCCAGCCACGGAAGTCAAGCGGCTTCGTGAAGCCCTCCGAGTGAACGAGAGCCCGACAACGGGCGTGGTGGCGACGGCGACCAGGTCGAACTCCTCGAGGGTTTGGGCCATCGGGAAGGTGCCGGGGGTCGCCGCGGGCGGGATGTGCTCGATCACCCTCGTCCAGGCGATGCAGTACTGGCTCGAGCTCTGCGCTCGCGATCCCCGCGGGAGGCGCGCGTCCAGCAGGGCCGCTCCATCGCTGAAGCGGCCCTGCGGAGTCAACACGCGCGGCCGGGTGCCGGCGAAGGCCCGCGCGAGTGCTGGCCGGTATGCCTCAGCCGACCGATCCAGCATCCTGACCCGGGCTGCCGTCGCGGATGCGCAGCACGAGCTGGGCGCCGTACGGCAGCGCCTGGACCAGGCGCAGCTGGGTCAGCGCCGGCGAGGCATCGAGGATGCGCGCGCCGTTGGCGAGCGAACGCAGGGCCGCGGTCTCGGCACGGGCGGCCTCGAGCTGCGCTGCGCCACGGGAGCGGGCTGTGGCCAGCTCGAGCGCCGCGGCGCGCAGCTCGGAGGGCACGATGACGTCCTTGACGACGACCTCACGAACCTCGATGCCGACGGTCTCGCCCACGACGGCTACCGCGGCGGTGAGGCTCGGCGCGGACAGCGCGGCCGAGCGCGAGATGAGACCCTCGACGCTGAGCGCGGCCAGCCCGTCACGCAGGGCGACCTGCGCCGCGAGGTACACCGTGCCTGCCGGGTCGCAGGTGCGCTCGAGGAAGGCGACCGGGTCAGCGACCGCCCAGCGGACCGCTGCGCTGACCCGGACCGAGACCGCGTCCGAGGTCAGGATCTCCTGCGGCGAGACCGCCAGCAGCGACTCCCTGCGGTCGACGAGCACCCGCCTGGTGCCCCAACGGCGCTGGTAGAGACCGGGCTCCAGGACGCGGGTGAGCACGCCGTGGCGGTACTCGACGGCGGACATGTGGGCCGGGACGGTGAACGAGAGCAGAGTCATGATTGGGCACCTCCTTCGGTGCGGGTCGTGCGGATGGTCGGGCAGCGTGGCAGGACGAGGCGGGCACGGGATACCGGGCAGCGCAGGCGACGGCACCGCTCGGCGTCCACGCGGGCGGGACCGGACCCGCCAGGGTCCGGCCGCAGGGCCGTTGCGGACGTGGTCCCGATCGGTGCCGCCTGAGGTGGGGAGTTGAACCCCGGGCAGTGACCTGCGTTTCCAAGAATGGAACTCACCGCGAGGGGCGATACGCACGACCACGGTCCGGCACGCCGGCGTGACTGCTTCCCCTCGCTTGTCCGTGCGCAAGCATCGCCGACTTCGGCGACCGGCGCCACCGGTTTATCGGCGACTTCATGGGGCTATCCGCTCACCGTTCCCTGTGAGCGCCGGATCGGCTCGAACGGACCCAGTACCTCAGGCTCAGGCCTCGCGCCGTATGGATCGCGGCAGAGCGTCTGATGGTCGGCGTGGCCTTCGCCCTGGTCGGCGTGGCCTTCGCCCTGGTCGGCGTTGGGTTCGCAGTTCGCGCCTTGCGGACCTCGCGGGATAGCTGAACGAGCGGTGGAGGCTGGCGGCAGGCATGACTGTGCGGCGCGGCGCTCACGTTGAGACCGGCCGCCGAAGTGGCGCGAGAGCCGATCACCGGAGGCTCTCGCGTCACTGTCTCGTGTCGCCGGTGTCGACGATGGTTGCCCGCCGGGTCGCGTGAGTGTCGGTGTTGTTCTCGGCGGGTAGGTTCGTGCGTATGCATGATGCGGATGAGGTGTGGCACCGGGCGTTGGAGTACGACCGGGGGTCTCGGCGCGTGGGGACCGGGCGTTGCGGGATCTGGTGACCTTTCATGGCAGCGTCGCCAACGGTGGCCTGCTCAATGGGGTGGAGAGCTACTTCGAGGATGTGGAGTTCCCGCTGGCTCGCGTCATCGACGCGTACCGCTACTTCGGGAGGGAGGACGTCTCCGCGCTGATCAGCCGGTGCCTCGCCGAGCGAGGTGCCGTCGGCGAGGACGACGGGGACGCCCTGGAACGGCTCGAGCTGCGGGTCGACCCCCAGTACACGCTCGAGGAGAAGGATCTCACCGCGGCGCTGGACACCCGGCTGGCCGACTCCCCGGGAGACTTCGACCCCACGAACTGACCGATCTCGGCGCGGGGGTCTGATCGTCCTGCTGGCGACCGGGTTGGCATGGCGGGCGGTCACCGGCCGCGATAGGTGGCAGGTCTCCTCCACGTCGTCGCCTCCCGGGCTCTCGCTGTGTCCCTTCATCGTGACGTGGGCGGTCCTCCTTGCGATCCACGGGGGTGCCCGGCGTGCCGGACAGTGGCGACTTCTGCCCCGGGGTTCTGTGGGGGCTTATCGGGCCCTGGTCCTTTCGGGCTAGGGTCGCCCTATGGCCAGGACAGCACCGCGTTCCCGGCCACCGGTCACTGACAGATCGGTGCCTGGACCGGGCCGCTGGGCGGGCCGCGTCGCGACCCTGGTCGCGGGGGCGTGCCTCTCGGTCCTGGTGGCTCTCCTGGGCTGGTTCCTCGGGGCGGCCGCACTGACAGGTGTCGAGCCCGGTGTCGGGTTCGTCACCTGCGGACCGGCTCTCTTCGGCCGCCCCGACCCGCTGCCCCATCCCAGCTGCGCCAGCGCCTACTTCCCGCTGCCCGCCGCCAGCGTCGCCTTCATGGTTGCGGGGATCATCGGCGCGATCGGCTGCCTGGCTCTTCTCGCCCGCCAGAGCACCCGCAGCGTCGCCCCGTGCTCCAGTCCACACTCACACCCCTGCCGCTAACGGGGGTCGACTTGCGCATCCATGCGGCGCAGCGGCCGCTGTGGGAGGCGACGGGCAACTCGAGCGGCCCGTGTCGATAGTGCTGGCCTGGTGGCGGCCGATGCTGGCTGGAGTGGCAGGTGGCCGGTCTTGGCCTCTGTGCCGGGTCAGCTGTCGGCGAATCCCGCGGGAGCGTCGGCTTCGTCGCAGGAGGGCGCCTCGGCGGGACAGACGATGACGGTGAGCGGTTCCACGCCCGAGGCCAGCTCGCCGCCGGTCAGGCTCAGACCTTGCGCGGCGCCGGCGTTCGAGGGGTCGGTCAGCTCGAGCTCGAGGACGACGTAGCTCGCCGTCGCCCCGATGCCGTCGTCGCTGATGTCGGAGCAGGCACTGCTGACGGTGCGCCCGTCGTGGCCTCCCGGCACCAGCTCCGGCAGCGACCCGTGGAGCATGCCCATCCGCTCTGCGGTGGCGTCCTGGCTGACGACGGCGAAGTCGACCACCCGCAGTCCCTCGATGGCCTGCCACCTCAGGCCGTCAACAGTGACCGGATCCCCCGACCGGCTGCACCACAGCTGGGTGCCGAAGACGACGTTGCCCTGCGGGGACGCCGGAACGGCCGCACCCCACGGCACCTGTGCGACCGGGTCGACGCGCGGACCGCCGACGATCGCGCACCCGGCCAACCCGACGCACCCGGCAACGAGCGCCCACACCCTCACACGGCCGTGCCAGTCCAGCCCAGTCACCACGGCCCTGCCACTCGGTCGCTTCCGCACCGACACCACCCCCTCCACGGGCGAGCGGTCCAGGACACAGCCTGGCTCAACTCGCTCACAATCCCTGTCCCGCGTCATCCAACCAGACAGCTCAGCCGACGAGCATGCACCACGCCTCGGACTCCCCGCAGCCAATGAGCCCTTGAGGGCGGTATGCAACGGGGCGGCGGCTCGTCACCGAGCCTCGTTCGCTCCATGGGTGTACGGCGAGAACCTGGGGAGGCATTCTGTCCCCGCCGGGGACTCTCACCGGATCGCGACGGCGGGTCAACATGCGACTTTGCCGTTCCTGCGTGTGGTCCTGCGCGTCGTCCGGGGCGTTGTCGTTGCCGTCGCAGGCGAGAAGCCAGATAAGTGGCTCTTCCCAGATGAGGGTGTAGGTCGGCCGGGCGCGTCGGTCCGCAGGTAGACGTCGAGATCTCCCGACGATGGAGGTTCCTACGCATCCATCCGAAGGACCTCGACGTGACCGACGCTACCCCGCCGGCCGGCTTCGGCCGCCCTGACCTGACCGCCTTCGCGTCTCATCCCAATCGACCCTGATCGAGTCTGCTGACCCCCTCGACGAGAACGCAGCGACATCACAGCCACCCAACCCCGACCGTCCGGGAAGCCGGGACACGTCACATGGCCTGTGCTGCGGGCGTGTCGAGTGGGTCGTCCAGGGGCGACGCAGGAGCGTCGACGCGACGTGCTGAGAGGTGGTTCCAGTCGAGCACTAGGACACCGGCTACAGGCATGGCGATAGGTCAGGAACGGCGTCGCTCCCTACGCAGGAGGGAGCGCAGAGTCTCGGCGTTCGCGTAGCCGACCCGTAGCGCGATCTCGGCGGAGGTGAGGTCCGTGGTTGCTGAGAGGTGCCGAGCTCGTTCGATGCGAAGCCGTTGGACGAAGCCGAGCGGAGTGAGGTTGAGCGCCGCACGGACTCGTCGTTCGAGGGTGCGCCGGCTGGTGCCGAGCGACTGCGCGACGAAGGCGACGTTGAACGGTTCGTCCAGGCGGGCGCGCACGAAGCGTTCGAACTCGACGACGATCGGGTCCTCGTGCCGGAGATGTTCGTAGGCGACGAAGGCCGCCTGCGACGGACGCTCGTCGATGATGAGGAGCTTGGCGACATGTTGGGCCAGGTCGGGGCTGATCGATCGCACGAGTGAGAGCGCGAGGTCGATGTGGGCGAACGCGGCGCCGGCGGTGACGAGGTTCCCGTCGACCACCACCATGGTGTCGAGATCGAGGGCGACGGTCGGATAGCGCTTCAGGAACTCCGGCCCCAGGAACCAGCTGGTCGTCGCCCGCCGATGATGCATCCGTCCGGTCTCGGCGACAGCGAACACGCCGGTGCACGCCGCGGCGATCCGGGTGGTCGCGTCGTCGAGGCGCCCGAGCGAGGCGATGACCGAACGAGCATCTCGGCTCTGGAGGGCGTCGTTGGTAGCGGCGGCCGTGAGGGTTCCAAGCGCAGGGACGACGACCACGTCGAACTCTGCGGACTCCGACAGCGGGTGGTCCACCGACAGGGTCATCGATGCCGTCGTGGTCACTCGCCGTTTCGGTCCGAGGATGGCGAGTTCGATCGGGTCGATCCGCGGGTCGACATCGCCGCGGGCTCCGTCGGCCACCCGCACGATGTCGATGACCGACGCGACCGCCGAACCGAAGCAGCCGTCGATCGCGATCAGTCCGATACGCATGGCGCAAACAATAGCAATACTGCCGCATACGCCACTTCTCACATGCCCTTGCTCGTCATACGCTGAACTCGCTTCACCAAGAAACCTCGACACCTAGGAGAACCCCTCATGTCCACACCCGCATCACTTCCGTATGCCTTCGTCGCCAAGATCGTCGCGGCCGATGGACAGCACGACGCGCTCGCCGATCTGCTCGCCGGCGCTGTCGCGCTCGCCAACGAAGAAGTAGGAACGATTGTCTGGTTCGCGGTCAGGACCCACGCCGACACCTTCTGGATCTTCGATGCATTCCCCGACGAGGCCGCTCGCGACGCCCACGCCAACGGCGCCATCGTCGCAGCCCTGATGGCCAACCAGCACCTCCTCGGCGCAGCACCCGAGATCCTGGCGGCCGACGTCCTCGCGTCCAAGCTCCCGTAGTCCGCCAACGCACGAGACGATCGCGCCCCGCCGAGCCGTCGCCAGGTCGCGACGCAACGCCACGCTGCGTTGCCGAGCGGTGCGAGGCCTATCGGCACACGGACAGGATGCCGGCCGCGAGCGCTCAGCCGGCGAGGGGTCCGTCGCAGAGGAGAGCGACGTCGGTGCCGGGCAGAGCCGTGAGGCCAGCGCATCGCGCGACCACCAGAACCGAACCGCCCCTGCCCTGCGTTTCCGCAGGTCAGGGGCTGTTCGCCGGAGCCGCCTGTCGGAATCGAACCGACGACCTAATCACGTCGGCCTTGCGTCTATCGCTTGATGCGCCCACTGGGCGAACGAGCCGCTGACCTGCGCAAACGCCGAGCGTGGGGGACGCCGCCATCCGGTGGTGACCGACGACGACCGACCAGTACCGACCGTTTCACCGGAGCTTGCGGCGGCGTCGAAGCCGAGCCAGCTCTATTCCGGCTCATCCCATCGAGGGTGTAGCAGTTGGGGTCTGAAGCCGCCGGATTCGAGCAGGCATCTGGCGATGTAGTTGGTGAGGTTGCGGAACCCGAGGGCTGATCCGCGTAGGTGTTCAAGTCGTCCGTTGATGGCTTCGGTGGGTCCGTTGCTGGTGCCGGGGCGGTCGAAGTAGGCCAGGACATCAGCGGCTCGGGTCTTGAGGGTCCGGCCGAGTTTGGTGACCTCGACCAGCGCGGCGGGCACACCGGTGCTGACGGAGTCGATGAGCTTGACCATCAGCTCACGCCCGGCGCTGCGGTCTTCGTGCCGGTAGGCAGCGATCATTCTCTGGTAGATGCCCCAGGTCGCCTCGACCTGCACGTGCTCATCTGGCGTGAACAAGGCGGTCAGCCGCTCGGCCTGTGTGTCGGTGAGCAGGTCAGCGCCGGTGTGCAGGGTCCGCCTGGCCCGGTAGAGCGGGTCGGTCTTGCGGCCGCGGTGGCCGTGGATGGACTGCTGGACCCGGCGCCGGCAGGTGTCCAGGGCGTCCCCGGCCAAGCGCACGACGTGAAAGGGATCCATGACCGTGACCGCGTCAGGTAGTTCCTCAACGGTGGCGGTCTTGAACCCGGTGAACCCGTCCATCGCGACGACCTCCACGGCGTCACGCCAGGCTTGGGGGCGGTCGGCGAGCCAGGTCTTGAACGCGGCCTTGGAGCGGCCCTCGACCATGTCGAGCAGCCGGGCTGGGCCGGTGCCGTCACGGATGCCGGTCAGGTCGATGATCACGGTGACGTACTTGTCGCCCTTGCGGGTGTGGCGCCACACGTGCTCGTCGACGCCGATCGCGGTGACACCGTCGAAGCGTCCCGGGTCGTCGATCAGGGCGCGTTTGCCCTCGGCTAGGACGGCGTCGTTGGCGGTGTCCCACGCGACCGCGAGGCCTTCGGCGACCCGGGCGACGGTCAGGTGGGCCAGCACGATCGCCTCCAAAGCCCACCGCAGCCCCCGCCGTGACAGCTTGGCCCGCGGCTCCGCCGCCTTGCTGGTGTCTTGGCGCCACACGTGTCCGCAGTGGGCACACCGATACCGGCGGACGGTGACCACGAGCGTCGTGGGGCGCCACCCGAACGGTTCGTGCGCCAACACCCGGGTGACCGTGTCTCTGGGTGCGCCCTCGCAGCCGCAGCGCCGGCACCACTGGTCCGGCTCCACGACCCTGCACGCGATGACCGCCCGGTCAGGCTCCACCCGCTGCCCGACGGCGACGAGGCCGAGCTCGTCAAGGCGGGCGAACGTGGTCAAGTCAGGGCAAGCGAAGGTAGCGTCAGGCACGTCGAGGTCTTCCAGGTGGGCAGCGTGAGAACTCCCATCCTGCGAAGGCCTCGACGCCTATCCCCGCACCGACGCGCCGACCACGGCGAAGTCAGGTCCTACACCCTCGATTGGGAAGAGCCGGGCAGGCCCTTCAGGCCGTCACAGACGATGAAGAAGACGTCCTTGATGCCGCGGTTCTTCAGGTCGGTGAGCACGCTCATCCAGAACTTCGCGCTCTCCCCGCCGCCTTGTCCGGCCCACAGGCCGAGCACGTCCCGGCGACCGTCCAGGTCGACCCCGATCGCGGCATAGAACGGCTGGTTGCCGACCTGCCCGTCACGGACCTTGACGTAGATCGCGTCGATGAAGATCGCCGCATAGACGCGTTGCAGCGGCCGGGAGGACCAGCTTTGCATCTCCTCGAGCACCTTGTCGGTGATCCTCGAGATGGTGTCCTTACAGATGCTCGCGCCGTACACCTCGGCGAAGTGCGCCGAGATCTCGCCCGTGGTCAACCCTTTGGCGTACAACGAGATCGCCACCGCATCAACGTCATTAAGGCGACGCTGCCGCTTCTTCACGATCACCGGAGCGAACGTGCCGGCCCGGTCCCGCGGCACCTCGATGGTGACCTCGCCCGCAGTATCGGTCAGCACCGTCTTGGTGCGGGTGCCGTTACGGATGTTGCCTGAACCAGCCGCATCGCTGGGCTGATGCTTCTCATGGCCGAGGTGCTCGACCATCTCCTCCTCCAGCGCCGACTCCAGCACCGTCGCGGTGATCGACTTCAACAGCCCCTCCGGGCCGGTCAGATCCTCACCGCGGGCACGAGCGGCCCTGACCAGCTCCGCCACCGCGGCCCGCTCACCCGGAGTCGCCCTCGCTGATGTCCTCTTCTTCGCTTCCTTCGGCATCGAGCTCATGCCCTTGAATGTTGCCTCGGTCATCGGTGACCAGCCTTCCTCACCAGCACCGCTGGCGTGTCGGGCCAAAACCACCGTTCACCGGACACTCCCGGCCGCCGCGGTGTGCCCGAGTTCGATGCGTTGGCAGGCATGCCGGTCGGTGACGGGGATACTGGCATGGGTGCGTCTGGAAGTATCTCGAGTGGCGCTTCCACGAGAACGGACGGAGACAGCGAAGCCTTGCACGCAAGCTTGCCAGTCCGCGGCTCTGGATACCTTGAGAGTCCGGGAGCTCGTCCCGCCGTCGTGTCGTGCGTCTTCCTGCGGAGAAATGGGGGTGCGCGTTGACGACGGTGTGGCGAAACCGCGTCAACATGGTCGCCGGTTGGTTGATCGGTTACGGGATCTTCCTCTTCATCACCTGCCTTGACCCGCTCTCCGTGTACACACAGTCACAAACCGTCGACGGGTCGGAGGCTGACTCGTCGCTGGTGGTGGTGCACGTCTTCTTCGCTGCACTCAGCGTCATCGGCTTTGCCCTGTGGGCAGTGCCCTATGTGCGCACCTCGCCCGGTGAGGTTCACGTCGTCAATCCCCTCTCCACGTGGACTCTCCCGGCAGAAGTACTCGGGACTCTCGAAGAGGGCTTCATGTTCCCGCGCGTGAGATGTAGAGGGCGCACTATTCAGCTCTGGGGTCTGGAGCGAAGTGTGGCCGACAGCATCCGAGGACACATCGTGGAACCGGTCGCGGCTCCAGCGTCCGCCGATGCCTCGATTGTCGAACCCAGCCGCAGGCGCACACTGCGACCGGCACTTGGAGTGCTGATGGCGCTCTGGCTCGCGGCCAGCATCGCCGGAGTGCTGAGGGCGGCCGGCTGAGCTGCGTATCTCGCCAGCGCCGGGCCGGAGGTCGGGAAGCAAACAGCCGAAACTCCGCCCACCGCGCGTTTCGCGGCGGAGAGATGCACCTGCTGGGACGCGTGGAGCCTGGGTCGGGCCCTTCAGAATGGGCCGCTGTTGTGGGTCACGTTGTCGTTGGCGCGGAAAGCGCCGGGTGTGTTGTGTCCGATGCGTTCACCCGACGCGCCCCGGCGGGCGAGCACGACGACAAGCCCGCCNGCCACCACATGCGGACACTATGGCAGACCCGGTGGCCCAGAGCCGAGCGTGCGCCGTAACTGGTGGTGGCAATCCTTTGCAGGCCCCGTAGGCAATCAGTCTCGGCCCCGCCCGCAAGGACGCTGACCCTCAAGAACGGCTCACAGTTGCGCCCAGCTCCCGGCGGAATGGGTCACCATCTTCGGGCCCGGCAGGAGGAGCTGAGGCTCGGACGCGAGGAAAGTCCGGGAAGCTGGGGGCAGCCGTGCCGCCGGGGGTGCGCTCTTGGAGAGACCGGCGGTTGATGTTCCGTAGGGTGGAGGGCTCGCGGTCGGGCTGGTCGAGGGGGTAAGCATGGATGTGCAGGAGTATCTACGCGAGTTGGCGCAGGTGAACCGCAATGGTTTCGGCTTTCTGCTTGCCTACGGCTCGACCTGGCTCGCCGCTGCGGTGCTGGGGTGGCGGTTCGGGGAACGGGTCGGCACCTATGCGGCGCTGTTCCAGGGCATGGTCGGCCTGCCGCTCGGGCTTCTGCTGACGGCGGCCGCCGCCGATGGCCCGCGTCCCCAGGACGCGAGCTTGAACTCGCTGTCGATCTACCTCAGCATGGGCCAGTTGCTCATCCTGCCGCTGGTCATCGTCCTGGTGACCTTGGAGCGGTACACCGTCGCGGTTGCGGCACTCGCGGTGACGTTGGCGGTGCACTTCGTGCCCTACTCCTGGCTCTACTCCACTCCGATCTACATCGTCGTGGCAGCCGTCGTGGCAGTGGGAACCGCCGTCCTGATCGCCCGGAAGGGACCCGACAGGGCCACCGGTGGGCGGATCTGTGCCCTCACCGGCGCCGCCCTCATCCTCGGTGGCCTCGCCGCGTTGAGCAGCTGAGGCATCCGCCAACTGCGCATTCGTCGCCACAGCAGGCTCCGGTAGACGGTCGAGCCAGTACCTGACCGGAAGACGAACAGAGTGCGACCTCAAGCGGTTCAGAGCCCTCCACGGTGCGGACAACATCCGGCGAAGTGGGGCACCCGCAGATGATGCTGATCGATCTGCCAGGTGGATTGGCGCGGCGGGGTCGTATGCTGCTGGTATCACTTCGTCGATGGACCAGCGCCGCCGCGAAAGGCGCTCACGATGACCGTTACAGGAGCCTCGCCCGTTCGCCGATGACCGGCGCGAAGACCAAGCCCAAGGATTTGCGCTCCCATCGTCGCCAACGGCCTCATGGTTGCTGGGACCATCTTATCGTCGCGCCGCTGTGGGTCGCTTACGACGCGAATCTGGGCACCCTACTTCGCACGTGCGACGCGATCGGTGCTTGTCTGGCAGTTCCCCGCACCAAGCATTACCAACACGCTCTGCGCATTGGCGACACCCTGGGTCGGCAACGCCCTTGTATTCACTGGGTGGCGCCGTCGAAGGAGCAGTGGGTCGCCGAACAGCGAGAGCGGGGGAAGCGGATCGTCGCGGTAGAGCTTGCTGACGACGCGATCGCGCTGACCCGGCTGGTGCCCGCCCGTCGATCCACCGTGCTACTTCTGGGCCACGAGCACCACGGCGTGCCTGACGAGATCCTCATGGATGTCGATGAGTGCGTGCAGATCCCTATGGTGGGCATCGGAGCCAGCCTCAATGTCGCGGTCGCCGGCAGCCTGGTGGCCTACAGACTGGCGGGCCTTTCATGAACCGTGGCCGAGCTGACCGCCCTCCAAGTTTGGCCGACTGGCGGCGAAGCCGCACATAGCGCGAGCCGCGGGCGAGGTCTTACGCAGTCGCCTCTTTGGATGTCATGATGGTACTGCGATTAGTACTATCATGATGTGCCCTCAGTAGCCAAGATCGTCGCCGCGATGCGCGCCAACCCGCGCAACATCCGCTATGACGACCTCGCCAAGGTCTGCGAGCACTACTTCGGCCCACCGCGAACCAGCGGCGGCTCGCACGCAGTGTTCAAAACGCCCTGGCCCGGCGACCCGCGGGTCAACATCCAGAACGACCACGGCAAAGCCAAGGCCTACCATGTCCGCAGGTCCTCGCCGCGATCGAGAAGAAGGAGGCCAGCTCATGACCAGCGCCACAGTCGACGCCACCCGCTACACCTACCGAGTCACGTGGTCCCTCGAGGACGAGGAGTTCGTCGCGACCTGCCTCGAACTGTCCTCGCTGTCCTGGCTGGCTCCCACCCAAGAAGAAGCCCTGTCCGGCCTCCGGGGCCTGGTCAGCGAGGTTGTCCAGGACCTCGCAGAAAGCGGCGAGCCTGTTCCAGAGCCGCTGTCGGTGAAGTCATTCTCCGGGAAGTTCAACCTGCGTGTGGGCGAGCACCTCCACCGACGCCTGGCCATGGAAGCAGCCGAGGAACACCTCAGCCTCAACCAGTACGTCGTGCGTCGTCTCAACAACGCCTCCTGACCCCAGCCGCAACAGGCGGTCGACTGGCGGCGAAGAGACTCAAGCCGCGGCGTGCAACGATGTCGTCATGGACGGCATCGGGCGGTGCAGCTCCGGGAGGCTGTGGTGAGGGCTGCGGGGGTCTGTCTACTTGCAGGTGCCGCGCTGTTCATGCTTGGGCGCCTCGTAGGCAGCATGTTCATCGCCGCCGCTGGCTTGCCCCTGATGGTGATCGGGGCAGCCGGGTTGGCCTTGGCTGGCCTCGCCCACCTGATCGCGGTGAATCAGCGCCAGACAGGTCGGCCTTGAGCGGCTATTGGTGACTTCCCGAGCGCTGCCCCTACCGGACAGCTGGTCGGATCGGACGTTCAGCATGCAAGGCAACATGCGCCGCGCGTTTCGCGGCGGAGTGGGGCGTTCCACGGTGAGGCTCGCGATGCGACCATCGGGGGGTGATATCACCAACGTTGGAGACGGAACGGCTGCGCCTGGACCGGCCGGCGCGGGCGGATGCGGCGGGGGTGTTCGCGATCCTTGGTGACTCCCGGACCGTTGAGCACAACCCTTCCGACCTGCTTAGGGAGGAGTCCGAAGCCGTCGAGCTGGTCGACCGATGGGTCCGCCACTGGGATGAGCACGGGTTCGGCTACTGGTGTGTACGGATGGCGGGTTCGAACCGGGTCATCGGCTACGTCGGGGTCAAGCGAATGACCGTGCGCGGCAGCCGTGTACTGAATCTTGTGTGTCGTCTGGGTCCGGATACGTGGGGACGGGGGCTGGCCACCGAGGCGGTGTCGGCGGTGGTGTCGTCGGTGGCGTCCGAGATGCCGACCGAGACGATCCTCGGGCGAGTGCGCCCCGGGAACTCGGCCAGTCAGAACGTGGCGCGGAAGGCTGGCCTGCAGCGTGACACCACCCTTGATGACGAGGGTGACGATGGCCTCGACTGGGCATTCACCAACCGCAAGCAGCCGTGACCAAGCCCGCTGTGCAGGGCATAGTTCCGAACGGTGCACTACGCGTACCTGGTCAGCGGAGTGTTTCGCGGCGTCTTGGGGCCGGGTCGACAGGCGGCGGAAGGATGCACCCATCGTCGCGGTTGTATGTGCCGCCGACGAGCGTTCTGGGTCAGCGTGCCAGCGTAATCACGACCCACCGGTCCGTGTGAATGATTAACCCGGCTGTGCATGAGGCACGAGGAGTCAGCGAGGTTGATAATCAAGGCGAGTTCGGTATCGGCGGGCGCACCAGGGTGGCCCGGTTGGGGAGGGTCATGGCTGTTCGAGAGTTGACGGTATCGGCGAATGACCTAGCCACGATGGAGGTCCCGAAGCGCGGCAAGAGACTGCAGGTCGTCGGAGGCGGGGTCGTGGCCGGCCGGGACTTCACGGGGCTGCGGTGGGCTGCGATCGAGCTGCAGGACTCGATGCCGGGCTGGGCAAGGCTGCTGCCCGTCGGCGCCCGCCGACCGATGGCGGATCGGTGGGTTATCACGTTCGAGGACTGCAACTTCTCCGGCCTGCGATGCATGGGCTTCGACCCGGGCCCGGCACGGTTCATCCGATGCCGCTTCGACGACGTCCGGGTCGGGTTCTCCCCGGATGCGCTGGTGCATGCGCACTTCGTGGACTGTGTTTTCAGCGGGGAGCTGCACGGCAACCTCTCGGCCCAGCGGAACTACCGCGACCCCCGGGGACGGGCGGTTATCAGCGGGAACGACTTCCGTCGGCTCGCCGGCGCCAGCTACATGGACGGGGTCGACCTGGAGACCAACCGGTGGGATCACGGCGGGGAGCACCTGGTGGTCCGCCGCGGCGGACCAGGGTGGCCTTCGGTCACGGCCCGGCGCGAGGAGCACGAGCAGCTGCGGTGGCTGGTTGACAACACCAAGCCGGGGACGCGGCAGTCCTTCGGCGTGTTCGAGCGTCAGTACACCGACCTTGACCTGTGGGCCTTCCTGACCTATCACGTCCTCGCCCACGCGCCTGGAACTCCCGAGCCCGCGCTGCTGCCCAGACCAGCGCCGGTGCCGCTCATGCAGACACATGAGAGTCGGGAACCGACGTTGGACATGGACGCCTTCGAGCGCGGAGAGGTGCGGCTGGCGCCGTTAACCGCCAGGGTGCAGGTCGGACCCGAGATGGTCGACTTGCAGGTCGACCATGCCCAGCTCGTCGAGCTCCTCTCCCGAACGACCGGCCTGGACGGCGCCGTGCTCTTGGAACAGGAGCTCGTGCCCAGCGACCGGCTCGACCGGCTCCGCCGCGCCAGCGCTGACGACATCGCCCGCGCCAGCGACCCCTGGTCGGCCCCGAACGAGAAAGCACCCGACACCCTGGGCCCGTGGCAGCAGGACCTCATCGAGCAGGAACTGCGCACACTGCAGGAGCTACTGCGTCGCCACCCCGACGAGCCACTGACCATCCTGCAGCCGTAGGAGGGCCTCCCGTTCACTGGCCTCAAGGAGTCAGTCCGGTGTCCGCTCGCCACACCAGGCGCAATGCCCGGACCGAACGTACGCCCGATTCGCGGCGGAAGGACGCGGGTCTGGGAGCTGTGACCTTCGCGTGTAATGCTGCCGTTCGTTGCGGGGGTGGGGTCGGGATGCGTGGTCCTGTCCGGGGGGAGGTTAGTCTGCGCGGAGGGCCTCTGAGGGGGCGATTCGGCCGGCGCGGACCGCGGGGTAGGCGGAGGCGACTAGCCCGGTGGTGAGGCCGAGCGCGGGTCCGGCGAGGGCGAGCAAGGGCGAGAACTGGTGGGTCCAGTTCAGGAGTGCTGCGATCGCAACGGAGGCGCTCACGCCCAGCGCCGAGCCGGCCAGGCCGCCGAGCGCGCCGATGAGGGCGCCCTCGGTGAGGAAGACGCCGGCGACGGAGGGTGATGACGCACCCAGTGCCCGGCGCAGCCCGATCTCGGGTGTTCGTGCGACCACGGAGACCACCATGGAGTTGGCGATGATGAGTGTCGAGAGCGCGAGCAGGAGCAGCCCGATACCCGCTGAGAGCCGCGCGAGCTGGCTGTCCACGCCGGTGCGCACGTCACGGAAGTCGTTGACGGCCGAGACGTCGAGAGCGGCTGGGTTGTCGGGACGGACCGCTTCACGGATGACCGACGCTACGGGTGCCCCGGCGCCCGGTTCAGTGAGCACCAGGAAATGCGTGGTCCACTCCGCCACCCCGGGCAAGGTCAGTGCCACGGCGTAGGGCAGGATGATGGCGCGGTCGAGGGTGACGTCGGGGCTGGAGGTGACGATGCCGAGGACCTCGTAGGGGCGTCCGTCGACCCACACTCTGCGGTTGGTGTGGGGCCCTTGGAGCGGGATGCCCAACTGCTGCGCGGCAGCCGAGCCGAGGTATGCGACGCGGTAGCGTCCGTCGGTCTCGTTGAGCATCCAGGCGGTGGGTGGTTCCGGGGTCACTCCAGCGGCTCGCAGGTAGGGCGCGGTCACCCCGATCACCTCGACGGCGAGCAGGTCCCTCTGTTCGGCATGGGGCGCTAGCCTCGAGGGCTGGGCGTCGGCAACGGCGACGTCGACGCGCCGGCCGGCCGCATTGACGAGGTCGATCGTCGCGGCCCGCTGTTCCGCGTCTGGGGGGAAGGCCGGCTGCGGGGCGGCGGCGTTGGGGTCGGGAGCGCGACCGGTGACGGTCAGCAGGTTGGTCGATGCCGCGGCGAGGTCCGCGTCGATCTGCCGGGCGGCCGAGACGGTCGTCGCGGTCGATGCCATCAGCACCCCGCAGCTGAGAGCGACGGCGACGAGCAGCAGGACAGTGCGGCCGCGTCGGGCGGACAGATCGATCGACACATCACGCAGGACGGACCAGATCCGAAGGTCTCTCATGTCGTTGTCTCGCTGGCTGCTCCATCCGCGAGGATGATCGTGCGGTCGGCCCACATCCCGATGCGGGTGTCGTGGGTGATGACGACGACGGCCGCGCCACGGCCGGCCTCGCGGCTGAGCAGGTCCAGTACCTCGGCGGAGTTGCCGTCGTCGAGGTTGCCGGTGGGTTCGTCGGCCAGGATGAGCGATGGCTGGGCCACGATGGCTCGGGCAAGAGCGAGCCGCTGCTTCTCTCCGCCGGAGAGGGTGCGGCCCTGCGCGTGCAGGTGCGCGAGCATACCGACCTCGGCGAGGGCTTGCTCCACCATCGCCGCTCTCTGGCCGGCAGGAACCCTGAGGATGTCGAGCTTGAGGTCGAGGTTCTGCGCAACGGTGCGATGACTGATGATGTGATGGCTCTGGAAGACGAACCCGATCTCGCGGCTGCGAAGCCGATCTCGCTCACGGTTGGAGATGGTCGACACGTCGACTCCGGCCAGGTGGTACGTCCCCGAGTCCGCGCGGTCGAGCAGGCCGAGAATGTTCATCAAGGTCGACTTACCCGCGCCGGAGCGGCCGTGGACGGCGACTCGCTCGCCCGGTGCCACGCGCAGGTCGACACCATTGAGCACGCTGATCGGCGGCGGGCCCAAGAAACCTTTGTGGAGCGCGGTGGCGTCGATGACCATCAGGCACCGGCGACGACGACAAGGTCGCCTTCGGCGAGGTCACCGTTGACGACCTCGACATAGCCCCCGCTGACCGCTCCGGTCTCGATATCGATCCGTCGCGTCTGACCCGCATCTCCAGCCCTGTCCACCGCAGCGAGCACGAAAGTCCCGCGCTCATCTTCGCGCACCCCGAGCAGCGGCACCGCCAGTGCGCTCACCGCCGTGCCTGCATCGACGCGAGAGACCGTCACCACCGACTTGTCCCGCACATCCCCGGGCGCCTCGCTCAGGCCGATCGTGACGGCGAACCCAGCCACCTGGGCATCACCGGATGAGAACTCGCCGATCTGGGTGATCTCACCTGACACGGTCGCGCCGTTTGCCCCGACGACCCCGACCAGGACAGCATCACCGACGGCAAAACTGTCCACATCGACGACGCCGACCCGAGCCGACACCGACGCCGCACCACCGGTGATCACCGCAGCCACCGGTGAGTCACTGGGCAGCACGGTGCCCACCGCCTCGATGCGCGTCACCACATAGCTCTCATGGCTGATGGAGACGACCTCGCCCAGCGGCAGCAGCACGCCGCTCGGCGACGGCGCGCCGCCCTGGACCGCAACACCCTCACCGGCACCGGATGCGCCCGTAGCCGGGGTGGACTCGAGTACCTCGGAGGGGACCGCTACCGGCACTGCCTGAGCACCAACCCCCGCTTTGCTGTAGAGGCTGCGTACCGCGGCACTGGTGCCAGGTCCAAACTCACCGTCCACGGCCCCGCGGTAGTGCCCGAGGGCGGAGAGCTCCCGTTGGACGGCGGCAACGTCGGCGCCGCTCGCTCCCGGGCCGAGATCACGGTAGAGCGGAAAGGGAAGCTGCAAAGCGAGGATGGGTCGTCCCGAAACCTCCACGATCAGCGATCCGCTGCGGATCTCATCACCCACACCCGAACGTGCGGCAGTGACCACCGCCGGCCCCGCACCGACCACAGCCCCGACGTTCAGCGACTCGCCTACGCTCAGCTCCCCCTGCAGAGTGGGACTCGAGGAGCTGAACTCACGCTGTTCCACCACGGCCGTGACGACAGGGCTAGTCGCGGCATTACTGACTGCGTCATCCCACGGGGAGCGCACCGAGCGCCCAACGAGGAACGCTACGACCAGTGCCCCCACGCTGAGCAACGCCCACGCCACCAACCAGCGCGAACTATGGCGTGGCGGCGCGAGAGCCCGCGATTCGGTCACAGACCTGCCGCCGCCAACACCGCGCGCGCCTCAACCAGCATCGCGTCCAGACGAGCACGCTCGGCCAGCAGCTCATCACGATGCCGGGCAATGATCGGCGACTGCGCAGCCGCCTCCATTGCGGTCAGACGCTTGATGAACGACACCTCGTTCTTGCACGTCACATCCGCCACCGCGAGGCGCACATCGTTCTCCGTCACCTCGCCACGCTGAACGGCCTCCCAATCCACTCCCGCCGGCGCCAGGTCCTCAGAGTCAACCTGTATGCCCGCCCGCGCCAGACAGCCGACCCAATCCGAGATAACGGCCGCCCACTCCGCACCCGCCTGAACCTTCTCCGAAGCCGACGAGAACTCGCCATCCCACACACCGTCGGCAGAAACCTTATGGAACCTGGAGACCTCAGGAGTGCCAGCACAGCGACGGCGCTCCGACATCTCCGCCTCCGAGATCTGCACCTCTTCGGCGTTCCGCTCCAACGCCGCCAGCTTCTCAGGCGACTCATTGATCACATACCCGAACTGTTGGGCGTCTGACATCCGCCAAAGACCGTACATTCGCGACACGTCGTTGTCGGGGATCACCCGGCGAGGAATCTCCGCAGTGTTGATTCCGGCGTTCTCCACACACTGGATGAGCGCCACGTTTCCGGCAGAAACGACATCATCGAGTTCGGCCTCCGAAAGCCGGAACTGGTCCGCCGGCAAAGCGACTGTCCCGGTCTCCTCGTCGATGTAGGCCGGCAAGGCGGGGCCACTGTCTCCAACCGATGTTCGACCTCCGTCGCCGTCCGGGGCATCACTCCCACCAGAGCAGGACGACAGCATCGAACCCGCCAGGACAACGGCCAACAGACGATGACTGAGGCGTACCACCAGCAACCCGTCATTCATCAGCAGTTCGTGAAACGGTGGGAGAGGATCCGGTTGTCCCAGTTCTCTCCCCGGTAAGCGCTACTGCCTCCACCGTTGGCCAAGTAGGGATCCTGGTAATTGACACCTTCACTTACCCTGTCGAAGTAGAGCCACTCTCCCCGGCCGCCGGTCAGTTCGTGGAACCGGACGTCACACGAGACTCCTTGGTTTCGAACCGAGCTTACGTCCCTGTTGATGTAGTTGTTTCCGTAGGGGACGTGGTCAGACCAAATCACTGTGTAGTAGTCGTCCATGTTGTTGACCATCCCGCGCCACCGCCCTGAATAGGTGTTGTCCTTCCAGACGCACGCCGCGCCGTTGAAGCACTGCTCAGTGCCAGCTTGCGCCGGCGCAGCCAGGAGCAGTGCCGTAGCCACCAATCCGAGCGATGCGATCAGAGCCGAGAGCCGAGAACCGAGAACCGAGAACCGAGAACCGACATGAGACCTCCCCTACCCCCAGAGGGCCCTGCGCCCTCCATTGCGGGGAACCTACCACGCCCACACGGACAGCCAGGCGCGGCAAGCAGAAACTGACGTGCCGGTCCCCCAGGGCGAGGGCCGCACCTGGGGTGGGCGATGATCGCACTGGCCGGGACCGCAGTCGGACTTTCCTCTTCCTTGAAGCTCAGCCGCCGCTCGAGAACGCCCTTGCCGAACGGGCCTCGTCGAGCGGCGGCACGGGGAGTATGCGTCGGTGAAACAGGCCTGCGCAGTCGTCCCCGCGGCTGCCTGGTCGCGGCGACCATGCCCTCCTCGAAGATGCACCCAAGGAAGCCAACGCCGATGGACGTGCGGACTTCCTCGACGGCGAGGCCGCTCGTCCGTAACCGCGCTCGCTAATGTCACATCGAGTATGCGCGACGTCAACGCATGGCGCGCGTTTCGCGGCGATGTGACACAGGTTGCGCCTGCAGCGTTGTGCACCTCGCTTCGGTCCTGGGCTTGCTTATTTACATAAGGTTTGCTTATATTGGTAAGTATGTACCTCACGGACCGGGAACAACAGATCGTGGCCCTGCTGCGACGTGACCCGCTGATTGGTTCCGCGGCGATCGCCGAGCAGCTGGCGACGACGAGGTCGGCGGTCAACGTGCACCTGTCCAACCTGAGCAAGAAGGGCGTCATCCTCGGTCGTGGCTACCTGCTCGGTGAGCAGCCGGGCGTCGTGGTGATCGGTGGAGCCAACATCGATGTGAAGGCCCGCAGCACCGCGCCCGCCGCACTGCAGACCAGCAACCCGGGCCATGGTTCGATGACGCCGGGCGGCGTAGGCCGCAACGTCGCGGAGAACCTGGCCCGGCTGGGGACCCGCACGCACCTCATAGCCGCGCTCGGGCGGGATGCCCTGGGTGACAACCTGCTGGCCCAGACGGCCGCGTCCGGCGTCCGAACGGAGTTCATTCAGCGCACGGAGCGACCGACTGGCACCTACACCGCGATCCTGGACTCCAACGGGGAGCTGATCGTGGCCGTTGCCGACATGGCCGCAACCGACGACCTCGGGCCGGACCACCTCAGCCAAGCGCGCGACATCATCGCAACCGCCGGGTTACTTGTCCTCGACGGCAACCTCGCGCCTGCCACCCTCGACCACGCGCGCGACCTCGCCGACGCGGCGCAAGTCCGGACCATCCTCGAGCCGGTCAGTGTGCCCAAGGCAAAGGTCCTCCGCGCGGCCATCAGAGCGGACCGGCCGCTGTACGCGGTGACGCCGAACCGGGACGAACTCGCCGCCCTAAGCGACCTTCCTACCCGAACGGACCGGCAGCTGCGCCTCGCCGCCGACAGCCTTCACCGACAAGGCGTCGACCACGTCTGGGTCCGACTTGGGGCGCGCGGATCATTGCTCAGCAGCGCCTCGACCGGGGTCACCTCCCTCCCAGCGATCCCGACCACCGTCGAGGACGTAACCGGAGCAGGAGACTCAATGCTGGCCGCCTTCTGCCACGCCCTGCTCGAGGGCCAGGACCCCGTCGACGCCGCGAGGTACGGCCACGCCGCCGCAGCGCTGACCATCGCAAGTCCTCACACTGTCCGCCCCGACCTCACGCCGCGGATGGTCCGCGCCACACTCACCCCGATCAGCTAGGAGACACCGCAATGACCACACCCCACCCCTCCCTCGTCCTCACCGACGAGGTGGCCCAGGCGCTCGGAGACGGCGCACCCGTCGTCGCACTGGAGAGCACGATCATCAGCCACGGGATGCCTTACCCGCAGAACGTGGAGATGGCCACCGAGGTCGAGCGCATCATCCGTGACGGCGGCGCGGTGCCGGCCACCATCGCGGTTCTCGACGGACGCCCCAGGATCGGTCTTGACGCTGAGGGTCTCGAGCTGCTCGCCACCAGCGCTGATGTAACCAAGGTCAGCGTCCGCGACCTCCCCTACGTCATCGCACGGGGCAGCCACGGCGCTACCACCGTGGCGGCCACCATGCGGCTGGCCTCACTCGCAGGCGTCAGCGTCTTCGTCACCGGCGGCCTGGGAGGAGTCCACCGCGGTGCGGCGCAGTCCTTCGACACCAGTGCAGACCTGACCGAGCTGTCGATGACCAACGTCGCAGTCGTCTCAGCCGGCGTGAAAAGCATCCTGGACATCGGGCTCACTCTGGAGACCCTGGAAACCTTGGGCGTCCCCGTCCTCGCCTACCAAACGGACGAGTTCCCCGCCTTCTTCTCGCGTTCCAGCGGACACGAATCCCCACTACGAGCCGACAGCGCCCGCGAGATCGCCGACGTGATGGTCGCCAAGTGGGATCTGAACATCGCCGGTGGAATCGCCGTGGTCAACCCGATCCCGAGCGACGACGAGATCCCTGCGAACGAGATCGACGGCATCATCGACCAAGCCATCACCGACATGGAGGGTGCCGGCATCCACGGCAAGGAAGCCACGCCCTACCTCCTCGGCCGGATCGTCGAGATCACCGGTGGGGCGAGCCTCACTGCGAACATCGCCCTGGTCAACAACAACGCCCGGCTCGGCGCCCAGATCGCCCACGAGTACGCCGCCCTGACAGGCCCGGCCTGACCCGCTGTCGAGCGGTGGTCATCCCTGGCACCCGCGACAAAGCCATGTGTGTTCCGACACCTCGACGACCCAACACGTCGAGCGAGTCCATGTGCCAGCTGGCGCGTCGCGGTCGTTCCTAACGGCGAGGCATGTCTGGGACGCATTCAACGAGGTTGGACCCTCGCTCGGGTCTGCTGCAGGCTTGAAGTCGGTGTCGATTTGCACCTGCTCAAGATCGAGACGGAGATCAATCAATGGGGGGCCATCCAACTCCCGATGGTGCCCTGACCGTGACCCGCTTGGAAGCGTTCATGGTTTACGTGATGACCGTTGCGGACCACCAGCCGCCTACCCGCCTCGTCGAGCTCGTCGGTGAACGCCTCGACCTAGGCAGTGACCTCAGCCTGCCACGCGACGGACAGCATCGCCCGGGCGCCGTCGCGGACAATCTCATACAGCAACGACCCACCCTCGGCCACAGCGTCTCGTCGTTCGATCCGTTCTCCTCGTGGACTACTTTGAGCATGGGTGCACCTTCCCGAGCCGGCGCGTCAACGCCGACCCCGATCGGACACGCTGCAGAACCCTCACGGTGAGTGACGCGGTGGTCAGCTGCTGTCGGACGGAGGTGGGCCACCGCAATCACAGGTATAGGAGTCGTCGTCGCGCCGCGAGGGGCACCTGCTCACGGTTGACCCTGCCCCGCCCTTGACGATCGTCACCCGGCGCAAGGACGCAACTTGTTCGCCAGGTCGGCGACCTGGGTCGGGGCTCACATGGTGTCGTGGCGCGAGAGCTGCCGCTTCGGCGAAGGCATCGCATGGACGGTCCCTGCCAAGACCGCGGCCAGCGGCAGGGCGGCGAAGGTCCACATCACGGTGGCGAACCCATGTACTGAGGTGAATAGGGAGGCCACTGCTCCGATCGCCGCCGTCACCGGAGCGCAGATCACGGTTGCGTACGCCAGGGCGGCACGTTGCCATCGGGTGCCTGGGCGACGGCGAACCAGCACTGATGTGGCGCCCAGTGTCATCGCGGCACCGACGACCCAGAGGAACCACGCAGCCCTCCAGCGCTGCGGATCTTCCAGCGTCCCGCACGGGGCAACGTTGCAGGCGCCGGTGACGAACAGCTCGGCTGTTGAGGAGCCCAGTTGCTGGCTGCCACCATCACAGCGAGTCCGGCACCAAACGCCAGTTGTGCGCTCCTGCTCCTGCCTGACCTCATCCCAGAACCCCCTAATGGCGCCCGCCGGTGGCAGAAGGTCGAGTCTATGAGGAGCCTCCCAGTGCATCCGGGGCTGGCCACGCGATTGAGATCGCGGGCGATCAGGCTCGCTGTGATCATCGGGGTCAACAGCCGGCGGAAGGGGGCGCCTGCGTGTGCCGTTCGCTCTGGAGGCTGGACTATCTGAGCCTCTGCGGTGGTTGACGAAGCAGTCCGACTGACCCCAGCAGTAGAGGAGCATGCTCATGGCCACCATCGTTGTCTTCGGCGGGACCGGATACACCGGCGGCAGCGTCGTTCGGGAGGCTGCGTCGCGAGGTCACCACGTGATCTCGGTGAGCCGGTCCGAGCCGCAGGAGCCTGTGGAGGGCGTGCGCTACGAGGTCGGCGGCGCCTCCGATGTCGCTGCCCGCGTCGTGCCGGGCGCCGACGTCGTGCTCGCCGCGCTCTCCCCACGCGGTGACATGGCCGACCGCCTCGTCGAGACGTACGGCGAGCTGGCCCGACTATCCGCCCAGGCTGGTGCGCGCTACCTGCAGGTCGGCGGGTTCAGCTCACTTCGACCCGGGCCGGGCCTGCCGCGGGTGGTCGAGGGTGAGATCCCGGAGCAGTACTGGGCCGAGGCGTTGGAGGGTGAGGCCACCCGGGTGATGCTCGCCGAGCAGGCGCCCGAGGAACTCGACTGGCTCTTCATCAGCCCCGCTGGAGGCTACGGTGCGTTTGCTCCCGGCGAGCGAACCGGTACCTACCGGGTCGGCGGTGAGATCGCGCTCTTCGACGCCGACGGGAACTCGAACATCTCCGGTGCCGACTTCGCTCTTGCCATCGTTGACGAGATCGAGAACCCGCGTCATCACCGAGAGCACATCAGCATCGCTTACTGACCACGGGCCCAGGTGCCCGCTGCCCGCGGCGTGCACGACGTCCTACTTCGCAGCACTGCGCGCCGCGTCTATCACTGCGACGTGCTCGGCCGCGAGGACCAAGGATGATGGGGCTCGTCGACGCGCTGTCAACCTCGGCATCTCACCACTCGTTGGCTCCACTCTTCCCGTGAAGGAAGCCGATCAGATGAGCCCACCCACAGAATCCGCTGCTGGGCACGACGGTGGCACGTCCTCTGGTCAGGTCAGGACCGCGCGGCTGCTGGTGGTTGGCCAGTTCGTCCTGATCGGTATCCTCGTGGTGCTCCCGAAGGGCGATGACTGGCCGGTGCCCGCTGCGCTCACCGTTGCCTGCAGCGCGGCCACCATCGTGGGCCTGACCGTGATGGTGATCGGCGCGACGGGACTTGGCCGAGGTCTGACGGCCACGCCGTTGCCGAACGCCCACGCCCAGCTGCGTACGGGCGGCCTCTACCGGTACGTACGGCACCCCATCTACAGCGGGTTGTTGCTCATGATGGCCGCAATCACGGTGGCGGCCGGAAGCGGGCTCCGGCTCCTCACCCTGGCAGCGCTGGTCCTGCTCCTGAACGTGAAAGCACGATGGGAGGAAACACGCCTGGCGGAGCGATTCGAGGGATACGCCGACTATGCCGACCGCACTCCACGGTTCGTGCCCTTGCGGTCGCGGAGGTCACCGTGAGAGCAAGTGCGGGACGTCCCTGACTGTTGAGCGATGCGGAACCACAGACCACGTGGTCAACTGCCGGCGGTGTGCAGCACCTCTGCGCGCGCCGGAGCTACGCTGACGTTGATGTGACCTCGCCACGTTGGGGAGGGTTCGCATAGATCCCACAGGGGACGGCAGGTCCCTCGAGAACCTGAGTGTTATGCGGCTGGAGGCTCCCGNGTTCTGGCCGAGCGGATCCGGTCGGCGGTCGCCGCGGCGGCCGGTCCGGAGGGCTTTCGGGAGATCAAGATGTTCGGCGGCCTGTGCTGGACGATCAACGCCCACATGGCCGTTGGGACCGGTGACGATGATCTGATGGTCTATGTCGGCAAGGACGGCACTGACCAAGCGCTCACACGCGGTGCTCGCCCGGCCACGATGGGGCAACGAACGATGGGTGGTGTGGTCCTGGTGGCAGCCGAGGACGTTCCCGACGCCGACTCCCTCGATGCGTGGGTTCGCCCAGCTGTGGAGCGGGCACGGGCAAAGCCACCGAAGACCCCGAAGAAGTAGCCGAGGCGACAGGGGCTCAAGAGGAGCGACACAGGATCCTTCGCAGATCGTCGTCACTACCGGTCGAGTGCCGGCGCAGAGACGCACCCGACGCGCCAGCTGGATGCGTTCTAGTTGTCGTCGTCTTCGGCCGCAGGGTCGGTAAACCATTCCAGGTGAGTCAGGCC
>NZ_WESE01000019.1:0-338 GCF_009184895.1 Nostocoides sp. F2B08 | reverse complement strand
GGGCTCGGGCCACACCAAGCCTTCGCGGTTCACGCGCAGGGGCGCGCTCGTATTTCGTGTTGCGACCACCTCGTCCACGTGCACCAACAGCAGGTTGAGGCCGGCCTCCTCAATACCGCTCTCGGGCCACAGTGCATCGCGACACCCCTCCCCGATGGCGGTGACGGCGGCCGCCAAGTCCTGCTCGGTGGTGAGCAGAGTCAGTGGATGACCGACGTCCTCGTGGCGCCACACGATGCGGGCCGTTCCATCGTCGCCGATCCGAGCCTCGACGTCGGAGTCGTAGTAGCGAAGGCGTCGGATGAGGTCCATCAGGCGCGGCGTCTCCATCTCGGCTC
>NZ_WESE01000018.1 GCF_009184895.1 Nostocoides sp. F2B08 | reverse complement strand
ACCAGCTAGAAAACGCACGAACGATCATCCTCGCACGCGACCTACCGCCCCCTCGTCCAACCCCCGAGGTCTCGATCAGCCGGCAGAGACTCGACAGAGACGGGCCCGACCTTTCAGGTCTGGTCGACTCGCGGCGGTGTGACACGGCCGCACTTGTTGAGCATGCATCACGGGCCGATGGGGCACGATGAGCGCGTGAGGAACCTTGGGGGAATTCGGCTCGACTTGCTTCCGGGCGAAGGGGACGGCCGCTGGTGGAGATCGAAGGTCGGGACGCGGGCTGTCGCGGCCGCTGCCTGTGGAGTCCTGTTCCCGTTGCTGGGAGGTTGTTCTAGTGGCGGGGTGAGGGTCCCGCCGGGGGCTGGCGACTTGGAGCCGTGTCCGGTTGCCACGATCGACGTCACCTCGCTGGCTCAGATGGGGGAGCCGGGCTGCAACCTGGCCGGCTCGACGCTGCGGTTCCCCACCGGGGAAGAGTTCGAGCTCGGGGAGCCTGGGTCCGGCGGAGGGATCACGAGTTCTCGTTCGCGGACTCACGAGGTGCGGGCGGCGAATTGGGTCATCCCCGGTGCTGGCGCGGTCGACATCACCGACGGCGTCGTCACCGTATGGGGGTCGACCCAGTGGGCGGTCGAGCTCCAGCTCAAGGCCCTCGCGTTAGAAGGAATCCAGAGCAGAGTCAGTTGACGAGACACCGGTCGCCGCCTGCCAGACAACAACGGCTCACTTCGGCCCCGATGAACCGCGCGCACGCGCGTTTCGCGGCGAAGAGACGGTGCTTCGGGCGGAGGCTGAGGGGAGGGCTACGGGCCTACACTGAATCCATGTCCGACTCCCGTATCGTCGCCGACCATCGCATCATGGGCGGTGTCCCGTGCGTGCGTGGTACTCGGATCCCGGTGGCCACAATCGTCGGACTGGTAGCTCAGGGACGCACGGCCGAAGAGATTCTCGCCGACTATCCGACTCTGGCGGCTGACGATGTGCGGGCAGCTCTGGAGTTCGCGGCCATGGCCGTCAGCGAGCGGCAGGTTCCGCTACGCACGTCAGCGTGAGGTTTCTGCTCGACGAGTGTCTGAGCCAGCGTTTGGTGCCGCTGCTCGAGGAGGCGGGCCACGACGTCCTTCATGTCGTGGACAGCGGACTGGCCGGTGGCATCGACCATGACGTCCTGGAGATGGCGCGGACCGATGGGCGAGTCCTGGTCTCCTCGGACACCGACTTCGGCGAGTTGCTGGCCAGGGCAGGTACCGCTCTCCCAAGCCTGGTGTTGTTCCGGCAGGGCAACCGGGCACCCGAGCATCAAGCAGCCACCCTGCTGGGAAACCTCGAGCAGGTTGCCGAGGATCTGGACGCAGGGGCCATCGTCGTGTTCACCAACGACAACATCCGGATCCGCAGACTGCCGATCCAGGGCTGACGCCGCCCGACTCGCGGCGAAAGGTCGCGCGTCGACATGCGACGATGTTGACGTGGTCGGGACGGTCTTAAGTGTGCCGATCGGCCACTCGTCGTCTAGGCACGCAGTCGAGGCACGCGTCACTCCGTTGGACCGTCGCACGGCCGAGTCACGCTCATCGAACAAGCGCGCAGAGGGACGTGATGATGGGGAACCCGGTGACCTCCCTGGTGCGACGATTCGCTGGCCAGGAGGATGAGCCGCTTCGCCACTACGACTGGCTCTGGTCCCTGGTAATGGCGGTGGTCCTGCTTGTCGTCGCGGCGCTGCTGGTGCGTGAGGGTTCTGCGCTGCAGGGCGCGATCTGGCTCGGTGTCGCGATTCTGGTCTGGGCCGGCACGCTCGGTACCGCGCTCCTCGACGGGTGGCCAGGTGCTCCTGCGCGTCCGTGGCGGTCCGATGACCTGGGCGGGTCGGTTCGCTGGGGACAGGACGAAGGCGTGACAACTGACTCGGTCGGCGTGCGGGACCCTGCCGGGGAGTGCATCGAGTGGGATCGGATTGTCGGCCTTCGGGTCCGAGCGCCTGTCCATCGACGCGGCACCGGGGCTATCAGGGCCATCCTGGCCGCGATTGGCATCAAAGACCCAGCGCTCATCGAGTTCGAGCTCGAGGTCGTCGACGACGTGCCTCGGCGGATCGCAGTTGGCGACAGGTGTCACTACGACGTTCGCGTGCAGCGTGCGCTTGACGCGCTCACCGTCCACGAGCGGCCGACGACGCTGTCGAGAGCGGACGTGCTCCAGGCATATCTGGACCACCACCGCGGCCAACCCTGGTACCTCTTGTGGCGCACCCCTGGCGCCCGTCCCTCGCCATAGGTAACGACAGGAACGCGGCCCCTACCCCGCGCGACACGCTGCGCTAGGACGCACGTGGAGATCGGCGCTGTCTTCGGCCGGGGAACTTCGTCGACTCAGTGAGCTGTTCGTGGCCACCGAGGGCGAGGACGGACAGCCATGCACGTCCCAAGACCTTGCCCAGGCTCACCGTCGTGATGACGACACCGAGGCGTATCGGCGTCTATTGGATGGACGTTCAGGGTCGGTCGCCCAGACGCCTTGACTCTTTCAGTGTCTCGACCAGGATCTCGTAGTCCGTCGTTCGTACCGAGATGACGGGAGAGACATGCCTCCTTTCCCAGCCGTGAAGATGTACGACGCGGTGATCTCCCACGACTCGATTGCAGTCGTTCAGCTCCAACGACAAGCAGCGGATGAATTCGTCTCTTGGTTCCAACGTCGAGATCCATCGACCGGCAGATACGGGCTGGCCCTGTTGGCAGCGAATCGAGAACTTATGGCTGAAGCCTGGGCTCCTACTGCATCTCTCATCCGGCGCGACCCCTATGGCATCGTAGAACCAAAGTGGAACGGACACTCTGCGACCACGCGCGAAGCGTCGGGAGCGCCGAGGCGCCTGGAGCGCGTCCCACGCATCGCCGAATCCGAAGTAGAGCAGGGAACCGAGAGCCATAAACAGGCCGATCACGACGACCTCACCGAAACTCACAAGATCCTCCTGTCAACGGACGAGACGCCGAATCTAGGTCGATGATGCCAGGCGCTCGACCGCCCACTGCGGGCGAGATGCCTCCGGCGCCGCGCGTTTCGCGGCGATATGGGGCACCTTGCGATGGCGCTTGAGATGGTCGGATCAGTACGGTGGGAACACCATGTGGTGACGCCATCTGGGCGCCCGGCACGACTGCCGGCCGACTGTGGAAGTCCACGACATTCGCACTGTCGCGTTGTTACGGAGGGTCATTGCGATGAGCCCGCGCCACAAGATGTCTCGGTCGCAAAGCCACGCCCGTGCGGTGGCAACACTGGCCATCGCCTTCGGTGCGAGTGGCTGCAGCGGCTCCGATACTGGCGGCCCAGCTTCGCCGTCAGAGATTCCAGCCGTCCTCACCTGCGATCAGGTCGAGTCAACTGATATCGACTACGGCGAAGGCAGCGGCCCACGCGAGGACACCTCAGCCGAAGCTGCCCAGCGCGCCTTTCGGGCTTACGCGGCGCCCTCGGGCGAAGACCGCCAAATCTCGTCCAACCTGTGGATTCGCGTCGATGGTGACGGAGAGATCGTCGCCACCGTTCGCCTTGAGCGCCACACCGGCGGAGGCTATCGACCCACGGTCGTCCAGGCATGCGCTCCCTAGGCAGTCGCGTCCTCTAGCGGTGTGCAGCGGGCAGGCGGCTCGTTACAAACCCTCGTCCGCTCCATTGGTGTACGGCGAGAGCACCTGAAGAGGCATGCTGTCGGCTCCGGGGATTCCTACCGGGTCGGTACGGCGGGTCAACATGCGACTTCGTCGTTCCTGCGTGTGGTCCAGGTTGCTGTCGTTGCCATCGCAGCCCACTAGCCAGATAAGTCCTCGTCCGTGCCCCGGGTTGCGCAGTTCAGCCGCCTCATAGTCGCGCACGAGGGCGATCGCATAGGTCAACACCTGACCGGCTTGGCGCTGGGCCCAGTCGATGACCTGAAGAACGTCAGCACCGGTGACGTCATAGGTGTCCGTCCACCCGTGGGTCGAGTCTGGGCCGCTGCCATGGAAGTAGACCCTGAACCTCGGATTCGAGTCTTCCCAGCTGGAATCACGCTCATCGACCTGCTTGATCTCGATCTCGATCTCGCTCACAAGGGGTGAGTCTGGCCTCCACAGATGCGAAAGGGAAGGATGACAGGCGGCGGAAGGGCCTACGCAGTGCTCGATGCCGGGAAGCGCTGTGGAGTGCACTGCGCAGACACCGAAGCTGTCGCTACATTGCTCTCGTGTTGGGGATCAATGCCGCCGAACTGGCGGTCCTGCTGGCCGTGGTTGTCGCCATGACCACTGCCCTCTACTTCATCGTCAGGTTGGCCGTCCGTCACGGCTCCAAGCAGTCCTGACCAGCGCGAAGTCGCGGGGGGCGCCACAGCCGATCGCCGCCGGGTAGGGCGTGCGTTTCGCGGCGGTGTGCAGCGACCTGGGAGACGGACGAGGTTTTGATCGGAGCTACGCGCTACACCATCTGCATCGGACCGAACCGCGACTCAAGTTCGGGCAACCAGCTTCGGTCGAAGGTGAGCCCGTATCGTTCACAGAGCTCGTACACCCGCTCGTCTTCCGGCGGTGTTGGCTGCGAGATGAGGTCGGCAAGTTCTTCGAAGAAGCCCTCGAACCCGGCCGGCGAGATCGTCTCCAGAATCCGGACCGGGTCGGGACCAGGGTTCCAGAAGGAATGCAGGACACCCCGCGGCTTCCACAAATAGGACCCTGCGGACAACTCCAATTCCTGGTCACCGACGCGGGCCCACAGCACGCCTTCCAGCACGTACGAGAGCTCGTCCTCATGTTCGTGCAGGTGCGGCTCGACGATCGTGGCCGGAGCGACCGGATGCTCGACGACGGCGAACGCGCCACCGGTTTGCTCACCCCGAACTTTGAAGTGAACACCCACCCCGCCCAGGTCGACGAACTTGCCTGCACCTGGCTGCACCGAGAACGGTTGACGATCCATGCTTGACCGTATCGCGCGTCCTCGACGCCGACGCGGACAGATTCCCGCCGTCGCCCACATGCAGTGGGCCAGCCAGTCCTTCGATCCGACTGCGCAAGTGTCGGCGGCCGGGCTGCAGGGTCGAACCCGCAGGCCTTCTGCGTCGAGGACGTCAATGTGATCATGAGCGTGTGGTGCACGTGATGCGGTTGGTGACGTTCGTCGAGGTCACCGACTCGGTCGCTGACCCAAGGCGACTGTCGGTGTCAGCTCGTCACGAGGCCGTCCTCTCCAACGGCGATCGAGTGATCCTCCTTGACGACCGAGGCTGGAGCGAATCCGGTCCTCCGGATATCTGGTCATCGTTGTCCGCGGTCGAGATCGTGGAGAGCGCACGAGTGGTGGTCGGTCCCGACGAGCCTTTTGACGGTTACTCGCAGGAGTACATGCAAGCAACTCATTGGGCCACCCTGGCCGAGGTCCTTCGACGCCATGGTGTCGACGTCGAGGGCAAGACGCTCAGCGAACTCCCGCACGAGGTAGTGCTGGGCGAAAAGTTGCTCACCCGCTTACGCGCAGGTGCCGGATGAGTCCGGAGAGCGCCTGGCGGCGCGCAATCGATCAGTCACTTCCCCACGGTCAGCTCCCGGCGGACAGGACCGGCCCACAATCCCAGGCGGGCGCCCGGACGGTGTTGCTGTCTCTCTCGGACACCGAGACTTTAGCTTCCCGGGTGGTCGTAATTGGCTACCGATGACGTCTGCGGCGGGCAGCCGGACCTGTCGCGCGACCTCGCAGATCGGAGCACAGTGAGCCATCTCGGGCTAGCCTGCGAGGATGCGCCTCGTTGAGGTCGGACGCCTCGAGCTGGAAGTCCATGACGTGGGGACCGGGGAACCCGTCGTCCTGGTGCAAACGGCGCTGACCGCCGATGAGCTGGCGCCGCTGGCCGACCACCTCGTTGCTCACGGCGCGTACCGTGCGATCCTCTACCACCGGCGTGGCTACGCCAGGAGCAGCCCGGTCCAAGGCCCCGGGTCGGTCGTTCGCGATGCCGCCGACTGTCGAAACCTCATCGATGCCCTTGGGCTAGGCAGGGTCCACATCGTCGGCTACTCCTACAGCGGCGCCGTGAGCCTGCAGTTCGCCGCTGACGCCGCGAAGTACGTCCAGACCCTGACGCTGATCGAACCCCCTCCGGTGCACGTACCCAGCTCGGCAGACTTCCGCGCGGCGAACGCCCGGCTCCAGAAGGTCCGGCAGGTGTACGGGCCGGACACGGCGCTGGCACACTTCCTGAACCAAGTGATCGGGCCCCACTGGCGAGCCGAGGTCGAACAGCGCCTGCCGGGCGCAGCCGAGCAAATGCAGCGCGACAGCACGACATTCTTCGACACCGACCTCCCCGCATTGATGTCCTGGCGATTCGACGTTGAGGATGCGCGGCGCATCAGCTGCCCGGTGCTGCACGTCAGCGGCACCGACAGCGGTCCATGGTTCGCCGAAGTACGGAAGCTGGTCCGCACCTGGTTGCCGCAGACAGAAGACATACTGCTCACCGGGGCCGATCACTCCCTACCCCTGACGCACACACCCCAGATCGCAGACGCGCTTGCCGACTTCCTCGGCCGCCACACGATGGTGGCGGGTCGGGGAATGAAATGAACCCCTGACAAGCACACCGGAAACGGCCGAAACGCCGCGGTTGGCGCGATCAACCGCTGAGGATCGGCTCACTCTCCAACTCGCGACCGCCACCGGCCCGGTGGGCGGGGCACCAGGGGTCGACAGCCGGCGGAGTGCCGCAACTTCCTGTCTCGTTGATCGCCAATGGGGAAGCCGGAAACGTACGGTAACTGTGTGGACGGAGAAGGAACCGGCGAGAAGCGCTTGCGCCTGCGTCACGCCGGCGCCTGCCGGGTCTGCGGGGTGAAGCTCGTCCGGGTCCTGGTGTCGTGAATCGAGGATCAGGGAGGGCAGCCAGCCGCGTCTGGGACAGCCGAGCAGATCATCTCGTCCGCAAGCCTCTCCTTGCCATTTCGGTAGGCGAACGCCCGCGCTTCGGCGTAATTTGTCGAGAACTTGGTCCCGTCCAAATTCATGCAGAGCATGTCGTTGCCCCAGTCGTAGTCGTACGAAGTCACGTCAACGCATGAGCCAGGTTCTAGAACGTCCTCGATGATCTCGTCCCAGTCAGAATGGCTGAGACCAGGGTCGACATCGCGCTGCGCCTCGAGGCGCTCTGCAACTCGCTTCTCCTCGATCTCCTCGGCTTCACGTGGCCGCTCGACCTCTTCGTAGTAGCGCTGCTCTGAATCGACGACGGCGAGATCGGACATGTAGCCAGATCCACAGCCGGTCAGGGCCGTTGTCGCGAGGGTCGCGACGGCGATCGTCCTCTTCATGTGTGGGTTGTCCCCTCGTTCATGCCCTCTGCAATGCTTTCAGTGTATGAGAGCGTGCTCCCCGAGGTAGCCAGTTGCTCGGACGACGACCTGGTGGCCATTGACATCCTCGCCACACACCAGCACATGCTCCTCATTCAGCGGTCCTCCGCGCTTGCCGTGTTGGTTAGTTGGGGGCCGTCCACTGGCCGGCGGTGTGACACAACTACTGCCTCCGGGCCACCCATCAGCGGACCGCGTTTGCCGCTGCCCATTTGACCCCCGCATTTCATCGCATCCCGGCCTAGCCCAGAGGTGACACTTGGTCTTGAACTCCGCGGTACCGTGCACGCGAGGCAAGGACTGCCGGCTCCGGTCGACCGACGGCCTGGTCCACCCTCACCGCGGTTCATTGCGGGCGAAGAGATGATGGGTGTCGCAAGACGAACGAGGGGACCGTACATGGCTGACGAGGACGCAGGAACTTTCGAAGGGCTGGAGGTTGGCAGGATCTCGGGGGACTTCTTCGTTCCCCGTTATCAGCGTGGGTATCGATGGACCGAAATCGAAGTGACCCGGCTGCTTCAGGACATCCGCGACAGCGAAGGAGCCACGTACTACCTGCAGCCCATCGTTGTGAAGGCCCTAGGGGACAACCGTTGGGAGTTGATTGACGGCCAGCAGCGACTGACGACACTGGCTCTCATCGTCCGCTACTTCAAGACCTATGTCCCCATGGCAGAAGTGAAATACAGCATCGAGTACGAAACGCGACCACGCAGCGCAGAATTCCTCCTGCAACCAACCAAGAAGAAGGCTGACGAGAACATCGATTTCTTCCACATGTTCGCTGCATGGCAGGCGATCGGCGTGTGGCTCGATCGGCAGGAAGACGCCTCAACGTCGGCATGGGAGATCTACTCGGCACTTTCCCGCCGCGTGAAGGTCATCTGGTACGAAGCCCCCGAGACCACCGACTCCATCGAGTTGTTCACTCGCCTGAACGTCGGCCGCATCCCCTTGACCGATGCCGAACTGGTGAAGGCACTCTTGCTGTCCCGCAGCCGAGAGGTGGACGGGACGGACCGTGCTCTCAGCGTCGCCTCGGAATGGGATGCGATCGAACGCGACCTGCGGGATCCAGAACTATGGGCATTCCTGACAGCAAAATCTGACGACGAGGCGACGCACATCAGCCTGCTCCTCGACACGATCGCGGACCAACTGTCTGATCGGCTTCGCGCGAGGGACGGCAGGGACGCTGGCGAACGGAAGCCGCTGCGCGGACGCGATCGACCGAACTTCCACACGTTCGAAACCTTGCGCAGAGCCATCGTCCAACCCGGCGACTTCTCGGGTCTGCTGTGCGACCACGACGTGAACGAGGGGCAGGGCGCCGCCCATTTGTGGGATCACGTAGTCGATCTGCATTCTTTGCTCACCGGCTGGTACGAGGAACGCGACTCGTTCCACAAGATTGGCTACCTGACCGCGTGTGGACTCCCGTTCGGTAGCGTGCTCGCTCTCGCCGACGGAGCCACGAGAAGCCAGTTCAACGAGAGCCTCCACGAGACGATCGCCAGCGGCCGACGTGTCGGCCTCAACCTGACGCTTTCGGCTCTGCGCGACCTCAGGTACGGCGAGGACGACGCAAAGATTGGGCGAGCACTCCTGCTCATGAATGTCGAGGCGGTGCGGAAGCTGACCCACTCCACCGAGCGCTTCTCTTTCCACACGTATGCCGCCCGGACTTGGTCTCTTGAGCACATCCACGCCCAGAACTCCGACGGTCTCAACACTGTCGAGCAGTGGACCGAGTGGCTGCGCCAGCACAGACACGCGCTGTCGGGTATGCCGAACCTCGAAGCCAAAGAGGTCGAGGATCTCTCGCATCGTATTGACGAGGCGCTCGCGGCGCTGACGCTGGAGAAGTTCCAAGCACTCGAGGCGGAGCTTCGTAGGATCTACTCACCTCCCGACGTCGACGGTGCGCCCGAGGAGCATGCGCTCAGTAACCTCGCGCTTCTGGAGAAGAACGACAACAGCACGCTTAACAACTGGGTGTTCGAGGTGAAGCGTCAGCTCGTACTCGGCCTCGACCGAAAGGGGTCGTACATCCCGATCTGCACCCGCAACGCATTCCTCAAGTACTACACCGATCGTCGTGCACAACAACTGCACTTCTGGGGCCCACAGGACCGCAAGGCGTATATGACCGCCATCGAGCGCGAGCTCACCCCGTACCTCCAGCTCGAGGCTCAAGGGGAGGCCGCACCATGAGCCGCATCGAGTCCTTCAGTCGCATGTTCTCCCCGGAGACGGCTCACGGGGCGGTCATCACTCGCGTGGAGATTCCCCTTATCCAGCGCGACTACGCCCAAGGCCGCCGCGGCGAGAAGATCGACGAGATCCGACGCAACTTCCTCGAGGTCCTGCGGGGCGCGGTCTCCGGCAAGCATCCGAAGCCCGTCAGCCTTGACTTCGTTTACGGTGAGCTCAAGCAGGACGGCACGCTTCAGCCGCTCGACGGCCAGCAGCGCCTGACCACACTCTTCCTCTTGCACTGGTACCTCGCGTCGCGAAGCGGAAACCTGACAAAGGATTCGGCCTGGGTCAACTTCACTTACGAGACGCGTCCGAGCGCTCGTCGGTTCTGCCATCGTCTGGCTGTCTCCACCCCGAACGCCGGCGGCGGACTAATCTCGGAGTGGGTACAGAACCAGCCGTGGTACCTATACGTGTGGCGGTACGACCCGACCATCAACTCGATGCTCGTCATGCTCGACGCAATCGACCACGAGTTCGGCGACGTGGACGCACACCAAGCGTGGGAGCACCTCACTGACGAAGACAACCCCGCTATCTCTTTCCACCTTCTCCCGCTCCCTGACATGGGCTCGGCCGAGGACCTCTACGTGAAGATGAACTCCCGCGGGAAGCCCCTCACAGACTTTGAGAACTTCAAAGCGCGATTTGAGTCGGTGATCGAGTGGTCGCCGGACGAAGCCGCCGAGTTCGCCCTGAAAGCCGACACCGAGTGGGCGGACCTCTTATGGCGGTTCCGCGGTGACGATGACCTAGTCGACGACGAGTTCCTTCGATACTTCGACTTCGTCACAGAGGTGTGCGAGTGGAGCGACGAACCCCTCGGGTCAGGTGCGGGAACACTCACCCGGCTCCAGCGAGCTGCCCGCGTGTTCGGCGAAACCAACCCGCGACGACGTGAACACCTCGCCTTCTTGCTCACTGCCTTCAACGTATGGAAGGGCGTGGACGTCGCAGCAAGGTTCGACGGCCTCTTCGGTAGGTCGATAGACGACGTGGACGACGATCGACTCCCCCTCTTCTTCCGCGATCCCAACGTCAACCTCTTCGAAGCCGCCTGCCGCAGCTACGGAGACACCGGCGGCGGAGGCAATCGCACGTTCACCTTCGGCCAAACCCTGCTGCTCTACGCCGTCGTACTCAACCTAGCTGACGAAACGGATGACTTCCCGCCCCGGTTACGCACGCTCCGCAACCTCATCGAGGGATCGACTTACGAGATGCGCGCCGAACGCATGCCGCGCCTCGTAGCCGACACCCGCGCATTGATCAAGGACGGCACCCTCCCACAGCCCGGCAACACCTTCGCCGTTGCCCAGATCAGCGACGAATCCGACAAGCGCGCCTTCCTCGTCGAGCATCCCCAGCTCGCTGGAACACTGCGGGAGGTGGAGGACCACGTCCTCCTGAAGGGCTCAACCACCGCATTCACGCTGGACGCTCAGACGCTCGTCCCTCGTTGGGTCACCTTCCACAATCTCATGGCCGACCCGAGCCTGTGGTGGGACGTCACCGGTGCGCTGCTGACGTTCGGGGAGTACCAGTGGCCACGTCAACGGAACGGCACATTGACAGATTCCGAGTCGTTCCAATTCGGCACTTGGGACCAGGAGTACCGCGACGCGTGGCGCGAGGTGCTCGTCGGACGTACACGCACGGACGCCGCCAATACCGCGACCGTGCTCGGAATGTTCCTCGACGCTGTTTCAGCTGCTTCGAGCCCTCTCGACGCCACGCTGAAGAAGATGCAGGCCGAATGGCTGCAGGGATGCGAAGAGGCGTCCAGTTACGACTGGCGCTATTACGTCGTGAAGTACCGCGCCATGCGCGCCGGCGCATCCGGGCGCTACTACGCCCACGGACGACGGATGGGCTTTAGTCTCACCAACCTACCCGGCGGCAAGAAGTACCGTAACGCCTACTATCACGACCCCTACTTGCTCACGATCTACCGAGAGCTGGGCGAACCGGACGAGGTCCAACGACCATCTTTCTCCGGCTATGAGTGGGACCCGCGGTGGCTACGGCTTGCGGGAAGCGGGGTAGGCATTCGGTGCGTGCCTGCCGGATACGAACTGTTGGCGCCAAGGGCCGCGGAGCACACGGACGCATTCAAGGACTCCACTTTCGCCTTGGGTGCGGTCGAGATCAAAGGCGAGGAACCGACCCTCTCGGTCAAGGTGGCGAAAGCTACCGATGACGAGTTCGGCCCAGATTCACAGGACCGAATCCAGTTCGGCGTACGACTTGTCCGCGCCCTAATCGAGGCTGGCCTGTGAATGACCGTTCTGCGGACTCCAAGGAAGATACTCACCGCAGTCACGAGCGTGTCGAGAGCGGCTTGGGCAGCCTGAGCGAGCCCGACCCGTATCGGCGATGGCTGATGTGCGCAGGACCATTTCGCGCGCCCACAGTGGTCGCTGAGATCCAACCCCCGGTGCCCCCGGCACCCGGCGGTTAGACGCGACGGCAGGGCCGTTCCGTCGGCAGGCATGCTACTCCGGTGATCACCGTCGAGCGCTCGATCGGCGTGCCTGCCGGAGTCCCTCTGTGAAGGCTTCAGCTTTCGTGGCAAGCGCCGCGACGTCTGTTACGGAGAATTCAGTTGTCAGGGACTTGGAGGGGTGAGCAACACAGTTCCGCAGCTTGGCGAACTCTTTCAGCACCGCGCGCAGCTCGTTCTGACTACCAGGAAAGGCTTCAACGAGCGGAGGAATACGGTCGACGATGCGTGAATATGCACGAAACATCAGGTACTCGACCGGCCGCGTCTCGACGTCCTGAGCGCACGCGGCTTCGTAACGTGTCCGTTCCCGGCCTTGTATCAGCACCTCGATGGCTTCCTGGGAAAGGAATGCTTCGGCGGCGTCCGCGAGTAGCATCTCGGCCTCGGCGAGCACAACATACAGGTAGCAGCGCACTACATGGCGATCCAGATCTGATCCGACAGCGAAGTCAGTGATGCCTGAAGGGCCAGCGAAAAACACGAGTCCGGAGGCCGCAATTGCCTGCACCGCATCCTTAACCGGTGTGTCGCGAGCTTGGATTGCGCATCGCTCAAGCGGGATGAGTGACCGGCTGACCGTGCCACGCCGTCCAAGGTCCGCGGTGCGGACCCAGCCACACAACCGGTCCTCGACGTTGATGACTGGCGCTTGATCGAAGCGAGCGCCCTGTAGCAGGTCTTTTGCTTCGGCAGCGTGCATGTTGAGCCTAACTGCGAGGGCACCGTCGAGGGCGGTGGTCATCTCGTAGGCGGGGAAGGAGACGGTGATGGGCATGAGCAATCATGCAATGGACGATCGCGCGAAACTCGCACCGACGTGCGGGCTACTGGGTGCATCTGTACTTGATTCTCCGACGCCGAGCCCGACCAACAGGGTCGCGTGGTTGACCCATCTCGAGCCGCTCCGATACGAGCCGTAGAGCGCCCCGACCCGCCGGCGCCTGTTCGCCCCCGGGTCCTTGCGACGCTCATCCCACCAACATGTCGAGGTGGCGATCGGCAAGGTCGACAGCCGGCGGAAAGGGACACCCCGAGTGACTCCCATCAGCCCCTGACGCCCTCACTGACTATCAGCGCGGGTGGCGAAGCTGGCGTTGAGATCCTTCAAGGTATGCCTGTGCTCGCTCTCAAGGGTCTCCTTGGACGGCAGGAGAAACGGCAACGTGAACATCTTCTCCTGGGCGCGAGCCGTGACCGTCCCCTCGGTGTCGTTGAAGACGGTGAACCGGAACCGAGCATTGACCACGCCGCCCAGGACCACGCCAACCGCGTCGAAGATCATTTCGCCATCGTCACCGGCAGTAGCACCCGGGGACGAAGACTCGAGAACCCGGCAGCAAATCCTCATGAACCTGGATACCTTCACGATGTACTCATCGCCGGCCCTCAGGGGCTCTGCAGCCGGGGGGACCAGCGTGGTCGTGACGCCCGGACCTCGTAACTTGCTCTCCGACCTCCATTCTCCCCATCGTGTCTGCGTGGCAAGGCGTTCCCATCCCTCCTCAACGCTGGGACAGTCTGGGAGTGGCTGAACCACCGTGACCGACCACGCCACATCCGACGGGGCTGCCACCGCTGCCCTCGAAACCCACGGTAATCGCCTCATCAGATCCTCCAGGGCCTCCGATCTTTCAGGCTGTCAGCAGCCGCCGTTGTTCACGGTACCGAGGCCGGAGACTGTCGCGATGTGTAGCGGGGCGACGAAACCCCCGAGTGCGCTGAAGTCCGGCCAACTCAGTACGCGACTCGATGTCGGCCACCTTTCGACCAAGTCGGCACAATCGCGCACAACGGGGGGTGCTCCCAACCGCGTCCAGATGAGGCGAACAACCCGACCAAAGGTGTTGGAGGCCTCGTATCCCGGCGCCAGTAGGAGAGCCCGTCACCCGGCGAAAGCGGTCACCCTGCGTCTGTGCCGCCCGTCATCGAAACGGCCAGACTTGCGATCTGCGACGCGTGCCTGCCGTTCGTTGGGTGGGCAGGACTGTTACCCCGGCGGCGCGGTGGTGTCGGGTCCGAGGACGACCAGGGCGATCACGGCGACCCTGACGAGCGAGCTGCGGATGGCCCTTCCTGCGGGTCGCAAACCGAAAAGGTCTCAACCCATGGGCCGGGCAGGAGCAGGTGCCTCATCCAGGACGGGTGATTGGGACGCGGCCATCGGCCGATAGTGTGATCCCTCGTCGGAGAAGGCTCACCCTCCCCACACCCAGCCTCGCGCCTGCATCCGGCTTGGCTATGGATCGGTCGACGCCTTGTTTCGTTCGGGCCTGATGGCGAGGAAGCGATCAAGGAGAGTAACTGGCGATGATCAGAATTCTGGATGGCATGCCGGCGGGGGTCCTCGGCCTACAGGCGATCGACGACGTGGAGAAGGAGGACTACCGCAATGTCGTGGTGCCCGCGGTCGAGGCTGCCCTGGCCGACCACGGAAAGGTCCGTCTGGTCTACGTCCTCGGTCCCGAGTTCGACGAGTACGAGGAAGACGCGCTCTGGGAGGACCTCAAGCTCGGGGTGCGTCATCCCGCGTCCTTTGAGCGGATCGCGATCGTGACCGATGCGCGATGGGCAGGAGCAATAGTCAAGATCCTCAGCATCCTGTGGCCGGGACAGGCGCGCGCCTTTCCACTTGCCGAACTCGAGACCGCGAAGTGTTGGGCGGCCGAGGAAGCAACCTGACACCGACACCGGGGCTGCGGCATAGACCGACGGCCGAGCCCGAAACTGCGCCGTTGCGCACATTGACCTCGGGGACTCAAGGACGCTCAGGCCGGAACCAGGGCGGGGGAGTGCTGCTACCCGGCTCACACGCCCCAACCGTTCGTGAGCCGCCCCGCCCAATCTTGGCGTTGCGACCACCACGGGCGCGCCCAGCAGCCGGCGTTGTGACGCACCTTGGTGCTCCCTCAAGTGGCGCTGTCGGTGGGCTGGTTCAACAGGGAACGAGCGACCGTCGACCTGCTAGACCGAGTGGCCGGCTGAGCAGTACCTTGATGTATTCGGCCTGGTGGCCGTGCTCACCTGTGGAGGTGCAGCGTGCGACGTCATGTGTGGTCCGCGATGGCGGCCTCGGCTCTGCTGCTGGCGGGGTGCTCCGACTCAGGCACGACGGCAGAGGACACGGCGGACGAGGTCGAGCCTGCGGTCGAGGAGTACCTGGCTGCGGTGGACCCGGAGGGTCAGGTGCGAGCGGTTCTGGTCCACCGCGACGGGGAACCGGTCGTACAGCGCTATACGGGTACCACTGCGGAGGAGTACTGGGACACCCGCTCGGTGACCAAGTCGCTGATGTCGACCCTGGTCGGGATCGCCATCGACGAGGGGCACATCGCCGGCGTGGAGGCGAGCCTCGGTGAGCTGTTACCGTCGCGCAGATCTGAGATGAGCGAGGCGACCGCTGCGGTGACGTTGCATCAGGTCCTCACCCACACCGCTGGCTTCGCTCCCGACACCGCGGGTGCGAGCGTGGAGTACTTCGCCGCCGAGGACTGGGTCGGGCAGATCCTGGCCGACCACGGCGAGAGCGGCCCGGTCGACGGGTCGTTCGTGTACTCCAACGCCGGGGCGCACCTGCTCTCGGCCATCCTGGTCGAGGCCACCGGTGTGCCCGTGTTGCAGTACGCCCGGGAGAAACTGTTCGAGCCCTTGGGGATCTCGACCGAGCCGGCGTTCGAGCCGGCGTTCGACTTCAGCGACGAGGCTGCGGCCGCGGCGTTGTACGAGGAGTACTGGGTGGCGGGGTTTACCTGGCCGGTCGATCCGCAAGGCCTCCACGAGGGAGCGTGCTGCGCCAAGCTGCGCCCTTCGGACCTGGCCGCGATGGGCCAGCTGTACCTGGACCAGGGACGCTGGGACGGGCAACAGGTCGTCCCGGAAGAGTGGGTCGAGCAGGCCACCACGGCCCATGTCGAGGTCCGCGAGGCCGGCGTCACCGGATACGGGTACATGTGGTGGATCACCGACATCGCCGGCCAGCCCGGCTACATGGCCAACGGCTTGGGCGGCCAGGTCATCCACGTCCTTCCCGCCGAGAACCTGGTGGTAGCTGTTGCTACCGAGTTCGATGACCGGGACCCGGCCCGGATGGCCAAGATGTTCAGCGGTGAGTCCGCCATCAGCATGGTCGAGAACGCCATCGTCCCCCACCTACCCAACTAGCGGACAGTTCAACTCGGACACAGCCCTCAGCGTTAGTCATAAGATAAGCCGCGCCCAACAGCCGGCGGAGAGACGCGCCTTCGTCGGTGAGTGGTTCACTACGAGCGTGCGGGAGCAATTGCGGGTGCGGGTGGAGGACTACTGGAGGAGGTTCCTTGGCGTCGACGACGTCGAGAGCCGGCCTAGTGTCCTCCTCGTCCACAGATCCGCCCTGGCGGGCTATCCGGGTGTCTTCGTGGTCCTTCGCGAGGACCAGGTCATCGCCTCGGTCCCGCCCGGGCTGGCTGCCACAGCGAAGGCATGGCCGCTGACGAGGGAGACTGTCGCGGACCCCTCGTGGTGGCAAGACCGGCTTCCCGGATGGGCCGTGCTGGGGCCTAGCGTCCAGTCCTTCCTCGACCACACTGACGCCCTTCCCGACACGGCCCGCACTCGGCCAGTCGGCCCGGCTGAAGTACTCCGACACCTGCGAGAGCGAGTCACCGGAAGCGAGTGGGCGGAGTCCGGCTTCAATAAGGACCTCGAGAAGGCCTGGCTTCTCGACGTCGAGGGCGGAAGGGTGGTGGCTGCGGCCAACCTGAGCCTCTTCGACGGAGTTCCTGCCGACGTCGGTGTGCTCGTGGCCGGCGATGCCCGAGGCCATGGCTACTCGGCAGTGGTCGCAGCGACCGCGACTCGTCACGCAGTCCACGCCCACGCGATCGCACGGTGGCGATCCTTGGACTCCAACACCGCATCACGACGAACGGCACATCGACTCGGCTTCCAGGATGACTGCGTCCAGCTCGCGATTCGCCCCTAACTGGCATGCACCAGCAGATAGCCCGTCACCCGGCGGAAGGACTCACCTGTCAGTCTCGAGGGTGTGATCAGCAGAGATTCTGGGCAGTCAGGAGCCGACCCTGCCCGAGTTGGAACGTTGGATTATTCCTTTCGGTCTGACCCGTCGATCAAGGGGATGTAGCCCTGGGGCCATGTTTGCGCGGAGATCGGGAAGCCCTGCCTCCAGCCCACGTTGGCCGTGAACTGCGTCGCCGTGAAGTCGTTGCCCTCGATGACGTTGCGACGCGAGGATCCCTGAGCGTCCGGTCCGTGCCCGAACCAGACACAGCCGTTCATTCGACCGACAAAGACGCAGTCAATGATGTCGGCCTGCGTGGCGAAGTGCCCCTCCCAGCGACAGTGGATGAAGGTGCAGCGCTCGAAGCGGGCGCTGTCCATACTGAAGGCTTTCGAGCCGAAGCCGAGTCAGGTCCGACGGCGGCGCTCCTGTCTTCGGTATGAGCCATTCGGCTGTTTTCCGAGCCATTTGGTGACTGCTAGATGCTCAAGCCTTGCGCGAGTGCGGGCGAGACGGGATGATCCCGATGCAACACCGCGTAACTCGGCAGGGAGGGTCATCCATGGGTGCTATTCGAGAACTGTTTCTTAACGAGGGTCAGGAGGATAAGGCAGTTGTCGAGGCACCTGCCTTTAGCATCACGAAAGTTATGGCCGTCGTGGCACCGCTGATCACTGCACTCGTGACCTGGGCTACTTCCCGACTCGAAAGTGTGGAGTTCACGAGCGGGCAGATCACCGGCATTATTGCGTCTCTGATTGGTTTTCTTGCCATCACCGGAGCGGCGGACGTGATAGCGAGAGGCTTGGCTACTTCGGCGGAGAAGGCGGCAACCGGTCGAGGCAGATGGGTTCGGTTCGAGAAACCCCTCGTGGCGAAGCTGTCACTGCAAGGGCCAGATGAAGATGTTGCTGTCGTCGCGGCGTCCGATGCCGATCCCCCAGAGTTCCTCTGTGTAAGGGAGGACAAGAGCCTGAGTTGGGAGCCGGGTTCCAAAGTGACATTTTCCTGAGCCCTCGGTTCAGGCGCATGCTCATAATCAGCTCCCGACGACTCGGCGAACACAACGCCCGACTCGTGCCACCGGGGTGTGTCGATTGTGAGAGCATCTGCGCCGAGTTGGGGTCTGCCCTCGGCCGGCGCCGGACTCGAAACGCTCAAGTCGAGCGTCTGTCGGGACGATCGGCGGCCACAGCTGCCCTGGCCACGTGGACGGCGCCAACTTCGGCCGCAGCGCACCTCTGCGAGAGCGTGCGACGCGATCTGTGGCGCTCCGCGCCGACGGGCGCCGTCGCAGAGGTTGTGCAGGTCAGCATCAGGGGCACTCCTCGGCCACGGACAGGACAGTGCTCAGCGCGGTGGGCGGGGTGTGTCATTTCGTCGCCGTGCAGCCCGTTGACCTGCGCAAACAGTACGCCGGACGGGGGATCGTCGTCATGTGGCACGAGTCAGGTCATAATCAGCTCCCGACGACTCGGCGAACACAACGCGACGGGCATTGTCGCGCAGGATGTGGCGCCTCCGACCGTCGCGCAAACGTAGGCTCGTTGGAGAGGGATTTGCGTGGCCAGCGCTTCTTCGGAGGGGGCGTGCCAGGTCGCCGACTGCGCCCTCGGCGGCGCATGTCGTCGGAGACGATATGTCGTTCCTTAAGCGAGTCGGAGGGGGAACGTCGGCGTTCTCTCCCGATATCGAGCGCCGAATCCTCAGGTGCTTGGTCCGTCGCGCGGCACGTCGGACTTCAGCAATGACTCCTGGGCTCCAGCGGCTGCCAGTACGGCTGCATCCGCGTCACTTTGCTCGTGCTCGAGCGCCAGCGCGGCAGCGCGGGCGTTCTCGTACGCTCGGGTGACTCCCGCCGAGAGGCGTCGCATCCCTGCACCAGACGTGCGCAGAAACTCCGCGTTAATGCCTGCGGCCTCCTGCTCTTCAGCAACCTCCCGGACCCGGCTGGCGTAATCCTGTCGCGGGCTTGGAAGTGCAGGTTCGTCGCCCTGGTGCAGGTGTGCAAGGACCCGCTCGGAGAGCGAAGGCGGCGGGACCATCGCCTGTTCATTCGCCGACTTGACGTCGAGAGAAATCCTGCGTGCGTGGACCGCGTCCACCCTGGCGAACCTGCGCACCCCCTGCGGATCGCCACTTAGTGCCGCGAGGCTTGCGGCGCAAAGGCGCTCGGTGCTAGCCAAGCCCCCCGCGTCGACTGTTCCCGGAGTCGCCAAAGCGTCCGTCAGCTGTCTCGCCAGAGCGTCGGCCGAAGTTTCGGGCGCCGGCCTCGCCACCCACATCCGGGGGGTCGAGTCCCATGAGACGTCGCGGCCAAGGAGAAAGAAGTCATGGTCGGCGTAACGGCTTGGGAGTCGCATCGTGTCTTCGCTGCGTGCGTCAATTACCGTGACGCCCTCGGGGTATCCCAGAGTGCCGGGCACCGCGAGAATGCGTGACGGTGTCTCCCAGGTCATCACGCAGAGCGTGGCCACGAACCCCTCGAGTGCCGTAATGAGGGTCTGCGCAATAGTGAACCCGGGCTGTGATGGCGCTTCCGCTTCCTCAAATAGCGGCTGCGGCGAGAGTAGGTCGTCAACGACGTCGCCCGCCTCAGCGGGATGGTCCAGAAGGTGACGCTCGAGCGCTCCTTGAACCTGGTTGACAAGTTTCGGGTCGCCTAAACGCTCCGCATCCTGCAGACGGGTAAGCAGTCCCCGCAACGCGGAGTACCCGCGTCGGCCTGCAGACGTCACTGCAAGGCCTACAACCGCCTCTCCCGCTGCTTTGAGGAGAAAGACCGCGATCAACTCCATCCGCAAAGGTTAGTGCGCTCGCCATCCTCCCGCTAGAGGCTTGCATACTTCTCACGTCCGCATGGCTGTGCTGCGGCTCTTGGCGGACGCTGCATCTTCAGCCAGCTCGGGGGTCGTCTTGCGGCCAACCTGGTCTCGCCAGGCGCTGGACTCTGCGCGTCGACACATCCTCTTGTACCGCCCCATAGTGGGCGCCGGGACCGACGCATAGAGCGCGCAACAGCTGGCGGAAGGACTCACCTGTCAGTCTCGAGGGTGTGATCAGGAGAGATCCTGAGCAGCCAGGAGCCGACCATGCACGACGTTGGAACGTTGGAGCATTCCTTGTCGGTCTCACCCGTCGATCAAGGGGATGTAGCCCTGGGGCCATGTTTGCGCGGAGATCGGGACGTCCTGTCTCCAACCCACGTTGGCCGTGAACTGCGTCGCCGTGAAGTCGTTGCCCTCGATGACGTTGCGACGCGAGGATCCCTGAGCGTCCGGTCCGTGCCCGAACCAGACACAGCCGTTCATTCGACCGACAAAGACGCAGTCAATGATGTCGGCCTGCGTGGCGAAGTGCCCCTCCCAGCGACAGTGGATGAAGGTGCAGCGCTCGAAGCGGGCGCTGTCCATGTTGAAGCCGCCGAGCTGCTTGAATCTGACGCGTTCGAAAGTGCAGTCGCGGTACAGCGTCGGCCGGTTCCCGAATGAACCCTGCGCCGCCACGCCGTAGTCGTTGAGTACCGGCCGCACCCGCTGCCGGAAGTGGCAGCGGTCGAACTGCGACCACGCGGCCACCAGCTGGACGTCGTTGAGGACGAGGTCGACGTCACTGATGCGGGCTCGGAAGAACAGTCGCGCGATGAGCCCACCCTCGGCTGGTCCGGGCTCGGGCAGGCAGCCGATGTGGGTCCCGGAGATCCATGCGTCCTGGTCCCAGCCCCAGCCGTCGGGGACAGCATCCGGCGGCTCCTGATTCCGCCACCAGTTCTGGTCGCCCACAATGGCAGCATCCCACTTTGCCTGGACTCCCGCGCCAGGACACTAGACCTCCGGCACTGGACAGTTCTCGGCGGTGTGCAGCAGCTGGGTCAGCGGATGGCCTTCGGGGTTCGGCGTCGCCCGCGGGTTGGGTGTCGGGCGCGGGCACCGGTGGTCAGCCGTCGCTGATGTAGGGCGACGCAGCCCTCAAACATGTTCATGCCAGTGGCGTCACCGGGATCAGAACCCGCCGTCGATCCCGCCTTTGCCGCGGAGGTCGTCTCGGTAGCGGTACAGCTCGTTGCTTGAGCGTTCGACCGAGGCCCGGTCCCGGTCGCTCATGCCGGGACGGTTGCTGCGCCGGTCGTACAGCCACGCGGCGACGAAAGCCAGCGTCACCACGACTGCGACTGTGCCCCAGAACCAGAGCATGTCCCCTGCTCCCTTCCGCCGGGCAGATTCCGGCGTTGGGGCCAGTGTGAACCTCTGAACGACAGTTGTCGATGGACTGTCGAGACTGCACGGTGGCGCGGACGTCAGAGGAGCAGATGGTCGGCTCCCGGCGCATAGACGCGCCCGCATGTCAGACGGCCGTCGTGTCGCCCTCGGCTTCTGTCGGGCGGCTCACCTTGCGAAGACCGTAGGCCTCATCCAGGAGGTGTATGAGGTCGCCTTGGCCCGCTTTGGTCTGACCCTGACCGCGTAAGCGAAGAACAATCGCCGGCCTCTCGGTGAGCCAATCGGCCAATCGTAGAAGGCCAAAACCCAACTCGACCTCAGCCAAACCTTCCCCCTTGCTATACAGACTATTCGCAAGATCGTATGGGTCCAAGAAGTCATGCCGCCCGATCAAACTCCACATTTCATCCCGAAGTTGCTCGGTCGGAACTACGTTACATAAGGCAACAAGAGTAGCGATCCAACGGTCGTCGCCATCACGAACGAGAGACTCTTCGACCGATCTGTAGGCATGCTGGACCATCAACATCTCCCATTCTTCAAAAGGAGAGGAACATAGTTCAAGCAGGACGTTGTTGGAGGGTCGATGTTTGGCTAGCACTTGCTTCAACAAAGATTCGCCATCTGTCCAAACGAGAAGCGGCTTTAGCACGCTCGTGTCGGTGCATGTGATTGTACATTGCTCGGCCGCAACGGCTAATCTTGGCGTGGTGGACGCAAGACGAACCAAGTCTGTAGCGCCACCGGCTTCACGGGCCCAGTAGGCGAAACGCATAATCTCTTCGTCCGACACATCAGCCGGCAGGCCTCCAATCGTTGATGAGACGAATTCTTCGTATCGATCGGCGCCAAGGCGTTCGGCCAATTCTCGCAAAATCGCCTTCTGTGCACGGCCCCTTCCATATTCCGACCTCGTGATGCGCACATTCGTCAGCAACGCCGAGGTCCCGTCCAGAACCATTTGCCACCATTCGTCGCGACACTTGAGGGGCAGACTGTGGTTGACAAGGATGGGCGCAGCTAAGGCAATTGCTGCGTCCCCGGCGGCGATAAACTCAAGCGCGCGGATCGCACGAACGTCAGTCGCCCGATTTAGCTGCTCAACCAGAAGAAGCTGAGCGTCATTCAGTAAGAATTGCAGAGGGCCCTCAGGAAAAGTCTCATCTACACGACCGACAATGAAGCAAACAAGTGAAACAGCAGTCTCGAGCTCGATTGGTTCGACAGCATCGAAAGCGGCCACGCTTCTTAAGATCTCGTCAGGCGGGTAGCTGTGCAGCTCCGCAGGGGCTTCGGCGATCCCAAGTGAAGTCATTTGATCGATGGCCAAGCGAATCATTGGATTGAGGTCATCGACAGGCGAACTTCGGAGGGTCAAATATCTCTCGAGGTGCACAGGATCTGAGAAGGCGAACGGGCGAGGCGACGTGATCTCATCTTCGAGAAGAACTCTGAGGGTGACAATTGCGGCGGATGGATCGCTCGCGGCGTTTAGCCGTCGAATGTCTTCATCGAGCCTGTCGGGATCAAAATCGTGGACTGGTCTAGGTTCGGACACTGTGTCGCGGATCATCCTGCCTCTCTTGAGAGATTCAAACCCCTCATGCGGCCTATTGCGGGTTCGTTCCTGTGCATCGGATGAGAGGGAAGAGAGGACGTGCGGTTCTCTCCGCAAGCGAGCCACGAGCGAGGGCTCAAACATGTGGAGGACAAGAGCGAGGACAAGGTCAACGTAGTCGACCCTCGCCTCCAACTCGGGCCAGATGATCATTAGCTGCGCGGACAATCGCTTCAGGTTTCTAGGCCGATCGAGATAGACCTCCAGGCCGCCACTCCATGCGCGGAGAAGACGCTCACGCTCAGTCCAATCCCACGTCACCCCATTTTCTTCAGCGAATGAACCCAGCATCTCACTAACGACGGGAATAAGTCGACGATCGCTAGGCGATGATACCTCGATCCGTGCTTGGACCATCTTCTCGAGATATTCTCTTGCCCTACCATCATTCTTGCCTGAGAGTCCAGTTCGCTTGATGATGTCCAGGAGGGTCGTCTCATCGAAGCAAATGACGTAGTGGATGAACGGGAGTCGACCTAGCTGTCGAACAAGTCGAAAAGTCACTAGCAGTTCGGCAGGCTCGAGTCGATCCAAATCGTCGACTATCACCAATATATCCTGTTCGGCCTGCTGGAGGAGCTTACGTACCTTTTCCCGCTGATCTGCCGGGTCAGATTCTCCGGACATCAGTTTGCCAATGTGCTCCAATGCGCCGCCCACATCCGCTCCAGCGAATCCACCCAGGCCACCCAAGGCGGAATGCTGGATAAGGAACCGCCCAAACGATTCCCTAAGTTTGGCGTTCTTTTCGTCTCCGAAGAGTTCCTGAATATTGCGCATGAAGCCCGCGACCGCGGCGTCTGCCGACGAGTAGGACCAAGGGTTGAAATGTGTGATTTGAATATCGCTTGAAAGGCTCGTCAACGCGGCGTTCACTACAGTCGTCTTACCCGACCCCCACCGCCCTACCACCGCTATGACTGAAGATTCTTCGTTCCCCGTAACCGTATTGATGGCGCGCAGCAGTTGGTTTACAATGGTTTGCCGGCCGAGTTTATCGTTTTCAAGGTTGAGGAGGGGCGCGTCGTCGAACGGCTGCCAGGATGCCTGCATGGTGTCATTATAGGGAGAAGTCTGCAGTAGTCTCGTGCGCTAGCGTGACTGTTGAATGGGTTGCGCGCCCCAACGGATGGGCTACCCGGTGCAGTCTGCGTTTTGACAGAATGCGGAAGGCGCCGTGTGGCTTGACGCGAGGCGTCACGATCGATCGCCTGGCCGCAATCGTGTTGCCTGGGTGCCGGCACTGATGCAATGCGACTCATTGCCGGGTCTGACCGCCGCCATCGGCACTCCTAGCCGTCCAGTGGATCGCGCGTCTCGACGGCCGGGGCACCTGATCCGTCATACCCAGTCACCGTCTCACCGCTACCGACGGTCGTGCACCGGAACCAACCTTGACCACTTGGGTTTGGTGGCGGTCCCTCAAGTCCTCGAGTACTGCACAGTGGGCGATAGGAAGTGCCTATCAGTGTGCCGATGACTTCAGCGGCTGGGGCCTTGTGCGGGCGGGTCTGGTCGGGTCGCTGGGGGTGGTCTGTCTCGGTGGTGTCGGCCGGGGAGGTCGTCACCGGCGGGCTGGGCGGGCCGGGGTGGGGTGGAGTAGCTGGCGGCGGCTGCGTCGATAGCGCGGTCGGTCATCTCTTGGGTCAGGCCTCTCAGCGCGTACCTGACCGGTGGTGGGGCCGGGATCAGCCGATTATGGACGAGGTCGACCGCTTCGACCCATCCGGCGGAGGGCCCAGGTTGGTGTGACTTGCCGGCGATGCGATGGGCGCCGTGGGCTCGCACCTGAAGGTTCGGGTCTCTGCCCGCGTCGTGGAGGCGCCAGGCCAGGTCGACGCCGGCGACGAGGCCGCGTTGGACTGCGGTCAGGGCGCGGGCGATGTCCACGCGTTCGCGGATCGTGTCGCTGCTGGCTAGGGAGGTCCCGTCGTTGGCGATCGCTCGGTACGCCAGACGCAGTTGCGCGGAGGTCTCGACCAGGCGGGCTTGGAAGCTGCGGTCGCGGCCGCTGAGCAGGGTGAGGGTCTTGAGCAGGTCGGCGGCGGAGCCTTCGAAGATCGTCAGGGCTCGTTGCATGCGTGTGCCTTCGAGGTGGGTCAGGAGGCCGGCGTGGGTGGCGGCGCCGCCGACAGCGGAGGCGACGACGGCTCCGTCGAGCTGGGTGCGCACGACCAGGGCGAGGTCTGCGACGGACGGGGAGTTGGTCAGGGCGCGGGCGGCGTTGGTCTGCCAGGCGTTGATCGCGGTCTCGAGCATCGTGGGCTGCACCGGGTCCAGGCGGTCCCCGCGAGCGGTGGCAGGCCAGCGCAGGTCGAGGTAGCCGCGGGCCAGGCCCTCGGCGACATCGACACGACGGATCAGCTCACGCACGTTCGCGAGTTCCCCGGTCGGCCCCGAAAGGCGGGCGCGGTCCCGGCCGCTGGTCAAGGCCCGCTCGTACTGCTCCAGGGAGCGGCGCACCGCGTGGGTCGCGGCCAGCACCGAGTGCATGATCCACGTCCGGGCCGCCTCGACGTCACCGGTCGCGTCGGGGCGGATCGGGCCATCCGGTCGGTGCCGGGTCCGGACCAGGTCTGACACGCGGTACAGGCGCGCCACGATCAACTCGGCGTCCGGGTCGGGGGCGCCCGCTGGGGGCCAGCCGCCCTGAACGATGAGCTGGTGTACGCCCCTGGCGACGTCGTGGACGGTGTTGATGTCGTCATCGACGGCGCCACGGGGGCCGCTGCTGGGGATGGCCCGCCAGGCCTCGGCTCCGGCCTCGACGACTTCACCCCAGGCGCGCACCCTGGCCGGGGCGGTGGCCGCGTCGACGTCGGCGAGCATCCGTCGTGCCTGCAGGTCCGCCTGCCGGAGCAGCTCCCCCACGGTTGTCGCCTCCGCCACGCGAACGCCACGGGCGGGATCGGTGTCAGCCATGCCTGGCCTCCCACGCCAGGTCGAGCAGGTCGATGACGACCTCAGAGGCGCGCGGGGGTAGCAGGTCGAAGGAGACCCCGCGCAGCACCCGCTCGGCCTCTACGACCAGGTCCGGCACGCTCCACGCCGCCGCCGCTGCCGGAACGGAGACGTTATCGAGACGAGCCCGGTCGGCCTCCTCGAGCAGCCCTACCGCCTTGCCGGCGACCAGCTCGGCTCCCAGCGCCAGCGAGTGCTCCTCGGGGCGGCGGCCGATCTGGGTCGAGCCCAGATCGGCCGCCTCCGTCAGCAGTGCGATCACCTCCATCCATACCGGCACGGCCTGCTTGTGGATTGCCTGCGTCCTCACCGCGATCTCCCTCTTGGTCAGTGGGTGTTGTTCGTGTTCATCGAGCCACGCCCCGATGCGATCCACCAGAGTCCGAGCCAGCCGGTGGACAACTCCGACGGCCACGGTCGGGGTGAGCGAACACTGACGCCACATGACCCCCCCAAGCGCCCCGCACCCACGCAGGTGTTCACCGCAAGCCACCTCCGCTAGACGCGCTCGTCACGAGGTACGCGTCGAGGAAAGTCCCGCGAGGACCACACAGGCCGTGGTGGACGTCGTCGCGCTCGTCGCGGCCCTGCCCCGTAGCCCCGGATGCACCGGTCGCGAGCCCATCCTCCTGGCCGGCTTCGACCCTGCCCGCTGCATATACCCAGCACCGCTGAGACGGCCGGCCGTCTGCTCTGAATCCCCAGGCCGATCAGATCGCGTCAGTCCGCATTGACGGGTACACCCGGGCGGCTGACATCAGGGAGGCATCCCAGGGCGCACTGAAGACGAAAGGGGAGATGCATGGCTGCCTCGGCGATCGATGTGACCTCACAAATGACGCTCCCCCTTCCCGTTGCAAGCGAGAAGCCACTAGTGCCAGACACGAGCTCGGCGATGGATCCTCGGCTGGCACTCGCCGTGAGAAAGGCCGTGGCCGACGCGCCACCCCTGACCCCGGAGCAGCGCGACCGCATAGTGCAGCTCCTCCAGCAATCACAGACCTGTCTCAAAAACAGCACGCCCGGCCAGCTCCCCCACCCGGCCTAACGTCACACTACCCTGGCGCGATCCGCGAGTCCGCCGTGACGGACGTACGTCGAGCCCTCAACGGGCGGACAAGGTCCCGATCCAACGCGACAGTGTGGGTTCCATCAGCGCCCACGCCGCGGCAAGGACGGCCATCACGAAGACCAGTCCGAGAACCCATCCAGGGATCTCCCCACGTACCAAAGCACTGAGGCGTGCGTCCGCACGTGCCCGAACCGGACGCTGTGTCATCGACGCACTCTGTCGGTCACGGCATCTCTCGCTGAACCCGCGCTCGTGCCAAGCAGCCCACCCATCGACAGTAGTCTCGAGGAGGCACGCTCGGTCCCTCCGTGCCGCACGACACGCACCGATCGAGCAGGAGCTTTCAAGCCACTGCCACGAGACTCACGAATACCTCTGCGACGATGAGCAGTTCGCCGGAGCGGATGCCCTCGCCCCGGCGAACCCCGGCGATCGAGCATCGCAGTTGTAAGAGATCCCTTGTGAACCATTGACGGACGATCCATCCGGATACTTGTTTCCAATCTCTTTCACTGGCAGCACGGTTCACTAGGATGAATCTTCTTCGGCATTGACGCCATCCTTCCTAACTCAAGGACAGCGGCATCAAATCAGTGCCGATTCAGTTTGCCCCTCCCGCTCGATAGAGCTACGCGGAGCCGCCGCCGCCCGTCTCGGACCAGACCAGTGTGGTGGCGGTGACCGGTTCGATGGCCCCGGCGTAGTTGGGTCCCGGTTGGGACGGGCCGGCCATGGGGGATGGGCTGTCGAGGATGATGGTATGAGTTCCCGGGGGCAGCTCGGGGAAGGTGACCTCGGCGTGGCCGTGGGTCAGGGACGGTTGGCGGGACTGCAGGACCTTGCCGTGCTCGTCGATGACCTGCACCCGCACCGCATGGCGGGTGTCGGTGCCGTCGATGCTGGCGGAGACGGTCAGGGGTTGGCCGGGCAGGACCAGGTCGGGTGCGCTGGCGCGGATCGTGACCGGGTGGCTGGCTCGGCGGCGGACCGGGACGGTGGTGATGACCTCCTCGATCTCATCCAAGACGCCCTGGTTACGTTGGAGGTTGCCGTGCTGGTCGCGGATCCGAAAGATCCGGGCCGTGTCCAGGGGCTGGTCGTGACCGATCGCACCAGTCAACGGCACGGTGGCGTCGCCGTAATCGTTGTCGGTGCCGAACTCGTCGTGCGCGGTGGCCGTGCCATCGGGGTTGAGGGTGATGGTGGTCCAGGTCGGCTGCCGCGTCCCGACGATGGCGTACGCCATCTCCACGCTGGCAGGTCGGGCACGCTCGGCATCTTGCAGAGCGGCGTAGAACGCCATCGCGTCCGCGACCCGTGCTGTGGGCAGCGGCAACGCTGAATGCTCGGTGGTCTTCTTCGGGTCGCGGGGGCCGTCGGTGAGGCAGGCGTACTCGGGCATCAGCTGGTAGGAGGAGACAAGCGAGGTGGCGAACTCGGTCAGCGAGAGGTGCAGCGGGCCGATCCCGGGGGTGACGCCATTCACTAGTTGTGCGACGGCCTTCGCCGCTCCCCGCCACGGGGTGCCCAAGGTGATCAGCTTGCGGGTATGCCCCGCGCCGCCGCACATCTCGATGTACCAGCGGGCGACCAGACCACCCATGGAGTGACACACGAACACCAGCTGCGCATCAGCGAACCGCCCACCCTGCGATCGCCACCGGCCCAGCGCGGGTTCGACGATGCCGGCCAGGCGCTGCCCGTTGTACCGGTTCGACAGGCGCCAGTCATACGGCACCAGAACCAGGTTCGGCGGCCTCCCATCCGTCGGTGTCTGGTGGTAGCCGAGCCTCTCGAGATGCTTCACCAGGACCGTGTAGCCCTTGACCGGAGTCCACACGCCGGGGATGGCGTGCACATCCGGCATCAGGTCGACAGGCTCGACCCCATCGCCAGGATGCTCATCACCGATCCCCTCCGGCAAGGCGTAGTCCTGGATGCGGTGGGCGCCGGTGAAGTTGTTCCACACCGCGCCCGCCGTCGGAGCCCAGATCAAGTTCTCGCTCGCTTCGCGGTCCGCGGTGGTCACGCCCAGGGTGCTGCCCATGATGCCAGGCAGAACCACCACGACATCGGTGTCCATCATGTCGACTCCTCGGTGGTCGGGATGTCGTCGGCGTCGCCGCCCGCAGGATCGTCGCCGGCGGATGCGGGGGCGGTGAGCGGTGGGATCAAAGCCAGGACCCGGGGATAGGTGGCGCCGATTGTGGCCAGGTGGGTGAGCCAGTCGTTGACGCGGGCTGTTGCCCGTTGTCGTGCCGCGGCCAGGTACTCGGCCGCCTGGTCAGGCTCATCGGTCAGCGCAGAGACGATCGCGAGGTGGAAGAGGGCCTCTCCCAGATCGGCGTCCGAGCCGGCGGCATGGCCCGCCACGGTCGCCAGTGCCGCCAAGATCGGAGGATTGGTGACGAGGGCGGGGTCGCGCAGCGTTGGTGCAAGGCTGGGACCACCCTGCAGCGCCGCGAACGCGTGATTCAGCAGGGCCTCGCGCTCCGGATCGGAAGCCAGGTCGACCAACGCCCGCGCCAGACCCACCCGCGGATCATCACTCCCCTCCGCCGCAGCAGTCAGGGTCTCGCGCACGGCAGGGTCGGTCAAATCCTGACGCCGTTCCTGCAGGAGTTCCTGCTGCGCGAACGGGTCCGCCCGGATGAACGTCGATGCCAGCTCCCCGACCAGAAGAGGCCGATAAGCCTCAGCAAGCCCGACAGTCCGTGCCTGGTCTCGTAGCTGCCGGTACCGGTTCTGTTCCTCGGGCGGCACGCGACGTAGCGCCTCCTCGATAGTGTCGTCGGCGGAGGCCTCCAACAGCTCGCGATGCTCGACCAGCCAGTGGTGCTCCTCCGCGTAGGTGGGTGTGGCCATCCACGCTCGGGCCTGCTCCAGCAGCTCTCGATCCAAGCTCGCCCACACCGGCAGGGCCTCACCCGTGTGCTCGGCCCAGGCCCGCGCGAAACCCTGCCGACCGTCGGAAGCGTCCGCGTGCCGTCGCACCTCATCGCGCAGCGCAGACTCCAGCGCCAAGTCGTCGCCCGCGGCAGCGAGAGCATCGCACAGCCAGGTGGCCGCCGCGGGATCACCGAGATCGGCATGCATCGTCCGGTACAGCAGGAGCACCGCCTGTTGCCGGCGGTCGAGCGACTCCAGCGCCTGCGTCCAGGCGCTCTCCGTCACTCTGCTATCTGTGTGCTGCCCCTCGAGACTCTTCAGCACCCTCGCCAGCTGGGGCAGGAACGCCGGGTTCTCAGTCGTCAAGTCTCGATAGAGCTCAACCGCCTCCTCCGTCGGCGCCAACGCCTCCCTCCGCCGCCCCAGCTCCGAGAGCCGGACGCCCAGGTTGCTCAGGGCACCGGCCAGGTCGGGCCGGAACGCCGGGTACGCGCTGACGCAGCCGTACGGTGGCGAACGTCGACTCGATCGGGTTCGTGGTGCGCAGGTGGACCCAGTGCTCGGCCGGGTAGTCGTAGAACGCCAGGAGCACGTCGAGGTCGTCGGTGATCTTCGCGACCGCCTTGGGCCATTTCGCGCCGTAGTCGGCGGCGAACGCCTTCGCAGCTTTCTTGGCGTGGTCCTTGTCCTCGGCGTTCCAGATCTCCGCCAGCGCCGTCTTCGCGCCCGGCTGAGCCGATTTCGGCAACGCGTTGAGGACGTTGGCGATCTTGTGGAACCAGCACCGCTGCTCCCGGGTCTCGGGGAACACGGTGCGGACCGCTGCCCAGAACCCGAGCGCCCCGTCACCGACCGCGAGCACCGGGGCGCGCATCCCGCGCCTCTTGGCCGAACGGAGCAGGTCGGCCCAGGACTCGGTGGACTCGCGGTGCCCGTACTCGAGGGCGATCAGCTCCTTGCTGCCGTCGGCACGCACGCCGATCATCACCAGCAGGCACACCTTGTCCTGCTCGAGGCGAACCTTGAGGTGGATGCCGTCGACCCACACGTACACGTAGTCGGTCTCGGCCAGGGACCGCTTGTTGAACGCGGCCGCCTCGTCTTGCCAGTCCTTGGTCAGCCGGGTGATGGTCGCCGGCGACAGGCCGTGGCTGGTTCCGAGGAACTCGCTCAACGCAGGGCCGAAGTCACCGCTGGACAGGCCGTGCAGGTACAGCAGCGGCAACACCTCGGCCACCCGCGGCGACTTCCTCGCCCAGGCCGGCAGGATCACCGACGAGAACCGCTTGCGCTGCCCGCTCGCCTCGTCGGTGCGCTTGTCGTTGACCCGCGGCGCCCGCACCGGGATCGCGCCCGCGGCCGTGGTCACCTCCCGCGGCTCGTGGAACCCGTTCCGGACCACCAGCCGGTGTCCGTTTCCGTCGAGCTCGCCTGCGAACGCCTCGATGTAGGCGGCGACCTCGGCCTGCAGCGCCGCGGCCAGCATCGCCCGAGCGCCGTCGCGGACGATCTCATCGAGCAGCGACCCACCGGCCGCCTCGTTGGACGCCGAAGCGTCGTGAACTACCTTGAGCATGGACGTACCTTCCCGAGCCGGCGCGCCAACGCCGACCCCGATCCGAACTTGAGCATGGGCTTCGATCTTGCTCGGGAGGTACGTCTACTTCACGTCACCTCGCCGAGCGCCATCCACAGGTTCTGATCATTGCTCGCCACCTCCGCCTGGCGACTGACCCTGTGGTTCCCCCCGAATCGTGGAGGGCTTCCCTTCAAGCGGCTCTCGGGGTGAGGGCCGCGGTCTCGTAGGCGATGGGTGACATCATCGCAGCGGAGCTGTGCCGGCGGGTGGTGTTGTAGAAG
>NZ_WESE01000017.1 GCF_009184895.1 Nostocoides sp. F2B08 | reverse complement strand
TGAATGGCCCCGCAAGTTACTTCGGTTGAACAGGGCTCGATCGACTGTAACCTCGTCACGAGATGTTGGGGCCGCCCGCTGGACGAGCGGCCCCAACGTTGCATCCGTTGAATATGGCTCGCTTTCAGCTGCAGCCGGAGGTGCTGCCGCAGCCCTCGCAGACGTAGCAGGAGCCGGCGGGGCGCATCTTCGTCCCGCAGGTCATGCACATCGGGGCGTCCGCGGCCTTCTTGTCGCCGAACTTGGCGAGCAGGTCGGCCGAGGAGTGGATCTCCTCGGACACCTCTCGGGCCGAGGCCGCGCCGGCGCCGAAGTGGATCGTCGAGGCGTCGATGTCGTGCTTGTCGACGTCCGCTGCGGAGGCGGCCGCCTCGGCCTCACGGCGCTTGGTCGAGGCGCCGACACCCTGGCTGTACGCCTCGATCTCGTCCTCGATGGCCTCCTCGTCGGTCTCGTCGATCGACGGCGCGTAGGAGCCGGTCTCGAGCTGGCGAGCCCGCTCCTCCGCGGTGTGGATGCCCATGAAGGAGCGCGTCTCGAAGTCGAGGTGGTCCAGCGCCAGCCGGCGGAACACGTAGTCCATGAGGGACTGCGCCATCCGCACGTCCGGGTCATCGGTCATGCCGGCGGGCTCGAAGCGCATGTTCGTGAACTTCTCGACATAGGTCTCAAGCGGCACGCCGTACTGCAGCGCCACCGAGATCGCGATCGAGAACGCGTCCATCACACCGGCCAGAGTCGAGCCCTGCTTGCCGAACTTGAGGAAGATCTCGCCGAGCCGCTCGTCGTCGTAGGTCCCGGCGGTGAGGTATCCCTCGGCGCCACCGACGGCGAACGACGTCGTCTGGCTCTTGCGACGCTTCGGGAGACGCTCCCGAGTCGGCCGGTATACGACCTTCTCGACGACCTCCGGCTCGGCGGAGCCGGCCGCTGCAGCGGCGGAGCCGCCAGCAGATGCAGCGTCGGCCTTGGCGTCCTTCGCGGTCGAGCCGCCGTCGGAGAGCGGCTGGCCGACCTTGCAGTTGTCGCGGTAGACGGCCAGGGCCTTCAGACCCAGGCGCCAGCCCTCGATGTAGACCTCCTCGATGTCCTCGACGGTCGCCGTCTCCGGCAGGTTGACCGTCTTGGAGATCGCACCGGAGAGGAACGGCTGGACCGCCGCCATCATCCGCACGTGACCCATCGGCGAGATCGCCCGAGCACCCATTGCGGTGTCGAACACCTCGTAGTGCTCGGTCTTCAGACCCGGGGCGTCGATGACGTGCCCCTTGTCCGCGATGTACTCGACGATCGCCTCGATCGTCTCCTCCGCATACCCCAGCTTGCGCAGCGCACGCGGGATGGTGAGGTTGACGATCTGCATCGACCCGCCGCCGACGAGCTTCTTGAACTTCACGAGCGAGAAGTCCGGCTCGACACCGGTGGTGTCGCAGTCCATCATGAAGCCGATCGTGCCGGTCGGCGCGAGCACGCTCGCCTGCGCGTTGCGGTAGCCGTTCTTCTCACCGAGCTTGACGACGTCCTCCCAGGCCTTCGTCGCGTACCGGTGGATGTCCTTGTCCATCGTGTGCAGCGTGCGCACGGCGTCGTTGGCGGCCTGGTGCTTGCGCATGACCCGCTTGTGCGCGTCGGCGTTGCGCGCATACCCGGCGTAGGGGCCGACGACCGCGGCGAGCTCGGCCGACCGCTTGTAGGCGGCACCGGTGAGCAGCGAGGTGATGGTGGCCGCCAGGGCGCGGCCGCCCTCGCTGTCATAACCGTGGCCGGTCGCCATGAGCAGCGCACCGAGGTTCGCATAGCCGATCCCGAGCTGGCGGTAGTCGCGCGTCGTCGCACCGATGCTCTCGGTCGGGAAGTCGGCGAAGCAGATCGAGATGTCCATCGCCGTGATGACGAGCTCGGTCACCTTCTGGAAGGTCGCCGCGTCGAAGGTGTCGTCGTCGCGGAGGAACTTCAGCAGGTTGAGCGAGGCGAGGTTGCACGACGAGTTGTCGAGCGACATGTACTCCGAACAGGGGTTCGAGGCGGTGATCCGGCCCGTCTCCGGGTTGGTGTGCCAGTCGTTGATCGTGTCGTCGTACTGGATGCCCGGGTCGGCGCACTCCCACGCGGCCTTGGCGATCTTGCCCATGAGCTCGCGGGCGTCGACGGTCTCGATGACCTCACCGGTCATCCGGGCCCGCAGACCGAACTCGGCACCCTCCTCGACCGCGCGCATGAACTCGTCGGTGACCCGGACGCTGTTGTTCGCGTTCTGGTACTGGACACTGACGATGTCCTTGCCACCGAGGTCCATGTCGAAGCCGGCGTCGCGCAGCGCACGGATCTTGTCCTCCTCGCGCGCCTTGGTCTCGACGAACTCCTCGATGTCGGGGTGGTCGACGTCGAGGACGACCATCTTCGCCGCCCGGCGGGTCGCGCCACCGGACTTGATCGTGCCCGCTGAGGCGTCGGCACCACGCATGAAACTGACCGGACCACTGGCCGTCCCGCCGGAGGAGAGCAGCTCCTTGGACGAGCGGATCCGAGAGAGGTTCAGACCGGCGCCTGAGCCGCCCTTGAAGATGAACCCCTCCTCCTTGTACCAGTTGAGGATCGAGTCCATCGAGTCGTCGACCGAGAGGATGAAGCACGCGCTGACCTGCTGCGGGCTCTTGGTGCCGACGTTGAACCACACCGGCGAGTTGAAGCTGAAGACCTGGTGGAGCAGCGCATGGGTCAGCTCGTGCTCGAAGATCTCGGCGTCCTCGGGGCTGCCGAAGTAGCCGTGCTCCTTGCCGGCCGCCGTGTAGGTCAGCACGACCCGGTCGATGAGCTGCTTGAGGCTGCGCTCGCGCGCCTCGGTGCCGAGCGCCCCCCGGAAGTACTTCGTCGTGACGATCGTGGACGCGTTGACGCTCCAGAACTCCGGGAACTCCACGCCCCGCTGCTCGAAGATCGTCTCCCCCGTCTTCCAGTTCTGCTGCACGACGTCGCGCAGCTCCCAGGTCACCTCGTCGTAGGGGTGCACGCCGGGGGTCGTGTAGATGCGCTCGATCGTCACCCCCTTGGCGGACTTCTTCGCGCCGTTGCGGGACCGGGCTGTCTCGGTCATGCTGCTCTCCTGCTTCTTCTCGGATATTCGGTTTGTCGTGCTGTTGATGTCTGTATGCGTCAGTCGCCCGCCGCGGCCGGCTCCGGTTCGACGCCGGTCGCGTCGCGCTCGGCTCGCAGGAGGGTGATCGCCGCCTCGAAGTCCTCGAGGGAGTCGAAGGCCTGGTAGACGCTGGCGAACCTGAGGTAGGCGACCTCGTCGAGCTCGCGCAGCGGGTCGAGCACCGCCATCCCGACCTCGTGGGCATCGACTTCGGCGCTGCCCTGGGCCCGGATGGTCTCCTCGACACGCTGGGCGAGTAGGGCGAGCTGGTCCTCGGTGACCGGTCGGCCCTGGCATGCCTTGCGGACGCCCACGAGGACCTTGGATCGGCTGAACGGTTCGGAGGCGCCGGAGCGCTTGAGGACCGACAGGCTCGTCGTCTCGGTCGTGGTGAAGCGGCGGTTGCACTCCGGGCACTGGCGACGGCGGCGGATGCTCGACCCGTCGTCGGCGGTGCGCGAGTCAATGACACGGGAGTCGGTGTGGCGGCAGTACGGACAGTGCATCGCGCGCCTCCTCGCTCGTCTGGATCGCCCCGAATGTGGATAAGTCAGTGGTCAGGCTGTGTATGGCGCGTCACATGCTGTGGACAAGCGGTGCACAAGATGTGGGCGAACTACATTGGTGTAACCACTAGATCTAGGAATCTAGTCCCGAATGCACCACAAGAGCAAGGATGTGGGCGGGGAAACATCCGACCCGGCGTGTCGTCGGCGTGTCGAGCCCCTTCGCGGATGCGGCCCCAAGGGGCGATCCGTGCGCCTCGGTTGTCGCCTCGCCGCCCGAACCGCCGCTCCGACACCCGAACTGCGAGCTCGCCCGTGACATTGCAGGTGGAAGGTCGAACTTCGGGTGCAGTGCGTCGGTGGCGCGGCGGCAGGTGGAAGGTCGAACTTCCGGTGCGGGTGCAGCCGTCGCGATGCCGGCCCCACGAAAGCGGCGTCGCTGCCGTGGGAAACGACAGCGACGCCGCAAGGACTCGCAGGAGGTGAGACTGCGAGACCCGGACCTGAGTGGGGTCGAGACACTCAGGAGTCATGGGACAGGTGTGGGCCGGTGGGACGGTGGGACTCAGGAGGCGGGGATGACGATCACCTGGCCCGCGGTGACGTGCGTCGACGGGAGGTTGTTCGCCAGCTGGATGCGGGCCACCGCCTCGGCAGCGGGGAGGCCGGGCATCTCAGCCTGGGCGATCTGGGTCAGCGTCTGGCCCGGAAGGACCTCGACCGAGCCGAGTGGCCCCGGGGCGGCGCTCGCTCCCCCGAGGCCGAAAGCGACGCTCACGACGACGGCGACCACCGAGAGCGTGAACGCCAGACGCACCCACCGCGGCACCCACAGAACGGAGGGTCGCGCGCTGACCTGGCCGGCCGCTCCGTCGATCACGACGAACGTCGGGCGCACCGGCGCCGTGCGCGCCGGGAGAGTGTCCCATGCTGCTGCAGTCGACATCTGCTTCTCCTTCGTCTCGGTCCGATCGAACATGTGTGCGATCGAACACCTGTCCAATGTCTAGCACGTATGTTCGAAGACGCGCAAGACACGCTCGAACATATGTTTGGCACATATGTTCGGAACGCGTAGTCTCGTGCTCACGAGTAGGAGCCAACCAGGGACCACTGACAGTGCTTGCCCACCGAGCGCTGGTCACCCTGACGGGACGGGAAAGGACCCTCGATGAGCACATCCCGCGGACCCCGCAACGCCGGCCGCCCGACCGAGGACGAGGTTCGCGAGCAGCTCCGTCGCGCTGAGGAGATCGCCGCCGAGAGCGAGTTCGCCGACACGCCGGCCCGTGCCCAGGAGAGGGGTCACACCGACCGGGACGCGTCCGTCCACGAGCTTCCCGACCGCGAGGGAAGCGGTGGCCTGACCGCCCGCCAGCGCCGCATCCTCGAAGTCATCCGCAACTCGATCGACCGCCGCGGCTACCCGCCCGCTGTGCGCGAGATAGGCGAGGCGGTGGGGCTCAACTCCCCCAGCTCGGTCGCCCATCAGCTCACCCAGCTCGAACGCAAGGGCTACATCCGGCGCGACCCCATGCGCCCCCGAGCTCTCGAGGTCGTCGACCCCAACGCGCCCGACCTGGGCGGATATCGCGGACATGATCCCCACGCCCGACCTGCCGTCTCGGGGGCCGACCCCGACGCCACGGTCGACGAGACCGGCCTGCGCGACGACCGTCCCGAGGCGTCCTATGTGCCGGTGCTCGGTCAGATCGCCGCCGGCGTGCCGATCACCGCCGAGGAGGTCGTCGAGGACGTCTTCCCGCTCCCGCGTCAGATCGTCGGCGAGGGGTCGCTCTTCCTCCTCAAGGTCCAGGGGGACTCGATGGTCGACGCGGCGATCTGCGACGGCGACTGGGTCGTCGTGCGCCAGCAGCCGACCGCCGAGAACGGCGACATCGTCGCGGCGATGCTCGACAACGAGGCGACGGTCAAGACCTTCAAGCGTCGCGACGGCAAGGTCTGGCTGATGCCGCACAACCCCGACTACGAGCCCATCGACGGTGACCACGCCACGATCCTCGGACGGGTCACCGCCGTCCTTCGCCGGATCTAGCCCTCGGACTCACGCAAGGCCCTCGCGCTGGCCTCGGGCCTGAGGTCGAGTCGTCGCAACAACTGGGCGTTCAGGGCCACGACCACGGTGGAGGCGGACATCAGGAGCGCACCAACGGCCATCGGCATGACAAACCCGATCGGGGCCAGGATGCCGGCCGCGAGCGGAACCGCCGCCAGGTTGTAGCCGGCGGCCCACCAAAGGTTCTGCTTCATCTTGCGGTAGCCGGCGCGCGACAGCTGGATCACCGAGAGCACCGACCGCGGGTCGTCGCTGGCCAGGACGACTCCCGCCGATGCGATCGCCACGTCGGTTCCGGCGCCGATGGCGATGCCCACGTCCGCCTGGGCCAGTGCAGGAGCGTCGTTGACCCCGTCGCCCACCATGGCCACGACACGGCCCTCGTCCTGGAGGGCCTTGACCTTGTCCGCTTTGTTCTCCGGCCTCACACCGGCGAGCACGTCGTCGATCCCGAGATCCTGCGCAACCGCCCAGGCCACCGGCTCGGCGTCGCCGGTGATCATGACAACCTGGATCCCGAGCCGATGCAGCGTGTCGACCGCCTCGCGGGACTCCTCACGGACCTCGTCCGCGACGGCCAGTGCACCGACCACGGCTCCGTCACGGATCACGTGAAGGACAGTCGACCCCCGCTCACTCCACTCCTGCGCAACGGGCATCCGGTCCAGGCCTTCCTCCTCGAGCAGGTAGGGCCCTCCGACCCGGACGACGCTGCCGTCGACGGTCCCCGTGACCCCGACCGCCGGCGCGGAGCTGAAGTCGCTTGCCGCCGCATACCGCAGGTCGCGCTCCTGCGCGGTCCGCACGATCGCGCGTGCCAGCGGATGCTCACTGTCGCTTTCGACGGCCGCCGCGAGGGCGAGCACCTCGTCCCGGGAGATCCCGTCGGCCGATGCGATCTCGACCACCGCCGGCTCGCCCCTGGTCAGGGTCCCCGTCTTGTCGAAGAGCACGGTGTCCACGACCCGGGTCCGCTCCAGCGCCATCCGGTCCTTGATGAGCACGCCGCCCTTGGCCGCCCGCTCGGTGGTGATCGACACGACGAGAGGGATGGCCAGACCCAGGGCGTGCGGACAGGCGATCACGAGGACGGTGATCACGCGGATCAGTGCGGTGTCGGGGGTGGCGAGCGATAGCCACACGACCGCGGCGACGGCGGCGGCGACGATCGCGAACCAGAACAGCCAGCCGGCGGCCCGGTCGGCGAGCCTCTGCGCCCTGGTCGACGAGCTCTGCGCGTCCGCGACCATCCGCTGGATCCCGGCGAGTGCAGTGTCGTCACCGACCGCGGTGACCCGCACGCGCACGGCCGAGTCCGTGGCGACGGTCCCGGCGACAACGGTGTCCCCCACCGAGCGGCGCACCGTCTTCGACTCGCCGGTGATCATCGACTCGTCCACCGCCGCGGCGCCGTCGACGACCTCTCCATCAGCGGGCACTCTCGCACCGGGCCGCACGACGACCACGTCTCCCACCTCGAGGTCCGCCGGCGAGACGGTGACAGTGCGCTCCCCCTCGACCCTTTCGGTCTCGTCGGGGAGGAGCGCGGCGAGCGACTCGAGCGCGGACGAGGTCTGGGCGAGAGATCTCATCTCGATCCAGTGGCCGAGGAGCATGATGACGATGAGCAGTGCCAGCTCCCACCAGAAGTCGAGGTCGTGCGGCAGCAGACCGAGACTGGCGGCGAGCGATGCGACGAAGGCGACCGTGATGGCCATCCCGACGAGCAGCATCATCCCCGGCTTGCGCTGCCGAATCTCATCGACGGCGCCGGTATAGAAGGGTCGGCCGCCCCAGAGGTACATCACCGTGCCGAGGATCGGGCTCACCCACATCATGCCCGGCACGTCCGGCAAGGAGTATCCGAGCAGGTCCGCGAACATCGGGCTGGCCAGGGTCGTCGGGACCGCGAGCACCAGCATGATGCAGAACAGGCGTCGGAACATCGCGACGTGGTCCTGGCCCGTGTGATCGGAGTGCCCGACCGGTCCGCTGTGGCCGGCGTGGCGGCCGCGGCCCTCCTGTCCGCGACTGCCGTGCTCGGCCTGGTCGGACCGGCGTTCGCTCTCGTGCTCCGACCGCCCCTGATGGGTGGTGTTGTGCTCGGCTCGTGTGCTCATCGTCGCCGCCTCCTCGATCGGGATCCGAACTCCGTGTCGCGCTCGGGTCGGTGCATCACCAGCAAACATATACCCCCCGGGGGTATATGTCCAGGCGAAGTGCCCTCAGCGGGTAGCTTCGGTGAGGAACCCGATCACCCGCTCGGTCCAGCCGCTCGGGTCCGTGCGCAGGCCCGCCGTATGCGTCGCGCCCGGGACCTCCCACACCTCCACCGAGTCGGGAGAGGCAGCCCTGATCGACTCTGCAGCGAGCCCCTCGTCCGGGCGCTCCCCCGCGGTGATGAGGAGGATGGGGCGCGGCGCTGCAGCCGAGGCGGCCTCGCGTAGAGGCGGCGGCGGCGAGGCCGGGCTCAGCAGGTCGGCCACCGCGGTCTGGACGCGCTGGATGCCGAGAGTGACCGAGCCCCGCCAGCCGTATGCATCGACGAGCCACTCCATGTCTGCAGCCGTGCGCTTCATCGCACCCTCGGCGACGACGGCACGTATGCGGTGGTCCGCTCCCGCTGCGCCGATCGCCTCCTCGCCACCCATGGACAGGCCGACGACCGCGATCCGAGCGGGATCGACGTCCTCCTGCTCGGTCAGCCAGGTGACGGTGGCCGGCACGTCCTCCTCACCGAACCAGCCCCAGTCGTTGCCCCGGCCGCTGCTGTCCCCCTGACCGCGAGGGTCGAGGGCGAGCACTCCGAAGCCTGCCTCGGCCAGGACCGTCGCATGCCGACCCAGAGCTGCGCTCGAGCTGCCCGACCCGGGCACGAGCACGACCGCCGCTCCGGACGTGGACGGCGAGTACCACCCCGCGAGGCGTTCGTCGTCGACGGTGTCGACGGTGACGGCCCGCGCTCCCACCAGTTCTCCGGGCGCGGCTGCGGGCGGCTCGGCACGACCTGGAACCGCCACGCGCAGCGGGACCGCGAGGACGTAGACGACGAACACCGCGGCGAGCAGCAACGCCGGAACGGACAGCAGCCGCCACCACGAGGGCGTCGCTCGTGCGATCGCCACGCCCGCGGTCAGGGCCAGGGCACCACCGCATACCAGCGCCGCGAGACCGAGCAGCGCGACCGGGGTGACGCCGCCCTTGAGCAGATGGCCCAGGCCGATCCCGAGGCCCACGGCGAGGAGGATCAGCCCGACGACGAACCCTGCGCCGGCGCTCCCCAGTCGACGCAGAGAACTGGGCGGGGTTCCCACCCTCCAAGCATGCGCGTGCAGGGTGGGAGCGCGCTAGAGAGCGGCGTGTGCGCTTCGTCTCGGCCGAGACGCCTACGGCGCCAACAGTGCTGCGACGGCGTCGTACTGCCCGGCCGTGATGGCGAGCTCGCCACCGAGCACGACCACGCGTTGCGGGTTCAGACGGGTGATCTCCGCTGCGACACTGGCAGGAACGGTCCCGTCCGGGGGCAGCAGGAGGACGGGGGCGCCGTTCTGGCCGGCCACCGGAGCGACCGCCAGCGCGTCCGGGAACTTGCCGCCGGTGGCGAGGTAGACCGTCGCCGCGCCAGTCGGATAGGCGTACGTCGAGACCTCGACCGCCGTCTCGTAGGCGTTCTGGCCCCAGACCCGCTGAACAGAGCTCCCGGTCCCGCCGTCGGTGTAGCCGGCCAGCAGGGTGGCGACCGACTCGTCGACAGCCAGCGGGCCTCCCAGGAGGACGATGCGGGTCGGACTGAGGCGCGTCAGCTCGTCATGGCTGCCCGGCGGAATCCCGGTCGGTCCGACCAGGATGACGGGCGCCCCGTCGCGTGCGGCCACGGCACCGCCCGCGAGTGCGTCCGCGAAGTTCTGCCCCGTGGCCACGTAGACGACCGGCACGTCCGTTTGGAAGGCCCCTCCCGAGATGGCGGCCGCGGTGTCGTAGCGAGTCGCCCCCCAGATGCGAGTCACCGACTCCGGAGTCTGCTGCGTGGTGAACCCACGCAGTGACTCCTCGACCGCCTCACTCACCGCCAACGTCCCACCGAGGAGAACGATGTTCTGAGGGGCCAGCCGAAGGAGTTCCTGCTGCGTGGCCGCTGGGACGGAGTCGCGCCTCACGAGCAGAACGGGGGCGTTCGACAGCGTGGCGGCGGGTGCCGCGGCCAGGGCGTCCGGGAAGGTCTCACCCGTCGCGACGAAGACCGTGTCGGCTCCACTCGGGAAGGCGTTCTCGCTGATCGCCACGGCCGTCTCGTACGCGGTCTGGCCCCACAGCCGCTCCACGGTGGCCGTCACGGGCGGCGTCGTCGTCGTGTTCGTGGGCGTGGGAGTCGGTGTCGTCGTGGTCGTCACGGGAGGCGGCGGAACGACTCCGCCGTCGTCGCTGAAGTCGGCGGAGCAGTAGATGACGTGGGCGATATCCTGCCCGCTGCTGTGCCAGAAGACCTCTCCGGGGATGGGCCACCAGGTCAGGTCGTTCGTGGCCGGCGTCGACTCGTCCCCGACGGACTTGACGATGGTGACGAGCCAGTCCTCGAACTGGCCAGGGAAGGCCGGCATCGTGAAGGTCTGCCCACCGACGGTGGTCTTCAGACACTCACCGCCGTCGTAGTCGATCTCCTCGACCCAGCGCGACCAGTTGAACTGCGAGTCGTACTCGGGCAGATCGGGCAGGGTGAGAATCGCCTGCTCGTCATCGCCCGGGACCAGGGGGTTCGGGGCGGGTTCGGCGTATGCGGTGCTCGCCGGCACGAGCACGAGGGCCGCACCTGCACCCAGAGCGACGAGCGAGCGAGTGACGAACGAGCCCATACCGAATTCCTGACCAGATTGCCGAGACAGGCATCCGAACACGGCCACCGGGATGGGCGGACGATCACGACGCCTGTCCTCGCCACTATGCCCAGGGGTGCGGACCATGTCGACGGTCGCGGTCGGGATCGGTGGCGTTCTGGTCCGAACGACCGACCCCTTGGTGACGGGTGTGACTGGTGTGACGAACACAGTCGACCGGCGGCAGCGGCCGTCAGTCGTCGCGGTCTCCGAGCCACCCAAGGACCCGGCGCACGTCGTCCTGCCACTGGGCGTCGGCCCCGGCCTCCGCCCAGAGCTCGTATGCCTCGTTGTCGTGCGGTTGGAGGGCGCGGCGCAGGGCGCGGCGGGCGAGCTCGACGAGCTCGTTGTCGAGCCGCTCGGGGGGCACCTGGGCCGCCCACTCCGGGAGACCCGGCTCGCCGGCCGACTCGGTCGGGTTGAGCACGGCCCCGACGACTCCCGCCGCCGCCACGGCTTCGGTCACATCCGGTGCAATCAGATAGTCACCGGAGCGGACGACGTGCTCAAGTGGACGACCCAGTGCCCCGAGCCGTCCGGACCGCCCCGCCTCCTCGACCGCGGCGACGAAGTCCAGTGCCTCGTCGTTCTGGAACGGACCGGTTCCCCACGCTCCCATCGACGCACTCCTCAGCTCAGCCGGTGTGACGGCTCAACGCTATCGGTGCGGCCGCGCACCACGAAGCGTGGGTCGGCACACTCGAGGTGCAGTCGTCCCGGCCGGAGCACGGCTCAGGCGGGCTCGGCGATGACCACGTAGTTGGCGACACGGTGTCCGTCGCTGCGGAAGCCGTAGGCGTCGTCGCAGGTGATGATCGCGAGCCGACGGACCGACGAGTTGGCGCCCCACACGGTCTGGTCGACGGTGAGCTCGTCCTTGTCGACCACTCCTGCCCGGACCACTCGGAAGGTCTCGACGCCGTCATCACCGACGACCTGGACCTCGTCGCCGACGGCGACCTCCGAGAGCCGGTTGAAGACGTCCGCTCGCCCGTTCGCCACGACGTGGCCGGCGATGACCGAGGTGCCGACCGCGCCGGGTGCGACCCGGTCGTACCCCGTGAACCACATGACGGTGCGCGCCGGCGGATTGATCCTGCCGTCCCGCAGACCCTCGGCGTGCAGATCGGCGTCGAGGCCGATGTCGGGGATGCGCAACGCCGGACCGGTCTCCAGCGCGGTCGCGGGGGGTGCCGGCGGCTCGGCGGTGGCTGCGGGTCCGGTCGCCGTGGCGGTGCCGGGCGCGGCCGTCGTCGGCGTGGTGGCCGACGGTCCCGAGGTTGCACCGCTCTCAGGCGGCGATGCCGACGTCTCCGACGCTGACGTGGTGTCCGACGGGCCGGAACCCGCCGAGACGCCATCGGCGCCGCGCTGGAGCCCCACGAGGACCAGCGCGACGCCGATGACTGCGACGATCGCGCCCACGACGAGTGGGCGTCGCCGCATCAGTGCTCTGCGGACTGGCGACGCCGTCCCAGCACGAGGGCGGTGGCGCCGGCGAGAAGTGCGGCAGCACCGGCGAACAGGCCGACCTGGCTCATGTCACCACCGGCAGGACGGTCGGTCTCGACGACCGGGCCGGTCACGGGGGTGGTCGTCGTGGTGGTGCCGGTGGTGGTCGTCGACGTCCCCGTCGTGGTCGTCGTGGTGGACGTGGTCGTGGTCGACGTCACCGGCGTGGTCGGGGGGGTCGTCTCGGTCTCCACGTAGGCCGAGCACAGGATCACGTGGGAGATGTTCTTGCCGGAGTTGTGCTCGAGCTGCTCGCCCGGAACCGGCTCCCAGTAGAGGTCGTTGGTCATCCCATCGGTCGACGGGTCGGCGCCCGCCTTGACGACCGCGAGAAGCCACGGCGTGCTCTCCGAGTCGTAGTCGGGGACCTCGTAGACGGTCGGACCGTCACCCCGGTAGTCGGTCTTCTCACACGAGACACCCTCGAAGCCCAGCTCCACGAGCCAGTACTCCCAGTTCGCTTCGTTGTTGTACTCGGAATCATCACCGATGGAGACATCGACGAAGGGCTCGTCGATCGGGTTCGGGACGGTGGGGTCCGCGAGGGCGATGCTGACCGGGGCGAGGGTCAGGGCGGCGCCGAGACCGACGGCCGCGACGGAACGGGCAAGGGTGGAACGCATGGTGACCTCACAGGTGGTGGCAGGGCCCCGGCGTCGACGCTGACGGCCGGGAGGCATGGCGGGCACGCGCCTGGGGTGCTGCGCCGAGGGAACTATACGCCCAACCCGGGAGCGTCGAGACGGGGTTGTCCACTTCGCCACACGCCGGACTCACAGGCATCCTCCCAACGGCTGAGCCTCCCGATTGGAGGAGCACAATGCGGGTATGACGAGCGAGCAGACCGACGACCGACACACCGAGGACCGACGACGCATCTGGAACGAGCGCTACGGAGCCGCCGAGCGAGTGTGGAGCAGCGGTCCGAACGAGCATGTCGCGGAGATCGTCGGCTCAATGGCGCCCGGGACGGCCCTCGACCTCGGCGCGGGCGAGGGCCGCCACGCCATCTGGCTGGCGGAGAGCGGCTGGACCGCCACGGCGGTCGACTTCGCCGAGATCGGTCTCGACCGTGGCCGCCACGAGGCCGAGCAGCGCGGCCTCGGCGACCGGCTGACGTGGGTCACCGCCGACGTCACCACGTGGGCCCCCGCGGAGGGGACGGAGTACGACCTCGTGCTCGTCGCATACCTCCACCTGCCCGAGGACGTGTTCGGCCGTGCCGCCACCTGGGTGGCGCCCGGCGGGCACCTCGTCGTCGTCGGCCATGCCCTGCGCAACCTCACCGAGGGGGTCGGGGGACCGCAGGACCCAGCGATTCTGAACACGCCGGACCAGCTGCGCGAGAAGGCGCGGGGTCTGCAGATCCTGCGCTGCGAGGAGGTCGAGCGGACCACCACGGACGGCGCGACGGCGATCGACGTCGCGCTCGTCGCGCGCCGCCCCACCTGAGGCGCGAGGGCAGCGTCAGGCGCCGACCTCCTCGCGAATGCGTGCCGTGCGAAGGTAGGGGTAGAACTCCTCGACGTCGTCGAACCGCTCGCGGGCCTCGTCGGTCGGAACCGTCGGCGGCACGATGATCCGCTCACCGGCCCGCCAGTCGACCGGGGTGGAGACGGCGGACCGGTCGGTGGTCTGCAGGGCGTCCACCGCACGGAGGATCTCATCGAAGTTCCGGCCGACACTCTTGGGGTAGGTGATCGACAGTCGCACCTTCTTGGCGGGATCGATGACGAACACCGATCGCACCGAGGACGTGTCGCCCTCACCCGGGTGGATCATGTCGTAGAGACTCGCGACGGCCCGGTCCTCATCGGCGATGATCGGATACGTCACCGACGCCGAGGAGAAGGACTCGATCTGCGGGCGCCAGGCCTCATGGTCCTCGGTCGAGTCGACCGAGAGGGCGATCGGCTTGACGCCGCGCCGGTCCCACTCGTCCTTGAGCTGGGCGACCCGACCGAGCTCGGTCGTGCAGACAGGGGTGAAGTCGGCCGGGTGGCTGAAGAGGACGACCCAGCTGTCCCCCGCCCACGCGTGGAAGGAGATCTCGCCGGCCGTCGAGCGGGCGATGAAGTCAGGGGCGATGTCGCCAAGGTGGAGTGCCATGTCCGCCACTGTGCCGCAGCCGTCGGAGGGACCGAGTTGAATGTCCAGCATAAGGACACCACCATGATGCAATAACGTGAGTTTATGTATCGAGCAGCTCGCAGAGCGTCTCGAGCGACTCGCTCAGGTCCGCACTGACCCGGACGGTCGCGAGCTCCTCTCCCCTGGCCAGATGTCGGGTGAGGATCAGGACGGGTATGCGTCGGGCGGCTGCCCGACGCACGAACCGCAGGCCGCTCATCACCGCGAGTGAGCTGCCCAGGACGAGCAGCGCCCCCGCGCGCTCGGTGAGGTCGTAGCAGTGGTCGACCCGCTCGCGGGGAACCGACTCGCCGAAGAAGACGACATCCGGCTTGAGGGTGTCCGAGCCGCACGCCAGGCACAGCGGCGCGACGAACCGGGCCACGTCGACCTCCTCGAGCGAGACGTCTCCGTCCGGACGGATCTCCTCGCCGTCGACGACGAAGCCGGGGTTGTCGTCGTGCATCCGCCGGTCGAGGTCGATCCGGCGGCTGCGGTCGCCGCAGGTGAGACAGACGACGTCGGCCAGCGCCCCGTGCAGCTCGGTGACCTCGCGGGTCGCGGCGGCCTGGTGCAGGCCGTCGACGTTCTGGGTGATGACCGCTCCGACCAGGCCGGCGCTCTGCAGCCTGGTGACCGCGTGGTGACCGGCGTTCGGCCCCGCCTGGGTGAAGCGCTGCCACCCGACGAAGGACCGGGCCCAATAGCGCCGGCGGGCCTCGCCGCTGCCGACGAACTCACCGAACTGCATCGGTGTGACGCGACGCGTGCCATCAGGGCCGCGGTAGTCCGGGATGCCCGAGTCCGTCGACATCCCCGCACCCGTGAGCACCAGCGCCGGCCTGGTCGCGACGATGTCGGCCATCGCGCGCAGCCCGACCTCGGCCGGAGCGAGGGCGGCTGGCGAGGACACGCCCCCAGTATGCGGTGACGTGCGAGCGCGAGGCGCGCGGCGCATACACTCACCGCTTGTGAACCTGCTCGACGTCGGGCTCGTCGTCATCGGCCTCGTCTGCCTCGTCGCCGGCGGTGAGGGCCTCGTGCGCGGCGCCTCGGCGATCGCCCGCCGCCTGGGGATGTCCCCCCTCGTCGTGGGGCTGACCATCGTCGCGGTCGCCACCTCCTCCCCCGAGCTCGCCGTCACGACCGGAGCGGTGCTGCGGGGCCAGCCCGAACTCGCCGTGGGCAACGTCGTCGGAAGCAACATCGCCAACGTCCTGCTCATCCTGGGAGCCTCGGCCCTGATCCTGCCGCTCGTGGCCCGGCGGCGCCTGGTCCGCTTCGACGTTCCGGTCATGGTCGTGGCCTCGGTGCTGCTGCTCGTCCTGGCCCTCGACGGCCTGATCTCGACGTGGGAAGGGCTGCTGCTCCTCGCGCTGTTCGTCGGCCACACCGCCTGGTCGGTCGTGACGGGCCGCGGCGAGAGCTCGAGTGACGAGGAGAGGGCCGAGGAGATCCCCGGCATAGGGCGCGCCGTCGTCTTCGTCGTGGTCGGGGTCGGGCTCCTCGTCGCCGGTGCCCAGTGGCTGGTCAGCGGCGCCAGCTCGATCGCCTCCGCGCTCGGCCTGAGCGACCTCGTCATCGGCCTCACGGTCGTCGCGATCGGCACCTCCCTGCCCGAGCTCGCGACGTCGCTCATCGCCGTGCGCCAGGGTGAGCGCGACCTCGCCATCGGCAACGTCGTCGGCAGCAACATCGCCAACATCGGTCTCGTCCTCGGCCTGCCCTCGATCATCACGAGCCCCGGAATCCCGGTTCCCCAGGCCGCCATCGCCCTCGACATCCCGCTCATGATCGCGGCGGCCATCGCCCTGCTGCCGGTGGCCTTCACCGGGTTCGTCATCGAGAGGTGGGAAGGCGGGCTGTTCCTCGCCCTGTACGTGTCCTACGTCGTCTACCTCGTGCTCTGGGCGACCGAGCACGACGCGCTGGGCGGCTTCACCGTCGTGATGACGGCGTTCGTGCTCCCGATCGTCGCGCTCACCCTCATCCTCCTCGTCGCCTACGAGATCGGGTTGCGCCGCGGCCGGGCCCAGATGCGCGACGCGATCCGCGGGCGCCGACCCGGCTGACACGGGCAGGCTGACCCTCCTCGGACGGTGGTGACGGGTCCGGTCCGAACGGCCGGCCGCCGCATACCTCACCCTGCATGTCTCACAGCAGGGTGATGACCTGCACCACCACGATCTTGACGACCATCGCGACCGGGTAGACGAGGGCGTAGCCCAGAGCGACCCGTGGATCGAAGCCGGTGGACTCGTTGGCGTGGGCGAGGATGGCCGGCTGGGTCTGCGAGCCGGCGATCACTCCGGCGACGCGCGGGCCGCTTTGGGCGAGCACTCGTCGGCCGACGACGAGCAGGACGACCGCGTGCGCCGTCGTGAGCACCAGACCGACGATGACGAGCTCGACCCCGAGTGGGCTCGAGATGGCGTCGAGGAACGCCGACCCCGCCCGGCCACCGGCATAGGCGAGGAACAGGAGAAGGCCGAGCTGGGTGAGCGTCTCGGCGGCCTGATGCGGGAGCGTCCACACGATGGGACCGGTGCGCTGCAACCGGCCGAGCACGAGACCGACGAGCAGTGGCCCGGCGGCCTGGCCCAGCTCGAGCGTTCCGAGGCCCGGGACGAAGAACGGCACCGCGCCGAGCAGGAGGCCCAGGGCCATCCCGATCGCCAGACCGAGAGGGTTGATGTCGGAGGTGCTGTGGTCGCTGTCGCCGAGGTAGTCGGCGACCTGCGGCATGTGCTGACGCGGGGCCGCCACCCGGATGCGGTCACCGGCCTGAAGGACGAAGTCGTCGGTCGCGAGGAAGTCCTGGTCCGCACGGCGAACCCGGGTGGCGCGCGCCCCGAAGCGCTCGAACAGGTGCAGGTCGGCCACCGAGTGGCCGAAGAACTTGCGCTGGGAGAGCACGATCCGCCGGAAGTCGAGCTCGGTACGGTCCAGCTCGAGCCGCTGGTCGCTCGGGCGGCCGAGCTGCTTGGTGAGGTGAGCCAGGGCGGCCTCCGGACCGATCGCGAGGACGAGGTCTCCGGGCTCCAGCACCGTCGTGCCCTCGGCGATGCGGACCACACCGTCGGCCCCGCGATGCCGCGAGACGATGACCCGACCGTGCGGGGTGAGCGTCAGCTCGGCGACGCTGAGGGCGTTGTCCCGGGTCACCTCGATCGTCGCGGTCGCCACCGCCGGTGGCGTGGCCCGGTCGTCCGCCGTCGGGTGGCGCTCGCCGCTGCGCAGCGCGAGGACGGCCGCGCCGAGCATGACGAGCACGCCGCCGAGATAGCTGATCGAGTATGCGACGGTCGGCTCGGGTGCACCGTCGAGACGGATGACCGCGGCGGCCAGGGCGGGAGTGTTGGTGCCCGAGCCGGCATAGACGCCCGCGATCGTGCCGACGTCGAAACCGAACGCCTGCCCGAGAGCGAAGGCGAGTACACCGAGCCCGACCAGTGTCGTCGCCACAAGGGTGATGGGCTTGAGCCCGGTGCGCAACGAGGCGAAGAACGACGGACCGGCGGTGATGCCGATCGCGTAGGCGAAGACGGCGAGCCCGAAGGTCCCGAGCGCCTCGGGGAGGGCGAGCCGCTCGTCGTAGGCGGAGAAGGCCAGGGCGGTGAAGAGGACGGCCGCCGGCCCGAGTGAGAAGCCGCGGACCCGGACGGCTCCGAAGGCGGTCCCGACGGCGAGGAGGACGAACAGCAGCAGGATCGGGCGCTCGGCGAGTAGACCGTCCACGGGCCCCACGCTACGCCGTGCGGGGCCGGCGCAGGCTCGGCCACCCCCGCAAGAGCATCCGTCACATCGTGTTGGGCCTATGGCACGCGGGATAACGGAACGTTATATGATGAGGTCATGATCGACGCCGCCGGCCTGAGAGTCATGAAGGCCATCCAGGACGAGGGCAGCTTCACCGCCGCCGCGGTGTCCCTCGGGTACACCCAGCCCGCGATCTCCCAGATGGTGCGGCGCCTCGAGCAGCGCACCGGCACCGTCCTCGTCGAGCGCCTCGGCCGGTCGGTCAGACTCACCGAGGCAGGCCAGGTGCTGGCCCGGCACGCCTCCACCGTGCTCGCCGCGCTCGACGCAGCCGAGGAGGAGGTCGCCGCCATCGCCGGGCTGCGCTCCGGCAGGGTCCGCCTGATGGCGTTCCCGTCGTCGTCGGCCACCGTCGTGCCCCATGCCCTCGCCCTCGTCAAACGCCGCTATCCGGACGTCGTCGTGACCTTCACCGAGGCCGAGCCGCCCGAGTCGCTTGCCGCCCTGAAGGCTGGCGAGTGCGACCTCGCGGTGGCGTTCTCCTACGAAGGCATCGACCTGTCCGAGATCCAGGAGGACCTCGACTCCCTCGTCGTCACCAAGCTCCTCGACGACGAGGTGCGCCTCGCCCTGCCAGACGGTCACCCTCTTGCCGACCAGGACACCGCCGAACTCGGCGCACTCGCCGATGAGCCATGGATCGCGGGCTGCCCGAAGTGCCGGGGCCACCTCGTGCACCTCGCCCGCGAGGCCGGGTTCGCACCGAACGTCGCCTTCGAGACCGAGGACTACGTCGCGGTGCAGGGCCTGGTCGCCGAGGGTCTCGGCGTCGCCCTCATCCCCGACCTCATTCTCCGCACCACCCATCACCCGTCCGTGCGGGCACTGCAGGTCAGCCCGAGCTCGCGGCGCGAGATCTTCGCTGTCACGACCCCGGACCTCGCCAGGGTGCCCGCGGTGCAGGCGACGATCGAGGCGCTGGTCGAGGCGGCCGAGGTGCACGGCTGAGGCGAGCACCGCATACGGGAGGCGTGCGGTCTGTTCGGGTGTCGCTCAGGTCGTGTCGCTCAGCCCTTCTGGACTGGGATCTTCGCCGCCTCCGTCGGCTTCTCGGTCAGCGGCACGCGGACCTCGAGAATGCCGTCCTTGTAGGTGGCCGCGATATCGGACTCGACGGTTCCCGCGGGAAGCGTCAGGTGACGCTCCAGACGGCCGTAGTGGAACTCCGATCGGAAGCCGTCCGGCTTGTCCTCCTCGGTGCGCTCCTCCCGGTCAGCCGTGATGTGGAGCATCCCGTCGGCGACGGTCAGCTCCACATCCTCGTCGGGGTCGAGACCGGGCAGCTCGGCCCGGAGCACCCACGAGTCGTCGTCGACGTACTCCTCGACCTTCATCAGAGCGGTCCCGAACCCGCGGAACATGTCGCGGACCATCTGCTCGAAGCGGTCCTCGGTGGGCCACCACTCGAAGGGTCGCACGGCACGCGACTCGCGCTTGACGAGACTCATCTGTCCCTCCTTCGCCCGGAGGGCTGGCCCGACTCTGGGGAGTCGGTGGGAACCAGACCCCTCCACCTTCCGGTGTACTCCTCCACGGCCCGGACCGGAAGGGGTCGGACGCCGTGGTGGCGGACCTCACGTGGCCAGAGGCGACCGGCCCGGGCCACCACGCTCAGCGGTCGACGGCGCTCAGACCGGGTTGTCGGCGAGCCGGCGCCGTATCTCGCGGCGGGCGATGACCATCTTGTGCACCTCGTCGGGGCCGTCGGCGAGCCGGAGGGTGCGCTGACCGGCGTACATCTCGGCGAGCGGGAAGTCCTGCGAGACTCCCGCACCGCCGTGGACCTGGATGGCGCGGTCGAGCACCTTGAGCGCGACGTTCGGCGCGACGACCTTGATCGCGGCGATCTCGGTGCGGGCACCCTTGTTGCCGACCGTATCCATGAGCCAGGCGGCCTTCATGGTGAGCAGACGCGCCATGTCGATCTCGATCCGAGACTCGGCGATCCAGTCCTGGACGTTCGAACGCTGCGCGACCGGCTGGCCGAAGGTGACCCGGCGGGCCGCCCGGTCGATCATCAGGTCGAGTGCGCGCTCGGCGGCGCCGATCGAACGCATGCAGTGGTGGATGCGGCCCGGCCCGAGCCGGGCCTGGCTGATCATGAAGCCGTCGCCCTCGCCGGCGAGCAGCGCGGTGGCCGGCACGCGGACGTCGTCGAAGTCGACCTCCGCGTGACCCTCCCGGTCGGCGTAGCCGAAGACCGTCAGGTTGCGCAGAACCGTGACGCCGGGGGTGTCGAGCGGCACGACCATCATCGACTGCTGCCGGTGCTTCTCGGCCTCGGGATCGGTCTTGCCCATGACGATGAGGACCTTGCAGTTGGGGTGCATCGCGTTCGAGGTCCACCACTTGCGACCGTTGAGGACGTACTCGTCGCCGTCGCGGCGCATCGTCATCTCGATGTTCGTCGCGTCCGAGCTCGCGACCCGCGGCTCGGTCATGGCGAACGCGGAGGCGATCTCGCCGGCGAGGAGCGGCTTGAGCCAGCGCTCCTTGTGCTCGTCGGTGCCGAAGTGGGTCAGCACCTCCATGTTGCCGGTGTCGGGCGCGTTGCAGTTGAAGACCTCCGAAGCCCACTGGACCCGCCCCATGATCTCGGCGAGCGGTGCGTACTCGGCGTTCTTCAGGCCCGGTCCCCACTGCGGGTCGGGGTGGAAGAGGTTCCAGAGCCCGGCGTCGCGGGCCTTGACCTTGAGCTCCTCGAGAATCGCCGGCTGGTGGTGCGGGCCGTCCGCCTGTGCCATCTGCACGTGGTAGGTCGACTCGTTCGGGTAGATGTGCTCGTCCATGAAGGCCTGCACGCGAGCCTGGTAGTCCTTGCAGCGGTCCGTGAGCTCGAAGTCCATGAGGCTCACCCTAGACGCTATGAGGTGACCGGCCTGGTGGGCTGGTTGCGGGCCGGGGCCCCGCGCACAGATGCTCGTGGGTTACCGAGCAGGGGCCGCCTGCTCGGCCTATCCGACAGATGTGGGAGGCCCCG
>NZ_WESE01000016.1:24171-24498 GCF_009184895.1 Nostocoides sp. F2B08 | reverse complement strand
TTCCAGCGAAGTGCAGCACCTGGGCCAAGGCGCGGCCAGTGGGGTCGGCGTCGCCGCCGGGTGCGTTCACGGCGGGATGTCGGGCGCGGGTCGTCATGGATCGCTGATGTAGGGTCCGACGCGAATGCTGCGAGCCGCCTCCTGCGGCTCTGATGCTCCAACGGGGCGTTCGCCGACCACGAAGATGGGACCAGTCAGTGACCCGTAAGGCGATCCTCTTTCACGGCACCTCAGCGCATCCGGACGTGGTGTGGCTCCCGTGGCTGCGAGGGCGGCTGACGGAGCGCGGCTACGCCGTCGAGGCGCCGCACTATCCCAGCCTCAACG
>NZ_WESE01000016.1:0-24151 GCF_009184895.1 Nostocoides sp. F2B08 | reverse complement strand
TCCTCGTCGCCGGCTACTGCACGCCACCCAACGACGAGGACGAACCGGTCCTCCAGGACAGCTACGACTGGGCGGCGATACGAGCCAATGTCCGCGACCTGTACTTCATCAACTCACGCGACGATCCGTACGGCTGTGACGACACGCAAGGCCGCGTCATGTTCGAACAGCTCGGCGGCACCCAGATCGTCCGCGACGACGGCCACTTCGGAGACATCGACCAGCCGTACGAGTCGTTCGAGCTCCTCGACAGGCTCATCGACTGACCCCTCAAGCCGGCGGTCGATCTCGAACCGCCACTAGACCCAACGTGCGCACACAACACGGCGTGCGTCACCCGGCTCGGTGAAGTCGTCGGGGCGTGCGCTCTTTGAAGGGCCCGCAAGCGAGATTCTCGGCGTACCCACGTCGAACGAATCGGCGAGGTTCGTGCTGATCCCCGAAGAATAGGCGGCTCAGGGGTGGGGGGCTCGTCTCTTCTCGCGTCCCGGCACTGGCTGTCGTGGTCGTGCACGGCCCCAGGGCGATAGCAGGCACGGCGCAGCGACCACCGGCGCACCCGGCGCCCGTTGACCTCCACCCACACCCCCGACGGATGCCAGATACGCCACCCCTCGAGCGCCACAGCGCGCGCCCATTCCACCTCGCCGGCGTCGGCCGCCGGGTCATAGTCCCGAGTCGTGTACTGCCAACCGGGCTCCATGGCGAGAGGGTATGCGGGCTGAGTGTGACAGCCTGATTTGGCCCCGGTTGGAGGGCTTGTGCCAGCCTGAAGTGGCCCCACTCTCGAGCTGACTGTCCCTCTACGTTTCGTGATGTCCGTCCAAAGACGATCACGAGAGGCGTGGAGGGTGAAGGAGAGATCGAGAGTGGAGCAGTTCGAAGATATCCGACGCGATCATCGCGATGGGATGACGATTCGGGCGTTGGCGCGGAAGCATCGCGTGCACCGCCGCACGGTCCGGTATGCGATCGCGCAGGCTGAGCCGCCGGCTCGGAAGGTCACGGCGCGTGAGTCGCCGGTGACCGGCCGGTGGGAGCCTTTGGTGCGGTCGTGGCTGGTCGCCGATCTGGATGCCCCGCGTAAGCAGCGGCACACTGCTCGGCGGGTGTGGCAGCGGCTCCTCGAGGAGCACGATGCCCGGGTCAGCGAGTCGGCGGTGCGGCTTCTGGTCGCCCGGCTCAAGCGCGAGGTGGGCCTGTCCCGGGTGGAGGCGATGGTTCCGCAAACGCATCCTCCGGGGGCCGAGGCCGAGGTCGACTTCGGCGAGTTCTATGCCGTGCTCGCCGGGGAGATGACCAAGCTGTGGATGTTCGTGATGCGCTGTTCCTACAGCGGTAAGGCGGTCCACTTCGCCTATGCCAACCAGGCGCAGGAGTCGTTCTTGGACGGGCACGTGCGCGCCTTCGCGGCCCTGGGCGGGGTTCCTGGGCTGATCCGCTACGACAATTTGAAGCCGGCGGTCATCCGGGTGCTGCTGGGCCGGGAACGGTTCGAGCATCCACGGTTCATCACGATGCGTTCGCACTACGGGTACGAGTCGTTCTACTGCATCCCCGGCAAGGACGGCGCCCACGAGAAGGGCGGTGTCGAGGGCGAGATCGGCAGGTTCCGGCGTCGGCACATGGTCCCGGTCCCGCACGTGGGGTCCATGGCAGCCTTGGATGCGGCGCTCTCGGCTGCTGACGCCCGCGACGACCAGCGCTACATCGACGGCCGCCGCAACCGGATCGGGCAGGACTTCGCCGTCGAGGCAGCCCTGTTGATCCCGTTACCGGAGAGGCCGTTTCGCGCGGTCGCCGAGCTGTCCTGCCGGGTCGATGCCAAGGCCAGGATCTGTGTGCGCCAGTCGTACTACTCGGTCCCGGCCCGGTTCGTCGGCGGCAGGGTCCGGGTGGAGCTGGGTGCGCGCACGGTCACCGCGCTGGACGGGACCACGGTCATAGCGCGACACCCTCGGAGCCTGCACAAGAGGAGCGAGGACCTGGTCCTGGACCACTACCTGGAGGTCCTGGTCCGCAAGCCCGGCGCCCTGCCCGGGTCGACCGCGTTGGCCACCGCACGCGCCAACGGCACCTTCACCGCGACCCACCAACGGTGCTGGGACGCGGCCCGATCCGCCCTCGGCGATGCCGGCGGCACCCGAGCCTTGATCGGGGCGCTGCTGCTGTACCGGAGCATGCCCGCCGCGGACGTCGACGCCGGTATCGCCGCCGCGACCCGCGCCGGGATGTTCCATCCCGACGTGGTCACCATCGAGGCCCGCGCCCACGCCACCGGCACCACCGCGCCGACCCCGGTGCCGATCCCGCAGCATGCCACACCGGCAGCACGCGCCACCCGGGCCCTGCCCGACCTGACCGGCTACGACCACCTCCTGAACGGAGCGACCCCATGAGCACCAGCACCACGACCCGCACCCGAGCCTCAGCAGCGGCGCCGGCCCTGACGGCCCTGACCGAAGCCGTTGCCGAAGCCGCCATCAGCAGCGCCACCCGCGCTCTCGGGCTACCCACCATCCGCGAGCAGGCCGGCCCGATCGCCGAGGCCGCCGCCCGAGAACGCCTCTCCCACAAAGCATTCCTCGTCGAGATCCTCACCGCCGAGTGCGACGACCGCACCGCCCGCCGCCGCGCCCGACGCGTCCGCGAAGCCAGGTTCCCCCGCACCAAACGCCTCACCGACTTCGACCCCACCCTCCTGCCCGACCTCCCCGCGGCGACCCTGGCCTCCCTGGCCACCTGCGCCTGGGTCGACGCCGGCCAACCCCTGGTCCTGCTCGGCGACTCCGGCACCGGCAAAACCCACCTGCTCATCGCCCTGGGCACCGCCGCCGCCGAACAAGGCCGCGCCGTGCGCTACACCACCACCGCCGCCCTCGCCAACGAGCTCGCCGAAGCCGCCGACCACAGCCACACCAGCCGCATCGTCGCCCGCTACGCCCGCCTCGACCTGCTCTGCCTCGACGAAGTCGGCTACGTCCACCTCGACCCCCGCGGCGCCGAACTCCTCTTCCAAATCATCACCGCCCGCGAAGAACGAGCCTCCATCGCCTGCGCCTCCAACGCCCCCTTCAGCGAATGGGGCACCACCTTCGCCGACCCCCGCCTCGCCGCCGCCGTCGTCGACCGCCTCACCTTCAACGCCCACATCATCAACACCGGAACCACCTCCTACCGGCTCCGCAGCACCCAGAAAGGATCCAGTAGCACCCCAACCCCCCGCCCCGAGAGTGGGGCCAAACAGATTGGCACGGTGGGGCCAAATCAGCTTGTCATTCTCACGGGCCCACTGACGGCGGACTCGTCGTTCGGGGCGCGCCTTGACATCGGCCGGGGTAGCGTCGCCGGGTCGGATCATCCCCCGATCCGCGGATGAGGCGCGACACCCCCCGCACACCCGGCATGCTCCGGTTGAGTGCGGGGGTGTCGCTCATTCACCAGACGACGACGATCAGCCGGACACAGTCTTCGTCGCGGTGCTTCGGACGTCCGCCGATTCGGCTATTCCTGCTGGGTGAGGATGAGCGCGGTGTAGGGGCCCAGGCCGATCGCGGCGGTGCAGGGTAGCCCGTCGCGTGCACCGGGAAGGGCGTGCGTGTCGTGGGCCGGGTGATCGCCGTAGTCGTCGGAGTAGTGGCGAGAGTCGGAGTTGAACCGCACCTGCCACGATCCGCCGCGGGGCAGGCCGAGGGTGTAGCTGTCATGGCTGCGGTTGGCGAAGTTGATGACGACCACCACGTCGTCACCCGGCCCGCCGTGGTGCCATCGGTGGAAGGCGATGACCTTGTCGGTGTCGTTGACATGGAAGACGTTGACGTTCCCGCCGCGAAGGCCGCGCGAGTCGTCCCACCAGTTGCGGCGCAGCCGTGCCAGGTCGCGGTAGAGCCGGAAGATCCCCTCGAAGCGATCCTGCTTGCCCCAGTCGATCGGGTCCGTGTCGCGGAACCACTCATCCTCGAGCAGCTCCTGGCCCTGGAACAGCATGGGGATGCCGGGCGCTGTGAACACGAGCACGGCGCCCAGGGTTGAGCGCTTGCGGGAGAACCAGCTCCCCGGGTTCTCCGGCCAGATATCGGAGGGCACCCGGGCGCGGCCGTTGGCCACCTCGTCGTGCGACTCGGTGTAGACCACCCGCCCGGTGACGTCGGAGTCGTCACGGCGGGCGATCGCATCACGCACCGCCCACATGCTGCGATGCGCGTCGTCGCGGCCGATGATCGCCTCACGCACCGGGTGCACGAAGGCCGCAGACCACTGGCTGTCGAAACCGGCACCTCCGGCCTCGGGCGACCGGGTGATCCATGGCTCGTCCTGGAGGTCCTCGGCGATCGAGATCTTCCAGGGGAAGCGGGCATCAATCTCCTGGTTGATCGCGCGCAACAGCTCCTCGCCGTGGGTGAGACGCTGGCCGGAGTCGTGCGGGTTGCCGTGCACCGTGCGGATGAAGAGCGTCATGTCGAACCGCAGCCCGTCGGCGTGGAACTCATCCAGCCAGAACATCGCGTTGTCCTGCAGGAACCGGCGGACCTCGAGCCGGCCGTAGTCGGGCCTTGTGTCACCCCACGGCGTCGACGAGCGCCAGTCGTTGTAGAAGTAGATCCCGCCCTTGCCGTCCTCGTGCCAGCCGTCGAACTGCCACAGGTCGAGATCGGACGGTCCAAGGTGGTTGTAGACCACGTCAACGATCACCGCGAGGCCGCACTCGTGCGCAGCCCTGACGAAGGTCTTGAGGGCCTGCGGCGCCCCGTAGGCGGACTCGACAGCGAAGATGTCTGCCGGGTTGTAGCCCCAGGAGTGGTCGCCGGGGAACTCGCCGATGGGCATGATCTGGATGGCGTTGACCCCCAGCTCGACCAGATGCCTCAGGCGCGCCACAGCGGTGCTCAGGTCACCCGGTGGGCCGCCCGGTGTGTCGTTGAACGTGCCGACATGCATCTCATAGATGACCAGGTCGTGCCAGGGCGGCATACGGAAGCCCTCATCGCCACTCCAGTCAAAGCTCGGGTCGACGATGATCGCGTTGCCGTTGGAGTGATCCACATCGCGCGCGTAGGGGTCCTTGCGCCACAGCTCACCCGAAGGCCCCTCAATGACGAACACGTACTCGTCCCCGGTCTTGACCCCGCCATTGCGGCCGTCGAGGGCTCCCTCGATGTCCACAGACCAGTAGCCGCCCTGCTCCCGAGCCATCGGATGGCGATCCGTGGACCAGCCGTTGAAGTCACCGGCAACCGCCACCGACCGGGCATTCGGAGCCCAGACCCGGAAGGCGACACCACCGGGGTGAAGCATCGCGCCCATCCCCGCACGAATGGACGGTGTGAGTCCCCGCTCAGGCGATACCGGTTCTTCCTGCATCTGACTCAACTGGTGCCCCTTCCCTGGAGGTCGCCCCCTCAGCATCACCGACGCCACCGTCATCAGCAAGGACCAGGCCTCGGCAACCGACCCCGCCCCCACGCGGCGATGCGAGGCATGCCCGCTCCTCGGGTCATGGAGACGCGGCGGGTCCGGCGCTCGAAAGAGTCGCCATGAGGAGCAGCCGCGCGGACCTCAGCCGGGCTGGTGGCCGCGCTTCTCCCGCAAGAGCTCGACGGCTCGAGGACCGACACCGTGTATCGCGAGAAGTTCGTGAAGGTCATCCGGGAGATCATCCAATGACGTATACCCAGCATCGAGAAGTCCGCCCGTAGCCGGGCGGCCGACCTTGACCCCATCGAAGATCGCCCCCCGCTCCTGAGGACGGGGCGCGTCATCCTTCATGACTCCTCCATCTGACGGACTTGTCTCGCGTGATGCAACGCGATGCAGTGTGCCAGCGGTAGGCATCCAACACCACCCCATCACATCTGCGTCATCCACTCCCAGCAGCACAAAGTGGTGCACGCCGTGCGACGACGACCGTTCGCAGCCTGCACGATGACGCGGGTCATCAAGTAGCGCAGTTGCGATCAACAGCCGGCGGTAGGGGGCACCTTGATGTGGGACGGCCGGGCGCCAAGGTGCTAGTCTGTATACATGTCTACAACGGTCCTGAGTGTGCGTCTGCCGGACGACCTCAAAGAGCGGCTCGACGCGTTGAGCAGCAGTACCGGGCGGACCGCTGCCTACTACGTGCGTGAGGCCGTCGAGCAGCACCTCGCGGAGCTCGAGTACGCGTACACGCTGCGCGCCGAGGTCGAGGCGAACCGTCGCGGGGAGCTGGTGAGCCGCTCGCTGACCGAGGTCAGCGCCGAGCTTGGTCTTGACGAGCCTGCATGACCTGGGACATCCAGGTTCTGCCCCGAGCGGAGAAGGCGCTCAAGAAGCTCGACAAGACCCAGGCCAGAAGGGTTCGGGATGCGCTCGTGCGGCTGGGCGGCATGGAGGATCCCGCCAGCGCGTGCAAGGCACTCGGCGGCCCGTTGACCGGTCTTTGGCGGTACCGCGTAGGCGACTACCGGGTCATCCTCGACATTCGCCGATCCGAAGTCCTCATCGTCGCAGTCGACCTCGGTCACCGCTCCGAGATCTACTAATGGTGCGCACCTCCCGTCCCCAACGGATAGCGTCCACTGGCGGCGAAGTGGGACATGTCTTGAGAAGGCAAGACGTAGTCGTTTGTTATACACTGACCGGGTGGACGAGCTACTCGACCTGGACCTGCTCGATGACCAGAACCCGTTCGAGATCGATGCTCAAGCCGCGCACCTGTTCAAGCACCCGCACCTCGGCCTTGACGACGTCTACGACGTGTGGGTCAACGATCCGCTCTTCTATCCTGCCAAGCCACCGGCGCACTATCTGATGGTGGCCGAGGTGGCAGGCACCGTCCTGATCGTGCCGATCGCACCCTCGCGGTCGGGCGATCCGAGCAAGTGCCGACCAATCGGCTGCTACGAGGCTTCTTCGGGCCTTGCCGCTACCTACCGAAGGGACCGTGATGAGTACTGACCCGATGACTCCCGAGCAGGAGTACGACTTCTACGCCCAGCCGCAGAACCAGGAACCGCAGGGCCCGCCTCGCCGACGCTCGACGAAGCGACTGACCACCCCGGTTCCGGTCCGGTTCCCGCCCGAGCTCCTCGACGAGGTCAAGAAGCGAGCCGAGGCCGATGACCGATCCGTCTCGGCATGGATTCGCCGTGCCGTCGAGCACGAGATCACCCGATCCGCCTGAGCGTTAACCACGCCCGACTGGCGGCGATATGACACATACGAGGTTCACTTGCCCCTGATGGCGCTTGTCGCGGGCTTGATACTCGACGATGGGACGGTGCAACTGGTAGGCCTGCTCACGCCGCCCTTCATCGGTCTTTTTGTTGTGCTGGGGCCAGCGGTGGCGTTCCTGGCCCGGCGTCGTCGGTCCTGGCTGGGGTTCGGATTGTGGGCGATTGGTGTGGCCCTGGCCGCTGGATGGGTGGCCACGAATGCCAGGGTTGCTGACGCGGCTCCAGGCGGCTCTCAATTCTCGCCTCAGCACCTGTGGTGGCTTTTGCTTGCTGGCGGAGTGGCCCTGCTGGCGACTCTCCTGCTGTTCCGACCGCTGACTACTGGCCCGCGTGAGAGCTGATCGGCCATTCCCCGGGTTGTAGGGCTGTTCGCGCCCGCGCCCATCTCGGTCTCGGGACCGCCGGAGCCCCCGTACCCGCCGATGACCTCTGACGACCCGGTTGAGCGCTTCGCTTCGTCCGCTGGAATCGACAGAAGCCCCCGCTGAGCCTGCTCGGACCGTTCCCCGCGGGTACCGAGCGCTCGGGCGAGAGTATGGGCGCGATACGCGGCGAAGCGACGCAGGTCGCTTGGCGGGGCGGTCAGGACCGATGCTCGGTCCGGGGCCTTCGCCCAGCAGGGTGATGGTAGCCGCGACGTTTCCTAAGAGGTGGTGCCCTCACACCTGCCGGCATCCATCACCTGCGCGGCCTCCAGCTCGATGATCTGCTGCGCGGCGACCCGGTCCGCCTCACGGATGAGGTCCACGCCTGCCCTGGGGCGGAACACCTCCAACGCCTCGGACAGGGCAGACTGGGACAGGCCATTGGTGAGATTCTTTTCGGTGCCTACTTGGCCGTGCACACCAAGGATCGCGCCGATGGCCTCAGCGGCTTCACAGGCACACCGCTACCCCCGAACTCCGACCACGCTCAGGGACTCCACACGGATGATGAACGTCGATGACAAGTTCATCTGGTACACCCGCATCTATCCTGTCGAAGTTCTTGGGTCCCCTGTGGCTCGTCTGGTCTTATCTGGCGATCACCTTCGACTGGAACCTGCTGCTCCACTCACTGCTGGTCGGAGCCGCGTCATTACTCATCGTTGCTCTTCTCGTTCGGCGCAGGAGAGTCACACTCACTCGCGACGAGTTGACTGAGGACATTCGTAGAGGGCTCGGGGGGCAGGTGCGTCGCCGAGCTATCCCGACTCGCGACATCGTTCAGATCGGCTCCACCTCGGAGATTATGTCGTCGCGACAGTGGGTGATCCCTGGACGTGAGGGTCCGTTTATGGATGCCCTTCCGTTCTTTCCCAGCACCCGAGATCTAAGACGGGGGGTCCTGGCTCTTCTGGATGACCGGCAAAATGCACCCCAACCGACGCCAACCCGCGGATAACCGCCGGCGCCGGCAAGTCCCACACCCTGATCGCCCTCGGCCACGCCGCCGTCGCAGCCGGACACCGCGTGCGGTACCTGACCGCGGCCGACCTCGTCGAGACCCTGTACCGGGGCCTCGCCGACAACACCGTCGGCAAGACCATCGACACCCTCCTACGCAACGACCTCGTCCTCGTCGACGAAGTCGGCTTCGCCCCGCTGGACGACACCGGCGCCCAACTGCTGTTCCGGTTCGTCGCCGCCGCCTACGAACGCCGATCCCTGGGCTTGGCGTCGCACTGGTCCTTCGAAGACTGGGGCAGGTTCCTACCCGAACACACCACCGCCGTCTCCATGCTCGACCGGCTCCTGCACCACTGCCACACCGTCATCACCGACGGCGACTCCTACCGCATGAGACAAGCCCGAGCGAGAGGAGGAACACGACCACAACCACCTGAAAACCCAGCGAAGAGTGGGGACTTTCAGTTGGCCACCAGCGGGGACCCCAACCTGGCCATTGCCATGAGTGCTAACGTGACCTGTCCGGGGGATTGCTCCTCACGTGGCCGACAGTCAGGGGTTTAGGAAATGAATAGGAAGTCGAGCGCTCGACGGTCGCTGATCGCGTTCATTGCCGCCGCGGTAATGACGTTCAGCATCGCGACAGTGGCTTCGGCAGTCGTCTGGAAGAGCGGAACGACATACTGCGCCGGCACTCAGCGAACCGTCGGATACTCCACGGGCACCACGGAGCATTACCCGGGGCCTTCGGGGTACGGCATCTTCTACAACGGTTCCTCGTGGAAGACAACGAAGCGGTTGGCAAGTGCAACAGGTGGCGGCTTCTGGTTCGTTCAGACTGGTGGCAGCATCAGCAGCTCGGGCACCTACGCCGAGTGCACGAGCATCACGTAGCCATCGGGGCTATGTAGGTCGGCGTGCATGCTCACACGTGCAAACTGGGCTCGCCAAAGGCGACTAGTCGGGCGTCTTCCTCTCCCTGTGTTGGGGCTCAGGCTTGAGTTGGGTCAGATGGCGCATGCGATACGGGGATCGTGGTCCGCAATAGTGGCGCGCGCGGCGGCGGGGCCATCACCATCGGTACACAACAAACCCTGCGATTGCGCACAGAAGGCTAGGAGTCATCAACAGTGAAATCGGCATGTGCCCGAACCATCTCTTGGGCGGTGTGCGCCGCTGCGCTGCTGGGTTGCTCGGGGGGCGAGGAAGTCGCTACCCCCGGGTCGATCCCGTCCGAGACGATGTCGACGGTGCGGGGGATGGAAGAATGGATCGTGGGTGTCGTCGAGTGCCTGCATGATTCGGGGTGGCCGAGCGCAGAACTGAACTCCACAGGCGACGGCATCAATGTTCGGGACCTCACCGCGGAACAGCACGGCGACTTCCGGAGGGCCCATGACGTATGCGTCGAGCTTGCCGGAGATGCTCCCAACTCCGCCCCGCTGGGCGAGGACGAGGTGCGCCAGCTTTACGCGCATCTAGTCGCAATGGTCACGTGCATAGAGGAGCTCGGGTACGAGGTGCGATCCACCCCTCCCAGTGAGAGTGTGTTCGTCCAAACCTACCTCAGCGGGGAGCCACCGTGGAGCCCTTACGTCGACCTCGACGCGAGCATGAACCCGAGTGACTGGGACGAGCTCAATCGCCGCTGTCCGCAGGCGCCATGGAAATGAGTGGTCGCTCCTCTGCGGCCTTCGAGGAGACGACCGCGCGCGACGACGAGCGATGGCGAAGTAAGGACTCTTCGATGAAACGGCCGGAACCACCCGGGGCTTCGTTGCGGATGGCCCTTCGTCGATCTGGTCCGAGGCTGCGCACGGTGATTATCGTGACGACGCTGATATTGGCGGCGGCGGTAGGGGGATGGTGGGCCGGGCGGGCGACGCTGACGTCGGTGGCGCCAATCGACGGCGTCCAGCGCAGTGTGATCGATACGGTGTGGGCGGAGGCGAGTAAGGGCTCGGTTGGTAGGTCGTTGGCCTTCTCGACGACCGTGCGTCAGCCGGCGGTGCCGGTCGCGCAGAACGCCCTCTCAGGCGTGGTGACATCCGTATCGCCCGGTGAGCTCGACCAGGGCGAGATTGCCTACGTCGTCGGCGACACCCCAGTGCGAGTGGTGCAGGGGGCCAAACCGTTCTGGCGAGACCTGACGACGGGCGCTAAGGGAGAGGACGTCGCGACGTTGCAGCGGCTGCTCATCGATGAGGGCCACCTGCGCGGGCCGGCAGATGGGGACTTCGGTGCGGGGACGAGAGCGGCGGTCCGGGGGTGGCAGAAGGCCCAGGGCCGTCCTCAGACCGGCTCCGTTGCGCTCGGTGAGCTGACCGCAGTGCCGACGCTACCCGCGGCAGTGCAGCTTGGTGAGGGGATCGCGGTGGGGAGGCGGCTCGCCGGAGGTGAGGACAGCGTGCTGGCACCCACAGGAGATCGGGAGTTCGCCCTGACGGTTAGCGAGGAGCAGGCCAGGATGATCCCCGCGGAAGCGACTGTGGAGATCAAGTACGAGTCGCATACCTGGGTTGGCGTTATCGCCAGCGGCTCCCAGGACGAGCGCGGCCAGACCAGATTCATCCTTGCGGCCGCTGACGGCGGCGAGGTATGCGGGCAAGACTGCTCCAGTCTACCCAGCGACGCGCAGGTCACCTTGCGCTCGCACGTGATCGTGGTGCCCCGTGTTGAGGGAGTGGCAGTCCCGGCAGCGGCGGTGCGTACGCGGGCAGACAGGACGGCTTACGTGGTCACCGATGCCGGTGAGGTGCCAGTGGCTGTGCGCGGCTCCGGACAGGGCATAGCTGTGGTCGAGGGGATCCAGGTGGGCACGCGGGTGCAAGTGCTCGGCCAGACTGACACCGAATCCGGGCGGGCTCCCCTCGAGCCGACCGCGACCCGTGGCGGTTGAGCGGTGCTGGCGGTCGAGGATCTGTCCTTTGCCTACCGTAGGGGTGCTGAGGAGTTGTTCGGCGGGTTGACCTACGAGTTCACGGCGGGCGCTATCACCGCTGTGACCGGCCCGTCCGGTCGAGGGAAGTCGACCTTGCTGTATGTGCTCGGGCTGCTGCTCACCCCGAATCGCGGCGCCGTGCTTCTCGACGGGCAGGACATCTCGTCCGCACCCGACACGATGCGTTCACGGGTGCGCGCGCAGCGGGTCGGGTTCGTCTTCCAGGACAGTGCTCTCGATCCGACACGCACCGTGTTGGACTCGGTTCTCGAGCCGGCCCTCTATGCCGGATCGACTCTCGCTCAGGCTCGAAGACGGGGACGGGAGTTGTTGAATGACATGGGTCTTGGTTCCCGCGCCGATCACCGGCCCGGGGAGATCTCCGGTGGGCAGGCGCAGCGGGTGGCGCTATGTCGTGCGCTGATCACCGATCCTATGGTGATCCTGGCCGATGAGCCGACAGGGAACCTGGACCGCGACAACGCCGCTCGGGTGCTCGCGGCGCTGTCGGCCGCCGCCGGATCCGGGGAACAAGGGGTTGGGCGGACAGTGCTCATCGCCACCCACGACCCATTCGTCATCGAGCAAGCCGACGAGGTGCTCGCGCTATGAGGATGGCGCGGTGAGACCTCTGCTCATACTCCGGGAAGCGTTGGCCACGGCGTGGGCGGCCAAGGTGCCCTCGACGTTGGTGGTGGTCCTCGTGGCGACGATGTGTGCCGCCACGCTGGCCACGGTCGGGCGGACCGCGGACGCGGAGGCGCAGCTGCTTGCTCGGCTCGACTCGGCCGGGTCACGCGTGCTTATCGTCGCCGACACAGCACGCAACGAACTGATCACACCCACGATCGTGGACCAGACAGCCCTGCTGTCCACCTCCGAGCGGGCGGTGGGCACGCTGATACCGGTCGATGTGGTCAACGGGGTGATCGGGGATGGTGGAACCCGGGTCCCAGCCTGGGGGATCCACGGCGAGCTGCCAGCGGTAGCAACACTGCTTGCCGGTCGGTGGCCCGGACCGCAGGAAGCGATCGCATCACGTGATGCGCTGAGAGCGCTCGGGATGGACGAGAAGGCCGGGTGGGTGACGCTGGCGTCGAGCACCCTCGCCGACGACTGGTCCATCGTCGGGGTGTTCGAGGCACGTGAACCCTTCGACGACCTTGAGGCGGGTTTACTCTATCCGGCCCCTACCGGGCGAGCGTTGGACGCTGTGCGCGTCGTCCTCACCTCGGCCTCGGTCGCACCAGCCGCGCAGACCCAAGCACTTCGTTTGATCACCGCACCATCACCGGACGCGCTATCGATCACCTCACCGGTCTCACTGGCCGCGTTGCAGGAGCAGGTCACTAGCGATCTTGCGAACTTCGGCCGGACCCTGCTGCTGGCCGTGCTTGGTGCGGGTGGGTTGCTCGTAACTGTCATCACTCTCGCCGACGTCCTGGTCCGACGGACAGACCTCGGCCGTCGTCGTGCCCTCGGCGCAACCCGAGGCGTCATTGTTGCCCTAGTGGTCCTGCGCACCGTGGGACCGGCACTATGCGGCGCTGCCATCGGCACCGGTCTCGGGATCTATCTGACCGCCCGCCTCGGAGCGACTCCGCCGTGGGAGTTCACCTGCGGAACGGTCCTTCTCGCCCTTCTCGCAGCGGCCACCGCCGCCGTCCCGCCCGCCCTGTACGCGGCCACCCGCGATCCCGTGCGTGTGCTACGCACCCCATGACACGGCTTCACCGCTGTTGCGACTGAGAGGGCTGCTCGGCTGACCCGGTTACGAGCGCGCAGGAAAGAGACGGCGGCTCCACGGACGACGGGCTCGAGTTACCCAGGCGCAGCATCGAACGGGGTCGGCGTGCGTGAACGCCCGAACACTACAAGGCGGGAGCCGCTTCTGGGTGTAGAGCGCATCCGGCGCCGCGTGCGAAGCGGCGGTATGACGCTTCCTCACCTTTGACTCCGGGTGGTAGGGAAACGTCCCACGCTCAGGCGATGTAGACGGACTCGTCGGAGACGAACACGGTGAGTGACGGGCCAGGCGTTTGGTCGGCGCCTGAGGACGCCGTGGCTGGGTCGAAGTACCAGTAATCGACGACCAGCCAACGTTGTTTCCCTGCGGGCAGGATCACGGTCTGCGAGGTTCGTGCTCCACTGTCGGAGACCACCGTCAGGGTGTGAGGTCCTGACGCGGCGTGGACGCCGAACAGGGTCACGCCGTGCTGTCCCTCGACAGCGAAGGACTGGTCGAACAACTCCAGTCCGTCCAAGGTGGCGGTCAGACGCACGTCGGGGTCGTCGAAGGCTTGGTTGCTGACCCGCACAATCAACGGCTGCCCCGCGTCCTCCCATGATCCGCCAGGCGGGATCACGTGGACATCGAGTGCTTCGTCGGGGAGTTCGTCGGCGACCTCAGTCGCGGCAGGGGGTCGAATCGGGTCACCGAGATCCGATTCAGAGGCAGATGCGCATCCAACGAGAAGCGCCACCAGCGCGACCACAGCCGACGCGAGCCGCTGCCTGCGCGGACTCGTCATGGTCAGTCTCCTCCCGGCGAGAACCTCCGTGGAGTCTTGGACGGGACCGTGCTCGTTGAGGTTCCGCGCGCGGATGCTCAGCAAGGTAGATCCTTCCAGGAGAGCGTGTCAGCATCGGCCGCTCGGCTTAGTTCAGCCATCGCACGGGCGGACGGGCTCATGGTCGGGTTGGCCATCGAGCAATGACAGACCAGGCGTGCGTTGCGCGGCGGAAAAGGGGCTCTTCGGACTTGAGTGTGGGGTGAGCGCGACTCGCCGGGGGCGGGCTGCGGCTGGGTAGGGGTCGAGGCCCTTCAGGATTGGTAGCGACCAAGCAAACCGTTCCGAAGGACCTCGACTATGTCGGCTCTTCGGACTTGAGTGTGGGGTGAGCGCGACTCGCCCGGGGCGGGCTGCGGCTGGGTAGGGGTCGAGGCCCTTCAGGATTGGTAGCGACCAAGCAAACCGTTCCGAAGGACCTCGACTATGTCCGAGCCTACGGCGTGCACCCTCACGCCTGGTTTGCGTCTGACTTCGTGAGACATCTGGGCGGGGAAATACCCATCCAGGGTTCGGCGTGGCGAGTCGATCAGGAGGTCGATGTCCGTGTCGGATCAGGGCATGTCGAAGAGGACGACACCGCGCAAGAAGCGGCGGGTGTTGGCGCCGTCTCAGAAGTACGAGATGTGGGTGGCGCTGCTGTCGGGGCAGGCGACCCAGCGGGAGGTCGCGCTCAAGTACGGGGTGGACCGTTCGGTGGTGGTCTCGGTGTGCAAGGCCGCCAAGACCGGGGCGTTGACCGCGCTGGCGGCACGTCCGGGCCGTCCGGGCATGACCCCGGAGCAGGTGGAGCTGGCCGAGGCCCGCGCCGAGATCGAGCGGTTGAAGGCGACGGTGACCGAGCAGGCGGTGGCGTTGCACTTGCATCAGGGAAAAGCGCGTTGGGACTGAGCGCCGGCCCGGTCCCCTCCCGGGTGGACGCCACCGTCAAGGCCGGCCTGCTGGACCTGATCGCCCACGCCGAGCGGGCGGGCTGGTCGACCCGGCGCGCGTGCGCGCTGCTCGGCGTGGACCAGGACCGGGTCGCCCGGTGGCGGGACAGGTACGCCGAGCACGGCCCGCGGGGGCTGACCGATGCCGCCCCTGGTGGTGGGGCGGTGCACGGCATCCTCGAGAGCGAGCGGGCCGCGATCATCGAGCTGTACCGGGGCTGGGGCGAGGTCGACCGTTCGCACCGCAAGCTCGCCCACCGCGGCTCACGGCTGGAGCTGGTGCACGTCGCGCCGTCGACGATCCAGCGGGTCCTGGCCGCCGACGGCATTGTCCTGCCGGGCAATCCACGTCGTGACCCGGCGCCGAAGCCGACCTGGCCGGCGTGGCTGGAGTGGGCTCCGAACCGGATCTGGTGCTACGACTTCACCCACTTCACCCGCGCCAAGCGGTGCGCGGTCGCGGTCATCGACGTCGTCTCCCGGTACTGGCTGGCCACCCTGGTCTCGGCCGAGGAGTCCTCCACCCAGGTCGAGGCCTGCTTCCTGGACGCCCTGCACACTCAAGGGTTGATGCAGGTCATCGAAGACCGTGACGTGGAGCAGAGCCGGGTCCTCGTGGCAGCGCTGCGCAGCGGCCAGGCCGACGCCATCGACAAGGCCGTCGAGGCGAGTGAGCAGGTCCCGCTGCTGTTGACGGTCTCGGACAACGGACCACAGATGCGCTCCCACTCCACCCGCGAGTTCCTCGCCGGGGTGTACATCGCCCAACACTTCGGCCGGCCGGGCACCCCGACCGACCAGCCCTGGATCGAGTCCCTCTTCGGACACCTCAAGGGTGAGCACCCGCACCTGGAGCGCCTCACCGACCCGGCCGTCCTGGAGGCCGAGCTCACCCTGGCCCAGCACCGCTACAACACCATCCGCCTGCACGCCGGGATCGGGTACGTCACCCCCGAGGACGAGCACCACGGCCGAGGCGAGCAACTCCGTCAGGCCCGGCGTGACGGCCTGACCGCCGCCCGCCAGAACCGGATCGACTACCGTCGATCACAGCAAGGAAAACAGTCATGACCACGACCGCGCCTTCGTTGGGAATTAATCCCGCGGAATGTCTCAAAGACTCAGACACACCTCACGCCCGCTGACCCTGACCTGCCTTCCTCACCGTCGTGGTGCCAGAACTGTGACCTGCTCGTCGGCCTGGACGGGCTGCACGTACGTGCCGTGGTCCGCGACGAGGCCGGCTTGACCGTGACCGTGGAGTCGCCGCCGGAGCCGATGGGCTGCCCGACCTGCGGCGTGCTCGCCCACGGCCACGGCCGGGTCAGCGTGGACCTGGTGGACCTGCCCTGTTTCGGCAAGCCGGTGCGGATCCGGTGGGTCAAGCGACGATGGACCTGCCCCGAACCGACCTGCGCGATGGGCACATTCGTGGAGCAGGACGAACGCATCGCCCGACCGCGCGGGTTGCTGACGGTGCGGGCCTGCTGGTGGGCCATCGAGCAGATCCGCCGCGAGCACGCCTCCGTCCTCGGGATCGCCCGCCAGCTGGGCACGTCGTGGAAGACGGTGTGGCGCTCGATCGAACCGATCCTGGCCGCCCTGGACGCCGACCCCACCCGCTTCGAGAACGTCACCACCCTTGGGGTGGATGAGCACGTGTGGCACCACGTCTCCACGCGCAAGCGGGGCCCGAAGGAGCTGACCGGGATGGTCGACCTGACCCGCCACCCGGACCCGAAGGATCCGGAGAAGATGGTCGTGCGGGCTCGGCTGCTGGACCTGGTCCCCGGTCGCTCCGGGCCGGTGTACAAGGCGTGGCTGACCGAGCGGGGACCCGAGTTCCGGTGCGGGATCGAGGTCGCCACGCTCGACGTCCCAGGGGTACAAGAACGCCATCGACGACCAGCTCGACGAGGCCGCCTCGGTCCTGGACGCCTTTCACGTCGTGAAGTTCGGCATCCAAGCGTTGGACGAGGTCCGCCGCCGGGTCCAGCAGGCCATCCACGGCCACCGCGGCCGCAAGGGCGACCCGCTGTACGGGATCCGCACCATCCTCCGGCTCGGGCTCGAGCACCTCTCCGAGACGCAGCAGGCCCGCATCGACGCCGCCTTCGCCGCCAACCCCCGCCACGACGAGGTCGCCATCGCCTGGCAGGCCATCCACCAGCTCCGCTCCGCCTACACCGACCAGAACCTCGCCACCGGCAAAAAGACCGCCCTCGCCGTGCTCACGTCCTTCCCCACCTGCCCCATCCCGGAGATCGCCCGCCTCGGCCGCACCCTCCGCAAGTGGCGCAAGGAGTTCCTCGCCTACTTCGAGACCGCCCGCTCCAGCAACGGCGGCGCCGAAGCCATCAACGGCCTCATCGAGCTACACCGCAGGGTCGCTCGAGGCTTCAGGAACCGCCGCAACTACAGACTCCGGATGCTCCTCGTCGGAGGAGGACGCATCCCATGACCCCAAACTCAAGTCCCAAGAGCCGGAAAAGGGCTACGCAGGGCTCGATGCCAGCAAGCGCGGCGTCACGTGCTGACGCGGCCCGCGGTGCTGTCGCTACATTGATCTCATGTTGGGGATCAATGCCGCCGAGCTGGCGGTTCTGCTGGCCGTGATTGTCGCCATGGCGACCGCTCTCTACTTCATCGTCAGGTTGGCCGTCCGTCACGGCTCCAACTAGTCCTGACTATCGCGAAGTCGCGGGGGCACCACAGCCGATCCCCGACGGGGAGGGCGCGCGTTTCGCGGCGGAGTGACGCATGTGCGAGTGCGTCATGGTGCCCCTCATGGCGGCGCCTTCGTTCGCGCCGCTCGTTTGGGTTTGGCCGGTCAGTCGGTGCGACGGGTGACGACGGGCGCTTGACGCACCGCGATCGCCGAGACCAGTGCCGCGACGAGGGGCACGCCGATGACGACGACGGCGAGCGACATGTAGGGGACCGTGACAAAGGGTCCGACGGGTTGGCCGTCCGGGGCAGTAGAGCGGGTGAGCGGGTAGGCGAACGCGATCCCGGGCACGAGCCCGACGGCCAGTCCCAGGAGAGCGCCGATTCCGGCGGTGACGAGCGCCTGGGCGGCGGCCATGGCGCGGCGCGTACCCCGGGTGGCTCCGACCGCCGCGAGGGTCGCGTCGTCGCGGCGTTGCTCCGACATCGACAGCGCTGTCGAGGTGAGGGTGACCACGAGCAGGATGAAGGAGACTCCGGCGACAAGGCCCAGGAGGAAGCGGCCCACCGTATCGACATAGCCTCGCTCGACGTAGAAGTCGGCGTTCTCCACGCGCTCGCGGATCCGCTCGGCATCGAACTCGGTGAGGCTGCCGTCGGCGCCGTCGACGAGGTATGCGCTGGTCGCCAGCGGCCAGGCACGCTGCCGGGCCGTCTCGACGGCGAGCAGAGCTCCCGCCTGGTCTCCGAGCATGCCGGCCCACGTCGAGGAGGTGTCGGGCAGGGCGAGCAGCGGTACGGGGACCTCGTCCGTTGCGAGTAACTCGTTCGGCATCCCGGTGAGCTCATCGGTGGCGAAGGTCCCGGTGAGCGCGAGGGCGGTGTCGCCGCGCAGGACGTGGTCGGCCCGGACTATGGCGGCGCCGGCCCGGACCTGGGCCGCCTCATCGTCGTCGAGGTCGAGCCGCGCGATGATCTCCTCCGCGGGAAGTGCGAGCACGGAGCCCCACCAGGAGCCGGGGCCCCCGATTGCCGGACAGGCGTCGGTGTACTCGACGGTCTGCGCCGCGGTGCAGCCGGGGGCGGTCAGGGTGACGAAGGGGACGCCGGTCTGCCCTGGCTCCGCCCACCCCTCACCCCCGACCGTCGTGACCGGGATGAGGCGGGCCTGCGGTGCGGTGCTCCGAACGACGAGAGCCGCTGCGTCGAGCTCGGAGGGGGCATACCCGCGCAGGATGCCCTGGCCCATGACGGTCTGAGGGCGGTAGGTGACCTCCGACTCACGCGCGTCGCTCGTCGCCGCGATGAGGCCGATGGTCAGCGCCGCCACACCGCCCATAACGGCGGCGACGCTCGGCGCCGAGCGGCTGCGCTGACGGGCCGCGTCGCGCGTCGCCATCCGCAGTGGCACGGGCAGCAGCGCGCCGGCGTGGCCGACCCCGACGAGCGCGACAGGCACGAGCGACAGCGCGCCGAGGACGAGCCCGATCGCCGCAGCGGCCACGACGTAGTCACCTCCGGACGGCGAACGAGCCCCGACGAGCAGGCCGACCGCGCTGGCGGCCATGACCAGTGCGCCGACGATGGGTATCAGCCGGGAGGGAGGGGGCGAGACGTTCTGTCCCTTGAGTACCCCCATGATGTCGAGACGGCCCAGGCGCCGGGCCGGCACGAGCGCAGCGGCGACGGCAGCGACGACGGCGCACAAGGTCAGGCCCGCGAGGGCGACCCACGGCACATCGAAGAGGGGGAGAACGACCTCGGTCGCCGTCCGGGCTGCCCACCACGCCTTGAGCAGGGCTACGCCGACACCGACAGCCACACCCACCAGGGCGGAGAGGACGCCGAGGAGAAGTGCCTGCGCGAGGACGGTGTGCCGCAGCTGCCTCGTCGTCGCGCCGTTGCTCGCGGCAAGGGCGAGTGTGTGCCGCTGCCGGGCCGCGCCCACCGCGAAGGCGGGTGCGACGAGGAGCGCGATGACGAGAGCGAGGATGACAGCACCGGTGACGATGAAGAAGGTCAGCTCGTTCGAGCCCGAGACGTTCATCTGACGCAGTTCCTGGGGCAGCTGCTCCTGGGGCACCGGGTTCGTCATGAGCTCGGCCGACTGGACCTGCAGGCCGTACCGGCCGAGCTCAGCGACCTTCACATACGGCATGGCGGCCTCGGTGATCAGCCATCGGCCGACCGTCCGGTCCGCCCCGTCGGGGGTGGGCAGCGGCTCGCTCGAGATGAGATGAGGGACCAGGCCCCAGGAGGTCAGACCGGTCGCGGTTCCGGTCACCGTCGCCGTCGTCGTGCCGTCGGGGGTCACGATCTCCAGCTCGCCGGTCCTCGGCAGGCCCTTGCGGATCCCCGGCTCGGTGACCAGCACCTCTCCGGTGCCGACCGGCCAACGACCCGTGAGCAGGACCCCCTTTTCGCCGAAGTCGAGAGTCCCGTCGACGGCGAGGGACTGCATCGAGACGGCCCGCTCGCCGAGGCGCACTCGAACGGTGGGCTCGGCGACCGGGGTGGCCACGCCACCGGTGAGCCCCGCGATAGCACTGCTGTTCTGCGCCGGGCTTCGGGCCGGGTCGTACCCGGGGATGGCGGTGGCCGGGACGAGCTCGCCGTCGGTGCCACGGGTGACCGGGGTGTAGTACTCGTGCGAACCGTCCTGGAGGATCTGAGCGCCGCTCGGCTCGGCGACGACGGCGGCCGCCGTACCCATGAGCCGGGTGACGGTTGGCTGGCCAGCGGTCAGCGCGCTCTGCACGGTGGTCGCGAGGTAGGCGATGACGACGAGGGGCAGCGCCACCATGAGGGCCACGACGATCGAGCGCGCACGGTGCCGCCGCAGCTCGCGTCGGGCCATGCGCGCGGCGACCCGCCAGCTGCTCCACCAGGTTGACAGCGGTCCGCCCTCGGCGGTCGCCTTCGCGGGCGTGGGCGGAGCCGCGGTCCGGGGCGTGTCGGTGTCGGTCGTGGTCATGGCTCTAGCGCGCCGCGTGGAGGAGCTGCTCGGGGCGGTCGGAGCCGGTGCTGTCGACGACGACGCCGTCGCGGAGGAAGACCACCCGGTCCGCCCATCCGGCGTAGCGGGCCTCGTGCGTGACGAGCAGTCCGGAGGCGCCCTCGTCGCAGCGTTGCCGCAGGACGCGCAGGACCTCTTCGCCGGTGTGCGAGTCCAGCGCGCCGGTCGGTTCGTCGGCCATGACCAGACGTCTCGTGCCGACCAGGGCCCGCGCGATGGCGACGCGCTGCTGCTGCCCGCCCGACATCGCATCGGGGTAGCGGTCAGCGAGCTCCATCAGACCCATCAGGCCGAGGGCCTCACGAGCACGTCGACGCGCCGGTCGAGCCCGCTCCCCGTCGAGCTCGAGCGGGAGCGCGACGTTCTCGGCGGCAGTCAGGCTCGGGATGAGGTTGTAGTCCTGGAAGACGAAGCCCACCCGGCGTCGTCGCAGTTTGGCCAGCGCGCGGGCGTCCAGGGAGGTCAGGTCGGTGTCGCCGATGACGACCTGACCGCTGGTGGGCCGGTCGAGGCCGCCGGCGACGTTGAGCAAGGTCGACTTGCCGGAGCCGCTCGGCCCCATAACCGCGACCAGCTCACCGGGGAAGACCTCGAGGCTTACGCCCCGCAGGGCGTGCACCGCAGCCTCTCCGCCTCCGTGGGTGCGGTGGACGTCGATGAGTCGAAGAGCGGGATGCGAAACGGACACCGGGTCCTCCTAGATGGACTGCGGAGAGCGGGACGGAACCGAGTCGCGACCGGGACGCTCGCCTGCGGGGACGGGCCGGGCTCGTGAGGAGCTGCGGGCCAGGTCGGCCTCCACATGGTCGAGCCAGCGGACCTCGGCCTCAGCGGCGAAAATGTGGTTCTCGAGAACAAGTCGCCACGCATGCTCGTGACGGGCGTCGGAGCCGGGTGGAGCCTGCGCCTTGAGCCGGGTGAGGTCACGCAGGTGGCGCACTGTCGCCGCGCGCTGGACCTGGACGACGTGCGCGACGTGCACCCCCGGCACGGTCACGGCCAGCGCAAGCTTGATGACGAGCTCGTCCCGAGGCGTCTCGGAGCGATCGACCGGAGCCGTCCACCAGGTGCGGATCGTCGCCTCCCCAGAATCCGTCAGGCGGTACGCGATACGCCCCTCCTCGTCCGGCTCACCAACCGACTCGACCAGCCCGTCGCGCTCCAAACGACCGAGGGTCGTGTAGACCTGCCCCACGTTAAGGGGCCAGGTCCCGCCGGTGCGCGCCTCGAACTCCGAGCGCAGCTGGGCGCCGTACATCGGTTCGGTGGCCAGCAGGGCAAGCAACCCGAACTTTACGGACATCGGCACTCCTCACGGTGATGCATACTCAGTATGCGGTCAGGTCCTAGGACGGTATACCGGGTATTCCATGAGGTCAAGCACAGGACACATGCAAGCGCCGGAGGTCAAGCTCGGCCTTGTCTCATGCCGGGCCGTGCCGCCGCTGCGCCGAAGTCCTCCCTCCCCCAGCCGAGGCATCGGCATCTGCTGGGACATGAAACACCGTGTCGATAGTCCATCCGAAAGCATCCTGGCTCGAGGTGGAGACTGACAACACCACCTCAGCTGACGCGACCGAGAAGTCGAGCCCTGCAGTGCACAACCCGCCCGACTGGCGGCGAAGTGATGTTTCCTTGGCCGTGAGCGGCGTGTGGCTAGTCGCTGTAGGTCGTGGGTACTGTTCGAGCACACAGGCAGCACGTTGTCGCGCGGGGAGTAGGTCGTGCCGGTCGGGTCCTTCTCGAGAACGCGGACGTTCACGGTTCAGGGCAGTCCGTTCGCGGACGTGCCGCCGATGGGCATCGACTCCTTTGTGGCAGGACTCTCTGGAGACGTGACCGAGCGCGGGGTCCGGGCCCGGGTCGAGGTTGCGGACGTCGAGCGCGCGGTGGTGTCGTGTCCGCAGTCGCATGAACAACCGGTCCTGGCCCTGGCGACGCGGTGGGCGGCCGCGTACCGGCTGGCCGTCCGCTGCGACGATTGCGGCGAGGCGGTAGATCACACCGCTGCCCCGTTGTACCCGGAGCTTCCGGACGCCGTCAGCATGGTCGAGGACAAGGAGGTGTCTCGTCACAGACGCAACGGGACCCGGACCCTGCGACGGCTCATGGACGCACGGGGCTACCGGTGGAACACGTACGGCCACTGGGAGATCGACGCCGGTACCCACATCGCCCGGGTGGGCTTCGTTTCCAGGATCCATGACCGGTTCTGGCTCCCTCCGGCAGTGGTGTGGAGCTTGGGGTGCAACGTCGTCGACGCGAACACCGGAGTCCAGCGAGACGACTACGAGCTGGGCTCCTTGGAAGGTCAGGTGTGGTGGACCCGCGGCGAGGACTCCGTTCCTGCCACCGTGAATGTCCCCCCGCGGTACGGGGTGTGCCACTGGTGCCTCGCCGACGATGCGAGGCAGCTGGACCTGGACGTGATGACGTCGGTGCTGGACGACGGACTCGACATGCTCGAAGACATCCTCGACGCCAACCGCTGACGACGACACGGCGTCTGAGCCGAGCCGTCAACCACCGGGAGGCCTATCCAACGTCAATATGCGCACCCCGCCCAAGGCGTGCGCTTGGCGGCGGAGTGGGGCAGTGTGTCGCCCTTCGAGCGGCGTTCCGGGTCACGGAGTGATGCCCCGCTCATGGCATGATCGACCCACTTCTGTGGGCCTTCATCGTGGATCGGGGCGTTGGGTGTGAGCGTTGTCGCTGACGCCGTGGTGGGCGCGGTTGTCGCGGTGGTCGGGCTGCTGGCGTACTTCGGATTGACGGGCCTATACGACTCCATGCAGGCACCTCTGCGGGTGCGCCGGTTCCGCAAGGGCCGCACGATCTCCATCCCACTCGGGTTCTACGACGCCATCGGCACCCCACGCGACAAGCGATGCGACCTGGTGCCCAGCAGTGGGGACACATTCTCGATCAGGTGCCGTCAGGGAGGGCCCGTGGTCGCCGGCCGCTGGGTATCAACGCTGGACCCGCGGGAGGAGTTCATCAACTACCTCAAAGACGCATTCGATGAGTGCCACACGGAGATCGACGGGTACCACGTGATCCACGTGCACGCCTGGGAACGGCGACACGTTGCACCCATCGTGTCCATCCGCGACTCCGACTACGAGCTCCTCGTCACAGCCTTCAGAACTGCGCAACCCGGCAACGAGAACCGGGTTTGAGAACCCTTCACGCTTCGGTGTGACCGCAAGGGGCTTCACCACGCGCGTTTCGCGGCGCACTGACGCTGCCGTCCAGGCGCATCCCGAATTGCGCCCAGCTCCCGGCGGTGTGCAGCACCTCTGCGCGCGCCGGAGCTACGCTGACGTTGATGTGACCTCGCCACGTTGGGGAGGGTTCGCATAGATCCCACAGGGGACGGCAGGTCCCTCGAGAACCTGAGTGTTATGCGGCTGGAGGCTCCCG
>NZ_WESE01000015.1 GCF_009184895.1 Nostocoides sp. F2B08 | reverse complement strand
GCACGACGTGACGGCCTGAGCGCCGCCCGCCAGAACAGGATCGACTACCGTCGATCCCAGCAAGGAAAACAACCATGACCAGGACCGGGCCTTGGTTGGGAATTAATCCCGCGGAATGTCTCAAAGACTCAGACACACCTCAATCGCTGGAGCGTCAGTCTGTCGACCTCACCAACAATCAAGAAGCCAGCCCGCCGATCGTGCCAGTGGTGATCTTCCAGGTATGCACGGACGTCTCCCAGTTCCAGATCGTCGACAAGGACGGCAACTCCCTCGTGCCCGCCGACCGCGCTCCTCGAGTCCGCACGAACATGGGCGTCTTGAACTACGACTACCCGGACGCGACTGGCTGGCGAGTTGGATGGGTGGAAGAGCTCGAGGAGCCGTCGTGCTAACCACGATCCGCTCGGCGATGGTCCTTCTCGCCGCGGCTGCTCTCGTCCCCGTGGCGTCGTCGTTCGCAGCGGCCAACCCGCTGACGTGCGAAACCAGGGGGGCGTGGGGCCAGTGTGTTGTTTGGGTTGGCGGGGGAGGCTCCGGAGGCAACCCGGGAGGCGGTGGAAGTGGCGGTGGCGCCGGCGGTTCTGGCGGTGGCGGGGGCGGGAACTCGGTACCGGTGGTTACGCCGATCATGGTCGGCGGGATCGAGTGCTACCCGATCGGGTTGACGGATCCGCAACCCGACTTCGCCGATCCGATCTGGGGAGGGCGGACGGACGGGGCGATCTATGACTGCCTGGCGGCCAGCCCGGCCAACCCGGGCCTGTTCGGTGGGATGGCGGTGCTGAAGTACTGGGCCGCGACGGCGCCGGTGATCGCGTCACCGCCGAATCCGGCGGATCTGGCGCAGCAGGCGGTGGAGTCGATGAACCTCTCGGCGATCACGATCGGGATCGTGCCGGAGGTCGGGCCGGATTCGCTCGGGCTGGTGGGGATGCCGGTGTGGATGTGGGTCGAGCAGCCGTCGGAGGCGACGTGGGGGCCGATCACTCGTACCGCCTCGACCGGGCCGTGGAGTGTGACCGCGACCGGTCGGGTCGCGGATGTGACGTGGGAGATGGGCGATGGCGCGATCGTGCACTGCGAGGAGGGCGTGCCGTACCAGGACGTGTTCGGCAAGCAGCCCTCCCCGTCGTGTGGGCACACCTACACCCAGCAGGGGGAGTACACGGTCACGGCGACGTCGCACTGGGTGATCCAGTGGATCGGCCTCGGGCAGAGCGGCACCATCCGGCTGGATCTGACGCAGCAAGTTCCGATCGCCGTCGGAGAGGTACAGGTCCTACGCCAGTAGGGCGCAGGCGGCGGTAACGAGTAGAAGTCAGGCAGGCAGGGGAAGAAGAGCATGACGACGACGACAGTGCAGCGGCGACCACGGCTGACCCGCCGCGCCAACACAACGTCACCGGACGCGACATCGGCGCAGCCGGAGAAGGGCTCCGCGCCGACGGGTCCACCGGTGGCGGGGCCGCCGAAGCCGCGACGCCGGTGGGGTCTGATCGCGGCAGCGCTGATGGTGGTGGCTGTGGGTGCGGTCGGCAACGTGTGGCTCCTGCAGAGCAGCACCGACGCCGACCAGGTCGTCGCGGCACGCACAGCGATTGAGCGCGGCCAGGTGATCACGGCAGAGCAGCTGATGAACGTCTCGGTCAGCGCCGACCCGGCGGTGCGGACCGTGCCCGGGGGGGAAATGTCGTCGTTGGTGGGGCAGCGGGCCGCGGTCGATGTCGCCGCCGGCACCCTCCTCACCGGCGACTCGGTCACGGCCGAGAATGTGCCGGGGGACGGGGTCTCGCTGGTGGGGGTGGCGTTGTCGCCTGCGATGATGCCCGGCCCGCCCCTGGCCGCGGGGGACAGGATCCGGGTGGTGGCGACATTGGGGCAGCAGCAGGACCCCACCCTGGTCGCCGACCCGGCCGCTCTCAACGCCGTGGTGGTGTCGGTGCAGTCGGGTCTGGACAGTGTCGGGCAGGGTCAGACGATCCTGACCGTCCAAGTCCCGGAGGGTGACGCGGCGGGGTTGGCGGCGATGGCCGCCACCGGCCGGGTCGCGGTCGTGCTCGACTCCCGGGACCGGTGAGAGCGCCATGGCTCTGATCGTGTTGGCATCGGCCTCGGGGTCGCCGTGGGTGACCACGACGGCGCTCGGGCTGGCGCTGACGTGGCCGCGGCCGGTGCTGCTGGTCGAGGCCGACCCGACCGGCGGATCCTCGGTCGCGGCGGGGTACCTGCGCGGGCAGCTGGTGCCGCCGGAGGCGATGCTCGACCTGGCCCTGGCCCAGCAGGGCGGCGACCTCCTGGAGACCCTCGCACGGGTGAGCATCACCCTGCCCGGCTCCCACGTGGCCTTCGTGGCCGGGATCCGCTCCCACGAACAGGCCAACTCCCTGGTGCCGTTGTGGGAGCCGCTCGCGACGACGCTGCGGCTGCTGGAGGACACCGGGCAGGACATCATCGTCGACGCCGGACGGCTCGGCCTGGCCGGCTCCCCACTCCCGCTGCTCGAGCAGGCCGACCTCGCCCTGCTGTGCACCCGCACCGACCTGGTCTCCCTGGCGGGGGCGCGGTCCTGGGCGGCCACACTCAAAGAACGTTTCGAGCGCGCGGGCGCCACTGCGAACCTCGGCCTGCTCCTCGTCGGGACCGGGGAGCCGTTCACAGCCCGCGAGGTCACCGCCGTGCTCGACATCCCCGTGGTCGCGAGCGTGGCGTGGGACCCGACCACGGCGAGGGTCTTCTCCCACGGCGCACCGCCACCGAAGCCCGGGATCGGGCAGCGGCTCGCCGGCCGCGCCGGTATCGACGACACCGCCCTGGTCCGCAGCATGCGCGCCGCCCGCAGCGCGATCACCGCCACCATCCGCGACACCACCAACCAGCTGTCATTGACGGAGAGCGGGGGAGCATCGTGAAGAACGATCCGACCGACCACACGAACGTCGCCGGTGCAGGCGCCTCCGGTGACCCGACCGCGCTGCCCCCGCTGTTCGCGACCGCACCGACCCGGCCGGGCCGGGTCCGCGGAACCTTCACCATGACCCCCGATGCGGCCACCGTCCCAGCCCCGGCCCTTGGCTCCGTGAAGGCTCACCTCAACGGCGACTCCCACCGCTCCGGCGTGAACGGCTCGGGAAGCAGCGGCCCCACCGGCTCGTCCATCCCCGCCGGCGGTCGGTGGGTGGAGCAGGAGGACATCGACTGGGGTTTGGTGGCGGCGTTCCGCACTATGGTCGCCGACCGGCTCTCGGCGGCGTTGGGTGCGCACTGGCGGGCCCGCTCCGACACCGACCCCACCACCGCCCGCCGCTTCGGCGGGCTGGACCGGGCCGAGCAGGAGCGGGTGGGGCGGGAGATCATCGCCGACCTGCTGCGGGACCACTCGGCGGAGTCGGTGGCCAGGGGAGCGACCCGGTGGACCCCGAGCGAGCAGGCGGTGATGGGGCAGGCGGTCTTCGACGCCGTCTTCCGCCTCGGCCGGCTGCAACCGTTGGTCGATGACGACCGCGTGGAGAACATCTTCATCCTGGGCCACGAGCGGGTGCTGCTCGAGCTGACCGACGGCAGCCGTGTGTCGGGCCCGCCGGTGGCGGACTCGGACGAGGAGCTGATCGACTTCCTGCGGTTCCTGGCGAACAGGTCCGAGTCGAACCCACGCCCGTTCTCCGAGTCCACACCCCGGTTGCACATGAAGCTCGACGGCGGCGCCCGCCTGGCCGCGACAGCGTGGGTGGTCGGCCGCCCGACCGTGGTGATTCGCCGGCACCGGCTCAAGGTCGACACCCTGCAGGCGTGGGTGGACCGGGGCTGCATGACGGAGGCGTGTGCGAACTTCCTCGCCGCGGCGGTCCGGGCCCGGTGGAGCGTCGCCGTCTCGGGAGCCATGTCCGCCGGCAAGACCACGCTGATGCGGGCGCTGTGTGCACAGATCCCACGGGAAGAGGCGATCGGGACGTTCGAGACCGAGTACGAGCTGTTCCTGGCCGAGTCCGGGGTGCATGACATCGTCATCGACTGGGAGGCCCGGCCCGGGGTGGGGGAGGTCCGTGCCGACGGCCGCGCCGCGGGCGCGTTCGACCTCGCCGATGCCCTGATGGACTCGTTCCGGTTCGCGCTCTCCCGGCAGATCGTCGGCGAGATCCGCGGCCCCGAAGTGTGGACGATGATCAAGGCGATGGAGTCCGGCACCGGCTCCCTGTCGACGACGCACGCCGCGAACGCCGAGGCGTGTATCCGCAAGCTCGTCACCTGCGCGATGGAGGCCGGCTCCCACGTCAACCGCGACCTGGCCCTGGAGAAGCTCGCCGGGTGCCTGGAGGTGATCGTCCAGCTCTCCCGCCAGGTCGTGTATCTGCCGGATGGGACGCAGCAGCTGCGCCGCTGGGTCAGCGAGGTCGTCGTCGTCGAACCAGGGGAGCGGGAGAAGGGCTACGCCCTCACCCACCTCTTCGGACCCAGCAGTGCCGGCGCGGCCGCGGCGACCGGGATCATCAGCGAACGCTGCCGCACCCTGACCGAGCACGGCTTCGACCAGGCCCTCTTCCACGCCGAAGCCGACCAGGCGGGAGCGGCGCGATGAACGCCCCGCTGCTCTCCGCCGTCTTCGGCACCATGATCGCCGCCGGACTCATCGTTCTCGCCATCGCGGTCCGCCCCCGGACCCCGGCCCCCAGGCCGGCTCGGCCACGACCACGTGTCCTCACTGCCGTGGCGAGCATGTCGCCGAGGTCGCGGATGATCCTGGTGGCGTCGGTCGCGGCAGGGCTGCTCATCGCCGCCACCACCGGGTGGGTGTCCGCGGTCGTCGTCGTGCCGGTGGCGGCGCTCGGGCTGCCCTACCTGCTCGCCCCACCGCCGACTGCGGCACAGATCCGGCGGGTGGAGGCGATGGAGGAGTGGACCCGCAGCCTCGCCGGGGTCCTCGGCGCCGGCGTCGGCCTCGAACAGGCCCTGACCGCCACCCTGCGCTCGACGCCGGAGCCGATCCGCCCCGAAGTCACCGCCCTGGTGGCGCGGTTGCGGGCGCGGTGGGACACCGAGGCTGCGCTGAGGGCGTTCGCCGACGACCTGGACGACGTCACCGGCGACCTCGTCGCGGCCAACCTCATCCTGGCCGCCCGCCGCCGCAACCGCAGCCTCGCCCACGTCCTCCAAGGTGTCGCGGAGTCGGTCGCCGAAGACGTCTCCTCCCGCCGCCGGGTCGAAGCCGGACGGGCCAAACCCCGCGGCAGCGCCCGCCTGGTGACGGGGTTCTCCCTCACCGTGCTAGTGGTGCTCGCGGTCACCGGCGACTATGTCGCCCCCTACGGCAGCCCGGCCGGGCAGGTCATCCTCCTGGTCCTGCTCACCGCCTACGCCGGCGCGCTCTTCTGGATGAAACAGATGGCCCAAGGACAACCCTTCCCCCGGATATTGGGACCGCAGGCTCGGGCGGGTGCCCGATGACGACCACCCAGCTCGCGCTCCTCCTCGGCGCCGTCACCGCCACCGCCCTCGTGGCACTGGTTGCCCAGTTCATCCCGGCCCAGCCCGACCTGCGCGACGTCCTCACCCGGCTCTCCCCACCCACCCGCCGACCCACCACCACCGCTGATGGGTCCAGCGGCGGGACGGGTGGGCCGGGGGTGGAGGAGCGGCTCGGGATGTGGGCCGAACGAACCCTCCCGTCCCGGTTCCTCGGCGACCCGCCGACACGGGATCTGGCGGTGCTGCGGATGACCCCAGCCCAGTTCTACGGAAAGAAGGTCCTCTACGGCCTCCTCGGACTGACCCTGCCCGCCCTGCTCACCGGGTTCTTCACCCTGCTCGGCATCACCGTCCCGGTCATCATTCCGGCCGCGGCGACGGTCGGCCTGTCGGTGCTGCTGTTCCTCGCCCCGTCCCGCGACATCACACAACGCGCGACCACGGCGCGCGCCGAGTTCGCCCGCGCTTTGAGCGCGTTCATCGAGCTGTGCGCACTGGAACGCAACGGCGGCGCCGGCGCCACCGTCGCCCTGACCAACGCCGCCGCCGTCGGCGACTCGTGGGTGTTCCGCCGCATCAGCGAGGAGGTCGCCCGCTCCCGCTACAACGGTCAACCGCCTTGGGACGCGCTCACCAGTTTGTCTGAGGAGCTGGCGTTGCCGGACCTGGCCGACGTCGCCGACATCATGCGCCTGGCCGGGGACGAGTCCACCGAGGTCTACCGGCAGCTCCGCGCCCGCGGCTCCTCCGTGCGCACCGCCCTGACCACCACCGAGCTCGCCGAGGCCAACCTCGTCGAAGAACGCATGTACCTGCCCGCGTCCTTCCTCGGCATGGTCTTCCTCGCCCTGCTCATGGCCCCACCCCTGCTCCGCCTCATCAGCGACAGCTGAACCGACCACGTCCCCCCATCGACACGCACACCCTCATCAGGAAACCGACACGAAAGGAACACCACGGCCATGAGACTCCTCTACGCCACCCTGCACACCCTCGGCGTCACCCTCGAGGACCGCATCGACCGCCTCCGAAAGGACGGTGAGAAGGGCGCGGCCACCATCGAGATCGTCTTCTGGGCGGTCGGGCTGCTGGTGCTGGCCGGCATCGTCTACGCCTTCCTCAGCGGCTGGATCAACGGCAAGCTCGCCGGCATCACCTGAGCCCCGGTGCACACCAGGACCACACCCAGCCGGCACCCACCCCCGCGCAGAGCCCGACGCGCGGGGGTCGGTGGCGGCCGCATCCGGGGGCCACGTGGCGGGCTGTCCACGGAGCGGGGGTCGGGCACCATCCAGCTGGTGGTGCTCATGCCGCTGCTGTTCATGCTCCTGTTCGCGGGGGTTCAGGGGGCGATGTTCTACCACGCCCGCAGCGTGGCCATCGCGGCCGCGCAGGAGGGCGCCCGCGCCGCCGCCGCCCAAACCGGCACCACCGGCGACGGCCACACCGCCGCCGCCGCGTTCCTCCAGTCCGCCGGCGGCGAGGACGTCCTCAGAGGCGCCACCGTGCAGGTCACCCGCACCGCCACCACCGCCACCGCCCGGGTCTCCGGGACGATCCAGTCCGTCATCCCCGGCTGGTCCCCGACGGTCTCCTCCCAGGTGGCAGTTCCGGTCGAGAGGATCACATGACCCGCCGAACTGGCCGCCCGCCACGCACCCCACGCACTGATCTGCATCGGCGGGTGGGGGAGCGGGGCTCGGCCGTGGTCGAGGTTGTCCTCCTCGCCCCCGTCTTGGGGATGCTGCTCGCGCTGCTCATCGTCGGTGGCCGCCTGGCGATGGCCGAGCAGGCGGTCCAGGCTGCCGCGTCCGAGGCCGCCCGCACCGCCTCCCTCGCCCGCACCCACACCGAAGCCGGCAGCAGCGCCCAAGCGGCCGCGGTCAGCGGACTTCAGGCGCAGCAGGTCAACTGCCTCGACGTCACCGTCCAGGTGGACACCAGCGGGTTCACGGCCCCGGTCGGCACCCCCGCATCCGTCGCCGCCACGGTGACCTGCCGGGTCAACCTTGCCGGCCTCCTGCCCGCTGTGCCGGGGTCGATCGTGCTCTCGAGCTCGAGCAGCTCGCCCCTGGACACCTACCGCGAACGGTGAGAACGATGCCCACCCCACATCCACAGCCACCCCCACGTCGACGAATTCCCTTGGGTCTGAGGGGCCGGCTGGGTGAGGAGCGGGGGTCGGTGACGGTGTGGATGATCACCACCGCGCTGACGATGATGCTCTGCGTCGGTCTCGCGGTCGACCTCAGCGGCCACGTCCACGCCCAGCAGCGCGCCCAGGCCATCGCCGCCGAGGCCGCCCGCGCCGGCGGGCAGCAGCTCCACGCCGCTGTCGCGGTCCGCGGCGGGAACGCGATCGTTGACGCCACCGCCGCGGCCGGCGCCGCCCGCACCTACCTCGCCGGGGTGCCCGACGTCACCGGAACGGTCACCGTGGCCTCCGGCGGCCGCGTCGAGGTCACCACCACGTCGAGCTACACCACGAAGATCCTCTCGATGATCGGCATCACCACCCTGCCGGTCACCGGTGAAGCCGAGGTCGACATCAACCGCGTACTGGAAGGTGCCCCACGATGAACGCCCGTGCCCGGATCACCGGCCTGCTCGCCACCCTGACCGCCCTCGTCCTCGTCGCCGGGGTGCCCGCCGCGCTGGTCACCTTCGCCGGCAACCCCCTCCCCGACAGCATCCCGACCCTCGAGGCGATCCGGGCCGCACTGACCGCCCCGGACGACGGCACCCTCCTGCTGACGGTCATCACCTGGATCGCGTGGATCGCCTGGGCCGTCCTCACCCTCGCCGTCCTCCTCGAGGTCGCCGCCCGGATCCGGGGACTCCACGCGCCGCACCTGCCCGGGCTGGCCCTGCCGCAGGGCGCCGCCGCTCAGCTCGTCTCCGCTGCCGCCCTGCTCTTCGTCGTCATCCCCCCAACCGCGGCGACCGCCCACGCCACACCCGCCCAACCGGTGCCCGCCGTCACCGCCCCCGTCAGCCCCGCCACCGCGACGAGGGCGACGCTGCCCGGCTGGACCCCCACGGCGCCGCCCGTGAACTCTTCTACTCCGGTCGGGGCTGATGTGGTCGAGCAGAGGTACACGGTCCGCTCCGGGGACAGCCTCTCCCGGATCGCCGCCACCCATCTCGGCGACGGCGACCGGTGGCCCGAGCTCGTCGACCTCAACCCCGCCCTGGCCGAGGACCCGGATTTGATCTTCGCCGGGACCGTGCTGCGCCTGCCGCATACGACCGCGTCGCAGGGGATGCGCGAGTACACCGTCCGAGCCGGCGACACGCTCTCCGCCATCGCCGACCGCGTCTACGGAGACCCCACCCTCTACCCGCTCATCGTCCAGGCCAGCCGCCACATCCCCCAACCCGGGGGCACCTACCTCAGCGACCCCGACGTCATCGACATCGGCTGGCACCTCAACATCCCCCCGCGACCGCAGGACATCCCCCCTGTTCAGCGGGTCGCCCCCCCGGCTGAAGGCGTCGCCCCCCCTGTCCAGCGGGTCGCCCCCCCGGCCGAAGGCGTCGCCCCCCCGGCCGAAGGCGTCGCCCCCCCTGTGGACAACCATGCCGTGCCGTCGACACCGGCCCCCTCGACTCCCGCGCCGGTCGATGGCCGCGACACGGACCAGGCGACCCCCCAGGGACTCAACGGGACCACCTCCACGCGCCTGGTCGACCGCTCCGCACCGGAGCAGACGACCTCACCACGCAACCCGGAAGGGGATGCAAGCGATGCTGCGGCCTCTGACGTCGAGGGGGTCGCCGATGCGGAGCCTGCGTGGCTGGTTCTCGGGCTGACCGGTGCCGGGGCGCTGCTGGCCGGGTCGATGCTCGGCGCGCTGCGCCGCCGCCGCCGTGACATGGTGCGGCACCGCCGCCCGGGGCGCACCCTGGCGCCACCCGCCACGGTCTTGGCCCCGATCGAGAAGACACTCACGGTGGTCGGGGCCCGTACCGAGGTCAACCTGGGGCACCTGGACCAGGTGCTGCGCCGCCTCGCCGCCGCACAGACCCAAGCCCAGGTGCCGATGCCGTCCCTGGCGGCGGTCCAGCTCACCGAGACAACCATCCACCTGGTCCTGTCCGTACCGGCGGACCTGCCGGCGCCATGGCGGGGGAGTCAGGACCGGCACTACTGGCACATTCCGTCCGCCGTCACGCTCGAGGAGGTCGGGCCGGACATCGAGGACCAGCCGGCGCCCTGGCCACTGTTGACGACCGTCGGCATGGACGAGGACGGGACCCACTGGCTGCTCAACCTCGAAGACCGTCACATCGTCATCACCGGCGACCACACCTACGGACTCGACCTGGCACGCCACGTTGCCGCCGAAGCCGTCTGCAACCCCTGGGCTGGTCATCTCTACATCGACCTGGTCGGTGTCGCCCCCGAGCTGAGCGGACTCGACCCGGACCGTATCCACACCCACCCAGACCACGACAGCAGCGCCGGTGAGGTGATCGGGTCATGCCTGCTCGAGGCCATCGCCGCCGTCGACCGGTACCGCACCTACGGACGTGACACGGTCACCGCCCGGGTCGACCTCGACGAACCCGACGCCTGGCCCACCCGACTGCTGGTGGTCGACGCCGCCACCCACTCCCAGAGCCTGGAGTCGCTGTTGGAGCTGATCCGCGAGCACCCCGGCTCCACCGGCACATGCGTCATCGTCACCGACGTCACCGCCCCCGCCGCAGGCTCAACGACGCTGCAGGTGAACGCCCAAGGCCGCGTCGAGGTGCCGGACCTCGGGCTCGACCTCATCGCCGTCGGCCTGACCGAGCAGGAGGCCCACGGCTGCGCCGCCCTCCTGGCCCACGCCGAGGATCCCATCGACGCCGCCGTCCCGGACACGGACGAGCACGCCGAAGGGTCGGCCGCCTTCGCCGACCAGGCCGGGGCGCTGCGCGGCGAGCACACCTCCCCCCGGCACACCGGCGACAGAGGCGACGAGACCGCCACGAGCAGCCTCCTGCCCCACCCCGACCAGCACTACCTGGCCGTCGGCGCCACCACCACTGCGGACCTGTCCACCCTCGCGCCGCGGGTCCCCGGTGACGTCCTCCGCGGAGTCGAGGACGCCGACCCGACCCTCGACGATGACGTCGCCATGTGGTTCCACAAAGACAGCGCCCTGCCCAAGCTGGCGCTTCTCGGACCGGTCCAGCTCACAGCCCGCGGCACACCACCGACCAAACGCAGGCCCTACTACAGCGAGCTGCTCGCGTTCATCGCGCTGCACCCCCGGGGCGCCACCACCGAGGAGGTGTGCACGGCGTTCAACATCACCCCCAGCAAGGCCCGCCAGTATGTCGCCACCCTGCGTGCCTGGCTCGGCACCAACCCGCGCACCGGGGCGCTCCACCTGCCCGACGCCCGCGAGGCACCGGCCACCCGGGCTCGCGGCACCAGCACCTACCAGGTGATCGACCTGCTCACCGACCTTGACCTGTTCCGCCGCCTGCGCACCCGCGGCCAGGCCCGCGGCGCCGACGGGATCACCGACCTGAGCACCGCGCTGCGGCTCGTCCAAGGTCGCCCGTTCCACTACCCGCTCGGTCCACCAGCCTCCTCCGGCGGCTGGTCCTGGCTCATCGGCGGCGACCGCCACGACGAACACGCCCGCGTCGCCATCGTCGACGTCGCCCACATCGTCACCACCCGCGCCCTCGCCGACGGCGACCTCAAGACCGCGCGCCGCGCCGCCGAGACCGCGATCCTGGCCGCCGCCGAGGAGGAGATCCCACACCTGGACCTCGCCGCGGTCGCCGCCGCCGAAGGAGACCAGCACGAGGCCAAACGGATCCTGCGCGACGATGTCCGCAACCGCACGGACGACGACGGAGCACCCCGCGACCTCCCGGAACGGACCATGCAGATCCTCGGCCAACGCAACCGGTGGAGCACTGTCAGAGCCGGCTGACCCCACTCGGGGGAGCCATCTTGCTCCCCGTCTCTTCTGGACAGCCGAAGCGACCCGAACGGCGACGACCACGTCCGGCGCCAGCGGCTTGGCGAGATCGCCGTGGTGGTCCCAACCTGTGGCTTTCAGCGCTGGGTGGCGGGAATCTGTCGCCGCAATGTGGCGGTTGAGCTGGGCCCATGACATCGACGGGGGGCTACGGCCCAGAGGCAGCCATCGGCGGCGCCGTGATCATGTGTGCACCTTGCGGCTGACTGCGCTGCGGCGTTCGCGCGCAGGTACGGCGGATGCTTCAGGCGGTGGGGATGAGGTGACAGACCTGGGCGGGGGTGCACTGGTCAGGGTGCAGAGTCTTTGCCCGCGCGCTGAGCTGGCGCACCTGGGTTAACAGAGTCGTGAGCTCGGCGATCCGCCGCTCAAGATCGTGGGCGTGCTGTTCGAGCACTGCCGCGACGTGTGCGCACGGTGCGCCGGCGCTTTCGCGGGCAGAGACGACGTCGACGATCTCCGCCAGGGTCAGCCCGGCCGCCTGCGCGGCCTTCACGAACGCCAGCCGGTCGACCGCCCGGTGGTCGTACTCCCGGTAGCCCGACGCTTGGCGAGCCGGCGCTGGCAGCACGCCGGCGCTCTCGTAGTAGCGGATCGTCTTGGTCGTCACGCCGGCCGTGGCGGCCAGCTCTCCGATGCGCATGGTCAACCGTAGACCTTGACCTTCCCCCGCACTGGAACGTCTACCGTCCGATGACCTGTCCGCGCGCGCGAGGAGAATGCCATGGACGAGTACGACCTGATCGTCATCGGGACCGGCGGCGCTGCGATGGCCGCGGGCATCGAGGCACGGTCCCGCGGCAACAGCGTCTTGCTCGTCGAGCACGGGCCGCTAGGCGGGACCTGCCTGAACATCGGTTGCGTGCCCAGCAAGAACCTCCTCGCCGCCGCCGGGCAGCGCCACCGTGCGGCCACGCACCCCTTTGAAGGCATCTCCACCAGCGCGGGCCCGGTCGCCTTGGGCGCCCTGATGGAGCAGAAGCAGGCCTTGATCGACCGCCTGCGCCAAGCGAAGTACGCCGACGTCGCCGACGCCCACGGCTTCCCGATCCTGCAGGGCCACGCACGCTTCATCGACCAAGAGACACTGCAGGTCGACGGCCAGGCCCTGCGAGCACGGCACGGGTACGTCGTGGCCACCGGCGTGGCACCACACATCCCGGACCTCCCGGGGTTGGGTGACGTGGCGTACCTGACCTCCACCACCGCGATGGAGCAGCAGGACCTACCCGCATCCATGGTGGTGCTCGGCGCCGGGTATGTCGGGCTCGAGCAGGCCCAGCTGTGGGCGCACCTCGGTGTCGCCGTCACCATCGTCGGACGCTTCGCGCCCCACGCGGAGCCGGAGGTTGCAGACGTGTTGCTCGGCGTGTTTCAGGACGAGGGCATCACCGTGGTGCAGGAGCGCGCGACGGAGGTGCGGGCGACTCACGACGGCGTTGAGGTCCGGACCGGGAGCGAGAGGCGGCTGACGGGCCAGCGGTTGCTCGTGGCGACCGGGCGCTTCGCCGACACGTCCGACCTGGCTCTCAATGCAGCAGGTGTTGCTACTGACAGGCGCGGCTTCGTCGTCGTCGACGAGAACCAGCGGACCACCAACCCACGGGTCTTCGCGGCCGGGGACGTGTCCGGCGTCCCGCAGTACGTCTACGTCGCAGCCCAGACAGGACACGTCGCCGCAGCCGGCGCGCTCGGCCAGCCCTCAGCAGTGGACTATCGAGGGCTGCCCGGCGTCACCTTCACCACGCCCCAGATCGCCAGCGCGGGACTGACGGAGGACCAAGCTCTCGCCGCTGGGCACGCCTGCGAATGCCGCGTCCTAGGAGCGCAAGACATCCCGCGCGCCCTGGTCAACCAGGACACCCGCGGTGTCCTCAAGCTCGTCATCGACGCCGAGAGCCGCAAGATCCTCGGGGTGCACGCTGCCCTGGACGGCGCAGGCGAACTGATGCTCGCAGCGACCTACGCGATCAAGTTCGGCCTCACCGTGGACGACCTCGCCGACACTTGGGCCCCCTACCTAACGATGAGCGAAGCCCTGCGCATCGCCGCCGGCTTGTTCCGCTCAGCGCTGCCCACGAGCTGCTGCGCATAGGCACCCGAGCCGGCGCGTCACGGCTCGTGCGAGCCCGCGCCGACAGTGTCGCCCTTCAGCCTCAGGGCCACCCATAGGCCGCAAGGCCGACAGATGTACGACGCCCCGCCGTCCAACGCATGAAGAGCGCGGCGCGGCTTGCTGCGCCCGCAGCACGAGCACTCCCTCGAGTCCTGGCTCATCACGCGATGCTCCCACTCCCGCACCAGAAGACACAGGGCCAGGCTGGGTCAACGCGTCAGACAGAGTTGAGCCTGTCCCACTTCCTTGGAAGTGGGACGAGCGGTCCAAGACTTGTTCGAGCCGAGGCGGCACGGCTGACGCGCCGTGCCAGAAGTAGGTCCCGAAATCGCGTCCCGTTGGTTCCGTACAGAGACGACCTTCGGTACGTTGGGCCGGTGGAGTTGGGCTACGCACGCGTCTCGACGGCGAAGCAGGACCTTGACCGGCAGGTCGAGGCGCTCGTGGCGGCCGGCGTCGCACGGGACAAGATCTTTTTGGACAAGAAGTCCGGCGCGACCACCGACCGGCCGGGCCTCCGGGCGGTGTTGGAGTACGCCCGTGAGGGCGACGTCATCGTCGTGCACACCCTGGACCGCCTGGGGCGCACGGTGCGCGACACCCTCAACCTGATCCACGACCTCACCGACCGCGGCGTCGGGGTCCGCAACCTCGCGGACCCGATCAAGGTCGACTCCGCGAACCCCAGCGACCCGATGGGACAGCTCGCGGTCGTCCTGCTGGCCCTGTTCGCGCAGATGGAACGGACCTACACCGTCGAGCGCGCCGCCCACGCTCGAGCTGTTGCCACAGCCAAGGGCCGGCGGATTGGCCGACCCGTCCTGGTCGACGCTGACAAGCTCGCCTACGCCGCCCACCTGCGTGAGGCCGGCCACTCCATCGCGGAGATCGTCGCCAAGACGGGGATCGCCCGCACCAGCCTGTACCGCCACCTGCCGCCTCGGGCCGTCGAGCACCTCACCGCTGCGCCGGCGACCGAGCAGGCGGCAGCGGAGTCCGCGAGGTAGCAAGGAGACAGCGATGGTCTCGGCTCGGTTGACGGCCCAGCAGAAGGCCTTGCTGCTGTGCCAGCACCTCCAGGACGGAGTGCCGCTGACCCGCCTGGCTGAGCACGCTGGCATCCCGGAGCGCACGCTGCGCCGGTGGGCAACGACCTACCGGGCCGACGGGACCGTCGATTCACTGGAACGTCGACGGCGCAGCGACGCCGGCCAGCGCCGGCTGCCCGACGACCTCATCGCGGCCGTCGAGGCGTTGGCTCTACGCCGGCCCGCCCCGACGACCGCGTTCGTGCACCGCCGGATCGCTGACATGGCGCGCGACCGCGGGCTGGCTCCGCCGAGCTACTCCACGGTGCGCGACATCGTCACCAGCATCGACCCAGGTCTGCGCACCCTTGCGACGGGTGGCGACACCGCCTATCGGGATCGGTTCGAGCTGGTCTACCGGCGCTCGGCGGCCCGCCCGAACGAACAGTGGCAGGCCGACCACACGCTGCTCGACGTGCAGATCCTCGATGCCCACCGACGCCCGGCACGACCGTGGCTGACGGTAGTGCTGGACGACTACTCGCGTGCCGTCGCCGGCTACACGCTCTTCCTCGGCGCGCCGAGCGCCGAGCGGACGGCCCTCGCGCTGCACCAGGCCGTCATCGCGAAGGGCAACCCTGCCTGGCCGGTCCAAGGCCTACCCGACGTGCTCTACAGCGACCACGGCAGCGACTTCACCAGCAGCCGGCTCGAGCGGGTCTGCCTCGACACCCACGTCAGCCTGATCCACTCCCGGATCGGGGTCCCGCAAGGCCGCGGCAAGATCGAGCGCCTCTTCAGGACCATCACCACCGAGCTGCTGCCGCACCTGCCGGGGTACATCCCGCACGGCACCGGCGGGCAACCCACCACACCGCCGCAGCTCACCCTCGCCGAGCTCGACAGCGCAGTCGAGCGCTTCGTCGTCGAGGAGTATCACAGCCGGCCGCACTCCGAGACCCGGCAGCCGCCCGTGGTCCGCTGGCTCGCCGACGGTTGGATCCCTCGCAGCCCAGCCCACCCGGAGGACCTCGACACGCTCCTGCTCACGGCGGCTACCAGCCGCATCGTCCAACGTGACGGGATCCGCTTCTCCGGCACCCGGTACATCAGCCCGGTGCTCGCCGCCTACGTCGGAGAGAGCGTCACCATCCGCTACGACCCCCGCGACGCAGCCGAGGTCCGCGTCTACTACTGCGATAAGTACCTGTGCCGGGCGATCGCACCTGAGCTCGCCCGCGAAGCAGTCACGCTGGAGCAGCTGCAGGACGCTCGCGTCGCCAGACGGCGGGCGCTGAAGAAGGAGCTGCGCGAGCGTCGGAGTCTGGCCGACGCCTTGCCCGCGGATCACCACTACGCCGTGGTGCAGCCCGCGGGCTTGCCGGGCGTGGACGGGCAGCGTCCGCCGGCCGAGCCGCCCGTCCCTCGTCACAGGCTGCGGACCTATGCCAACGACTGAACCTGCCCCCGACCGGAGCATCCTCGGCAAGAACGACGACGGCCGGCGCTTCCTGACCAGAGGACTGGGTGAGCTTGTCCCGCCGGCGCCGCGTGAGGAGCAGGTCTCCTTCTTGGTCACGAAGGAGCACCGGCGGTTCGCAGAGTTCGCCGACACCGTGCGACGCCACCGCCACGTCGGGCTGTGCTGGGGGCCGCCCGGGGTTGGCAAGACCCTGTCTGCTCGCCACTACGCCGGCACGGATCACTGGGCGCGTTGGCAGCACACCCTCACCAGCGGCACCGATCCCGGTGCCGTGCCCGAACGCGTCCTGCAGGCGCGGACCGCGTTCTGGACGCCCACGGTCAACGCGAGCACCCGCGAAGTCGACCGGGCCTTGCCCCGCGCGTGCCAGGAGATCTCCTACGCCGTCGACTACCACCAGTACGGCAAGGTCGACCCCTTCGTGCACCCGGCCTCAGCGGGCTCTGCGCTCACCGAGCTGCTCATCATCGACGAAGCCGACCGGCTTAGAACCGTCGGGCTGGAGCAAGTCCGCGACTACTACGACCGACACCGCCTCGGCGTCATCCTGATCGGCATGCCCGGGATCGAGAAGCGCCTGGCCCGTTACCCCCAGCTCTACAGCAGGATCGGCTTCGCCCACGAGTACCGATCACTGGGGCCCGACGAGCTCACCGCCGTCCTCACCCGCCGCTGGCAATCAGATAAGCACCCGGACGAAGACGACTTGGCTCAGGCCGCCGCCATCACCACGGTCGCCCGCGTCACCGGCGGCAACTTCCGCCTCGTCGACCGACTCCTCACTCAGATTGAACGCATCCGCCAGATCAACCACCTCCCGACGGTGACACCGGAGGTCGTCGAAGCGGCCCGCGAGGCCCTCCTCTTCGGGCACTGAGCGAAGGTGCCCGGACACAGAGCACAGGTGATCTACGGCCACATATCCCTGTGGGCCACAGTCCCAACCCTCGTTCTCGAGTCGGACGCCGTCGATGGTGACCTCGTGTGCGTCGGGGTCGGGCAGGGCCTGGAGCTGCCAGGCCCCGGCCCGATCAACGGTGGACGGCAGCATCAGCTCGCCTGCCTCGTTGACGACCTCAACGTCCCGACGCGGCGCCCAGCGCTCGGCCCACTCGCCGGATTGCGCCCCACATGTCACGCCCCCCGCTCGAGTGTGATGACCGTACACCGCGGCCACGTCCCGGTGGTCGGTGTTGGGTGCAGCCTGGCTGCCGTCGCGGTGGGCGACCACCTCGGCGCTCCGTCTCAGGGCCTCCGACCTTGTCCATCCCGGCGACGGCTGAGCCGGCACCGGGAGGCCCGGTGCGGGCCGACGCGGCGCCTGGCTGTTGAGGACGTTGCTCGGGGCCGCTCCAGGACCTGCAGGGCCACACGCGGGACGTGACAGAATCGTCTGCAGGCCTTCGCGATCACCCCCCCGATCGTGCGGGCCTAGCGTCCCGGGTTGAGGCACCCCCTGCCTCCCCGGGACGCGCCTTCTTCCGCCTCCTCTGGCATCACCGGGCTCTGCTCGGTCCCCGTTTTTGGCGGTCGAGCACTGCTCCGGCGGGCCTCCCGAGGGGTGCGCCAGCCACGGTTCTTGGGGGCGGTGAGAGGCCCGTAGGGCGGCTGGCAAGCATTTTGCCGAAACGATCGGGGGGGCGTTGGGGGGCAACCCCGCTGACCTGCGAAAACGCATTTCGCCGCAGGAGCGCCCCTCCCCCTGGAAGGCCCGTTTTCGGCGTTTGGGGGGGCGACCGGTTGGCACCGTCCTGCTCGTAGGCACACACACCACGAGAAGGAGCAGGGACATGAGTGTGGCGACACGGTTGGGAGTAGACGACCCGGAGGAGGGCCTGCTCGCGCAGGCCCGCGACCGGTGGGCGCGGTGGGGCCAGGACGACCCGGTCTTGGCGGTGGTAGCGGATCTGCTGGAGCTGCCGGAGTGGGTGCAGGCACGGACGGGGCCGCAAGCGCCGCTGCCCGCCCTGGTGGAAGCGGATGCGGTGTTGCACCGATTGGCGAGACTGGCCAGCCCACGCGGCGGCGACGACGTGGCCGCGACCGCCGCCCTGGCCTACCTGTTAGTTCCGGGCGCGTCGCTGCTGGCCCACCGGCTGGAGGGCTACTCACCGCACATCGACCACTACGTCGCGGGCCAGCTGTGGCTGGAGATCCGCGCCTTCCCGTGGGAGCGGCTCTCCAAGGTGGCGGCCAATGTCCTGCTGAGAACGCGCCGGGCGGTGATCCGGGACCTGCGCGGCGACGCGCTGACGCCGGTGGACCCGACCGAGGCGACCTGGCAGCTGCTGGAGACCCGGCCACGCCCGCACGCCGAGGACGCCTACCGGCGCGCCCAGGCGTCATGGCGGGTGCGGACCGTGCTTGACCAGGCGGTTGCCGAGAACGTCATCACCGAGAAGGACCGTGCCCTGCTAACCGCACTGGCCGAGGCAGCGAGCGAGCATCGCGTGTCCCGCGCCGGACGCGGCTTCGGCGGGCTCTGCTCGATCCCGGCCCTGGAGAGCGTCGCCGCCCAGTCGGGCTGCTCGCTGTCCACGGTCCGACGCCGGGCACGGGAGAGCCTGGACGCCGTCGCGGCCGCCTACGGCTACCTGCAGAAGGCGTCATGAGCCCCGCCCCTGTCCGCACCGCCTGTGCCCGGATGGCCCGGATCGTGCTCGTGACTCTCAGAACCGCGATCGCGGCATTAGGGACTATGACTCCCCTGCCGCCCACCACCGCACACGCCGCCGACCCTGCCCCGGTACCCCTGCCGACCCCGCTGCCACGCGGGGGTGTGCGGTGAGCCCGCTCGCGACCCGTCCGGTCGCTCTCGAGGAGCTCCAGCGGGCCTGGCGGGCCGTCCAGGCCGGCCAGTTCCGCGCCCCCCACCGTCGCACCGGAAGGCACCAGCGCCTGTCGTTCTCCTCGGCGGTGTCGACGTGGTCCCCGGCCGAGCCGGTGCTGCCGGTCATCGGCTGTGTCGGCCAGTGCGGCGCCTCGACCCTGGCGCTGGCGCTGGCCACCGCAGCCGGTGACGCGCGGGTGGTGGAGTGCTGCTCGGCCACCTGCTCCGGCCTGACCACCGCGGCGACGGCCGAGCTCGGGCACACCCCGACCGGGTGGCGCCTGGGCCGCCGCGACCGGGTCGAGATCCTGCGGGCCGGGGGAGTGCACCTGTCCCTCGCCGAGGTGCCGCTACCAGACCACCCGACCGGGGCCGAACCGTCGGTCACCGTCCTCGACGTCGGCTGGGACCTCGGGCAGGTCCTGGCCACCCCCGGCTGGGTCGAGCAGCAGGTCGCCACGGCGGAGACGGTGCTCCTGGTCACCTCCGCGACCGTCCCGGGGCTGCGGCGGCTCGACGTCGCCGCGACCATCCTCGGCCCGCACCGGTGCCTCGTCGCGCTCGTCGGCGCCGCCCGCCGCTGGAGCCCCCCGTCCTGGACGCTGTCCAGCCCGACGCTGCGCGCCCTGCAGAGCACCGACCGGCTGATCCCGGTAGCCACCGAAAAGCACCTGGCCCGGGACGGTCTCTCCTCGGCGCCGCTGCCGCCGCGGCTGCTCAAGGCCGCCGCCACCATCCTCACCCGCTGCCACGGCAGCGCCTCACCCGAGAAGGGAACCCCCTCATGACCTCCTCATCCATCCCGAGTGTCTTCCCGGGCGCGGTGTGCCCGGTCGCTCCGCCCGGCGCGCAGGCCTACGCCGACCAAATCACCGGGTACGTGCTGTGGGGTGTCCTCATCCTCTTCGTCGTCGGGGTCGTCGTCGCCATCGGCGCCGTCGTCGCCGGCCGGCTGTTCTCCATGCCGCACGCCAGCAAGGTCGGCGTGGTCTCCATCGCCGTGGTCTTCCTCGCCGCGGTCGGGTACATGATCCTGCCCGGCATGATCGGCGGCATCACCGGATCCGGGTGCGTCTGATGACCACCACCACACCCACCATGGATGCCTGGGATCGGCGGAGGCTGCAGCGCACCCTCGCCGCCGTCACCGCGGCTGTCGTCCTGCTGCTGGCCGGGTTGGCGTATGCGGTCCACGCCGCCCTCACCAGCCACCCGCCGGAGGCCGCAGCCGCGGCAGAACCGGTGATCGTCGACGTCGGCGCCATCCCGGACCGCGACGCACGGCGGGACGCGATCGCGGCCGCGCCGATGCTCGCCGTCCCGCCGGACGCCGCCCGCGGCGGCGAGCCCGCCACCATTCCGGCCGAGCCGACCGCGATCCCGGCTGCGGGACGGGTTGGCCCCGCGGACGTCCCGACCGGGTACCCGCGCACCCCGGCGGGTGCGGTCGGGCAGCTCGCCGCCATCGCGACTGCCACCCTGCAGAGCCTCTCCCTGGAGACCGCCCACGCCATCTACGCCGAGTGGGCCGCACCCGGTGCCCCGCCGGCGCACGAGTGGACCCTAACCCGCAACCTCGCCGCCTTCCTCGGCTCCGACGCCGGCACCCACCTCACCGACCCCGGCGCGGCACTGGTCGCGACCCCCGTCGCGGCCCAGGTCAAAGGTGTCGACGGCACCGACTGGACGCTGGCGTGCGTGCTCATGCACGTCGAGGCCCGCGTCGTCACGGCCGCCCGGATGGGCTACGGCCACTGCGCCCGCATGCACTGGACGACCGACGCAGCTGGTGGCCGCTGGGTCATCGCCGCCGGGGCGGAACCGGCTCCGGCGCCCTCGACATGGCCCGGCACCGAGCTCGCCACGCGGGCCGGCTGGCGCACCTGGATCCCCGCAGAGAACTGAAAGAGAGACCTGTCGTGATCTGGTGGGAGCTCATCGACCCGTTCGCCGCGCTCGGCAGCGCCGCCGCCTCGGTGGCCGCCGACGCGTGGACCGTGGCCATGCTCAGCGTCTGGAACGCCGCGCTGTGGCTGCTGCGGGTGGTGCTGACCATCGAGGACCACTTCCTCACCCCCCAGCTGACCGCGACCGGCCCGATGGCCGGGATCTACCAGGTGACGTTCTGGATCGCTGGCACCCTCGTGCTCATCCTGCTCATGGTGCAGCTCGGCATCGCCGCCGTCCGCCGCGACGGGCAGTCCCTCGCCAGGGTCCTCATCGGGGCGGCGCAGTACGTCATGGTCTGGGCCGGGTGGATCGTCTACGCCGTCGCCGTCCTCGCCGCCGCCGGCGGACTCACCAAGGCGGTCATGCGCCAGCTCCTCGACGTCGACCAGCTCGCCGCGTGGCAGCCCTGGACGGCGTTCTCCCCGGAGGACATCACCGAGTCCATGCTCGCCACCGTGCTCGGCATGATGGGGTTCTTCCTCCTCTTCGGGGCGGTCGCACACCTGCTGGTCATGCTCACCCGTGCTGGGGCGTTGATGATCCTGGCCGCCACCGCGCCGATTGCTGCGGCGGGGCTGGTGTGGGAGGGCGGCCGGTCCTGGTTCTGGAAGACGTTCCGCTGGTTCCACGCCGCCGCCTTCACCCCCGTGCTCATGATGCTCATGCTCGGCCTCGGGGTGCAGGTCTCCAACGGCGTCGCCCTCGGCTGGGCCGACAACCTCGCCGCCGCCATCGGCTCCGCAGTCCCCGCGGTGCTGCTCATCTTCATTGGCGCCTTCTCGCCGCTCGCGCTGTTCAAGCTGCTCGCCTTCGTCGACCCCGGCACATCGTCCGGTGCCGCGATGCGCGCCGGCCTGGTCGCCGAAGGCGGCCTCCAAGGTCTCCTCCGCGGCGGCAGTAGTTCCGGGTCGTCGGCGGCGTCGACCGCCGACGACACCGGCCGCTCCCACGGAGAGGCTTCCACCGAGGCCGCTACCAGCCAGCGCGCCGCCAACGCCGGCGGCGGCATGCTCGCCACGGTCGGCGGTGCAGCCGGGCAGGTCGCCTCCCGTGGGCTCGGCATCGCCACCACACTCGGCACCACCGGGGCGAGCATCGGCGCCGACCTCTCGAACCAGATGGGCGTCGGCCACAACACCTACATCCCCGACATGTCCCGCAGCCGAGCCCAGAACGGCGCCGGCAAGGACACCGCCAACCCCCAGGTCAACGGCACCGAAGCCGGCGGGGGAGAAGGGGGTAGGGGCGCGGGAGGCGCCGGACAGGCACCCTCCTCCGGAACCCACTCGGAGCAGCAACCGATGCCGGCGCCAGCGTTCCCGACCATGCCCGCTGGCGGCAGCGGAGGTATGCCAGGGCCACCGGCCACCTCGGGCGCGACGGCAGCCGGTGGGGGAGCAGGCGCTGGAGCCAAGGCAGCGGGGGCGGCCGGGTCGGTGCCCGTCGTGCCCGTCTAGCCCAAGAACACACCACCAACTAACAAGGGAGGCGCGTCACCGTGGCGCAGATCTACAGCCAGTACAGCAAGGCACGGATCGGCTGGTTCCTCGGGCTGACCGGCTGGCAGGCCGCCATCGTTGCCGCCGCGACCTTGCCGTTCTTCTGGGCCCTCAAAGAACAGGCCTGGGCCTCAGCGGGCATGTTCCTGCTCATCGCCGCCGGCGTGATCACTGTGACGGTGGTGCCGGTGCGGGGACGCTCCGCCATCGGCTGGCTGCTCGCCGTGACCGGGTTCGCCGTCGGCGGCCTGACCGGCTGGACCCGTTACCGTTCCCGCGCCTCGCGGGGCGCCATCACTGACGTGGACGAGGTGGACCTGCCCGGGGTCCTGGCCGGGATCGAGATCCACGAAGGACCGCCCACCGGGTTGTCCGGGGCACGGGTGGCGGTCATCCAGAACCACGCCGCCCGCACCTGGGCGGCGACCGCCGCGATCGTCCACTCCGGCACCGGCATGGCCGACACGCACGACCGGGCCCGGATGGGCCAAGGTTTGGCCGAACTGCTCGACCAAGCCAGCCGCAGCGACCTGGTCGACGAGATTCTCTTCCTTGTGCGGACCGTCCCGGATGACGGCGCCGAACGCGATCAGTGGGTTACCCGCCACCGCCACCCCGGCAGCCCACTCGAGGTGCGCACCGTCAACGACCAGCTGCAGCAGGCCCTGACCTCAGCGTCGGTGCGCACCGAGGCCTACGTCACCGTCGTCGTCCCCGAGGCCCGGCTCGGCAAGGTCGCGCGGGAGGCCGGCCGCGGCATCGACGCCCGCGCTGCCGTGCTGTATGGGGTATTGGCTGAGGTCGAGGCACAGCTCAAAGGCGGCCTCGGGATGACGTCTGTGGCGTGGCTGACCAGCCCCGAGCTCGCCGCCGCCTGCCGCACCGGGTTCGCCCCCGGCGATCGGGCCGGGATCATCGACGCCCTCACCGCACACGCCGCCGATGACACGGTGAATGCTGCAGTGCCGTGGTCGATGGCCGGCCCCTCCGGCGCCGACCCCGCCGCCCGGCACTACTCCCACGACGCCTGGAACTCGATCAGCGCCACCATCACCCTCCCCATCCGCGGCGCCGTCCTCGGCGCCCTCGCCCCGGTCTTGACGCCGACCCAGCCGGGGGAGCGGCGCAGCTACCTCGTCGCCTACCCGATCCTCACCCAAACCTCCGCCGCGCGGCAGTCCGCCAGCAGCGAGTGGGCCGCCGACATGGGCCAAGGCCTGCGCGAGAAGGCCAAGATGCGCACCTCCACCCGCTCCCGCGACGAGAACGACCAAGTCCGCGCGCTGGAGGCCAAGCTCGCCCGCGGCTCCGCCGTCACCCGCCCGTACGCGGTGTGCACCGTCACCGTCCCCAAGACCGCCCGCATCGCCGAACACGCCCGCCACCTCGACGCCTCCATCCGCCGCGCCGGGTTCGCCCCGCTCCGCCTCGACCTCGCCCAGGACGTCGCGTTCGCCGCCTCCGTCGTCCCCCTCGGCATCAGCCTCACCCGCACCACCACCTGAGACCAGGAGCGAAGACACGATGAGCAGAACGCAGCGCGGGAGTGGCCGGGACATGACCCGACTGCTCGCCGACTTCGGCCACGACCTACCCACCCACCCAGCTCAGCCGGACCCGGTCAAGGACCCACGGCTGCTCCGGTACGCCCCGCGGCGCGGGCCACGCCGGGCGGGGCGGGGGTGGGCTCCCGCGACAGCCCCGGTCGTGTCGTACCGGATGCCGTCGGATCAGGCGCCGGTGTTCTGGCCGTTCATCCACGGCCCCGGCCTACCCCCGACCGGTGCCCAGATGGGGGTCGACACCCTCTCCGGTGCCGCGTTCTACGCCGACCCCATCGGCTGGGTCCTGGACGACGAGATCCCGGTGACCAACCCGAACGTCATCTGCATGGGCAAACCCGGCACCGGCAAGTCCGCCACCACCAAAGCCTTCGCCCTGCGCATGACCGACTTCGGCTACCGCATCCTCATCCTCGGCGACCCCAAAGACGAATACGAGAGGCTCTGCCACTTCTTCAACGTCCAACCCTTCACACTCGGCCCCGGCCTGCCCGCCCGGATCAACCCCCTCGCCTTCGGACCGCTCGCCCACGGCTGGAACCACCTGTCCGCGCAGGAAGCGCAGTCGCGGGCGGCGGTCGTCTTCGGCCGCTGGCTCACCCTCCTGCGCGCACTCGTGGGCAGCCAGAGGATCGGCGACCAGCGCGTGCCTTTCGGACCCTCCGAGGAAGCCGTCGTCAAGGCCGCGCTACGGGATCTCACCGGCTACGACCGCGCCAACAGCGTCCTGACCGAGACCACCATCCCGGCTCTGTGGCGCTACCTCGACCAACCCACCGACAACTTGATCTCTCAGTGCCGGTACGCGAGCCGGCAGGACTTCCTCGATGAGACCAGAGTCCTCCGGGACGCCCTCGGGCAGCTCGTCTCCGGAGCCCTCGCTGGGCTCTTCGACGACCACACCAGCATCGACGTGGACTGGAACGCCCCCATCCAGTCGCTCTCGCTGTCCCGCCTCGCTCCGCTGGGGGATGAGGCCGTCGGGATCGCGCTGGTCTGCCTGAACTCCTGGGGCCGGGGGATGCGGGAGATCGCCGACCCCGGGGATTTGCGCATCGTCATCCGGGACGAGATGTGGAAAGCCATGCGGCTCGGGATCGAGGCCGTCAAGAGCCTCGATGAGGACTTCCGCCTCTCCCGCGGCGTCGCCGGCCGCGGCGGCGACATCCAATGGGCCAACGCCCACAAACCCTCCGACATGCTCACCGTCGGCGACCACGGCTCCCAAGCCGCCACCATCGCCCGCGACCTGATGCACCTGGCCGACATCAAGATCCTCCACGGCCAGAAACCCGGCGTCGCCCACGAGCTCGACGACACGCTCGGACTGGGACCGATCGCCACCGATGCCATCACCGGCTGGGCCATGCACCGCAAAGGACGCGCCCTCTGGCAGATAGGGGAGCGGTCCCACAAAGTCGAAACGCACCTGCACCCCATCGAACAGCACCTCACGTGGACAAACCAAGCTCTTGAGGGCGCGGCCTGAGGGGCTCCGATGACGAAACTGGTCTCCGCGATCACCGCAGCGGTCCTGCTGCTCCTCGGCGCACCCCTCCTGATGGCGGCGCTCATCGTCACCGGCTCCACCGCAACCGCCACCCAGCTCGACACCTGCACCGCGGTCGGTGCGCCGCCGAGCGGGTCCTGGCGGCCGCCGTACCAGCAGGCGTACGTCGTCGGGGCTCGCGGGTTCGGGATGCGGTTCCACCCCATCCTGCGCACCTGGCGACCACACACCGGCCAGGACATGACCTCCATCCCCACCGGCGGGGCCATCGTCGCCGCCGCGACCGGCACCGTCACCTTTGCGGGTGACTCCGGCGGGTACGGCAACCTCGTCCTCATCGACCACGGCGGCGGCATCACCACCGCCTACGCCCACCTCGCTCGCATCGACCCGGCCATTACCGTCGGCGCCAACGCGTCGATGGGACAGCGGCTCGGCACCGAAGGCTCCACCGGAAGGAGCACCGGCAACCACCTCCACTACGAAGTCCGCCAGAACGGCACCCCCATCGACCCCGTCCCCTTCATGGCCAACCAGGGCGCACCCCTCGACGGCCGCCCCATCGCCCCCACGGCGCGCGCGTCAGAATCACCTGCTTCGAGCGCGGATTCGGTGATTGCAGCTGCCCGCTCGTTCGAGCTGCCAGAGCCTGGCGAGCCACGCCTGAACTCGATCACCAACCCGGCACTGCCCATCCCGCCCGAGATCAAGGCGCTCTATGCCGTGGCAGCGGAGAGGTACGACCTGCCGTGGACGCTGCTCGCCGGCATCGGCATGGCCGAGACCGCACACGGCCGTATCCGCGCCACCAGCACCGCTGGCGCCCAAGGCCTCATGCAGTTCATGCCCGCCACCTGGAGGATCTACGGGGTCGACGGAGACGGTGACGGGCGCGCCGACATCCTCAACGACGCCGACTCGACCATGAGTGCCGCCAACTACCTCACCGCCTCCAGAGTTCACAACGGCCCCGACGGAGTCCGCGACGCGCTCTTCGCCTACAACCGAGCCCACTGGTACGTCAACGACGTCCTGCAGTATGCCGAGTCCTACGGCGGTGGCGCAGTGACTGCCGCGCGAGACTGCCGAAGAACGTGAGGGAGGGCAGTCCGCACGAGATCAGCGAAGCCCGGACTCAATGCTTCTGCCGGAACTTCTCCATAGCCCTCGTCGGAAGCTTCTTGCCTCGATCGGCGCATGAGAAGCAGATGGCATTCGGGAACGGGCACCCGTCCTCTACTGCATGTCCGTAGAAGCGTTCCGCACGCCAACAGTCGGGTAGCAGCTCGTACAGCATTTCAACGATCAACCAAGCCGTGTCCGGGTCGACATCGATTCGGTCTTCCTCCGTAACCCCGACGAAGTAGTCGCTCTCGTAGCCGAACATAGTTCCCAACAGACCCGATAGATGCTCGGCGGCGCCCTGGGCTTTCATCCCCGACATGCCGTGCACTCTCGCGAGGACGACCCTTGCCGATGCCGGCCGAGGTTGCTGCCAAAGAATGTGGGCATCTCAGGTTCCCCTGTTTTCGAAGGCCCCAGTGGATGGTTCGTTGAGGCCAGATGTCTCCCAAGCGGCGAAGGTGAGTCCGTCGGCGGTCTTCCAGGTGGTGCGGCCGTTGCAGGATCGTCCGGCAACGATGGCGCCGGCGGTCGAGGGGGAGTGGAAGACGACATCACGACTGAGGACGTGAGCCCCGTCGTCGAGGACGATCGAACCGTTGTCGACGAGCGCGGACCGGCGTGCTTCGAGAGCCCGGTATGCGCTGGCCGTGGACTCGGCGAACGTGGCCGAGGCGCGGATCCGAGGGGCGACCCGAGATCCGGCAAGCAGGGTGAACTCTCCGTCGATCTGTTGCGCTCGAGCGGTGAGTCCCCGCTTCGGGACGTGCATCTCGAAGACGGGCGAGGCGCTCGCTTTGGGCGGGCTGAGTGTGTCGACCGATTCGACCCGACCGCGCAAGATGTTGATCCCTAGGACCGGGAGGGCGGTCTGGAGCTGGTCGAGGAAGTACTCCATGTCAGAGCGGTCCGCCTCTGGGAGCGACGACAGGCGGGGTTCGTTGCCGTTGCGAAGAAGGCAGCGTTGGGCTCGCCCGGCGAGCTCGACCAGGCGTGACTCGAGGTACTTCACGTGACCCTTGGTGAGCTGCTCGTCCTTGGAGGTGATGACGACGAACCGGTCCCAGAAGTCGCGTTCCTTGTCTCGCACGTGGTTGCGCAGACGGCCGCTCACGTCGTCGGACTCGCCGATGTAGCAGACGGTCCCGTCGGGGGCACTCTCATCAGACCCGACGAGGAGGTACACCCCCGGCTTGGTCACCTCGGCCCGTTTGAGCAGGTCGGCGAACTGAGACCGCGGACCGCTGACGAGGTGACCGACCCATTGGCCGACCTCGAGCGTGGTGAGGCCGCCGGGGGTGCCGTCGACGAGAAACAGCCGGATCTGCTTGCCGCCCACTTCAGCTCGCCTCCTGCCTGAACTCGTCGTAGGTGCCGGCGAGGTAGTCGACGAGGTACTGGCGGAACTCGGGGTTGGCGAAGAACATGTCGAAGAGGACTTCGTTCTTGCCGTGCCGGTCGAGGAGCATGTTCTCGACGCGCTTCTCCAGGACCATCTCGAACTGGGAGCGGTCGTTGTGCTCGGCGACGGCGCGCATCTCTGGGTCCTCTTTGACGACGGTCCATTGCTGGTCGACCCAGACCTTGTCGGCTTCGGTGAGCTCGGCTCCGTAGCGTTCGTTCATCGCCACGATGAGCGCGGAGAGCTTGTCCATCTCAGGATCGGTGATCGGTCCCTTCCCCTCGCCGGGGAGGGCGGTGCCGGGATCCTCCGAGCCTTCGAGCGTGATGGCACCTTCGGAGGTGGCGGCGATCCGAAGGTGGGTGAGCTGGACCGACTTGGACAGCTGCGGCATGGGGTCGTTCTCCCGGGCGGGGAGATCGGACAGGAGCATCCGCCCGTAGAGGAAGAGCCGTTCGAGGTCGGGGTCGGTGAAGGGCATGATCTGGGCGATGAACGCGTACGCACGGGTGAAGCGTTGAAGCGTGGCCCGGAATTCCTCCGCGGCCTCGTCCTCGAGGGCGATGAACCGCCCCACCGCCGGGCCGAGGTTGGCGTAAATCTCCCCTTGCCGACTGGGGTCGTCGGAGAGCAGGGCGGCGACGGCGGCGTCCATCTCCTCGCCCGACAGGATGCCGGCAGCACCGAGGTCGTAGAACATCGTGTAGAGGATGTTCGGCTCGGTCGGGTTCGCCAGCGACTGCTCGTAGAACGGCTCGAACGCGGCCTGGATCTCCTCGGCGGTGTTGGCGAAGTCCAAGACGAAGGTGTCCTGTTTGCCGGGGTGGGTGCGGTTGAGCCGGGACAGGGTCTGCACGGCCTTGACGCCGCCGAGCTTCTTGTCGACGTACATCGTGTGCAGCAACGGCTCATCGAACCCGGTCTGGTACTTCTCGGCCACAACGAGCACCTCGAACTCCTCCGAGGCGAACCGCTTCGGCACCTGGCTCTCGGGGAACCCGTTCATGCCCGGCTCGGTCCACTGCAGGTCGGGCGCGTCCGGGTCTGTCACGGTCCCGGAGAACGCCACCAGCGTCCTCAACGCCGAGGCGCCCTGGTCGTAGCCCTTCCGGGAGATGTACTCATCCAGGGCCTGCTTGGTGCGCACCGCGTGCAGCCGGGAGCGGGTGACGACCATCGCCTTGGCCCGGCCGTCGATCTTGTGCCGGGTCTTCTGCAGGAAGTGCTCGACGATGATCTCGGCCTTGGCGTTCAGCTCGTACGGGTGCAGGGAGGCGAACCGTGCGAGGGCGGCCCGGCCCTTCCTCGAGTCGAGCTCGGGGTCGTTGCGGGGGTGGGCGTTGGCGAGCTTGTAGTACACCGCGTATGTCGTGTAGTTCGCGAGCACGTCGAGGATGAACCCCTCGGCGATCGCCTGGCGCATCGAGTACGTGTGGAATGGCGCCTTCACCGGCTCCCCGTCCGGCCCCGCGACGGTCTGTCCGAACGTCTCGAGCGTCTTCGGTTTCGGGGTGGCGGTGAACGCGAAGAACGACAGGTTCTTCGTCTTCCCCCGCGCCAACGCGCTCGCCCACAGCGCCTCCTCCGGCCCGCCCGTCTCGTCGTGCAGGTCAGACTCTTCGGCCTCGGCCGCTGCCAGTGCGTCCTCCTCCGAAGCCGGTTGACCTCCGAGGACGGTCTTGAGCTTGGTCACGCCCTCGCCGGTGGTCGAGGAGTGCGCCTCGTCGACGATGACCGCGAACCGGCGCCCCACCACCCCGCGCTGCTCGCCGGTGGCGGCCTCCTCGGCGGCGAGCTTGGCCACGACGGGGAACTTCTGCAGGGTCGTGATGATGACCCGGGCCGCGTTGCCCTCCAACGCCTCCTTCAACTGGGAGGAGTGCTGGTCGACCCGCACGATCGTGCCCGGCGTGTGCTCCAAACCCGCCACGGTCGCTTGCAGCTGACGGTCCAGGACCTTGCGGTCGGTGATGACGACGACCTTGTCGAAGATCGGCTGATCATCAGCGCCGTGGAGGCGGGAGAGGGCGTGCGCGGTCCACGCGATCGTGTTCGACTTGCCCGACCCGGCCGAGTGCATGACCAGCCGGTCCACCCCCGCCCCATCGGTGTAGGTGGCGGCCAGGATCGAACGGACCGCGTGCCACTGATGAAACCGAGGGAACAGCACCCGCCCGTCCTCGACATGGATAAACGAGCCGAGCAGGTCCAGCCACGCCTCCCGCTCCCACACCCGCTCCCACAGGTATGCCGTGCGATACCCCGTCTTGACCGGCGGGTTCCCCGCCCCACCGGATGAGCCGGCGCCCGCGCTGCCCTGGTCGAACGGCAGGAAACGGGTCTCCTGCCCCGCCAGATGGGTCGTCATCGCCACGTGATGCGGATCCACCGCAAAATGCACCAGCGCCCGTGCCCGGAAGATCAGGTCGTGCGGGTTCCGGTCTGTGCGGTACTGAGTCTTGGCGTGCTCCACCCCCTGCCCGGTCAGCGGGTTCTTCAGCTCCGCTGTCGCGACCGGGATCCCGTTCACTGACAACACCAGATCCAGCGAGTCACCCGGGCGGGACTCCGAGTGATGCAGCTGCCGGGTCACCCCCAGCCGGTTCGCCGCGTACCGGGCGCTCTGCTGCGCGTTCAGCCCCGACGCGGGCTTGAAGTAGCACAGCCGCACCGACACCCCACTGTCCTTCACCGGCGACCGCAACACGCTCACCGTGCCTCGCTGATCCAGAGCGTCGGTGACGACCTTGAGGAATCTCGACCGTGCTGTCGCCTCACCCCCATGCCGGGCCACGAGGCGCTTCCACTCGGTTGGCTGCGACGCCTGAACGAACGCGATCACCTCATCCCCGAACACCCCCGTCTTCCGGTCATAGCCGTCCGGCGCGACGCTGGCCCAACCTTGCTCGAGCAGATGCGCCTCGATGTTCCCCTCGAACGCCGACTCCTGCGTCACCGACATACCCGGCACCCCTCCCTTATCCCGGAATCCCGCTACCGGTCGTCGACACATCCAACTCCCCAGACACAGCCGTGGTGATCAACGACTGCTTGAACTCGGTCAGCAGGGTCACTGATGCTTCCAGTTCGGCTCGGTGCTCCTTGCTTGCATGTTCATCTGCGGCCAGAAGCTCCACCGCGCGTCGCTGTAGCGGGACCGGGATCCATGGCACGAGCTCGACTGCCAAGTCATTGCGGTTGATGCCAGGGACAGCTGCTCGCGCCTGCATCGCTGCGTAGGGGAAAGACCGCAGAAGGTAGTAGATCCATCGCATGTCGTTGCCTTGGGTCTGCTTCACGTACAACGTGGTGTTGTGCGGCCAGAACGGTTCATCCACCCAGTGCACGTTCCCAACGCTCCCGTACCTCCCAATCACGACCCCCGGGCCCTGGCAGATGGCCTCGTCGTGCTGTCCAACGATGCCCGCGGTGGTGACCACGGGGACATCGCCTGGACGCCTCTGCTGGTCAGTCAGATCGACGCCGCGCTGCAATGTCAAGACGCGCGCCATGGACACCGTCACCGCAGAGGAGTGGCTCCGTTCAAGCCACGGGATCTCCGAGTTAGTTGTCGTGTCGTCATCGTTCAGGGCTCCGGCGACGCCGGCGCGCATGCGGGCCAAGAACGCTTCCTCGACGAGGTTGGCCTGCAGTGTCCGCGCCGCGATGATCTGGTCGATGCGGGTGACGCGGTCGTCGAGGAAGTCCGCGATCCGCCGCTGCTCATCGACGCTTACGTCGGCGACCCGGAACGAGGCCACATATTCAGCCGGCACTCTCTGAAGCCCAGCTACACCCTGAAAAGCGGTGACGCCTTCGTCCAAGAAGTGCTTCGACCGAACCGCGTAGCAGACCCACCGAGGGTCCACGTCCTGCCGCGGCCGCAGGATGTGTAGTTCCGTGGTTCCCGCCCCGAGGGCTTGGGCGATCATGGATCGACCGGCCTGGAACGTCGGCGTCACCTTGGGGCACACCACGTCTCCGGGGCGAAACCTCGTGTAGCCCGATGTCACGGCTCTCTTGGGCACGGTCCGGGTTTGGTCCGCGCGCCCATCCGCCCACACCGTCTCGAGGGGCAAGAACATGACTGGTGTATCAGCCGTGACGGCCTCTAACTCCGGGGTCTGCGGGTTGATCTCCGCGAGATAGCGCAATGGGATCGTCGTCACAGTCCGAGGTCTTTCATCCAGCTTTGGATCTGGGTTTCGAGGTTGCGGATCTCGGCCGCGATCTCGTCGACGGGGCGCGGTGGTGTGTAGACGTAGAACTGGCGGGTGAAGGGGATTTCGAAGCCGACCTTGGTCTTGGTGTGGTCGATCCAGGCGTCGGGGACGTAGGGATGGATCTCGGTGGCGAGGTGCTCCTCCGCGGCCGTCTTGAGGGCTTTGACGCGTTGATCCTGGTCGAGGTCGAGCCACCCGGCAGGCAGGGGCACGTTCTCGTTGTCGCGTAGGTCGGGGTCGGGTTCGACCTTCCCGCCGCGGCCGGTGACGACCTGTGCGTCGGGATCGGCAACGGCCGCGAGTCTGACGAGCTCGTTGATGACGCCGATGGGGACGCCGCCGCCCATGTTCTCGGTGAACGCGTCCTTGCATGCCTTCTCGGTGGGGAACTGTGTGCCGATCCAGCCGCCGTAGATGCTGCGGACGTTCTCGATCGCCGCCCCCGGTGGTGAGGAGATCGCATCCGGCCACTTGGCCCAGGCCTTGGACGCCGCAAGCTTGTCGAGTGTGTCCTCGGTGATGACCCAGCGGCGGCGCATGGGGCGTTCGACGGTGATTCGTTGGAACCCGAAGGTCTCGCGGGGCAGGACCTTGATGCGGGGGTCGTCGGCGGTTTCGTCGTGGGCGCCGAGGTAGAGCCGGACGATGTCGTCGATCGCGGCCGGGGTGAGTTCTTTACGTTTGTCGCCGAGGGACTTGCGCATCTTCGAACCCAGTTCGCGGGCGTCGACGAGGACGACCTTGCCCTTAGCGGGCTCGGTCTTGTCGTTGGTGAGGACCCACACTTAGGTGGAGATGCCGGTGTTGTAGAACATCTGGTCGGGGAGGGCGACGATGCCTTCGAGCCAGTCGTTCTCGAGGATCCAACGGCGGATCTCGGACTCCCCGGAGCCGGCCTGCCCGGAGAACAGCGGCGACCCGGACAGGACGATCCCGACCCGCGACCCGGCCGGTTTCATGTGGGAGAGCATGTGCTGCAGGAACAGCAGCGACCCGTCCGAGACGCGGGGGAGGCCAGCGCCGAACCGGCCGTGGTGACCCTGCTTCTCGTGCTCGTCCTTGATCGGGGCGGAGTACGCCTTCCAGTCCACGCCATAGGGGGGGTTGGCGAGGACGAAGTCGAACTTCTCGGTCGGAAACGCATCACCGGTGAGGGTGTTGCCGTTGCGCATCCGGGCGGGGTCGATGTCCTGCATCATCAGGTCGGACTGGGCGATGGCCCAGGTCTCGTCGTTGAGCTCCTGCCCGGCGACCGCACCCGCACCTGGTTCACGAGATCGCCCTCCTCGCCGACACGCGCCGCCGCGCCGGGCACGCCCTCACGGGTGAGTCGCTGGAGGAGTTCCACCGGTATGTGCTGCCCGCGTTCACCGACCGGATGCGTCAGCGGCTTCGCGCCCATTGCGAAGACAGGCAGCACCAGCCCTGGCCATCACGCGGTCGCCACACCCGCCACCGCAGCGACGAGACCACGGAACTACGGATGGCAGCCTTCGAATCCGACGTCGCCACCCTCGCCCCGCCCAGTCCGCCGCAACCGCTCCACCGCACGGGGGTGCACCTGCGCCCCGTCGACACGCCGACATAGAACACATCCGCAGGGAGCGACAAAGCGCGCGAGGACGCACTCTGTCGCGCTCACTACCGGGTGATGGGACGCAGCCCCAACCGTGCGGTTGGCGCAGCCAAGACGCATCTGCTGCCTGGCCAGGTTTCCAGTGCCTGGGGCTGACCTGGAGGTATCGATCCTCAGGGACCAACCTTGTCGCGGTGCGCTTATGGCGACCACCACCACCGGCGGACAGAGATCCATTGAGTAGTGTCGGGCGTGTTGACAACTGGCAGGGAGGGCAGCGTGGCGCAATCTGAGGATCTTCCGATGACCCGGGCGCGGCTGTACGTGCTCATGGACGCGTTCGAGAGAGACGTGCGTGCTGCACTGGTGAGATTCGTCGTTAACGAAATAGGTGAAGAAGCGGCGCTAAACGCCTGCTTTGAGCGCGCCTCGGTCAAGCGAGCTCAGGATGGGACGTCCGGCGACGCCAATCCCATCACAGAGTATCTCGATATGCGCGAGGCTTACGACCTGCTCAATACTCACCGTAGCCTGCTTCCTAGTGAATACGCGTCTGAAGTGCGGGACCTAACCGGACACCTGGATCGGCTGGTCGCTATCCGGAACCGGGTGATGCATGCCCGTCCTCTTGCTGCTGGTGACAGCGATGCTGCCGTCTCGATCCTCACCCAATTCCAGACGCGATACTGGTCAGAGATGAAGCGAACGCTCGCTCAGCTTGTCGCCGACCCATCTTGGGAACCGTTGGTTACTGTTCAATCGGACGCTGGACTAACGCTGCACAACTTGCCGCTTCCTGATTACGATGAAACCGGCCTGGTCGGCCGTGCTAAGGAAGTCGCAGACCTAGTCAGTCTCATTAAGCGTGGCAGAGAGCCTGTGCTGACTATCACCGGCGAGGGCGGTATCGGCAAGACTGCATTGGCGCTGGAGGTCGCATACTTAATAGCTGATGACACGAGTCAGCCATTTGATGCGGTTCTGTGGACCTCTCTCAAGCATGAGAAGCTTACGGCAAACGGTGTACGCGACATCGCGGGCGCGGCGCGGGATATCGTAGGAGCACTGCAACCGCTTGGCCGAGCCCTCGATGACGACTTCGGAGGTAGTTCGAGAGAGTTGGCCAGCGCCCTTGAAGGGCTACGAGTGCTGATTGTTCTAGACAATCTTGAGACAGTTGGGGGGAGTGACTTCGCAACGCTTTATGATGGTCTACCAGACACGGTGAGCTATCTGATCACCAGTCGCGTCGGGGTTGGTGAGTTCGAACGTCGGTATCCGCTCTCACCGTTGAGTCGCGCTGATAGTCTACGCCTGTTTAACGACTTCGTTCGCGCGCGACGGATCGCGGGCCTAGACAGAATCAGTTCAGATGCTCGCGTTCAAGTGGTCACAAAACTGCGGAATAGTCCCTTGGCGATCAAATGGTTTGCACTCGCGGTTGAAGCCGGGAACGATCCGATCCAACTGATTCGACACCAGGACGAACTCCTAGAGTTCTGCGTTCGATCGGTGTACGACTCCCTTGAGCCGTCAGCGCGGGAGGTGCTTGGAGCGTTGGCGGTCCTCGGTCGTCCTGTGTCAGTGGACGAACTGGTCGTGCTGCTGCAACGCTCAATGGATCAAATCAATGTCGGTCTCCAGGAGTTGATGCGAGGGTCGTTGGTCCGGCGCGAGAACGCCTCGAGTCCGGGTGATTTGAACCTACGGGTTGTACTCACGGAAACGGCCACCCAGTTCTTGAGTCGTCGTGTTCCGCCGGATGACACTGTTCGACGCGCAGTCCTACGGCGAGAGACTGAGTATCGAGCCACCGAAGAGCGCCGAGCCTCAGACCTTGCCGAGCGCTCGCTCGCGCCGGTAGTCGTGCGCTCTCGGACCGATGCGGACGCGCCTACGGCACAAATCCTTCGCCAAGCCCTGCTAGCAGGGAAGGCGGGGGACTTGGACAAGGCCTTCAAGCAGGTTGAACTTGCTCGGAAGCTGAACCCAGACTTCTGGGAGGTCGACAGAGTCGAGGGGTATCTCAGGGGTCAGGCCGGTGACCTGACGACCGCGACCGCTTGTTATAGACGCGCCTATGAGCATGCTGACGGCGAGGATCGCGCGGTGGTGGCTCACTTCTTCGCGGGCTATCTGGCACGAAGCGCGCGTGACGTGAAGTCGGCAATTGCTTACGCCGACGAGGCGCACGAAACGCTCAAGAAGGCTGACACCGCCGTCGCTCTCGGGACCTATTTGGTGTGGGCTCACCGCTTTTCGGAAGGGGTTGCCCTCATCGAGCCGGCCTCCGTCATACAGACAGGTAAGGCGAGACTGATTGCGATCAGCAGCCTGGCTGAGGCATACCGCCGCTGGGCCGAATACGCTCGTAGCGAGGAGCGCAATCCCTTGCTGCAATTCCGTCGCGCCGAGAAGGGTCTTGGGATCGCACTCGCGGCACTCGAGTCAGGTGTTTCGGATAACAGGCTGCGCGACACGGGAGCCGACTGCGCGGTAGAGGCTGTGAACGGTGCCACACAAAGCATCACTATCGGGACATCCATCGCCAACCTCTCGGAGTGGCTGGATTCACTTAGTCGCGGGCTGGTCAGATTCGTCACCGCACGTCGCTGGTCTCAATTGCTCAACGAGATCCTGAAACTGAGCAAGACCAAAGGATGTCCTGCGGCTGGGAAACGCCTTGCTGAACTTGCGCTGACGATCGATCAGCAGAGCACGGCACCAGTGTCGGCCGAGGCGTCCGGGACCGGTGACGCATCCATGATCGGGGAGATCGTTAGCATTAGGGAAAACTATGGCTTCATCCGGCACCCGGCATTCCCTGGCAACATCTTCTTCCATTCTGACGATGTCAACGATAGGGACGGGTTTGACGCTTTGCATACTGGGGCCCTCGTGCACTTCCGTTCCACGAGTTCCGATCGAGGACCACGGGCCATTGCGGTTGCGCGTTCCTGAACTGAACTTGTGTGGGGTCATTCGACCCAATCGCTAAATCAAGGCGCTGCGCGTTGGCGCAATCCGTTCCTCTCGGTGAGGACCTCAACAATGCCTGAAGGACAAAGCGTCAGCTGGCCGCAGATTCTTGGGTCAGCCGCCCGAAAGCGCCAGCGCGCCAGGAGCGGGCGAGACGAAGAGGTTCTGCCAGGGCGTTCACAACACCAGGACACCTTGATATCGATGCCATCGGTCCAGATCTATGCAACCCGCGGGCCTGCGATGTGGCGCTCGCGATTCGGCGCAAGCTGATGGGGTGAATGGACGAGGTTTAGCGTGCCCGTCCGTTATCGACAGCAGGTGCCGGGACGTGGCGGCGTTCGTGTTGATCCACACTGCGGTAGCTGGTGCTCGGCGCTGCTGGCTTGCCGGCGTCCAGGTTGCGGCGCAGGCTTTCGGCGGTGGTTGTTCGGATATCGAGGCTGCGCTGCTTGAGCGCGCGGGCGAGGTGTCGGCGCACGGCAGGCAGCGGGGTGTCGGTGGCCTGTGCGATCTGGATGGATCCGGTGTCCCAGGCGTCAGGGCTGGCCGCGGCGAGAGCTGCCACGGCATCGCGCAGGCTGTTGGTGCTGTGCGGCTGGTCGAGTCGGGCGGTGATGACTATGGCGGAGAGTGGCGCGTCGTCCTCGAGCGCTCGCCGGAGGGCGCCGGAGCCGTGGCGCGTGAGGAGTTCGGCGGGGTCGCTGCCAGCTGGGAGGGTGAGCGTGTTGGGGGAGAGACCGTGTTGGGTGAGGAGCCAGTAGGCCCGGGTGGCAGCGGCGCGTCCGGGGGTGTCGGCGTCGGTGGCCACGATCGGGGTCGTTCCGCTGAGGTGGGCGTGAACGGCGAGCTTGCGGGCTTGCTCTTCGGTGAGCGCGGTCCCGAGCGGAGCGGCACCCAGGTAGCGACCGTTGCCGGCGGTGGTGATGGCGAGGGCGTCGAGGGGGCCTTCGACCAGGACCGGGGTAGCGTCCGCAGGCGTCGTCGCGCTGCCCGCGGTGTAGAGCTGGGCGCCTTTGTGGAAGAGGACGGTGTCGGGGGTGTTGAGGTACTTCGGGCCGCCGGTGGTGTCCGTGAGAGTCGGGTGGCGGCGGGCGACGAACCCGAGCACGACTGCTTCTTCGGCCTCGTGGGTGAGGCCTGCTGCGGGGTGGGTGATGGGGAGGATGAGGCGGTCGCGGAATCGGTCGATGAGCCTGCCGTCGCGGGTGGTGGTGGCCAGGCCGGCGGCGAGGAGCTCGTCGTTGGTGGCGCCGTGTCCGCCGAGGTGGTCGATGAGGGCGGTCCACCCGGCGGGGGCGTAGCCGGGACGGGCGTGTGGGTCGCCAGTGAGGTCGGTGCCGGCGAGCCGCTCGGTGAGGTAGGTCTGCGCCCAGGATCCGGGGAAGGCGCCACTGTAGTAGTCGGTGGCCAGGGCATTGAGGGCGGCGATCCGTTCCGGGGTGACGGGGGAGGTGTCGGCTTCGATGGCGTGGGCGACCTGGGTCTCGATCTGCTGGTCGGACAGGGGCAGCGGTTCGGCGTGGTGTCGTTGGAGGGCGGCGAACGCGATGGCTGTCTCGACGTCGTCGGGGTCGGAGATGTCCCCGGTTCCGGCGCGGTCGTGGGGGGCGATGTCGTTGCTGTCTGGGAGGGCCGGTTCGTCCAGGGGCGGCAGGGCGGCCAGGTCGGCGGCTGTCGGCGCCCAGGAGACCGGCTCGAGATCGAGGTCCTCGGGAGGCAGGGCGCCGGGGTCTCCGTCGCCGCTGCCTTCGTCGAGGTGGGTCGGGTTGGTGGTGATGCTGATCCGCCAGATGAGGGCTTGGCATGGGTCGAGGTCCTGCTCCCGCTCTGGGATGTGGGCCAGGAGTGTCTCGGGGGTGTGGCCGCGGGCGAGGGCGTGGTCGATGACGGTGACCAGGGTCGCCCACCAGCTGCTCGCGCGCAGTTCGGATGCGCGGTCCGCGCCGACCAGTCCGGGGAGGCGGCCGGTCCAGGTTGAGGTGAGCGGGAGGTCGCCGGTGGTGGTGGCGGCGACGGCGGGGGAGAGGCGGGAGGTGAGGCGCCACCAGAGGGCGGCGGCTGCGTGGTCGTCCGGCAGGGGGCCGGTGCTGAGCGAGTCGCGCAGCAGGGTGGGGGTGTGCAGTCCGGCGCGGGAGAGGGCGGCGAGCCGCTCGGCGAGCACGGGCGTGAAGGCGTCGGTGTCGTGGCGGGGGAGGATCCGGTCGAGGGTGGGTGCCCATTCCTGCATCGCGGGCGTGTCGCCGGAGGCGAGACGGCGGGTGAGGTGCTGCTGGTAGCGGCCGGCGAGGGTTCCGAGCGGGCGGGCGGGTCCGGTCGGGCGCCGGTCCTGGGGGTCGATTCCGGTGGCGGCACGCCACACCTCGACCTGGGCGAGCAGGGCGGGGGCGGGTCGGGCGTGGCCGAGCCGCGTCCACGCGGGCGTCTGGTCGGCGGTGTCGGTGAGGTGGCGGGTGAGGATGGCGGTGTCGGCGCGCACGGTGGCGGCGCGGGCGGAGAGAGTCGCGCCCCAGGTCGGGTCGTCGGCCAGCGACTGCGGGACGCCTGGCAGCCAGGGCAAGGGTCCGCGGATGGCGCTGGTGACGCGGATGTCGGTGAGGCGCCAGTCGAGGACCGCGGCGGGGTCGTGGGCGTCGGTGAACCCGCGGTGGTGTGCTGCGGAGGTGAGCGCGTGGATCGGGTCGATGTCGTGGGCGGCGAGCAGGATCAGGTGCGCCCGTAGCGTCGACCATGCCGGGGCGTCGGTTGGGCCCGGCAGGATCTGCTCGGCCGTCTGCTCGATCCGCTTTGTGGTGTCGGTGCCGAGGTGCTGTTCGGCGGCCAGGTAGAGGCTGTCGGTGTAGCGGGCCACGGAGTCGGCGAGCTTGGGTGCGGGGTGGTCGGCCTCGCGGGCGGTGCTGGTCGCGGAGCGAGCGGAATCGTCGCGGACGAGGATGCCTTCGAGGATGTCGGTCGCCGTGCGGGGGTGGACGGTTTCGGGGCGGATGAGGGCATGCTCGTCTGTGTCGCTGACCAGCTGCAGGTAGAGGTGGTTGCCGGCCCGACCGCGCGTGGCGGCCGTGTAGAGCAGCTGCCGGGACTCGGCCCCGGTAAGCAGGGTGTGGCTCGCGGCGGCCGTGACGCCTTGGGCGGTGTGGATCGTCGAGGCGTACCCCAGCTCGACGTGCCCGGCTACATACGCCGCGGGCAGCGTCACGCTCCGGCGGTGGGTGACGTGCCTCGCACTCACCGCACCGTCCTCGAGGAGCGCGGTGATGGTCCACCGGTCGCCGTTCTTGACGAAGTCCGTAGCGCCCAGGGGAAGGCGGCGGTCGTTGGCTCGGGTGATGACGACATCCCCGAGCGAGGCGGTCGCGCCGTCGGCGAGTGTGACCGTGGCGGTCGCTGCCGCTGGTGCGAGGCCTGTGGTGGTGAGGCGGTGGGTGCGGGCGCGCTGGTTCAGCTCGGCGACCAGGTCCCGGGTGGGGGCGATCATGATCGCGTCCACGCCGCGGGTTCGATCGGTGGCCCAGGCGGTGAAGAGGTCGTCGGTCAAGGTTGCGAGGTCGCCGACGTGGACGCGGTGGTGGTCGAGGTAGAACCCGAGCGCCTCGAGGGCCCCGTCTCGGAGGGCGAGGGAGGCGGCGCCTTCGGCGGGGTCGGTGAAGCGCATGAGCTCGGACAGGTGCAGGCTTCCGTGGGTGGCGCGGATGTCGCGCAGGACGCCGCCGGCGCCGAGCGCGGCGAGCTGCTGGTCGTCGCCGATGAGCCGCACCGAGCCGCCCTGGGTGATGACGTGCTCGATGACCAGGTCGAGGGTGAGGGTGTCGGCCATGCCGGCCTCATCGACCAGCACCAGCGTGCTTGGGCCGATGTGTGTCATCCACGTCGGCTGCTCGCCGAGGGCGGGGTGCTGCAGGTGCCAGGCCAGCTTGGCCAGGGTGTCCGTGGCGGCATCGATGCTCTCGCCGAGGACGTGCGCGGCGGCCGCGGAGGGGGCCAGTCCGAGGACCTGTCCACCGGCGTTGGTCCAGGCGTGGGTCAGGGCGCGCATGGCGGTGGTCTTGCCGGCGCCGGCGGGGGCGATGGCGAGCTGGACCCGGGCGCCGGAGGTGGCCATCTCGCGTACCAGGGTGGCCTGTCCCGCGTTGAGTGGAACGCCCTCGCTCGCGGCTGCATTGAGTGCTGTCTGGACGGCGGTGTCGGGGGCGCGGGCCCCGTCGTCCTGTCCGGCGCGGGCGACGATCCGCGCCTCCGCGGCAAGGATCTGAGGCGAGGTGAACAGGGTGGTCCCGGCTTGGGTGTAGACGGATGTGCCGTCGCTGCGGCGCAGCCCCTCGGGCAGGTCGGTGATGGGATCGTGGCCGGGGCGGGCGAGGACGACCGAGTGAGTGGTCAGGACCTCGTCGACGAGCAGAGCGACGACCCGCTGAAGGTTGTCCCCGGTGAGGTGGGTGGGGCGGACCTGGCGTTGGGCTTCGGCGTAGACGTGGACCTGCTGCCACACCGAACGATGCTCGGCAAGGATGCCCCCGATCCGGGCAGCCGTGGCCTGGATCCAGGCGGTGTCGATCCGCGGCCCAGCAGCGGCGGCGGGGGAGAGCGCCGCGGCCACCATCGCCCGGGTGGCGTGATCGCTGCCCAGAACCGCCCGGGCCTGTTCAGCCCACGACTCGCGCTGTTCGGCGAAGCTGCGGGCGGGGTGTTTGGCGTCCCTGGTCTCGAGGGTGGCCTGCTGGGCCAGCTTGATCGCCTCCACCGGAGTCGGGGGCCGGCCATGGTCGGCCTGGAACGCGCGGGCGAGCTCGCTGGTGCGGGCGGTGATGTGTGCCCTCCTGGTCGACCACCGCGACGCCAACGCGGGATCGACGCCGACGATCTCCCGGGTCGGGCGTTTGCGCGGGTCACGGTGCGCGACGTCGACGAACCGCACCCCCAGGCTCTCGCGAAGGTGAACCTCCAGCGCCGTGTTGTAAACCTCGGAGGCGGCGGTGGCGGCCTTGAACAGGGGCCGGCCATCGATCGCCAGCCACTTGCCGGTATCCCTGGTTTGAACCTTGTTCGCGACCGCGACGTGGGTATGCAGATCCGGGTCTCCGGCGCGGGAGTCACGGTGCGTGAACGCCACCGCCACCAGGCCGCGGATCTCGACCTGCCGGACGCCGCCGGTGCCCTCCCGGGTGAACAGCGCAGACCGTTCCAGGAACGCCAGCGCATCCGCCACGGCGGCGTGGTGCGCCTTCTCGATCGCGGCCGCCACGGGCAGGTCGGCGACCGCCCACAAGGTGCTGACCGACTTCACCGGGGAGAACGACAGGTCGTACCCGGCAACGGCGTTCGTGCGAGGACGGGAAGCCTTGGCGATGGTCCCGGACAGCTCCCGGGCATCGGCAGGGTCACGGCCGAACTGCTCCCGGAACAGGGCCGTGGCAACCTCGGTGCGGGCCTGCGCGCGGTCCTCGATGCTGCCCGGGGAGCCGGCGGGTAAACCGCGGGCAGTGGTCAGCTCGGCGACACGCTCGGCCACCCGCACCCGAAAGCTCGAGACGTCCCCCGCATAGACCGGGAACGGCACCCCCAACCGGGACGCCCGCTCCTGGCCGCGCACGTCCGCGCCGGCCTGAGCGGCCCCCGCGCGCAGCTGCTCAGCCAGCGGGTGATGCCCGGAGCCGAACAGGTTGAGCATGTGCGCCTCGGTGACCACATCACCCGCAGCGATACCGTCCAGACCGGCCAGTCCGGACCCGACCCACCGGCCCGGGGTCTCGCCCTTCTCGGTGTAGTACGACGCCAGCGACGCATGCCCTCTCTCGGTCGCGTCCTGGGTCGCGACCTGCCGGGTCAGGTAGGTGTACCCCGACCCGGCGGTCAGCTTGTGGATCGACATCGTCACGGCACCCAATGCACGAAACCGGCGCCAGAGAGTGTGGTTCCCCCCGAATCGTGGAGGGCTTCCCTTCAAGCGGCTCTCGGGGTGAGGGCCGCGGTCTCGTAGGCGATGGGTGACATCATCGCAGCGGAGCTGTGCCGGCGGGTGGTGTTGTAGAAGTTGAAGCACCAGTCCATGACCGCGGTCGCGGCGGCGGTCGTGGTCTCGAACTCGT
>NZ_WESE01000014.1 GCF_009184895.1 Nostocoides sp. F2B08 | reverse complement strand
CGCCGACTTACCGGCGACGAAGCGCGGACGCCCCAGGCCCGTCGACTTCGACCACACCATTGGTCCTTGTCGCTACGACGTTGGCCCAGACCATAGGTCAGGGTGACCGGCTGCTCAGCGAATACTGCACCCGTGCCCGACTCTGACCGAGGTGGGACCATTTCGCCGACCGAATCTCGTCCCCCACAGTGAGTCACTCCGCCGGGAATCGGCGTGCTCCGCCACTGGCGAGTGCCTAGATCGTGTCACTTCGGGGGCGCGGGCAGCCGTGTCTCGCGGTCACTGACCCTGACCCTTAGCTTGCTCGTCCACTCCTTGCCGTGCAGCGCTCCCCGGAGCCCATTTGCCTCAGCGGCGGAATGTCGCCCTATCGACCCCCCGGCTTTCCTTTGCCTTTGCTTTGGCCCGTTTGGAAGTATGCCGCGAGCACTGATCCGTCGACCGTGCGGACACCCGCCTCGAGGCAATCGGGGTTTGACGTGGGTGTCCAGTGCACCTGGAGCTTACCAGCCTTGACTGCAAGTGAGTCGAGCAGGCTGACGGCAGGGCCGGAGTCTTCTCTAGTCGCGCAATCAATCGGCTGCAGCCAGGCGGAGTGAACGAGGGTCGGATCCAGGAGTTCCGCCGCGCCGTCGCTCACGGCGAACCGCATGGTTACGTCTCCACGGCCCTTGACGTCGTTCCAGGCACCGTCCATGGTCACTGGCTTGTCGAACCCTGTGAGCTGCAGCTCCTCAATGGTGAAGGTCACGCTTGCGACGTTCTCGTTGCCCGCGAGGTCGAGGGCCGTTGCGGTCATCGTGACCGCACCTGGCATGTCGAGTCCCCCAGCGATGATGTCGATCTGACAGTCCGCAGCGAGACCGGATAGTGCGTCTGATGCCTCGCATACCGCTGCGGGGACACTGCCGTAGCGGTACACCGCACCGTTCTCGACTCCCTGGAGCACAACTGTCGGGGCGGTGGTGTCGATGCGTAGAGCCGGTTGGCTTGCCGTCACGGAGTTGCCTGCAGCGTCCGTCGCGGTGGCTGTCACCGGACCAGGGTTGGCTTCCGTGAGCTGGACCATGTCGGGACACGACATCACTCCAGACAGGGCATCTGTACAGAGCCATGAGACGGGTACCGGAGTGTTGTGCCAACCGGCTTCGTTCGGTTCGCCTTGCAGCTGCGGCGTGGCAGTGGGCGCAGTGGTGTCGAGGTTGACCATCACGTCGATCGTCGTTGTGTTTCCAAAGGTGTCGGTGCCTTGGCCTTCGACCTTGATGTCGCTGCCATCCTCAGCCACCGTGACCGGCTCAGTGCAGCTGCTCACGCCGGCCCCCTCGTCGGAGCAGGTGAACGTCACGATCAGTGGCTGGTTGTGCCACCCGCCGTCGTTAGCGGCGCCAGACAACTCGTAGCGGATCGTAGGTCCTGCCGAGTCCACCATCACTTGGATTGACTTGGGGTCTTCCTGATTGCCTGCCTTGTCCACACTGAAGAAGTTGACCGTGTGCGTGCCGTCTGCGTCGATCTCAATGGTCTTTCCTTCTGAAACTGCACCGTCGTCGATCGACCAGTACGTTTCAGCCACACCGGCGAGGTTGTCTGCAGCAGTCAAGGTCAAGAAGAGCGGAGCGGGCCCGCCGACGCTTCCCTCGAGTCGGGTAACCGGCGGCGTTCGATCGATGCTGGCCTCCACCGAGCCGCTGGCGTTGTTGCCCGCACGGTCACCGATTGAAGCGAACGCAGTCAGACCCACGCCTTCGCCCGACAGGACCGAATCATCGGGACAAGTTCCCTCGATGCCTGACAACGCGTCCGTGCAGATCCAGGAAGCGGTGACATCGCTGTTGTGCCAGCCAAACTCATTGGCCGCAGGCAACAGCGATCCGTTGATGTCTGGCGGCGTCAGATCGACGTTGATGTCGCCTTGTTCCGCTGCGGTGGTGTTCCCGGCGAGGTCGCTGACCTCTGCACTGACCGTTTGTCCGCCTCCCTCACCGATCACCTGAGGTTGAGGGCAGGTGTCAATTCCGGATGTTTGGTCGTCGCAGACGAAGGACACTGTGGCTTCGGTGTTCCGCCATCCTTGTGCATTCGCCTCGGGGGCAACACGAGTTTCCACCGCGGGTGCGGCAGTGTCGACGTCGACCGGTCCGAAGGTGCCCTGGCCGCATCGGCCCTCCGCGTCACAGACTTCCTCGGAGGTGACCTCCACGGCGGCGCCGTCCGGCACCGGTGTCGGCGGCGGCGGCGGCAACGTCGCTCCCCGGTAATCGACGGCAGTCCATGTCACGATGGGCTGTTCCAGGTGCCAACCGCTGGCCGCCGGATCGCGGTCGATCGACCCTGTGACCACCGGGCGCGCCGTTTCCGCGTCGAGCGGAGTGATCGGGTTCGACGGGAGCGATGGGATGGATGTGCCGTGCTCGTTGGTGGCGGTGACCGTGAAGGTGTATTCGACGCCGCTCATCAGCTCGGAGAGGGTGGCGGAGGTCTCCTGTGCGGTCACGGTTACATGGTGCCCGGCAGGCATGGAACTCACCGTGTAGCTGGTGATGGGTGCGCCGTTGTCGGCCGGCGCTTGCCAGGTGAGCGAGGCGCTGCCTACCCCCGGCGAGGCTTGAACGTTGCGCGGCGCGCCCGGTGCTGTCGCCCGAACGAGATCGACCGTGAGGCTATGTGAGGCGTCAGCGCTAAGGGCCAAGACTTCGGCTTCCTCAAGCGTGGCCGCGTTCAGATAGAAGTAGTCGCGGTACCCAGTGGCGGTTGCTCCGAGCCGGACGGCCTCGGCTGGGAATGTGTTGAACTGGAATTCCCCGTCAGGGCCGGTCGAGGTCGACGCGAGCACGTCCGGGGCGTCCGCAGCGAACAAGGAGACTGTGGCGTTCCCGACTGGCTCGCCCGCATCCAAGACTCGACCCGAGACTGCAGCGGACGGCTCGCTGGATTCGAGGGCCACTTCTTGGGCCTCACCCGCGCCGGCCGCATTCACGGCGCGCACGACGACCGTGTATTTCGCGTCGGCGACCAGTCCCGAAAGAGTCGCACTCAAGGTGTCCGCGGCGATCGATATGGCCGGCTCCTCCTCACCGTCCTTGGTCAGGACGACCTGGTACCCAGTGACGACCGCGCCGCCGTTCGTTGTCGGCGGGGACCATGAGACTTCGGCGGTGTCTCCGCTTCGGCTCGCCGAGACGTCTCGGGGCGGTGAGGGGGGGCCTGCGATGTCGGTGGGGACGCTGATCGTCGCAGAGCCGACAGCACCGCTTGTGTCGGTCACTCGCAAGCTGAGAACTGGGAATCCTTCGCCAGCGAAAGTAGCTCGGACCGCGGGTCCCGCGACCACATCGCCGCTGGGCAGTGTCCACTCGAACGCTGCAAGGTCGGCGTCGCCGGGTGAACTGGCGGCGGCGTCGAAGATGAACTCGCCCGGCAGGTTTCCGGATGTCACCGTCGCACGTGCGATGGGGCTGATGGGAAGTTCCTGTTCGGCGACGACGTCGACCTGTGCGTACTTGGTGGTGGGATTCGGCTCGCTTGTCGCCGTGATTGTCCAGGGACCCTGTTCGGGTGAGGGAACCTCGTAACCAAGGCCACCACTGGCCAGCTGCGTCGGGGTGACGTCGACCGGCGCTCCTGTGGGAGACGTGAACTCAAGCGCAACCGCTGGCACAGATGTCGATGCGACCAGTCTCGCGTGGTGCTCCGACACGGTGACAGTTCCGAGGGTCTGACTTGAGGTCTCGGCTCCTAGGACAAATCGGGAGGAGATGGACTGGCCGAGTTCCCTTGCGAACGCGTCGGCGTACAACTGCTGGCCCTTGACGTTCGGGTGGAAGGAAGCGCTCATCCACTTCCAGTCCTCGATGACTTCCGCGGGTATCGGGTTGAACGCGAGGGGCTCGGTGATCGATCCGCCCTTGCAGAGCTCATATCCGTTGAAGGTGCTCGCTCCGACGACCTGCAGGGTGGCACCGCTTCCCAGCGCGCGCAGCTGTTGACGGGCTTCGGTTGCGGCGATGCGGATCTCGTTGTTGATGGTGTCAACGATGTCGTTGGTGAGCTGCCGCTCCACCGGGGACATTGCAAGGGCCCATTCGGGCAGAATCGTCGGCGGCTGCGTGAACGGGGTGACCGCGCAGTACTCGTCCAGGGATCCAACCGTCGACAGGTGAGGATACATACCTATGAGGATCTGGGCACTCGGTGCCTCAGTGCCAAGCGTCACGTAGGTCCGGGTCAGTCGGTCACGAAGGGTCCCGTCGATCAGGTTGACCGGCGTGGCTCGACGGTTGAGGTCGAACTCTCCGTGGACGGCCTTGTCGGCGAGCCTGTAGGCGTTCCAGGCACACTTCATCTTGCTGACCGGGTCAGGGCTGGCGCAGGCCTGAGCGAAGTTCGCGATCTGAATCACCGTGTACCAGTCGCTCACCGGGCCCAGACACAGCTCGGACAGGACGCAGTACGTCGCGATGTCGGCGAAGGCAACGTCATTGCCGCCCACGGTCAGTGTGATGACATCCGTGAACTCGCTGACGTGGTCGATCTGCGGGTCCTCGCCGCTGTTGCGCGGGTTGGGCTCGACGAAGTCAGCCGTGACGGCGCCACTGCAGGCGTGGAACTCAGCCGGTTGAAGATCGGCCTCAAGATTCGCCGACAGGATCCTCGAGTACGACCCGACCGATCGGTGACACTTGTTAGCCGAGTCATCGGTGCCCGTCTCATACCGAGGTGCACCTTCACCGGAGGAGAAGGAGTCGCCAAGGCTCACATAGCGAGCTGCGCCAACCCCAACCCGGTGCCCGTATATCGGCTGCCCATCGTGCCCCTCGGAAACCACGGTGAAGTAGCGTCCGTCGGCGCGATCCGTTGACGGCACGACTGTCTGATAGTGGTTCTCCACGGCATTCATGACTGGGTAGTCGACAGGCATCCACGTCTCACCGCTGGTGAGCAGCTGTCGCGAGTACACCTTGTAGTTGCGCACCGACTGCCCCTCGTCAAGGGCCGGAGGCATCCAATCCAAGAACTGGACATCACCCTCCACCCCCTTGACCACCTCTACGGCGACCGCCTGGGGCTGCCTGGTCGTAGTGAAGTCTTCATTGTCACGCACGACCAGTTCCGACGGGATTGTGACGTTGCCCCCCACCTGCTGGATGAAACTCATGCTCTCGACGAGCTCCATGAAATCGACGTTGTCACTGCCGATACCCGGGAAGATCGTCCACCGCGCGGTAAACGGATTGTCGGTGCTGATCACAGCCTGCGTCTGAATCGGTTGCACCTCAGGTGCGAGGAAGTAGTCCGCGATTAGCCGATCCGGTTCCTCAGGCGGACCCAGAATCTCGAGTGCGGCGTTGTAAACCGGGACATCGGCGATCGTGCTCTTGAGTTCGGCCTCGATCGTGTACGGAGCCCACTGCTGCGCGTACTTGTCAACGAAGATGGTGAGCTTGAGAGCGTCGCCGCCGACGACCTTGAGCGGACTGGACGTGACGGCCCGCATCAAGATGGGCTTGCCGATCGGTTCCACGAGGCCGCTGTATGCGGCGCTCAGGTCGTAGTCGCCCTGCTCGTCGCCGCGCACCGCCCACGTCACCTGTTCCGACGAACCGGGCTGGATCGCCGGGATGTCGTAACTGAGAGCCTGCACTTCTCGCGTGGGAGCCAGGCTGAGACCGCGCGGCAGGTCAAGGCCGGCCATCCCCTGCTCGAACGTGAAATCGTCAGTGAGGTTTTCAATGACCAGGCTGACGTCGAAGAACTCCTTAAGGTAGGAGGCACGCACCGGCACCACAAGCCACTGCACCATGGGTTGCTCTTCGACGAACTGGATGCGCGGGTAGAAGGCGCGATCACCGCTCAGAATGAAGCAGTCGCCGGTCGGGTCCGTGACACTACATCCCTCCGCAGTCGACCCACTTCCGGACCCGCTGCTGCTAGCCGTAATGGTCGTGCCAGAGGAGTTGTAGACGAGGCGCACCGGGGTAGGTTCTGGCTCGCAGTCCTCTTGACAACCCTTAGGGACGAAATAGAGGTTGATCTCTGCTTCATACACATTCTGGTTGGCGGGATCGGTCACGTCGATCCCGAGGTCGACGATCTCGTCGTACTCGAGCCTCGTGACCGACAGGGTGCTACTCGAGATCTCGCCAGACACCAGATCGACCGACGCCTCGCCGACCCCGTCGATAATGCTCGCTTGAGCGGCCCGCGGCTGGAACCCTGGCGCCCACACATAGAGAGTTGTCTCCCCGTCCGCCAAGCCGGCTAGGCGAGCGACACCGGAACTATCGGTCGACGCTGCTATCCGGGAGCCATCCGGCTGGACCACAATCGCCTCGGCCCCAGCGAGGAGAGCCCCGCCCCCAGTGACTGTCACCGCCAGGCCTGGAACCACCGGCTCCGGCAGAACCGTGATCTCGGCCGTGTCCGTGGCTGTCTCATCACCCCAGCCCACAGTGAGCTCCGCGATGTACGTGCCAGGGGTGCTGTAAGTGTGGCTGACCCGTTCGCCTGTTGCGCTTGACCCGTCGCCCAGGCGCCATTCGTAGGACGTGAGAAGTGCATAAGGGCGAGACGCCGAAGCACTCAGCTCCACCTCCTCACCGACGACCACGCTGCGATCATCGCCAGCGGCGGCAGTGACCGGTTCTGGCGAAGCCGCGACAACCCTCGAGGTACGCGTCGTAGTGAGCTGTCCGTCCGTCACGGAAGCCCTCACCAGGTAGTTCCCCGGCGCACTGTAAGTGTGTGCCAACTCGACGGCGTCTGTGACTGACCCAGCCATCGCGTCGGAGCCGTCGCCGAAGTCAACGACATAGCTGAGGTCGTCGGTCTCTGCGTCATTGGCTGCCAGGGTGGCGATCACGTCAAGGGGTGCTGCACCGGTCGCAGGACTCACGCCGAAGTCAAGCGCAGGAGCAGTGTTAGGAGCGCCCTCCGCCGAGACCGGGATGGATGCAGACGAGTAGCCGCCTTCCCCGTTTGAGACAGACACAAGCACGGTGTAGGTCCCGGGAGCTTCGAACACGTGGTCAAGCGATACTGCCGCATAGGGACTGACCATGGCCATCTGTGTCGTGGGCGAACTGTCGCCCCAATCCACCGTGAGATTCAATGACCGATCCTGGGGATCGGAACCCGCGACCCTCAGCGACACTGAGAGAGGGGCCGGCCCAGAGCCTGGCTCGATGGACGCCTCAAGGGGAATACTGACCGGGTCAATCGCCACGACTCGGGACGCTCCCGAATAGTGGTGCGACCTGCCGAAGGCGTCCTTCCAGGAAATGCTGTGGGTCAGAGTCGCGGGCCCTTGGGCGAATCCCCCCATCGGGTAGGTAGTTCGCCACATTCCGTCAGGTGAGGCGTTGTAAATGCCGAAGCCCTGTCCTGCCAGACCAATGGAGACCTGGGTGAGAGTATGCGTATCTGTGTCTGTAGCCGCCACCTCGAAAACCGGTCGCCCTGACAGTGTTGCCCCCGGAGCCGGCTCACTCAACACCCCAGGCGGTCGCGAATCCACCACCACGGTCGAATCAACGGAGGTACTCAACCCACCTGCATCAGTCACCGTCACTGTCGCTGTATACGTCCCATCAATGACACGNCGGCATCGACCTGATTGGACGACCACGAACAGCCAGGCATCGACCACGACACACCCGAGATGGAGACTCCCTCACGAGGTGTCACCACCAGATCCACCAACCCTGACAGTGTTGCCCCCGGAGCCGGCTCACTCAACACCCCAGGCGGTCGCGAATCCACCACCACGGTCGAATCAACGGAGGTACTCAACCCACCTGCATCAGTCACCGTCACTGTCGCTGTATACGTCCCATCAATGACACGAGTCCCGTCGTCGTCAAGGCCATCCCAGTACTCGATCCTGCCCCGGTCCCCCCGGTACGTGCAGTACTGGCTGGGACCGCGGACTGGCATGGAGCGCACGACCGACCCATCCTCCGCTGTCACCACCCACTGGTAGGTCACCACTGAGCTGTCCTCACACGCCATCGACAACAGCGCGATGTCCCACGTCTCCGGGCCGGTCACCGCCAGCACCTGCTGCGAATAGTCCTGCCCGTAGTACTCCACCCACACCTGCGGCACAGCCGAGTCCAAGACCGTCACACTCGACGAACCCGAGTAGTAATGCGACCTGTTGAACTCATCCCGCCAACTCACCCCGAACGAGAGTTGCCGCTCCCCCGAGGAACACGCAGACACATCCGCCTGAACGCGGAAAACCCCCTCGGCATCGACCTGATTGGACGACCACGAACAGCCAGGCATCGACCACGACACACCCGAGATGGAGACTCCCTCACGAGGTGTCACCACCAGATCCACCAACCCTGACAGTGTTGCCCCCGGAGCCGGCTCACTCAACACCCCAGGCGGTCGCGAATCCACCACCACGGTCGAATCAACGGAGGTACTCAACCCACCTGCATCAGTCACCGTCACTGTCGCTGTATACGTCCNACCACGAACAGCCAGGCATCGACCACGACACACCCGAGATGGAGACTCCCTCACGAGGTGTCACCACCAGATCCACCAACCCTGACAGTGTTGCCCCCGGAGCCGGCTCACTCAACACCCCAGGCGGTCGCGAATCCACCACCACAGGAAGCTGAACCGGCCCAGCTGAGCCGTTGGCATTGGTTGCCGTCGCCTCCAGGACGTAGCCGCCGTCCGCGACGAGGTCGCCGGACTCCGCCCGGCCATCCCATATCACCGAGCTCGTTCCAGAGGAGAATGATTGCTGCAGCGCGAGCATGCTCACAAACGCGTCTCGATCGTCAATCACCCGAATGGTGACGTTGGCCGCTTCGCTCAACGTGAATCGAAACTCGTACGTGTCCTCTTGACCATCGCCGTTGGGGGAGAAGCTCCTGGAAGGGCTTACCGTTGTGATGGACGGGGCGGCATGCGCCAACGCGGGAAAGCAGATGCTGGCAAGCAAGACAATGACGGTCGCCTTGACCAACCCGCGCACAATCCGTCCCAGCATCTGGCCCCCCTCGAACTGCAGGTCAATGTCGCGCGAAACGGTATTGACTCCCGTTGGCCCGGAGGGGTCTGTCGGTCCAGGTGTGGCCAAACGGTTGAGGATCAACACATAAAACGAACCACTTCTACTGGTTGCCTCCTCCGTGGCGGCAAGATGATCTAGGCTCCTTCGCAGTCTGGACTGGGGAGGAATGTTGAAAGCGTCCTACGTTGCCATCGCAGGTGCGGTTGGCATCGCCCTGCTCGGAGGCTGCGGCCAGCAAGACACTCCAGCATCTGGAGTTTCGCAGTTCACGGTGACGGGTGCTCGAGTCTGGCACTACTCGTCCAGCTCTGCCGCCTTGCTGCAGATGCGCGTAACCGCCAGCGAGGACACCCAACTGCTCAAGGTCACGATGGGAGATGGCTCCCCCGGCATTATGCACGACGCCACTGACGCGACCGCGGATGCAGAACCTCCCGAGAATCTCGAGGATGCGCGCCCGGCTGGCGTCGACCTCCCGTTTCTGGGCGAAGAGACGGACAAACTGGAACTACCCGCCAACCAAGAGGTCGCCATCGGATGGCCGGGCCCGTCCATCTCGTTCTCACAGCTTCCAGCGGACCTGGGCACCACTTCCTCGGTGACGCTGACAACGTCAGACGGCCGTGAGACCACAGTCCCTGTCACCGTGGTCTCTGTGGACAGCGACGAGTAGGGGCATCCCAAGTGACCCAGGCCCGAGACCAATACCCGCGCATCTCGTTCATGTCCCACCTTTCCCCTCCTGGGCATCGGGCGGCACGGGTCCCTGGCCGAGACTCACTGTTCCGGTCGAGAACTTGTCATCGTCGACTCGCTGAAGCCGTCTAACGTCTTTGATCGACAGGCCGCACCACTCGGCCGCCTCGCCGGCGGTCAGACCCTCTTCCTCGATCAGAGAGTTGAGCGCTTGTCCAGCGCGCAGTTCGAGGGCTCGGACCCTTTCGTCACGCTCGGCGATGGCGGTGACGATGATGACGCCGAGCCGGCTGCGCCGCTTCTCGCGCTCATCCTGCCGCTGCCGCACCCGCGCCTGCGCATCCAGCGCCGCCCGTCGCGCCGCCTGTCGAACACTCTGATTCGGCATTCCGCCGCGCTCCCTCCAAATGACCCGTTTCTCCGGACATCACCCCTATGCGGACCGACAAGATCTGAGATTCACCAACCCAACGCCGCGACCGAGGTTGACGACGAGGAACCCGCGACGCCTCCCCGGACAAGGTTCCCCTCCCCCCGCGATCCGCGACGACCGACACCCGAAATTCCGAAGGCCACGCCCCTCACACCTCTTGCACGTCGGTGATCCCAGTTTCAACTAGGTGAAGCTAGGGGGTGAGCGTCGCGACCTTGGTGGGCGTGACGATGTCGATCCACAAGCTGACCGCCGGGTCGGGGTATACGTACCTGACCCGGCAGGTCGCGGCCCAGGACCGGGCCGAGCGTGGGCATTCGTCGTTGGCGTCGTACTACACCGAGAAGGGCGAGACCCCGGGCCGGTGGGTCGGCTCCGGACTGGCCGGGTTGGGGGGCATCAGCGCCGGGGATCTGGTGAGCGAGGCGCACATGCTCAACCTCTTCGGCGCCGGTTACCACCCTCTGGCGGAGCAGCTGCGCGCGGCCGCTGCCGAGCACGGCGCCGATGCCCGTGGGCAGGGCCGGGCGGCCCGGCTGGGGAGCCCGTTCCCGCTTTATCCGGGGGATGTCTCTGAGTTCCGGGTGCGGGTGGCGCAGCGCGCCGCAGAGCTCGCCGAGGCTCGGGGTCTTCCGGCCGAGTCGACCGGGACGATCGAGGACCGCGCGAGGGCCCGTAGCGAGGTCGCGACGGCGTTGTTCCGGGAGCGGTTCGGCCGGGATCCGGTCGACGCGCGGGAGCTGTCCGCGCTGGTCGCCAAGGAGTCCCGTCCGCGCACGAACGCGGTCGCCGGCTACGACCTGTCGTTCTCGCCGGTGAAGTCGGTGAGCACGCTGTGGGCGCTGGCGCCGGTACCGGTCGCGGCCGTGATCGAGGCCGCCCACGACGCCGCCGTCGCCGACGCCCTGACGTATCTGGAGCGGTCGGCGTTGTTCACGCGGGAGGGCAGCGGCGGGGCCCGGCAGGTCGAGACCCGCGGGCTGGTGGCGGTGGCGTTCACCCACCGTGACTCCCGCGCCGGTGACCCGGACCTGCACACCCATGTCGCGGTCGCGAACAAGGTCCAAGCCCGCGACAGCGGGCGGTGGCTCGCGATCGACGGACGGGTCCTGTACAAGGCGGTTGTGGCCGCCTCCGAGGTGTACAACACTGCGCTGGAGACCCACCTGCGGGACCGTCTCGGGGTCGCGTTCACTGATGTCCCCAACGTCGACCCGCGTAAGCGGCCCACCCGCGAGATCGTCGGCGTCGACCCTGCGCTGGCGGCGCGCTGGTCGACCCGCCGTGCCGACATCACCGCCCGCACCAGCGACCTCGCCCACGCTTTCCAGTCCGCGCACGGCCGGCCCCCCTCGCCGGTGGAGGCGATCCAGCTCGCCCAGCAGGCCACCCTAGAAACCCGCGACGCCAAGCACCCCGCCCGGAGCCTGAACGAGCAGCGCGAGATGTGGGCCGGGCAGGCCCGTCAGGTTCTCGGCGGCGACCACGCCATCCGCGCGATGGTCACCGCCGCCCTCTCCCCCACCACAGCCACCCGGCCTCGCGTCGACGCCGCGTGGGTGCGCGACACAGCGGCCCGGATCGCGGCGACCCTGTCCGGGCGCCGGTCGGTGTGGCAGCAGGTCCACGTCTATGCCGAAGCCCAACGCCAGGCCCGCCGCACCGGCCTGCCCAAGCAGGATCTGGACCGGGTCGTCGGCCTGCTCGTTGACGAGGTCCTCACCACCCATTCGGTCACCCTGGCCCGCCCTGGCGCCGACCCCGCCGAGGACCTGCCGGACGGCTTGCGCCGCAGCGACGGCACATCCGTCTACACGCTCGCCGGCTCCACCCTCTACACCTCCTCGGGGATCCTCGCCGCCGAGGCCCGGATCGTCGCCCGCGCCGGCCAACGCGACGGCTTCCGCGTCCCCGACGCCGCCGTCCAGGCCGCTCTCACCGCAGCTGCCCGCGAGGGGGTGTCGTTGAACGCGGGGCAGGCCACGCTCGTGCGGGAGATGGCGACCTCCGGCGCGTGGGTCCAGCTCGCCATCGCCCCCGCCGGCGCCGGCAAGACCACGGCCATGCGCGCCCTCACCCGCGCGTGGACCGAAGCGGGCGGGCACGTGCTCGGGCTCGCGCCCTCCGCCGCCGCCGCGCATGTTCTCGGCGAGAGCATCGCCGCGACCACCGACACCCTCGCTAAGCTCGCCTGGCATCTCGAGCACCCCGCCCTCGCCGACACACCCGCGTGGATCGGCCAGATCGGGCCGGCCACGCTCGTCATTGTCGACGAGGCCGGGATGGCCGACACCCTCACCCTCGACACCGTCACCGAGCACGTCATCGCCAACGGCGGGTCGGTGCGGCTCATCGGCGATGACCAGCAGCTCGCCGCGCTCGGCGCCGGCGGGGTCCTGCGCGACATCCACGCCACCCACGGCAGCCTGCACCTGTCCGAGCTGATGCGGTTCACGAACCCCGCCGAAGGCGCCGCCTCCCTCGCCCTGCGCGACGGTGCCGTCGAGGCGCTCGGGTTCTACCTCGACCACGACCGGGTCCACGTCGGCGACCTGGCCTCCCTCGCCGACGACGTCTTCACCGCGTGGGCCACCGACCGCGCCGCCGGCGTCGACGCCCTCATGCTCGCCCCCACAAGGGATCTCGTCGCCGACCTCAACCAGCGCGCCCGCGCCCACCGCCTCACCACCACTCCCGGGGCTGCTGCAGACGCAGCGGGCACGGTGGTGTTGGCGGACGGGGCGACCGCCTCGGTCGGGGACACGGTCATCACCCGCGCCAACGACCGGCGCCTGCCGGTGTCGGGAACCGACTTCGTCAAGAACGGCGACCGGTGGACCATCACCGCCCTGCCCGGGGGCGGCAATGTGACCGTCACCGGTATCCGCCACCGCCGCACGTGCACCCTGCCCGCGACGTATGTGGACGCGAGTGTCGAGCTCGGGTACGCCACCACCATCCACACCGCCCAGGGCGTGACCGCCGCGACCAGCCACACCCTGCTCACCGGGACCGAGTCCCGGCAGCTGCTCTACACGGCGGCCACCCGCGGCCAGGCCGGCAACCACCTCTACCTCGACATCGTCGGCGACCCCGACAGCCACGCCCTCATCCGCCCCGAGACCTCCCACCCGCGGACCGCCACCGACCTCCTCGAGGGCATCCTGGCCCGCGACGACTCCGCCCGCTCCGCCACGTCCACCGCACGCGAGCACGACCACCCGGCCGTCCTCCTCGCCCACGCCGCCACCCGCTACACCGACGCGGTCCACCACGCCGCCGAACAGCTCCTCGGCCCGGCTCGCCTCGACCGGCTCGAGACCGGCGCCGAGCAGCTCCTGCCCGGCCTGACCGACGCGCCCGCATGGCCCACCCTCCGCGTCCACCTCATCCTTGCCGCCGCTCACGGCCACCACCCCCTGCGCGACCTGCACGACGCGCTGACCCGCCGCGGCGTCGACACCGCAGCCGACCCGGCCGCCGTCCTCACCTGGCGGCTCGAGCAGCCCGGGGTCGACCCGCGCACCGGCGTGCCCGCCCCGCTGCCGTGGCTGCCCGCCATCCCCCCAGCACTGCTGCGGCACCCGACCTTCGGTCCCTACCTCGTCGCGCGCGCCGAGACCGTCGAGACCCGCACCGCCCTGCTCACCCGCCACCTCGCCGCCACCACCGAGACCCCCGCCTGGGCCGGCCACGGCCAGGCCCGCCCCGCCCGTGAGCTGCTGCACCAGGTGCAGGTGTGGCGGGCCGCCACCGGCGTCGACCCCGCCGACCGCCGACCCACCGGGCCCACCCACCAGTACGGGCCGCTGCGGCGCTACCAGGACACCCTCAACCGTCGACTCGCCACCCACGCCACCCCTGCGCTCCACGAATGGGGACCGGTCCTCGACACCCTCCTGCCCGGCCACCGCGCCGACGCGTACGTCCCGGTCCTCGCGCAGCGGCTCGCCGCCCTCTCCCGTGCCGGCCTCCCCACCAGGACGCTCCTCCAGAATGCCGCCGCGGCCGGGCCGCTGCCCGACGACCACGCCGCGGCCGCTCTGTGGTGGCGCCTGTCCGGGCGCCTCTCCCCCGCCGTCGCCGCCACGACCAGCCACGACATCCCGCTCGCCACGACCTGGACCGAGAGCCTGCCCGACCTGCTCGGCGCCGACACCGCCGTCGAGCTGCAAGCCAGCCCGTGGTGGGGGGCTCTGGTCACCGTCATCGACCACGCCCTCGCCCGAGGACACACCCTCGACCGCTTACTCGCGCGGATCCCAAGGCCTGAGCAGGACCTCGACCCCTGCCAGGGCCTGCTCTGGCGGATCAGCAGCCTCACCACCCCACCCCCCAGCCACGACGACGCCCACGACCCCGCAGACGTCGACTTTGCTGACCATGAGGTCGACCCGGGCGCGGACGAGGTCGCCTGGGCGCCCACCGCCAGCGAGCTCGCCACGCTCCCGCCGATCGACGAGCCGCTCCTCGACGACACCCCCGACGCGCCCGCCGACACCCGAGACAGCGACCCGCTCGCCGAGCCCGGCCAGGTCGAAGCGGCCATCACGTACGCGGCGCTGCTGCGCCAGGCTCCCACCGGGCCCCTGCCGCCGAGCGAGCCGATGATCCAGGCCCAGATCATCCGCGCCATCGAGGCCGACACCTCGCCGGTCACCCCCGAACGCATCGCCGCGCTGAACATTCTGGCCGCCGACTACTACAGCCGCGCCTTCCCCGGCTCCTGGGCCCAGACCTACCTCACCGGCCGGCTCGCCGGCACCGACCTCACCGGCCACCCCACCGTCCGTCCCGGCTATGCACCGGCCGGCTGGACCAGGCTCGTCGACCACCTCGGCGGGCACGGCGCCAGCAGCGAGGAGCTCCTCGCCGCAGGCCTGGCCACCACGACCCGGGACGGGCGGCTCATCGACCGGTTCCGGGACCGGCTCATCCTCCCCGTCACCCGCACAACGGCCACGAACCAGGAGCAGGTGCTCGGGTTCGTCGCCCGCCGCCACCCCCGCCACAGCGACCACACCGGCGGCGGCCCGAAGTACCTCAACACCCCCGACACCGTCCTGTTCCACAAAGGCGCCCAGCTCTACACCGCAGGCACCCAGGCGCTGCTGCGAGAAGGTGTCGTGCCGGTGCTCGTCGAAGGCCCCCTCGACGCCCTCGCCATCACCGCCTCCGGCGAGGGTGGACGCTTCCTCGGGCTCGCACCGCTGGGGACCTCCTTCACCGAAGAGCAGGCCCACCAGCTCGCCACCCTCGCGCACCAGGCCGGGACGTCCCCGGTCGTCGCCGCCGACGCCGACCCCGCCGGACAGCGCGCCACGCAGCGGGCCTACTGGCTGCTCACCCAGCACGACCTCACCCCGGCCACCGTCACCTGGGCACCCGGTAGGGACCCCGCCGACACCCTTGCCCGCGACGGCGCCCGCGCACTCCGCCAGCGGCTCGACGCCGCGACACCGCTGAGTACGCATCTGCTCGACAGTGGCTTGGACGGCACGGCACGCGAGGCGCTGCTCGGCGGGGCCGCGGTCGTCGCCGCCGCTCCCCCGGCCCTGTGGGACGACGGCACCCGACGCATCGCCGACGCCACCGGCCTCCCGGTCCCGGTGGTCCGGCGCGAGCTCGCCCGAGCCCTCCACGACCGCACCACGGACGTGCGCGCCGTCACCCAAACCCACCTCACGACCACCACCAAGCCGGCCCCTGCGACCCAACGCCCGCCGGCGGTCGAGCCCCAGACGCCCCCGCCCCCGGCACCTCGAAGGGCAACCAGTACATCCCCTGGGATCGCTGGTCCGTCACGCTAGCCGCAGCGTCCGTCCTCGGGCCACGGCTCAGGGATGTATGTCGTCGGTGGTGAGGTCGGCGCGCAAGCGCAGGTAGCGCAGCGGGTGCCGGTAGCCGCCGGCGTGCATGGCCGCGTCGGCGAGGACCTCGGCCACGAGCACCGGCTCGACCTTGACCAGCGGCACTTTGTCGCGGCCGGATCCGAACCGGTTCGAGGACACCTCATCCGGCCAGGGATGCTCCGGCCCCGCCGGGGTCAGAGCGTCGGCGAGTTCGACCGCCTGCTCCCTGGCCAGCGGGGTCGTCCTGCCGACGATGTGCAGGACCCCGTCCCTGACCCGGCCCGCGACCACAGTCTCCGGGCGGGTCAGGCTGCCGGTCACGGCCCCGACGATGACGTCGACGCTTTCCCTGCTCTTGACCTTTACCCACGAGCGGCGACCCGGCGCGTACACACCTCTGGCGGCCTTGACCACCAGCCCCTCCACCCCGGCCGGCCGGTAGTCGGTGAACCACTGCCGGGCCGTCTGCTCATCACGGGTGGACGGGGTCAGCTGCAGCGGGGGCCGCCACGACGTCGACAGGTCCTCGAGGATCTCGCGTCGCTCCTGCAACCGGCGAGAGCGCACATCGACGTCACTGACGGCGAGGACGTCGAAGACCATGAAGGTCGCCGGATGCGCCGCCGCCAGGGACGCCAGACCTGACCTGGCGCTGACCAGCCGGCGTTGGAGCAGGTCGAAGTCCAGCCGGTCCCCGTTCCAGATGACCGCCTCCCCGTCGAGCACGGTCCCCGGCGACAGCTGGTCACGGGCCGCGACCGCCAGGTCCGGCAGGCGCCCGGTCAGGTCCTTGCCCTGCCGCGACCACAATCGCACACCCTCCTCGTCGCGGATTGCGACGACGCGGTACCCATCCCACTTCGGCTCATACCGTGCGCCGCCGGGCAGCGAGGCTGCTGCGGGAATGGAGGCCTCGGAGCGGGACAGCGCCACGGTGACCGGCCCGCGCAGATCACCCGGCAGCGTCATGCGTCAAGCATGACCCACGGCCTGCCGGAATCCCCTCGAGCGCCACCGCGCTACTGCCCGGGACAGGGCGCCCTGTCAGTTCAGCGACCAGCCGGTGTCGTCCTCATTCGCCAGGCTCGGCAGGCCGCGGATTCGTGCGCGGCGCTCCTCCGGGTCCAGGTCGGCAACGCCGTCCTCGCTGGGTTCCTCGACGAGGGCGCGGACGTCGGCGGCGAAGAGCCGGCGACGGACCTCGACGGTCTCCGGGGCGCAATGCCGTACGAACCGGCCTCGGGCCGGCCAGGGCTGGTGCTCCCTTTCCTCGCAGTGGGAGCGGAGCCGGGTGTGCATCCGGTCGATGAAGTCGGGAAGGGTGGAGCGGTGGAACTCGGCGAGGTCTGCGCCGGTGACGGCCAGTCCCGCTTGGCGGCGCCGGTCGGCGAGGACGGCGATCTCGTGGACCAGGTGCGGGTGCCGCGGCCAGCAGGCCGGGATCACACCGGCGGTGTCCCACACGTACTCCCGGTTCAGCCAGATGACCACCCGTTCGAGCCAGTCCCACAGCTCGGCCCGCAGCTCCGGCTCGCGACACGACGCCGGATCCCACGGCCGGGACCGCAGCGCCAGTCGCGGATCGATGTTCTGTTTGTCCGGGGGCCGTTCCGCCGCCTTGTCCAGCGGTGTGTAGGCGCCCTCGACAAGCGGCCCGGGCATGGGGAAGGCCTCGATCATCGGGTGCGCGACCCCGTGTCGGCGATTGTCGCCGGTCACGGCAGGTGCTCCGTGCGGTCGCGGCCCAGCCCGCGGCGGCGCGCCTCGACCAGCGCGGCCGCGGACCGCGCCTCCGCTGACACCTGGCCGGTCCGGTCGACGGCTCGGCGCCGCAGGGCCGCCTGCTCGGCGAGGAGCCGGCGTCCGGCGCGGCCGTCGACGCACCGGTCCAGCTTGGCGATGATCGGGGCGCCGTTCTCGGCCAGGACCAGGGCGTGGCGCTCCTTGAGCTGGCGGATCTCAGCGCCGGTGAGGATCGGGATGTCCTCCCCGGAGTACGTGCGGCCGTGCCGGGTCCCGGTCTGCCAGGTGGAACGCGAGACCCGCACGTTTCCCATCAGGTCTGAGATCTCCCGGTTGAACGCGACATCCTTCGACCCGCCGAACACGACCAGGTTGTTCGTCAACCCCAACAAGGTCCGCGCTTCGGCCTCCCCGAAGATGCTCGTCAGCTGCGGCCATGCCTGCGCCGCCCAGATGAACGAGATCCCCAACGCCCGCTCGTTCGCCATCCGGGTCCGCAACGTCGGTAGCGGCGCCGTCGACGGAAGCTCGTCCAGGATCGCGTGGAACGGCGGAGCCAGCCGCCCCCACGGCGAGACCTGCGCCGCGGCCAGCGCCGTGTCGAGGACGTGCTCGGCGAACGCCGTCATCAACGGTGACGCCGACGCATACGGATCCTCCCGCCCCAGAAGGTAGATCGTCCCGCCCTTGGCGATGACGTCGGCGATCTCCGTCGCGGGTCGCCCAGGGCCGGGAACGCAGCGGCGGCGGGTCTCCGCCTGGAAGAACAGGCTCATCGCCTGCTGCACCGTCGTCACCGTGTTACCCGCCGTGCGGCTATCCCCGCGTAGCGCCCCATGCAGGAGCCCCTCCCAGAACGGCGCCGCGTGCGGGTGCTCCCGCAAGATCTCCGCCGGCTCCGTCGACGCCAACGGACGGGCGATCCACCCCAGCAGGTGCTCCAGGCTCTGCCCGGTCAAAGCGGCGGCGTGCAGGTACGCCTGCAGGACCTTGGCGGCCTCCGCCGCATAGAACCGCGCCGCATCGTCACCGTAGCCCCCGGAAACCGTCCCCTTGATCGTGCCGGCGGTGAACGCCTTCGCCCGCCGCTCCGCGACCAGGGGGTCCACGCACCCTGCGACCGGGTCCCACACCACCTCTGGCAGACCCGGCACCAGCCCGAACGGGTCCAGCACCACACACGGACGCCCGTCCCGCGACCGCGCCGTGAACGACAGCAGCAGGTCATCGGCCTTCGTCAGCGTCGTCATCGCCGCCCCCGGCGCGTCGATCAAGGCCGGCACGAGCAGATCCAGCGTCTTCCCAGACCCCTGCGGACCGATCACCCCCGCCGTGCGATCCCACGGCACCCACAGCTCCCCACCCCGTGGATGCCTCGCCACCCCGAGCCGCCACCCCACCTCCGCCGGAGGCACCCGTCTCATGTCTCCTCCCGATACCCGCTCGCGGGCCTGAGACCACGGATGCTCCCTTGTCGCGCCATGCTCGCCAGCCCGTGAGAGGTGTAGAGGTCTGGGCGGATCAGCGGCGCGTGACGGCGAAGCCGTGCGATGCCCATCAGCGCGTCCACGTCGGCTCGATACGCCGTCCCCTCGACCCGCGACGGTCCCCATCGACCCCAGCCCGTCCGCAGCGCCAGACCCGAGAGAACGAGCACCACCACCTCCACGACGACGATGCACCACCACAGCAGGCCGGGCGAGGCCGGCGACGACACACCCGCCAGACCCGCGTCGGCTCGACCTGCGAGCACCCCCGGCCCCGAGGTGAACAGCTCCGCCCGATCGACCAACCGCCACCCATTGCCGGCGATGAGGTTGGCGAGGCCTCTGCCCACCTGCACGCCTGCAACGAGCAGCAGCACCAGGCCCACCGCCACCGCCAGCGGGATCTCCCACGTATGCGGACAGGGATTACGTCGTCGGCATTGCTGCATCAGGAACCCTCCTTCGGGTGTTGAACCTCCCGATCCACAAGGCCCCGAACGAACACGCGAGGATTCACGAATGCCCAGGCACCGGCCGACCCGCCGCCGCTCCACCCCGCCTGGCGGTCAGGGAAAGAGGACTTGTGCGCACCATCCCACCCACGACCCGACCCTCGCCATGTACCCCATCCTCAAGGCGTTGCACCTTATGAGCGGCTGCTCCAAGTGGGGAGAGCCGAGCAGGCCTCTACCGGCCGGACGAGCGCCCCCGCAGGGAGCCGTCTACTCGTCGTCAGGCACCCGGTCATCGGCGCCCTCGTGGAGCGGGCGGAGGGAGTCCAGCCATTCCTCCTTGGCGGGGAGGTTCAGCATCCAAGCCCACGGCGGCTTTGGGTCGCCTCCCCGGTGCTGGGACGAGTCGGGTGGATGCAGCGTCTTGCCACGGGGAGTCCTCCGTGATCTGACGTGTCACGTCGGCGCTCACTCGGTGAGTGGCGTCCCGCCCAAGGACCTGCCAGTGACCTACCGTCCTCGACATGGCTAGCGTCAAGGGTAGGGGCGTTGGGCCACGCCTAAATTACTGGTCGCGCACGACGGCCGGGATCCCTGCAGCCTTGGCGGCCTCGGCGATCTGCTCAGCCCATGAGGAGTCCACGATTACACGCAACGTCCCATGCAGGTATGACGACCCGTTGGCCTCGATCGCCTCGTACAGCAAGCGAAGTAGCGCAGCGGTGTTGTCGATCGCTTCGTCCTCGCCCTCGAAACGCTTGATGATGCTGAGCGACACCTCCTGCTCCTTCTCGGCCTGTGTCGGAGGCGTCGGCTTCTTCTCAGCGTCGTCCGGCGCAGGACCAGGGCCGGGGGTCGGCGTCGGGGTCGGGTCGTCCGGCTCGTCCTCGCTCGGGGTTGGCTGCGGGTCTACGGGCAAGGGCCTGGCAAGGACCAACGACTGTGACTGGAGGTTGATCTCGTTCGGGCCGGTCACTGCGACATCGGTGCCGTCCCGAGTGGCGACACGGAGGTCACCGGCGCGAACCGCGTCGTAGATGGCGTGCCGCAACTCGGCCTCACCCGCGTGCAGCAGTGGCAGTCGCGGGGTCTGCCAGAACGCGTCACGGATCTCGCTGAGAGGGCGTCCGTAATCTAGGTCACGGAGCTGGTGCAGCAACGCCTTGGCCCTGAACTCCCCCTGGTCGTACGCCTTCTCGTGGGCGACTAGGGCCTTCCAGACGAGGGCACCGTCCAGGGAGCTCTGTGCGTCGTCTTCGAACGTGATCTGGCCGAGCTCACGGTCGGAGTCCAGGTCCGGCTGCGACAGGTAGACGACGTGCTGGTAGGCACGCCTGAGCGCCGTCTCCATGCGCTTCTTCGCCTCGTTGCGGTTCTCGCGTGCCTTGTCACGCAACAACTCGTCATCTTGGACTTCCGGGGCCTCAAGCACACGCTCCCGTGCAAGGAACTCGGTGGCGATCGCGCGAGCATGGGTGCGCCGTTGGGTGTTGACCACGGCGAAGACCAGTGAGGATGCCCACGAGGAAGTGAGCCGGTTAGGTCCGAGACCGAGTGCGGCGCTCAGCGCGTCAATCGTGTCCTGCTCCATCCCGTTTCGCAGCGAGAACCCCGATGGGTCGAGAACCACTAGCCGCGTCGTGCGGGCGTCGTCCAACCCTGCAGACTCCAGCAGCTCAAGTGGTGAACGACCTGCCTCGAACCGCACGAAGTGCTTGGCGCGGAATGGCCCAGTGGACGCCAAGCGTTCGGCGGCCTGAGCGATTGCGCGATCCCGGTCTGCCTCGCTGACGCTGACTCGAGAGGCGCGTACCAGCATGTTCAGCGTTTGGCGGGTGGAAAGGTAATAGCGGGGTGGTGTGCCCCCCGTGCCCTTGATCTGCTCCAGTGCTGCCAAACCAGTGTCCGGGTCAGCCAAGTCACGGATGACGCCCTCCGCGTCCGCGATGCTGTAGTTGAGGCCGGGGACCATCGTGGCTGCCTTTGCTTCGGGTTCGGAAGCACCCCTCCTCCCCTGTCCTCGTGCGCCCACGATGGACACGAGGAAGATCATGGTCGCTGCCCGCTCGGCCGCGCGAGGGTTCAGTTCGTCCCATAACCCAGCCTGACGGTTCACGTCAAGCAGCCTGGCTGCCCCTGTGCTCTGGTCGAGCGAGATTATGTCGTTCTGAGCGACGGCACGGTAGTTCGCCTGAGTCTTGGTGTCGGTGATCAGCCCGGTGCCGAGGACGGCTTCCCTGACCGTCGCGTCCGACAACGGCAGGTCACCGGGACCGATCAACGCCGGCACCCACTCGCCCGCCTTTCCGCGCCGTTGCAGGGACCACACGGTCGCCGCGAACACCTGGATGGTGGAGCGGACTTTCTGGAAACCTGCGAGGTTGGCCCACTCCGACTCAGCCAAGTGCATGAGCTGCGGGTGGAAGGGGTAGGAACGGACGACTTGCTTCTCGAAGTCTGTCGTCCATGGGGCGCTAAGTTGGTCGATGACCTTGGTCTTCCACCCTTTGTCACGAAACAGCGAGTCGTACGACTTGACCGTCGCGTCGACGACCTCCCGCGCCGGTGCTTTGTCGAACAGTCTGCGGCGGAGGATCGCGGCGAAGTCCGCGTTCTCGTTCACGGTCGCGAGCCGGCCGTTTCGGTCGATGAACGACTGGAGCGCCTCGCGGCGCTTACCGCCTGCGTCGCTCAGCGCCATCGTGTCCTTCTCGGACGCGATCATCACAAGGAGCATCGCGACGTTGGGCACGTCATTCACAGCGTCCAGCAAGACCTGCAGGAACGCCATGTCCTGCGCGACCAGCTCGGGGTCGCCAGCACCGTCCAGACCGTTGCCGACGTAGTTCAGGATCTCGTCCACGATAATGAGCACGGGGCGGCCGACAGAGCGCAGCGCGTCCATGACCTTCGACTTGTCGCTAAAGAACGGCTGGTAGTCCTCATATCGCGCGTAGTCACGCTCGAACAGCCGCCAGAGGAATCGCTCCCACAGGTTCTTTGCCGGTCCGTCGAGGTCCTGCACGGGCGCTCCAGGCGTCATGGAGTCGCACGGGAGCACGACAACGCGGGGGGTTCCGAGGTCGGTGGGGAGCTGTCGCCCCAGAATGTTCGCGGCCTCGTCGTGGACGGCCTTTCCGATGTCGGTTGAGGCGAAGTCCGCTGGGTGCTTCGCGAGGTGCCAAGCGCCGATGCAGGCATGCGACTTGCCGCCACCCATGCCCTGATCGAGCCGGACCAGGGCACGTGACTTCATGTAGTCCTCAGGTCCTCCGCCCAGCCGAACGGCGAGTTTTGCGAGCAAGTCAACGAGCTGGCCGGTGGGATGCGTGATCTCCCCGTAGTAGCCCGCTTGTGCGTAGGCAGGTCGGGCCGAGGCCTTGCCATAGACGGCGTCGTGCAGACTCATCTGCACGTCATCGATCGCACCAGAGGCGTCCACGATCTCGGAGCGAAGTTTCAGAGCCTCCCACCATGGAGTGAAGTCCGTGCTCATCCTCGGGTCCCCTTGTCTCTCTTGGTGGGCGCGATCGGGTCGTCTCCGGCCATTGTCAGGTCCAGAGTGGGCTGGGCTGCGGCGGTTAGGGCGTCCTGGCGGGCCTGTTCGGCACCGCGGGCGGCGTGGCCCACGTTGCGGCGGTTCCTCAGGATGCCTGTCCACGCCACAACGTCTGCGTCGCTGGCGGGCAGCCTGTCCACCAGGAACGCCATGGCTGCCCAGAGGTACGCGTCGTCGGTGTCTCGCCCGGAAGCCGCCAGGACCTCTCCCACCGCGTCCAGTCCTTGCGGCCACGCTTTCGCCATCGCCAAGGCCACGTCCACGACCGCCGATTCTGGGTCGATGCGACGGTTCGCGGCCTTGGCCTCAGTGAACCGGCAGCCCTTCTGCGAGTCTGGAACGAGATCCCTAACTTCGGACAGTTCCAGGGTCGCTGCGAGGGCCTGCCAACGCAGTTCGGACTTGGCTTGGACCTGCCGCCCGTAGAGGCGAGCCCACCAAAGCGCGAACCTTGTGCGGGCATCGAACGTTTCTAGCGGCTGCCGGTCGATCTCGACTGCCATCGCGTCCTGCACGGCTGCTCGCGCCAACGGGAGAAACGTTGCGATGTCGACTGGGCTGCCCTTCGCGTCGAGCACTTCCGCGTACCTGCCGGCCACCTCCATGGCGGGCCCGGCAGCGGCCATGAGCATGTCAGCGGGGGCGAGTCCCCACTTCTCCCAGTCGGGATACCGGCTGCGGACCACTCGGCGGATCTCGGCTTCGACGGAAGCCTTACGACCCGTGGGACGGCCCTCTGGGGCGGGCCGGCAGGCCATGGTCAGGGTTGTCACGATGTTGGTGAACCCGACTTTGCCGCCTGATTCCGTCTTGGCGGGCCACGCGCCAGTAAGGACAAGCCCGGCGTTGCGGATGGCCGTCAGCAAGCGTTGCCAGACTTCGGGTTCTCCGTGTCCGAACACGATGGTGACGACGCCATCGGACCGCACGACCCGTTGGGCCTCGCGGAACGCTTGCGTGATGAGCGCGTCATAGTGCTCCCTCGTCCGGTGGTCGCTGTTGCTGGTGCCGCCCTTCTTGACGATGATCTCATCGCGCTTCTCTTGCACGCCGTACTCGTGCGCGGTGAGGCTGAGCTCGGGCCATGCGTCTGCCAGCGCCCGTTTGATCCATACGTAGAACAGGTCGCTCGCGTCGCTGTAGTCGATCATGGCGTCGTACGGCGGGTCGGTAACCACGGCGGTGATAGTGCGGTCACGGAAAGGCAAGACGGTCGCGGACCCGTGGTCCACGACAGCCGACTGGGCACGGGCGGGCGGCATTGTCGAACGGAGCGCGGTGACAGTCCCGGCGGCCACCGATTGCCAGCTCCCCGGTCCGTTAGCCAGTCCTACCTCGAAGTAGTCGAACGAGAAGTTGAGGCTCGACTCTGTGGCGAACAAGTCGTTCACCTTATTCAGTTTGGGGTCGAGGGTGCATCCACGAGTCGCGCGTCGGATCTTGCGGGACATGGCTGCGGCTGCATAGCCAGTCAGCGCACGCACGTAGTCGTTGCTGTTGCCGTTCTTGACCAGATCGGCTCCAACGTCGCTGATCGCGTGCGCCAGGCTGACGAAGGATAGCGTCTGCCGCGCGTTCATCATGTCCCCGTAGGTGCGGGCACCGTAGACAGTCGCCTGCACGGTCCAGGTGTTGCCCTCTGGTATGTGCTCATCGGGAACAGCACTCAGGAACGGGCTGAACTTCTCCTGTGCAGCGAGAGCTTCGGTGGCTCGCTCGATCGCTTCGCTCTCCTCGTCCGTCAAGGCGCGATACGACTTTCCCACCACTACGTCCAAGTCAGCGGCGAGGAGCGGCACGTCCCGTCCGTGGCCCTCGTCGAGCAGTCGCGTAAGGACATGGCGGTCGTGCGGGTGATCGCAGAACGAGCACACTGCAACTCGACCGTTGCTGTCGTAGCGGCTCTTGCCTGGTGGCACCTGCCGGGTGGGAAGGCCCCTCGGTGGACCCTCGTGAACAACCACCACCCACGAACCCGCGGCATGGTCAGCGTCGATGTAGTACGACTGGCCGGGATCGCTGTAGGTGGTTCCCTTCGCCCGGTTCTTCCGTGTGCTGGCTTTGCGTAGTTCGAGCTGGCCGATGAGAGGGAAGTGGCGGTTGCACTCCTGACATGGAATGCTCAACGCCCACAAGTAGCCCCACGCGTCTTTGTCGTCCACCTGTGGGTAGAAGGGCCGCAGCGATGTCGTGAACCGGCGACCGACTTCCTCGATCACCGTCTGAACGTCGCTGACGAGTCGCGCTGCTGTCACCTCGAGCTGGTCTGAGTGAGAGTCGTAGGGCAGACGTGGCTCTGAACTCCAGTCCCTGCATGGGTAGTCAGCCAGCAGACGAGATGCCATGACGGCTACCGGACTGTAGTCGATAGCGTGCGCCTTCAACCCCAGCCGTGCAGTCTCCAGTGGAATGAGTCCTCGACCAGAGAACGGGTCTAGCGTGCTGACTTCCTCCCCGTTGGCCTTCGTGATCTCCGCACGGAGTTCTGCGCCACGCTCGAACCTTCCCTGCATCGCGTCCCGCACCAACTGCTGCAGGCGAGCCTGCTCAGCGGGTTCCTCGGGCCAAGGCAGGAGGGAGCAGATCGTGGCGGCCTTGGCCTGTGCAGTTGGTCGCTTCGCGAACCAGGTCATCACGCCGACCTCGGCATTACCGCTGCCCCAACCGGAGCCGCTGTTCGCGCTCACCTCAGCAGTCGGGAACCAGCGTTCGATCATGCGTGTCACGCCTGGTCGTCCTCCTTGTGAGCGGCGCGAGCGAGGCTAGAGCCCGGGACCTTGAAGATCGCGTCTGCGGTGATGTCCGAGTCGAACACCTTGACCGGATTCTGGTAGGTCCCGAACATACGGCCTGTCCCGTCCGCGCACCCGTCCACCACGTACAGCCAGTAGTCCTTGCCGTGCTGGGTCGCCATGAGGACTTCATTGCCGGTCAGCCGCACACCTGTAGAGCTCGCTGAACCCCACACACCCTTGACTTCGACCAGCCGGTGTTCCCGGCTACGGCGGGCGTACAGGTCGTAGCCTAGGTTGTCGAAGTGCACGTCAGAGACGGTCCAGCCTCGCAGCGCTAGGGTGTGCGCGACGAGCCGCATGGAGATGGCCTCGGAGTCCTTCTCCTCCAGGGTTGCGGGCACGCCTGCTGGGGCGACGTGGATACGAGCCACGGGCCGCGGCGCGGTGATGTCGACGATGGAGAGCCGTTCGAGCTCCGCGAGTCGGGCTTCCGTCTTGGCTTTTAGGGTGGTCCTCAGCGCGACGCGTTCCTCCCGGTTCGGGAACACGTTCGCGGGTGTCAGGTCGGTGGGCAGGTTCGCCAGGTCGCGCCGGGCGTCGGAGAACCAGTCGGTCCGAGCGGACTGGGACGCGGACTTGGCCTTGTCTGCGAGCCTGCGGGCCTCATCTGCAGCTGCAAGATCGCGTGCGGGGTGCGGCGCATGACCCTGGTCGGTGGTCGGCACGAGGTTCGCGAGGGACTCCCACCTGACAGCGGTGGCCCTCCCGGTCGCGTCGACGCGCACAAGGCACGCCCACTGGGTGCGGCGGCGGCCGTCAGCCTCGGTGAGCTCGGCCCGGTAGGCGTACAGGTCGTAGGCGGTGATGCTGGTCGGGTCCTGAGCCGCCCCGCCGCGGTACAGGTCGGGGGCGAGGTCGTCCTCGGCCAGGTCGATGAGTGCCGCGAACGCGGGGTCGCCTGGCCCGAGCGCGAGGACGCGGATGTCCGAGCGGGCCGCCTCCCGCAGCGCGTCGCCGCTGATCGCGACAAGGGCTTGGGACTCGCCGCCCAGCGCGTTCGGGAGTCGTGTCGCGGACAGGAGCCGGACCTCGTCACCCATCGCGGTCGGTCGCACGGTGACGAGCCCGGACGCGTTCAGGCGTTCCAGGTAGGCGTCGACGATTGCGGGGTTGATCCGTTCGAGGTAGTCACGGTGGAGCAGCGCGAGTGCTTCGACGACCTTGACCTGCTCAGCGAGCCGCGCTTCTTGTGCGCGTGCCGCTTGAGCAGCGGTCTTGAGCTGGGCCGTGGTGACGCGGCGGGCCGCCTGGATTGCCTCGGCCTTCCGGTCCTCGTCGTTGCCGTACAGCGCGGTGAGCCACTTGTCGTAGTCCACGCCCGTCAGCTCAGCCACGAGGGAGAGCGAATCGAAGAGCTGCCCGTTCAGCTCGTTCGCGGCGTTCACGAAGTTGTCCAGCAGACGGTGCAGCGTCTCGCCCTCACGTGTGTCCACAGCCACCAGGTTGAACAGTTCTACGTCGCGGGTCTGCCCGACCCGGTGGATGCGACCCATGCGCTGTTCGAGCCGGACTAATGACCATGGGATGTCGTAGTTCACGAGGACGTGCGCGGCCTGCAGGTCGATGCCTTCGTTACCGGCGTCCGTGGTCACGATGACCTGAAAGTCGCCGCGCATGAATGCGGCACGGACCGTGTCTCGTTCGGCTTGGTTCTGCCTGCCGGAGTAGGGGCGGGCGGTGTACCCCTCGCGGTTAAGTCGCGCGGTGATCCACTCGGCGGTGTCGGCGTACTCGGTGAACACAACCGCTTGCTCGTTGCCGCCGGGTCGGATCCCGTTAATGGCGAGACAATCGTCGGTCAGGCGGCGCCATTTCGACGGCACGTATGACGGGCGGGCCAGCGTCGATTCGAGCGTGGCGAGCAGCCCTCCAATGGCCTTCTTCTCGGCTCGCGCGGAGAGGGAGTCGGCGTTCACGACCTCTTCGACTTCGCGTTCGGACTCGTCCTCCCCGTACGGGTCCACGTCGATGGCGGTCTCAGCGGCGGTCTTTCCGCCCATGAGGTCGCGGCGCCGTTTGAGCGTCTCCGCGAGCGAGTAGAGGCACGACGCTGTCCGCTTGCCATAGACCATGCGGGCGAGGGCTTGGGCCGCTGGAGGGAAGAACTGGTTCACCATCGCCAGCGCCTCGTTGTAGACGGTGAGCTCTTCGAGGGTGAGTGGTACGCGCAGGTTCGACGCGTGCCGGCCCTTGAACAGCTTGGTGGTGCCGTCGTAGTCGACGAGGTCTTCCTTCATGCGGCGGATGAAGTGGGTTGAGCCTGGGCGGAGCGCAGCGAGCTGCTGGCGCGAATCGTCACCGGGCTCGGGGTAGATGTCGGGGTCTACGAGGTGCAGCAGGTGGCGGAACAGCCATTCCGACCCACGGTGCGGGGTGGCGGTCATCAACAACGCGCGGGGCGTATTCCTTGCGAGCAGTCGGCCGACACGGTGGAATGACTGGGCCGTCGGCGTGAGCCGGTGCGCCTCGTCGAACACAACAATGTCCCAGCCCGCGAGGTCCGGCCGGATCGCGTCCTGCACGGCAGGGTTCACAGCGGCGAGTTCCAGCGAGGTGATCCACATGTCATGGTCGAGGTCCAGCGCGTGCTCCCGCACGGTGCCAGCGGTGATACGACGTAGCCCTCCACCGAAGAACCGCTCGAAGTCGGCCTGCCACTTCGACACGAGGTTCGCGGGGACGACGATGAGGGCTTTGCGGATGAGCCCGTGCTTCTGCATCTCACGCAAATACAGGCCCGCCATGATCGTCTTGCCCGTGCCCGGCTCGTCCGCAAGGAGGAACCGCAACCACGGCTGGGGCAGCATCGCCCCGTACACGGCATGTGACTGGTGCGCGTACGGCTCCAACGGTGACGACGCGAGCAATGTCGAACGGGCGTTCATGGACGCTGCGGCCATCCACTGAGTCCACATGCCCGCGAGTACACGTTCCGACCTGGCGCTGCCGTCCTGCGTGAGCGTCTTCACCTCGTCCGCCTCGCTGGCGGTGAGGTCGGCGCGGTGGATGCCGCCGCCGTCGTCCTTCACGTACAGCACCCAGCCGCCCGCAGGCCCCTTCACGGCCATGTCCACCGTCACGTACCCGAGAGAAGACAGGGCAGGCAGGATGACGCGCTGGTCCTGCACAAACTCGCGCGCCACTGCCGCTCCTCCTGTCACCTTGCCCTCCAACACAGCACAGCAAGGCTGACACCGGGGGTCTGAATCACACCGTAGCCGTCGGCGCAGGTCTCAGCCGGCCGGCCACGCGGACAAACCCGACCCGACGAGGAAACTCCTGTGTCGCTCACGGGCATCCGACGCGGACACTGCCTACTGACCGACCCCAAGCGATCCCCCAACCGCTCCTCCACGGTGATTCGTCGAGCTAGGCGGATCGATCTATACGAGTCTGACCTTCCCCGGGGGTGCCGAACGGTACTCCGGCGCCTCAAAGAGGATCCTTAGCACGTCGAGGCTGTCGCGGGGAAGAGAAGGTTGGCTGCAAATGGATCCCTCGCCCACACACAACCCTGCTCAAGTCACTCAGCCGCAATTCAGCGGACGCGCTGGGTTACGTTCGCCCCCCGGCGAGCGATGATCACTCCCCCAAGGCGGTTATCGAGGGCGACTTCCGTCCCGCTTGGTGAGGGAATCCCCAGTCGCGCGCACGCGCGGGTTATGGCGGCACACCAACAGACCTGAAAGATCGTTCTACCGGCAATGAGGCACTCTAGATCAAGAACGCGGCCACGGCCTCTCGCTTGACCCAGGGCGGCTGTGGTTACAGATGACCGGAGGGTGCGTGTCCGTCGGCGCCCAGACTCTCTCGAACTGCGAGGCCCAGAGCCACACTCCTCGACCACACCACGAACTCGATGCCGGCCAGCTGCGTCGCTTCACTGACAGTCCACCGCGCCGACCCCGTACTGAGCGGCGTAGAAAAGGGCGTCGTTGACGTACCAGTGGGCTCGGTTGTAGGCGAAGAGCGCGTCGCGGACGCTGTCTGGGCCGTTGTGGACGCCGGCTGTGGTGAGGTAGTTGGCGGCGCTCATGACCGAGTCGGTGTCGTTGAGGATGTCGGCTCTCCCGTCTCCGTTTCCGTCGACTCCGTAGATGGCCCAGGTGGCGGGCATGAACTGCATAAGTCCTTGGGCCCCCGCTGAGCTATTGGCACGGATGCGCCCGTGCGCGGTCTCGGCCATGCCGATCCCGGCGAGCAGCGCCCACGGCACGTCGTACTCCTCGGCCGCCGCCATGTAGAGGGCCTTGATGTCGGGCGGGATGGGGAGGGCGGGGTTGGTGAGGGAGTTCAGGCGCGGCTCGCCAGGTTCGGGCAGCTCGAACGAGAAGGTGTCCGCAACCACCGGAGCAAGACTTGAACCGGTGCCCTGCCCCGCTGGCGTGGTGGGTGCGATGGCGCGGCCGTCGAGGGGTGCGCCGTGGTCGGCCATGAAGGGGACGGGGTCGATGGGGGTGCCGTTGCGGCGGACTTCGTAGTGGAGGTGGTTGCCGGTGCTCCTGCCGGTGGAGCCTTCGGTGCCGAGTGGTTGCCCCATCGACACGGTGGCGCCGACGGTGATGTCCGGGTCGATCCGGGCGAGGTGGGCATAGCCGGTTTCGATGTCGCCGCCGTGGTCGATGAGGACGAGGTTGCCGTAACCGCCGGAGTCCCCGGCGAAGATGACGGTGCCGGCAGCGGCGGCGACGATCGGCCCGCCGGCGGGGATTGAGGTCAGGTCCTGTCCGGTGTGCACCCGCCAGGTGCGCAAGATGGGGTGGAACCGCATCCCGAACCCGCGAGCCCCTACGACGTACGCCTGCTGGTACGGAGGACGCCACTCCCCCGCCCCGACGCCGCCTGTGGCGGTGCAGGACTCGAGCTGAAGGGCGGCCGCGGTCGATCCGGTGACGACGAACGCCGCCAGGAGCAGCGGTGCACCGATGAGCAGAAGAAGGGCTGCGGTGATCGCTGAGACCAGCTTCGCCATGGGAGCGCCTAGAGCGCGCCCTGGATGGCGTCATTTGTCCATGTGAGGTGGGCCTCGATGGGATGCAGCAAGGTTTCGACTTTGTGGGCGTGGTCGCCGATCTGCCAGAGGGCGCGTCCTTTGCGGTGCATGGCCCAGCCGGTGATGGCGTCAGTGGCGATGGGCCCGAGGCCGAGCATGTCGTCGAGCTCGTGGGCGACGCCGGGTTTCTGGCCGTGGAGGATCTTGATGTCGGCCAGGTGCATGAGGTCTCTGGCGATGTTGGCGGCTTGGGAGCCGTGGTCGCCGACGGTGAGCATGTCGGAGGGTTTGTGGGCGTTGGCCCACTGGATGTCGCCGCCGCGGCCAGCGACGCCTCGGGAGAGGCGAAAGTCCTCATCGAGGCTCTTGACGGCGTCGATGCCGAGGCGCATGGCCTTCCACATCTCGTCGCGCACAACGATGCGCAGGTCTCCCGGTTCGGCGATCTCCCGCATCCCCCTACCCCAGGAGTTCAGGCAGACCAGGGCGATACCGACGGCCTCATCGCCGAGGGGGGTGAGGCGAGACAGGGACAGTGACTGGATGGGGGCGTGCCAGTCGATGACGATGGTGGTGTGGTCGTCGAAGAGTCCGGCGAGGGCTCCGGAGACGAGCTGGCCGAGGGCGTCGCGCAGGAGGCGGGTGTCGTCGAGGAAGACCTGCCGGCTGGCGTAGCGGCAGGCGGTGACAAGGTCGTCGGTGGGGTGGTCGAGGGCGTGCCACAGGGCGGGGATGGTGGTCTCAGTCAGGTGGCTAGTCCCGCGGTCGTAGCCGGTGAGATCCCGCAGCGCGGTCTTGACGACGTTCTCCTCTGAGGGTCCGAAGGGGACGCGCTGGTCGCCGATGCGTTGGCTTCCGACGAGGGCGCGCAGGAGGGTGAGCCAGCGGCCGAACACGACCGCCGCCCGCGACTGTGACTCCTCTGGGGTGAGGTGGTTCCAGCGGTGGGCGAGGGGGCCGAAGGCGAGGGGGTTGATTCGGGCGGGCAGGCCGGGGCCGAGCGTGAACGGTTGGACGTTGAAGAAGTGGCAGAGGCGTTCGTATTCGTCTTTGGGGTCGCCGAGGATGAGGATCTTGTAGCCGAAGTCGGTCATGCGTAGGGCGAAGGCTTTGGTGGTGGCGGACTTGCCGGTGCCGGGTTTGCCCATGCAGATGACGTTGGGGTTGGTAACGGGGATGTCGTCGTCGAGGACCCAGCCGATGGGGTCGGCGTAGAACGCGGCGCCGGAGAGGGTGTCGACGCCCATCTGGGCGCCGGTCGGGGGCAGGCCGGGGCCGTGGATGAACGGCCAGAACACGCCCGCCTGGTCCGAGGGCATCCGGTAGGCGGTGACCGGTGCGGCCGCGGGCGCCCACCCCCGCCCAGCCTGGCGTGGCCCGCGCCGGGGGGCGTACCGGAACAGCCGCGACTCCTTCGACCCGGCAGCCGGGGCGGGATGGGTGGGCAGGGTGTGGCCGAAGTCCGCGAGCAGCCGGGTCATATCCCGCCCACTCCCGCGCTGCGTCCTGATCATCGTGTCGCTCCTGTTTCGCTCTTCGTTCAGGTGGTGGTGCGGGTGAGGCTGATGCCGAGGGGGACGACGGAGGCGGCGAAGGCGACGTCCTGCGATAGATCCAGTCGGAGGGGGGCGAACCCTGCGCGGCGGATGGAGGCGTCGAGGTGGCGGCCGTGTTCGGCGATGCGGGCGGTCTTGGGGACGGTGACGGTGCACACCGCATACGGGCGCGTGAGAGCTGAGCCGCGGGCGAGCTTGGCCTCGAGCGCGCGGACCTGCTCGGTCTCGTCGCGGGCCTTGGTGGAGGTGCGCATCTTGGCCTTCTCGCGCAGGCCTTGGCCCATGTCGGCGGCCCACTCGCTGCTGGCGGACTGCCGCGCCGCGGAGTGCTGGGAGAGGATCGGGTAGGCGACGAGGAAGCTGCGCCGCTCTCCCGGCTGCGTCGGGGTCAGGACTGGGGCGAGGGCGCCCAGGACGGCGCCCTTAATCGGCAGCGTGATGGTGGCGCTGATCGAGTTCCACGCGTCGTGGGAGTAGTGCCGGGCCGCGGGGTCGGCTCCGGAGGGGCCGGCCATCGACCACGGCACCGAAGCGTTCACCGTCTCGTCGGTGGCGTGTGCGGTGAGGGCGTCGATGATTCCGGCGCGGTCTCCTGGGGCGAACCCGGTGCGGGCGGCGGCGGCGAGCTCGGGGCTGGTCAGCCACGCCACGCTGGTCATGGCGAGGCCGCCTTTGAGCTGGGCCTCGACCTCGGCCATGAGCCCGTAGAGGACCGCGGCGCGTGCGTCGACGCCGCGGCCGGCCTCTTTCGCGGCTCTGGTGAGGCGGGTCTCGGGGACGACGATCGACACGTAGATCTCAGTACGTACCGACGCCGAGGACAGGGCCTGTTGGAGCTGGTCGTTGATAACACGGACGTCGAGGCCGCTGGTCGGGTGGCGGTGGCGGGTGACCCACTGGTCGCGTTCGGCGCCGTCGTCGGGGACGGTGCGCACAAGGAAGAGGATCTCGTCGATGAGCTCGGTTCGGGCGGCTTGGTCGATCAGCTCGGCCAAGCCGCGGCCGAGGCGAGCTCGCTCGTCGGCGTCGGCCATCCCGACCCCGGGGTGGACGATGGCGGCGGTGGCCGCCCAGGTGCGAGTGGCGTGATTCTGGATGACCGCCACCCGCGCCCCGGACAGCCCGGTGGGTGGGCCCTCGTGGATCTCGATCCCGGACAGCGCGCCGGGCAGGTCCACCACGTCCGGGTCAGTGACCGTTCCGGTTGTGGCGCGGGCGCGGTAGCGGGTCCAGCCGGTCAGGCCCCCGATCGCGAAGCCGGTGACGGCGAGCAGCCACCCGACCGCCGACCGGCCACGAACAGGAACGACGGTGACGCCCGTGACGGTGGCGGCGATGAGCAGGAACATGCTCGCTGAGGCCCAGGCCTGTTCTTTGAGGGCCCAGAAGAACGGCAGCGTCGAGGCGGCGACGATGCTGGCCTGCCAGCCGGTCAGGCCGAGGAACCAGCCGATCCGGGCCTTGGTGTACTGGCTGTAGATCTGCGCCACGAGACGCACCTCCTACTTGGTTTCTTTTTGTTGTTGGGGGTCAGTTCAGACGGGGACGACCGGAACCGACCCGGCGGCCCCCGCCGCGCCGCCTGCGGCTGCTCCCCCGCCGGCAGCCGTGCCCGACGTGCTCGGCGCCCCGGGCGTGCCCCCGGCACCTCCCGCCGGTGCGGTCTGGGTCGGCGGGGCCGGCATCGGTGGTTGCTGCCCGGGCTGGGGGCCTGCCGACGGCGCGGCTCCTCCGCTGCTGCCGCCGCCTTGGCTGGCGGGGTCGGCGCCGTGGACCTGCGGGTTGGCCGGGTCCTTGCCGGTCTGGGCGCGGGTGCGGGACATGTCGGGGATGTAGGTGTTGTGGCCGACGCCCATCTGGTTGGCCAGGTCGGCACCGACGCTGGCGCCGGTGGTGCCGAGGGTGACCGCGAGCCCGAGGCCGCGGGAGGCGACCTGCCCGGCACCTCCGCCGAACGCGGCGAGCATGCCGCCGCCGGTCTGGGCGGCGCGTTGGCTGGTGGCGGCCTCGCTCGAGGCTTCGCCTTGGGAGCGGCCGGTGTCGTCTGCGGTCGACGCGGCCGACGACCCGGCACTGCTGCCGCCGCGGAGGAGGCCCTGGATGCCGCCTTCGGCGACGAGCCCGGCGCGCATGGCCGCCCCGGAGGAGGTGCCGGGGTCGACGAACGCGAGCAGCTTGAACAGGGCTAGCGGGGAGAACGCCCCGATGAAGATCAGGAGCACGGCCGGGACGGCGGAGCCGATGGCGGCGGCGAGGGAGTCGGCCCAGCCGAGGGCGACGCCGTTGGAGACCTGCACGCCGAGGCCGAGCATGAGCATCATGAGCACGGGGGTGAAGGCGGCGGCGTGGAACCAGCGGAACGTCTTCCAGAACCAGGACCGGCCGCCCTCCCAGACCAGCCCGGCGGCGGCGATGGGGGCGGTGGCGGCGAGGATCATCAACGCGCCGGCGCGGGTGAGCATGACGAGCAGGTGCGCGACCGCGCCGAAGAGCAGCAGGAACCCCATCATGCCGAGCACGGTCGCGAGGACGGTCTCGGTGAGGTCCTCGGCGGCCAGCGGCGCCCACGGCTGCCACGCAGCGAGCTGGTCGACGTCGAGGAGCTCGCGCATCATCGCCTTCGTCAAGCCGCCAGCGGCGGCGAGGACGGCGACGGCGTAGACGATCCATCCGGCCCAGACCATGACGTACTGCGCCGCCCCGATGAGCACTCGGGCGAGGGACTGCCCGTCGCGGCGGATCGCGGCGATCCCGAGCTGAACCGCGACGAAGATGACGACGAGGACGCCGGCGATCCAGAACGTCACCCGATAGATCCCGGCCATCGGGCCGGTGAGGCTCAGCTGCGGGGTGAGGAAGTGGTCCTCGATGGTCAGGACGACCCGCAACACCCACAAGGCGGCGTTCCAGACGCTGAGCATCGTGCCGGTCCAGGCGTCGGCGGCGACCTTCGTCGCGGCGTTGCCGAGCGCGGCGAACGGGTCGAACAGCTCCCACCAGATCACAACAACCCCTCCCTTTCTCAGTTCTCTGCGGGGACCCAGGTGCGCCACCCGGCCTCTTTGGCGAGTTCGGTGCCCGGCCAGGTGGACGGCGCTGCCGCCGGCTCGGCCCCGGCCCCGATGACCCAGCGGCCCCCAGATGCGTCGTCGGTCCAGTGCATGCGGGCGCAGTGGCCGTAGCCCATCCGCGCCGTCGTGACCACGCGCGCTTCGACGTGCATGAGGACGCACGCCAGCGTCCAGGTGTCGCCGTCGATGCCCTTGACCTGGGCGGCGACCGGGGTCGCGATCAGTGCCGTGCTGGGATCGGTGAGGTGCGCGGCGGCGTCGGAGCCGAGGAAGGACCGTAGGTTCCGCATTAGCGTCCAATCACTGGCCGGCGGTGCGCCGGGCTCGGTCCACGCCGCGTAGATGTCGGCGGCGTCGTCGAGCGAGAGGCTCTGCAGGGTGGCGGCCGTGATCGCGGCGAGCTGCCCGATCGCCCCTTCTGGGGTTTGGGGGTAGCCGGTGGGGACGTTCGCGGGGCCGACCCGGCCCGAAGCCGGGATCGCAATTGGCTCGGCTCGAGTCTGGGCGGGGGTGCCGCCGCGTGCCGCGTCCGGTGGCACGGCGAGCATCGGGGCGGCCGCGATCGCGTCCCGTCGGGCGGCACTGTCGGGCAGGTCCTCCACGGCGACGACGACCGGCCCGACCGAGGCTGCTTGGGCGGCCGCGGTCTGCGGTTCGGTGGCGAGCGCGGCCTGGATCGCATAGGCCAGACCCGCCAGCAGGAGGACGGCGAGGGCGGTGACGCCAGCGAGGGTGCGCTGCAGCCGGCGCCGATCCCACACCCCCACTGCGGAGGCTGCGGTGCTGATGCCGGTGGTGGTGGTCATGAGACGCACCCGGATCCGGTGATGCCGTTGATCATGCCGGGCAGGATCATGTACCCGACCGCGGCGAGAAACACGACGGCGATGGAGACCACGCCGACCTTGCTGGCGTGCGGCATGGAGAACAGCCGGCCGGCGACGACGGCACCGATGGCGACGACGATGCCGACGACGAAGAGGATGAGCACCCCCCATAGGACGTAGCCGGTGATCTGGTCGGCGTAGGCCTGCGCCCCGGGCGGGGCGACCGGGCACACGGCTGCTGGGAAGAGGCTGGTGATGGATGCAGGGGTCATCGGATGGGTCCCTTCTCAGATGCAGCGTCCACCGGAGTGATGCCGGTGCGGCGCAGGATCCCGGCGGCGGCTCGCAGCAGCGCCGGCGGGAGCGGGGCGGCGGTGATCCCGTCCTGGGCTAGGTACCGCTGGCGCGGGATCTGAAGCAGCTGCTGGGTGGACTCGAGTGCATGGACGCTCGGTCCGGCCGCGACCGAGGACGACGGGCGCCAGCGTCGGCTCGCTCCGACGACGACGGCAACGCACCGGTGCGGGCCGAGGAGGCTCGCGGCGACCTCGAGGCGACGCACCCCCGGGACGGTCGGCGTCGTCACGAGGACGACCCACTCCGCGCCGGTGATCTGCTGCTCGACCCAGCCGGGTGTGGCGAGGACGTGCCCGAGGTCCCAGCCCACGTCGAGGACCGTCAGCGACGACTCGGTGTCGACGGGGTGGTCGGTGGGTTCGTCGGGTGTCGGGACCTCAGCGAGGGAGAGGTGCACTCCCGCGGCGCGCACGATCGACACGTGGTCGCGGCGGCCGAGGCGCCACCCGGTCGGAGTGTGGCCGAGCTCGGCCGTCACGGCCGTGCCGAGGCCGGAGCTGGTGGCCGAGCAGCACTCCACCACCCGCGCCGGCCCGACGGCGGTCGCCAAGGCGAGGGCCATAGCGGAGGCGCCGGCCTGGCCGAGGCACCCGAGCACCGGGAGCACCGGCCCGGTCGGCGACCACGAAACTGCCTTCTGGGACCGGCTTGGACGCGCGGGGACCGGCTCGCGGTGGTGGGCGCGGAACTGGCCGTCCTGCACCGCGCGCCACGCGCGACGCAGCTCATCGACCCCGACGACCGGGCGGGTCGCGACCGCGGTCATGACCCCACCGGCCGGTTCGTGCGACAGGTCCGCCACGTGGCCGGGTTGTCCGGTTCGCGGGTGTTCATGGCTGCTGATGCCGGACAGGCGCCCGCCGGTGTTCACGATGCCACCGGCAGGTGCCCATAGGCGTCGGCCATCGCCTCGATGCTGGCCATGGCCCTGCGGCGAACGGTGGAGATCGACCAGCCGGTCTGACGGGCGACCGCGTGCAGAGCGGGCCGGGAGTACAGGCCGGCGACGCCGCGGTGGGTGGCGACCTCGTTGTCGGCGGCAGCCTCCGCCAGAGCGAGCAGGACGGTACGTTCCCGGTCGGTGATGACGCCCTCGCTGATGGCCCGGGCGAGCAGGTGACGCACCAGCCACGTCATCTCGAGGCTCTCGTACAGGTCCTCGTCGTCGGGCCGGGCGCGGGCCTCGGCCCGCTGCCACGCGTCGGCGCCGGGGTCGAGCAGGATGGCCTTGTCGGCGCGGGCCTCGCGCAGGACCTCGCGTCGGGTGTTCCACAGGATGTTGGCGGCCACCTTCTGCAGGCGCTCCCACTTGAAGGCCCGGATCTCCAGCCACAGCTGGGCCGCGACGAGCTGGTCGATCTGCTCGGCGACACCGCGTAGCCGATTCGCCAGCAGCGAGGCCCCCGGCAGCAGCAGGTACGCCACCGCTGCGGTGGCCGCGATGTCGTCCCCGCCGCGCGGGCTCGACAGCCGAGCCAAGGCGTGCAGCGCCCCGTCGGCTTCGTCCCACGCCGACTGCGGCGCCTCCGGGCCTACCGTCTCCATGAGCCAGTCCTGGAGCTCCAGCAGATCCTCCGCTACCGCCAGCCGCGGATCCTCCTCACACCATCGGCTCCACTTCTCACCGGCGTCGGCCAGCAGTCCCCGGCCCGGGTCGGTCAGTCCCAGCTTGGTCGCCACACTCATGTCCCTGCTCCTGTTCTCGTCGAAAGCCAACGACGAGGACGGTGCCGAAACAAGGTCCCCCAAACCGGCCAATACGGGCCCTCTCAGGGGGAGGGACCTTCTCAGTGGAAACGGTGTTTGCGCAGGTCAGAGCCAAGGTCCCCCAACGTCCCCCATGTCGTGAAAAGGAAGGGCTTGCCGAGAGCGCCGATCGCCTTCCGGTGGCCCTCGCGGGTAGGGCCCTGAGCACGGCCGGGCAAGGGCGCGTCCCGGGGAGGCCGGGGGGGGTGGCCTCGACCCGGGACGCTGAGCCGGCGCATCCGTGGGGGATGGAGCGCCGACCTGCCGGCCAGTGTGCCACGCCACCCTGAAGGGACTCCGACAGTGAACCGGCGGGACAGCCATCCGCTCAGCGGGCTCCCCGAGCAGGTGTAGCGCGACCTCCGCACGTCCCCCTCCGGCAAGCCACCGCATACCGTCGTGACGGAGCAGCTCTCGGTCCGCACGCCTCGCCCACCGCCTCGTGAGCCGTCCCCCGATCCACCTACCCAGGCGGATGCGGCAAGGCCAAGGGCAGCGGCACCAGGTGGCGCCCCGCAAACCGACCACCGCAACGGCAGCTGATCCGCAACGCCCATTTCGGGCGGGCCTCGCCGCCGATACGGCGTCAACGACCATATCCGCCGTTGCGTCGTCGTGACTGTCGACCGACGCTCTGCAGGGCTCAACCACTGTGGCGGCGCCAAGATGACTCCCCGTCCCCGAGGGTGGGGCAGGTTGTTCGCCCACTACGTTGATGTCCAGCGCGGCAGCGACGCGAACCGTCGTGGCCGCCAACCGTTCGGTTCACCGTCGCATCGAAAGGGTCACCTGTGAGCGAAGAAACCCGCACCGGAGCCGTGTCGCATCTGGGTGGATCAACCATCGGCCACCGATTCGGTCGAGCCTACGATCCGCAGTTGCCGACCCTCGTACTCGTCAACTCCTTCACCACCTCTGTCGAGCAGTTCCGGCCCCAATTCAACGATGCAGCCCTGGCGTCAACGGCCAACCTTGTGGCGATGGAGCCCTTCGGTCACGGGCAGACGCGCGCGACCTACCAACAGTTCACCTACTGGGACTCGGCGATCGCGAACCTGCAGCTTCTGGAGGAGCTCGGTATCTCCGAGGCGTTCGTCCTCGGGACGTCGCAGGGCGGCTGGATCGCCACCCGCATGGCGATGCTGGCCCCCACGGTCGTTAGGGGCATCATTCCGCTGGGCACGTCGATGGACTTCGAGAGCCCCGACAGCCGCGGCCGAGGCTGCTGGGACGGCGTCGCCTTCTGCAGCCCCGCGATCGAAGCGCTCGCCGCCCCGGTGGGCGAGGACTGGGTCATCCCCGCAGACCTCGTCGATGCGGTCCTCCAGGAAGGTCTCGGGCCGGACGTACCGGCCGACGAGCGCGACTTCTGGCACGCCCAGTACCGGAACAACTACACCGGCGACGACGGCCGACACCGGCTGCGGGTCAGCACCATCAACCTGCGCGACAGAGACGGGCTCCACGGCCGACTCGACATGGTCACCTGCCCGGTGTTGTGGATGCACGGCACCTCGGATCCGGTCTACTCCGTGGCCAACGCCCAGGACGGCATCGCCCGCTTCACCAGCGCCGCACATGCAGAACTGCGCGTTGTCGACGGCGGGCAGCACTTCCTCAGCGCCTCCAACCCCGCCGACGTCAACGCAGCCGCGATGGAGTTCATCAACCGCTGGGCCTAACCGGGCCCGCAACCGACGGTCACATCAGCCCCGCTGAGCGAACGCCTGTCCCATCCCGCACGCTGCTGCCGGAACACGGCCCGCTCGCGAAGTACAGCGGCCGTGCGCACGGGTAGCTCCATCGGGGCCCCGTCGTCATCACTGCGGTTGCAGACCTCGTCACGGATGATCCGTCGCGCCTCGGTGTCTTGGCCTGCTGCGGCGGCGACGGCGGCGAGGTCGAGGCGTGGGATCTCCTCATCGGGGGCGGCGAGTCTGGCGGTCTGCGCGGCGCGGCGTGCAGTCGCGAGATCGCCCTCGGCGAGGGCGTGGGTGGTGACGATGTGGGCGACGTCGACGATGGCGACCCGCAGGTGCTCGTCGTGGCGGTCCCCGCCGATGAGCCAGGCCCAGCCGCCGGCGGCTTCCCGCTCGGGCGGGTAGTCGAACGGGCGGCCGGTCACGAGCCGGAGCGCGGTGGTCAGGTCGGTGATGCCGTCGGCGCCGCGGGCCTGGCCGCGGGTGCGTAGGCGGCGGAACAGGTCGGCGTCGGTGAGCAGGTCGAGGACCTGGTAGACCGGTGCGCCCCGGACAGTGACTCCGGGGGCTTTGCGGGCGTCGGGCAGGTGCGGCTCGCCGGTGCGGGGGTTGGTGCCGAGCCAGGCTCGCAGAGTGGTCACGTAGTCGCGGGACTTGACGTTGGTGATGCCGAACGCCGTGGTGAGCTCCTCGGCGGTGGCTCCGTTGGGGTGCAGCGCAATGAACGTGAGCAGCTCGCTGTAGTAGGGCTTGCGCCGGGTCGGTGGCGTGCCGTGCGCGGTGACCCGCACCGGCCCTAGGAGTCGCAGCTTGGGCAGGGCGCTGTCCGTGCGGAACCACATCGCGACGTCGTCATCAAGGCTTGGGTCGCCGGCCTCGATCCCTGACCGGACAGCCTTCTTGATGCGCGGCGCGAGACGGGTCAGGTCTTCGCTGGTGGTGGCGCCCACGGTCACGTAGGTCTGGTCGGCGCGCTGGAGCAGGCTGTCGGTGAGGGGGCCGTCGTCGGCGCCGTTGCGGGTCGGGGCGGTCGGGTGTCGCGGAAGAGTGTGCTCTGCGCGGAGCGCTCCGGCCTGGTCGGCCCACACCTGCCAGCCGCTGCTGGTGGTGTCGTCGGTGGGGACGTCCGCGTCGGCGGGATCGCTGCTGTGCGCCAGGAGGGCGGCGCAGCCGTGCGCCTCGTCGGCGGTCAGGCCGACAGCGACCAGGTCGAGGCCGAGGTCGGGGACGCCAACTCGGCCCTGCGCGCTCACCTGCAGCACCGTCGACGCCTCGCCGGGACTGGTGGCGGCGGTGACGATGACGGAGGTGGCGGTGTGGGCGGGGTGGTCGCGGAGCAGGTCGAGCAACTGCTCCAATACCGGGCTGCGGGTGGCGGCGTCGACCAGGAGCAGCCGGGCTGGCCAGGCGTCGGGTTCGTCGGGGGCGGTGCGTGCGGTGACCGGGTCACGTCCGGTGTCTCGGGCCCGGTCGATCGCGGCGATGGCGTCGACCAGGCACGCCCCGATCGCGTCGCCGCCGGCGCCTTCGTCGGTGTGGGCGCGGATCCGGTCCGGGTCCAGCCCGCTCAGCTCGGGTGCGACGCCGACCAGGTCGAGAGTCACCGCACCCGCCCAGGGGTTGGTGGCAGCTTCGGCGGCGAGGTAACGGGCGAGGTCGAGACCGAAGGTGTGGTCGCCGGTGATAGCCAGGTGTCGGCCCTCGAGGTTGAGCATCCAATGGGCGCCGTCCTCGTCCATGCCGATGGTGGCCAGTAGTGGCCAGGGCGCCGGCTGGTCGGCCCCGCCCACACCCATGTCGTCGAGGGGGATGTGGAAGGGGACCTGCCAGTGCTGCCGGTCCGGGCCGGCCCGCCAGGGGTCCGGCAGGTCGGCGGGCGCGGTCAGGACCAGCGTGACCGACTCCACCGAGACCTTGACGGCAGCCAACGCCGGCAGCGGGGTCTGCGTGCGCGCATGGCTGGCGGCGAGTCGGCGGAGCAGTAGGTCGAGGTGCTCGACCGCGGGCGCATGCCCGGCTCCGACAACGGTGACGGTCTTCTCGATCGGCGCCAGGGCGGGGTCGGGGGCGGCCAGGGTGTACCCCGGCCGGCGGTACCGGACGGCGGCACGCCGACGACGGCGCAGAAGGGTGAGCATGGAGCCGGCCAGAACGGTCCCGGCTCCAGTCAGTCCCAGCACCAGCCACGACGGATCGCCGGCGCTGTCCTCGTCTCTGGCCTCGGCGGCGGACTCCGACGGGTATGCCGTGCTCACCTCGGGCGTGTGGGGGCGGAGAGTGTTCCTGTTCTCCGGGTCGGAGCGGTCGAGCCGGCGCGGGGAGCTCTCCCCTGCGACTACTCCTCCCGGTGATGACTGCGCCTTACCGTCACTCTCGACGCCGGGGTCTGGCTCGACCGCGCCCTCCGGTGGGGGGACCTGCTCCGTCGCCGGGGGGACCTTGTCGACGGGAGGGGGGTCCTGGTCGGGGGGTGGGGAAACGTTGAGGCGCCAGCCGATGTCGATGACATCGGGGTCGCGCAGGAAGGTCCCCCCGGGCTGGGGGATGTCGCGGCTGGCCTCGTAGATCAGCGGGTAGAGCTCGGCGTCGCCGAGCTCCCGTTCCGCGATCGAGGACAGGGTGTCCCCAGCCCGCACGACATACGTCCGCCCCTCCCTGAAGGCGCTCGACGGGTGCGCGGCGGATGGGAGGGTGATCACCGTCCCGGCGTAGATGAGGTCGGGGTCGTTGGCGAGGGCGGGGTTGAGGTCGACGAGCTCTGGCCACCGGTCGCCGTCGCCGAGGTGCTCGGCGGCGATCCGGGAGAGGCTGTCCCCACGCCGGACGGTGTACGTCTCCGCCGCGGCGGAGGACTCTGCGGCGGGAGGGGCGGTAACGGCGTCTGCGGACGCCCCCGCTTGGGTCCAGCCCGGAGCCGTGGCCGTGGGAGTGAGGGGCGCGGTCACGGCGGGGACCGGCTGGGCCGGGGTGGCGTGCGCGGTCGCGATGCTCGGCGGGGCGACCAGGAACAGCAGGGTGGCGGCGCCGACGAGCTGGGCGGCGGCGCCCTGCGGCAGGGCGAGCCCGGGCAGCTGCGGCGCGTGGACTCCGCGGAGCCGGGCGGCGACCTCGAGGAGGACGGCGAGGGTGAGCACGGCCCAGGCAATCCACGCGATCCAGGTGATGACGGCCAGCAGGAGTGTGCCGTCGTCGGGGATGGTCAGTGCCGTCCGGATCGTGTCGAACGTGGGGATGGTGTCCGGGAGGGGGTTGCCGGCGAAGGCGACCAGCGCGGTGGGCACCCCGGCGACGAGGACCAGGGTGGCCAGGGTGGCGAGCAGGCCGACGAGCCGGGCACGGATGTTCATCGTGGGGCACCTTCCAGGACGCGGTTGATGTCGACCTCGGCTTCACCGGTCACCGGCAGGGTGGTGATGCCGATCATCGAGAGGATCTTGGTGGTGTAAGTGGACGTGGTGGCGACCTCGACGCGGCCGCCGGAAGCGACGGTGACGGTGCCGGTGACGTCCGGGACAGCGGCCAGGTACGTCCTCGCCGCGGCGATGGCGGCGCTGGCGTCAACGATGGCGGCCTCGCCGCGAATCGCGACAGAGGCGTGGAGCTGCTGGCCGCCGGCGCGGGCGGCCTCGGCGGCGATGGCCTGGGCGCGTTGCTTAGCGTGGACGTGGCCGCTGAGGTCGACCGCGAGACCGACGCAGAGCATCATCGTCATCGCGGTGGTGATGATCCACACCGACACCGACCCTCGCTCCCCCTGCGCCTGCGTGTGGAGTCGCGTCAGACACCGGCCACGACATCGTCGCTGTAGCGGTTCTCGTCGCGCAGTCATGGGGTGGTCCGTTCTCGGTAAGTGTCCAGCGGCGAGCTGCTCGTGCTCGAGAGCACGATCGAGCCCGGGACAGCGGGGAGGAGCCCGGCGAGGTTGACGCGGCAGGTGACCGTGGCGGCGACGGAGGCGGGGGTGCCGACCGGGGCGCCGAAGCCGCCGGTGTCGACGGTGACGGTGACCTCGAGGCAGTTCACCTTTTGGGCGGTCAGGCCGCTGACGGCGGCGGCGTGCGCACGGCTGCTGGCCTCGCCGTGGGTGCGGGCGATCGATGCGGTGCGGGCGGCCTCGGACGCCGCCGCCTGGACGGCCATGTCGGCCATGGCGAGCCGGCCGCCGACGATGAGTAGCGCGAGCAGCATCGCCAGGGCGGGGGCGAGGAGGACGACCTCGACCACGGCCGTGCCCCGCTCCCCCATCCACCAGCTCTGGCGAGCATGGTGGCCACGAACCCCACAGACTCCGTGGGGGTCGCGGGAGGCGCGGCTGGTCATGTGAGTCGCTCCACGGGGACGGCGACCTGGGAGGTGACGGTTGGGGTCCATCCGGGCACCACGGACAGGATCGAGCCGGCGACCCGGACGGTGGCGGTGGTGGCGGTGCGGGTGACCTGCACGGTGGCGCCTTTGAGGACGTCCTCGCCGCCGGCGGCCTGCAGGAAGGCGATCGCGGCGGCGTGTCCGTGACCGGTGGTGCCGGTTTGGGCAGCGGCGGCGCGGGCGCCTTCCTGGGCGGCGGCGATGGCGACGGTGCGGGCGTGGTAGTACATCGCTCCCTGGACCCCGGCGAACAGCAGGGTGAACAGCAGCGGCATGAGCACGACCAGCTGGATCGTGCCCGACCCGCGCTCACCCGTGCCAGCCCACCCCCGCGGACGTGGATGGCTCCGTGGGGGTGGGTGGCGGCTGTGTGTCGCTGTGGTGTGCATGGCGGGGGGTCAGGTGATGCCGCCGAGCTTGCTGTTGACCCACCCGGTCAGGAACGCGTAGACGATGGCGGCCAGGGCGAGCAGCCCGACGGCCCAGAACACGATCTCGATCGTGGAGGCGCCCCGCTCCCCGTCAGCCGAGACGGTGTCGAGGCGCTCAAGTCGGTCGAGTCGGTCGGCGAGGGTGACGCCGAGGATATGCAGGGTTGCGGCGAGAAGTCTCATCGCGGTGTGTTCCTTTCCAATCGGTGGTGATGAGGGTTCAGTTGGTCATCAGGCGCATGAGGGGTGGGGCCATGAGGAGGGCGAGGAAGACGACGCCGAGGAAGGACGCTGGGAGGTACATGCGTTCTTCGACGAGGTTGGCGTCGGCGAGCTCGCTGGTGGTCAGGGCGGTGCGCACGGAGGTGCCGCGGGCGCGGAGCTGCCGGTAGACCTCGGTGGACTCGTCCCCCGCGAGGCGCATGATGTCGGCGACGTCGGCCAGGTCCGGCAGGGCCAGCTCCTCGGCCAGTGCGGTCAGGGCGTCCCAGGGGGGTTGGCCGTTGTAGCGGCAGCGGGCGATCTCCTCGCTGATCCGACGGAATACCCACGAGTCGCCCACCTGGGCGGCGTTGGCCAGGGCGACGGTCGCGCCGGCGCCGCCGTTGCGCTCGAGCGCGCAGAGCTCGATGAATGCGCTCAGGGCGCGGGCGAACTCGGCACGAGCCTTGGTCGCACGCTGTGCGATGTCACGGGAGGGGGCGAGGAACAGCAGCACCGACAGCCCGACGGTGGCAGCGACCGGCATGAACAGTGGCACGGTGATGCCGAGGAGGGTGACGAACCCGGCCAGCAGGCCCGGCAGGGTGAGCCCGAGGAGGGCGTAGAGGACCTTCTTGCCGTAGAACTGGGCCGGGGTCATCCGCAGCACCGCCAGGTCCCGGGCCGGTGCGGTGCCGAGGAATCGCGCGGGGATGGTGCGTTCGGCCCACATCCCGAGCCGCTCCTCGGCATCCACCGCCCCGCCGCCTGTTGGGGCGGTGGCGCCGGTTGTGTGGGGGCGGCGCGTGGGTGGGGAGAGCCGGGTGAGGACGTCGCGCAGGTCCGGCTGGGCCGGGACGAACTGCGCGAGCAGCGTCACGACCGCGGCGGCTGTGAGGGCGCCGATCAGCAGAGCGGTCTGGGTGGTGGTCATCGGGCACTCGCACGGGCCTGCGGTCCGAGGAACCGGGGGAACGGGTCTCCTTCGGCCATCCGCCGCATCCACAACAGCCCGGCGGCGTAGGCGGTGAGCAGGGCCAAGAGGATGACCTGCCCGGCCGGGGTGCCGTACGGGGCGACATAGTCGCCGGTGATCGCGAGCACGACGAGGACGAGGAGGGAGAACCCGGTGACCAAGCGGGCGCTGCCCCTTGGTTTGGCGCGGCCAGCTTCGACGCGGCGGCGGGAGGCGACGTCCTCGGCGACCGACTCAGCGACGCCGTGCAGGACGTGGGAGAGGCTGCGGTTGCGGCGGCGGGCGGCGAGGATGAGGTTGGCGGCGACGAGGTCGCCGGTGACGTCGTCGAGGTCGTCGGCGAACGAGCGCAGCGCGGTCTCGGTGTCCCACCGCGCCCGCAGCCGTGCCACGAGCTGGGTGACCTCGGGGCGGATCGGCTCCGGTGTCGAGCGCAGGGTCGCGGTGAGGGCCTGTTCGAGGCCGACGCCGGCGCCGAGGACGCCGGCCAGGCTGCGGGTCCACTCCTCCATCGCCTCGACCCGCCGGATCTGTGCCGCGGCCGGCGGCGGAGCGAGCAGGTACGGCAGCCCGACCGCCGCCGCCGGCACAACCACCACCGCGGCCACCCACCCAGTCACTAGGGCCAGCACCAGCCCGGCCGCGGTCGAGGCGGCCAAGGTGACCCGGGTCCGGGGGGACGTGCGCGCCACGGCCGTCACGATCCGTGGCCGTGGCCGAGGCGGACGGACGGCTGGGGTGTGGGGGCGCACCGCGTGGACCAGGAGGAGGAGCCCGGCCACGATCGTGGTCCCGAACAGCGCCGCGTACAGGGGCGCGTTCACCGCGACACCTGCGCTGCCTGGTCGGCTTCGGCCTGGAAGAGGGCTTGGTCGAAGCCCTGCTCGGCCAGGGTGCGGCAGCGTTCGCTGATAATCCCGGTCGCGGTGGCCGGGCCCGTGCTGCTGGGGCCGAAGAGGTGGGTCAGGGCGTAGCCCTTCTCCCGCTCGCCGGGTTCGACGACGACGACCTCGCTGACCCAGCGGCGCAGCTGCTGGCTCCCGTCGGGTAGCTGCACCACCTGGCGGGAGAGCTGGACGATCACCTCGAGGCAGCCGGCGAGCTTCTCCAGGGCGAGGTCGCGGTTGACGTGGGATCCGGCCTCCATGGCGCAGGTGACGAGCTTGCGGATGCAGGCCTCGGCGTTCGCCGCGTGGGTGGTGGACAACGAGCCGGTGCCGGACTCCATCGCCTTGATCATCGTCCACACCTCGGGGCCGCGGATCTCGCCGACGATCTGCCGGGAGAGGGCGAACCGGAAGGAGTCGGTCAGGGCGTCGGCGAGGTCGAACGCCCCGGCCGCACGGCCGTCGGCGCGGACCTCCCCCACCCCGGGTCGGGCCTCCCAGTCGATGACGATGTCATGCACGCCTGACTCGGCCAGAAACAGCTCGTACTCGGTCTCGAACGTCCCGATCGCCTCATCACCCGGGATCTGTGCGCACAGCGCGCGCATCAGCGTCGTCTTCCCCGCCGACATCGCCCCCGAGACGGCAACGCTCCACCGGGCCCGCACCGCCGCGGCGAGGAAGTTCGCGCACGCGGCTGTCATGCAGCCCCGCTCCACCCACGCATCCAGGGTGTCGACCTTGAGCCGGTGCCGCCGGATCACCACCGTGGGCCGCCCGACCACCCACGCCGTCGCCGCTAATCGGGCGCCGCCGTCGAGCTTCATGTGCAACCGCGGCGTGCTCTCGGAGAACGGGCGCGGGTTCGACTCGGACCGGTTCGCCAGGAACCTCAGGAAGTCGAGCAGCTCCTCATCCGAGTCCGCCACCGCCGGCCCCGGGATGCGGGAGCCGTCGGTCAGCTCAAGCAACACCCGCTGGTGGCCGAGGATGAAGATGTTCTCCACCCGGTCGTCATCGACCAGCGGTTGCAGCCGGCCGAGCCGGAAGACCGCGTCGAAGACCGCCTGCCCCATCGTCGCCTGCTCGCTGGCGGTCCACCTGGCCAGGCCCTTGGCGACCGAGTCGGCGGTGTGGTCGCGCAGCAGGTCGGCGATGATCTCCCGACCCACCTGCTCCTGCTCCACCCGGTCCGGTGACGAGCCACCGCGACGGGAATGATCAATGTCGGGGTCGGTGCGGGCCCGCCAGTCCGCGCCGAGGGCCTGGGTGAGCCGGTTGGCAACCATCGTCCGGAACGCCGCCACCAGCCCCCAGTCCAGACCCTCCTGGCCCGCCCACCCCGATCCGGACGCCCCCTGCGGGGTTACCTTCAACCGGGGGGCGTGCCCGTTGCGCTGCCCATTGAGGTGTCCGGTGGCTGCGGTGTGTTCCCTCGTTGGCGTCCCGGGAGAGCTGGGGGTGGCGGTGGTGGGGGTCATGGTGAAGGTGCCGCGCACCCGACCGGCTCGCGGCGGGGACGCGGTGAACAGGGGCAGCGCGGCCGGGTCGCTCGACGCGCCGCCGGCGCCGGTGTGGTCGGTGGGGTCGTTCTTCACGCGTCTGCTCCCGTCTCGCTGTGCAGCCGTTCGGTGGTGTCGCGAATGGTGGCGGTCAGGGCGGAGCGGGTGGCGCGCAGGCTGCGCACCAGCGCCGTGTCCGGTAGTCCGGGGCGGCCGGCGACCCGGTGAGCGATCCCTGCCTTGGCCGGGGTCGCGCCGTGGGAAAACACCGCCGCGGTGGCCGGGTCCCAGGCCACCGATGCCAGGACCGGGATGCCGAGAACGGTGCTGACCTCGCGGGCGGTGAACGGCTGCCCGTCACCGACGAGCAGCAGTCCCAGGTGGGCGCCGGCGCCGGTGCGGGCGAAGCGGTCTTTGAGGGTGGCCGCCCAGGACCGTGCTCCGGCCAGGGAAACCAGGTCGGAGCGTGCCACTAGGACTGTCAGGTCGGCCTGGTAGAGCAGCGGCATCGGGGACCCGGTCAGGCCGAGGCGGCCGGCGTCGACGATGACGTCCTGACCGGTGTCCTCCAGGGACCGCAACGCGGCTGCGAGGGGGTCCCACAGGGGCAACAGCGAGGGTGCCTGTTCGTGGGAGCGGATGCCGGCGACGAAGCGGACCTGCGAACCCGGCAGGGTGATGCTCACCGCGGACAGCGTCTCGAGCAGATCCTCGTCCTGGTGGGCGAGGGCGAGATCGAGCATCGCCTCCGGTGGGGCGAGCTGCCCCCGCAGGTACCCGGCCGCGACCGCGGACCCGCCGGTCGGGTCACCGTCGACGAGCAGCACCGGCCGCGGCCAGGTCAACGCCAACCCGAGCGCCGTCGTGGTCACCCCGGGCGAGCCCGACGCCGATGCCAGCACCACCAGGCTCATGACGCGCTCACCGGTCCCGCGAGTCCAGCACGACCGCGACCCGCCCGGTCGCGGCCATCGCGGCCAACGCCGGCGCGTCCCCATCGGGAACCTGAACGGTCAGGATGGTCTGTCCCTGGCCGACACTGTCCAGGCCGCTCTGGGTGGAGACCACGACCGCGTCGAGGGCGAGCGGGTCGCTCGCGGTGGCCGCGTCCTGCTGCGGCCCCAACGTCGCCACCACCCGAACCCGGTCCCCGGCGACGAGTGGCTCACCGGGCAGCATCGCCGACGAGAGCGCAACCCCGACCAGTGAGAACCCCTCCCCCGGCACGTTCTCGACCGTGACCGAGTCCTCGGTCAGCAGGGTGCCGGCGGCGACATCGACCGCAGCCCGCTGCCCCACCAGCTCCGACATCTGCGACGCTGCGACGGTCCGCACCGCCGGGTCGGCCGCGACCGAGACGCTCATCAGCTGCTCGGCCGTGACGACCTGGCCACGCTCGATCGCCGTGCGGGCCGCGACCACCTGGACGGCGTCGCTGCTGCTCTGCAGGAGCCACACATTCCCCAACGCGCCCAGACACACCACCACCAGCGCGGCGGCCACCAGGCCCCAGCGGCGGCGCGCCCTCGGCGGTGCCGGCACCTGCCTCGGCGACGGCTGTGTCGCGTCCTGGCCGTTCCCACTCTCGGGTGTCTGCGGTCCGGTGCGTCTGGTCAGTCGTGGTCGACGTTCCACTGTCGTGCTCATGCTGTGCTTCCCCTGCCTGCCTGAGTTGTGTTGCTGATCGTGCCTACTGGCGAAGCACCTGGACCTCGCCCATCGTCACTGGCGCGCTCTGGGTCAGGTCGAGCCGGATCGTGCCGCTCTGGCCGATGCCGTTCCACTGGATCACCCAGTGCGAGGTCGCGCTCACCGTGTACTCGCCCTGCTCGCTGTACGTGTGGCCGCACGACGGGGAGGGCTGCTTGCCGAACGCGTCCTGGTACGGGACGCCCTCCTCGCAGTGCACCACCGCGCCGTCGCCCATCTCCCACGTCACATCGGCGACCTCGCCGGTCGCGGTCACGCTCCACGGCCCGCTCGACGCGGTGCGGGTGATCGGTCCCCACGTCGACTCCGACGGTTGCTCGACCCACATCCACACCGGCATCCCGATGAGCCCCACGGAGTCCGGCCCGGGCTCGGGGACGATGCCGATCGTGATCGCCGACAGGTTCATCGACTCCACCGCCTCGGCCGCCAGATCCGCCGGATCCGGCGGCGCAGCCATCACCGGCGCCGTCGCCGCCCAGTACCGCAACACCGACATCCCACCGAACAGACCCGGGTTCGACGGGCTCCCGGCCAGACAGTCATAGATCGCGCCATCCGTACGGCCGGCCCAGATCGGGTCTACGAAGTCGGGCTGCGGGTCGGTCAATCCGATGGGGTAGCACTCGATCCCCCCGATCGTGATCGGCGTGACAACCGGGGCGGAGTCGCCGCCACCGCCCCCGCCGCCGCCAGCAGAACCGCCATCGCTGCCACCGCCACCAGGGTTTCCACCGGAGCCTCCGCCGCCCACCCAGATGACGCACTGGCCCCAGGCTTTCCGAGCCTCGCAGGTTGGCGGGTTGGCCCCTGCATGCGGGGACGAGCCAAACGAAACGGCAGTCGCGGCAAGTAGCGCCAAGGCTGATCGGGTCGGGCTTAGCACGTGGACTCCTCAAGTTCCTCCACGAAGCCCACGCGCCACCCGTCGGTGGCCGGGTAGTCGTAGTTGAGGACGCCCATGTTCGTGCGGACTCGGGGGTCGCGATCCTCGGGGACGAGGGAGTTGCCGTCCTTGTCGACGATCTGGAACTCAGAGACGTCCGTACAGACCTCAAAGATGACAGTGGCGGCGTCGGGCGGGCTGGCCTGCTGGTCATGTGTCAAGTCGACGGACTGGGGCTCGATCGAGACCACCTCCAACGTCCCTGAGGCTGTGCTCTCGACTTGCTGAGCGGCGATCAGAGAGTTCCGGTTGTCGTTTAGCTCGGTGCCGATCGCGACATCGTCGAAGCATGACGGTTCGGTGTTCATCGGGTCTGCCAGACATCGTGGGACGGTCTCGAAGTACTCCCTCACCACCTCTTCGGCGGCCGCGGTGGCCTCCTCCTCCGGCGAGGCCGATGTCGGCGTAGTCGTTGTGGGGGTGCCTGTGGGTGAAGGCGTTGCGGCAGATGTCGGGCCTGGCGTCGGTTCCGGGTTGGAACAGCCGGTCAGGAGCGCGGCGGCCAGGGCCAGGACGGCGGCGGTGCGAACGTTCATCTGCAGACTCCTGTCGGGTATGCCAGACCAACGCCGATCCAGCCATTCCCGGTGTTCATTTCGGCTTTGAACCACTAGATGCTAGAGACCATCCGGTAGTGGATCAGCAGGAGACCGTGTGCCCGGTAGAACGACGGGATGCCTGATCAACCCCTGATTCCGCTGCCTGCAGCTCGAGCGGGACGAGGGGTACCGCCCGACCTACGAGACCCATTGTTGCCACAACCGCGCGACTTTCGCTCCCCCTACGCGCTGAATGTGGATAACTCTCCTACCGCTGATTGACGGCGGCGTCGACCTGCGCGGTAGAGGTCTTTAACGCGGTGGCGAGATCGGCAAGGACGTCGGACGGCAGAGGACGCTCGAGTTGCCCGTTCTCCCACCGGTGAATCGTCGTCACGGACACGCCCGCCGCATGAGCCAGCTCTGCCGCGCTCAGGCCGGCGGCGAATCGAAGCCATCTGAGGTCCGGCCCCTCGTCCGTCACCGCAAGGAGCGAGGTCGCAGGAACGTCCAGGGCGCGCGCCAAGGCATGCAGCATCGCTGGAGTCCGCGGTCGCGACAAGCCACGCTCCCAGCTCGAAATTCGCTCTCCGCCAACCACTCCGATCCGCAACGCCAGCTGCAGCTGGGTCAAACCGGCACGCTGACGAGCTCGCCTGAGCGCATCCGGGTTGATCGCAGGGGCCCTGTCCATGGTGGACAGCACTCTAGGGCCCCGACGGCCACGTAATGCGCGACCGTTTCAGTCACCGCGCGCTCCCCGACGCGGCAGCGCTGCGGCAGTTGGCGGACACTCCTTCGGGCCCGGTGCATCCTTCCGTGCACGGCCGACCGCTGCGAGAATCGCGGGAGAGGACGGGAGGGCAGATTGTGGTGTCGACCTACAACGTGGCGTTTTGGAACGTGGAGAACCTCTTCGACGAGGAGTTCTCCGTTCACCGCACCGAGAAGTTGAAACGGGCGCTGGGGCGCGACCTGGCCGGGTGGACCCCGCAACTGCGCGACGCCAAGATCGCTCAGCTCGCATCGGCCATCAGCGCCATGAACCAGGGGGCGGGGCCCGACCTGCTGGGCGTGTGTGAGGTCGAGAACGCTGTCGTGATGACCCTGCTGACGCAGGCCCTGAGGGACCGACTCCCTACCCGCAACTACGACTTCGTGCATGCCGACACCAGCGACCAGCGGGGAATCGATGTCGCGTTCATCTTCGACGCGGACCTGTTCACCGCCCCACTCGATCAGCGGTTCCATCACGTGGTCATGCGGCGCACCGCCACCCGGGACATCCTCCAGGTGAACTTCACAACCCACCGAGGGCGAACCTGGGCCGTGTTCGCCAACCACTGGCCCTCTCGCAGCGGGGGACAGTACGAATCGGCGGGGTACCGGGCCATCGCGGGAGAGACCCTGGCGTACTTCCACGAACGAGTCCGCGAGGTGCACGGCAAAGACACCCCCGTCCTGGTTATGGGCGACTTCAACGACGAGCCCTTCGACGACTCCCTCGTCCGGCACGCGCTCAGCACCCGCCAGGCAGCCCGTGTCGAGCGGGGCCAGAACGCCTACCTGTTGAACCTCACCTGGGATTTGCTCGGGCAGCAGGAAGGCAGCTTCTACTTCAACAACGCCCCCAACATGCTCGACCAGTTCCTCGTCAACGCCGCCATGCTGGAAGGCGACTCGCCGGTTCGGATTCAGCCAGGATCCGTGGAGATGATCCGCCTTCCCGGGATGGTCCGCACGGGCGCCTACCCGACACCCATCCCCTTCGGCGGCATGGGCCGACCAGTCAACGTGAACGGCTACTCCGACCACTCCCCCATCGCCTGCACAGTCACCGAACTCGACTGACCCGACCCACCCGGTTCGCCGAGTCTTACCTGGCGGGTCGACGCAACTTCGTTGTCTACCGGGGCCGTCTCGGGCGCCGGCGACCGTACGGTTGTTCCTGTGAACGGGGGGACCGACGAGAAGCGCATGCGGCTGCGGTACGCAGGCGTTTGTCGGGTCTGCGGGGTCGAGCTTCCGGCAAAGGCGGTCGTGATCTACGAACGGCCGACCAAGACGGTTCGCTGCGTAAGTCACGACGCGAGCCCTCAGTCAGGTTCTCCTGTCGGTGAGGCCACCGCGTCGGCCATCGACGAAGTGGCGAGGCCGGCAGACGCAGACGTCGTCGAACCCGCCGCAGTAGAAGATGCGTCCTCAGAGGCTGGCGAGCCTTCAATTGCAGGAGTCATCGACGCCGGTACACCTGGAGCGTCAGCGCGCCGGGAGTTCGAACGGCGCAAGGCGAAGCATGAACAACGCATTCGAGCCGAGCACCCGAGACTCGGCGGCCTGATTCTCGCTCTTTCGGACGAGAAGCAGTCCACCACCGCCTGGAACGTCGGAGCCGTCGGAGAGGAGAGACTCGGCAAGGGACTGGACCGTCTCGCGTCAGACACCATCCGGCTACTACACGACCGTCGGATCCCGAGAAGCAGAGCCAACATCGACCACCTCGCCGTGAGCGCCACCGGCATCTACGTCATCGACGCCAAGAAGTACAAGGGCCGCGCTCACCTGAAGATCGAAGGTGGCCTATTCCGACCCCGTGTGGAACGACTGCTGGTCGGCTCACGCGACTGCACCAAGCTCATCGACGGGGTCCTCAAGCAGGTCGGCATGGTCCGCGAGCTGCTCACCGACGAGGTGCCGGTCCACGGAGTGCTGTGCTTCGTCGACGCCGACTGGCCCCTGATCGGCGGCACCTTCACCACTCGCGGCGTACAGGCCCTTTGGCCGAAGAAGCTCTACACCAAGCTCCAAACAGACGGCCCGATCACCGTCGAGGCCACTGCCGAGATCCACCGAAAGCTCGCGCACGCCCTCCCCCCGGCCTGAATGCGGATGCGCGCTACTCATGGCGAAGGGCCACACACGGCCCGTGGCGCACCGCGGTACCGATGCGGTCGCTGATGAGTTGTCAGACCGTCTCCGTTGAGCACTTGCAGCCGCGTCAACGAGCCGGATGGGCCCGCGTGTCTGCGACTATGTCGAGATGGCCGACGCGGAGGAGCGTAAGCAGCGCCTGGAGGAACAGAAGGTCGCGCTCGACTACCTCAAGCACGTGAGCACTCTCGCGACGAGCGTGATCGTCCTCTCGATTGCCTTCACTAGCCAACTGTCGAACCGGGACTGGAGTTGGCTGCTGATCCCAGGGATCGGCGGACAGTTCATCTGTCTTCTAGCGCTGACCCTGGCTGCTATCGGCACCATCAGCGCAGGACGATCCGTAGAACCCCCGACACCGAGCGTCGTGCGATTCACAGTGATCGGATCACTGGCGGGTCTGGCGGCATTCCTCATCAGCATCGCCGCATTCAGTACCTTCCTTCTCAAGAACCTCGTCTAGGAGGACCAGACCATGCCACGTCGACGTAACCGCAGAGAATCCGACGAGGCCGAGGCCCAGCGCTCCCTGCTCGACATGCTTATCTGCGCCATGTGCGGAGCTCCTCTACCAGCGGAAACTCCAGCCCTCGGCGCCAGATGCCCCGGATGCGGCCACAAGGTCACCGAGGACGAAACCGTCCGGACGGAAACTCAGACCGATCCGCCGCAACAGTGACGGCGATCCGGCTACCACACGTGATGTCCTCGCAACGATTCGATGCCACACCTTCCAGCCCTTAAAGGTCGACTGCCGGCGATAGGGGGCATGCGGTGTGCCGGACACGCCCGGCTTGAGCGCGCCGTCCGGCGCACTGATCTCCCAGGGATTCATGCACCCTTGGTGGCGGTGCAAAGAAAGACGCCGAACTCCCGATCGCCCTTGAGGATGGTCGTGGCGTCAACGAAGCTGACGTTGGCGAAGCCGGCGCGGGTCAGCTGCTCGGTAAGGCGTTCCCTGTCGAACCCGTGGTGTCCGTCGAAGTCGACTCTGCCGGCGTGGAAGGCGCCGTCGGGATCCTCGTCAAGGTCCGCGATGGCCAGCCGGCCCCCGTCGATCAAGAGCTCGGCCACAGAGCGCAACAGCCGGTCCAGGTCCTGTACGTGGTGCAACGCCATGGAGCTCCACGCCACGTCGTAGGACCCAGAAAACCGGTCTGTCGCGAGGTCGGCTTGGACAGCACGCAGCCGGTCACTGAGCCCGGCCTCCTCGATCCGCTGCCGGGCGACCTGCACCATTCCTTGGGACGGGTCGGTCACGACCGCCGAGCCGATTCGGTGGGCAAGCAGGATGCTCAACCGGCCCGTGCCGCCGCCGACGTCCAAGGCGTTCATCCGGGAGGTAAGGTCCAGTGCCTCCTCGATGGCTCGGGCCACCGCTACCTGCCGCTCCTCGTGGCCGGGATCGTCGTCCCAGGTCGCTGCCTCAGCGTCGAAGCCCTTGTGTTCGTGCATGTGTTCGACCCTAGCTTCGAGATCTCTGGCCCCACTTCTACCCAAAGAAAACTCCACCTCTCCACCCGAGACTCCGCAACCCCACAGCAGGCGCTTCCCGGCGGTATGCAGCGACTCCCGGTGACCCCGGATCCGTCCGGAACTGCCGATGACCGTGCGTCCACGTGAACGCGCGAACGGTCCGTTGTTCACCCGGGTTCACGATCTTGACCGCGGGCCTCAGGCGTGTTGGTGAGGTTCGTGTGAGCCGTGGCCGGCGGGCTCGAGCTGGAAGGTGCAGTGGTCGGTGTCGAAGTGCTCACCTAGGCAGGCGGCCAACTGGTCCAGGACCTGTCCGGTGCGGCCGGTGTCGATGCATTCCTCGTCGACAACGACGTGCGCGGACAGCACCGGCACGCCGCTGGTGATGGTCCACGCGTGGAGGTCGTGCACGTCGAGCACCCCGGGTACGCCGCGGATGTGCTCACGGACCCGGTCCAGATCCATGCCCTTGGGTGTCGCCTCGAGCAGCACGTCGAGAACGTCCCGCAGGAGCGACCATGCGCGCGGGAGGATGAACAGGCCGATGCCGACCGAGGCGATGATGTCGGCGCGGGTGTACCCGGTGGTCGTGATGACGACCGCGGCGATGATGACAGCGACGGACCCGATCAGATCGCCGAGGACCTCTAGGTAGGCGCCCCGAACGTTGAGGCTCTCCTCGCGTGCGCTGCGCAGAATGAGCAGGCTGATGAGGTTCGCGGTCGCGCCGGCGACAGCGACGACGAGCATCAGGCCGCTGGCGACCTCGGGTGGGTCGTTCCACCTGCGGACCGCGGCCGTGATGACCCACACGGCGAGCACGCCGAGCAGCACTGCGTTCGCCAGGGCAGCGAGGATCTCGCCGCGCTGGAGTCCGAAGGTGCGGGCGTTGGTAGCTGGCCGGGCAGCGATCACGGTGGCGATCAGGGCGATCGCGACGCCGGTGGCGTCGGTGAGCATGTGCCCGGCATCGGCCAGCAGTGCCAGCGAACCGGACATCAGGCCGCCGACCACCTGGACGCCCACCACCGACAGCGTCAGAACCAGGACCAGCACCAGGCGCCGGCGGTGACGCCCGGTGGCGGTGCCTGCAGCGTGGTCGTGCCCGGCACCCATCAGCGCACCACCGGGTTGCTCGTGTGCAGTCGCCCGGCACCGGGCACGAACCGTCCCACCCGCGCCGCGTAGGCGGCGTAGGTCTTGCCATGGGTGGCTAGCAGGTAGGGCTCTTCGACGACGCGGACCTGCAGCTGGACGGCGACGACCAGGCACACCAGTCCGGCGGCCGTCAGCACGGTCGGGGTCGCCACCACCAACCCTGCCAGGGCTGTGGACATGGCGGTGAAGATCGGGTTGCGGACGATGGCGAACGGGCCACCGGTGATCAGGGCGGTGCGCTCGGTGGGATCCACACCGATGCGCCAGGAGGTGCCCATCCCGCTTTGGGCCAGGACCACTGTGGCGAATCCGGTGAGCGCCACGGCCAGCCCGGCCCATACGGCAGCGGCCGGCAGGGGTGCTGCGGGCACGGTGCCGGTGGCCGCAAGGATGAGACCGAGCGCGGTCAGGACCAGCGCGGCGGCGAACAGGACCCCGCCCCACCACGGCGCTGACCCGGGCGGCCCGGACAGGCGGCGGAACCCTGAACTGCCGGTGGCCTGCTGGTGCGCCCAGGTCCGAACACCGAACGTGACGAGGACGCCGAGGATGTACAGGCCGAGTCCCGCCGTGGCGGCGAGCTCACTCGTCATAGTCATCGTCCTCGACCAGCTCGCCCTCCCAGGCCTCTCTGCCTTCGTGGATCGCGAAGGCGGCGATGACGAAGCCGGCAACGGGATCGAGCCACGCGGCGCCGGTCAGCTGGAACAGGCCGATCCCGGCGAGGGTGGAGATGCTCAGCAGGACGCAGATCCGGGTCTCTGCGGCGTCGGCGAGGATGAGGTTGTCCCGCAGTGCCAGGCCCACGCGCCGCTTCGCGGCTGCCAGGAGCGGCATGACGACCACGGAGGTGGTGAGCAGCACCAGGGCGATCGGGGAGGCGTCGGGCCTTGCGCTGTCGACAAGGCTGCGGATGCCTTCGATGGTCACGTACGCGGCAAGGATGAAGAACGTCACGGCGACGGCTCGCAGGACGAGGCGCTCCTTCTCCTCGTCCGCCTCGCCATGACGCAGCCGGGCGGACAGGCGCAGGGCGACCAGGAACGCGGCGATGGACTCGATCCCGGAGTCGATGCCGAACCCGATCACCGAGACCAGCCCGGCCATGACACCGGCAGTGATCGCGATGATGCCTTCAACGACGTTGTAGGCGACGGTGAACTGCGCCAAGCGCAGCCCGCGGCGGGTCAGCCGCTCCACCTCCGGTGCGCTCAGCTCCACGGTCGTCATCGCGCGGGCTCCTCCTCGTCCGCGGCGGTGACGGTGCCATCGAGGCCGTAGACCGGGCACAGGACAACAGCATCACCGGCCAAGCCGAGTAGGCGCTCAGCGGCCGCAAGGAGGTCCATCAGGGCCTCGGGATGAGCCAGGGCGAACACCGAGGCCCGACCCTCCACCCGCGAGGTCACCAAGCCGCAGTCGCGAAGGCAAGCCAGGTGCTTGGAGACCGTGGATTGCGCCAGCCCCAAGTGCGCGGTGAGGTCGACAACGCGATGCTCACCGAGAGCCAGGTGGCGCAGAATCTCCAGACGCGAGGCGTCAGAGAAGCCGTGGAACAAGCACGCAGCCGCAGTCAGGGGCCGCTGCGGCGCCAATGCATCGCCAACTGTCTTTGTCATCGCCATGAGACGATGGTTGCACGGTCCCCGCGATCGCGCAACCAGGCGGCGCGCTGTCGTTCACTGCTGGGGCGGCAGTGTCGCTCGATACACCTGAAGGCCCGGCCACAGACCGTGCCGACGAGCGGATGGGCAAGGTCCTCCGCGCGGGGCTAGCGTTGACCAGTGGGGCGGCGACCCGGGAGGCAGCCATGGACCAGGACCAGATCTACGCCGAACTGGATCGTGTCCGGGACGACTTCCGAGGACTGCTGGACAGCGCCACCGTCGGCGAGCTGCGTCAACCCACCAACGGCACGAAGTGGAACAATGAGCAACTGCTCTTTCACATGCTGTTTGGGTATCTCTTGGTGCGGAACCTGCAGTTGATCGTCTGGGGCTTCTCTCGGCTCCCGGATAGCGCTTCCCGCCGATTTGCGTTCGTGCTCAACGCGGGCACCCGTCCTTTCCACGTCGTCAACTACGTCGGCTCCCTCTTCGGAGCCCGCGTGTTGGGCTACGCGCGGATCCAGGGGCTGATGGACCGCGTAGTCACCGGCCTCCAACGGTCCCTTCGGGCCCAGTCAGATGAGTCCTTGGCTCGGGGCATGCACTTCCCGGTGGGCTGGGACCCCTACTTCAGGGACTTCATGACACTGCTCGAGGTTTACCACTACCCCACCCAGCACTACGACCACCACAGACGGCAGTTGACCCTGGCAAGTGCGCGCCAGGGATGAGGCGACCCACCGTCGTCGCGCGCACGGGAACGCCCGCACCCGCAGTAATTGGACTGTCGCCCGGGACGGACGCCGGCGCGCGTGATGCGGTCAGTTGCTCACGGTCGTCAGTGCACTCACACTGAGCACATGAGCGCCGACCCGGTCACCTCCATCGACCTCCCCGAAGACGGGAGCGTCCACTGCTGGTGCTGCGGCACCATCGACGCCCCCGACCGCATGGTGAACCTCGGTGACCACCCTGAGGTGCACCTCTGCCTGGGCTGCGCGCACTTCGTGCACCACCGGGCGCGGGAGATTGAGGGAGAGGGGAAGCAAGGCCCGGCAGCGCTCGTCCGTGACCGGTTCCGCGACCTGCGCGCCTTGGTGATTCGCCGAGGCTGGCACCACAACAGATTCATCGGCGCAAAGCTCAGGTGGCTTGACAGGTACCTTCCGTAGCCATGGAGATCGAACTGCTAGTCGTGCCGGACTGTCCCCACGAGGCCGCCGCCGCCGAGCTGATCACCACCGCCGTGGCGGAAACCGGAGTGCAGGCAACGGTCACACACACGGTCATCACCAGCCAGGACCAAGCGCGTCGACGCGGCTTCGCGGGCTCTCCGACGATCCTGGTCAACGGCTCCGACCCCTTCGAAGACCCCGCCGCCCCCGCAGCAATGGCGTGTCGGCTCTACCCCACCCCAGAGGGCTTACGTGGTGTCCCGGCGCTGCGGGATCTGCGCCGAGCGCTCAAGCGGGTAGCCGAAGGCTGACCAAGACCAAGGAGCACGGCTTCCGCTCATGCCGCGATCCGGGCGGTCGACAGCCGGCGGAAGGGGGCGCCTGCGTGTGCCGTTCGCTCTGGAGGCTGGACTATCTGAGCCTCTGCGGTGGTTGACGAAGCAGTCCGACTGACCCCAGCAGTAGAGGAGCATGCTCATGGCCACCATCGTTGTCTTCGGCGGGACCGGGTACACCGGCGGCAGCGTCGTTCGGGAGGCTGCGTCGCGAGGTCACCAGGTGCTCTCGGTGAGCCGGTCCGAGCCGCAGGAGCCTGTGGAGGGCGTGCGCTACGAGGTCGGCGGCGTCTCCGATGTCGCTGCCCGCGTCGTGCCGGGCGCCGACGTCGTGCTCGCCGCGCTCTCCCCACGCGGTGACATGGCCGGCCGCCTCGTCGAGGCGTACGGCGCGCTGGCCCGACTATCCGCCCAGGCTGGTGCGCGCTACCTGCAGGTCGGCGGGTTCAGCTCGCTGCGACCCGGGCCGGGCCTGCCGCGGGTGGTCGAGGGTGAGATCCCGGAGCAGTACCGGGCCGAGGCGTTGGAGGGTGAGGCCACCCGGGTGATGCTCGCCGAGCAGGCGCCCGAGGAGCTCGACTGGCTCTTCATCAGCCCCGCTGGTGGCTACGGTGCGTTTGCCCCGGGCGAGCGAACCGGTACCTACCGGGTCGGCGGTGAGATCGCGCTCTTCGACGCCGACGGGAACTCGAACATCTCCGGTGCCGACTTCGCTCTCGCGATCGTTGACGAGATCGAGAACCCGCGTCATCACCGAGAGCACATCAGCATCGCTTACTGACCACGGGCCCAGGTGCCCGCTGCCCGCGGCGTGCACGACGTCCTACTCCGCAGCACTGCGCGCCGCGTCTATCACTGCGACGTGCTCGGCCGCGAGGACCAAGGATGATGGGGCTCGTCGACGCGCTGTCAACCTCGGCATCTCACCACTCGTTGGCTCCACTCTTCCCGTGAAGGAAGCCGATCAGATGAGCCCACCCACAGAATCCGCTGCTGGGCACGAAGGCAGCACGTCCTCTGGTCAGGTCAGGACCGCGCGGCTCATGGTCGTGGGCCAGTTCGTGCTCATCGGTATCCTCGTGGTGCTCCCGAAGGGCGATGACTGGCCGGTGCCCGCTGCGCTCACCGTTGCCTGCAGCGCGGCCGCCGTCCTGGGCCTGACCGTGATGGTGATCGGCGCGACGGGACTGGGCCGAGGTCTGACGGCCACGCCGTTGCCGAACGCCCACGCACAGCTGCGTACGGGCGGCCTCTACCGGTACGTACGGCACCCCATCTACAGCGGGTTGCTGCTCATGATGGCCGCAATCACGGTGGCGGCCGGAAGCGGGCTCCGGCTCCTGACCCTGGCAGCGCTGGTCCTGCTCCTGAACGTGAAAGCACGATGGGAGGAAACACGCCTGGCGGAGCGATTCGAGGGATACGCCGACTATGCCGACCGCACTCCACGGTTCGTGCCCTTGCGGTCGAGGAGGTCACCGTGAGAGCAAGCGCGGGACGTCCCTGACTGTTGAGCGATGCGGAACCACAGACCACGTGGTCAACTGCCGGCGGAAAGGGGCACAGTTGGCGAGGAGTCTCGCCCGCACGGCTGCCCTCCGGAGTCCCGGGCGGAGCATTACTGTGACTTCATGGTCGATCGCGCCACGCCGAATCTGCCGTCGCGGGACTTCGACACGACAGCTGCCTTCTTCGCCGACCTGCGCTTTGCCACCGACTATCGCGACTCGGGCTGGATGATCCTGAGCCGGGGCGAGGTCAGCCTGGAGTTCTTCCCCTTCCCGCAGCTCGATCCAGCAACCAGCGCCTTCTCCTGTTGTCTGCGCCTCGATGACGTAACTGCCTTCTTCGAAGAGTGTCGAGCAGCGGGCATTCCCGAGTCGAGCCGGGGATGGCCACGCGTACACCGCCCGTCCCTCGAGGACTCCGGACTACGCATCGGTGCACTGCTCGACCCCGACGGCACACTCCTGAGGCTGATCCAGAACCCAAAGCCACGGTTGCCTCGATCGATACCCGGCGCTACGACGCAGGTCGTCATCGGCTCTTCCCGGGGTGTCGAAGCGTCGCTTGCAGAGTGCTAGCGTGGTGGGATGACCACACTGTACGTACGGGACGTCCCCGACGAAGTGACCCAGACGCTCAAGGATCGCGCCGCGGCCGAAGGCAAGTCACTCTCGGCCTACGTCGCGGCAGAACTTGCGCGGATCGCCTCCCGCCCGACCAACGCCGAGATCGTGGCACGCCTGCGTGATAGAGACCGTACCGATGGGCCGAACGCCACCGACATCGTCGAGGCCCTGCGCGAGTCTCAGCGGTGATCGTCATCGATGCCTCGGCAATGGTCGAGGCACTGGTGGGGCGCGACGTCGATGACAGTCTCCTCGAGGTTCTCTCCGGCGAGATCGCCGCTCCCCACATCCTCGACGTGGAAGTCCTCTCTGTGCTGCGGGGCCTGGTGCTGGGCGGGAAGCTCGAGGAGAACCTGGCTGAGGCGGCACGAGTCGACCACTTCGACCTGCTCATCGACCGACACGACACCGCGCCATTGGCCGAGCGCATCTGGAGTCTGCGCCATCGGTACACCAGCTACGACGCGGCCTACCTGGCCCTGGCCGAAGCCCTCGATGTGCCACTGCGCACCTGCGACGCCAAACTCGACAGCGAGGGCCACCAAGTCGCCGTTCACCTCCACCCACGCACCCACTGACCTCCGCGGTCCGTGCGGCAACTCCCGGCGGAAGGGGGCTGCCTATGGGGCGGGGGCGGTGGCAAACTGCGGAGATGCGGGTGCTCTGCTCGACGACCGCCGGCGAGGGCCATTTCGGGCCGCTCCGGGTGCTCGCGCAAGCCTGCCGGGCTGCCGGCCACGAGGTGCGGGTCGCCGCCCCCGCCTCGTTCGCCGGTACGGTGCAGCGGGCCGGTCTGGACCATGTTCCCTTCGCTGAACCGTCCCCCGAGGCTATGCACGCTGTCTTTGCCTCGCTGGCGCGGATGAGCACAGAACAGGCGAATGCCACCGTGATGGCCGAGGTGTTTGGGCGCCTGGACGCCCAGGCAGCGTTCCCCGACGTCCAGAGAATGGTGAGGACGTGGCGTCCGGATGTCGTGCTGCGAGATCCGGCCGAGCTCGCCTCGCTAGCCGCCGCACAGGCAGCTGGGATCGCCCACATCGAGGTGGCTATCGCGGTGGCGGCCCTGATGCAATGGGGATTGGAGCACCTGCCTGACCCTCTGGCGGAGCTGGACGAGGTGACCGGGCTCACCCACGGGACTCTGCTGCAGGCGGCCGCGGCGTCGCCGGTGTTCACGATGGTTCCCGAGGCCATGGATCGAGCCGCTGGCCACTCGACCGGCACCGCGTCGGCGGTGCGTGACGTGGTGCGCTTCCGGGCCAGGCATGAGACAGGGCCGGGCCGCCTCCCGTGTTCGTGGGGTAACCCGGATGACCCGCTGGTGTACGTCACCTTCGGAACCGTCGCGGGGGGTCTGGACTACTTGCGGGAGGTGTTCACCGCGACCTTGCACGCACTGTCCGCCCTACCCGTGCGCGTGCTGCTGACGACAGGCGCCGGCGGAGAAGTCGCCCTCGCCGACGTTCCCGGCAATGCCCATGTCGAGCAGTTCTGGCCCCAGGACGATCTCATGCCGCTCGCCGCTGCCGTTGTCAGCCACGGCGGGTTCGGCACGACCATGTCCGCGCTCTCGGCCGGTGTTCCTCAAGTCGTTATGCCCCTGTTCAGCACCGACCAGTACCTGAACGCCGAGGCGGTCTCGGCCATGGGTGCTGGAGTCACCATCCACGGCGGGCCCGACGCGACCTCGGCCATGGCAGCAGCTGTCTCGCGCGTGCTCAGCGAGTCATCCTTCCGCATCCGCTCCGGCGAAATCGCCGAGCAGATCGCAGCGCTACCAGAGGCAACCGATGTCGTCGACCAGATCGGCCGCATCACCGACACCGCCGCCCCCAACTGACCCGGTCCGTCCCAGCCCCACCCGGCCGGCACCCAGCCCAGCACCCGGCGGAGAGACGCTCCCTTCGGATCGCGAGGATCCGTTGACGCTTTGGGCTGTTGGCGATGCTGGACCGCACGATCGCCCGGGCGCTACCTTGATGATCTGGGGCAGGGTCTGGTGCTCACCGTTGGAGGTGGAGCGTGAGATGTCGCGTGTGGTCCGCTGCGCTGGTTTCGGTTCTCGTCCTCGGGGGGTGTTCGGGATCCGGTCCCACCGGCGAGCAGGTGGCCGCCGATGTGGGGCCGGCGGTCGAGGACTACCTGACCACCGTCGACCCCGAGGGTCAGGTGCGGGCGGTGCTGCTGCACGTTGAGGGCGAGCCGGTGGCGGAGCGCTACACCGAGTCCGGTCCCGAGGACTACTGGGATACCCGGTCGGTCACCAAGTCGGTGATGTCGACCTTGGTCGGGATCGCCATCGGCGAGGGGCAGATCGAGGGGGTGGAGTCGACTGTTGGCGAGCTGCTGCCGTCGCGGGCGGCGGAGATGAGCGAGGAGACCGCCGCGGTGACGCTGCATCAGGTGCTGACCCACACCGGCGGGTTCGCTGCCGATACCGGGAACGCATCGCGGGAGTACTTCGCCGCTGAGGACTGGGTCGGGCAGATCCTGGCCGACCGCAACGAAAGCGGTCCGGTCGACGGCACGTTCGTCTACTCCAACGCCGGGGCACACCTGTTGTCCGCGATCCTGGTCGAGGCGACCGGTGTGCCAGTGCTGGAGTACGCCCGCCAGAAGCTGTTCGACCCGCTCGGGATCCCGACCGAGCCGGCGTTCGAACCCGCCTTCGACTTCGCCGACGAGGCAGCGGCCGCGGCGACATACGAGCAGTACTGGGACGCCGACTTCACCTGGCCGGTCGATCCGCAGGGCCTGCACGAGGGGGCCTGCTGCATCAAGCTGCGCCCGCAGGACCTGGCCGCGATCGGTCAACTCTACCTGGACCAGGGACGCTGGGACGGCCAACAGGTGGTCCCCGAGCAGTGGGTGGAGCAAGCAACCACGCCACACGTAGAGGTCCGCGAACCAGGAGCAACCGGCTACGGCTACCTGTGGTGGACAACAGACATCGCCGACGAGCCCGGGTACGTGGCCTTCGGCTTAGGCGGTCAAGTAATCGCCGTCGTGCCCGCCCAGCAGCTGGTGCTCGCCATCGCCACCGAGTTCGACGACAGAGACCCCGCCCGAATGGCCAAGGAGTTCAGCGGCGAGTCTGCTGTCAGCATGCTCGAGAACGCCATCATCCCCAACCTCGGCAGCTGACACCAAGGAGACCACTTTCGTCGTACCTAGCCAGGCTTCGACCACAAGCATGTGTCAGGCGATTCCCGGCGAAGTGGGTCAGGTCGATGGGTCGCGCTGTCGCGCGAGTGTGACTACGGGGGCGACCCTCGTCGGCCGAGCGTGAGTAGCCTCGTGTTCCGCGCGTTGGCCAATGCCTCCGGTTTGGGGGGACCCTTTGCCATGCTGGCAGCATGCCCGAAGGCCGAGAACCGCACGGGTATCTAGATCTCCAGGACCTCCATCGTCGTTGGAGCCAGTGCGACCAGTTACGCCAATCCGCCCAGCAGGCTGTCGCGAGATGGGATCGGCGCATTGTCTGCCCACGCACCGTGGACGAGCGTTTAGTGGGGGGACACCGCGGCTACGCCGCCGCGGAGCGCTACCTCACCACCTCGGACGAGAATCACGACGCCCTAGTCAGCCTCCTGGAGCACCACGGAGCCACGCCCACAGCGCCTTGGAACTTGTTGCGCCCGTCCTTCGAGTCGGCGTTCTACGCGCTATGGCTGTTGACCCCCGAGGACAGCGTCGAGCGACGCCGCAGGGGCGTTCGCCTAGAATGGCTCGATGACATTGCCGCAACGAAGTTCCGCGAAGTCGCACTCGGAAATCGAGACGTGCTGAGGCAAATCGGGATTCCGTCGGACACCGTGCCACTACCTAAGGTGAACGCGAATCACGAGACATACGTCGCGGAAGCGGACGCTACGCGTTTGCCCTACAGCACGACGAAGCACCGCAGGCAGGTGAACCATCGGCCTGCCCGCGTTAACGTCGAGCAAGCTCTGTCCGAGCTGTTTCCCGGCGACGAGCTGATGACCCTGGCGCATACGGTCACATGGAAGACTCTTTCCGGCCTCCAGCACTCAGAGGCCAGTGCCCTGCTTCGGGTCACTGACCGGTCGCCGGTCGGGTCGTACCCAGGCGGCCAACGCCTCCTATTGACTATCAACGACGGCGCGTTCTATCTCGCCTGCCTTGCGACCACAACATTGCGCGCCCTCGCTTGGGCTCGTTATGGGGAGTGCCATCGGCCTGCCCGGTCAAACGACCCCATCGACCTAGCTGCACTACGCGACATCGTCGCCCGCTACCGCACCGCGTCCAGCGGTGAGAGCGAGTCCACCTAGCGCTCTTCTCCAGATGCTTGCCTCATCTGTGACGCTGTGACGAGGGCAAAGCGCCTGTCGCTACCCGTGCCGAGGCGCCAGCAGCCGGCGGACTGCCCTACGTCCGGAGTCGCTCAGTGGGTTGGCCGGTGATGGTGGCGATGAGGATGGGAATTAGGGCAAATGCCCGATGCCGAGATTCGGCTGTGGCCGCTACGGTCCGAGAAGACCCCGATCCGCTGGCGGCCAGGGGCTTGACCGGAAGGATCCGAAGTGATGCGTGCTCTCCCGAGTCGTTCTCGCCTCTTCGCCAGATCTCGCCTCTTCGCCGGATTCTCAAGCCGCTGGACCTCTGAGGTCGCGGCTTCGCCTCGGAAGGAGTGGGCGACGGGCTGCACTTCGCACGCCCACGCCGCGAACCTGAACGGGGCTTCAGCCGGCAGGTGGGTCGGCGGATGGCCCGGGGCAGGAGCGGTCCTAACCAGTACCGCTCTTGCGCTGGGCTTGGTCGTGGTCCCTACGCATGCCGCCACCGCGTCGTGGCTGCAGCCCGATGCTCTGAGTAGCCCGGGAGAGTTGACGAACGCGGTGCGTGAAGAGGTGGTCGAGGTGTATGACTCCTCCGGTGCCCTGGTCGGGACCCAGGTGTACCGGGACGCCCACGATCCCCGCGGTCGTCTCCTGACGGCGTCGTCGGAGTCCTTCGACGCCGAAGGCACCCAGACCAGGTTGTTTGCCGTGACGAACACCTATGAATCCGGTCGACTGGTCACCGAGACCAGGGTTGACGACCTTGACGGCGCGGGTCCGAGCCTTCCGATCACCCGGACGCTGCGAACCACCTACGACAAGCGCGGGTTGGTCTCTGGGACGGTGACTGAAGTCGACCATGACGGAGACGGCGTCGCTGACGAGACCGCCACCGCCACCCTCTCCACCGATGTCAAGTCGCGAACCATCACGACGAGCACCGAGGCAGATCTGGACAACGACGGCGTAGCCGAGATCAGCAGTGGTTCCGTGCGCGTCTACGACCAGCACGGCAACGTCATCAGCGAGACGGTGCAGACCTCCGATGCCGACGGCCAGACCTCCATCACCACGTACACAGGCACCTACGGGCCACAGAGCCGTCAGCTGACGACGAGCCTGAGCTTCACCGTGGATGGACTGGAACAGATCCGTTCGAACTCCAGCTTCACCTACGACAAGCGGGGCGACCTGCTGCAGATCGTCACGATCACCGAGGCCCCAGGTGCCGACCCGCTCACCATCACCGACAGCTACACCTACGACGCAAGAGGGCGACTGCTCACCTCAACGCAGATCCAAGCCGGCGTCGTTTTCTCGTCCACCAGCACCCTGTCTCGAACCTACGACGCCAGGGGCCGCCTCGTCGAGGTGATCCAGGAGGGCGACTCTGACACTGATGGTGTCATTGATGCACGCACCACCCAGACGCTGACATACGACGGCAAGAGCAGAGTCGTGCAGGAGATTCATAACTCCTACATCGGCACGGACACCCTGCAGTCGAGCACCACCATCACGTACGCCTACACCAAAGACACCACGGTGCTCACCTACGAGACGGACAACAACGCAGACGGCGTCATCGACGAAGTCGTCGTCGTCAGCCGCATCGGCTTCTAGAGGCCAACCGGCGAACCGCCAAGACCCAATATCCAGCGGAGTGGGGTCAGTTCCCGGGCCGCGGGCTCGCCAGTGTTTGCTTCAAGGTCGGCGACACGCGGCGAAGGTCTCAGGCAGCTCGGCCGAGCGACGCCATTCTGGTGCGGTGACTGGAGCGCGAGAAGGACCCGGCGAGGCAGCCCCGGAGGACGCACCGAGCCTGTCCGGCTTTGTGGCGCGCATCTTTGAGCAACTTAGCCTCAGCGCTTGGCTGCCTGCTGCATTCGGCACCGCTGTCGTCGTTCTCCTTGTCGGTTTTCGAATCAATGAGTCTGTCGATGTCGGTGCTGTAGTACAGGACCTCACGAACGACAAGTGGGCCCTCGCGCTGTTCACGCTGCCTGTCCTGATCCTGTCGACCCTCTTGACGCAATCATTCGCGTTTGAAGCCATCCGAATGCTTGAGGGATACGGGGCGCCGAGGAGTCCCCTCAACGCCGTCCGCAGTTATGGGATACGTAAGCACGTAGAGCGCCGCAGCCGTCTCGGGGTGCGCCGTGATCGCTTGGCTGGGCAAGCGTTCACCCCCGCGCGCACGAAGCTTCAGGCTCTTCCATCCGTTCCTATGGCGGTAGTGGCCGCACTGGAAGCCCAGGCCACGCGATCACCGGTGCCGACGCTAACCGATGCGGAAAGGAGCCTGCTCAAGGACCTGAACTGGCGCTCCAGCTGTGACGAACAGCTCTTGGCTGCCGTCGATCGTCACGATCTCCTGCTGAGGGACTATCCGCCACCATGGGAAGTGTTACCCACGATGCTTGGCAACATCATGCGGACAGCGGAGATCAACCTCAATACAGGAGGGGATGTTGAGGGATTTGCCCTTCGCAACCGGCATCGCGCCCCCCTTCGAGTCCAACGTCAACACGATCAGTTCAGGACACGCCTCGACATGTACTGCACCCTTGTGTTTGTCTCACTCGGTCTCGCGGTGCTCCCGGCGCCACTCCTTGCCGGACGGAACATCGCGTGGTGGTGGATCGTCGTCTTCACGCTGGCACTGCTGCTGTTCTCAGCTGTCTGCTATCGATCCGCGCTGTCGAGCGCTAGAGGTTATGTGGTCGCCCTTCGGCTCCTCAATCGAGCTGATTAGCCGCGCCCTCATCCGTCTGAAGCCGCATGCGCGCGCCATCTCGGGGGCAGAAGGGGCTGGCCGCCGTTTCGTAGCGCTCGTCCCCGCAGACGGGGCACACGAAGTGCCGCGAAGGAAACTTCACTCCCGGCACGCGATCGTCAACCATAGACACAGGTTCCCGCGATAGTTCACGGTCGTCAACGTGTCCAAGCAGTTCGGAGCACTCGCGGCGGATTGGTCAACCTGCCCCCCGGGGGTGACCCATGGGTTAGCACCCGCCGCCTCGTCAGCCGCCACCAACTCGCGCCACGTGCACCCTCGGACTGTTGAAGATCCGGGATAGGTTCGCCGTATGGCGAAGTATCCCCGCGTTCGAGAGCAGAACATCGCAGTCTTCGGTGAAGCCGGGTCGGGCAAGACGGTGTTGGTCTCATCGTTCTACGGCCCGACGCAGGAGGGGTCCTACGTAAACGACCTGTGGGACCTGGTCGCTCGTCAGACCGGTCAGGGGCATCGGCTCTACCAGAACTTCCTCGGAATGCGCGACAACGCGACCGTCCCGATCCAAACAAGGTTCGACAACACTACCTACGAGTTCTCCGTCAAACTCAAGGCCGGCGATGAGCCCGAAGGCAAGAAGCGACCCTTCGATGAGCTGCGTCTCGCCTGGCATGACTACCCCGGCGAATGGTTCACGGACGACCCCAGCAGCCTCGAGGAGCGCGACCGACGCACCGACACCTTCATCTCGCTGCTCCGCTCGGATGTCGCACTGCTCCTCGTCGATGGTCAGAAGTTGCTCGACTACGCGGGTGAAGAGGAGCGCTACCTGAAATCACTCCTGGGCAACTTCCGTCAGAACCTCCTGCGCCTTAAGGACGACCTCCTCGCGGAGAACGGACCGTTGGTCGAGTTCCCAAGGATCTGGATTCTCGCGCTGTCCAAGGCGGATCTGATACCGGACTGGGACGTCAGCACCTTCCGCGATCTCGTCATCCTCAAAGCCTCCGAAGACCTCGAACGCCTGCGAAGTGCCATCGCGGAACTGATCGAAACCCCGGAGGCATTGTCGATCGGCGAGGACTTCATCCTCCTGTCGTCGGCAAAGTTCGAGCTCAAGCCGGGCGGTCAGGACCCGGTCGAGATAGATGTCAGGCAACGGGTTGGACTCGATCTGATCCTCCCTATCGCGTCCCTTCTGCCGCTGGAGCGCCGTGTCCTGTGGGAGCAGCGGATGGCGATCCCCCGCAAGGTCGTGGACTCGCTCGCCGACGGTGCGGATGTGATTGCCGCGGCCCTGACGGGGGCGAAGTTCGTGAATGTCGAGAAGCTCTTGAACAAATTCATCAAGGCGGACAAGCGAGCGGAGTTTGTGGCCAAGGCATTGCCGATGCTGGCGGCCGCGGTCGCGATGGCTGGACCGAAGCTCAGGGAGATCAACGAGGAGGCGCGCGCCCACAACGATTACCTGCGAGCCATGCTGACCCAGTTCAAACTCGACCTCGACCAGGGCGTCAGCGACAAGGTGATCCGGACCCAGAAGTGAGTTCTCAATCGGAGCGCCCGATACAGCTGATCTGGGCGACGCGCGGCCGCACGTGGGGCTTTCGGTTCCTCCTCGACGGCGGCTGGAGAGACCCACTCGCCGAGTACGAGCGAGCGTTCAGCGAAGCCTCCGATCGCCGCATCGCATGGCATCGAACGGGCGGGACTGTCGCCGTCAGGTTTCCGGACCCCCAAGGGCGCCGCGACGCATCGGGTCGCGTCATCCCACACGAGTTTGTCGCCATCGGCGATCTCGCCACCCACGTCAATTCAGTCGCTGAAGGCATCCAGCAGATCTGGCCTCTTGTCGAGCACGCCTACGCCCGCGTCTGGAACAGCGACAGGGCCCCCACGGCGGACGATCTCCGCTTCGACGCTCCAACCCCTGAGTGACGGAAATGCGATCGCGTGGCAGAGGCCACTCGCGGCGATGTGACACAGCCGTACTCATTGAGCCTCCAGCACGGGCCAATGAGGCACGATGAGCGCGTGAGAAATCCTGGGGGCATCCGGCTCGACCTGCTTCCGGACGAAGGGGACGGCCGCGGGCGCGGTCGGACATCGGAGATCAGTGCGAGGGCCGCAGCGGGCGCTGCCTGTGGAGTCCTGATACTTCTCTTGGGAGGTTGTTCTAGGGGCGGGGTGAGTGTCCCGCCGGGCGCAGACGACTTGCAGCCGTGCCCAGTGGACACTATCGACGTCACCGCTCTGGCCCAGATGGGGGAACCGGGCTGCAACCTCGCCGGCTCGACGCTGCTCTTCCCCACCGGCGAAGAGTACGAGATCATGGAGATTGGGGTGGCGGGAGGGATGTCGAGTTCTCGTATGCCGACTCACCAGCTGCGGGCAGTGAATTGGGGAGTACCCGGGGTCGGTGCGGTCGACATCACCGACGGCGTCGTCACCGTCTGGGGGTCGACGCAGTGGGCCGTCGAGCTCCAGCTGAAGCAACTCGCGCTCGAAGGAATTGAGCGCACCATAAGATGACGGTCCCGCGGTGCGCGGCCCCTCACATCACGGTGTGGCTCCGCCGGGGTTCCCTGGCCAAACGAGTGCGCTCCGCGAGTCCGCGTCCGCAAGCACTGCGAATCCCACGCACGTCGACATCGGAAACCTGAGATCCAATGCGGTCAAGGCCCCGCCATGTGACCCCATCGAGGCGCAGAGCGCGATCCGGCGCCGCGCGATACGCGGCGGTAGGACGCGCTCGGACCCGCGCGTCTGACGCTGTCACGCTGGTGTGGTGTCAGGGTCGGAAGCCGATGCCACCATCGACGGGCTGCGGTGTCGGATCAGCGTGATCCCCAGCAGCAGGAACCAGACCGTGGTGCCGGGGACGGCCAGCATGTAGACAACCCACAACACCGCGGACGCCGCTGACTCGTCCGCGACGAAGGGCGCGGACGAGGCGAACAGCAGTCGAGTTGCTGGAAGGAGCCCGAGGATGATCAGCCAACGCGGGAGCACCCCCGTCAGCATCGCGTCGGCACACAGGCCGACCGCCCAGCCGCACAACGCGATGATGGCGCCGGCGCCGAGAGCCTGGGTGCCCACCATCTGCACGCTCAGGTACGCGGCTTCGCTCCAGTCGGTGTTGAGCTTGTCGACGTGCAGCAGCGTGCTCGCCGATGCCATCCGCAGCCCGGCGAGGGGCAGCAGCAGCGCGGCGGTGAACAACCCGAAGATGCTCGCGACCCGTAGCGCAGTGCCCTGGGGACGGTCGCTGCGCAGATGATCTGCGACACCCACCACTGCGCTCACCACGGCCACCGACAGCATGACTAGCAGCACGCCGTCGATCTGGTAGATGACGGGGAAGTCGCGTAGGAACTGCACCATCACGGCCGGGTCGTCGGTGTCGGTGTAGCCCAGGGCCGGGGGTAGGACCTCGACGACGGTCCAAGCCAGGCCGAGCACCGCCATCACCACGACGGAGTATCCGGCGCGGGCTGCACTGGTCGTCGAGATCACCTCCACCAGAGGCCGTCTGTCGCGGCTACAGTACTCCTTCTTCCGCGTCAGACGTGATGGGTGCGCCGCGCGTCGGTCGACAGCCGGCGATGTGGGGCATCTGGCCGATGTGTCTCGAGACTCTGAATGGCGCGGCGGACCGTTAGATCGGAGCGAGGACGCCGAGGCCGGTGAAGACGATGAGGGTGATGAGGTAGGCCCAGCCGCCGGTCAGGCGGCGTGCCCTGGAAGGGTGGGGTCGGGAACCGAAGAGCACGTAGAGCGGCACCACGAGAACCATGACGGGGGTCAGGCTCAGCCATGCCCAGGCCCACCGGGTGGCCCACCGCGGCTCTGGTCCGCGGCCTAGGACGAGGAAGAAGCTGGCGAGGAGGACGAAGGGAAGGGCCATCCAGGTGCCGGGCAGTTCCCACCGGCCGAGGATCGCCCCCGCGCTGGGCTCCGGCGACTCCGTGAAGGTCACGTCGAGCCCTGGAGCCTCCAGGCGAAGAGCGTCGTCGACTGGTCCGACCACGACGGCGTCTGCGTCGGCACCGGCCAGGGTGTCGCTGTTCAGCTCTGACTGGGACGTGGCTTGCCAGATCCGGGTCACGCGGGCGGGCCAGCCGGTATCCCAGTACACGTGCACCACTGCCAAGCCCTGAACGGCAGGGTCGATGCCGTCAGCCCCGCCTAGGCCGCCCTCGATCCGTACCTCGTGACGGTGCCCTGCCGCAGTTCCTTCTGCAAGTCACCGTAGGACGTCTGCAGATGGCCCTGGACGGCGAACACACCAACCGTCAGCACCGACAGCGCCAGCACCGACCACCGAGCCACAGGCCACCACGACGGCGGCTGCTCACCCCCGCGATCAACCCCCGACGCCGACACCACCGTCTCCGACATCATCGGAGTCTAGGGACCCCGGGCCAAGCCGACGCGCTACGCGGCGAAGTGCCGCAGGAGGTCGGTGGTGGTGTCTACTGGGTCAGCGGCCTCCATCGCCGTGGGTGGATCGCTATGCGTCATCGCGGGAAAGGTCGTCCCAATGCGTTCTGCGGATCTGTCGGCCTGCGGTACTGCGTGTCATTGCCCTGGCCGTCGGATGACCAGCTCGTACGAAGCTGGGGTGAGCCGTCGATGATGAACAACCGGGGTGGCAGCGAAACGCGGGATCACCGAGAGGACAACTGGCCGATAGTCCTGGGTCTGGAGTTCGCAGGCCGAGGCAACTTCAACCTCATCAGCGCATGGACGCTCGTGGATGACTACCTGGCATCGGATCCCTCCGGGGAATGGCGGGAATGGCTTCCCATCGCGTCGGTGGGTGAGCTGTCCGTCATTTTTAGATACCGCCATGAGGTGACTGCGCCGGCCATCCGAGTCTCAAGGACCAAGGAAGGCTGGTCTGCGAGTTGTCGACTGCCGGCCGGTGCGTACTCCGGTCTGGACGTCTTCGGGATGATGCGACATATCTGCGAGCACGTGACTGCGGCCTTGGAGAAGATCTCCATCAGGGCCGAACTGCGGGACCCTCCCTGCGGAGCCGACGCCTTGTTCAACTCTGTCCAGGAATGGGCTCTGAGCCAAGGGATCACCGACCCGGTAGCGCACCGGAAAGCGATCTGGGATGCAGCGCGCGAGGACGAACAGTACTGACCCCTGCAACGTCCCTCGGCCGGAGCCCGTGACGCTCACCGCGGCGACGCCTACACGAGGTGAGCGAGGTCCGGCTCTCCCCGCGCCCAACTCGCGGCGAAGTGACCGTAGTCCTGCGGTTATGCCTCTGGGTCCACCGCTTCCGGACTGTGCTCAACGGCGGCTTGGCCCGCCATGGTCGCTTCAAGTCGCCAGAGCAGCCGGCCGACATCGTTCGCTACTGCGATCAACTCATCTTCTGAGTGGCTCGCCCCGCCGTCCTCCGCGCGGTGGGCGGCGAAGATCTGCAGATAGGCCTTGAGCCCGGCACTGAGCATCATGAGCTCCCGATTCGACAGCGACATCGAGTGCTGGTCTCCCGCCTTCATGCGGCGACCATAACGAGAATCTCGCCTTAGGTCAGTAGGCCTCAGCAGCGAACTCGCATGACTCGACGGGATAATCGCCCCTTGGATACGAACACTTAGGCGAGAGTATGCGCCCAACTCGCGGCGCTGTGACGCAGCGCCGAGGAGGTGAGGGCTGCCGTCGTGCGGACCCCCCGAGCACACGTTGGCGACGCTTGGCAGCATGGTGTTCGTTCGCCCCCTGTGAGGTCGGCCAGCATTGGTTCGGCAGCCGACTTCTCCGGCTCGAGGCTCGAGCTTGGAGGACTGTGTCAGTAGGGGTTTCGGACGCTTGGCAGGGCGTCAGCCAGCTGCACGAATGTGACACCACGCTCGAGCATTGCGGGTAGCGCAAGTGCCATGCCGCCGGCCGTGCCAGACCCGGGACGGTTGGCGTGGGCGATGACGATGTCACCGTCGCCGGCGCGGTCTACCTCGATGACCACCTGCTGCGCGCTGAAGGTTGCACCAGCATCGCCGTTGATGCTGAAGTTCACCACGACCTGACCGAGGGCTTCAGCGATCGCGACGCCGACGTCGTCACAGTGGGCCGTCCCGGAGCGGAACCACAGGGGCGCTGCCCCGGCGGCGTCGGTCAGAGCGGGCACGGGCGCGGCTACCTCGTCGTAGGCGGCCCCCGCGTCTCGGGTACCTGCGATCCCGTATGCCGCGCGCCCGTCCACGGTCAGGGGGCGGTGCTCGTGTCCGTGGTTGGCGATCTCGATCAGCGGGTCGGCCCCCAGCTCCCGCGCCAGCGTCGGGTTCGCCTTGAGCCAGCGAGAGTTCACGAAGAACGTGGAAGGGATCGCTAGCTCCTGCAGCAACTTCCATAGATCATGATCGAACTTCTCTCCCTGTGGTCCCCCACACAGGTCGAAAGTCAGCGCCACACCCTCTCCAGGGTGGCGCAGCGCGACACCGGGCACTTCCAGCCCAAAGGTCGACGGTACGCGCCCGGCGAACCTGTCCACAATGTCCTGCCGGGACGGCATGGCGGCTGCGGGTGGCGCCGCAGGCGTCGCCTCTGTTGTCGCAGCATCGGCGTCGCTGGTGCCTACCGCGGTCGGGGACGACGCACTCTCTGCGGAGGCCTCCGCCGATCGTGAGGGCTCCTGAGCCTGTTCCCCCTCCGCGCAGGCGGTCAGGAGTGAGACAGCACCTGCGGCGCCAAGGCGGAGTGCCCCCCGGCGGTTGAGCACTGCCAGGCGCTGACGACGGCGGCCCAGCGGATCCGCTACATCGGAATCCACCTGAGTTCCTCCCATCACCAGCTAGAAAACGCACGAACGATCATCCTCGCACGCGACCTACCGCCCCCTCGTCCAACCCCCGAGGTCTCGATCAGCCGGCAGAGACTCGACAGAGACGGGCCCGACCTTTCAGGTCTGGTCGACTCGCGGCGGTGTG
>NZ_WESE01000013.1 GCF_009184895.1 Nostocoides sp. F2B08 | reverse complement strand
ATTCGCGTCGATGATGACGGAGAGATCGTCGCCACCGTTCGCCTTGAACGCCATACCGGCGGAGGCTACCGACCCACGGTCGTCCAGGCCTGCACTCCCTAGACAGGGCACGTCCCTTGCGGCGGAGTGACGCGGTCTGGCGCGGCGGTCGCGCTCAGAGGTGCTGGAGCTTGTCCCTGAGAGGGCGGAGTTGGTTGTCGACGATGTCGAGGACCAGGTCGGGGTTGATGCGGAAGTACTGCCGCCTTGGACCGGGCGGTGTTTGTGCGGATGCGGGCGCCGCGGAAGATGATGACGGCCAGGGGCTCTCCGGGATCGTCGCCCGCCTGTCCGGCCTGGCGGGGATCGACGCGATCTACACCCACCGGTTGCGGAACACCGCGGCGAGGTGCAGCAGTCATTTTTCCGACCCGCGGGAAGAGCGGTGGGCCGCCTGTGACGGCGGCGGATGATTCGAGCCGGATCAGCGCCCTCCTAGCCCGTCAAGGGTCCTACGGAGCTTGTTCGGGCTGGTTCTAGCAGCATGCTCCTCAACTCCGCCTTTGCCAGCTGGTAGTGATTGCGCACGGTGGAGGCTGGGAGCTCCACGACTACGGCGACCTGGGCGAGAGTGAAGCCCTCCCAGTGCACCAGGCGCACGATCTCGGCAAGCCTTGGCTCGAGCCGTTCGATTGCGTCCCTCACCTCCAATCCTTCGTCGGCGCCGGCCCCGGCTTGTTCGGGTAAGGACAGGCGCAGCCGATCAGCCAGGGCGTGACGGCGGCGCTCTCCTCGACGGTGGTTGAGAAGGACATGATGGGCGATCCCGAAGAGCCACGCCCGCGCCTGGTCGGTATTGCTGGGCAGCAGCCGGTTTCGTCGCCAGGCCGTCATCAGGGTCTCTGCCAACAGGTCAGCGGCGTCCTGGGTTGGCACCCGTCGGCGAAAGTAGCGCAACAGGTCCTCGGCGTTGTCGCCGAGGACGCCAGCCGCATCCGTCACGACAGCCACCACGGCAGGGAGGGGTCGGGCCGCGCACCCTCGCAGAGCACCTCACCTTGCAGGTCGAAGTACAGGCTCGGACTGTTGAAGCCTTCCGTCTTGAGCTTGTCAGCGATCGCCCGCACGATGGCGTGCTCGACTGCCTGGTAGTACTCGTGGTCCTCGTCGTAGTACGCCGTGCCGTATCCCACCGCGATCTCGGTGCCGTCGGCCCGCACCGCCGTGCCCTCGTTCGCGCGCAGCTCGCGGAGCGCCCTGTCGACGTCGGCGACCTCCGCAAGCGTGTGTTCTTCAAGCCAGCGGTGAATCATGGACTGCGCCTGGTCGTCGCTGCCCTTGATGTTGCCGATGCGTTGCTCGCAGGTCCCGCCGCTGGGGAGGGTGAAGGTGAGGGCTCCGTCGGGGTCGTCGGCCCATGGGGCCAACCAACCGCCTTGGGCCGCAGCCGCCACCCCGCCCCCGAGCAACGCCACAGCCGTGATGCCCGCTAGCGCCACGCGGCGGCGTCCCCGAGCGCGCGCCGGTATCTGCGTACCCGAGGTCACGGCGGCGACCAGCTCAGCCGTCGCCGTGGACAGCGCCTCTCGGGTCGCCTCGGTCTCGGCAAGGGAAGGTGTGCTTGCGTCGAGCAGGGTGTCTAGTTCAGTGTCCATGAGCGTCTTTCCGGCTGGTTCGAATCTTGCTACACCCTGTACCTGTCCGGTTCATCGGCAAATGTCCGCGAAGGGGCGCAGAACTTCGAACAGGCACCACAAATCGTGTCTCACCAGCCGATGAGTAGCGAGCCGCGAAGCGACGGGCTGGATGATCACCAGTGGTGATGTTCGGGACACGGCCGGTGCGAATCACAACAATGCCGCAGCGCAGGCAGCCCACGGAGGGCGCTGTCACCCTGCTGCACAGTGGGCGCAGCCCATTCGGCGCCGCGCCCGACTCGCGGCGGAGAGATGCACCTGCTGGGACGCGTGGAGCCTGGGTCGGGCCCTTCAGAATGGGCCGCTGTTGTGGGTCACGTTGTCGTTGGCGCGGAAAGCGCCGGGTGTGTTGTGTCCGATGCGTTCACCCGACGCGCCCCGGCGGGCGAGCACGACGACAAGCCCGCCGACAAGGGCTGCGACGAAGGCCAGGACGAGCCACCACATGCGGACACTATGGCAGACCCGGTGGCCCAGAGCCGAGCGTGCGCCGTAACTGGTGGTGGCAATCCTTTGCAGGCCCCGTAGGCAATCAGTCTCGGCCCCGCCCGCAAGGACGCTGACCCTCAAGAACGGCTCACAGTTGCGCCCAGCTCCCGGCGGAAAGACGGCTCTTGTGACTGATCTGTGGGTCATCGCCGGCCGGGGAGGATGGGTCGGTGGCCGCCGAGGTTGAGCATGGCTAGGGCGATGAGGGCGTCGGCGGACTTGAAGCCGAAGGCGACGCGGGTGATGAGGCGGATCTTGGTGTTGACCGATTCGATGAGTCCGTTGGACAGGCCGTGTTCGATCGCGGCGAGGATCGAGGCCTTGTGTTTGACGATGCGCCGCTGGAGGTCGACGAAGGTTGGGATGCGGCTGCGGCGGGCCCACATGATCCAGGCCTCGAGCGCCTCGACGGCCTCGTCGTAGTCGAGCTGGAAGATCAGCCGCAGTCCTTCTTTGAGGAGGTAGGCCCGGTACAGGGTGGGGTCGGTCTTGGCGATCCAGGCCAGCTTGGCCTGCTGACGGGTGGTCAGGTTCTCGGGGTTCTTCCACAGCGCGTAGCGGGCGTGCTTGAGTGCTTTGGCGTCTCCGGCGGCGTCCTGTCGGATGCGTCCTCGTGACCACCGGATCCGGGTGGAGCGCCCGCCGGCTTGGCTGCGGGCCGCGTTCCAGGCCTGGCGGCGGACGTCGTCGAGGGCCTCGGTGGCCCATTTGACGATGTGGAACGGGTCGGCGCAGCGCACCGCGTTGGGGCAGCGAGCAGCAACCACGGCGCTGATCCAGTCCGCGCCGTCGGCGCTGACGTGGGTGATCTGTGAACAGCGCTCCTCGCCCAGGGCGTCGAAGAAGCGATGCAGGGTCGCCTTCTCCCGGCCGGGCGCGGCCCACAGCAGCCGGCCGGAGTCGTGGTCGACGACCACGGTCAGGTAGCGGTGGCCACGCTTGTAGGAGATCTCGTCGATCCCGATCCGGCGCAGTCCGGCGAACCGGTCGTGCACGGCCTCGACGTCGGCCCAGACCCGGGTGATGATCGCGCCCACGGTGCGCCAGGCGATCCGCATCAGCTCGGTGACCGCGCTCTTGGAGCACTGGGTCGCCAACCATGCGACCTGGGCGTCGAAGGCGTAGGTGTGCCCGACGCCGTGGCGGGCCCACGGCACCGCCGCCACCGTCGGCCCGTGCTCGCGACAGTTCACCCGCGGCGCCCCGGCCTCCAGCACCACTTGGATCGTGCCCAGGTCCAGCGCCCGCCACCGGCGTCGTCCCTCGCCGCGGTCATAACCCGGTGAGGCTCGCCCGCACCGCCCACACCGGTCCCGCGCACGCTTGCGAGGACGAACATGAGCGACCACCAGCTGCTCATCCTCGTCGAACTCGACCTCTTCAATGACCGCCTTCTCGACCCCCAGCAGGGATCGCCATAGAGTGGCGTTCCGCACGCCGTTCTCCGATCTCTTCAGTTCCGGACTCTCAACAAGCCAGAACCTAGACAGGAGAACGGCGTGCACTCATTCAGGCGCGCCCAGCCACCCACGGAAGCATCAGGAGAGCCGGAAAGACGCACCTGTCTTCAACATGGTCGCGCTGCAGTGGCGGACCCGATGGCGGCGCTGATTCGCGCCCGGAAGGCTGTCATGGATGCGGCGGTTGAAGTGGGACCGGCGTCTGCGCCGTGGTACATCCCGGATTCGAGATGTAGTTCGCACCGTACGCCGGCGGCGCGGAGGCGATGAGCGTAAACGACGGCGTCGTCGTGCAGGAGGTCGAGGTCGCCGACGCCGATCCATGCCGGGGCGAGGCCGCGTAGGTTGCTCCTGCGGGCGGCGGCCGCGTACCGGCCGGGGTCGGCTTCGGTGGGGTGGTGTCCAAGGTAGCTGGTCCAGGCGTACCGGTTCAGCGCCGGCGTCAGGGAGAGTCTGCCCCGGCCACCGCCATCGGCGCGAAGCGTGCTGCGGTCGTCCAGCATCGGGTAGACAAGGACCTGCACCGCTACCGGGAGGTGCTCGTCGTGCGCATGTTGGGCCACGGTTGCGGCCAGGCCACCGCCGGCGCTGGCACCGGCGACTGCTACTCGGTTGGGGTCGATGCCCATGTCGGCAGCGTGTTCGTGCATCCACCTCAGTGCTGCGTAGCAGTCCTCGTGTGCGGCCGGGAACAGGTGCTCGGGTGCGAGTCGGTAGTCCACGCTGACGACCAGGATCTGCAGATCTTCGGCCATCATGCTGCACAGGTCGTGGTCCTGTTCCGGGTGTCCCGCCACCTGGGCGCCGCCGTGGATCCACAGCAGCGCACCGCTCGGCCGGGAGCGCTGCGGCGGTTCATACAGGTACAGCGCCACCTCGCCCGCGGTCAGGTCGAGGACCCGCCGCTCCAGGGCCACCCCGTTGCGCACCCGGGTTTGGCGGCGCATGAGCCGTCTGCCGGCTCGTGCTGCGCCGCGGTTGACTGCAGGCCACGGAAGCAGGGGAGGGACCGGCGTCGGGAGGTACAACCACGGTGCGCGCAGCTCGGGGAGCACCTCACGCACGGCCCTGTGCTTCTTGATGGCGTAGGCGATGCCACCCGCCGCGCCGAGAACGGGAAACCACCAGCGGGAAACTTGCGGGCCGCTGCGGCACCTCCTCCTGGCACCTTGGGCCCGGAGCCATTCACCTCGATCGCCCATCCGTCCCCGATCTCTTCGATGTCTGCCTCACCGTAACCACCGCCAAGCTCACATCGCGCTGAGAGAGTCGGATCCCCCGACACGACACATGGTCGGTCGGCTCCTGGCGGTGTGATGCATTGCCCCAGAGGCTCATACAACTCGACGTCGCCTTGGTTCGAAGCCTGGCCTCAAGCCTGGCCCACGGTGGTCGGGTGCACTTTCTCCAACGATCGCGGCTGCTGTCTTGGTGCAGGCTCCAACAGGTCTGGGCTCGGGCCCCGTCGACGCAGCACAGACAACAGGTATGCGGCGTAGCCGACGCACAGGACCGTTGTGGCGGCCAGCATCAGCGACTCCGAGGCAGGATTCGCCACCGTCAGGTTGCCGCTGATATTGAGCAGGGCGTGGAACACGATGAGTGGGACGATGGTCCCGGTGACAGCGAAGAGCAGCGCCAGGACTATACCCAGCACGATCCCGAATCCGATCTGGATTGCCTGGTCCAAAGGGGTCATTCCGCGGGCCAAGTTCACGATGTGTCCTATCCCGAAGGTGACCCCTGAGATGACGATGGCACGCGTGAGGGTGCTGGTGCGTTGGATGCCGCGCAAGAGCATGCCGCGAAAGATGAGTTCCTCCAGGAAGCCGACACAGATCATCAGGGCGATGATCAGCAGCACCGCCGTGAGATCGAGGTCGTCCCGCAGGCCCTTCGTGTACTGCATCACCGCGATGACGACGAGCGGGAGGTACAGCAACGTGCCCTTGATATCGCTCCGCCGGAAGGGGCGGACTCCGTGATAGGCGAGCCAGCCATCCCTGCGCAGGTAGAGGATGAGGAAAGCGCTAACCGCGACGAGTAGCACGGTGGTGACAGAGTTCGGCACGCCGGCCAACTCCGACAGCCAATCGCCGACGCCCACCAACACCACATAGATGCCGATCCACGCAACCGCGTGCCAGACAGGGCTCTGAACCAGGAACTTCCGCATCAGGTCCACCTACATCCGCCGAGGCGAATCTCGACGGGCTGGCTGCCAAGGACGCGACCCCTTATGGCGCATCTCACCGAGCCATCCAGCTTGCGGCGGGCGCCAAGTCCCGCACTTCCACCTTAGCGCTGAGCCTCCTCCCAGGCGCCCCGGCCGCTCCCGCTGGTGATGTCTGGCACCGCGATCATCCACGGACGGCGAGGCAGCTCCGGAGCTCAGCTCTCCCCGCCCGACTCGCGGCGCAGTGACGCAGGTGCTGGGGCGTCGGAAGGCAGCGAGTCGAGCTTGACGTTCATCCGCTTCAGGTGTTGCTCGCCTCGTGTGTCCGTGGGACGCTGAGCCGCGATGCTCCTGGGGTGATCGGGGACCGAAATGGTCGAAAGGCTGGCAGGTCACCTTCACGGCCGCGCTCACAGGCTGGTACCTGCTGCGATCGGCCTCGTAGCGCTGGGCTTCGTGGCCTGGTTCATGATCTCGACGGCACCTCGTGCGACGCCTGAGAAGACGGCGACAGTAGGGATCCGGTTGGTAGCGCCCGCGGACACCGTCTCCAACCTGACCGTTTTTGCGGATGCATCCCTAACCACGGATGGGGGCGCAAGCGTTGATGTCAACGCGTACTTCCTATGCTCTGCCGCAGCTGAAGTGGCCGTTCACCTAACGTCGCAGGAGGCCAGCGCGTTGGACTATGCGCCGGTAACGACAGGCGAGATTCTGGATGACCCACTGGCGGATGTCATGGTCACGCCGCAAGACGATGGTCTGCAGGTCGTGGGGGGTTGTTCCGAACTGCAGCCTGTCGACGTCCGTTTCGAGGTCGATTACCCCGCAGGTTCCGTCTCTGTCCCGCTCGCTCGTGGTAGTTACGCCTTCGGCCTCGACCTCTTTGCCTGGAGCGAAGCCGACGTGCTCACCAGGCCGTCCTACGCGATGGTCCTACAACCGCCGAGCGGTGCACTCCTTGAAGACGCGTTCGGTTCAGCGGAACGCAGCTTCAATCACGCGACGTGGGAAGCCGATGACGAACTCGACCTGACTGCCTACGGCATGTACACCGTCCCTCGAGAGGTGTCTCGGGCGCTCTGGTGGGACAACGCAATCCTGCTCATCCTGGGGGCCATTGTGGGCATCGCGCTCGAAGCGGTTCTCAGCCGCACCAGGCGACTCAAGGCCCTCGCAACAGAACGAAGCGATCTGCCGACGGACTCTGCCCCCGCAGCTGAGGATTCCCCGGCGACAGAGAGCCCGCCTCAAAACGCTGTCACCGTCCAACCCGAGCGCAAGCCGCAGCCTTGATGCAGTGGAGCGGTTCAGGGTCACTCATCAGCGGTCGTTTGCTGCGGTTCACTTGTGACGAGGCCGGAGCAGTCGGCATGAGGCTCGCCATCCAACGGAAACTCGGCCGCGTAGGTCCCTTCTTGGCGCTCAGCTCCCGGCGCAATGACGCAAGTGGGCGGATGCCCGGGGTCTCCCGTCGCCCGCGCGATCCGACGCCTGAGAGGAGGTCGAAGTGGCCCTGACTGCTCTCATCGATGCTGTCGACTGGCAGAGTGAAGACTGTGTCCGGCTTTGTTGTGTTGATCGCAACGCTGCTCAATGCCGCGGTGATCGGCCTGATCGCCCGACGGCTGATCGCGGTGCCGGTGGGGTGGCCGCGGACCATCGCGCTGGCGGTGGTCTTCAACGCTTTGGCCACCCCTGTCATCGCCTCGGTGGGTCAGGCGGTCGGCGCAGGGGGCCCCCTCGGGGCCGAGATGGATCCCGCACTCGTCGCGGTCGTCATTTTGGTGATCGCGTGGCTCATCGCTGCTCAGGTCGTCGTGTTGGTGATCCTCGAGGCCTTGGTGCCGACCGGTTCCCTGCCGAGCCCGATCGTGGCGATCCGCGGCCTGCCGGCGCGGTACCGCCGCACCCGGCGATACGCCGAAATCGTCGCTGTGGCCAGTCGGCACGGACTCGGCGGGTACCTGCGCCGGGACCGACCCGCCGGTGCGCAGTGGGAGCCACCGTCTCGGGTCGCCAGCGGGCTGCGCGAGGCGCTCACCGACGGCGGAGTCACCTTCGTCAAGCTCGGGCAGGTCCTCTCCACCCGCCCGGACATCCTGCCACCGGCCTTCATCACCGAGCTCTCCCGACTGCACGCCTCGGTGCCTGCAGCTCCCTGGTCGCAGGTCCGCCCGGTCATCGAGGACGAGCTCGAGCGACCCATCGAGGAGGTGTTCGCCGCCATCGACGAGGCACCACTGGCAGCTGCGTCGGTGGCCCAGATCCACCTCGCCCGCCTGCATGACGGTCGTGAGGTCGTCGTCAAGGTGCAGCGTCCGAGCGCCCGCCGAGAGGTGACCGCGGACCTCGACATCGTGCTCCGACTGGCTGACCGGATCGAGCGGACCACTGCCTGGGGTCGCTCGCTCGGGGTACGCGACCTGGCCAGGGGGTTCTCGGCCGCTTTGGCGGAGGAGCTGGACTATCGCGTCGAGCTCGCGAACATGCGGGCGGTGGCCGCTCAGAGCGACGAGGTCGCCGTGCCCACGCCGTATCCGGAGTACTCGACGCGGCGCCTGCTGGTCATGGATCGGCTCGCGGGCGCACCTCTGTCCTCGGCCGGAGCCACCATCCGCGCGCTGCCGGAGGCCAGGCGACGAAACATCGCCCAGACACTGCTCACCACCATCCTGGGCCAGCTGACCAGCGGCGGTGTCTTCCACGCCGACCTGCACGCGGGCAACATCCTCATCACCGAGTCCGGCGACATCGGACTGCTCGACTTCGGATCCGTCGGCCGACTCGACCGCCGGGGGCGGGAGTCCTTCAGCCGGCTCCTGCTGGCGGTGGAGGCCCAGGACGCCCCGCTGGCCACCGACGCCATCTTGGACCTGCTCATCGCCCCCAGCGACCTCGACGACCGGGCACTGGAGCGCCAGGTGGGGGATCTGCTCGTCCGCCACGGGGGCGGGCTGGGCCCGGGCGGCACCGCGCAGCTCGTCGTGGACCTCATGCGCACCGTCGTCGGCCACGGACTGACAGTGCCGCCACAGATCGCAGCCGCCTTCCGCGCGCTCGGAGCACTCGAGGGCTCACTACAACTGCTCGACCCAGGACTGGACCTGGTCTCCTCCGCCCGTCGCGCCGCTCCCGGCCTACTCCGGGAGCAGCTGACACCCGAGACGGTGCAGCAACGCGCTATCGGCCAGCTTGCAGCGTCCCTGCCGATGCTGGAGCGGCTCCCAAGGCGCATCGACCGGATCTCCAGCGCCCTGGAGTCCGGCGACCTCACCGTGCGAGTTCGGGCCTTCGCGCACCCCGATGACCGGTCGTTCCTGACCCGGATGACGCAACAGATCGTGGTCGCGCTGCTCGCCGGTGCACTGGCGATCGCCGGCACCGTGCTCGTCATCAGCGACACCGGCCTGTCAATCACCGACCAGCTCAGCCTGAACACCTTCCTCGGGTTCGTGCTCCTCCTCTTCGCGTTCGTCCTCGGCTCCCGCCTGCTGGCACTCGTCTTCTACCGGGATACCCACTCCTGAAGCCGACCCAAGCGCCCCAGTCCGACCCAACAGGGGGGCTCCCGGCGGTCGGACGAACGTTGCCTGGACCCGACTGACTGCCAAGTTGTGTCGCGATCCGGCGTGCAACGGTCTGCAGTCAGGTGCTCGATGAGGTCCCTCCGCCGAGATGTAGCGGCCAGGCGGGCGCGCCGCAGCGACGCGCATGCGGGGCAACGTGTCGTGGACTTGTCCGGGACTCGGCAGGAGGGGCTTTGCGCTCAGGAGGGGGTGCCGTTGCCGCCGCTGCACGAGGCGCCGGGCTCGGGGGTCTGCTCCCCCTGCAGGTACTTACTGAGGAAGGTTGGGATCCTGTCGTCGTTGACGTTGTCCAGCTCAAGCTGGACGCCCCAGGCGGTGAGGACGACTGGTGAGGCAAGGTCGGGGTAAGGACTGAGTAGTGCGTAGCTTTCACCCTCGACGGCCTCCCGTAGTGCCGCCACGTCGCTGGGTGGCAGGTCGGGGTGGTAGCTCACCCAGACGGCGCCGTGCTCGAGGGAGTGGACGGCGTTCGCGACGGGGACTGGCTCGTCGTAGATGCCGCAGTTCTGCCAGACCGGGTCATGGTCGCCTCCGAGGGGAGGCAGCGACGAGGGGTCGGCGGTGGTCTGGACGTGGTTCGCGGAGAGGCCGGTGCTCTCCGTGACGTCCGGGATGGGTTGTTCAGCGGCCGCCTCCACGGCAGCCCGCTCGGTGCGAGCGCCGAGGATGACCGCGGTGGTCGCCCCGATGATGGCGAGGATCACAACCGCGACTGCTGCGACGACAACGAGGAGGCGGCGGCGCTCCCGGCGCGCCTGTTCCGCCCGCAGTGCGGCCACCTTGGCCGTGCGGCCGTCCTGCTTCTTTGGATTCTTCACTGCTCTCCGTCAAGTTCAGGGCCCCTGCCCGGTTCAGTCAGGAGCCATAGGCGGTCCGGATTCAGGTGACGCGAAAAGCCGGCTCGGCGTTGCACCGACGTCAGCTTCGCGAGCGCGGGGTCATCGGGATTCGAGGTCGGCGATGATGCTCTTCATCTCGGCGATCTCTTCCTTCTGTGTCTGGATGATCTCGTCGGCGAGCTCGCGGGCCCGCGGGTCCTCGATGTTCGCGCGCTCGCTGGTGAGGATGGCGATGGAGTGGTGCGGGATCATCGCTTTCATCCACGCGACGTCTCCGATGGTGGTCTGGGAGCGCACGAGCCATAGCCCGAGTGAGAAGACGACGACCGCGACGCCGACGATCGCGGCGTTGACGATCCTGTTCTTGTACATCCCCAGCATGAACGCGAGCATGATGACCGCCATGGTGGCGGTCGACATCATCGTCATGAAGAACCGGGTCCAGCTCCAGGCGACGTGGTCGAACTCGTAGGTGTTGAGGTACATGACCACGTACATGACGGCGCCCGAGGCGAGGATCATCGCCACGAACCTCACGTAGTTCCGGGTGTTGCCGTGGTCGCTGCCGTGCTGGTTATGTCCGCCGTGGTCGGTGTCGGCGCGGCCACTGTCGTGACTCTCGTGGTTCGTCGTCATGGTCTGCTCCTCTCGGTCGGGCCCGCGGTGCCAAGGGCTTCAACGGCGTGCGGACTGTTGGCTGGTCTCTTCCTGTGGACCGGTCCGGCGTCGGGGACAAGCGGGTGTGCGGTCGTCACCCGGGTGCGCGATGCCCTCCTTCGGTCGGCAGGGGTAGGCGTTTGAGGAGGAGGGCGTTGATGGCGACGATGAGGCTGGATCCGGACATGGACAGGGCGGCGATCTCGGGTCGTAGGATCAGGCCCCAGGGTGCGAAGACTCCGGCGGCGATGGGTAGGGCGAGAGCGTTGTAGCCGATGGCCCAGCCGAGGTTCTGCCGCATCTTGCGCAGGGTGCCGCGCCCGATGGCCAGGGCGGTGGGCACGTCGAGGGGGTCGGAGCGCATGAGCACGAGGTCGGCGGTCTCGATGGCGACGTCGGTGCCGGCGCCGATCGCCACGCCGATGTCGGCCTGAGCAAGTGCGGGGGCGTCGTTGACACCGTCGCCGACCATGGCGACGGTGCGCCCTGATCCTTGGAGGCTGCTGACCTTGGCGGCCTTGTCGGCGGGTAGGACGTCGGCGATGACGGTGTCGATGCCGAGCTGGTTGCCGATGCGGCGGGCGGTGACGTGGTTGTCGCCGGTCAGCATGACGACCTTCACCCCCTGTGCGTGCAGTGCCTCGACCGCGCGGCGGGCGGTGTCGCGGGGTGCGTCCGCGAGGCCGATGACGGCCTCGACCTGTCCGTCGACGGCGGCGATGACAGCTGTCTGGCCGTTGGTGCGGATCTCCTCGAGGGCGTCGTCGACTGTGTCGGAGACTGGGATGGCGAGCGTGTCCATGAGGCGCCGGTTACCGACGGCGACCCGGTGGCCGTCGACCGTGGCGGTCGCGCCATGGCCGGCGATGTTGGTGAACTCGCTCGCCGACGGAACCTGGATGCCGAGGCCGTTGACATGACGGACGACCGCGACGGCCAAGGGGTGTTCGGACTGCTCCTCGAGGGCGGCGATGAGCTCGAGTCGCGGGGACCGGCCATCGATGGGGGTCACGGTGGTGACGTCGGGTTCACCTCGGGTGAGAGTGCCGGTCTTGTCCATGACAACGGTGTCGATGCGGGCGGAGGTCTCGAGGGCGGTGGCGTTCTTGAACAGCACGCCGCGCTGTGCACCGAGTCCGGTGCCGACCATGATGGCGGTGGGCGTGGCCAGGCCGAGCGCGTCGGGACAAGTGATGACGACGACGGTGATAGCGAACAGCAGCGCGGTCTCGACCGAGGCCCCCGTGGCCAGCCACACGAGGAACGTCGCGACGCCGCCGACGATGGCGACCAAGACCAGCCAAAACGCGGCCCGGTCGGCCAGCCGTTGCCCGGGCGCCTTGGAGTTCTGCGCCTCCTGGACCAGCGCGACGATCTGCGCCAGGGCGGTGTCGGAGCCGACCTTGGTCGCCTCGACCCGCAGCGAGCCGGTGGTGTTGATCGAGGCTCCGATGACCGGCGAGCCGGGCGCTTTGGCCACCGGCAACGACTCGCCGGTGACCATGGACTCGTCGACCTCGGACTCACCGACGATGACGGTGCCGTCGACCGGGATCTTCGAGCCAGGACGGATCAGCAGCACGTCACCGACGACGACCTCATGGGTGGGGATCTCGACCTCGGATCCGTCCCTGATGACGGTCGCCATCGGCGGGGCCAGGTCGAGGAGGTTGCGGATGGCGTCGTTGGCGCCGCCGCGGGCGCGCATCTCGAACCAGTGTCCGAGCAGGACGAAGGCGGTTAGCACCGCAGCCGCCTCGTAGAAGACCTCACCGCCGCCGGTGAGGGTGACGTAGAGGCTGTACAGCCAGCCGGCGCTGATCGCGATCGCGACGAGCACCATCATGTCGAGGGTCTTGTTGCGTAGCGCGCGGACGGCGCCGTCGAAGAAGATCCATCCGGAGTAGAAGACCACCGGCACGGACAGGATGAGGGCGACGATGTCGTCGCGCAGCCCGAAGGGTGCGGGCAGGGTGAACCCGAACATGTCCCGCCCCATCGGGGAGTAGAGCATGATCGGCACCGCGAGAACGGCGGCGAGGATGAACCGGTTGCGCATATCGCGCACCATGGCGTCCATCGACATCCCCGCGTGCCCGCCATGACCCATCGCTTCGTGCGGCGACATCACCGGCGCCTCGTGCTGCGTGTGATCAGCGTCTGGTCGGTGGTCCCGCGGGGGTGCAGGCGTCGGGGGTTGATGGGTGTGGCCGTCGGCAAGGACCGGCGGTGGCTGGATCTCGTCAGCGGGGACGCAGACGTGCGTGGGGGTGGACTGCCCGGCGCAGTGGTACCCGCACTCACGCACCCATCCCTGCAATGCGGTGACGTCTGTCTGGTTCGGGTCGAAGGTCACGGTGGCGGTCTGGGAAACTGCATTGGCCTCGACCTGCAGCACCCCCGGCCGCTCGCCGAGCACCTTCTCGACTCCCCGCGCGGAGGTCGCCCAGTGCAGTCCACCGACGTGGAGGACCGTTGTCTCGCCATGGTGACTTGGAGAGGCCGCGGGACCGCGTGCGTGGTGGTCGTCCATCACGGCTCGAGCAGTGCCTGCATGGTGGCGATCTCGGCCTCCTGTGCCGCGACGATGTCCTCGGCCATTGTGGCGACTTCGGCATTGTCGGTCGTGGCGAGCACGTCCTGGGCCATGATGATGGCGCCCTCGTGGTGCTCGATCATCATGGTCAGCCACATCTGGTCGAACTCGGCGCCCTCAGCGGACGCCAAGGTGCCCATGTCGCCCTGGCTCATCATCCCGGAGTCGTGGTCCATCGCGGAGGGGGCCTCCTGCGACGCACCCCATGCCTCGAGCCACGCCCGCATCGTCTCGATCTCGGGGTCCTGGGCGGCCTTGATGTCGACGGCCAGCTCGCGGACCTCCACCGACGAAGAAGGATCGGGGTCCAGCGCCATATCCGCCATCTCCACGGCCTGCTCGTGGTGCGGGATCATCATCTGCGCGAATATCACGTCATCCTCCCGCCCCGAGTCAGGCGCCGTCTCGCCTGACGTGGACGTGGTCTCTTGGGCCTGCGAGTCGCTCGTCATGGCATCGTCGGAGTCGGGCGAGCACGCGGTCAGGATCACGGCGGCGAGAAGCGCGGCCACAACGATGGCAATGCGTCGGGACAGGATGGACATCACGATGGGGCTCCTGAGTCGAGGATGAGGTACCAGCCTGGAAGAGGCGTGCAGAGATCTGGTTGGGAGCAGGTTGAGATTCGATGAAGAGGTATGCGCTGTGCGCTCGGGGTCGGATCGCGCCTCAACCGGCGAGCACCTGGACGCTGCTCCCCTGGTCGGTGGTCGCGATCACGGTGCCGTCGACGACGGCGATGACCTCGACCACCCCGTTGGCGCCGCGCTCCGCCCAAAGCGTGCTGGCCCCAATGCTCCGCGGGCCTTGGGTCCACGTGCGACCGCCGTCCTCACTGACCGCGAGGCGCCCCGTGACGGTGAGAGCGACAACGGTCTCATCGTCCGCCCAGGCTACGAGGACAGCGGCCTCGGGCGGGGAGAGCGTCTCCCACGAGACGCCGTCGTCGGTGCTGCGCAGCAGCCCGGCCTGGGTCGTCGCGAGCAGGATGCCCGTTTCCGGTGAGGCCGCCAGACCGATGACCGGCAGGTTCAGGTCCCCGGTGGTCCACGTCTGCCGGTCTGTGGTGGAGCGCAGTGCGCCGTCGAAGCCGACGACGGTGACCGGGCCGACCGTCAGGGCGTGGAAGTCGGACTCGCCGCCGCGGGAGGCGACCTGCCACGTTGCGCCTCCGTCGGTGGAGGTGATCAGCCCGACCGGCTCAGGCAGGCCAGCCCCGGCGCTCGGGTGACCCGAGGCGTACAACGTGCCGTCCGCGGCGACGGCGAAGCCCATGAGGTCGATGACCGGTCCGACCTGGGTGAGGTCGTCTCCGTGCTGCCGGTAGAGGCCCTCGTGGGTGGCCAGCAGCAGCTCACCGGTCTGCGGGTCGCGCACTGCGGCGTGGATGTGGGAGACGCTCAGTTCCATCGGCTCTGCGTGCCCCGATGGGGTCGTCGTCGCGGCCGTTGCCGAGGGTTCCGGCGGAGGCGGCGTTACCGTCGTCGAGGCCGTGGCGGCCGCTGGGGGCGAGGCTGCCTGAGGTGTGCCGGCGCAGGCGGAGAGGGTGAGCAGCAGCGCGGTGCCGAGCGTGGCGGCGCCGGCGCAGCGGGAGAAGCGAGGGGTCATGTGGTGTACTCCAGGGCGATCATCATGCCGGCTTCGGCGTGGTAGACGTTGTGGCAGTGGATCATCCAATCTCCGGTGTTGTCGGCGTCGAGGTCGATCGCGAAGGACTGCATCGGGGCCATCAGGACGGTGTCCTTGCGCAGCCCGGACGGCAGGGCGAAAGTGTGGCCGTGGATGTGCAGCGGGTGGGTCATCATCGACATGTTGACCGCGTTGAGCCGCAGCCGTTGCCCGCGCTCGACGGTCAGCGGCTCGTTCTCGCCGTAGACGGCGCCGTTGATGCCCCATCGGTACGGACGCATCGAGCCTTGCAGCACCAGATCTTCGGAGGTGTCGGTAGATCGCTGAGGCAGCCGGGCCGCCTCGGCCGGCTGCAGCTGCGAGCCGATGAGGACCGGCCCGTCCAGCTCGCTCGGGGTGACGGTGGGTGCGGGTGGGCTGCCGGCGCCGGTGCGGACCAGCGCCATGGCCTGTCCGCCGCTGGTCTTGCCGACGGGGCAGGCCACCAGCGGGAAGACGCCGTCGCGCAGGGTGACGGTCGCGTCGTACCGCTCGCCCATCCCGATGTAGACGGCCTCGACATCGACGGGCTCGACGGGGAAACCGTCAGAGTGGGTGATCGTCATTCGGTGTCCGCCGAGGGCGACGGTGAAGATCGTGTCGGAGGCGGAGTTGATGATCCGCAGCCGCACCCGCTGACCCGGGCGGGCGCTCAGGACCTCGGGGTCGGTCGGGGGTCGGCCGTTGACCAGGAAGTGCGGGTAGATGACGTCGCCGGCGTCACCCCACGGCGGATCGCCCATCCCCATCCCGCCCATCGATCCGTGACCCATCCCACCCATCCCGCCTGAGTCCTCACCGCCGTCGGCGATGAGCTGCTCAAGCACCTCATCGGGGGTGGCACCGGTGCCGTCGATCCAGTCGTCGAGGACGACGACCCACTCCGCGTCGTAGGCGCCCGGCTCGTCCGGGTCATCGATGACCAGCGGCGCGTACAGGCCCCGGTCGAGCTGGACCCCGACGTGCGGATGAAAGAAGTACGTGCCCGGGTCGGGTGCGGTGAACTCGTACACGAACCGCCCGCCCGGCTCGACAGGGTCCTGGGTCATTCCCGGAACCCCGTCGGCCTCGTTGCGCAGCCTGATCCCGTGCCAGTGGATCGTCGTGGGGGCCGGCAGTTCGTTCTGCAGGGTGACGCGCAGGAAGTCACCGGCGGTGGCGCGCAGCACGGGTCCGGGGACCCGGTCGCCGTAGGCCCAGGTGGCGACCTGACGGCCGCCCAGATCGAGGGTGAGCGGGCGTGCCGTCAGAGACTGCTCGACCACCCGCTGGCCGGGCGACGGGGCCGCCCCGGTCGGCGGTCCGAGCAGCGAGGACGGTGTGACCGAGGGCGTGTTCGGGGTGCTGCACGCGGCCAAACCTGCCGAGATCGACAGCCCCATGCCGCCGGCCAACAGGTCGCGGCGCGAGAGCGAGGTCATCGGTTCCTTCACAGGGTGGCAGGGGGGAGAGGGTCAGTGCCCGTCGACGAGGAGGCGTCGGCGCTGCTCGTACTCCTCGGGCGTCACCTCGCCGCGGGCCAACCGCTCCTTGAGCAGCGTCAACGCATCAGGCCGCGGCGGTTCGCCGCTTTGGGGGCCACGGGTGGGCAGCAAGGCGCGCACGACGAGGATGACCACCACCCAGAACGTCAGCGTGCCGGCACCCATGACCAGCCACATCCAGCCACTCCAGTAGCCCTCGCCCCACATCATCACCGGGCTCCTCTCATCGACTCCAGCGCAACTTTGCTTGTTGCTCACCAGCGTGCGCCGCCCACGCGAAGGCCAGGCAGCGGAACGGTTGAGGTTTGACGAAGATCGGTGCCGGCAGGACCCCGGTACGTGCCAGCGTCCAGGTCGGGCAGCGACACTGGTGAGGTGAACAGCACTCCCTCCCCGCGCGCCGCCGCGGAAGCGCCCGTCGAGCCCGTCGCGCGCGTGCTCGTCGTCGAGGACGAGAAGGCGCTGGCGGGCATGGTCGCCGCCTACCTCTCCCAGGCCGGGTTCGACGCCACCGTCGTGCACACCGGCCCGGAGGCGATAGAAGCCGCGCGCGAGCAGTCCCCGGACGTGGTCATCCTCGACCTCGGCCTGCCCGGCCTGGACGGCATCGAGGTCTGCCGGCAGATCCGCACCTTCTCCGACTGCTACATCCTGGTCGTCACCGCCCGCAAGGACGAGATCGACACCCTCATCGGGCTCTCCGTCGGCGCCGACGACTACATCACCAAACCCTTCAGCGTCCGCGAGCTCGTCGCCCGCGTCCAGGCCGTCCTGCGCCGCCCACGCACCGCCAACGCGGCCCCCGGGCCGACCCGGCAACCCGCCCGTCAGTTCGGAGACCTCCTCGTCGACTCCGACGCGCACGAAGTGCGCCTCGGCGGCGACCCCGTGGCGCTCACACCCACCGAGCGGGACCTGCTCATCACCCTCGCGGCACGCCCGACGATGGCCTTCTCCCGGCGCCAGCTCATCGACGAGATCTGGGGAGGGGGCTGGGTCGGGGACGAGCACCTCGTCGACGTCCACATCGCCCACCTGCGCCGCAAGCTCGGTGACGACCCCGACACGGCCCGCTACGTCGTCACCGTCCGCGGCATCGGCTACCGAATGGGCAAAGGATGAGCACGACAACGAAGCCGCCCCGCGCCCGCGGTCTGGCGACCCGGCTGCTCGCAGGACAGAGCATGGTCCTGCTCGCCGGCGCCCTGACCACCGCCCTGGTCGCCATGCTCGTCGGCCCCCCGATCTTCCACTACCACCTCCTCCAGTCAGGCCACGAGGAGAACACCCCCGAACTGGTCCACATCGAGAGGGGCTACCTGCAGGCGTCCCTGATCTCGCTCGGCGTCGGGCTGCTCATAGCCCTGATCGCCGCCACCGCCGTCACCTGGTTCCTGACCCGCCGCCTACGCCACCCCCTGGAGCAGATGACCGGCGCCGCCCGCGAGCTCAGCCGCGGCCACTACGCCACTCGAGTCCTCGACGTCGGCTCCGGCACCGAGCTCGACACCCTCGCGGAAGCCTTCAACGCCATGGCCGCACGCCTGGAAGGCACCGAAGACACCCGCCGCCGGATGCTCTCCGACCTCGCCCACGAGCTGCGCACCCCCATCGCCACCCTGGACGCCTACCACGACGGCCTCCACGACGGCATCGCCGATATCGGCCCCGAGTCCCGAGCCGTCCTTGCCGAGCAGACCCACCGCCTCGCGCGCCTCGCCGACGACATCGACGAGGTCTCCAGCGCCGAAGAAGGACGACTCGGCCTCGACGTGCACCCCCACGCCGTCTCCGACCTGCTCTGGGCCGCCCATGATGCCCTGCGCGAGCCCTACACCGACAAAGGCGTCAACCTCCTGGTCGACACCACCGGCAGCGCCGGACTGCAGGTCAGCGTCGACCGCACCCGCATCGCCCAGGTCCTGGCCAACCTGCTCACCAACGCCCTACGCCACACCCCGCCCGGAGGCATCGTCACGTTGGCCGCCTCACGCGACGGAGGCGAGGCCACCCTCACCGTCCGCGACAACGGAGACGGCATCCCCGCCGACCAGCTCGCCCACGTCTTCGAACGCTTCTACCGCGGCGACACCGCCCGCACCCGCGACCGCAGCGGCAGCGGCATCGGCCTGACCATCAGCAAAGCCCTGGTCGACGCCCACGGCGGCAACATCACCGCCACCAGCGACGGCCCAGGCCGCGGCGCCGAGTTCACCGTCTACCTGCCCTTGCACACTCACCGCCACACCGCCCCGCGCGTCAACACGCGTTTATGAAGGTCTGGTCAACATTGCTGGCGAAGTGAGCCGCCGCATACCCCTGGAGGGTATACTTGGCACGTACAACTGACCACCGTTCAGGAGGACGCCGTGCCCGGCCCACCGAGCTACATCACGGACGAGCGCGCCCTCATCGCTCGGCTGCACCGGGTCGAATGGTAGGTCCAGGCCCTGCAGCGACAGGTGCGGCGCCAAGCCCCCTGCACCGACATCCTGATCCAACTTTCCGCGGCGACCAGGCCCTCGACAGCGTGGCCCTCATCCTCCTCGACCACCACCTGCGACACTGCCTAGCTCCCACCCCCGATCCCATGGAACGAAACCACAGACTCGATGAAGCCAGCAGAGCCATCCGCTTGCTCGTCCACTCGCAGGCGTAGACACCAGAAGGACTCCAATGACTAACAACTCATCCACCACCCAGTCCCTGCAGCTCGGCGAACGCAGCGGCCACGGATGCGGCTGCGGAGGCTGCGGCTGCGGAACTGGCGCCGAGTCATCCACCGCGGAGACAGCGACCACAAGCGCCAACACGCAGACCTTTGAGGTCGCCGGCATGACCTGCGGACACTGCACCAGCGCAGTCACCCAGGAACTGCGGGCCCTCGACGGCGTCAACGACGTCGAGGTCGACCTCGTACCCGACGGAAGCTCACGCGTGACCGTCCACACCGACGCCCCTCTCAGCGGCGACGACGTCGCCGCCGCTCTCGATGAGGCAGGCGGATACCGACTGCTCTGACCCAGCGGAGAACGCGCCACACCCCTCGGTCAACCACCCCCCGTCAAGGCGATGCAGAGCACGTCATCGACGCTGTGCCCGCGAGCGGACGTAGCCCACTGTGGGCGCAGTGACGCAGGCGCAGCGGTGGGGGAGGGGGGCTGAAGTCAGTCTGTGTGCCGCGCGATCTCGGAGAGGCGGCGCGCGATTTCTGCGTCTCGTCCTTGGGCGGCGTGTTGATAGCGGAGCGCTGCGGCGGGGGTGGAATGCCCGAGTCGGCCCATGAGTTCGGCTAGGGTGGCGCCGGTTTGAGCGGCGAGGACGGCTCCGGTGTGTCTGAGGTCGTGCCAGCGCAGGTCGGGTCTGCCGGCTGCCTCTCGAGCGGGGTAGTAAACGCGGTAGAGAGTGCTGGGCGCGATGTGTGACGTCCCGTCGGCCGCAGGGAACAGGAGCGCGTCGGGGCCACGCGCTGGGAGCGCGTCGCGGTGGGCCTGCAGCATCGGCACCAGGTGGGGCGGGATGGCGACATCTCGTGTTCCGGCGTCGGATTTCGGGGTGCCGACGATCTTCTCACCGTTGGCGCGGACGACGCCGCGTCGGACGCGGATGACGGCGTTCTTGAGGTCGAGGTCTTTGCGGCGCAGCTCGGTGACCTCGCCGAACCGGAGGCCGCACCAGCTGGAGAGCATGACCATCGGCTGGTACTTCGGCGGCATGTGGGCGGTGATCGTCTCGAGCTCGTGCAGGGTGGCGGGTTTGATCTTGCGGGCCCGCTTGGTGGTGCCGGCGCCGCGGATGTGGCAGGGGTTGGCCGTGATCTTCTCGTCGGTGACGGCGGTGCCGAGGATGGTGCGCAGGAGTCCGTAGGCGTGGCTCCAAAGGGTGGGGCGGCTGCGGTCCCGCTCCGCCCACCAGTCGCGGACGGCCTCGCTGGTGATGTCCCTCAGTGGCACGACGGAGAAGGTGGGCAGGATCTGCCGGTCAAGGAGTGAGCGGTAGTGCACGGCGGTGCGGGGTTTGAGGTCACGGCGAGTCATCCACCGCTCGGCGTACTCACCGAAGGTCAAGACTCGCGGTGTGGCGGACGGCGTGGTCGTTGGGGGAGTCCACCGCCCTTCGCTGATCTTGCGTCGCTCATCGACGAGCCAGGCTTCGGCGTCTTCGCGGGTGTCGAACGTGGTGGGGGCATAGTGGAGGGCGGCGTCGGGGCCGGTGTAGCGGGCTTGGATGCGTCCAGAGCGCATCTTGGTCAGCTGCCCGAAGCCTCTCTTCGGTCGTCGCGCCATCTTGCCCACCCAGCCTCATCGGTCGATTCTGCATCGGATATGCATCGGATGAGAGTGTAATTATGTCCACTCGTGACTGCATCTGTCACGCGTCACTGGCGCACAAACCCGCAGGTGAGAAGGCTATACTTGCAGGTGGTGACCAGATTCCAAACACTGCCCGAAATCTGATTCAAACCCAGTATCGCCCACCACATAACCGCAGCTCAGAGCCCCTTTCGAGGGGCTCTGAGCGTTCTGCGCCAAGGCGGTTTGAACTGAGTTGCGGATCAGCCATGACCGTGACTTGGTTGTGGCTGCTGTGAGGTCTGAACGAGGGCGAGACGCACCATGGCTCCGTCGTCAGCGGCGTACTCGAGCCACGCTTCCTCGAGGGCAGGTACGTCGTCGAACCACACCTGAGCGCTGATGGCGCTGTCCTTGGGCAGCAGACCATCGATCAACGTCGAGCCGGACGGTGTCCGCACCGCACCGTCCTCAAGGACGAGACGGAACTGGTCGGGGGAGTAGGCCATGCCCTGGGAGTCGGTGCTCTTCAGCTCGACCCACACCTGGAGCTGGTCAGTCCCGACGGTGCCCGCCATCTTGGCCGCCGTCGGCGGGCCTTGCGTCTGCGGGACCATCGTGGTGGACGTGCGCGTGACGACGAAGGTGCCCTGCGACAGGTCCACCGGGACGCCGACCTGTGTGACGGAGACGGCCGGTGGCGCTATGAGCACCAGCCATGCGGTCAGCGACGCACCGACCATGGCCACCACCAACATCGTCGCGACGAGCGTCCGCTGGACCCACGACTGAGTGGTGTCACTCTCGGCGAGATGCGGGGATCCGGTGATCGACATGGCGCTCATTGCGTCATCACTTCTTCTTCGGCGGCGTGCTGCTCTTCGGCAGGTTCAGGACGTCGGACAACGGCCTGAGGTCGGCCTGGGCCTGCCCGTGGACCCGCACGATGCCCCACGCGCCGCCGCTGAACATGTGGAAGAAGTTGCGGTCGTTGTACAGGAAGTCGCCCGCCACGGCGTTCGTCCCGTCACAGAGGGCGGCTGCGTGGAGGTTGTGCATAGGAGTGACCGAGCCGGCGCAGATACCTGCGTTGAAGGCGCGGCCGGTGTTCAAGCCGCCCTGACTCGTCACGATGTTGCTGTTCGGGTCGTTCTGCTCGTAGCGCCACGCGTGACCGCTCATACCGAAGCTGTGCACCCTCGGGAGGTCTTGGCTGTTGAGGATCCGCACCATCACCGGCTCGTTGGGGTATGCGCGGAGCATGGGCGTCATGGGGTCGCCGAAAGCTCGCGAACTGACGACGTCGGCGATGTCGCCTCCGCCTGCCAGCCTGTGGTCGAACGGTGCGTTGCGGTAGTTGACTGCGATCTCACCCATGTCCTCGTTCTCCCCAGCGAACTGGTCCACGATCGGTTCACCTTCGGCGTCGAACAGGTTGAGGCCGTCCTGGATGTCGACGACGAACTCGCGGAAGGCGCGGACTGTCCCAGTGGAGTCGGTGTAGCGAACAACCGCCTGCTCACCCGCACCGTTTCGCAGGGTCGACAGAGACTCCGGTTCGTGGAAGGTCGCGTCCTTCGGCTCGGCGATCAGAGCACCCCAGGCTCCGTGGTGTCGAGTCGTGCGCAGGTTGCCCCAATCGCCCAGATTGGCGACTCCGATGTTCCTGCTGTCGACGAGGTACTTGTACGTGTACTTCTGGCCTGGGCCGACGGTCGAGTCGAAGTTGTAGCCGACTGCGGAGCCGTCACCGGCGATGACGCTATAGCGGATCAGGCCAGAGGGATGGATCGATGCCCGGTTCCCCGCCGGCCAGGTCGGGGTGACCCTCTCCGGTCGTCCGTCGACGAGGTTGGCCACGTGGGACGTCCCGGTGTTCCCGATCCTCTCGACCGGGTTAACCGGGTCGCCGACGCCCAGGCTGACGCCGCGCTCAGGAAGCCGGTTGGTCAGGACGAGGTTGAGGCACTCATTCTCCGCGGCCCGGATGAACAGGGGGCGCAACGTGGTCCCGGCCTTCGGCCGCCCAGCCGAGTCGAGGTCCTGGTCAAGGACGTACGCGACCCCGTTCGGATCGTGATCTCCGAACTCGTTGTAGTCGATGCGTGTGTTCACCAAGCTGACGTTGTAGGTCCGCTGCACGGCTGTGGTCGGACACGGCTTCGGATTGTCCAACGGCGGGCGCAGTGGTTCGCCCGGCTTGACGGCCGGCCACTGGGACCCGTTCATCGCTGTCGCAGGAGCTGTTCGTGTCGGGAGCGGCTGCAAGTCGGGCGTTCTCGCCGCCTGGACACGGAAGATCCCCCACATGCCCATCCACAGATCGTTGAGCGGCTGTGATGAGTAGATGTAGTCACCGGGCGCCCCTGCGCCGGTGGGGAGGATGATCGAGCCACCCGACTCTGTGGTGCCGACCTCCCGCGCCCGCTCGACAGCCTGGTCCTTGGTGCCTCGCTTGACGACTTGGGTGCCGCTGACCTCGAAGTTGAAGAACTCGGAGATCATGACGAACTGGCTGTCGTACAGGTTGGAGTTCGGGTCGTCCGGCTCGTGCAGCCATCGGTGGCCGGAGACGGTGAAGTTGTGGCCCTCCTCGTGGGCGCCTCCCATGAACCGGAAGATCACCGGATCGCCGGCATATGCGCGGAACAGCGGGGTCGATGGGTCACCGTGGACGGCCGAGCTGAAAATGTAGGCCGGCTCGTTGCGTAGGCCGGACGTCGACGAGTTGATCCGGGTGGGGAACGGCTCGTTGCGGTAGTTGATGGCCATACCGCCCTGGTCGGTCGCGAAGTCGTCGGGCTCTCCGGGCGGGTTGATCGCATCGCCAGCCGCGTCAAGCAGCGGCACGAAGTCCGAGTAGTTCACTGTGAACTCGCGGAAGCTGGCCGACCAGGTGCCGGACTTGGTGCCGGGAACCTTGATGTCCGCGACCGCGCCGACGCCGTAGCAGGCGGGCTCAGAGGACGACCCCGGCAGGCCGAGACCCTCGCAGTAGTCGGGAGTGAGCGGGGTGCCGCTCGTGGAGCTGTGCCAGACGGAGGTGGCCGGCTCGACGTTCATGGCGGCCCAGAGGCCGTGCTGCTGGTGGGTGTTCGGGTTCTGGTGGTCGTGGAAGTAGACGGTGCGCAGGGGGACGTCGACGAACCACCGGTAGGAGTAGGACTGTCCGACCATGGGCGCCTGGACGTAGTTCCACCCCACCGAGGTGCCGTCGGTCCCCAGTTCGTCGAAGCGCACGAGATGCACGTGGGTGCTGAGCTCGCTCATGAGCATGGGCAGGTGGAACGCGTTGCCCCCAGTGACGCCGTGGGCGCCGTCGCCGTCGAACTGGCCGTCATGGACGTCGGCAGGCACGTTGGGGTCGTTGTCGAGGTGCGTGGCATTGGTCGTCTGCATGATGACGCAGTCGCCGAGATTGGCCCGCATGTTGTACGGCTCAGTGGCGACCTCACCGGCCTCAATCCTGTCGCGGATCTGACCGGCCACGTCGATCGCTGTAAGGGGATCGCCTCGCTCCTTCGGAGGAGCTTCCACGTAGAGCTTCCCACTGGGATCGTGCCAACCCGCCGAGTTGTAGACGATCTTGGCGTCCACCGCGGCGGGATAGTACCGACGCACGGGCACTCCCTGCGGACACGGGTCGATGAAGAAGGACCCTGGAATGGCCTGCTTGGTGTCGCCCTTCTGCGTCGTGATCATGTTCGCCCGCTCGAGGTTGGTCGTGGAGGCCGAGTCGTAGCCGCGCACGGTGTCCCCAGGGCGCCGCCAATTGAGGGTCGGCGAGCCGAACTGGTCCGCCACCACGGCACCCGGAGGGCGGTAGGCACGCTGCCCGTACTCACCCTTGACGAAGATGGGGAAGCCCGGGTGTGCGGCGTCGGGCAGCGGCGTGACGTGCACCGTCGTGTCGGTGCCCGGCCTGGTCGCCGACAGGTCGAGGTCCGGCAGCAGCGCGAGCGGCTCCATCGGGGTGCCGTCGCGATACGTGCGCGGGACGTCTACCGGCCACGCACCCGCGTCGATCGGACGCTGCCGGTCGAACACGCGCAGCATCCCCCAGAATCCTTGGGCGAAGTGCGGATAGAGATGGCAGTGGAAGATCTGGTCGCCGTTGCTCGCCTTCGAGATCGCCAGGGCAGCGAGATCGGGCCGCCCTGCCTCGAGCCACTCGGCCGCCGACTTCTGGCTCGACTTCGAGTCCGCCGGGTCGGACGTGATCGCTTCCCCTGCACCGCCCTCGTAGACGAGGTCCATGGCCTGGCCGGGGCTGATGGACTGCACGTCCAACCGCGTCGAGCCGGCGTCCTCGGACTCCTGCCGCCACCGGTTCGTGTGCTGGTGGAACGGGTGGGTCTCCTTGACCCCGGGATGGATGAGCCGGACGTGCACGGGGTCACCGCGGTAGGCGTGGGGGATGAGAGCGTCGCTCATAACGTCGATGCGACCCTTCCTCGCGCCCTCCGCCGTGTCCGAGACCTCCGCGGTGGGACCCACGGCTGGAGCATCCGGCTCGTCGCCGGGAACGGGAAGGAGGCCGTCGCCGTCGACGGTCAGCTCGACATCGCGTCCGGCGAAGTGCTGGGCGAAGTCGATGACATAGCGTCCCGCGGCGGGGCTGGTCACGGAGATGTCGCCGGGAGCGAGGTCCGCGAGGGGGAGGACCTTGAGGGCCAAGAGGGCGTCCTCCACCACGTCGGCGGAGGCGTCGAAGGGGATTGGGTCGGTCGTGGCGCGCTGACCTGGGAACGCAGGGCCGGTGATCGGCGAGGAGAGGTCGTCGCCCAGAGGGCGCGGGACCGTGGGGTCCTGCAAGGTCAGGGTGAAGGTGCCCCCACCCGCTGCAATCTCCAGGACGTCCGTCTCGTCCACCGTGGTGCTGAGCTTGCCGGGGTCTCCGAAGGGCCAGGACTGCAGGTGCGACTCCTCCCCGTGGCAGGCGGAGATCCCCCTGTCCTTGGCCAGCCGAGCCAGGTTCTCTTCATCCGTCTGGTCCACGGTCCAGCCGTCGCACCAGTTGTCCTCGGGCAGGATGACGGTGCCATTCGGCAGGGTCACGGTCTTGCCGTCATTGTGGTCGATGACGGCCTGGAGTCGGTTGCGCAGTGGCTCGGTGCGGTAGTTGAACCCGAAGGAGACGTCCTCGATCCCGGTGTGGGGGAACCTGGGCGTTCGACCGTTCTTGTCGAGCACACCCTCCGGCTCGTCGAGGAAGAGCAGAGCGATATCGCGGTAGTCGTCCCCCTGACCCGGTCCGCGGACATCGGCGAAAACCGGCGCGCCGATACCGCGGCCACCCGACAGCAGCTGTGTCCCGGTCACCGGGTCGTGCCAGGTGAAGCCCTTCTCGACGACCACGAGTGCTCCGTAGAGTCCCCGGCTCGTGGTGTCCTGTGAGGGGTCCGTGCGCCCGTAGTCGGTCCCGGACCCGTAGTCGTTGATGACGAACTGTCCCTTGCGTCCTGCGTACCAGGTGTAGGTGCGGGAGCCGCCGGGAGCGACGGTGGAGTCGTCGTTGCGGCCGATGTTCGCACCATCGCTCGCGTTCGGGCCGGTGACCTCCTTTGCGACACCGTCGACGTGCATGCCCACGCGTTTGCCCGACAGACTGTTCTTGAGGGTGACTTGAATGCAGTCACCGACGGCGGCGCGCAGGACCAGCGGCGTTGCCCGACCCGGCTCGGCCCGGATGTCATCCGCACTGACCAGCGCGTCGTCGTTCGAGAGCGCGTACATCATGGCGTCGGGCACATGGTCGCCCCACCCGTTGAGCGGGAGGTCCAGCGACAACGCCTCCACCTCGTACGTGATGGTGCGGGTCGCTGCCGAGCACACGCCTTGCGCCGCGGCCGCTGCGGTGCTCTGGGGAGCCGCAGCGACTGGTGTCGCCGCGAGCGAGATCGCGGTGAGCGCGGTGATGCCCACAGCCACCGGCGCCCGACGGGACATGGTCTTGACCTGGGCAGGACCTGCGTGGAGGTCGCTCCGAGGGCGGGTTCTGCTCCCCTGCAGATGAGTCGCGACTCCCGCGATGACAAGGCAGGCGGTCGCGGCGATGATGAGGTCCTGCATCGCGATCACGGCGAGCGGGGACTGCGGTGGGTCGGCCATGAAGAGGGTCCGCCGGAGCACCGAGACCGATGCAAGGACCGGGGCCGCGGTCACGACGACGATCCCGGTGCGGACGCCCCATGACACGTGGTCCGCGCCGAGACGTCGTGCCACACCCACCGCACCCCTCAGCGGGAGGAGGGCGAGCGTCGCGACCCAGAAGCCGTCGGTGGCGAGGGTGAGGTCCCCGGATGAGGTACTGGGCAGACCGTGATGGGTCAGGGCGAGCCAGAACCCACCGCCGTAGGAGAGCAGCAGGGCGAGCAGAAGTGCCCTGTGTCGCTGTGTCGGTTCGTCCATGGCGGGCTCCTTGCTCCCGGACCACCCGTCGGCGGTCTGGCCTCACGCGGAGTGTCTCGGGCCGACCTTGCGTCCACCTTGCGCCGGAGCGAACATGGAACTGCGTGCGAGTCGGGCGACGCGACGACGCCTCCCCGAGGTGAGGGATGTCCTCCTGGGAGGGCTCATGCGACCACGTGCGCCTCCGGCCGTTCCGAGCCGGTCGATCAGAGCGTCGGGATCTCGAGGTGCAGCTCAACGCGACGGGCGAGCCGTCGGGCCGACTCGGTGATGAGCATCGTCCGTCCCCGGCGGAGCCGTTGTCTGGCGGCAGGCGGGCTGATCCCTGAATGCGGGCGACCTCGGTCATGGTCGTTCCTTCGGCGTCGCGCAACAAGACCGCATTGCGGCCGGACCGGGAGGTGGGTCAGTGCCTCAGCAGCCCGGGGCGGGTCTCGGCTCGCGCTGCGACCTCCACGGCATCGACCGTATGCACGCCTTCACATCGGCACGTCGGCACGTCGGCCGGCAGCTCGCGGTCGCGCCGAGCGGTGTGTCGACCGCGAGGTTGCGGAGGATCCGGTGCAACCAGGTCGCGAGCGACGACTGGCCGCGGAGCTGATCGCGCTTCTGCAGTGCTCGTGCGAGCGTCTTCTGGACAAGGTCCTCGGCGCGACCTCGATCGCTCGTCAGGGACCGGGCGGACCGGAGCAGTCCCGGCATCTGGCCGGCGGCGATGACGGGGAGCAGTCCCAGGCCGCTGGTCAGGCCGGTCATCCGACGTTGCGGTTCATGATGTCCTCCATGGGAGATCGCTCGAGACGAACACCCATAGACGGACGGGAGGTCACGATGGATACATCGGACATCGCACCCAGCGCCCCCCAACCCTGCGGACTGACCGAGCTACCTCGAGCTCAGCCAGCGCAAGTGCAGCGCCTTCGCGTCCTGAGGCGCTACTCGGGGAAGCCGTCGTCGATGCACAGGATGTTGCCTTCGCTGTCCTTGAACCACGCTGCCTTGCCCATGTCTCCCATAGAGGCGACGTCGCCGTTCCACTCGACGCCCGGCATGTCGTCATAGTGCTCGAACGCGACGCCCTTGGCCTGCAGGTCCCGGACCGAGGAGTCGACGTCGTCGACGTGCCACTGGGCGATCGTATGGCCGGCCTGCCCGGCGTAGTCGGTCCGGTAGATGCTGAACGTCGAACCACCCGCGGTGCGGTACACGAGCATGACACCCTCGATGTCCTGGTCGGGGGTCATTCCGAGCTTCTCGGCGTAGAACGTCCTGGCTCGATCGAGATCGGCGGCCGGGATGTTGGCGGTGACGGTTGCGTGGTCGAGCATGGTGCATCCTCCTCACAGATGTCAGCCGCGGCCGCCCCGAGCGGTGCACGGCCGATGTGGTGACCGCGCCATTCTCCTCGTCCCGGGGCTGCGCCTCAAGGGCCCGGACGTCGCAGGCCGACGCTCTCGCGAGCCCCCCGCATTCGGATCAGGTCCGCCCGACGTGGCGGATCGGTAGCCGGACCCGCACCGTCGTGCCCGTCGAACCGGAATCGATGGTGATCTCACCCGAGTGCCGCTCGACGATGATGCGCCGCGAGATGTCCAGGCCGAGTCCAGTCCCCTTGCCGACATCCTTGGTCGTATAGAAGGGCTCGAACGCGTGCGCCTGGACCTCGGGTGGCATGCCGCCCCCGGTGTCCGAGATCTCGACGGCGACCCATCCGACGGCGTCGGAGCGGGCTGAGACGGCGAGCGTGCCGGACCCCTCCATCGCGTCGATGGCGTTGTCGACCAGGTTCGTCCAGACCTGGTTCAGCTCGCCTGCCATCGCCTCGATCGGGGGCAGCCCCGGGGCGTAGTGGCGCGTGACCTCGATGCCGCTGCCCAGTTTGTGCCCCATCATCACGAGGGTGCTCTCAAGACCCTCGACCAGGTCCGTGGTCTGCAGCGAAGCCCGGTCCATCTGCGAGTAGGAGCGTACGGCGGAGACGAGCGCGGAGATCCGGCCGGTGGCCTCCTTGACCTCCGTGAGCAGCCCACCCGTCGCCACGGCCGCGGACACCCACTCCAGAGCGGGTGTGAGTGAGGTCGGCGGCACGCTGTTCGCCAGCTCCTCACACCAGGCCAGGTCCGCCCCGGCTGCGGCCAGAGACGGCGCGATGCGCCACGACTCCTCGACCCCATGGTCGAGCATCCAGTCGGACAGCTCATCCTCGCGGTCCGACAGCGCGAGGGCGCCGAGGCCCGACTCGCCGTCGCTGATCCGGAGCCGAAGGTCGTTCAGGGCCCGGAACGCCTCGGCGGAGATGCCCGCACTGGCCAGCCGAGACAGGGCATCGAGGAGGTTCGTCGTCGAGTCCTCGAGGCCGTCCGCGGCGCGGGTCGCCGCGGACGCGGGATTGTTCAGCTCGTGCGCCAACCCGGCGGAAAGCGTTCCCAAGGCGACGAGGGCCTCGCGTTGACGCGCGGTCGACTCGATCCGGCGCACGGTGTTCACGAAGCCCTCGATGAAGTGGACCCCGAAAGGGAACCACTCCTCGGCGAGTCGGCGTAGGTCGCCGGCATCAAGCTTCAGCAGTCGCCCGGGGTTCTCGACCCGGCCGGAGGCGAAGTACACCCCCGACTCGTCCCAGGCCGCGAAACCCCCGGCCCACTGGCCGGGAGTGGTCATGTATCCCAGCACCGAGCGTTCGGTGCCGACCTGTCGGACGAGGGCGATCGTGCCCTCGAGCAGGACCCACCAGTTGTCGGCCGGACGCCCTTCCGTGAACAGGATCTCCCCGCGGCGTGCCCTGTGCTCGGTGGCCGCGCTCAGCAGCGCGTCGAGACGTGCGTCGTCGAGCCCGTCGAACAGAGCGAGGTCTCGCAGCTCGGCGCGGTCCATCAGACCGTGGTGAGGTATCGGTGGACGAGATAGACCGACATCGCACCCTCGCCGACCGCCGACGCCACCCGCTTCATCGAGTCGAGCCGGACGTCCCCGGCGGCGAAGACGCCGGGCACGCTCGTCTCGAGCGCGAAGGGCGGCCGGGTCAGCGGCCATCGCTGCGGGTACTCGGCGCGAAGCAGGTCCGGTCCCGTCACGAGGAAGCCCTTGGCGTCGCGGACCACGTCGTCCCCGAGCCAGTCCGTCCGGGGGAGCGCGCCGATGAAGACGAAGAGCCAGTTGGTGTCCTCGTCATACTCGGTGCCTGTGGCGCGGTCGACGAGGGTGACCGACTCCAGGTGACCGTCACCGTGCGCGGCGACCACCTCGGTCTGGAAGCGCACCTCGACGTTCTCCGACGCAGAGATCCGGTCGATGAGGTACTCCGACATCGACGCGGCGAGCCCGCTGCCCCGGACGAGCATGACGACCTTGCGGGCGACTCGTGCGAAGTTCAGGACCGCCTGTCCCGCCGAGTTCGCCGCGCCGACGACGTGGACGACCTGGTCGACCGTCTGCGCCGCCTCGCTCGCTGACGCGCCGTAGTACACCCCCCGCGATCCCAGGCGGTCCACCCCATCGGCGTTGAGCCGTCGGTATGCCACGCCGGTCGCGATGAGGACGGCGCGGCTCTCGACCTCACCGCCGTCGGCGAGTCGCACGGCGTGGACCGGCCCGCGCTGCTCCAGGCCCTCGACCTCCCTCGCCAAAACCGTCTCAGCCCCGAACCGAGCCGCCTGCGCCACAGCTCGGTGCGTCAGGTCCGCCCCCGACACGCCCTTCGGGAACCCCAGATAGTTCTCGATCGCGGCGCTCTGCCCGGCCTGGCCCCCGGGGGCGTCGCGCTCGACGATCACGGTGCGCAGTCCCTCGGAGGCCCCGTAGACCGCCGCGGCGAGCCCGGCGGGGCCGCCGCCGACGATGCAGAGGTCGTAGAGGGGCTGCTGGGCGCGCGTGCGCAGGCCGAGCGCCTCGGCCAGCTCGACGCTCGACGGGTTGCACAGCGGCTCGGCGTCGGGCAGGAGCACCAGCGGCAGGTCGGCGGGCTCGTCGTGGCCGGCCAGGGAGACGAGGCGCTGCGCCTCGTCGTCGCGCTCGAGGTCGAGCCAGCGGTAGGGGATGTGGTTGCGGGCGAGGAACATCTTGACGTCGTAGCTGCGGTCGGACCAGAGGTGACCGATGACCCGCACCGTGCCGTCATCGTCGGGGTTGGCGCGGCGCCACGCCTCCAGCAGGTCGTCGACCACGGGGTACAGCGTGTTCTCGGGCGGTTCCCACGGCTTGAACATGTAGTAGTCCAGCCCGATGTCGTTGATGGCCCGAATGGCGACGTCGGTGTCCGCGTAGGCGGTGAGGAGGAGCAGGCGGGTCTCGGGGGAGGTCTCTCGTACCCGTGACATGAGCTCGATCCCGGTCATCCCGGGCATCCGCTGGTCGGACACCAGCAGGGCGATCTGCTGGGCGCGCAGGGCCAGCTCGGCGACGATGCCGAGGGCCTCCTCTCCGGACGTCGCGCGGACGACTCGATATGTCGACCCGTAGCGCGCACGCAGATCCCGCGCGATCGCTCTCGAGACCTGTGGGTCGTCGTCGACAGCGAGGATCGTGGCCCTGGACATCCGTCCTCCTTCGGGCCCACCGGTGGACCCGGGGGCCAGGCTAGCGCACGGTCGTGATCATCGATCTCGGGTTCTGTCTATCCGGGTGACGTCATCTGGCCGACGTCGTCCGCTCGAGGACCGGGTGGACATAATGGACCCGTGACCACGTTGCTCGAGGAGTGCGCCGGGCTGCCCGAGGAGCGCATCCAAGCCGGTGACATTCTCGTCGCCGAGGGTTCCAGCCCGGAGCGCGTTCTCGTCCTCGTCTCCGGCAGCGTCAGGGTCGAGCGCGACCACACGCCGTTCGCGAGGATCGAGTTCCCGGGGGCCGTCTTCGGCGAGATGTCGTGGATCCTCGGCAAGCCGGCGACCGCGACCGCCCGCGCCGAGACCGATGTGGTGGTCTACGTGATCGCGGATCCGGGTCGGTTCTTCCACGACCGGCCGCGGGCCGCCTTCGCCGTGCTGCAGATGTTGGCCGCCAGGCTCGACGGCCTCACCCAGTACCTGGTCGATGTCAAGGTCGAGTTCCCCGCGAACGACGGTGGAGCGTCGCTGATCGACCAGATACTCGAGTCCCTGGTCCATCACCAGGCACCCCGTCTGCGCCGGGGACGGGACTCCTCGGGCGAGTCCCCCGCTTGAACCTCGGAGGTCTCGTCCGATCCGGACTCTGCAGATCCCGGCACGCATCGGGATGTATGCGGTGCTCACCTACCCGTCGACCCTGAGGACCTGCGACGATGCCTGGGAGCCGGGAGAACGTGGACGGCACGAGATCGCCAGGCGGGGACCGGCCGGGCGCACGACGAGACGGAGGAGACACCATGAAGGACCTCGACCGGACGGCCATCGGACTCGACGCGGTGTGGTGGGCTCGCCGGGGCGAGTCGCCTGAGGAGGTCTCCTCGCGGGTGGAGCTGCCGCGGTCGGCGACGGTCGTCGTCGTCGGCGCCGGACTCACCGGGATGAGCACGGCGGTCCGGTTGGCCCAGCAGGGCATCGAGCCCCTCGTCATCGAGGCCCGCCGCGTCGGGTCGGGCACGTCGGGTCGCACGAACGCCAAGGTAAGCCTGCTCCAGGGATCACTTGTGCAGGGCATTCGCCGCGCGGCCGGGGCGGAGGCGGCCAGCGCATACGTCACCGCGAACCGCGAGGGACAGGCCTGGCTGCTCGAACTCGCTCAGGCGAGAGGCGTGGAGGTCCAGACCCACACCGCCGTGACGTACGCGGTCACTCCTTCGGGCGAGCGGAAGGTGCGCGACGAGCTGTCCGCGGTGCAGGCGGCCGGGCTCGACGCGCAGCCGCTCGTTGAGCATGACCTGCCCTTCGCCGTCCGGTCGGCGATCTCGCTGGAGGACCAGGCTCAGGTCGACCCGTTGGCGCTCGTGCGGGCTCTGCGCGAGGAGCTCGAGAGCCTCGGCGGTCGCGTCGTCGAGGGTGTGCGGGTCACCGGTCTGAACTGGCGGCGTCCATGGCGGCTCGAGACGGAGGCCGGAGCCGTTCGTTGTGAGCGGGTGGTCCTCGCCACCCAGACACCCATCCTGGACCGGACCCTCGACTTCGCCCGCCTCACCGGTGAGCGCTCCTACGTCCTGGCCTACGAGGCCGACCTGTCGCGGGTGCCGCACAGCATGTCGCTCTCCCTCGACAAGCGGACGAGATCGCTGCGCACGGCACCGGCGACCGCCGCGGGGGAGAGCGACCTGCTCCTCGTCGGAGGCAACGGTCACACCGTCGGCGCGCGGATCTCGACACGCGCGTGCATCGACGACTTGGACCAGTGGGCCCGCGAGTACCTCGAGGTCGGGGAGCTTCGCTGGGCTTGGTCCGCCCAGGACTACCGCGCCGCGGGTGCCATGCCGCGCATCGGACCGGTGCCGGGCACCGACGAAGCGCTTTTCGTTGCGACGGGATACAACAAGTGGGGCCTGACGAACGCCCCCGCCGCCGCCCACATCATCACCGCCGACATCATGGGCAGCCCGCTTCCATACGCGGGCGCGTTCCGCGGCAACACCTCGTCGATTCGCGGCGTCGCCGATGCCGCGAAGCACAACGCGCGGGTGGCGGCGCACCTCGCCGGTGACCGAGCCCGGTTGGCTCTGCCGAAGGACATCGCCCACGGGGAGGGGCGGGTGACGGGCAACCCGCTCACCCCGACCGCGGTGGCGGAGGTCGACCGGGGGCGCTGTGCGGTCAGCGCCGTCTGCACACACCTCGGCGGGGTGCTGTCCTGGAATGACGCCGAGCAGACCTGGGACTGCCCCTTGCACGCGTCCCGGTTCACCATGGAGGGCGCCGTCATCGAGGGTCCGGCCACGCGCCCACTGGGACGTCGCGAGGAGTGACCCAGGGCCGGCCGCTCAGCGGCCGGCCGGCTCCGGGTCGGTCGTGTCGTGCTCGACTCGCACCGCCCCGACCGGGGCGAACCGGTCGTGGTAGGTGATGAGCAGCGACAGGAGCATGACGAAGAACAGCGTGTCGCTCACCGACAGGGCCCGAGCACCCACGAACTGACCGGCGATGAGGACGAGGCCGATGTTGACGCCGACGCGGGCCATGAAGGCGGCGAACAGACCCGAGCGACTGCCCACGTGTCGCGCGACGAGCAGCGACACGACGACGTTGGCGAGGACGAAGATCGAGATGCCGACGAACATGCGCAGGTCAGAGACGTTCAGGCCGGGCAAGATACGGGCGTACACCGTTGCGAGCAGCCCGATGAGGGCGACCTTCTCCAGCGACCACCAGGAGATCACCTTGAGGTTGCGCGCCATCCAGGCGTCCCGCTCGCGGGCGGTGTCCATCTCCTCGGGCAATGGCTCCGGGGCGATCCTCCAGGACCAGTCCGGCGTGGGCATCCGCGGGATGACGACGAACCAGACCACTGCCACCAGCGCGATGACCGCGACGATGAGTGCCGGAGTGAACCATGGCACGTTGCGCATCGTGTCCGTCAGGTCGAGCTGGGCGACGTGGATCCAGTACTCCTGGGGGAGTTTGATGAAGATCCAGATCGCGGCGGCGGACAGCAGCCAGAAGCGGAGGCCGAATCGGCGCGGATCCCAGCGCAGCCGCACGAGCTCGTAGAAGATGAAGAAGTACTCGAAGGTGTTCGGGAAGATCAACAGGAGTGTGCGGATGCCCGTCAGCTCGAACAAGAGCACGCCGACCATCCGGTAGAAGAACAGGAACCGGGCGATCTGGACCGCGGCGGTCCGGGTCCAGTTCTGCAGGGTGCTGAGGAACGCGATCGACAGGTAGAACAGGTCCATCGCCTTGTCGTAGCCCTGGTAGCCGGGCGGGTCGAACCCGAACAGCTGGAACACCGTCTGGTCGACGCCGTCGATGACGAGACAGGCGATGATCGCGGGCAGCGGGTAGCGCGGGATGAGCAGTGGGACGAGGAAGCGTGCCGCGACCACGATGACGAAGACGATGGTGGCCTCGGTCGACACCTGCATCTCCTCTGCATGCGCGCTCTGTGCGACCGGGTTCGGCCCGCTCGGGACACGCTAGTTCAGTCGACCGGCGCGGTGTGCGGTGTTCGGACGGGGCCACCCACAGTGGGTGGGTCGGGCTCGGCCGCCCGTACCATGGCTCGGGTGGATCACGCGCGCTTCGGCACCGTTGAGGCGCGAGGGCTCGCCGAGGTCAGGGAGGACCTGAGCGACCTGCCGCCCGGCTGGTGGGCGATCGTCGTGACCTTCGAGGGGCAGATCACCGCGCTCCGCTTCGAGGAGGTATGCGGTGGTGCCGCTCACGCCGCCGTTCACCCGCGGTCGGGCTCACCCTGGGCGGGTCTCACCGGGCGGTGGCGAACGTCGATGGGGCGCGACGCATACGAGAAGGGTGTCGCGGAGATCCGGCGGCGGATCGCAGCCGGCACGGTGTACCAGGTCAACCTCTGCCGCGTCCTCAGCCACGACCTCGCCGGCTGGCCCGATCTTGCCGCGTTGTCGGCCGTCCTCGAGCAGGGTAATCCGGCTCCCTACGCGGGGCTGGTCGACGTGCGATCGGCCGGTGTCGGGGTCGTCTGCGCGTCGCCCGAGCTGTACCTGCGGGTGGACGGCCGGCGGGTGACCTCCGGGCCGATCAAGGGGACGGCGACGACGGCCGATGCACTCCTGCCGAAGGACGTCGCCGAGAACGTCATGATCGTCGACCTCGTGCGCAACGACCTGTCGCATGTGTGTGAGCCGGGCACCGTCGAGGTCGAGGCACTGTGCGCGGTCGAGAACCACCCCGGCCTGGTGCACCTGACCTCCTACGTCGCCGGCGACCTACGCGACGCCACCGGCTGGGGCGAGATCCTCGAGGCGACCTTCCCTCCGGGCTCCGTCAGCGGAGCTCCTAAGTCCAGTGCACTGCGCACTATCGGCGACCTGGAGCCGGAGGTGCGCGGCGCATACTGCGGGGCGATCGGCTGGATCGATACCCGTGATCCGGACCACCTCCGGGCGGAACTCGCAGTGGGCATCCGCACGTTCTTCGTCCGGCCCAGCGCGCAGTCCGGCGGTACATCGGCCGTGGAGCTGTGCTTCGGGACCGGCGCGGGTATCACCTGGGACTCCGACCCCGCCCTCGAGTGGGCCGAGACCGAGCTCAAGGCGGCCCGGCTCGTCGGACTCGCCTCGGCCCGGTGACGCCTCGCCCGCAGCGGGATGGATCTGGAAGGGTAGGACGCATGAGCACCGACATCCGCGTGTGGGTCGACGGCGCTCGGGTTGAGCCCGGCGCCCCTGCGATCAGCGCCGTCGACCACGGCATTACGGTCGGCGACGGGGTCTTCGAGACCGCGAAGGCTGAGGCGGGTCGGGTATTCGCCCTGACCCGGCACGCCGACCGCCTCGATCGGAGTCTCGACGGCCTGGGGCTGCCGCCGGCGAACCGAGGGGTGATCGAGGCCGGCATCGCCGCGGTGCTCGAGGAGCCGCTCGCGTTCGGTCGGGTGCGGTGGACCGTCACCGCCGGGATCGGCCCTCTCGGCTCGGACCGCGGCGATGGCGGCTACACCTACGTCGTCACGGCCGGGCCGATGCCGCGGCCGCCTGCCAGCGGCGGTGTCGTCGTCGTGCCGTGGACCCGCAACGAGCGGGCGGCTACCGCTGGGTTGAAGACCACGTCGTACGCCGACAATGTCGTCGCGCTCGCGCACGCCAAGGCTCGCGGGGCGAGTGAGGCGATCTTCGCCAACACCCGCGGTGAGTTGTGCGAGGGAACCGGCAGTAACATCTTCGTGGTCGTCGGCGACGAGATCCTTACTCCGCCGCTGAGGAGTGGCGCCCTGGCCGGCATCACGCGCGAGCTCGTCCTGCAGTGGTGCCTCGCCGACGGCGTCCCCGTCCGGGAGGTCGATCTGCCGATCGAGATCCTCCGGGATGCCGACGAGGTGTTCATCACCTCCTCGACCCGCGACGTCATGCCGGTGGACCGGGTGGACGAGCGGGTCCTGTCCGTGGGGCCCTTGACGAAGGCCGCGGCGGAGTCGTTCGCGCGGCACAGCGCCGAGTCGATGGACCCGTGACGGAGAAGCCGACCCGGCGCCCGCGACGGTTCCGCCCCTCGGACCCGCGCTACCAGCCCGAGCACGACTTCGCCTGGCGGGCCAAGATTCGGGCCAACGCCCAGAGCTACCTGATCTACCGGTGGATCGTCTTCTTCGTGGGGCTCACGATCGTCTGCCTCGGCCTCGTCCTGGTCCCGCTGCCCGGCCCGGGGTGGTTCATCGTCATCCTGGGCCTGCTCATCTGGGCCTCCGAGTTCGAGCGCGCCCAGCAGCTGCTCGACTTCGTCAAGGACCGGCTGACGGTGTGGAACGCGTGGGTGATGACCCAGAACTGGTTCGTCCGCGGGGTGCTCGGACTGCTGACGTTCGCGTTCGTCCTCCTCATCGTCTGGGCCGTTCTGAGGCTGTCCGGATCGGTCGTTCTGCTGCCCCAGCCGTACGAGGATTGGATGCAGGAGCACCTCTGGCTGTGATGTAGAGTCTCCCGGTGGTGTCCGCACCGACGGACGTGTAGCTCAGCTGGTTAGAGCGCTCGCTTCACACGCGAGAGGTCAGGGGTTCGAGTCCCTTCACGTCCACCACACGTATAGCCTTCTGATCAGGCAAAATGTCGAGGAGGGCACGGCTGGCAGGCCGCCGCGTGCAGGATCGTCTGAGACATTCCAGCGATGCCGGAGGCGAGCGCTCATGCAAGCGTGGGCTCTGCGTCGGGACCTGCGGCACAAGCCGAGGTTTCGCGGTACGCGCTAGTCCAACTCCTACCTCGGCCCTCGTACAGGGGAGGGGAGGAATCACGGCCGCATTGGGGGAGAGGTCCCGCGGTTGCGTCGAGGATGATAGTTCTCCACAGGGACTGCTGCGGCCTACGGTGTCGCACCGGGTTGGCCATGGAGGCCGCGTGCGGGGACGGACGGTGAGGGCGGTCACCCAGCGGTGGATCTCGCAAGTGGCGGGTGGCGTCGTCGTGGTGGTGCGACGATAGATGCAGGAGGCGCTGGGATGAGCGCACCACCGCAAACCGCCGTAATGACAGGTCGGCTGACCTGGGTCGACAATCTCAGGGTGGCCGCGATCGCGGGCGTCATCGTCGTGCACACCGCGACGGCCTACGTCACGGACATCGCGGACTGGTACTACCACGACGAGCTCGATCCCACGCCGGTGGGATTCGCGGTCTTCGCCGTGCCCGCCCTCTTCGGCGCCGTCTTCGGTCTGGGGCCGCTGTTCTGGCTGGCTGGGTGGTTCTCGGCCGGGTCGCTGCACCGGCGCGGACCCGGACGTTTCGTCGTCGACCGGCTGATCCGGCTCGGTGTCCCGGTGGCGGTCTTCGTTTTCGTGATCAACCCGCTCGCCGACCTGGTGGGGAGCCTGCGCCGCGAGCACGGATCCTTCGTGGACTACCTCGGCGAGTCGGAGTTCGGGGTGACCTGGTTCGTTGTGGCCCTCATCCTCTGCTCGACGCTGTATGCGCTGCTCCGGTCGGTCCGTCCGCAGCCCCTCACGCGGCGGCCGGGTTGGCGATCTCACCTGGCCGCCGCGGTTGTGATCACGGCGGGAGCAGTCGCGCTGTGGCCGACGTCGTCGCTGCTCGATGAGCACCTCATGAGCGCTCGCCCGGGGGCGTGGCTGCAGGGCGGCGTCCTCTTCGGCCTCGGCGCGATGGCCGCTGAGACCGCGGACGGCGAAGGTGTGCCCTTTCTCCAGCGGCGCACCGAGCGCGCCTGGGGGTGGGCAACGGTGGTGGGCGGGGCGGCGGCCATCGGCTTTATCGCCTCCTCGGGGGATGCGCCGCTGGAGGACATGCTGCACGAGATGGGGTGGCGCGGGATCGGGTTCGCCGTCGCATACGGGATCGTGTCCGTGTCGTTCACGATGTGGTGCCTCGCCTGGTTCCGGCGGAGATGGACGGGGGAGCGGCGCTGGTCGCGCGCGGCCGGGCGCGCGTCGTACGCCACCTACCTGATGCACCCGCTCGTCCTGACCTCGCTCATGGTCGGTCTTGGCTGGCTTGCCCTACCCCCGGAGGCGAAGTTCCTCCTCGTCGCCGCTCTCGGGGTACCCCTGTGCTTCGCCGTGGGTCACCTGGCCACCGTGGCCCCCGGACTGAGACGAGTGCTGTGAGCCTTCGAGTGTGGCGATTCGGTGCTGCGGTCTGCCGGACGACGCATCGACTCACTGGCGACCTTGATGGATTCACCTGCCGGCACGCGGAGCAGGGATCTTCCCTGCGGGTCAGGCAGGGGTCTCTTTGCCCTCCTCGGGCGATATGGGCAGCACGTGGGTCGCGTATCCGGCCCACGCGTAGTCGACAGTGTCACGAGTGAGCGCGGCGAGGGCGGTCGCGGCGGCGGGGTCGACGATGACGCCGGACGGGTCGGGCCTGGCGCGTTGCAGGAACTGGCTCCACCAGGAGATGTGTAGTTCGAGGACTGCTGGTGGGTAGGTCCCTGGAGCGGTGGGTGCGGGGTTCATCACCGCAGCCACGGCGGCTCCAATGCTGATTCGGCTGATCGGCACTGTGTCGGGGATGGCGGCGTCGATGAGCCTGAGAAGGGTTGCGTTGTTGGTGAGGTTGACGGGCTCACGCTCGACCGGCGAGGTGAGAAAGAGGGGCCCGGATGCGACCGAGGGCGGGATGCGTTCGACGTAGGTGACCCGGTGGAGGACTCGCCAGACGGGGTTGGTGGAATCGATCTCGCGCAGTGCGCGGGCGGTGGGGTCGTTGGAGAGCTGTTTCCAGCTGTGGTCGACGATGGTGTCGAATGCAGAGGCGTTGGCGGTCCGGGGTGGGAGGTAGATCGACATGAACCGGTACTGGCGGACCTTGCCGGGGGCGGGACCGGGCAGGAATGCGCCGATGCCAGGGCCGTACTCGGCCGGCGCAGTGGGGTCCCAGGCTCTCAGGTATGCCTCGCCCTCAAGCGTGACCTCGAGGGAGAGCGCCTGGCTGAGTCCCTCGGAGTGGCCGACGGTCACCTCGACGGTGTGGGTGCCGAGAAGGTCCAGGGACCAGGCCCATCCGAGTTTGAGGTAGAACTCCCCCCCGGCGCTGATGCCGCCGCCGACGGCGAGACTGCGGAAGCCGCTGAAGGACTTGGTGGTGGTGGCCGCGAGAGTTTGGGTTTCGGTGTGCAGACCGCCGTCGGCGGACCAGGTGTACCGGTTGACGAGCCCGCTGCGACCGGTGGCGACCTGGCCTTGGTCCCCTGGTGCGGTCTCGAAGTCGACGGGAAGGTTGGCGGGTACGTCGGTCAGGGACGCGTCGCCTTCCTTGCCGAGGCTCTCGACGTCGAGCTGTTCGGCGTAGGCTCGCTGTTGTTCGGCTTCTCGGGTGATCTGTTCGGCGAGGGCGTATCCCTGGATGGGTTTGTAGAAGCTGCCGCGTTGCCGGTCGGCCGAGGGGTAGGCGGGGTCGTTGACGAGGCCGATTTTGCCGTCGAGGCATCCGGCGAGCGTGTTCTGCTTGTTCATGGGGAACATGAGGATGTTCCGGTCGGGTGGGATGGTCGGGTTGGGCACGACCACGGTCCCGAGTGCCTGACCGGTGGCGGCGAAGGTGACCGCGTACAGGTCGGCTGTGAGGGACTCGACGAGGGCGCAGCCGAGGTTGTCGGGGACGAACCGGCGGCCGACCTGAGGGTTGAGGTAGTCGGTCTGCTCTTCTTCGTAGGGTTCCCAGTCACCGCTGATACCGAGCGTGTCGCGTTGGCCGGCCGTCCATGCCGCGTCGTACTGGGTGCCGTCTTGGGTGCCCCACTGCCCCTGGAAGGCGAACCTGGCCTGCACCTGGTTCTTGAATTCGTAGGTGTTGTCAGAGATGGCCACCAGGTTGGCGAGCGTCGATTGGTAGGTGCCGAAGATGCCGAGGGCGGCGCTGACGTTCAGGCTGCCGTTGTCGTTGGTGGAGGAGGTGTAGCTGACCTGGTTCCCGGCTTGCTGGACGAGGGAGACGGTGGCCGTGTCGAGGTAGCGCATGTAGCCGGGTCCGGCCGGTTGGAGGTAGTAGGGCCGGGTGAGGTTCTCTGACGGCACCGGTGGGGCGCCTTCGATGAAGCCGATGAGCGTGGGGTCGGTTTGCACCTGGCCGACCCAGACGAGGGCGAGGTCGCCGACGTAGATGGGCCGGTCGGGCGACTCGCTGGCGTCGACGACGTAGGTGCGTTTGACGACTGCGGCGGGCGTACGTCCGGATAGGCGCTGGACGTCGACGGCGGATCCGATGGCGGGCCTGTCGGCGAGGGATCGGCTGCGTTCGGTGATGACGCCGCCGTAGATGGCGCGCGTGACGGCCCCTTCGATGGTGACCGGCACGGTGGACGGAACGTTCCGTGCGGTAGGGACGGTGATGTCGTTGCCTCCGCCGGTGATGTCTCGACCGCCTGGGCTGAACGTCCACCCGGCGAGCAGGTCCGCCTCGGTGCCGAAGCGCGGGGTGAACTGCTGGTCCTGGATCGTTTCGAGAGTGCGCGCGGTGTCCCACAGGGTCACCGACGCGACGTCGCCCGAGAGGCCGCGGACGTCGCCGTCGGAGGCTCCGATCCACCACCCGGTGCTCGCCGACGGTGTGAGCGTTCCTGTGTAGGGCTTGGTGCTGGAGACCATGGCCCCGTTGGCGTAGACGGTCATGGTGGAGGTGTCCCGCAGCAGCTGCCACGGGGCGGAGCTGCTGAGGACGCCGTCGTTGCCACCGATGGTGTCGGTGGCGGTGCGGCCTTCCTGCTCGAGGAAGTCCCACTGAGCGGCGAGCCCTTCGGGTGGGCCGAAGCGCGGCCAGCGGGCGTACTCCTCGGGGAACAGGTCCTCCTTTGTGGCGACGCTGCCCCAGAACCGGAGCCGGCCGAGGGCTGCCCGCAGGGGTCGCAGCGAGTCGAGGGTCTGCGGCGCGGCACCGGCGGGGACGGAGACGCCGCGCCCGGCGAGGAACTCCACCTGGGTGGCCTGGACCTGGATGCTCGCGCGGTCCTGCTCGCCGGTCTCGGGGGTGCCGACGGGTTTCCCGTCGACCCAGAAGGTCACGGTCCAGGTGGACTTCTCGTCCTCCTGTTCGCGCGGTGCGGTGCGGAACGTGACGGCAACGTGGTGCACCTTCCCGTCGGCGAGTCCTGCGCCCTCGGACGTGGTGCTGACCGAGTCGGTGACCCCCGCGGAGTCGGTCACGAGCCGCAGCTCCAGGGTGAGCTCGCCGGCGGAGGTGACCCCGAAGCGGTAGCTCTGGTCGTGCGGGTCCTCGTCCCAGGCCCACCGCCCGGCGATCGTGCCGGTGAGGCGTTCCTCGGTGGGTAGCCGTAGCCAGGCGTCGATGGAGAACCCCGATCCGGCGTCCAGGTCGTCACTGTGGGCACAGCTCATCGAGTCGATGAGTCCGGCATCGGTGCGGTCGCGGGGGTTGAGATCGAGGGCGCCACCGGCCTCGAACGTGATCGCGAGATGGTTCCATCGGCCGGTTGCCAGGAGCGCATCGGCGGCCACCGGGTCCAGCCCACCGACGGTGGCGAGCACGGAGAGGAACACGTCGTCCGTGACAAGGTCCAGCGGCTGCTTGCCGGTGACGACGAGGGCGTCCCAGGGTGCTCCGGTGGTCGTGGCGACGTTGCACAGGAAGCGGTCGCTTCCGCTCCCCGCGACGATGGCGGTCAGCGGCCAGGCGCCGAGCAGCCCGGGTTCGGTGCCGGCGACGGCCACGAAGGCGCTGCGTCGGATCTCCGCGATCGAGCGCCGGGTGGACCACAGTCGCAGCTGGGTGAGCTTGCCGAAGACCGACGCTCCGTACGGGCTCTTGCTGCCGATGACGACGGTGGCGCCGTCGTCGCCCGCTGGCAGGGTGACGTCGGTGAAGGTCGCGTCGATCACGGCGTTGACGACGAGGTCGACGGTCCAGGTCGTTGCGTCAGCGGCGCGTGTGCCGCGCAGCGCGACATGGTTCCACTGCGGCGTGTCGTCTTCGTCGACGTGGGGGAGTGCGCCCTGGCTGAGATACGGCGTGGTCTGTGACCCGTCGACGCTGACCTCGAGCAGGATGCGACGGTCGGCCCGGAGGCCGAGTGCCACCGCGGGCACCGAGAAGCCGGGGATCTCGACAGCCAGGATGCCGCCCAGGGGTGCCTCGTCGGCGCCGCGGGGAGCGGCTGCCTGGTCCGGCTGGACCCAGACCTCCCAGGTGAAGGCGTCCGGGGGGAGGGGGGTGTGCCCGGGGGAGACCGAGCCCTGCGCGTAGGAGCTGTCCGGGACTCCGGGGCCGTGGTCGTAGGAGCCGAGGTCGAGCACGTCCTGGCCGTCCAGGGCTACTCGGTAGTCGAGGGCGGGTGCATCGGCGGCGACGGGTGTCGTTGTGTCGGCGAAGGTGATGACACGTTGCGGGTTGCGTCCGGTCGGCTGCAGCCACGTCTCCAGCGTCCACTGTGGCGATGGTCGCAGCCGGGCGCTGCGTTGGGTCGGGTGGCCGTTCTCCAGGATCGGCACTAAGAGGCTGTCGGTGCCGTCGAAGGTGACCGCCTGGTGGGGGTTCTCCCTCAGCCAGACCCCCGAGCGCGGCTGCTCGTTGCCGGCGGCCGTGTTCCCGAGACTGCGGCTGGCCCTCGATGCCGCCGGCGAGGGGGTGTCCAGGATGTAGGCGGGGGCTCCGTCGTCAGGGACGTCGCCGGAGGCGACGAGGCCGATCATCTCCACGCGCGACGGGCCGGCCTGGGCCGGCTCGAACGTGTGGCGTTGGCGGCCGGCCGACAAGGGGGCTGTGGAGGCCGCCAGGGTGGTGGCATCGGGCAGGTCGGGTGGCTGACGTAGGTCGAAGAGGCATGCGGCGTCGCGCAAGTCGACCCGTCCGGCCGGGTCGCGGGTCAGGGCCACGGTACCGGCGGCGCCTGTCGCGTCGACGTGCAGCCCGAGGGCCTGGAACACCGCGTCCTTGCCCAGGTCGGCGACGAAGCCGACGACCTCCGCTCGCACGCCTTGGATCGTGCCCGCACCGGTGACGTGAGCGAAGTGGACGTCGAGCAGGGCGCGGTCGAGGGCTGAGACGGTGACGTCGATGGTCATGCCCGCGATGTCACCCGGTGCCTGGGCCGTCGGGAGGAGGAGCAGCGGGGTGAGGATGGGCGAGCCTGTCGTGGGTAGGGCGAAGAGGGGCGTCGAGCCGGGGCCGGGGGTGTAGTCGTAGGTCGAAGTCGCGGCGCTTCCGCTGAGCACGGTCAGTGCCTCGGCGAGGTTGGTGGGCAGCCCGCTCCAGACCTGGACGAGGTCATCGGAGCCGGTGGTGTAGCGCAGTTCGAGCCGCGCGGTGTCGCCATCGACGCCGACCGAGCCGCTGCGCAGGGGGACACCGGTGCGGGTCGAGGTGAGCACCGCGTACGCGGTGTGTTCCTGCGTGGCGGGAACCCCCGTGCTCAAAGGCAGCCTCAGCTGTGGGTGGAGTCCGTCGAAGTCGAAGAAGGGTCGGGCCCCGCTGGTGACGCTCGGGTCGGCGCTGTCGTCGGTGGCGCCACCGTTGAGGACGGCCATGAGGACGTCTGTCTGCCGGGGGAGCCCGACCCAGCGCTCGGATGGCAGGTGACTGGCCGCGGGGTAGCTGATCGTCAGGTCGCACAGGTCGCTTTGGTCGGTGCGCGCATCGTTGGTGAAGGTGGCGGGCGAGACGGTCACCGTCGTTCCCGTCATGATCGCCCCCGCGGCTCTGGCGGCCAGGTGGACCGCCCCTGGTGGCTGCTCGCTGCTGACCAGCTGTGCCCACGGCAGGTCGAGGACGAGTCGGCTGACTCTCGGGTCGAAGTGGGCCACCAGGGCCTGTGGCTGGCCGGGCACCAGCGCATGCCAGCCGGTCACCTCTGCGGTGTCGACCGGGACTGGGGGGCCGCCGTAGTACAGGTGCACCAGGCCGTCGTCGCCAGGCCGGAGCAGCATGTCGACCGCGGGATCAGCGGCCGGGGCGACCTGTCCGAGCAGCATCAGGTTGACGACCAGTCCGTCGACGACCTGGACGCAGTCCGCCGCCTGGGCGCCGGTCGGGTAGAACGGGGCGGTCCGGTCCGGCGTGAACGTCCCCTCGCGCAGGGTCCCGTCGACGAGCTGCACCACCTGCTGCTCGGCAGTGAGGACGCTGATCTGGCCGTCGGCTCCGACGCAGAAGTCATAGACCGCCATCGCCGAGCCGAGGCCGGTGCCTGAGACCGGGACGGTGACCAGGAGCCGGCCCTGCCGAGGCACGTCGACGTCGGTGCCCGCACCGGTGGGCACCGTGTCGTGCTCGGCGTAGAACGCCACGGCGGGCGCGATGTCTGTAGACACGGTCAGGGCTGCTGTGCTCCCGCCGTGGACGTGCAGCGAGGGTGTCAGGGTGGTGATCGGGTCATCGGCAGGGATCAGGAGCGTGTCGTCGGTCTGGGTGAATCGGTGCAGGTGCACTCCGTTGCCGGTCGAGACCGCGACGTACCAGGCGACGGCTCCCGCTGTTGCTGTGGGGACACGGGTGACCGCGAACCGTCCTGTGCTCGCGTGTCCGATGGTCGTCAGCTCGATGGTCGGCTCGAGGAAGGGTGCGCCGGTTAGGTCCACCGTCGACCAGGTGTCGGTGTCGTCCAGGGCCACGTCCCGCAGCCCGCTGCGCTGGTACCGGGCTTCGTGTGCGGGTTCGAGCGCGTAGCGGGTCTCCTCGCTTTCGCCGACCGTCTCGGTGTGACTGGTGAGTGCGAGCCGGTTGAGGTACACCGTGCCAGTGGCCGAGGCTCGGAAGCACCACAGGTGCCGGTCGTCGCTGACGACCTGGAAGGCGGCGTCGGCCGGACTCACCGCGGCAGTCACGGGCAGGACCGTGAGTAGATCCATGCCGCTGACGCGCAGCTCCGGAGTGGGAGCGGCCGTCGCCCCGGTGGTGACGGGGGATGACGGGTCGGTCGGCGCCTCGGGGAATGAGAAGCGGTACCACCCGTTCCATGCGGCCTCGTCCGCGGCGTCCAGGGTGGCCGAAGGGTCGAGGACCTGGAGGTACAGCTCATCGGTTGCGGCATCGGACGCTCGGGCGAGCATGACCAGTCGATCCTGATGACGCACGATCACCGGAGAGGTCAGGGGGGTGCCCCACGCGGTGGACGACGGCCCCGCCGAGCCCGGCACGGTCGGCTATTTCTTCTCGATGACGACGACGGGTTCGAGATACGTGTAGCCGTCGAGGCTGGCCTCGTTCTCCGAGATGCTTGGGGGCTTGTAGCGACCTGCGTTTGGGCCTGTGAACCCGGCGGCGAAACTGTAGTCACACGTGCTCAGCAGGTTGAACGTGAAGGTCAGCGGAGTCCCGTCGGTGAGCTGGTAGGTCACCGACCCGGACACCCCCAACCCCGAGGCATTGCCGGAATGCGCCTCGAACAGGGACTCCGTCCCACCGGCGGAGACCGTCGAGGTGTAGCTCGCCAGCGAACCGTGGGAGAAGTCGCTGGTGGCGTATGAGAGGTCCAGGCCGGCATTGTTGGTCAGGGTGGGGATGACGTAGCAGTACACGCCCGCCTTGCCGGGCCGGCTCAGTCCGCCTTCGTCACCGACCGCCGGGTGTAGCGCACCCTCGACGATCTCGCGCACGGCTCGTACCCCTGCAGGTCCGGAGAAAACCTTGAAGGGCTCGGGGAGGGCGAGCACGTCGCAGGCGACGCTGCCGGCCGCAGGATCGTAGCGGTAGTCCACGCGCCCGCCGTGACCCTCGGCGATACCGGCGTTCTCGGAGATCCCGGTCATCCCCATCTGGGTCAGCATCGCCCGCGCCCGCGGGATGGCGTGTTCGCGCACCCCCTCGACCGTGAACGTCGTCGATCCGTCATCGCGCATGCCTGCCATGGCCCCTGCCCCTGCCTGCTATCCGGTTGTCGACGCCGCACCGGCGCTTCCGGTCCAGCATCCTCTCGTCGGACACGACCTGTCTAGAGTCAGTGCAAGCGTGAGCCGGCCGGGGCCGCGACTCAGTCGCGAGGGAGTGTGAAGTCGAAGAGGTCTGGGACCTCCGGTGGACTGATGTTGGGATCCAGGCAGCGGCAGAGGACGTTGACGTACATCTGGGCTGAACGGTCGCTGTGTGTCGGGGCGTCACCCACTTCGACGATGGCGGTCAGCCCATTCTCCCTGTCGAAGCGTGTCGTTCTGCGGCGTCCCGAACTGCTGGAACCCCCTGTGGCTGTAAAAGATTGCGACGTCGAGTATCCGCCCTTCCCCGTCGACGCATATCGCATAGGGCACGTTCGGGTCGCTGGGAAGGTCGTGTTCGCCATCTGACGTGGGAGCCGCTGACGAGCAGCCGCGCGGGGTCGATGGGTATCAGGTCGAGATCGTCGAGGTCGACCGGGTTCTCACCGTCGATGCCGGTGTCGCTGGTCCTGAACGCGATCTCGCCGGTCCTCGGGTCGATCAGCCATCGGTGCTCGTAGTCGGTCTGGTCGTTCAAGGCGGTCACGATCTCCTCAACGTCGAGAGCGTCGAGATCCAGCACGGAATCAGGGGAATCAGGGGAATCAGGGTATGACCTCCACGGCCCCCGCCACCCCATGCGCAAAGGGTGACCGAGAGCGCCCAGCGCCCGGCGGTGTGCAGCACCTTCAGTGCGCTACGTAGCGGCGTTTGGACTGTCTGAGCCGAGGGTCGGGGAGTGTGCCGTGGGCTTGGGGCACGACGTGTCCACAAGATGAGCCGCCACTCTCGCTCGGCGAACCGCGGACCTGCGCCGCGGTGACGGCCTGAGGTGGCAGGCGGCCGGCAGAGTCTCAGGGCACGTGAGGTCTGCCACGGGCGCCCGTCACGCACTTCCGGTCGGCGGGACAATGCAGGAAGGGGGAAGTGGGCCGGATCGCCGGCTTCCTACTCAGTCGAATCGGGATGACAACCCCATGCACACCAACACCGACTACCGGGACTCGTGGATCAACCCCCGCATCAAGATCGCTGCACTGTGGACATCGACGATGTTCATCTTCGCCTACGTCGACCTGTTCAGCCTGTACCGCCCCGACATTCGTGCCGACATCGAGGCCGGCGAGATGTTCGTGTTCTCGATCGGGCAAGGCTTCCTGCTCGGCGTGACCCTCTACATCGCACTCCCCAGCCTGATGGTGTTCCTCAGCCTCGTCCTGCCAGCCAAGACCACGCGCATGGCGAACATCGTCCTAGCGGCCATCTACGCCGTGACCATCGCCGGAGCTGCCGTCGGCGAATGGAACTACTACATCCTCGGCAGCGCCATCGAAGTCGCCCTACTCGCCGGCATCGTCTACTACGCCTGGACCTGGCCCAAGACCACCGAGGCGGCATCCACAGCAATCCGCGATGAGCGCGCCGCCCACCGGGTCTAATCGTGGCACTCGACCCAGCACGACAGCACCTGACCGGCCAATCGCGGTCCTTGTCACCAGCCGCAACGACCGACTCTGATGGTCAAAGTTCACCATGCCGTGGCTGGTGGACTCAGCCGCAGACGAAAGGGTGTGCGCACCGGGCGCCGTCAGCAGTGCGCCACCGAGGCGGACCATGACGGCATGACGTGGCCGATGATGGTGGGCACGCGAACCGACGACGATGCACGCCTTGGGCGCCTGGCGCGGTGGGCAGCCGCTGTGCTGCTGGTTGTGGGGACGATGGTGGCGTGCGGGTCCTCCAGCGACACCGGCGCCACGGCGTCGCGGTCGGCGAATGCCACGGACGCACCAGCTGGGGTCCTGCCGGGCAGCACGGCGGAGTTCCTGCCCGGCCTGGACGCCACGCTCGTGCTCCCAACCGAGCCCGCCGGTGGGATGCCGTTGGTCGTGCTCGTCCCCGGTGGTGGCTGGGCGTCGGCGGACCCGAGCGGCCTGGCTCCACTGGCCCACGATCTGGCCAGCCGCGGTGCTGCGGTGGTCATGGTGGCCTACCGCACCGCCGCCGACGGGGCGTTCTTCCCGGTGCCCGTCCAGGACGTCGCCTGTGGGGTGGGCTACGCCGCCGGAGTCCTGCACGCCGAGGGCGTGGAGGGCTCGCCGGTCGTGATCGTGGGGCACTCCGCCGGCGCTCACCTGGCGGCTCTCGTGGCCCTTGCCCCCGACACGTTCACCGACCCGGCCTGCCCCTACGCGGCAGTCGCCCCGACCGCGCTCGTCGGTCTCGCCGGCCCCTACGACATCACCGAGATCGGGCCCCTGGCGGCCAATCTGTTCGGCCCTGATCGGCCCGACCCGACGACCTGGCTCGACGGTGACCCGCTCATCCTGAACGACCGCCGCCCCGACCTGCCCGTCCTGCTGGTCCACGGCACGGCCGACACCGTTGTGCCGGTCAGGTTCACCGACGACTTCGCCGCCGCGCTGCGCCGCGGTGGACACGACGTCACAACCGTCTACCCCGATCGCGTCACCCACGACACCGTGTACAGCGCCGAGGTCACCGCACCGATCATCGCCGACTGGCTCGCCACCATCACCGCAGCACGGCCGCCCGCCCCACGAACCGTGGCTGATGCCCTCACTGTCCTCCAGCATCGACCCTGAAACACCGATCCCGGCGTCGCGGTGCATCCACAGGCGGCGGATGGACGAACGAGCAGAGGGCCCTAGCTGACCAGGCTCTCGATGCGGATCAGGTCGTCCTCGTGGGTGTCGTGTTCGACTTCGATGTCGTAGTCGGCCTGGATGTTGATCCAGAAGCGCTCGCTGGTCCGCAGAGCTCGGGAGAGTCGCAGTCCGGTTTCGGTGGTGATCCGCCGCCTGCCGCGAACGATCTCCCCGATGCGGGTCTGACTCAGGCCGGTTGCCCGCGCCAGCCGGTACTGGCTGATCCTCGAGTTCCCTTTCGTGCAGGATCAGGCAGGAGCCCTCAATTGCTTCGAGTCCCTTCACGTCCACCACTGGCTACCTGCTGACCTGCGAAACCCGGGAAACGCCTGTGAAGCAAGGGCGGACGCGGGTGTCGTGATTTCCACTCCGACGGTTCGCGGAACGGCGACGCTGCCCCTGTTGGGGGCTTCAACTCGTAGACGGTGCCGAGGAACGACGCTTGCTCCGCGCCCGAGGGATGGCACGCATCGGTCACGGGCGATAGGCGGCGTCGTCCTTGGTCACCCAGACCTGGTCGTGGTGCTCGTCCTGGACGCCCACCCCCTTAACGACCTTCCGACAGAGCACCCCGTTGCCGTTGTGGTCCTTGTCGGCGTAGTGGTTGATCGTGTACTCGAACCACCCGAGGTGGTCCGGCACCCACCAGAGCTCCCAGCCGGTCGGGCAGCTACCCAGTTCGGCCGGCGGCGGATCGTGCATCGGCTCCGCAACCGCGGATGCGCTTGCGAGCGTCACCACCCCGAGCGTCGCTGCCGCAAGAGCGAGGCGCACAGACCGCGTACGCATGTTCCCTCCCTCACCGATGGCCACACTCCCCGCTGAGCGTGGCCCTACCTCGATAAAAGCATGCTGGCCGTGTGCCGACGCTATGAACGGCGCCGATGTGACGCACACGGCAACGAAGCGGGATGGCGGCACGACGTGCGGTTGACCGACAACCGTGGCAAACGATCATCAGCCACGGATGGTGCCGGTGATCATGATCTCGAACTCGCCCTCCTCCTTGGTCGCGCCCGCGAAGGAGCAGGTCACGGGTTCCTTCGGCGGTCGGCCCGGTCCGGTGTAGGTCTCGCCGGGAGCCAGGTGGCGGGCTTTCAGGCCCTCACCGGTCACGATGGTGACCTGGTAGGGGTGGAGGAGACCACCCGTCGGGGAGAAGTCCTCGCCCAACAGCCGAACCGGGGCGAACAGGTAGGGCGCCTGGGGAGCGACGTATACGGTCTTGAACCCACAGGTGTCCGCACCCGTCAGCAGGAGACCTCGCAGGGAACCGCCGGGTGGCGCCGCGGACGCCGGCGGCAAGATCGCTGCGGCCAGGGCCGCGGCGATGGTCGCTGCGCCAACTGTGAGTCGGAGAGAACGAGACATTGTGGAACTCCTCGCAGGCGGTCCTGCCTGGGCCATGATACGTCGCACGCGGGGCTCGTGAACAGGCCCGGCGGTCACCCTGCGCCGACCGTTCGAGTGGTCGAAAGATCGGTGACACCAGTGCTGGAAGGGGCGATACTGACGGGCATGAGCCCGCTGCCGACGGGGACGCTGACGATGCTTTTCAGTGACATCGAGGGATCGACGTCGCTCCTCAACGGGTTGGGGCCTCGTTGGGGTGAGGCGCTGTCAGCTCAGCGTCGGATCCTTCGCGCCGCCTTCGAGGCGCACGGCGGACAAGAGATCGGAACCGAGGGCGACAGCTTCTTCGTCGTGTTCACCTCGGCGCGCGAGGCGCTGTCGGCGGCCGTCGAGGGCCAGCGAGGCCTCGGGGAGTACGCGTGGCCCGGGGGTGCCCGCATGCGGGTGAGGATGGGCCTTCACACAGGAGAGCCCGAACGGCACGAGGATGACTACATCGGCCTCGACGTTCACCGGGCCGCCCGGATCGCCGGTGCCGCACACGGGGGCCAGATCGTCGTGTCGGCAGCCACCCAGGAACTCGTCGGGGGCCGTGGGGACGGCTATCGGCTGCGAGATCTGGGGTGGCACCGGCTGAAGGATCTCAGGGAGCCGGAGCACCTCTTCGACGTCGGGGCGCCCGGCCTCGACGATGCCCATCCACCGCTGCGCAGCCTGGGAGCCGGAGTGAGCCTGCCGAGCTACGCCACGCCGCTGCTCGGTCGCGACCGGGAGGTGGCCGAGCTCTGCTCGATGGTCGCCGACGGCTGTCGGCTCGTGACCCTGACCGGCACGGGCGGGACCGGCAAGACGCGTCTGGCGGTCTCGGTGGCTCGCGAGCTCGAAGGGCAGTTCTCCCGCGACGTCTACTTCGTTCCGCTGCACGCTCATGATCGCGCCGACCTGATGTGGTCGGAGATCTCCGACGCACTGAGTGCACCTGCCGACGCGAACGGCTCACCCGATGAGCGGGCTCTCCGCTTCCTCGAGGACCGTGAGGCGCTCCTCGTTCTGGACAACCTCGAGCAGATCACGGAGGCCGACCTGGTCGTGGGTCGACTGCTGAGCGCGGCCCCCCGGCTGCGGATCCTTGCCACGTCACGCCGGCCGTTGCACCTCGTCGACGAGCAGCAGTACCCCGTGTCTCCTCTTCCGGTCCCGGACGATGTCGACGGCCTCCGGCTGGAGGAGGTGCAGACCGGTGCGGTGGATCTCTTCGTCCAGCGGGCCAGGATGGTCAAGCCGACCTTCTCCCTGAGCCGTGACAACGTCGCCGACGTCGTGGCACTCTGTGCGCGCCTCGACGGGCTGCCGTTGGCCGTCGAGCTCGCTGCGGCACGGTGCCGCCTCCTCAGCCCCAGGGCCCTTCTGGCGCGAATCGACGAGCGTCCCTCGGAGACCGTCCCGGCAGCGGATCGCTCGCAGCGGCAGCGGACGCTGTGGGCCACGATCGCCTGGAGCTACGACCTCCTCGACTCGCGGGACCAGAGGATCTTCCACCAGCTCGGGGCCTTCTCGAGCCGGTTCGACCTCGACGCTGTGGCGCAGGTCGTGGTCGCGGAGGATCGTGATCCCTTGGATGTCGTGGCCCACCTGGTCGACGTCAGCTTGCTGGAGATCGTGGAGGGGCCCGACGGCGAACCGATGATCTTCATGCTCGAGACGGTCCGCCGCTTCGCCCGCGCGCGCCTTCAAGAGTCCGCCGAGCATGACGACGTGCGTATGGCGCACTCCCGGTGGTGTGTGCACGTCGCGACCCAGATCAAGGGCCTGCTCAACGGGCCCATGCAGATGAGCGCGCTGGACCGGATGAAGGTCGTCGAGGAGGACATCCGCGCAGCCCTCGAGTGGTGCCTGGCGTCCACGGTTGAGCCGGCGGGCGAGCGCGCGGCCTGCGGATACGCCCTGCTGGAGCCGATGAACTCCTACTGGTACCGCTTCGGCCGGATCTCGGAGGGCCGCGCATGGCACGAACGCGCCCTCCGGCTCCTGGCGGCCGCCGACGTTCCGGACAGCACCGAGGTGGTCGATGCCCTCCATGGAGTGGGCGTGCTCGCCGTCCAGCAGCTCGACCTGACGTCGGCCCTGCCGGCGCTCGAACGCGCCCTCGCGATGGCCCACCGCCTCGGTGACCTGGACAGGGAGGCGCGGGAGTCGAACAGCCTCGGCATTGCCCGCCGCGAGGCCGGCGATGTCGAGGAGGCTCGCACCCTGATCGAACGCAGCCTGTCCATCTCTCGTGAGATCGCGGATCCGCATCGGGAAGCGACCGCTCTGAGCAACATGGTCCATGTGCAGATGGACATCGGCGACTACTCCGCAGCCGTCGAGGCCGCTCGAACCGCGATCGCCGCGGACACCCAGCTGGGCGACCCGTGGGGCGTCGCAGTCAACCAGGTCAACCTCGTCGTGGCTCTGTTGCACTCGGAGGGGCCGGAACGAGCGCACCACACCCTCCGGGAGGTCGCCGTGGAGGTGATCGCCCTCGGCGACGTCGAGCTCTCGATCGAGCTGCTCGACGCCGCCGCGGCGATCTGGGCCGGGCTGGGGGATCCGCAGCTGGCGGCTACTCTGCTGGGCGTGGCCGAGAAGGAGCGACAGCTGGCGGGTATCCCCCGGCGGGCTCCCGATCAGCGGCTTCTCGACCGCTTCATCGAACCGGTTCACCAAGCCTCCCCTGCAGGGGCGTGGCGCGATGCACGGGAGCGGGGAGCGGCGCTGAGCATCGACGAGGCGGTTTCCCAGGCAACCGCTTCCGATCGACCGGTTCGCATGCCTGCGTGACCTCCGGAACTGCGGACCGCGCGACGAACACGCCGGTCTAGTGAGACTGCTCTGGGGGCTGGTTCAGCCGCCGAGCGGGGCGAATCCGGTGACGGTGAGCACGGCCGCGCCGACGTCGTCACTGGCGGCCAGGTCCACCTCGGCGGTGATGCCCCAGTCGAGGTCGCCGTCGGGATCGACGACGACCTGGCGGAGCCGCCACGAGTCCGGGGTCCGCTCGAGCTGGAGCAGGGCGGGGGAGCGCGCGGCCTGGTCGGTGGCGATGGAGTCGTGCGTGTCGTAGTAGGCGCCGAGCGCGTCGTTCCAGGCCGGCGCGTCCATGACGACCTTCTGCGGCGGGTCGGTGAGCTCAGCGACCCGCGCCTCGAGCTCGCCGAGGTCCTCCCACCGGTCCCGGGCGGCCAGCTCCACACGGTGGAACATCGCGTTGCGGATCAGCACCGTGAACGCGCGCACGTTGCCGGTGATCGGCCGCACCGGCGGTGCGACCTCGCCCCCGGCGAGAACCGCCTCGGCCGGGTTGACGAGGTCCTCCCACTCGTCGAGCAGACTCGAGTCGGTCTGTCGGACGAGCTCGCCGAGCCATTCGATGATGTCGTCGAGCTCATCGGTGCGCATCGAGTCCGGGACGGTGTGCCGCAGGGTCCGGTATGCGTCGGTCAGGTAGCGCAGGAGCAGCCCCTCCGAGCGGGTCAGGCCGTAGGCGGAGACGATCTCGGTGAACGTCATCCCGCGCTCGTACATCTCGCGCACGACGGACTTGGGTGAGAGGGCCTCGGGGGACAGCCACGGGTGGGTGACGCGGTACGCCGTGAGGGTGACCCCGAGCAGGTCGGCCAGAGGCTTGGGCCAGCTGACCTCCTCGAGGCGGTCCATCCGTTCCTCGTACTCGATCCCGTCGAGCTTCATGGCCGCCACAGCCTCCCCGCGGGCCTTGGACTCCTGGGCCCAGAGCACCTGGCGCGGATCCTCGAGGACCGCCTCGACGACCGAGACGATGTCCCGGGCATAGGACTCGGACTCCGGGTCGAGGGTGTCCATCACAGCGAGCGCGAAGGGCGCGAGTGGTTGGTTGAGGGCGAAGTCGCGTTGGAGGTCGACGGTCAGGGCGTGTCGCCTGCCGGAGGAGTCCGCCACCGGGAGGCGCTCGACGACCCCGGACGTGAGCAGTTCCTTGGCCAGGACGAGCGCGTGCCGGCCGAGACGCCGTTGGTCCGAGTCGTCGTGGTGGCTCCCCCGGATGAGTCGAGCCGTGTGGGCCACCGGGTTGCCCTCTCGTCCGAGGAGGTTGATGAGCATCGCGTGGGACATCCGCAGTCGCGGTTGCAGCGGTTCGGGCTCGGCCTCGACGAGCTTGGCGAAGGTCTCCTCGGACCAGCCCACGAATCCCTCGGGCGCCTTCTTGCGCTGGACCTTGCGTTGCTTCTTCGGGTCGTCACCCGCCTTCGTGAGGGCCTTGAGATTGTCGACGACGTGCTCCGGCGCCTGCGCCACCACCCAGCCCCGCGTGTCGAAGCCGGCCCTGCCCGCACGGCCGACGACCTGGTGGAACTCGCGGGCCTTGAGTAGCCGCTGCTTGGTGCCGTCGAACTTCGACAGGCCGGTGAGCAGCACAGTCCGGATCGGCACGTTGATGCCGACGCCGAGAGTGTCGGTGCCGCAGATGACCTTGAGCAGCCCGTCCTGGGCGAGCTGCTCGACGAGGCGGCGGTACTTGGGGAGCATGCCGGCGTGGTGGACGCCGATGCCGTGCCTGACCAGCCTCGACAGGGTCTTGCCGAAGCCCGTCCCGAAACGGAACCCGCCGATCCGGTCGGCGATCGCGTCGCGCTCCTCGCGCGTCGTGATCTTCGCGGCCATGAGACTCTGGGCGCGCTCGAGGGCCGCCGCCTGGGTGAAGTGGACGACGTAGATCGGCGCGCGGTCCTGCTCCAGGAGCGACTCGATGGTCTCGTGGATGGGGGTGACCGCATACGAGAACTCGAGCGGGACAGGTCGTTCGGTGCCGCCGATGACCGCCGTCGAACGCCCGGTGCGCCGCGTCAGGTCGTCGCGGAACATCGTGACGTCCCCGAGGGTCGCCGACATGAGAATGAACTGCGCCTGCGGGAGCTCGAGGATGGGGACCTGCCAGGCCCAGCCGCGCTCGGGGTCGGAGTAGAAGTGGAACTCGTCCATGACGACAAGCCCGATGTCGGCGGCGGGACCCTCACGAAGGGCGATGTTGGCGAGGATCTCTGCCGTGCAGCAGATGATCGGGGCGTCGGCGTTCACCGACGCATCCCCGGTGATCATGCCGACGTTCTCCGCGCCGAACTGCGCGCACAGGGCGAAGAACTTCTCGGACACCAGGGCCTTGATCGGCGCGGTGTAGAAGGAGACCCGGTCCTCGGCGAGGGCCGTGAAGTGGGCCGCGGTCGCCACGAGGGACTTGCCCGAACCCGTCGGCGTGGACAGGATCACGTTGCTGCCGCTGAGGATCTCGAGGAAGGCCTCCTCCTGGTGCGGGTAGAGCAGCAGACCCTGCTCGCCCGCCCACTCGCCGAAGACCTCGTACAGACTGTCGGGGTCGGCGTCGGCCGGCATCCGGTCGTCGAGGTTCCTCATCGAAGCGAGTATGCCCGCGCGAATCCCGCGAACCCAATCCGGGTAGAGCCGGCACAGGCGTACCGTCGGGAGCGTGACCGAGCAGCAGCCGTACGACGTCGTCGAGGAGCACGACCGGTTCGAGCTTCGCCGCTATCCCGAGCATGTCGTCGCCGAGGTCACCGTCCGCGGTGCGTTCGACGAGGCCGGCAACCGGGCCTTTCGTCCGCTGTTCAGGTACATCTCGGGGAACAACCGCTCCAACCGGTCGGTCGCGATGACGGCGCCGGTCGTCCAGGAGGCCGTCGCCCAGCAGGGCGGGTCGAGGAAGGTGTCGATGACCGCACCCGTGGTCCAGACCGAGTCCGCCGAGGGGGAGTTCGTCGTGGCCTTCGTCCTGCCGGCCGACCTCACCGAGGCGACCGCACCCGTGCCGGTCGACCCCGACGTGAGGGTCCGCACGGTGCCGGAGCGACTCGCCGCGGCCCGCCGCTACTCCGGCCGCTGGACCGAGGCCACCTTCCGACACCACGCGGCCCGGTTGGTCGACGACGTGCAGCGGGCCGGACTCGTGCCGGACGGCTCGCCCCGCTACGCCCGCTTCAACGCCCCCTGCACTCCGTGGTTCCTGCGCCGGAACGAGGTGGTCCAGGACGTTCGCCGCCCCGAGGACCCCTCGTGACCTGTCGGGTCGCCCGACCATCGCATACACAGAGGCACCCAGGTCATCCGTCCGGCCAGGAACGGCCTGAAGCTCGCCCGCGCCCGCGCCGTCGGGAGTAGCCTGCGACGTGGACGGCGCGTGGTCGTCCGCCAGGACGGCAGCCGTCCCTAGCCGTGTCGACGGCGACAGGAGGGATGGTCATGATTCTCGTATGCGGGGCGACCGGGGACCTCGGCGGACGCATCGTGCAGCACCTGGTGGACGCCGATCACGCCGTCAGAGCGCTCGTGCGGCCGGAGACGTCCGCCGATGCGCTCGAGGACCTGGGGGTCGAGATCGCGAGGGGTGACCTGCGCGACGAGGCGAGCCTGGCCGCCGCCCTCGTCGGGGTGGACACGGTCGTCACCACCGCGAACGCCATCTCGCGCGTGCTCGCAGGGGCCAAGGACGTGAGCATCGCCTCGGTCGACCTCACCGGGAACCGCAACCTGGTGGCAGCGGCGCGGGAGGCGGGCGTCCACCGCTTCGTGTTCGTCTCGGCGGCGGGGGTCGACCGGGGAATGGCCGATCGGGCACCGCTCGTCGCGGCCAAGCGGGCCACCGAGCGACTGCTGCGGGACAGCGGGATGGAGGTTGTGCTCGCTCGCCCGGACATGTTCCAGGAGGTCTGGCTCGCCCCTGCCTCGGGTATCGACCCGGCCAAGGGCACGGCACTCGTCTACGGCAAGGGGAACACGCCGCAGCGCTATGTCGCGGTCGAGGACGTCGCCCGGCTCGTCGCCAAGCTGGCCGTGGCCGACGACCCTCCGCGAATCGTCGAGGTCGGCGGGCCCGAACAGCTGACGCGCAACGAGGTCGTGGCGGCCTTCGAGGCGGCAACCGGTCGGCGGATGACCGTTCGGCACGTACCCCGCGTCGTGCTCGCGGTGGCCTCCCGCCTGCTGGGCCGCCCGAAGCCTGCCCTCGCCTCGCTCATGGGCATGGCCCTGCACACGGACCTGCATCCCGGCGAGTGGGACGACGCACCGCTGCGTGACGCCGGGATCGACCCGACCCCGGCCAGTGCCTATATCGCGGGGTCGGTGCGCGTCTGAGGCCACCCTGACCCGGTTCGCAGTGCGTGACGCGGAGACCGGGTCGCGTCGCTCACGAGCGGTACTCGGGGTTCGGGTCCGACCGGGAGGTATCGGCTGCAGAACTCGACGTCGACCTTGTGCCGCCGCCCTGGTCCGCCTCGTCCGAGTCCTCCTCGTCGCGGCTGTTGCCCGCGGCGGGGATGCCGCCGGCGTCTCGGAGCATCACCGCGAGGTGCATGAGGTTCCAGGTCATGATCTCCGTGTTGCGCTGGGTGAAGTCGTTCTCCGGTCCTCCCGACCCCTCGTCGAGGTAGGAAGGACCGGGCCCGGCCTCGCCGACCCAGCCGGTGTCGACCTGGGGCGGGACGAGGTAGCCCAGGTGCTGTAGGGAGAACAGGACGTTCATCGCGACGTGCTTGATGCCGTCCTCGTTGCCCGTGACGACCACCCCGCCCACGCGGCCGTAGAAGAGCGACTGGCCCTTGTCGTTGAGCTCGCCGGAGAGGGCGTAGAGCCGCTCGACGACCCGCGTGCATACGCTCGACTTGTCGCCGAGCCAGATCGGAGTGCCGATGACGAGGATGTCGGCGGCGAGGATCCGCTCGGCCAGCGCCGGCCACTCGTCGCGCTCCCAGCCGTGCTCGCGCATGTCGGGCTGGACGCCCGGGGCGATGTCGTGGTCGACGGCGCGGATTTCGTCGACGCTCACGCCCTGCTCCCGCATGATCCGGGCACTGACGGCCATCAGCCCCGCGGTGTTCGACTCCTCGGGGGAGCGCTTGAGCGTGCAGTTGATGAACGCCGCGCGCAGTCCGGCGAATCGGGAGTCGGTGCTCATGGTGTTCCTCTCGTCGTCGACCCGTCGAGCCTAACCACGGGTGCAGCGGCGACGGCGGAGTGAGCGGTGACCCCGGTGCTGTTCGCGGCTGGCCGTGAGTGGGGCCGGTCACCCGTAACACCCGTCCGGCCGCCCATCCGGCATACTTGCACCTAGCGTGCTCCGGGGTCGGTGCAATTCCGAACCGGTGGTGACAGTCCACGACGTCGATCGCAGCCAGCGGTCGGGGGATGCGGTGAAACTCCGCGACCGACGGTGAGAGTCCGGATGGGAGGCAGCGCGCAGGGTCGACGCGAGCGTTCGCGCCGACCCGTCGAGGCGACGCCTGCGCACAGGCGGCGCGTCCGACCCTCGCCCGGAGCCGACCGCAGATGTCGAGCACGAGGACGAGATGAGCATCGAACGCAGCGACGAGCGCCACATGCGCCGTGCCGTCGAGGCTGCCCTCCTCGGTCCCGAGAACGACCCGAACCCTCGCGTCGGCTGCGTCCTCGCCGACGGCGACCGGGTCATCGCGGTCGGCCATCACCGCGGTGCGGGCACACCCCATGCCGAAGCCGACGCCCTCGCCCAGGCGGGGGAGCGGGCTCGGGGGACCACCGCATACATCACCCTCGAGCCGTGCCACCACACGGGTCGCACCGGTCCGTGCACCCTCGCGCTGCGCGACGCCGGCGTCCGCCGGGTCGTGTATGCGGTGGCCGACCCCAACCCGGCCGCTACCGGAGGCGGGGCGTGGCTCGCCGCAGAAGGTCTCGCGGTCGGGTCCGGACTCCTGGCCGACGAGGCGGCGGAGGTGACCGCGACATGGCGGCACCGCGTCCGCACCGGCCGGCCGTGGGTCGTCTGGAAGTTCGCGGCGACCCTCGACGGGCGCTCGGCCGCAGCCGACGGGACGAGCCGGTGGATCACGGGCCCGCAAGCCCGGCGCGACGTCCACGCCGAGCGTGCTAGGTGCGGGGCCGTCATCGTGGGAACGGGAACGGTCCTGGCGGACGACGCGCGGCTCACCGTGCGCGACGAGGACGACCGCCCGCTCGGCCGGCAGCCGCTCCGTGTCGTCGTCGGTGAGCGCGAGATCCCCTTCGGCGCATCGGTGCTCGACGACACCGCAGAGACGCTCCACCTGCGCACCCACGATCCGCACGAGGTGCTGACCGCACTCGCCGGGCGCGGGGTGCACCGGGTCTGGCTCGAGGGCGGGCCGACCCTGGCCGCCGCCTTCTTGCGCGCGGGCTGCGTCGACGAGGTCATCGCCTGGATCGCCCCCGCGCTGCTCGGCGCCGGCCGGCCCGCAGTGGCCGACCTCGGCATCACGACGATGGCCGACACCCTGCGCCTCGACGTCCGCGACGTCGCACTCGTCGGCGGCGACGTGCGGGTCACGGCCCGGCCGCTGCCCCGCGCCGCAGCAGCCGACCCCGCCCGCACCGGCGCCACGCGGTCCGAGAGCCGAACGACGGACCGGGCCACCGCATACCTGACCGCACAGTCCGTCCCCGACAGTGGAGGATCCTGATGTTCACCGGAATCGTCGAGGAGCTCGGCCGCGTCGCGGCCGTCGAGCACGGCGCCGAGTCGGCGCGGCTGACGCTCCACGGCCCGCTCGTGACCGAGGACGCCGTGCATGGCGCCTCGATCGCCGTCAACGGCGTCTGTCTGACCGTCGTCGAGGCCGACGCGGAGGAGTTCACCGTCGACGTCATGCTCGAGACCCTCGACCGCTCGTCCCTCGGCTCGGCGCGACCCGGTGACCCGGTCAACCTCGAGCGGGCGATGCGGGCCGACGGCCGCTTCGGCGGGCACGTCGTCCAAGGACACGTCGACGGCACCGCCACCATCGTGGAGCGGGTGCCGGGGGAGCGGTGGGAGGTCGTCCGCTTCACCCTGCCGGAGTCGCTCACGCGCTACGTCGTCGAGAAGGGCTCGATCACCGTCGACGGGGTGAGCCTGACCGTCGCCTCGGTCGACGAGAAGACCTTCACGGTCTCGCTCATCCCGACCACGCTCGAGCTGACGACGTTGGGACACAAGCGGGTCGGCGACACCGTCAATCTCGAGGTGGACGTGCTTGCTAAGTACGTCGAACGGCTCCTCGACAGCAGAGAGGCGGGATCGGACCGATGAGCAGGAGCGCCGTGAACAGCAACCACGCCGCAGCCGGCCCACCACCGGTCGCCGCGCATCACACGGTCGAGGACGCCCTGGCCGCGCTGCGGTCCGGCAAGCCGGTCATCGTCACCGATGACGAGTCCCGCGAAAACGAGGCCGACGTCATCCTCTCCGCGCAGACCCTGACGACGGAGTGGATGGCCTGGACGATCCGCAACACCAGCGGCTACGTCTGCGCGCCGATGCCCGCCGAGGTGGCCGACCGGCTCGCGCTTCCGCTCATGGTGACGGAGAACACCGATCCCCTGCGCACCGCATACACGGTTTCGGTCGACGCCGCCGACGGGGTGAGCACCGGCATCAGCGCGGCGGACCGGGCGCGCACCCTGCGCCTGCTCGCCGACCCGGACGCGACACCCACGAGTTTCGTGCGCCCTGGACACATCCTGCCGCTGCGCGCCCGACCGGGCGGAGTCCTGACGCGGCGCGGACACACCGAGGCGGCCGTCGACCTGTGCCGGCTCGCTGGTCTCGCTCCGGTCGGGGTCATCGCCGAGCTCGTCCACGACGACGGCCGGATGATGCGCCGGCCGGAGGCCGAGCGCCTCGCGGTCGAGCTGGGAGCGCCGATGCTGACGATCGACGAGCTCGCGACGTGGCGGCGCCGGCACGACCGGGTGATCCGAAGTGCGACGACCCGGCTCCCGACCGAGCACGGCACTTTCACGATGCACGGGTACGCCGACGTCGAGACCGGCGACGAGCACGTCGCCCTTGTCGCCCTGGGCACCCAGGCCGGCCGCACCCCGCTCGTCCGCGTGCACTCGGAGTGCCTGACGGGTGATGCGTTCGGTTCGCTGCGGTGCGACTGCGGTCCGCAGCTGCAGCGGTCGCTGGCGAGGGTCGCGGCCGAGGGTGGCGCAGTCGTCTACCTCCAGGGCCACGAGGGCAGGGGAGTGGGGCTGCTCGCCAAGCTGCGCGCGTACGCCGAGCAGGACGCGGGCGCCGACACCGTCGAGGCACAGGTGCGGCTGGGCCTGCCCGTCGACGCCCGTGAGTACGCCGCGGCCGCGGGTATCCTTCACGACCTCGGCATGGACAGCATTCGCCTGCTGACCAACAATCCTGACAAGGCTGCCGGCCTGCGGCAGCTGGGCATCGACGTCGTCGCCGTGGAGCGACTCGTCGCCGGTGCCAACGTCGAGAACCGGGGCTACCTGCGCACCAAGCGCGACCGGCTCGGCCATGATCTTCCGATCGACACCGACGACAGAGGAGCCAGCGCGTGAGCGGCGAGGGAGCACCGAGGATCAGCGTGGACGGGACCGGCCTGAAGGTCGCCGTGGTCGCCGCGCAGTGGCACACCACTGTCATGAACGGCCTCGTCGACGGTGCCCTGCGGGCCCTGACGGACGCCGGGGTCGGGGACGTGCCGGTCGTGCGGGTGCCGGGCAGCTTCGAGCTGCCGGTGGCGGCGGCGCGGATCGCGCCGACGCACGACGCCGTGGTCGCCCTCGGGGTCGTCATCCGCGGGGACACCCCGCACTTCGACTACGTCTGCCAGGCGGCGACGATGGGGCTGACCGACGTCTCGGTCCGCACGGGGACCCCCGTCGGCTTCGGCGTCCTCACCTGCGACACCGAAGAGCAGGCCCTCGCCCGCGCCGGGCTGCCCGGCTCCCGCGAGGACAAGGGGCACGAGGCCGCCACCGCCGCCCTCGCGACTGTTCTCGCTCTCCAGGAATTCCACCCGCTCCTGCCGCCGCTCTGAGGTCGGTCCCCCGGGTCAGCCGTCCTCGCCGATGACGGCCATGATCTCCCGGTATGCGGTGGTCCCGAACGCGACCAGCCGCGCCTCCTCGACGGCAGAGTCGGACGCACGGATGGTGTCGGCGGCGGCCCGGATTGCGTCCTCGCGCGGCCAGCCGTAGATCCCGGCGCTGATCAGCGGGAAGGCGACCGTCCGGGCGCCGAGCTCGTCCGCGACTTCGAGTGCGCGTCGGTAGCAGGACACGAGGAGCGCGCGGTCCCGCTGTCCTGCCGCATAGTTGGGCCCTACGGTGTGGATGACCCAGCGCGCCGGCAGGTCACCGGCCGTCGTCCACCCGGCGTCGCCGGTGCCGAGGCCGTGGGGGAAGCGCTCGATGCAGTCCCGCAGCACGGCCGGCCCTCCCGCGCTGTGGATGGCGCCGTCGACACCCCCGCCGCCCCGCATGGCGGTGTTTGCCGCGTTGACGAGCGCGTCGACCTCCTGGGTCGTGATGTCTCCCTCGACGGCGATCAAGCGTGTCATTGGTTCAGTGTGCCTCGGTTGAGCGCGCCTCCTGAGGATTCTCCTCACCGCGGACTCGGCCTCGGCGCGCGGCACGCATACGCGACGTGGCCGTGGGGAGATCTGGATCAAGAACCCGGAAGTCGAATACGGTTCGTGACGTGTTGACGTAGACGCCGGTCACTCGTTGATCCTAATGTTTGCCCCGCGAGTTGTGTTGTGCGGCACAGTTTTTCGCCCGTCCCTATGGATGGTGCTGACGCCGCGCCCACCTCGAGACGGGTCACGCCCCGGGAACGAGGAGGATGAAGATCCTCATCGCCTTGACCCTGAGCCATCGTCGACACACCCTCGAGATGAGCCGTGGAACTCCATACAAGACGGACGAGGTCGTAGCGGGCACGGGCACCCTTGGCCGCTCACGGGTCGGGGGCGTCGTCTCTTGTGGCGTCCCGGCACTGGCTCTCGTGGTCGTGCACGCTCCCGGGGCGATAGCAGGCGCGGCGCAGCGACCACCGGCGCACCCGGCGCCCGTTGACCTATACCCACACCCCCGATGGATGCCAGATGCGCCAGCCTTCGAGAGCCACAGCGCGCGCCCAGTCCACCTCGTCTAGGTCGGTCGCCGGGTCGTAGTCCCTAGTCGTGTACTGCCAGGCGGGCTCCATGACGAGAGGGTATGCGGGCCCACCGACGGGGGGGGCTCGTCGTTCGGCGCGCGCCTCGACGTCGACCGGGGTAGCGTCGCAGGGTCGGATCATCCCCCCATTCCGCCGCGCCCAGCTGGAACGGCGCGCACCGGGGCTACGCTCAATTCGATGCGACTTCGCCACGGCGGATTCGCGATGTGTCCGACGAGGGTCGGCACATCTCCTCCCTAGAGCAAAACCTGCAGGCAGCTGGAGGCACCCAATGTCCTATAACGATGTTCTGGCTGAGCGGATCCGTTCCGCGGTGTCCGCGGCTGCGGGTCCGCAGGGCTTTCGAGAGATCAAGATGTTCGGTGGCCTTTGTTGGACCGTCAACACCCACATGACCGTGGGGATCAGCGCTGATGATCTGATGGTTCATGTCGGCAAGGACGGCACTGACCAGGCGCTCAAGGCCGGTGCTCGCCCGGCAACGATGGGACAGAGAACCATGGGCGGCATGGTGCTGGTGGCCGCCGAGGACGTTTCCGACGCCGATGCCCTCGATGCGTGGGTTCGCCCAGCAGTGGACAGAGCGCGGGCCAAGCCGCCGAAGACCGGGAAGAAGTAGTTAAGAGCGAACCCAGGGCGGCGCTTGAGCGACAAGCCGGCGAAGGCCCTCGCGAATCAGCGTTGATACCAGACATCACGCTGGCGATAACACTGGCCAGCCCCCGGCGGTGTGCAGTACGTCCGTGAAGGTATCGAGGTCGCTCGGCGCCATCTCTTCTGCGAGGACGTGAACGGACGGGGACGTCGCCTCTACCTCAACCACGTAGTGCGCGTGTAGTACAGTCGAGTGATGGAGGGGCCGGCTGACTGGAGCCATCGCGGCGATTACATCGCCAAGCACTCCATGACGCCGGATCTCGCCAACGAAGCCCTGGATGATCCGAACCGTCTGGTCATCACACCGGACCCGTCATCGGTGTCGGGCAGGACGGTGCGGGTGGTCGGCTGGTCGCCCTCGATGGGCAACCTGGTGACCGTCATCGTCCTGCCGGATGGCGAGACCGTGTGGGGCGTGAACGCATGGCCGTCGAATCCCACGGACCGGCGGCGATATCGAGAGGAGGCTCACGATGGGAGTTGAGGACCTGATCGCGGCCGAGGCCGCCGCATCTGAGGCACACAAGGATGCCGAGCTGAAGCCGGGGTCGACGCTGACCCGGGGGCACGGCCGGACCAAGACTCTGCAGGTGCGTCTGAACGAGGATGAGATGCAGGCTTTGGCGCAGCTCGCGGACCGACGCGGGGTGCCGGCATCGACGCTCGCCCGGGAGTTGCTGATGACCCAGATCGCGGCAGGAGAGAGCACGCCCCAGGCCATGATCGCCAGGCTCCGCGCCGACCTCGAGGCACTCGCGTCCACAGTGGCCTGACCCCAGCCGCCCGCACTACGGCACGGCGATATCCGGCGGAGTGCCGCTGCTCCAGGGACGTCGAGGTGACAGGCCTGGCCAAGAGAATGCGGTCTTGTAGCGTGCGGAGATGAGCATCGTTCTTGTCGGTGGCGGACCGGACACCACTACCTCGACGTCCTGCATCGCTCCGTTCATCAACGCTTGCCATCGCACTGGCGCGTCGAACATCGCCCTGTTCCTAGCTGGGGATCGCGCTGGGAGCGCACGCTTCATCGACGCCTACCGAGGGCTCCTTGCGCAGCTTTGGGATCAGGTCGAGGTGGTCCCGCTCGAGGAGGGGTTGGGCGATCTCGCGCGGTTCGACGCGTTCATCGTGGCCGGCGGCCCGGTTCGGGAGTATCACCGGCACCTTGCCCCGGTTGCCGCAATCATTCGAGGCCGGGTCGTCTCGGGTGCTCCCTACCTTGGGTTCTCGGCAGGGGCGATGCTGGCGTCCACCAGGGCAATCCTCGGTGGGTACCACTGGGATGGCGCCGTGGTCTCGCCCCGCGACTGGTCTGAGGGGGTAGATGACATCGTCGTGGACGCCGGTCTTGATCTGGTGCCGTGGACGGTGGACGTGCACGCCGCTCAGGCCGGCACGCTCGGCAGAGCGATGGCGGTGGCGGTCAGGGACCGCCGCGTTGATGTCGTGGCACTGGATGAGGACACGGCCCTGCACGTCATCGGGCAGGGTCGGCCGCTCATCAGTGGGACCGGCCACGCATGGTGGGTCCGATCTAGCGACGATGGGTTGAATGTCCGGGTTCACCGGGCCACGCTTTGAGGTCAGGCAGGACAGCGTCTGCTCCCGGCGCTGTGACTCACATGCGTGGAGGCGTTCCTAGGCCTTGCGTGACGGGGCCTCGAGGTGGCAAACCGAGAGCCGTGGGGGGCGGAAGCGAATAGTTGCCACGCCTGGGGCCGTACCTGGACACTTGAGCGGAATGGCGTGGTGAGGAGGAGTCATGATCAAGCGGGTCTGGCATGGTTGGACGAGCGTGGACAACGCCGACGCCTACGAGCACCTGCTGACTACCACGATCGTTCCCGGCATCACGGCTCGGCGGATCGCGGGCCATCGCGGCACGGAGATTCTGCGGGAACGCGAGCCGTCGGGAACGGAAGTTCAGTTCGTGACGATCATGACCTTCGACGACTGGGATGCCGTGCGCGAGTTCGCCGGCGGCGATGGCCACGGCAGCGTCGTTCCCGCGCAAGCGCGGGCCTTGTTGTCCCACTTCGATGAGCACTCCGCGCATTTCGATGTCATCGGGGACCATCTGGCCGCTGACATCCACGCTGGGATCGACCCCAGCCGCTGAGGCACCGCGCTGTCGGGCCCTTCTTTCCTTGAGGCCCTGCCGAAGCACGTACAGCGCTGGCTCCCAGGACGGGCCACACGGCGAGACGTGGATGTCAACTAGTGGGCTGGCGTTCATGGCCGGGAACGACCCGACCTTGTAGAGGGCGGCCGGCTCGCAAGTCTCAAGCCCGTTCACCTATGTCGGTTCATGGGAGGACTCAAGACGCTCGCCCGACTCGGCTCCGCTGGGGTCGACGCTGGATTGCCGGCGAGAGACGTGCACGCTCAGCACCCGGCGGAAGGACACAGGTCACTTCTGAGTCGTTTGGCCCCGCCAGGGCGATGACATTTGCCAGCATTGGTGTATGCGTTCGATGGTTGGTGTCACTGCTGTTGCGACCGTCGGGGCTGGGATCGTTGCTTATCGCTACCGTCGCGACCTCGGCAACGCGCGCGCTCGCCTGGCAAGGGTGGACCGGAAGACGGTGCGCACCGATTGGGGGTTGGTGGAGTACGCCGAGCGTGGCGCGGGTGAGCCGGTCCTGGTCAGTCATGGGATCTTCCACGGCTGCGACGGTGGCTTGCTGGCCACGCGGGAGGAGATCACCGGCCTGCGGGTGATCGTGCCGTCGCGGTTCGGGTACCTCGGGTCGGCGATGCCTGCTGATGCGTCAGCAGCGGAGCAGGCTGACGCCTTCGTCGCGCTTCTCGACCTTTTGGAGATCACGCGGGCTGATGTGGTGGGTATCTCGGCCGGCACCGGGGCTGCGCTGCAGACCGCGCTGCGGCATCCGGGTCGGGTGGGGCATCTGGTGGTCAGCTCGGGGAACTGGCCGGGCAGCCCGACCGCGCAGGCGCCGCCGCAGTGGGCTAAGGCGTTCTATTCCGATCCGGCGATGTGGGCGATGCGCACCTTCGTCCCGCCGATGATGGGTCGCCTGATGGGCGTGCCGGTGGGGTTCCCGCGGGACGAGAACGACGCGCGCCGGATGGAGGAGATGCTCGAGAGCATCTTCCCGCTGGAGCCTCGTCGTGAGGGTGCCGTCTTTGACGCCTTCGTCTCCAACCCGCAGGTGGGCGAGTACCCGCTGGAGGACATCACGGTGCCGACGTTGGTCATCCATGCGGCTGACGACCCACTGGCCTCTCCGGAGGCTGCCGCGGCGGCCGCCGGCCGCATACCGGCAGCGACCCTGGTGAGCTTGCCCTCGGGCGGTCACCTCGGACTCGGGCAGACCGGCCGGGTGCGGGAGGAGATCTCCGGGTTCCTCGAGACCTGAGTGCTTCTCACCCTGCCGCGGGGTGCACCCGGAAGACCGGGTAGTAGGAGGCGATCGCCTCCACGTCCGCGACCGTGGGTTCAGGGTCGAGGCCGAAGTAGGACTCGGCCTGGAGGGCCCGGGAGCGCTGCCCGCCCCGACGTTCGGCCTGGGCGAGGTAGGCGAGGATGACGGGGGCTCGATGCTCGGCGTCGAGCTCTTCCAGCCGTACTGGATGCGCGGCTCGGCGACGCAGGACCGCGTGGCCGCTGGCTGCGCGGACGTTCCGCACCCACTGTGATTCGCCGGCCAGCGCGACGAGGTAGGTGTCGCCATCATGGTCGGTCAGGACGACCAGAGTCCTACGGGTGGTGCCGGACCTTCGGCCGGTGACCTCGAGCGCGACCACCCCGGAGGGCAGCAGACCGAGGCGAGCCAGAGCGGCCCCGAGATGGTGGTTTAGCCAGGCGTACCATCGCGCGGGTGACCGATACGCCACCCGGGAGGAGTAGCTCTGCGGCCCTGGCCTGTTCACGCCCACCGTTCATCCCCGTCCATCACGTCCGTCGACCCCGCGTGCCGGGTGGAGGTGCTCGTGGAGGAACTCGACGATGCGACTGCGAGCCTCGGCGGCGGAGGGGGCGTGGTAGTCCATCGTGGCGAACCGGCCGGCGACGACCGCCCAGGCCGGCATCTCCTCGCGCGGGTGATCGTTGAGGAAGGAGTGCCCGGCCTCGGGATAGACCCTCACATCATGGGGGACCCCGGCCGTGGTCAGAGCACGTTCGAGCCTGGCGGGATCGCCTCTGAGGCTACGGTCGCGCGCGCCGTAGCTGCCGATCACCGGGCACGCGTCGGTGAGCAGATCGTCCGCGTCGTCGGGAACGTTGCCGTAGTTGACGCTGGCTGCCTGGTAGCGGCCACTGCCGGCGAGCAGCACGGCGAAACCGCCACCAAGACAGAAGCCGATCACTCCCACCCGGCCGGTACAGTCCTCGCGAGCGGCCAGCCAGGCTCGCGTCGACTCGCGCTCGTCGAAGCTGCGACCCTGCCGGCGCGTCAAGGACCGCATGGCGGCGATCATGCACCGCAGGCGCCCACCCCAGTGCAGCAGGTCGGGCGCGGCGGCAAGGAAGCCGTGCTCGGCCAGCCACTCACACTGCCGCCGCGCGTCACTGGTCATCCCCAGGGCGTCATGGATCACCACAACGCCGGGCCATGGCGGGGCGGTATCGGGACGGGCCAGATACACCGGCAGCGGCCCTCGGTCGGTCACCAGACTCATCATGGGCATGGGTCAGCCACCGCCCATGAACTGTTCGAGCCACGCAGGCCGCACCACGGCCCCGACCACGAGCGCCGCGTTGATGACAAGCCCGAAGACCAGGTGCCAGTTCCAGAACAGCAACAGCAACACCGTCGACAGGCCCGCGGCGATGACGGTGATGGTCGGCCACGCACTCGTGAGTCCGGCAACCTGCCACACACACAACGCCACGAGGACGAATGCGACGATCGTCGCCGCCATCAGCACATACGCGACCGGGCGACGACCGGCCTCCGGGACCAGCCAGGACCGATCAAGAGAGAACTCCGTGACATCCGAGGCCAGATACAGCAGGTGCACCAGACCGTGCGCCACCAGAAGCACGCCGACGAGGACTCGTAGCACGATCAGCATGGGCATCAACCTCCCCTGAGAATCCATCATTGGACGGGTTCACCCCGGAAGGCAACCGGACTGTCCCCGGCTCCGGGGTCGTAGGGCGCCAGCAGGTTGACCAGGGCGAGGACGAAGGTTTCGTCTCGCCAGTGGGCCGCGCGCTCGTGCAGGGGCGCTGGTAGTTCGCGGGTGTCGGTGTCGGCCTGCCCGGAGGAGAACATCGAGAACCCGACGGTCAGGGCGAGCAGCGATTGCCAGATCTCGACCGACTCCTCGGTGGTGAAGCCTTGGCTGGTGAGGTAGACCAGTCCGCTCTGGCTCTCCCCGGGTAGGCGACGCCCTGCCAGAGGGATCATGTTCGGATGGGCGGCGAGGACCCGCCGGTACTCGATGAAGATCGCCACCAGCAGCGGTTTCCAGTGTTCGGGGGCCGGTGACGGGAGACGGAACTCGGCGCGCATGACCCGTAGGGCACCGTCGATGAGCTCGTCCTTGTTGGCGACGTGGTTATACAGGGATGGGGCCTTCACGCCCACGTCGGCGGCAAGCCGACGCATCGTCAGCGCCTCCAGGCCGTCGGCGTCGATGATGGCCAGCGCACGCTCGGCGAGCAACTCCGGGCTCAGAGCCCGGGCTGCTCGACTCCTCACTCCTCGGTCCTGAGGCCGGCGACAGGCACGGCTGGCCGCGACGCCCTGGCTCTCACGTCGGTCTCGCGCTGGCTGCCTCCCAGCCCGACCGCATCCCCAGCCATGGACCGAGCGGCGTCGTGGGCCGGCGCCGCAAACAGGTGCACCAACAGAAGGACGACGGTCAGGTAGAAGCTGCCTTCGAACAGCGTCGGTGCGTGCAGGCCGGTCGCGTAGACGAGGACCACCGACCCCACCACGAGGAACAGCGCGTTGACCAGAGACAGGACGAACACCGGCAGCCACGCTTGGGCAAGGCCGTAAACCGTGCCACGCCCCGCCCTAGCGAGCCAACGCGGCGGCCGGTCGGCGCTCCACCTCCCCACGGCGCCGGCGAGGATCCCGATGACCGGCGGACCGACGCCCCCGCCCGAAAGGAGCATCCCGAAGGACAACAAGACGAGGGCTGAGCCGCCGTGGTCACGACCTAGGCCAGCGATCGACCAGCCCACGACTGCTGTCGCGAGGACCAGCGTCACCAAACCTGCGGACAGTGCGGTCGGAAGCACGGTGAACCCCGGCTCCCCGCCCATGTGCTCGGCGATCGGGCCGGTCGTCCACGAGTCGAGCGCGACGCCGGTGACCCTGACGTCGCCTTGGAGCACTTCTCCAACCCCGTGGGTGATCCCCCCGAGTCCGGCGAGGACGCCGAAGGCTGTCGCAGTCGTTCGGCATGCTCCCGCGTTGTGTAGTCGTATGCGCAGCTTCATCGCTGCACCTTCTTCACTCTCTGGACCGTAAACTAACGGTGATAGTTTCAGACTAACACCGTTAGTCCTGTTTGGTAAGAGGTCTGCTGCGCTGCGCTCCATGTGGGGCGCTCCCGACGCCAATCCACGGCCCACCTGGCAGGTCAGCCGCGCAGTGAAGCGGCCACCTGTGATGGACCTTTCATCATCGCGAAACGGGCATTCCGCGACAGGACGCGCAGCCGTATGAGACGACAGTCGACTGTTCGGACGGAGTCGGACCCGGCAATCCCGCAGCCCTCGCCTCCCAGCGGATAGCCCGGCAGCCGGCGAAAAGGGTCACGTTGTCGGACGCGGAGGGCGTGTGCGCGCGGGGGGCTTGGTGTGCCGTGTACTTTCGGTTTGTGGTCAACGCTGGTGATGTCATCGAGAACCCGGTCACCGGTGAGCGGATCACGTTCGTTCGCACGAGCGAACAGACCGGTGGTGCACTCGCGGAGTTGGACCTCGAGCTGAGTCCGATGGCGTTTCTGGCGGCTGAACACATTCATCGATCCCAGGAGGAGGAGTTCCAGGTTCTCGAGGGCCAGATCTTGTTGCGCTGCCGTGGTCAGGAGTCGATGAGCGGCCGGGGGAGACCGTTGCGGTGCCTCCGGGCGCCCCGCACGCCTGGGCTCCGCACAATGGCGCTGCCCGGGTGCGCATCACCTTTACTCCGGGGGCCGGCATCGAGGAGTTCTTCGATGAGTTCTTCCGCCTCGCCCGCCAGGGGCGGGTCAACTCCAAGGGGATGCCCTCGTTGCCGGTGACGGCTCGCCTTGGTCTCGCGCACGACATGTACCTGGCGGGACCGCCGGTGCCCCTGCAACGCGCCGCGTTCCGGGTGCTGGCCACGACGGAGAAACTGCTGCACCGGTCAAGTTCCTAAGCTGAGGGTAGCGGCGGCTCGCCTCGGCCGCGCCGTCAGGCACAGCAGGCGACCGGGAAAGACGCGGACCTTCCGGTGGGCGGCGGCTGCGCACAGGGTCGCGGCCCCACCGAGCTCGACGACGAGTCTGCTTTGCTACCTCCAGACCCGGAACCTGTCCTTCCAGGCGGCCCTCCATCCCAACGTAAAGGGGTTGTCGCCGTGCCGCTCCGACCACCATCAGCTTCCGGTGGAAAAAGGGTGTACGTGGCCAGGCGTCGCCTGTGAGGAGAGCCCAGGGACGGCCCAGCGCTACTCTGCCCTTATGGTCGATCGCGCCACGCCGAATCTGCCGTCGCGAGACTTCGACACGACGGCCGCGTTCTTCGCCGACGTGGGCTTCGCGGGCGCGTACCGCGACCCGGGGTGGATGATCCTGCAGCGGGGCGAGGTCACCCTGGAGTTCTTCCCCTTCCCAGAGCTCGACCCGGCAACCAGTGCGTTCTCCTGTTGTCTTCGCCTTGATGACGTGACTGCCTTCTTCGAGGAATGTCTAGCAGCGGGCATCCCCGAGGCGTCGCGGGGCTGGCCACGCGTCCACCGGCCGGCCCTCGAGGATTCCGGACTGTACATCGGCGCGCTCATCGACCCCGACTGCACACTCCTGCGGCTGATCCAAAACCCGTAGAGAGCCGCTGCCGCGGTCGATATCCGGCGCTATGACGCACTCCGATTGACGGCGGGGTGCGGCACTGGCAGCACGATCCTGGTCGTGGCGGTTCAGCCGTAGTTCTCGGCCTCGGCTCGTGTGCCGGGGCGTTGCCGCAGGATGGTGATGAGGCCGAAGTACAGCAGCGGCACGACGAAGTACAAGCCTCGACTGACTGTAGGGGCGGCATCGGCCAGAGCCATAGCGAGGAGATACACCACGATGGGGGCGGCGGCGAGCATGCCGCCGATGCGGCGATGCCGATCGGTCAGTGGCTCGTACAGCAACTGCGGACGTCGAGTGACGTAGGCGTAAAGGACCCAACGCAGCAGCGATACGGCGATGAGCACCGCACCGTAGACGTGCAGCGCGATGGGCTGGTCGGGATACTCCCCCAGCACGGATGCGGCGAACGGGATCAGCGCGGCCGGCAACATGAAGAGCAGGTTCAGCCAGACAACGTCTCGGTTGACGATCCGAATCTGGTTGAACAGGTCGCGGTGCCAGACCCAGTACATTCCGGTGATCAGGAAGCTGATCACCCACGCCGAGAGCTCGGGCTCGACCTCGCGCAGGGCCTCGGCCAGCGACTGCTCGCTCAAGTTCGGCGGCACGCTGATCTCCAGCACCAGGATGGTGATGATGATCGCGAACACTCCGTCGGTGAACGCCTTTACCCTGTCGGTCTCACCACGGCGCCTCTCGGCCGCTGAAGGCGCCTGCTCGGCCATCAGAACCCCTTTCGCCTCGTTGATCATCACCCTGGTACTTCGCATCGTGCGAGCAGCCCCAGCAGCGCCCCAAGTAGATCAAGAAGTAGAAGGTCTCGCGCCCCCGGCACCTCCCATGCCACCCGATCCATCGCCTAGACCAGCTCCCGGCGGTGAGACGCAGTATGAACTCGCTGGCCTGCTCTATCGTGATGCTGGTGGCGGTGAGGTTGAGGGTGATGGCGATGGCGATGGCCCAGCTGAGCCGACGCCGCGGCCTTTAGGACTCGCCCAATCGTCTCCTGAGGAACTGGGGGTTCGGCGGCGCCGTCGTCGGGACGGTCAGCCTTTGACCATCCAGCGGCTCGAGCGCATCGCGGAGCGAATCGTCGGGACCGACCCGATCCCAATTGACGTGAACCGAGTAGTCGTCGTGGATGAGGATGAAGCCAGTATCGAAGGCGCGGTCCACAAAGGTGGACAGGCAAAGGCCGTTCGCAGGATCGAGTCGGATGGACTCGTCTTCACTCCACGGGACGATGTGCGCCGCCACCAGGAAGTCGCGGGTCGCGATACCAGTTAGGGCACACTTCCAGCCGTAGTTCCCTTTCACCCGGGCCGCGAACACACGCTGGGCACTCCCGCGAGTCTTGGCTGTCACACGCTCGTCCGCGACCGCATAGTTGCCCTCTGCGACTTGGGCAGCCAACGCCGCAACCTCGGCATCGTCCGCAGGTCTGGACTCAGCAAGGACGTCGTCGGACGCAGGGACGACGACCCGATTTGCGCCGGCCGCGTCGGCCGGCAGTGTCACGCCGTAGGCCTCGACCAGGGGACCCAGTACTTCGGGCGGAGCATCTGCCGCCTGTAGTCGTAGAAAACAGGCATACACCTGCTCACCCGTGGTAGTGCGCACGCCGCTATCACCCGACCAGCCGTTGAAGCACTCGCGCGGCAGCACCCCCGCCAGCACCGCTTCCTTCGCGGCCCGCGCGGGTGCGCCTTTCGAGGTTGGGTAGGCAGCCCTATCTGGCATGCTGTCCGCCGGGTGCCAACCGTGGTGGCGCAAGGCACGCTCCACAGCCAGAAGCCTGTCCGTGTCGACCGCTTGGAGTTTGGCCCAGCGCCTCAGGGCTCGTTGTCGCTCGTCAAATGCCGCTTCACCCCACATGTCGCGCACTGGGATGGCGTTTGTCGCAGAGTGCATATTCATCAGCGCGATCGGCCCAGGCTTGCGCCCTTGGGGCGGTTGTAGTCCTCGCAAAGGAGTTGGAGGTCGCGGAACTCATTGGCTCCGCTCAACGCGATTCGAGTCATAATTTGCAACGTACTCAAGAAGTGTCACGTCCGGTGTCTTGACGAGTTGCGTATCTATTGGGCCCTGGGCACGACCTCAGCGCCCAGGGGCGACTTCCGGCGGAATGCCCTACGTTCGAAGGCGCTCGGTGGGTTGGCCGGTGATGGTGGCGATGAGCTCGAAGTCTTTGTCCATGTGTAGGACGGTCAGCCCGGCCAGTTCGGCTGCTGCGGCGATGATGATGTCGGGGATGGAGGGCGCGCGATGTTGACCCTGCCCGGCCAGGAGAAGCTGCACCTGCACGGCGCGGTCCTCGATGCTCGGGGTCAGGTACTCAACCGGCATCGCCGAGACGGGCGGGCTGGTGAACATCGAGCGGGCGTCCTTGGCGGTGCGGGCGGAGTAGCCGACCTCGAGGCGCGTCACGGTCGTGATCCGGACCAGGCCTCGCTCGATGCGCTCTGCCCACAGCTCGGCATCGGGGCTAACTGCCAGACGAACCAGGGCCGATTTGTCGATCAGCCACTCGGTTACTGCCACGCTGCGCCCATCACCTGCGGATCAGCGAGATCGGTGATCTTGTCGGCGAAGGAGCGCAGATCAGCGGCGGAGACCGAGGCTCCCGAGGTCGCCGCGTCCGCGGCAAGTCGTCGACGGATGTACTCCACGCGTGACAGGCCCAACCGTGACGCGTGTGCATCCACCGCCGCCAGCACCGACTCCGGGATGTCGCGGATCAGCACGTCGGCCATCAGAACCACCTCCGATATCAAACGATACCACTCGCGCTGACCAGGGCATGTGCTTGACGAGCCATACCCCGGCGGTGTGACTGTGAGGATGGCGTTCACAGCCTGATGGTGCTGGGCTGTGGTTGGTGACCACGAGCGTGACCCACGGTGTGACTGGCCCTTGTGCCCTGCTGCGACTTGTCCACTCGTGGTCACCGGCCCCGGCCCGGCTGGAGGAGCTGGCCTGATCAGGAGCTTGACCGCCCGGCGTTAGCACCGCCTGGCGTGTCTCATCACAGTCCTGCCGAAACCTCCGTCCCGGACCGGAACCACGTCCCATCCGGCGAAGGAGAGAACGCATGACCAGTCTGACCGATCTACGCGAGGTGGTCGATGTCGTCATCGGCGTCGACACCCACGTCCACACCCACTCCGCGGCCGTAGTCGACACTGCGACCGGCGGTGTCCTGGCCGAGATCACCGTCGAGGCGACCACCGAGGGCTATGCCGAGCTGGTGGAGTTGGCCAACACGTATCCGATGTTGCGGGCCTGGGCCATCGAGGGGACCGGCGGCCACGGCGCCGGCCTGAGCCGTCACCTGCTGCAGGCCGGCGAGCTCGTCATCGAGCTGGACCGCCCGAAGCGGGCCGCACGCCGCAACGGCGCGAAGTCCGACCCCCTCGACGCAATCAGAGCCGCACGTGAAGCGATGGCTCGCCCCCAGCTGGGAACGCCCCGCAGCGGCGCCGAACGCCAAGCACTCTCAGTACTGTTGGCCGCCCGCCGCTCCGCGATAAATGCCTCCACCGAGGCCCAACTGCAGGTCTTCAGCCTGGTCATCGCCGCGCCCGAGACGATCCGGGCCAGGCTCCGTGGCCAGAAGCTTGCCGCGATGCTCACCACCGCCGCGGGCCTGCGCGTGCACTCTTCCTGGGACATCGAAACAACCAGCACAGTCGTCGCGCTGCGCACCCTGGCCCGCAGGGCGCACGCGATGCTGAAAGAGGCCCGGGAACTGGAGAAGGCGCTGGTGGCCATCATCCGCTCCTGGCGCCCCGACCTGCTCGAGCAGTTCGGCGTCGGACCAATCGTGGCCGCGACGGTGCTGTGCGCCTGGTCCCACCCCGGCCGCGTCCACTCCGAGGCCGCGTTCGCGATGCTCGCCGGCGTCGCACCCATCCCCGCCAACAGCGGCCAGGTCACCACCCGCTACCGACTCAACCGGTACGGCGACCGACAACTCAACCGAGCGTTGCACACCGTGGTCCGCAGCCGGATCCAGTACCAGCCCGCCACCCGCGACTACGTCGCACGCCGCACCGCCGAAGGCAAGACCAGCCGAGAGATCAAACGCTGCCTCGCACGCTACGTCGCCCGCGACCTCTACCGCCTACTCGAAAACGGCGCCCCAGGCGCTTGACGAAGCATAGGAGCGTCGCGGTTTGTCGGTGGCGTTGTATCGGCCCTTGACGAGGGCTTGGCGAGAAGGCTGTGTATCGGGGCGGGGTGTACAGATACATGCCTCAGACTGGTGTGTCGGGCGGGACCGGGGCGCCCAGCGGGCCAAGCACACTGATCATCCCCGGGAGACTGGCCCGTAGGTCGCATCGCACTGCCAGACGTTGCTCACCGAGGACCGTGCGCGGCGGGGCTAACGTCTCCATTTGCACGCCGATGCCGCGCCACAGTTCGATGATCGGGGGCGTCGTCATGCCTCCCCAAACCGAGTATCCGCGCGAGACGACCTCGAGGCAGGCGAGCCCGGAGAGGCCCATCGAGACGCGGTGGTCCCCGTCACGGTAGCCGTCCGAGACCACCCAACGGCCGCACTCGACGACCGCACCGGCCGGCTCGAACCGCAAGTCGAAGGCAGCCTCGGTGGGCAGCAGCACCCCAGGTGCGGGCAGGAGAACCCTGGCCGTTCCCGCCAACTCGGTGCCGTCCCACGCAGCCAGGTGCACGGCGTCATGGTCATAGTCGTCGGCCTCTTCGGCGGCGGTGCTGCGACTGCCGGGCTCCCACCCCGCGGTGTCGACCTGATGGCGGCGAAGCTGCTGGACGGCCTGCAACTCTGCGGGACCTGACGCCACGCGCACCCGTAGGCCGGTCCGTTCGATGAACCACTGACCGAGCGCCATGAGCGTGGCGTCGTACGAGGATCCCGACTCCGCCCGACCGGAGGCCATCGGTGGACAGCGCGAGTTAACTGCAGTGGTAGCGAACGTCGTAGCTGAGCTGAGCGCCCACCTGCCGCAGGCTGCCCGTCCCAGTGATCGCGAGGGTGTCTGTGGGCTGACCGACGACCCTGAACGAGGCATCTGCCGTCGGCACACCGGCCTGCGCACGGCCCGTGACTCCCACCATGAACGTGCCTTGACCGCAGCCAGAAACCACACCCTCAAAGGTCATCGTGCCGTGGAAGGTGACCAGACCGGACTTGTGCACAACACCGGTGACCGTCTCCACGAACGTGCCGTTGATCGCGCCCTCGACGACGCCTTCGACCGTCCGCACCTCGGTGACGTTGCCACCGGCCTCACGGACGATATCGACGTCGAGGCGGGTGATGGTTCCCGTACCGCTGCCGGTGAGCGGCTGGGCAGTGGCTGGCGCACCCAGGACCAGTGCCGTGATGCCGGTGACCAACATCGCCAAGAGGATCCGAAATGACAGTATGCGCCCCACGTTCATGGAGGCTCCCTCAGTCGTGGCTGCATGCAGGTCGCAGGTTGGGCCAGACCTGCGACGCTAGTCCTGCCTGACGGCGGACATGCCAGTCTCCTTGTAGGCGGACAGGTGGTGTCCCTTTCTGCGGACAGTTGATCTCCCTGTCGATGGACAGCTGTTTGTTCGTGTCGTTGCCGATGTGGGTGTCCCTCCGG
>NZ_WESE01000012.1 GCF_009184895.1 Nostocoides sp. F2B08 | reverse complement strand
CCTTCGGGCAGGGTGCCAGGCGCTGCGCGCCTGCATCCGAAGGAGCGTGCCGGCAAGCCGGCCCGGCCCGGGGTCACTCCGAGCTCACGTCTCGGCCGCGGGGTGGCTGTGGGTCTCGGCGTACTCCTCGGCCCACCGCTGGCACCGCTCGAGGTCGTCCCCGTGCAGCAGCACCTCGTCACGATCTGCCCAGCGAACATCACCGGCCGGTGTGACCAGCAGCGTGCCGGTGGGTGCGGTGATCGACCAGCCCTCGCGACCCTGCTCGTCACGGGTGCGAACACTCCACACCGGGAACCCTGCTGGGCGAGTCGGGGTTGCGCGGATCACGCGGCCGGTGGCGAGCGCCCCCCGCACCCGGGTGCCGGCTGCGTCCTGGTTGCCCTGGTGCAGGATCGCTCCGGTGATCCGCCCGGAGCGCCGACCCACGTAGATCGCGCCGAAGCAACCGTCCTGACCGTGCTGGTCGACCACGTGGATCGTCCGTCCGCCGACAGTCGTGGTGCGGATCCGGAAGCCACGGTTCTGAGCCTGCCGGATGATGCGCTCAGTCACGCTGGTCATTGTGATCTGCCCTCCTTCGCTCTGTGCCGTTACCGGATCGTGATTGACGTAGTGGTGTGCGAGTGGTGGGTAAGTGGTTGCCCTGCTTGGGGGTGGGGGGCTGCGCTCCCCCGGCCCCTTAGGTCAGACGAACCTGCCGCGTGACCCGGGCGGCCCGCCGGAAGGCTCGGCGGGTCTGCCGTCCCCGGCGGGCCCTGGAGAGGACCGCCAAGGGCCCAACGACCACCAGCCCGGCCAGCCACGCCAGCGACCCATAGAAGGCCACTGCGAGCGCTGTGCACGCCACGGCGAGCACGAGCAGCCGCAAGCCTCGACGGGCCCCGTCGTGACCCTTCTGACGGCTCACCGGTATCCCTCCTTGGCCAGCTGCTGACGCTCGAAGCCTTCGAGGTCGTCCACCTCGTCATCGCGCCATGCGAGGTTGCCGGTCCAGTCGTCCCGCAGGCGCTGCCCGCCGGCGTTGTACCAAGCACCGCACGAGCAGGAGACATCCCCCTGCCCGCGCCAGCGCTCGACCTGCTGGCCGCACTTCCCGCACGGCTTGGCCCAAGTGGGCTTCTCATGGTCAGACATCTCGGTGCCCCTTCCGGCGGCGTCAGATCAAGTGACGGATGGTCAGTCCGTCGAGGTTGGTGTCTTCGACGTTAGCCGCCACCCCTGACAGCAGCCAGGGTTTGTGTCCCAGGGACGGGCGGCATGGGGTGCCCGTCCCTGGGGTGACGATTGCTTCCCCGTCCCCCGGGCCGGGACTGTCCGGGGGCTAGCGGTTGGGCGCTGGCAGGGTGGCGACCGGTGTGTCGCCGACGTAGACGCGGACCTCGAGCTCGAGGTCGTCCCGGTCCAGGTCGAGGACGACCACCGGCAGCGGCCCGTCGTCGGTGCTCCGGTGCTGGTACATGGCCAGGCGCAGCCCGCCGATCGCGCCGAGGATCACCGGCAGGTCCGCATCGCCGGGCCAGACGGCGGCGTGCGCCTTCAGGGCGCCGGGGCGATGGCGGACCGGGTAGGCGTTCCAGTGCCCTCCCCCGCTGCCCTCGCGCTCGATTGCCTCTTCGGCGCTGTCTGCCTCGATCGGCATCGAGGTGTAGGTGACGATCCACTCGCTCACGACGCCACTCCGCAGAGCCAGTCCCGCCCGTCCCGGCCCTCCACGTGCGTCCCGCCCGGCGGGGCCGCGAGCGCGGCCCGTAGCGGCTTCTGGAGGCCATCGCTGGCGCGGGTCAGGCAGTCGTCACGGTGCTCGACCCAGTCCGGTCACTGCCACCCGGCTCCGGCGTCGACGGAGAACACCCGCACCTGCCCGGGGTGCACGCGGTGCCCGAGGACGGCGACGTCGACGTCGTTCGGCCCATCTGGATCCCGGGTGACCAGCACCTCGGCGAGCACCGGGTCCTGGTCGCACTCGGCGAGGACCTGGTCGACGGCGAGGACGAAGATCCCGCGGCGACGGTCGGTGCACCACAGGCCGGGTACTGCTCCGACGTGCTCGCCGTTGCCGATGTGCGGGAGGTAGAGGTGCGCTGCGGCGAAGTCCACGTCCTCGGGCAGGTCGAGGTCTTCGATTGCGCGACCGGCGTCCCAGCCGGTCACGTCCAGCCAGTCGCCCTGGTCGGACGCCTCCAGGTGCACCCGCACGACGGTGGGGTGCTGCTCCCGGGTCTGCCGGGCGATCGCATAGGCCGCGGCCCGCATCTCGGCCACGGTCGCCTCGATGACGATCGCGGCCAGCTGATCCATGCGTGCCAGCGCCTCTGCGACAGAAGAGCCCACCTGCTCGACCCTGGCGACCTCGCCAGACGACGGATGAACGGTGCTCATTCGAGAGCCGTCGAAGAGGCCCCGCTCGGTGACCCACCACGACACCTCTCTCCCGGTCTCCACGCCATGGTTCCGCTCGTCCTCTGTGTGGTGCAGACGAACGACCCGGTCACGTTGGAGGTTGTTGTTCCATACAGCCAGCCCGGGCGTGATTGGCACACCATCAGCGGTGTGGCTTGCAGTCGCAGCCATGACATCTCCTTGCGGAGTCAGGAGCCGATGGTCAGCCGGCTCAACAGGTTTGGTGGTTCTCACGCTACCCGCCAGCACTGACGCGCAACTGCCGTGAGCCTCCGAAGACGGGCGGCATGGGGTGCCCGTCTTCGCAGGTGGTCGATGATCGCTGAGCGACCCTAGTTGTCGCGGCCTTCGGTGAGTTCGACGGTGACGGTGCCGCCCTCGAAGGTGACAGCTGCTGTCCACTCACTGAACATCTCGCTCTCACTCTCGGCCGGCTGGGCGTCGAGCAGCTGCACGAGCTGGGCCAGGCACCCCCGGCCACCCTGGATGCTCACGATGCCGGTACATCCGACGTGGAAGGCGTCGGCATCGCCGGCGGCAAGCGCGTGCGCGGCGAGGAACCGGATCCCGCGCAGTCGGGCGATGCGCTGCCGCTGTGCCTGCTCGCCTTCGGTCTCGATGGTGGCTGTCATGGCTGCCTCCTTGCGTCTTGTGTGGTGTTGAGTGACACGATTCCGCTGCTGGCGCTGGCACTGCACGGTCGGTGGGTGAGAAGGGGGGTTATCAGGCGTTGCCGGCACCTCGGGGTCGGTGTTCTTGGACCGTGTGCCAGGGCGCCTTGCTGGTCCAGGAGTAGCCCGTCTTCACCGCTACGGTCTTGGCGTTGCAGCGGGCCACGGTGTGCCAGGAGCCGCTGATCTTGACCAGGTCGCCCACGGCGACATTCTCGGGGCTGTAGTTGGTGGCCTGGCCGGTGGCGAGCTGGTCGGCCCGCACCTTCTGCCAGTGCTCGAGGTCGGCCCGGTCGATGGCGAGCAGGTCTTCGAGGTCCTGGCGCTGGTGCCCGGCCGCGGCAGACTGGGCGAGGCTGCGTTCCATGCGTCGGACGCCGGCGGCGAGACGCTCAATGCGGTTGGCCACCGTCACCGGACTCTGCCGATGCCGGGGTCCTGCCGCCGCGACCGCGGCAGCCGCGGCCGCACGTTCGGCTCGCTCCTGGTGCTCCAGGCTGGCCTCCATGTGGGACCGGATCTTGCGAGCGTCCCGCTCGGCCCCGGCCTGCGAGTGGTGCCCAAGCAGGATCGGCTGCCCGAACGGGATCCCGTCCGCGATCCGGCGCGAGGCTGCGTACCGCTGCTGCGCCTTGGCCTGCTCACGCTCTGCCCGGTCCTCCAGTCGCCCCGCCCGCGCCTGCGCACGCACGGCCAGCCGCTCCTCGACCTCGCCGCGGTCCCCGGTCGTGGTGTCGATCACCACCTCGACCTCGAACCCGGCCGCGCGCAGCTGGACTGCGGTCTGCTCGATCAACACCCGCTTCGGTGCCGCGTCCCGGCTGCGCGGAACGAACCACAGCCCGATGCTGCGCCCCCACCGCCAACCCAGCCCCTTGACGACCTCGGCCGAACCGTCCCCTCGAGATGTCCCGTGCAGCAAGGTGCCTTCGGCCTCGGTGTGCTCGATGGTCAACGTCATGACCCCTCCTCGGGTCTCAGCAAGCGATGGTCAGTCGCTCGAAACGTGGTTGGTGCATTCGACGCTACCGCCCACCACCGACCCCGGACCGACCCACAGCAGCCGCGTCAGGCGGCATGGGGTGGCCAGGCTCGGGGGTTCTCAGACTGGCTCGATGAGGATGCTCACCCCGGCGGGTACCCGGATCACGACCGCATCTGGTGACTGGACCCGCACCGAGATCCGGGACTCGAGTTCCTCGACGAGCTCTCGGCGGCGTGAGTCGTGGCGATACCGAAGCATCTCGATCAGGAACCCCTGCATGGCCGCTTCGGCGTTGCCGGGTTGCCTCGCCACGTGCACCCACCGCAAAGGCCGCGCCTGGCCGCGCCTCCAGTCGCCTCCCGGCAGCGGCGTTCCGATCAGGCCGGCGAAGTCGTCAGCAGGCCTCCCGCTCCAGCGGATCCGGTCATCATCGCCCCGGGTGTATTCGGACACGGCGTAGGCGGACACGATCGTGCCCAGGTATGAGCCGAGGATCAACTGAACGCTCTGCGCATCCTTCGTGCTCACCCGCGCCCAGTCCCCGAGAGTCACCTGCTTCAGCCGCTCGAGCTGGGCAGCCCGGTCTCCCTCCAGCCCCAGTTCGATCACAAGGGGGTATGTCCGGGCGATGTTGACGGCGATTGCCTGCATATTCGCGCAGCCTCCTAACATCCGTTTCTATGTTAGGGATGATAGTAGCCTGTGGCGGCGTCAGGCAGGCGGTGGTGGTGGGTACGCCGGCGGCGGGCTGTGGCGCTCACCCGCCGCCGGCGTACTGGTCAGAGGAGGTCAGTCGACGTCGACGTCGCCGACCTCCCACGTGATGTCGTCCTCGCCGAGCGCGGCCCAGACTCCCTCACGGGTTAGTGCGCAGATGGCCTCGCTCTCACTGGTGGCGCTCAGGGTGACTCGGACGGTCGCGCTGACCTCGACCTCGAGGTCGTAGTCGCGGCTGCGTACTGGTAGGGGTGCACTATTCGGGGTGAGCACAGTTCTCCTTTCGCAGCCTGCGAGTTCTCGACCCTGGAATGACCGACGCGGCGTCCGCACCGCCGGGGGAATGCTCACAGGGAGGGCATCGTGTGAGCGCGGGCGGTACTTCAGATACTCGATGGGAACTTCCTGGTCCGTGCTCTAGGGTGGTGGGCATGTTGGTTCAGGGCACTGCCTCGCTGCGCCTGCGCAGCCGCTGACGGCGGCGAGCAGCACTTCTCTTCGTGACGCTCCCGCCCCCGGAGTCATGCCGGGCGGCCGCTATGCCATGCCCGGCTCCGCCACGAACAACGGAGCGAAGCAGTGCCCACCTACCGCCACGGCCGTCACGAGCACGGCCAGAACTACCTCACCGACCGCCAGACGATCCGACGCATCATCGACCTGGTCCGCGACACGTGCGGACCGATCTTGGAGATCGGACCAGGCGAGGGCGCGTTAACCCGCCCACTCCTGAGCCTTGGTAGACCCGTCCACGCCGTCGAGATCGACCCCCGTCTCGCCCGAAAGCTCAACCAAGAGCTTGGTCTCGCCACGATCACCGAGGGCGACTTCCTCAAGCACAGGATCCCTGACTATCCGCACGTGCTCGTCGGGAACCTCCCCTTCCACCAGACCACTGCCATCCTCCGCCACATCCTGCATGCACCCGGGTGGACCGACGCGGTGCTACTCGTCCAGTGGGAGGTTGCCCGACGACGGGCCGGCGTGGGTGGAGCCAGCATGATGACCGCTCAATGGTCACCATGGTTCGAGTTCACCCTTCACGGTCGCGTGCCGGCCCGAGCGTTCACCCCGGCTCCGGGAGTCGACGGAGGCCTGATGGCGATCCGGCGCTGCCCAGACCCGCCCATCCGCATGCGCGATCGTCGCCGCTTTCAGGCCCTTGTCCATCGGGTGTACACCGGTCCGGGACACGGATTGGCTCAGATTCTCGCTCGCAATACCGCCCTCGGAAGTCCGAAGGACGCCACGTCCTGGTTGCTCAAGCACAGACTCGCGGGATCCGACGTGCCCAAGTCGATGAGCACGATGGCATGGGTCGACCTGTTCCGCACGACGGGGACGTCTCCGCCACCGACACGCACCAATCGCGGTCAACGCAGCCGCCGGCGAGGTTGACGACCGACGGCGGGAGGCCTGGCGCCCGCGTGGATCCTGAGGTAAGCGCCTGGCGGTGTTCAACCCGACCAGCGTTCCTCACGCCGGATCCTGAGCTCGGCGCAGGACGACGTACTCAGTCCACTGGCGCTCGACCAGGGCAGCCCACTGGGAAGCGGTGGTGTGTGCCAGGCCGAGGTAATCCGCGAGTACGGGGACGGGCAGCTCCTTAGCGAGATGCGCGAGTGCGGCGTTCCTGGAAGGACGGACTCCGATTCCCAAGCACTGCTTCGTGCGTGCTGCCAGACTGCCGGGGTTGAGGTGTCGGCCGGGGTGTTGACCGGGGAAGAGCCAGCCGCTCATCGACTCTTCGGCCACTTTCCGCTGCTGCAGCACGAGATCCGCTAGAGAGTCAGGGAGGTGGATCGGCGTTCGCCCGACGATGAGTTCGACGCGGCCTTCATGTTCGACGACCTGTTCCACGCTCATCGTGGTCAAGGCGGTCGGCCCGAGGGCGAAAAGGAGAAGGAGGGCGCCAGCCACACGGATGTTTAACGGAAGTGAGGAGTCGACGATGCACCGGTGAAGCGTCTCCCAGCGCCGATCCGTGGGGAGGAACTCCGATGGCTGGCTATGTCGCCGCAGCGGTACCCGCAGCTCGTCCACCAAGCCTTGGCGATGGGCCCAGCTGATGAAGTCACGGATCTCCACGCGAGCCGGCGGTCCATTGGCGAGCCAACGGTCGAACCCCGACTGCGACAACTCTTGGAGCCCATGCCCTTCGGCTTCCAGCCACGACAGAAGGCGTAGGGCGAGGAGGAGACGTTCGCGTGCGTGATGACGAGTTGCCGGGCGGTGAGGGCGCCCCTTCGCCCGTCGCAGTACGTGCCACATCGCGTACCGTCGAACGATCGTCTGGTGCTGGGGCTGTACGGCGCCAAGTCGCTGGGTCAGCCACTCAAGGGTGTCGTCTAGTTCCGATGCACGACCTGGCAAGACTCCGGTGAACATGAGAAGTGCTCGAAGGAAGTTGGCGGCTGCGGTGTTGTTCTCGGCATCGAGCGCCTCGTGGCTCAGACCTTTGCCGTTGAGGAGTTCGCGAAGGATGGCCGCGGATCGGCTGCGCGTCCAGCCAATCGCGGTCATGGGGCGGTTCTCGATGTCGAAGTAGTCCAGCAGCGGTCTGAGGCTCTCAACCACATCACCGTCGCGTGAGATCACAGACATCAGTTCTTCCTGAGCGGTGCACCTCGGACATCGTCCACGAGAGTAGGGAGCAGCGAGGACACCGCAGGCGTGGCAGGTCCACGGGCGTCGTTGGCCCGCGCATGCACCGCAGATCCGGCGATCACCGCTGGCGATCCCGACCAGGGGTCTACTCTCGCCGCACTGAAAGCAAGGGTGAGGCTTGGTGCGGATCTGTTGGTAGCAGGCGCTGCACACAGGTCCGAGGGGAAGCTCGGCCCACACGGGCGAGGTACGACCGCACGCCCCGCAGGGTCGTTGCGGGCGACTGAGGACGTAGCAGGCGTAACAGAGATGCCCGCCATTGACCCGCCTGACTTTGGGCGACGTGCCCTTGCCACAGTCCCGGCAAGAGACCGGTCTCGGGTCCCAGCATCGGTCGCATAGTCGCTCCCCCCGTGGTCCCCGCCGGGGGACCTGCGCGTGCTCTCGACCGCAGTCAGAACACGCCTGCTTGTGGTGACGCTTGTAGCAGGCCCAGCACAAGGCAGCACCGGCGACGTTGAGGCTCTTCACCGTGTGCGTGCGCCCGCAACTCAGGCAGACGAAGCTCTCCCGCGGTCGGCAGGTCTGGCACAGGGGCTCGCCACCTGGAGTTCGGGCTGCTACGGGGTTGACCCGGCCGCAGAGGGAGCATTCCTGGCGACGCGCCGGATCATGCCTGATGCACGCCGTGCAGACCAGGCCATCCGTGGAGTGGCGGCCGCCGACTGGCCTGATGCGGCCGCAACGCCCGCAGGGGACAAGCCGATTGGCGAGATAGCAGGTGCCGCAGACTCGGTCGCCGTTGGCGCCCCAGCGGTTGAGAACCACTTGACGCCCGCAACCCGAGCACTTGGCTGGGACGACGAGCCCTGGGTGTGTCTCGGCAAGGGCCTTGAGAAGGCGCAGGCGACTTGCAGGGCCGTCCGATCGTCCTGACACCAGAGCATCGGGGTGGCTGTCCAAGTAGCTGAGCAACTTGGCTTGGACCTTGGGGTACAGGTTGAGCCCACCGAGAATCTCGGCAACAGAGTCCCGGACGTCGGGGTTGTCCAGCAACCGACAGATCGCCTCGACCAGCCGTGGATCAGTCGGCCAGGAGAGCACGTCATAGACCCTTGGGCCGCCGGATTGTCGTGCGTCGAACGGGAGGTTGCTCACGAGCTGCCGTCGTGCCGGTCTTGGCAACCTCCCGATTCACCACCGACACGCTGATGAGGTCTCCCGGCCCACACCCGAGGATGTCGCACAGCGCTGCGAGGGTGTCCATGGACAGCCGCTGCGGCGGCTGGGTCACCAGCCGGTAGACCTGCTCCCGTGATAGATGAATGCCTCGCTCCTCGAGGAGTGGAAGCAGGTCGCTCGTTTGGAACATGCCATGCGTTGCCATGAGCTGGCGCAAGTGCCAGTCATAGCCCATCTTGCGGATCATGAGTGATCTCCCATCGGTGTCGGTCCCGGTCGATGACGCGCTGAAGCAGCCGATGCCGGTAATCGTCTGAGACGCCGGCGTAGACCGCTGTGGTGGAGGCGTATTGGTGGCCTACCTGGTCCTGAACGAAGCGTTCCGGGTAGTCGAACTCGATCAGGTGGGTCACGTAGGAGTGGCGGAGCGAGTGCAAGTCCAGTTCTCCGGGCAGGCCCGCTTCCTCGCGGGCGTCGTTGAACGCTCGGTTGATCGACCTCAGAGAGAGACGTCCAGCTCGCTCGGAGAGGAACAGCGCAGGGTGGCCCGTCGGCCCGAACATCGGTCTCAGTTCATCGATCCACTGCCGCACCGAGGCAACGACCCAGTCCATCTCCGGCACCAGCAATACGGATCGACGCTTCGGAGGACCGCCACGCGAACTCTTGCCCCATCTCACGAACAGACAGCCCGCCTTGCCGTACTCGGGCACCTTGGGGTTGCCGTGGAGATCGGCGAGGTCAAGGCCCCAGAGCTCGCGGCGTCGAAGCCCAAAGGCATACACCACCTTGAGGACGATGGCGTCACGCTGCGCGGCGATCGCGCCTTTCCGGCCTCGGCAACGAATGCTCTCCACGAGACCGTCAGCGGCGTCGAATAGTGCCTGAACCTCGTCGTAGGTGAGTGGGCGGCGTCCGGGGTCGCCTTCGTAAGGCGTGGTGTGGTGGTAGCTGTTCCACTCGGTGACGACCTGGGTCGGGGCAGACCCGAACTCGTCCTTGCATCGGCTTACCCACTCGTAGTCCGCGCTCGTGACGTACTCCAGGAAGATTCGCAAGGCTGCTTGGTAGCCGCGGATCGTCGTCGGTCGAGCCCCGACCAGGCTGGTGACGAAGGCTTCGAACTCGGTTGCTGTCCACTGCCATGGGTACTGGTTGGTGTACTCCGCGAAGCGCCTCACGACAGCCAGCCGGCCCTCGATCGTCGAGGCCTTCAACTGCCGCGACCTCTGTTGAGCGGCCCACCCTTCCTGCATCGCGTCGAAGACGATGCGCTCGGGATCCACAGAAGGGGCAACCCCGGGGAATCGTCCCGCAACAACGTTCGTCACTGTTGCATTATATGCATCATTGATGCGGATGGATCACCCGAGGCCTGCGGGCCAAGCGTCGCGCCCCTGCTCTCGCTAGCTGTCCAGGGCCTGCCAGTCCTCCAGTGCTCTGATGACGACTGGCAGGTATCGCTGGACCTGTTCGCGATCGCTCTCCTGTTCTCCCTCCGGGAGGTTGACAAACGGCGTCTCGATCTGCCGCTCCCACCTTGCGACAAGATCTGGTGGGATGACGAGGGACCCATCGTCACGTCGTTGGCAGTGGGCATGGACGTAGCGTTGCCAGTGGGCCCATCGCTCGTGCTCGATCGAGGCGAGCCGATCGAGGATCCTCTTGCTCTCGAGGACCTGTCGGATCCTGTCGCTCTCGGACATTAGATGAGCTCTTGGTTGACTAGTCCCCAGTAATGCTGACCAAGGACGGTCAGTTCGCAAGCCTTTGAGTTCATCGCTGCGTGCCACATGTGCTTCTCCCCAACGGGCCGTACGAGGTTGACCTTTGCGAGTTCCTGCAAGATCGCGAAATCTGCGTTCTTCAGGGGATCCGGCAGCGGAGTGCCCGGGGGCTCGCTCCCATTACGCTCGGGCTCGTAGGACGGATCCAACGGGAGTTCCAACGCCGGGTCCTGAAACAGCTCGGTCAGCCTCTGCAAAGCTGTCAATGCGATCGGAGCTTCTGCCTTTCGCAGTGAAACGAAGCGCTCAACGTTGGTCTTGAAGACCGGCCGCTGGGCCCAAGGCCCTAGCGATTGATCGACATGTGCGTACACACTGCCCGGCGTAACCTCACCAACCAGGTTAGCCGCGGCACCGCTGAGAGCATCCACGAGGAGGTTGGTGAACACCCCAGAACCATTCGATTCCAGTGAATACTGTTTCGCCGTTGACGCGGTGAGAATCGTCACGCCGTCCTTGATCTCGGCAAACGCGGGAGAAATCGGATTGTTCCCCGCTCCTCCGCTGTGGCAGCAGTCGAGGATGATGACCTTGTTCTCCGCCGGGGACTGACTGGCCAACGTCATCACATCGCTGAGGGCGAGTCCGTCATGGCCGTCAGCACAGTCGCTAGGGCACAGGAATCCGCCCGTGCTGTCGATATAGCCGTGGCCCGAGAAGTAGAACAGCGCGATGTCGGCCTTGTCCCGAAACAGTTCCTGGACGGATTCGCGCAACTCGGTTCGCGACACGGCACTATCCTCGCTCGTCGCCACAAGCAACTTGGGCTGAGTGAAGTTCGTGGTCCCGTCGGCGTGCCGGTCCAGGACCCCCTTGACATTGTGCGCGTCATTGGCTGCTCCGTGCAGCGATACTATCGACTCGTAGTAGTCGATCCCCACGATGAGTGCCTTACGCATAGCTCAGAGCGAGTCGATGAAATTCGCCACGTTAGCGTCGGTCCATTCGACGGTTTGGACGCCCGCCAGCGCAGTCCGGTCATTGGAGTAGATCCAGATGCCTCGGATCTTCTTCCCCTCCTCCTTGGCGCACTGGATCTCCCACTTCTGACCAGATGACGTGAGCGAGTTCTTACTGACCAAAGCCACAATTCCGTCGGAGCGGCGAATCCGGGTGCGGACCTTTTCTTTCCACTCAGTGTCGTACGGCTTCTTGACCGACATGTCGATGAACTCGTAGGGGTGGCGCGGGTGCAGGGATTGTCCCTTGAAGAGGTCCCGCATCCTCTCGTCTTCGATCGCGAACGCGACGAATACAACCTTCTTGTCGGTCATGATTACTCTCCCATCGCGGCTAGGGCGTGAATGGCCCCGCAAGTTACTTCGGTTGAACAGGGCTCGATCGACTGTAACCTCGTCACGAGATGTTGGGGCCGCCCGCTGGACGAGCGGCCCCAACGTTGCATCCGTTGAATATGGCTCGCTTCCGGGGCAGCCCCACACGGGCCATGAAGTCATCGAACTCCCCACACCACTCGCGGTCGTCGGCCTCACCGTGTGCCTCAGCCACGACCTGCTCGCGCCACGCCTCATGCTCGCTACGGGTGGCGTGGTGGGCCCTCGCCTCAGCCAACAGCGCCCCCATCGCGGCTCGCTCGCCCTCGGTGGCCCTCCCCGTGACCAGGTGGCGTGCGTCGGCCTTGGCGACCGGCATCACCAGCCGACGCACCGTGGACCCGCACAGCACGAACACCGAGAACGTCTCATGCACCCGCGTCACGGCCTCCACCGGCCCCAACCAGTAGCCCTTCACCCCGGAGGGGATCACGTCAGGCATCTCGACGAACTCACCGGTCACCGGCAGCAGCACCACCGTCGCACCCTCCCGGCCGGTTCCCGGCTCACGCGCGGTGAACACCTCACTGCCCCGCAGCGCCGTCACGGTCGTGATCTCCTGGTCGACCACAGCGGGTCGTCCCACCAGGTCAATGCTCCACGCTGGAGCCTCAGCAGCCATGGTTGTCATGGGTCATCTCCTCATCGGAGTCAGGGGGCAGATGGTCAGCCCGCCCCAGTTGGTTGGTGCCATCGACACTACCGCCACCACCGACACCGAACACCCCTGAAACACAGGGAAATCCACTGTGCCCGGCGGCATGGGGTGCCGGGCACAGTGGAACAGCGCACAAGCTCTTGAGGGCCGACACGAGGCGGGTTCGCCCCTCCTCGGGAAGGTGGCCTTTTCCGCGGCGCGGCGTGCCTCGTCAGGGCAGTGAGGTGATCAACCCGGTGCGCAGGTCCCCCTGCCAAAGTGGCGCGTCGGAATCGACCGGGACCAGGGTGACCAGTTCGGCGTACTCGGGGAGGTGATCCGAGGCTTCCACGAGCGCGTCGTCGTAGACATGGCCTGCGTAGTAGCCCAACTGTCCGTTGACGGTGCGATACACCCGGTCAGAGGTCCGGGGCAGCAGAAGAGACTGCGCCTGGTCGAGTGAGATGGAGAACTCGACGCCAGGGTTCTGCGCTCGGGCTCGCGCGAGCAGCGCGTCCGTCAACCTCGTGACGTCCCCGACTGCGTCGGCAACGATCTCCTCGTACGGCTCCACGACTGGTTTCCTCCTTCGCTCACACGAACTCGCGTAGCCGGGGAAGGACAGTCGCGAGCTCCTCGAACAGGGTTGGCCAGCCGCGCCGAAGCCAGGTGATCCGGCCCTCTTCGAGTCTGCTTCCGTCGATCATCGCCGATACCCGCAGGAAGTGCTCGGGGGCGCCGAGCCGCCGCAGTTTGTCGTAGACCGGGTTGACCGGGAGCTGGTTCCGGCTGATGTGACCCCAGATCTCGTCGGTGTGCCAGTCCCACACGGGACCGTAGGCGACGGTGCCGTCGACCCGGCTGATCAGCCCGCCGTGCTGTGCTCGTCGCTGCTGCGTGGTGCAGGTGGTGGTGCACCTGCAAGTGGCTGATCGAAGTGCGTTGACATAGCCCGCCGCTCGTCCGCGGGACTCCTGCGCGCGCACCCCCCACAGCTCGCCGGGTCCGTGTGCTCGGTGTCCGATGGCGGCTGGTTCGACGATGAGCACCTGGTGCAGGTTGGGCACCCCCAGGTCAAGAGCGCGGTGGTCCCAGCCGCCGTTGCCGGCCAGCACCTCGAGGGTCGTCATCCGGGCTGGGATGACATGCAGATTCAGCGACCACAGTGCCGTCAGCTGCTCGAGGTAGGCGTAGGTCTCGGGGAACTCCAGTCCGCTGTCGAAGAACATCACGACCGCATCAGGCGCAACCTGGCGGACCAGATCGAGGACGACGAGGGAGTCCTTACCACCAGAGAAGGCGACATAGCCCTCGTGTTCGTCGAGATGCCTGCGGATCCGTCGCCGAATGAGGTCGAGGTCGCGCCGGGTGGCCCGCAGCCCTTGCAGGGCGTGCACGTCGAGGCCTGCGGTCATGAGCTCAACAGCGCCGGGAGCGCGAGCTGGTGCTGGCGTGTTGGGTGCATGTATGGAGGACGAATGCCGGCGCGACCGCGGCCGCCGTCGAGAACGTCACCGCCGGCGCGGGCTCGACAACTCAAGGGAGACGGCCGGCCGAGAGTCCCGTCGGGGTGCAGATGACCCGCGGTGAAGTCGTCGAGGTCCCCGGCGAGCTCCACCTCCCAACGCAGTACGTGGCCTTCACCGGTGGAGCGCTTCTTACCGATGCTGACGATCGGCTCCAGAAGCTCGAGGATGGCCGAGGGGTCGCCGACGGCGTGCCACGTGACCGAGGAGCATGGAGTGACCAGCAATGGCATCCTGCGCGCGCGGTAGCGACCCTGACGGTCAGAGACCGTCTTGGGTAGTCCGTGGGACACCTGTTCAAGTGCTCGGGCGTCCACTCTCCCGGTCCAGGTGTGGACGTCCACCCGTCCAGGGTCCTGGTCAGGGCGTGCGCAGGTCGCGGCCCAATGCCAAGGGCCCTGGCTGGGCGTGCAGCGCGCCAACGGAAGATCGAGATCGGGAGGGTCGTCTCGTTCCATCGCCCGCACGTAGTCGTGACCCTGCTCCCTGTAGATGGCCTTCTGTCGAGCCCATAGCTCCGAGGCGAGCAGCCCGTCTAGGGCGATCCCCCAGGGCGCGGCCTGCGCGATCCCGAAGGCGAGGTGTGCCCGGACCCTCAGTTTCTTCACGAGAGCCCCTGAAGGGCAGTGAGGATTTCCTCACGGTTCTGGGTGACCACAGATCGCCAGTCCGGAATGTCCTCATCCGCTGATGTCGAGTCGTTGGTGAGGTTTGCCCGCACCTGCCCATGTCCGATCCCGACCCTGCCGCCGAGCCGTCCGTCGGAACGGAACGTCTGGAGGACCTCGAGGAAGAACGCCATCTCCAAAGGGCTGGGTCGCCGCAGCCGCAGCCAGGTGCTGAACACCGTGCCGGCGGGGAAGGTCTCGATGTGGAAGAGCATCTGGTTGCTACCGCGCAGCACCGGCTCAGGCTGGCCGTCGTCGCCGAAGATGAGTTCGGCTCCGGTTTCGGTCGAGGGGATGACGCCGGCGAAGTCGTGCCCGTCGCCGTCGTCCTGGCGCGTGTATGCCTCCAGCTGGGTGGCGGTGAACGCTGAGCGGGTCGTGGTGACTCCGGTGATGTGCCTGGTTTCGCGCAGCTGGGGGACCACCTTCCCGACGTCGAGGGCGCCGTTGATGATCGTCCCGCCGCCGGCCGCGCCGAAGACACCGATCTGGGGCACGAGGTCGCGCAGCTGCTGCAGGCGGTTGCCAGACAGTGGCTCATGCCCGGTCTTGGCCAACGAGCCGCCACCTCTGAGTGCATGAGCGGCCGCCGGGTGCAGCAGGCCTTCGTAGCCAACAGCGTCTCGCAGCAGCTCCTCCCCCAGCCGGCGCAGACGTCCACGGAAAGTGTTCCCGGAGACGATCGGAACGTGGACGAGATCTCCGTTCGGGGCGCTGACCAGCTCACGCCGCAGCAGCGTGATGGTTCCTCGGGTCACGCCGCCATGGGCGATCGAGGACAAGGCGGTCAGGGTGCCGTCCCAGCTCGTGGTGCGCATCAGGCCACCGCCCCGACACGGGTAGCGCGCGTCTGGCGGACGGCGTCGGCCACGATCCGGGTCCTCAGCAGCAGCGCCTCGGTCTCGAAGCGGAGGACCTCGAGCACTGGGAGAGACTCCGCGCGCAGCAGCTGCTCGAGCTCGGCGCGCTCGGCGGCGGTGCGGGGCTGGGACCCGAGGTCGTCGGCGACGTCGCGCCACCACCGGCGAAGGTTGCCGGAGCGGTAGGTCGCGCAGATCACCCGGTCAGGCAGCAGGCTCTCCCAATACGTCGATCGGTACCGGGAGACCCATCCGCCGGACCAGTCGATGCCGTAGTGCACAAGCAACAGCAGGCGTTCGGCCTCGCCGGCGGGCCCGGCCAGGGCCGGCATGAAGTCAGCCGTGGTGGCCAGCCATCGCGACGTTGGAGTGACGTCCTGGTTCACAGCATCACCGCGTAGGTCGGCAGCGCCATGAACGCTGGCGCCCGGTCCAGACATCGGGGGCACTGCACCTCAGCGGGGTGGTTGTCGATCTCCTGCAGGGCAGCGCGGCCACACAAGGTGGTCGCAGGCAGGTCGTCGGGTCGGGTGCCTGGCAGCGCCGGGCTTGCCACTACCAGGTGAGTGAGCGGGCTGCCCGCGGCGGTGACGCTGCGAAAGGGGGTGTTCATCGACGGCTCTCCTTCGTGGTGGTTGGGGTGGTGATGTGCACAGCCAGCGCCATCCAGGGGTTTCCCTGCTGTCGCCAGGGCTCGAGCAGGTCCCAGGCCTGGAGCGCCTGCCGAAACTGCTCTTGTGCCAGGTTCTTCATGACGTGGAAGGGCGGGGCTGCGGCGGTGAGCATGCGTGAGCCGAAGCCCAGGGTCCGCAGCTGGTCGAGCTGCCGCAGCAGGCGCACCTCCTGATGGCTCCAAGCCAGGTCGACGTCCTCGATGCTGACCCGACCCCAGACGGCCGCCGGGAGCAGGTGCTTGCGTCCGGGCCTGAGAGGAACGACCAGCGCGTCTCCGGCCTTGAGCGGGCCGGATCTCAAGAAGTCGGCGACACCGGCGCGGCCCAGAGAGGTCAACGATGCCGGCTTACGAGTGATCAGGTGTGCCCCGGCGCGTAGCTCAGCGGTGGAGTAGCCCCACGCGCACATGGGGCACACCCCCCGACCAGAGGGGTTTGCCCACCCGTCGAAACCGGTGAACTGCTTGGACACCACCGCACGCAGCGGGGTCAGGTGCTCGTGGGCTCCGCAGTGGGAGCACTGTCCGGTCAGGGTGGACAGGAGAGGGGTTGGGGAGCCTGCCCCGACCCACGCAGCAGTGAGCACATCCATGGTGGCCTCGCACGGTCAGTGGTTTGCGACGGTCACCTGGGAAGGTTCACCAGCAAGGTCTCTGTGACCCCGCCCTTCCCCTCGGTCGAGAAACGGATCAGTAGGTTCGAGAGTGAGGGCCGTTGAAGAGGTCGACCGCTGACTTTCCGGCCTTCTCGGCGGCCAGGATCGCCGACCGCACCGCCGGGTCCTTCAGATCCAGGGAGCGCAGTGTCTTGTCCCGCCCCTCGTCGATCGCGTCGATCCGTGCGTAGACCGCACCGTGATCCTCGGCGTACCGGGCCAACCCCTCGAGGCGTTCCAGGGCGCCGGTGAAGCTGCCGCTGTGAGGGTCGACGATCGAGGGCACGATCTGCCCGTCGGCGTTGGTGTCGAAGAAGATGAAGTCCGGCTGCAGCGACTTCCAGGCGCCGTCCTTGCGGTAGGGCACTCGGATGGAGTGCTTGCCGGCATCGGAGGGGTTGCGATACCAGGCCACCACCGAGGATCGCTCGAGCTCTTGCGCCAGGACGTCCTTCTCCCAGCTGGTGAACTTGGGGTCCAGTGGCCACTGGCCGTCGCTGTCGGCCAAGACGTGCTTGGGGTAGCGCGGCAGCTTCTCCCCGTCCGCTGTGGCGCCCTCTACGCGCTGATTGAGTTTCAGCTGGGTGGGTGTCGGTTCTGGCTCGCGCGCCTGGCCTCGAATGTCGTCGTACACCGCTTGTCGGGGGTCGCCCAGGAGTTTGATCTGGCCGTGGTACTTCTCCAACCATGCCCGGGTTTGGGTCTCGGCGGCGTCATGCAGTGCCTTGACGACGACGGTCTCTCCGTTTCGTTCAATCCGGGACAAGGCCGCAACCTTGGCGTCGATGCTGACCAAGTCAGCGGTGATGCCGTCGGCGGCAAGCGCCTGCTGGTAGAGCCGCTTGAGGTACCCAGTGACCACAGCTGCGCCAAAGATCCGCCGGGTAGTCCCAAGTGCCTCCTTGACGGTGTTCTCATCCGCCTCCCTCACCATCTGGCTGGACTGCGCAGCGCTGTCCCCGTGCCGGGTGGTGAAGCGTCTGATCTCGGCTTGCATGATCGCGGCCGCGATCTGCTCGACGTCGGCGGCGTACTGGGCCGCAGCACCGTCGAGAACCCCGAAGAAGGTGCCCATGAGCTGCTCGTTGGGCTTGTCCACCAGGCCGTCGACGGCCATCGCGGTGGCCGCGTCGATCGCTCTCTTGACTGGTTTGGGCATAGCCGCCGGCTTGGGTAGGGACGGCAGGCTCTCCAGCAGCTCGCGCACCTCGTCAGGCACCTGCTCGTTCCAGGCCAGGTCGACCGGCTGGAAGATCACCTTTGGTCCCGGAGGAAGCGGTGGCTCGCCGCCGCGTGTCTTGGCGACACCCATGATCTCCTCGGAGACCGCCTTTGCTGTGGGCCGGTCGAAGTGCGGCAGAAAGCACGAGGCCGAGTTGAGCCGGTCGTCGTTAGTCGACCTGGCCAGGGGGGTGCGCACCATTCGACCGAGCAGCTGGGTGATGTAGGTCTTGTCTCGTGCCGGCCGCAGCGAGACGAGCACCTCCGCGCGAGGGCAGTCCCAGCCGGTGGAGACGGCGTCCTTTGCCAGCAGCACCCGCACCGTGGGGTCGTTCTGGATGTCCTGCGGCTTGACCTTGGGGATCGGCACACCGTTGATCTCCAGATCGCCGCGGTCGCCCAAGACGTGAGCGACGCAGTCGTCGGTGAACTCTGCGAAGGCGCCACGGATGACGCTGAGGGTGTTGGCGATGAACAGGTCCTCGGCCTTCTCCCCCGCCGCCCCGGTCTCCTTGTTGGGTAGCTGCACCACCAGCAGCGGGGTGACCAGGTCCTCCCCCACGCTCGCGCAGTACTCGGCCCATCGTGCGCTCTGATCGACGAACTCGACCGTGCCGTCCCGCAGCATGGAGGTCTCGAAGTCGCCCTTCTCGTCGGGTATGTCGAGCACGAGCGTGTTCTTCAGCAGTCCAGATGCCTGGACCCGCACGGGGTCGATGACCACGTTGGACTTGGCTGTGCGCTCGGTGGCGCTGGCCATTGCGGTGGTGAACCGCTCCGGTGTCGCCGAGATGCCCCAGACTATCGGGACAGGCAGGTTGGAGCCGTTGCCATTGATGATCTTCTGCACGATCGTCTGGCGCTCCTCGGCCTCGTCCCGCCGGACCGCCTTCATGCCCTCGTGGGCCTCGTCGAGGATGACGTAAAGGGTCAGGTGCTCGTCCCTGATGGTGTTGTCGAGGATCTCCCAGAAGGTGAACTGCCGAGCGTTGGTCTTGCGCACGAAAAGGCTGCTGCTGGCCAGCTTGGCCGGGTTGATGAAGTAGACGGTGCCCTTCTCCAGCTTCTCACCGGCGAAGTCCTTGTCCAGCAGCACCAGGTCACCGACCGGGACCCGATCAGCGGCCTCGATGATGCGGTGCCGGGTCTGCTCGTTCAGGGCGGGGTCCTTGCTGATCCACAGCACCACTGCCCCGGGGTCGGCCTCAACGTCGAACTCGGTGGAGCCGTGAACAAGTGCCTCGATGACCGTGGCCGCGATCACCGTCTTGCCGGCCCCGGTGGTAGCGGACAGCGCGAAGGAGAACCGCTCCCCGCGGCGGTGGTAGTCCTCACGGCACTGCTCGAGCCGTTCCAGCACGGCGCGGGCTGCGTCGTCCTGGTAGTCCTTCAACTGGAAGCGCAACCGCTTACTCCTTGCCGGTGTTGATCTCGAAGGTCCGAAGGTACGACTCATAGAGCCGAACCGTTTCGACCTGTGAGGGCAGCAGTCCGGACACTCGCTGGAACTGCTTCTCGTCGTCGGTCACGATGAATGCCACTCGGACCGAGTTCTTCGACTCGACGGCCTTGGCGAAGGGTCCCGCGGCGTCGATGGCGAAGAGCACCCCATAGGAGTCGACCACCGCGTAGGTGTCGGTGCGGGCGATGATCTGCTCACCAATAGCCCCGGCATGCATCCACAACAAGGGGGCAATGGCCTCGAACCCGAGGTCGGCCGCGACGACCCGGGGGTCCTCGTAGGTCAGGGTGAAGAACTCAACGTTCTCCTCGAGCCCGTCCGACATAGGGAACTCGTCGATGGACTTGTAGTCACCCTTGATGGGAGCACCGGTGGAGGTGTGACCCGTGATCGCTGCAGTGAGTCGAGGTTTGGTGATGTACTCACAGATCCCCAGAGCCTCCCAGTCGGGATCACCGGGGCGCAGCATCTTGGCCAGGAGTTCCCTCTGCTCAGCCGCAGATACCTCGTTGTTGGTGACCGAGATGGAGCGCCGACACCCACTGTCCTGCTTGTTCAAACGCATCACGGCGTGGGCCGTCGTACCGGATCCAGCGAAGAAGTCGAGGATGAGAGCATCTGGCTTGTCGCCGACGAAGAACCTGAGAGCGTCCTCCACCGCGTAGAGCGACTTGGGGTACGGAAACTTGCGATCTGGCATGAGGAGTCGGTTGATGCGTGAACCGTTCTGGTCTGCGTCGTGCGACGGCATGTTCCAGGCGGACTTTGGTTTGACCTGGCGCGCAACCTCCGCACCCCAGTCGATCTCTAGGTATCCCTGTTCGTTCTGGCCACGGGATACCAGCTCACCGGTTGCCAGCCGCTGAATCTCAGACTTTCTGAGGTACTGGATGCTCGGCTCACCTCGGTGCACCTTCAGCCTCAGGTATCCCTTCAGGCGGAGTTCTTCGGCGGTTTTGGGGTTGCACTCATAGCGACCTTGAGTGCCGTCCTCTTTGATCGGGTACATGGCCGTGGCACCGGGCACGTCGGGTTCGTCCCCGGGCTGCTCTTGCGGACTAAGCGGTGAACCGATGGCGACGATGGAACCGTCTCTCACGTAGATCGGATAGAAGCAGCCCGGCCGATCAACGCGCAGATTGCCAGCGCCGCGTCGCCGCAGGCTGTTCCAGATGGCTCGGCGTTGCGCAGGGCCGCCGGCCTCCTTGGTCATGTCAGTCACCCAGGAACTGGGCACCGCGCTCCCGATAGCCACGAAGAAGATGTATTCGTCTGTGCGCCAGAAGCCCAATGGCCTCTGTGACCCACTGGGATTGATGACAGAGCTCACCATCTGGATGTTGGCCTCTGGGAAGGTCTGCTCCAGTAGCAGCCCGAGGCGCAGGTACTCCTTCTCATCAATGGTGACGATCAGAACTGAGTTGGTGGGGTTGAGCAGCTTGCGGGCGAGCTTGAGTCGGCGCTCCATGAAGGACAGCCATTTGCTGTGTCGATAGGCGTCCTCGCCGTCAACGTAGTCGTTGTTGTACTTCCAGTCCTTGGCGCCACTGTTGTAGGGGGGGTCGATGTAAATCGCGTCTACGGCGCCTTGGCTGGTGAACAGCATCGTCTCGAGTGCGTGGAAGTTCTCGGCGTTGATGACCACATGATGTGGCTTGTCCCCACCTCGGCGTATGGATCCGGTTGAGCGCAGCCCGGGGTAGATCGGGTCGCGGAAGTCGGCGATGACCACGAGCTCGTCCAGCGGGGCGGTCTGCTCGTCGTCACCCTCGAGGTCCTGGAGTCGCGCCTGGTGGCCAGCCTTGGCCTTGGTGATGGTCTTGACTCGCCAGGTGCGACTGTCCTCGCGGGGCCCGTGCTGCCCTCGGGGGTTGAGGAGCCGGACCTTGTCCCCGGCCCGAACGGTTCTTCCGTATAACTCGACGGTCTCCGGCTTGTGCTTCTCGAAGTTCAGCCCGAACTCACGACGCCTGGCCAGGGTGCTGATCTGTTGGCGCAGTTCAGACGCCAGAGACCTGTCAACCCGCTCGACGCGGTCCAGCAGGTTCTTCAAGTCGTTGGCCATGGGGTGGTGAGCTCCCGAAGTGGTGGGTGGGTTCTGCCCATGACCTTACGGCTCGTGTTGCGTTGGGAGCGTGGCGCGGCTTGGGAGCGTGGCGGCGTGGCGGCGTGGCGCGTGGAGTGTCAGCGGTCCCTGGTGTCGTAGTCGCGCGGATCGAGCCCAAGGCGGGCCATGACGTCCCACAGCTCGGCGTCTGAGGCGGTGGGCTTGCCGAACTCGCGCAGCACGTCTGCGCGATGCCTGGCGATCGCCGCGATCAGCGAGGCGATCACGCGGCGAGACTGCGGGGGGTGGGCGGTGGCGTGCTGCCCGGCCCAACCTAAGGCGCCGTTGCGGTCGCGGCCCCGGTTGACCCGCTGCCAGCTCATCTCGCACTGCTGCGTGAACTTCTCGGCTCGTTTGGTGCCGGCGTCATCGAGATTGCCGCTCTCGATGGCGTCCTCCGTGGTGCTGAGGAACTGCTCGAGCACGTCGTAGGTGCGGTCAGCGAGCCGGTCGTCCTCACGAAGGACCCTCCAGAACCTCTCCCAGAGCCGCCGCCCTTGCGGGTCCTGGTCGCGTGGCACCAGGTGCGCCTGGATCAGTTGAGCAAAGGCCAGGTCGTCGAGGTCGATGAGGGTCCGGGCGGTGAATCCAGGTGGGATTGGAGCCGGATTCCGAAGTCGGCTCCAAGGGCTGTCGATAAGGGCCATCGTGTTGTGCCAGCTTTTCTCGGGGTCGGGTAAGGGACTACTCCGAGTCTCGCCTATCCAGAGAGTCGTCGTCACGCCGCCTTCTCCTTGGCCTTGGCGCGCTCCTTGGCACGTGCCTGCGCGTTGGCGCTCTTGCACTCTCCACAGCGGCACCCGCGCCGTCGGTACCAGAAATAGCCGCCCTCCCCGATGGGGTGCAGCGCACCGTTGGTGAGCTCGTTGCGTGCGAGGTCCTGTAACCAGTCGGCGGTATCGACATCGTCCTGGTCGAGCTGGAGCATGATCTCGCGATCGTTGCTGGTGGTCCCTGCCCAGTAGCCCTGCTCCTGCCCGGCCAAAGCCCAGAGCAGGCAGCTCTGCCGCGCCGGGCAGCGCCGGCAGAGGGCGGCCATCATGTCGGGGACGACACGCCGTTCCCGGTCGGGGACCCACTCCATGTGGGTGGGGAAAGTCGCGCACCTGGAGCCGCTGACGGGGAACGCCTGCCGTGAAGACGACACGGAGGCCGCGCCACCGTGGTGACGAGCCTCCGGGTCAGTCTGCATGCTCGCAGTGAGCTCAGTGTAGGTCGTGAGGCTTCGGTGATGGGTCGTGATGGTCATGAGGTTCCCCTCTCTCTCCGGCTGGTCAGTCCGGTTCTCGCCCTTGGTGGGAGCGATGGATCCACCCTCTCGCACTTGCTGCGACCCGTCAACTCCAACCGGCTGTCGCTCGTGGTGTCCGTAGACTGCAGCCCGTGAGCGACCCCCGGCAGGTCACCTATGGCTACGAGGAGCTGGCATCTCGGATTGAGGAGATCGTCGGTGAGCGGCCCTCTCGCTCATCCCTTCGAGCCGCCCCCGCGCAGGCTCGCCGCGCCGAGTCGACGTTGACCAAGCCCCGATTGACGGTGGGGATGCCGGCACCCCTGCCGTCCGTATCCAGGACCGCCCCGGCAGCATTCGACGCCGACGAGGTCGAGAGATGGTTGGCGGACCACCCGCGCCTGGCGTGGAACCGTGCCGTAGGCGAAGCCCGACTCGCCTTGGATCAGGGTGTCGACCTCGAGCTCGTGATCACGAGGGCGTTGGGAAGCGGCCTGTCATGGCGCACCATCACCACGCTCCTAGTGGAGCACGACGGGCTCGCACGCAGCACTGCCGGGGTGCACAAGCGCTACAGACACTTGGCTACCCCAGCCGACTAGCAGCGGCTGCCCGCCACGCCCAAGGCATTGCCCATCGGCTCGGGTCACGGCCACTGCGTAGGTAGTGCGAGGACGACCACCGCAATCAGTAGGCGAGGCTTCACGCCCGGGGAAGGTGCAAGGGTCACCGGCCGGGGACACCCTCACCCGGCGAGGCCGGCCCTGGCGATTGCTGCGGCCGCTCCGACGATGATGGCCGGCCCGAAGGCAAGATGGCTGCTCGCCCGAGCACCACGTACCAGCATCCAGAGGGCGGCGACAGCGCCGGCGGCAAACCCGGCGGCCACACCGGTAGTCAGGGCGGCCCATCCGAGCGCGCCGAGCATGAGTCCGGTCACTCCGGCGAGCTTGACGTCGCCCAGTCCCATCGACCCGACCAGCGCCAGGACCAGGAACAGCACCGTCAGGGCTGCGCCGGAAAGCAGTGCGGTCACGAGCATTCCCCAGCCCCCACCACCCATAGCTGTGGCCAAGACCAGAGAGGCGAGCAGGGCCGGGGCCCACCAGCTCAGCAGACGGTCTGGGATGCGGTGCACGTCCAGGTCGATCCAGACCACCACCACCGACCCGACGAGGTAGACCCACGCAGCGATCACCAGCCATGGGTCATCCAGCACCCCAGCGAGGGCTCCGGCCGCGGCCGCGGCCGGGATAACGATCCGCGTATGGGCCAGGCTCAGACGAGGGGCGTCCTCACTGAGGCGGTACCTTCCCGTGCGCAGCCACACCCACAGGGCCACCCCGGCCCCCATGCCCGCGGCCGCGCCGATGAGGGTGCTCGCCAGGTTCACGCCGGGCCCGCCTCACCAGCCGCCAAGCACACCCGATGCCAGATCTGCTCCATCAGGTGCGGGTAGGAAGAGGACGAGCACTGGCAGCTCTCGAAGGTGTAGACCAGCTGCGGCAGGCCAGTACGGCAGCAGTCCTTCTCGCACCCCGGGCACACGCTCTGACGAGGGTGGGAGTGGGCCCATCTCGTCAGCAGGTCCGACCCGGTCGGTTGTCTCGGCATGCCAGCCAGCGCGTCAGCTGCGCTCGGCCGCGGTGGGGTCTTCGTAGACCCGCCCGGCGACCTTGCGGGGAAGGCCCGCGGCCTCACTGAGGATCTCAGGGTGGAACCCGAACATCTCTTCTCGCTCGGATCGCTCGGCCGCTTGGGCTGCGTCGTCGTTGGTCTCGGTCATGACTGCTCTCCTTGTGGTGATCAACTCTCGGGGGTGACATCGCGCAGCTGCACGACCATGCGGGACCCGGTGGATCCGTCGGGCGCACGGTAGGACGCCTCCTGCACCCCCACCACCTCGAGCTCCATCCCCCGAGGCAGCAGGTGCTGAGTGTTGTCCTTCTTGTCCGACTGTCCCAGGTAGGCGCCGCGCCGGGTCTGTAGCTCGAACACCGCGACCCGCCCGTCCGGGTCGTTGACGTAGCCGGCGGTCTCGTGCAACTGGTGGGTGGCATGAGTGAACCGGTCGAAGGCGACGCGGTCACCGGCGCCGAAGTTGTTGCGCAGGAACCCAGGCAGGTTCTGATGGTTGATGTAGTAGGGCATGCGGACGTTGCTGTAGAGCACGTGCCCACGGTCGTTGTGACGCTCGTAGGACTGGATTGCGCGGTCGACCCGTCGCACTTGCTCCTGGTCTTTCTCGGTGAGCGCCTGAACGTCCCCGGTGCCGGCTGACAGTTGGTCGTTGAGATCCCGCCACCGTTCCGGCCGGGTGACCAGGTCCTTCTGCGCGCGCAACTGGGTCAGCGGCATGGTTGCCTGGGCGTCATGGCGGTCCTTGCTGCGCTCGTTGCGCTGACGCGAGGACAGCGGCCTACGCTCCTGACCTTCCTGGGGTAGCTGACGCCGCATCCGCGAGTCGCCCAGGTCAGCGTTTGTGCCGCGAGGGAAGAGCCGCTCGCGGTCCTTCTGCATCCGGCTCAGTCCACTCATGCCCTCGGTCATGGAATCCAGGTCCCGCAGCCCGGCACGGCTCTGGCTTCGGTCAAGGTGCTCGTCGAGGTCGACCAGGCGGGCATTCTTGGCCGGTGACGCGCTAGAGCCACGGTCCGGGTCTACCGCGTAATCGGGGTGGCCCTTCCTTGGCATCGTTCGGCTCCTTTTCCTTCGCGGTGGGCTGGTGGTGGTGGAAGGTACCCACCGGCCACGCTCTGTGACAGCCAGGGCCAGGATGAAGGATGAGGCCGCTGACCCGCCGTAATGCCACTGACGGGGAGGGCTGGCGATCATCGCCGACGTGCTCGGGTCAGTAGTAGCGCGGCGGAGCTCAAGTGGGTCTTCGGGGTGGTGCCCTCAGCCATCCATGCCTGGGTGAATCCCTGAACGACCTGGTCATCGCCAGCCTGGAACCGCCAGGGGCCCAGCTGCGCCAGTGTCTCGTGCACCAACACGGTGGCGTGGAATCGTGTCGGGACCAGGGCTTCGTCGACGACCTTGCCCCGCCGCGCCAACTCGGCGACTCGATTCGGCTCGTCCCGGGTGATGGCGAGCTGGCGGATTCTCAGGTGGCCGACGGGGATCTGAAGGACCACAACCCTGTGTGTCTCAAGCCAGCGCTGCTTCTCCCACGCGGGCTTGATCCCCATCTTGCGGGGCAGACGCAGACCGTCGATGGCCTTGTATGCGTAGCGCGCCTGCTGCTCTTCGCGCGCCAGGGTCTCGGCTCGAGGGAGCAGCAGCTCGATCAGCTGCTCGAGCCGCTTGGCGGGGATGTGGGCCACGGAGCGACCGTGCTTGGCGTGCAGCCAACGCTGCACGGTGCGCCTGGTGACTCCCATCGCCGCGGCCGCGGCTGCAGTGTCTGGCGACACCTGGTCATGGCCGAATCCGAACCGCAGGCACATGGCCCGTTCCAGTCGCGACCTGGTCCAGACGGGGGCCATCAGATGCTCTTCCGGTTGCCGCCCCGGCGGGTGGTCATCGCCATCCACCGCCGTAAGGCCTCTCGATGTCGATGCCGTCGACAGCATCGAACTTCCAGTCGTCGAGGTACTCGTTGCCCCAGTGGCCGGTGGCCCACGCCATGAAGCCCTTCTCCCCGCCATTCTCCCAAGCGTTCATCATGGCTTCGGCTTCGGCAGGGTCCAGCTCGAGCTGGGTGGTCCGGTTGCGCATGTAGTCCCGCCCCGCGGCGTGCGGCCCTTGGACGCCGGTGATCGAGAGGCGGGCGCCTCGGCTGGCGATGGCTTGCCGCATCGTGGAGCCGGCCAGGGCTGCTCGCCTGCCGGCTTTGGTGGTCGCAGCCTGACGCGCCTTGGTGGCCAGAGACTTGGCGTGCTGCGCTGAAGGACGCTGACCGGCGCCGGTCTGCTCTGTCTTGACCCATCGCTCGACGGTGCGTCGTGAGACGCCCAGGGTTTTGGCCGCTTGGGTCAGGTCAATGCCGGACTTGGTGCGGCGGGAGGTTCCGCCGACGGCAATGAGCATGCCGCGCAGGTCTCCCCCGGCCTGTCCGGAGACGTCGGCCTTACGGCCGGTCAGGGCGGTGAAGAGCTTGCCGCGAAGGTCGCTCATCACTCAGCCCCGGCATCGCGCTGGACGATGGCGTCCTTACCTTTGTAGTTTCCGCCGGTCAGGAACTCCAGATGCTCGTGGAGGCGGGCACTGCCTTCGACCTTGTACCGGCCGAGCTCGCGGCCCAGCCACCGTTGGCCCCCGGGCCAGGCGGTGAGAGGGTCTGGATCCGGGGAGGTGTAGAGGACGGTGTCAGCGATGACAGCGACCGGGTAGCGCCCCGTCTCGTTGCCGATGGTGGTGATCCGCCGCAGGATGTTGGTGCGCGCCTTGGCGATGATCATGTGCCGTCTCTCCGGCGCATACCCGACACGGCCGCTCATGTGGGTGCTGGAGCCGAGCATCCCGATAGTGGGCGCGTAGATCTGCTTGAGCTGGTCGCGCGCGACCTGGCTGTCGACATCGTCGACGTCCAGGCGGGTTCTGGCGTCCCGGATCCGCTCGTACCAAGGGTCGAGGATCCGAGCCCGCTCGGACCAGGTGTAGGCCTCGACGACCTCGGGCTCGTAGCCTTGCTCGCCGGCGAACTCCATCGCCGGGGTGGTCACCCAGCGCACCTTGCCGGCGTGCAGCCCGCGAGGGTCGAGGGGGTGGGGCATCCGCCAGTCTCCGGTCTCGGGGATCTCCACCCTCCAGTAGCCGGGCATCCTGGGCACGAATGCGGTCCCGTCCGGGTGGTGGGTCGGTGCGCCGACGCCAAGCTCAAGGCCGCTGACGCCGGCAAGGTAGGAGCCGGAACGGTCGTAGGCGTGGATCCACTCGTGGGTGAGCTCCTCGTCGGTTGGCGGCCTGCACCAGGAGATGTCGGCCTCCACGTTGCTCACCTGAGCGGGAGGGCACGGCTCGAGGACGGGGAAGAACCGGTCACGGTCGCGGTGCCGCAGGGTGGTCATCAGGTCCAGACCGGTGGTGGATCCCGACAGCTGGTATGGGTGGCCGAGAGCGTCGGCGAGAAGCCCGATACGTCGAGCGAGCGCGGCGTGATCCGGCTCGTCGCGCATGAGCGCGACGTTGGTGTCGTCCCGGCTGATCGCTGCGAGTAAGACCACCCACACCGATTTCTCGGACCCCTTCCAAAGCCGCGTCCAGCGCCCGAGCGCGTCCCCGTTCTTCCCGCCGAAGCTGTACCCGGCGCCTCGGGCAGCGGTAACGGCAGTGCTGCTTGCGCTGACCTCTCGGGTGACCTTGTCCCTATCCTGCTCGGATGCCTTGGCGATCGTCTCGACGTCGATGCCCATACGCCGAGCCAGGTCGTCTCCGACCCACACCTGAGCGGCCGCGTCCAGGTACTTGGTGACTGTGGTGCCAAGTGAGAGCCACTGGGCCAGGCGGACCAGGTCGCCGGCGTGCTGGGGCCCCTCCCCTGGCATCTCCATGAACTCACCGTTACTGAGCCAGATCCCGTCAACATCGACGACGGCTGCGGCCGCACGGAACTTGGAGTTGTCGTCAGCAGTCTTGGCTGCACTGGTGCGTGCCCGCGACGACGGTGCCGCAGGTACAGGATCCTGCACCTGTGCGGCCGCCACGTCGACCACGTCGGGTGCCTCTTGCGGCTGTGACTGACCGGCGGGCTGGCGGCTTCGCTTCCACGGGTGGCCGATGGGGGTCTGAGAGGCCCGCTCGGTGGCGGTGCTGCCCTCCCAGCAGACGGTGTGCACACGGGTCCCGGAGATGACCACGCCACTGCGCACCCCGCACACGACGCACTCGACGGTCTGCCCGCTGGGCGCGTCGTCGGCGGGTGGGATCTGCTCGGTCCAGCCCACGACCCCGTCGAGGTCGGTGTGCGGTCGCGGGGTGAACACAGCCTCGCTCATTGGGTTCTCCTCGCTGGGATGGTCAGTCCCTTCACTGTCGCCGGCGTGGTTGGCGTCGGCACTGTTCCCAGACTGGGTCGTGCTGCGCGCGGCGTCCACCGGTTGTGGGTCCTCGCTGTCCAGGCCAGGGATCTGCAGTACCGGGTCGGCTCCGCCGGTGTCGGGGCTGTGTCCACCGTCGTCGCCTTGGGGTCCGTCGTCCGGTGCGTTGCCGTCATCCTCCGGACCGTTGTCCACCTCGTCGTCCTCCTCGCCGATGACCCGGTCGAGGTAGAGGGTGACCATGCGAGCATCCCGCTCCTCAGCGTGGATGCGGCACTTGACGGTGTGACGGGTTCGGCCCTCGGATGTGTCGGGGATCAGGACGTGCTCATCGTGCAGGGCCCGGCAGGCGGTGTTGCGGTCGATCTCCAGCTTCTCGGCCTGGGTGGCCGAGGCAGCCTTGAGGACGGCCTCGAGCTGGGTGGACTCGCACATGAGGACCCGGCCGCGGTCCTTCGGGCCGGGGTCGTGCATGACGTATCCCAGGCGGATGCCGTTGCGCTCGAGGCGGTACTTGCTTGGCGAGCCGGCCATGTCGGTCTCGGTGACCGTTCGTCGCCAGCCCAAGCGGCCGGCTAGGGGCCATGGCGGGCACTCACCGGTCCTGACATCGTCGACGTAGGCGATGCCTTGGCGCAGCGCGTAGGCGAGCAGCTCACGGGCTCGGGCGCCGGTGGTGCGGGGCATATCGGGGTTGACCGCAGCCCGGCCGGCCTCGTGTAGTCCCTCGTCTACGCGCCGGAGAGTGAGTGTGCGCTCCTGGGCGGTGATCGCGCCCGCTTGGAGCAGGAAGTCGCTCATGGCGACCCAGCCGACCCAGATGTGGGAGATCGCCGCGGCCTGCCGCACGCTCTCCCCCGCCCGCTCGACCAGCACGTCGGCGTAGTCGTCGGCGATCTTCATGTAGTGCGTGCGCTTGCCCACCAGGTCCCCGGCCAGCCAGGAGATGTAGGACGCCATCACCAGAGCCCGCTGGTGCCGCGAGAGCTGTTCGTCGAGCGGGAACAACAGCGCGGTGTCGACGTCCTCCTTGGCCAATGGAACAACCAGCATCCGCTCGGCGCCAGACCCCGGCCGGGGCATGACCTCGGAGGTGCACAGGCCGCTGGCCCGCGGCCCGGTGCCGTCGCTGATGGACAAACCGTCTCTGGACGATCGGGACCGCTCTTCTTGGTTGTGGATGAGCCGGGCGGTCTCCTCGAGGTGCTTCTGTGCCTCCAGCCAGCTGCGGGTGGGCGCGAAGTCGTCCATCCAGTAGAGGCAGTCCTTGGCGTTGTGCAGCTTGAAGCGCAGCGCGTTGAAGGTGTCACCGTTGCCGGACATCGAGGAGGCGGGCTTCTTGTGCTCCCATCGCTCACCGAAGTGCTGCATGGCCTTGGCGGCCACTGAGGTCTTGTAGGACCCGGGCGGTCCGACGAGGGTGAGCACCCAAGGGTTGTGGCCCATGACCGCCCTGAAGACCTGGCCGAGCAGCGGGGCTGCGATGCGCACGGGGAGCCGGTCCAACATAGTGGCCGACGCGGACTGCCACGCGGTGCGGAGCGCTACCGGATCACGGACAGGGTCAGGCAGGTTGTAACGCTCGATCGGCCCGGAGAAGGCGACCTCGACATCCTCGTGCCCGGCTGCGGAGATCGCCCCGCGCCGGTGGATGAACCTGTGGGTCCCGTCGGGATTCTCCCGCCATCCGGTTGCGCGGTAGAGCACCTCGTCGACGACGTTTTCGCTGATCGCGAGGATGGCTCGTTGCAGCTGGTCGAGGCCGGCGCGCTTGTGGTCGTAGTCCGGCGGACCGGGCAGCGACTCCAGCCAGGAGTGGTCGCGCCACTGGTCGGCCATGACCCGAATCTCCAGCAGCTCCCCGGTGACCTCGTCGGGGTATCGCAGTCGAACTGCGATCAGCGTCTTGGGTGCGCTCACCTGCCGCTTAGTCGGTGTGGAGCGGCCCATGAGCTCGGTGTCTTCGACGTCGTGGTCGTGCTCGACCTCCAGGTACTCCCGACAGGAAACCTTCACCACCATGGAGAGGAGGGTCTTGAACTTGCCGGCCTCGCCGTCGTCCTCGTCCCAGTCCTCGCGCTGCCGACGGCTGGAGCGGTCTGGCTCCCACTGCACGATCTTGCCGCCCAGAACCCGGAAGGGGGTGTTGTCCGAGCCGACACCCTTGTGCCCGAACCAGTCGCTGTCGTCGGTGACGACCTCGGTCACTGAGGCTTTGGGCGGATCGTTCTCCGCCGGCGTCCCGTCTGAGGCGGGGGTCGCAAGTCGCAGCGACTCCGGCACGGGAACCTGGACGAGCAGGTGGCAGCGGCGCGCGGCCTCGGTCCCCTCGAGGAGCAGGTTCTCGGCGATCTCAAGGGCTTCGCCCACCCAGGCGGTGCCGATGCGCATTCCCCGTGCGCAGATCTTGTCGACCACATCACGCAGGGCCTCTTGGCGGATCTGGCTCTCCAACGCCCACCGCTTGGCGAACCGCCGGTTGTCCTCGACGTCCTGCCCGTCCTCGGCCAACGCCCAGCGTCCCTGCGCCTCCTCGATGGCTTGCTGCAACGAGCGGAACTCGCCCTGCACCGACATCAGCTCGTGCCAGATCGCGACCTCTTCGACCTCGACCCACTGCAGTTCGTCGAGCGCCTTGCCCGCGTCGACATGGTCGGTCAGGTCGGACTTGGGCTCGGTCAGGTCGGGTAGACGTAAACGGACGGTCGCGCCTACGGCGGTGAGTTTGGCATGCAGGTCGACCCCGCGGGCCCAACCGGTGGAATCGCGGTCAAGGACGACCACGACCAGTGCGTTGGCGAACTCATCCACCAGGTCCGCCGGGAAGCTCTTGCCGCCCTGAGTGTTCGTCGTGGCAACCAGTCCAAGCCTCTCGGCGGTGTGAACGTCCTTCTCCCCCTCAAGCAGCCAGACTTCCTGGCCCGCCTTGACCGCTGCGGCGACCTGGGGCGCCCGGTAGAGCACCGGGTAGAAGCCCTCGGGCTTGCGCCTGACCCGGCGCCCTTCACGGGTCACAAACAGCTGGCGGAACTGCTTGTGCCGGTTGCCCTCGGCGGTGCACTCCTCGCGGAGAACCTCCTGCACCAGGCGGCCCTCATGGTCGAGGTAGGGGTAGCGCTCGATCTCCACCCACTGGTGATCAACCTCGGGGGTGGCGGCGGCTGGAGGCTTGGGCAGCAGCGTGGGGAGCTTGCCCAGCTTGCCCCGTCGCTGTCCCGCGCGTCGGCGCGCGGGACTCTTCCCGACCCGGTACAGGCTGCGGTCCCGCTCGGGTAGGGGCTCGTCGAACAGATCGCTCATCGTCAAGCCGATGGCCTCGGCGATCTGATCCGCTTGCGCCTGGCATCCGTGGCAGTAGAGCAGCACCCCTCCCCCGCGGGGCCCGCTGCGCCAGGTGATGTGCAGTGAGGGGGTGCTCTCATCGTGAACCGGGCACCCCGCCATGACGCTGTTCTGACGAGGCGATGCGGTGGGCAAGCCTCGCGCCTCGATCGCGGTCACAACGCGATCGAGGGAGGAGCGAGGTCCGCTACCGCCAGCTTGGCGGCTCGGTTCAGTCACAGCGTGGTCACCTCCCATCACAAGGGAGGGACACGCCGAAGCGCGAGTGAGGGGTTACCTGATGCTGCATCAGGTAACCTCGGAGTTGCCGAGGCCACATCAGCCTTTCGTAGTAGGAGACGCCGCCCCATTCAGCCGCCAAGCATCGGGGGTGGCGTTCTCTGTTGTCTGGGGTCCTTTCAGCCAGTTCCCGTGAGGGGTAGCACCTGCTGGTGTTCGTCGTGGCGTCGATGCAGATACTCGGGTTCAGGGAGGCCGTGTCCCCTAGCCAGCACCTCGGTGAGGTAGTCAGCCAGGGACGTCCCTCTTTGCTCGGCCTCGGCCTTGTAGACCGCGAACTGGTCCGCGGGAAGGCGCATCGTGAACTGCTTGCGAACGCCCTTTGGCTTTGGACCCGGCTTCCTCCGCAATGACGACATGAGTCATTCCTAGCGGCCGTGTGACTCTGAATCAGGGATATGGCCTCACACCGGCGTGTCGCTGCAGCTGAGAGCCCAGAGTCCGTCATGGGTGCGGAAGGTGCGCCCTGGGGAGGTGTGTGACATCGGGGACCTGATCGTTGTTCGCTGAGGTCCGTCGACGGTGACGGTGCCGGACAAGTCGAGCGACGCTGAGGCTTAGAGCGCGCGGCTCGCCCGAGCGTCTGAGAGGCGCCGTCATGCAGCGCATCTGCTGCAGAAGCTGCCGCCGCCGCACACACTCTTCGCCGTCAAATCAGAGCCTCGCGCGCGTACACGCGCAGACACGGTGTTGGATTTAGTGGGAAACGTGGGAAGTGAGGGTATGTGTGCAGGTGGGAGGGTGTTTTTCACTTCCCACCGAGGGGGGAAACGACGTGGGAAACGTAGGTGGGAAGTGAGGAGTAGAACAAGGGGAGGTCGTTCTGCAAGGGTTGGAGAACAGTTCACCCCCCCCGGCACCGAACTGCGTTCGGCAGGGGGTCTGTCTCGCTGGGGAGACGCGCGGGTTTAGTAGCGCTGCTCCACACGCCGGCGGGAATCGCCTGGGAGACCGCGGTTGCGACGCTGTTGCTCAACACGTAGACGGATGCCGTTGCCGGTGTAGTGGCGCACGGTGCTCGGGACCAGGCTGTCCCAGCCTCGCTCGTTCGCGAGATCGGCGGCGAGGTCGCAGAAGGTGTCCTCGAGGATGTCGTCGGCGGCTGCGTACATGCCGTGCATCTGGCGAAGCTCCCACACCTGACTGAAGGGGTTGGGTAGCGGTATCCCCCGCAGGGCCCGCCTTGCCTCTGGATGGTTCCGGATCCTGCCCCCGAGGGCGCTGCGCCGGAGGATCTCGACGTCTGTGTGGGTCATACCCACAAGCTCAAGCCCTGCCTGGTAGTCCTGTCGGGTGCAGCGCTGCTGTGCCAGCGCCAGGGGGTCAAGCATGGCGTCCTGGATCCCGGCGGCGTACTCACGAAGGGCGTGCAGCTGGAGGTCGAGCTGACGCAGGTGCCGGGCGGTGGTGAACTCAATGCGGCCCTTGGTCCAGGTCAACGCGATCGACATCGGGTCTTCCGGTACCCAGCGAAACTTGGACTGGTCGTACATACGCCGGTGCCAGGTCATGTCCTCAAGCCAGTCGGATGGCTCTCGTAGTTGCGCGGCCGCGGCGGTCATAGCTCCATCATGCAGCCACACACCACTCCCCCACCAGAGGCACACCGGCCTCCCACCGCGCGCACAACCGGTGAGCCACCAGCAGCACACCACTGGCACACCACTTGCACACCACTTAAACAGTAGACAGGCAACAGACCACTAAAAGACCCCTAACAAGCGGTCTGTTGACTATTGACTCGTTGGTCACTAAGCGCATAGCAAGCCATAGTTGATGCCTAACAGAGGGTTTCTGGACCCCTTGCAAAGAGTCCGCTGACAGATTGCTAGGGGACACGGGGGGTCAGCGTGCGGCCTGCTGACCCACAACGATGCGACAGTGGGGGATAGGTGAAGCCAAAGTGGGCCCACTAGAGACCGTCCGTTGGTGGTCAGTCGTCGCACCGAGAGGGAGCAGTTGGCCCTCATCCGACACTCGCGTGTCACAGGGTGTGCCCTCGACTCACCTTCCACGGGCATGAGCGTGATGGAGGGACGGATGTCCGAACCGGAACTGCCGGACGTGACCGCACTGAGCCGTGTGGTCGCGGTCATCAACGGCAAGGGCGGCGTGCTGAAGACGAGCATTGTGGCCAACGTGGCCGGGTGCCTGGCCAAGAGCATGCGTGTACTGGTGATCGACCTCGACATCAGCGGCAACCTCAAGATGGACCTGGGTATGACACAGGCCGAGGAGGATGACGCCGGAAAGAGCGTCGTCGATGCCGTTTGGTCCGGCGCGGACCTTCAGATCGTGCGCAACGTCCGACCCAACCTGGACATGGTCTTCGGAGGTCGTGCCCTGGAGATGCTCAGTTCCCTGGCCAAGTCGTCGATGTCAGATGAGCTACCGACTGGGTCGATCACCACCGAGTTCGCGGCACGACTCGCCGCGGTGGCCGACGACTACGACCTGATCCTGCTGGACTGCCCTCCCGGCAACGGAGACCTGCAGGACATGGCGTTGACCGCCTCCCGGTGGGTGCTCATCCCGACCAAGACTGACCCTGGCTCGTGGGATGGCCTCCTCGGGGTCGGTCCCCGGGTCAAGCGGGCCCGAGCCATCAATCCTGATTTGACCTACCTAGGGGTGGTTGTCACCGCTCACAACCCGCAGGCGACCCGGGTCATGCGCAACACCAAGGTGCGACTTGAGGAAGTGGGGGAGACGGTCCCGCTGCTCCAGGCTTACATCCGGCACTCGGAAAGCTCTGCCCACGACTGCCGCTATCGAGGCCAGCTTGCCCACGAGCTCGCTGCCGACGCCGACGCCAATCGCGCCGAAAGGCTCGAGGCGCTCAGCGCCCGTCGACGAGGCGAAGGCTCCGCAGACAATGTCATCCCCCTGCCCGTCGCGCTCTCCGGCACGGCGGACTCCGTGGCCGGCGACTACGACCGACTCGCCGCGGAGATCTGCGCAAGGATCTCCGCCGCCGAGTCTGAAACCTCGTACCTGGCAGGAGCGAAAGCATGACAACCGGAACAGGCTCGGCCCGCGAGATCCCGCCCGGCCGTCTTGCCAACTTCGAGGACAGCCCCATGGAAGATGCGCCTGCGCCGCTGCTTCCCCCTCGCCGCACCTCGAAGCCTGCGACCGCAGCCAACCTCGCCCTCCGCGGGAAGAAGCCCACGGAGCCCCCTGTCCGGACCGCTGAGTCTCCTGCAGCCGTCATAAGGTCCTCAACCCCGTCCACCTCCTCCCAGTCGGCTGAGGCTGCGCTGAAGGGCCCGGAGGACAGGGTCCGCCCGTCCAACGTGCACATCCCTGTGGCCCTGCTGGAGCCGCTGGTCGGCAAGTGCAAGGCAGACGGGCTCTCTCACGGCGAGGTCATCATCGTCGCCATCGAGAACGCCTACCCCCGCCTGAAGGACCTCATCCATCCTGCGGCAACCGCCGGCGGTGGGCTCTTCGCCTCTCGCCGAGGCCGCGCATCGCGCCAGAACGACGGCCCGTTGACCCCCCTGAACTACAGACTCCGCGAGGCCGACTTCGCCACCTTGGACAAGCTCGTCGACGAGTTCGGCGCCAGCTCCCGAGGGCACCTCATCACGGCGGCACTGAGCGACTTCTTCGGCGACAGCTGAATCCGAGCTAGAACCAGACCCCAACCAACCCGAAAGGCCCGACCAGCCCCATGTCGACCACAACCTCCGCCACCGAGCCTCGGCGGCAACAGCGAAAGAACCCCTCAGACGGGGAACCGGCTTCGGCGCCTGGTCAGCAGTTCGCGCCGCCGCCGAAGCTGCGCCGACGTCCGGTGCTGATCGCGGCTTCCGTAGCCGCGATCAGCCTGGGCGCCCTGGTCAGTCTGTGGGCCTACCAGTCCACCTCCGACACCCGCAGCGTCCTAGCTGTCCGTCAGACCATCGAGCGGGGCGAGGTGATCACCGCCGACGACCTCATGACCGTGAACATCAGCGTGGATCCGGCGCTGCGCCCGCTCCCTGCCGATCGCGCCGAGAGTGTGGTCGGCAAGTACGCGGCGCTCGACATGTCCGCCGGGGGAGTGGTCACCCAGGATCAGGTCACCGATCAGGCGCTGCCGGCCGCAGGTTCCTCAGTCGTCGGCATCGCCCTGACTGCGGGGATGCTGCCAGCCGATCAGGTCCGCGCCGGAGACAAGGTCAGAGTCGTAGTGACGACTGGACAGCAGGGGGAGATGCCCACCGGTGAGCCGGACTCGATCGAGGCCGTGGTCGTGGGTGTCGCCCGCGACGAGACCACGGGCAATGCGATCGTCAACGTCCAGGTGCCCACCGACGGTGGGCCGCTGCTGGCGGCTCGTGCGGCCACCGGCAAGGTTGCGATCGTCCTGGACAGCCGGGAGTGACTTCGTGGCGCTCATCGTCCTGACCTCCGCCAACGGATCCCCTGGGGTGACCTCATCTGCTCTCGGCCTGGCAATGGCTTGGCCGCGACCAAGCATCCTCGTCGACGCTGACCCCACCGGTGCGCGGGCGATCCCAGCCGGCTACTTCCGCGGCGGCCAGCTGCCCTCCGAAGGGTCCATCGTCGACCTGGCGGTGGCCCACCGCCAAGGATCCCTGGTCGAGGAACTCCCACGACTGTTGATGCGCATCCCCAACACCCACATCCAGCTTCTCAACGGACCGGTCAGGCACAACCAGGCACGCGCCCTGGACAGCCTGTGGGAGCCACTAGCCGGCGCATTCAAGGGCTTGGAGCGCAACGGTCAGGACGTCATCGTCGACGCCGGTCGGCTGGGTCTGGAGGGGTCCCCGTACAAACTGCTCGCCGCCGCGGACCTGGCCCTGCTGGTAACCCGATCAACCGTCCCGGCGCTGGTCGGCGCGGCTTCCTGGGCGCCCACCCTTCGAGACACCTTCAGCCGATCCGGAGCAGCCAGCAGCCTCGGCGTGCTCGTCGTCGGCCCAGGAAAACCCTTCACAGCATCAGAGGTCTCCAAGACCTTGCAGACGCCTACCGTCGCAGCCCTGGAGTGGGACCCCGCCTCCGCCGAGGTGTTCTCCATTGGAGCCCAGCCGCGCCGCAAGTTCGAGAACACCGGCCTCAGCAAGTCGCTGCGTGCAGCCGTCCAAGCCATCCAAGCCACCCTGTCTAGCTCCCGGGCCGCGATCGACCTCGCGGCGGGGGAGAGGAGCCAGCCATGACCGACCGTCTCGATCCGACCTCGCTGCCGATCTTCGGTGCTCCCACGCACTCACAGCCCCCTCCCAACGGACACCGGGTGCCGACCATCTCCTACGCACCGGCCCCGCCCGCTCCGTCGCGACCGGCGGCGAGATCCCTGGCCGGCCCGATCGGCACCCCAGCCCAGGCACCTCTCGTAGTCACGGCTGCGGCGGTCGCGCCGATCCTGGACAAGGCCGCGACCCGACCCGCTGACGTCGCTGCCGCTGGGGTCGACTGGCAGCAGGTGGCGATGCTGCGGGCTCAGGCATCGGATCAGCTAACCGCGGCCCTGGGGGAGGAACGGGGCATGGACCCCGACACCGAACGCGAGCTCGGCCGGACGATCATCCAAGAGCTGCTGCAGACCACCGCAGCCGACCGCCTGCACGACGGCGAGTCCGCCTGGTCGATGGAGGAGCAGGACGCGATGGCGGTCGCCGTCTACAACGCACTCTTCGGCCTCGGCCGGCTGCAGCCTCTCGTCGACGACGACACCGTCGAGAACATCATCATCACCGGCGCGCAGAACGTGTGGGTGGAGAAGGTCGACGGAACCCTGGTCAAGGCCGACCCAGTCGCTGACTCCGACCAAGAACTGCTCGACTTCCTGTCCTTCGTGGCCTCCCGCAGCGAGGTCAATGCCCGCAGCTTCTCCTCGGCCAACCCGCGACTGCACATGCGCCTGGACGGCGGCCCTCGGCTCGCTGCCGCAGCATGGGTGACCGCGCACCCCTCCGTGGTCATCCGGCGCCACCGGCTGCGCCGCGTCACCCTGGACGAGCTCGTCGACCGCGACATGATCACCCACACCCAAGCCACCTTCCTCAGGGCGGCGATCAGAGCGCGCAAGTCCATCGTGGTGGCAGGACCCCAGGGCGCCGGCAAGACGACGATGGTGCGCGCCCTGTGCGCCGAGATCAACTCTTGGGAGGCCATCGGCACTTTCGAGACCGAGTTCGAGCTGCACCTGCACGAGCTCACCGACGTGCACCCCATCGTGCACGCCTGGGAGGCACGACCAGGATCGGGCGAGATCGGCCCCGACGGCAAGCAGGCCGGTGAGTTCACCCTCGACGAGGCGCTCTACGACTCGTTCCGCTTCAACCTCTCCCGACAGATCGTCGGCGAGGTCCGCGGCCGCGAGGTGTGGGCCATGATCAAAGCGATGGAGTCCGGCGCCGGCAGCATCTCCACCACCCACGCCGGCAACGGAGAAGGAGCCATCCGCAAGCTGGTCACCTGCGCCATGGAAGCCGGGCCGCACGTCACCAAGGAGCTGGCGACCTCCAAGCTCGCTGAGACCGTCGACCTTGTCGTCCAGATCCACCTGGAGACCGTCCCGCTGGGTGAAGGCAAGTGGCGCCGTTCCCGCTGGGTCTCCGAGGTCGTCCATGTCGCACCCGGCGAGGCCGCCAAGGGGTACGCCGTCACCCACGTCTTCCGACCCAACCCCGCCGGCGGCCCAGCGGTCCCGGGCACCCTGCCTGATGAGCTTCGTGAACTTGAGCAGCACGGCTTCGACATCACCGCCTACCTGGCCGCCGACGGCCGCGAGGAGGCGTAGCAAATGCCGCTTATCATCCCCACCCTCGCCGGCGCCCTGGTCGTCGCGGGCCTCATCGGACTCGCGCTGGGCATCCGGCGCACCCCCGCCACCCCCCGCAGCGCCAGCCAGTCCCGCATGGGTCCGAAGATCTCCGCCATGAACCGGCGCACCAAGATCCTGGCCCTCGCAGGCCTGATCGCCGGCGCAACCATCTACATCCTGACCGGCTGGCTCATCGCCGTCGCGCTCGTTCCCGTGGCCGCCGTCGGGCTGCCCACCTTACTGTCCGCGCCACCGTCGGCTGCCAGGATCGACCGCCTCGAGGCGCTCGAGGAGTGGACACGCGCCCTGGCCGGAGTCCTGACCGTCGGCGTCGGACTCGAGGAAGCGCTGCGCTCCACCCTTCGCTCCACCCCCGAGGCCATCCGACCGGAGGTCACCACCTTGGTCGCACGGCTGCGGGCCCGCATCAGCACCGAGGAAGCACTGCGCGCCTTCGCGGACGACCTCAACGACGCCACCGGAGACCTGGTCGCTGCATACCTCATCCTCGGCGCCCGACGCCGAGGCCAAGGCCTAGCCTCCGTCTTGGAGTCCCTGGCCGAGTCGGTCGCCGCAGACGTCCGCGCGCGCCGAGCCATCGAGGCCGACCGCGCCAAGCCCCGCACCACCGCCCGCTGGGTCACCATCATCACGATCAGCGTCCTGGGCTTCCTGACCCTCACCGGCGACTACATCAGCCCCTACGGATCACCTCTGGGACAGCTGCTGCTGATCCTTCTGCTGTCGGCCTACGTGGCACTGCTGATCTGGCTGCGGAACATGGCCAAAGGTGAGGCGATGCCCCGCTTCCTCGGCGTCGCAGCACGTGAAGGAGCACACCCATGACCACCGGCCTGCAACTCGCACTTCTCGGCGGATCCCTCATCGGTCTCGGCCTGTCACTGATCCTGTGGCGCCTGCTGCCCGCCGACCCCGACCCCGTCGACGTCGTCCACCGCTACTCCCCAGAAGGAGTCCGCGCCCGAGCGGCCGCCGCCGCCCCCACCATGTCCGCCAGCTCCACCCCCGACCGCCTCGGCATCTGGGCGATCAGGCGATTCCCCGCCGCCTGGTGGGGCAAAACCCCCACCAAGGAACTCGCACTCCTACGCATCCCAGTCCACCGCTTCTACGGCAAGAAGGTCCTCTACGGCATCGCCGGGCTCGTCATCGCACCCGTGCTGTCCTACTTCTTCGTGGTCTTGGGCTGGTCCATCCCGATCCTCATCCCAGTCGCCGGCTCGGTCCTGCTCGCGATCGCGCTGTTCCTGACCCCTGACCTCGACGTGCGCACCGACGCACGCCACGCCCGAGCCGAGTTCGGCCGAGCACTGGGCGCCTACACCGACCTGGTCGCCCTCGAACGTCTCGGCGGTTCAGGGTCCCGCCAGGCCATGGAGCTCGCCGCCGAAGTCGGCGACTCCTGGGTGTTCCAACGCATCGGTGAAGAACTCGCCCGCTCCCGCTGGTCCGGCCTGGCGCCTTGGGACGCCTTGAACGCGCTCGCCGACGAGCTCGGACTGCCCGAACTGGACGACCTGGCCGACATCATGCGACTGAGCAAGGAGGGCTCACAGGTCTACAGCAACCTGCGGGCACGATCCAGTGCCCTGCGCTCAGCCATGCTGAACGAAGAGCTGGCCAAGGCCAACGCGACGGGGGAGCGGATGAGCATGCCGATGTCCCTGCTCGGCGTGGTCTTCATGGTCATCCTCATCGCCCCTCAGCTGCTCCGCGTGATGGGGGGCTGAAGACGTCGAAGCCACGGCAGGAAGCCCCAGTCCGCACACAGAACCACCGGCCGCGTAACCCCTCACTGAGGCCCGCGACCGTTGGACCGTCGCCCCCCCGACCCACGCCGAGATGCAATCTCGGTAGGAAACACCACAGAATCGTTGTCACCAGGCACCACATTCCAGCACCTTCCGGTCACGACCGGAGCTCGCACTAGAAAAGGGGACCCTCATCATGCTGCACCTCGTCGCAACACTTCACACCGTCGGTGTGACCCTGATCGAAAGGGCACACACGAAGCTCACCACCGAGCCCGAACGCGGCTCGGAGACCATCGAGAAGGTTCTCTGGGCGGTCGCGGTGATCGCGATCGTCGCGATCGTCGTCACCGCCATCCGCAACTACGTCACCTCCGAGGCCGGGAAGATCGGATGACCTCTCGTCGACCCTCGTGCCTGCCGCGGCGCCTGACCACTTGGTTGGCGTCGCGGCAGGAGCGTGGGTCGGCGACCATCCAAATGGTGGTTCTGATGCCCGCGCTGTTCACCCTGGTCTTCCTGGGAGTGCAGGCTGCAGTGCTCTACCAGGGCCGCACAATCACCTTGGCCGCAGCCCAGGAAGGTGCGCGGGTCTCCGCGGCTGCAGACGGCACCAACGCGGCCGGCGTCGCCGCCGCCTCCAACTTCGTCTCCTCCACCTCGGCCGGCCTCAAAGGCACCTCCGTCTCGGGGAACCGCACCGCGACCACAGCCTCGATCACAGTGACCACCCACACGGTCAGCCTCATCCCGTTCGTCTCCCCGAAGATCACCCAGTCGGCGTCCATGCCGGTGGAACGACTGACATGACACGCCGGTTCTTCAGGATCCGCCCCCAAGGCGCCCCGGATCGAGGATCTGAGGCGCTCGAGGCTGCCATCGGAGTGCCCGCCTTCCTGCTCTTCATCGCGATGATCATCGCTGGCGGCCGCCTGGCCATCGCGGACCAGTCCGTCCAAGCCGCTGCCGCCGAAGCTGCTCGCTCCGCCTCCATTGCTCGCACCCAGGGCCAAGCACACGGATCCGCGGTCAGCGGGGCGACCTCGTCCCTGGCCAACCAGAAGCTGCAGTGCGCCAGCAAGTCGGTGAGCGTGGACACCAGTGGATTCGCATCCCCGGTCGGCACCCCCGCCAACGTCACCGCCACCGTCACCTGTGTGGTCAACCTGTCCGACGTCGCCGTGCCCGGACTGCCCGGCACACGGACCATCACCGCGACCATGACCAGTCCCCTCGACACCTTCCGGGAGCGATGATGGCCGCCCAGCGCCACCAGCAGGAGGAACTCGAGCGCGGATCGGTGTCGGTGTGGCTAGCGACCGCCTCAATCGTGATGATCATCCTCGTCGGAGTCGTCGTCGACCTCGCCGGCCAGGTCCACGCCCAGCAGCACACCCGCAACATCGCCAACCAGGCCGCGCGGGTCGCCGGCCAGCAGATCAACGCACCGGCCGCCATCCGTGGCATCGGAGTCCAGGCCAACGCTGCCCAGGCCGTCTCGGCTGCCCAGACCTACCTGAACGCATCCGACGTCACCGGAACAGCCAGCATCGTCAACGGCAACACGATCCGGGTCGCCACCTCGTCGACCTACAACACCAAGTTCCTCTCGATCATCGGGTTGGGAAGCATGCGCGTCACCGGCCAAGCAGAGGCCCGAATCGTGCGCGTCGTGGACGGGGTATCCCAGTGACTGTGATCCGACGCCGTCTTCTCGGACTCCTCGCCCTGCTGCTGATCCTCGGCATCGTCATCGGGCTGCCCATCGTTTTGGTTGCTGTTGGCGCGAACCCCTTCACCAGCGGAGTACCCAGCCTCGACGAGCTCCAGAACGCATTGACCTCGCCCGATGACGGAACCCTGGCCGTGGCCGTGATCAAGGTCGTGGCTTGGGCGTCCTGGGCGTTCCTTACCGTGTCCATCCTCCTTGAGGTGCTGGCACGTCTGCGCGGCGTTCGAGCACCGCGACTGCCAGGCCTGAGCCTCCCGCAGAACGCCGCCCGCGGGCTGGTAGGCACAGCACTAACGCTCTTCGTCGCGTTCCCGGCGGCGGGTGCCGCACACGCGGCACCGGTTACCGCGATCGCGGCGACACACATCACCGCCACCGTCAGCGCCCCGGCGCCTCTGGCCGACCCCGCCACCCACACTGGTGACCCTGATACGAGCATCAGCGCCCAGTCTGCCCAGCAGAACACTGAGCCCCCGCAGACCGTCCACCACACAGTCAAGCGCGGTGAGACGCTCTGGTCGATCGCCGCCGATCGCCTGGGAGACGGCCACCGGTACAAGGAGATCCACAACCTGAACCGGGAGATCCTCGGTGACCAGCCCGGCTTCATCAAGGCCGGGTGGGTCCTGGACATCCCGACACCCGATCCGGCGGCACAGGACGGTGCAGCCGACACCGTCGTCGTCGAGAAGGGCGACACCCTCTCCGAGGTCGCGCTCGAACAGTACGGCGACGCCACCCGATACCCGGAGATCTTCGAGGCCTCTCGCTCAATCACCCAGCCGGGTGGAGCTCAGCTCACCGACCCCGACGTGATCGACGTCGGCTGGACCCTGAAGATCCCCGGTGCGGCCACCCCGTCGACGACACACCCTGAGCTCCCTGACCCTGTCACGCCACAGCCGCAGTCCCCGTCCACCACAGCCCCCGCGGAGGTCGCGGCCCCCGCAACTGGAGCACCATCCGCTCCAACGCCTGAGGCCCCCGAAACAGCACCCCCGGCCACCCAGGCACAGCCACAGGCGCCCACGGGTGCAACGGTCACCACCCCCGACCACCTGCAGTCTGAGCCCCCGTGGATGGCCCGCACCAGCTACGGCGTCGGGGCCCTCCTAGCTGCCGGCGTAATCGCCCTGCTCGCCACCAAGCGCCGCACCCAGCAGCGCCGCCGCAGTCCCGGCCAGCGTATGCCGATGCCCACCGGTGCCGCCGCACGCGCCGAGCAAGAGCTGCGTGCCACCGCAGACGCCTTGTCGATCGAGACGGTCGACGTTGCGCTGCGCACCTTGGCCCGCAGCTGCGCCGACAACGGTGTCGCACTGCCGGCCGTGCGCGCTGCACGCCTGACGGCCACCCAGTTCGACCTCTACCTCGCCGAGCCAGCCGACCTACCAGCCCCATGGACCGGCACCGCCGACGACACGGTCTGGACGCTCGAGGTCGACAACACCTTCGACCTGGCCGAGGTCGACGTCGCCGACATCCCGGCGCCCTACCCAGCCCTAGTCACGATCGGCCACGACGAGGAAGAGGGGCACGTGCTGCTGGACCTCGAGTTCCTCGGCACCCTCGGCGTCATCGGCCAGGACGCCGCTGCCACCCGCGAGATCCTCGCAGCACTGGCCATCGAGCTTGCCAACTCCACGTGGGCCGACGACCTGCAGGTCACCCTGGTGGGCGCATTCCCCGACCTGGAGGACACGCTGCAGACCGGCCGTATCCGCTACCTGCCCTCCGTCGGCCGACTCCTCGAGGACCTGCTCCACCGGGCCGAGCTCGACCGCCAGGCCATGTCCGCCCACGGCGCATCTGACTTGCACCATGCCCGGGTGACCGGTGCCGCACCAGACGTCTGGGCCCCAGAGATCGTCCTGCTCGCCGGCGAGATCACCGACCGTCAACGCAACCAGCTTGAACAGCTTGTCACCGATCTCCCCCGTGTCGCGATGGCCATGATCACCAACGGGCTGACTGTGGGGGAGTGGGGTCTGGACCTCACCGCCGGCGACGGACCCGAGTACGCAGTGCTCACACCGATCGGACTCCAGCTGCGCCCTCAGCGTCTACCCGCCGAGCAGTACGGCCACCTGCTCGAGATCGCCTCTCTTGCTGACATCGAGGAACTGGACCCCACGCAAGCCGCCCCTCTGCCCTCCCTGGCCGAGGTCGAGTCGATCACCCCCAACAACGAACCGGCCACCCCGGTCTCGGCCATGCCCGAGATCACTCTCGACCACCTCGAGGCAGTCACCCGAGAAACCTCCGCGACCGCGCCTACTCTCGACCCGGCGAGCCTCCATGATCAGCGACCCCAGACCTCCACCTCCGGTTCGATCGCCGACGACATCGAAGAGACCATCTCTGCCCGCCAGCCCCACGCCACCGAGGACGCCTTCGCGGCTGAGGACGACCTGAGCCCTCAGCCGCCACTCACCGATCCGCCCACGGCCGATCCGCCCCCAGCAGACCCGACCACTGCCCCCACCACGCCAGTCGCAGATACCGAACCAGAACTCACCGCCGAGGCCCACGTTGCGCCAGGCACATCCGGCGAGGAGGACGACGCCCACGCGCTCGACCATGCAGTTCCGCCGGCCCAGGTGCACCCCATGCCGATACCTGCTCCCAGAATCGTCGTCCTGGGCCCGGTCGACCTACTCAATGCCACCGGCAAGGTCGAACCGACCAAGCGTTCGCGCCTCCTGGAGTACGCCGCCTATCTCTCCCTCACCCCCGGCACCACCCACACAGCCATCGACAACGCGATCTGGCCAGACCGGAAGAACGAGGACAACCTCAACACCCGCAACACCGCCACCAGCAAGCTGCGCCGATGGGTCGGCACTGACCCCGTCTCCGGCGCGGAGTACCTGCCTCGCATACAGGCAGGAGAGGGCTACGCCTTCCACCCGGCCGTCACGACCGATGTAGGCGACTGGGAGCAACTGCTCGGCCACGACCCCCTGAACGCAACTACCGAACGCCTCGAGGAGGCGCTCGCCCTGGTCCGCGGCATCCCCTTCGAGGGCACCCATCGAAAGCGGTACGCCTGGGCTGAGCCGATCCGCCAACGACTCATCAGCGAGATCGTCGACGCCTCCTACGAACTAGCCCGCCGCCGGCTCATGGATGGCCGCTGGCGCGGCGCTGAGGAAGCCGTCGTCGTCGGCCTGCGGATCGAGCCGGCCCAAGAGAACCTCTGGCGTCTGCGGATCCTCGCCGCCCACGAGTCAAGGAACACGGCTGCGGAGACAGAGGCAATCGAAAGGCTCCTGACCATCACGGAACAGCTCGAGTGTGACCTCGAGCCGGAGACCGAACAGCTACTCGCGGCGCTCAAGACTCCAGGAACAGACTTCGACCAACTCATGGCCAACGCACTCTAGGAAGAGATCACCCAATGACTCGCCCCACCCAGCATCTCGCCAGCATCGCGACCATCGCCGCGGCGGCCCTTGCCCTGAGTGCGTGCGACAGCGCCGGAAGCGACACCCCCACGGCAACCGCCTCGACGCCTTCGGCCACATCGACTTCCCCGACAGCCACGTCCACCCCGACCTCGACCGCCTCCCCCGAGGAAGTGGCCATCGCCGCGGCCGAGAAGAAGATCCCGGAGTATTTCGCTGTCGCCGATAGGTCGCTGCAAGATCCCGACACGTTCAAGTTGGACGACTTCAAGGGAGTAGCGATCTCTTCCGCACTAGTGGACCTGGAGAACCGTTTCAGCGTCTTCACCGGCCAGATGTTGACGCAAACGGGCGCAGCCAAGGTTGAGTCCATCGAGAACCCGCGCGTCGCCCTGCAGTTCGACCTGGAGAAGTCACCGCCAGATGTCCCTACGGTGCAGCTCGATGTCTGTGTCGATGTCAGCAAGATCAACATGGTCAATGAGGCAGGGGAGTCGCAAATCCCAGCGACACGCGCGCCGCGCCAGCTGTGGCTCATTGGCGTCTCCAACTACGAATACCCGTCTCCGGACGACTGGCGAGTCTCCTTCACCGACACCCAGGGGGGTAAGACATGCTGAGATGGGTAGCAAGGTTGACGCTTGCGTTCATGGCGGCAGGCCTGGCCGTTGCCGTCCCCAGCTCGGCCGCCCAGGCTGACGAGCCGACCTGTTACAAGACGGATCCTGCAACCGGTCTCTGCGTCATCTGGGTCGGCGGCCCCGGGTCCGGCGGTGGCGGAGGCGGTGCCGGAGGAGGAGGAGGAGGAGGCGGCGGCGGCGGCGACGGCGAAGACTCGTCGGTTGTCACCTTGGTCATCAACGGCCAGCAGTGCACCTTCTCGGGTCCGATTAGCCCTCAACCGCCAAGCTCGGAGCCCATCTGGGAAGGGCGCACCGACGGCGCGATCTATGGGTGTCTGGCTACGAACGGTCGTTTCGGCGCACCGGTAACTCTTCAGTTCTGGGCTGCATCAGCCCCGTCACTTCCTCCGCCGGACCCTGCGGTCCTGGCACAACAGGCTGTGCGGTCGATGAATCTCCGCGCCGTCGACATCGGATTGGTACCCGAAGACGCTCCTGGCCGGGTGGGCATCATCGGGATGCCGTCGTGGATGTGGGTCGAGTCTCCCGGTGAAAGCACGATGGGGCCGATCACCAGGTCCGCCTCAGCCCGGGGCTACACCGTTACTGCGGTCGCGAAGGTGGCCAAGATCGTCTGGAACATGGGAGATGGGCAGACGGTTACCTGCACCGGTCCCGGCGTGCCGTACGCCGACAGCTACGGCAAGCAGAGCTCGCCCGAGTGTGGGCACACCTACACCCGCCAGGGCCGCTACACCGTGTCGGCGACCTCGTACTGGACGGTGAACTGGTCCGGCATCGGGCAGACAGGCACGATCCCGATCGACTTCACCACGACGACGAACATCACCATGGGGGAGTCCCAGGTCATCAACCAGTAGGGCTGCTTCCTGCCTACAAGCCGGCCCTCACCCAACTCTCGGGGTGGGCGAGGGCCGGCTTATGGTGTCGAGGCTGCGTCAGGCGACCAAGCTCTGATCAGCCATCTCGACAAGGGCCGGGGTGCGCAGCTCGACCCTGACGGCCTCGGTGAGCTTGCGGGAGGCCCTAGAGCAACGCTGGCGCACGGCCGCCTGGGTTAGCCCCAGCTGCTCGGCCACGGCCGCGAACCCGAAACCGGTGGTGCGCTCGGGCAGGTAGGAGGCGACCAGCAGTTGTGCTTCATCACGGTTGATCGTGGCGTTGCGTAGGCCCCAGGCGATGACCTCAAGGAGATCTGAGTCCTGCGTGATCTCCTCGACTGGGTCCGAGTCGGTGGTCCTCAGCCCGGCCAACCATGCCCGCCGAGCACCGTCTCGGGCTTCTTCGTCGCGGAAGTCATGGGGGTCGACCGGCAGGTCGACGGGGGGCTTTCGGGCACCGGTGACGCGATGAAGGGTGTCCAGCGAGAGGTTGGATGCGACCGAGCTGGTCCGGCGGTGCACGGGGTAATCAGCCATGACATCCCAGAACTCGGCGATCGTGATGTGGCGCCGGTCCTCGGCCCACGTGTCGCTGCTCGAGGTGCACATCCCACCGGCGTGGGCCGCGGTCTTGGCTAGCTTGGGCAGGAGCGCCTGGAGCACGACGCGGCCGGCGAGCTGATGTCCGTTCTGGAAGAGCCGGATGAGGGCCAGGAGGAGCTCGTTGGTCCGATCATGTCCGGCTGCGTCAATGGCGTCGACGATCTGGCCAGGTAGCGAGAAGTCGACCAGGGTCTCCTCAGAGCGCCCCCATCGCCGCACTGTCGCCGTGACGCTGGCAGTGGCGTGCAGATCGGCCCACTCCTGGGTCAACTGCCGATAGAGGGGTGAGACAACCCCTACCGGGGCAGTCAGGTGTTGGCGGAACATCCGCTCGATCTTCTTCACGGCTTCTGGCTCCTCCGTGTGGTTCATGCTCCGGACGGTAGGAGTGCTTGCTGCGACCCGTCCACTTGGTGTGGGTCGCCCCCTACGCAAACCCACTCAAGTCGGGCACCCTTGCCCGTTCTCTTGCCCTCCTCGGTCAGCGTCAGATCATTCTTTGGCAAGGGCCCCGCTGACGCTTGCCCGCACCGACCCAACAGGCCTTTGAACTGCGCAAACACGGCTTGCCGAGACTCCTGTCTGCCGCGTGCGAGATCGAGGAAAAAAGGGTGCGTCAGTACTGCCTGGCCCGTCACAGCGCGCGGCCTCGCGCACCTTCCAGGGGTGACAGAAGAACCTGCCGCCCAAGGAGAGACCATGAGCCGCCCCGATCGCGTTCCCCGCGACTTGGTCGACGCTGCCGCTGTCCATGCTGCCCGCGAGGCGATCGTGCTGGCCCTTGGGCCGCTGGCCGCCAGCCCCCTAGATGAGCAGGCGACCAGCCGGATGAAGGCTGCGCTCGAAGGCGCGGAGTCCCCGGCGGTCCGCCGGGCCATCCGCCGCCTGACCAGGTCCGGGGAGCCGCGCCCCCCGCTGCAGGCGGTTCCGTCCATGACCAGTGACAGGACCGCCGGCCTCCGTCCGCAGACTTCGCGGCCGATCCGCCGGCCCTGCCAGCTCCTGACGCCACTGCTGACCCCTGGAGGCGCGGCATGAGTCCGACCCTGTCGTTGCGGCGTACCTCGGCGAACACTGACCCGACCCTCGACCAGCCAGGGGACGTCGAGGAACTCCCACCGGTCGCGGACGGACGACACCAGACCACGTCTGCGCTGGGAGCCAAGGCCGCGACCTTCGGCCTGCTGACCTGCCTGGCGCTTGGCCCTGTCGGTGCCGTTCTCGGCGGGCTGGCCTTCCTCCAGTCCGCTCAGCCCCCGGCCGTCCCGGCCGCGGCAGCGGTGGACCAGTCCCACGAGCGCGCCGTCGTCGGTCAGTTCGCTCAGCAGGTGGTCGTCACCTGGTTGACCACCACCCAGGAGAACCCGGATGCTCTGCTCGCCTTGATCAAGGACGCCCAGGTCTCCGGACTGTCTCAGACGGCCTTCACGGTCGTCGACCCGGCAGTCTCAGGGATCAGGTCCGTCGAAGGCACCTGGTCGGTCACGGTGGCGGCAACCGTCACTGACGCCAACGAGACCACCACGCGACGCTATTTCCAGGTCCCTGTGCGGTATGCCGACGGCAGCGTGACGGCCCTTACCTTGCCCTCCCCAGTCTCACCACCGCCGGTCACGGTCGGAGCCACCACTGGGTATCGAGCCCAGGTCGACATCACTACACCCCTCGGGCAGACGGTGGGCCAGTTCCTGAACGCCTACATCGCCGGCTCTGGCGATGCCTCTCGCTATCTGACTCCCGGTGTCGTCCTGACCACTCTCACGCCGGCGCCGTACACCTCCGTGGGACTGTCCGAGATCCGGGCCGAAGGAAGCGACCAGCCACCTGCAGTCGTCCCGGTGGACGGGACACAGATCCGGGTGCTGGCACTGGGCACCGCGGTGGTGACCGACCAGCAGACCTCGAACGTCGCCTACGCGCTGACCCTGACCGCACGCGCGGGCCGGTGGGAGATCTCCGCGCTCGACCTGGTCCCTGTCCAGTCTCAGACCCAATCTCCCGACGCCTCCTCGGCGCCGGGCCCAGTGCCCGCCCGGTCCCCGGGCAGTGCATCGACCACCCCGGCCGACATCCCCACGTCGACCACCACCCCGTAGGAGGAGTACCACCATGTCCACACTCATCCAGCTGAGCAACGAGGTCATCTCCGCTCACCAGGCCGGCGCACTCCCGATGGCCGCAGGTGACGGAATCCTCGACTGGGTCACGGCCAAGAACACCCAGACCCAGACGGTGCTGCGCGGTGTCGCGGTCACCCTCGGGATCATCTTCGTGATCATGCAGGCGGTCGCCTCACGAGGCGCCATGGCTCGCATCATCGTCTCCCTGATCGCTGCCGGCATCTTCATCTGGGGCGTGTGGAGCGTCACCGACATCAAGGACCGCGTCGGCAACGAGATGGCCCTGGGTTCGATCGTCGTCCAGGTCGAGCTCGGCGCCCCCACCCCGGGCAGCTCGCTGAGCTTCTCCTCCACCTGATCGGCACCAGGACCTACGGGCACGTCAAGGAGAAGGACATCTGATGTCGACCCCCACACAGACACACTCCGGCAGCGGCGACGGCTACGAGGTCGTCAAGTGGTACACCCGTGCCCGACGATTCCCCCAGCTGATCGGGAAGACCCCCGACGGCGCCACCATCTGGGGCGGTCCCTACACGTACACGCAGGTCATCGCGGGGGTGGCGTTCATCGTGATCGGCAGCAAGACCACCTGGCTGTGGGGCCACTTCGGCCTGCTCGGCAACGCTCTCATTCTCCTGGGCTGCGCCTATGGCCTCGTGGTGCTCCTGGGCCGGCTCCCGATCGGGTCGAGAAGCCCGATCTCGATCGGTTCAGGCGCGATCCGAGCTCTCACCTCGCCGGCCCAAGGGAACCTGGGTGGATCTGCGGTCAAGATCCGCCGGCCGCGTCATGCCCGGTCTCGCCTGGTCATCAATCACGACGCACGCTCTCTGTCTGAGGTCCAGACACGCCGCGATCACCCGATCCCGCCACGGGCTCGCCGGCGGTTGCCGCGTCCGCGCTGGTCACGGCCTGCGCCATCGCAGCAGCGGCCCGTCCTCGCGTCATCGCCCCGGATCCGTCCCGTGCCCGCCACCACACAGCGCAGTGCGGACTCACCCGCCCTCACCGGGGTGCAGCGGCTGCTCGCCTCCTCGGGCGCCACCCGGGAGAAATGATGCGTACCCCCTCTCGTTCCATGGCGGCCAACCTGCGCTGGACCCGTTCCGGGTCGGTGTGGGCCGACTGGCTGCTCACCGGACTTCCCTACGGGCTGCGCCCCACCAAGGACAAGCACGGCGTGCGAGCCCTGCACACGGCGTTGTTCCGGGCCCTGCCGGGGGAGTCACTGCTGCTGGGCATCAACTCCGGTCTGGACCCGGCCGTAGTGGTCTCCAAGATGCTCGAGGGCGTGGACTTGGAGGACTGCCCGGACTGGGTTGCCGAGTGCGAGGCCACTCTCGACACCCTTGACCGTCTGGGGCCTGGTCAGCGCGTGTTCTGGCTCTCTGTCCCACTCGGCGACGACAAGCCCTCCGACCGGTTTACCGAGCCGTTCAAGGCGGCCACGTCCGACCTGCGGGACCGACTCGGTTTGCCCCGCGCCGAGATCCCACTCGGCGACGTCGAACGCCGCCTGGCCCAGGCTGCCCGAGTCGCCGAGAGCATCCCCGGCCCCTTCAACCCCGTCCCGGCCACGCCTGCTCAGATGGTCTGGCTCCATCAGCACGCGATTCGTCGAGGTCTGTTCCAGGACCTCGACCTGCCCGGCCCCGGGGAAGACGACGTCGCCGCGGCCTTGCTGACCCCCAAGACAGGCGCTGCCCTGGGTGAGCCGGTCCTCGACGAAGGTGGCCAGAGCGACCTCGACCCCAAGTCGCCGGCTCGGCTGAACCCGATCTCCCGTCGCTACCTCAAGGTCTCCGACGCCTCCTCGGTTGCCGAGGTGGAGTCGTCCTACCAGTCACTGATGGTCATCTCCGACGTCCCCGACGGAGGCATGCTCTTCCCCGGTTCGGAGGTCATCGGACGCATCGACGAGTCGGGAATCGACGTCGACTGGGCGATGCGGCTCTCGATCCGGTCCTCCGCGGCCGTCGCCTCCCAGAACCAGCGTGCCCTGCGCAACCTCAACGAGCAGTACGGCCAGCGCGAAGGCGAGGTCTCCCACGGCCTGAACATGCTCGACCGGGTCGGTGACGACCTAGCTGAGTACGTGGGCATCCTCGAGTCCGACAAGCTCGAGGTCGAAGCCCAGGCCACCATGATCTTCGCAGTGGCCGGCCCCACCCCCGCCTCATCCCGGCAGCAAGCGCGAGCCCTGTCCGACTTCCTCGGCGACACCGGCTACAAGCTCTCGGCCCCCTTGGGCTACCAGGAGGAGTTGTGGTGGGCAATGCAGCCCGGCGTACCCGCCTCACGGGCCGTGCGGGAGTTCGCACAGATCACCACGAGCAAAGCCTTGGCGGCGACCGTCCCCCTGGCCTCGGTGCGTCTGGGCGACTCCAAGGGGTCCGCCCTCGGGCTGAACATCGCGCACGGTCCGCTCCTGGCCGAGAACGTCCCCTGCGGCCCCTCCAGCATCGTCCTGCATGACCTCGAAGGAGCCTCCGACCGGCAGATCTCCGGCTCAGCCGCGGTTGCGGGCGAGCTCGGCGCCGGCAAGACCGCCACGCTCATGAAACTGGCTGGTGACGTCATCGACCGCGGCGGCCAGCTCGTCATCGCCGACCGCACAGCAAAGGGGGAGTGGGCGTCCTGGGCAGGAGCACTGACCCGGGCCGTCGTCGTCAACGCTGCCGACCCCGTGCTGTCCCTGGACCCCCTGCGCGTCTTCGGGCCCCGCACCGGCAGCCGAATCATGCAAACCTTCCTCACTCCGCTGCTCAACGTCCGCCCCACCAGCGAGCGAGGCGTGTTGCTCTCCGACGTCCTCGACCCGGTCTACCTGGAACGGCACGAGCTGACGTCCTCCGGTGACCTGCTCGCCCACCTCCACGACGGCTGCACCCTGGCCGGGGCTGGGGAGCTGGCCCGCCTGGTCAACGTCTTCGCTCGCCGTGAGATCGGTCGTGTCATCTTCGACGGTTCGGTCCCACCCCTGGACTTGTCCACCCGGGCTGTGGTGATCCGCACCCACACCTTGCAGCTGCCCTCACGCGAGGAGCTCGAGCACGAGCACCTCTTTGAACAGCTCGGCTTGGAGAAGCTGTTTGGTCGCGCGCTCAATGCACTCATCGCGGCGCTCTCCCGCCACGTGTGCTTCGAGGACACCTCGATCCTGGCCGGGTTCGTTGTCTCCGAGGCGCACTCGATGACGATCTCCTTCGAGGGCGAGCGGGAGCTTGTCGACTTCGTGCGAGACGGCCGCAAGCACCGCGCGGTGGTGCTGCTGGACTCTCATGACCCCGAGGCTGACTTCGGCAGCCCGACTCTTCGTGGGCTGATCCCCACTCGGATCCTCATGCGCCATCGAGACAAGACCTTGGCCAAGCGCGGCCTTGCTTGGCTGGACCTGGACCCCGAGGACGAGCAGCTGATCGAGATGGTCCGCCACGACACCTCCCCGTTGGGCTCGGACGGCAAAGAGGTCCCCGTGCACCGCCGCGGCGAGGCCACCATGCGCGACATGTCCGGCAACGTCGGCCGGGTCAAGGTCCTGCTCCCTGCGCGGCAGGAGCGCGCGGCCGCCATCACCGCCGGCGGCTCGGCCAGCGTCAAGGCCTCTCACCGCGTTGAGGAGGAGGGATGACGTGGCTGCGAGGTCGCGGTCTGTGGGTGCTGCGCGCCCTATCCCTGGCCGCTGGCTGGCTGCTGTTGATGGTGGTGCGCGTGCCGAGTGCGGCGGCGGCCCCGGTTGCCGCCGCAGACAAGATCGGACAGACCCCTCCGGCGTTGGCGTGGATCGAGCTGAAGGACTCGCGTGGGATCTCGATCTGGAACTTTGAGATGTCGCTGGACCGTGGCGGTATCACCTCACCGGACAAGTTCTTCTGGGCGTCGATGACGGACGCCTGCTGGGGCGCATACCGGTCCTGGTGCGCGCTGGCTCTGTGGTTCCTGGACTGGGTTCTGTCGTTCACCTGGATCCAGACGATCGCCACCCCGCTGCTGGCCGTGGGCAGCGCGATGCAGCAGGTCGTCACCCGACTGGGTCTGGTGCCCACTTTCTTGACGTTGACCGCGTTGCTGGCCGGGCTGTGGATGCTCAAGGGCCGGCACACCACCGCGATCTGGGAGGTCGGCATCGCCTGCGTCATCGCCGCGCTCGCTTCGGGTGTGTTCGCGCAGCCCGTGCAGATGATCGCCGGACCCGACGGGTACATCGTCAAGGCCAACCAGACCGGTCAGGAGCTCGCAGCCGCTCTGGCTACCGGGGACGCGGCTGGTAAGAGCCCCGAGCAGCTGCGCCTGGAGCAGACTGGCCAGCTGGTCGATACCTTCATCCGCCAGCCCACGCAGATGATCAACTTCGGCCAGGTCCTCGACGGCGGCGCGTGTGAGGGTCCCTACAACGACGTAGTCAAGGGCGGGCCCTACGGCAACGAGTCGGACATCCGGGACAAGATCTCCGACTGCGACGACACCCTGGGTGAGTACGCCGCCAACCCGTCCGCCTCGATGGCCCTGGGTTCGGTGGTGTTCTTCCCGGCCGCGTTCGTGATCCTGGCGATGTGCATGCTGCTGGGCGGGTCCGTCATCGCGGCCGCTGTGTGGGCGATGTTCCAGTCACTGAAGGCGATCGTGACGTTCGTGACCGGGCTGCTGCCCGGTGGCGGCCGCGGGTCGCTCATGCTCACGGCCGCCGAGACGGTGGTGGCGTTGCTGATCATCGTCTTCACCAGTGTCTTCCTGTCGGTGTTCCTGCTGGTGATCCAGGCGATGTTCGCTGCCTCGAAGGGGGAGTCGATCCCGAAGACCTTCGTCATCGTCGATGTCCTCATCGTGGTCGGGCTATTCATCTACATGCGGCAACGCAAGCAGCTCAAGGCGGCCTCTGCGCGCCTGGCGCAGTGGATGTCGCAGCGGCCCGGTGGCGCCCCGGCCACGCGGCTTCCCGAGCGCGTTCCCGGCGTCGGGATGGGTGCGGCGGCGACGGCAGTGCGCACCGCCACCGGTCTGGCTCAGCTGCGAGCCCAGCGTGCCGTTGCTGGCCGAGAGCCCAGTCCCACGTTCGTGGACAACCGGCAGCAAGCCGCGATCTTTCTGCCCTTCCCGCGACGCAGCGACGGCGGTAGCGGAGGGCCGCACGTGGACGCGGTGCCGACATCGCGACCAGGCGGTGGAGGGGCTGGCCGTTCACAGCTGCCGAGTGGGCCGGACCGCCCGCAGCTTGGCCCCTCGGACCGGTTCTTCATACCTGGTGCGCCGGGGGAGAGCCCGACTTCAGGTGGTGGGGGTCTCAAGCGGATCGAGGCGCGGAAGAAGGCCGCTGGCGCACTGGTGCGCGCCGGAACCCACGTTGCCCTAGCTTCTGCCACCGGCGGTGCTTCGACTGCGGTCACTGGCGCGGCCCGAGTGGCCAGTGCCGGCAAGACCGCCCGGCGCGCGGCCCTGGCCTCTCGGCTGGCGATCAGCGCCGGGCAGTCTGGAGCCTCCACTAGCGGCCGCCCGGCCTCACCTCGGACCACGCCCGCCCCAGTCCGGGGTCCGGCGTACCGGGCGTCGGGGACCGTGGTCCAAGGCCAGGTCGTGTCCTCGCGGTCCTCGACCAGGCCGGGCCCGCTTCATGCCACGGAAGCCGCCGCCTCGCCGTCACGCCCCGGCAAGGACACCCGGGTGCCTGCAGGCAAGACCAAGCCGGTCCAGGGCAAGCAGCTGCCGCCGCGCCAAACGGACCCACCTCCCACTACACCGCACCACCCGACACCGGTGAAGAGGCCGTCGCGTCAGAACCCGACCCCCAGCCCGCCACGGTCGGAGAACGCACAACGGGCCGACCGCCTGCGCCAGCGGCTGGCCGACCGGGCCAGTCGTCCTCGCCGCTCCGCCTGAAGGTCGTGATGTGACATGCGCCGGTACCTCGGCTCCCTCGTCCTGGCCGTCCTCACCCTGATCGCCCTGTGGTCTCTGCAGCAGCGCGACGACACTGCCCCGCCGGCGCCGGCGCCGGTCCAGCCCAGCTCGGCCTCGTCGGCACCCGTCGCGGCGACTTCGGCGCCGGCCGCCGCCACCCCTGAAGCTGCGACCTCCACCCCCTCCAGCGCTTCGCCCACGAGCGCTCCTGCGGCCCCTCCTGTGGAGCCGGTCGAGCCCGACGGGGAGCCGGTCAACCCAACCGAGCCTGCCATCCCCCGTGACGACCTACAGGCGCGACAGTTCAGCGCCTACGCCCAGGCAGCAGTGACCTTCATGGCCGACTTCGCCCGCCCCCCGACGTCGGTGTCGGAACAGCAATGGTGGGGCAGAGTCGCCCCGCAGCTGAGCGAGCAAGCCGTGGTGGCCTATGCGGGCACCGACCCCCAGAACGTGCCTTTCAGTGAAGTCACCGGGCCCGCGATCATCCTGCCCAGCGTCGCACCGAGCGAGCTCCTGACCATCGCTCGCGTACCCACGAACGCCGGCTGGTACGAGGTCGAGATGACGACCTCGAGCGACGGCATCCGAATCACCCGCGCGACTCCGGAGAGCGGCGGACAGCGATGAAGAAGACGCTGCTCCTGCTCCTGATCGCGCTGACCGGGACGGGTCTGATCCTCGCCCCAGCCCTGCTCGGCTTGATCACGGTGATCTTCACCGCCAGCGCCTCGGCCGCCCAGAACCCGTGCGTCACCTCGATCGTCAACGCGGTGGGGGGGCCAGTGCGCCTACCCGTCACCGGTGCCTTCACCGTCACAAGCGAGTACGGCATGAGGTACAACCCTGGCCCCTACGGTGGCGGGGTCTACAAGCTCCACGGTGGCATCGACCTGGTCATGACCGGGACATCCAAGACGGTGGTCGCCTCGAGTGCGGGGGTGGTCTCCGCGCTGCCCTTTTCTCCCCGCGGTGGCGGAAACTCCGTCGTCGTCGACCACGGAGGAGGGGTCAACACCGTCTACATGCACCTCGCCTCCCGCTCGGTCAGCGTGGGGGAGAAGGTCTGGCCTGGCAAACCGCTCGGCATCGAGGGCTCCACCGGCAACTCGACCGGCTCACATCTGCACTTCACGGTCAACATCAACGGTCAGCCGGTCAACCCGCGAGAGTGGCTCAACACGCAAGGGTTGGCCCTCCCCACCACCCGAGGCACCGCCGCCGCCCCGCCGGCGGTTACCGCCGCCCCTTCCAGTTCGACCCTTCCTGAAGACCCGACCCCGATCCTGGCCACCCCGGCAACGGGGCCGATCAGTGCCAAGCCGCTCGTCTCGACCTTGCCTGCCCAGGTGGGTCCCTACAAGGGTGAGCAGGTCGTCAACGCCGGCTACGTCATCAAGGCGGGCCACACCATGGGGCTGGACGCCAGGAGCATCACGATCGGTGTGATGACCGCGATGGGGGAGTCGAACCTGGTCAACATCGGCCACGGCGACGCGGCAGGGCCTGACTCGCGTGGACTGTTCCAGCAGCGAGACAACGGCGCCTGGGGCACCCTGGCCGACCGGATGAACCCCACCATCGCCTCAACCAACTTCTTCAAAGCCCTCACCGCTGTCCCGGGCTACCTCTCCATGGAACCGACCCTGGCCGCGCACAAGGCACAGCGCAACGCCGACCCTTACCACTACACGCCCTACTGGGCCGACGCCGTCCTAATGGTCTCCACCCTGACCGTGGACCCCTCGCTGCTGGAGAGCCTGCCCGCCGGCGGCTTCCTCGAGGGCTGCGACGAAGGAGGACCTGGTGAGCTGCTCAACCCTGGAGACGGCTCCGGTGAGGCCATCGTCGCGGCCGCCAAGCACTACCAGGGCACCCCTTACAGCTGGGGCGGCGGCAACTACCAAGGTCCGAGCCTGGGCATCTACTCCAGCCCCAGCCTCGACGGGACCCGCACCGTCGGCTTCGACTGCTCCGGGCTGGTGATGTTCGCGGTCTACAACTCCACCGGGGTCCAGTTGACCCACAGCGCCGAAGCGCAAGGGAAAGACTCACGCGGTACCACCGTGCCCCGCGACTGGAACCGGATACAACCCGGTGACGTCATCTCTTTCAGTGAAGACGGCTCAGGTTCCCCAGGCAGCTTCGGACACGTCGGCATCTACATCGGCAACGGAGAAATGATCCACGCACCCCGACCCGGCAAGACCGTCGAGATCGTCCAACTCAAGGGCTCCAGCCACTACGAGGCAATGGCCTGGTCCATCAAGCGCTACGCGAACCACCCATAGTCGCTGCGACACAACGTGATTCGTTCAGCACTCTCCCAAGGGTCGTCGTGTCGGAGGGCCGCTCAAGAGGTGGTTTGGCGACTCGAACTCGGCGGGGAGTGGGGCCAATCGCGATCGGGTTCACTGGGAAGGCAACATCCGAGCCAGGTCATCGTCCACGTCCAGCCCAAATGATGCGGCGACGATCGCTACCTGCAGCCCAACGCCTGAGCGAAGCTCCCCGAGGGCCTCTCCGAACCAGTAGTCGTTCATGTGCCACTGGGGGTCGCGGAACAGGTGGCGCTGCGCTCCGCCGTCGCGGGGCTCGACTGCACCCACTCGTTCGAGGAACCTCACGCAGTAGCGGCGCATCACTCTCAACGGGCCAGACAGCTCATCGGCAATGCGTCCCTGCCCGATCACCTCGGTTAGGAACGAGCGGATCTCTAGCACCGAGGCTACGCACTGGTCGGGGACCTCGTTGGTGTAGGACGAGAACAGCACGCGGCGGGTCTCGACGAAAGAGATCACTCGGCGAGCAACCTCGACGTCGGCCGTCCCGGGATCCCACTGAACACCGAAGATCGGGCAGCTCACGCCGTTGACACGGTTCACGATCTCCTTGAACTTCACGGGCCCTACATTGCCAGCCCAGAGCACAACTGTCGGTCGATCTACTCGGACCGACTGCCCAGCATCTCCTGGCGATCGCGCTCCCGGGGGTCGGCCTGCCCTCCGTCACGCCTGGACGCCGGCGTGGTCGAGGCGTCGGTGTATGTAGGAAAACAGGGCGAAGGCGTCGAAGAAGTCCTGGCGCTGCTCGGCGGAGCCGAGCCGGGTCTGGTGGGCGCGTGGGTTGCGGTAGTGGCCATGGATGCCGAGCAGGAGGTTCTTGAAGCCGCGGTGCTCGCTGATCTGGGAGTCGTTGGTCAGGCTGGTAATGGCGACCAGTGGCGCCACATTGTTGGTGCCGAAGACCTGGTCATACAGGGCGGCCCCATCGCCGGCGAGGCGGGTGTGGCGCCGGATCCGGTCCGGGATGCTCTTGGCGGCCTCGCTGATCGCGTGAAAGAGCGACTGACGAATGAGCTCCTCAGAGCAGTACAACAGGAGGGCGTCGTGGCATCCCCGGCGTCGCAGCTCGGTGAGGAGTTCGCCAGACAGTTGCGCAGCCTCGGATAAGGTCGCCGCGACAGCGCCCCTCGCGAGATTGCCTTGCTCGTTCACTCGGAACCCGTAGAGCACCAGCATCGCGTTCAGCTCGCCTCGCAATGCCTCGAATCTTGTGTGGTCCTGGACGTACCGTGTCGGGTTCATCGCCGCGTTGATGAATGCCACCAGGGTGTTGCCGCTGCCCCGCTTGACCTGGGCGTTGTGAACGGTCGTCAACAGCCGAGTGCGCTTGTTGGGTCCGTCATCCAGACCGTCGAGCTTGGCTGGGCGGAGCGCCGACACGATCTCGCTGACCGTCAGCCCGGGATAGTCGGTGGCCGCAAGGATGTTGCACACCGCTTCGGTGAGCTGCAGGTCGAAAACTGGGGTCGGCCGTCCTGCCACGTCGTCACCCCGCCTTCCTCTCGGTCTGCCTCCGGACTCTGCCATGGGTAGCGCCGTTCCTGGCGGGGAGAACCGCATCCTGACAAGCCCGACGGGTCGGCGGTCGAAGTCCTACGGGAGTGTGACGCCGCGGAGCGGCCAGAACTGCCCATTCACGCGGTTGGAATAATGGCCTCGCCCAAGAGGTGACGAGCGTCTTCGCCTCGAAGACGCTGCGCACCAACCGAAGTGCTACTTCCCCGGATTGGCGCGATAGCGGATCCACGTCGGTGCTGGGGTGATCTTCTGGCTGTCCTCGACTGGCGGCAGCACGACCCCACGAATGGAGTGGACTAGGCGGTCGACAACGAGGGCGACCAGAGCAACGTTCATGAAGTAGTGACCCGAGTTCAGGACGACAAGGGAAGGCTCCTCGTGGTCGGGGGTGGTAACCAGCAGGGGTGCTCCATCAGTCGTGCGAAACGAGCGCTCGATCGCACCAGAGACCGTCGCGCGGAGTCCGGGTACACCCAGCTGGTCAGCAACTCCAGGACCGTCCGTTTCGAGCGATGAGCTGATCGCGTCGAGCTGGTCGATGACTGAGCGCATCACGGTCAGCATGAGTGATGGAGCGGGGAAGTCCTTGAGCAGTTCGACGGGCGGTGCCACCTCGTACTCATTCATCGTCGAAACGACCCCTTGGAGGTAGTCGTCCTCGTTCGGGCCTTCCGCGGCGACGCCGCCAGCCCACTGATGATGTACGAACAGGAGGTTCCCAGGGTCAACAAAAGCTAAGGCGGCGAGGAACTCGAAGAATATGTGGTGGGCCGAGCTGAGAGTTTGGTATAGGCGCACAGCAGGCTCTCGTAGCTCCGGTGACTCGAGCGCCTCGACGAGGTGTTGCCGGTCTGCGCGGGCGTTGCGCCCGATCACGCGCAGCGTCGCCTCAGTGATGAGGTCAGAGCGCATCACCCTGACGCGGTCGCGGCTCTTCTTGCTGCGACTGAACCAGTCAGCGACCGTCGCTGCTTGCGCGAAATAGAGCGACCCGTCCGGTTCGGAGTAGATCATCAAGTATCCGCTCGGCACGTGCGCGCTCAGCAGGGCAACGTCGTCTTGGGAGGCATATGGTCCCAAGAGCTCGCCTCGGTTGCCCTCGCGGGTGTGACCCCTGAGAAGGCGAACAGGGATCTGGAAGGGGAGCATGGCGCCGTCCTTGTCGGTGGGTGTCATGAACCCGTCGAGGCCGCTAACCGCGCCCGTGCGGGCAGGCGTCCATGTCCAGCCGACCTCGGCGAGAGCTCGCTCCAGCGCCTCGACTGCTGCGTCCAACTGGACTGGGCGAGACGCACCGAACTGTTCGCGCAGGATTGAAAGCGCCTCGTACTGTCCCGACAGCACCTGGCCCTGGCTCTTCAGCACCTGCCCCACGCCGGCGGCCGTCGCGAAGCCTCGGGCGGTTTCATCCTCGAGATACCACGCGCGACACAGCCGTGCCACTTCCCGCGTGAGTGCGGCCGCGTAGGCGGCTTCGTCCCGCGACCACCCGTTCATCTCATGGCGCAACACTCGGTCGGTGACGGCGTCGATCAAGTCATCAGTTCCGGCGAGGGCGGCAACTGGGACGGCTTCCTTGCCTCGTTCGACGGCTCTCCGGAACGCGCTCCCGACCGCGGCCTCCATGGCCGAGTAGGAGTTAACCGTCACCTCGCGGTACTCGTGCGCCATCTGTCCGCTCTGCTGCAGCCGGCGCGTCCCCTCTCGCGCGAGAGACTTGACCCGCCTCGTGGAGAGGCCGGTCAGATCGGCGATCACGTCTGCCAGGTCAGATCCCCCAACGAGCCTGAGACCCGCCTTCGCAGCACTCACGCCGAGCGTCTTCCCTGAGCTGGAGCCAGGCAACTGAGTCACCGCGGGTCACATCGCGGGCGTAGGTACGACAGCATGCCTCCATCGTCGCAGGGCCAGGCCGGCTGGACGCTGACTCTCGAACGATCGGGTCGGTTCGACCCATTCAGACGGTTCCAACAATGGAGTTGCACCAGCAAGCTAGCCCCTGCCGCTGCTCGTCCTGGTCGCTACAAGAGCTCCGGGCGTCTAGTCTTTCAGTCAGGGCCGTGCGCCGGCCCCGCTCTGAGTAGATCCTCCGCGCAGGGTCCACACGGACGACAGGGTCCTTCGGGGATCGCGCATCAGTTTCTCCATCCGTCTGGCGGGCAGCCGCAAGCGGGGCGCGGCCCCATGGCTGCGTTCGACACTCGGATTTGAGCAATGTGATGACCAAGCACGCAAACCGTAAAGCCCGAATCAGGGCAGCAGCCAAGGCCGCAGGAACGAACTACACGACGGCTCTCCGTCATGGAACGCAAGCGTCAGGATCGGGCGGCGAAGGATCCCGGGTGCTGCCGATCAGTCCGACAGAGCCCCCAATCTTCATTCTGGGCGACGCGGTGGCTGGCTCCGACTCGGATGCCAACCAGGTCACTTGGAGTCCTCAACCCGGCTCATCGCGGATCGTTCTTGACGACTCGGCCGGCGACGCCCTGCCTCTGGCGCAAGAGCTTCTGCGAGTGGCTGCTGCTGCTCGGATCCCAACTCTCGCGATCGGTCCGTACCCCGAGCGGTACCGGGCAGCTCACGCGCGCGCCGTCGTCTTTGGCGCCGGTAGTGAGGTGATCGGGTATGCAGAAGTCCCCGAGGCTGTCGCTGAGCTTGCCGAGTTCGTCGATGCCCGGTCGGACTGGCGCCTTCTGCTGGTTCACCTAGAGAGACCCGCCCTCGATGCCGATGGCCGGCTCGCATGGGAACCTGCGTTCGGCAAAGTGGCCCAACTCGACGACCCAGAGATCCAGGCACTCGTCCGGCTCGAGGCAATGCTCCGCCGTCTCGCGACAACCGATCCCCCCCGTCTCATGGTTATCAGCGTCTTCACCGATAACGACCCGGAGCTCGCGGAGCTACTGCCGGCCGAGATGTACCGAACAACGATCTCAGCTGGACTTCACTTGGAGTACCAGGCCGGCCCGTACTTCGACAGCGAGCTTCCCTCCGTCGACCAGTACCTGCCAGAGCTGGAGGCGCAGGTTGATCGACTGCACAAACTCAGGCTCGGCGGTGCGTTCTGGTCTGGAATGAACCCCAAACGTGGACGGATCGTGCTGGCCAGCCTTCACGGGTCTGCAACGCAGGCAGTCCTCATCCTCGACCCGCCAGCGCCCGAACCGTGGTGGGCGCCGACCCGGGAGGCGATCTTGGCCGCAGCCCGTCGCCAAGCCACCGACCGTAGGTCGCAGCGCCATCCCCGAGGAAGGGGCGGGGAGCATGACGAGACATCTGGGTGACACAAAACTGGCGGCCCTGCGCATATACCAAGAAGCGAAGGAGGCAGGCGCTACCGAGTACGCGGCCGCCTTGATCGCTGCTGGACACACAGGCGTGCGCACACCAGCGACGATCCTGGGCTGGGTTTCAAACCCAGATCTGCAGGCATGGGAGAGAGAGGCTCGACTAGTCAGTGACGCGGCCGAGGCACGTGCCTTCGTTCTCGAGCTGCTGGCCCTGGATCTTTCGTATGCGTGCCATCGTCCCGCGTGCTCGAACCTCATCGAGTGGCGAGCCGACCAGCCCCCACCAGACCAGCTCTACTGCTGCCAGGCTTGCGAGACTGAGCATCACTCTGCGGCCGCGGAGCAAAGACGACTCGGCGAATGGGTGGACTACTACCTTCGCCAGTGCGGGTACTCCCACTCTCCGGGGCGGAAGATCTTTGGCCCGGAGCTCCTCGAGCAGTTGCACGAGGCCAGCCGGCTCCTCTCCCTCCGATCAAGTCTTGAAGAGCCCCCTGTGAAGCGCCGTCCCCGGCGGAGTCGGTTGAAAGCAGAGAGCAACAACTCGAGGGCCAGGGGCGACTTCAGCGTGGCGTGCCCCACCTGCGAGGTGCCGGTCGGCGAGAAGTGCAAGAGCAGCGTGCAGCACGCCGCACGAGTGCGTGCCCGAACGGAGGCACAACAGTAGGTGCATCACGACGACGGGAACTCAAAGTTCATCGGGCAAGAGTTCAATCTTGGATGCATCTCCACAACAAAAAAAAAGAGCTACTGCAAGTGGGCTGAAGGGTTCCTTAGAACTCGTCTCTCGTTCAGAACCTCTTCGAGAACCATGCCCGAGGCCGAGTTTAGGGGGCACGTCAAGCGACCAACTGCCCCCTCGGTAGGGCAAGGTCCACCCCTAACTAGCGGGCAACGCCTCGTCGATGGTGGGAGCACTGCCTCTCCGTTGACCGGTCAACGCACCATCAGTTGATGGGCAACCAGCCCCCACCACGGTCACACCACATCCCCCACAGGCTCGCCGTCACAATCTTCCAAGCTCCCGCACCTTCCTGATCGAGGACAAGACTCGATCAGAAGGAGGCCGGTATGCCGGCTGCTCGAACACTCCAGCGTCGACCAGGCGCTCCCCGGCCGGGTACTGCTCCCGCGGCCCCGGCCGCAAAGGTCCCCGCTCGTCCCTCAACGCACTTGCGTGACGCAGCGCTGTTCGCTGTAGCAGGGGTCGCTGGCTTCGGCGCTGCTCCTTTGGTCGGATACCCGGGTCTGGAGCTTCCCTCGCTGCTGGTCGGTGTCGGCGGGGGAGCCGCGCTGGCGGTGACCGGCCAGCGGGCCAAGCGTCGCCGCGACCTCGAGGACAAAGTCCTCGAGGCGTTGGCCCCCCTGCTGGGGGTACGGCACCTAGACCGGCGCATCGTGAAGACGACGAAGTGGACCAACCGCTGGCCCGGACTGCCGGCGCGGGTACGGATCCACTATGCACCCGGCGCCCCCGACAACGATCCGATGTGGAAGAGCGAGATCCTCGCTGTCCTCAACTCCAGACTGCTGGCCCGCTACGAGGTGGCTCGACACGAGCCACGGCGGTGCACGATCTGGCTGGCCTTGGTCACCAAGGATCGGGCCGAGGAGAAGGAACCGCCCTACTCGCAGGTGCGGGCCGAGCGCGCCATCACCGAGCTGATCGGCCCGACCGCGAAGGTCACCAGCACGGAGCTGGAGGGAGACGAGCTCCGAGCGCTCACTGTCAGCCACCAGGCCGGCGCGAAGCTGGCCGCCTCCGGCTACCGCAACCGGATCGAGAGGGTGATCTCGACGATGATGCCGGGGCGCTGGCGGGCGGTCTGGGACTTGGAAGGTGACGAGGTGCGCTTCGAGGTCCGCCCCTCGCTGCCCTCCAGTGTCTGGCTTCCCCCACGTGCCCCAGAGGACACTGACGACCTGCTGCGCAACTACCGCCAGGTGAAGATCCCCTGCGCCGTCGACGAGGACGGCCGCGAGATCCTCTGGTATCCAGCCCGGGTCCCGCAGGCCATGCTCACCGGCGGCACCGGCACCGGCAAGACCTCGACCGCCCACGCGCTGCTGGGCCAGATCACGCAGTTCGGATGGCCGGTCTGGGTGCTGGACGCCAAGCGGGTTGAGTTCCTGGACTTCCGCACCTGGCCCAATGTGCAGATCGTCGCCGGCAGCATCCCCCAGCAGGTGGCGCTGATCCGCAGGGTGTGGGAACTGATGGAGTACCGCTACCAGCTGATCGAGGAGGGAAAGGCGACCGTCAACGACTTCGAGCCGTTGGTGGTCTTCCTCGATGAGTTCGCCGAGTTCCGCTCCAACCTCTTCGAGTGGTACGCCCAGATCAAGGTGAAGGGCGACCCGACCAAGCCACCGACCCTGGCCGAGGTGGCCTCATTGGCTCGCAAGGCCCGCACCGCCAGGATCCACCTGGTGCTGTCCACCCAACGTCCGGATGCGGAGTTCCTGGGCGGTGAGATGAGAGACAACTTCGGCTTTCGGATTTCCATGGGCCGCCTCAGTCCGCAAGGCGCGATGATGATGTGGGAGAACCCGGCGGTCGGGGTCAGCCTTCCTCGAGCTCGCACCGGCCGTGCGACCGCCACCCATGAGGATGGCAAACCCGTCGAGGTGCAGTGCTACCGCTTCCCCGACATCAACGCCGAAGAGGGGAGCGAGGAAGGGCAGCTGCTCGAGGCGATCCGGCCCATCGAAGCGCGCTGGCCCCGACTGCTAATCGTCCCTCCCGAGGGCGAGGTCGACCTCGACGGAGGGGAGCCGACCCCTCCGACATTCCGGGACTATGCGCGCGCAACGTGGGACCTGGCCGAGAACCGTCCCGATCTCGACCCGCTGTCCGGTGCCGCCGGCACGGACTCCGTCGACGGGAGGGCGCTGTCCTCAACGATGGCTTCGCTGGGCATCGGTCCCACCGATGCCGTGGAGGCCTCCTGCCGGCCGCACCTGCGCCTCGTCGAGGCGCTCGAGCAGTCCGCGGCCGAGGGGGAGCACCCCAGCGGCACAGCCTGGACCGATCTTGATGAGTACGTCGGCTACGCGCCGCCGGTTGGATGCTCCGCCCGGGACTTGATCGTGGGTGACCTGATCCAGATCGAGGACGGGACGGGGGAGTGGGTCGTCATCGACGAGCCACCCGAGGAGGACCTCGCAGCCCCAGGACTGATCGCGGTCTCCTGGCGCGGCGACGGCGACGAGTCCGGATCCATCTCCCTGCCTGACGACAACTACATCGACGTGCGCCGACCAGAGGAGACAGCGTGAGCACCAGCCCGTACCGAGGTAACGGACTTGCCGACACCCCTGAGGAGGAGGTGCTGCTGATCCACGTCGGACTTGCTCTGCTCGGGATCGTGATCGCCTCAGCGGGCGCGTTCTGGCTCAAGGGCGCCACCTGGTTGGTCGAGCATCAGGTTCTGGTGGCTGCCCCGGCTGAACCACTCGTCCAGGTGCCCGGCGCTGCCGGGGCCGGCCTGGACGTCGCGCGCTTGGCGATCCTGGCGGCGGTGGTGGCGGCCGCTCTTGTTGTTGCTGTCAGCTCGGCCCGGCATGCGATCGCCCGTCGTCGACAGGATCAGGCGTGAGCTCGCGGAGCAAGGAGGCTTTGGCTCAGGCAGCCTCTGTTCGGCTGGTTGCCGCTGCGTGCGCGGGGCAGGGCAAGAAGTGGAATCAGCAGGAGCAGCTGCACTCCGCTGCTGGTTCCCAGGCCAAGGCGTGGGCCGCTGCGGAGCCATTGGTGGTGGTCTGCGCGCGCTGCCCGATCGTGACTGAGTGCCGGATGTGGGCGGAAGCCGACGACTACACGGGTATCGCGGCCGGTTCCGCCTGGGTCAAAGGGGTCGAGAAGCCGGCTCACTGGATTCCTCGCCACCCGATGAAGAAGCTCGCCAGCTGAGGCGAGGTCCTCACGCCGGTCGGCGAGCCCCGACGGTGCAAATGAGGAACGCCTACCCGTCTCGGGTCGCCGCGGTGAAGTAGTCCCTGCACCGCGGCCGCTTCGCTCCGGCTGCGGCAAGACTCACCCGCTGCAAAGGCGACCTGACGGTTCAGTTGTTCCTCCTCGATCGTCCGCCGGGTCCTCCACTCGTCCATCTCGGTAGACCGGGTGGGTGTGTGGCGGCGACCCACACCGAGTGGACGGGTCGCAGCAAGTGGTGTCAGGTTGAGGTCACCAACCACACGAGCCTGACCAGCTCGACAGAGGGAGCGATCCTGATGACAACGACCTGCCCGACACCCGTCCTGAGCGACGACCACATCGACCTGCTGGTCACCGCCGCTGCTGAGTGGCGGCTGTTGGCCTCGCCCACCACTGCGGCTTTCGCCCAGTCCTCCCTTGAGCGTCACGTCGTCGTCGCCTCGAGCACCGATGCCGGGCGGATGCTGCGCGCCGAGAACACCGCGGCGGTGCAGTGGCTCTCCGATCACGGCCGCACCCGCCTGGTCGACCGTGCACCCGCAGGCACCTATACCCACCATCGGGTCGACACCATCGACGCGGTGGAGGTCATCAAGGCCGTGCACAGCGCGCAGGTGGCCTGCAGGAACAGCCCGACCTGGGCGGCGAGCACTCCCTGCAGACTGCTGGCGGCCCTCGTCACCGCGGCCACCCACCGCCTGCCCGGCTACGCCGACGCACCATGGTCCTGGACCCGGCCCCAGCTGCGCTGCGGACCTAGCGTGGGAGTGGCCCTACCCCAGTCGTCCCCACCATCGGTGCCAGGCCTGACCTGGGTGGCACCCGAGCAGGTGCGCGAGCACTGGGCTGATGCCCCTCTGGTGGTGATCCGCTGCGACGCAGCCTCCTTGGTCCCTGCTGACCTGCCCTCACGCAGTGGCGTCTTCGTGCTCTCCTTCGACGGTCAGGAGGACGCCAACCAGGTGTGGGAGGCGGTCAGCGGACTGAACATGCCCACCCTGGCGCTGCTGTGGCCCTCCTGCCGGCCGTGGCTGATGCAGCAGCTGCGCCACCCTTCCCCGGAGTTTGTCGAGCACCGGAACCAGACGTGACCCACATGCCGGAGGGCTGTGTCCCCGCTCCCATCTACACTGGCCCCGGCCGGACTCGTCTGGCCCCCCGGGTCGAGGACTCAACGCGGGTTGGTACTCGCGTCCTTGACTTGTCATCCGTCGGGGTCGAGTTGAGTTGCGCTGGGTTGGTCCCCGGCAATACTGCCTCCTCGGCCCCGCGGATGTTCGGGCCGCGGCCTGGCCCGTCACAGCCGTCCGACCTCGAGCACCTTCCTTCGGGTATCAGCACCCGTCTGGAAGGCGGCACCGAGATGGCACCCCACGGCGTCCTCGACACCTACGTCAACCACCGCTGGCGCTGCTTGCCTTGCCGGGCTGCCTCGACAGAGCTCGCCACCCAGGGCGCCACCTGGCTCGAGCTGGAGCACCGCGTCGGCGCCTGCCGCAACAGCATCGAGGTGGCCCTGACCCGAGCCGGCCGAACTGAGCTGATCGGCCGGATCACCAGCAACCGGTGGGTGGCGGCATGAGCGCCCAGACTCCCGCCACCCACCGGCCCTCAACCCGGCTCCCTCACCGCGCCGAGTCAGGCCACCACATGCATGTCTACCGGCTCGCGGAGAAGTGCTGGCTGTGGGACTGCCCGTGCGGCGGCGGAGTCCATGGGATCGCGCACTCGCTGCCTACCCAGCGTGCCGCCTTCGTCGCGGCACTGAACCACTCCACCGGAAACCCCGGGAACTGATAACCCATGACGACACTCCCTTCCCTCCGCCCTCCTCACGGTCGCTGGCAGCAAGGCAACGTGTGGGCCGGCTACCTGGTCTTCGGCTTCCCCGCCGTCGCGGCCATCCCGGCCTTGGCCAGCACCATCAGCCGCTTCGGCCTGCGCGACAGCCTCCTCAACGCCGGCCCAGCAGCGCTGACCGCCTGCCTGCCGCTGCTGCTGTGGGCCCGCTACACCCGCCGACGCCCCGGCACCTACACCGGCAAGGTCACCTGGTTCGTCGTCGGCCTTGCCGGCCTTGCTGCCCTGGCGTTCTCCCCCCTGTTCTTCTGGGCCGGGCCGGCCATGCTGGTGCTGCTCTCGGAGATCCTGCGCCTGATCACCGCGCCAGCCCTGGCCTTTGCCTCCAACCGCGTGCGCGCCGGACGCCGGGCACTGAGCAGCAGGAGCAACTGGTGACCCTTACACCTCGTGCCCACCAACTGGAGGCGATCGCCGCCATCCAGGCGAACCTGCACACCACCGATCGGGTGAGCGTCCTCATGGCCTGTGGCACTGGCAAGACACTGGTCGGGCGCTGGCTGGCACAGCAGCGCCGGTGCGCGACGACACTGGTGGTGGTTCCCTCGCTCGCTCTGATCGCTCAGACGCTGGCCGAATGGCGCTCCGATGCCGACTGGATGTTCGAGGCACTGATCATCTGCTCCGACCCCTCCACCGCCGACGCCGCCAAGGAGCGCGCCGGCAGCGACGGCGAGGACATCCCGGCCCCCTTCTGGGCGAGGCACCGAGCCCAGGTCACCACCTCGCTGCACGCGGCCTCCCGCGTCATGAGCGACCGCCGTCCCGACCGGCCACTGGTGGTCTTCTCCACCTACCACTCCGCCCCGATCGCAGCCGCGGCCGCGCGCACCGCCAGCACCCGGTTCGACCTGACCATCGCCGACGAGGCGCACAACCTCGCCGGCCACCCCCGCGCGGACTTCCGGGTTGTTCTGGGCGAGGAGCTGCCCACAAACGCTCGCGTGTTCATGACCGCCACCCAGGTCAACGCCAGCCCGGCACCAGCCCAGGCCGGCTGGGACGACTGGTCCGCGCCGTTGTCCATGGACGAGACACTCCTGTTCGGCCCAGTCGTCTACCGGCTGGACTTCGCCGCGGCGATCGAGCAGGGGCTGCTCAGCGACTACGAGGTCCTCATCTACGAGACCCCCGGGGAGACCGCCCCGGACCCGGTCGCCGCCCTGCTGACCGCCGCCGGCACCGGCCTGTCCCGCGTCCTGACCTTCCACGGTCGCGTCGCCAAGGCACGTGCCTTCGCTGACACCGTCGACGGTGTCCGCCTGCCTGATGGCCGCCGGGTCCGCGCGGTCGCCGTCGCCGGCGCCGACCCGGCCATCCACCGCTCCCGCGCCCTGACGCTGCTCGAGGACCCCGACCCGACCACCCTCGTCGTCGTGGCCAGCGCCCGCTGCTTGGCCGAGGGTGTCGACGTCCCCGCGGTCGACGGGGTCCTCTTCGCCGACCCCAAGTCCAGCGACGTCGGGATCATCCAGTCGGTCGGTCGCGCGTTGCGCCTGGCTCCCGGAAAGAGCACCGGCAAGGTCCTCATCCCGGTCTGCTACTCCGCCGACATCGACGAAGACACCACCTTGTCGAACAGTTCGTTCGCCGCAGTGTGGCGGATCCTACGAGGCCTGCGCACCCTGGACGCCCGACTGCCCACCGAGCTCGACAGCCTCACCCGGACGCAGTCCCGCCGCGGCCGCGAGGACGGTTCCCGCAGCGGCCCTCGGGTTACCTTCGACCTGCCGTCTACCGGCGACCTGCACTGCCTGATCGCCCGCTTGGTCGAAAACACCACCACAGCCTGGGACGAGCGCTTCGCCGAGCTCAAGGCGTTCGCGCTGGAGCACGGAACCGCAGACCCCCCGGCCAAGAACAAGCGTCTGACCACCTGGTGTCAGTACCAGCGCAAGGCCTACCGCCGCGGGATGCTCCTCCCGGACCGAGCCGCAGCGCTACGGTCCCTGCCCGGCTGGACCTGGGACGCCGAGCTGCGCGCCTGGATCGAACAGTGGAAGGAGGTCCACGCCACCATCCCGCCCGGTGGCCGCCTCGACCTCGAGAACCGCGAGACGATGACCCGCCGCCTGCCTGTCACATCCGGCTGCGGCCGCAACCGCGCCACCACGATAGGCCGGTGGTGCGCCCACCAGCGAGTCCTGGCCCGCCGCGGCGACCTGGACACCGCCCGCCGTAACTACCTCAAGGCGATGCCCGGCTGGACCTACGACGCGCTGGCCGACGTCGACGCCGCCTGCCTGAACCTGCTCGCCGAGTACGTCGCCTGGAAGGGGCACGCCAATCCGCCGGCCGACTACGTCGACGACGATCTCCCTGTCGGCCAGTGGCTGAACATGATCCGCCGCGCCAAGGTCCTGGGCACCCTGAGCCAGGCGCTCCTGGACGAGCTCGAGGCCACCACCCCCAACGCCGGCTCACCCGGCACGCTGCGCTGGGAGACCCGCGAGACCCAATGGCAGCTCGGCCTGGAGGTGCTGCACCAGTACGTCGCCCGTGAAGGCCGCTGCCGCATGCCCGAGAACCACATGGAGGACTTCGCGGGCATCCAGTACCCGCTCTACGTGTGGTGCCGTCGGCAGCGACACGACCACCGCTCTGGCAACCTTGACCCGTCCCGCGCAGTAGCTCTGGAGCAGGTCCCCGGCTGGCTCTGGGAGATCCAGCCCAGCCCACGGATCGGCATCGACATCGGAGACACCCGCCACGGCACCCGCACCGGCTACGTCAAGGGATGCCGCTGTCAGCCCTGCACCGACGCCAACCGCCACGCCCAGTCCGCCCGCGACCAGAGGTCCCGCGCCGGCGGCCCCAGCACCGACCTGGTCAGCGCCGCGCGAGCTCGCGGCCACCTGCGCATCCTGACCGGCCAGGGCGCCACCCAGAAGGGACTGGCCCGGGCCGCCGACCTCAACGTCAAGACCATCGTCGAGATCCTCGAGGGCGACCGCACCCGAATCCAGCCCGACACCGAACGCATCGTGCTGGCCATCACCATGAACGACGTCCGCCAGTCCTACGCGCCCGGCACCCTCATCCCCGCCGCCCCCACCTGGGAACGCATCACCGACCTGGTGGAGCGCGGCTGGCCCAAGAGCTGGATCGCCCGCGAAGCCGGCCTCGGCAACAGCATCCAGCTCAAGATCGACCAGGTCACCGCCGGCAACGCCGCGCGGATCGCGCAGCTGCACGCCCAGCTCGACGACATCACCCCACCCCCGCGCCGCCACCGCGACCCCATGCCCCCACTGTCCGAGATCACCGCCGATCCGACCCGGTCGGCCTGAGACCCGAGGGAGAACCATGTACGACTACCCCCACTTCGACGGCACCCAGGCTTGCCAGGACCCCACTCGGGCTGCCGCCTCGGCCTTCTCCGGCTCGATCGGCGCCGACCCTGCGCCAGCCCTGGCCCTGTGCGCCGCCTGCTCGTTCGTCGACACGTGCCGCGACTGGGCCCTGACCCACGACGTCTACGGCGTCTGGGGAGGCACCACCGAGGCCGACCGCGCCGAGATCCGCACCCAGACAGAGCTCCCCTCGCCGGCCTCGATCACCGACCAGCTCGACGAGCTGGTCATCGCCATGCGCGACCGCGTCGTCGGCGACGACCCGATCCTGGTCCGAGCCTCATGACCACCCACTCCGCTGTCGGTGCCCCGCCGCCGCTTCGAGGCAGCACCCCCTGGCACCTGAACCGGTTCGCCATCGCCTGCCGCGCCTCCGCGATCGTGCTCGACCTGCAAGGCCACCCCGGCCACGCCGCCCACCTACGCGACCTCGCCGCGGCCGCCGCGCATCGCGCCACCCAGTTCAGCGCCCAAGACCATCCCACTGTGCTGTCCGCCGCGTGAACCAAGGGAGACGCCTGATGACCGTCTACGTCGACGACATGCTGCGCGACGCCGTCGTCCGCAACGGCGACCACACCGTCCGCGGTCGCTGGTCCCACCTCATGGCAGACACCACCAGCGAGCTACTCGACCTGGGTGACCACCTCGGACTGCACCGCGCCTGGCTCCAGAAGCCGGGCAGCCCCCTGGAGCACTTCGACATAACCGCCGGCAAGCGGCTGCGCGCGCTCGAGCTCGGCGCCGTGCCGATCACCTACGGCGAAGGCGGCCACCTGACCCGGGCCAAGCGCGTCGGCGTGCCCTTCGACCTTCAGCTCCTGCGCACCGACCCGCGCGCGTTCGAGGCCGCGATCGCCCTGCCCACCGCCACCGCCACCGTGACGAGTCCCGTGCGGGTCCGTCTCTCCCGCCGAGCAGGGTTCACCCTTCCGGCCAACACCGTCTCCGTCGCCGCTCCGACCCGCTGGGCCAACCCCTTCCGTCCCGCGGCTCGCACCCTCGAGGCCAATCAGGCCGCCGTTGAGCACTTCACCGCCTATCTACGCCGCAACCCAGCCCTCGTCGACCAGGCAGTCAAGGAGCTCTCCGGGCGCAACCTGGCCTGCTGGTGCGCCCTCAACCTGCCCTGCCACGCCGACATCTGGCTCGCATTAGTCAAACCCACCGCCTCGAAGTAGGGCGCCCGTGGTCAGTCCGAACCCGGACGGCGGACCCACCGGGACGGGCGGCATGGGGTGCCGGTCTTGTGGTGTGAACCTCGTTGCAGGGCAACGGTTGTCGGTTGGCGGTGGCAGGGTTGGTCGTACCAACCAATCACCGGACTGACCATCCGGACGACCCGAAAGGGGTGCTCCTTCATGAGCGACCTCGCCACCACTGTCACCGTGATCGACGCCTGCGGTCGTGCCGCTGTGCCGGTGCTGCTGCTCTCCGATCCCGGCATGGGCAAGTCCAGCCTGGTGCGGGGGATCGCCGCCGCCGAGGGGGTGCCGTGTGAAACGGTGCTCGGCTCGATCCGCGAACCGGCCGATGTGGCGGGCCTTCCGCTGGTCACCGAGGCTGGGGTGGTCCTGTCTCCGCCCGCGTTCGCTCGTCGGCTCGCGGCCGAAGGGGCGGGCTACTTGTTCCTCGATGAGTTGACGACCTGCCCTCCGGCTGTGCAGGCCGCGATGCTGGCTCTGGCGCTGGACCGGACCGTGGGTGACCTGACGCTGCCGGTGGGGGTGCGGGTTGTGGCCGGGGCCAACCCGCCTGACCGGGCTGCTGACGGGTGGGAGATTTCTCCGCCGCTGGCTAACCGCTTCGCGCACGTCGAGTTCCGGCCCTCGGTCGATGAGTGGTTGGACGGTATGACGGTCGGTTGGGGAGCGCCGCCTGCCTCACGGGCGATCACCGCCGACCCGACCCGGATCGAGGCGGTCAAGGCGATGGTGACCGGGTTCATCCGGCACAAGCCCGAGCACCTGCACACCTTCCCGCGCACCGCCGAGGCCACCGGCAAGCCGTGGCCCTCCCGGCGCACGTGGGCGATGCTGGCCGGCGCGCTGGCGAACGTGCGCGACGACGACGCTGCTGCCAGGCAGGGCATCACCTTTGGACTGGTGGGTGAGGGGGTCGGTGTCGAGTTCCTCACGTGGTGCGAGCAGGCCGACCTGCCCGACCCTGCCGCCGTGGTCGAGGACCCCTCGCTGGTGGACTGGAACGGCCGGCCCGACCGGGTGTGGGCGGTGCTGTCCTCGGTGGTCGGCTGGGCGGCAAGCGCCGGGACCGTCGATGCCTGGCGCAAGGCGTGGGGTCCGTTGCTGGCCGCTGCCGAGGCCGGGGCACCGGACGTATCCGCTGCCGCCGCCCGCCCGCTGGCCGCGTGCCGCCCCGCCTCGGCCCGCGTCCCCACCGCCGTGCGGGACCGCTTCGCCCCGGTGCTGGCCGCTGCTGGCCTGAGCGCGGTTGGTGCGGCATGAGCGTCCAGACGCGACCGCTGAGCCTGGATGAGTGGGAGGCGTTCCGCCTCGGGCGGCTCGTCGCGGCTGAGCGTGCCCCTTACTTCATGCACGCCTTGTTCGCCGCCGCCCCGGTGGCCGCGCCCGGTTTGGGTACCTTCGCCGTCGATGGGGGGTGGCGGCTCTATCTGGACCCCGATCTGCTGGTGGGAGAAGACCGATGGGACAGCGCCACGGTGGCCGCTGTACTGCTGCATGAGGTTGGGCATCTGCTGCGCGACCACGCGGGCCGTGCCGCCAACCTGCCCACCCCCCGGCATCAGCTCGCGTGGAATCTGGCGGGTGACGCCGAGATCAACGACGACCTGATTGCTGCCGGTGTCCCGCTGCCCGAGGGATGCGTGACCCCGACCGCGCTGGGCTGCCCTGACGGTGACCTTGCGGAGACGTACTACGCCGCACTGGTGCCACCCGAGGGTGACCCGGCCGGGTCGGGGCTGCCCGACGACGACTCGGCCGGGTGCGGTTCGGGGTCGGGATGCCCCCCGGTGCCCGGTGAACTGCCCTCCGGTGTCGGCCTTCCCGATGGGTCGGCCGAGCCGGTCAGCCCCGCAGAGGGCGACTTCGTACGGCGTCGGGTCGCCCACGACGTGCAGGCGATCGAGCAGGCCAAGGGCCGGGGCAGCATGCCCGGTGGGCTGACCCGTTGGGCCGCGACGGTGCTGGCACCCCCGACCGTTGTGTGGGACCGGGTGCTGCGCGCCGCCGTCCGCCGCGCCGTGGCCGACCGAGCGGGGCGGGTGGACTACACCTACAGCCGTCCCTCGCGACGACGCCTTCCCGGCATCATCAAGCCCGCGATGCGCGCTCCCTCGGTGATCGTCTCGGTCGTGGTGGACACCTCCGGCTCGATGAGCCAAGCCGACCTGGACGCCGCGATGGGCGAGGTTCACGGGGTGCTGCGATCCTCAGGGGTCGCCCGCGAGCACGTGCGGCTGCTGTCCTGCGATGCTGCCGCCACCACGGCACAGCGGGTCCGCTCGGCCACGTCCGTGCGCCTGAGCGGGGGAGGGGGCACCGATATGCGGATCGGCATTGCCGCCGCCGAGGCTGCCACCCCCGCACCGCACGTCGTCATCGTCCTGACCGATGGGGACACCCCGTGGCCGGACACCCCGACCCGCTCCCGGCTGGTCTGCGCGGTGATCAGTAACCGCGACCCGCACGGCACCCCCGAGTGGGCCACCACCGTGCACATTCCACCGGCCGCCTGACGCATCCGTGCGCGTCGGGTGTTGTCGGTGCTCCCGCCTACAGTGGCTCNCTGTTCTGCGTCTGAGTTCGTGAGACATCTGGGGGATTTAACTACCAGCCAGGGTGCGGCGTGGCGAGTCGATCAGGAGGTCGATGACCATGTCGGATCAGAGCATGTCGAAGAAGACGACAGCACGGAAGAAGAGGCGCGTGTTGGCGCCGTCTCAGAAGTACGAGATGTGGGTGGCGATGCTCACCGGGCAGGGCACCCAGCGCGAGATCGCGACCAAGTACGGGGTGGACCGCTCGGTGGTGGTCTCGGTGGCCAAGGCCGCCAAGACCGGGGCGTTGACGGCGTTGTCGGCCAAGCCCGGCCGTCCGGGGCTCTCACCGGAGCAGGCCGAGATCGTCGAGCTACGCGCCGAGGTCGAGCGACTCAAGGCGACGGTGACCGAGCAGGCTGTGGCGTTGTATCTGCACGAGGGAAAAGCGCGTTGGGACTGAGCGCCGGCCCGGTCCCGTCCCGGGTGGACGCTACCGTCAAGGCCGGCCTGCTCGACCTGATCGCTCACGCCGAGCGGGCGGGCTGGTCCACCCGCACGGCGTGCGCGCTGCTCGAGGTGGATCAGGACCGGGTCGCGCGGTGGCGGGCCCGCTACGCCCGATATGGTCGTGACGGGCTGGCCGACGCGGTCCCTGGCGGTGGGGCGGTGCACGGGATCCTGGAGCATGAGCGGGCCGCGATCATCGAGCTGCACGCTCAGTGGGGCGAGGTCGACCGTTCGCACCGCAAGCTCGCCCACCGCGGCTCACGGGAGCAGCTGGTGCATGTCTCACCGGCGACGGTGCGGCGGGTTCTGACCACGGAAGGGCTTGTGCTTCCTGGGAATCCGCCACGAGATCCGGCGCCGAAGCCGACCTGGCCGGACTGGCTGCAGTGGGCTCCGAACCGGATCTGGTGCTACGACTTCACGCACTTCACCCGGGCCAAGCGGTGCGCGGTCGCGGTCCTGGACGTGGTTTCGAAGTACTGGCTGGCCACCGTGGTCTCGGCCGAGGAGTCCTCCACCCAGGTCGAGGTGTGCTTCCTCGAAGCACTCTATGAGCAGGGCCTGATGGCTGCGGTCCAGGCCCGTGACGAGCAGGCCAGCAAGGTCCTGGTCGCTGCGCTGCGCAGCGGTGAGGCCGACGCCCTCGAGAAGGTCATCGCCGAGACCAACGAGGTACCGCTGCTGTTGACCGTCTCGGACAACGGACCCCAGATGAGGTCGCACTCCACCCGCGAGTTCCTCGCCGGGGTGTACATCGCTCAACGCTTCGGCCGGCCCGGCACCCCCACCGACCAGCCCTGGATCGAGTCCCTCTTCGGGCACGCCAAGACCGAGCACCCGCACCTGGAGAAGGTCACCGACCCCGGGGTGCTCGAGGCCGAGCTCACCCTCGTCAGGGACCGCTACAACACCATCCGCCTGCACGCCGGGATCGGGTACGTCACCCCCGAGGACGAGCACCACGGCCGAGGCGAGCAGATCCGCCAGGCACGACGTGACGGCCTGAGCGCCGCCCGCCAGAACAGGATCGACTACCGTCGATCCCAGCAAGGAAAACAACCATGACCAGGACCGGGCCTTGGTTGGGAATTAATCCCGCGGAATGTCTCAAAGACTCAGACACACCTCANGTCTGCGCGGTGATCAGTAACCGCGACCCGCACGGCACCCCCGAGTGGGCCACCACCGTGCACATTCCACCGGCCGCCTGACGCATCCGTGCGCGTCGGGTGTTGTCGGTGCTCCCGCCTACAGTGGCTCCCAACCAACCCATACAACGACTGACCATCGTTGAGCGAGATAGGCATTCATGCCATGAACACACTGGACCCGACGCTGCGTGAGCACGCCGAAAGGCTGCTCGTCGGCACCGACCTGACCGTCGATGACCTGCTCGTCGTCGCCACCGGCGCACTGCCGGCCTCAACCCCGGCCGCCTCCGCCGTCCGTGACGGCTGGAACGCTGCAGCCCCCCTGAGCGAGCCAGTGAGCCAGCCATGACCGCCGAATGGTTCGACCTGGGCCAGCGGCTGCGAGCCGCCCACAGCGGCCACCCGGTGCCGCGCCTGCTGCACGCACCACTGGCGAGCGTCCTTCACCCGGTCGCCGTGCGCGCCCGCCGTCGCGGAGACCAGGTGACAGTGGCCGCTACCAGCCCCGACCGTCGCCCCAGAACCGCGACCGGTCCCGCCGCGCTGGACCTGCTCGGCTCGCTGGGGGTCACCCTCGCGGCACCGTCCCCAGCCACCCTCATCACTGACGACCCGGCCACCTTGGGCAACCTCCACCGGCTGGCGCTGACCGCCGCCCCCGATACTGACGCCGACACCGTGGCCGCGCACATCGCCTGGTGGCGCGACCGGGCCGACTACCCAGCCGGTCGCGCCGTCGTGGACACCCTCGCAGCCTGCCGCACCCGGTGGACCCTCGGCGCTGCCCTTACCGCCGAACACCACCCCGGCCCGTGGCGTGCATGGCTCGGCATCCCCGACGACTCGGTGAGCGGACTGCTCGACCTGCATACCCTGCTCACCGCTGGCCCACCGCTGCCCTGGCTCGACGTGCTCGCCGAGGACGACGTGTGGTCCTACGGGCCAGCGCAGAGCGAGCACAGCGACGGTCTGGACTGGCGACGACCGGACACCACCAGCCGTGCAGCCCTCGGCCTGCGCTCCCGATGCGACGCCGCCGATCTGTACGCCGCCGCGCTACTGAACGACCCGATCTACCGCCGTCGTGCCGTCCACACCGGCCACGTCGTCACCGGCACCGCCAGCCCGCTGGGTGACAAGCTCAAGCGAGTCGAGGTCACCTGCACCCGGCTGGACTCACGGCTTCGCCCCGGCAACGCGCTCACCGGGTGGGTCGGCGGCCCGGAGACCAGCGCAGCACCGTTCACCGCTTCGGTATCCGCTGCGACCGTGCGCGCCGGGAACCTGATCCTCACCCTGAGCGGCACCACCGGGGCAGCCCCCCGTGACGGCGACCCGGTGACCCTGACCACAGCCCCGCCGTCCCCGCACCGACAGCGTGCCGGCCGCAAGACCTACCGCGCGCTCTACAGCGCCCGCCGCTCATGGCTGACCACCGGCCGCACCCCGACCGCCACCCGCCGCCCGGTCCCGCTCGACGTGCTCGTTGCCGGTGCCGAACCCCTCTGACCACGCCGGGTGTCGGTGCTCCCGCCTACTGTAACTCCCAACCAACCCATACAACGACTGACCATCGTTGAGCGAGATAGGCATTGCAAACCATGCGAACCATCCCCCGACCCACCATCCCGACCCCGCCGGGTAGCGCCCCTGACCTGCCCCCGTCCCCGCCGCTCAGCCGCCCTGAGCGCCACCCCGCAGCCGCGATCATGGACGACCCCACCACTGCTGGCGTCCTGCACTCAGCATGGTCCGGTGACCCGGCCGTCGTCGTCCCCAGCCCACCCGGTGCCGGAAAGACCCGCCTGGTCGCGCTGCTCGCGGCCACCCTCGCCAGTCGCGCCGACCTGCGCGTCGGGATCGCCGCACAGACCCGCGACCAAGCCGTCGAAATCGCCCGCCGCCTCGGCGCGCTCAACTTCCCCGCCCGCCTGATCTGGCCCGCCAACCAGCCGATGCCCGACCTCAGCAGCGGCACTGCCGCTGTCGTCACCGGCCGATCCGTGCGCTTCCCCAACTCCGGTGGGGGAGTGCTCATCGCCACCACCGCCCGCTGGACCTACGCCGACCCCACCGTCCTGGCCGCCGACGTCCTCGTGGTCGATGAGGCATGGCAGGCCACCTATGCAGACGTGGGCGCTCTTGGCGCGTTCGCCCCGCAGATCGTCTGTGTCGGTGACCCCGGCCAGATCGACCCCGTCGTCACCGGCCAGACCCGCCGCTGGGACGGCTCGCCCACCGGGCCGCACCTGCCCGCGCCAGCCGCCCTCATCGCGGCCCACGGCGATGCCGTCTCTGTGGTCACGCTGCGCCACACATGGCGGCTCGGCCCAGCCACCACCAGGCTGATCCAGCCCACCTTCTACCCGAGCCTGCCCTTCACCAGCCGCCGCCCACCAGAACACCTGAGCGGTCCTGACGGCACCCCACTGCCAGAGGTCACCGCACATCCCGTCACCGCCACGGCTGGCCCCGGCGACCCCGCCCTGACCGGTACCTGTGCCGACCTCACCCGAGCCCTGCTCGCCACCACCCTGACCACCGACGACGGCACCCGCCCCGTCACCCCCGCCGACCTCGCCGTCGTCGCCGCCCACGTCAGCCAAGCAGCCGCCGTGCGCGCCCTCCTCGCGGACCTGCCCGACGTGCTCGTGGGCACAGCGAACCAACTCCAAGGCATGGAGCGACCCGCCGCCGTCGTTCTGCACCCCCTTGCCGGATACCGCGACCCCACCGCCTTCGGCACAGCCCTCGGCCGAGCCTGCGTCATGCTCTCCCGCCACCGCGCCCACCTGACCGTCGTCACCGACACAGCCACCCCGTCCGTCCTTCGCGGTCCCGACCCCGACCCGGCCACCCGTACCCACCGCGACCTGCTCGACGCGCTACTCACCTGACCAGACCCCCTCGCCGCCGCACGGCAGGACCCACTGGCCCAGGCACCCCATGCCGCCTGGCCCAGTGGGTCCTGCCGCGAGCTCGCACCGTGCGGCAACGCCAGGAGTGGCCGGGCGCACAACGCGCCGCCCTTCCGGATCAACCGGTCACCGTCGTTGCTGTGGAGAAGGAACGGCACCTGATGACCGCCCCCCCGTCACCACGCCGCCATTGAGGAACCTTCCCTCGGTGTGAAGAGCATCCATCGCCTGCGCCGAAAGGTCCGCACCGTGAGGACACGCAGCTGGGCCCGCTCCCGGCTCCGTCTCCAAGATGCCGTGATCCTGGACACCGAGACCACCGATCTGTTCGGAGAGGTCATCCAGGTCAGCGTCATAGACCTCTCCGGCAATGTCCTGCTCAGCACCCTCGTGCGTCCCTCCACGACGGTCAGTTCCGCAGCCGCGGCGGTGCACGGAATCCGCGACGAGGACCTTCTCGAGGCACCGTCCCTGCAGGACATCGCCGGCCAGCTGCTAGAAGTCACCCACGGTCGCCAGCTGCTGGCCTACAACGCGACCTACGACCGCCAGGTTCTCGCTGCCGGTCTAGGCGACGCCGGCGTGAACCCCGAGCACCTGGCCGACGGCACGAACTGGGTGTGCCTGATGCGGGCCCGCTCCCTTGTCGAAGGCCGCGGCTGGGTCGCCCTCGGCGGTCCGCACCACGCGCTGGGGGACTGCCTGGCCGCCCTCGAGGTTCTCCAAGGTATCGCCGGGCGCCCCGCATGATGGGCTACAACCACGTCAGCTGCGGTCTGGTGGCCGGCATCGCGACCCTGCCGATCGCCCCGATCGCCGGCCCGGCGGCCCAGACTGCATGGGTGCTCGCCCTGGGCGGCGCCAGCCTCCTGCCAGACCTGGACACCACCGGTTCTACGGCCGCCCGGATGTGGGGCCCGCTCACCCGCTCCCTGGGTGCCCTTATCGGCACCCTCGCCCAAGGCCACCGCCAGGGAACCCACGATCTCCTTCTGGCACCGATCGCTTTCGCCGGGGTGGCCCTGCTGGCCTCTCTCCACCCGGTCACCGCCGGCATAGTCCTGGCCGTGACCATCGGACTCTCCCTGCGCGGGCTCGCCTTGGCCGGTGTCGGCCGCATCGGAGCTCTCGCCAACCTGATCGTCTCCGCGCTCGGCGCCGTGGCCCTGGTGGCGTCCGGGGCTCACCAGGTCACGCTCCTACCTCTGGTTCTTGCGGCCGGTGTCCTCATTCACATCGCGGGGGACTGGCTCACCGATGAGGGAATCCCCACCCCCATCGCCTGGATCTTCGGCCACCGCGGCCGACTCAGTTTCGGCCTGTTCGGCGTCAACGGCCCCCTCGAACGTGCCGTGATCGCCCCGGTGCTCTCGCTCGCTGGAGTCCTGCTGCTCGCCGCCCACTTCGACATCCATGACGTCGAATCGTTGGTGAGATGGTTCGCCACCCAGCTGAACCGCCTTCCCCCGCCCTTCAACCCGACCGCGTAGACCCCGTCCCGGTCAGGTCTCCACGCGGCACGACATCTGGTGAACCGGTCCCCACCAGGCCATGGCCATGCGCATCCGCGACGTCCCGCGGACCCACAAGCCACCTTTATCTGTCAGCGACGACCGGTAGCGTCGAAGACACCAACCACATCACCGGCCTGACCAGCTGGCCCCCACTGCGGGAGAGATCCGACATGAACCACCCCAACCCAGTCCTGTCCACCGACCAGCTCTACGTGGCCTACGACCAGTACGTGTGCAATGAGTGCGCCGGGATGACAGCCGAGTACACCGGTGTCACCATCGGCGGCTACCGACTGACCGCCGTCACCGCCGACGTCGTGGTCGAGTGGGCCGGCTACGGCCTCGGCCCGTTGACCTGTGAGTGCCGCCGTCTCGAGGCCGTCCTGGACGACCACCAGCGCCTACAGATCCGCCCGGCCACCCCCGCGCCGTGCCCGGCGGTGACCGAACGGTCCACGCCTTCCGAGACGCTGGAGGCCTTCCCTGTCACGGCCATGAACCTGCACGACGTCCTCGAGGACATCCGCCTCCTGCTCGGAGGCGAGAACGACGTCGACGGCATCACCGCGACCACCGGCCACCACCCCGCCTTCGACCAGCAGTGCGCCGGCCCGGGCAAGGGAGCCGTCCTCATCACCTTCACCGACGCCGGCGGCCGCAACCGCATCGCCGAGGTCGAACTCACCGCCAGGTGGCGAGAAGACGGCTGCGACCACACCCAAACCCGCGCCGGCGCGCTCGGCGAGGAGTGCACCGACTGCGGAATGCTCACCTCCCCCAACGAGGTGACCGCATGGTGCCCCGAGTGCGGTTCCCCGGTCACCGACGAGACCACCTACTTCGGGGTTCACACAGCCTCATGCGCCCTGGTCATGTGCCAGTGCGAGCACGCCGACCACCAGCACCCGCCCGTCAGCCACCCCTACCTCGGTACGCGCGCCGGCGCCCGCCGTGCACAGCACGTCGGCCTGGTCTGTGACGAGTGCGCAACCGGCCACCTCGCCGACTACCTCCTCGCTGACAACGGGGGAGAGGAGCAGTCGCGATGAACATTGGGGAAGCCAGCGCTGTCACCACACTCGTCCAGCACTTCACCGACGGTGCACAGCCGGACGACTGCGCCGACGAGGTCGTCCTGGCCGTCGTCGACCTCAACGCCCGGGCTCGCAAAGCACTCAGTGCCGGCGCCGTGCTCCCGACCCTCTGGTTGACCCGAAGAGACGAGATTCTCGCCGAACGCCGAGCCCAGCAGCGCCGATCAACAACCCCACGCAGGCCCACGTGAGCAACCCGCCCGTGCAGCTGCGTCACCCCTACCTCGGTGACGGCGCCGACGGTGCCCGCCGATCGGCCCAGATCGACCTGGAAGAGGCCGACTGCCTCCCTCCCGGCGAGCAGCGCGACGACTGCCTGCTTTCGGCGAAGCGATGGATTCTGCAGGCCGAGCACCTCGAGGAGGAGATAGAGGGACGCCAAGGCCCATAGGCAGAACTCGTCGTCACCCGCGGCACCCCTTTGCACCTTCCCCAGTGATGGTGAGCGCACACGGTGCGCTCGCTGCCAGAAAGGAGGTGTCCCACCCATGATGACGACCGTCAACGCCCACTCAGACATCTGGGTCCACGACTACACCACCACGACCGGTGTCGAGGTGGCCGGCCACTGGCGCAAACGGCGAGCTGAAGCGTCCCCGTCCGCCGGTGACAGCCCAGAGCGCCTGGCTGCCGGCGAGGCAGGGGATCCCCCGCCGCCCAGCGTGCCCACCTCGGCGCGCAGTGCGTCCCACTCCAGCCCTTCGACCGCGCCGTCCACTCCCTGCCCGCCACCCGCCGCGACCCGCACCGCCCGCCTGGAGGCTGCCGAGACGCGCTACAAGGCAGCCATGGTCGCCGCCGGCATCAGCACCCTGAGGCACCGCCGCGGCGAGGACTGTGACCTGCAATCCACGATCCAAGAGCGCTCTGACGCCAAAGCCGAGCTTCAGGCGGCCCGAGCCGAGCTCGAGCAGCCCCCCGACCCGCAGACACCGCCCCCGTCCTCATCACCGAACGACCCCGGCGCCGTCCTCGAGGTTGCCGCCGCCAGCTCGGGTGCCGATCGGTGCCCGGGCTGCGGCCAGTTCCGCTCCGAGGACCATCAGTGCCCAACACCGGCTGGCCTGCCCGCCGGCGACTACGCCGGCCTGAAGGGAGACGAGCGCGTCAAGGCGATGGTCGCTGACCTCGAGTCCTCGGTGAAGGCCATTGTTGAGTCCGGCCAGCTGCACCGCTGGCTCAACGCCATGGCCAGTAACGGCCTGAGCCGCTGGAGCGCCAACAACCGCCTCCTAGCAGCAGTGCAGATGTTCCAGCGTGGGGAGTCCCTCGACGAGCTGCACATGATGGGTTTCCGGCAGTGGGAGAAGTGGAACCGGAAGGTATCCAAGGGCGCCAAGGCCGTCTGGATCCTCGCGCCGATCACCCGGAAGGTGGTCGACGAGGACGAGAACGGCAACAGCACCGAGAAGCACCGGGTAGTCGGCTTCAAGGGCGTGCCTGTCTTCAACGTCTCCGACACTCACGGCGAGCCACTGCCGTCCTCCCCGACCCGACCCGCTCCCGGCAAGGCCTCACCCGGCACGCTCGAGGGCCTGCGCGACCGCGTGGGGCAGGCCGGCTACTCCTACGAGGAGACCGAGATCCCCGACTGTCGCCCGCAGACCGGCGAAGGCACCCTGGGCTACACCGACCCCCAGAACAAGCGGATCGTCGTCGACGCCCGACTCAACGAGGCCCAGAAAGCCTCAACGATCGCCCACGAGCTCGGCCACGTCCACTGCGGCCACGTCGACCGCGACTACAGCGAGTACCGACAGCACCGCGGACAGATGGAGACCGAGGCTGAAATGACCGCCTACCTAGTGAACCGCTCAAGAGGGATGACCAGAGACCAGGTCGACGCCTTCAGCCCCGGATACATCGCCGGCTGGTCGCGCGGCAACCCCGCCGTGATGCACCAGGCCGTCGACAAGGCCACCCGCGCGTTCAACAAGATCACCGAGGGCACCTGGCCCGATACGAAAGGAAACTGACCGATGAACACCCGTCACATCGCCGACGTCACAGATCCCGTCACCGGCACCATCACCACCCTCACCGCCACCACGGCCGCCGACCTCGACCAGCTCGTCGACACCCACCTCGAGCAGCACTACCCCATAGCCCCGGACGAGGACCCTGAACCTGCCGGCATGGGGTGACCAGGGGGCCGAAGCGTCCCGGCAGGGGAGCCATCGGACCGGTGGTGGCAGGTAGCGTCGAAGACACCACCCACCCCGAGCCGGCTGACCATCGGCTCCTGACTCCGCGAGGAGACGACCACACATGGGCGACCGCACCTACTACCGTCTGGCACTACCTGCTGACCTCGACCGCGAGGCCATCCGAATGGCCTCGATCGCGTTCACCGACGATCCCTGGACCGACCAGGACGTGACCCGCCTGCTGGACTACGCCCGTCCCAACCAGGTGCTCTGGGTCGACATCGAAGAGCGCTCTGTTGGCGAGTGCCGCGCCGCCGCCGAGGCAGTCCTGACCGCCCTGCACGAAGAAGGCCAGGACGTCGCCTTCGCCGTCACGGAAGATCCGAAGTACGAGTTTCTAGGGACACTGTGCCGCTACCAGCCCGGCGGCAAAGGCATGCACGAGGTCGCCTGCGACGCCAACGCCCAAGCAGTCCTGACCGACTCAGCTCTCACCGCACTGCTCCGCGAGTGCACCGGCCCCGCCACGATCCTCGCCAAGATCACCGCCATCCTCGGCCTGGACTGGCAAACGCCCGCGGCGGTCTGAACACAGCCGCCAGGGGAGGGCCCTTCCGGTGTGACCCACCGAGGCAGCCGGCATGGGGTGCCTTGGTGGGTCGATGGAGGGTGTCTGCGGGTCCGTTCTGTCGGTGGTGGCCGATAGCGTCGAAGACACCACCCACCCCGAGCCGGCTGACCATCGGCTCCTGACTCCGCAAGGAGACGATCCATGACCACCACCGCCACCCGCCGGCAGACCAGCGACGAGAAGACCCCGAGCACCGGTGCTTTCACCGTCGCCCACAGCGACCTCGTGGACGCGCTGAAGACGCTCGCGCTGCCCGCCACCGGCCGCAAACAGCTGCCCGTCTTCAGTCGTGCTCTGGCCACCGTGCGCCCCGGCCAGGTCGAGCTCACAACCTTCGACTTCGACGTCGCGGCAACCGTCACCCTGCCCGCCACTGGCACGACCACCGGTCGCATGCTGCTGGACCACCCCAGCCTCACCAAGGTCCTCTCCGCCGCAGTCAAGGGCACCACCAAGGCGATCGCCGACCGCCTCGACGTCACGGTCACCACCCCCGACCACACCCCTGTCGTGCACATCGGCGGCTACAGCCTGCCTCTGGACGACACCATCGCCGTCGACACCTTCCCCCACCTCCCGCTGACCACAGCCCCCACCTACGTCGCCGCCCGCGAGATCTTCAGCACGCTCGTCGAGCGCGTCACTCCCGCGGCGGACCGCGGGATCACCCTGCCGATCCTGACCGGCATCAACACCGTCCTCGACAAGGGATCAATGACCCTGACCGCTACGGACCGCTACCGCCTGGCCTCCGGCACGATCCCCGTCAACGGCACCACAACCGAGAAGGTGCTCATCCCCGCGTCCGTCCTGGCGAAACTGCTCCCCAGGCTCACCAGCGCCCAGGTGCGACTGGGCGTCGACGTCATCGCCGGGACCACCTGGTTCACCCTGGCCGACGACACCACTACCGTTCAGATCCGCACCCTCGACGGCGAGTACCCCACTGTCTCCTCGATCCTGGAGCAGACACCAACCCGTACCGTCACGGTCCCGCGTTCCCAGCTCTTGCAGGCAGCCACCCGCGCGGCATCACTCACCGCGGCCGTCACGACGTCCAAGAACAGTCCGGTGACACTCACGGTCACTAGCGATGCGCTGACGCTCGCCCCCGCCACCCACGGCGACCCCACCAAGGTCACCGCACCCGCCCTGCAGGCCACCGTCACCGGCGAGACCGACGTCTGGACCACCGGCGCCAACCCGGCCTTCCTCCTCGCCGCGATCGCCACCCTGACCGCGGATGAGGTCACCCTCCACCTCACCGACCCCAGCCGACCAATGGTCCTCACCGACGCTGGCGACATCGACTACCGGCACGTTCTCATGCCCGTCCGCCTTGCCAGCTAGCCCAACTCGAAGGGTCCTCCCCGGGTACAGCCGCCAGGGGAGGGCCCTTCCGGTGTGACCCACCGAGGCAGCCGGCATGGGGTGCCTTGGTGGGTCGATGGAGGGTGTCTGCGGGTCCGTTCTGTCGGTGGTGGCCGATAGCGTCGAAGACACCACCCACCCCGAGCCGGCTGACCATCGGCTCCTGACTCCGCAAGGAGACGATCCATGTCCAGCACCCCCACGATCCGCATCAGCGGGCCAGAGTCCCTGCTCTCGGCACTGCCTCACCTGCTCGGCTACCAGCCCAGCGACTCAGTGCTCGGCATCGCCCTGCATGACCAACGGCTAGGGATGGTCGAGAGGATCGACATCCCACCCGCCGACGAGCTCGATGGCATGCTCGCAGCCACCGTCCCCCCGATGCTTCGCCAGCAGCCAACCGCTGTTCTCGTCATCGGTTACGAAACAGTAACGGGCAGCGCTGAGAAGGCGGTGAATGCGTTTGCCTCGACGCTGGCCGCAGCGGGCCTGGGCGTGCCCACGCCGGTACTCGTCACGCCCACAGGGTGGCGCCACCTGAGCTGCACCTGCTGCCCCACGGAGGGCAACCCGCTCCCGGCTGCCGAGCACCCCGTAGGACTCGAGATGAGCGTGGCTACCGGCTCGGCGCCCGCGACCTCCCGCGAGGACCTCGCACAGCGCCTTACACCCACCAAGCACGCCGAGGCGGTCGGGGCTGAGTGCGAGCGCGTCACCGGCGAGAGGGCCGAGGACGTACACGCTGCCGCACTCGCGTGGGGCCGGGTCGTCACGTCCGGGTCAGCCGTGCCGGACCTGCCGCCTCACGTCCTCGCACTCGCGGCCGTGGCCCTGACCCGCAACACCGTCACCGAGTTCCGTGACGCGCTGTTGTGCCACCTCTGCCCCGGCACGATGCCCTCAGATCAACTTGACCAGGACACGGTGGAGGCAATCCGGTCCAGCGTGACGATCGACCCCGCGCAGGCCCCGGCGCGCACTCTCGACCGGCTCGTCCAGACCGCTGCCAGCCTTCCGGACTGCCACGCCGTGCCCACGCTGACCGTGGTGGCGAACTATGCATGGTGGTGCGGTGACGGGACCATCGCCCGGCTCGCCCTCGACCGGGCACTCAGCATCGACCCGGACTATCGCCTCGCTGCCCTGCTGTCCCGTGTGGTCGATCTGGGCATACGGCTCACCCGCTAGGCCGGTGGGCCAAGGGGGGTGGCGGGGGGGGGCCGGGCAACGCCCGGCCCCCGCCACCCGCCACCTTGAGGCGCGCAGCGCCG
>NZ_WESE01000011.1 GCF_009184895.1 Nostocoides sp. F2B08 | reverse complement strand
CCGAGGTCTTCGCCGCGGTCCGCCAGGAGTACGGCGTCGAACGCGACGCCACCCTCCAGCTGCGCGACTTCCCCACCCTCAACCACGTCGCCGGCTGGATCCGCGACAAGACCGGCCTACCCGCCACCCCCACCCCGGCGCCCGCCGCCGCACCGGCGGCGCCCGCCCCGGGGTCGGCTGCGGGTGGGGACCCGGTGCTGGCGAAGGTAACCGACATCGTCGCCGAGATGACCGGCTACCCGGTCGACCTGCTCGACCCGGACCTGGACCTCGAAGCCGACCTCGGAGTCGACACCGTCAAGCAGGCCGAGGTCTTCGCCGCGGTCCGCCAGGAGTACGGCGTCGAACGCGACGCCACCCTCCAGCTGCGCGACTTCCCCACCCTCAACCACGTCGCCGGCTGGATCCGCGACAAGACCGGCCTACCCGCGACCGCAGCAGCGGCACCAGCGGCCGCGCAACAACCACCCGCGCACCAAGCGCCCCACACCGGCGGCGACGCGCAAGATCCGCACGCACCGACGATGTCGATGGTCCGGGGCGACCTGGCGGCGACCGACGCCCTGCCGCGTCGCATACCCGTGCCGGCCCTGCGGCCCGCGGCGAACGCGTGCTCCGAGACCGGCGTGACGCTCGACGGAAGCCGGGTCGTGGTCATGCTTGACGAGGGCGGCGTGGGCCAGGCGTTGGTGCGCCGTCTCGAGCAGGCCGGCGCGACACCTCTCACTCTGCTGCCGGGGGTGCCCATGGAGCAGCTCTCAGCCACTCTCGACAGCTGGCTGGCCGGCGGCGCAGTGTCCGGTGTCTACTGGCTGGCAGCGCTCGACGCCGAGGGTGACGCGGCGGAGATGGACCTCGCGACCTGGACCGGCGCCCTTCAGCGCCGCGTGAAGGCGCTCTACGCGACGATGCGCCGCATGTGGGCCGACTCACCGTTCCTCGTCGCCGCGACCCGGCTCGGCGGGTACCACGGCTACGACCGAGCCGGGGCGACCAACCCGATGGGTGGGGCGGTCACCGGCTTCGCGAAGTCGTACAAGAAGGAGCGTCCCGACGCGCTCGTCAAGGCCGTGGACTTCTCGCCGAGTCGCAAGACCGCCGCCCTGGCCGACATCCTCGTCGAGGAGACCCTGTACGACCCGGGAGCGGTCGAAGTCGGGCGGACTGACGAGAAGCGCTGGGGCGTCGCCCTGGCCGAGCGCCCGTTCACCGCTCTCGACGGGATCGACGCCGCGGAAGACGCAATGAACCTCGGACCCGACTCCGTCGTCGTCGTCACCGGCGCCGCCGGCAGCATCGTCTCCGCGATCACCGCCGACCTCGCTGCGGCGAGCCGAGGCACGTTCCACCTCCTCGACCTCACTCCTGAGCCCGACCGCGACGACCCTGACCTCGTCGCCTTCGCCACGGATCGGGAGTCGCTCAAGGGCACGCTAGCCGACCGGATCAGGTCTGCCGGCCAGCGGCCCACCCCCGTTTCGATCGAGAAGGAGATGTCCCGCCTCGAGCGGCTGGCCTCCGCGGCCGCCGCCATCGACGCGGTGGAGTCCGCCGGAGGGACGGCGCACTACCACTGCGTCGACCTCACCGACGCGGACGCCGTAGCCGCCGTCGGCCGGCGGATCACCGAGACGACCGCCCGCGTGGACGTGCTGTTGCACGCGGCAGGACTCGAGATCAGTCGGAATCTTCCCGAGAAGGAGCCGCACGAGTTCGACCTCGTCTTCGACGTCAAGACGACTGGGTGGTTCACCCTGTGGCAGGCGCTGCGTGGGCTCGAGATCGGCGCGGCGGTCGTGTTCTCCTCGGTCGCCGGCAGATTCGGCAACCAGGGACAGACGGACTACTCCTCGGCCAACGACCTGCTCTGCAAGGTCGCGTCCGGGATGCGGCGGACCCGGCCCAAGACCCGCGCCCTGGCTCTGGACTGGACGGCTTGGGGCGGGATCGGCATGGCCACCCGCGGCTCGATCCCCAGGATCATGGAGCTCGCCGGAGTGGAGATGCTGCCACCGGAGGCGGGCGTCGCGTGGATCCGGCGCGAGCTGACGGCCGGTGACTTCAGCGGTGAGGTCGTCGTCGCCGGTGCTCTCGGGATGATGGCCGCCGAATACGCCGAGAGCGGCGGGGTCGACGGTGAGAAGCTGCGTCGGGGTCGCGCCCAAGGGCCGATGACCGGCGAGGTGAGCTGCAGCGTCCATCGGGGGTTCGTCGTCACGACGGCCCTGGACCCGCACCGCCAGCCGTTCCTCGATCATCACCGCATCGACGGCACCCCGGTCCTCCCGGGCGTCATGGGCATGGAGGCCTTCGCCGAGACCGCCGACCTCGTCGCGCCCGAGGGATACCGCGTCGCCGCGGTCGAGCACGTGAGCTTCCACGCCCCGGTGAAGTTCTACCGAGACGAGCCGCGGACGGTCACCGTCTACGCGCTCGTGCACCCCGCCTTCGAGGGTGACGACCTGCTCGTCGACTGTGCCCTGACGGCCGAGCGAACGCTTCCCGGTCACGACACCCCAACGGTCACGACGCACTTCACGGGCACGGTCCGCCTGACCACGGCCGAGGCCGAGGCGGAGTCGATCGACCCGGTCGGCGAGCCGCAGGGCAGGCAGCTGACCGCTGACGAGGTCTATCGGCTCTACTTCCACGGTCCGGCCTACCAGGTCGTCGGTGGGGCATGGGCGGCGAACGGGGCCGCGGTCGCGCGACTCCGCGAGGACCTCCCCGAGGACCGCACGCCTGCCGACGCACCCGTGGTCGGTGCGCCACGCCTTGCCGAGCTCGGCTTCCAGGCAGCAGGACTGTGGGAGGCCGGCCGGGAGGGCCGCCTCGCGCTGCCGCACCGGGTGGGGTCTCTGCGCGTCCGGCCCGAAGCCGGGAGCAACGGTCGACGGTATGCGGTGGCTCGCCAGACCGGCGAGTCCACCTTCGACCTACGGGTGGTCGACGAGAACGGGCGGGTCCTGGTCCGCTTGGACGACTACGTCAGCATCCCCCTGCCGGTGCCGCTCGACCCCGACGTCGCGGCGCCGCTGCGCCAGACGTTCGGCACGTGATGTCGCCCGTTCCGTCGAGGTCCGCGACCGGTCTCGGGACCGGGTCCACCTGAGGAGGAGGTCACGACGATGGAGCAGAGGATCCGCCTGGCCGTGCTCGACCGCGGAGAGCCGGCCGTCCGGCTGCTGGCTGCGGTCGGCAACCTCGAGCGCACGGACCGGGAGGCGCCGGTCACCTGCGTCATCGTCCTGACCGAGCCGCGAGGGCGGGCCTGGTATGCGAGGGAGGCCGATGAGACCGTCAGCGTCGCCGGCGCCGATGGGGCCTTCACGACCGAGGCGGTCCTCGCCGCGCTCCGGGAGGCCCGGATAGACGCGGTGTGGGTCGGTCGGGTTCCGTGCCACGACCAGCTCGCCCTCGTCACCGCGTGTGAGGAGGCCGGAATCAGCGTCGTCGGCCCTGACAGCGCCACGATCCGTCGGGTGGCGGATCCCCATCAGCTCCGGGCCGCTGCGCACCGGGCCGGGATCCCGATCGAGAACGACACCGGAATCCTGGTCCCCGGAGCCGCTCTCCCACCCGAACGACGGCGCATCGAGGTGGACGTCCTGGCCGACTCCGTCGGCACGGTCTGGGCCCTGGGTGCGCGGGAGACCACTGTGCGACGGGGAGAGCACCTGATCCTCGCCGAGCTGCCGGCCCCCGGGCTGACCGACGAGACGATCGGATCCCTTCTCGTCGCGGCCCGCACGATCACAAGGGCGCTCGCCTACCAGGGCGCCGGGGTGCTCGTGTTCAGCACGGCGATGGACGGCACCGGTGCGCGGCTTCTCGGCATCGACACCCTTGCGCGCGCGGAGCACTCGCTGCTCGAGGAGAGCACCGGATCGAGCTTCCTCCGCCTGCGCCTCGCCATCGCCCAGGGTGACCTGTTGATCCACACCGAGCCGGCCATCGAGGGTCACGCCGTCGAGACCCGGCTCATCGCCGTGGACCCGGAGCGCGACTTCGCACCCACCGGCGGTGCTGTCCAGCTGCTCGCCCAGCCCGTCGGCACCGGAGTGCGCATCGACGCCAGTCTCCGCGACGAGGATCTCGTCGACGCGGACGCCGACCCGCTTGTCGCGACGTTCACCTCCTGGGGCCATACGCGAGTCGAGGCCGTGACCCGGATGCGGCGCGCGATCGAGCGCACACTCGTCGTCCTCAGTGGGGGCCCGACCAACCGGACGGCCTTGCTGACCCTGCTCGAACGTCCCGAGGTCATCTCCGGTCCGGTCGACGCCTCGTGGTGGGACCGGCTGGCTCACAGTGCGGAGATCGTCCCGCCGCCCGACCCTGTCGCCGTGGTCGCCGCCGCGGTCGAGACGTATGAGGCCGACCTCGCGCTGGCGCAGCAGGCCTTCCTCGCCACCGCGGCCAGGGGCCGCCCCGAGCATCCCGAGGCCGTCGGCACCATGGTCACGCTCGACTACCGCGGAGCCAGTCACCGACTTCGCGTGTACCGCACAGGAGCGGACCGATACCGGATCCACGATGGCGTCGCCCTCGACGTCCAGGTCGACCGCCTCGGTCCCTACGAGCGGCGCATCGCCGTCGGAGGCCTCCGTCACCGGGTCCTCGCGGTGGCTCAGGGAGCGGGGTTCCGGCTCGAGATCGACGGCGCGGCGCATACCGTGGAGCGAACGGACGGCTTCGTCGTGCGCGCCGGATGGCCGGCCCTGGTGGCCGCGATCCTCGTCCAGCCCGGCGACCGGGTGGCGGCCGGCGACGAGGTCGCCGTCCTGGAGTCGATGAAGATGGTCTCGACGGTGACCGCGCCCTATGCCGGAACCGTCACGTCGGTGCCCGTCGTGGCCAACGCGCAGGTGGAGCGGGGCGCGCCGCTGCTGCGCATCCGTGCCGCGGATGGTCTCGAGGGCATGGACGACACGGCGATGCCCGCCGGCACCGACGGGACAGCCGGTTCCGACGGGCTGACAGCCGGCCTGCTATCCGCCCTGGTGTCCGACGACGGCGCGGCGGCCGAGCCGACCCTGCCGGATATCTTCGGCCATCTGACGCAGTACCTGCTCGGATACGACCGGGACCCCGGCGAGGTCGCCGCGCTCCTCCGCTCGCTGAGAGCCGAGGCGGCCCGGCGGCCGGCCGACGATGCCACGCTCGCGGGACTCGAGGACGAGTTCCTGGACCTGTTCGCCGAGACAGCGTCGCTGTACCGTCCCAGGACCGAGGCCGGAGAAGAGATCGAGGCGAACACCCAGGAGTACCTCATCGACTTCCTCACCGACCTCGACGCCGACCGTGCCGGGCTTCCCGAGGGCTACCGGGTGCGCCTCGAGCGCGCACTCACCCGGTACGGCATCAGCGGACTGAGACGGAGCCGGGCACTCGAGTCGGCTGTGACGTGGCTGTTCCGCTCGTTTGCCCGCGTCCCTGCCCTCGTTCCCGCCGTGATGACGATCCTCGACCGGAGGCTCACCCACGTCGAGACACTGGGGCCGGACGCCGACCATGGCCTGCGCTCGCGGATGGACCGGCTCGCCCGGGCGGCGGAGGGTCGTCAGCAACCCGTTGCGGATCTTGCGCGGGACGTCGTGTTCCACTATCTCGACGCACCGTTGCTCGACGCCGTCCGCGCCGAGGTGGAGACAGAGATGCGCACGCGTCTCGCTGCGCTGAGGGAGGACGCTCACAGATCCGACCGCGAGGAGCACATCGCCGCGCTCGTCGCCTGCCCCCATCCGCTCCGGGCGACGATGTTGCAGGTCTGGCTGGACAACGCCGCGGACCCGGGGCTCGGCGCATTCCGGGACTGCATCCTCGAGGCCTACGCCCGCCGGTTCTACCGGATCCGCGACCTGCACGGCCTCCAGGCGCGGGACGTGGGCGGTGTCCAGGTCGTCACAGCGGAGTACGACCACGAAGGCGCGCCGTTCCACCTCGTCGTCGCGTACTCGCGCTGGGACCGGCTGCCGTCGATCTCGCGGGCCCTGGCCGGACATCTCGAACTCCTCCCCGAGACGCGTGAGCTCGTCGTCGATCTCGTCCTCTGGCGAGACACCACGCGCTCATCGATCGGGGAGCTCGCCGACGAGGCCGGCGCCATCCTGGCCGAGTGCGACTTCGGGCGCCCACTGCACCGTCTCGACCTCACCGTCACCTCACTCGGTTCCACGCACGGTGACGTGGCCTCGACATCGGCGTCGGGGACCCAGCACCTCACCTTCCGCAGTGTGGGTGTGGATGGCCGGGACGGCTTCGTCGAGGATGTCACCTACCGCAACCTGCACCCCATGCTCGCCAAGCGGCTCGAGCTGTGGCGGCTCTCGACGTTCGACCTCACCCGCCTCCCCTCTCCCGAGGACGTCTATCTCTTCTCGGGCGTGGCCCGGGACAACCCGAAGGACCACCGCCTCTTCGCCCTGGCGGAGGTCCGCGACCTCCTTCGGGTCACCGACCCTGCCACGGGGGCCGCGGACTACCCCGGCCTCGGACGGATGGGTCTGCGGGCGCTGGCCGCCATGCGCGACGCGCTCGCCGCATACCCGCCGCGTCAGCGCCCGGCGGCGAACCGGCTGATGCTCTGGGTGCGCCCGCCCTGGGACATTCCCCGAACCGAGCTGCCTGCCCTGGCCGCAGCCTACGAGCCGCTGGCAAGGAACGCCGGGCTGGAGAAGCTCGTGCTCCACATCAAGGTGCCCCTGACCGACTCCGAGGGTCGAGAGCTGTTCGTCAACAAGGTGATCCACGTCGAGGGCATGGGTCGATCGGGGACCGCCATCCGCGTCACCGACCCCGGAGCGAACCCGGTCCGACCGCTGACGAGATACGCCCAGAAGCTCCTCACCGCGGCACGGTTCGGCTCGCCCTATCCCTACGAGATCATTCACATGCTCACCCCGGGCGAGGACGGCACATCGGCGTTCCCGCGCGGCGAGTTCGCCGAGCTCGAGCTCGCCGCGGCCGAAGACCCCGCCCAGGACCGGCTCGACCCGGTGGTGCGACCTCCGGCCGAGAACACCGCCCATCTCGTCGTCGGCCTCCTCACGTCCTACACCCACGTCGTTCCCGAGGGCATGACGCGAGTGGCGATCCTCTCCGACCCGACCCAGGGGCTGGGCAACCTCGCCGAGCCGGAGTGCCGCCGGATCAACGCGGCACTGGCCTACGCGGCCGCTCACCGGCTGCCGGTCGAGTGGTACGCGGTCTCGTCGGGTGCGCTGATCGCCATGGACTCCGGCACGGAGAACATGGACTGGATCGCATTGAGCCTGCGTCGGATCATCGAGTTCACACAGAGCGGCGGGGAGATCAACATCATCGTCACCGGCATCAACGTCGGCGGCCAGCCCTACTGGAACGCTGAGGCGACGATGCTCATGCACACCCGCGGCATCCTCATCATGACTCCCGCATCGGCGATGGTGCTGACCGGGAAGCAGGCTCTCGACTTCTCTGGAGCCGTCTCGGCCGACGACAACTACGGCATCGGTGGCTACGACCGGGTCATGGGGCCGAACGGGCAGGCGCAGTACTGGGCACCGAGCTTCCACGACGCCTGCCTCCTGCTGCTCCGTCACTACGACTACACGTACGTCGTTCCGGGAGAACGCTTCCCACGCCGGCGACCCACCGATGACCCACCCGACCGTGACGTCCGCGAGGCCCCTCATGAGGCAGTCCACGGGTCCACCTTCCGCACCGTCGGAGACATCTTCGACGAGCGGCACAACCCCGAACGCAAGCAGCCGTTCGACATGCGCTCGGTCATGCGCGCCGTCACCGACAGCGACTGCACTCCGCTCGAGCGGTGGGCCGACTGGCGTGACGCCGACACCTCGATCGTCTGGGACGCGACAGTGGGCGGACTTCCGGTGTGCATGCTCGGGATGGAGTCCAGGAGCGTGCCGCGCCAAGGCCCCGTGCCTGCCGATGGGCCGCCGTCCTGGACCTCGGGAACGCTCTTCCCACAGTCCTCACGCAAGACCGCCCGAGCGATCAACGCCGCGAGCGGCAACCGACCCCTGGTCGTGCTCGCCAACCTGTCCGGCTTCGACGGCTCGCCGGAGTCGATGCGTCGTCGACAGCTCGAGTACGGAGCAGAGATCGGCCGCGCAGTCACGAACTTCCGCGGGCCGATCGTCTTCGCCGTGGTCTCGCGCTACCACGGCGGCGCCTTCGTCGTGTTCTCGAAGGCACTGACCGAGACGATGGAGATCGCCGCCGTCCAGGGTGCGTACGCCTCCGTCATCGGCGGCGCACCTGCGGCGGCGACGGTCTTCGCCCGCGAGGTCAAGCAACGCACCGAGCGGGACGAGCGGGTCGCCGCCGCCATGGCCGGCGACAGGGCCCGCATCGCGGAGATCACCGCTCAGGTCCGGGCGGAGAAGCTCGGCGAGGTGGCCGACGAGTTCGACGCGATCCACACGATCGAGCGGGCGCGTCGGGTCGGGTCCGTCGATGAGATCATCGAGCCCGAGCGGCTGCGCGCGTGGATCATCGATGCCCTGGAGCGCGGCATCGCCCGGGAGGAGCATGCCGCCAACACCGCCGTCTGAGGGATTCCGCTCACGCCAGGGGCGCGCGTCCCATCCAGCTGTGGATGGGCACCGCGGCGGCGAGGTCAACGCCCCCGGGAACGACGGCGGGCGGGTCCGGCCGGGCACTCCCCGGTGGATAGGCGACGGTGAGGAGGAAGACCCCGTCACGACGCCACCAACCGGGCAGCACCCCGACGGCAGCCGAGGTCAGGACCATGGCGGCCCAGCCATCGGCACGGCGGCTCTCGTCGACGGTCACCTCGACGGTGCGGGTGTCGGCCCTGAGCCCGACCCGCAGCACCTTCAGCGCCGCCTCCTTCGCAGACCACGCGAGGTTGGCCGCCTCCTGCCAGCCGTCCTCGCCGTCACGGACGCGTCGAGCGTGCACCCACGTCCGCTCGGCCTCGGTGAGGAAGTCGACGACGAAGCCCTCACTGCGCGACTCGACGATCTCGAGGTCGATTCCCAGAGCGCCCGAGTCGCTGCCGGCCGGTCCGACCAGCGCGACAGCGGTTCCGGCCCGGTCACTGAGCGAGACCTCGAGGTCGGCGCGCCGACCGTCGAGCTCGACGTATGGTGCGCCACCCGGATGGTTCAGCAGCTCGATGCGGCTCACGGTCGCGCGGTCGATGGTCCATCCGATGGACCGTGCCACGGCCGTCTTCCCCGCCCAGCGACGCAGAAGGTGCTCGGTCCGCCGCTTGGGGAAGCGCAGCCGCTCGACCCGGGCATGCTCGCGCGGTGACAGCCAGTCAAGCCCCGCCGGCATGGTGGCCTCGTTCTGGGCCAGCCAGGCGGGGCGGTCCTGCACCCTGCAACTCTAGATCGGGGTCGACGCCCGGAACGTCACATCGGCGGACTTGACAACGAAGGCCTGGCGTCCTGGGCCGTCCTGGTCCTCCCAGTAGCCGTTCGTGTGTGCGATGACGGCCGCGGGCGGCGGCATCCCCCACTCGGTGAAGTCCTCGGTCGTGTGGGCATCGCCGACGAGCGTGACGTCGTACCCTCGCACGAACGCGCCGTGGATCGTCGACCGGATACACGCGTCGGTCTGAGCCCCCGTCACGACGAGGTGCCCCACACCCCGCGCCGCGAGCTCGTCCTCGAGGATGGTCGCTTCGAAGGAGTCGCCGTAGTGTTTCGGGACGACCGGCTCACCCTCCGCGGGAGCCAGCTCTGGCACGATCTCCCATTCGGCGCTTCCCCGGACCAAGTCGTCGTCGTCGTGCTGCACCCAGACGACCGGCACGTCGGACTCGCGGGCCCGATCGACGAGCCGGCGGATCCGCCCGATGACGGCGTCACGCTCATGGGCCTCGGCGACGACGCCCCGCTGGACGTCGACGACGAGAAGTGCGGTTCCATCCCGGGACAGAGTGCTCATGGGCGAGCACCGTACTCCCGACACCGGCACGGCGCATCCCGAATAGCGTCACTCAGTCCTCGTCCGAGTCCGCCGTCGGGCTGCGATCGGCATGCTCGCAGATGAGGTGGGCAACGAGGGCGGTCCAGCCGGTCTGGTGGGTCGCTCCAAGCCCCTCGCCGGTGTCGCCGTCGAAGTACTCGCAGAAGAACGGGTGCTCGGCCCAGAGGCGCCCGTTGCCCTGGTCGTGCGGGTCCCCCGGTCTCGCGCCGTCGGCACCCGGCTCGAAGAGCGAGATCAGCCTGTCCTCGAGCTCGTCTGCCACCTCGTGGAGGGTCACGAAGCGACCCGACCCCGTCGGCATCTCGATGCGGTCCTCCACCCCTACCCCGCCCGCATACACCCGCAGGGCGTCGATGAGGAGGACGTTGATGGGGAACCACACCGGTCCGCGCCAGTTGCTGTTGCCACCGAACAGCCCGGAGTCCGACTCGCCGGGAACGTAACGCAGTGACATCTCCACACCCGCGACGTTCGCGGAGTATCCGTCCCGGTAGGCCGCCGACATCGACCGAACTCCGTGGCCGGCGAGGAACTCGGTCTCGTCCAACATGCGCGTGACCAGCCGCAGGTACCGGTCCGGGCTGGTGAGCATCACCGTGACCGCGATGTGGTCGGGCCCCCGGGTGGGGATCAACGCCTCGGTCTGCTCCGGTCGATGGCGGCGCAACCAGGCGAGCCGCTCGGTGAAGTCGGGCAGCTCGCGCGGCACCCAGCGCGGTGCCAGGGCCACGCCGAGCAGGGGCAGCAGGCCGACGAGCGAGCGGACCCGGATCTGTTCCGAGCCGCCGTCCGGCGCAATGAGCGCGTCGTAGTAGAAGCCGTCCTCCTCGTGCCAGAGGGAGACGCCGTTGGTGCCGCCGGTCTCCATGGCGATCGAGATGGCGAGGAACCGCTCGAGGAAGGTCGTGGCGATGTCGTCCCACGCCGCGTCCTGCCGGGCGAGCTGCAGCGACATCCGCAGCATGGCCAGGCAGAAGAAGCCCATCCAGGCGGTCGCGTCCGCCTGCTCCAGCTTCCACCCGCCCGGCACCGCGTTCGACCGGTCGAACAGGCCGATGTTGTCCAGGCCGAGGAAGCCTCCCTCGAACAGGTTCGAGCCGTCCTCGTCCTTGCGGTTGACCCACCAGCCGAAGTTGAGCAGCAGCTTGGTCACGATCCGTTTGAGAAACCCGAGATCCCGCTTCCCGTCGATCTCGAAGACCCGCCACGCGGCCCACGCGTGCACCGGCGGGTTGACGTCGGAGAAGGCCCACTCGTACGCCGGCAGCTGGCCGTCCGGGTGCTGGGACCACTCCCGACAGATGAGGACGAGCTGCTCCTTGGCGAAGTCGGGGTCGATCCTCGCCAGGGCCACGCAGTGGAACGCGAGGTCCCACGCGGCGAACCAGGGGTACTCCCATTCGTCGGGCATCGAGATGACGTCGGCGAGAGCCAGGTGCTGCCACGACGTGTTGCGACCGGCATGCTCGGGCGCCAGGCGGCTGCCCGGGGGCTGCGGCTGCGCGGGGTCGCCTTCGAGCCACTGCTCGACGTTGTACCGGTACAGCTGTTTGCCCCACAGGAGCCCGGCGTAGGCGCGCCGGGCGACGTGCCGCCGCTCGGGCGAGACAGCCGCGGGGATGACCTCGGCATAGAACTCGTCCGCCTCCCGTCGGCGTTGCCGGAACACCGCGTCGAAGGCGGCGCCGAACGGCCGGTCGGGCGCCGGCCCGCCCTTGAGCCGGAGCCGCACGGTGATGCTTTCGCCCGGCTCGACCTCGCCGCAGTCGTAGTGCAGGCCCACCTTCGTGCCTCGCCCGGCCGCATTCAGCAGGGAGCGGTCCCCGTGGACGACCGCGCGGTCCACCGCGTCCTTCGGGTATGCGCTGCGCCCCTCGGTCCCCCACAGCGCCCGGTCGTTGGTCTCGTTGTCGCAGAACAGCGGGCTCGGCACGAACCGCTGCTCGCCGCCGCGACCCAGCGAGTCGGCGGCGAAGAGGCGGTACGTCCCCAGCCAGCCGTGCCTGGCCTCGATCGCCACGAGGTCGCCGTCGTCGTGCTCGGGTGGCTCGACGAGCCGCAGCGACGGCATCCGGTCGTCCCGGCCCCAGGCCCACGTGTTGCGGAACCACAGCTGCGGCACGATGTGCAGCGGCGCGGGCTCCGGGCCGTGGTTCGTCGCGGTGATGCTCACGCAGATGTCCTCTGGAGATGACTTCGCATGGCTGACGACGACGTCGAAGAAACGGTCCCCCGCGAGGACTCCGGTGTCTGCGAGCTCGAACTCTCGGTCCTCCAGCCCCCGCTCCGCGTTGCGCGCCACGAGTTCGTCGTAGGGGAAGGCGGCATGGGGGTAGCGGTACAGCCAGGACGCGAAGGAGTGGGTCGGCGTGGCGTCCAGGGGCCACCAGTACTCCTTGACATCCTCCCCATGGTTGCCTTGGGGGTTCGTCAGCCCGAAGAGCCGCTCCTTGAGACGGTCGTCGCGGCCGTTCCACAACCCTACGGCGAGGTTGAGGAACCCGAAGCGGTCGGTGAGGCCGGCCAGTCCGTCCTCGCCCCAGCGGTACGCCCGACGGTGGGCGTGGTCGAACGGGAAGTAGCCCCATGCATCACCGTCGGGGCTGTAGTCCTCGCGCACCGTACCCCACTGACGGGCACTGACGTAGGGTCCCCACAGCCGCCACGGATCCATGTCGTCCGGGCTTTCCGCGAGACGTGCGTGCTCGGCGGTGGACGGGGGACGACGGCCTGGGCCGGCAGGGGTGGGCATGCTCCTCAGTCTGGCCGATCAGTAGGCTGAACGGACGCAACGCGGCGCGCAAGGAGACCTCATGAGCCTGGAGACGAGCAACTACATCGGCGGCACGCACGGGACCGGCACCGGACCCGAGCAGACGGTCATCGACCCCTCGACCGGTCAGACGGTCTGGACCTACACGGCGGACGACGAGAGCACCGTCGCCGCCGCGATCTCCGCCGCCAGGGCCGCGTTCCCCGAGTGGTCGGGCGCCACCCCCGCGGAGCGGTCCGCCGCTCTCTACGCACTGCACACCGAGCTCGAGGCGATGGCGGAGGACCTCGCCCAGGCGGAGACCTCGCAGACCGGCAAGCCGATCCGGCTGGCCCGCGAGTTCGACGTGCCGGGATCGGTCGACAACGTCGCATTCTTCGCGGGTGCGGCACGTCACCTCCCCGGGCACGCGACTGCGGAGTACTCGGGCGATCACACGTCCTCGATCCGACGCGAGGCGATCGGGGTCGTGGGCTCGATCTCGCCGTGGAACTACCCGTTGCAGATGGCCGTGTGGAAGATCCTGCCCGCCATAGCGGCCGGCAACACGATCGTTCTCAAGCCCGCCGAGGTCACGCCCCTCACCACGCTCATGCTCGCGCAGGCGTGCGACCGGACGGGCATGCCGGCGGGGGTCGTCAACATCGTCAACGGTCCGGGTCCGCTGACCGGTGAGGCGATCGTCTCCTCCCCCCACATCGCGATGACGTCGTTCACGGGCTCGACGACCGTGGGGCGGCACATCGCGGGTCTGGCTGCGGTCAACGGGACGCGGCTGCACCTCGAGCTCGGAGGCAAGGCTCCCTTCGTCGTCTTCGACGACGCAGACCTGGACGCGGCCATCCACGGGGCGGTCGCCGCCAGTCTGATCAACACCGGCCAGGACTGCACTGCGGCGACCCGCGCATACGTGCACCGCTCCCGATTCGACGACTTCGTCTCCGGGGTCGCCGAGCTCATGGCCTCGGTGCGCCTCGGCGTTCCGACCGACCCGGACACCGACCAGGGGCCGCTCGTCTCGTTCCGGCAGCGGGACAAGGTCGCCGCGATGGTCGAGCGTGCCGTGCAGGCCGGGGCACGGGCCCTCACCGGCGGCAGGGCACCCGGAGGCGACCTCGCGACCGGGGCCTACTACGAGCCCACGCTCATCGTCGACGCCGAGCAGAAGAGCGAGATCGTCCAGGACGAGGTTTTCGGCCCGGTCCTCGCGGCGCTGCCCTTCGACTCCGACGACGAGGCTCTCGAGCTTGCCAACGACACCCCCTTCGGGCTGGCGGCGTCGGCGTGGACGACCAACGTCTTTCGGGCGCAGGAGGCCGCACGCCGGATCAGCGCGGGGACGGTGTGGATCAACGACCACATCCCGATCATCTCGGAGATGCCCCACGGCGGCATGAAGGCCTCCGGCTACGGCAAGGACATGTCGACGTACTCCTTCGAGGAGTACACCCAGGTCAAGCACGTCATGGCCGACCTGACCGGCGCCACCGCAAAGGAGTGGCACCGCACGATCTTCGGCCTGCGCTGACCGGTCAGCCCTGCGGTGCTCCCCCGCCGACCGGCACCGTCGCGCCGAGCTGGTCGAGGACGAACGCCCACTCCCAAGCGGTCTGCTCCCACGCGGCGTACCGACCGCTGCGCCCACCGTGGCCGGCCACCATCTCGGTGCGCAGCAGGATCGGCCGGGCGGCCGGGTCGTTCGCAACGGTCGCTCGTAGGGCCGCAACCCACTTGGCCGGCTCGACGAAGTAGACCCGGGTGTCGTTCAGGCTCGTCGTCGCGAGGATCGCGGGATAGACCGCGGCCGCGATGTTCTCGTACGGGGTGTACGAGCGCATGTACTCGTAGACCTCGGGGTCGTGCAGCGGGTCACCCCACTCCTCCCACTCGACAACCGTCAGCGGCAGCGAGGGGTCGAGGATCGTCGTGAGGGCGTCGACGAACGGCACGTCCGCGTGAACGACCCGAAACGCCTCGGGTGCGAGGTTGACCGCGGCACCGATGAGCAGACCGCCGGCCGAGCCGCCTGAGGCGGCCAGGCGGTCCGCCGCCACCCACCCCGAGTCGACGAGGTGGCGGGCGACGGCGACGAAGTCCGTGAACGTGTTGCGCTTGTGCTGGAGGCGCCCCTGCTCGTACCACTCGCGACCCATCTCCCCGCCGCCGCGGACATGGGCGACCGCGAACGAGACACCGCGGTCCAGCAGGCTCAGGCGCGGGATCGAGAAGTAGGGGTCGTGGGAGTGCTCGTACGAGCCGTAGGCCGTGAGGAAGCCAGGATGCGTACCGTCTGGCTCGACGCCCGCCCGGGTGACGAGCGAGACGGGGACCTCGACGCCGTCCGGTGCACTGACCCAGAGTCGTCGCTGCACGTACGCCGTCGGGTCGTAGTCGCCGAGGACCGGCACCCGGCGCAGCACCTCGCGCTCGTCGGTGCGCAAGTCGATCTCGAGGACGGTGCGCGGTGTCAGGTAGGACTCGTAGACGACGAGCACCGACTCGGTGTCCACCTCCGCGTTGTCGCCGAGGCCCACGGTGTGGATCTCCTCCTCGAAGACCAGGTCGCGCCCGAGCCGCCAGCCGGCATCGACCGTGTCGTCACGCTCGAGAAGCCGGAGCGCGGTCAGACCGGCCGACCGCAGCGAGAGCACCACATGATGAGCGAAGGCGTCCACGCCCGTGAACCGCTCGCCGGGAGCGCTCTGGAGCAAAGGTCGCCAGTCCTCGTGGGTGCTGCTCGACAGCGGCGCCCAGGCGAGGTCGCTGTTGCGGTTGTCGGCGTTGTGCACGATGAGGAGCCGGTCCGCGGCGACCTCGACGTCGTACTCGACGCCCTCCCGGCGTGGGGCGACGCAGCGAGGGCCGGCCACAGGGTCGGAGGCGTCGACCAGCCAGTGCTCCGACGTTGTCTTGGACCCGAGCCCGATCTGGATGAAGCGGTCGTCGCGGCTGGCGCCGATGCCCAGCCAGAACCGCTCGTCCTCCTCGCGCAGAACCAGCTCTCCGCTCGACGCGCCGTCCGCGTCTCCGGAGCCCACGGGGTAGCGCCACACCTCGTGTGGTCGCCAGGCGTCGTCCACCCGGGTGACGTAGACGGTGGATCCGTCGATGGTCAGCTCCGCGCCGTAGCCGATGCCGCGGATGGAGTCGTCGCGGACCGAGCCGCTCTCGAGATCGACGACGACGAGATCGAAGCGCTCGTCACCGGAGACGTCGATGGAGTATGCGAGGGTTCGGTGGTCGGCGCTGACCGAGAAGGCGCCGATCGCGAAGTAGTCGCGCCCTGAACCCAGCGCGTCGGCGTCGAGCAGCACCTGCTCGTCTGCCACGGGCAGACCGGTGCTCAGGTCTGGGCGCGGCCCGCCCGGGACGCGTGGTGAGCGGGCATGGATGCCGTAGGAGCCGCCCTCCACCATCCGGGTGTAGTACCACCACGGACCGCTGCCGACGGCGACGCTGGCGTCGGTCTCCTGGGTGCGCGAGCGGATCTCGTCATAGATGCTGCGTCGCACCGGGGCCAGGTGGTCGGTACGGGCTTCTGCGTAGGCGTTCTCCGCGTCCAGGTAGCCGATGACCTCTGGGTCGTTCTTGTCCCGCAGCCACTCGTAGGGGTCCTCGAAGGAGTGTCCGTGGTGAGTGCGTGTGCGGGGTCGCTGCGCCGCTGAGGGCGGCTCGGGAAGGGTCATGGGCGCCAAGCCTATGACCCTGAGGATCACGCTCCCAGACAGCCCGGGCCGAGCAGCGCCTTGAGGTCGCCGAAGAGTGCCTCCGACGCCGTGACCCGGTGCTTGAGTCGCAGGGTCGTCGAGCGTCCCGGCTGGCGAAGACGGAGCTGGACCTCGGTCACTCCCGGGTGGTTGTCCAGCACCTCTCGCAGCTCCTCGATGCGGCCCGCGGTCGCACGCATCGTGTCCATCTGGAGGACGACCGGGCCGCGCGGGCCGTCGGTGAGGTCGGGCAGGGTGACGTCCGAGGCGTAGATCGAGACGGTCTCGTCGCGCTTGTTGACCCGGCCCTTGACCACGCACACGACGTCCGTGCCGAGCATCGTGCTGACGGTCATCCACGTCTTGGCGAAGAAGAACACCTCGACCGCACCGTCGAGGTCCTCGACCGTCGCGATCGCATAGAGCTCACCCTTCTTGTTGCGCTTCTGCGTCAGCGAGGTGATCAGGCCCGCGATGGTCACCGTCTGGCCGTCCGCGCGACCCTCGTCCTGGGTCAGCGCGGAGATCGGGGTGTCCGCATGCCGGTCCAGCACGTGCTCGATGCCGAGCAGCGGATGGTCGGAGACGTAGAGACCGAGCATCTCGCGCTCGAAGGTCAGCAGCGTGGCCTTGTCCCACTCCGTCTGCGGAACCGGTGGCAGCCCCATGAGCTGGTCTGAGGCGGCACCGTCGTCCATCCCGAGGCCGCCGAAGAGGGAGTCCTGACCGATCGCCTCGGCCCGCTTGATCGCGACGGTGGCATCCACGTACTCCTCGTGGATCCGCAGCAGACCCATCCTCGGCTCGCCCAGCCCGTCGAACGCTCCGGCCTTGATGAGCGACTCGACCGTGCGCTTGTTCGCCACGACGAGGGAGCACTTGGACAGGAAGTCGCGGAAGGAGGCGAACCGGCCCTTCTCCTGTCGGGCCCGGATGATGTCCTCGACGACGTTGTGTCCGACGTTGCGGATCGCCTGGAGCCCGAAGCGGATATCGGAGCCGACCGCGGCGAAGCGACCGACGGAGTCGTTGACGTCGGGCGGCAGCACCTTGATGCCCATCCGGCGGCACTCGCCGAGGTAGAGCGCGGACTTGTCCTTGTCGTCACCGACGCTGGTGAGGAGGGCGGCCATGTACTCGGCCTGGTAGTTCGCCTTGAGATACGCGGTCCAGTACGACACCAGGCCGTAGGCGGCGGTGTGCGCCTTGTTGAAGGCGTAGTCCGAGAAGGGGACCAGAACACCCCAGAGTGCGGCGATCGACTCCTCGGTGAAGCCGTTGGCCTTCATTCCCTCCGAGAAGGGGACGTACTCGGCGTCGAGGACGCTCTTCTTCTTCTTGCCCATCGCGCGGCGGAGCAGGTCGGCGTTGCCCAGTGTGTAGCCGGCGAGCTTCTGGGCGATCTCCATGACCTGCTCCTGGTAGATGACCAGGCCATAGGTCGTGCCGAGGATCGGCTCCAACGCCGCCACCATCTCGGGCTGCAGCTTGCCCTTGAGCTGGGGGTCGAGAGGGATCAGCTCCTGCTTGCCGTTCTTGCGCAGCGCGAAGTTCGTGTGCGCGTTGACCCCCATCGGACCGGGACGGTACAGGGCGAGGGCGGCCGAGATGTCCTCGAAGTTGTCCGGCTGCATCAGGCGCAGCAGCGAGCGCATGCCCCCGCCGTCGAGCTGGAACACCCCGAGGGTGTCACCGCGTCCGAGCAGCTCGTACGTCGCTGCGTCGTCCAGGGTGCGGGAGAGCTCGTCGAGATCGATGTCCTCACCGCGGTTGTCGCGCACGTTGGCGATCGCGTCGTCGAGGATCGTCAGGTTGCGCAACCCGAGGAAGTCCATCTTGACCAGTCCGAGCGACTCGCACGTCGGGTAGTCGAACTGGGTGATGATCTGGCCGTCCTGGACCCGCTTCATGATCGGGATCAGGTCGATCAGGGGCTCGCTCGACATGATGACGCCGGCGGCGTGCACACCCCACTGGCGCTTCAGGCCCTCGAGGCCCTTGGCGGTCGCGACGATCTCCTGGAGGTGACTCTCGGTCTCGACGAGCTCGCGGAACTCCTTGCCCTCACCGTGTCGGGGGTGCTCGGGGTCGTAGACCTCCGAGAGGGACACACCCTTGCCCATCTGGTCGGCGGGCATCGCCTTGGTCAGCGACTCCCCGACAACGAAGGGGTGGCCCATGACACGGGCGGCGTCCTTGACGGCCTGCTTGGCCTTGATGGTGCCGTACGTGACGATCTGCGCAACGCGCTCTGATCCGTACTTGTCGGTGACGTACTTGATCACGTCGCCACGGCGACGCTCGTCGAAGTCGACGTCGAAGTCCGGCATCGACATCCGCTCCGGGTTGAGGAACCGCTCGAAGATCAGACCGTGCGGGACCGGGTCGAGGTCGGTGATCTTCATGGCGTAGGCACACATCGATCCCGCACCCGAGCCACGGCCTGGCCCAACCCTGATGCCGTTGTCCTTGGCCCACGTGATGAAGTCGGCGACGACGAGAAAGTATCCGGCGTACCCCTTGGAGACGATGACGTCGATCTCGAAGTCGGCTTGGGTGCGGGCGTAGTCGGGAACGCCTCCGGGGAAGCGCTCATGGAGACCCCGGTAGACCTCCTTGACGAACCAGCTCTGCTCACTCTCCCCCTGCGGGCACGGGAACTTGGGCATGTAGCGCCCCTCGCCCTCGGTGAACTCGACCTCGCAGCGCTCGGCGACGAGCAGCGTGTTGTCGCAGGCCTCGGGGAACTCGCGCCAGGTCCTGCGCATCTCCTCCGGCGACTGCAGGTAGTAGCCCTCGCCGTCGAACTTGAAGCGGTCGGGGTCCATCAGCGTCGAGCCGGACTGGACGCAGAGCAGGGCCGCGTGGGCGGTCGCGTCCTCGGGGTTGGTGTAGTGGGAGTCGTTGGTCGCGAGCAGCGGTAGGCCGAGGTCCTTCGCGAGGCGGAGCAGGTCCTTGATCGTTCGGCGCTCGATCTCGTTGTTGTGGTCCATCACCTCGCAGTAGTAGTTCTCGGCGCCGAAGATGTCCCGGAACTCGGCGGCTGCCGCTCGTGCGGCGTCGTACTGCCCGAGCCGCAGCCGGGTCTGGATCTCGCCCGACGGGCAGCCGGTCGTGGCGATCAGGCCCTCGCTGTGCCGGCCGAGGAGCTCCCGGTCCAGCCGTGGGTACTTGGCGAACTCCTGGTCGAGGGAGGCCTGGCTGTCCATCCGGAACAGGTTGTGCATGCCTGCCGTGGTGCGGGCCAGGAGCGTCATATGTGTGTACAGACCGCCACCGGAGACATCGTCCCCTCCGCGGGTGCGCTCGTCACCCCACTTCACTCTCGTCCGGTCCGAGCGGTGGGTGCCAGGCGTGACGTAGGCCTCGAGGCCGATGATCGGCTTGACCGACGTCTCCTGGGCCTTCTTCCAGAACTCGTGCGCCCCGAAGAGGTACCCGTGGTCGGTCATGGCGACCGCCGGCATCCCCAGCTGCTCGGCCTTGGTGAAGAGGTCGCCGATCCGCGCCGCCCCGTCGAGCATGGAGTACTCGGTGTGGACGTGGAGGTGGACGAACGACTCAGACTTTCCCATGGCTGGACCATCGTAGGTCGCGCGTCGGACACTCCTCGGCGTGTCGCCGCGGGGTGTCGCCGATCAGCGGCTCTCGAGTCGCTCCAGCGCCGCGGCGAGGTCCTCGGGATAGGAGCTCTCGAAGGTGACCCACTCCCCCGAGCCGGGGTGCTCGAAACCGAGCCCGACCGCGTGCAGCCACTGGCGGTCCAGACCGAGGCGGGCGGCGAGCCGGGGGTCTGCGCCGTAGAGGGGGTCGGCGACGCAGGGGTGTCGGACCGCCGCCATGTGCACGCGGATCTGGTGCGTGCGGCCGGTCTCGAGCCGCACGGTGAGCAGCGAGGCATGCCGGAACGCCTCGAGCAGCTCGTAGTGGGTGACGGCCGGCTTGCCCGAGTCCATCACCGCGAACTTGTAGTCGTGGCCCGGGTGCCGGCCGATCGGGGCGTCGATGGTGCCGACGATTGGATCCGGCAGGCCTTGGACGAGGGTGTGGTACGTCTTGTCGACCCGGCGCTCCTTGAAGGCACGCTTGAGGATCGAGTATGCGCGCTCACTCTTGCAGACCACCATCAGTCCCGAGGTGCCCACGTCGAGCCGACTGACCACGCCCTGCCGCTCGCTCGCACCGCTCGTGGCGATGCGGTAGCCGGTGGCCGCCAGTCCACCGACCACGGTCGGCCCACGCCACCCGGCACTCGGGTGGGCGGCCACGCCGACGGGCTTGTCGACAACGACGATGTCCTCGTCGTCATGGATGATCCGCATCCCCGGCACCGGCTCCGCGATGAGCTCGACCGACGGGGACGTGGGGGCGCCGGGCAGCTCCACCTCGAGCATGGCACCGACCGGAACGATCGCCGACTTGGCGACCTGGGTGCCGTCGATGCGGATACCCCCTCGGGACGCCACGTCCGCGGCCTTGGTCCGGGACAACCCGAAGAGGCGCGCCACCGCCGCGTCGACTCGGCTCCCCTCCAGTCCGTCCGGCACCAGGACGGTGCGCACCTCACCGCCACTCATGCGTCGTCCGCCCGGCTCGCGGTCGAGTCCGTCGAGGCGACTCCGCCGCTCTCGCGCGCCTCGCGGGAGCCGTCGAGGCCGATGCCCTTCCAGGCCAGCACGGCGATCGACAGCGCTGCCGCCACGATCGCGATGTCCGCCACGTTGCCGATGAACAGCCCTCCGTAGTCGATGAAGTCGACCACGTGCCCCCGACCGATCCCCGGCTCGCGGATGAGCCGGTCCAGGAGGTTGCCGACGGCTCCGCCGAGGAGCAGGCCCAGACACAGGGCCCAGCCGAGGTGACCCAGACGCCGCAACGACCCGAGCACGACGGCGAGGACGACGACCGCGACGAGGGTCAGCAGCCAGGTCGCCTGGTTGCCGATGGAGAACGCCGCGCCCGGGTTGCGGATGATCGTCAGTCTGATGAGGTCACCGATGACCGGGACGGACTCCCCCGGCGTGAGCGCTCGCAGCGCCCAGACCTTGGTCAGCTGGTCGAGGACGACGACGGCAAGAGCGACGAGCAGGGAGATCCACGCGAGCCGTGGGACGCGTCGAGCGGTCAGCGACGCTCCTCTTTCTTCTTGCATGGCATGCATAGGGTCGCACGAGGTGCGGCCTGAAGTCGAAGTTTGCCGATCGGGTTGCCGCAGCTCTCGCACAGGCCGTATGTGCCGTCGGCCATCCGTTGCAGAGCCCGGCGGTTCTGGTCGAGCAGGTCACGCGCGTTGTTGGCCAGTGAGATCTCCTGCTCCCGCTCGAACGTCTTGGCCCCGGCGTCGGCCTGGTCGTCGCCCGCTCCGTCGCCCGCGTCGAGCATGAGGTCGTGCAGCTCCGCCTCGGCCGTGGCGATCTCGCGCTCGAGCTGGGCGATGTCGGACTCGACCTCCGCTCGGAGCTCGGTGAGCTCGGCCTCGGTCCACGGCTCCTCGTCGTCGCGGACCGCCATGGCGGCGGCCTGCGCGGCTGTGCTCGCCTTCGTCCCCCGAGAACGAGACCGCGCCGTCGCAGCCTTCGTCGTCGCGCCGCGTTGCGCGGCCGGTGTCGTAGCCTTCGCGGCCATCGATCGTCTTCCCTTCCGTGGGCCCGTCCGGTCACCCCCCGCACGACCGTGCCGTGGGATCGGCGTGAGCGAATGGTAGCGACTGAAGCGGACCCCAGCAGCCCGAAACGCGCAAAATGGCTCATGAGACACCTCGTGTCGAGGACGGCGAGAACCATCGCGACACCGACGAAACGACCCGGGCGGGCGCCGGGTCGGCGCCCTGCCCGGGTCGTCCTCGTGTCGTAGCCTGCCGTCAGCTGGCGGAGACCTCCTCGCCCTCCTCGGCGGGAGATCCGGAGTCGACCGTCATGTCCTCGAGGGCCGAGAGCTGACCGCTGATGAAGACCTTGAGGCGCGAGCGGTAGTCGCGCTCGAAGGTGCGCAGCTCGTCGATCTTCTGTTCGAGCTGGGTGCGCTCGGCGGCGAGCTCCTCGAGGATCTGCTGCTTGCGCTGCTGTGCCTCGTGGACCATGCCGGTGGAGCGCTCCCGGGCCTCGGTGATCATCTCTTCGTGCCGGGACGTCGCCTCGGCGATGAGCTCGTCGTGTCGCGTCTGGCCGGTGGAGACCAGCTCGTCATGCTGAGCCTGCCCCGTCGAGACCAGCTCGTCATGCTGAGCCTGCCCCGTCGACACCAGCTCGTCATGCTGAGCCTGCCCCGTCGAGACCAGCTCGTCATGCTGAGCCTGCCCCGTCGACACGAGCTCGTCATGCCGCGCCTGGGCGGTGGAGATCAGTTCATCGTGCTGCGACTGCCCCGTGGCGAGCAGCTCGTCGAACCGGCGCTGACCCTCGTCGAAGAGACTCTGCCGGCGGGACTCGCCCTCCGCGACATGCTCGTCGTGAACCCGTTGGGCGAGAGCGATGATCCCGGCGGCGTTGCCCCCGCCACCGATTGCGTTCATCGTGGCGGTGTCGTCCATGGAACCGGCGAACGCCGCCGGGTGTGAGGCCGCGGACTCCTCGGCCCGGCGGGCCGCCTCGGCGGCGCGTCGTTCGGCGTCCTCGGCCTCCGCGCGCGCTCGCTCGACCCGCGCCTGCGCCTCGCGCTCAGCCTCCTCGGCGCGTTGCGCCGCTGCTGCGACCCTGCTGTCCGCGGCACCCTCCGCGGCACCAGCAGCCTCGTCAGCGGACGCTGCCGCGGCTGCGACGCGCTGGTCCGCCTCGTCCGCGCGACGGTCGGCGTCCTCGACGCGTCGCTCGAGATCCGCGATCCGACCCTCGTAGTCCGCGATCGTCGAGCGAGCGTCCTCGGCACCCTGCTCGAGCTGCTCGACCCGCGCCTCCGCGGCCTCCGCGCGCTGCTCGGCCTCACGGAGGCGCTCCTGGAGCGTGGCCACCTCGTCGGCACGGCCGGACTCGCGCTGGTCCACGTCGCCGAGCTGGGACTCGAGCTCGGAGATGCGCGCAGTGAGGGAGTGGTTCTCGGTGGTGAGGGTCTCGAGGTCACCGTTGACGGCAGTGAAGCGACTCTGCAGGTCCTCGTGCTCGCTGCGCAAGGCGGCCAGCTGCGCGACGGACTCCGGCTCCTCTGCCCCGCCCGACGGGACGGCGCTGAGTCCGCGACCGGCGCGGCAGTCGTTGAGCTGCGTGCGAAGGTCCTCGGTGGACTGGTTCGTCCGACGCATCTCGGCGACGATCTCGTCGAGGAAGTCGTCGACCTCGCGCTCGTCGTACCCCTTGCGGAACTGCGTCTGAGTGAACGTCTTGTTGAGGACGTCCTCCGGCGTCAGCGCCATCTGTCACCTCTTTCGCTCTCGGCGTTGCTCGTCAACGCCGCTGGACATCACGTGGCGGCCCGTCGCTGGAAAGGGTCGGGCACACCAGGCACCTGCTCCACTGTAGAGGCAATGTCACGACCACGTCACAATCGGTGGGTCGCGGGACGCGGGATCAGGTCAGGGCGAGACGACGGCGAGCAGGATGTAGATGACGAGCACGAGGACGAAGAACCCCAGGTCCAGGGCGACTCCGCCGATGCGGAGAGGGGGCAGGACCTTCCGCAACGCTCGAAGGGGCGGGTCGGTCGCGCTGTAGACGCCCTCGGCCAGGACCAGGACGGGCCCTTTCGGCCGCCATTCGCGGGAGAAGACCTGAACCCAGCTCAGGATGAGCCGGGCGAACAGCACCAACAGATACAGGTACAGGAGCAGCGCGATGAGGCCTCTGATGCTGTTCATCGACTGGAACGACTCCTGACCTCGACCGGACGGCCTCGCCGGTGCGGGGCCCTCAGCTCTGGTTGAACGGTGCGGTGCGCGCGGGGGTTCCCGCGGTCTCGCCGTTGCCGACCTCGATGCCATGGGGTGACAGGAGGAAGACCTTCGCCGTGACCCGCTCGATGCTACCCCGCAGTCCGAAGACCAGGCCCGCGCCGAAGTCGACGAGCCTCTTCGCGTCCGCATCGTCCATCTCGGTGAGGTTCATGATCACCGGAGTGCCGTCCCGGAAGCTCTCCCCGATGACGCGCGCCTCGTTGTAGGTGCGAGGGTGGATCGTCGTGATCCGCCGGATGGTGCCGAGCTCGCGGTTCTGGACCAGGCGGACGTTCGCGGCACCGGAGCGCAGCGGCGTCACCGAGGCGCCGGCCGGCTCCGGCTCGTCGTCACGCGCGGTCTCGGCGGCATCGTCGAAGGTGTCCTGGGCGTCGTAGTCCTCGTAGTAGTCGTCCTCGTAGCGCTCGCCCTCGTCCTTGAGGCCGAGGTAGACCATCGTCTTGTGCAGTGCGCCGCCCATGAAAGCTCCTGACTTCGTTGTGCGCCGGGACCGACGTTCGGTCGAGCTGAAGTTCGTGATTGAAGTTACCGGTGTGACGGGCGAGAACCGAGGATTGCGGTTCCGACACGCAGGTGTGTCGCACCATGGGCGACGGCGGACTCGAGATCGCCGCTCATCCCCGCGGAGATCCACCGCGCGTCGGGATGGTCGCTTCGCAGCTCCGAGGAGACCTCGGCGAGCCGGCCGAAGACGCGGTCGGGATCCATCCCGAGAGGGGCGACGGTCATCACTCCTCGGAGCCGGAGTCGCTCCAGGCCTTCGACAAGCTGCGCGAGTCGGCCCACGTCCGCCGGAGCGGACCCGCCGCGTCCCGGGTCCGGCTCGGGATCGAGGTCGACCTGGATGAGGACATCGAGCGTACGGTCGGCGCGGGCGGCCCCCCGGTCGAGCGCCTCAGCCAGCGCGGGCCGGTCCAGCGAGTGCACGACGTCGGCGTACTGCGCGATGGAGCCGGCTTTGTTGCGCTGGGCCTGTCCGATGAAGTGCATGCGCGGAAGACGGGCGCCGCCCAGGAGCTCGGCGGTCTCCCTCACCTTGGCGCGAGCCTCCTGGTCGCGGTTCTCACCGATGTCCCGAACCCCCAGCTCGAGCAGCGAGACGACATCCGTGGCGGGGAAGAACTTCGTGACCACGATCAGCGACACCTCGGCCCGGTCGCGGTGGGCGTCAGCGCATGCGGCTCGGATCCGCTCCTCGGTGCGGGCCAGGCCCGCCCGCAGCTCCTCGATCCGTCGACCGTCGGTCACGGCGTATCCGGCGACGTGTCGGTCAGCATGACGACTCCCCCGAATCGGCCGGTGCGGCCGTCCCGCCGGTATGAGTACAGGTCCTGGCTCTCGCGAGTGCAGCCGGGGAGCCATCGCGTGGCGACGTCCGCCCGGGTCAGCTGCTCGACGACCCCAGCGGCGACGTCGATCGCCGTCGTCCCGGTCCAGGTGACGGCGGCGCATACGGGCTCCACCCGAGCGGCCGCCTCGCGCATCTCGGCGGGCACCTCGTAGCACCGCCCACAGACCGAGGGCCCGACGACGGCGCGGATCGAGCGCGCGCCGACGTCCCTCATGGCGGCCACCGCGACGGGCACGACTCCGGCGAGCATCCCGGGCCTCCCGGCATGAACGGCTCCGGCGACGCCGGCGTCCGGGTCGACGAGGAGGACCGGGGTGCAGTCGGCGACCAGAGCGAACAGTGCCACCCGCGGCAGGGTCGTGACGACGGCGTCCGATGAGGGAACCGGACCGAGCAGCTCCTCCTCGCGCGTGACGAGCCGGACCTCCGATCCGTGCACCTGGTCCATGAAGACCGGGGTCACCCCATCCTGCGGCACCCTGGCGAGGTCGGCCAGCTCGCCGATCACAGCGGCGCGATTGAGCCGCACCGCCGTCTCGTCGTCACCGACGTGCAGCGCCAGGTCGAGTCCGGCGTAGGGACCGGCCGACGCGCCCGAACCCCGGCTCGTGAAGGCGAGGACACTGCCGCCACCTCGCTCGGACCACCACCACGGGCTGGCTGCGGACACCTACTTGAGGAAGTCCGGGACGTCGAGGTCCTCCTCGTCGTCGAACGTGACAGCTCTCGGCACCGGCTGCGGCGCCGGACGAGCGGCATCGGTCCGTCCCGGTGCGGACTCGCCGGCCGACTGCTCCGGCTCGGCGGACCCCGCCTGCGGCTCGGTCGCCGGCGCGGAGGCGTCAGGGGCGGACGTGACGCTCGCGCCGGTCGGCGGTGCCGGTGCCTGGGCGGCCACCCGTGCACCGCCACCGTGGACCGTTCCGAGAGCCATCTCGTCCCCGCGTTTCTTGGGGCTGCCTCCGTCGAAGCCCGCGGCGATCACGGTGACGCGCACCTCGTCTCCGAGGGCGTCGTCGATGACCGCGCCGAAGATGATGTTGGCCTCGGGATGCGCGGCCTCCTGGACCAGCCTGGCCGCCTCGTTGATCTCGAAGAGGCCGAGATCGCTGCCACCCTGGATCGACAGCAGGACCCCGTGGGCCCCGTCGATGCTCGCCTCGAGGAGCGGGCTCGAGATGGCGAGCTCAGCGGCCTGGACCGCGCGGTCCTCACCTCGCGCCGACCCGATGCCCATGAGGGCCGAGCCCGCTCCCTGCATGACCGACTTCACGTCAGCGAAGTCGAGGTTGATCAGACCCGGCGTGGTGATCAGGTCCGTGATTCCCTGGACACCGGAAAGCAGCACCTGGTCGGCACTGCGGAAGGCGTCCAGCACGCTGACCGCTCGGTCGCTGATCGACAGGAGCCGGTCGTTCGGGATGACGATCAGGGTGTCGACCTCGTCGCGCAGGTCGGCGATGCCGGTCTCCGCCTGATTGGCCCGGCGCCGACCCTCGAAAGTGAAGGGTCGCGTGACGACACCGATCGTCAGGGCGCCCAACGACCGCGCGATCCGGGCCACGACGGGCGCGCCGCCCGTCCCCGTGCCGCCGCCCTCACCCGCGGTGACGAAGACCATGTCCGCTCCGCGCAGGACTTCTTCGATCTCCTCCGCGTGGTCGTCGGCCGCCTTCCGGCCGACCTCGGGGTCGGCGCCTGCGCCGAGGCCCCTGGTCAGCTCGCGGCCGACGTCGAGCTTGACGTCGGCGTCACTCATGAGGAGCGCCTGGGCGTCGGTGTTGATCGCGATGAACTCCACACCCTTCAAGCCCACCTCGATCATCCGGTTGATGGCGTTGACGCCACCGCCGCCGATGCCGACGACCTTGATGACGGCCAGGTAGTTCTGGGGAGTTGCCACGAGCGGGGCCTTTCAACAATGGGACATCTCGACGAAAAGTCTCAATGTGATGTGTAGAGTTAGAGTTTGGCTCTTGTGCGCTGCTGGAACGACGCTATGTCGGGTCGCCGGACAGAGCAACGTTGCACCCGCGCGTGTCGCCACATTCGTCGGCCCGAAGCGCCCGGTTCGTCACACCCGTCACTCCCGCCGCAGACGACGAGACCTCCGGCGCGCTCCGACCCCCGTGCCGGACCATCCGCGCTCTCGTCAGGAGTCGCCCGTCTCCCTCGTCACCGGACTGCGCGGCGCGCTGACATCGACGTACTGGGCGCCCGAGTCGAGCAGGGCCTCCACGACGGACGCCTTGAGCTCGGCATCCCCCGGTCCGCCCCACACCACGGTGCGGTCACCGAGATCGAGCGTGACCAGGTCGGCACTGCTCACGGTCGCGGTCGTGACCTGCGACAGCAGGCCGTCCGGCAGCGCCGACATCACGCGCCAGGCGCTGCGGTAGGCATCCTGCGACGCACCGGCCTCGCCCGCCGCCAGGACCCTCGGCAGGTTCTCGGGCGCCGCCGGGACCACCTCGATGACCGCCCCGTCCCTGTCCACGACCGCGACGTCCCCATCGGGTTGCTGGGCCGCGAGGACAGGCAGGCGTGGCATCACCTCGATGGAGATCGTCGTCGGCCAGCTCCGCACGACGCGGACCTCACGGACGATGCCGACCTCGCTGACCGAGCGCTCGGCTGCGGAAGTGTCAACCTCGACAAGAGGTTGAGACATGGGCACGGCGGCGGCGGCACGGATCGAGGCCTCCCAACGCTCCTCGACCCCGGTGACCACGACGCTCTCGACGAGGAACCAGTCGCTCCGCCACAGTGCCCACCAGCCCGCCACGGTCATCAAGGTCACGACGGCGAGGGCGGCGCCCAGCTGCCACGCTCGCCGGCGCCGAGCCCGGATCCGCCGGTCGAACCGCTCCTGGGCAGTCACCGCCGCGGCCGTGGACGCGCTCGTGGACGCGCTCGTGGACGCGCGACCGGAGCGGTCGCCGACGATCGTGGTGCGCGCAGCCATCACGACGCCTCTCCCGCCTCTCCTGCACGGTGCGCAAGCGCGTCGGCGAGGCGGGGTGCCAGGCTCGTGACGTCGCCGGCGCCGATGGTCATGACGACGTCGCCCGGGCGGGCGACTGCCGCCACATGCTGGACGGCGGCCTCGAAGTCGGGTTCCACGACAACGGAACGTCCCGGGCCGCGTTCGGACATCCGGTCGCTGATCAGGTTGCTCGACACGCCCTCGATCGGGTCCTCGCGCGCGGGATAGACCGCGAGCAGCACGATCTCGTCCGCAGGTTCGAGCGCGGCGGCGAACTCCTGCGCGAAGTCGCGGGTTCGGGAGTACAGGTGGGGTTGGAAGATCACGAGGAGCCGTCCGCCCCGCCGGTCCGCCATCTCCCGACCGGTCCGCACCGCGGCGGTCACCTTGGGTGCGTTGTGTGCGTAGTCGTCGATCACCCGCACGCCGAAAGGCTCGCCATGTGACTCGAAACGCCGAGCCGCCCCGGAGAACGAGGCCAGGCCGCCGAGTGCAGCCTCCGGGGTCAGTCCGCACGCCTCGGTGAGCACGGTGAAGGCACCGGCGGCGTTCTCTAGGTTGTGCCGGCCCGGCACCTGGAGGACCAGCTCGTGCCTGCGCGCCCCCACCGAGAGCTCGGCCCGCCCCCCGACGTCGGTCGGGTCGGCTGACGTCAGCCGGACGTCCGCATCCTCGCGCGCACCATAGGTGCGGACCCGGCGAGAGGTCCCCCGCGCATACTCCCCCAGCTCACGGGAGCCACGGTCATCGGCGCATACGACGAGCAGGCCACCGTCGGGCGCTGAGTCGACGAAGCGACGATAGGCGCGCTCGACACCGGCGAGGTCGCCGTAGTAGTCGAGGTGGTCGGCCTGCACGTTGGTCACGATGGCGACGTCCGGGGCGTACACGACGAAGGACCCGTCGCTCTCGTCGGCCTCGACCACGAGGTCGGGGCCGGTCCCGATGGCGGCGTTCGTGCCGAGCTGAGGGATCTCAGCACCCGATGCGAAGGACGGGTCTCGACCGGCGGCGACCAGGGCGGCGACGATCATCGACGTCGTCGTCGACTTGCCGTTCGCGCCGGCGACCGCGACCACGTGTCGCCCCGAACCGAGGGACGCGAGCGCCTGGGAGCGGTGCAGGATCCGCAACCCCCGCTCGCGAGCGGCGACGAGCTCCGGGTTGTCGGTCCTGATCGCCGACGAGACGACGACCGTGTCGACCCCGTCGAGGCGGTCGGCGGAGTGCCCGACGAACACGCGAGCGCCCGCTGCGGCGAGGGCGCTCAAGGTGGGAGAGTCCTTCGCGTCGGAGCCACTGACGGTGAGGCCGGCGGCGAGGAGCAGTCGCGCGACGGCCGACATCCCGGCGCCACCGATGGCGATGAGATGGACCCTGCCGAGATCGGCCGGAGCCGGAACGGCCGCCGCGAGGTCCGGGACGAACCCCGTCACGTGACCCTCCGCGCTGCCCGCTCGACGAGGTCGGCGAGGCGTTCGTGTCCGTCCCGGACGCCCACGGCCGCGGCCGCCACGGACATCGCCGCGAGGCGCTCGTCGTCGAGGGCGAGGGGCACCACGACATCGACGACCCACTGGGAGTCCACGGCCGCATCCTCGACGAGGATCGCTCCCCCGGCAGCAACGACGTCGTGGGCGTTGAGTCGCTGCTCCCCGTTGCCGATCGGGAGCGGGACGAGCACCGACGGCGCCCCAACGGCGCTCAGCTCGCAGACGGTGTTCGCGCCCGAGCGGGCGACCACGAGGTCGGCGGCGGCGAGGCACAGCTCCATCCGCTCGGCGTAGGGCAGAACCACGTAGCGTCCGGGGCCGGTCGGGACCTCGGGCTCGAACTCCTTGCCCCGGCCCGTGACGTGGACGACCTGCAGGCCGGCGGCGACGAGCGAGGACGCCGCACCGGCGAATGCGTCGTTCAGCCGCTGGGCACCCAGGCTTCCGCCGGTCACGAGGAGTGTGGGTCGACCGGGGTCCAACCCCAGCTCGCGGGCCGCCTCGGTCCGGCGCGTGGTGCGGTCCAGGGTCCGGATCTGCTCGCGCAGCGGCATGCCCGTGAGCGTCGAGTGCGGCAGCGGCGTCGAGGCGAAGGTGACGCCGACGTAGCGGGTGAGTCGAGCACCGAGGCGGTTCGCGAGACCCGGGCGGGCATTCTGCTCGTGCACGACGAGCGGGACCGCCAGCCGGCGCGCGGCGAGGTAGGCGGGCGTGCTCACATAGCCGCCGAACCCCACGACGACCTCGGCCCCAGGCTCACGCATCGCCGCGCCCGCGGCGTCGACCGCGGCCTTGAGCCGACCCGGAAGACGCAGCAGGTCTCCAGTGGGACGCCGCGGCATGGGGACCTTCGGGACCGTGGTCAGCTCGTAGCCGCGCGCGGGCACGAGGTCGGCCTCCAGCCCTGACTCGGTGCCGAGGATGACGACGTCGAGGCCCGGATGCCGGTCGACGAGGGTGTCTGCCAGGGCGAGCAGGGGGGACACGTGGCCCGCCGTGCCACCGCCGGCAAGCACGACGCTGCGCACGTCACACCCTCCTGCGCAGAGGTCGCCGCGCTCGGCTCGGAAGGAGCCGGCGTCGCGGACGAGCGGCAAGCTCGGCGGCGCAGTCCGGCTCGTGGCGGGCGAAGGAGATGAGGATCCCCAGGGCCGTCATGGTCATGATCAACGACGAGCCGCCGGACGAGACGAGCGGGAGGTTGACCCCGATGACGGGCAGCATGCCGATGACGGATCCGATGTTGATCATGGCCTGGACGATGATCCAGCCCATGATGCCGGCCGTGGCCAGTCGCACGAAGAGATCCGAGGAGCTCATGACGATGCGGTAGCTGCAGTACGCCACCATGAGGAACAAGGCGATGACGAGCAGGGTTCCGCCCAGCCCGAGCTCCTCCCCGATGATGGCGAAGATGAAGTCGTTGTGTGGCTCGGAAAGCCACTGCCACTTCTCCCGGCTCCCCCCGAGGCCGAGGCCGAACCAGCCTCCGTCGGCCAGCGCATACCGGCCGTGGATGCTCTGCCTGGCGATGCCGAACGGGTCGGTGTCACGCCCGAGCCAGACGTCGAAGCGACCGAGCCGGTTCGGGCTGTAGACGACCATGGCCACTGCGAGCGCGACGAACAGTCCACCCGCGAACCCGAAGTAGCGTGCGGGAACGCCGGCCGCCCACAGGACCGCCCCGACCACCGCGCCGAGAATGAGCACCGTGCCCAGGTCCTCACCGTAGAGGACCAGACCGATCGCAACCGCCGCGAACGGGACGACGTAAGGGACCAGCACATGTCTGAACTGACCCAGCACCCGCCGCTTCTTCGACAGGATCGCCGCACCGAGAAGGGCCAAGGCGAGCTTGAGGATCTCGCTCGGCTGGACGACGAAAGGGCCCAAGTCGATCCAGTTGCAGTTGCCGGACTGGCACGAACCGATGGGACTGAAGACGAGCGCCTGGAGCCCGATCGCGATGACCATCATCGGTAGAGCGAGGCGCTTCCACAGATGCGGAGGTATTCGGACGGCGATGAGGATGGCCACCGTGCCGAGGGCCGCGAAGGTGAGCTGGCTGCGGAAGACGGTGTAGGACGAGCTCGTGTTGGCGAGCGACACAATGGCGGACGCCGAGAGGACCATGATCAACCCGAAGCCGACGAGGATGCTCGTCGCGGCGATGAGCATGTAGTAGGTCGTGGTCGGCGACTCGAGGCGCCGGAGCCACGCAGTCGGGCCGGAGTCGCGCACGAGGGCGGCGGCGCGCTGGGCCCTTGCACCGACGGTCCCGCGCGGCGGGGCGGTCGTCGTCACCCTCAGCCTCCCTCGGCGCCGCCGGGCCGTCCGTCGCGACCGTCCCGCCGCTCGGCAAGCCTGTGAACGGCGGCGCAGAACGCGTCGCCGCGGGCGCCGTAGTCCGCGAACATGTCCATGGAGGCGGCGGCCGGCGCCAGGAGCACGACGTCGCCGGGACGGGCGGCGTCGAACGCGGATGCCACAACCTGGTCCATGGCATCAGTGTCCGTGGCGGCGACCTCGATGACACGGACATCCGGCGCGTGTCGCCGCAGTGCCTCGGCGATGACCGCCCGGTCCGCTCCGATGAGGACCGCGGCCCGGAGGCGGTCTCGGGCGTCCCGCACGAGCTGCTCGACGTCGGCACCCTTGAGCAGCCCGCCCGCGACCCAGACCACCGACTCGTATCCGAGGACCGCGGCTCTCGCGGCGTGCGGGTTGGTCGCCTTCGAGTCGTCGACGAAGCGCACCCCCTCGACCGTGGTCACCTCCGCGATCCGGTGCGGCTCCGGGCTGAAGGCTCGCAGACCATCGCGCACCGCCACGGGAGGGACCCCGGCAGCCCGCGCGAGAGCCGCGGCGGCCAGGGCGTTCTGCACCAGGTGCGGTGGCGGGACGCCGTCGGCCGTGATGTCGGCGAGGGTGCCGAGCTCGGCGGCCGAGTGTTCGCGCTCGGCGACGAACGCCCGGTCGGCCAGCACGTCGTCGACGAGTCCGACCATCGAGCGGGCGGGAACGCCCAGGGTGAACCCGATGGCGCGAGCGCCCTCGATGACATCCGCCTCGCGCACGAGCTGCTCGGTGACCGGATCCTCGACGTTGTAGACACACGCCACGCGCGTCCGCTCATAGACGCGGCCTTTGGCCGCGCGGTAGGCCGCGAACGATCCGTGCCAGTCGAGGTGGTCGGGAGCGACGTTCAGACACGCCGACGCCAGAGGTGAGATCGACGTCGACCAGTGCAGCTGGAAGCTGGAGAGCTCCACGGCGATGACGTCGTAGGGTTCCGGGTGCAGGACCGCCTCGAGGATCGGGGTGCCGACGTTGCCGGCGCTGCAGGCCCGCAGCCCGGCGGCCCGCAGCATCGCGGTGAGCATCTGGACCGTGGTCGTCTTGCCGTTGGACCCCGTCAGCGTCAGCCACGGAGCCGCACCGGGTCCACGCAGCCGCCACGCCAACTCGACCTCACCCCAGACCGGGATGTCGGCCGCTGCCGCGGCGGCGAGCATGGGCTGGCCCGGTCGCCACCCGGGAGAGGTGACGACCAGGTCGGGCGGATCATCCGGAAGGGCGGCCACGTAGGCGGATCCGGCGCGGACGTCTACGCCGAGGATGTCGAGAACCTTGAGGCGCTCGAACAGTGCGCTCCCCGGCGCGGGGTCGGCACCGTCGACGAGGGTCACCCTCGCGCCGCGCTCCGCGAGCGCGTCGGCGGCGGCGAAGCCGCTCACTCCACCGCCCGTCACGAGGACGGTCAGGCCGGCCGGGTCGAACGGTGGGGAACCGTCCTCGTGCACGGCCTTCAGGTCAGGCGCCACCGACGACCCATTCCGCGTAGAACAGACCGAGGCCGAGAGCGACGAACAGACCCGCGATGATCCAGAACCTGATGACGATCGTGACCTCCGCCCAGCCGAGCAGCTCGAAGTGATGCTGAAGCGGGGCCATGCGGAACACCCGCTTGCCGGTCGTCTTGAACGAGGCCACCTGGATGATCACCGAGAGGGTGATGGCGACGAAGAGTCCGCCGAGGATGACGATGAGCAGCTCGGTTCGCGTCGTGATGGCGAGTCCCGCGAGCGCTCCACCGAGCGCGAGCGAGCCGGTGTCGCCCATGAAGATCTTGGCCGGACTGGCGTTCCACCAGAGGAAGCCGAAGCACGCCCCCATGCCCGCTGCGGCGACGACGGCGAGGTCGCGTGAGTCGCGGACCTCGTAGCAGTTGATGCCCGGCGTCGTCTGACAGTTCTGGTTGCCCTGCCAGATGCCGATCAGGACGTAGGCCGCGAACACCATGACCGACGCGCCGGTGGCCAGGCCGTCGAGGCCGTCGGTGAGGTTCACGCCGTTGGAGGTGCCGGCGATCATGAGGTTGGCCCAGATGACGAACAGCAGGACGCCCAGCAGCGGCCCCGCGAAGGCGAGGTCGAAGCCGGTGTCCCGGACGAAGGAGATCTTCGTCGAGGCGGGGGTCCGCCAGCGTTCGTTGGGGAACTGCAGAGCGAGGACGGCGAAGACGGTGGCGACGAGGGTCTGCCCGAACAGTTTCTCGGCGGACCGCAGTCCGAGGCTGCGCTGCTTGCTGATCTTGATGTAGTCGTCGAGGAACCCGACCAGCCCCAGTCCGCTCATGAGGAACAGCACGAGGATCGCGCTCATCGTCGGCGGCGTCCAGGTCAGCAGATGGGCAACCGCGTAGGCCGAGACCGAGGCGAGGATGATGACGGCCCCGCCCATCGTGGGCGTGCCGCGCTTCGTGTGGTGGGACGTCGGTCCGTCGTCGCGGATGAACTGGCCATAGCCGCGGCGGACGAGGAGCTTGATGAACATCGGCGTGCCGAACAGCCCGACGAGCAGGGCGAAGACGGCGGCGATCAGGACGGCGAGCACGTGGTGTCTCCCCCCTCGCGCGCGGAACGCTCCGACGCGAACGTCCCTGGGGGAAGCCCTGCGATGCGGTCACCGAGGTGTCGCAGCCCGGCGTCCCGACTGGACTTGAACAGGACGACGTCACCGGAGCGGATCTCGCTCATCAGGAGATCGTATGCGGCATCCGCGTCGTCGAGGACGGCGCACCGGGGTGCATCCTGCGCGGCGTCGGCCGCGAGGGCGGGACCTCCGGCACCGACGCAGACGAGCAGGTCGACGCCCCGGTCCAGCGCATACCGGCCCACCCGGGCGTGCTCGGAATCGCTGTCGGCTCCGAGCTCGAGCATGGTTCCGAGCACGGCGATGGTGCGCCGCCCCTCCCCCATCCGGGCCAGCGCGTCCAGCGCGGCGCGCATGGAGTCCGGGTTGGCGTTGTAGGCGTCGTTGACGACGGTCACGTCGTCGTCGCGGTCGGTCACCTCCATGCGCCACCTGCTCACCGAAGCGGCGGAGCCGAGTGCGTCGGCGATGACCTGCGGGTCCAGGTCGCAAGCGCGGGCCGCGGCGAAGACGGAGAGCGCGTTACCCACGTGGTGGACACCGTGGAGGGAGAGGGCGACCGGCCAGCGGGACGAGCCGTCGGTGATGACGAAGCGGGGCCGGGAGGCGGCGTCCAGCTCGACCTCCTCGGCGCGGACGGTGGCGGCGGGGTCCCCCGCGGCGCTGACGGTGACGACCGATCCACGGGTGCGCGAGGCCATGGCCGAGACCGCCGGGTCGTCGTGGTTGAGCACCGCCGTCCCCGTCGACGCGAGCGCCTCGACGATCTCGCCCTTGGCGAGGGCGATGGCCTCGCGCGACCCGAACTCGCCGAGGTGGGCGGTGCCGACGTTGAGCACGATCGAGACGTCCGGCGGAGCGATGCGGGTGAGGTAGGCGATGTGCCCCACGCCGCGGGCACCCATCTCGGCGACGAGAAAGCGGGTGCTCTCCGTGACCCTCGTGACGGTGAGGGGAACGCCGACCTCTGAGTTGTAGGAACCGTGCGGCGCCACGGTCTCGCCGGCGACGGCGAGCACCTGGCCCAGCAGATCCTTGGTCGAGGTCTTGCCGGACGATCCGGTGATGGCGACCACGGTGAGCTGCGGCGCCGCGTCGACGACGCCGCGGGCGAGCGCGGCGAAGGCGTCCTGGACGTCGTCGACGACGATGCACGCCACCCCGTCCACGGGGCGACTGGTGAGCGCCGCCAGTGCGCCCGCCTCCAGCGCCTGGGGGATGAAGTCGTGACCGTCGGCGTGCTCGCCGATGCGCGCGACGTACAGGCCACCGGGTGCGCAATCCCGGGAGTCCGTCACGACGGGTCCGTCGATGACGGTGAGCGCCGCCTGCTCGGCTGAGATGCCCGTCAACCGACCTCCGGTGAGCTCGGCGAGGCGGGCGAGCGTGAACGCGATCATGCGTCCGCTCCCAGGCGGGCACTCAGGGCGCGGCTGAGCTCGTCGCGGTCGTCGAAGGGGTGGACGACGCCGTCGATCTCCTGTCCGGTCTCGTGGCCCTTGCCGACGACGGCGATGGTCGCCGCAGACCCGGCGGGGGCGGCGATCTCGACCGCCCGGGCGATGGCATCGCGTCGTTCGCCCACCTCCTCGATCCGTGCGTGCGTCCCCGCGCAGCGGGCGCCCTCGAGGATGGCCGCCCGGATCACCTCGGGGTCCTCGCTGCGGGGGTTGTCGTCGGTGACGATAACGACATCGGCGGTGGCGGCGGCCCGGCCCATGGCGGCCCGCTTGCCGCGATCGCGTTCCCCACCGGCTCCGAGCACGACGACGAGGGGACCGTCGGTGCCGGGTCGCAGGGCAGCGATCGCCGCCTCGACGGCGTCGGGGGTGTGGGCGTAGTCCACCACCGCGAGCGGGACCCGTGAGCCGGACGGTCCGACGCGTTCCATCCGTCCCGGGACGTGCGGGTCGGTCAGGACGGCCATCGCGACCTCGTCCGCCGGGTGCCCGAGCATGAGCAGGGAGACGGCCGCCATCGCGGTGTTCATGACGTTGAAGTCCCCAGGCAGGGCCGACCGCAGCCGGAGCGAGGTGTCCGGTCCCGTGAGAACGAACTCCCCCGTATGGGCCGACTCGACGACGTAGTCCGCCCCCACGGCTCCGGGGCCGTGCGCGCGGGCGATGGTGACGGCGGGCACGGGGCACTGCGCCGCGAGCCGACGACCCCACTCGTCGTCGACGCAGATCAGCGCCCGCCCGGACCGCTCCGGGGTGAACAGGCTCGCCTTCGCGGCGAAGTAGTCGTCCATGTCGGGATGGAAGTCGAGATGGTCCTGGCTCAGGTTCGTGAACAGCGCCAGGTCGTAGCGCACCCCGTCGACGCGGTGCAGGGCCAGGGCGTGGCTGGAGACCTCCATGACGCAGTCGTCGACGGACCTCTCGGTCATCACCGCGAGCAGCCGGTGCAGGTCGCACGACTCGGGGGTCGTGCGGACACTCGGGACCCGCTCGGCGCCGATCCGGGTCTCCACCGTCCCGATCAGCCCGACCCGCCGGTCCAGCGCACCCAGGGCGGAGGCGATGAGGTATGCGGTGGTCGTCTTTCCGTTGGTGCCCGTCACCCCGATCATCCGCAGGCCGAGGTCGGTCGTGCCGTAGACCGCGGCCGAGACCGCTCCGAGGACCGACCGCGGATCTGCGACGACGACGAGGGGCAGTGATGTCCCGGCGGCTGCGACCTTGTCCGCCCCCTCATCGTCCGTGAGGATGGCCACCGCACCGGATCCGGCGGCCTGGACCGCGAAGTCCGCTCCGTGGGCGTTGGCCCCGGGCAGCGCGGCGTAGAGGTCGCCTCGCATGACGCTTCGCGAGTCCAGCGTGACGCCGTGGACGAGGCCGATCCCCTCATCGGGTGTCTGATCGACGAGGCGCCCGCCGGCGATCCTGGCGCACGCGGCCGGCGTCAGGCCTGCGGTCTGAGGGTGGAGTGTCGACACGGGCGACCATTATCCAAGAACTACGGGTATCCAAGAACTACGGGAGGTACTCGGACCCGAGGACCCGCTGGTCGCTCCGGGCCGGCGGCTCGTCGAGCTCGATGACCTGCTCGACCGGCTCCGCCCCCGTCGGCGGGATGGCGAGCTCGGCCAGCGCATACGTCATGACGTCCTTGAAGATCGGGGCCGCCACGAGGCCGCCGTAGAAGAGGATGCTGGGCTTCTGGACGAAGACGCTGACGATGATCTGGGGGTCGTCGGCCGGAGCGATGCCGATGAAGCTGGCCGTCTTGCCGCTGTAGCGGCCGAGTCGGTCGTCGTAGCGGTCCGCCGTGCCGGTCTTGCCCGCGACGCGGTATCCGGGGATCGCGGCCTGCGGTGCACTTCCCTCGTCGCTGACCGCTCCCTCGAGCATCGCCATGACCTGCTGGGCCACGTCCGCGTCGACGACGCGCCGGCTCTCCGGTGGTTCGGCGGGCATCATCACCCCGTCGTCGGTCTCGACCGACTTGATCAGGCTCGGCTGCACGCGCACCCCGTCGTTGGCGATCACCTGGTAGGCCATCGAGTTCTGGATCGCAGTGCCGGACATACCCTGGCCGTACATGACGGTGAACCGCTGAGACCCGCTCATCTGGTCGGCGGGGGTGACCAGGCCCGGTGACTCGTTCGGAAAGTCCACCCCGGACATCGCGCCCATGCCGAAGTCGCGGAAGTACTTCTCGAGGACCTCGGGCTCGAGCTGTTCACCGATCAGGATCGTGCCGATGTTGCTCGACTTGGCGAGGACGCCGGTGGCGGTGAGGTACCACGTGGGGTGGTCACTGCTGTCCTTGAAGCTGCGGTCGGCCCGCGGAAGTCGGTTGGGCACGACCACCGGTTGGTCGGGGGTGACCACGCCTTCCTGGAGCGCGGCCGCCATGGTGACGATCTTGTTGGTCGACCCGGGCTCGAAGATCTGGGAGAACGCGAGGTTGTCGAGCGACCCCTTGACGGACGAGAGGTCGTTGGGGTCGTAGGACGGATAGGAGGCGACGGCGAGCAGCTCTCCGGTGCGCGCGTGCTGGACCACGACCGTCCCCGACTCGCCGCCGACCCGCGAGATCCCTCGTGCGAGAGAGTTCTGTGCGTACCACTGGATCGCCGAGTTGATGGTGAGCTGGACGGTCCGACCGTCGACGGCCTCCTCGAGGACCTGTCGGCCGTTGGGGATGATCCGTCCGCTCGGCGAGGTCTCGTACTTGGCCGAGCCGTTGGAGCCGGCCAGGACCTCGTCGACCATGGACTCGACGCCACCCCCCGCCCGGCCGTCCGCATACACCCAGCCGACGAGTGACGCCGCGGTCGTCGACTGTGGGTAGTCGCGCTCGGCGGTGCGCTCGCTGTACACGCCGGGGATACCCAGGGCGCTGATCCTGCGCCAGGTCGGCACCGTGACGTTCTTGGCGATGATCTTGTAGCGGGCGGTGCCGATCAGCTCGTCGCGCAGCCGGGTGTCGCTCATGCCGAGCAACGGCGCGAGCTCCTGGGCGGCTCCCCACACACCGGTCTTGGTTCGGACGCCGTCCACGCGCTGGACGAACTCCGGGATGGCGGTCTGGTCGACCGTCACCGTGCGCCGTTCGATGCTCTGGGCGAGGACGACGCCCTCACTGTCGACGACCTGACCGCGCAACGCCGGCAGCACCTCGGTGCGGTTGCGCTGGTCGAGGGCTTCGGCCGCCACCGCCGCGGCATCCAGACCCTGGATCCGGACGAGCTGGACCGCGAAGAGCGAGAACACCGCGAGCGTGATGACGAGGATGCCGCGGACCCGACGTCGGGAGTTGATCTGGACGGGCCGGCGGGTGCGACGTGGGCGGGGCGCCGGCGCCGAGCGCGCGCCGACGGGCCGGGCGGTGCCCGCGCGAGACCCCGGCGCCGTGCGCGTGAAACCACCACGCCCGCGACTTCTCTGCGCCGGCCGGCCGCCCGCCGTGCCCGTGGACTTCGCCGGAGCACCCGTGGGCCGGGCGGCGTGGCGCGCACCGGACGCGCCGGGCGGCCGGGCACGCCGGGTGCCGCCGTCGGCACGTCGGCGGCCACTGTGGGGCTGGTCCGGAGGGGTCATCGATCCTCTGGGTTCATGGTGGTGCGATCCGGGTGGGTCAGGTCCATCTGGGTGCGAGTCGCCGTGCTGTACGGGTCCGCCGGCCTGTCAGGTCACCGCCGGTCGGTCGTCGCACTGCGGGCGACGGCCAATGCTGGAGGAGCCGTGCGCGGCGGCTTTACGACCACGCTAAAGGCGGTGTCGTCCGAGGCCGGCTCCGCCACGCCGAGGACGGCACCGTCGTCGAGTCGAAGGAAGGCCGGACTCGCGGCGGGAACCATGCCCATCCGGCTCGCCCGAGATGCGAGCGCCGCCGGCGAGCTCACTGCGGTGATGCTCTGTTCGAGAGCGTCCTCTGTTTCCGCGAGCTCGCCGGCGGTGCGCTGCAGCTCGTGCACGGTGAAGGAGCCCTCCGCGAGCGACATGTTGAGGAACAACAGCGTCAGCAGCCCGGACAACAGCAGACCTGCACACACCAGGAGCATCCCCCCGTGGCTGGGGGCGGGGGCGGGCACCGCGGTGAGGACCGGACGCGGCGCCCCGCGGCGGCGGGTGCGGACGCCGGTGTCGCGCAGCGGTGCGGATGCGAGCGTGCTCATGGAGTGACCCCTGTCGTGACCGGTGAACGGGTGGTGCTGGACGGACGGATGCGTTCGGCGGCTCGGAGACGGACCGAGGCCGAGCGTGGGTTTGCGGCCTGCTCTTGCGCGGAGGCCTCTTCGGCGCCGCGGGTGAGCAGTCGGAGGGTGGGAGCGTGCTCCGGGAGCTCGACGGGAAGCCCCTCCGGCGCCGAACTACGGGACGCGGTGACCAGGGCGCGCTTGGTGATCCGGTCCTCGAGGGAGTGGTAGCTGAGGACGACGATCCGGCCTCCGACCGCCAGCGCCTCGATCGCCACCTCGACGGCGCGCTCCCAGACGCGCAGCTCTGCGTTGACCTCGATACGCAGCGCTTGGAACGTCCTCTTGGCCGGATGGCCGCCCTGCTGGGCCCGGACGGGAATCGCCGCCCGGACGATGTCGACGAGCTGGCCGGTGCGCAGGATGGGGGCGTCGCGGCGCTCGTGCACGATGCGCTCGGCGATGCGTCGGGCGTACCGCTCCTCACCGAACCGCCGCAGGATGCGCTCGATCTCCTCGGACGGGTAGTCGTTGACCACCTCACGAGCGCTCGGGCCGGTGGTCGGGTCCATGCGCATATCCAGGGGAGCGTCGGTCATGTAGGAGAAGCCACGGTCGGCCTCGTCGATCTGCAGGGAGGAGACGCCGAGGTCGAAGAGGATGCCCTGCACGTGCTGGACGTCGAGATCCGCGAGCACCGTCGGCAGCTCGTCGTAGATCGCGTGGACGGCGACGAACCGGTCCCCCACATGGGCCAGACGGGTTCGGGCGAGGGCCAGCGCGGCTGGATCCCGGTCGATGCCGATGACGCGGGCCTCGGGACACGCCGCGAGCAGCGCCTCGCTGTGCCCACCGAGCCCGAGCGTGGCATCCACGATCACGGAGCCGGACGCAGTGGCGGCCGGCGCCAGCAGGTCGACGCAGCGCTGGAGCAGCACCGGCACATGCCGCTCCGCGCCGGAATCGGTAGCCGCCATGGCCGGTCTCTCCTCTCGCTCGTCTCTCACGTTCTGGTTGCCCTGGGGGAATGCTCGGGACTGGTACGGCTCTGACCTGGACCCTGGTCCCCATCCGGTCCGGACCCGGCACGGGGGAAGGCGTGTCGGGGGCGGTCTCCGGCTGGAGGCCGAGGTGCAGGTCAGCGATCGTGCGTCGGTGGACTGGTGTCTCGCGGCCGCGCCAGCCGCACGCTCAGATCAGGCCGGGGATCACCTCGTCCTCCTGGTCGGCGAAGTCGCCCTCGAATGCCTCGAGGTACTCGGTCCACGCAGCGCTGTCCCAGACCTCGAGGTGGTCTCCGGCGCCGGTGATCGTGATGTCACGGAGCAGTCCGGCGTACTCACGCAGGTGGGGCGGGATCGAGATCCGCCCCTGCTTGTCGGGGATCTGGTCGGAGGCTCCGGAGAGGAGGAGGCGGCTGTATGCGCGTGCCCGGCGGTTCGTCGTCGGCATGGCCATGACCCGGCCGGCGAGCGACTCGAAGGTATCCGCCGGGTAGATCACCAGCGACTTCTCGTGACCCCGCGTCACGACGATGCCCGAGGCGAGCCGGTCCCGGTACTTGGCCGGCAGGAAGAGCCTGCCCTTGTCGTCGAGTCGAGGCGTGTGCGTCCCCATGAACATGGGCCGTCACCTCCACCTCTCACCCTCGATCGCCACGGCGCTCCCGCTTGCCCCACCGTACTCCACTTTCCTCCACAAATCACGCAAGATCGGCCTGTGATCGCTTTCATCTCGCAATTTATGCAGGTCAAACAGGTGGAGGAAAGTGGAGGAAGATCTCCACCTCGGCGCCATCCGATGGGCTCGGGTGAAGCAGACGGCACGGAACTGTCTTCGACCCGGTGACGTTTGGGCTTGGCATAGGGCACGATCGAGGAAGAACCACGTGGAAGGGGGCGTCCTGGTGACGTCATCGACACCGGCACCCGGTGGACGAGAGGACCTGGCCTCGGGCGACCTGTCGGTCGTCGGGCCCTCCAGCGCGGGCGGAAGCACCGCGGAACCCATGCGTCTGGAGCAGGTGCGCCGGCTCGCCGCCGACCTGATGGCGACGATGAACTCGGTCATCGAGGGCAAGCCGGAGGTGGTCTCGACGGCGGTCATGGTGCTTCTCGCCGAGGGGCACCTTCTCATCGAGGACGTCCCCGGTGTCGGCAAGACGATGCTGGCCAAGACACTGGCCAGGTCGATCGACTGCACCGTCCGACGGGTTCAGTTCACCCCCGACCTGCTGCCGAGTGACATCACCGGGGTCAGCGTCTTCAACCAGGACGTCCGCAGCTTCGAGTTCCGCCCGGGGGCCATCTTCGCCAACGTCGTCGTCGGCGACGAGATCAACAGGGCCTCGCCCAAGACCCAGTCGGCTCTCCTCGAGTGCATGGAGGAGGGCCAGGTGACGGTCGATGGCCACACCTACGTGCTGCCGGCTCCCTTCATCGTGATGGCGACCCAGAACCCGATCGAGATGGAGGGGACGTACCCGCTGCCCGAGGCACAACGGGACAGGTTCATGGCCCGCATCTCGATGGGCTACCCGTCCGCCCGCAGCGAGATGGACATGCTCGTCGGCCACGGCCTGGCCTCCCCCCTCGAGAACCTGCGGCCGGTCGTCGATGCCGCGTCGGTGCGACGCATGATCGAGGCGGTCCGAGAGGTCTACGTTGCGGAGTCGGTCCGTCAGTACATCGTCGAGATCGCCCACGCGACGCGGCGCAGCGACGCGCTGCGGCTCGGTGCCTCACCCCGTGCGACCCTGCACCTGCTGCGCGCGGCTCGCGCCTATGCGGTCCTCGCCGGTCGCGACCACGTGCTCCCGGACGACGTCCAACGGGTCGTCGTCCCGGTCCTGGCCCACCGCATACTCACGACGGGAGAGACCCAGTCGGCCCGCCGGTCGTCGGCGGACGTCCTCGGCGAGCTCCTGCACCGCGTCCGGGTGCCGGTGCCCCGAGAGAGCTGACCCGTCCGGTGACCGGCATCGTGTCCTCGCTCACCCGGCGCGGCCGGCTGTTCGCCCTGTTCGGTATCGCTCTGCTGATCACCGGGCCCGGGTTGGGCATGATCGACCTGACCCGCATCGGCGCCCTGCTGCTCCTTCTGCCCCTGCTCACCCTGCTCATCGTCCGCCGGCACCCTCTGGGCTTCGAGGTGACGCGACGTCTGCTGCCGGCCCAGGTACAGATCGACCAGCCGGCCAGCGTCGAGCTCACCGTGGCGAATCCGTCGAGAGTGCGCTCCCCCGTGCTGGTCGCGGAGGAGGACGTCGATCTCGTCCTCGGAGACGTGCCGCGCTGGGTCATCCCGCCACTCCGCCGGGGGGCCGCCCACACCGTGGCCTACGAGGTCAGCAGTCCCGTGCGTGGCCTGCACCGGCTCGGACCACTCTCGCTCGCGGTCTCCGATCCGTTCGGTCTGACCGACCGACTCGTCACCTTGCGCAGCAGCTCGGAGATCCTCGTCCTTCCAAGAGTCGTCTGGCTCGGCTCGGGCGGGGCGGGAGCGAGAGGCGTCGGATCGGACGGGACGATCCCCCACATGGTGGCCCTGCACGGCGAGGACGACATCGCGGTGCGTGACTACCGGGACGGCGATGACCTCCGGCGGGTCCACTGGCCGGCCACGGCCCGCACCGGGTCACTGATGGTCCGCCAGGAGGACCGGCCCGCGATGCGACGTGCCGTCGTCATCCTGGACTCCCGAGCCTCGGTGCACGGCCTCTCTGTCTCTCCCTCCTTGGAGTGGGCGGTGACCATGGCGGCCTCGATCGTCGCCCACTGCGAGCGGCTCGGCTACGCCGTCCATCTCGTGACCGCCTCTCCCCGGGCGGGCATCGGCCGCGAGACCAGTCGGCTGTCGACGTCCCTGGAGGCCCTCGCCCTGGTCACGCCCGGACCCGAGGAGGACCTCACGGGAGTCCTGCACACCGCCGGGCCGTTCGTCGGCGCGGGCGGCCTCGTCATCGCCATCGTCGGCACGTGCACGGACGAGACGGCCAGCGCGATAGCGTCACTGCGCGCCCCCGGTGGCACCGGATCCGCGATCGTCGTGGACCGCACCACGATGTCGGCCTCGACGGAAGACCTCCCGCCCGGGGGCGGTCCGTTCGCCACGGCCGAGGTCCTGCGAAGCGCGGGGTGGGACACCACCCTGGTCGGCCCCGCGAAGACGTGGGCACAGGCGTGGGCCGACCTGACGGCCCGCGCCTCCCGCGCGGAGGTGCGCTCGTGACGCGCGCACGGGTGGGTGACAGCCTGCTCGCCCTGCTCTGCGTCGCCGCCGTCGTCGCGCCCATCAGGCCGCTCTTCACTCCGGACTCCTGGATTCCGGGAGCCGTCATCATGGCGGTGAGCGTGACGGTCACCGGGATGCTCGTGCGGACTCTGACCCGCCGCGACGTGCCCGTCGTCGTCGCCCAGGTCGTCGTCGGTGTGCTCCTGGCCGGCTGGCTCTTCGGCCGAGGACACCTCTGGTACGGCCTGCCGACGTGGCGAACGATGATCGCCTTCAACAACATCCTCGTCGACGCCCGGGAGACCATCACGACCTTCGCGCCCCCGGCTCCGTCGGGTCGCGGGATCCTCCTCGCCATGGCATTGATCGTGTGGGTCACCATGTTGCTCGTGGACTTCCTCGCGGTGACGCGAGGATCGCCGGCACTGGCCGGGATTCCGCTGTTCGTGGCCTTCCTCATCGCGGCGAGCAACTCCGGCTCCGGGATGCCCGTGCTGTACTTCGCCGTCGCCGCGCTGGTCTGGCTGCTCATGCTCAGTCGATCGGGCACGCTCGCGCTCTCCCGGTGGGATGCGACGAGTCGCGCCGCTCTGCGCCGCGAGCGGACCGGGCCCAGCGGCTGGCGACTGGCGTCGATGGCCCGGGGGGTCGCCTTCGCGTCCGTCGTCGTCGCAGCGGCGGTCGCCGCCGCTCTCCCCCACCTGCCCACCCGGTTCCTCCTCGAAGGGCTGGGGCGCTCGACCAACGCCACCGGTTCGACCGAGAGCATGACTCTGAACTCGACCGTGAACCTGGAGCGCAGCCTCGACAGCCAGTCCGAGACCCCCGTGCTCACCTACGCCACGACGGCGACGACGCCCGAGCCACTTCGGGTCGCGATTCTCGACGTGTACGAGGACGGAGAGTGGCGGCAGCGGGAGGGGGCCCTGGCCGGGGTTCCCCGCTTCGACGCCCTGGTTCCGGGTCCGGTCGACGAGGCCTCCGAGCGGGAGACGATCGAGGTGTCGACGAACAACCTCGCCGCGCCGCAGCTGGCCATTCCGTATCCCCCGTCCGACCTGACGATCGAGACGAGGTGGCGCACACGCGGCGATGGCACGGTCCTCGTGGACCAGCGCGTCGACACCTACAGCGCCGAGTACCTCTCACGCGTCCCCACCGAGGAGGACCTGCAGGCGTCACGGGAGGTTCCCGCCGGAGTCGGCCTGCAACATCTGCGGGTCGACGCCGCATCCGCGAACGTCGTCGCGTCGGTCCTCTCGAACATCGTCTCGGACGACATGTCCCCCATCGACAAGGCTCGGGCGATCCAGGACCACCTGCGCGGTCCGGACTACACCTACTCCCTCGACCTGGCCGGCCCGACCGTCGACGGCTCCGGGAACCTCGTCCAGCTCGACCCGTTGAGCCATTTCCTGCTGACCCGCCAGGGCTACTGCACACAGTTCGCCAGCGCCATGGTGATGATGGCCCGCACCGAGGGCATCCCGGCGCGATTCGCCATCGGGTTCCTGCCCGGGGGCGCGTCGGCCGAGGGTGAGCGGACCGTGGTCGCGGCGGACGCCCACGCCTGGCCCGAGCTCTACTTCGACGGGCTCGGCTGGCTCCGGTTCGAGCCCACGCCCGCGTCCCGGGTCAGTGGCACTCCGGGCTACACGAGCGCGAGCTGGGGCGACTCGACCGCGGAGAGTCCGACGCCGACATCCACGCCGACAGCCACGGCGGCGCCGACGCGCGACCTACCGCAGGACGTCCCCATCGACGACCCGCAGTTCCAGAGCGGAGGTTCCCTGGAGAACAGCGGCATCCGGGCCGTCATCGACCGGTATGCGTGGCTCGGCCTCGTCCTCCTCGTCGGAGCACTCGGGGCCGCTACCCTCCCCGTCTCGGCGTGGTGGGAGCGCCGACGCCGCCGCCGGGCGGCGCGAGGGGATGCCGCCCGGGTGGAGGTCATCTGGCAGGACCTCCTCGAGCGGCTCGACGACGTCGGCGTGACGGCTCCCCCGGATGCCTCGCCGCGCCAGGTGGGCGCGCACATCTGGGACGAGACGTTCCTGACCAAGGAGTCGCGTACGGCGTTGGGGCGCGTGGTCGCCGCGGTCGAGCGGGCGCGCTACGCACGACCCACCGAGGTGGCCGATCCCGAGTGGATCGCCGCCCTGGAGAAGGACGCCCACCTCGTGTCGTCGAACATCGTCGACTCGCTCCAACGCTCGGAGCGGATCCGTGCCACGTGGTGGCCCACGGCCGGGGTGCGCGCCTGGGGCCGGTTCGCCCAGCAGGCAACCGACCGGCTCTCCCGCACAAGGGTCAGGGCGTCCGAGCCGGAGTTCGACGCACCGGTCGACTCGACCGCGTCGGACGCCTTCAGCCGGCCGAACGACTCGACGTCCGCTGCCGAGTCCGCGCAATCCAGGTAGTCCGAGAGGGTGGACGCCTGACGCTGTGGTGCCGTGTGCGGCAGCCCGCCAGATCCGGGACTGCAGGCTGTCAGACCGTGGAGGCAGGTCCGGCGGGGGAAGGTGGCGCGCCGCCGTCCTCGTCGGTCCGCTGCCAACCGAGCCATGCTGCGCAACCGGGTGGCAGGAGCATCGGGTCATCCTGGTGATGGCTGAGGAGTACCGGCTCGGCTTCGAGGACGACGGGCTCGGCACCGACGTTGACGACACAGGTCAGGGCTCCTGGCCTGTCGAAGACCAATGTTCCGGGGGACGATTCCCGCCAGCGCAGCGCAGTGTCGTTCGCGCCGAGCAGCCGCCGCCGCACTCTCAGCGCGTCGCGGTAGAGGGCGAGGGTGCTGGTCGGCTCACTCCGTTGGGCCGCTGCGGTCAGCGATGCCCAGTCAGCCGGCTGAGGTAGCCACGGCTCCGCGGCCGTGAAGCCGAAGGGGGGGCGGTCGCCAGACCAGGGCAGCGGTACCCGGCAGCCGTCCCGCCCAAGGACGGCGCCTGCGGTCCGGTGGAAGGTGGGGTCCCGACGCAGCTCCGCAGGAAGGTCCAGCACCTCGGGCAGACCGAGTTCCTCGCCCTGGTAGAGGCAGGTCGCCCCGGGCAGCGCCAGAACCAGGAGGAGGGCGGCGCGAGCGCGTGACAACCCGATGTCGAGGGCAACCGTGCAGTCACCGCCCCTGGCCACGGTGGGCGCGTAGCGGGTGACGTGGCGGATCTCGTCGTGGTTTGAGAGCACCCACGTCAAGGTCGCAGGGTTGTCGGCATCTTTCTCCACCACGGCAAGGCTGCGAGAGATCGCCGCCCGCATCTCCGTGGCGTCCCATGGGGAATGGAGGAGGTCGAAAGCAAACGCGGAGTGCAGCTCGTCGGGACGAAGATAGGCTGCGAAGCGGTCCGGGGTGTTGACGACGACCTCGCCCACGAGGCACCGGTTCCCCTCGTATGCGTCGGCGATGGCACGCCAGCGGCGCAGGAGGTCGTGAACGCGCTCGACATCCCAGAAGGGGGTTCCGGGCCAGTCCCGAGGAATGAAACCTCGGGACAGATCGAGATCGACCGACGGCAGGTCGGGGTCCTTGGCGAGCGCGGACGCAGCGTCGACGCGGATGCCGTCCACGCCCAGGTCGAACCAGTGCCGGATGACGTCGTCGAACTCGGTGACGACGTCGGGGCACTCCCAGTTGAGGTCTGGCTGGTGCTCCGAGAACAAGTGGAGGTACCACTCCCCCGGGGTGCCGTCGGGCTCGATGATGCGGGTCCAGGCAGGACCACCGAATGCACTGATCCAGTTGTTGGGCGGGTCCTCGCCGCCCTCTCCACGTCCGGGCCGGAAGTGATAGCGCTGCCGCTCCCGGCTCCCGGGAGGCGAGCCGACGGCGGCGCGGAACCAGGCATGGTCGGTCGAGGTGTGGTTGGCCACGAGGTCGATCAGGACGCGTAGTCCCAGGTCGTGGCACCGATCGATCAACGCCAGAGCATCCGACGTGGCACCGAAGGTGGGGTCGATGTCGCGATAGTCGGCGACATCGTACCCACCGTCGTGCATCGGGGACCGGAACCACGGGCTGAGCCACAGGGCGTCGGCCCCGAGGTCGACCACGTGTGGCAGCCGATCCATCAGGCCGCGGATGTCGCCGGTGCCGGTGCCGCTGCTGTCCGCGAAGCTACGCAGGTACACCTGGTAGACCACTGCGGACCGCCACCAGTGAGTCGCCGGCTTCTCACGGGTCATGGTGGGCTCCTTCACTCGGGTCTCGCTGTGCCACGCGTCGGGCGGGGCCGGCCGTGCTGGTCCGACCCCACCCGAGCGTCCTGGGCATGTGTCAGGAGGTCGGCCAGGTCGACTCGATGGCGTCCAGGACGTCCTGATCGGGCTTGTCGCTGGCGATCCACTCGGTCATCTCGGTCCAGAACGAGGAGGTGCCGACCGCGGCAGGCATCAGATCCGAGCCGTCGAAACGAAGGGTGAGGTCCGGGTCCTGGAGCAGCTCGAGGCCGAGACGGGCGATCGGGTCGGCCACGTTTGCCGGGTCGAGGCCGCTGTGGGGAGCGGTCCAGTTGCCCTGGCCGGCACGTGCGTTCACGAACTCGGGGGATGTCAGGTACGTCTGGAAGGCCTGCACCTCGGGGCGGTCGCTGAAGGCGCCGACGAACTCACCGCCGGTCAGGATGGGGTTGCCGGTCTCCTCGCTCATCGGAGGAAGCGGGAAAGCCCACACGTCGCCGTCCTCGGCTACGGTCGTGCCTTCGGGCCAGCTCGAGGAGTAGAAGGACGATTGCTTGTACATGTAGCAGGACCCGTCCAGGATGGGCAGGCCGGCGTCCTGGAAGGTCGTCGAGGCGATGCTCAGGACGTCACCGAAGCCACCGTTGACGTAGTCGGGGTTCTTCAGGATGCCGCCGGTCTCAGCGATCACCTCGGCGACCTCGGGACCGTTGAACGGGATCTCGTGGTTGACCCATTGGTCGTAGACCTCGGGCCCCTGCAGGCGGAGCATGACGTCCTCCATCCAGTCCGTTGCGGGCCAGCCGGTGGCGTCGCCGGACGAGATGCCCACACACCACGGCTTGGCGGCGCCGTCGGGGTTGTCGGCCACGATGCGGTCGGACAGGGCGATCATCTCGTCCCAGGTGGTGGGGACCTCGTACCCGGCCTCCACGAACTTCGTCGGCGAGTACCACACCAGCGACTTCACGCTGGCACCGTTCGGCGCCGCGTAGTACGTGCCGTCGACAGTGCCGTACGGCTTCCAGTCCTCGGAGTAGTACTCGTCGACGTTATCGACCACCGTGGCCGGCGCTGGAACGAGCGCGCCTGTGTCCCGGACGACGGTGCGGAGCAGGCCCGGCTGGGGAAACAGGGCGATGTCGGGTGCGTTCCCGGACTGTACCCGCACGACGAGCTGCGCCTCGAACTCCTTGCTCGCCTCGTACTCGACCGTGGCGCCAGTGCACTGCTCGAAGGGCTCGAACGCAGCGATGTAGGGCGCGTCGTCGGGAGCCACGACCGAGGTGTAGAAGGTGACCGTCGAGCCCGACAGGTCCCCGTACTGCTCGAAGGCAGCGCAGTCGACGTTCGCGGCTGCTGCGGCTGCATCGGAGTCGGACGACTCCCCGCATGCCGACAGCAACAGCGCCCCGACCGCGATGGGCGCCACCACACGTACTCGCTTGAAGGTCCACATGCTACTTCTCCTTGGTTTTCGGAAGCGTTTCCGAACTTAGAATCGCACGGGTCACGAGGTACGTCAAGCCACTGTTAGAATGTTTCGGAAACGTATCCGATCACGATGGGTCAGCCACCATGTCGCACTCACCCAGCGGGCAAACGACGTTGGTCGACGTGGCGCGTCGCGCCGGCGTCTCCCTCGCCACCGCGTCCCGGGCCATCAACGACAGCTATGGCGTCTCGACGAAGACCCGCGGGCGGGTCCTGGCAGCCGCCGAGGAACTCGCCTACGTCGTCTCCCCCGAGGCGTCCCGGCTCGCGGGTGGACGCACCGGGCGTGTCGGACTGGTCGTCCCCCACATCGACCGCTGGTTCTTCGGCACGCTGGTCGCCGGCGCGGAAGGGGTGCTCGGTGACGCCGGCCTCGACGTACTACTCTTCCGCGTCGGCGATGCCGACGACCGCCGCGACTTCTTCCATCGGCTCCCCGCGCGTCGCAAGATCGACGGTCTCATCGTCGTCGGCTTCCCCGTCCTCGAGGCCGAGCGCGAACGCCTTGACTTGCTCGGCGTGTCCATCGTGTCCGCCGGGGGCCAGCAGGAGGCCTACCCCTACGCGTGCGTCGACGACTACGAGGTCGGCACCATCGCGGTTACCCACCTGCTCAACCTTGGTCACCGGCGGATCGCCATGATCGAAGCCATCGACCCGGACCAGCCCGGCTGGCCCACCCTCGCGCCGCGCAGCGCGGCGTACCACGACGCGCTCGACCGCGCCGGGATACGCTCGGGGCCGGGCCTGGTCTGCACCGTTCCCTGGGGTGGCGAAGCCGGCGCCGACGCGATGGCGCAGCTGCTCAGCCGCGCGGAACCACCCACCGCCGTCTACGCTCACTCGGACGAGATCGCCGTCGGCGCCATCCGAACCGCCCGACGGGCTGGGCTCGACGTGCCCGGCGACATCTCGGTGGTCGGCATCGACGATCACCCCATCGCGGCGCTCACCGATCTGACGACCGTCGCCCAGCCGGTCCGTGCGATCGGTGAGCGCGCCGCAGCCACGCTGCTCGAGATGATCGACGGACAGCATCTCCCGTCGTCGACGACGTTCCCCGCGAAGCTCGTGGTGCGCCGGAGCACCGCCCCGCCTGCTGTGGGCGCGCGGGACTGACCTCCTGGGGTGCGCTGCGGGACCGTCGGGGTGGCGCCTCACCCGTCACGTCGGGCGCCCGCTGACGACGAGCGGTCTGTCAGTCGAGGTAGTCGCGCAGCACCTGGGAGCGGCTCGGGTGCCGCAGTTTGCTCATGGTCTTGGACTCGATCTGCCGGATTCGTTCACGAGTAACGCCATAGACCTTGCCGATCTCGTCCAAGGTCTTCGGCTGACCGTCGGAGAGGCCGAAACGCATCGACACCACGCCGGCCTCGCGCTCGGACAACGTGTCCAGGACCGAGTGCAGCTGTTCCTGCAACAGGGTGAACGACACGGCGTCGGCGGGGACGACCGCCTCGGAGTCCTCGATCAGGTCGCCGAACTCGCTGTCGCCGTCCTCACCGAGAGGGGTGTGCAGGGAGATCGGCTCACGGCCGTACTTCTGCACCTCGACGACCTTCTCGGGTGTCATGTCGAGCTCGGCGGCCAGCTCCTCCGGCGTCGGCTCCCGACCGAGGTCCTGGAGCATCTGACGCTGCACGCGAGCCAGCTTGTTGATGACCTCGACCATGTGAACCGGGATGCGGATCGTGCGGGCCTGGTCCGCCATCGCTCGGGTGATCGCCTGCCGGATCCACCACGTCGCGTAGGTCGAGAACTTGTAGCCCTTGGTGTAGTCGAACTTCTCGACCGCCCGGATCAGACCCAGGTTGCCCTCCTGGATGAGGTCGAGGAAGAGCATGCCGCGCCCGGTGTAGCGCTTGGCCAGGGAGACCACGAGCCGCAGGTTGGCCTCGAGGAGGTGGTTCTTTGCCTTCTTGCCGTCCTGGGCGATCCACCAGAGCTCACGCTTGAGCTTCATGTCGATCTTCTCGCCGGAGTTCAGCTTCTCCTCGGCGAAGAGGCCGGCCTCGATGCGCTTGGCGAGCTCGACCTCCTGTTCCGCGTTGAGGAGCGCGACCTTGCCGATCTGCTTCAGGTAGTCCTTGACCGGGTCCGCCGTCGCCCCGGCCGTGACGACCTGCTGCGCGGGGGCATCGTCCTCGTCATCGTCGCGGATGACGAACCCGCCACCCTCGTCGCTCTCCTCCGGCTCAGCGGCGTCGTCCCCCGACCGCGCCCCCCGGCGGGTCCGTGAGCGGGTCGGCGTGCCGGATCCGGTCACCGTCACGCCCTCGTCCGCGGCGTCGCCCGACTCGCCGGCCTCATCGCCCGAGGCGTCGTCGGTGACGAGCTCCGATTCGACATCCTCGCCGGGCTCGGCAGGAGTGTCGTCGTCGGTTGTGTCGTCGCCGGCGGGGTCGGCCGCAGCCGCCTGCCCTGTCCGGGACGCTGAGGTGGACTTCTTGCGGGTCGTGGTCTTCGACGCCGGCGCCGCGGCCTTGGGCGCGGCAGCCTTCGACGCCGCGGATGCGGCCTTCTTCGTCGTGGCGGCCTTCTTCGCCGGCGGGGCCTTCTTCGCCGGCGCCTTCTTCGTCGTGGCGGCCTTGGCCGCTGACTTCGTCGCGGCCGACTTCTTGGCCGCTGACTTCTTCGCGGGGGATGTGGTGTCGCTCGGTGCCGCGCTTGCGGCGGCCTTCTTCGCGGTGCTCTTCTTCGCGGGTGTCGTCGTCCGGGACGGAGCCAAGGTCCTTGGGCCTTTCGTCATGGGAGGTCGAGGGGGTGCACATCGAACGTGCGGCCCGCGGCGCGGGCGAAGCACGAGCATGCCGACGGGTCATGCCCTACGAGCTCCAGTTGTGGCGTCTACCGGGACTCGGACATCGCGCTGCGGCGAACAAGTGTGTGGTCGGGGTTCAACGTCAGGCGTGCCCGAGAGTGGTCGCAATGCGTGGTGTCGGCGTGTCCTCGTCCCACCATTATAAAACCCATCCGGTGCACGCCGGTCCCCGCGCCCTCTTCGGTCCGTCCGACCGGTGGAAATCCCCTCTCAGGCTTCGGCCTTGACAGCGATGACCGGACAGGGTGCGTCGAGCAGGATGCGCTGCGCGTTCGAGCCGAGAATGAGCTTGCCGATGGGCGTCCTCCGCCTCAGGCCGATGACGATGAGGTCGTCCGGACCGTTGCGAACGGCCTCGATCAGGTCCTCTGCCGGTTCGTTGCCGTCGGTTCCCGAGGTGACGGACACGGTGAGATCGGCACCCTCCAGCTCGCCGCGTGCGGATTCGAGCTCGGGCCCCAGGTCGTGGTAGTCGACGTCTCCTCCTCGTCGTGGTGTCTGCACCACGACGAGGTCGGTGCCGCGCAGGAGGCACTCCTGAACTGCGTAGTCGAGCGCGGCCCGGCCTTCCTTGGTCGGGACGTAGCCGACGATCACGCTCATAGCGGACGCACTCCTTCGTGACGTGTCCCCGCTCGAGACGGGCGACGCTGGTCTGTCTCGACCTCGACGCTACCCGATGTCCTCATGCGCTCGTGCGTGTGCGTCCGGTGTCGGCATCGATCGCCGGAACCCCGCGCAGTGCCTCACGGATGACCCGGCCGACCTGCTCCCGCTCGATGAGAAAGCCGTCGTGTCCGTGCGGGGATTTGATCTGGACGTGTCGGGCCCGTGGGTGTGCGGCGACGAGCTCCTCGGATTGGCTCGGCGGGTAGAGGCGGTCGGAGTCGACGCTCACCACGAGGAGCCGCCCCTGGAAGTCGTTCAGGGCAGCGGCTGCTCCCCCGCGTCCGGCGCCGACATCGTGCGTGGACATCGCCTCGTTGAGCACGAGGAAGCTCCCGGCGTCGAAGCGGCTCACCAGCTTCGCTCCGTGGTGATGCAGATAGGACTCCACCTGGAACAGCGGCCGCCCCTCACCTCTGTCGAGATGGGCCCGGCCACTCACCTCGTCCGGCGCGAGGGTGCGGTTGCCGAACCGGTCCGCCAGCTCCGGCTCGGAGCGGTAGGTGACCTGAGCGATCTCGCGCGCGATGGCCATACCCGTCGTAGGGGCGGACCCTGAGTCGTAGTAGTCCCCACCGGAATAGTGCGGGTCGGCGCGGATCGCCTGGTTCTGGACACTGGCCCACGCGATCTGCTCGGCCGACGCGCGCGCCGTCGAGGCGAGGACGATCGCCGTGTCGACGCGCTCGGGATAGGTCGCCGCCCACTCGACGGCGCGCATACCGCCCATCGAACCGCCCAGCACCGCACGGAGGCGGTCGATGCCGAGCAGGTCGGCGACCCGGGCCTCGACGCGGACCTGGTCACGGATCGTGATGCGCGGGAACCGACTTCCCCAGGCTCGGCCGTCGGGTGCCGGAGAGGACGGCCCGGTCGTACCCCTGCACCCACCGAGGACGTTCGTGGCGACGACGAACAGCTCATCGCTGTCCAACGGCGCGCCCGGTCCGATGAGGCCGTCCCACCAGCCCGGTGTGGGGTGTTGCGGACCGGTGCCACCCACGACGTGGCTGTCGCCGGTCAGGGCGTGCTCGACGAGCACCGCATTGCCACCGGCTCCGTCGAGCGTCCCCCACGTCTCGTAGGCGACGACGACATCGGGAAGCACCTCCCCGTTGACGAGCTCGACGTCACCGACGTGGACCGACTGCAGCCCGGACCACCGGGTTGCCGGATCACGGTGCCGCTGCCTGTCCATCGGTCTGCCCTCGAGCTCACGTCGCGCTTGCCCGGCGCTGGAACCACGCGCGGGCCTGGTCATCACCCGGGGCACCCCACCGCGAGGAGGGTTGCCGGCCAGCGAGCCGGGGCTTTGCGCTGGCACTCATGACCGTGCCCGCCAGTATAGGAGCACTACGCGATACAACGGCTCTCTCGTCCGTCCCCCGGACCGGCGGAACCAGGACGCTCCAGCTCCTGTGGGCCGACGCCACGGGCGAGGCACTGCGCGATGGTGTCGAGCATCCCGAGCGGCTGGACCGGCAGAGCCGAAGCGCGCTCGACGAGGATGCGGGCCCGAGCACCGTCGCCGGCAGCCCAGTGCGCGGCGGCGGCGACCACCAATGCCGGCATCGTGACCTCGGGGAGCTCGTCCGGCAGGTTGCGGACGAACCGAAGGACGCGCTGCAGCACGCGGTCCCGCGTCGCCGGGTCGTGGGCCCGACCATCCGCGTCGAGCTCACCCGCATCCTGCCCGGCCTTTCGCAGCACCTCGTAGGCCCGGTGCATCGTGGGAGCCGTGGTGCCCATGACGGCGGGCGCGACAACCGCGTACCAGAGGTCGCGGACGAAGGGGTCGGAGCAGGCCAGGGCGGACCGCGCGAGCTGGGCCGCGGTGGGCTCGGACCCGCCCGACCACTGGAGAACGGCCAAGAGGTCGGCGACCAGGGTCTCCTCGAGGAGGTCCTCGTCATCGGCGGGGTGCAGCAGCTCCGACCTGATGGACTGAGCGAGCAGCGGCCGGTCCGGGTGGCACTCCCTGACCAGATCGTCCCGACCCGAGCGGTATCCCTCGCTCAGCGTCTGGAAGGCCATCGTGCTCGGTGCAGCATCGTGGTCCGAGACGAGGACCCCGTCGCTCGGACAGCACCGCTCGTCGTGACAGACCTCGTTGTACCAGCGACCTCCGGCGACCGTCAGCTCCTCCTGCACCCGCAGCCCTGCAGACTGCACCCCGGCGCTGAGCGCACGGACGGCGACGGCGGCCGAGGCGCGCACGTCCGCGTAGCCGATCAGGAGGACGTCGGTCGCCCCGGAGCGTCGTGTGGCCGCCACGATGCTGCCGGCCGGCCCCGGGTCGGACAGCACATCGCCGAGGTCGGCGCGGCACGTGAGGGTCATCCGACCTCCACGGAGCGCGATGACGACGACGGAGGCCTCCGGCGCGAAGCCGAGGAGGAAGGGGACGGCGGAGACGATCTCGCCGGGAGATCTGAGGCGGACGGTCGGCGCTGCGGGGGATGTCGAGGTGGGCATGCACCGAGCCAAGCCCATCGGACGCGTGCACGACATCGGGCGTGTCTCCCGGTGGGGACGACACGCCCGATCTCACCAGGCGCTGTGGATAGGCCTCAGCGGGTGCTCGACACCACGGTTGCCGGGCCGACGTCCTCGGGGGCGGTGGGCTCGCTCCGCTCCCACGCGAGGAAGTCCTCGGTCCCGCCCACGAGGGCCGCGGCGAGCCAGCCGAGGACCATTGCATCGTCGGCGAGGCCGAGCATCAGCAGCGCCCCCTCGGGGACGAGGTCGACCGGTGAGACCACGTAGGCGACAGCTGCGAGCATCAAGGCCAGCGGACCCTTGCCCAGTCCCTCGTACCGGCCACTGAGGGTCGCGGACACCATCCGAGGAACCGCGCGGAGACGGGCGGCCAGTCCGGGGCCGCCGGGACGCATGGCGATTCGGGCGGCACGGTAGAAGGTGGTCAACAGCACGACGCGAGAGCGGGCACGGGCCATGTCGAGGCTCCTGATGGGGTGTGGCCATGGCACCGGACGGTGCCGCATCCAGAAGAACGTCGAACCCGCCTACCGGATTCCCGCGGTGACGCACTCGACGTCACGTGACGCGCGTCACCCACCGTGACAATCCGACTCGACATTCCGATCAGCTCAGGGTCAGCTCGGGGCCGATCAGATCAGGAGCGAGGGGGGAACTCCTCGACCGCCTGCTTGCCGACGGACTTCATCAGCATGCCGTCCAGGCCGGCGCCGACCACCCCGCCGATGACCGGCACCGCGCGCCCGAACCTGGACAGCGAGGTCTTGCCCACCTGGGTGAGGATCTTGAAGCCCACCGCCTTGTTGACCATCATCAGCGCCGGGCCCGGCAGCCCCTGCGCCGCGAGGTTCGCCATAGCGGACGGCGGGGCGACGGATCCGGCCTTGCGCAGCAGGTCGTCGGACTCCGCACCGACGAGCGTCAGGAGGACGGCGGAGCGGATCTGATGGTCGGCGATGTCGTACCCGCGCAGGTGCGCCACCGCGGCCGTCATCCGAGTGGCGACCATGTAGAAACCGGCGACGTTGGCAGGAAGGGAGACCGGCAGGGTGATGAACCCGCCGAGGCTCGTGACGAAGCCCTGGGCCGCTGCGAGCTTGACGTGGTTCGAGACGACACGAAGCACCGCCTTCTCCGGGGTACCCGACTTGGCGAGCGCGTCCGCCGCCACCTCCTCCGCACTGCCGAGCGGGCCGCGACCGTCGATACCGCTCTCGAGGAGCCGGGTGACCAGCGAGACCGCGGCACCCCCGACCAGCCCGGGGTCCTCGGGGTTCTGAGCCTGTTCGAGAGCGGATGGTCTGCGCTCTCGGGCCTCGTCCTTCTTGATCAGGTCGAACATGCCCATCTCGGCCCTCCTCCTCGCCGGCATCGGGGTTCGTCGGCCGGTCCATCGTTCGGTGTCGGGTGCCATCGTGACACGAGTGCGGTGTCCCCGCGTGGGCCTATCGTCGGTGTCGTGTCCCTCAACGGCCTGGTCACGAGCCCATCCGGCACCCATGCCGCGATCCGGCGCCACGACTGGTCCTGGGTGGGCGCCGTGTCCGACGCGCCGCGAGCGATCGCCGAGGTGGAGCGTCTGGATCCCTCACCGCGCTGGGCGGTCTGGTCGGCGTCCGACCTCAGGCCGCTCCTCGACCTGGGGACAGCACCTCGGCGGGTCTGGGACTGCGCCGAGGTGCACCGCCTTCGCCGCGGCGGCGTGGACGCCTCGGTGCAGACCCTGTGGTGCGATCGATCGGGCCTGCCGGTGTCCGACGCTCCCGTCGCTCCACGATCCGACCTCTTCGACTTCGAGGAGAACGCGGACCGGGCCGAGCCCGAGTCGCTGACCACGCCGGCCGGCTACCTGCGCGGCGACGCGCTCGACGGTTCGTGGCAGACCCAGGGTCTGCCGAACGACACCACGCGGCTGCTGACGTGGGCTCACGCGCTCCTCGAGGTGGCCGAGCACCAACAGGCGGCCCTGGCCCGCGAGCAGGGGCAGGGCTCAGGGTCCGCGTCGCGGGCACTGGCGACGGCAGCCTCGGAGTCGGCCGCGGCCCTGTTGTGCCTCGAGCTGGAGCGGGCCGGTCTGCCCGTCGACCGCGAGCGGCTCGTCGAGCTCATCACGAACAGCGCCGGACCCCGGCCGACGAGCCTCGAGGAGGAGCTGGCGTCCCGAGCCGAGCGCGATGCGGTGGTGCTGCGTCACCTTCCCGGCCGCGAGTCGACCGATCTGCGTAACCCGGCACAGGTGCGGGCGCTGCTGCTCGCGGCGGGCATCGAGGTCCGCGACACCCGCAAATGGACCTTGGAGTCGTTCCGGGAGGCGCACCCGGTCGTCCCCGCGCTGCTGGCCTGGCGCACCCGTGAGCGGATCGCGACGACGTACGGCTGGCGCTGGCTCGACGCCCACGTCGGTCCCGACGACCGGCTCCGGGGCCGCTGGGCCGCCTCCGACGGAGCGGCGGGTCGGATGACCGCGGAGAACGGCCTGCACAACCTCCCGGCAGCGTTGCGCCCGGCTGTGCGCGCCGCCGCCGGGCACCGCTTCGTCCGCGCCGACCTGGGTCAGATCGAGCCACGCGTGCTCGCGGCGGTCTCGGGCGACCGCGCGCTGGCCCAGGCCACCGCCTTCCCGGACCTGTATGCGCCGGTCGCCTCCCGTCTGGGCGTGGACCGGTCGGTGGCCAAGGTCGCCGTGCTGGCGGCCATGTACGGCCAGCGAAGCGGCACCGCCGGTGAGGCACTCGCGGGGCTGCGGCGCGCATACCCGGTCGCGATGGCGCTGCTCGAGGACGCAGCCGAGCGCGGTGCACGGGGTGAACCGGTGCGCACCTTCGGAGGGCGGCTGGTCCGAACGGCCCGGCCGGGTGAGGAGGGTGCGATCGTGGCACCTCCTGTCGCGGCCGGCCGTGGCCGGTTCGCGCGCAACGCGGTGATCCAGGGCAGTGCCGCCGAGCTCTTCAAGGCGTGGGCCGCGACGATCCGGGCGACCACCGGTGACCTCGGGGCGGAGATCGTCCTGTGCCTGCACGACGAGGTGCTCGTGCACGTGCCGGTCGAGGCCGCTTCCGAGTGTGCGGCTCGGGTGGACGCCGCGCTGGCCGACGCTGCCCGCCGATGGCTCGGCTCCGAGGACGTGCGGTTCGTCGCCGACGTCAGTGTGATCGAGCGGTGGTCCGAAGCCAAGGCCTGACCCTGGGTCGAGCGCCCTCACAGGGCGCCCGGCCGGGTCAGGGGCTGCCCGGTCCGTCCTGGTCGTGGTCGCCCACACCGCGAAGGAACTGTTCGAACTCGGCTCCGAGCTCGTCAGCCGACGGCAGATCGCTGCTCTCGGTCGCCAGCAGGCTCGGCCGCTGTCGGCCCTCGACGAATGCGTCGTACTGCTTCTCCAGGGCGGTGATGACGTGTCCGACCTCGTCGTTGCCCGCCACCTCCTGAGCGATCTGGGCCCGGTTCAGGCCGGCCGCCTCGACGAGCTCGTCGTTCGGCAGGTTCAGGCCGGTCGAGTCGACGATCGCGTTGAGCGCGGTGAGCGCGCCCTCGGCGAACTCGGACTGCGCCAGGTAGTGGGGCACGTGAACTGCGTATCCGATCGCGTCGCGACCCTGCTCACCGAGACGGTACTCGAGCAGCGAGGTGAACGAGGCGGGCACCTGGACGGTCCCGAAGGGCGACTCGGCGCCGGCGATGAGCCGGGGGTCGGTCGCGTGCGCCGTGATGCCGACAGGCCGGGTGTGCGGCACCGCCATGGGGATGCCGTGCGCGTGCACGACGAGGGTGATCTTGAGCGCGTCGACGAGGAACCGCACGGCGTCGACCATGCGCTCCCACTGGTAGTCCGGTTCGGGACCGACGAGGAGGTAGTACGGCGACCCGTCGCGGTCCTCCATCGCGTAGAGGAGGAGGGACGGGTCGTCGTATGCGGTCCACCGGTTGGTCTCGAAGACCATCGCCGGGCGTCGGCCGCGGTAGTCCAGCACCTGGTCGATGTCGAAGGAGCACAGCACGCGGGCGGTGCTGGAGCCGGTCAGGTGCTCGCCGAGCAGCCGGGCCGTCGCCCCGGCGTCGATGAAGGCACCCATGGCGATGACGAGCGGCCCGGGACGCAGGTCCTGGGCGGTCGCGTCGGCCTCGAAGCGGAGGAGTGCGCGGGGGTCGAGCACGGGGCCAGCCTCTCGTGTCGTCGGTGTCGGGTCGTCCGTCGGAACGTCGCCGCCGGACATGTCGGGAACTACCTGTCCAACGAGTATGCGCGCTGTCCGCATTCCCGACCCAGCACCTCGGCCGACCGGCAGGGTGGGCGACAGGCCCTCAGTCCACCGCTCGGATGGCGTTCAACACCCGCTTGACGGAGACCGGATGCGCCGTGCCCAGGCGCTGGGCGAAGGTGCCGACCCGCAGCTCCTCGATCATCCACGCGATGTCCCGGACATCCGCCGCACGGGCGCGTCCCGGACTCAGGGAGTCGAGAAGATCGGCATAGGCGGTCTCGACCTCGTCGATGCCGCTCTGAAGGCCGGCGTCACGACTCGGTGACTCGTCGGCACGCTCCATCCGGACCTGGATGCCGGTGAGGTACCGCCGCAGATGCGGCAGCCGGGCCACGCCCGTAGTGGCGACGAAGCCGGGTCGGATCAGGCTGTCGAGCTGGGCCCGGGCGTCGGCCACGGTGGCCGCCATCGCCGGCGGGCGGGGCCGGGCGAGATCGGCGCGGACGCCGGCGGCGAGAGTGAGCACCGGCTCGACGTCCTCGATGACGAGGAGCACGCGCGTCGCCGCATGGGTGCGCACCGCGCCCAGGACGTCGGCGAACTGCTCTGGGGTGCGGACCACCGCGTCCGCGGGCAGGCGCTCGGCGACGATGTCGTCGACGGCGGCGGCGAGGCAGTCCTCGAGCAGCGCCGGGACGCTGCCGTGGGGGTTGTGTCCGAGGGCGAGCTTCTGGGTGTTTCCCAGCCGGGCAAGGACCCGCTTCCACGGCGGACTGGTGCCGAGCAGGAGGAGCCGCCGGACCCCGAGTCGCGTCGCGGCCTCGGCCTCGGCCCGGTCCGGGAGTGTCGTCAACCGGACGCTGTCGTGCTCATCGACCAGCGCCGGGTGGCTGACGACCTCGAGCCCTCCGACGACCGTCCGGATCTCCTCGGGTAGACGTCCGTCCGGGAGATGACCCAGGTCCCACGTCCGCAGGCCCGCCCGTTCGATGCCCACGGCCGCGCTGATCGACTCGGCGGAGGCTCGGACCTCCGGCGCCAGCCGCTCCCGCAGTGCGTCGAGATCCTTGTCGCGGCCGATGACGCGGCCCGAGTCGTCGGTGACGGCGAACGTGACCCGCACGTGGTCCGGCAGCCGGGCGAGGTCGAAGTCGGCCGTCTTCACGGGCACCCCGGTCTGCTCCTGCACGAGCCGGGCGACCTCGTCGACGAGGCGCCCGCGCCCCTCGTGGAGGTCGCGCAGCACCTTCGCCGCGTGGTCGGGCGCCGGCACGAGCCGGCGGCGCAGCTCCTTGGGGAGGGTCCTGATCAGTGCGGTGACGAGCTCGCCACGCAACCCGGGGACCTGCCACTCGAAGTCCTCGGGCCGGACCTGGTTGAGCACCCCGACGGGAACGGTCACCGTGACGCCGTCGTCGGTCGCCCCGGGGTTGAACTGGTAGCCGACCGACAGGTCGATCTCCCCCTGGCTCCAGCGCAGGGGGTAGTCCCGCTCGCTGACGTCGTCGGCCTCCTCGCGGGTCAGCAGGTCGGGCGTCATGGTCAACAGGTCCGGCGTGGTGCGACCGGCCTTCTTCCACCACGAGTCGAAGTGCCGTCCGGAGACGACGTCGGGCGGGATGCGACGGTCGTAGAAGTCGTAGACCACCTCGTCGCCGACGACGATGTCACGGCGGCGGGATCGCTCCTCCAGTTCCTCGAGCTCGGTGCGCAAGCGGGCATTGTCGGCGAGGAAACGGTGCCGGGTGTCCCAGTCGCCCTCGACGAGAGCGTGCCGGATGAACAGCTCGCGCGCCTCCTCCGGGTCGATCCGGCCGTACTGCACACGCCGGTCCACCGCGAGCGGGACGCCGTACATGGTGACCCGTTCGCGCGCGAGCACCGACCCCTGGGCGCGGGACCAGTGCGGCTCGGCGTAGGACCGCTTCACCAGGTGGGCGCCGAGCTCCTCGGCCCACCGCGGGTCGATCCGGGCGTTGGTGCGTGCCCACAGGCGCGTGGTCTCGACGAGCTCGGCCGCCATGACGTAGTCGGGCTGGCGTCGGAAGAGCACGGACCCCGGTTGGATCGCGAAGCGCGCTCCGCGAGCACCGAGGTAGTCGCGGGTGCGCTCGTCGCGCAGTCCGACGTGCGAGAGCAGCCCTGCGAGCAGGGCCTGGTGGATCCGGTCCCAGTCCGGGTCCGCGTCGGGCGCCGCCGTCGAGCGGCGGGGGTCGAGCTTGACGTCCTTGCAAGCCGAGACGAGCTGGGTGTGCAGGTCCTGCCACTCGCGCACCCGAAGGTAGTGCAGGAACTCGGCCTTGCACATCCGGCGGAACGCGCTGCCGGACAGCGCCTTCTGCTGCGCCTTGAGATAGCGCCACAGGGCGAGGACCGAGGCGAAGTCACTTCCCTCACCTGCACCCGTCGCCTTGAAGCGGGCGTGGGCCTGGTCGGCCTGAGTCTGCTGGTCGGTCGGCCGCTCCCGGACGTCCTGGATGGAAAGCGCCGCGACGATGACGAGGACCTCCGCCGTGCAGCCACGTCGGTCGGCCTCGATGAGCATCCGCCCGAGGCGGGGGTCCAGCGGGAGTCTCGCGAGCATACGTCCGTATGCGGTGAGCCGTCTGCGCTCCCCTCGCCCTCCGCGTCGGTCCCGACCCCTCCGCCGGTCCGCGCGTCCGCTCACCTGGGCGTCCTCGATCGCATGCAGCTCCTCGAGGAGCCGGAGACCGTCGGCGACCTGTCGCGAGTCCGGCGCGTCGATGAAGGGGAACCGCGCGACGTCGCCGAGGCCGAGCGAGGTCATCTGGAGGATGACGGCGGCGAGCGAGGTGCGCAGGATCTCGGGCTCGGTGAAGGCGGGCCGGGACTCGAAGTCCTCCTCGCCGTACAGACGGATCGCGATGCCGTCGGCGAGGCGGCCGCACCGTCCGGAGCGCTGGGTGGCGCTGGCCTGGGAGATCGCCTCGATCGGCAACCGCTGGACCTTGGTCCGCTGGCTGTAGCGGGAGATCCGCGCGGTGCCCGTGTCGACGACATAGCGGATGCCGGGAACCGTGATCGAGGTCTCGGCGACGTTGGTGGCCAGGATGATCCGCCGATTGGAGCCGCGCTCGAACACCCGGTGCTGCTCGGCGGCGGAGAGCCGGGAGTACAGCTGGAGGATGTCGGTTCGCGGCAGCTCCATCCCGCGCAGCGCCTCGGCGGCATCTCGGATCTCCCGCTCGCCCGAGAGGAACACGAGGATGTCCTGGCCGCCGGGTCCCGGCGCCCGCTCGGTCCACAGCTCCTCGACGGCCTCGCAGATCGCCGTGACCTGGTCGCGGTCGGCGGTGGTGCGGCCTTCCTCGTCCCGCTCGACCAGCGGTCGGTAGCGGATCTCGACCGGATAGGTCCGGCCGGAGACCCCGATGACCGGGACCGGTCGGCTCGGGTCTGTCGTGAAGTGTCGAGCGAAGCGCTCCGGGTCGATCGTGGCGGACGTGACGACGACCTTCAGGTCCGGACGGCGAGGCAGGAGCGACCTGAGATAGCCGAGGATGAAGTCGATCGTCAGGCTGCGCTCGTGCGCCTCGTCGATGATGATCGTGTCGTAGCGACGCAGGTCGCGGTCGCGCTGCAGCTCACCGAGCAGGATTCCGTCGGTCATCACCTTCAGGCGGGTGTCGCGGGTGGAGCGGTCGGTGAACCGGACCTGGTAGCCGACCTCCGCGCCGAGGTCGACCCCGAGCTCCTCGGCGACGCGCTCGGCGACGGAGCGGGCCGCGATCCGTCGGGGCTGGGTGTGCCCGATCGTCCCGTCGGCCCCACGACCCAGCTCGAGGCAGATCTTCGGGATCTGCGTGGTCTTGCCCGACCCGGTCTCGCCGGCGATCACGACCACCTGGTTGTCCCGGATCGCCGCGAGGATCTCGTCGTGGGCCGCGACGACCGGCAGCTCCTCGGGGTAGCCGAGCAGGTCCGGACGGCCCTGCCAGGGGGTCGGGTCGGAGGCGCCCGACCTGGGCCGCCCGCCGGATCGCGCTGCGGCCAGGGGCATCGGCCCAGGATACGTCGGGCACCTCGGGTTCTCGGTGCGCGCACGTCACTCGAGTGGCCCTGCCGCAGGGCCCCCGGGCGCGTCCCGCTCACCACGGGAGGTCGATGGGCGCCTCCGGAACGCCGGGGGTGCGCCAGACGCCCTGCACGTCGCGGCGCCACGTGCGCCGAGGCCCGCGTTCCGCGAGATCGCGCACGGCGGCGACGAGGCGCTCGACGTGCTCCGGGCGGTTGCCGAGCCCGAGGCTGACCCGGACAGCCGACCCGGCGCCCGCACTCCGCTGCTGGGCGCCCGACCCGATGGCCGTTCCTGCCCGCCCGAGCAGCTCGTCGACGAGCAGGTGGGCGCAGAACCGGCCGTCCCGGACCCCGATGCCGTGCTCGACGGAGAGGATCGTCGCGACGAGGTCGGCGTCCAGCCCCTCGACGGTGAAGGTGACGACGGGGACCCGGTCGTGCTCGGCGCCGAAGAGGCTGTGGGTACGCACCCCGGGGATCGCCGCCAGCGCGTCCTGCAGGCCCTCGAAGAGCGCGCGCTCGTGATCCTCGATCGCGGCCCGGTGCCGGGTGAACGTGGCACAGGCCGCCGCGAGCGCGACCGCGCCGAGGACGTTGGGGCTTCCGCCCTCGTGGCGCGCCGGCCCGCGGTGCCACGCGACGTGAGTGCGCGTGGCCGCGACCGAGGCTCCGCCGCCGCGGAGGTAGGGGTCGGCCGCGTCGAGCCAGTCGCGGCGGCCGACGAGGACTCCCGCTCCGTACGGTGCGTAGAGCTTGTGCCCGGAGAAGGCGACCCAGTCGGCCCCGAGCCGGCGCAGGTCGACCGGCCGGTGAGGCGCGAGCTGGGCCGCGTCGATGACCACTCGTGCGCCGTGGAGTCGGGCGATGGGGGTCAGCCGGTGCAGCGGCCACACCTCGCCGGTGACGTTCGAGGCGGCCGTGAGGGCCACCAGACGATGGGCCGCCGGGTGTGCCGCCAGGGCGGCCTCGAGGATCTCGCCGGCTTCCTCGACCGTGTGCGGGATCGGCAGGCGGACGGTCGTCTCAGGTGCCCAGGGCAGGAGGGTCGCGTGGTGCTCGGACTCGAAGACGAAGACGATTGTCCCGGCCGGCAGGGCGGAGGCCAGGAGGTTCATCGAGTCCGTGGTGTGGCGGGTGAACACGACGATGTCGTGGCTCCGGGCGCCGACGAACCGGCCTACCTCGTCGCGGGCGGCCTCGTAGTAGCGGCTCGACACCTGGGAGGCGTGGCCCTTCCCCCGGTGCACCGACGCGTAGCTTCGGGTCGCGGAGTCGACGGCCTGCTTGACGGTCGTCAGGGCCGGTGCGGATGCACCGTGGTCGAGGTTGGCGTGCTCGACGACCCGTCCGTCGGCGAGCCGACAGGTGAGCCCCGCCGCGAGCGTGGTCGGCACGGGGCTCGGCCCGGCGACGTGGAGGCCCGGACCGGCGGCGAGCGGTCGAGGGTCGGTAGCGATGGTCGACATGGAGATCTCCTGGTCCTGATGGACCCGGAGGCGTCGACCGACCTTGGATCGGAGGGTTCACCACGGGTCCGCGCTTGCCGCCGGACGGGCGTCCGTCGGCCAGGTCGTCACCCGGAGCACCCCACCGCGGAAGGAGGGTTGCCGGCCAGCGAGCCGGGGCTTGGCGCTGGCACTCATGACCTGGCTCAACCGTAGAGGATCCGCGTCGCCTGATGTCGAGCCGTCCCGAAGGTCTCCCGCGATGTGAGACATCGCTCCCGCGGGTCGAGCTAGCGGTCGCCCTCGCGCCACGCCTGCCAGCGGTCCCTCGTCCGCTCGGCCGCGGCGGGGACCGTCTCACGGGCAGACCGGACGTGCTGCTCGGTCGCCCGAGCCGCCGCCGCAACCCGCACCGCGTCGGCACCCACCTGCAGCACGACAGCGTTGGAGCCCCCCGAGGCGGCCATCCGCCATCGGTCGTTGACGCCCGCCACCTTGACCGCGATCCGGTCCTCCACGGCTCGGACGAGGCGGACGTGGGCCCGCTGACGCGGACCGATCGTCGCGGGTCGGGTGCCTCCCGTCCGCGGCGAGTAGAGCTCCCGGTCGGCCACCGGCGTGCGCAGGGCGGCCCGCTGGCGGGCGGACTGTGTGCGTACTTCGTCCCGTCCCTGTCGGAGCCGGTCGCCCGTCGCCAGGTGCTGTCCGCGCCATCGTCCGTCGAGGCCCTTGACCGCTCCGATCCCCGCCGCGCTCGACATCGTCGCGGCGCCCCGACCGGCGAGGTTCCACCCAGCGGTCTCGACCAAAGCCGACCACGAGCCCTCGTCGTAGCCGAGCAGCAGAAGGGTGTCCGCCGCCATGACGACCCCCGCCCCGACCCCCGCAGCAGCCGCCGAGAACGCCTTGACCGGGGTGGGAAGCATGCCGGCGACTCCGAAGGCCGACGTCAGGTCCTGCGCCAGGTCCCGCACGCGGCGCAGAGCCTCGTAGTCGCCGGTGTCGACGATCCCGTCCTGGGCGGCCGCTCGCAGCCGGGTGGCGCACTCGGCAGCCGCCGCGTCGAACCACCGCCACTGCGCCCCGAACTCCTCCTCCGCCGCCGTGCCGCGCGCGATCGCGGCCCGTTGCCGCGCATACAGGTCCGGCACTCGGTGCTCCCCGCCGGGCTCGGCCGCGGCCCGGGTGATCTCGTCCTCGATGGCGTGGACGTCGTCGAGCGCCGCGCGATGCGCCACCGCCTGCCGCTCGGTCTCCGACGCGGCCCGGTCGTGGTGACCGGCGAACTCGTCGAGCGCGTCGGCGGCTGCCAGGTAGCGGTGCCGGACCTGGTCGAGCGCCGGGGGCAGCACCCCGAGCGCGACCGCGAACCGGTCTCCCGCGGGACTCTCCCACGCGGCGGCGCCGCGCAGGTCGGCGAGCCGCTCGCCCACGAGCCCGACCCGCAGAGCCACGGCGCGCAGCCCGTCGGCCATCGACCGGATCCCCGCCGTGCTGCCGCTCACGGGCACCAGCGATCCGCCGAGGGTCATCCCGCTACCCACGAACGCCACCGAACATCGCTCCGACCTCCGCCTCGACCTGGAGGTATGCGGCGCCCGCCTCACCCGCGGCCGACGCCAGGGCGGTCAGTCCGCTCACGAGCTCGACCCGGACCGCGGTCCAGTTGCCGAGGAGCTCGTCGAGGGCGCGGGCCACCGACACGTCGCCGAGGTCGCCCGCGTGGACCCCGACCCCGTCGAGGTCGGTGAGGACCTCCGCCACCTCGCGGAGGTCCTCACCGAGCGCCGCGACCGCGGCACCGTCGACACGCAGGGTTGCCATGGCGACACGCTGCCACAGTCCGGCGACGACGCCTGCGGGTTATCCACAGGCCCGTTTCGGGACGGCTCAGGCGTCGCTCGCGGCCGCCGCCGCGAAGCCCGCCTCGAGATCCGCGACGATGTCGTCGATGTGCTCGAGGCCGACCGCGAGGCGCACGAGGCCCGGGGTCACCCCCGCGGCGAGCCGGCCCTCGTCGGTGCCCTGGGAGTGGGTCGTCGTGGCGGGGTGGATCGCGAGGGACCGGACGTCGCCGATGTTCGCGACGTGGCTGTGCAGGGAGAGCCCCTCGACGAAGCGTCGACCGGCCTCGACGCCACCGGCGATCTCGAACGAGATCACCGCGCCGGCACCCTTCGGGGAGTACTTCTGCGCCAGGTCGTGGGTCGGCCCGTCCGGCAACGAGGCCCAGATGACCTTCTCGACCTGGTCGTGGCCGGTGAGGAAGGCGGCCACTTTGTGGGTGTTCTCGATGTGCCGCTCCATGCGCAGGCTCAGCGTCTCGATGCCCTGCGCCACGAGGAAGGCGTTGAAGGGGGAGACTGCCGGGCCGATGTCGCGCAGCAGCTGCACGCGTGCTTTGAGGATGAAGGACAGGTTGGCCCCGAACGGGCTCCCGACACCGAGGTCGGGGCCGTAGCGCAGGCCGTGGTAGCTCTCCTCCGGAGTGTTGTAGTTGGGGAACTTCTCCGGGTCGGCGGCGAAGTCGAAGCGACCGCCGTCGACGATCGCGCCGGCGATCGAGGTGCCGTGGCCGCCGAGATACTTCGTGGCCGAGTGCACGACGATGTCGGCCCCCCACTCCAGGGGACGGATGAGGAACGGTGTCGCGATCGTGTTGTCGACGACGAGGGGCACGCCGTGGTCGTGGGCGACTCCGGCGATCCCCTCGATGTCGAGGACCTCACCCTTGGGGTTGGCGATCGTCTCGCCGAACAGCAGCTTGGTGTTCGGCCGCAGCGCCGCCCGCCAGGACTCCAGGGACGTCGGGTCGTCGACGAAGTCCACCTGGATGCCGAACTTCGGCAGGGTGAACTTGAGCAGGTTGAACGTCCCGCCGTACAGACTCGGACTGGCGACGACGTGGTCGCCGGCCTCGGCGATGTTGAGGATGGCGAGGGTCTCGGCGGACTGGCCGCTCGCGAGCAGCAGCGCGCCGACACCGCCCTCGAGGCTGGCGATCCGCTGCTCGACGACGTCGGTCGTCGGGTTCATCAGCCGGGTGTAGATGTTGCCGAACTCCTTGAGCCCGAACAGGTTCGCCGCATGCTCGGTGTCGTTGAAGACGTACGAGGTGGTCTGGTAGATCGGCAGCGCCCGGGCGCCGGTCGCCGAGTCCGGCTGCTGACCGGCGTGGATCTGTCGGGTCTCGAAGGCCCAGGTGTCACTCATCGAGTGATCGTCCCTTTCCGTGAAGTGGAGCAGAGGCCACGGGCACGGCCCGCGGCAGGAAAACGGGTGCGGGACACCTCCCGCGCTTGCGGGCCCACCTCACGATGCGCCCGCCAGGTCCTCACCCGGGGCACCCCACCGCGAGTGGAGGGTTGCCGGCCAGCGAGCCGGGGCTTGTCGTGCTGGCACTCATGACCTGCGCCCACCTTACCCCCGTGGCCGGAGCGTGCCATGCTTGCCGACCATGACGTATCACGACCTGGACTACCTCGCCGCGGGCGACCGGTACGACGCCGGGATGGTCTGGCGCCGCTGCGGCCGCTCGGGCCTGGACCTGCCCGCCATCTCGCTCGGCCTCTGGCACAACTTCGGGGACGACGTCCCGCTGGAGCGCCAGCAGGCCATCCTTCGCCGGGCCTTCGACCGCGGGGTGACGCACTTCGACCTCGCGAACAACTACGGCCCGCCCTACGGGTCGGCCGAGCGCAACTTCGGGACCCTGCTGCGCCGCGATTTCCTCCCCTACCGGGACGAGCTGGTCATCAGCTCCAAGGCCGGCTACGACATGTGGCCGGGTCCCTACGGCCAGGGCGGCGGCTCGCGCAAGTACCTCATCGCGAGCGCCGAGCAGTCGCTGCGTCGGATGGGCCTTGACTACGTCGACATCTTCTACAGCCACCGCTTCGACGAGACGACGCCACTCGAGGAGACCATGGGCGCCCTCGACACGCTTGTGCGTCAGGGCAAGGCGCTCTACGCCGGCATCTCGTCCTACTCCGGACCCCGCACCCGAGAGGCGATCGCGATCCTGCGCGATCTCGGCACCCCACTGCTCATCCACCAGCCGTCCTACTCGATGCTCAACCGCTGGATCGAGGAAGACCTCCTCGACGTACTCGGCGACGAGGGTGTCGGGTGCATCGCGTTCAGTCCGCTGGCCCAGGGAATGCTCACGGCCAAGTACCTGGGCGGCATCCCGGAGGGCTCCCGCGCCGCGCAGGACAAGTCGCTGGACCCCGCCCTCCTGACCGACGCGTCCCTCGCGCACATCCGGGCGCTCGACGAGATCGCGAGCGGACGCGACCAGTCGCTGGCGCAGATGGCTCTTGCGTGGGCGCTTCGCGACGACCGCGTGACGTCGGTGCTCATCGGCGCCTCGAGCGTCGAGCAGCTCGACGACTCCCTCGGGGCACTGGAGCGGCTCGACTTCACCGATGAGGAGCTCGAGCGGATCGACGGCCACGCCGTGGATGCCGGCATCAACCTGTGGAAGCGGTCCTCCGATGGATGAGGGGAGCGCCGCATACGAGCCGAGCCCGACCGGCTGGGTTCGTTCCCAGGTGGACGTCATCGAGGAGACCGGCGACACGCGTTCGGTCCACATCCAGAACCGTCCGGTCGTCCTGCTGACGATGCGCGGAGCGAAGTCCGGGGCGATCCGCAAGGTCCCGCTCATGCGGGTCGAGCACGACGGGGTGTATGCGGCGGTCGCCTCGATCGGCGGCGGCCCGAAGCATCCGCAGTGGTACCACAACCTCGTGGCCGACCCACGTGTCGAGCTCATGGACGGCACGGACTCCTGGCCGACGGTGGCACGGGAGATCGACGGCGCGGAGTACGACGAGTGGTGGCAGCGGTGCGTCGCGGCCTTCCCGCCGTACGCCGACTACGTCGTGACCGCGACGGCGGCCGGGCGCCGGATCCCGGTCTTCCTCCTCGAGCGGGTCTGACCCCAGCCGCTCGAATGTGGCGTTCGGGCCGATCGAGGCGGGTTACTCGTCGGTCACATCTTGGTAACGGGGGTGGGGCCAAACCCCTCCACGGCGCGTGCGCTCACTACCGTTCGAGACTCCCCCGACCAGTACCAGGCCGAGGAGAGCAATGACGCTCGCCGTCCACAATCTCGAGGTCGTCTACGAAGACGTCATGCTCGCGCTGCGCGGCGCGAGCCTGTCTGTCGCCCCCGACTCGATCGTCGCCGTCCTCGGCGCGAACGGCGCCGGAAAGACGACCCTCCTTCGCGCCATGACCGGTCTGCTCGACATCCACCGCGGCCGGATCACCCGCGGTTACGTCAGCCTCGACGACGCGAAGATCGACACCCGCAAGGCAGCCGGTGTCGTGGCGTCGGGCGTGAGCCAGGTGATGGAGGGGCGGCGGGTCTTCACCGAGTTCACGGTCGAGGAGAACCTCCGAGTCGGCGCGCACACCCAGGCCGGGAGCGGCTTGAAGGACAAGTACGACCGGATCTACGGCATGTTCCCGATCCTGGCCCAGCGCAAGGCCGAACGCGCCGGCTACCTCTCCGGCGGCGAACAGCAGATGCTCGCGATCGGCCGGGCGATGATGTCCGAGCCGTCCTACCTCCTCCTCGACGAGCCCAGCCTCGGCCTGGCGCCCAAGATCGTCGAACAGATCCGCGACCTCATCGTCGACATCAACAAGGCAGGCACGGGTGTCCTGCTCATCGAGCAGAACGCAGCGATGGCGCTGTCGATCGCCGACCACGGCTATGTCATGGAGAACGGCCTCACCGTCATGGACGCCCCGGCCGCCACGCTGCGAGGCGACTCGGACATCCAGGAGTTCTACCTCGGCGGTGCCGGCGAGAAGCGATCGCTGCGCGAGGTCAAGCACTACAAGCGGCGCAAGCGGTGGCTGTCATGACCTCACCCACGACAGGAGCATCATCTGTGAGCGGGATCCCGCCCCTTCTCCAGGCCGATGACCTCACCCTCCGGTTCGGCGGCAACATCGCGCTCGACAAGGTCTCCTTCGAGGTCGCCGAACGTGAGCTGTTCGCGATCATCGGGCCCAACGGGGCCGGCAAGACGTCGACCTTCAACTGCATCAGCGGGGTGTACCGCCCCCAGACGGGCTCGATCCGCCTGCGCGGCGAGGAGTTGCTCGGGATGCGGCCCGACACCGTCGCCGCCAAGGGTGTGGCGCGGACCTTCCAGAACATCGAGCTGTTCGACAACCTCACCGTGCTCGAGAACCTCCTCCTCGGCCGGCACCAGCACATGGGCGGCTCGTGGTGGCAGGCGATGGCGTGGCTGCCGTCCGCGCGCCGGGCCGAGCTCGGGGCCCGGCGCGACGTCGAGAACATCATCGAGTTCCTCGACCTCACCGCTGTTCGGCAGATGCCGGTCGGCATCCTCCCCTACGGCATCAAGAAGCGCATCGAGCTCGGGCGGGCGCTCGCGATGGACCCCGTCCTGCTGCTCCTCGACGAACCCGTCGCCGGCATGAACGCCGAGGAGACCGAGGACATGGCCCGCTTCATCCTCGACGTCCGCGACCAGCTGCGCATCGCGATGATCATGGTCGAGCACGACATGCGGCTCGTCATGGACCTGGCCGACCGGGTCATGGTCATCGACTTCGGCCAGCGCATCGCTCTCGGGACTCCCGCTCAGGTGCAGCGCGACCCGGCGGTGATCGCCGCATACCTCGGCGGAGCCACCGATGACGTCAAGGGTCAGTTCGACCACTCGGAGGCGAGCTCGTGACCGCGACGACGACCCCCACCAGCTCCGCCGCGACCACGCACGCGACCTGGCACCTGTCCCGACAGCTGCGCGAGAACGCCGCGCAGATGCCGCAGCGGGTCGCCCTGCGCGAGAAACGACACGGCATCTGGCGAGACATCACCTGGGCGGACTACCTCGCCAACGTCGAGATGGTGGCGTATGCGTTGGCCGCCCTGGGCGTCGGACCCACCGACCGGGTGGCGATCCAGTCGGAGAACCGTCCGGAATGGCTCTACGTCGACCTCGGCTCCAACATGCTCCGAGCCGCGGTCGTGGGCTTCTACCCGACCAACCCGGTCGCCGAGATCCGTTACCTGCTGCAGGACAGCGGCGCCCGGGTCCTCGTCGCCGAGGACCAGGAGCAGGTCGACAAGGCCATGGCGGTCATCGACGACGTCGACACCCTCGAGTGGGTCGTCTACCTCGACAGCCGCGGCCTCGCCGACTATGACGACCCACGCCTGCTCTCCCTCGACGAGGCCGTCGCTCGAGGCGCAGAGCGGCGCGCGAGCGACCCCGAGCTGCTGAGCCGGATCGACGCGGAGAAGACTCCCGAGGACCTCGTCACCCTGATCTACACCTCGGGGACGACGGGTCCGCCGAGGGGTGCCATGCTCTCCGCGGACAACATCTCCTACGGCACCGACGTGTTCGCCGAGGACGACGGGATGTTCGGCTCCGACGGCCTCACGCACGACGACGTCCTCGTCTCCTACCTGCCGCTCTCACACGTCGTCGAGCGGGGAGTCACGACATGGGGCGGCCTTCGCAACGGCACGATCGTCCACTTCGCCGAGTCGATCGACACCGTCGTGGCCGACCTCGCCGAGGTCCAGCCGACCGTGCTCTTCGCGGTTCCGCGGATCTGGGAGAAGATCCAGGCGAGCGTCGCGATCCGGATGGCGAACGCCTCCCGGGTCAAGCGGCTGGCCTACGACCTGTCGCGACGTCTCGGTGACCGGGCCGCCCAGGAGCGGATCGGCACCGGTGGTGCGCACACTCCGCTGTCCCGGGTGCTGACGTTCTGCGCCTGGGTCCTCGCCGGGCGCAAGCTGCGTCGCCACCTCGGCCTCGCCAAGGTCCGCATGGCGCTCTCCGGCGCCGCGCCGATCTCGACCGAGGTCCTCACCTTCTTCCTCAGTATCGGCGTCCTCATCCACGAGGCCTACGGGATGACCGAGAACACCGCAGTCGCGACGGCGAACCGGCCCGGCAGAGTGCGGCTCGGAACCGTCGGGGAGCCCCAGCCGGGGATCGACCTGCGCCTCGACGACCGGACCGGGGAGATCCTCACCCGCCACCGCGGGACCTTCATCGGCTACTGGAACAAGCCCGAGGCCACCGCGGAGACGGTGGACGCCGACGGCTGGCTGCACACCGGCGACGTCGGCGAGTGGGTCGAGGGGACGCACCTGAAGATCGTCGACCGGATCAAGGACATCATCATCACCGCGGGCGGCAAGAACATCTCCCCCAGCGAGATCGAGAACGCGATCAAGGCGAGCCCGTACGTCCGCGAGGCGGTCGTCATCGGCGACCAGCGTCCCTACCTCACCGCGATCATCGGCATCGAGTTCGACACCGTGGCGGACTGGGCCTCCCGCCGGCGGATCGAGTACACGACCTATCGCGACCTGTCGACCAAGCCCGAGGTGATCGAGCTGATCGCCGACGTGGTCCGCGACGTCAACACCCGCCTGGCTCGGGTCGAGTCGGTGCGCAAGCTGCGCATGCTCCACAAGGAGCTCGACCACGAGGACGGCGAGCTCACCGCGACCCAGAAGCTCAAGCGGTCCGCGTTCGCGGCGACCGTGCCGCACCTGATCGACGACATGTACGCCGGCACCAGCGAGTACCCCGGCGCCGACCTCGGGAGGGGCTGATGACGACCTTCATCACGTCCGTGATCAGCGGACTGGGGACGGGAGCGGTCTACGGCCTGCTCGCCGTGAGCTTCGTCATCATCTTCCGGGCGACCGGTGTGCTCAACTTCGCCCAGCCCGGCCTGCTCATCATCGGAGTCTTCTTCTGCTCCTACTTCGCCGTGACACAGGGGTTGCCGTTCTACGTCTCGGTCGTGCTCGCGATGCTCGTCGCCGCTCTCGTCGGAATCGTCTCCGAGCGCGTGGCGATCCGGCCGATGGTCGGCAGGCCGGTGTTCGCGGCGGCCCTGGTCACGGTCGGGCTGTTCACCATCCTGCTCATCGTCGCCTTCCGGCTCTTCGACTCGGCGGCACGCACGATCAACGACCCGTGGCAGCTCGAGCAGGTGTGTCTCCTCGCGAGCGACACGGGCTGTGCGATCCCCGTCTACCACAACACCATCGCCCGGTTCGTCATCTCGATGGTGGTCCTCGGCCTGCTCGGCTGGTGGCTCAGCCGGTCGCGGATCGGACTGGCCATGCGGGCCACGTCGCTGGACCAGGAGGCGGCCCTGGCCCAGGGCATCGACGTCGGCCGGGTCTTCTCGCTCTCCTGGGCGATCGGAGGGGCGTTGGCGGCGCTGGCCGGCATCCTCCTCGCCGCGAACGGCTCGGTCGTCCAGGCCACCGACGCCCTGTTCGCCCTGGTCGCGCTGCCGGCGCTGATCCTCGGCGGCATCGACTCCCTCAAGGGTGCGGTCGTCGGAGGTCTGCTCATCGGCCTGATCTCCTCGATCACGAGCACCTACCAGCCGATCTACGCACCATGGCTCGGGCCGAACTTCGAGAACGTCGTGCCCTATCTCGTGATGATCCTCGTCCTGCTCATCCGTCCCTACGGTCTGTACGGCACCAAGGAGGTGCAGCGGGTATGACCACCGCCACCGAACCCGACGCGTCCCCGGGCACGGCCGACGCCGTCGCTCGCGAGGCCCAGGGGCTGGAGCGACTCACCGGGTACTCCCGCTCCCTGCGCTCCTCGGAGGGCGGGGGCACGGTCCCCGGCGCGGCCCGGCGCGGCCGACCGCGACTCGTCACGGCGTACGCCAAGGACCAGGCGCTGCTCAACACCCCGGCCAAGCGGTGGTGGACCATCGCTGCTCTCGTCGTCGCCCTGCTCGCGCCGTTCTACCTCACCCGCGACCTCACGCTGCTGCTGTCGATGGCGATGGTCTTCGCGATCTCGGGTATCGGCCTGAACCTCCTCACGGGCTACGCGGGACAGATCTCGCTCGGTCATCCGTTCTTCATGGCCCTCGGCGCCTACACCGCCGCCGTTCTCGGCGGCAGCCCGGGCAGCACCACCTGGGGGTTCGAGCTGGATCTCGCGATCGCGCTTCCCATCGCCGCACTCGTGCCGGCGGTCGTCGGTCTGCTCGTCGCGCCGCTGGCGGTGCGCGTGCGCGGGCTCTACCTCGCGGTGCTCACCCTCGGTCTGCTGATGCTCGGTGAGCAGATCTTCAAGCAGTGGAGCCAGCTCACCGGTGGCTCGGGGGTCGGCCGAGGCGTCGCCCTCCCCGTCCTGTTCGGCCGCGACCTGTCGGTCCGGTACGCCCTCGGGCCGTGGATCATCGACGAGGACATCTCGCTGTACCTCATCTGCCTCGCCCTCCTCGTCGCCCTCGGCGTCATGGCGCGCAACATCGCTCGGAGCCGGACCGGTCGGGCCTTCGCCGCGGTCCGCGACCGCGACATCGCCGCCGAGATCATGGGGGTGAACCTGCTGCGGACCAAGACCCTCGCGTTCGTGCTCAGCTCCGCCTACGCGGGCCTCGCCGGGGCGCTGATGTCCCTCCTCGTGGGGAGGATCGTCCCGGAGCAGTGGAACATCTTCCTGTCCATCCAGCTCCTGGCGGTCGTCGTCATCGGTGGCGTCGCGACCATCACCGGGACGATCATCGGTGCTGCGTTCGTCGTGCTCCTCCCCCGGATTCTCGAGGAGCTCGCGCCGTACCTGCCCTTCATCGGCGGTGCCACGGGCGGCGGCATCATCACGATCTTCCAGCTCGAGACCATCCTCTTCGGAGCTCTGATCATCCTGTTCCTGACGCTCGAGCCACGGGGCCTGTTCGGCCTCTGGTACCGCGTCCGGACCTACTTCAAGGCTTGGCCCTTCAGCTACTGACCACCCCACCACCCCGACCGAAGAACACCACCCTCTCCACCCGCCTCACGAGATCAAAGGAGCTCATCCATGAGGAAACCCCGACCCATCAGCAGGGCAGTCGCCCTCGCAGCCGCAGGCGCGCTCGTCCTGGCCGGGTGCACGGCCGTCGACGAGAGCGGCGACGGCGACACCGCCGACGGCACCGAGACCTCGGCGACCGACGAGATCCAGATCGGTGACGGCGTCACCGAGGAGCCCTGCCCCGAGGCGGTGAACCCCGACACCGGGTGCATCTACCTCGGAGTCCTCTCCGACCTCACGGAGGGCCCGTTCGCGGCGCTGGCCGTGCCCATCGTCGACGGACAGCGCGCCTACTGGGAGCAGGTCAACGCAGACGGCGGTATCGCCGGCTACGAGGTCGACATCGACACCTACACCCGCGACACGAAGTACCAGGCCGCCGAGCACGCAGCCGCCTACCAGCAGATCGAGCCCAACATCCTCGCGCTCGCGCAGACGCTCGGTACCGTCAACACGGAGGCCATCCTGCCCGACATGGACGCCGCCGACATCGTCGGCGCCCCGGCGTCCTGGTGGTCCGGCTACGCCTTCGAGGAGAACGACTTCGGTCTCATCCTCGAGAACGGCTACTCGTACTGCACGGAGGCCATCGTCGGCCTCGACTGGTTCGCCGAGAACCACACCGCACCCGAGTCGGTGGCCGCGGTCGGATACCCCGGTGACTACGGCGGCGACTCCGCGGCCGGTGTCGAGAAGTGGGCCGAGGCCAACGGCATCGCCGCCGAGAACGTCACGGTCGTCCCGACCGGTCCGAACCAGGTCACCGGCAACCAGGACGCCGTCGTCTCGGCGATCACCGAGGCAGACCCAGATGTCGTCGTGCTCGCGGTCGGGCCGGCCGAGAACGCCGAGATCGTCGGCAAGCTCGCCGCCGGTGGCTTCACGGGCCGCTTCATGGGCTCGCTGCCGACGTGGAACCCAGCCCTCCTCGACAGTGCCGCAGCGCCGGCCCTCACCGCTCTCTACAACCACATGTCCATCGGCGAGCAGTGGGACGGCGAGAGTGAGGGCCTGGCCGCGATGAAGGAGACCCTCGACGCCCCGCCGCCGAACGGTGGCTACCTCATCGGCTGGCTCATGTCCTACCCGATGCACGCCGTGCTCGAGCAGGCCGCGGAGAACGGCGACCTGACCCGGGCGGGGGTCCGCGCAGCCGTGCCCGAGGTCGAGGTCGACTACCAGGGCATGTCGACGAACCAGTCCTACAACGGCAACGGCAAGGACATCGCCGTCTCCGCCATCAAGGTCTTCGAGCCCAACGCCGAGAACCCGCTCGGTGTCGTGTCACTCGGTGACTTCTTCGAGGGTCCGACCTGGGACCAGGTCGACTACGACCAGGCCTGCGTGTCGACCTCGTGACCCTGTCCGTCACCTGACGGACGTCGGGTGATGCGGAGCCCCCGACCACCTCGGTGGTCGGGGGCTCCTCGGTGTGCGCGGCGCGCCAGTCGGAGCGTTCAGTCGGTATGCGGCGCTCGCCCGCTGCGGGCCAGCCACCACAGCCCGATCACCGGCAGGACCAGGGGCACGTAGCCGTAGCCGTTGCCGAACTGGGACCACACGGTGCGGTCCGGGAAGGCGTCCGGCACGAGGTAGGAGGCGATACCGACGACGACGACCCCGACCATCTCGATGGAGATGGCCACCCAGGCCAGCCGTCGCATACCGCGGGCCAGGGCGACCGTGGCGATGAGGTAGACGACGGCGGCGAAGGCGGACAGCACGTACGACAGCGGAGCCCGCTCGAAGTACTCGACGATCTGGAGGATCGATCGGCCCGTCGCCGCGAGGGCGAGGACTCCGTAGACGGAGACGATGATGATGCCGGGCCCGGAGCGCAGGTCGTGAGAGGCATCACGGGTCGTCCCGGGGTGGGGGGTCGAGACCGGGTCAGACATTGAGGTTCCAGATCTGCTGGAGCCTCGCCGTCATGACGAGCACGGCGAACGCGCCGACGGCGATCGAGCCCATCGCCCACCGCGTCTTCTCCTTGATCGCCAGGAAGGTCGTCATCAGCGGGATGAACGGCAACGACACGAGGTAGGCCGCGAACGTCGCCAGCTCACTCCCCTCGTCGATCGAGGACATCCGGGCCAGCCCGATGACGAGCTGGACGAGCGTGCCGAGCAGGACGACCGCCGCGACGCCGAGGAGCGGGTCGTCGATCAGACGGTCGCGGTAGGCGTACACCCCCGCGAGCACCATGAGGACGAGGCTGGCCGCGCAGACGACGAGGGTGAGCGCGAAGATCATCCGGCCCGACGCTCCCGAAGGATCTCCGTGATCGTCGAGACGATGAGGTCGATGTCCTTCTTGCTCGCGACGATCGGGGGCGCGAGGCGGATGGTCGAGCCGTGGGTGTCCTTGGCGAGCAGGCCGCGCTCCATCATGGCGACGGACATCTCACGTCCGGTCATGATGCCCGGGTCGATGTCCAGGCCGGCCCACAGGCCGCGGACCCGCAGCTCGACGAGCCCGGCACCCACCAGCGGACGCAGACCCTCCTCGAGCCGCCTCCCGAGGCGGGCCGCCCGGTCCTGGAAATCGCCGGTCTCGAGAAGCGCGACGACGGCGCGCCCGACCGCGGCGGCGAAGGGGTTGCCGCCGAAGGTCGACCCGTGGGAGCCGGGGGTGATGACGCCGAGGACGTCCCGGTCGGCGGCGACGGCGGACACCGGCAGGATGCCGCCTCCGAGCGCCTTGCCGAGGATGTACATGTCCGGGACGACGTCCTCGTGGTCGCAGGCGAAGGTGCGCCCGGTGCGCGCCAGACCCGACTGGATCTCATCGGCGATCATGAGCACGCCCCGGGCGGAACACATCTCACGCACCTCACGGAGGAAGCCGTCCGGAGGGATGACGACGCCGCCCTCGCCCTGGATCGGCTCGAGCAGCACCGCGACGGTCGTGTCGTCGATGCGCTCGTCGATCGCGGCGAGCGAGCCGTACTTGGCCAGTCGGAAGCCGGGGGTGTAGGGCGAGTAGCCGACTCGGGCCACCTCGTCCGTCGAGAACGACACGATGGTCGTCGTCCGGCCGTGGAAGTTGCCGTCCATGACGACCATCGACGCCTGGTGCGCCGGAACGCCCTTGACCTCGTAGCCCCATCGACGGGCGACCTTGATCGCGGTCTCGACAGCCTCGGCGCCGGAGTTCATCGGCAGCACCATCTCCTTGCCCGTCAGGCGGGCCAGGTCGCGGGCGAAGAGCGCCATCTCCTCGCTGTAGAAGGCTCGTGACGTCAGCGTGAGCCGGTCGAGCTGGGCGTGGGCCGCCGCCACGAGATCGGGGTGTCCGTGGCCGAAGTTCAGGGCCGAGTACCCCGCCAGGCAGTCGAGGAAGCGCCGGCCGTCGACGTCGGTCACCCAGGCTCCGTGGCCCTCGCGCAACACGATGGGCAGCGGGTGGTAGTTGTGCGCGGCATACGTCTCGGTGAGGGTGATGAGGTGCTGCGCGTCGTCGCGGTCGGTCACGGCGAGGTCCTTCTGGGGCAGGGGGTCGGAGGTATGCGGTGCAGCCTATCCGTCGGTTCGCACCGGCTCGTGCCACACCTCGACGACCCGGCCGGCCACGTGCGCGGCCTGGGCGGTGCCGGCCTCCCGGGCGGCCGGCGCACAGGTCGGGTCGAGCAGGTTGCGGCCCATCGCCGCCAGGGATGCCTCGTCGGGGACGATGCAGGTCGAGCGCACCCGAGGCCCGAGCGAGGCGAGCTGGGCCCGGGGGCGGTCGGAGCGCCGGAGCGCGAACGCGACGGGCGCGATGACGAGCACTCGGTCACAGCCGATCGCCATGTCGGCGTTGGCCACGGTCCGGATGCCCCCGTCGACGTAGCGGTCCCCGTGGATCGTCACGGGTGGGTAGAGGAGCGGCACGGCGCAGCTCGCGGCGACGGCCCGCGCGAGCGGCACGCCGCTGTCGCGGGTGAAGGCGACGGCCTGCCCCGTGTCGGCCCGCACGGCCGTGATCATCAGGTCGCGATCTGGCCAGTCGGCGTCGTCGATCCCCTGAGCGACGGCGGCGACGAAGGACTCCTCGTCGATGACGGCCGAGCGCTCGGCCCGTCGGGCCAACCAGGCCCGCCCGCTCGCGCGTGACCCTGGCCGCACTGAGGCGGCCAGGTAGCGGGCCAGGACGCTCGGTCCCATCCGCGTGCCGGTGGCGGCGACGGCGGGTGAGTCGAGCCGGTCCAACGCCTCGTGGATGTCCCGCCCCAGGGCGAGGTGGCTCGCTACGACGGACCCGGCGCTGCTGCCGACGAGGAGATCCGCCGCAGTGACGTCGATACCGTGCTCGGCCAGTCCGAGGATGAGGCCGATCTCCCAGGCGATGCCGGCATGTCCTCCGCTGCCGAGCACGAGGGCACGGCGCGTGGATCCGGACTCGCGCATACGACCATGCTAAGCGGGCGCTCACCCGGGTCGTAGACTTGGCGCCATGCCGAGAGCCGCTGTCACCGATGGGATCGAGCTGGAGTACGAGGTGTTCGGCGACGGGGTGCCCCTCTATCTGGTCATGGGGCTGAACACCCAGATGGTCGCCTGGCCGCGCGAGCTCATCGACGACCTCGTGGGGCGTGGGTACCAGGTCGTCCGGATGGACAACCGGGACATCGGGCTGTCGAGCAAGACCGAGGGACCTGCCCCACAGCGCAAGGACGTCATCACGTCGGTGGTCCGTCCCGCCAAGGCCCGGGCCAAGGCCGACTACCTCATCGAGCACATGGCGGCCGACATCGTCGGCCTCATGGACCATCTCGGCCACGACCGCGTCCACCTCGTCGGTGCGTCCATGGGCGGGATGATCGTCCAGCAGATCACGATCGACCACCCCGAGCGGGTCGCCTCGCTCTGCTCGATCATGTCGACGACAGGTCGCAAGACCGTCGGCCGGGTCCATCCCTCGCTCCTGACCAAGCTGCCGTCCACGCTCCTCGCCGAGCCCCCGAAGGACCGCGCTGCGGCGGTCGACCGGGCGCTGCGCACGTGGCGCTCCATCTCCGGACCGCACTACGACGAGGACCGGATCCGGGAGATCGTCGAGCTGTCGCTCGAGCGCAGCACCGACACCGTGGGCGGGGTGCGTCAGCTCATCGCGATCGGTGCGAGCCCCGACCGCACCGAGGGTCTGCGTCGGATCGAATGTCCCACCCTCGTCATCCACGGGATGCGCGACAAGCTCGTCACTCCGAGTGGTGGCGTCGCGACCGCACGAGCGATCCGGCACTCCCGGTTGTTGATGTTCCCCGACATGGGGCATGACCTCCCGACCCCACGTCTGGCGGAGATGGCCGAGGAGATCGACCGCAACGCGCGACGGGCCGTCGTTCCGGCCTGACCGCGGTGGCGGCAGCGGTGAGGCCCGGCCTCAGGCGGGCTCGACGAGGTCGAACGGAACGCTGAGGATGCCCTCGTCGACGCGGACCTGGTAGCGACTCCGGCCGACGCCCTCGATCTCGCCGGTGCAGCCGTGGAACCGTCCGTCCGCCACGATGCGGGCGACGGTCCCGAGCTCGAGCATCGGCTTCTGCGCAATCATGCCGACGGGACCACCGTCGGAGCGGGCTCCGGCCACGGCCCGGACATAGTCCGGGTGTGCGGTGAAACCTCGGCCGCGGTAGGTCCACTCGAACAGATGCGCAGGGTCGAACGACGACGAGCACTGCGCGCACGCGATGAGCCGCGTCGGACGCCGGTGGCGCCGGACCTCGTGCCCGGCGGGGCAGATGCCGATGAACGGCGCCAGCTCGCGCGCGGCCTCGGACGAGAAGCACCGCTGGTCGCTGGCCCCGATCTGGCGGGCCTTGGCCTTCCACACCCTGTCGTGACCATGGTCCGGCCCGACGAGCGCATGGGCGATCTCGTGCAGGATCGTGTCGCGGACGAGATCCTCGTCGTGTGCGCGGGTCAGTGGCCCGCTCAGCGTGATCCGGCGGCTCCTGAAATGCGTGGCCCCGGCCCGGGTCTTCGCCCGGTCGAGTGCCAGGGTCCAGTCCCGCAGTCCGTGCTCGTCGAGCAGGGATCGGGCCAGCCGCAGCGCGGTCGCGGTGTGCATCGGCGGCCTTCCTCCTGGCGCTCGAGTCGGGGGTATGCGGTGGTGCGGGCACCAGCGTAGGCGTCGCCACCGACAGCGCAGGTCCGTCGTCCACAGCCCTCTCGACACGGTCCGCTCGTCACGTCGACGTCCACTGTGACGTCGTCGTCAGCCGTCAACCGTCCGGTCCCCTCGGGCGTCGTATCGGTGGCCACCGAGGAGGCGATCGTGATGCGGACGACGACCACAGGGTCACGATGGGCTCGGTGCGCGGTGGCCGCAGTCCTCCTCACGGTGTCACTGGTCGCCAGCGCCTGTGGTTCGGACGCTCCGGAGCAGGGACGGAGCACCGCCGCCCCCACCGCGACGCCGCCGACGCGCACCTGGACCACGAGATCGTCGACCCCTGCACCGACAAGCCCTGGGCCGACGACCCCAGCGCCGACACCTACCGCGGCGACAACCCCAGCGCCGACAACCCCTCCCCCGGCACCCTCATGCGACCTCGGCCCCTACGAGGGAATGGACGTCGAGCGGGTCGCGACGACGAAGCGGGTCGTCGCGCTGACCTTCGACGGCGGCGCCAGCGACGCCGGTGGGCGGAAGATCCTCGACACCCTCGCCGCGAAGAACGCACCGGCCACCTTCTTCTTCACCGGCGACTTCACTCTCGACCATCCGGCCCTGGCCCGGGAGATCGCCCGTTCGTACCCGGTCGGCAACCACACCCAGACGCACCCCGACCTGACGACCCTGACCCGCACCCAGGTGGTCGACCAGATCCGTTCGGGTCGAGCGACGATCCGCGCCCAGACCGGCGCCGAGACGCGGCCGCTGTTCCGCTTCCCGTTCGGCGCCCGTGACGCGACGACGATCGGCCTGGTCAACGACGAGTGCTACGTCGCCTACCGGTGGACGGTCGACACCCTCGGCTGGAAGGGAACCTCAGGCGGCATCACCGCCGAGATCGTCTACGAACGCGTCATGGCCGGCCTCCAGCCGGGCGAGATCGTGCTCATGCACGTCGGCTCCAACCCGAAGGACGGCACCACTCTCGACGCGGACGCGCTTCCGCGCATCATCGACGGCATCCGGGCCGCCGGCTACACCCTCGTGACCCTTCCCCGGTGAGCGATGACCCCCCGAGAGCCGTCCCCCGACTGGCTCAGCTCGCCCAGGCGAACAACGGCGGAAGCAGGAACAGCATCCCGAGCGACCAGATCAGGTGGGTGATGATCGGGCCCATGATCCCGCCGGTCACGCGCCGCTGCAGCCCGACGACGACACCGAGGATGACGGCCGCGAACACCAGGAGGGGAATGCCGCTCGCGGCGGTGACCAGCGCATACACGATGGTCGTGATGAGAACGGCATGCTTGCGGCCGACGCCCGCATAGAGTGCGCCGCGGAAGTACAGCTCCTCCGAGATCCCGTTGAGAGCGGTGATCAGCGCGACGATGGGTAGCGAGCCGAACTGCGCGTGGTCGAGCAGGTCCTGGACGGGGTTGCGGAGGACGGGAATCCGTCCGACGACGAGCGCGCCGGCGCAGAAGACCGCCAGCAGGATGATGCCGAGGATGATCGGCTGGAGGACCGGGCGGGAGTGCTCACCCCGGCGGGTGACCGTGTGACCCAGGTGGAGCTGCCCCGAGGCGAACGCTCCGACCAGCCAGACGACCGCGAGCGCGACCGTGGCGACGTAGAAGAGCTCGTCACCCGGCTCGATCCGCAGCGCCCACCCGAGGACACCGGCGCCGACCAGGAGCGTGACGACGGCCACGACGCGCCGGCGACGGAACCGCGCGTCGGACTCCTCGTGGTCGCGTGGGACCGGCTCGACGAGCGCGGCGTGGACGAAGGCCTGGAGCTCGGCGATCGCTGCTCGCACGGGTCAGTCTCCCGCCCACTTCGGGTCGGCGGCGGTGATCCGGGCCGGGTCGACGGTCCCGGGCTCCGGTCTCGGACCGTGCTCGGCGTCGATGCTCGCGCGCACCGCGTCGTCGAACCCGAGCGCGCCACCGGTGGGAGCGCCCACGAGCTCGTCGAGATCGTGCTCGTGGCAGACCACCTCGTGGACGAGGCTCTGCACGAGCGGCTTGGCGATGCCAGCGGGCACCGGCGTGACGAGACCGACCCAGTGGCTCGCGAGCCAGGGCGTGAGCACCGGCACCGTGTAGATGGCGCGGCCGCCGTGGCCGGTGAGCCGCGCATATCGCTGGATCATGTCGCGGTAGGTGAGGACGTCCGGGCCGCCGATGTCGAAGGTCCGGTTGACCTCGGGAGGCAGCTCGGCGACGGCGACGAGGTAGTACAGGACATCCCGCACGGCGATCGGCTGGATCCGGTTGTTCAGCCACTTCGGCGCCACCATGACCGGCAGGCGATGGGTGAGGTGGCGCAGCATCTCGAAGGACGCCGAACCCGACCCGAGGATGACCGCGGCCTGCAGGACCGCGGTCGGAACGCCGCTGGCCATGAGCAGGTCGCCGACCTCGACGCGGGAGGCGAGGTGGTCCGAGAGATGACCCTCGGGGTGCAGGCCGGAGAGGTAGACGATACGCCCGACGCCCGCCTCGAAGGCCGCGACGCCGAAGGTGCGGGCCATGTCCCGGTCACGGTCGGCGAAGCCCGGCTGTCCGTCCATCGAGTGCAGCAGGTAGTACGCGACGTCGACATCGGCGAGCGCCTCGGCCAACGTGATCTTGGCGGTCGCGTCGCCCTCGACGACCTCGACCTCGTCGACCCAGCGTCGCTGCTCGATCTTGGCGCGGTTGCGCGTCAGCACGCGCACGGTCCAGCCCTCCTCGAGCAGCCTCGGCACCAGACGCGACCCGATGTAGCCGGTCGCCCCGGTGACGAGCGCTCTGCGGGGCTGTCTCTCGTCTCGGTCAGGCATGCTCGCCATCGTCTCAGGTCTGGAGGGTTGCGCTGGTCGGCAGGCCACCCGTCAGCGCACGTCGGACCGCTGACGTGGGGGTATGCGGTGCTCACCTGCCCCGTCGCGGTCCAGATCGCGACCCCACCGGGACCACGTGAGGTGGATGAGCGTGGCCGCTCCGAACGCACCGAGGAAGACGAGGACGGCCGTGCCCGGGTCACTCATCGCCTCCGGGTCGACGAGCACGGTGATGGCCAGGGCGAGCATCATCGTCCCGGCGACGAGCTTGAGGAGCCGGCCGTGGCGCTCCTGCATCTTCAACGAGCGCATGGTCACGACCGCGACGGTGAAGACGATGAGCTCGTCGAGCAGGAAGGGGATGAGATAGAGGACCAGCAGCCCGACGGCCTCGGCAGGGCCTACGCCGTTCGCCTCGAGGAGGCCGGCCCACAGCAGCGGGAACCCTGCCGTGCACGGGATCTCGAGCAGCGAGGCGCCCATCGCGAGCACCGCGGTCGCGGCGAGCGCCGGGAGCAGCGCCTCGTGGCCGGCGGCCCGCCGCATCCGGTGGTACAGACCCGGCTTGGCCGAGTCGCTGATCGACATCGTCACGCCCTGCTTGAACGCGACGTAGTCCTTGATGCCGATGACGCCGAACGCGCCGGCGACCAGCGCCACGACGACCTGGACCGTGCCGAGGTGGGAGACCAGGCCGAGCGCCGAGTACACGCCCATGATGAACAGGCCGTTGATGAGCGCCGTGACGAGGAGAAAGGTGATGCCGATCGCGAAGACCCTCCCCCGGTCACCGGTGCGTACGACGATGGCGAGGAGCACGGTGATGACCCACAGCGAGCAGGGATTCATGCCGTCGACGAAGCCGATGAGAAGTGTCGAGGCGACGAGGGAGTCGCCGAGCGTGACCTCCCCGAGAAGCGGGACCTCGATCGCAGTCGTCTGCGGCGCGGTCTCGGCGGAGACGTCGCCAGCGGCGTTCTCGGCCAGGGCCGCCTCGATCGCGACGACCATATCGTCCCGCAGCGGATCCGAGAACCCGATCCAGTGCCGCTCGCCGAGAACGGTGACCGGCACGCCCTGGACCTCGAAGCCGAGGTCGGCAGCCACCTCCATGAGCAGGGTCTGGTTGTCCTCGTCGTACCAGACCTCGTACTCCCGGACGGTCAGGTCGGGATACTCCCGACGCACCTCATCGAGCCACTCCCGCTCCATCTCGCAGTATGGACAGCCATCGCCGTAGAAGAGGACGAGCTCGGGCGCTTCGCCGTCCGTCGGCTCCGCGGCGGCCGGTGGGGGCCAGACGAGCGAGAGCGTCATCAGCGCGGCGAGGAGGACGAGCCCCAGCAGGCGCACCGCGCGAGTCACCTCTTCATCGTAGGAGCGACGGCTCGGCCGACGACCCGGATGTGGGCCGTTGCACGCAACCGGCCCGACGGCGTGGCGAGACGCACAGCGGAGGTTTGCGACGCATACCGGATCTTGGACAGTGTGCTCAGCGCCTGCCGGGTCAGTCTTGTCATTCAGCACACTTTATCCGGTCGCATCGATGCAGGTTGCGCGCCCCATCAGCCTCGGTGAACACTCACGGTGAACGCCCACCGAGAGGAGATCGCGATGATGCGCCACCCCGCCGAGCCGTACCGGATCAAGATGGTCGAGCCGCTCGTCATGACGACGCGCGAGGAGCGGGAGGAGGCCATCGCCCAGGCGGGCTGGAACACGTTCCTCCTACCGTCGCGGAAGGTCTACATCGACCTGCTCACGGACTCCGGGACGAGCGCGATGAGCGACCGCCAGTGGTCGATGCTCATGATCGGCGACGAGGCCTACGCGGGGTCGTCCTCCTTCGACCGGCTCCAGTCCGCGGTGCAGGCGTACTACGGATTCCCGCATGTCGTGCCGACCCACCAGGGGCGCGGCGCCGAGCACATCATCAGCCGGATCCTCATCGATCCCGGGCAGTTCGTGCCCGGCAACATGTACTTCACGACGACGCGGTACCACCAGGAGGCGGCCGGTGGGATCTTCGTCGACGTCGTCATCGACGAGGCGCACGACCCCCATGCGGACCACCCGTTCAAGGGCGACATCGACCTCGCCAAGCTGGAGCGGCTCGTCGACGAGCACGGGGCCGAGGGGATCGCCTACGTCAACCACGCGGTGACCGTGAATCTCGCCGGCGGACAGCCGGTCTCGATGCGGAACCTGCGCGAGGTGCACGAGTTCTGCCAGACGCACGGGATCGTCCACTGGTCGGATGCGACCCGTCTCGCGGAGAACGCCTACTTCATCCAGCAGCGCGAGGACGGCTATGCCGACGTGAGCACGGCGGAGATCGCCAAGGAGATGATGGGCTACGTCGACGGCGTGACGATGTCGGGGAAGAAGGACTGCCTCGTCAACATCGGCGGATTCCTCGCGATGCGCTCAGAGGAGATCCTCGTCAAGGCCCGCGAGCTCGTCGTCGTCTATGAGGGCATGCCGTCGTACGGCGGGATGGCCGGCCGCGACATGGAGGCGATGGCGCAGGGTCTCGTCGAGGCCCTCGACGACGACTACCTCGCCCACCGCGTCGGGCAGGTCCGCTATCTCGGTGAACGGCTGCTCGAGGCCGGCATCCCGATCGTGACGCCCGTCGGCGGACACGCGGTGTTCCTCGACGCCCGGGAGTTCCTGCCCCACCTGGAGCAGGACGACTATCCCGCTCAGGCCCTGGCGGCGGCGCTCTATGTCGAGTCGGGCGTGCGCTCGATGGAGCGCGGCATCGTCTCCGCCGGGCGGGACGCCGACGGCCGGGACCGGCATCCCAAGCTAGAGCTCGTGCGGCTCACGGTGCCACGCAGGGTCTACACCGACCGGCACCTCGACGTCGTCGCCGATGCCGTCATCGAGCTGTACCGAAAGCGGGAGACGATCGGCGGGCTGCGCTTCGTCTACGAGCCACCGTCGTTGCGGTTCTTCACTGCTCGGTTCGAGCCGCTCCAGGTCCCGACCGGCGCCGGTCCTGAGGTTTCACCGACGCGGTTCGCGCAGGAGCCGGCGCTGACTTAGCCGATTCGCGCGGTCCGAATCATTGTGCAGCGTTTGCGCGACTGCCATCCTAGGCAGACTCCCGCCCCTCTCCTCGGAGGTCCACGTGAACGCCACCCTGCTCGCCGCCCTGACCCCCGACGAGCGGTTCCTCGTCGCGCAGACCGAGAAGGACGCGTTGGCCGAGCTCGACGAGGACGCGGCCCTCGAGCTGCACCAGCGGATCCGGCGGGCCCGTAACAAGTACGCCGGCCAGTACCGCAGGGGAGCCTCCGCGCGGGTTCCGGCCAAAGGTGGGCGCGGCAAGGCCCGTCCGGCCAACCAGCGAGCGGCGCTGCGCGCGGAGGCGTTCGAGGAGGCGCTGGCCAGGGTGAGCCGTCGCCTCGGCGTGCTGGCGAACGAGTCCGCGCGCGAGCTGAAGGCCGAGCGGCTGGCCGCTGCGCGGTCGGTGAGATGGGGTGTCTCCAGTGGCGGTGGGGTCGAAGACTCGTCAGCCGACGGCTCCCCTGCCGGCGACCAGGTGGACCGTCCCCGCGGCGACGCCGCGCAGCGCAACGCGCGCACCGAACGCCGACGTGCGCAGACGACCGCTGCCGGTGCCCGACGGCAGGCCAAGCGCGACAGCCGCTGAGGCGGTCGCTGGCGCGCCGATCACGACATCGGTCTCTGGCGTCCACAGCTGAGCCGTGATTCGTTCCCTGCTCGTGCGAGCACGCGGAAACTCGCGTCAACCTATCCCCCACCGAGTCGGGCCGGTTGTGCCACGCTGACGCCGGGTGACGACAACGGAGACGTCACCTGTCGACCCTCATCGACGGCACCACCCCTCACAAGGGGGAGCATGCGCTCCCTGGCAAGGAGATACAACGACGTATGTCCAGAAACTCTCGCAACCGGCTGATCGGCCGGGCGACCGCGCTGGCATGTGGGGCGACACTCGTCGCCGCCACTCTCACGGCACCGACTGCGGTCGGCACCGAACCGCTTCCGGAGCTGCTCCGCGAAGCGAATGAAGAGGTCTCGGTCCTCGAGGTCGTCCTGCCGGACGTCGGCGAGCTCGACCGGCTCGTCGACACGGGAGCCGACCTCGACCACCACGTTCACCCGAACGCCGACGGCTCGATCACGGCTCATGTCGTGGCCACGGCCTCGGAGCAGGCGGCCCTCAAGGCCCGCGGTTTCGTCTTCGCCGATACGGTCCACGAGCAGGAGGACACGGCTGAGATCCTCGCCGAGCGCGAGGCGACCCTCTCGGCCGCCCGCGCCGAGAACACTGCGTTCGCCGCCGAGGCGGCCGCAGCCGAGGTCTCGGACGTCAAGATCATCCGCGCCGATTACTACACCTCTTTCGGCCAGGGCTTCCTCAACGTCGAGGCCAAGTGGGCGAATGGGCAGACCAGCAGCTCGCAGTTGACGGTCCAACGCGACAGCGGACCCGGCACCGAAATGGGTTCCGGCGGATCGCAGAACATCAGCCGCTTCGTCGATGCGGGCGTCTACCTCTACCACCGGGGCGCTGCCGCGGTCGAAACCCGACCGGACACGATCCACATCACCAGCCCGACCGGGGATGTCGCGACCGCGAAGGTCACCGACTGGCTGCCTCTGGAGGGTGACGACGTCTTCGGCCCGAACTACCAGAAGGACTTCATCACCTCCTACCTCACCCCGACCGAGCTGTACGACCGGATCCACGCTCTTGCAGCGGAGTTCCCCCAGATCTCCGAGATCGTCGAGCTGCCGTACGAGACGAACGGCTACCGTCGGGCGGCGCAGGCCGTGCTCGGCTCGTCCAACGCCACTCGCGTCGCGATCGACTCCAAGGCCTGGGGCCACGAGGGCGGCAACGACATCTCGGTGTCGTTCGTCGATCCCGGCACTGCAGACTCAGCCTTGGGCGTCTCGGTGAGCGGGTCCACGGTCACGGTGTCACTCGCGACGAACGCGTCCGGCACACTCACGAGCACTGCGGCGCAGGTCGTTTCGGCCATCAATGCCGACAGTGTCGCCAGCGCACTCGTCACCGCAAGCACCTACCGCGGCAGCACAGGCAGCGGCACCGTCACGGCGACTACCGCAACCCTCTCCGACGGACTGAGCGCCCCCGCGTCCGTGTCTCGCGACCCGCACCCGGTCTACGCGCTGCGAATCGGCAAGGTCCGCGACGGCTCCAAGCCCGGCGTCCTCGCCTATGCCCAGGAGCATGCGCGTGAGTGGGTGCCGCCGCTGGTGACGATCGAGACCGCCGAGCGACTGCTGCGCAACTACCAGCACGACGGGCGGACCAAGCAGCTGGTCAACAACCTGGACATCTGGATCGCCCCGTCGATCAACCCCGACGGCGGGCACTACTCGTTCTACGACTTCAACTCCCAGCGCAAGAACATGACCAACTACTGCGCCGGGACAACGGTCGGCGACTTCCTGGCCCGGAACAACTGGGGCGTCGACAACAACCGCAACTACGACACCTACAGCCTGTTCGACGGCTACAACGGAGCGAGCACGAGTTGCACGAGCGGCACGTTCGCCGGACCATCCGAGCTCAGCGAGCCGGAGAACAGAAACCTCGACTGGATCGCCGGGGAGAACCCGAACATCAAGTTCGCGATGAACCTGCACAGCTCGGGCAACTACTTCATGTGGTCGCCGGGTGCGTACATCACGCCTGGTCGGATCTCCGCTCCGCGTCCCACGCTCGAGGACGAGTCGTTCTTCTGGGGCTCGTCGTCGCGGATCCTCACCGAGATCAAGCGGCACCGCGGACTCTCGGTCACGCCGGCTCGCACCGGCCCGATCTCCGACGTCCTCTACTCGGCGGCCGGCAACTCCGGTGACATGCTCTGGTACAAGTACGGCATCTACGCCTGGAACTTCGAGGTCGGCACGCAGTTCCAGCCGCCGTTCGAGAATGAGAACCCCAACGGCGCGTCGGCACACGCGGAGTCCCAGGAGTTCGCCAACGGCCTCGTCGAGCTCATGCGTGTCGCGTACGACTTCGACAAGGACAAGCAGCGTCCGGAAAGCTCGGTCCGCACCATGCCGAGCGCTGAGCCCGGCCACGTCGACGTCATGTTCGACACGACCGAACCGGCGTCGGTGTTCTACACCCTCGACAAGTCGACCCCGACGTACGAGTCGACGCTCTACGCCTCCGCAGGTATCCGTGAGGGCGCCGAGACGATCACCGTCGCGGTGGGCACGACGATCCACTTCTTCTCCGTCGACGCCGCCGGCAACGTCGAGAAGAACTATCGCCCCGACGGCAACGGAAGGAACTTCAACAAGACCACCGTCCGCTGACGGATGATCGGTCGGACCGGCCGCGGCGCCTCGTGCGTCGCGGCCGGTTCACGTTCTCTATCGCTTCGTGCGGTATGCGGTGCGTACCCTCGCACGGCGGGCCGCTGACACGGGGAGCTCATTGCCCTTGTGCAGCACCGTTGAGGTCGGCAGCGGCTGCTCGAAGAATCTGCTGACCTCGGTGGTCGTCGATTCCGAGCTGTCCCCGGTATATCTCGAGCCGGATCGGCCATTGAGTCTCGGTTCGGTTGTCGGCCACGGGAATCCATTGACCCGGCCGGCCCAACAGGATGGAGGTGGGTCCCGGCGGAGCGAGACTGGCAGATGCCGTCAGGCTCACCAGATCACCGGGAAGGTGGGCCACCGAGTGGGGTTCGAGCTGTTCTGCTGTCATCACGACGGTCGCCGGGTCCTGCGGATCCGCCAGCCACCTGCACGTGCCGTCCTCCCCGTGCAACGGCGCGACGTCCACCTTGACGTACGACGACAGACGCTCCGGAGAGAGAGCTTGGCAGTCCAACCCGCCGAGGACGGGCGGCCGACCCTCGACCGATCGAGCAAGGGAGGCTGAGGAATCCGATGCATGTCCCCCTGGCGAAAGACCGCCGACGAGCACCGAGGTCACGAGTGTCGCGACGTGACCACTGACGACAGAGATGTACTGAGAGCCCCAGATGAGAAGACCGCCGACCAGCGCGAAGCGGAGCAGTCTCTTCAGTGAGCGGTGGCCGCCGCGTCGTCGGGGGTGTCCATCCTTCCTCCTCCGCGCAGACTGACATTGACCGCTCGGACTGATCAGAGCCCGCTGCTCACCGTCGGCCGCCGAGGTTCGGGCGAGGTCCCGACCGATGGCTGCGAGCAGTTCGGGATCGGTCATGGTGGAGGGGAACTCGCTGAGGACCCGAGGGACGAGCCGCCTGATCCCATCGTCAGAGATGCGAGCCGGCAGACTCCTCAGCCACCCGACCAAGGAGGAGTGTGCGAGGACCCAGACTCCGCATACCAGCTGCGGCTCTCCGAAGCGATTGGGGCGATCACCCGCCAAGCACAGCACCGGGGTGACCGGCACCCGCAGGCGCGTGCTGACCTGAACCGCCATCCAGTGCACCTTCCGCAGCTCTCGAACGAGGTTCCGCGAGGTGCGGTGCTCGCCTCCCCCGAGGTGTTGGAACAGTGAGTCGTTCCAGACCGTGATATCCCCCGAGAAGTTCTTGGCATCCACCATGACCACGCCCGGGGGTCCGATGATCAGATGGTCGATGTTCGACTCGGCCATACCGGGTAGCAGGAGGCGGTCATGGGTCACCGTCCACGCCGCGGGCAAGGTGGCCAGCGCCTCTGCGACCCGCTGCTCGCCGCGAGCCCCGGCCAACCACTTCGCCGCATCGGGGTCACCTGCAGCGGCGAGAGACTCGGCCTTCCGTCGTGCACTCTCCCCCGTCACATGCCGCATCTTCGCTGATCAGTCCGCTCCCACAGTCGGCGCTGCGAGCCTCATGGCCGAACGGCCGACCCAGGAGGCCAGGTCAGACGCGTCCCTTGAGCAGACCGCGGTAGTAGACGATCGGCTCGAGGTAGCGATCGAACGCCCAGAGAACTCGACGCGGTGCCGTGAGGTCGACGAACGAGACCGTCGGCTGCGGGTTGCCGTCACGGTCGAACTCCGCGAGGAGGAGTCGGCGACGGTCGAGCGTGATCGGGATGATCGTGTAGCCGTCGTACTCCCTCAACGTCTCACCCGACCGGCTCCGGCGGATGTTGTCAGCGAGGACGTCGACCTGCCTGCGCAGTGCACCGCCCGACGGGCGGGTGTCGACCGCCGCGGCGTCCCCGAGGGACCAGACGCGATCGAGTCGCCGATGGCGCAGGGTCCGCGGGTCGACGTCGACGAGGCCTGCGCTCTGATCGCCCGCGAGGGGTGCGAGCCATCTCGGCGCTCGATAGTGGGGCACGACAAAGGCCTGCTCCACATCGGAGATGATTTCGTCGACCCCGTTGCTGTCGAGCGTGATCGTCCGCGTCGCCGGGTCCATGGTGGCCACCGTGGCTCGATGGCGGACGGTGACGTCAAAGCGCTCCACGCCGCGGCGGAGGTGGTTCTCAACGGACGGCACGTCGAGAATCTCTGAGTACGGCGAGACGAGGTGGACATCGATGTCCGGCAGCACGCCCTCACGCCTCCAGTGGTCGCAGGCCATGAAGAGGGGCTTCAGGGCCGTGCCCCCGCAGGGCGCCGGCTCCGGCGGGATGGTGAACACGACCTTCCCCCGGCGGGTCCGCTGGATCGCGGTCCAGGTCGATTCTGCGGTTGCACTGAGGTGCGCCGTGGTGGACCATCCGTCATGCATGGAGGCTTCGAGGCCGAGGATCGCATGCAGGTCGTGCTCGAGCCCAGGCGCGAGGACCAGGTCGGCGTAGCCGACTCGCTCACCGCCCTCGAGCTCGACCTGGTTGCGGCTCTCATCGACAGCAGCAGCCCGATCCTGGATCCAGACGCAGCCGTCCGGGATGACCTCGCGCTGCGGTTTGGTGAGTCGGTCGAGATCGGCCTGTCCCCCGGCGACGTAGTTGAGCAGCGGACGATAGCGGTGGACCGGACCAGGGGCCACGATCGCCACGTCGTCCAACCCCAGTCGGCGCAGCCGGGCCGCGAGGGAGATTCCGGCGTTGCCCCCGCCGACGATGACGACGTCGTGCGATCGATCCATGACCCCTCCCCTGTGCGTTCCCGCCGAACAGACCACAGCGGGTTGGTTCTCCAAACTAACCCCCGTCCACCCCGGCGATGCCGGTCACAGGCCGAGGCGTGCCGCGACCTCGGGTCCACCCATCTCGCGCACGAGGTCGGGTGGGCCGACAACGACGAGTCGGTCGGTCGCTCGGGACAGGCCGACGTAGAGCCGCTCCCGCGAGCGTTCGCGCACCGCGGAGTCGTTCACGCACAGCACGACGACACGGCGTTCGAGGCCCTTGCATCCGAGCACGTGCCCGTAGAAGACGAGATCCTTGTCCCAGAACGTCGCCCAGTACCCGTCCTGCCCCAGCGTCTCCTGGAGGGCCACCTGCTCGGGATGCCTCGCGCCGGTCGTCAGCAACATGATGTCCTCGGGGCGCCAACCCTCGTCCAGCAGCGGGTCGATCCGGTCATCGGCGGTGTCGATCGCTTCCCCCACCTCGCACGTGACGAAGGTGACCTCCGGGCCATCGCCGCCCCGCGCATACATCCGCATCGGAGCCAGCGGGACGAAGACCTCGGCGATCTGCCTCGTGTTGCGCAGGTTGTGGTCGAGCACGAGCGGAACAAGAGGGAAGGGCGGACGGCCGAAGCGGGCGAAGACGCGCTGGTTCTCGTCGCTGTACGCGAACAGACCGCCCTGCTCCTCGTCGCGCAGACACCGCACCATCGGCGTCCACCAGTCGTCCGCGAAGTCCTGCGCCTCGTCGATGACCAAAGCATCGAACCGCTTCTCCGGGGGCAGGCCCTTCGCCAGCTCGGCCATGTGCGCGGGAAGCCGCTCCTCCCAGAACCGCACGTCGTCGCGGCCACCGAACTCGCTCACGCCGAGGTAGCCGGCAAGCTCCTCGAACGTGCCGACGAACGCAGGTCGCTCCCGTCGCGGCACCGTGGCCAGCGATCGTGAGAACCACTGCGCGAGACCGATCGAGTAACAGACCAGAGCCACCCGCTGTGACTTCAGCCCGTGCATGCCGCGGGTCAGTTGGCGGGCCTGGGTCATCGCCAGGACGGTCTTGCCGCTTCCTGCTCCCCCGCGCACCTCAACGCGCTTCAGCAGCCTGGTGACGGCGAGGATCGACGCCTGCTCGACCGTGAGCCGGTCCGCGCGACTCTCCCGCTCGTCTGCCTCCGCGAGAAGGTTCCGCTGCGGCAGAGATCGCCCGCGAAGGATCTCGACGATGAGGTCGCAGTCGTCCTCGCTCGGCACGCGATGACCGCTCTCCTGCAGAGCGGCGATGTCGTAGAGGCGGACTGCGAGATCCTTCTGATCGCTGCGTCCGTGGACCATCCACCGCGGACAGTCCGGCGTCGCGAAGTCCTCCGCCACCTCGGTATAGGGCAGCGCGACGGCGTGACCGAACCGGACCCTGGAGCGGCACGAGTTCTTCCAGCGCGGGTCCCTCTCGATGTATGCGCGAAGTGCGTACTTCCCATCCCTCGCCTGGTCCACGGGATGGATCGCGCGACGTCGCCCGCCCGCGCCGGTGAGCCACGTGCCATCCTCGTACGACACCACACCGCCCTTGACCTCGACGACGACGATGCCCACGTCGGGCATGAGGACGACGAGGTCGAGCTCGTGGTCCTTCTTCTCGTCCGTGAGGCGGACGTTGGCGAGCAGGATCCAGTCCTCATGGGCCTGTCGGCGCAGCCGATTCCACACCTCGCGCTCGGAGTCGGTCCGGAACTGCGGATCCTCAGGACTGGCTCTCGGACCCTCCGCACCCACGTTCGACCTCCGCTTCGGACCTTCACCTCTGGTTGCAGCCCAGTCAATCAGGGAGAGGCATGCTGAGACGCAGGCGACGCACCCGGCTCAGATCGATGGCTCGTCGGTCGCCATAGCTCCGCTCGGTCGTGGCGAGGTTGACCAGGGTTGCCTCCCCGTCCTGAGGCTCGTGACTCCACATGCACCAGAACTTCAGGCCCCGGTCTCCGGTGTAGAGGTAGAGGTTGGTCGACGAGTGGAAGACGCCAGGCTCACCGAACGTCCGGATCGTGCGTCCGACTCTGACGTAGTCGTCGACGGTCAGTCCGGGCGTCCGGCCGAGGACGACGTACCAGTGCGGCGCCGTGCTCGCATAGGTGCGGGCCCACGTCCACTCGAGGGTTGGTGCGAGCTGCAGCCACCAGCGCAGATCGTCGGGCGGCGCCCCGGCCCTGGTCGCATCAGGTTCGGTTGCCGCGACGTAGCCCTCCGCGTTCGCACCAACGGGCAGGGCAGTCGGTCCGAACGAGAACGGCGGCACGGGGTTGAGGTGCATGCACGTGACGGTAGAAGTCAGGACCGACAGTTCACCCGGCCCGACCGAGTGACCCCGCCCCTGCTGGAGTGTCCGCTGGCTCCGTCTTCTGTCGCGGTGGTCGCGCGGGTGGCGGGTGGCTGGTGTAGGTGTGGCCGGTGGGGGTGGTCAGGGTGACGGCCCGCTCCTTCGGTTCGGTACCGGTGTCCTCGGTGTGGGTGGTGTCGGTGACGGTGGCGGTCCAGCCGGGTGCTTCTTTGGCGTGGTTGCACGCGGCGCACACGCCGCGGCCGTTGCGGTAGCTGGTGGGTCCACCGGACCGGTGCGGGATGGTGTGGTCGACGTGCCGGATCGGGGCCCCGCAGTACGGGGTCGCGCAGATCCGGTCGCGGTACTCGATGAGCCTTCGCAGCAGCCGCGGGAACGAGCGGCGTTTGGAGTCCAGCGCGACCAGGTGCCGCCCGTCCGCAGAGGTGTACAGCCGGCGCAGCCACACCCGGCCCTGCTCGAACCGCGCCCGCCGCACCGCCGGATCGTCGGGGTCCGACGTCCCGCCGCGGTCATCGCGGCTGCCGTGGTCGTCGGCGGCGTCGTGGTCGTCGGTGTCGAGGAGGGAGAGGATCCAGCGGCGGGCGGTCTCGGCGGGGATCGGGCCGTACCCGGGCACCTGCGCGGGCTCCTCCCCGCCGCCGAGCAGGGCGGTGTCGGTGATGATCAGCTGCAGCTCGACCGGATGCTCGGCGCTGCTCACGCCGGTGACCCGCTCGACGAGGGTGTCGGCCATGACCTGACCGCGGGAGCGGCCGTCGCCGGACGCTGCGGCGGCCTTGGCCGCGGCATCCAACGCCGCGTACACCGCGACACCGTCCTCGACCGGGAGCAGCCCGGTCAGGTACGTCATCGTCTCCGGCGCGGGACGGCAGGTGACCCGCCGGTCCGCGCGCGCCCTGGCCGCCTTCTTGACCACGGCGTGCGGGTCGAGGCGGTACACCCACTCCTTGGTCTCGGCCTCCACCCGCCGGTCCCCGAGCTCGGGCAGCCGCTCGGCCAGGGCCGCGTCGACGTCGCGGCGCTGCTCAGTCTCCAGCACCGCGGTCTCCTTGGCGATGATGCCCGCCCGGTGCTCGCTGGTCTCCCCCCGGGCCAGCGCCGCCAACGTGTGCGGCAGGTCCTCCAGGAGGGCCCTGGCGGTGGCGAGCATCCGCCCACCCCGGTACGGCGACTGACGACAGGCAAGGCCCACCTGGGCGCCGACCCCCGAACCCCGGTCACGGGCCGTGACACCGCGGGCGGCCTGGTCGGCGGCCTGGGAGTCGGCGAAGGCGACCAGGTCGTGCGCCTGCGCCGCCGCAGCCGCCGCCTTCAACGCCTCGAGCATCCCGATCCGGTCGATCCGTGCCGAATCGTCCCCGGCCGGCGACTCGGCTGCGAGCCGCCCGATGAACGCGGCGATGTCGGCCGTGGTCAACGGGGTGGCGGTGGTGGGCTCTGTTCCGGGGGTGGTGTTCTGGTCCATGCAAGAACGCTAGGGGGCACCACTGACACTGCTTCCCGAGTGAATCGGGTTATCCACAAACGCGATTCGCCGCGTCTGGCACCACACCGCGACACGCCGGACACCCCACCCGGATGTGGACAACCGAGCTGCCCCGGCTTGGCGCGCCACGGACGGCGCAGCGGTGGCTACCACCCCCGATAGCCACCGCCGAACCATCCCTCGCGGCGCAGGATGGCGGCGTCACTCTCCGGCAGGGAGAGCGGGAGGGGTCAGTTCGGTCAGCCCGAGCCGAGCACCCTCGACGAACGCCGCGTCGAAGGCCTCCGTTCCGAGCCTGTCCCGAGCGGCGGCCTCGGCCTCGGCACGAAGCGACTCGTCCGGTCGGTAGTACGCGTAGACGTTCGACCCGACGTCCTGCCGCAGCCCGTGGACGGCGCCGAGGAGCCGCGCCACCTGACTCGACCGCCCGTCGAAGGACTCCACCACGGCGAGCGCCTCGAGGAAGTAGGCGAGATTGGCCTTGTCCTGCGTCTCCTCGGACAGGCGGATCCCCTCATCGAGGTACTCCCGGGCCTGACCATGGTCGCCTTGGGCGATCGCCAGCACAGAGAGGTTGTGTAGCGCCACATACGTCGGTAGCCGGTCACCACGACCACGAGCAAGGTCCATTCCCCGCTCGATCTCCACAGTCGCGTTCTCGTAGTCCTGCTGCAGGATCAGCACAGTGCCCAGCCACACATGGGTGAGCGAACGCAGCCACACCCCCGCCTCGCCCGCACGCGCGCCGTACTCCAGTGCCTCGCGGAAATGAGTGATCGCACTCTCGGTGTCGTCCGCCGACAAGGCGGCCAGACCCACACCTGCCGTCGCCTTGCACAACACCTCCGGGTCGTCCTCGGCCACACCGCGCGCGAGTGCCGCCCGCCAATGGCCGGCGGCCGCTGCCGCATCCCCGGCTGCGTAGCTCATCGTGGCTGCGGTCAGATGAACGCGGGCCTCGAGCGTCGGCGGCAGCGTCAGCCCCAGACACTGCTCGGCGCGGCGACGGCCGATCGAGGACTGGCCGCGCAGCCACCAGTACAGCCACAGGGCCCACGTGATCCCGCCCGCGGTATTTCCATCCCCGGTGTCGAGGGCTCGGTCGACCGCCACGAGCAGGTTAGCCTCGTCCGCCTCCGTCCGTGCCAGCCATTCGGTCTGGTCCGCTCTCTCGAAGCCGACGGCCGCGCGCTGCGTCAGGCGCAGGTAATGCCCCGCATGTGCCCTCACCCAGGACCGAGCCTCCTCGCCGACGAGCTGGCTACGCGCATACTGGGCGATCGGCTCGAGCTGGTCGAAGCGGCGTTGGCCGTCCACCCCGGTGCGAACGAGCACGAGCGAGTGCTCGACCAGCCTCCCGAGGAGGCCGACCACGTCCACCGTCTCGGTGAAGCCATCGGCGCAGACGACGGCCTCGACCGCCTCGAGCGTGCCGCCCCCGCGGAAGACGCCGAGCAGACGGAACAGACGCTGCTCGTCGGGCGAGAGGAGCGCCAGGCTCCAGTCCAGGGTTGTGCGCATGGTCCGCTGTCGCTCCGGCAGATCTCGATCGCCCGCGGAGGCCCAGAGGTCGTCGAGCCGCTCGAGCAGGGTGTGCGGGTCGAGCATCCGCAGGTGCGCGGTGGCCAGCTCGATCGCGAGCGGCAGACCGGACAGGCGGTGACAGAGCTGGGCCAGCGCGACCACGTCCTCCCCCGACAGATCTTCATCCGGCATGAGTGCCCTGGCCCGGTCGAGCGCCAGCGCTCCCGCAGGAGCAGCGGCGAGCTCATTCAGGTTGCGCACATCGGGCGAGGGCAGAAGAAGCGGGTCCACCGCATACTCACGCTCTCCGCGGACCCGCAGCGGCGAGCGGCTGGAGACGAGGACCGCAAGATCCGGACAGAGCGCGCAGAGACGGGCGATCTCGGCAGCGGCGGACAGCAGGTGCTCGAAGTTGTCGAGAACCAGGAGGACCTGCTCGCCGGACAGGTGCGCCACGACGGTGTCGATAGCGTCGTCCCCGTCGCTTCCGACCACGCCGAGCGCGCGGCCGATCGTCCCCATGACATCGGTCGCGTCGGCGAGCGGAGCCAGGGAGATCTGGATGACCCCGCCCGGGAAGTCCTGTCGCAGCTCCTCCGACAGGGCGATCGCGAGGCGCGTCTTGCCCACTCCCCCGGGCCCGGTCAGGGTGAGGAGACGCGTGCCGCTCCGGATGAGGTATGCGGCGCGCGCCACATCGTGCTCCCGCCCGTAGAGGGTGGTCACCGGAGCGGCCAGGCCACGCGGCCGAGGCGGTCCCGGTTGGGGATCCGGAAGCGGACCCCGCCCGGCGCCGCCGGGGCGGCGGGGTACCGAGGCGATGAGGGTGGCCCGGTCCTCGTCCGTGGCACCGAGCGCATCGGCCAGGGCTCTGACGGTATGCGGGTAGGGCCGGGTGCGCGTGCCGCGCTCGAGTGCGCTGACAGCGTGCGGGGTCAGCGCGGCACGTTCGGCCAGTTCCTGCTGGGTCAGGCCGGCTCGTTCGCGGAGCCGGCGCAGTAGGACGGCGAACGGTTCGGTGTCGACACCCTGCTCCGGCATGGCCGCAGCCTATTGACCTGCGTGGATGCGGAGAAGCACCTCATCGGCAATTCACGGAACAGTCGGTGCGCCAAGTGTGCGAGCAGTGTGCGGGTCCTGAGCGTGGTGTGTGAACTCCGCTGTCACGAGACTTGATCCGCACGCAAACGACGAGGCAAGTGACCCGCATAGGGGCGCGCCGCATACGAGAGAGGAGGTTCACCGATGATGACCACCACGGTCTGGCTTCCGGCCGGATGGGAGCATCCCACCCGCGTAGAGCTGGCGACCGGCCATCACCTGCGTCCGATCAGGGCCACTGACGTCGACCTCGACATGGTCGCCGTCATGGGGTCCCAGCCACGGCTCTGGTCGATCTACGGCGAGGCGTGGGGCTGGCCGCCGGCCACTATGACCGCGGAGCAGGACCGCGAGGACCTGGCCCGCCATGAGGCCGAGATCGAGCGGCACGAGTCATTCAACTACGCCCTGTTCGACACCGGCGAGACCGAGCTCCTCGGCCGCGTCTACATCGACCCGCCGACCAAGATCGGCGCCGACGCCGAGGTGTCGTGGTGGGTCGTCGACCTGCTCGTCGGCGGCCCGGTCGAGTCGGCGATGGCTGCTTTCGTGCCGCTCTGGCTCGAGCGCGAGTGGCCCTTCGAGCGCGTCCGACACATCGGGCGCGACCTCACGTGGTCCGAGTGGGCCGCGCTGCCGGACCTCCCGTCCGAAGAACCCAACCAGAACCACCCCAACCAGTGAAGGAAAGACCATGACAGACACAGCAGTTCCCCAGACCACCACCGCGCCAGACTCTCTGGAGCCGACGTTCGATGCTCCCCGAAGGCGGGGATGGGTCGTCGCCGGCATCGGCGCCGCCGTCGCGTCCGTCGTCGGCATCGGTTCCAGCATGATGTCCGGCGCGGTCTACGAGCCTTCGCTCGCCGGCGACGCCGCCGGCATCGTCGAGAAGATGTCGGAGCAGGTCGTCCCAATGGTCGTGTTCCATGTCGCATCTTCCATCGCCGCCCTGCTCCTCGTCGTCTTCGCCGCCGGCCTACGGCGGTTCCTCATCGAGCGGACCCCGCTCGACCACCTGGCGCCCCAGGTCGCCTCGACCGGGCTGCTTCTGGTGTCCGTCGTGCTCCTCATGGGCACGGCGCTGAACACCGAGTTCATCTTCGGCCTGTTCGACACCTCGCTGCTCGTGCCGGAGACGGCCGTCTTCTACGGTCACTGGATCGGCACGGTGCCGTGGTACTGGGCCGGTGCGGGCCTGGCCGCTCTGGCCGTCGGTGTCGCCGGTCGCCGCTACGGTGCCGTCTCCGGCTGGCTCACCTGGGTCAGCCTCGTCCTCGGTGCCCTCACCACGCTGCTCGCCGTCAGCCCGCTGCAGTACATGGCCGGAATGACCGGGCCGCTCTGGCTGCTCATCGTGACGATCGCGCTGCTCAGGGAGCGCTGAGTCTCATCAGGCGACGGCGTCACACCTGCGCAGTCAGTCGGGTGTGGCGCCGTCGGTGCGTTCACCGGTCCTGGGCGGTAACTGTCAGAAGAGCACGATGGCCCGGCTCTGAGTGAGTACTCAACCAGATGCAGGCGCCGCTGTGCGACGTCAGGACGGCTGGATCCAGACGGTGCGACTCGCGTACTGGCACGCTCATCGCGGTCCCGTCGTAGGCGGCGTACGGCTCGGCCAAGGCGTCGGGCGCGACGCGAATCGTGAAGTCTGGCAACACGGTCAGCAGGTGGAGGTCGAACAGGGTGTGGATGTCTGCCCGGAGAAGAAGCCCGTTGCTCACAGTGTCCGTGTGGTCACCCTTGTACGGGGAGATGTGGGCGGCTTCGAGCAATCCAGGGATCGACGTGCCAGTGACAGCGCACTCGCCTGAGTAGGCCCGTATCAGCTGGTCACGAAACCTGGATGCCCCGCGGCGAAGGACGACGCTTCCCGGGATCCACATGCGGTGATCCTCGTCGTACCGAAGTGGCTCCGAGCCCCCGCTAGTCATTGCTTCAGCAACTTGGTCGAAGGCGAGCTCGATTGCCGAGACTCGGAGACCCAGTCGCGCTATGAGGTCACGTTGAACATGGTCTGGGACGTACTCCACATCGGGACGTCCAGTAAGTCCGAAGTCCGAGTACCTCACGTCGATCTGTGGCAAATCCTGGAAGTCCATCATGGGGACTCGATACTTGTACTGCCGGCGATCTCCCGGGAGTTAATTCCGGAGTGTGGTTATCCGATGAGCGATCTGAGGAAGTCGTTGGTGGGAGGGTCCGTCGAGTAGATGCCGACCCCCTGCATTCCGCGGGTGAGCAGCACCTTGTACACGTTCTTCACGAGCCGCTCGAACTCCGGGTCTGACAGCGCCGACCGGCTTCGTAGGGCCGGATCCTTGTTGGCCTGTCGCACGACGCGCCACGACCCTTCCCGCCACACGAGGTCGGGACCGATGATGACGCCCGCGAAGTCGTACTCGAAGCCCTGAGCCGTATACACGCAGCCGACCTGCCAGGAACCGGCCGGGTCCGTCGCCCACAGCGGCGCTGGCGGCGCGCCGCCGACCGACCTGTCGCCCTTGAGGTTCCACGGACGCGACCAATCCCCGATGGTCACGTCATGCACGAGTGACCCATCTCGTCTCGGATCGCTCCACGGCCAGCAGAAGCCGGCGGTCAGGCGCGCACCGTACCCCTCGCCCTCCCGGGCGCCACGCCACGTGTCGAGCTCGTGGGGTGAGTCCATGACGGTTACGGAGAAGTCGTCGTCTCCGCCCCACGCTTGCGGACCCCCGGACCGAAGACCCAACAGGCGCTCCACCCAGGCGACGTACGCCAAGGATCCTCCGCAACGGAACTGGTCATCCAGCGTCACGGTGAGGACGTCGATGCCGCGTTCGGCGGCCGCGGCGTGGATGTCCGCGACCGTGCCCAGCTCTCCTGGCCTCACGACCTGGTTCTGGTCGAGCAGGAACACCGGCGTGCGGGCAGCCGAGAGAAGCTCGTCGATCTGAGGACGTCCGGTTCGCAGGGAAGCCCGGGTGTACCTGTTGGCCGAGGTCTCCCGGATCCGATGAGCCTCGTCGAGAATCAGCACGTCGAGCTCGTTGGGCTCGGCGGTCATGAACGAGTTGAAGTACTGGAACGTCTTCCGCACGCGCGGCGACCCCTTGGCTGCGACTTTGCGCAGCGTCTGAGTGAAGGACTGGGAACCCGTCGCGTGTATGACGGTCCGCCCTTCCCGAGCCAGCTGGCCCATGAGCGACAGGGCGATCACACTCTTCCCGGATCCAGGACCTCCAGCGACGACGACTGCGGTCTTCGTGTTCCTCCGACGAGCGGCCTCGACCGCGTGGCGCACGTACTCGAACGCCTCCCTCTGCTCATCGAGGAGGACGAACATCTCCCGGCGTTGGACCTCGTCGGCCGCCAGTGCCATCAGCTGCTTCGACGGCGCGATCCTGCTACCGAGCAGAAGGTCCGCAGCCTCGGCTCCCGACTCCGGGGCGAAGACGGACCTCAGGTAGTCACGGAACGCACCGCGTCGCTGACCGGTGAAGATCCGGCCAGCCGTGTCGGGACGCTCGAGCAGATCGGCCACCCCGAAGTCGGTTGCGTTGTGGAGGTACGCGACGCTCGATATCCGCTCCGGGTGTTCCTCGAGCACGGCCGCGTAGTCCAGCAGATACTCCCCGTAGCCGGTCACCTGGTCGACGGGATGCAGAACCGGTCGCGGGTACCCGCTCACCGTCACGAGCGAGTCGCTGTCCTCGAATCTGTGGGCCTCACTCCACTGCTTGAGCTCGACAACGACGTATCTCGGCTCCCCGGCGTGCGAAACACCGGCGAGGACGACGTCCGCGCGCTTGCTCGACAGCGGAAGCTTGAACTCGAGGAGCATCTCGACGCCGCCCCGTCCGGCATCGGTCAGGTCGGCCGCCAGAACCGGGATGCTGCGCTCCCAGGACCGGCGTTCGGCCCGGCCGGCGGTGTGGCCGACGGAGATCGCCAACTGCTCGGCCAGCCTCTCTGCGAGGTCGCGTTCGAAACGCGACACGTTCGCCGCAGAGTGGCGAAGCAACGACGACAACGGTGAACTCCCGGGCAGCACGACGTGGCGTGCGGGGGAGCATGTCCGGCGACGGAAGCTCGTCGATCCGCGTGAGCCACCACTCTAGACACCGGCGACGTCCGTCGCAGTGCCTAGGATCGCGCCATGAGCCGGAACGGTGAAGATGGCGAGTCGCCAGGTGATGGATACAGCCTCAAGGCTCTGCAGGCCGAGTTGCGGACCTTTCGGGACGAGCGTGACTGGGCGCAGTTCCACGATCCCAAGTCGTTGATCCTCGCCCTGGTCGGTGAGGTCGGTGAGCTGGCCGAGCTGTTCCAGTGGGTCCCGGCCGACGAGGCTGCCACCCAGTTCAGCGAGCCGGCCAAGCAGCAGCGGGCAGCCGAGGAAATGAGTGATGTCCTGATCTACCTGCTCGGCCTTGCCGACGTCCTCGAGGTGGACCTGCTCGTCGCTGCGCGCGAGAAGCTGGACGCATCCCGCCAACGGTTCCCCGCCGCAGACCTGCGAGGGATCGCGCCCGAGAAGCGCTGAGCACACGACAACGGCGCCCCGAGAGCCGATTCATCGGGGCGCCGTTGTGTCGGTGGGCCGGCGGCGGGACCGAAGTCCCGCCGCCGGGGTTACGTACTGGTAGGGGTGCACTATTCGGGGTGAGCACAGTTCTCCTTTCGCAGCCTGCGAGTTCTCGACCCTGGAATGACCGACGCGGCGTCCGCACCGCCGGGGGAATGCTCACAGGGAGGGCATCGTGTGAGCGCGGGCGGT
>NZ_WESE01000010.1 GCF_009184895.1 Nostocoides sp. F2B08 | reverse complement strand
TCCCTTGTGATCAGGTCGAATAGAAGCGTCAAGAACTTCGATTCTCCTGCACCACAAGGGATTTCTCATGCAACGACCCGCATCCAGACCGCTACGACATGATCCCGATCGGTGGATCCGGGCTAAGTAGCACTGCCCGCCTCGCCGTTCTCCTGTTCGGGATGCGAGTGAGAAGGCGGTTCGTGATGAAGGTGTTCATCGGGGTCGATCCCCACAAGCTGTCGGCCACGATCGAGGTCGTCGACATGGACGAGACGGTGCTGGCAACCGGCCGTTTCGGCACCGACAACGCCGGGTATCGGGCGATGCGCAAGCTGGCCGCTGCCTGGCCCGAGCGGACCTGGGCGGTTGAGGGCAGCAACGGAGCCGGCCGGCCGTTGGCGCAGCGGCTGCTCGCCGACGGCGAGCACGTGGTCGATGTCCCGGCGAAGCTGTCGGCTCGGGCGCGGCTGTTCGACACCGGCCACAACCGCAAGACCGACGCCCACGACGCCCACTCGGTCGCCGTGGTCGCGGTGCGCACGGCGGGGCTTCGGGTGCTCTCCTACGACGCCGACCTCGAGGCGCTGCGGATGCTCTCCGACCGCCGGGCCGAGCTCTCCAGTGCCCGGGTACAGACGGTCAACCGGCTGCAGCGTCACCTCAGCGAGCTCACCCCCGGTAAGACGAAGAAGAACATCACCGCTGCTCAGGCCAAGACCATCCTGGCCTCGGTCCGACCGCGGGACCTGGTCGGCAAGACCCGCCGTCGCCTGGCCGCCGAGCAGCTCGCCGAGCTGGTCGTGATCGACAAGAAGATCAAGGACTTGAAGAAGGAGCTCAAGGCCATGGTGATCGCCCGGGGCTCGTCGTTGATGGAGCTGCCCGGGGTCGGGCCGGTCGTGGCCGCCCGGGTCCTGGCCGACACCGGCGACGTCGCCCGGTTCGTCGACCGGAATCGGTTCGCGTCCTGGACCGGGACCGCCCCGATCGAGGCCTCCTCCGGTGAGGTCGTGCGGCACCGGCTCTCCCGCGCCGGGAACCGGCGGATGAACCACATGATCCACATCGCCGCGACCACCCAGATCCGCCACGACACCGACGGGCGGGCGTACTACCTGCGCAAGATCGCCGCCGGCAAGAGCCGACGCGAGGCGATGCGTTGCCTGAAGAGACGCATGTCCGACGCCATCTATCGACAGCTCCAAGCCGACGCCGCAGCCGCCAGCCCGGCAGACGTCGAGGCGGGCCCGGGAGGGCACAGCGGGGCGTCTCAGATATCCAGCGCGGCCGGCTCACACCCGCACACCGGCACTTCGGATCAGCCACTTCCCGGACCCGCAGCCAGCACGCTACCCCCGGCCTCACCGACCAGGAAGAGCCCCGCTTCCAGAACCCTCCAAACCGCCTCTTGACACAGAGGGGTGCCGATAGGCAGCACCCTCTGGCGTCGGCTTTCATGAAGATCCCGCCCGTGAGGCGCGGTGCTGTTGTCGATGGCACACCGGCGCTTTCCAAGAGGTGTCATGGTCGGATCCGGGGTCGAGGCGCCATCCGTCGCCGCCGGTTTCTGTGGGACGGTGGACCCGTGGGCCGCATCTCGGTGGGTTGTGTCTTGAACCGGTTGGCGTTGACGGATGCCTCGGGACGACGTGCGATCGTGTTGTTGGCCGATAGTGCGGGGCTCGATCATCTCGGTTTCGGTGACCATGTCAGCTTCCACACTGGGGCCGGGTCTGACGGGCTGCTGGCCGCTGCAGGTGCGTTGGCCGTCTCGGATCGCCTGGCGGCTAACACAGGGGTCTATCTGTTGCCGCTTCGGCATCCGATGCCGGTGGCTCGACAACTCGCCGACATCGCCGCGCTCGCTCCGGGCCGATTCGTGTTCGGGGTGGGGATTGGCGGGGAGGACCCGCATGAGGTGCAGAACTGCGGGGTGGATCCCAGGACTCGTGGGCGGCGGACGGACGAGGCGCTCCAAATCGTTCGCAAGCTGCTCACCGGTGACGCCGTCGACGTCGAGGGTGACCACTTCACGCTCGAGGGTGCCCGGATCGCGCCCGCCCCGCAGATACCCATCCCGATCGTGGTCGGAGGGCGCTCCGACGCGGCCATCCGGCGCGCTGGCCGCCTTGGTGACGGCTGGTTCGGGATCTGGGTATCACCCGAGCGCTATCGCCAGTCGCTAACTTCAATGCAGGAGGCGGCCGGCGAGGTGGGCCGGGTACCGCGACTCTCGGTGAACGCACTCAACGTGTGGTGCGGCGTCGGTGATGACCGTGGCGAGGCTCGCGGCCATGTCGGGAAAGCGATGCAGCAGTTCTACGGGATACCGTACGAGCGCTTCCAACGGTGGAGTCCGGCAGGCACCCCCGCCGAGGTCGCCGACTTCCTCGCCCCGTATGTCGACGCCGGGTGCACCTTGTTCAACCTGATCATCAACGGTCGCAGCGCCGAGCACGAGATTGAGGCGGCCGGCACGATCCGCGACCGGATACTCCAGCTGACAGGTGGAACATGACCACCCAGGTCACGATCCGCAGACGCTACTGCGGGCCCCCCGACTCCGGCAACGGCGGGTATGTCTGCGGGCTCATGGCACGCTCCCTCGGCGGCGGACGCGTCGAGGTGAGGCTGCTGGCACCTCCGCCACTGGAACGGCCGCTGACTCTCCGACAAGGGCGGCACGAGGGCACGCTGCTCGACGGGGAGACACCCATCGCGATCGCACGAAAGACCGCGGAGCCCGTCGCCATCCCAGCCGCGGCGCCACAACCCGTGGGCTTCGAGACAGCTGTCGAGTCGGCAGCCGCCTTCGACACAGAGGCCTACCGGGCCGGCCACGAGTACCCGGGGTGCTTCACCTGCGGCCCCGACCGCGACGAAGGCGATGGTCTGCGACTCTTCCCAGGAGCAACCGACCGGTCCGATCACTACATCTGGCCGTGGAGGCCACACCCGTCGCTCTTCGACAATTCCGGTGAACTCGACGCCACCATCCTGTGGGCCGCTCTCGACTGCCCGAGCGGGCAGGCCTGGCTCCGACAGGAGCCGCACATGGACCCGATCGTCCTCGGCACGATGGCCGCAACCATCCACCGGACCCCGACACCGGATGAGCGACTCGTAGTCGCCGGGTGGACCGAGCAGGCACACGGCCGACGGCGACCCGCGCGGTCCGCGATCTACTCCCACGACGGTGAGCTGCTGGCAACCGCCCAAGCGACCTGGATCGTTCTCACCGCCGAGCAACGACACGCATTCCGCGCCACAAGGCCATAACCACCAACAACCACGTCCCCCAACGATCCGGGCCTAGCCCAGCTGCCGGCGCTAGGACGCAGGCGAGCGAAGTCCCGGGGCGTATCGCTTCGCAGGCCCGAGCGTTGGCTCAGGGCGTTCATGCGGCTTGCCTTCTTCCCCGACGGGCGTGAGGACCACTGGGAAGCTGTAGTTGCCGAGGTGAGTGACGTCTTCCCGCGCGTGGCTCGACCCTTGAGCAGCTGCGCGCGGCCATCGACGCGGCGAGCGTCTGTGCCCCGACCTGCGGGACGGGCTCGGACGCGTGCCTTCATGAGGGCGACCCCGCCGCGATGAGCCGCTGCATCGACCTGTGCATCCAGTGCACGGTGATCTGCCGGACGACGGCCGACATCCTCTCCCGGTCGGGCCCGAACGGAGACTCCTGGCGAGCCATCGTCGAGGCGTGCATCGCGGTCTGCACCGAGTGCGCGGCGATCAGTGCTAACAGCACGCCGACCACTGCCGCATCTCTGCCGAGTCGTGCCGGGCGCTGCGCCGAGGCGTGCCGCGCCGTCGCGACGCCGCTGACTGGACCGACGTGTCTCATCAGCCACATCCACGTGGTCGTCCCGCCGGCAAGGGGTAGGACGGATGTGGAGGTTGTCACCATGACCCATCGACGGAGGTGACAGGCATGACAACCCTTCACCACCCCACCCACTCGACTGCCGGCACCCCTGGCGCCCTCGACATCTTCGCCATGCTCCTCGTCGCCCTCCCGGTCCTCGGCGTCGTCGTCACATCGCTCGTCGCCCTCACCGGACGCTGGGGCGGACTGCACGACAGCCTCGTCACGGTGTGGTTCATCGCGATGACGATCGCCTGGGTCGCCGCGCCCGGCGCGCTCCTCCTGCTCATCGCCCACCGAGGCGAGCCGCTGTTCAAGCGACTCCTCCTGTGGGCAGCCCTCGCCCCCGTGGGCTGGGTCCTCTCGCTCCTCTCAGCAGCCGTGAGCGGCTTGGCCAACGCCCCGACCTTCGAGGGCCGGTGGCTCGCCGTCGCCGCCTCGGCGCTGGGCGTGACGCTCTACGTCGGCGCCTCTACCGCGCTGGCCATCCTCGCGTGGAAGGCGCGCACCGAACGAAAGGACGACTTCTACTGACCGACAGCCCCTCCTCCGGGTCACGCACGCTCAACGACTTCGCCCCAGCGCAATCCCCGCCCCTCAGGCCGCCCCTCCAGATAGCCCGGCTCCCGGCGATAGACGCAACTCGTCCACAGGTTGGCGACCTGGGTCGCGGCTCACGTGGTGTCGTGCGGCGAGAATCGGTCTGGCGAGGACAGGGACTGAACCGTCCCTGCCAGGACCGCGGCCAGCGGCAGGGCGGCGAAGGTCCACATCACGGTGGCGAAACCATGCACCGAGGTGAACAGAGACGCCACTGCTCCGAGTGCCGCCGTCATCGGAGCGCACATCACGGCTGCGACCGCCAGGGCCGCACGTTGCCATCCGGTGCCTGGGCGACGGCGAGCCAGCACTGTTCTGGCGCCCAGCGTCATCGCCGCACCGACGACCCAGACGAACCAAGCAGAGATGAACCGTTGGGCGGTCTCGGGCGAGGATGCTTCGGCGATCCAGTCGTCGAGCTTGTCGAGCTGCTGCTCTGCTTTCGGTGAGGAGTGGATCCGGCCCGTCATGAACGGGCAGCCCACTTCGCATTCAAGCGAGCACGCACGTCCTCAGCGGGCACTGCCCGGGACGGATCCTGAACCAGTCGCTCGTATGCGGTGACTGCTTCGGTGCGCAACCAGGCCTCTGCGGCGTGGTCGAATGCGTCATCGGGGTCGACCGACTCGAGCAGCCGCAGAGCCACGTGCCGGCGCACCTCGGGTGGTAAAGACATGCCCACCTCGTAGAACTCCGACTCGCTCACGGACATGAGAATCAGGGTAGGCCTCAGCGACGACGGCCATCGGGTCCCTGGTCAGCGTGGCCCCCGAGCGCGCCATTCAACCGCGCTACTCGCGGCGGAATGACGCATCCAAGGGCGGAGTCCCCTCCCGCTCAGGTCGGCGTGCACGGGGAGCGGGTGCTCCGGTCCCGTAGCATCGGTGCGAGCGACGTCGGTTGCAGATGGGGGTCCCGATGCGAGCTGTGATCCAGGACAGGTACGGCGATCCGGACGTCTTGCGGTTGGGTGAGCTGCCGGAGCCCGTCCCCGCCGACGACGAGGTTCTGCTGCGAGTGCGGGCGGTCTCCTTGAATGGCTCGGACCGTGAGAACCTGATGGGAAGTCCGGCGTACGCGCGGTGGTCCAACGGGCTGCGGCGGCCGCGGCACCCGGTGCCGGGATCCGACGTCGCGGGCGTCGTCGCCGCGACCGGCAGTGCGGTCACGGAGTACGCCGTGGGAGACGAGCTGTTCGGCGAGCTGGCCGGGTACCGGGGCGGGCTTGCGGACCTCGTCTGCACGCGACCCCAGCTGTTGGCCCGCAAGCCCAGCGGGCTGTCGTTCACGGAGGCCTCGACGATCCCGCAAGCGGGCGGCATCGCGCGCCGAGCGACCGCCAGCGTGCGGCCGGGAGATCGGGTTCTGGTCAACGGCGCGGGCGGTGCCGGCGGTGTGTTCGTTGTCGCACTGGCCAAGCATGCCGGGGCCGAGGTCACGGCGGTCGACACAGCAGACAAGGGCGTCTTCCTGCGCGAGATCGGGGCGGACCGCACGATCGACTTCGCCACGGCGGACTGGGCCGACGAGCGCGACAGCTTCGACCTGATCGTGGATCTCGTGGCCTGTCGCTCGCCGTTGCGCGTGCACCGCGCCCTGCGGCGCGGCGGCAGGTACGCGATGGTGGGCGGTCTGGCCAGGATCCTGCTGAGCACCGCGGTCGCCGGCCCGCTGGTCGGACGTGCCACCGGAAAGAGAGTTGGCGTGCTAGTCGTCCCCCAGTCGCGAGCCGAGATCGAGGCGGTGACCGCCCTCGTCACCCAGGGCGCCCTCACGCCGCGGATCGACCACGTGTACCCACTCGCCAATGCTCCCGCAGCATTCGCCCGACTCGCCACCGGCGAAAGCCGAGGCAAGCTCGTGGTCGAAGTGTCCGAGGGCTGACAGCCGCTGACGCGGCAGAGTCGGCGACGCCGGATCGACGCCCGCAGCACGGCAGCCGGCGAAGTGGGCACTTCGGGATGCTTTGTGCGGCGGGCCTGGCCGAGGGCGTTGTTACGCTGTTGTGTCATGTCCAGGCCGGCGTCCGTGCCCGGGTCGCGGTAGTGGGGAACGTGGGCCAGTGGATCGGAAGGGCAGGATGCGCAGGTTCGGGTGGCGGGCTCTGGCGGTCGTTCTCGGAGTCTTGGTGCTTGCGGGGGTGGCCGGCCCGGCGTATGCCGAGTCGGGGGATCGGATCAGCCAGTTCACGATCAGCTACACGATCCGCGCCGATGGCACGGTCGAGGTCGTCGAGGACATCGACTACGTCTTCGCCGGTACCGACCGGCACGGTATCTACCGGACCGTGATCACTCGGCAGCCGTTCGGGGACGGCTCGGACCGGGATGTCCTCTACGACGTGCGCGAGATCGAGGTGAGCTCGCCGGACGCGCCGGATGAGTGGAGGAGCTCGCGCGGGAGTGAGGGGTTTCGGACCACGTGGCTGACCCTGCAGATCGGTGACCCGGACGAGACGCTGTCGAGCAGCACCGCGAGCTACCGGATCCGGTACGTCCTGGAGGGGGCGCTGCGCACGGTGGACGGTGTCCCTGAGCTGTACTGGAACGCCACCGGTCTCGACTGGGACGCCGCGATCGACCTGGTGCAGGTGAGCGTGTCCGGACCCGAAGGTGTCACCTCGGTCAGCTGCTACCAGGGTGAGGCGGGATCGACGCAGACGTGCCCGGCCGGTGTCGACTCCGGGGCCGCGGTCGCCGAGGCGCGCAGCCTGACCGCCGGTGAGGGTGTGACGATCTCGGTGCAGGTACCGGCCGGGTCGGTGACGAATGCGGAGCCGACCGTCGTCCCCGGCGGGAGCCTTCTGCGGGCGGCGCGGGTCTCGCCGCTGACCGTCGGCGGATCCGTCCTGACGCTGCTGCTGGCCGTCTCGGCGGCCGTGTGGACCCGGCGCGCCAACCGTGACCAGCGGTACGCCGGGGTCGTGCCCGGAACGATCGACCGCGCGGCGCCTATCGAGACGGACACCCTCGATAAGGACCTGATTCCGGTCCGCTTCAATCCGCCGGACGTGCCCCCGGCCCTGGGCGGGGTGCTGCTGCGCTCGTCCGCGGCCGCCAAAGCCACCCCGGCGGCGCTGATCGAGCTGGCGCACGCAGGAGCCCTGACGATCGAAGCGGTGCCCGACACCGCCAAGGAGTACGCCAAGACCGGCGGCGTGCGGCGCACCGCAACCGCACGGGACCTGTCGAAGGCGCCATCGGAGTACTCCGCGGCCTTCGCGCGGCGGCTCTTCGACGATGGCCCATCGGTCGTCCTGGACCACCCCGACGCGGCGGACCAGAAACGCTTTCAGGAGGCCGCGGCGCCGCTGGTCCAGGACGTGTCCAAGGCGCCCATGCAACGCGCATGGCGCACCCGAGGCGGCCCACGCCGCACCCTGCTCTACCTGCTCCTCGGCCTGCTCACCGTGATTGCTCTCATCGTCCTGTCGTTCGTCGTGCTCGACGCCGGCGCGCTGCTGTACCTCGCGCCGCTCGTCCTGGCCGGGGTCGCCCTCATCGTGGCCATCGTGCTGTGGGCGAGCGGGCACCGCACCGCCGAAGGGCGCGCCCTGACCGACCAGGTCCAAGGCTTCCGGCGCTACATCGAGACCGCCGAAGCGCGCACCCTGCGCTTCGAAGAAGGACAGGACATCTTCAGCGCCTACCTGCCCTGGGCGATCGTCTTCGACCTGGCCGACCGCTGGCAGAAGGTCTGCGCCGAACTCGCCGCCGACGGCCGCATCCCAGAGTCCCCGCTGTGGTACTCGGGTCCGGCGTTCTACAGCACCTTCAACTCCGAGAACGCATCCTTCGGGCAGAGCCTGAGCACCTCCATCACCAGCGCCAGCGCCGACACCAGCGGCAGCAGCGGCGGCGGATCCTCCGGCGGCGGTGGAGGCGGCGGCGGCGGAGGCTCCTGGTAAGGAGCCACGCGTCCGGCACGCCACGCGCCTGGGGTCGGCAGCCGGCGCTGCGCGGTGCTCCCCGTTCGTTACAGGTGTCGGGGCTGCGTAGCGCCGTCTCGGGTGGGTTTGGCGAGTCAACCGCGTCATGCGATTGGCCGCGCGCCGGCTTCGGCCATGCCAGTGTTGGCTTGTGGCCCGCGTAGGCACCGATCCGGTCGTGCAGTGGTTGCTGCGCACCGACCCGGCGGTGGTCTACCAAGTGAGGCGTGACCTGCTGGATGAGGGCGACCCGTCGGAGCGGGCCCTGATCGCCCGGTCCGGCTCGGCGGCAGTCATCCTGGCGGCGCGACGCCCGGATGGGCACTGGGGCCAAGGCTTCTACCAGCCGAAGTGGACCTGCACGCACTACACCCTGCTCGAGCTGCGGGACCATCAGATCGACCCAGGTGTGGCGGCCTGCCGGGAGGCGGTCGCACTGTGTCTGGAGCAGATGGGTCAGGACGGTGGCGTGAACCCCAGCGGCACCATCACACACTCCGACGTGTGCATCAACGGCATGTTCCTCGCGGTCGCCGCCTACTTCCGGGCCGGCACCCCGGACCTGACGAGCCTGGTCGACTTCATCCTGAGCGAGCAGGTGGGCGACGGAGGTTTCAACTGCCGCAGCAACCGCTCCGGCTGCCGGGTCTCCTCGGTGCACACCACCTGCTCCGTCATCGACGGGTTCACCGAGTACCTGCGGGCAGGCCACGGCCACCGCGCCGACGATGTCGAGGCCGCCCGCGGCGCGGCAGTCGAGTGCCTCCTGGCCCGTCGGCTCTACCAGCAGAAAGCGACCGGGGAGCCGGTACATCCGGAGGTGGTCAAGCTGCACCATCCGCCACGGTGGCACTTCGATGTCCTGCGCGGTCTCGAGGTGGTTACCGCCGCCGGCGTCACCCACGACGAGCGTCTACGGCCCACGGTCGACGTGCTTCGTGGGCGTCGCCGGCCGGATGGGCGCTGGGCTGCCAACGCCGGGTATCCGGGTGCAACACATGTCGACTACACACGCGCCGGCACGCCCAACCCGTGGGTCACCCTGCGCGCCCTGCGCGTGATCCGCGCCCTGTCCACACTGTGACACTCACCCTCACAGCCACCGGAAGGCCCATTGCCGGGCAGCCCCAATCAGCGCGCGACAGCCGGCGGTGCCTAGCCCATATCGACGAACGGCGTGTTGGGTCGATCGGGCTGGGATGCCAACGCGTGGTCGATGGCGTTCTTCATGAATTGGAGCGCGGTTCGGTCGTCGGTGATCGGTGAGGTGGTGTTGGTCGTTCCGTGTTGGGCGATGCGGCGGGCCGCGTCGTCTACCAGGAGCCGCCATCCGGGGCCGTCGAAGAGGTGTCCCGCCTCCAGGTGGGCCAGGACGTTGGCGGCGTTGTCAATCCGCCCGGTTGCCGTCATCATGGCGATGAACTCGATGCCCACGCCGTCGGAGAAGTAGTGGTCCGCGGACTCCCGATTCTCTTGGAAGAGTGCGGAGTAGCCGAGCAGCAGGAGCGTCCAGTTGACGAAGGTGGCAGGGCCTTGGCGGCGGTACCGGTCGAGTAGCCGTTGCAGCCGCTGATCGGCGCGCTCGAGTTCCCCGAGGTTGAGCCATGCCGTCGCCAGGTTGATCTCTGCTCGTTCGGCAAGGTGATGGTCACCTCGGGTTCGGAACTCGGCCGCTGCGTCTCGTGCGACGTCCGCCATCAGGGCGTGGTCTTCCGTGGCTGTGGCTCGGGCGTGGCGCATCAGCACGCCCTCGGGCTCGCCGCTCTCTGCCAGCAGCCGCAGATAGCCGCCAGGGTCCTGCGTCATCGAGTACCGGTGGGCCGCGGCATACAGGGCCATGGTCCGGGTCCGCACGTCCGCCGTGGGGGCCACTTGGAGGAGTCGTTCCGCCCAGTCCCCGATCTCGTTGTTACTGCGCATGACGATCTCGGGGAGTACGGCGGTTGGAAGGTCCGTGGCAAGGTCGAGCCGGCCGGTGGCACAGGCCCACTCGTGGGTGGATCAACGGCTCGCGCGAAGGCTGCGACTGGCGACACCCGATACGGTCGTCCGGGCGGTGATGCGCAGCGACGCCAGCCGCATCATGGAGCTGCCGCCAGACCGGCTCGTCGATGCGATCGCCGACCCGAGGACGAGGGCTGCGAGCGCCACGCACGTCGGCACCTGGACCTTCCCCGGCCGATCAGGGCGTTCGCTGTGATCGCGGCGTCGGTGATCTGGACTAGCATCGCCCCCAATCGCCGTTGCCCAGCCTCCGACGTGGACGGACATCGGAGTGGCTCCGTCGGACGGACAAGCCAGGAGACGAACATGACCGACACCGGAGACGTGGTCGACGCGCGCCAGGAGGGCTACGAGCGCGACATGACCCATCGCCGACGCAGCCTCGCGCGGGAGTTCCGGCTGAGGTACTTCACGCTTCAGGCAACCTGGGTCATCGTGCTCACCGCCGGTGCCGCGATACCCCTGTCGGCGGCCCTAGGCTGGCCGGGCTGGGTCGCCCCGATCCTCGGCTTCAGCGTCGTCGTCGCCACGGGACTGGAGAAGGTCTTCAACCGGACCACCGACGGTGCCGTCGCCGTCGATCGCCTCCGACGGGCACTCGACCAGGAGGGCAGGCTCTTCCACGCTCGCAAGCTGCACTACGCCGACAGCGACGATCCTTTCGATGAGTACGTCCGCAGGTCCGAGGCCGCAATCGCCGAGTTCGACCGCTCGATGTTGGCCTACGCCCAGCGGATCGCCCCGCCAACGAAGTCCTGACCAGCGGCGGCCAGTCTGAGTCGACAGGAATCCCGGTCACACCCTGGTGCACGCCTTTCGGCCTGGCGCGCCTCGTCCTCGGATCAGAACCAGCCCTCGCCACGCTCCGCACTAGTCTTCGTGTCGCCGTAGTAGCGCTGGCCGGACAAGTGGACGACCCTCGCGCCCTCGTAGTCGCTGTTCCCGTGATGTCGCACCCTCTCTGCGGCAGCGAAGGTGCCCGCTGCAAGGGGCCGCAGCGACCTACTGCACAATGGGTGGAAGCGGTCCCCTCGGCTGGTCCACGAGCGCAAGCCGCTACCGGAAGTGCACGCCATAGGTTGTCGGGTTGCGAGTCCCTTCTCCAGCTCTCGAGCGAGGGCGCGCGTGAATCACCGTGTCTCGTTGATCGCGGCGTCGGGCTTCGGCGGTCTGAGCCCATCGAGGACGAAAACCTCGGTGGGGCCCTTGCCCTTCAGGTCGACGGTGCCCCGTGGCCGGAGCACGAACGCGTCGGCGAGAGCCGACTCCACTCGGCCGGTGACCTGAATCTGGCCGGGCTGTCCCGAGGACTGCATGCGGCTGGCCGTGTTGACCGTGTCTCCCCACAGGTCATAGATGAACTTCCGGCGGCCGATCACCCCTGCGACGACCGGGCCCGCGTCGATCCCGATGCGCAGGCCGAGCCAGGTCTGACCCGTGCTATCGGCGATGGCGATGATGTCCTCGCGCATCGCCAGGGCCAGTCGGGCCATCGCCTCGAGGTGCCCCGGCCGGGGCTCTGGGACGCCGCCGGCGACCATGTAGGCGTCACCGATGGTCTTGATCTTCTCCAGGCCCAAGGCCTCGGTGCGCTGGTCGAAGGTCGTGAAGATGCGGTCGAGCAGTGCCACGAGCTCCTCTGGTGGAACCGTCGACGTGTGTGGCGTGAAGTCCACGAGGTCGGCGAAGAGCACACTCACGTTCTCGTGTCGCTCGGCGATCACCCCGGTGCTGTCCTTGAGCCGGTCGGCTACAGCCGACGGAAGGACGTTCAGCAGGAGGCGCTCCGACCTGTCCTGCTCCACCTCCAGCGCACGGTGCATTCGTTCCCGTTGCTCCACGAAGTAGGCGAGCATCAGGTATGCGCTCACGGTGACCCCCATGATGTTGAGCACGAAGAACGCGTTCACGACTGCCCTCGGCAGGGCCGCCGGCTGCTGCGAGAGGAGTGGGTCGAGCACCGCGAGGATCGCCACCTCTGCGAGGAAGGCGGCCAGCCACACCCCCGCCCCCCGCACGCCGTAGAGGGCCAACGCTGCGAGCGGCACGAACAAGGCCCATAACAGGACGCCGCTCGAGGCCACGAAGCCGCCGAGCGATGCTTGGAGCAGAGCCGGGAGGATCAGCATCACGAGCAACTGCGTCCTGCGGAATACGTCGAAACGCCGCGTGCGCGCCAGCACGACCAGGCCGACCACAGTGACGACCTGGTACGTCGCCGGGATCGCTGCCGACCTCGGGTATCCGTAAGCCGCATACGTGAGGACCCAGACCACCGAAAGCACGGCGATCAGGACCGAACCCAGGATGAGCGTGCCGGAGCGGAGACGCGCGTCGCGGGAGTCGCCCGCACGGGCACCCAGGTCGGAGAGCCGGTCGACCACATCGGCGATCAGCGACCGCAGGCCTCGGCGTTCGCCGGAGCCTGCAAGGTCCCGGTGGAGGCTCACACCTGACCCTATCGCCGCGCCCTTCGCCGGGACCGGAACGAGGGCCGGTATGCGGTGCCCCCCACCGCTTCTCGACCTCCGACGCGAGAGGCAACCCGTGAGCCGGCTACTGACAGCACGTGCGAGACGTCGACACCCGGCGCCGACTCGCTCAGGAGTCGTCGAGGGCCCGCTCGTATCGGAGCAGCTCGGGGTAGGGCGGGAACGCGCTGCGGGCTCGCTCACCGGTCGGCCGCCAACCGAGCCGTTGGTAGAAGCGGAGGCCCCGTCGGTTGTCGGTGAAGACCAGGAGCCATGCTCGCCGCACCCCTCGGGACCGAAGGAGAGAGATGACCGCATCGTCCGCGGCCTGGGCGGTCCCCGACCCCCACCTGTCGAGGGCGACGCCGAGGTGGAGGATCTCCGCGCCCCGCACGGCGGCGAAGCCGACCGGCGCCTCATCCTCGAGGACGACGTAGCAGTCGATGTCAGCTGCGGCGATCTCCTGCAGCCAGCGTTCGCGGATGTCTCTGCGGGGGAAAGGATGCGAGTCCTGCGGGAACACCTCGCCGAGTCCGGCGACAGCCCCCGGTTCTTGGATGTCGAGGACCGCCGACACATCCTCGACCCGCATCGGACGGAGGCGGACCGGTCCGATGACGCCCCTCCCGGACCGGGTGGTCGTCACGCAACCCACCGCCTGCTAGGCACCGCCGAAGCCGCTGAGGAGGAGCCAGAAGACGAGGAGCCCGATGAGGGCGGCGAGGACCCCCCAGGCTGCACCGATGAGGGCGCGCCGACCCGTGGGAGCTCCCGGCGTCGTCAGTGCCGGGAGGGCGACACCGGCACCGGCCCCGATGCCGGCCATCAGGAGCAGGTCGACAGGGATGATCCAGTTCTCGGCGCCAGGCCCGTCGAGGACGGACGCGACCACCGGGAGGGACAGGATTCCGGCCGTGACCAGGCCGACCGCACCGAGTGCGCGCTGCAGGGAGGGGCTCATGCGCCGAGAGTAGCGAGTCCGGCCGCTGGGAGTCGCGCCATGTGAGTTGCGCGCGCCGCCGACTCACGCAGGCTCGTTCGTCACCATCGCCGCCTTTCGTGCGGCTCGGTGCCGCCGGATCAGGACGAAGACGATCGCCACTGCGAACGTGCTGACCAGGCTGGACAGGACGAGAGCCGCGATCGGGTTGTCGCCCAACGCCGTCCCGAGGAGGTAGGCCGTCAGGCAGGTGACGATCGACCACAGCGTCCCGCCGATCGACGACCACAGGAGGAACTTCCGGTACGGGTACGGCGTCAAGCCACAGGTTGCGTTGACGACGAACCGAAGGCCGGGAACATATCGACCGACGACGAGCAGGACGGGTGCGCTGGACCCGATGAGGTCCATAGCCTCGGCGACATTGTCCCTACGCATCGCCGCGTCGAGCTGTCGCTGGAACCGACGTCGGCTGAGCCGGGCCAGCCAGTACAGCGCGGAGTCACCCGTGATCGCACCCACCGCTCCAGCCAGGATGACCACGGGCAGGTCGAGCAGTCCTTGCACCGCCAACGTGGAGGTCGTGATGAGCGTCGTCTCGGCGGGGAAGATCGCGCAGACTCCGTCGGCGAACACGAGCAGGGCTGAGATCACGTAGGCCGTCCGGGGCGTGAGGTTTCCCGGCGGTTCCCATTCGCTCAGGGCGAGGGCGAGATCGCGCAGGCCCGCACCGAGGAGGAGAAGCCCGACCGCGACGAGAATCCAGAACCAGGGCCGCCGTGGGCTGAGCACCCGCCGGTCCCGGGCGGTGGGCTCCGCGGCTCCGTCGACCAAGCCCCCGCCATCGCTCATGGGCATGCTCCTCGCATCGGGAGAACCGGCTGTTCAGCCTGTCCCGACGAGCCTAGGGCGCCCGCACATCGGTGGCATCACCCTTCGAGAGGGATCCGCGCCGACGACCTCGAGAGCCGGCCCCTCGACGGCCCGAGCGTCGCAGCGACGAGGGCGCGCTTGGCCCGGGGCGGCATCCGCCGGAACACCCCCCACATGGCCGACGCCATGGCCGGTGCGGTCGAGTCACGAGACATGAAGTCACGCTGCGCCTGGACCGGCAGCCGCCCGAATGCCTCGAACAGCTCGAGCGTCCCGTCGACGTCGAGCCGGAGCAGCGCCCGCAGACCCATCTCGCGCAGCAGGTCGCCCGGGCCGGTGGGGTCGATCTCGGACGGCAACCGGCCCTCGCCTCGCAGCCCGGTCCCGATCGCGCGGGCGAGTTCGTCGGCGTGCCGTAGCGAGTGGGCCACCGAGTAGCCCGTGACGAGGTTCCCTCCCCGCCCGGCGGTGCCGACGGCGAGGATCCCTTCCGCGGGACCATGACCCCGACCGCGCATCGGGATGCGGACGATCTCGCGCTCCAGTGGTGCGTCGACGACGGCCGGCCGGATACCCCGCGAGACGAGTCTGCGGCGCAACCGGCGCTTGAGCTCGGGGATCGTCATGGCGGGTGCGGCCGCCAGACACGTCTCCTCCAGCAGCACCCGACCTTGGCCGAGAGGGATCGCGTAGAGGAAGGTCGGCGTCCCGCGCCGGTCGCCCTCGTCCGCCCAGTCGGTGCGCCAGTCCATGAGCAGGCCGGCCGCGCCGTCGAGCGCCGGGGCGGCGTCCTCCGCCGGGACGACGATGCCGTATGCGGTCTGGGCCGGAGCGGGATCGTCCGGCAGGTGCCCCTCCGGTCGGGCGCCGCGTGCGTCGACGACGACCCGTGCCTGACCTGGACGTGATCCGAGCAGGTCGACCAGGTCCGCGTCCTCGAGCCGCGCCCGCCGCACCTCGACCGCATCGAGCGGCAGGGCCTGCTGCAGAGCGAGGTTGTCGAGCACGAGGTAGTCACGGTGCAGGGTATGTCGCCTCCGGGCGCGCAGCTCGGGCCCTGCCACGCGTGCCCGGACCACCGACTCGGGCAGTTCGTTCAGCTCATCGCCCCAGATGCCATAGGTCGGGCTCCACACCGCTTCGGGGCGCGGGTCGAGTGCGAGGACGGACAGGCCGCGAGCCGCGGCGCGGGAGGCCACCGCCCTCCCGGCTGGACCGAGCCCGACGACCGCGAGATCGAACGCGCTCCCGGTGTCCACGCGTCCATCCTCGCAGCCCGCGCCACCGCGGGACGCGCACCCAATACGGTGGGACGGTGAACCGCTTCGCCACCTCGATCGAGAAGGTCGCCGAGATCCCCTACGCCCAGGGGGCGATCTGGGCCGTCGTCTCCGACCCGCACCAGGTCGCCCAGATGACGCCGTTCCTGCGGGAGATCCGTGTCGTCGACACCGGAACCTGGGTGTGGGAGCTGCATGGCATTCCCTACCCCGGAGGGGAGTTCGCGGCGCACTTCACGGAGGCCATGGACCTCCAGAAGCCGACCCGCATCGACTTCACGCACGACCCGGACGGCCGTGAGCTCGCCGGGGCGGACGGGTGGTACTCGCTCGAAGCGGTGACGCAGGCGTCGACCCGCCTGGCGATCGGCCTGACCGTCCATGCGATGTTGCCGGCGCCGAGCTGGGCGGGCAAGGTCATCGAGCCCGCCATGCACGCCGTCGTCCAACAGATGGGCAACCGCTTCGCGGCCAATCTGGAGAAGACGCTCTCGGCCTGAGGTCCGCGGGTCAGGGCAGATACTCGCCCAGCGCGAGGTGGACCCTCCGCGACACGGCCGCGTCGGAACCGAGGACCACGATCCGCTGCGGCGCCAGGCGACGGAGCTCTTCGGCCGCGGCCGGTGAGAGGCTGCGCGGATCCGTGATGAGCAGGGGTCCGGCCTGCCTGCCGGCGACAGGCGCTGCGGACAGGGCGTCCGGGAAGTTGCGTCCGGTGGCGACGTAGGCGACCGGAACCCCCGAGGGGAAGGTGCCGGCACTGACCCGGGCCGAGGTCTCGTACCGGGTCGGACCCGACATCCGCCCGGCGCCCAGCGTCGCGAGCGAGCCCAGCGTCTCCACGACCGAGTCGCTCACCGCGCCACTGGCGCCGAGCACGACGATCCGCTCCGGTCGCAACCTGCCCAGTTCCGCGGCGATGACGTCTGGGACGCGATCCGGCAGGGTCAGCAGAAGCGGTCCCCCGAGCAGCGCGGCTGCTGGGGCACCCGACAGTGCATCCGGGAACGCAGTGCCCGTCGCGACGAAGGCGACCGGCACGTCCGGGGCGAACATCTCCGCGCTGATCAGCGCCGAGGTGGCATAGCGAGTCGACCCGCCCAGTCGCGCGGCGCCTTCCGTGGAGTATGCGGCGCTTGCCTCCGCGACGACGTCCGAGACCGCTCCCGTGCCGCCGAGGACGATGATCCGCTGGGGGCGCAGCCGGGCGAGCTCCGCGGCGATGACGTCGGGCAGGTAGTCGGGGTGGGTGATGAGCAGCGGGCCCCCCGAGGCCGTGGCGGCGGGTGCCCCCGAGAGCGCGTCCGGGAAGGTGAGGCCGGAGGTGAGGTAGGCCACCGGTGCCCCGTCGGGAAAGGCCCGCTCGCTGATCAGGGCCGAGGTCGCATAGCGGTCGCGTCCGCCTTGGCGTTCGACCCCCGGATCGGGCTCGAGGGGACTCCGGAGCGATGTCCGGAAGGTCGGGAGGAGGTCGTACAGCCGATCACCGGGACACAGGGTCTGGCCGTTGTCCCGGTGTCCCATCACGGTGGGGAGCCGAACGACCGTCCCGGCCGGGAACTTGCCGTTGCCCATGGACGTGAACTCGGACTCGCCGCGGGGATCGACGCCGTCCAGGGCGAGCTGCCACTGGATCACGGAGTCGACGGCGGCCAGGCTCTCTGCGCTCGGAGCCTCGTTCGAGAAGTCGCCGATGATGGACACGCCGAACGTCTGGGTGTTGAAGCCGGCCGACTGCGCCCCCTCGACGGCCCGGTCCAGTGCTCCCGTTCGTCCCTCGTAGACGGTGCCGAACCGGTCGACGAGGAACTGGTAGCCGATGTCGCACCAGCCCTGCGCGGTCGTGTGGTACGCGAAGATGCTGCGCACAAGTGCCGGCGCCTGGGCGGCCGTGTACGTGTTCGCGTTCACCGTGTGGTGCACGACTGCGCCCTTGTATCCGGGCAGTGAATCAGGGATGCAGTTCATCAGGCTGTCGTTCGCGCCCCACTCGGCGCGGGTGACGATGAACGGCCGGGCCGACGCGGCGGCGGATGGCGACCGCTCCTCTGGGCCGCCGTCGACGAGGATCACCTCCGCGCTCTCGCCCCCCGGAACCCTCACCTCGACCCTGCTGCTGCCGGCGGCCAGCAGCGGTTCGGTCATGGTGCGGCTGGCCGAGTGCTCCTCCGTCCCCGGGTCCGGGCCCTGGTCCTCGGACAGCACGTCGAGAGTGATCCATTCCGACCATTCGCCGTCGGCGTGGACCCGCACGTCGACCTCGGCGAGCTCGGAGTCCGGACCGACCGCGACCGCGGCGAGGTCGAAGTCGGCGGTGACGACTGCATCGGCCGGTGTCACGGCCTCTTCGAGGACGGTCGTCTCGGGCGCGCGGTCCGGACCGGAGCCGGCGGACATCACCGGGGTGAGCGTCATCGCGACGCTCGTGACGACCGTCGCAACGGCCACGCGGACCACCGCGAGCATGCTTCTCGACCGGTGCCGGCCGTCCACCCGCTCGTGCATCATGAGTTCCCCGCCTCAGCTCGACGACGCGTGACCCAACGATAGGGGAGGGCACGAGCATTGTGGGCGCGACGAGCCCGCGTGTTCGTCCCTCGCGAGCGCGCGAGGCGACCCGCGCATACCCCTAGAGTCGTGAGCAACTGGTTGACACGTCAAGGAGAGCTATGAGGATCGGCGTCATCATCGGGTCCATCCGCGACGGCCGCAAGGGTCAGGCGGTGGGGGAGTGGGTCCACGAGCGCGCCCGTCACCGCGAGGACGCGACGTTCGAGCTGCTCGACCTGCGCTCGTTCGACGTGCCGCTCCTGACCTCCAACGTCCAGCCAGGCGGCGGCAGCCGGGTCTACGACTCACCCCAGGTGCGCGAGTGGAGTGCGGCGATCGACCGGTGCGACGCCTTCGTCTTCGTCACCCCCGAGTACAACCACGGTGTCCCGGGCGCGTTCAAGAACGCCTACGACTCGCTCGGCCCCGAGTGGGTGGGCAAGCCCGTCGCCTTCGTGTCCTACGGCGGCATGGGCGGGGTCCGCGCCGTGGAGCACTGGCGGCCGGTGGTCGCGAACTTCCAGCAGTACGGCATCCGCGCGCAGGTGGCCCTCTCGACCAACACGGACTGGACCGATGGCGAGTTCGACCCGCACGATCGCTGCCTCACCGAACTGGACGTCATGCTCGACATGCTCGTCTCGGTCGCCGGCAAGCTGCGCGGCTGAGGCCGCGTCCTGCTCGGAACGACCCCTGCCGGGGCACCCTCGCTCAGCCCTATGATCGGGAGCGTGATCGAGCAGAAGCGCATCCTCGCCACCTCCGTCCCCGGGCCGCGGTCCGCGGAGCTCGCCGCCCGCAAAGCGGCCGCCGTCTCGGCCGGGGTGGGCACGGGCCTGCCGGCCTACATCGTCCGGGGCGAGGGCGGCATCCTCGTCGACGTCGACGGCAACCAGCTCATCGACTTCGGGTCCGGCATCGCGGTGACGACGGTCGGCAACGGCAACCCGAAGGTGGTCGCAGCGGTCCAGGAGCAGATCGCGAAGTTCACCCACACGTGCTTCATGGTCACGCCCTACGAGCAGTACGTCGAGGTGGCGGAGAAGCTCGCCGAGCTCACCCCCGGTGACGGCGAGAAGCGCAGCGCCCTGTTCAACAGCGGCGCCGAAGCGGTGGAGAACGCGATCAAGGTCGCCCGGCACCACACCGGTCGCCAGGCCGTCGTCGCCTTCGACCACGCCTACCACGGCCGGACCAACCTCACCATGGGTCTGACCTCGAAGAACATGCCCTACAAGCATCGGTTCGGCCCCTTCGCCGGCGAGATCTACCGGGTCCCCATGGCCTACCCCTACCGCTGGCCGACGGGGCCGGACGCCTGCGCCGACGAGGCGTTCGACGAGTTCGTCTCGCTCGTGCACGCCCAGGTGGGCGAGGAGAACTGCGCGGCCGTCATCATCGAGCCGATCCAGGGGGAGGGCGGCTTCATCGTCCCGGCGCCGGGGTTCCTGGCCAAGGTCGCCGACTACTGCACGGACAACGGGATCCTCCTCATCGCCGACGAGGTGCAGACCGGCTTCGCCCGCACGGGCGACTGGTTCGCCAGCCACCACGAGGGCGTCGTCCCCGACCTGATCACGACCGCCAAGGGCATCGCCGGCGGCATGCCGCTCGCCGCGGTGACCGGACGCGCGGACGTCATGGACTCGATCCACGTCAGCGGTCTGGGCGGCACCTACGGCGGCAACCCGGTCGCGTGCGCCGCCGCGCTCGCCTCGATGGAGTGGATGGAGGAGACCGACGCGTGCGGGCGGGCGCGCGAGGTCGAGGCCATCTTCCGGCCGCGGCTGGAGACCCTCGCCGACAAGTACGGCGTCATCGGCGACATCCGCGGCCGAGGAGCGATGCTCGCCGTCGAGCTCGTCAGCGACCTCGACGCCAAGACCCCGGACGCCGCCCTCACCGGGGCCGTCAACAGGTACTGCCACGGCCAGGGCCTGGTCACCCTCACGTGCGGCACGTTCGGCAACGTCTTCCGCTTCCTCCCGCCGCTGTCCGCTCCCGACGAGCTCCTCCACGAGGGTCTCGACATCCTCGAGGACGCCTTCGCCGAGCACGCGGGGTGAGCTCGCCGCTCAAGCGGCAGATCCACAACATCGGGCGCCGCCGAGCCTGGCTCATCTGGGTGGTGGCGCTGACCGCATACATCCTCGCGGTCTTCCACCGGACCTCCCTCGGCGTGGCCGGACTGCTCGCGGCGGAGCGGTTCGACATCACGGCCGCCCAGCTGTCGACGTTCACGGTGGTCCAGCTCTCGGTCTATGTCGTCATGCAGGTGCCCGTCGGCGTGGCATTGGACCGGTGGGGACCAAAGCGGCTGATCCTCAGCGGTCTGGCGCTCATGACCGCGGGCCAGCTGTGGTTCGCCTTCGCCGGGAGCTTCGAGGCGGGGGTGCTCGCGCGGGTCCTCCTCGGCGCCGGGGACGCGATGATCTTCATCTCGCTCATGCGTCTGGTGGCGCTGTGGTTCCGGGTCCGGCAGGCGCCGCTCGTCACGCAGCTGACCGGCATGCTCGGCCAGATCGGCGCGCTCGCCGCCGCCGCGCCCCTCTCGTATGCGCTGGCCAGCTACGGCTGGACCCCCACCTTCGCGTTCGCGGCCTCCTTCGGGTTCGCGGTGATGATCGGCGTCCTCATCGTCGTCATGGACTCGCCCTACAGCGGCCAGGCGATCGAGCGGATCAAGATCCGGGCGCTGGCGTGGACCATGCGCGATATCTGGCAGAACCCCGGAACCCGGTTGGGGATGTACTCGCACTTCACCTCGATGTTCGGCGCCAACGTCTTCGGGCTGCTCTGGGGCTACCCTTTCCTCGTCGCCGGCCAGGGCCTGTCCTCGGCGCTCGCGAGCTCGCTCATCATGCTCATGACGGTGACGGCGCTCATCGTCGGGCCGATCACCGGGCGGGCGGTCGCGCGCCATCCGTACCACCGGTCCTGGATCGTCCTCGGCATCGTCATCGCGATCATGGTCATGTGGGCCGTCGTCCTGCTCTGGCCGGGTCCGGCGCCGATCGGGGTGCTCGCGCTGCTCGTCATCGTCACGGCGGCGGGAGGGCCGGTGTCGATGGCGAGCTTCGACATGGCCCGCACCTTCAACCGCCCGGACCACCTCGGCCGGGCGACCGGCGTCGTCAACATGGGCGGCTTCGTGGCCTCGCTGGCTGCCATGTGGCTCATCGGCTTCATCCTCGACGTCGTCGCGCCGGGCGGTCCGGAGACGTACACCCTCGACGACTTCCGCATCGCGATGTCGGTGATGTTCGTGTTCTGGTTCTTCGGGGGAGTGCAGGTGTGGCGCTACCGGCAGAAGTCGAAGCACTTCCTCGAGCAGCGCAGCCCCGGCAGCCTGGACCGGCTGCGGCACGGCGAGACGCTGCTGCCCGGGATCTCGCGGGACCTGGAGTAGCGCTGGGCCGCACGCGCCCGGCTACGGCACTGGACCGAACGTACTCGACCGGGCCAACTCATACTTGGCCCGGTCACCTCCTGTATAGCGGCCGCGACCTGGTGCGCCGATGACCGACACGCGACGAGCGGGTGATGATCGGGCGAACCTCCGGCGCTCGGGGGCCGGGCGCGCCAGACTGGTCGGGTGAGCGCCGTCCGTCCCATCCCCGCAGCGTTCGACCTGACCGGGACGGTCGCCGTGGTCACCGGAGCGGGCAGCGCCACCGGCATCGGGTATGCGGTGGCCGGCCTCCTGGGCAGGTGCGGTGCCGCTGTGGTCGTCACCGCGACGACCGACCGGATCGAGCAGCGGGCCGCCGAGCTGGCCGCAGACGGCGTCGAGGCGCTTCCCGTCGTCGCCGACCTCACCGACGAGGCCCAGGCGGCCCGGGTGGTGGACGCCGCGGCGTCCCGGTTCGGCCGCCTCGACATCCTCGTCAACAACGCCGGCATGGTGACGGTCGGAGACGGTGACTACCTGGAGGGCGATCTCACGTCGACCGACCCGACCCGCTGGAGAGCGTCGCTCGAGCGCAACCTGACCACCGCATACCTCATGACGCGTGCGGCGCTGCCGCACCTGCGGGAGTCCGGGCGTGGCCGAGTCGTCAACGTCGCCAGTGTGACCGGGGCCGTCATGGCGATGCGCTCGGAGGTCGCGTATGCGGCGGCCAAGGCCGGGATCGTCGGGCTGACCCGGGCGGTCGCGGTCGACGAGGCGCGCCACGGCCTGACGTGCAACGCCGTCGCGCCGGGGTGGATCGCGACGGGCTCGCAGACACCGGCCGAGGTGGTCGAAGGAGAGGTGAGTCCGCCCGGGCGGTCCGGCAGGGCCGAGGAGGTGGCGAGTGCGGTGGTGTGGCTGGCGACGCCGGGCGCGGGCTACGTCAACGGTCAGGTCGTCGTCGTCGATGGGGGGAACTCGGTCGCCGAGGAGCGGGCGCTGCGCTGACCCGACGAGGGATGGTTCTGCGCTGGTGGGGGCGCCGTGCGGGGTGCGCGGTGAAGGTGTGCGCGTGGGAGAGGGTTCGGGCGGCCCGGCTCGCCGAGGAGCCGGCTCAGCGCGGGGGCATCCGCAGCGCTCCGTCGAGGCGGATGACCTCGCCGTTGAGCATCGGGTTGTCGACGATGTGGCGCACGAGTGAGGCATACTCGACGGGCCGGCCGAGCCGGGCGGGGTGGGGCACCTGCCGCTCGAGCACCTGGCGTGCCTCGTCGGGCAGTCCGGCGAGCATCGGGGTCTCGAACGTCCCCGGAGCCACCGTGACGACGCGGATCAGCTTGTCGGCGAGGTCCCGCGCGGCGCTGAGGGTCAGGCCGACGACGCCGCCCTTGCTCGCCGCATACGCGGCCTGCCCGATCTGCCCGTCGAACGCCGCGATGGAGGCGGTGTTGACGACGACGCCACGATCGCCGTCGACGGGCTCGTTGTCGAGCATGGCCGCCGCCGCGAGGCGCAGGACGTTGAACGTGCCGACGAGGTTGATGTCGACGACGGTCCGGAATGCCTCGAGGTCCAGGGGGCCCTTGCGCCCCACGACCCGGCCGGGGGTGGCGACACCGGCGCAGTTGACCGCGATGCGCAGCTCGCCGAGCTCGAGGGCGGCGTCGACCGCGGGCTGCACCTGGTCGGGGTCACGCACGTCCGCTGCGCAGAAGCGCGCTCGCTCACCGAGCCGGGTGGCGGTCTCCTCGCCGGCGGATCCGGGCAGGTCGACGACGACGACAGCGGCGCCGTCGGCCGCGAGCCGCTCGGTGGTGGCGCCGCCGAGGCCAGACGCGCCTCCGGTGACGAGTGCGACGGTGGTGGGGGTGATCTGCATGCGGCCCAGGCTAGCGTCGGGCACCCTCGAGCGACCCGACGGTGGCGGGGCCGTCCGTGATGACGCACTGGATCAGGCGGTCGCCCTCCGCCCAAGTGATCTCATCCGGAGCCCAGAAGGTGTAGTCGAGATCGGACGCAGAGTAGGGCCGCCCGACGAAGCTCGTGAACTTCACGTAGCACGCGCTGTCGGCCATGGCGAAGATCGAGTCGTCGCCCGGGTACTGGATGTGGCCCAGCCGGGTCTCGTGGTAGACCTCGAACTCGTGCGGTTGCGCACAGTCGACGATGGAGAGCTGCGGACCCGTGTCGTCCCATTCCTCGACGTTGACCTCGTTGTAGCAGGAGCCGTCCGTCAGGTCCCACACCGTGTCCTCCCCGTCGACGGACAGGATGAGGTCGTCCGCGGGCTCGCGGATCGAGTCCGCGAACCGCTGTGGAGCGTCGGTGAGGATGAGGGTGACGCCGGCCAGCGTCCAGAGCGCCCCGAGCGCGATGCCGGCGACGGCGAATGCCCTCCCCGCGCGTTCCTTGGCCACCGCGATCGCTCCGACGACGATAGCGACGACCGAGGCGAGCGGGATGCAGCCCAGGACCCCGAGCACGAACGCCACGACCGAGAGCGTCTGCTTCGGCGTCGCCCGGGCGGGTGGAGAGCCGCGATAGGGGTATGCGGTGCCCACGTGGTCGGGAGCACTCGCCGATGCCGGAGACCCGAGGTCGTTGGGGAGATCGCCGGGCGGCGGTGGCGTGCCGCGCGTACCGGTGGTCGCCGGAGGGACCCACCGGGGCGGTTGGCTCATGGCGCCACCCTAGGAGGGTCGTGACATGGCGTCGCCCGAGACCTGTTGACCAAGGTTGCACAAACTCTAATCTGTTCCCACTCCTTCATCCCCTCCGGCCCCGGGAATCGGTGTCCTCCCCGATCCCGGGGCCGTCCCCTGTCCGGTGCCGGGGCCTCGATACCCGGTGTCTGATAGGAAGTGCCGGTCAGCCGAGCAAGTGGCGGGAGATGACGAGGCGCTGGATCTGGTTGGTGCCTTCGAAGATCTGGGTGACCTTGGCCTCGCGCATGTAGCGCTCGACCGGCCAGTCCTGGGTATACCCGGCTCCGCCGAGCACCTGGACGGCGTCGGTCGTCACGCGCATCGCGGTGTCGGTGGCTACGAGCTTGGCGACGGCGGCCTCCTTGGAGAACATCCGGTCGGCGTCGCGGAGCCGGGCGGCGTGCAGGTAGGTCGCTCGCGCCGAGGTGACGGCGGCCTCCATGTCGGCGAGCAGGAAGGCCAGACCCTGGTTGTCCGCGATCGGGCGGCCGAACTGGTGGCGCTCCTTGGCGTATGAGGCGGCGACGTCGAGGGCGGCCTGCGCGAGCCCGGTCGCGGTGGCCGCGATGCCGAGCCGCCCGGCGTCCAGCGCCGACAGGGCGATCGCCATGCCCTGGCCCTCGTCCCCGATGCGCCGGTCGGCTGCGACCGGGACGTCCTCGAAGATCACCTCCCGCACGGTGTCGCAGTGCAGCCCCATCTTGCGCTCGGGTGCGCCGAAGGACAGGCCGGGAGCATCGGCGGGCACGATGAAGCACGACAGCCCTCGTCCGCCGTCGTCGGAGGTCCGCGCGAAGGTCGTGTAGAAGTCGGCGTGGCCGGCGTGGCTGATCCACGCCTTGCGACCCTTGATCCGGTAGGTGTCCCCGTCGCGCGTCGCCCGGGTGGTCATCGACCCGACATCGGAGCCGGCGAGCGGTTCGGACAGGCAGTATGCGCCGAGCAGCTCCCCCGACAGCATCTCGGGGAGCAGCCGCGAACGTTGCTCCTCGGTGCCGAACACGGCGACCGGATAGCAGGTCAACGCATGCACGGAGACGCCGACCGCGACCGACATCCACGCCGTGGCGATCTCCTCGAGCACCTGCAGGTAGGTCTCGTAGGGCTGCTCGCCGCCGCCGTACTCCTCGGAGTAGGGCAGGGACATCAGGCCCGCCTCGCCGAGGGTGCGGAACACGTCGCGCGGGAAGGCGTCGTCGGCACCTCCGGCTCGTGTCGCCGCTGCCTCCGGGGCGGCGCTGCGCTCGGCCTCGTCGACCTTCGGGCGAAGCTCCTTGGCGGCGATCTCGCGAGTGAGCTCGATCAGGTCCTGACCGATCTCGGTGGGCATCAGCCTCGTTGCTGGCATGGGTCCGATGCTAATGCTGTTGGAAGGCACGGTTCGAAGCACGGTTCGAAGGCATGGTTCGAAGGCATCCGGCCGAGCCGACGAAGGAGGCGCTGTGGACGGCGCTCAGTCCACGAGCGATTCGACGACGGCACGCAGGTCGGCACGCTCCCGCGGCGCGACGAGAGCGGTCAGCCACTGCACGGGAAGCGGTGGGTTGAGGATCCCCTCGCCGATGGCCGCCACGCGTTCGTCACGGGATGCGACGAGACTCTGTCGTTCGCCGTCCTCGGCCACGGCCAGCCGCTCCGCGAAGGACCAGGCCCGGCCCCGCGCATACTCGATCGACCACCCCGAGACCAGCTCGTCGACCCGCCCACCCCAGGTGTCGAGGATCCCTGTCCAGGGTGCGGTGTGGGTGAGGGCGTCCTGCATCCGGTCGATCATCGCGGCGAGCACGTCGTTGAGCCGCTCGAAGTCGTCGCGGAGGTCCGCCACCGCCTCGCCGTGCTGCACCGAGGCCGCCGCGAGGCCGAGGTCGAGATTGATGTGGGCGTTCATGCCGGCGATGACGTGCTGGACGGCGAGGGCCGACGGTGGCGCATCGAAGACGACCCGCCACGACCGTGACACAGCGCCGCCGGCCTCGAACCCGTCGGCGGCGTCGAGGTAGAGGCGGGCGAACGCGACGTCGAAGCGCTCCATCCGCTCGCAGTCGTCGAACTCGCCGGCACGGATCCCGTCGCGCACCCGCGCGGTGACCGACCGGTAGACACACGTGAAGTAGCCGCGCGGGTCGCCGGTGTCGAGGGCGCGCTCGATGCGCCGGTCCATGGCCGCGATCGCCTCGTCGATGGTGTCCATGTCGAGGTCCAGTCTGCCGTGCCTCCGCTGACAGCCGGAAGCCCGGGTGGACGGGGTCCACCCGGGCTCCGCGCCTGTCAGCGGCCGTGGATCACGGCAGCCGGATGGTGTTGGACCAGCCCGACTGGGTGGTGTCGCTGAAGGCATGCACCCGGTATCCGTAGGAGACGCCGGACGTGACGGTCTGGGTGAACGTGGTCACGCCCGCCGCCACCGTCGCGTTGGTCACGCTGCCGTCAGGGTTGGTCCGCTGGATGAGGAACCCCGTCTCGTTGGAGGCGTTGTCCGTCCAACTGAGGTTCACCGTGGAGGTCTTCCTGTTCTTCACGGTGAGCGTCCCGGCGAGGTTCGTCGGCGCCGCGACCGGGTCGGCCGCAACCTGGCCGATGTCACGGCTGCTGGCCGTGATCGTCGGGAATCCGCCGCCGGGCGGGAGGTTGTTGAACGCCGGGTTCGAGTAGTCCCAGGTGTCCCCGACCGTGTTGATGGCGTACACCCGGTACTGATACTGGGTGTTGGTGTTGCCGATCCGGTCGACGTAGGTGGCCTGACCCGTCGCGGCGCCTGTCTCGGTGGTGGACGTCGGTAGGGACGTGAGGTTGACCCTGTCCTCGGTCTGGACCATCGCGATCTGCGACCACGCTCCGGTCGACCCCGCTCGACGTTCGATGACGAAGGCGGTCTCGTTCTTCGAGTTGTCCGTCCACGTGACCGTGTACCGCCGGTTGGCACCGTTGCCCGTTCGGACGGCGGAGATGAACGTCGGTTCGGCCGGGTTGACCGCAACCGCCTGGGTACGCATCATGTCCATCTCCTCATGGCTGAGGATGTGACAGTGGAGGACGTACTCCCAGCCGAAGTTGACGAAGTGGTTCACCACGTCGATCGGCTCGCCGTCGGGGTTGAACGCCAGGAGCGGCAGCCCGAGCGCCTCCCGCTGCGTGGTGTTCGCACCCTCGATGAAGGCACCCGCTGGCATCGACGGGTCGAGCAACCTGACGCTGTTCGGCAGACCTCCCCACTCGTCCGGGATCGGCGGGATGATCGGCCGCACCGCGACGATGGTGTCCTCGAGAGGACTGATCCGCACGGTGTCCTTCCAGCCGAGCTCGGTCGGATCCGGTTTGCGGATGATGCCGTCCCAGCCGACGCGGTTGAGCAGCTGGACGTCGTAGAGATGGAAGTGGATGGGATGTGTGTCCACCCCGTTGTGCGTGAACTTCCAGATCTGCGTTCCGTCGTCCGCCTGGGCGATCGGAGTGGCCTCCATTCCCGGCGGCAGCTCGATGCCGTCGAGCACCTCGGTCGGGGGCATCGAGAACCCGTACAGGATCATGTTCTGCAGTCCTGCCTGGGCGTTCGGTGTCTCCACGCCGAGGAAGCCGCTCATCCGGCCGTACTCCAGCTCGAAGGCCTCACCCATCTCGTCCTGGATCATCTTGGGCTTCAGGTTCACCGTCAGACGTTCGTCGGCGGTCGAGGTGGTGAAGGGCGCACCGGGTGCCGTGTCGGGGTCCGGGTCGACCAGCCGGTTGAAGGTGAGCGAAGTGTCGTAGATCTGCACCGTGCCGTTGAGCGGGCCGTTCGTCGGGAAGTCGGTGCCGTAGGCGCTGTTGTACTCGCCCTGGCCGACGACGATCGGCTTCTGACCCGACTCGAACACGCCCGTTCCGTCGCCGCCCGCGAACGCCGCGTTGAGCGCGTCGACGTCGAACGCCTGAGCCGGGGCCGCGTCCGCGACCTTGATCTGCATGACGGTGCGGGTGTTCGGCCCGTACCCGGGCAGCGTGGCCGACGCTCCACCGGACTCGCGGTAGTCGCCGTTGCCGGTGTAGTAGTCGTACCGCGGGTCGCGGGCCGGGAAGGCCGCCGGTGCGTCGTTGTAGAGGATCAGGGTCTGACCCGCGTACGCGGACAGATCGACGACGACGTCGAACCGCTCGGCCGGAGCGACGAGCAGCGAGTGCTGGTCGACGTTTCCGGCGTTGAACACGGTCGGGTCGTTGACCCAGGTCGTCGGGTGCGCGGGAACCTCGACGGGCGACGGCAGGAAGCCGCCCTCGGTGCCCATGACGACCCAGTTCGGGCCCTCGGTGCCGGCGACCGGAGTCGGGAAGACCGTCGGGTCGCCAAGTGCAGCCGCGACCTCGTCCGGGTTGAGCGCGACCTCTGTGCACGCCACCCCGGTCGACTCCGCAGCAGGTGCCGTGTTGGCGGCGTCACAGACGTCACCGTTGGCGTCGACCGCCTGGTACAGCGACAGGTTGAGGAACCGGTCGTTGGCTGCGTTGAGGATGCGCAGGCGGTACGGCTTGGGCTCCAGAGTCGTCGTCGGGTACGCCTTGCCGTTGACCACGGGGGTGTCCATGAACGCCTCCATGCCCATCGAGTTGAACGGAGTGCTCGGCATGAGCGGGGGCTCGCACCACCCGGCTTCAGGGTCACAGTTCGGGTCGTAGTACTCGTTCGCGATCGGCGGATACTCGACATTGTTCGTCGGCGGCCAGAACCACGGACCGTAGGCCCACCGGCCGTAGGCGTTGACGCCGGAGGGGTCGCCGGGGTTCTGGGCCGGTGAGTAGACATGCGGCAGCCAGAGGTTACCCTCGCCGCCCCAGGCGTTCGTGTCCCAGGTCTCGTCCGCCAGGGCGAGCTGGGCGTCGTTCGGCACGAAGGTCTTGTCCTGGATGACGAGTGGGATGGTCGAGTCGGCGTCCGGGATGGTCCCGGCGTCGACGAGGGCCTGCTCGGTCTCGTCCTGGATGATGTACGGCGCGGCCATCCCGGCGTAGACGTTGAGCCGGGTGATCCCCCACGAGTGGTCGTGGTAGAACATCAGCCGCGCACTCTGGGCGTTGGTGTAGTAGAACGTCTGGACGCCGTCATCCGACGCATCGACATTCGTCATATCGGGCACGTTCTTGACGCTGACGCCCTCGGGGAAGGGAGTCGCTTCGTTCGGCGGAGTGATCCACTGGTGCGGGGTCCCGTCGGAGATCCATGGGGTGATGCCGCCGTGCAGATGGATGATCGCCCGGTTGTCCGAGTAACAGTGCCCCATCTCGACCATCATCGGCTTGGTCGCCGGGTCGTTGCACATCGGCACCTGCGGGTCGACCATGTCGGGGGCCATCCCCTCCATGGCCTCATGTCCGTCCGGAGTCATGCCGGCACCCATCACCGTCGTGTCGACCGGGAGGAAGAGGTTGCCATCCGCTCCGGTCGGCAGCAGGTTGTGGAACTCGATCCGGACCGGCCGGTCCTTCTGCGCCACGATAGCCGGACCGAGGTAGCTCGGTTCTGTCACGCCGAACAGCCCTCCGGGCAGGGGGAAGTCCGTTGGTGTATCCGAAATCTGGACGTAGCCGCGCAGCGTGGTCTCCGCTGCGAGGTCGGAGTGCATCTGCTGGGTGTACTCGACGAGTCCGATCCGGTAGAAGTCGGAACCCTCGTAGGACGCCGTGTCCGGCGTCGCCGCGGCAATCATCGGCAGCTCGTCGACGAACTTGCGGATGCCGGTGCCGGGAACGATCTCGACGGCATCGGGCCCGATCACAGTGGCTCCGAAGGAGTAGGTCCGCGGTCCGAAGATGGGGAAGTCCGTCGACGGCAGCTGGATGGCCTCACCCTGGAGGGGGCTGATGTCAGACGGGTAGTACACGCTGTCGGGCCCCGGGGAGTCGTCGAGGGGAACGCCCTGTCCGTAGAACGCGACGCGGTCGCCTGACTGCACCGCGAAGTTCGCGACCCCGAAGGTGGCGACCTCGCTGACCCCGGTGGTGGTCAGAGCCGGCATGGTGAGCAGGCCGCTGTCGAAGACGACGCTGTACTGGCCGGTGTAGCGGGTCGGGCGCAACACGTAGGCGTGGAAGGACTTGCCCGCGGAGGGGTCACCAGTTGCGGCGGAGGCTTGGTTCCAGACCTGGAACCCGGTCAGCATTCCATCGGGCAGTGTCCCGTTGGCGAGGACGAAGACGTTGTCGGCGGCGTCCGTCGCGTACTGCCGGTCCTGGAGGGCATTGCCGACCGTGGTCTCTGTGCCAGGCGTGACATTCACCTCGGGCAGCGGACTGTTGGCATAGTTGGGGTGGCTGAAGTACCGAGGAGCCTCTCCCGGCAGGGCGGCAGCGGCCGCCATCGCCTCGGCATCCACCATCATCAGCGGGTTGAGGGCGCCCTCCTGGAGCGCACGAGCGGCCGCCGCGTCGCGGTCGGCCTGGTCGATCAGCTTGTCCTTCTTCTCCTTGACCTTGGCGGCCTTGTCCTTGTACTGCTGCTTGGGATCGGGCTTGGCGGCGCTGAGCGCCGCGATGCCGGCACCGGTCGAGGTGGCGGCGGAGGTGGATGTGGCGACGCCTAAGGGCGTCAGGGTAATGGCCAGGGCAGCGGCCACCCCCACTAGTGTCTTCACCGTTGGTCTCCATTCGAACAGAAACGTCCGCGCCTGTGACCCGTGGGGGGTGGACCCTCCCGACGCTAGACCTCAGTCGTTTCCCCAGGTCATCGACCGTTCGGCCAGTAGTGCTTGACGGTTCAACGGGTTCGGAGTACACCGTGACTAGGATGTGAGCCACTCCCTCGTCTTCGAACACTGTGCAAAGTCTCTGCAAAGAGGGAGTAATGTCCCGGTTCGGGGAGGGTCAGGCCGGGTAGGCGGTCACCTCTGTGGCCTTGACCGTCGCCCAGACCGTCGCCCCGGTCTGCAGCCGGAGCTCCGCGACCGAGGCCGTCGTCACCTCGGCGACCACCGGTTCGCCGCTCGCGTCGTCCGTGAGGCGAACCCGCGCCGTCTGACCGACGATCTCGACGGCTCGGACCGTGCACTCCCACGCGTTGCGGGGTGACCCACCCGGCCGCGCCGGGTAGAGCGAGACCGCTGCGGGCGCGAACGAGACCCACGAGGGCCCGACATGGTCGTGCCCGGAGGTGACCACCGGGCCGACCGACGTCTCGACGAGCGTCTGCGAGCGAGTCTCTCCCGCATACAGGTTGAGGCCGACGACGTGGGCGACATAGGCGTCCCGCGGGCGGGCCACGACCTCGGCCGGCGGGCCGGACTGCACGACGCGACCGGCCTCGACGAAGACGAGCCGGTCGGCGAGGGTGAGCGCATCCAGCGGGTCGTGGGTGACGAGAACCGTGACCCCGGCGAACCCGGCGAGGCGGTGCGCGAGGCCGGCCCGAACCTCCGCGCGGGTCGTGGGGTCGAGCGCCGAGAGCGGCTCGTCGAGGAGGAGGACCGCTGGATCGGTGGCCAGGGCTCGCGCTAGGGCGGTCCGCTGGGCCTGGCCGTTGGACAGCGCAGTGGGGCGTCGGCCGGCGAGGTCACCGATCCCGAGCGCGTCGAGCTCGGCTCTCGCCCGCGCCCGCGCCGCCGACCGGCCCAGGCCGCGGCTGCGGGGGCCGAACGCGACGTTCTCCAGAGCCGTCAGGTGGGGGAAGAGGAGATGGTTTGCGGCCACGAGGCCGGTCCGGCGCCGCTGGGGTGGAAGCACGGTATGCGCGTCGGCCCACGTCACTCCGCTCACCCGGACATGGCCCCCGTCGAGCGGCAGCAGGCCGGCGATCGCGTCGAGGGTCGTCGTCTTACCCGAGCCGTTGGGACCGAGGAGGGCGACGGTCGTGCCGGGATCCGTCTGCACGGCGACGTCGACGGCGAAGTCCCCCCGGTGCGTGACGACGTGGGCGTCGAGGCTCATCCGGACCACCGCCCGCGCAGCAGCCCCAGGACGGCGACGGAGACGGCGAGCATGGTGACCGAGAGCGCGATCGCCGCCTGCGGATCGGACTGGAGGGAGACGTACACGGCGAGCGGTGCGGTCTGGGTGCGGCCCGTGAGGTTGCCGGCGAAGGTGATCGTCGCGCCGAACTCGCCGAGCGCCCGGGCCCACGCGAGCGCCGCGCCGGCGACGATGCCCGGGGCCGCGAGCGGCAGGGCGACCCGGAGGAAGACCCGGGTCGGCGATGCCCCCAGGGTCGCGGCGACCGCGTCGAAGCGCCGGTCGACCGAACGCATCGCACCCTCGACGGCCAGGACGTAGAACGGCAGGGCCACGAACAGCTGGGCCAGCACCACCGCCACCGGTGTGAACGGCAGGCGCAGCCCGAACGCCTCGAAGATCGGCGCACCCACCACTCCGTTGCGCCCGTAGGCCAGCAGCAGCGCAACACCGCCGACGACCGGTGGCAGGACGATCGGGACGGTGAGGAGGGCCCGGAGCCATCGTCCGGCGCGTCCCTGCGATCGCGACAGCAGCCAGGCCAGAGGGGTGCCGACGATCAGGGCGAGGACGAGGGTGATCGCCGTGGTGATGAGGGACAGTCGGATGGCCGGCCAGACGATGGGGGAGCGCAGGTCGTCGAGGACGTCACCCCAGTCGGTGCGCAGGAGCAGCCCCAGCATCGGGAGCGCGACGAGCGCGACCCCGAGTCCGGCGAGGGCGAACAGGAGGGCCGAGCTGCCGGCAAGCCTCCTCATCGACCTGAGAATCCGAGGTCGGTGAGGACCTGCTGTCCGCGGTCACCGAGGAGCAGCTCGACGAAGCCCAGAGTGTGCTCGTCCTCGTCGAACCAGACGAGCGGGTAGTCGAGCGTGACGTTCTCCTCGTCCGGGATGACCACACCCTCGACGGCGTCGCGTGCCGCCACGATGTCGGAGCGGTAGACCATGGCCGCGTCCGCCTCGCCGAGCTCGACCTTGGCCAGGGTCGCCTTGACGTCGAGCTCGCGAGAGGCCGGGGTCGCCGTGATGCCCGCGGACGCGAACGCCTCGTCGGCCGCCCGGCCGCACGGAACGGTCTCGGCACAGAGCACGGTGTCCAGGTCGGTCCTGGCGAAGTCGGTCAGGCCGCTGATCGCCTGCGGGTTGCCCGGCTGAACCGCGATCTCCAGCACGTTGCGGGTGAGCACCTCCTCCCCGCCGTCCGCGGCGTATCCCTCCGGGAGCTGCGCCAGCGCACCCGTGCCGGCGCCCGCATACACATCCGCGGGAGCGCCCTCGGCGATCTGTTGGGCGAGGGTCGTGCTCGACCCAGTGCTCACCTCGACCGTGACGCCAGGGTGCGCGTCCTCGTATGCGGTGGCCAGCTCCGTGAACGCCTCCGTCAGAGAGGCAGCGGCCAAGACGGTGACCGTGCTCGGGGGCTGTTGCGTCGCACCCTCCGACGTCCCGCCGCACGAGGCGAGGAGCAGCACTGCGGCTGTCGCGCCGAGCGCGGCGCCCAGCCCGGCACCGACCGGCTTCACGGCACGCCCACGATGACGTTGGTCGCCTTGATCGAGGCGACGGCCACCGATCCCGGCTCGAGGCCCAGGGAGTCCACCGCCTCGCTCGACATCAGGGAGACGATCCGGAACGGCCCGCACTGCAGCTCGACCTGGGCCATCACGGTGTCCTTGACGACCCGCGTGACGATGCCGCGCATCCGGTTGCGCGCGGACTCGTCGGTGACGGGTCCCGGTGCAGTGGGGGAGGCGATCTCGACGGCGATCTCGGCGAGGTCGGCTCCGTCGACGGCGAGCCGGCCGGACCGGTCCTTCGTGGCGTGGAGACGGCCGGAGTCGACCATCCGCCGGACGGTGTCGTCCGAGACGCCGAGCAGGCCGGCGGCCTCAGATATCCGCAGAAGCGACATGAACCGGACTATATCTCCGAACTTGCGGAACTGCGCGCACCGGCCGGGGCAGGTCCGCGGCACGGCATCATCCGATCGGCCCCCGAATCCCCATTCTGCTGTTCCCGCCGTGGGGCCGGGCGTAACGTTCACGTATGAGGCCGCGTGTCTTGCTCTCAGTGGTGCTGTCGTTCGTTCTCATGGTCGGCATGGCGTCGTCGGCGTCCGCCGCCGTCGTGGTCTCGGCCTCGACCGCGGGGACGAAGACGGTCGGCTTCGCGACGAATGTGTGGGGATCGGTCTCCGAGCCGGGTGAGCGGGAGGTGTGGACCGAGGTCGACCTGGGCACTGATGCGTGGTCCCGCTCGAAGGTCGGTCGGACCAGCGCCGACGGGAAGTACGTCCTGGAGCTCACGTACGGATTCGCCACGGTGGGTGAGTACCGCTTCCGGGTGGGGGCGGCGACGAGCGAGGGCGTCGTCTACTCCGAGCCCTTCACCCTCACGCGCACCCCGTGGCAGCCCGGCTGGGCCGGGACCAAGCCGGTGTACCAGACCACCAACACGTGGGGGAGGCTGCCGCGGGCGGCGAACCGCAGTGTCTGGACCGAGGCGCTCGTCAACGGCCGGTGGTCGCGCTCGCAGACCCGGACCGCGGACGCCACGGGCTACTTCGTCATCCCCTTGACCTACGGATCCAGCCGGGTCGGGATCCACACGTTCCGCGTCGGAGCCAGCACGTCGATGGGTGTGGTGTACTCCCAGCCGTTCGAGCTGCGGCGCACCGCCACCGTCGTGGCCAAGTCGGCCGGCACCAAGCCCGTGAACCAGACGACGAACACGTGGGGCACGGTCAGCGGCTACGCGGGTGGCCAGGTGCGGACCCAGGTACTGCTCAGTACCGGGTGGAGCACCTCGCAGGTGCGGACCACCGACTCGAACGGCTACTTCGTCATCCCGCTGACCTACGGTTCCTCTACCCCGGGGAAGTACACCTTCCGCGTCGCCGCAAGCACGCCCCTCGGAACCGTGTACTCCAACCAGTTCACCCTCGAACGCACCGCAACCGTCGACTGCGCGCGGCAGGCCTGCGTGGCGCTGACCTTCGACGACGGCCCCAGCGCATACACCGATCGGCTCATCGACACGCTCGTGAGGACGAAGACACCGGCCACGTTCTTCGTCGTCGGCAGCCAGGTGGCCAACCGTCCGGCGACGGTGCGGCGGATGCAGAGCGCCGGGCTGGCGGTCGAGAACCATACCTACAGCCACCCGCAGCTGACAACCCTCAGCTACAGCGGGCAGCTCTCCCAGGTCACCCGGACGGACAACGCGCTGGCAACCGCCGGAGTGCGGCGCAGCACCCAGCTCCGACCTCCCTTCGGCTCGTGGAACTCCACGACGCGTACCTTGGGCAAGCCGCTCATCCTGTGGTCGGTCGACCCGCGGGACTGGGAGGTCAGGGATGCGGCGCGGATCAGGTCCCACGTCGCTGCCAACGCGCGCTCCGGCTCGATCGTCCTCCTCCACGACAGCCACTCGACGACCGTCGATGCCGTTCCCGGAATCATCTCCGACCTGCGCGCCCGCGGCTTCACGCTCGTGACCGTGGACACTCTGGTGCCGTCCATGCAGCCGGGGGACGTCGTCTACAGCCGGACGAACATCAGTAGGGCGAGCTCGGCGAGCACGCTGACCGACCAGAGCGATGTCCTCCGGTCCCCCGACGGCTCCGTCCTGGGTCCGGTGCTCGACGAGGCGCCCTTCGTGCCCGGCAGCTGAGCGCACGCCGGACGGTTCCGGACACCGCAGTTCGGCCCGTCACTCGGGAACCCAGAATCCCCTGCCGCCGTACCAGTCGCTCGTGAAGGACCGGCTCTGCCCGCGCGCCCCGAGATATGAGCCGACCACTGCCGCGCCGAGATCGTCGAGCTCCGGGGCGACGACGCGCCCGTCGACCCGTCGTGCCATCTGGTCGACGAACCGGGCCAGACCGGGGTCCTCGCCCAGCCGGAAGAACGTCGTGCGGGCGCCGAGCCGACGTGCGGCCTCGAGCTCCTCGACGGTGCGGGTGATGGTCTGGGGGTGGGGCGGGTAGTCGAACCACACGTGACCGTCGGGCAGCAGGTGGGCCGTAGGTTCACCGTCGGTGACGACGAGCAGGACCGGCTGCTCACCGGAGTGCTTCCGGAAGTGACGGTTGGCGAGCAGCAGCGCGTGGTGCAGGTTGGTCCCCTTGTCCCACAGGGCGTCCAGCGCCGTCAGCTCCTCGATCCCCATCGTCCGGGCATGCCGACCGAACGAGATGAGCGAGAGGTGATCGCCGCGGAACCGCGAGGAGATGAGGTGGTGCAGCGCGAGAGCCGTCCGTTTCATCGGCACCCAGCGGCCGTCCATCGCCATGGAGAAGGAGGTATCGACGAGCAGGGCGACCGCCGACCGAGTCCGTGCCTCGGTCTCGGTGACCTCGATGTCGTCCACCGCGATCCTGATGCCCGCCCGCGGGTCGACACCTTCGCTCACCGTGCGGGTCACTGCGTTCGTGACGGTGCGCGTGACGTCCCAGGGCTCGGTATCCCCGAACTCCCAGGCCCGGGAGGCTCCGCTGCGCTCGCCCGCCGCCCCCGCGAGCCGGGCGTCGCGCTGCCCGGACCGGCTCGAGAGCCGGGTCGAGACGTCCTTGAGCAGCTCCTTGCCGAGCCGGCGCATCGCCTTCGGGGACAGCCGGAGAGCGCCGTCCGAGTCGCGCCTGAGGTATCCCGTGTCGCGCAGCGCCTTCTCGAGCTCGGCGAGCGTGCGCGCTTCGACGGCGGCCTCGTCTCCGAGCTGCCGGGCGAGCGCGTCCACGTCGATGTCGGAGAGCCGTGCCCCCGCATAGGACTGAGAGAGCTGCTCGGCGAGGCCGTCCAGCTCCGCGATGTCCTGGAGCATCCCGGTCCCGTCGCCGAGACCGAGCCCCTGGCCTTCGCCGAAGCGCTCGGACCCGCCCCAGTCCTCACCGGGGCGGAGCCCTCGCAGGGTCGCGTCGAGGCGGGAGAGGGACTGCGCGAGGTGCGGCGAGCCGAAGGCCTGGGCCGAGAGCTCCATGAGCTCGCGGCGCTGCTCCTCCGTCATCGAGCTCAGCATCCGCTGGGCGGCCGCCGCGCGCTGGGACAGGGCGTCGATCAGCTCCTCGACCGACCGGGGGTTCTCGGGGAAGTGCTGCCCGTGCTTGTCCATGAACCGCTCGAAGTCGACGTCGGTGTCCTCCCCCCGGGCGTGCTTGTCGAGAAGGTCGTTGAGGTCGTCGAGCATCTCCTGGATGCGGGCGCGGTCCTCGTCGGTGGCGTTCTCGAGCGCCTGCTTCATCCCGGCGAAGCGCTGGTCGAGCATCTCCCGGCCGAGCAGGTCCTTGATCTCCTCGAAGGTCTGCCTCGCCTCGCTCGACGCCCAGTCGTAGTCGGACAGCTCGGACACCGCGGCGGCAGTCGACGGCGGAAGGTTCTCGAGACGCGTCTCGCGGAAGGCCCGGTCCAGGTCCTCCATCGTCACGTCCCGCGCGAGCTGGCCGCGCTCCTGGAGCATCGCCCGGTCGAGGAGCTCGCGGATCTCGTCGAGGGTCCGTCCCAGCGAGTGGTTCTCGAGCAGCTCACGGCGCCGCCTCGCGACCTGACGGGCCAGCTCGTCGAGCCCGACCGTGTCGCGGCCGCCGCGGCGGAGGAACTCCCGCATGGCCCGCTCGGGGGAGTACCCGGCCATGACGTCCTCGCCGATGGCGTCGAGGGCCTCGGAAAGGTCGACCGGCGGCGCGAGGGGGTCCGGGCCGCCGGCGTACCTGCCGTACCGGGACCGGTGGGCGTCGCGCCGGTCGCTCACCCGTACACCGTCCGGTCTCCGTCGGTCTCCTTCGAGATCTTCCGCGCGAGGTACAGGCCCTCGAGTGCGAGCTCGAGGGCACTGGCCCGCTCACCCGGACTCGTGGCTCGGAGGCGGTCGCAGACCTGCTCGTAGAGGTCGCTGTCCCCGAGGTCCGGCAGCTCACCGATCAGCTCGTCCGCGGTCACGCTGTCGCCGGTGACGACGAGGACGCCGGCCTCCATCGCTCCGACGAGCGGGCCGAGGTCGATGCCCCGGAAGTGCTCGCGAACCGTCTCGGCGGTGGCGGTGCGCAGGAGGTACTGCAGCACCTCGCGCTCGCGGCCCTCCTCCCCGGCCTCGAACTCCACCTTGCCGCCGAGCACGTCGACCGCCGACTCCAGGTCGACGACCCGGGCCACCGCCTCGGACTCGCCGCGCGTGGTCGCCCGGTGCAGTGCCGCCGCGGCGACGGTCTCGGCGCCGGCGATCGAGAAGCGCGCCGAGACACCCGATCGCTGGTCGACGGCCGAGGACCCTCGCAGGCCGCGGGTGAACCGGGCGAGGATCTCGATCAGGACGTCCGGCACCGTCGCGACGAGGTGCGCCTCCTGCCGGATGACCGCGACCTCGTCCACCAGCTCGACCGGGTAGTGCGTGCGGATCTCGGCTCCGAACCGGTCCTTGAGCGGGGTGATGATCCGCCCACGGTTGGTGTAGTCCTCGGGGTTCGCCGAGGCGACGACGAGCACGTCGAGGGGCAGCCGCAGGACGTAGCCGCGGATCTGGATGTCCCGCTCCTCCATGACGTTGAGCATCGCCACCTGGATCCGCTCGGCGAGGTCGGGAAGCTCGTTGATCGCGACGATGCCGCGGTGGCTGCGGGGGATGAGTCCGAAGTGGATCGTCTCGGGGTCCCCGAGCCGCCGGCCCTCGGCCACCCGCATCGGGTCGACGTCGCCGATGAGGTCGCCGACCGAGGTGTCGGGGGTGGCGAGCTTCTCGGCGTACCGCTCGCTGCGGTGCCGCCACGTCACCGGGAGCGAGTCTCCGTCGCGGGCCGCGCGACGTTGCGACTCGGAGGCGATCGGCTCGTAGGGGTGCTCACCCAGCTCGGACCCGTCGATTTCGGGCGACCACTCGTCGAGAAGGCCGACGAGGCTGCGCAGCAGGCGTGTCTTGCCCTGGCCGCGCTCGCCGAGCAGGACGACGTCGTGGCCGGCGAGCAGCGCGCGCTCGAGCTGCGGGATGACCGTCGAGCCGAAGCCGTGCAGACCCGGCCACGGGTCCTGTCCGGCCGCCAGCAGCCTCACCAGGTTGTCGCGGATCTCCTGGCGCAGCGGCTTGGACTCGTGTCCACTCGCGCGCAGCTCGCCCAGGGTTCGGATCGTCGGTGCCTCGCTCACTCCCTCACGCTAAGCGTGTTCGCGTCCGGGGGCCAGAGGACCGGCGCGCTCGCGCACGCACGGTCACCCGTCGTACCCCGCGTCGAGGCCGACGAGGACGAACGCCTCGGTCGTCTCGGTCTTGCCCTTGAGGGCGACCGGCCCCATGGACCGGGTCGTCGCCCCGGGGAGTGCGGCGAGGGTGGTCGCGCCGATCGCCACGCCGCCGACCGGTGCGATGCCCTCGATCCGGGACGCCGTGTTGACCGTGTCGCCGATGACGGTGTGGGTGCGCCCGCCGCTCGCCCCGAGGAGCGTCACCGCGACCGGGCCGGTGTTGATCCCCACCCGGAACCGCGGCCAGTCCGGGTGCCGCTCGGCGACCTCCCGCGTGGCCGCCTGCATGTCCAGCCCTGCCAGGGCAGCGCGACGGGGGTGGTCGGGCTGGTTGCCGCGCTTGTTGAACGTGACCATGAGGGCGTCGCCGACGATCCGGTCGACGTCGCCGCCGTGTGCGGTCACGGCCGGGACGGCTACCGCGAAGTACTCGTTGAGCATGTCGGTCACGTCGTCCGCCTCGTGCGCCTCGGAGAACGTCGTGAAGCCCTGAAGGTCCGCGAACAGCACACTCATCTCGCGCGCTCCCGAGCTGGTGTCGTCGAGGTAGAGCGCGCCGAACCGCTCCTCGTACCAGGACCGTTGGGCGCTGATCGCGACGAGGGCGAAGGCGGCGAGGAGCAGCAGGTGCCACTCCCACCAGGAGAGGTGCCAGTTGCGGGAGAGCACCATGGCGACGAGGGCCTCCGCGAGGAGGATGTATGCGGTGGTCACCGCCGCGAGGACGGCCTCCTGCCGCTTCAGCCAGAGTCGGAGGTAGGCCCAGGCGGCGGCGAGGTAGAGCAGCACACCAGGAACGGCGACGAGCAGGGGCAGTCGCTCCGCGCCCGTGGGCGGGCCCGACAGTGGCGGCAGACCGAGCAGCGACACCGCGGCCCAGAGCGCCATGAACAGCAGCAACACCACCCGCGCCCGCCTCGCACGCGACACCTCGCGCGCAGCGGCCGAACCGGAGAACGACCCTGTCGAGCGGATCGCGAAGAGAGAGCCGAGGGCGACCCCCGCGGGCGTGGCGACGGCGAAGCCCACGTTGGGGGCGGCGAGGAGGACACCCGGTGTGGCGAGGGCGTGGAGTCCGAGGAAGCCGGCCGAGGACAAGAAGGCCAGCGAGACGTACATCAGACGTGCGTCCCCACGTCGTGCGGCCGCCTCGCCGGTCCCGTAGGCGAGGACCGCCGAGAGCGCCGCGGCGACCAGCACCAGCCAGAAATGGGCCGGGTGGTGCTGCCACATGACGTCCAGCTCGGGCCGCCTGAGCAGCAGCCACAGCGCGACGACGGGGAGCAGAGTCACCACCCCGCCGAGCATCCAGCTGCGGGAAGGGCGCTGCCGGTCGCGCCCGCCGGTCATCTCTTCGCGGCCTCCTGGGCGAGATGCAGGTGCACCTGGCTCACGACGACCGATCCCTCGCCCACCGCCGAGGCGACGCGCTTGAGCGACCCGCAGCGCAGGTCGCCCACGGCGAAGAGGCCTGGCACCGAGGTCTCGTAGGGCTGTGTCGGGCGCGAACCGTCGTCCGGCAGGGCATCGGCGCCGGTGAGGACGAAGCCGCGGTCGTCGCGGGCGACCTCGGCCGGGAGCCAGTCGGTCTGCGGGTCGGCCCCGATCATGACGAACAGGCCGTCCGCGTCGATCTCACAGGACTCGGACGTCGTGCGGTGGGTGAGCGTCAGCCGCTCCAGCCGGTCCTCTCCCGAGGCGCCGGTCACGTCGGTCTGGAGGTGCACGGTGATGGCCGGCTCCCCGTCGATGGCGTCGATGAGGTAGGAGGACATCGTCTCGTCGAGGGACCGACCGCGGACGACGAGATGCACCCTCGGGCAGTAGCGCGCGAGCTGGAGCACCGCCTGCCCGGCCGAGTTCCCCCCGCCGGCGACGGCGGCCGTCAGGCCGGTGAGGGAGTGCGCGGCCGTCACACTGGCTCCGTAGTACACGCCCTGCCCCGTGAAGGCCTCGACGCTGGGGATGCCGAGCCGCCGGTAGCTGACCCCGCAGGCGAGCACGACCGCCCGCGCGGTCACCGTCGAGCCGTCGGACACCCGGACCCGGAAGAGGCCGTCCGCGCAGGGCTCGACGGACTCGACGACCGGAGTGAGGACGAACCGGGCGCCGAACATCCACGCCTGCTGGTACCCGCGCTGTGCCAGCTCCGACCCGCTGAGGCCGCGGGAGAAGCCGAGGTAGTTGCGGATGAGCGAGCTCGTGCCCGCCTGTCCGCCGATCGCGTCGCGTTCGACGACGAGGGTGCTCAGACCCTCGGAGGCACCGTAGACCGCGGCGGCCAGCCCGGCCGGGCCCGCACCGACGACGAGGAGGTCGACCGAGGAGCACTCGGGCGGCACCGTGGTCGGGATACCCCACGCGGAGAGGACCTCGGCGTCGGTGGGATCGACGAGGGTCACCCCGCCGATCGCCGGCATCCAGACGACGACCTCGCCGTCGCGCTTCGGCGCGGCCGCCGCCAGCACGTCCTGGCCCTGCTCCGAGCTCCGCTCGCGGAAGGCGTAGGGGATCCGGTTGCGTTGCAGGAGGTTGCTCACCTCGAAGCCGCGGCCGGAGTGCCGGTCAGCGACGACGACGACCTCGCGCTTGTTGCGCGGGTCGGCGCGGGACCAGTCGTGGACGAACTCGGCGACGCTGCGGTGGAACAGCTCGTCACCCTCGACCCAGGGCCTCAGGGCGTATGCGTGGACGTCCCCGATCGCCATGCCCTGCAGGATCGTGCTCGCCACCCGCGGGTCGGCCCACGACCCCCACGGCACGAGGAGGAGGCGCTTGGCCTCAGGGTGCAGGCGCCGGGCGGTCCCCAGCACCGCCGCCCGGTCGTCCTCGGGCAGGCTGTCGTCGACGAGGACCAGCGCGACCCGTTCGCCCCGCTCGTGGGCCTTCTCGAGGAGGTGCACCGCGTCGTCGGCGGCGACCTCGCCGCGGACGCGGAACGTCGCACCGAAGCTGCGGGCCAGCTCGGTCTCCGTGCGCCCCAGCTGGACCGAGTCGGCTTCGACATCGAGGATCAGGGGGCGTGCGCCCCAGCCCATCATGGCCATTCGTCAACCGTAGACCCGAGGGCCGACGCCGTCATCCCCCTTTCGTGCCGGATCGAGGCAGGTGACGAGGGTCGCATCCCGACCATGCACGTCCGAGGTGCGTTCTCCGACGCGGAACGACCGACCCGACCCCCGCGGCCGGCGACTAGAACGGAGAACGTGACGACGCATACCCAGGTCCAGGCCGACCCCGAGGTCGGCACGCGCATCCGCACCGGCCCGTTGACGACGAACTACCACGACCGCGGTGCGGGGGATCCGCTGCTTCTCCTGCACGGCTCCGGCCCGGGAGTGAGCGCGTGGGCCAACTGGCGTCTCCCCATGCCCCATCTCGAGAGCCGTCACCGCGTCATCGCCCCCGATCTCGCGGGATTCGGCCACACGCCGGTGCCCGACGACTGGGAGTTCTCGACGCAGACGTGGCTGCGGCAGGTCGTCGACCTGCTCGACGCGCTCGGCATCGAGCGGACCTCGGTCGTCGGCAACTCCTTCGGCGGCTCGATGGCCCTGGCGCTCGCGATCCACCATCCCGAGCGGGTCGACCGCCTCGTCCTCATGGGATCGGTCGGGGTTCCGTTCGAGATCACCGAGGGCCTGGACGCGGTGTGGGGCTACGAGCCGTCGGTCGAGACGATGGGCCACCTCATCCGCGATGTCTTCGCCTACGACCCGTCGCTGGCGAGCGACGACCTGGTGCGGATGCGCTACGAGGCGAGCCTGCGGCCCGGGTCGCAGGACGCGTTCTCCCGGATGTTCCCCGCGCCACGCCAACGCTGGGTCGATGCGATGGCGCACGGCGAGGCCGACCTGCGTGCACTGCCCCACCCCACCCTGCTCGTGCACGGTCGGGACGACAAGGTCATCCCGCTCTCGACCACGTTGACCCTGCTCGACTGGATCGACGACGCCCAGGCGCACATCTTCGGCCGGTGCGGACACTGGACCCAGATCGAGCACACCGAGGCGTTCAGCCGCCTCGTGCTCGACTTCCTCGCCGGCTGAGGGCCTCGACCGGGGCCAGTTCCGGGCGCTTGGCGGCCAGCTCCGAGCCCGAGGAGGTGCCGCGCAGTCTGCGCTGCACCCACGGGGCCGCGTGGGTGCGCGCCCACGTCGCGTGCTGGCGCAGCTCCTCGCGTCGTCCGGCCCGCTCCGCCGGCGGCAGGGGGACCTGCCAGTCGGGGTCGGTCTCGGGCAGGCCGAGCGCGAGGAGTGCGGCCTGGGTGATCCGCTCGTGCCCCAGCTCCGAGGGGTGGATGCGGTCCTCGCCCCACATCCGCCAGTCCCGGGTCGCACGCAGGCCCCACATGTTGATGATGTAGGCGCCGTGGTTGTGGGCGATCGTGAACAGGTTGGCGGCGTGGACCGAGTGGCGTGACCGCAGCGCCTTGAACAGCCCGGCCTCGCGGGGGTCGGTCGGCGTGCAGAGGAGCACGTCGGCTCCGGTCAAGCGGACCTCGATGACCGCCTCCTCGAGACGGCCGGCGAGGGCGTCGAGGTCCACCGACGGGCGCAGCATGTCGTTGCCCCCGCCGATGATCGAGACCAGATCCGGCGCCATCGACAGGGCCCGCTCGAGCTGGGGGCCGACGATGTCGTCGAGCTTGCGTCCGCGGACGGCCAGGTTGGCGTAGCCGAAGTCAGTGCCGTGGTGGGCGGCCCGCTCGGCCAGGTGCTCGGCGAGCCGGTCGGCCCAGCCGCGGTAGCGCGTCGGGTCGGCCGGGTCGGGGTCGACCATCCCCTCGGTGAAGGAGTCACCGATGGCGACGTAGCGCTGCCAGATGCGGGGGGTCGCATCGGGGGAGGTGAGGGTCACGGAAGCCTCCAGTCGATGGGGTCGGCGCCGAGGCGGCGGAGGTGGTCGTTGGCGCGGCTGAACGGCCGCGAGCCGAGGAAGCCGGAGTGCGCGGAGAGCGGTGACGGGTGGGCCGACTCGATGCACGGTATGCGCTGGAGACGCCCCCGCAGACCGCGGGCGTCGCGTCCCCACAGGATCGCGACGAGCGGGCCGCCGCGCTCGGCGAGCGCGTCGATCGCGGCGGCGGTGATGTCCTCCCAGCCCTTGCCCCGGTGGCTCGCCGGGCTCCCGGGGCCGACCGTGAGCACCCGGTTCAGCAGCATGACCCCGCGCTCGGCCCACGGGGTGAGGTCGCCGGTGCTCGGGCGGGGCAGGCCGAGGTCGGTGCCGAGCTCGGTGAAGATGTTGGCGAGACTGCGGGGAACGGGGCGAACGTCCGGGGCGACGGCGAAGGAGAGTCCGATCGGATGCCCCGGCGTCGGGTACGGATCCTGGCCGACGATGAGGACCCGGACGTCCTCGAGCGGGAGCTCGAACGCCCGGAGCACGTGCTGCCCGGCGGGCAGGTAGCCGCGGCCCGCCGCGACCTCCTCGCGGAGGAACTCGCCGAGCACCGCGAGGGTCCCCTCGTGAGGACGCAGCGCGGGGACCCAGGACGGATGGACGAGCTCGTCGAGGGGTCGGGTCGGCACGGCTCCAAACTACCTCCGGGCCGGTCAGCCTGATCGGTCGCCCGACGAAAGCGGGCCGCCGACTCGAGAGGGCGGTTGGGCGGGCAGGATGTGTCCCATGGCCTACGACGTCGACGCGATCCGCTCCCGCTTCCCGGCGCTCCGTGAGGGTGCCGCGCACTTCGACGGGCCGGGCGGCACTCAGACCCCGGACGTGGTGGCGGCCGCAGTGGCCGACACGCTGACCTCCGCGATCGCCAACCGCGGCACCGTCACCGCCGCGGAGCAGCGTGCCGATCAGGTCGTTGCCGAATGCCGGGCCGCGCTCGGCGACCTGCTCGCGGTGGATCCGGGTGCGGTGGTCTTCGGCCGCAGCGCGACCCAGCTGACCTATGACCTCTCCCGTGCGCTCGCGAAGACGTGGGGGCCGGGCGACGAGGTCGTCGTCTCGCGGCTCGACCACGACAGCAACGTCTGCCCCTGGGTGCAGGCGGCCGAGGCGGTCGGCGCGACCGTGCGGTGGGCGGACTTCGACCCCGCGACCGGCACCCAGCTCGAGGATCACTTCGCGCCGGTGCTGTCCGAGCGCACCCGGCTCGTCGCCATGACCGCTGCGTCCAACCTCATCGGCACCAGGCCTCCTGTGCGCACGATCTCCCATCTGGTCCACGACGTCGGGGCGCTGCTCTGGGTCGACGGCGTGCACGCGACGGCGCACGACTCGGTCGACGTCGCCGCCCTGGGCGCCGACTTCTGGACCTGCTCGCCCTACAAGCTGCTCGGCCCGCACTGCGGTGTCGTCGCGGCCGCGCACCGGTCCCTGCTCGAGGCGGTGCGTCCCGACAAGCTGCTGCCGTCGACCGACGACGTGCCGGAGCGGTTCGAGCTCGGGACGCTGCCCTACGAGCTCATGGCCGGCACGACCGCCGCCGTCGACTTCATCGCCGGCCTCGCCGACCCCGGTGGGCCGGGGCCCGGACCCGACGTCGAGGGGGTGTCCGAGATGAGGAGGGAGCGCATACTCGCCTCGTATGCGGCCCTGCACGAGCACGAGGCGCGCCTGCTCGCTCGGCTCGAAGGGGAGCTGCGCGACATGCCCGGTATGCGGGTGTACTCGAACGCGGAGCGGCGCACCCCGACGATGCTCTTCACGATCGACGGGCACGACTCCACGGATGTGTACCGCGCGCTCGCCGAGCGGGGCGTCAACGCTCCGGCGAGCAACTTCTATGCGATCGAGTGCTCACGTCACCTCGGTCTCGGCGACGAGGGAGGCGTGCGGATCGGACTCGCGCCGTACACGAACGACGCCGACGTCGAGCGGCTGATCCGGGGTCTTCGCGAGATCGTTGCGGGCTGAGCACCGAGCGGTCAGCGGAAGATCGCGGCGAGGTCGTCGAGGCGCTCGGGCACCAGGGCGAACCAGGCCCAAGTGCCGCGCTTCTCGCGGCGTAGGAGCCCGGCCTCGGTCAGGACCTTGAGATGGTGGCTGATCGTCGGCTGGCTCAGCCCGATCGGGGCCGTGAGGTCGCAGACGCACGCCTCGGCGCCCTCGCTGTCGCGGATCAGGGCGAGCAGCTGCAGTCGCGTCGGGTCGGCCACCGCCTTGAGCAGGGCGGCGGTCCGCTCGGCCTCCTCACGGGAGAGCGCGAGCTCGGGCGTGATCCCGCAACAGGCAGGTGCGGAGACCGAGGAGGTCGCTGTGCTCATGACGGTCAGCATAGACGCCCTACATCGGTGATCATCAATATTGACAGGAATCGATGAAGGATGATGCGATAGCCGCATGGCAGTCCGGACCACCCCACGCCCGATCGCATGAGCGCCCCTCCATCCTCCTCGGTCCCGACCCACGGCGACGCCGACGCCCACGTGGTCGACCGGCTCTCGACCCTGGACCGGTTCCTCCCCGCGTGGATCGGGCTCGCGATGGTCGCCGGTCTCCTGCTGGGCCGGCTCGTGCCCGGCCTGGACGAGCACCTGTCCGCCGTCGAGGTCGACGGGATCTCGCTGCCGATCGCGATCGGCCTTCTCGTCATGATGTACCCGGTCCTGGCCAAGGTGCGCTACGACCGGCTCGACACCGTCACCGGCGACCGTCGGCTGCTCGTCTCGAGCCTCATCCTGAACTGGGTCGTCGGACCGGCACTCATGTTCGCGCTGGCGTGGATCTTCCTGCCCGATCTGCCGGAGTACCGCACCGGGCTCATCATCGTCGGCCTCGCCCGGTGCATCGCGATGGTCATCATCTGGAACGACCTCGCGTGCGGTGATCGTGAGGCTGCCGCCGTCCTCGTCGCGCTGAACTCGGTCTTCCAGGTCTTCGCGTTCGCCGCCCTCGGATACTTCTACCTCACGGTCCTGCCGGCGTGGCTCGGTCTGCCCCAGGAGGACCTCGACGTCTCCTCCTGGCAGATCGCGAAGTCGGTCCTGATCTTCCTCGGGATCCCGCTTCTTCTCGGCTACCTCTCGCGCCGGGTGGGCGAGAAGCGGTGGGGGCGCACCGCATACGAGACCTCTTTCCTGCCCCGGATCGGTCCGTGGGCGCTCTACGGACTCCTCTTCACGATCGTCATCCTCTTCGCCCTGCAGGGCGACCAGATCACCTCGAACCCACTCGACGTCGCGCGCATCGCCGTGCCCCTGCTCGTGTACTTCGCACTGATGTGGGGCGGCGGCTACCTCGTCGGCCGCCTCCTGACGATGAGCTACGAGCGGACGACGACGCTGGCGTTCACCGCCGCGGGCAACAACTTCGAGCTCGCGATCGCCGTGGCGATCGCGACCTTCGGCGTGACCTCGGGGCAAGCGCTCGCGGGTGTGGTGGGGCCGCTCATCGAGGTGCCCGTCCTCGTCGCGCTCGTCTACGTCAGTCTCTGGCTGCGCCGCCGCTTCCCCCATCCCGTCCCGGCCGAGCAGGAGAGCCCTCGATGACGACCCGACCAGCACCGACCGGAGATCCGGCCTACGTCCGTGTCGTCGACGACCTCGCCTACGAGTACGACGGCGTCTTCTCGCGCGCGTCGGTCGAGCGGGCCGTCGCCGAGGCGAGGGAGGCGCTCGAACCCCGCGCGACGGTGACCGACTTCCTGCCCGTGCTCGTCCGCCGCTTCGCCCGGGACCAGCTCCTGGCGGCCGCCCAGGCCGACGGGCGCATCGCGAAGGCCATGCCGGAGATCCTGTTCGTCTGCGTGCACAACGCCGGACGGTCCCAGCTCGCCGCCGCTCTCGCGCAGCACCTCTCCGGCGGCCGGGTGCGGGTGCGCTCGGCCGGTAGCGCCCCGGCCGACGAGATCAACCCACACGTCGTGACCGTCCTGGCGGAGCGTGGCATCGACCTCGCCGAGACGTTTCCCAAGCCCCTCACGGACCGGGTGGTCCAGGCCGCCGACGTCATCGTCACGATGGGCTGCGGTGACGCCTGTCCGGTCTATCCGGGCAAGCGCTATCTCGACTGGACCGTGTCCGATCCACACGGGCAGTCCCTCGAGACGGTTCGCGACATCCGGGACGACGTGCAGCAGCGTGTCACCGTCCTGTTGCGCGAGCTCGGTCTCTGACCCGACCGGCCGTGACCACATCACCGACGAGACCACACCGACGACAGGACCACCGATGACCACCAGCGAACGACCGTCCGTCCTCTACGTCTGCGTCCACAACGCGGGCCGCTCCCAGATGGCCGCCGCCTACACGCGGGTGCTGTCCGGCGGCGAGATCGAGGTGCGTTCCGCAGGCAGTGCGCCCGGTGACCGGGTCAACCCCGCCGCCGTCGAGGCGATGCTCGAGGAGGGGATCGACATGAGCGCGGAGGTTCCGAAGATCCTCACCGTCGACGCGGTCCAGGCCTCGGACGTGTGCGTCACGATGGGGTGCGGCGACACGTGTCCGGTCTTCCCCGGAAAGCGCTATGAGGACTGGGTGCTCGACGACCCGGCCGGCCAGGGCGTCGACGCCGTGCGACCGATCCGTGACGAGATCCGGCAGCGCGTGGAGGAGCTCATCACCTCGTTGGGCGTGACGGTTCACGCTGCTCCGGCCGACCCGGCAGACTGAGGGCATGGACGCACTGCCGGACGAGGACGCCGAGCGCATCGTCGACAACCTCCACCATCGCTACCCCGAGGCGGCGGACCGTGAGACCGTCGCGGCGATCGTGGCCGAGGCCAGGTCGTCCCTCGAGTCCGTCAGCCAGCACCCGGAGTTCCTGGCCATCCTCGTGCAGAAGCGCGCCCGCAGCGAGCTGCTCGCCCGGGCGCGGGAGATCGGAGCCGACGTCCATCGAGTGCCCGACATCCTCTTCGTGTGCGTCCACAACGCGGGTCGCTCGCCGATGGCCGCAGCGTTCGCGGAGCACTATGCGGGGGACCACGTCCACGTGCGCTCGGCGGGGACCGATCCCGCCGATCGGCTCAACCCCCTGGTCGTCGAGGTCATGGCCGAGCGCGGCATCCCCGTCCACGACGTCCCGTCGGCCATGTCGAACCGGTCCATCGGGCTGCCCGACCTCGTCGTGCACCTCGGTGACCACATCCCCGACCTGCCGGGACTGCGACAGGTGACCTGGTCGGTGCCCGACCCCGAGGGGGAGCCGATCGAGACCGTGCGCGCCATCGCCGACGACCTCGACACGCGGGTGCGGGACCTGCTCGTCGACATCGGCGTCCCGCTGGTGCGCTGAGGTGGCGCGACCTGCGGTGGAGCCCGGCGCGGACGGGCTCCGGTGGAGCACCGTCTTCTTCGACCTCGACGGCACGCTGGCCGACACGATCCCGCTCATCATCGCGTCCTACCAGCACGCCTTCCGCGAGGTGATGGGTGTGGAGGTCGACGAGGCCGATGCGCGCTCGTGGATCGGGCGGCCGCTGCTCCCCGCGCTCCTCGAGGTCGCACCGGACCACGGGCACGAGCTCGACCGGGTCTACCGGGAGTGGAACCTCGCCAACACGGCTCGGCTGATCCGCACCTATGACGGGATCGTCGAGCTGCTCGAGGCCCTCGACGACGCCGGCGCCCGCGTCGCGGTGGTCACGAGCAAGCGGCGCGAGACGGCTCTTCTCGCGCTCGAGCACGTCGGCATCGCACACGTCGAGGTCGCCGCCGCCCTCGAGGACACCGCGGACCACAAGCCCGATCCCGCTCCGCTGCGCCACGGGGCCGCCCGCCTCGGAGTGGACCCCCGCGACGCCGTCTATGTCGGCGACGCGACGGTCGACCTCCGTGCAGCGCGGGCAGCGGGGATGGCTGCGGTCGGGGTCACGTGGGGTGCAGGCGAGGCCGACGAGCTCGTCGCCCTCGGGCCCGATGCCGTGTGCACGACCGTCGCCGAGCTGTCCGGGGTGCTCCTGCCGGGGCGTCTGTGACCTGCTGGGACGGTTGTGACGAATGGGGTCGGAGCCCGTCACGGCGCGCCCGGCGGTAGTTACACCCGTGTAGTTCCGGCTGTTATCGTGGGCGGCACGCCAGGGTCGCGCAGCGGCCGACGGGCACCGCTCAGGGGAGACAGGCCCTTGATCAGCCGGCCCGCCATCGACGTCAACCGGGAGCACAGAGGGTCACGCCGTGGAGAACGTCCAGCAGCAGGTTGCATTCGTCAGCACCGAGCTGAGCGAGCGCGACCTGCAGATCCTCCAGTTCGAGCGGCAGTGGTGGAAGTACGCCGGCGCCAAGGAGGCGGCGATCAAGGAACTCTTCGACATGAGCGCCACCCGCTACTACCAGGTCCTCAACGCCCTCATCGACAATCCGGCCGCCCTCGCCGCAGACCCGATGCTCATCAAGCGTCTTCGTCGCCTACGGTCGCAGCGTCAGCGCACCCGTCAGGCGCGTCGGCTCGGCGTCGACGTCTGAGTCGGTCGCCTCATTGGCGGTACGGTTCCAGGCCAACTTCCTGAAGTTACTCCTCCGACCTCCGGCGCGGCGGCCGTTCGGGTGATCAGCGTCCGAACGGCTCGAGTCGTCGTTCCGACGCGACACGGGGATCCCGTGGTGTCACTGTTCCCATAGCTCGTCGGATGACGGTCGTTCCGGAGCAGGGCGGACCGACCCGACGAGGTCGTGGCAGGGGGTCCTCACATGCGACAGCACCCGATCCGAGGTGGTCTCAGGTGTTGCTGCGGGCTGCGCTCCTCCAGGTGTGCCACGGATGCACCGGCCGGGCGGCCACCCGGAGCGTCCCTGCACCGCACAGAGGAGAGCACCATGAGTTCACCACTTCGACGCATCGCAGCCGCCGCGCTGGCTATGCCTTTGGCAGTCGGCATGGCCACGTCGGCCGATGCCAAGAGCACGTTCCAGGCCAAGTCCTCGGGCAACTTCGCCTCGGTCTTCTGGGAGGACGCGCAGAGCATCGGCGCCGACCAGACGCTCTACACGATCGGCAGCATCGAGGCCCGGGGGGACCAACAGGTCGATGTCTTCGGATGGGTCGACGAGATCACCTGCCCGGACCCGATCACGCCGTTCGACGACGAGTTCGGGGACTGCTCGTACGACTCGCGTTGGATCTTCACTGACCCGGGTGCGGTGACACTGACCCTCGCCAAGAAGAAGGCCTCGGCTCAGCTGACCGGCACCGTGGTGCTCACTGACGGCATGGTCGACACCGCTGTGGCTCTCGACGTGACCCTCGTCGGGACGGGGCCCACCTACCGGACGAGCAACTCCTTCTCCTACCGCGACTCCGACGGCGTCAGCTACTCCTTCCGGTCCCAGGACACCGGGCGCCAGGCGACCGCCACAGGCTCCATCGGTGACGTCATCATCTCTGGCGACTCCTCCGGCTCCTTCGGCACCTACCGGCAGATGGAACGGGAGGTGCTTCCCTGACCGGTCCACCGACTGACCGGGTGCGGCGGCGGCTGGGGTCGACCCGGCCGCCGCTGTCCCGGTCGAAGCGAGGATGGTCGGGCAGGATGGCGCCATGACGACGTTTCCGTCCGGACCGCGCAACGACGTCACCGACGTCGAGGGGGTATGCGTCGGGCACCACACCCTGACCACCGGCCTGAGTGGGGTGACGGTCCTCGTCCCGCCGCCCGGCACCACGGGCGGCGTCGACGTGCGCGGCGCTGCACCGGGGACGCGCGAGACCGACCTGCTCGACCCCGTCAACCTCGTGACGACCGTCGACGCGGTCGTCCTGGCGGGCGGCAGTGCGTTCGGGCTCGCGGCGGCCGACGGCGTCATGTCCGCGCTGGAGGAGGACGGCCGCGGCTGGCCGGTGACCGGCGGGGTTGTCCCGATCGTGCCCGCGGCGGTGATCTTCGACCTCGGACGCGGTGGCGACGTCTCGGCGGCGACCAGACCGAACGCGGCCGACGGTCGCGCCGCCTACGTCGCCAGGACCTCCGGCCCTGTGACGCTCGGGTGTGTCGGCGCCGGCGCGGGAGCAGTCTGCGGGGGACTGCGCGGTGGGGTGGGATCCGCCAGCGCGGTCCTGCCCTCGGGTGCCACCGTGGCGGCTCTCGTCGTCGCGAACCCGGCCGGCTCGGTGCTCGACCCAATCACCGGCGAGCTCTTCGCGGCCAGGCATGCCCTCCTCGAGGACGACCTGCACCTGGGCGAGGTCGACGAGGAGGCGCTCGCCGCATACCGGGAGATCCAGCGCGTGAGGCGAGCCGCGCTCGAGGCCGGCACCGCGACCACCCTCGCGATCGTCGTCACCGACCTGGCGTTGACCAAGGCCGAGTGCACCCGGCTCGCGACCGTCGGTCACGACGGCCTGGCGCGGGCGATCGACCCGGTGCACACGATGTTCGACGGCGACACCGTGTTCGGACTCGCGACCGGCGCCCGGGGGGCGCCCTCACCGCTCGAGACCTATGACCTGCTCGAGGCCGCCGCGACGTGCGTCGCCCGCGCGATCGGGCGTGCGGCACGCGCGGCTCACCCCGGCGGGCCGGCGCCGACGATCGGTGAGTTGCTCGAGACGTGAACCGTCGCTGGGCGGGATCGGACCCGAGTGTTTGCACTCTCGGGTGGAGAGTGCCAATAATGAGCGTTAGCACTCTCGATATGAGAGTGACAATCTTGTGACTGGCCGGTGAGGGTGGTCCATCACGGCGACGTGAGCCGCGATGAGTCGTCCTAGCCGTCGCGGGCGCCGTCCGGTCGCATCCCCCTTCGATGTGTGGAGGCACCACAGACAATGGCCAAGATCATCGCCTTCGATGAGGAGGCTCGCCGCGGTCTCGAGCGTGGGATGAACACCCTCGCCGACGCCGTCAAGGTCACCCTCGGCCCCAAGGGTCGCAACGTCGTGCTGGAGAAGAAGTGGGGCGCACCCACGATCACCAACGACGGTGTGTCCATCGCCAAGGAGATCGAGCTCGAGGAGCCGTACGAGAAGATCGGCGCCGAGCTCGTCAAGGAGGTCGCGAAGAAGACCGACGACATCGCCGGTGACGGCACGACGACCGCCACCGTTCTCGCCCAGGCCCTCGTCAAGGAGGGGCTGCGCAACGTGGCCGCCGGCGCCAACCCGATGGCGCTCAAGCGCGGCATCGAGAAGGCGACCGCCGCCGTCGCCGAGGAGCTCCTCAAGAGCGCCAAGGAGATCGAGACCCGCGAGCAGATCGCGGCGACCGCCTCGATCTCCGCCGCTGACCCCCAGATCGGCGAGATGATCGCCGAGGCCATGGACAAGGTCGGCAAGGAAGGCGTCATCACCGTCGAGGAGAGCAACACCTTCGGTCTCGAGCTCGAGCTCACCGAGGGCATGCGCTTCGACAAGGGCTACATCAGCCACTACTTCGTCACCGACCCTGAGCGCATGGAGGCGGTCCTCGAGGACCCCTACGTCCTCATCGTCAACAGCAAGGTGTCCTCGATCAAGGACCTCCTGCCGCTGCTCGAGAAGGTCATGCAGTCCGGCAAGCCGCTGCTGATCATCGCCGAGGACGTCGACGGCGAGGCCCTCTCGACCCTCGTCGTGAACAAGATCCGCGGCACCTTCAAGTCCATCGCCGTCAAGGCGCCGGGCTTCGGTGACCGTCGCAAGGCCATGCTCGGCGACATCGCCATCCTCACCGGTGGCCAGGTCATCTCCGAGGAGGTCGGCCTCAAGCTCGACACCGCGGACCTCGACCTGCTCGGTCGCGCCCGCAAGGTCGTCGTCACCAAGGACGAGACGACCATCGTCGAGGGCGCCGGCGACGAGGACCAGATCTCCGGTCGGGTCAACCAGATCAAGGCCGAGATCGAGAACTCCGACAGCGACTACGACCGCGAGAAGCTCCAGGAGCGCCTCGCCAAGCTCGCCGGCGGCGTCGCCGTCATCAAGGCGGGTGCGGCCACCGAGGTCGAGCTCAAGGAGCGCAAGCACCGCATCGAGGACGCGGTCCGCAACGCCAAGGCCGCCGTCGAGGAGGGCATCGTCGCCGGTGGTGGCGTCGCGCTCATCCAGGCCGGCAAGGTCGCGTTCGACACCCTCGTGCTGGACGGCGATGAGGCGACCGGCGCGAACATCGTCAAGGTCGCCATCGAGGCCCCGCTCAAGCAGATCGCGATCAACGCCGGTCTCGAGGGTGGCGTCGTCGCGGAGAAGGTCGCGCACCTCGACGCCGGCTGGGGCCTCAACGCCGCAACCGGCGAGTATGTCGACCTCATCGCGGCCGGCATCATCGACCCGGCCAAGGTGACCCGCAGCGCGCTGCAGAACGCCGCCTCCATCGCGGCGCTCTTCCTCACCACCGAGGCCGTCATCGCCGACAAGCCCGAGAAGGCTGCGCCCGCGATGCCGGGTGGCGACGACATGGGTGGTATGGGCTTCTGAGCCCAGGCTGACCCCAGCGACGGGGTCTACGTGCCGGCGTACCGCATACCGAGCGGCCCGTCTCCCCACGTGGGAGGCGGGCCGCTCGCCTGCGCCCGATGCGGTGGCATGTCAGGGGCGCGTTATGTCGCGCGGTTGGCATGCCGGTCGTGGAGCGCCCGGTGCGGTGGCATGTCAGGGGCGCGCTATGTCGCGCGGTTGGCATGCGGGGAAGCGAGCATCGAGACACACCTGAGAGGCTGGGCCCGTGAGTGGTCACCACGTCAAGCGGGTATGCGGTGGTCCCCCGGGCGCGACCGCCTGGGAGGCCGCCGGGCTGGCCTGGCTCGCCGCGGCCGAGAGCGTCGGCGGAGCCCGGGTCGTCCCCGTCCTCGAGGTCACCGACGACACCCTCACTCTCGAGCGTCTCCACACCGGCCACCCGGACGACACCGCCGTCGAGGCGTTCGGCCGAGCCCTGGCAGCGACCCACGACGCCGGTGCCCCGGCCTTCGGCGCCGGCCCCCCGACCTGGACCGGCGACGGCTACCTCGGGCCCGCGGACGAGCTGCTGCCGCTGCCGCTGACCGGCCACGCCACCTGGGGCCCGATGTACGGGGAGGAGCGCATCCGGCACACCCTCCGGATGGGCCGCGAGCGCGGACTGTGGCCGACGACGTCCCTGTTCGACCGCGTCGCGGACCGACTCACGGCCGGCGACTTCGACGACGACCTCCCGCCGGCGCGGCTGCATGGCGACCTCTGGAGCGGAAACGTCATGTGGACCGACACCGGCGGCGTCCTCATCGACCCGGCCGCCCACGGCGGACACCGCCTCACCGACCTCGCGATGCTGCTCCTCTTCGGAGGTGCGCGCGAGGAGCGGGTGACCAGCGCATACAGCGAGGTCGCAGACCTGCCCGACGGCTGGCGGGACCTCGTCGCACTGCACCAGCTGCACCCGCTGATGATGCACGCGGTCCTGTTCGGCGGGCACTACGTCGGCCAGGCCGAGCGAACGGCGCACCGCTACGCGTGAGGTGGACGCTGAGGCACGATGGGGGCATGACGGCATCCCTCGTGCTCGGACCTCTGCTCCGCTACACGGGCGAGGACGCGGCGACGATCTGGGTCCAGACCGACGGGGCGGCCACCGTGACGGTGTCGGTCGCCGGTGGGCAGTATGCGGCGCGCACCTTCGCGGTCCATGGGCACCACTACGCTCTGGTCGTGATCGAGGGTCTGCCGGCCGGGTCGCGCGAGAGCTACACGGTCTCGCTCGACGGCGAGCACACGTGGCCCGCGCCGGGATCGACGTTCCCGGACAGCCGCATACCGCTGCTCGCCCACGGGCGACCGACCCGGCTCGCCTTCGGCTCGTGCCGTACCACGGCCCCGCACGACGAGGAGGGGAACCGCCGGCACGGCGTGGACGCCCTGCGCGCCTACGCGATCCACATGCTCGAGGCGGCGGAGGGGGACGACGAGACGGATGGGGGCGGCGGCAGTCACGACGACCCGTGGCCGGACCTCGTCCTCTTCCTCGGCGACCAGATCTACGCGGACGAGACGCCGGAGGCGATGCGCGAGTTCATCGCCGACCGGCGCGGCCTCGACGAGCCGCCGGGCGAGGAGATCAAGGACTTCGTCGAGTACGCCGAGCTCTATCGGCTGGCCTGGAGCAGCCCGGAGAACCGCTGGCTGCTCTCGACCCTGCCGTCGGCGATGATCTTCGACGACCACGACGTCCGCGACGACTGGAACACCTCGTGGGACTGGCACCGCCGGATGCGGACCGTGCCGTGGTGGCACGAGCGGATCGTCGGCGCGCTCTCGTCGTACTGGGTCTACCAGCACGTCGGCAACCTCGCCCCGGACGAGCTCGCGGAGGACGAGCTGTGGCGGCTCGTGACCGCACACGAGACGTCGGGCTCCGGAGAGGAGCTCGACCTCACGAGCGCGCTCGAGGCACTCGCCGAGCGGGCCGACGAGCACCCGGAGAGCTACCGGTGGAGCTTCGCCCGCGACCTCGGCGACTGTCGGCTCGTCATGGTGGACTCGCGCGCCGCCCGTGTGCTCGAGCCGGGTCGCCGGTCCATGCTCGACGACGAGGAGATGGCATGGCTGGACAGCCGGCTGCGGGGCGACACCAGTCATCTCTTCATCGGGACCTCGTTGCCGTTCCTGCTCCCGCCGGGCCTGCACGACTTCGAGGCATGGAGCGAGGTGACGGCTCGGCGGGTCTACGGTCGCCGCCTCGGAAACGCCGCCGAGCGGTTGCGGCAGGCGATCGACCTCGAGCACTGGGCCGCATTCAACGACGGCTTCGAGCGTGTCTTCGAGATGGTGATGGAGGTCGCTCGCGGAGAGCGCGGTGAGGCCCCGGCGACGGTGACCTTCCTCTCTGGTGACGTGCACAACTCCTACGTCGCCGAGGTCGACGCGCCGGGCCGGCACGGCGCCCGGTCCCGCATCGTCCAGGCGGTCTGCAGCCCGATCCGCAACCCGATGCCGATCCCCATCCGGGTCGTCATGTCCCTGTTCGCCAAAGGACTCGCCGGTCCGATGCGCTTCATCGCCGGACGGTCCACGAAGGTGCCCGACCCGCGCTATCCGTGGACCGTGACCGATGGACCCTGGTTCGACAACAACCTCGCGATCTGTGACATCGACGGGCCGCGACTGCGCCTGACCTGGCTCACCGGGTCGGTCGAGGACGGAGATCCGGACCACCCGAGGACGGCGGTCGTCGCGGACGTGCGCCTCTGAGGACGGCCCGCCGTCGCTACGATGGCACGTCGACCCGGTCCCCGTCGCGCCGACGGCCCGCCCACCCGACCCGCCGCCCCAGGAGCCCCATGCCCAGCGCAACCCCCGCCTTCGACGTCGTCATGCTCGGCGGCGACATCGGGGTCTACGCACTCGCCCGCGCCTTCCACGAGGCCTATGGGGTGCGCTCCACCGTCATCTCGCGGATCGCGACCGGGCCGGTGGACTCGGCCGTCATCGACAACGTGCTGCTCGGGATCGGCGCGAGCAACGACGACCACATCAGCGAGCTGCTCCGGCGCGGCAGGGAGCGCGCTCGGCACGAGGCGGACAGAGCGGACGAGGACCGCGTCCCGGTGATCCTGCTCGCCAATACCGACGGGTACGCCCGTCTCTTCGCCCGTCACCGGGCCGAGCTGGACCGGTACTACCGCATCTCCCTCGTCGACGAGACGACGCTGGACCGGATCGCCGACAAAGGGCGTTTCGCGGAGGCATGCGAGCGGGTCGGGGTGCCGACACCTCTCACCCACATCGAGGACTTCGCCGGAGCGGACGATCCGGACTGGACGCCGTCCGAGCTCGACCTGCCCTTTCCGGTCGTCGCCAAGGCCGCGGCGTCCAGCGAACACGAGCTCGTCGACTATCCGGGCAAGAAGAAGGTCAACTTCGTCGAGACTCCGCACCAGCTCGCCGACCTGTGGCGCAGGGTGCGCGAGTCCGGGTTCCGGGACCGCTTCGTCGTGCAGGAGCTCGTCCCCGGCGACGACACGTGGATGCGCTCGGTGACCGCCTATCGCGACCATCGTGGCGTCGTGACGCTCATGTGCACGGCTCAGGTGCTACTCGAGGAGCACACGCCCTCCGCTCTGGGCAACCCGTGCGCGATGATCACGACACCCTTCACCGAGGCGATGGACCACGCGCGCTCCCTGCTCGACCACCTCGACTACCGAGGATTCGCGAACTTCGACGCCAAGGTCGACCCAAGGGACGGGTCGTTCCGGTTCCTCGAGGTCAACCCCCGCATCGGCCGCAACAACTACTACGTGACCGGCGCCGGCGCCAACGTCGCGCGGTTCATCGTCGCGGACCTCATCGAGGATCGCTCACCCGAGCCGGTGACGGTGACGAACGAGATCGTGTACTCGGTCCTGCCCAAGCGGCTCCTCCTGCGCTACATCACCGACCCCGACCTGAAGCGTCATGTCAAGAAGATCATGCGCAAGGGCATCGTGCACCCGCTCGTCTACCGGGCCGAGGGCTGGCGGCGACGTGGGTATGTGCTGGTCGCCAAGGCGAACCACGTCAAGAAGTTCATGACCTACTACCCGAAGCCCACCGAGAGCGGCTTCTAGCCGACCCTGAGGCGTCGACAGCCATCCCCGGGACGGTTCAGGGATGGACCGGACCCCGAGCAGGGCACGCACACCCCTAGCGTTGTCCTCATGACGACGACCGCCGAGAGCGCGCCCGCCGAGGGCACCGCAGGCCAAGCGACCTCGCACCCAGGCCAGGACGGCCAGCAGACGACGTCGAGGGCGATGCCCCCGACGGCCGCCCGGGTGGCCGACCTGACGAAGACCTACGGCTCGGGCGAGACCCGCGTGACGGCTCTGGACTCGGTCTCCATCTCTTTCGCGGCCGGGGAGTTCACCGCCATCATGGGGCCGTCGGGATCCGGCAAGTCCACCCTGATGCACTGTGCGGCCGGGCTGGACGCCGCGACCTCTGGAGCGGTGTTCGTGGGCGACACCGACCTCACGCGGCTCAAGGAGAAGGACCTGACGGTCCTCCGCCGGGACAAGATCGGCTTCGTCTTCCAGTCCTTCAACCTCATCCCCACCCTCACCGCACACGAGAACATCACGCTGCCGCTGTCCATCGCGGGCCGCCGCCCCGACCCGGAGTGGTACGACACCGTCATCGACACCGTGGGACTGCGCGACCGGCTCGGGCACCGGCCGAGCGAGCTGTCCGGCGGGCAGCAGCAGCGCGTCGCATGCGCGCGGGCCCTCATGTCGCGGCCGGACATCGTGTTCGCGGACGAGCCCACCGGCAACCTCGACTCGACGTCGGGGGCGGAGGTGCTCGGGTTCCTGCGCCGCAGCGTCGACGAGTTCCACCAGACGATCGTCATGGTCACCCACGACGCCGGTGCGGCCTCCTACACCGACCGCGTCGTCTTCCTCGCCGACGGACGGATCGTCGGCGAGCTCCGCGAGCCGACGCGTGAGAGCGTCCTCGACCGTATGGCCCACCTCGACGACGCGGTCGCGAACGGCACCCTTCGATGATCCGAGCCGGTCTGAAGAGCCTCATGGCGCGCAAGCTGCGCCTCGTCATGAGCGCCTTCGCGATCATCCTGGGCGTCTCGTTCGTCTCCGGCTCGTTCATCTTCACCGACACTCTCGGCCGTGCCTTCGACGGCATCGTCGCCGGCAGCGTCGGGGACGTCGTCGTGCGTCCCGAGGGCACCCAGGTCGCGAACGGCTCCCAGGGGTCGTCCACGATCCCCGCCTCCGTCGTGGCCGACCTGGCCGAGGTCGAGGGTGCTGCCCGGGCGGACGGGAACATCGGCTTCCCCGGGGCCTTCGTCGTCGGGCCGGACGGCAAGATCGTCGGGGGTCAGGGCGCCCCGGCGCTCGGCGTCAACCACACCGGCGGACCCGCCGCGGACGGACGAGAGTTCGGCACGCTCGAGAGCGGTCGGTGGCCCGAGTCGGCCGGAGAGGTCGTCCTCGACACCACGACCGCAGAGCGGACGGGGTATGCGCTGGGCGACACGGTCCCCGTCCTCACCCCCGGCGACCCGCCGCGGGCCGAAGCGACTCTCGTCGGCACCGTCGAGTTCACGGGGGGCACGATCGGAGCGTCCGTCGCCGTCTTCGAGACCGGCTACGCCCAAGAGCTCTTCCTCGGCGGACAGGACGTCTTCAACGACATCTGGGTCACCCGCGCAGACGGTGTCTCGCAGGACGAGCTCCGGACTGCCGTCAAGGAGGTCCTCCCGGAGGGCGTCGAGGCGGTGACCGGCGCAGCCGCGGCCGAGGAGGCCGAGAACGCCATCGGCCAGGGGCTGTCCTTCATCAACACCTTCCTCCTCGTCTTCGCAGCCGTCGCTCTCGTCGTCGGCGCCTTCCTCATCGTCAACACCTTCTCCATCCTCGTCGCGCAGCGAAGCCGAGAGCTGGCGCTGTTCCGCGCGATCGGCGCGACCCGGCGGCAGGTCACCCGGTCGGTGGTCCTCGAGGCGGTCGTCGTCGGGCTGGTCGGTTCCACGCTCGGGCTCCTGCTCGGTGTCGGGCTCGCCCTCGGCATCCAGGGCTTGTTCGGGCGCTTCGGCCTCGACCTGTCCGGCACACCGCTGGCCTTCACGTGGCGCCCGGTCGTGGCGGCGTATGTCGTCGGCCTGGCGTTCACCGTGGTGGCCGCATACCTGCCGGCCCGACGAGCCGGAGCAGTGCCACCCGTCGCGGCGATGCGCGATGACGTCGTGGTCGCCGAGTCCTCCATGCATCGCCGGGTCATCCTCGGCGGCCTCCTCCTGGGGCTTGGCGTCACGGGTCTGGCGGTCGGGCTCTTCCTCCCGGATGCGCCGCGCCCGCTGGTCTTCCTCGGGTTGGGGATCCTCTTCGTCCTGCTCGGCGTCGCCCTGACCAGCCCCCTGCTCGGCCGCCCGCTCCTCGCGGTCTTCGGCGCCGCATACCGTCGGCTCTTCGGGGCGGTCGGCGCGATGGCGCATGAGAACTCGCTGCGCAACCCGCGACGGACCGCCGCAACGGCCAGCGCCCTGATGATCGGACTGACTCTCGTGTCGATGATGTCCGTCTTCGGAGCCTCGGCGAAGGCGAGCATCGACCGGATCATCAGTGAGAACGCGGTCGGTGACTTCGTCGCGAGCAATCCGGTCGGGCAGTCCTTCTCACCCGCCATTACGGACCGGCTCACCGCGGTCGACGGCGTGGGCGAGGCCATGCGCGTGAGGAATGCGGTGGTGCAGGTCGACGGCGACGACCGGTTCGTCCTCGGCGTCGAGCCCGAGCGGATCACGACGTTCGTTCCCGTGGCGGTGGTGGCCGGATCCTTCGCAGACCTCGACGAGCAGTCGATCGCCGTGAGCGAGTCAGCCGACGGCCCGGCTCTCGGCGACATCGTCACCGTCTCGTTCGGCACGGAGAGCGCCGACCTCACGGTTCGCGCGGTCTACGAGAGCAACCCGCTCCTCGCGGGAGGGCTCGTCGTGGGGCTTGACGCGCTCGCTGCCCTCGGAGTCGAGCAACAGGACGCCATGGTGTACCTCAACGGCGACGGGTCCGTGCCCGTCGACGACCTCCAGACGGCGCTGTCGGAGTCGGTCGCGGACGTGCCGCTCGTGACGGTGACGGACCAGGCCGGCTATGCCGAACAGCTCCGGGCACCGATCGACCAGCTGCTCTTCATCATCTACGCCCTGCTCGGGCTCGCGGTCGTGATCGCGGTGCTCGGGATCGTCAACACGCTGGCCCTGTCCGTCATCGAGCGGACCCGCGAGATCGGACTGCTGCGCGCGGTCGGTCTCAGCCGTCGCCAGCTGCGGCGGATGATCCGGCTCGAGTCGATCGTCATCGCCGTGCTAGGCGCGGCGCTCGGCGTCGGCCTCGGGCTGGCCTTCGGGGTCGCCGTGCAACGCTCCCTGGTCGAGGAGGGCTTCGAGGTCCTCGAGGTGCCGATCACCCAGCTCGGCATCTTCGTCGCGCTCGCGGCGCTCGTCGGCGTCCTCGCCGCCTGGTGGCCCGGCCGCCGGGCCGCCCGTCTCGACGTGCTCCGCGCGATCGCGACCGAGTAGGCCGCATCGGGCGTCGCCTCGGCTAGAGGAACATCCGCTCGTTGGCGGCCTCGGCCTCGGCGTAGTGCGTGCCGGCCTGCCCGAGCGCGGCACCGATCGAGTCGAGGGAGGTGCGCACCTGCTGCTGGGTGCCCTGCCACTCCTGGACCACGCCCTGGAACCTGCTCGCGGCCGTCCCGGTCCAGGCGTCCTGGAGGGCGGTCAGCCGAGCGAGCATCGTGGCGACGAGAGCCTCGATCTCGGCCGAGATCGAGGCGATGTCGCCGCTCGCCGCCTGGATGCGGTCGGTGTCGACCTGGAAGATCGCTGACATGGGTGACTCCTTCGGATCGGACGTGTCGACCATCTGTGTCGAACATCGAGGACCCGACGGTACGTCCATCCCGCGACGGCGGCCGGAAGTTTTCCACAGTGACGACATGGGTGCCGTCTGGGGGAGGGCACCTGCCGACCCCACTCGCCGCCTCGACAGGCCCGGCGCACGTGCACGTTAGGGTGGCGCGGGTGACGCTCTGGATCGACCCGCCCGTGTGGCCTGCGCACGACCGGCTATGGTCGCACCTCATCAGCGACACCTCGCTCGAGGAGCTGCACGAGTTCGCCGCAGGCCTCGGCATCCCCCGGCGCGGGTTCGAGGGTGACCACTACGACATCCCCGCCGAGCGCTATGCCGACGTCGTCGCCGCCGGAGCACGGGAGACCACGGGTCGGGACCTGCTCGCCCGACTGGCGGCCAGTGGGCTGCGCCTCCCGAAACGCAAGGGCGACAGGGGGATCGAGCGTGCGGCCGGCGTACGCTTCCCCGACGGCACCAGCGCCGACGTCGACCTCGTCGCCTCCGTTCGGGAGATGCCGCACGAGCGGGTGTTCGCGTCCATGGTCCTCGTCACCGACGCCGCCGGATCCCACCTCCTCACCTGGAGCGAGCGTCGCCGGGAGTGGTCCTCGTGCGGCGGTTGGCGCGAGGCCGGCGAGACCCCCGTGGAGACCGCAGTCCGCGAGACGGCGGAGGAGTCGGGGCTCGTCCTCGACCCGGCGTCGGTGCGCCCGCGCGGTTATGAGCGGTTCCGCCGCCTGCCCGGCGGCGGTCCGGGGCTGTGGGTGCAGGGACGGGATGTGTTGCAGGTGTACTCGACCACCGTGCCTGAGGTGGCGCCGCCACTGCGCGCCGAGTCACCGGACGACCCTGTGCCGGAGTGGGTCGACGATACCGAGCTGCTCCGACGCTGCGGTGCCGCCTTCTGGTGGCCGCTCGCCGCATACGTCCTCGACCTGACGTAGCCACTTTCGCGTGTTGCACCGAGTGGCGAGACTCACGGCCGTCCCGTGGGCGCGACGGTGGGGTGGCTCTCGGGCTGCGGTGGCGGCGGCTCGGAGTCGTCGTCCTCGGCCGAGCGGGAGTAGGCAACCCCGACGAGCAGCACGATCAGGCCCGTGACGACGAAGGCGACCACCCGGAACAGACCCGACAGGGCGGCGAGGTCGAACAGGAACAGCTTGGCGATCGCCACGGCGATCAGGCCGAGGCCGAGACGCACCATGAGGTCGCGGTGCCGGCTGCGGCCGGCCACGACCGTGATGAGGGCGGCGCCCAGAGCCGTCCAGGCCGCGGTCGCAACCGCGTGGCCGCCGTAGAAGCCGACCCGGGACTCGCCCGCGAGCGAGCCGAGCCATGTGCCGGCGGCGACGATGGTCGCCGATCCGGTGATGAACGCCCACGCGGCGGCGATCAGGGTGAGCGTGGCATCGCGACGGCCGAGGATCGCCGTGGCGGTGTACAGCCCCACCGCCGCGAGGGCGGTCAGGAGCAGGCCGTGGACGATCACCAGCGGGTCTTCGAGCGTAGCCAGCCCGGGGAATGCGGTCGCCGCGAGGACGCCGGTGAAGGTCAGACCCGAGACCGCGGCGAGGACGGCTCCGGCCGCCGCCAGCGGCCAGGTCCGCCGCCACGCTGCGACGACCCAGTAGCCGGCGGCCACGACCGACAGGGCGATCCCTGCGCGGGTCTCGTCCGAGACACCGGTGGCGGCCTGGAGGATGAGCACGGTCCCGACTGCCATCGGCGCGGTCCACAGCGACCGTGACACGCCGGACCGGGCGGCGATCGCCGAGACGAGGGCGGAGCCGGCGAGCAGGACGCCCGCGAGAGCCAAGGCCACCGCGAGTCGGCCGTCCTCGAGCAGGGCCACTGCGAGGAGCACCGGGAGACCTGACGCCGCCGCCGCTGCGGTGGGTAGGTGCTCCAGCCGCCTGGACCGCTCGACCCAGCCGGCCGCCACCATGCCGAGGCACGCGGCCATCGCGACGGTGAGCGTCGGCAGGGTGTCATCGGCCTGAGTGCCGACGCCGGCGAGCAGGATGGCGACCGAAGGACCCGTCCGGGCCAGATAGAGCCAGCCCCACTCCCTGCCCAGGTGCGCGAAAGCGGACCCCACGAGGAGCAGCGCGACGAACGAGATGGTCGCAACCGAGTCGATACCGCTGACGAACGGAGCCAGCAGAACCGGCGGCGCGGCGGCGAGGATCGCGAGCAGCTCGCTGTCCCAGGCCCGGGCCAGCACGAAGGCGCCCGCGGCGAACAGGGCGGCGAGGACGAGGCCGAGCCAGTCGGGGACGAAGCCGTAGACGGCCGTGGCGGCGAGCAGAGTCAGGTACCCGGCAGCGAGTCCGGTCGCCGCGAGCGCCCCTGCACCCGGCGACGCGGGAGAGCGTCGACGGACGATGGCGCCACCGGCGAGCAGTCCGACCGCGAGGAGGGCGCCCGAGACCACCCGCGGCACCGGCCCGAAGACGCCGGCCGCGATCGCGATGGCGAGCAGCAACGCGATGCCGATGAGGGTGACGACGGCCCCGATGACACCGAGGACCCTCGCCACCGCGCCCGGCCGCTCCCACCAGTGGGGTTGCGGCGCTCGGGGGGCGGGTATGGCGGCCGGCGTCGGTCCCGGCGCTCCGGTATCCCCCGGCCCCCCGGACGGATGCGGTATGCGCGGGCCCGGTCCCGCGACCGGCGGCACCTGGGTGGGTGGCCCGGTCGACGGGACGCCGGATGGGACCTGCGGCCGCCCCGCTGCGGCGGCCGAGCTCCCTTGACCGGCTGCCGCGCTCAACGACGACCGGATCTGGGCGAGGCCGTTGCCCACCGCATACAACTCGGTCATGGCATTCGCGAAACGGGACTCGAGGTCGCGGATCTGTGTGAGCGGGTCCGGCTGCGGACGTGGCGGCGGGACAGGCGTGGTCGTCATACTTCATGGTCCCGCGCAGGGTGCCGCTGTGTCCTGAGTCCTGCTACTCAGCAGGGCGAACGGATGACCTCGGTCGCGTTCAGTCCTCGTCCGGATCGTCCGTGTCATCCGGGGGCGTGGTCGCCCGGGGGATCTGGACGACGAACGTCGCCCCGCCCCCTGAGGTCTCGGTGACACCGACCCGGCCACCCTGATGGCCGACGAGCGCGGAGACGATGGCCAGGCCCAGACCGTTGCCTCCACCGCCGGAGCGGCCTCGGGACGGGTCGGAGCGGTAGAAGCGCTGGAACACCTTGCCCGCCTCGGCGCGCGGGATTCCGGGACCGTGGTCCCGCACCTCGAGCACAGCCATGTCGTCCACGTTCCCCACCGCCACCTCGATGGGTGTGCCGGCCGGGGTGTGCCGGACCGCGTTGCCGATGAGGTTGACCAGCACCTGGCGCAGCGCCGCCTCGTCACCGAGTGCGTGCACCGGACCGAGGGGCCCGTCCAGACCGTGCAGCGTGATGCGACGCTCCGGCTCGCGGACATGCGTGTCCGCGACCGCGTCACCGGCCAGAACCGTGAGATCGAGCGGCCGCACGGTGAGGTCGGGGGTCTCGTCGAGCCGGGCCAGGGTGAGCAGGTCCTCGACGAGGCCGCTCATCCGCGCCGCCTCGGACTCGATGCGTCCCATCGCCGTGTCGAGCGCGTCCGGGGCGGTGATGGCTCCCTGGCGGTAGAGCTCGGCATAGCCGCGCACCGTCGCGAGCGGGGTGCGCAGCTCGTGCGAGGCGTCCGCGACGAACTGCCGCATCCGCTCCTCGCTCTGCTCCCGGGCGGCGAAGGAGGTCTCGATCTGGGCGAGCATGGCGTTGAGGGACCGGGACAGTGACGCGACCTCGTCGTCGGCTGCGTGCGTCGGGATCCGTCGGGTCAGGTCGCCGCCGGCGATCGCCTCAGCCGTGTCCTCGATCTCCCGCAGGGGCCGGAAGGCACGGCGAACGGCGAAGGACCCGGTCGCAGCGGCGGTGAGGATGGCGGCCATGCCGAACAGGCCGGCCATGACGACCATCCGGCGCACCGTCTCGTTGACGCTCGTCAACGGGATGGCGAGGGCGAACGTCGTGCGGCCGTCGGAGAGCCGGCCGGCCAGGACCCGCCACTGCACGTCGCCCGGTCCGCTGCGAACCGTGAAGGGTTCACCGTCGACCCGGTCGTCGTCGATCGCGATGGGGGCGACATCGGGGTGGGCGCGCGCGACCGTCGAGTCGATCGTGAGCACGGGGCGACCCTCGGCGTTCATGATGACCAGTGAGTACGTGGTGGGGATCCGGGTGGAGCCGGTGGCCATCATGTCCTGCAGCGCCTGGGCGACCACGGGTCGGGTCGCCGCGCGCAGCTCGGCGTCGACGCGCTCGATGAGGTCGCGCTTCAGCAGCACCGCGGTGCCGGCGGTTGTGAGTGAGACCGTCAGCAGGAGCAGGGTGAGCAGGATCGCGACGAGGCGGACCTGCAGGGGAATCGTCTGCAGGCCGAGCGAGATCCGCTGACGAGCGGACGTCACGACGGAGGCAGTCGCAGCACGTAGCCGACGCCGCGCTTGGTGTGGATGAGCGGCTGGAGCCCGGGCAGGTCGATCTTGCGGCGCAGGTAGGAGATGTAGGACTCGACGATGCCGGCCTCGCCGCGGAAGTCGTAGTCCCAGACGTGGTCGAGGATCTGGGCCTTGGACAGCACGCGGTTGGGATTGAGCAGCAGGTATCGCAACAGCTTGAACTCGGTGGGGGAGACGTCGATGACCCGTCCCGCTCGACGCACCTCGTGGGAGTCCTCGTCGAGGGTGAGGTCGGCGAAGTGCAGGGCGCTGCTCTCGTCCTCGACCGGCCGGGTCCGGCGCAGCACGGCGCGGATCCGGGCGACCACCTCCTCGAGACTGAACGGCTTGGTGACGTAGTCGTCGCCGCCGACCGTCAGGCCCTTGACCTTGTCGTCGACCGAGTCGCGTGCCGTGACGAAGACGATGGGGAGCGGGCGACCGGACTCGCGCAGTCGTCGGGTGACCGTGAAGCCGTCCATGTCGGGCAGCATGACGTCGAGCACACAGAGGTCGGGATGGCTCCGTTCGGCGGCGGCGATCGCCTCGGCGCCGGTCGCGGCGACGGTCACCTCGAAGCCGGCGAACCGCAGGCTCGTCGCGAGCAGCTCGCGGATGTTCGGCTCGTCCTCGACGACGAGCAGGCTGGCCTCGGGCTCGGTCTGGGCGGACCTCGAGGAGGTGGACGCGGACGCGGTCGGGCGTGGCTGCATACCCCCAGTGTGGTGGCTGATCCTGAGAACCGGCTGAATGCGGGCTGAGGAGTCTAGATACCCCTAGGGGTATCTGTGTATAGTGGTGGACATGACCGGACAGACCTGGAGTGGACAGCACTGGCGCGTCGTCGCCATCGACACCGAGAGCCTCGGCAACCGCAGCTACGTCGTCATCACCCGTGACGGCGCGGTCGCCATCGACCCACCGCGCGACATCGACCGTGTCGAGGCGGTTCTCTCGGAGCACGGCGTGGACCTCGACCTCGTCGTGGAGACACACCGGCACGCCGACTACGTCAGCGGCGGGCTCGTGCTCTCTCGCGAGCACGGGGTCCGCTACCTCGTACCCGCCGGTGACCCGGAGCCGCGGTTCCGTTTCCTCGCCGCCGTCCCGGGGGACCTCGTCGGCGGGGCCGGGCTGCAGCTGCGCCCGATCCACACGCCGGGCCACACCCCGCACCACATGTCGTATGCGCTGGCCGCCGAGGGCAGGGACGTCGCCGTCTTCACGGGCGGGTCGATGCTCTACGGCGCCGTCGGACGGACCGACCTGGTCAGCCCCGATCTCACCGTGCCCCTGGCGCACGACCAGTACCACTCGGTCCGTGGTCTCGGACTCGACCTTGCTCCCGATGTCGAGGTGATGCCGACGCACGGCTTCGGTTCCTTCTGCTCGGCGACGCCGACCACCGGGGACGCCCAGACCTCGACGATCGCCCAGGAGCGCGAGGTCAACCCGGCCCTGGTCCAGGACGAGGAGACCTTCGTCGCGACCATGCTCGCCGGCTACGACACCTTCCCGTCCTACTACGCACGGACCCCGGAGGCGAACGCGGCCGGCCCGGAGCCGGTAGACCTCACCGCCACCCCGCGACTGACCGCCGACCAGGTGCGTCAGGCACTCAAGACCGACGGGACCTGGGTCGTCGACGTGCGCGACCGCGAGGACTTCATCACCGCCCACCTCGCCGGCTCGATGTCGTTCCCGCTCGGGCAGGGGCTCGGCGTGTACTTCCCCTGGGTGGCGCCTGGCGACGCGAGGGTCGTCCTGCTCGCACCGAGCGACGACGCGGTGGTCGAGGCACGTCGCGACCTGTCGCGGGTCGGCTACGACGAGGTCGAGGGTGCGTTCGTCGGCTCAGTGGGTGAGCTCGGCGCGGTCGGGGAGATCACCTCGTTCACCCCGCACACCTTCGCCGACCTCGCCGACCGGATCGAGCACCACGACGATGTCGACGTCGTCGACCTGCGCCGGATCGGCGAGTGGAGCGAGGACCACCTCGCGGTCGCGACGCACGTGCCACTCCAGACCCTCGACGTGGCCGCCGAGTCGGTCCCCAAGGGTGCCTGGGTGCACTGCGCCAGCGGGATGCGCTCGGTCATCGGCGCGAGCATCCTCCAGGCCCGCGGTGTCGACGTCGAGCTGATCCAGGACGACTACGCCGCTGCGGGTGACGCGGGCCTGCAGCGGGTCATGGGACACTGAGGGGAGCTCGCATCATGTCTGCCATCACCTCAGAGGACCTCACGATGAACGTCGACCCCGACACCCTTGCCGCTGCCCTCAACCGGCTCCGCCGAGCCCAGGGCCAGCTGGCGGGCGTGATCCGGATGATCGAGGAGGGCCGGGAGTGCGCAGACGTCGTCACCCAGCTCGCCGCGGTCTCCAAGGCTCTTGACCGGGCCGGCTTCGCGATCATCGCGACGAGCCTGCAGGAGTGCATCGTCCACGGCGAGAGCGCCGAGCTCGACAAGGAGAAGCTGGAGAAGCTCTTCCTCTCACTCGCATGACCGCACTCCCCACTCGCGACGGACGGTTCGGCGGTGGCTATCCACGTGGATAGCCACCGCTGAACCGTCCGTCGCGCAGAGCTGTGGATGACGGCGGACCGTCCGCGCCGTTCACCGCGACGATGGGGCATGCCGCGCCGCCCGATCACACGTCCGACTCCACCGTCGACCGCGGCTCGCGGCTACGCCTTCCGCACGACGGAGGCCATCGAGGCCGGACACACCGACTGGAGCACCCGCTCGGCGCGAATGCTCATGCCGACCAGAGGCGTTCGCGTCCTCGCCCCGCCGTTGGGCACCGCCGAACGTGCCGCGGCGTTCGCGCTGGCGTTGCCGGACGATGCGGCGTTCTCCCACACCACCGCGGCTCGCCTCTGGGGACTTCCGCTCCCCCGCGCGCTGGAGGGTGAGCAGGACCTCCACGTCATACGGCGCACCGCCCGACCCGCGATCGAACGGGCAGGCTGTGTGTCTCACCGAGGGGCCGAACGCCGGGACATCACCCGACTCGGTGGGCTCCGCGTGACGTCAGTCGCCGACACGTGGTGTGACCTCATCGAGGGTTTTCCCCGCCGAGTGCACCTCGCCGACGCCGTCATGCTCGGCGATGCCGTGGTCGAGCGGCTCCACCCGACGCAGTGGCTGGAGGAGCTTCTTCCACAGGCGGACCCGAGCTCTGAACAGTGGTGGTCGGATCCAGCGGTCGTCGGCATCAGACCGCTCCGCGACCGACTCATCGCTCGGCGGACGTTTCGCGGCAGGCGCCTGGCCCGCGAGGCACTGGGACTCGTCCGCCCCCGAGTGTGGTCGCCCATGGAGACCCACTCACGTCTCGTGGCCGTTCATGCAGGACTACCCGAGCCGGAGCTCAACGTCCGCATCTCACATCGGGACGGTGGCGGCTTCATCGGGTTCGGCGACCTGGTCTGGCGACGACGTACCTACCGGCGTAGGGTGGTGGGCGAATACAACGGCGCCACCCACGAACGCCTCCCCTCACGCGACTCCGATCACACGCGCAGGCTCCTGCTGGAGGACGACGACTGGAAGCTGCTCGAGATCTACTCGCGGCACATCTTCACCCCTGGGGGGCGGTTCGAGCTCGTCTCGCGGCTCCGGTCCTGGCTCTGACCGCACTCCCTCCTCGCGACGGACGGTTCAGCGGTGGCTATCCACGTGGATTGCCACCGCTGAACCGTCCGTCGCGAGGAGGAACGGGGACAGTCAGGCGTCGCGGAGCACGTCGTCGGCGTCGACGATCCGGTATGCGTAGCCCTGCTCGGCGAGGAAGCGCTGCCGGTGCGCGGCGAAGTCCGCGTCGACGGTGTCCCGCGCGACGACCGTGTAGAAGTGCGCCGTCCGCCCGTCGCCCTTGGGTCGGAGTACCCGGCCGAGTCGCTGCGCCTCCTCCTGCCGCGATCCGAAGGTGCCCGAGACCTGGACGGCGACCGACGCCTCCGGCAGGTCGATCGAGAAGTTCGCGACCTTCGACACGACGAGCCGGTCGATCTCGCCGGTGCGGAAGGCCGCGAAGAGCCGCTGACGCTGCGCCACCGGTGTCTCGCCGGTGATGAGCTCGGCGCCGAGCGCTTCGGCCAGCTCGCCGAGCTGGTCGAGGTACTGCCCGATCACGAGTGTGGGCTCACCCCGGTGCCGCTCGACGAGCGCCTCCACGACGGGGAGCTTCGACGGCGTGCAGCTCGCCAGCCGGTAGCGGTCGTCGGGCTCGGCCAGCGCATACGCCATCCGCTCGGCGTCGGGGAGCGTGACACGCACCTCGACGCAGTCGGCGGGCGCGATGTACCCCTGCGACTCGATGTCCTTCCAGGGCGCGTCGAAGCGCTTCGGGCCGATGAGCGAGAACACGTCGCCCTCGCGGCCGTCCTCACGCACGAGCGTGGCGGTCAGGCCGAGCCGGCGGCGGGCCTGCAGGTCGGCGGTCATCCGGAAGATCGGGGCGGGGAGCAGGTGCACCTCGTCGTAGACGATCAGGCCCCAGTCGCGCGCGTCGAGGAGGTCGAGGTGGGTGTAGACGCCCTTCCGCTTGGTCGTCAGCACCTGGTACGTCGCGATCGTGACCGGCCGGATCTCCTTGCGCTGTCCGGAGTACTCGCCGATCTCGTCCTCGGTGAGCGAGGTCCGGGCGAGCAGCTCGTCGCGCCACTGCCGAGCGGAGACGGTGTTCGTCACGAGGATGAGCGTCGTCGCCTGGGCGCGGGCCATCGCGGCCGCCCCGACGAGGGTCTTGCCCGCCCCGCACGGCAAGACGACGACGCCGGACCCGCCGTGCCAGAAACCCTCGACCGCGTGCTCCTGGTAGGGCCGCAGGGACCAGTCGTCTGTGTCGAGCGCGATCGCGTGCGCCTCGCCGTCGACATACCCGGCCAGGTCCTCGGCCGGCCACCCCACCGCGAGGAGCTGCTGCTTGAGATGCCCCCGCTCGCTGGGATGGACCGCGACGGTCAGGTCGTCGATCCGCGCACCGAGAAGCGGCTTGATCTTCGTATGCCGGATCACCTCCTCGAGGACCGCCCGGTCCGCGGCCCGCAGGACGAGCGGGTGCTCCGTCGTGGCGGTCGTGTCACCGCCGGCCTCGATGGTCAACCGGCCGTAGCGGGCCATCGTCTCGGCCACGTCGACGAGGAGCGACTGCGGCACCGCGTAGCGGCTGAAGCGCAGAAGCGTGTCGACGACGCCCTCGGCGTCGTGCCCGGCCGCCCTCGCGTTCCAGAGCCCCAGCGGGGTCAGCCGGTAGGTGTGGACGTGCTCCGGCGCGCGCTCGAGCTCGGCGAACGGCGCGATGGCGCGCCGCGCCTCGTCGGCGCGCGGATGGTCGACCTCGAGGAGGAGGGTCTTGTCGCTCTGGACGATGAGAGGGCCGTCGGGCACAGGACCTCAGAAGTCGGTCGTCGAGGAGGAGGTCACGACGGAGAACCCGATGAAGGCGACGAACGCGAGCGCTGCGAGTGCGAACATCACGCCGAACGTGATCCAGCCGTACTTGGCCAGCTGGGCGGACCGCTGGGGCTCGGAGGTCTGCTTCGTCAGGGCGACGATGCCGAGGATCAACGCCGGGAGCGGCAGACAGCATGCGAGCGTGCCGATCGCGCTGATGATCGTCAGGACGAGCGCCGAGGTGTTCGACTGCGGCGGACCGCTCTGGTAGTACGCGGGCGGAGGCGTGCCGTAGGGGGCGTTCGCCGCCCCATAAGGGTTGGCGGCGTCGGGGGTGCCGTACGGTCCCGAGGCGCTGGCGTCGCCGGGAGCGCCGTACGCGCCCGGCGTGCCGAACGGGGTGGGCGGACCGTAGGGCTGGGCTCCGGTGGGGGCGCCGTAGGGGGTAGCCGCCGCGGGCGGCGGCGGCGGGACCGGTTCGGCATCCTGTGGTGAGTACTGCTGCGGGTAGGGCGCCGTCGGGTCGGAGTACGAAGGCTCCGGACGGCCCTCGTCCGGGGTGTCGTTCTCGCGGGGGGAGTCGCTCATCGGTCTGCCTCGTCACTCGTGCTGAAGTCGGGTCGAGAGTAACCGACAATGGTGGGATGACGATGCGGCTGCCGATGACCGTCCCTCGTTCGGACCTCCCCGGGCGGGTCACGATCTACGAGGTCGGGCCTCGGGACGGCCTGCAGAACGAGCAGACGGTCGTCCCCGCCGCCGTCAAGAGCGAGTTCATCGAGCGCCTCGCGGCTGCCGGGCTGACCTGGATCGAGACGACGTCCTTCGTCCACCCGACATGGGTCCCACAGCTCGCGGACGCGGCCGAGGTCCTGGCGAGCCTCGGGGAGAGCGGGCGCGCGCATACCCGGCCTGTGCTCGTCCCCAACGAACGCGGGCTGGACCGGGCGCTCGAGTCCGGCGTGAGGTCCGTCGCGATCTTCGGCAGCGCGACCGAGACCTTCGCCCAGCGCAACCTCGGCCGCAGTGTCGAGGAGTCGCTCGACATGTTCGCGCCCGTGGTGCGACGGGCGAAGGAGGCGGGCCTGTGGGTGCGCGCCTACGTCTCGATGTGCTTCGGCGACCCGTGGGAGGGCGAGGTTCCGATCAGCCAGGTCGTTGACGTCTCGCGGCGCCTGATGGACCTCGGCGCCGACGCGCTCTCGATCGGCGACACCATCGGCGTGGGGACCGCCGGCCACGTGGCGGCGTTGCTCGAGGGGCTCGGCGACGCGGGCATCGCGCGGGAGGTGATCGGGGTGCACTTCCACGACACCTACGGCCAGGCGCTCGCGAACACGCTCGAGGCGCTGCGGCACGGTGTGACCGTCGTGGACGCGAGCACCGGTGGCCTCGGCGGCTGCCCGTATGCCAAGAGCGCGACCGGCAACCTCGCGACCGAGGACCTCGTCTGGGCGCTGCACGGGCTCGGCGTCGAGACCGGAGTAGACCTCGAGTCGCTCGTCGAGACCAGCACGTGGATGGCGGCCCGGCTCGGCCGGCCCTCGCCCTCCCGGGTCGTGCGGGCGCTCTCCGGCACCGACTGAGGCGCGGCGACGCGCTCAGGCCGGCAGGTCACTTTCTCTCCGCAGGAAGGAACAGTGCACTTCGGGCAACAACCGTTCTTGCTCGAAGCCCCAGGTTCTTGCCTGCGGAGAGAATGTGCACCTCGCCAGGACGCTCAGGCGGGGGCTGCACCGGTGATCCGGTGGATCGACAGCACGCGCCGCAGCCCCTTCACGGTGCCCGTGACCCGGCCGCCTTCGGTGGTCTCGGGGTGGAACAGCACGCGCTCGATCTGACCCGAGCTGCCAGCGTAGCCGATCCACACCGGCACCTGGTCCGCCGCCGCCTCGCGCAGGATGGCCAGCGCGGTCGTCGGGTCGGTGTGGGGGAGCGCGGCACGGCCGTCGACCGGACGGCTCGCGGCCACGGCCTCGCCTTCGCGGAGCCGGCGGACGATCTCTTCGGTCACCTCCGGCGTCAGAGGGGTATGCGCGACGGCCGGGGCCGGTCGGCTCACCGTCCGTCGCTCGCGGCGCTGCACGCGCACCGTCTCCCCGGAGGCCGTCTCGGCGACCCCGCCGACCCCGGCGTCGCGGAGCACCTCGTGCACCACGGCCGGCTCGACGGGGGACACGAGCACCGTCGGCGCGATCCGGCTCAGTCGCAGCAGGGCGAGATCGGGGCGCGCGAGCAGTTCGGCGAGCCGGGCCGGGTCGTCGGTGCGCAGATAGGTCCCGGCAGCACCGATCCGCACCTGCCCGTGACGGCGGGCCTCATCGCGGACGAGGTAGTCGAGCGCCTGCGGCACCGGGGTGAGGCTGCCCGTCGTCAGCGCGTCGATGAGCTCGTCCGCCGTCCAACCGCGGTCGAGCGCGCGCGTGATGCTCGCAGGGGAGAACCGGTGCACCGTCGCGCCGCCCCGCGACTCGACGTCGGCGCTCAGCCGGAGAATCTCGGCGAGCGGGCCGGTCAGCGGTCCCGGCGCGACCGCGGTGAGGTCCCCCTGGAGGATGACGTGCTCGACCGGCGTCGGCAGGTGCGGATGGATGGCGTCGCCGAGGTCGCCCACCGACGAGGCCTCAGCGAGGACCCGCCCGGCGTCGGAGAGTGCGCCGAGCCCGGTCACGCCGAGCCGGCCGGCCTCGTCCAGGACGACCCCGACGAGGTCGCCGATGTCGCGAGGGAGCCGCCTCGGCCGGGCGAAGCGGAGCAGGGCGACGACGTCGTCGGCGGCCGGCGCGTGGTCGCCGCCCAGGCCGGTGCGTCGGACGATCTCCTGACGCAGCGCCCGCACGGGCGGCCACGTGAGGTCCGGACCGAGAGTGCCGGCGCCGGATCGCGGGAGGCGGTGGAGCGTTCGGGTGGAGGTCCACCACGCCCAGGCGAGCCGCGCCCACTGCTGCGCGGGAGGCTCCTGGCGCCAGTCGTCGTAGTCCGCGGTCGGCACGAAGTGGGGCTCGAGCTCTCCGTCGTCGGCGACGAGCTGGGCCGAGGCGAGCAGCTCGACGAGGAACGCCGCGTGCGCCGCCCCGACGTCGATCCCCCGGGCCAGGGATCGCAGGTCGCGCACGCCGAGGCCGCCGCCCTTGAGGACAGGCGCCGGGTCGGCGGCGAGCACCGCGAGGAGCTCGTCGGCGTGGGCGAGGAGCTCCGCCGCGGCGCCACCCGCCACCGCGTTGACGTGGTCGCGTCCAGGGGCCGGCGTCGACTCGAGCGAGGGCGGCACGAGGTCGGTCGCCGGATGCGAGCGCCCGCCGCGGAGCGTCAGTCCGAGCTCGCGCGGCACGATCAGCGCGCCCGACTCGGTCTCGCCGAGGGCGCCGCGGCCGCGGAGCCACCGAACGGCGTCGGCGCTCCGGGTACGCGCCCCGGCGGGCGGGGCCTCGACCACGGGTGGCCCCCAGGTCAGCACTCCGAGGACGGCGTGGACCTCGGGCGGGGCGTCGGCGAGGACGTCGGGCGGCAGGACGGTGGCTCCGAGGTCGGCCGCCGACGGACCGAGCCCGGCCGGGTGCGGACCGAGGGTGTCGAGGACGGCGGAAACCGGACGCAGCCCCTGCTCGTCGCGCCAGAGCAGCGCCCGATGCCACAGGTCGGTGAGCGACTCCTCGAGCTCCCTCGTCCCGATGGTGTCCCCGAGCAGGGTGATCAGCGCCGCCGCCGTCACCGGTGGCCGCACGAGGACGGCCGCCTCGAGGACCGAGAGCAGTCGCCGGTCGAGAGCGTCGACCGCCCGGCCGGTGCTCGCGAGCGTGGCGGCCCGCGCGGCGACCCCGCTCACGTCCGCGGGGGCGGGCCGGGCCAGGTCGGGTCGCAGGCCGAGGAGGCGGGCGAGGTCGGAGTCCGAGCGCGCGCGGAGGTCGTCCGCGTACGACCGGGGCGACTCTCGCATACGCCAAAGGTATGCGGTGCTCACCCGGGCGCGGGCACTCACCCGGTCGCGCTCGCCGGGGCCGTCGCGGACGCGCGTGGGCCGAGGGTGCGCAGCTCGGCGGCATCCACCGTCGCCTGGTCCACCTGGGTGGCGAGCCAGAGCGCGACGAGGACCGCACCGACGGACATGCCGACGAAGAGCGCCGGGAGACCCCACTGCGCGGCGATCAGGCCGCCGAGGGGCGCGCCGAGGGCCATCGTCCCGAAGGACACCGTCCGGGACGCGCCGCCGATCCGGCCGAGGAGGCCCGCGGGGACGACGCGCTGACGGATGCTCATCCAGATGACGTTGCCGACCATGTTCGTGAAGCCGACCACGACGAAGGCGGCGGCGATGGCGGGCCAGGTCGGGGCCAGCACGGGGACGAGGAGCAGGAGGGCGTTGACAAGCCATGACCCGAGGGCCACGCGGACCTCGCCGAGCCGGCCCAGCCACCGGGTCGGGAGCACCGATGCGACGAGTGCGCCGGCGGTCACCGGGATGAGGAGGAGGGGGAACTGCCAGGGCTCGAGCCCGACCTGCGACTGCGGTCCGACGACCCAGAGGACGAAGACGGCGAAGTACGCGGTGTTGACCAGGTTGGTCAGGCCGGCGCCGATCGTCAGGGGACGCACGACCGGGTGGGCCAGGAGGGCTCGCAGTCCGTACGCGATATCCGCGGTCACCCGTACCGGAGTGGCCGCGTGTGGGGCGGAGGTGCCTTCGGGTGCGGCGCGGAAGCCCTCGGGTCGGCGCAGCCGGGCGAGGAGGAGGACGACCACCACGAGCAGGCCCGCCGAGGCGCCGAACACCCAGGCCGAGCCGAGGGCGACGAGCACCCCGCCGAGCGGGGCTCCGACGAACTCCTGCATGAGCCGCTCCGTGCCCATGATCCGGCCGTTGGCCGTCGGGAGGTCGTCGCGCTCGACGAGCTGCGGGACGAGCGCGCCGGCGGCCAGGTCCGAGAACACCTCGGTCACGGCATACAGCAGGACGAGGACGACGAGGACCTCGATCGTCACGGCGTCGACCGCGGCCAGACCCAGGGCGGCCAGCAGGAGGGCCAGACGGCCGGCGAGCGCCCGGCGCCGGATCAGGGCCCGGTCGCCGCGGTCCACCACGACGCCGACGAGGAGGGCCGTGAGGAGCCATGGCGTCCAGAAGGCCGCGGTCACGAGGGAGATGAGCAGGGGGTCGCGGGTCAGTGTGATCGCGATGAGTGGCAGCGCCCCGGCGAGCAGTCCGTCGGCGAGGTTGCTCCCGGCCACGCCGGCGAGGTGGATGCGGAACAGGCGCACGGGAGTCTCCTAGACTAGATGCAGAAGAACATATGCAAAGAACTATTTGCAAAGGTATCTCTGCACATGACGATACGCAAGCCCCCGGCGGACCGAGCCCGTGAGATCGACGCCGCGACCCTCAAGGCGTTCGCCCACCCGCTGCGGATCCGGATGTACGACTACCTCAAGGACCACGGCGCCGCGACCGCGTCCACCCTCGCCGAGGCGATGGGGGAGAGCAGCGGTCAGACGAGCTACCACCTGCGCCAGCTCGCCAAGCACGGGCTCATTGCCGAGGACGCGTCCCGGGGCACGGCGCGGGAGCGGTGGTGGGAGGCGCAGGGCTTCTCGTTCGGACTGGAGGCCGTCGACGAGGACCCCGCTGCACTCACCGCCGTCGACCTCGTCATGCGTCAGGGGGTGGAGGAGCGTCGCCGACGGCAGCTCGAGTGGATCGACCGCCAGCGGGACGAGGAGCGCCGCTGGCAGGAGGTCGTCTCGTTCAACGAGGCGACCGTGGCGATGACACCGGAGGAGCTCCACGAGGTGTGCGAGGCGCTGGGCGAGCTGGTGAGCGAGCACGTGCGGCGGGCCAAGGCGTCACGCTGCGAGGAGGACGGCCGGCCGGCGAACGGCCACGCGGATCGACGGACGGTCAAGATCTACACCCAGCTCTTCCCCCTCCCGCCCGAGGGCTGAGCGACCGGCCACGCCATCGGCCGGGGTGGGCCGATCGGACAAACCGGGCGACCGCATACGCCCCCTCGCCGTAGACTGGGTCGGCGGCGCGGGGTCGCAGCGTCTTTCGCGGTGCCCGACCGTCTCGTTCCCACCCTTCCCACAGACTCCGCAGAGGTCCCCACGTGCCCACCGGCAAGGTCAAGTTCTTCAACCCGGACAAGGGGTTCGGCTTCGTCGCGAGCGACGAGGGCGGCGACATCTTCGTGCCCGCGAGCGCCTTGCCCGAGGGCGTGAGCACCCTCAAGGGAGGCCAGCGCATCGAGTTCTCCGTGGCCGAGGGGCGCCGTGGTGCCCAGGCGCTCGCCGTCCGCCTCATCGACCCGGCCCCGAGTGTCGCCGCCGGCCGCAAGGCGCGCGATCGCAAGCCGGCCGACGAGATGGTCGTCATCGTCGAGGACGTCATGCAGCTCCTCGACAACGTCTCGACGTCGCTGCGCCGCGGGCACTACCCCGACAAGGCGATGGGCAACAAGGTCGCCCAGGTGCTCCGGGTCATCGCGAGCGAGCTCGAGAGCTGACCCGGTGACCCCCACCAGACTCCGCAGCGATGCCGTGCTGCTCGCGGCCGCCGACCTCGCCCGCGAGGCGCTGCTGGAGGTCGCCGAGCCGGGGACGGTCGGCGAGCATGTCGGCATGGTCGGCGTGGCCGAGCGGCTCGCGACCCACTACTTCGTCTGCACGGCTGCCGGATACCCCGGCTGGTCCTGGGCGGTCACGGTGGCGCGGGTGCCTCGCGGCAAGGTCGCCACGGTATGCGAGACGAACCTCGTCCCCGGACCCGACGCTCTGCTCTCGCCCGCCTGGGTGCCCTACGCCGAGCGGCTCGCGCCCGGCGACCTCGGTCCCGGTGACGTCCTCCCCAGGGTCGAGGACGACCCCAACCTGATGTTCGGCTTTGAGGCCACCGGCGCAGAGGACGAGGACGCGGTCGCGCTGTTCGAGCTCGGCCTCGGCCGGCGCCGGGTGCTCTCGCCGAAGGGGCGCTCGTCGGCAGCCGCGCGCTGGGCTGCCGGAGAGGGCGGGCCACGCAGCGAGATCGCGCTGCGTTCGTCCGCGAAGTGCCGCAGCTGTGGCTACTTCCTCCCGATGTCCGGCGCGCTGCGGTCCATGTTCGGCGTGTGCGCGAACGAGTGGTCCCCCAGCGACGGCACGGTGGTCACACTCGACCACGGCTGCGGCGCCCACTCCGAGACCGACGCCCCGCAGCCGCGTCCGGAGCCGATGGGCACCCCGATCGTCGACGACAGCCGACTCGACATCGTCTAGCGCCGCGGCCCGCGTCGACAGGCGCGGCTCGCCGCAACGGCAGCGGCTCGACGACCGCGCTGGCCGGCCTACTCGACGCCGGCGGCGTTACCGCGCCCGCGGCGCACGTAGACCCAGCCGATCGCGCCGAGAACCAGGCCGGACACACACGTCCAGGGCCACCACGACCGGTCGCCGGTGCGCAGTTCGGGCACGGCGAGGATCACGACGAGGGCGATCGCCCAGGCGACCATCCCGACCGCGATGACGGTGACGGTCCGCACCGGCATGGGCGGGTACTCGAACCCCTCGCCGGCGCCCTGCGCGGGAGTCGCCGACGGCGTCTCCGGGCGGTCCCCGGAGGACGGGCCGGAGTCCTCGCGCATACGCATACTCTAGGGGGCCGCCGAGGGGTGCCCGATCGCGGACCCGCGGCCCCGCAGGTCATCGCCTCGCGCCGGAAACCCATCAGACCCGCCGCCGTCCGGTCATCCGGGCTGGAATAGTTGCATCAGGTAATTAGTTAATGCAAGCATATGAGTGACATGTCAACACCTTCGTCTCCCGTGACCACCGCATACCCGTCGGCGCCGCTCGGCAGCCCCGAGAACCCCGGCCCGTTCCACCTCGCGACGGACCTGCGGCTGGCCTGCCTGCGGATCGCCCGCCGCAACCGCTTCGAGAGCGTCGTCGAGGTCGCACCCCACCAGATGGCCGTGCTCAGCCGCGTCGCGTGCGGCCCGGCGTCCGCCGGTGACCTCGCGGAGTGGGAGCGGGTGAGCGCACCGACCATGTCACGAACCATCGGCGGTCTCGTGGAGGCGGGCTGGATCGAGCGTTCCGCAGATCCCACCGACGGGCGCCGGGTCATCGTCACGATCACCGACGAGGGCCGCGAGCGGCTCGCCGAGACGCGTCGCGCCCGGGACGAGTGGATGGCCGCACGCCTCGAGACCCTCTCCGAGGCGGATCTCGAGGCCCTTCAGGCGGCCCTCCCGGTGCTCGAGAGGATCGCGACCTCGTGAGCCCGACCTTCCGCGCACTCGAGGTGCGCAACTACCGGCTGTATGCGAGCGGCGCCTTCATCTCGAACATCGGCACCTGGATGGGTGCGGTCGCCCAGAACTGGCTCGTCCTCACCGAGCTCACGGACTACTCGTCCCAGGCTCTCGGCCTCGTCGTCGGCCTGCAGTTCACGCCGTTCCTGCTCCTCGCCCCGTTCACCGGCATGATCGCCGACCGCTTCCCGAAGCGCCGCATCCTGCTGGCGACCCAGGGCTTCATGGCCACGCTCATGCTCGTCACCTCGCTACTCGTGTTCACCGACACGATGCAGCTGTGGATGATGTTCGTCCTCGCCGGCCTGCTCGGCGCGACGATGGCCATCGACAACCCGGCCCGGCAGACGATCGTCTCGGAGATGGTGCCCAAGGACACTCTCGCCAACGCCGTCGCGCTCAACAGCGCCTCGTTCAACGCCGGGCGGCTGATCGGCCCCGGTGTGGCCGGCCTGACGATCGCCCAGTGGGGGACCGCGACGGCGTTCCTCATCAACTCGGTCTCGTTCCTCGCGACGATCACCGCACTCAGTCTGCTCCGGCCCGGCGAGATGCGGCCGACCCCGCTCAGCCGGGGCCGAGGCGCCATCCGCGACGGGTTCGCCTACGTCAAGGGACGCCGGGACATCCAGCTCGTCATGCTCCTCGTCTTCGTGTTCGGCACGTTCGGGATGAACTTCCAGATCACGACGGCCCTGATGGCGACCACCGTGTTCGACAAGGGCCCGACCGAGTTCGGCATCCTCGGCTCCGTCATCGCCATCGGCTCGCTGACCGGCGCGCTGATGTCGGCCCGGCGTGGCACCGCACGGCTGCGCACGCTGCTCCTCGCCCTGGTCGGCTTCACCGCAGCCGGGACCGCCGCGGCGCTCGCGCCGTCGTACCTCACCTTCGCCGTCACCCTCGTCGCGGTCGGCTACACCTCCCTGACCGCCCTGACCACGGCCAACGCGATGGTCCAGACCCGGGTCGACCCGCTCGTCCGCGGCCGGGTGATGGCGCTGTACATGGCGATCTTCATGGGCGGCACACCCGCCGGTGCGCCCGTCATCGGCTGGATCGGCGACACCTTCGGGGCCCGGTGGACCATCGCGATCGGACCGATCGCCGTGGCCGCGACCCTCATGGTCGTGGCGGCATACCTCGCACGCAGCGAGAATGTCAGGGTGAGCTTCGAGACCAGGCGTCGCCCGCGGCTGCTCATCTCCAGCGAGCCGATCCGCCCGCAGGTCAGCGAGCCCGTCCCGCAGGCTGCCCGATGAACGCCAGGACCCGTCGGAACCTGACCCTCGGCGTCCTCGCAGTTGTCCTCGCCATCGCACTCGTGGCAGCGTTGGTCTGATGGTGTGCTCGAACTGCGGTCACCCGGTCGCCCCGGAGGACCAGTACTGCGGTGGCTGCGGCGCGTACCTCACCGACGCCCCGGCCGAGGAGACCACGCCGGTGCGTGACGACACGTGGGAGGTTCCGTATGCGACGGGCCCGCCCCCGCCCGAGCCACGCCAGGGACCATCGGCCGGCATGATCGCCGCCGCCATCGCGGCGGTCGCGCTTGTCGCGCTGCTGCTCGTCTGGCTCTTCGGGGGGGACGACGAGACGACGGCCGGCGACCAGACCACGACCGCGCCGGCGACGAGCGAGCCGGCGACCGGCGGCGAGACGACCGACGAGGCCACGCCGAGCACGACCCCGAGCACCCCCACGGAGTCGCCGACCGAGGCACCCGAGCCGGCCGAGATCGAGCTGCCCGGGTCCGCGCAGACGTGCGGCTCGGTCGGCGGTTTCACCGTCTACAGCGGCAACGACGCGACCTCCTGCCCCTTCGCGGAGAACGTGGGCAGCGCATACGCGGACCTCGGCGAGACCACGGAGGAGGCGACGCTCAGCGACGTCTCCTCACCCGTCACCGGTGAGACGTACGACATGACGTGCGACTTCACCACGCCGGTCCGGTGCGAGGGCGGCAACAACGCAGTCGTCTACCTCGTCCCCGTAGGCTGAGCGAGCGCGGTGCCCGCCGCATGAGCGAGTCCCGCCGCGAGGCCCTCCTCGCGGGGTTGGGGACGGCCGCTCTCGTCGTCCTCGTGGCGGCACTCGGGTGGCTCGGCCTGCGGTCCGGCGACCTCGCGGCCGGCCCGGTTCCGTCCGCCACGCCCACGGCGAGCATCGCCTCGCCGGGGCCGACCACGCCTCGGCCGACGCCGACCGTCACGGCCTCGGCGACACCTACCCTGGTCGAGCCCGACGCCGCGCTGACCGAGGCCTTCGACGAGGAGGTCGCCCGCCTCGGCGGGTCGTATGCGCTGGCATGGCTCGACGCCGAAGGTCTCCACCTGCTCGGGTCGGCACCCGGGTCCACCGCCTGGTCGACGATCAAGGTCCCGCTCTCCGTCGCAGCGCTCGAGGCCGACCCCGGCGCGGCGACCTGGACCGATGTCGAGGCGGCTCTGACGCGCAGCGACAACGCGGCCGCGGACGCGCTCTGGGCCGGACTCGGCGACCCCGAGGCGGCGGCGGCAGCGGTCGACGCCGTCCTCACCGCATACGACTCACCCGCGACCCGGACCGAGAGCGAGCGGGTCAGCCCGCCCTTCTCGCCGTACGGCCAGACGGTCTGGTCGGTGACCGACGCGGCGCGCTTCGCCGGAGCCCTCGCCTGTGCCCCGGCGGCCACGACGGCCGGCGAGGTGCGGCAGGTGATGTCCGACGTGGTCGCGGACCAGCGCTGGGGGATCGGCGAGCTCGACTCGGCCCATCTCAAGGGCGGCTGGGGGCCCGAAGGGGGCGGCGCATACGTGCTGCGTCAGCTCGGGGACGGGCAGGTCGGGACCGAGCGGTTCGCGCTGGCGCTGTCGGCGCGCGCCGAGGACGGGGTGTATGCGTCGGCCGCGGGCGACGTCACCGGTCTCGTGCGGTGGTGGGCCGAGACCGTGGCGCCCGAACGCGAGGGTCTGACCTGCCAGGAGTGACCCTCGCGGGGCCTGTCCCGCAGCGGCTCAACCCTGCGTCTGCTCGACGACGTACTCGACCGAGCGGAGCAGGCGGCTGACGTCGTCGGGCTCGATCGCCGGGAAGGTCGCGATGCGGAGCTGGTTGCGGCCGAGCTTTCGGTAGGGCTCGACGTCGACGATGCCGTTGGCCCGCAGCGTCGCCGCGACGGCCGCCGCGTCGACCGAGTCGGCGAAGTCGACTGTCGCGACGACCTGACTGCGGTGAGCGGGGTCGGCGACGAAGGGCGTCGTGTAGTCGGTCGCCTCGGCCCAGTCGTAGATCCGCCCCGAGGAGTCGGCCGTGCGCTCGACCGCCCAGGTCAGCCCGCCGTTGCCGTTCAGCCAGGCGAGCTGGGCGGCGAACATGGCGAGCGTGGCGACGGCCGGGGTGTTGTAGGTCTGGTTCTTGACCGAGTTCTCGATCGCCGTGGGGAGACTGAAGAAGTCGGGCACCCAGCGGCCTGACGCCGTGATCTCCTCGACCCGGGCGAGGGCGGCGGGGGAGAACAGCCCCACCCACAGCCCCCCGTCGGAGGCGAAGCACTTCTGCGGCGCGAAGTAGTAGACGTCGGCCTGGGTGACGTCGACGGGCAGGCCGCCGGCGCCCGAGGTGGCGTCGATGAGGACGAGCGCATCCTCGTCGGCCCCCTCGACCCGCCGCACCGGCGCCATGACCCCGGTCGAGGTCTCGTTGTGCGCCCACGCGTAGACGTCGATGCCCGCCTCGCCGACCGGCGTCGCGAGGCTCCCCGGGTCGGCCGTGATGATCGACGAATCGCCGAGGAACGGCGCGGCCGAGGTCACGTTGCCGAACTTGGCGGAGAACTCGCCGAAGGCGCAGTGCTGCGCGCGGTCGCGGACCAGGCCGAACGCGGCGATGTCCCAGAAGGCGGTCGACCCGCCGTTGCCGAGAACGACCTCGTAGTCGTCGGGCAGCGAGAACAGGTCGCGCAGCCCGCGTCGCACCGCCCCGACGAGGTTCTTCACCGGCGCCTGGCGGTGCGAGGTGCCGAGGACCGTGGTGCCGATCGAGGCCAGCTGCTCGACCTGCTCGGGACGGACCTTGCTCGGTCCGCAGCCGAAGCGGCCGTCGGCCGGGAGGAGGTCGGCGGGGATGGTCGGGGCGGGGGCGTCAGTCACGACGTCCAGTGTGGCAAGTGGTTCCGACGGGGCCGGCCCCGGGTCCAGCCAGCGGACCGCTCAGGCGTGCCAGCCGGTGATCGCCTCGATGCTGCGCGGACCCTCACCGACGTAGCGCGCCGACGGCCGGATCAGCCTGCCGGTGCGCTTCTGCTCGAGGATGTGGGCCGCCCAGCCCGCGGTGCGGGCGCAGGTGAACATCGGCGTGAACATGGCGGCCGGCACCTCGGCGAAGTCGAGCAGGACCGCGGCCCAGAACTCGACGTTGGTCGCGAGGACGCGGTCGGGTCGGCGCGCGTGCAGCTCGGCGAGCGCCGCCTGCTCGAGCGCGGCGGCGACCTCGTAGCGCGGCGCGCCGAGTCGCTCGCACGTCGCACGCAGCACCCGCGCCCGCGGGTCCTCGGCCCGGTAGACCCGGTGACCGAAGCCCATCAGCCGCTCACCGCGGTCGAGAACCCCCGTGACGTATGCGGTGGCGTCGCCGGTCTGTTCGACGCCCTCGATCATGTGCAGGACCCGCGACGGCGCCCCGCCGTGCAGCGGGCCGCTCATGGCGCCGACGGCTCCGGAGAGGCATGCGGCGACGTCGGCGCCCGTCGAGGCGATGACGCGGGCGGTGAAGGTCGAGGCGTTCATGCCGTGCTCGGCCGCCGAGACCCAGTAGGCGTCGACGGCCTCGACGTGTCGGGGGTCCGGCTCGCCGCGCCAGCGGATCATGAAGCGCTCGGTGATCGTGTGGCCCTCGTCGACGCGGGTCTGCGGCACCATCGGCAGCTGCTGTCCGCGCGCGGACTGCGCGATGAAGGACAACGCCATGACGGACGCGCGCGCGAGGTTGTCGCGGACCTCGCCGGGCTCGATGTCGAGCACGGGCTTGAAACCCCACAGCGGCGCGAGCATCGCCAGGGCGGCCTGGACGTCGACGCGGACGTCGCCGGTGTGGATCGGCAGCGGGAACGGCTCGGCGGGCGGCAGGCCGGGGTCCATGGCGTTGTCGACGAGCAGACCCCAGACCCGGCCGAAGCCGACCCGACCGACGAGGTCCTCGATGTCGACGCCGCGGTAGCGCAGCGCCCCGCCCTCGCGGTCCGGCTCGGCGATGGTGGTCTCGAAGGCGATGACGCCCTCGAGACCGTGCTTGACGTCGCTGTCAGCCATAGAGTCTCCGTTCGGTCGTCGCGCGTGGGCGGCGCGGCTCGGGTGCCCATTGTGCACGCAGGGGGAGCCGAACGTGCGCGGGGAGGACCGCATACCGGACTCATGCGCGCGCAATAGGCTCGTAGCGTGAGCGACCTGAGCGGGTACCCCCGGACGGACTACGACAGTGAGGGCATCGACGAGGGCACCGTCGCCGGCACGCCCTGGCAACAGACCCGGGCGTGGGTCTCCGAGGCGGTCGCCGCCGCGGAGGTGACCCCGGGGTTCGCCGAGCCGACCGCGGTGAGCGTCGCGACGGTGGACGCCGACGGGATGCCGAACGTGCGCGTGGTCCTCGCCCGGTTCCTCGACGACCGCGGACCGGGGTTCGTCTCCTCGCTGCACTCGGCCAAGGCCCGCGAGCTCGCGACGAACGGGCGGATCGCGCTGGCGTACACGTGGCCGGGGCTGTTCCGGGCGATCAGGTTCCGCGGGGTGGCCGAGCCGATCGGGGCCGACGAGCTGCGCGCGTACTGGCGGACCCGGCCCTACGGCTCGCAGATCGCGGCCTGCGCCTCGCTGCAGTCGCATCCGATCGAGAACCGTGACGCCCTCGAGGCGGCCTTCGCCGAGTGGGAAGCCCGCTACCCCGACACCGGCGCGGAGGACGCCGTTCCGATGCCGGCCGACTTCTGCGGGTGGCGCGTCCGGGCGCACGAGGTCGAGTTCTGGGCCGGCCGCCGCAGCCGCCTCCATGACCGCATCGTGTTCACCCGAATCGGCGACGGGACCCTGGACGACCCGGCGTCGTGGGCGGTCACCCGCCGCCAGCCCTGACGGGCGCCGGCCAGGGATGGTCCGTAGGCAGGTGATGGCGGACATCTGCCGTCGTGGCGGCCTTGGGCATCTCGGACGCGGATATTTCCGCGTCATGTGCCGACAAGGCCGCCCGCCGCGCGGATCTGCGGAGCCTCGGGGGTTCGTTCCTAGAGGGAGGCGCGGAAGACCGAGCGCAGCTCGTCGGCGCCGACGTCGAGCGGAGCGGTGGCGAGCAGGCGCTGCTGGCGCAGCGAGCCCTCGACGAGCGCCTCGACGTCGCCGGTGTCGTAGCCGACATCGCCCAGTCGGGACGGCACCTCGAGGTCGGCCATCAGCTCGCGCACCCGGTCGGCGAGCCCCGTCGGTCCGGCCGCTACATCCGGGCCACCGAGCAGAGCGGCGAGCCGGTCGTGCCGCGCAGGGTTGCTCGAATAGGTCAGCTCGAAGGCCGCGGGCGCGGTGAGCGAGACGGCCATCCCGTGCGGGACGAGCGGCGCTCCGTCCGGATACCCCGCCGGCCGGAAGTCGCGGACCAGACCCGCGATCGGGTATGCGTTCGCATGCGGCACGTGGACCCCGGCGTTGCCGAAGCCCATCCCGGCGAGCGTTGCGGCGAGCGCCATGTCGCTACGCGCCGCGGCATCGTCGCCGTCGCGCCACGCCGTGCGGAACGAGCGCGCCAGGAGCCCGACCGCCTTCTCGCAGAACACGTCCGCGACCGGGTTGGCGCCGCAGTACGGCACCCGCTCCTCCGGCCGCTTCCGGGGGTATGCGGTGTACGGCCTAGCGGTGTACGACTCCAGGGCGTGGCACAGGATGTCGAGCCCTGCCGCTGCGGTCACGCCGGGTGGCTGGGTCATCGTCAGGTCGGGGTCGACGACGGCGACGGTGGGTCGGAGCGCGGCGTGGCTGATGCCCGTCTTGACCTTGAGGGCGAGCACGTCGAGGACGCAGATGGTCGTGCTCTCCGAGCCCGTTCCCGTCGTCGTCGGGACCGCGACGAGCGGCAGCAGCGGCCGTGTCGGTGCGCGCCCGGCGCCGACCGGCTTGTTGAGGTAGTCCTCGAGACCGCCGTCGTTTGTGGTCAGCAGGTTGACCGCCTTGGCGGTGTCGATGCTCGACCCACCCCCGACGGCGACGATGGCATCGAACGGCCCCTCGTCACGTGCCCACTCGACCGCCGTGAGCATCGAGTCGTCCGTCGGCTCGACATGGGCGCCGGTGAACACCGCAACCTCGCACCCCTCGGCCGCGAGCCGCTCGGCGATCCGCGCCGGATGGCCCGTCGCGGCGACCCCGGCGTCGGTCACGATGAGCACCCGGCGCGCACCGAGCATCCGCAGCTCGAAGCCGATCTCGACGCTGGCGCCGGCACCGAACTTCAGCCGCGGTGCCGCATACGTGAAGACGCTCTCCTCCATCCGCCCGTCCACCGCGTCACCCCTCCCGGTGCACCTTGTGCTGCGCGGCCTGGGCGCGCGGCTTGATGACGAGCAGGTCGATGTTGACGTGCGCCGGCCGGGTCGCCATCCACGTGATCGCGTCTGCGACGTCCTCGGCGACGAGCGGTTGGGCGACCCCCGCATACACGCGGTCGGCCTTGTCCTTGTCGCCCTTGAAGCGGGTGAGGGAGAACTCGTCGGTGCGCACCATCCCCGGCTCGATCTCGGTGACCCGCACGGGCTGGTCGAACAGCTCGAGGCGCAGGGTCTCGGACACGGCCGCGAGGCCGTGCTTCGCGGCCGTGTAGCCCGCCCCGCCCTCGTAGACGATCCGGCCGGCCGTCGAGCCGACGTTGACGATGATCCCGTCACCGGCCGCGACGAGAGCGGGCAGCAGCGCCTTGGTCACGCGCACGACGCCGAGCACGTTGACGTCGAACATCGTCTGCCATGCCGCGAGGTCGGCTTCGGCGACCGGCTCGAGACCGTGCGCGCCGCCCGCGTTGTTGACGAGCACGTTCACGCGGGGCCCAGCGGCCTCGGCCAGCGCGGCGACATCCGTGTCGGCGGTCACGTCGCACGTCACGGCGATGCCGCCGATCTCGTCGGCGAGCGCGGCGATGCGGTCGGCGCGGCGGGCCGCGCAGACCACCCGGTATCCGGACGCGGCCAGCGCCCGGGCCGTGGCCGCCCCGATCCCGCTGCTCGCTCCGGTGACCACGGCCGTTCGGCCAGACATCGCGGTGTCCATGGCGCTCACTCTCCCACGGCCGGATCACCGCTGCTTCAATGAACGGCCATGGACTCAACTCTGGTGACCGTTGGGCTGCCCGTCGGTCTGGCAGTCATCATGCTCGGCCTCGGACTGTCACTCACCCCCGCCGACTTCCGCCGAGTGGCGCAGGCGCCCAAGGCGGTGGTCGTGGCGCTGACCTGCCAGATCCTCGTCCTTCCGCTCGTCGCCTTCGGCCTGGTCCTCCTCTTCGACCTGCCCCCGCTGCTGGCCGTGGGCTTCATGATCCTCGCGGCTTCGCCTGGAGGCTCGACGGCGAATCTCTACTCGCACCTGTTCCACGGGGACGTCGCCCTCAACATCAGCCTCACCGCCATCAACTCCCTCATCGCGGTCGTCACGCTGCCTGTCGTCACCAATCTCGCGCTCGGCTTCTTCGTCGGCGAGGACGACGGCATCGGGCTCCAGTTCGGGAAGCTCGTGCAGGTGTTCGCCATCGTGCTCATCCCCGTCGCGGTCGGGATGCTCGTGCGCAGCCGTGCGGTGGAGTTCGCCGCACGCATGAACCGGCCGGTCCGGATCGCCTCGGTGATCCTCCTCGTGCTCATCGTCGCGGGTGCGGTGTACGGCGAGCGGGAGACCCTGCTCGACTACGTCGCCGAGGTCGGCCTCATCGCGATCGCGTTCTGCGCCATCTCGCTGTCGGTGGGCTATGCGGTGCCGCGCCTGCTGGGGCTCGGCGAAGCCCAGGCGATCGCGAGCAGCTTCGAGATCGGCATCCACAACGCCACCCTCGCCATCGCGATGGCGGTGACCGTCCTGCAGAGCACCGAGATGGCCGTTCCTCCTGCGATCTACGGCATCGTGATGTTCTTCGTCGCTGCGGCGTTCGGGGTCCTCTTCAGCCGCGGAGGCCGGGTACGCGACCTCGAGGACCAGTTCTCCACACAGCGCGAGTCGGCGGTGTAGGGGCCCGACCAGCTCAACCGCGCGCCTTGTCGTAGCGCTCGAGGGCCCGTTCTCGCTCGTGCGCGTGGTCGACGATCCGCTCCGGATAGCCCTCCGCGAGGCCGTCGTCGGCTTTCCACGGCTCATGCACGGCCTTGCCGGGCACGTGCGCCAGCTCGGGCACCCACCGGCGGACGTACTCGCCGTCCGGATCGAACCGCTGGCCCTGGGTGATCGGGTTGAACACGCGGAAGTACGGCGAGGCGTCCGTCCCGGTGCCGGCGACCCACTGCCACCCGTGGTTGTTGCTCGCGATGTCGCCGTCCTGGAGGTGGCTGAGGAAGTGCCGCGCCCCGACCGGCCACCAGACGTGCAGGTCCTTGACGAGGAAGCTCGCCGTGATCATCCGGAGGCGGTTGTGCATCCAGCCCTCCTCGAGCAGCTGGCGCATCCCGGCATCGACGATCGGGAACCCGGTGCGCCCCTCGCGCCAGGCGTCGATGTCGGCGACGACGTCCGGGTCCTCCGGGTCGGCGTACTCCATCCCCGAGAGCGTGTCGTTCCAGTCGCCCCACGCCGAGTCCGGCCGGTGCCAGAGGACGTCCGCGTAGAACTCGCGCCAACACAGCTCCGTGACGAACCGGTCGACGTCGTCGGTGCCCCACAGGTCGTGGTCGACGAGATCGGCCAGCATCGTCCGCGGATGGATCTCGCCGTACTTCAGGTGCACCGACATCCGGCTCGTCGTGTCGAGGTCTGGCCGGTTGCGCTCCTCGGCGTAGCCCTCGAGGTCCTCGGCGAGGAACCGCGTCCACTTCTCGTATGCCACGCTCTCGCCCGCGCCCTCGTCCGGTTCCCCATCGGTCGGCTGGGGCAGGTCCGTGCCCGCGTCGGCGCGCAGCCACCGTGCCTCCGGGCGGTCGGCCGGACGCGGCCAGCCGTGCTCACGCCAGGCCCTGGAGAACGGCGTGAACACCTTGTACGGCGTGTCGCTCCCGGTGAGGATGGTGCCCGGTCCGACGGCGTAGGGCGTCCCGGACGCGCGCAGGCGCACGCCGGCGTCGTCGAGCGCGGCCTCGACCCGCTCGTCGCGCCGGCGCCCGTAGGGCGTGGTCTCCCGGGAGACGTGGACGGTGCCCGCCCCGAGCTCCTTCGCCAGCCGCGGGAGGGCCGTCTCGGGTCGACCGCGCAGGACGGTGAGTGAGCCGTCGAGCTCGTCGTCCAGCGCGCGGAGCGAGGCGAGGTAGCGCTGCGCCCGACGCTCGCTCCGACCGAGGAGAGTCTCGTCGAGAACCACGGCGACGCATACCCCCTCGTCGTCGTCGGCGCCGTCTCCGACCTCCTTCGCCGCGGCCAGGAGGGCGGGGTTGTCCGCCAGCCGGAGGTCGCGACGCAGCCACACCACCGAAGTCGTCATAGGTGAGAGGCTATGGGGGTGACAGACCTGATCGACACCACGGAGATGTACCTGCGGACGGTCTACGAGCTCGAGGAAGAGGGGATCGTGCCCCTTCGGGCCCGGATCGCCGAACGGCTCGGTCACTCCGGGCCCACCGTCTCCCAGACCGTCGCCCGCATGGAGCGCGACGGGCTGCTGGTCGTCGCCGGTGACCGACACCTCGAGCTCACGGAGCACGGCCGCACGCTGGCGACCCGGGTCATGCGCAAGCACCGCCTCGCCGAGCGGCTCCTCGTCGACGTCATCGGTCTGGAGTGGGAGTACGTCCACGACGAGGCGTGCCGCTGGGAGCACGTGATGTCCGAGCGGGTGGAGCGCAAGATCGTCGGGCTGCTGGGTGGCGTCAAGGAGTCGCCCTACGGCAACCCCATTCCGGGTCTCGACGAGCTGGGGCTCGAGCCCGGCGAGGAGTTCCTGCAGGGGATGGAGGCCATGAGCGTGCTCGCGGACCACGCGCCGGTGCTCGTCACGGTCCGACGGATCGGGGAGCCGGTGCAGGTCGACACCGAGGCCCTGTCCCTGCTGACCGCGGCCGAGCTCACACCCGGCACCAGGGCGACGGTTCGGCGAGAGGGGTCGCGCGTGATCGCGGCGCGCGAGGGGCGGCCGGAGTCCAGCGGGGTCTCTCTGCCGGACGACATCGCCTCCCATGTCTTCGTCAGCCGGGTCGTCGGACGCGCCGTTACCGGAATGTGACATTGGCGCAGGAGTCGACTACCGTCGAGTAAGTCGCTCACCGGGCTCCCCTGCCCGAGTGGGCGAAGCAGCCCCTGCCTCCCACACCACTTCTAGGACTCTCCCCGTGGCTCAGCCCCACCAGCCTCGTCATCATGCCCGTCACGCCTCGTCGGCCCGATCTCTCGCTCTGAGCGACCTCGCCGCCCTCGTGCGCGGGTCCCGCTCCCGGGTCGGATCGACCGTCGCCAAGGTGAGCTCCGTCGGCGCCGCAGGCGGTCTCGCCGTCGCACTCGTCGTCCCTGGTCAGAGCGCTGCGGCCAGCGCGACCCCGGTCGAGACGAGCGCCGACCAGGCCTCCGCCGACCTCGCCGCAAGCCTGCTCGACCAGCGCGCCGAGTCGCGGGTCAGCCGCTCCGTGAGCCGCGCCTCCCTCGCTCCGGCGGTCGCGCTCGAGGCTCCCGCCGCGGCCGCCCCGGTTGCAGCACCGACGTTCGGCGCGATGTCGTTCACCGCGGTCGAGAAGCCCGAGCCGCCGCCCCCGCCCGCACCGGCGGGTCCGTCCCGTGAGTCCTCCGGCGGTTCGACCGGTGGCTCGGACAGTGGGGGATCGTCCTCGGGCGGCTCCTCCTCCGCTCCGGCACCCTCCGGTGGTGGAGGCTACGACTGGGCCGCCGCCAACGCGTGCTCCTGCGCCCAGGGGCTGACGCAGAACGCCATGGGCGTCCTCGCCGCCGTCAAGGCATCCTTCCCCGGCATGACGAACATCGGTGGCGTCCGCCCCGACTCGATGCCGGACCACCCCTCCGGTCGCGCCCTGGACTTCATGACCAGCGACCGCGGCTACGGCGATGCGATCGCCAACATGCTCATCAGCCGCGCCGGTGAGCTGAACATCGAGTACATCATCTGGCGTCAGCGCGTCTGGCTGCCGAGCAGCGGCTGGCGGACCATGGAGGACCGCGGCAGCGCCACGGCCAACCACTACGACCACGTGCACGTCACGGTCCGCTGACCGACGTTCCGCCAGGACGACCTCCAAGGCGGCGCTCAGCAGAAACCCCACGACGCGGTAGGCCACCGGCCTACCGCGTCGTGGCGTCTGGGCGCCCTTCGGCCCGCCCGGGACGTTGCGCAGCCGCCTCGTCGGCGGCCGGCCATCACCCGCCGGACTTCGGCCCCGCCGCGCAGCCGGGTCATGGCGAGGCGCGCATACCCCGTGTGACCTGGGCATCTTCGGATGTGTGCGGCATCACCGCCACGCCCCGTGACCGAAATGTGACATCGCCCGGATCGATGTGTACCGTGGACGAGTCGTCACCGCCTGGTGGCGGCCCCGATGAGCGGACCACGCCGAGTCCTGCCACCGTTCACCGGGTTCCGTTCGTCCCCGAACGGCAGGAGCGGGGGACCCACTCTCGGCCGCGGACACCGTGGCCTCGGGGTGAAGTCCTCACCGCGGTTTCCCCTGACCGTGGTCTGGGCCGGGTGATCTTCCACCCGAACCCGACAGCTGACCTCGTAGGCGTTGAAGAGGAAAACCGTGACCGTGAAGTCTCACGGGCGTCACCGCACTGCGGGACGCTACAACCCCCTGTCAGAGCTCTCCCTCATCGCCTCCCGCGCCTCATCCCCTGCCATCAAGGGCTCGGCCGTCATCGCCGCCTCCGGCGGTCTGGTCGCCGCGTTCGCGATCCCCGCTAACGCCGTCGGGCAGGCCCCCGCCGCTCCGGTCACCGCCGAGCCGGCGGAGGGATCCGCGGCCACGCTGTCGATCAGTGAGCGGGCCTCCGAGGTCGCCACGTCCCGCGCCGTGGCCCGCCCGGCCCTGACCGCGCCCGCGGTCGCCGCGCCGACCGTGGCGCCGTCATTCGGCAAGCTCTCGTTCACCGCGGTCGAGAAGCCCCCGCCCCCGCCGCCCCCGCCCGTCGAGACCCCGGCCGCGTCCGAGAGCTCGTCCTCGTCGAGCGGCGGCTCCTCCAGCTCCGGCTCGTCGGGTGGAGGCTCGTCCAGCTCCGGCTCGAGCAGCAGCTCGGCGCCGAAGGCAGACCGCCCGCAGCGCGTCGCGTCGGGCGGAGTCCTCGGCGTCGCCGCGAGCCTCACCGGCATCCCGTACGTCTACGGCGGCTCGACGCCGGCCGGCTTCGACTGCTCGGGCTTCACCCAGTACGTGTTCGCGCAGGTCGGAATCTCCCTGGGTCGCACGACCTATGCCCAGTACGCCCAGACCTACGCCGTGTCCGACCCCCGACCGGGTGACCTCGTCTTCTACGGCGGGTCCTCGCCCTGGCACGTGGGTATCTACGCCGGCAACGGCATGATGTACGACTCACCCCGCACCGGGAAGTCCACCTCTCTGCGGCCGCTGTTCAGCGGCAGCCCCGAGATCCGCCGCATCGGCTGACCTGCGGCTGACCCGGCGCACCGAAGGCCCCCGTCCAGATCGGACGGGGGCCTTCGCTATGTCCGCCCTACAACCGGGGGCACCATCGGTCGACGGTCCACGGGGCCAACGGAAGAATGTCGCGGACTCACCTGTCGAGGGTGATGCTTCCCGGCCGGGACGGACGATAACGTTGTCGCGCCACCAGCCCCGGTGGGCATGCTGACTCCCAGAGAGGTGGACGGTGAAGGGATCCAACATCCGACCGGCGGTGTTCGTCCCGGGGTGCCTCCCGCGCCTGTCCGCCGACGAGCATCGTTCGGCCTGACGGCCGCGCATCCCTGCAAGGAAAGGAACACATACATGGACACCGATATCAACACGTTCTGGGAGGTCCTGCTCTGGAGCTTCTGGTTCTTCATCTGGATCGCCGCGATCATGATCTGGTTCCGGTGCATCTTCGACCTGTTCAGCGACCCGACGACGAGCGGCTGGGGCAAGGTCGGCTGGTCGCTGGTCCTGATCTTCCTCCCCTGGCTCGGCGCGCTGATCTACCTCATCGTCCGCGGCAAGAGCATGGGCGAGCGCCAGATGGCCGCCGTGGCCGAGGCCCAACGCCAGCAGCAGGAGTACATCAAGTCCGTGGCCGGCACGTCCGCCGCGCCCGCCGACCAGATCGCCAGCGCCAAGTCGCTCCTCGACTCCGGCGCCATCACTCAGCAGGAGTTCGACGCGCTCAAGGCAAAGGCCCTGACCTGATCGAGCCCCCGACCACTGATGGGGTGGGCCACCGGCGCAGCCGGTGGTCCACCCCACCTGTGTGCCGTGGCGGCTCTGCGTCCGGCCACGATGCCCACCGGATCGGAGTCACCCGGCTGCGGCGACCTACCTGCTGCGGGTGATGCTCGCCGTCCGGGCCTCTGGGTACGGTGGGCTGCGCCGCCTGCGGTGGGCGGATCCACGGCTCTCGAGAGGCTCATCATGGTGCGACTGATCATCCGGACGATTGTGTTCCTCGCGGCGGCCGCCCTAGGCCTCCTCGCCGCCGCCCTCCTCGTCGACGGCGTGGAGGTCACCGCCAGCGGGTTCCTCATCGTCGTCGTCCTGTACGCGGTGGTCCAGAGCGTCATCTCGCCGTTCATCGCGCGCGTGGCGGCGAAGAACGCCTCGGCCCTCCTCGGCGGGGTCGGCATCATCGCGGCGCTGATCGCCCTCGTCGCCGCCTCGCTCGTGGGCGACTCCCTCACCATCTCGGGCGGGATCGGCACGTGGATCGCGGCCACCGTCGTCGTCTGGCTGGTCACGGCCCTGGCCACCCTGCTGCTGCCATGGATCCTCGTGAAGGCCGGCGTCGAGCGTGCCCGGGAGAACCGCGCCTAGCTCGCACCCAGCGGTCGACGCCGACCCGGACGGATGGTAGGAACCGGGTATGGATGCAACGGAGCAGTACCGCGCAGCCCGGGACCACCTGCTCGCCCTGCGAGGTCGGCACGAGGAGGCGGTGCAGCAGTTCACCTGGCCCGATCTCGGCCCGACGTTCAACTGGGCGGTCGACTGGTTCGACGCCATCGCCCGCGGCAACGACCGGCGCGCCCTGGTCGTCGTCGAGGAGGACGGCTCGAGCAGCGAGGTGAGCTTCGACGCGATGGCCACCCGGTCCGACCGGGTCGCGACATGGCTGGCCGGCCTCGGGGTGGGGCGGGGCGACCGGGTCATGCTCATGCTCGGCAACCAGCTCGAGCTCTGGGACTGCATGCTCGCGGTCATCAAGCTGGGCGCCGTCATCATGCCGACCGCGACCGCCGCCGGACCCACCGACCTGGTGGACCGCATCGTCCGGGGCGCCGCGACGGTCGTCGTGACGACCCCCGAGCAGACCGGCAAGTTCGCCGAGGTGCCCGGGGACCTTCTCCGCGTGTGCACCGCCGAGGCGGAGGGGTGGGAGGACCTGCGCACCGCATACCTGAGCGACGTGCCACCGGTGTCGCACCCCGGCACCGCTCCCTCCGACCCTCTGCTGCTGTACTTCACCTCGGGAACGACCTCGCGACCCAAGCTCGTCGAGCACACCCAGGTGTCATACCCCGTCGGGCACCTGTCGACGATGTACTGGCTCGGGCTGCAGCCGGGCGACGTACACCTCAACATCTCGAGCCCCGGGTGGGCCAAGCATGCCTGGTCATGCTTCTTCGCCCCGTGGATCGCGGAGGCGACGGTCTTCGTCCTCGCCTATGCGCGCTTCGACGCCGACCGGCTGCTCGGCGTCCTGCGGGACCACGAGGTCACCTCCTTCTGCGCGCCACCGACGGTGTGGCGCATGCTGATCAACGCCGACCTGTCCGGCGGGCCGGGTAGTCTGCGCGAGATCGTGGGGGCGGGGGAGCCGCTCAACCCGGAGGTCATCGAGCAGGTGCGGGCCGCGTGGGGGATGGAGCTGCGTGATGGCTACGGGCAGACCGAGATGACCGCCGCGGTCGGCAACACGCCCGGCTCCTGGCTCAAGCCGGGGTCCATGGGTCGACCCCTGCCCGGCGTGCCGGTCGTGCTCGTCGACCCCTCGACGGGGGAGCCCGTTGACGGGGTCGGCGAGGGCGAGCTGTGCCTCGACCTCACGACCCACCCCCTGCCACTCATGACCGGGTACCAGGGGAACCCGATGGGCAACGCCGCCGCGATGGACGGCGGCTGGTACCACACCGGGGACGTCGCGAGCCGCGATGCCGACGGCTACATCACCTATGTCGGCCGCACCGACGACGTCTTCAAGGCGAGCGACTACAAGATCAGTCCGTTCGAAGTGGAGTCGGTGCTCATCGAGCACCCGGCCGTCGCCGAGGCCGCCGTCGTGCCCGCGCCCGACCCCGTGCGGCTGGCCGTGCCCAAGGCGTATGTGGTGCTCGCCCCAGGCTTCGAGGCGGGGGAGGGAGTGGCGCGGGACATCTTCCGGCACGCCCGTGAGCGCCTCGCGCCCTGGATGCGGGTCCGGCGGCTGGAGTTCGCAGAACTCCCGAAGACGATCTCGGGCAAGATCCGACGGGTCGAGCTGCGGGCCCGTGAGGAGGAGCTCGCCGGTGGGGGGCAGAGCGCTGACGGGGAGTGGCGCGACGACATGTTCCCCGAGCTGCGTGTCTGAGCTCGGGCGCCGCGCTCAGAAGTCCAGACCCTCCAGGGAGTTCGCCGCCTTGATGTCCGGGAGCCGTAACATCCGGAAAGAGTTGGCGAGGCCGATCAGGGTGGCGAGCAGCGGGACGAGGAGACCCACCTGCAGTGACCGGTTGCGTGCGGTCTCGTTGATGGCGAGGACCTCCTCCTCGACCTCCGCCGGCTGTCCGGTGATCTGCTCCGCCAGTGCCGTTGTGCTCATGACCTCGGCGTCCTCCTGCAGGACCGTCGCGATCTGCTGCTGCTCGGCCGGAGGGATGACGGAACTGCTCTCGGACAGCTGGGTGAAGAAGAGCGCGAGAGCCGCGAGCATGACGCCGCCGCCCATGGCCAGGCCGAAGGACAGACCGAACGAGCCGGCGGCCGAGTTGACCCCGGCGGCCTCACTGATCCGTTCCTCCTCGATCGGTGCCAGGGTGTAGTTGTTCAGCTGTGAGACGAGCAGGCCAAGACCGCAGCCCGTGATGATCAGCGGGATCACGAGCCACCATCCGCTGTCCACCCGGGGGACGAGCGGGATGATGATGAGGATCCCTACGGCAGCGAGCGCGAATCCGGTGCGGATGAGGGCCGCGGGTCGGCTATCGCCCGCGACGCGCGCCACGAGCAGTGCCGCAGCGAACATCGTCAACGACAGCGGTGCCAGTGACAGACCTGCCTCCATGGCGTTGTACTCGAGCGTCATCTGGAGGAACAGCGGCAGCACGATCATCGCGCCACCGAGCGTGATCTGCTGCATCATCTGACCCGAGATCCCGGCCGTGAAGTTGGGGGATCGGAACAGGTCGGGGTCAAGCAGGGTCACCCGCCCGGCTCGCTTCTGACGCAGCAGCCATCTGGCCAGGGATCCGAGTCCGAGGACACCGACCGCGAGGAGGAGCAGGACGAACTCCCCGCCCTCCTGCCAGACGAGGATCCCGAGGACCACGCCGCCCATGCCGACGACCGACAGGACGGCACCGACGGCGTCGACCTGGCGTGGTCCGGTGTAGGGAACGTCCTTGATCAGTGCGATCTGGCTGAGCACCACGGCGATGATGACGACCTCGAGCGCGAACCCGACGCGCCACGACAGGAATGTCGTGACGAAGCCCCCGAGGAGGGGGCCGACCGCTGCGGCGATCGCGGCGGCGGCGCCGATCAGGGCGTAGGCCTGTTTCTGCGCCGCTCCGGAGAAGTTGCCGTGGATGAGGGACTGCATGGCCGGCAGCAGGAGGGCTGCGCCGAGACCTCCGAAGATGGCCCAGAAGATGACGATCGCGGTCAGGCTCTGGGCCAGGGTCATGGCCAGCGCTCCGATCGCATAGCCCAGAAGGCCGAGGACATAGGCCCGCTTGCGTCCGATGAGGTCGCCGACCTTGCTGTTGATGAGGATGAACGCCGCCGAGACGAGGGCTTCGAGGGCGATGGCCGACTGCACGCCGCTGGCCGTCGTGTCGAGGTCCTCGATGACCGCTGAGATCGACACGTTCATGAGAGAGGTGTCCACGACGAGGACGAACATCGCCATCGCGAGCAGCACCATGAGGCGCTTGCTTCCTTGTTCGGCCGGTGCGGCCTGCGTCTGCTCCTCGGCACCCATGTGTGCTCCTCCAACCGCGCCGCTCCCGCTTGGGTCGACAGTAGGAGCAGGCCCGCCGGCGGGCATCACCCCTGCGGGGTGAACCCCCCACGAGGCTCACCGAGCCGGTCGATGACCTGCTGGATGAGTGCTCCGTACTCCTCGACGACCCGGTCGAGGTCGGTCGTGCGCGGGTCGAGGAGTCGGAACGTGCGCAGTCCGGTCGCGAGGCCGAGGAGCAGGCATGCCAGCTCGTCGGCGAGACGCCCTGTGTCGGCGTTCGGACCCTTCGTGCTCTCAAGGAACCGGCTGAGGAAGCGGGACCGGAAGTCCGCGCGGGCGGCCGCCTGATCGGGGGCGTCGAGGAGCAGGTAGACCGCGCGGAGCCACGGTTCGGCGTCGTCGTCGGCGCGCCGCGTGAGCATCCGCCGGACCAGGTGCTCGCCGAGTCCGGCGAGGGGCACATCGGCTGCCAGGGGGGTTGGCTCGCTGGGCGTGGCGAGGGCGAAGAGCTGCTTCTTCGAGCCGGCCACCTTCATCACGAGCGCAGGGGAGACGCCGGCCTCGGAGGCGATCGCGCGGATCGTCACGGCCGTGTAGCCCCGCTCGCCGAACAGCCTCCGCGCGGACTGGATGATCGCCTCGTGTGATCCGCCGGGGCGGTCCGGCTCGGTCATGCCCCCACCATCGCCCGGCCTGGGCTCGTGGGAGCCGGTGGGATGCCCGTGGCGATGTCGATGTCGAGCGTGGTCGAGGTCGACAGGATCGTCAGGGCACGGGATCGCGTGCGTCCGGTGGCATGGTCGACGACGGTCAGGACGTATCGCCCGGGGGGCGGCAGACCGATTTCGTATGCGCCGGTCGCGTCCGCGGTCGAGGTCGCCACGAACTCGCCGGAGTGTCTGATGAGCGAGACCAGCACGTCCCCGAGCGGTCGGCCACCGTCCGTGACGCGGCCCGAGAGCTGGAGTCGGCGCTGCATCGTGATCGGTTCGCTCTCACCCGCTCCGAGGTCGCACAGCGAGGACTGTGGGGCCCACCCCTCCGCGGAGACGACGAGAAGATAACGGCCGGGCTCGGGCAGGGCGAGGGTGTAACGACCGTCGTCGTCGGTGCGACCCCAGTCGACGTGCCGACCGTCCGGATGCAGCACGGTCGCGACCGCCTGCTTGAGCGGTCGTCCGGTCGGGCCGACCACGCGGCCGGTTGCGAGCAGCTCGGGGAGCGCACCGGCATCCTTGACGAAGGTGCGCTCGCCGGTGGGTCCGGGTGTCGCCTCTCCCTCGGTTGCCATAGTGGGTCGCTGGATGAACGCCGCAATGAAGGCACCGCCGAGCGCGGCTGCGGTCGCGACCCAGAAGACGATCTGGTACGCGGCCAGGGTCGGCACGGCTGATCCGTCGATGTCGATGACGGCGGAGGCGAACACGGCGGCCACGAGTGCGGAGGCCGACGACGTGCCGATGGATCGGAGCAGCGTGTTCAGTCCGTTGGCCGATGCCGTCTCGGTGATGGGTACGGCACGCATGATCAACGTCGGCATCGCTGCGAAGGCCAGCGCTGTCCCGAGGGAGGCGATTCCGGCAGCGATCATCACCTCGATGATCGAGCCGTAGAGCAGCGCGCGGACGACCAGCCCCGCAGCCATGATGACGGCGCCCGCGATGAGGACCGACCGCGGTCCCACCCGGATGATCAGGCTGGCGGACAAGGGCGCCATGGCGACCATGAGGATGCCACTCGGGAGCATGACGAGACCGGTCGCGGTCACGGACAAGCCGAAGCCGTAGCCGCTCTCGACCGGCATCTGGACCTGCTGGGCCGCGGTGAGGAAGTTGGCGAACATGGCGAACCCGACGAGCACCGAGGCGGCGTTCGTCAGCAGAACCGTGCGACGGGTCGACGTGCGGATGTCGACCAGCGGCTGCCCACTGCGCAGCTCCCACGGCACCCAGACGGCCATGACGAGCACGGCCGCCACGAGCAGGCTCAGCGTCCGCGTGGATCCCCAGCCCCAGGATCCGGCTTTGCTCACGGCAAGCAGGAAGCAGGTGAGGGCGATCGAGAGCAGCGTTGCTCCCACGTAGTCGAAGCGCCCTCGTGTCTTGACCGTCGACTCGGGGACCACGAGATGGACCGCGATGAGCATAGCCACCGCGAATGCGCCGGAGACGAGGAAGAGTGCGTGCCAGTCGAGGCTGGCATAGATGACCCCCGCCAGCGGCATGCCCACCGCGCCCCCGATGCCGAGTGTCGCCGACATCAGCGCCACCCCCGAGCCGACCTTGTCCGCGGGAAGGTGGTCCCGCATGATGCTGATGCCGACGGGCACGAGGCAGGCGCCGAGCCCGGCCAGTCCGCGACCCGCGATGAGTGCGGCGAGGTCGGTCGAAAGGGCGGCGATCACCGATCCCGCGATGACCGCCCACATGCAGAGGATGAGCATCAGGCGCTTGCCGAACATGTCCGCGAGCCGCGACACGATGGGCGTCCCGACGGCGGCGGTCAGCAAGGTGACGGTGACCAGCCACGAGGCGTTGTCGATCGAGGTGCCGAGGATGTCCGGAAAGTCGGGCAGCAGGGGTAACACGAGGGTCTGCTGGAGTGAGACCAAGGTGCCGCATAGCGCGAGGACGACGATGATCGCCCCCGTCGACGACGGGGAACGCGGGGTCGGCGACAGGGGTGAACGCACGTTCACAGGCTAGCGCGGGGTTCGGTATGCGCCTGTTCCGTCTCGCTCTATGCGGCCGCCTGAGGACGACGCCGGCCGAGTTCGGACCCGCGGGAGATCTGCACGGAACCTGCAGGGTTCTTCTGCACATCGACGAGTCGGCCAGGACGTGCGGCCAGTCGGATCTTGCTGAACGGCTGAGAGCGCCTCTCCTCTCGCCATCGCATGTACGCCTGGCTACATTCGACAGATGGCATTCGCGAGACCGGGGCCCGGATGACAGCCGATCGTGCCTCGAGTCAGCCGGGCGGCCTGCGGTTTGCCGAGCCCGCCGGCCGGTGGGTCCTCGCAGCGACGGTGCTGGGGTCGTCCATCGCATTCCTCGACGCGACCGTGGTGAACATCGCCCTCCCTGCGATCGGTCGGGACCTGGGCGCCGGTGTCACCGGCCTCACGTGGACGGTCAACGCCTACACCCTGACGCTCGCGGCCTTCGTCCTGGTGGGTGGGTCGCTCGGTGACCGGCTCGGTCGGCGCCGCGTCTTCATGGTCGGCGTGACCTGGTTCGGGCTGGCGTCCCTGGCCTGCGCCCTGGCGATCGACATCGGGATGCTGATCGGATTCCGGGCCCTTCAGGGTGTCGGTGCCGCACTGCTCACCCCTGGTGCGCTGGCGATCCTCCAGTCGAGTTTCCGGGCGGAGGACCGGTCACGTGCGATCGGGGCCTGGTCCGGCCTCGCCGGCATCACCGGCGCGGTGGGCCCACTGCTCGGCGGATGGCTCGTCGACGTCGCGTCCTGGCGGTGGATCTTCTTCATCAACGTCCCGGTGGTGCTCGTCGTCCTTGCCATCTCGGCGCGGCACGTGCCCGAGTCCAAGGACGAGTCAGCGGTCGGCCGTCTCGACCTGGTCGGGTCGCTCCTGGTGGCTCTAGGTCTGGGGTCGCTGACCTACGGACTGGCTGCCTGGTCGGAGCAGGGGCTCGAGTCCGTCGCGGTTCAGGTGAGCATCGTCCTGGGAGTCGTCGCGGTGGTGGGCTTCGTCGCCTGGGAGGCCCTCACCTCTCACCCGATGTTGCCGCTGAGCATCTTCTCCGCGCCTCGGTTCGCCGTGACGAACGTCGTCACCTTCGTCGTCTATGCGGCCTTGGGCGGGGTCTTCTTCTGGCTGGTCGTGACCCTGCAGGTCGTCGCGGGATGGAGCGCGTTGACGGCGGGTTTCGCGTTACTGCCCGTCACAGTCCTGATGCTTCTCTTCTCGCCACGGGCGGGAGTCATCGGAGATAGGTTGGGTCCACGGATTCCCATGACGGTCGGGCCCCTCGTCGCTGCTCTGGGCGTCGGTCTGTTGACACGGATCGGGTCCGAGGCCTCCTTCGCGTCCGATGTACTGCTCCCGGTGACGCTGCTCGGGGCCGGGCTCACGTTGACGGTCACGCCGCTCACGGCAACCGTCCTCGGGGCCGTGGACGAGAGCCGGGCTGGTTTGGCCAGTGGTGTGAACAACGCCGTCGCCCGCACCGGCGGGCTCCTGCTCGTCGCCGCCTTGCCTGCGATCACGGGTCTATCAGCCGGTTTCGACGACCCAGCCGCCCTCGAACCGGCGTTCCGGACGGCGATGTTGGTCTGTGCAGTCCTGTTGGGAGTCGGAGGGGCGATCGCCGCTCTCGGGCTGCGGCCGGTCGCGCCCGAGCAGCCCCGAACGGAGGGCCCGAGCTGCCCACGCCGACACTGCGCGGTCGGCACCACGCCGATCGGGGTGACCGACCGGACCGACCCCTGACCACTTGCGGCAGTGGCTACGGGGCACATTCGGTTCGGATCCCGCCGAGGGGGTGATGAGCCGGTCGCGACCGGGAGAGGACGATCGGGTCGCGTTTGGACGGCTCGGCTGTTCAGCGCGGCCCGGTGTGCTCCCGGTGCAGCCGTTCGATCAGCTCGATGACGGCCACGCTGTCCCGCGCGTCGACGGGCGGTGGGGTCCCGGTCGAGATCGCCCGCGCGACGCCACGGTAGAAAGCCCCGTAGTCGTCGCCGGCTAGCCGGACACGGCGCTGGTCTTCGGCGACGCCGACCTGGCCGTACCTGCCGTCCTTGTGCTCAGCGAGGGCGCTCCGATCGCCTGGCGTTTCCGCTGTGAGGCGCTGTGCGACCGGCTCGGCCCCCCAGGACGTGAACCCCGCCCGCGAGCCGAGCGCGCGAAAGCGCGGGCCGAGCTGCGGCGCGACTGCGCTCATCCACAGGTGCGAGATCGTGCCGGACGCGTGCTGTAGGGCGACGAAGGTGTCATCGTCCGCGTCCGAGCCGGCACGCAACGTCCGGATTTCGGCGTAGGCGTCATCGACCTCGCCCAGCAGCTGGACCGCCTGGTCGATCAGGTGCGTCCCGAGGTCGTACAGCACGCCCGCGCCGGTGGTGCTCGCGCCCGCCTTCCACGCCCGGGTCTCACTGGGCTTCCACCGCTCGAATCGGGACTCGAACCGGTGTACCTCGCCCAGCTGACCGGCGTTCAGCAGGCGACGTAGCGTGAGGTAGTCACCGTCCCACCGGCGGTTCTGGTACGGCGTCAACGTGCGACCGACGCGCTCAGCACATGCGATGAGCGCGTGCCCCTCTTCGCTGGTCACGGTGAGCGGCTTGTCGACGACGACGTGCAGCCCGGCCTCGAGCAGCGCGGTCGCCTGCCTCGCGTGTCCGAACGGTGGGGTCGAGACGATGCCGAGCTCGAGGCCGAAGTCGTCAGCTCGGGCAAGCAGGGTCTCGAGGCTCGGCACGACTTCGGCTTCCGGGTGTTCCGCGCGCACCTGCCGGGATCGCTCCGGGTCGCTGGTGACGACCGCCGCCAGTGTCAGGTCCGAGTCAGCGGCTACGAACGGAGCGTGGAAAGAGCGTCCGCCGAACCCGTATCCGACGAGCGCCGTGCGAATGGTCATGGGCCCACCTTGCCACGGCGCCCCCGCAGGCGAACGGGCATCCATCCACTCCTCTGTCTACCCGGTCGAGGAGTGGTTGATGCTGGACGGTGGAGGAGGCGCGAGAGTACCGTGAACAGTTGGGGCAGGGTCCGATACTCACCGGTGGAGGTGGGTCGTGCGACGTCAGTTGTGGTGCGCCACGGTTGCGGTGACGCTCGTCGTCGGGGGGTGCTCGGCGCCCGGTCCTACGGCGCAGGAGCTTGCCGCTGACGTCGAGCCCGCGGTGGAGGAGTATCTGGCGCTGGCGGACTCGGATGCTCAGGTCCGCGCGGTGCTCCTGCACCGTGACGGCGAGGCGGTGGTGGAGCGATACACGGGTTCCATGCCGGAGGATTACTGGGACACCCGGTCGGTCACCAAGTCCCTGGTGGGAACCTTGGTGGGGATCGCCGTCGGTGAGGGGCTCATCGCCGGGGTGGAGTCCACGTTGGGCGAGCTGCTGCCGTCACGAATGGCGGAGATGAGCGAGGAGACCGCCGCAGTGACCCTGGACCAGGTGCTCACGCATACCGGCGGGTTCGCTCCCGATACCGGTGATGCCACACGGGAGTTCTTCACCGCCGAGGACTGGGTCGGGCAGATCCTGGCCGACCGAAACGAGAGCGGGCCGGTCGATGGCTCCTTCGTCTACTCCAACGCCGGGGCACATCTGCTGTCGGCGATCCTGGTCGAGGCAACCGGCGTGTCGGTCCTGGACTATGCCCGCGAGAAGTTGTTCGACCCGCTCGGGATCCCCAGCGAGCCGGCCTTCGAGCCGGCCTTCGACTTCAGCGACGCGGCAGCTGCCGCAGCGGTGTACGAGCAGTACTGGGACGCCGACTTCACCTGGCCGGTCGACCCTCAGGGTGTCCACGAGGGTTCATGCTGCGTCAAGCTGCGCCCACAGGACCTGGCCGCCATCGGGCAGGTGTACCTGGACGAGGGACGCTGGGAGGGACAGCAGGTGGTGCCGGCCGAGTGGGTGGAGCAGGCGACCACGGCTCACGTAGAGGCGAGAGAGCCAGGGACGACGGGCTACGGGTACATGTGGTGGATCACCGACGTCGCCGACGAGCCCGGGTACATGGCCTTCGGTCTGGGCGGGCAGGTCCTCCACGTCCTCCCCGCGCTGGGGATCGTACTCGCGGTCGCGACCGAGTACGACGAGAGGGATCCGCTCCGGGGGGCCAAGCAGTTCGGCTCCGAGTCGGCGGTCAGCATGCTCGAGATCGCGGTCGTCCCCCATCTCGACGAATGACTCCCTCAACTCGCACCGAGTGCGAATGATCCCGATTCAGCCGCACCCCTGGGCAACAGCCCCGGTCATGCCGAGTCCCATCCGATCGCCGCGACGGATGGCTGGGATCAGCCATATGCGAGTGCTTGTTGTCGCGAGGCAGGGTGAAGCGAGTCCTAGCTGCGGCTTCCGCGCTGGCCAGGGAGCGGAAGGGCGTGCACAGGTCTTCGTCGACGGCTTCGCCGGTGCAGCGTCCGGTCGCCTCCAGCACCACGAGCCCGGCCAGGACGTAGTTCACGGCGTCCTGGTAGAGCTCTTCTCCTGGCGGCTCGCTCGCCATCGGGGCGCCGGGGCGAGGACCTGTTCGGTGGACCAGTGCGCGTCCGGGGCGGTGAAAACCGCAGCGTAGGGCTCCTGGCCGGGGTCGGGGATCGCGGCGCGGTGCCCGAGGAGCTGCCGCGTGGTCGCACCGTTGGCCACTGCTGCACCGGCAGGTACGTGGAGGCCGGGCTGTCGAGGTCGAGCTTGCCCTGCTCGGCCACACCGACGGCGTCGGCCCATTCACCCATGCCAGAGCATGATCTCCATGGCGGCTCCCACCGCCGGTCCGTCCAGACGAGGAGCGATCCCTGCAGTGTGCACCCCACACGGGTCGGCGGCCGTTCCGCCCTTCGTCGGCCGTCGGAAGTTCACAACGGCGCGCCGCTTCGGCTGGACCGTCGGCCTGTGGCGCGGTCGCCGTGGAGGCGTCAGGTTCCCTACTCGGCAGCCCACCGCTTCGCGGTCTCGAGCTCGGCAAGGGGAAACGCTCGCGCCTGTCCCGGCCACACGATGCTGAAGATTCTGACCATGGCTCCTGCCCACCGCGCATCGGTCACGATCGCGATCCGCTCAAAGGACGAAGGATGGCGGACACCGAGCTTGAGGTCCTCCCAGACCGCGTCTTCCTCGTACTCGTCGAACTCGGGACCGAGGACGTAGACCAGACGCACCTTTCCGTGGTCGGCCAAAGCAGCCTCGACTGCTGGCACCACGACGTTGCGATAGTCCTCCTTCTCCACGTCATCGATCGCCTGGAGACCGAGGACCCCTGCCGGCATGCCATCCATGATTCTGATCATCGCCCGTTCCTCCTTGTTCGCTTCCTCGCCGAGAGACCCGAAACGGGCCAAGGCGTCGGCCGAGCCATAGCCGGGCCGTTCCCAGACGCGGGTCGGGGTGGGCCGGCCAGGCTTGCTCCAGCGAGGCAAGACGTTATCGGCTGATGGCCGCGTCCAGATCACCCCTCCTGGATGAGGCACCTGTCTGCGCGATGCGCGTCGGCGGCCATCGGAGCTCGAAGTCGGGCAGGAGCCGCCACCGCGTCCGCGTTTGGATCCTCGATAGGTTGCATGGATGAGAGTCACGATCATCGGTGGACACGGGAAGGTAGCCCTGTTGGCTGCCCCGCTGCTGGCAGCAGACGGTCACGACGTCAGGTCCGTGGTGCGCAACGCGGCGCACGTGCCGGATGTTGAGGCGGCTGGCGCCACGGCGGTCGTGGCAGACGTCGAGCATCTGGACCAGACGGCCATTGGTGCCCTGGTGCGCGGCAGCGACGTCATCGTGTGGTCTGCGGGAGCCGGTGGTGGAAGTCCGAAGCGGACGTATGCCGTCGACCGGGACGCCGCCATCCGTGCTATCGACGCGGCGGTTGCCGAGGGTGTCGGACGGTTCGTCATGGTCTCCTACGTCGGTTCGGGTCGGGACAACGTCCCTGAGGACAACCCGTTCCATGCCTACGCCACCGCGAAGGCAGCCGCTGACGACCACCTGCGCCGGACGGCACTGGACTGGACCATCCTCGGCCCCGGACAGCTCACCCTCGACGAGCCGACCGGCCGCATCGAGTACGGCGACCACGTCGAGGAGGGCGTCACCTCGCGAGGCAACGTCGCCGAGGTTATCGCGGGTGTAGTGGGCCGCAGCGATCTCGGTGGTCTCGTGATTCGCTTCCGAGACGGCACGGTGACCGTCGCGGAGGCGATGGACAGCCTGGCCCGGCGCTGACCAGCGCCTGTGGGGTGAGCGTGCCGGCTCGCCCGCGTCGCCGTGCCCTGACAGGTGCTCCTCGGCGGACATCGCACCCCACTCAGATGGCCGCGCACCTGCCCTCCTCCGTCGATCCGTCGGTGTATGCGCGGCTGCCGAACGTGCACCGGGACGAGTCCCCATGGCAGCGGCTCTTCGCCCCGCAGCACCGGGACTGTGATCGGCATCGCCGCAGGCTTGTTGCCGGTGCCGAACAGGTGCGGCAGACGCTGTCCGCGCAGCGTCTCGGCGGAGTCCTCGATGCACGCCTTGGGCCTCGCCCTTGGCGCGAGCCAGGCTTCGGGCAACAGTGGCCTCGATACCCTTGGGTCGTGACGTGGCATCCCCGCGAAGAGGCGGCTATTCGTGCCGGGGTGGAGCCGGACTATGTCGACCACCTGGTCGATCTCGGGATCATCGTGCCCGCTCTGCCGGGTCGCTTCTCTGTCGGTGACGTCCGCCGCATGCTCATGGTGCGGTCGCTCGAGGACGCCGCGATCCCCCTCGAGCACCTGGCGGAGGCGTTCCGGGACGGATCGCTGTCACTCGACTTTCTCGACACCCCTGCCTATGAGCGGTTCGCCACCTATGCCGGAGAGACGTTCCGAGAGGTCAGTCGTCGCACCGGGATCCCGCTCGAACTGTTGACGGCCGTTCGGGAGGCGATTGGATCGCCTGAACCCTCACCGGATGACCTGCTGCGCGAGGATGAGATGGCGGTGATCCCGCTGCTGGAGCTGCACGTTTCTGGCGACTTCAGTGTGAGCGCGGGCGAGCAGCTGCTCCGCGTCTACGGGGAAAGCGTCCGGCGGATCGCCGAGGCCGAGGGCGCCTGGTGGAACTCCCAGGTCGTCAAGCCGGCCCTCACGGCGGGCAAGAACGTCGGGGACTGGGCCGACGCCGAACTCGCGGCTCGCAGCACCCCGCTCGCCGAGCAGGCAGTGCTCGGTCTATACCACGCCCAGCAGGCACGAGCGTGGACGGCCAACTTCATCGAGGCCTTCGAGACGCTCATGGCCGAGGCCGGCATTCACAGCATGCTCGAGCGTCCACCGGCGATCTGCTTCCTCGACATCACGGGCTACTCTCGCCTGACCCAAGAGTACGGTGACGAGGCCGCCGCGGACCTCGCGGCGACGATGGCCCGGCTGGTGCAACGTGGGGCGGTGCGCCACGGAGGCAAGCCCATCAAGTGGTTGGGCGACGGAGTGATGCTCCATTTCCGCGACCCCGGGCCAGCGGTGCGCGCGGCGCTGGAGATGGTGAGCGACCTAGGGCGTGTCTCCCAGTTCGCGTAGCCACGTGATGATAACGCCGAGGACGACTCCGCCGCGATAGGTAATGGCGAGCTTGTCGTAGCGGGTTGCCAGCGCGCGCCACTGCTTGAGGACGTTGAACGAGCGCTCGATGACGTTGCGTCCCTTGTAGGCCTCGGTGTCGAACTTCGGTGGACGCCCTCCCTTCGATCCTCGCCGTTTCCGGTGTCCGGCCTGGTCCGAGGGTTCGGCGATGACAGCGGTGATGCCGCGCGAGCGGAGCAGGGCGCGGTTGGCGCGTGAGGAGTAGGCCTTGTCCGCCAGGACCGCTTCGGGGCGGGTCCGCGGCCGTCCGGGCCCGGTCCAGGGCACGCGGATCGCGCCGATCAGATTGGCGAACATGGGTGAGTCGTTGCCCTGACCCGGCCCCAGGAGCAGGACCAGCGGGCGGCCCCTGCCGTCACAGACGTGGTGGATCTTGGTGCTCAGCCCGCCGCGCGAGCGGCCGACGGCATGATCAGCCGGCTCGACGCTCAGATTCGTGTGATTCGACAGGTCCCCCTGTGGCGCGCGCGACGTTGGTGCCGTGCTGGTGGGCCCGGTTGATCGTCGAGTCCACACTCACCCGCCAGTCGATCTGCCCGGCGGCGTCGGCGTGGGTGAGCAGCATGGTGTGGATCCGATCCCAGGTGCCGTCCTGGCTGAATCGGCGATGCCGTTTCCACACCGTCTGCCACGGGCCGAACTGCTCGGGCAGGTCCCGCCAGGCGATCCCAGTCCGGAATCGGTACACCACGCCCTCAACGATCCGTCGATGATCGCCAAAACGGTTGCCCCGCTTGCCGTCCGAGGACGGCATCAACGGCTCGATCAGCTCCCAGTGGGCATCGGACAACACAGCAGAACGCGACATGGCCTAACCATCACAGCCAGCACCGCTCACAATCAGGAGACACGCCCTAGCCGCTTCAGGACTACCGCCGGCGCACGTGGGGATGCATGCCGGGCCAGTGCTCTACCAGCACGGTGACTACTTCGGCCAGACCGTCAACCTCAGCGCTCGCATCGCCGACTACGCACGCCCCGGGGAGGTCCTCGTCAGCCAAGCCGTCGTGGAGGCCTCACACGAGGACGGCATCCTGTTCCGCGACATCGGCCAGGTCGAGCTCAAAGGAATGTCCACCCTTACGCACCTTCGGCGGGCCGAAGTCGATGAACAGCTGTCTGTCGAGGCGCTGGGTTCATGACCCCGCTCCGGGTATGCGCGCGGGCGGTGGTGGCTTCGGTTCTCGTGCCATCAGGGCGAAGCGGGACACCATCAGAACCGAGGAGAGCAGTCGACCGGCGACGGAGTCCGGTGGCTGGCCGTCGAAGCCCACCAGCGGACAGGAGCGCGATGAGGGCTCCGACGGATGGGTACCCGTCTAGCCTCGACGCAGACGCGATATGGCTTGAGCACATCGTCTCCTGGTCAGGTTGTCACGTCCGGCGCCACGGGCCAACCGATAGTGCTCGCCCGTCCGCTCCAGCCCGCGAGATGCCGGTCGCACCGAGACGCCCGGGCACCGTGACGAACGGGCGTGAGGAGAACCGTCCTTTCGCGCCCCGGGGAGGCGGGGGCGCGGAACTATGCGTCGGTCAGCGGGACGGGTGAGCAGCGGCCAGAGTGACCTCGACTGTTGTGGGGGTGCCGTCGCGGATGATGGTCAGGGAGACGCGTTGGTCCACGGCCAGGGCTCGGACGGTGCCGATGAGACTCTGCGAACTGGACACCGCCTCGCCGTTGATCTCGGTGATGACGTCGCCATCTTGCAGTCCCGCCACCTCGGCCGGTCCGCCGGGGACGATGCCGGCGACGAGAGCGCCAGGGACGCTCGAGGTGCCGTCCTGGAGCGCGGTGTCTCGGGTGCTGATCCCCAGGTAGGCGTGCTGCGCCGAACCGGCAGAGATCAGCTGGGCCACGATCGTGTCGGCCTCAGCGATCGGGATGGCGAAGCCGATGCCGATGTTCCCGGACGGAGCCCCACCACTGGACGCGCCGAGAGTCGCGATTGAGGAGTTGATGCCGATCAGTCGCCCGTGGGCGTCGACCAGCGCGCCACCGCTGTTGCCGGGGTTGATCGGCGCGCTCGTCTGGATCGCATTTGTCACCTGCGCCAGGCCGCCTTGTCCCTGGGACGGCCCTGATGCCGCGACCGGCCGGTTCAACGCACTGACGATGCCGGTCGTCACCGTGCCGGAGAGCCCGAGGGGGTTGCCGACCGCCATGACCGGGTCGCCGACCTGCAAGGTGGTGGAGTCCCCGCGAGAGAGGGGGACGAGACCCGGCGGCGGGTCGGTCAGGGTGATGACCGCCAGGTCGGTCGTGGGGTCAGTGCCCGTGACGGTGGCGGCGAACGTGCGCCCGTCCGCCAGGGTCGCCCGCACCGCGCCTCCGGCGGCGGCGCCGGCCACGACATGGTCGTTGGTCACGATCCGCCCCTCGCTGTCCCAGACCACACCGGAGCCCTCCGACAGCCCGCCGGCGCCCTCGACGGCGATCGAGACCACACTCGGCGTGACCGCACTGGCGACCGATGTCCACGAAGTCGCTCCATCCACTGCCGAAACAGGGACCGAACCGGCGCCGTTGGAGGTCGAGGTGTCGACGAGGCTGCGGTCGACCGCGAGGGTCGCCCCGCTTGCCAGGACGGCGGCGAGCAGCGCGGTCAGACCGAGCCGGCCAACGCCGGGGCGGCCGCCGCCACCCGTTGCCGGCTCAGCAGGCGGCGCGGGCTGCGGGGGTGCTGTGACGGGGGCCGGTGGATCGGTCAGCGGACGATCCAGGTGCGTCGTGATGGTCATGAGAGGTTCTCCTTCCGGTCACTCTGGAACGGTGACTTGGACCTCACGTTCCACCCGCGACCTGGGACCTCGCTGGACGTGACCTCGGAAAGTGCTCGGAGTTCGTCCACAGCCGTGACTGACCGCACCCCGAGAGCAGCGAATTTTCGCTGGTAGCAGCGGGATTGGTGGTGCTCCCCGCAGGATTCGAACGTTCGCCATCTTCTTGAGGAGAGATCAGGTATGCCCGGACGGATGAGCGCTCTGAACTGCGGTGATGCGAGTCTGTGGGAGTTCGACTGCCGTCTCCGTGCCAGGTACGTGCCAGATCGTTGGACGTGTGATCGCGAGGCGCGGCGTCTCGGAGGGACGGGCATCTCATACGTGGTGAAGCCCTCCGACGAGTGAGGGCCGCATGGCTGGCGTCAGCCCCTCGAGGAGGTGACCGTGACCCTTCCGCCTGGAAGGTCGCGGCAGTCGCGCGCTCGTAGCACCGCCGGCTGGTCCCGGTCGGCCGCCTCGTTGAGGACGCCGCGGCGGCGCAGCCGCGCGAATGCGTCTGCAGCGATGACCGCGGCGGGGACGGCGAGGATGAGGCCGACGATGCCGCCCACCAAACCGCCGAGAGCTGTGACCACGAGGACTACGACCGGGTGGATGCCGAGGGTGCTGCCCATTTCGAGGGGTTCGACGAAGTCCTCGAGCAGGAGGTTGGCCGCCAGGACCACGAGCAGAATGATCGTGGCGTCACGGATCCCACCGTCGCCGAGCGCGAACGTCACGGCGAGGCCCCCCACTGAGGAACGCGCCGATATAGGGGATGGGCCAGGGTCCTTTTCGTCGGATGGTTCGGCCCGCGCGGGCTCGCCTCATTGGTGTTCGCGTTGCTGTGTCTTGAGGCCCTCGGCAGCGAGGCGGACGATGCCGTCGCCGTTGGCGCGGCGACCCTCCTGCTCAGCGTCGTCGTCCATGGCTTCAGCGTCGCACCCCTCGCCGCGCGGTGTGGACGCGAGTCCAACCGGTCTGTCGCGAAGGGGCCGCGCCACGTTGGGCGGTGGGCGTCAACGTGGCGTCGGCATGGCGTCGTGGCAGTCGGCCCAGGTGCGGCCGCCGGCGCAGGTACACGGGTCGTCCGGATTCCGTTTGTTGTCGCGTGTGGCGTACCAGTCACGGAGCTCGGTGGCGTCCTTGCCCTGCCGCAGGAGGGCGGCCATGACGCGCATCGGGGTGTCGACATGGCGGAAGAACAGCTGGTAGCCCTCGCACAGGTAGTGCAGCCCGGGTTCGCCGTCGGGGGTGGTGATGAACCGGTCCTTGGGGCATCCGCCGTTGCAGGCGAAGCGCACGTCGCAGGAGCGGCAGTAGGCGGGGAGGGTGTCGAGCTTGGCCTGCCCGAAGGCCTGTTGGCGGGGCAGGTCGACCAGCTCGAGCATGGTGCGGCCGCCGATGATGTTGCCGAGCAGGTAGTCCGGTTCGACGTAGTGGTCGCAGGAGTAGAGGTCGCCGTTGTGCTCCAGAGCCACGGCGTCTCCGCAGGTGCGGGCGTGCACGCATAACCCGGCCTGGTCCATGCCCATCCAGTGCGCCAGGGCGGTGTCGAACATCGACACGAAGACGTCACCGACGTCGTGGCGGGCCCACTCCTCGAAGACGTCGACGAGGAACCGGCCGTACTGCCGCGCTCCGACCGTACGGTGGGTGACGAGGTCGCCCTCCTGCCGGTAGAGGGGACGCTGCCCGGTGCGCTGACCCCATCCGGACTCCGCCAGCGGCAGCAGCTCGGGGGTCACCCGTTCCACGATGGGGATGAGCTGGATGAAGGTGGCGCCGAGGTCGTCGCGCAGGAAGCGGTACACCTCCCGGCCGTGGTCGCCGTTCGCGGAGTTGACCGTGGTCAGAGCATTCCAGTCCACCTCGTGCCGCTTGAGCGCCTCGAGCCCGCGGATGACGCGGTCGAAGGTGGGCTTGCCGCCTTTGTCGACCCGGTAGGCGTCGTGCATCTCACGGGGGCCGTCGATGGAGACCCCGACGAGGAAGTCGTTCTCCTTGAGGAACGCGCACCACCGGTCGTCGAGCAGGGTCGCGTTGGTCTGCATCGTGTTGAGGATCCGCTGCCCGGGTGCCGCATACTCTCGCTCGAGCTCGAGGCTGCGGCGGAAGAAGTCGAGCCCCATGAGCGTCGGCTCCCCACCCTGGAACGCGACGACCACATCCTCGACCCCCCGGTGGGCGGCCAGGAGCTGGGCGATGTAGGCCTCGTGCACATCCGGCGGCATCCGGAAGCCACTGCCCGGGTACAACTCGTCCTTGGACAGGAAGAAGCAGTACTCACAGTCGAGGTTGCAGATCGCCCCGGTCGGCTTCGACATCACGTGGAAGGCCCGCGGCGCCGTCATGGCAGTCATCGCGGGGCTCCCGTCGTAAGTGTCAGTCGAGGATGAACCAGCCACGGACCTCTGCCTCGTGGTCGCGGTAGCGCTCACCGGAGACGTCGATGACCACCTTGTCGATGGTGCCACCGGTGAAGGCGAACGGCGCGGTGTACGTCGGCGAGACCGGCGATGCGTCGTCGCGACCCACGCAGAGCCCGTCGCCGACCGCGCAGAACACACCCGGCTGGGTGACGATCGTGTCGCTTCCGACGGCCTGGCCGTCGACGTACAGGGTGAGCGTGCCCTTCGCGCCGGCCATCATCGGGTCCTCGCTGCGACCCTGGGCGACGAACTCGGCGGTCACGACATGGGGACCGGGCTCGAGAACAGGATCTGCGGTGATCGTCTGCAGGTAGGTGCCGACCCAGTTGAAGACATAGGTGAGCCGGTGATCCTTCACGAACAGGCTGTGCCCGCCGGCCACGCCGCCGTGGGCGAAGATGACGCCCTCGGCGTCGGCCGAGTCGACCTGGACGCCCGCCGAGATCGTGTACGAGCGACCACTGATGGTCACCGCGGACTGCTCGGGTACCGGCGAACAATCGGGGTAGTAGACGTAGCGATCGCGCACGGGGGACCCGCTTGGACGGGCGGCCAGCACCTGCTCCAGGGCGGTGCGGTCGTCGAGCGGCAGCCCGTTGAACTCCTCCGCCAGCTCGAACCACCGGGCGACCATCGCCTGCAGGCGATCGGGCTCGGCGTCGGCGAGGTTCATCGACTGCGAGCGGTCCGACTCGACGTGGTAGATCTCCCACACGTCCTTGTCGAACCCGCCCCACCCGGACAGCGGCGGGTGCAAGGTGCACGCGAGCCAGCCGTCCTCGTACAGGGCGCGCTGGCCGAGCATGGCGTAGAACTGGGTGCGCTTGGCCGGCGCGGAGGGGTCGGTCAGCGACGCCGCGAAGCTCTCGCCCTCGATCGGCCGTTGCTCGAAACCGTTGAGTGTGGCCGGGGGAGTGATGCCGATCAGGTCGTAGATGGTCGGCACCACGTCGACGGCGTGCACGTACTGCGACCGCACCCTGCCGTCGGCCGGGACCTTCGCCGGCCACGAGACCAGGCACATGTCGGCGATGCCGCCCTCGTAGCCCGCCCAGCGCTTCCAGTAGGGGAACGGGGTGTCGAACGCCCAGGCCCAGCCGGTGTTGTAGTGGTTGTAGGACTGGGGGCTGCCGAGCTCGTCGATGTGCTCGAGGGTCAGCGAGGTCGGGGTGGGCACCCCGTTGAAGAACCGCCACTCGTTGAAGGTGCCGTTCGGGCCGCCCTCACCGCTGGCACCGTTGTCCGAGACGACCACGATGATGGTGTTGTCGAGCTGCCCGCTGGACTCCAGGTAGTCGATGACCCGCCCGACCTGGTCGTCGGTGTACTCCACGTACCCGGCGAACACCTCGGCCATCCTGATGAAAAGGCGCTTCTCGTCCTCGCTCAGCGACTCCCACGGTCGCACCGTGTCGAGCATGGGCCAGGGCTGCCCGTCCGGGCCGGTGACGCTGGGCTCACCGTGTGGGTTGATGCCGCTCAGCTCGGTGTCACCCGGCATCAGCCCGAGCTCCTTCTGGCGAGCGAGGATCGTCGCGCGGATCGCTTCGTACCCGGAGTCGAACGTGCCCTTGTACCTGTCCGCCCACTCCAGGAACACGTGGTGCGGTGCATGGGCGGCATCCAGGCTGAAGTAGAGGAAGAACGGCTTGTCCGGCTCGATCACCTTGGCGTCGCGGATGAACTCGATGGCCTTGTCGGACAGGTCCTTTGCGATGTGGTACCCCTCGGAGGGGGTCGCCGGCGGATCGACGGGGTGGTTGTCGTGGATGAGGTCGGGGAACCAGCCGCTGGACTCGCCACCGAGGAACCCGTAGAACCGCTCGAAGCCACGGCCCAGTGGCCAGCGCTTCTTCCACGCCGCCATCCCGGTCTCCTCACCCGGTGTGAGATGCCACTTGCCGACGCAGTACGTGTTGTAGCCATGCTCGAGCAGTACCTCGGACATGAAGCCGTTCTCGAACGGGATGCGGGTCGAGATGCCGGGGAACCCCGAGCTGAACTCAGCGATCGTGGCCATCCCGTTCGACGTCGCATTGCGCCCGGTGAGCAGCGAGGCGCGCGTCGGTGAACACAGGGCGGTGGTATGGAAGTTGCCGTACCGGACCCCCATGTTCGCGATGCGGCTCATCGTGGGGGTGCGTACCGGGCCGCCGAAGCAGTCCATCGTGCCGTAGCCCACGTCGTCCCACACGATGAAGACGACGTTGGGGGCGCCGTCGGGTGCCTTGGGTGCCAGGTAGGGCGCCCAGTCCGGCGTCGAGTCCCTGATGTCGAGCTCGACCCTTCCCGCGAACTCTGGTGACACGTGCTCGGCCTCCCTGTTCCGTCGTGGACGTCGGCGCTTCGCGACGGCCGCCTCAAGAGACAGTCGGCGCGTGACTACCGCTGGAGCGCGGGGACGTGGCGAGGCCTGTCTCTACGACCCAACCCTGGTCTACCGAGCAGCACTCGGACATCACCCTTGCGGGATGAGACCGGGGCCGGCCCCGCGTCCTGATTGCTTGCGGTATGCCACTTCTTGCCGAGGTGCCAGATGATGACACCTATGGCCATTTCCGTTCACCTATGACACGGCCAGAAACAACGAATCCCGCTGGTATCAGCGGGATTCGTGGTGCCCTCGGCAGGATTCGAACCTGCGACACCTTCTTTGGGAGAGACCAGCTTGTACCGAGCGTATCAAGGCTCTGAACTGGGGTTATACCGTTTGAAAAGAGTGCACCATGCGTCATCGTGCCAGATGCGTGCCAGATCGTTGGAGGTTGACCGCGAGGCAGGGGGTCGAGAGGACGGGGCGCCGCGTCGTGGCCCAAGCCTCCGGCAGATCACTGAGGCCGCTTGACAGCGTCAGCCGTTCGAGGAGGCGCCCCTTCCGCCCAGAAAGGGCCACGTCAGTTGTGTCGACAAATGGGCGGCGTGCGTCTGGCGCCTGGGCAGAGTGGGCTAGAAACCCGCGTTGCATGGGGAGTCCCTGAACTCACCTGGTTGCCGACAATCGCAGTTGATGTCATTGACTGGCGAGTTGCGGTCCGCTGCACTGGATCACCGAGTGGCCCGGAGCGCACTAGCCGGGGATAGTGAGGCTGCGCCAGGCGGAGCGGATGTGACGCTCCATGACCTGCTGGGCGACATCGGCCTCACCCGAGGCGACGGCCGCGTAGATCTCCTCGTGGTCGCGTCGCAGTGTCGGGACGAGGCCGCTCCAGGAGTCGAGGCGGCGGAAGCGGTCGAGGATGGGCAGGCGCATCGACTCGCGGATCGCACTGGTGAGGTCGCGTGCGAGGCGGTTGCCGGCGGCTGCGGCGACGGCGACATGGAAAGCGGTGTCGAGGTCGTTGAACTCCTCGCGCGGCAGGTCGGAGTCGTCCATGGCCTCGAGTAGGTCGCGCAGCGTGGCGAGCTGCTCCGCGGTGGCGTTCTGCGCGGCGAGTCCGACGCTGAGGCGCTCGAGGGCGATCCGGACCTGGATGACGTCATCCACCGGGAAGTTCGCAAGAGCCACGTGCAGCCGAAGCACCCGGCTGAGGGCGCCCGATGGCACGGCCGTGATGACCGTCCCCCCCGCAGCTCCCGCCCCGACGAAGGACCGCACCACGCCCTGGGCCTGGAGGGTGCGCATCGCCTCCCGCACCGCTGAACGGCCGACCTCGAGCTGCCTGGCGAGCTCCCGCTCGGCGGGCAGGTGGTCGCCCACCGCCAGGTCGCCGGAGAGGATCCGCTCGTCGACCCACCTCAGGACCACCTCGTAGGCGCGGCCGGGGGCCCCTTTCGCCTCGCCCGAGAAGCCCGGCCCGGACACGGCCGCCAATTCGAGGGCCATTCCCCGCGCGCTCGGCTGCACCATTGCTCCAGAATGGCACAGAGCACCCGGGTGACCGACGTCACACGGCAGAGGGGACGAATAAATGGTCCGACCATTGACAGTGGCGGTCGTCGTCCCTATTGTCATTCCAACCCTAATGGTCTGACCATTACACGCCCTGAAAGGGTCCAGCCCAATGTTGTGCGACTCGGAGGACACGTGACCACCTTGCTCCTGATGCCTGCGGCGGTGCCTTCGGCCTACCAACCGGACCTGTCCCCGGTGGCCGACAGCCTCGCCCTCTCGGCGCTCATCGCGCTCCTGCCTCTCGTGACGGTGTTCGTGACTCTTGGGGTCCTGAAGTGGAAGGCGCACTGGGCGGGTCTGACCGCTGTCCTCGTGGCGATCATCGTGGCGGCCGTCTTCTTCGGGATGCCGGTCCAGCTGGCCGCCCTGGCGGCGACGCAGGGCGCTGCGTTCGGCCTGTTCCCGATCATGTGGATTGTCTTCACCGCCATCCTTCTGTACCAGGTCACGGTCCGCTCGGGCCACTTCGAGGACTTGCGGGCGACCTTCCACCTCATCTCAGATGACCCGCGCATCCAGGCGATCATCATCGCCTTCTGCTTCGGGGGCCTCCTCGAGGCGCTCGCCGGGTTCGGCGCTCCGGTCGCGATCACCGGCGTCATGCTCATGGCGCTCGGGTTTTCTCCCCTGCGCGCCGCCGCCGTCGTCCTGCTCGCCAACACGGCACCAGTCGCCTTCGGTGCCATCGGCACGCCGATCATCACCGCAGGTAACCTCACCGGCATCCCCTACCAGGAGATCGGAGCCTACGTCGGGCACCAGACCCCCATCCTGGCCGCCTTCGTGCCGCTCCTGCTCGTGCTCATGGCCGGCGGCCGGCGCGGTGTCCGCGAGACCTGGCCAGTCGCCGTCGTCGTCGGCCTCGCCTTCGCCATCGCGCAGTGGATCTCGGCGACCTGGATCTCGGTGGAGCTCACCGACATCATCGCCTCTCTCGCCGGCCTCGCCGCCGCGGTGCTCTTCCTGCGCGTGTGGCAGCCGAGCGGGCGCGAGGAGGCCCTGGCGGTCATGCACGCCGATCGGGAGCGTGAGCTCGCGCTCGTCGGGGGCGAGGGCAACATCGCCGTCTCCGGCCCGGCGAGTGACTTCAACGTCTCGGCCGACGAGCTCGAGGAACGGGCCCGCGGGCTGACCACGGGGCGCATACTCATGGCCCTCTTTCCCTACCTCCTCGTCATCGCGGTGTTCTCCGTCGCCAAGCTCGTCCCCCCGGTCAAGGAGGCGCTCACGGGCACGGACATCAAAATCCCGTGGCCTGGCCTGGACGGCGAGATCCTCACCGCCTCCGGCGAGGTGAGCGGGGCGACGACCTACACCCTCGCGTGGCTCAGCTCACCTGGCTCGATGCTGCTCGTATGCGGACTCATCGTTGCCTTCGTCTATGGCATCGGCATCTCAGGGTGGGCCGGCGAGGTCGCCGCCATCGCGCACAAGATGCGCTTCGCCTTCCTCACCGTGGCCTCGATGCTCGCGCTGGCCTATGTCATGAACCTCTCCGGTCAGACCATCACGATCGGCACGTGGATCGCCGGCACCGGCGCCGCCTTCGCCTTCCTCAGCCCGACCCTGGGGTGGATTGGCACCGCCGTCACCGGGTCCGACACCAGTGCCAACGCCCTGTTCGCGACACTGCAACAAAGCGCGGCCGAGACCGCCGGCATCGACCCGACCCTGCTCGTCGCGGCCAACACCTCCGGCGGGGTGGTTGGCAAGATGATCAGCCCGCAGAACCTCACGATCGCGGCCACCGCCGTCGGGCTCATCGGTCGTGAGTCGGACATCCTGCGCAAGGTGCTGCCGTGGAGCATCGGACTGATCATCGCCATGTGCATCCTCGTCGGCCTGCAGTCCACCGTCCTGGCCTGGATGCTCCCATGAGCACCGGAACCTCCCGCCCCGCGCTGGATGCGCCGGTCTCGCAGCTGCGCGTCGCCCTCTTCGCGACGTGTTTCAACGACACGATGTGGCCCGAGACTCCGAAGGCGACGGTGCGTCTGCTGGAGCGGCTCGGCGTGACCGTCGAGTTCCCGACGGAGCAGACCTGCTGCGGTCAGATGCTCACGAACACCGGCTACGGCCGGGACGCGCTCCCGCTCGTGCGCCGCTTCGTCGACGTCTTCGGCGAGTACGACGCGGTCGTCGCCCCGTCCGGCTCGTGCGTCGGGTCGGTCCGGGAGCAGCACCCCGGGATCGCGGAGCACGCCAGCGATGGCGCCCTCGCGGGCCGGGTCGCCGAGGTGGCCCCGAAGGTGTACGAGCTCTCGGAGTTCCTCGTCGACGTCCTGGGCGTCGTCGACGTCGGCGCGTACTTCCCGCACCGGGTCACCTACCACCCGACGTGCCATTCCCTGCGGATGCTGCGGGTGGGGGACCGACCGTTGCGCCTGCTGCGTGCGGTGCGCGGCATCGACCTCGTCGAGTTGCCCGAGGCACAGGAGTGCTGCGGCTTCGGCGGCACATTCGCGGTCAAGAACGCCGACGTCTCCATCGCCATGGGCTCCGACAAGGCCCGGCACGTCGTGGAGACCGGAGCCGAGGTGCTCGTCGCCGGGGACAACTCGTGCCTGGCGCACATCGGCGGGATCCTCGGTCGGCAGCGCTCCGGCGTGCGCCGGATGCACCTGGCCGAGATCCTCGCCTCGACCGAGGAGGACCAGTCATGACGACCACGCCGGTGCGCCCGCCCGTGCCGGGCCCGCTCCAGGAGACCGCGCCCACGTTCATCGGGATGCCGAAGTTCCCGAAGGGCGCGCGCGAGGCGCTCGCCAACACCCAGCAACGACGCAACCTCCGGCACGCGACGCACACCATCCGCGGCAAGCGCGCCCGCGTCGTGGCCGAGGTGCCGCACTGGGAGGACCTGCGCCTCGCCGGAGCCGCGGCCAAGGACGAGGCGCTGCACCACCTCGCCGACTACCTCGTCGAGCTCGAGGCGAGCCTCACGGCGAACGGTGCGACCGTGCACTGGGCCCGCGACGCGGCCGAGGCGAACGCGATCGTCCTCGAGATCGTTCGGGCCAAGGAGGTCGACGAGGTCGTCAAGGTCAAGTCGATGGTGACCCAGGAGATCGAGCTCAACGAGGCGCTCGAGGAGGCGGGCGTCAACGCCTGGGAGACCGACCTCGCCGAGCTCATCGTCCAGCTGGGGCACGACCGTCCCAGCCACATCCTCGTGCCGGCGATCCACCGCAACCGCAGCGAGATCCGAGAGATCTTCCTCCGCGAGATGGCCGAGGTCGGGCGTCCGGCGCCCGACGACCTCACCGACGACCCGGCGCGGCTCGCGGAGGCAGCCCGGCTCCACCTGCGGGAGAAGTTCCTGCGCGCCAGGGTCGCGGTGTCCGGGGCCAACTTCGCGATCGCCGACACCGGCACCCTCGTGGTCGTCGAGAGCGAGGGCAACGGGCGGATGTGCCTCACGCTGCCGGAGACCCTCGTCTCGGTCGTCGGTATCGAGAAGGTGCTGCCGACGTTCGAGGACCTCGGACCTCTGCTCCAGCTCCTCCCCCGGTCGAGCACCGGCGAGAGGATGAACCCGTACACGACGATGTGGAGCGGCGTGCACGAGGGCGACGGGCCGCAGGAGGTGCATGTCATCCTCCTCGACAACGGCCGCAGCCATGTCCTCGGGGACCGGCTCGGCCGTCAGGCGCTGCGGTGCATCCGCTGCTCGGCCTGCCTGAACGTCTGCCCGGTGTACGAGCGCACCGGGGGCCACGCATACGGCTCCGTGTATCCCGGTCCGATCGGTGCGGTGCTCAACCCGCAGCTGCGCGGCACGGCCAGCGAGATCGACAAGTCGCTGCCGTTCGCCTCCAGCCTGTGCGGGGCCTGCTTCGACGCCTGTCCGGTGCGGATCAACATTCCCGAGCTGCTCGTCGAGCTGCGCGCCCAGGTCGCGGAGGAGGGCGGGCGGACCGCCGAGTCCGCGGCGATGCGCGCGACGGCCTGGCTGTTCTCCGACCCGCGACGACTGACGGCGGCCCAGAAGGCCGCGACCCTGGCCGGGCGCGTGCTCGGCGACCGGACCATCCGCTCGGTTCCCGGACTCGGGGCCTGGACCAACGCCCGGGACATCCCGACCCCACCGAAGGAGTCGTTCCGGCAGTGGTGGGCCCGCGAGCGAGGCAGCGGCACGGAGAGGAGCCCCCGATGAGCGCCCGTGAGGACATCCTCGTCCGGGTCCGCGGGGCGACCGCCGATGTCGTCTCCCCGATGCGTTCCGGGGAGGCTCCGCCGGTCATCGAGGAGATCTCGCCTAGCGCGGCCGAGACGCTCGAGCTGTTCGCCGAGAACGTCGCCGACTATCGTGCGCAAGTGCTGCGGGTCGAGCCCGGCGGAGTCGCCGACGCCATCGCGGGCGCCCTCCGCGAGCACGGGTGCGGCTCGGTCGTCGTCCCGGGTGGCCTCGACGAGGCCTGGGTCGGCGCCATCGGCTCGGTCGCCACGCTCGTCCCGGACTCCCTCTCCCTGACCTCGGCCGACCTCGACGGCATCGACGGCGTCGTCACCGCCTCCGCGGTCGGGATCGCCACGACGGGCACCATCGTCCTCGATCACCGCGAGGACCAGGGTCGCCGGGCCATCACCCTCGTGCCGGACACCCATATCTGCGTCATCCGCGCCGACCAGGTCGTCCACGACGTGCCCGAGTCGGTGCGCCGGCTCCGACCGCAGCCTGGCGACGTCCGCCCCCTAACCTGGATCAGCGGTCCCAGCGCGACGAGCGACATCGAACTCGAGCGCGTCGAGGGCGTCCACGGACCGCGCACCCTCGTCGTCGTCCTCGCGACTGGCTGACCAGATCAGATCTACCTCCGGGGCGCCTTCGCAGAGCAGCAGGACGGCGATGTCGCCACGGCCTCACCGCCACGCTGTCCTTCATCCGCGGCTACACCCGCCCTTGCGCCAATGGGCGGCGAGTCTCATCCTCAATCGAGCCCAATATCCGTGAGTCACTCACGGGCAGGATCCACCTGTTCGCGACCTGGTGACGGCGGACATGCCAGTCTCCTTGTAGGCGGACAGGTGGTGTCCCTTTCTGCGGACAGTTGATCTCCCTGTCGATGGACAGCTGTTTGTTCGTGTCGTTGCCGATGTGGGTGTCCCTCCGGC